>NZ_CP036175.1:0-2400000 GCF_003261575.2 Klebsiella huaxiensis | reverse complement strand
GCCCGGTTTAATAAAATCAAAACCCACGCGATATTTCCCCGGCTGTAGCTCAATCCGACACAGCTTCTGCACAATCTCGCGACCGAGCGTCCCGTTGGTCTGGATCGTCGCCACAAACTGTTCATTGAGCAGCAGGTTGCAGGCGGTTTGTGCCAGCGCCGCGCCGTTAGCGTACACGCTCACCAGTACGTCATAAATCGCCGTCTGTTCAACGCTCAATACCAGATCTTCGTCATAGCGCAGCCGCGACTGCTCGGCAATTTTAATTGCCCCCTGACCGGTTCCAGCGCGCCCGGGCTCTGCCGCCAGGCGAATGATATCCGCCCGCGGTTTATCCCCGCGTTTAAAGACCTGGGTCTGCATGATAAAGTCGAGAATATTGATTGCACAGCGCTGAAGCTCGCCCAGGGTCAGCTCGCCTTTTGCCAGCGCCTCCAGGGTGTTATCTCCGCCCGCATTCACTTCCGCACCGTTATTGTTGACGACCATATAAAGGTCATTCTGCGCGCGGATCATTGCTGCAGTATTGTGCGTACTTGCTGCGCCGCCATCGACAGGATCGTTCATCGTCGCCCACCAGTCGGTCATCACGATCCCGCGAAAGCCCCACTCCTCGCGCAGCACGGTAGTGGTGAGATCGTAGTTGGATGCGGCATGGTAGCCGTTGATCGGGTTATAAGCGGTCATTACCGCGCTAGCGCCGCCGAATTTCACCGCGTACTCAAAGCCTTTGAGGTAGATTTCGCGCAGCGCGCGCTCCGACACCACCGAGTCCGCTTTGGCTCTGGCGAACTCCTGGTTATTGCAGGCAAAGTGCTTAAGCGTCGCAATTCCGCCGCCGCTGCGAATGCCGCGAACCACCGCCGCCGCCATCATCCCCGTCAGCAGCGGATCTTCGGAAAAGTACTCAAAATTACGCCCATTAAGCGGATAACGCTGGATATTCATCCCCGGCCCCAGCAGCAGGTCGATACCGTTGCGCAACAGCTCTTTGCCTTCCATAACGTATAAACGTTCAACGAGGATCGGGTCCCAGCTCGAGGCCAGCAATGTGCCGCTGGGCAGCAGCGTGGCCTTCGCGCCGTTATCCATGCGGATCCCGGATGGGCCGTCGGCGGTCGATGCCAGAGGGATGCCTTTTTCCAGCAGGCTGTCGGCTACCCCGCCAAAAGCCGATGCGACGCCGGGAGTCACTTTATGGCTGCACATCCCTTCCCCACGCACCAGGCAGGCCAGCTCTTCAACCGACAGCTGGGCAATAAAAGCGTTCATCGTGTCGCGTCCTTCGGCGACGTCGCTAAGAGTCAGCCCCTGATTACCGGTGAGCGTGATGGTCTGTGGAAGACGCTCTTCGATGCGCGCACGCAGATTAATCTCCCGACGCGGAACTTCCTCCCACTCAATCAGGTAGCGGCCATCATCGCCATCGGCAACCGGCTTAATGCGTACAAACGGCACCGTCGGCGCCAGTACCTGCTGATGGCGAGAGAGGACCCGCAGCGTCTTCTGTGTGTACCCGGCTTCTCCATCAACCGTCAGCAATTGCAAATCGCGAACGCTATTGCCCATCAGCAGGCGGTAAACCCCCGGCTCCATCACATAACAATGGGGATGCCCGGTGGCTCCGCTATCGTCCAGCGAGGCAAAGCGCTCCAGCGGGATACGCAGGGTTAAGGTTTCGCTTTCTCCCGGCGGTAACAGACGCGTTTTAGCGAAGGCCACCAGCACGCGCGTAGGTTTCCCCAGCGCGCCCTGCGGTGCCTGAAGATAAATCTGTACCACCTCTTTCCCCGAAAAAGCGTCGCCGCTATTGGTGACCGTCACCGACGCCTGAATATGGTCACCGAAAGCTTCTGCCCGCGCTGATTGCAGGGTAAAACGGGTATAAGAGAGGCCGAAACCAAAAGGGAATTGCAGGCGTTGTGGGCAAAAGGTTTCAAAATAGCGGTAGCCGACGTAAATATCTTCCTGATAGAGATTTTGCGCTTGTGCTCCCCAGCAGGGTGATGCCGGATGATCATCCAGCGACATAACGATGCTGCTGACCAGCTTGCCGGAAGGCGTCACATCGCCATACAGTAGCGAGGCTGCGGCCTGCGCGCCATCGGAGCCGCCGTGCCAGACGTACAGCAGCGCGCGAATGCGTTTGCGCAGCAACGGATCGTCAGCCCACGACAAATCAATCAGTCCGGCGGTATTCAGCACCACGACGATTTCATCAAACTCACGGCACACCTGGTGCAGCAGGCGCATCTCATCAGCGGTTAACCGATAGCCCCCTTCGACATCAGCATTGTCCTGATCTTCACCTGCGGTACGCCCCAGCACAATCACCGCCTGCGTTGAAACGGCTCGCGCCTGGCGAATCTGCTCATCGCTCAGCGGCATTTCCTGCTGAAACCAGGGCTCAGCCGCCCATACGCCGCCGCCGTTATCAAACGGGTGATCATTGACCCACTGCTCGTAAAGCGCGGCCAGTGACTCATTGAGCGTTCCACTGCTTCGCGCCCGTAAAGCCTGTAATAAGGTGGTATGACTCACCACGTTGACCGCCCCGCCCGAACCGGTGCCGCTGCGATAGTAGTTAATCTGCGTGCGGCCAAACACTGACACGGGCTGCTGAGCGCTAAGCGGCAACATGCCGCGATCGTTTCTCAGCAACACCGCGCCTTCGGCGGCGGCGGCGGTAGCAAATTCAGCAAACCCTTCCAGCGGGGTTCCCGCTTTACTGTCAAACATGGTGTCGTCCTGTTAACTCGCGCCTCCGTGGGAGGCTAAATGGCATAATGAGCAGAGCCCGCACAATGCGGGCTCTGCTTTAATCAGAAGAAGTATTTGAAGCGTAGACGGCCACCGTAACGGGAGTCTTCGTGTTTGTCGCCATCCGTCGGCTTCGCTTCAATCCACGAGGCGTAGGCACCAAGGTAGATGTTGAAGTTCTTCATATCCATGACGTTGGGGAACAGGTACGACGCGTGAATCGTGTGGATGTCATAGTCACCCACGTTAGAGATCCAGCAGCCATCATCGCAGGTAGAGACGTAATTAGCGGAGTTGAACTTGTCGATTTTGTTGTGGGCATAGATATAACCCAGTTCAAAACGATGCCACAGGGAGTTAATACCCGCGGTGAAATCTTTCTCATCGGAGGCATCCATATAAGCGATGTTCAGGTTAGTGGTGACCCCATCTTCAGGATCGGTTTTTTGCCCATTCCACGCCATCGTCAAACCATAACCAGTGCGATCGGACTGGTCGACCCAACCGCCACGGTTATCGTAATAACCGTAAGCGTTTTTCACGACGTTTTTCTCCATCGCCACGGCGGTCGAGAAACGACCGCTATTCCACGCAATAACCGGGCGCAGGTAAGCAACGTTTTTCTCATTCTCCAGCGTATTACCGTGGTAGCTGGAATCCTGGAATAACGTACTGCCGTTTTCTACCAGGTTATTCAGTTCAAAATACCAGTTATCTATCGTTTTGCTGACCAGGAAGTTACCGCCGCTGCTGCTACGACCACGGCCCTCTTTCATCATGTAAATATAGCCGTAGCCATCGCTATACAAGTCGTTTGCGGTATTGCCAGAATATTCGACAAACGTATCCTGATTCAGCGGGAACATATCGTAAGCTTCGAAACGACCCACTTTGACCTTCCAGTCATCTTCACGACCAAAGAAGAATACCGCGTCATCAAGGTTCATTTTGCCGGTCATATCGGCCAGCGGCTGGGCGGAAAAACCGGCAAAATTGCCGTTATCCATTTTGCGCATGCCATCGAAGCCCAGCAGAATACGGCCATTAATATCCCAGCGCTCTTTAGTACCGGGCGCCCAGTTTTTACTGGAAGAGGTTTTTACCGACGTCAGGCTGCCGCTGCCGCTGGCGCCATCCATATTGAATTCCACATCACCATAAAGCTTCAGGTCGCCGTAGCCAGAGAGCGTAAGCTTTGTGGGAGTCGCGCCGGGAGCGACGGGCTCAGCGGCGTCGACTTTCACTGTCGGAGCGGTTTTCGCTGCCGTCGTTTGCTGTTGTTTAAGGGTTTGTATCTGCGCTTCTGCGTCCGCGGCGCGCTGTTCAGCATGAATTAATCTTTGCTCCAGCTGCGCAAGGCGCTGGTCAATATCGACAGAGGTGCTATTTTTTGCTGCTATCACATTAGAGGACATAATGGCGCTAATCGCCAATGCCATATACTTTATCTTCATTTTGATATCCCTAAATTATTTATTGTTTGTTTTACTCAGGAAATACCTGTGCCTATGTGATAAATAACTCACATTGCCACAGATATTATTCTGCTGTTATTATGACTCGGCGAAAGTTCCGTTTTTCAAATCATCAACAATGCCATTCATTTTATTTTCTGTTAAGCCATAGAATTTAATAGAGACTGCGGTAAGAACATAGAAAATGGAGGGTACCAGCGTGAACAAGAGCACGACGCCCTGTACCGCTGAGGCCGGTTGCACCGTGGTGTTAGCCGCGTAATGATAGTAAGCCAGCACCCAGCCAAGAATCGCACCGCCAACGGCTACGCCAAGCTTGATGACAAAGATATTCGCCGCAACGTTCATTCCGGTAATACGACGCTGGGTTTTCCATTCACCATAGTTATTAACGTCGGTAATCATTGACCACTGCAGCGCACCATTACCGCCCTGAATAATGGAGATCAGAATATGCACACCGAGTACCAGCACCCAATATTGCACTGGCACCATAAAGCATACAATGCCCAGCGCAGCGGTGATCAGGTTAATCCAGAAAGAGAGTCTGACCTTACAGAAACGCGTACCAAACGGTTTTGCCAGCACTGAACCCAACATTGAGGCAAACATCCCACCGAGCATGAATATGGTAATAACGTCCGCACCTTTATTCAGGACGCTATTAACGTAATACACCACCGCCCCACCACGAATCACCACGGCGACCAGCATCATAAAGTTGTAAACGGAAAGAATACGCCACTGATCGTTACGGAAGAGAATTTTGACATCACGTGCAATATTCAGATTCTCTTCTTTAATCGGCTGAACGCGTTCTTTGGTGGTCGCGAAACAGACAATAAACATCAGACAGCCGATAACGCCGAATAATGCCATGGAGACCTGAATACCTGTCGCCCGGTCACCAGGATAAAGAAAATCCGCCAGCGGTAAAATAAACGCGGTACCCAGCGCGCCACCAATCGGCGTGATGGCAAAACGCCAGGATTGCAGAGAGAGGCTTTCACGCGGATCGGAAGTCAACGCGGCGCCCAGCGAGCAGTAAGGAATATTAATGGCCGTATACATCAACGTCATAAATATATATGCCGCTACCGCATAAACCACTTTGCCTGAATCGGAGAAAGATGGAATGGAGTAAACCAGTACGCAGCTCACCGCAAATGGGACGCAAATAGCCAGCAGCCACGGACGGAAACGCCCCCAGCGGGTTGAGGTGGCATCCGCAATGGCCCCCATAATTGGATCGGTAATCGCATCCAGCAGACGGACCAGCAAAAACATCGTCCCCATCACGGCGGGCGGTAGACCATAAATATCGGTATAAAAGTAAGCCAGGATGGCCACGGATGAGTCGAACACGATATGACTTGCCGCGTCCCCCAGGCTATAACCTACTTTTTCTCTGACTGAAATTTTGTCGCCAGCAGACATACACCACTCCTTTATGCAAAAAAAATGAAACCGGTTTCTTTAATGCCTGCATTTTTCACTTATCTGGAGTACTGATGCCATTATGTTTTTTTATAAATTATTTATGTTTTTTTATTTATGTGATCATGTCAGGCGTCAACGGTATTAATGCGCGGATTTTTGTTTGTCAGATCACATGTTTTACTTTGTGACAGCTTATTTTTGAGTAAAAGGGCTGAGGTCATAAAAAACCCATATAAGAATGCCATAGTACTTGTCTATTTATTTTTCTTACTTGTGGATTACGTTTTTTATCAATTTTCCATATTCACCAAAATAATGTCCCCATCATTGATGGCAGGTCTGCGGTAAATAGTCTGTTTTGGCGCAAAATGTTACCTCCGACACGCGCAGCGGCGGATATTCGTCTAAGGTTTTCTGATAACCGAACGCAGTGGCGCAAAGAGCCTATCCCAGTAGGCGTTATTGGCGCAGACAGTTTGAACACGGCCAGCGCGGAAGAACCGGAGCGTACACGTAGTACGTGAGGATTCTGAGCACTGCCCAGGTTCAAAATGACAAGCAAAATAGCCCTAATGGGACAGGCTCAAAGTCTGCAAATGATAAGGAGAACCATCAATGAAGTGTTCTGTTTCCCATCGCCCCGCAACCCTGCCTTATGTTCTACGTCTGGCACTTGGCGGCGCGCTCTTCACCCTGGCGACGTTGACGGTACAGGCTGAAGAGCCTCGCCCAACCCCGCAATCACCGGACGTTCTGCTGGGTCCGCTGTTTAACGATGTGCAAAGCGCCAAACTCTTCTCCGACCAGAAAACCTTCGCTGACGCCATCCCGAACGGCGATCCGCTGATGATCCTTGCCGATTACCGTATGCAGAAGAACCAGACCAGCTTCGATTTGCGTCACTTCGTCGAACTTAACTTTACCCTGCCCCTTGAAAACGACCAGTACATCCCGCCAAAAGGGCAAACGTTACGCCAGCATATTGACGGATTATGGCCGGTATTGACCCGCAGTACCGTCGAAGTGGAAAAATGGGATTCGCTGCTGCCGCTGCCAAAACCCTATGTGGTTCCCGGCGGACGCTTTCGCGAAGTCTATTACTGGGACAGCTATTTCACCATGCTCGGCCTGGCGGAGAGCGGACACTGGGATAAAATCGAAGACATGGTGACCAACTTCGCTGCTGAAATCGACGCCTGGGGCCATATCCCCAACGGTAACCGAACCTACTATCTGAGCCGCTCGCAGCCGCCGTTCTTCTCGTTTATGGTTGAACTGCTGGCGACTCACGATGGTGACGAGGCGCTTAAAAAATGGCAGCCCCAAATGGAGAAAGAGTACCAGTACTGGATGGATGGCGCGCAGGCGCTTGAGCCCGGCGGTACGCACAAACGCGTGGTGCGCATGGCCGATGGCGCGCTACTAAACCGCTACTGGGATGATAACGACACCCCGCGCCCGGAATCCTGGCTGGACGATGTCACCACCGCCAAAAATAACCCCAACCGCCCGGCCACTGAAATCTACCGCGATCTGCGCTCAGCCGCGGCATCCGGTTGGGATTTCAGCTCCCGCTGGATGGATAACCCACAGCAGCTTGGCACCATCCGCACCACAAGCATCGTTCCGGTCGATTTGAACTCATTGATGTTCCATATGGAAAAAACCATCGCCCGTGCCAGTAAAGCGGCGGGAGACAACGCGAAAGCCGCGCAGTTTGACGCCTTAGCCAACGCCCGTCAGAAAGCGCTGGAACAATACCTGTGGAATGATAAAGAGGGCTGGTACGCTGATTACGATCTGAAAAGCCATAAAGTACGCAATCAGCTGACCGCTGCGGCGCTGTTCCCGCTGTACGTCAACGCTGCCTCCAGCGAACGCGCGGCAAAAGTCGCTGCCGCGGCCGAAGCCAGACTGCTCAAACCTGGCGGCCTGACCACCACCACCGTGAATAGTGGTCAGCAGTGGGATGCGCCAAACGGCTGGGCGCCGCTGCAGTGGGTCGCCGCTGAAGGCTTGCAAAAGTATGGCCAGGAAAAAATCGCGATGGAGGTGAGCTGGCGTTTTCTGAGCAACGTCCAGCATACTTACGACAGTAAACAGAAACTGGTTGAGAAATATGATGTCAGCTCAACGGGAACCGGCGGCGGAGGCGGCGAATATCCGCTACAGGATGGCTTTGGCTGGACCAACGGCGTCACGCTGAAGATGCTGGACCTGGTCTGCCCGAAAGAGAAGCCGTGTGATTCCGTTCCAACCACGCGCCCGGCGGCAAATGACGACGTCGGTCAGGCGGCAAACAGTACAACTCAGCCCGCAGCGAATGAACCGGCTATGCCAGAGGATAAAAAAGCCACACAATAAACCTTCGCGCGGCGGGCTTCCGTCGCGCATCTTCCTTTAGAGTATTTCTGCTGTTATCTTTTTACGGGTATCTTGAGCACCATATCACTCTGGCTACCGGGAAGGATCTCCCGAAAAATCATGTCATGACTGGCACAAGGAATAAAAAGTGAAAACAGCCGTCAGTTTTATCTCCGATTTACACCCATTATCCTTTATGGGCTATCACATTTTATCCACCACGGTGATATATATCCTGGTGAATATTATTATCACGATGACCCGCCCTTCTGAGAAAGGCACTCTGGTACCGCCCCCCTATTCCATACCTCCCTCTTTTTTAGCCTGGCTGCATGATAATGCTACCGGCATTATTCAGTTGGCTATGTTCAGACTGCTAAGAAAAAAATACGTTACCGTTATTCACTCCCCCGACGGCATCACATTATGCGCAAATCAGCAGTATGCTGAGAACACAATGACCTGTGTAGAAAAAATACTCTTTGACCATTTTTCTACGCCAAAATCCAGCAGCCAGGATTTACCGATTACGCTCCATGTCGCCGAGAAAAATTACTGGTCTGCCGATACCCGCTGCGCAGGCCTGATGCTAAGTAACACGCAACAAACATGGAACGTGCTGCTGATCGCCGTTCCATCGTTTTTTTTACTCGCCACCTTAGCCTGGAAAACGTTGTTCGATAATAACGCTCCTCTTAATGCCAGCGTATTCAGCTGGCTTGTAATGTTTGTGGTTTCCGGCCTGTGGTGGCTATTGATGTTATTCATCACCTTAAATACGACCCGCTTCGACAGGGAAGGAATCTCAATTAATATTCTTCGTAGTTATGTCGACAAGTTAAAAGATAAGCTCATTGCTGACGCGGAGGAAATAACGGATGAAAATGCTGATTATTGCATTGCAATAGGCAAAACCAACCTGCTCCCCAAGAGATATCGTGAATACCAGGAAATCATCAAGCCGGTAAATTATCCCTTTTCTATCCAACGGCTTGATTAGCCAGAGGGGAAATAACGTGTGGAATTTCATAATGCATATGCACCCTCTGCTGTTTCTCGGCTGTTTCGTCGTTATCGTTCCGGTCATCTATTTTCTTATAGGGATTATTATCGTCCTGATGCGGCCTACGGCCAAAGCTCAACGGAACGTTACCGGTATCGACCCGTGGTTGTTGGCGTGGATTGATGGTGAAGGGACAAGGGTGATTCAGCTGGCAATGTTTAGCTTATTAAATAAAAAATATCTATGGAGTCCAGAAGCCGTGCTGGTTTTGGCCAACGGTCGCTATGCCTCCTGCGAAATGAACGTTATTGAAAGAGCGTTATTTGATCATTTTGATGTACGAAAACCGTGTCACGAGGATCTTCCCAGCAACCTCAGTATTGCCAGAGTCAACATCTGGCAGGAACACATGCACAACGCGGGTTTGGCCTTAAGTTCGCTACGCCGCTGGGGGAATTTGCTAATGATCGGCCTTCCTTCTATTGCGTTAGGTGCAATATTAGCCTGTAAGGCTCTTATCTATCACAATCTCGCTGACAACATCTTTAGT
This sequence comes from Klebsiella huaxiensis, assembly GCF_003261575.2. Classification (GTDB taxonomy): domain Bacteria; phylum Pseudomonadota; class Gammaproteobacteria; order Enterobacterales; family Enterobacteriaceae; genus Klebsiella; species Klebsiella huaxiensis. The sequence goes on along the minus strand of NZ_CP036175.1, from coordinate 2,390,408 downwards.
TGGTTGTTAATGCTCATAGGCTGCATGCTGTGGTTGCCATTATGGATCGACACAATATGGGACCAAAATAGACTGGACTTCAACGGTATTTCCCATAATGACGCCCATGCCTGTATTGATGCTTTACGAGCAGAATTAACGCGAAATGGCGATGAAATGGATGATGCTGCGGCCATGTTCTATGTTGCGGTAAACGGCGTGGATTCCCTTCCTGAACACTATCGGGAATATAAAGAGTTGATTGGGCCGATAAGCGATATCACTTCGCTTCGCACAGAGGATTAGGTTGCCTGAAGCGTTTACCCCGCAGGACGCAATACCTGCGGGGTGAGAGGATGTATTACATCGCATCCAGCGCTTTCTGTAGCTTCCAGATATAGCGCGGAGCCTGCGGGGCCGGGTGCTTCTTCACTACGTGCTCAAAGAAGTCATCAGCGTCCATATCGTTAATCTCTTCAATCGCATCCTGTCGATTAGACGAGAATGTCCTTAACAGCGCGCCCGCTCCGTTAGCGTAGGAGACCACCACCGCATAGCGCATTACCTGCGGGTCCTTAATACCGGCCAGCGGACCGTTTTCAAGGATGCTCAGATAGGCGGCTCCCATGGAAATATTGCGTTCAGGATTTTTCAGCTCGCTCACCGAAGGATCGCCGCTCCAGCCCATGCGCCGGTAGACGTCGCGACCGGATGTCGAAGGTTTAAGTTGCATCAGGCCAACCGCGCCCGATTTGCTGACCACCGTCGGGTTGCCACCGGATTCAATGGCGATGATTGCGGTAATCAGCTGCGGGTCAACGCCCCACGCCGCACCGGCTTTTTCACTGATTGGCATCCACTGCATCGCCCGCTTAACCGGGACTTCCGCGTTCCACGGCGGATTACGATAATCATGTTTCGAGCTACAACCGGCCAACAAGACCACTAAAAAAACACACCATCTTAATTTCACACATCTATCCTTATTGGCTGAAGTTTGCCGCCTGAAGATGACAATAAACGCTCCAGGCGGCATGATAACCCTTTCATTCTTAGCAAGGAATTGTCATGTCTCAGTTTTATCTCATCGCCCCTTCCGGTTATTGCATCAACCAGGAGGCGGCGAACCGCGGCGTTCAACGTCTGCAGGAGGCCGGACATCAGGTCATGCACGAAGAGGTTATCCCTCGCCGGGCGCTGCGTTTCGCCGGAACTGAGAGTGAACGCCTTGCCGATATCAACCAGCTCGCCTCTCTCGACGGCAAAAACCGCATCGTGCTGGCGGTACGCGGTGGCTACGGCGCGACTCGTCTGCTGCCGCACATTGACTGGCCGGCGCTGGTCGCTCGCCAGCTGCAGGATCCTCTACTTATTTGCGGCCATAGCGATTTCACCGCCATTCAAATGGGCCTGCTGGCAAAGGGTAGCATAATCACTTTTAGCGGCCCGATGCTGGCCGGAAACTTTGGCGCTGAAACGCTTAATGAATTTACCGATCATCATTTCTGGCAGGCGTTGCATAATCCGGCGTTTACTCTCGAATGGCACGGAGACGGGCCGAGCTGTCGCGCCGACGGCACCCTGTGGGGCGGTAATCTGGCGATGCTGACCTCGCTTATCGGTACGCCGTGGCTACCGCAAATTAGCGACGGCATTCTGGTGCTTGAGGACATTAACGAGCATCCGTTTCGCGTCGAACGAATGCTGTTGCAGTTGCTCAATAGCGGCATTCTGGCACGCCAGCGGGCGATTATTCTCGGCAGTTTTACCGAAGCCAATACCAATGACTACGACGCCGGATATGACCTGCCGATGGTATACGACTACCTTCGCGCGCAGCTTAACATCCCTGTAATCAGCGGTCTGGATTTCGGCCATGAACAGCGTACCGTGACCCTACCGCTTGGTGCGCGGGCGCTGTTAGTGAACAACGCGTCCATCACCACGTTAACCATTAGCGGGCATCCAGTGCTGGTCGAATAAAAATTCCTCTAACGCATATCCTGATAAGCGTCAGATTGTTAAAATGGTGTAGTTTTTAATTAATCTTCACGCCAGTAAGGAGTACGTCAACATTGGACGCCGCTGCGGTCATTAGTCTGTTTATTCTGGGTTCTGTTTTAGTAACCTGTAGCATCTTATTAAGTTCCTTTTCCTCACGCCTCGGCATCCCCATTCTGGTTATCTTCTTAGCTATTGGGATGTTGGCAGGCGTTGACGGTATCGGCGGCATCCCGTTTGACAACTATCCTTTCGCCTATATGGTGAGCAACCTGGCGCTGGCGGTGATTCTGCTGGATGGCGGGATGCGCACCCAGGCCAGCTCCTTTCGCGTCGCGCTGTGGCCCGCGCTTTCGCTCGCCACGGTGGGGGTATTGATAACCTCCGCCCTGACCGGTCTGATGGCAGCCTGGCTATTCAACCTCAATCTGATTGAGGGAATGCTGATCGGCGCAATCGTCGGCTCCACCGATGCGGCTGCGGTATTCTCGCTGCTTGGTGGCAAAGGCCTGAACGAACGCGTCGGCTCCACGCTGGAGATAGAGTCAGGCAGCAACGATCCGATGGCGGTGTTCCTGACCATTACTCTTATCGAAATGATTCAGCAGCACGAAACCGGCCTGAGCTGGATATTCGTGGTGCATATCGTGCAGCAGTTCGGACTGGGCATTGCCATTGGTCTCGGCGGTGGCTATCTGCTGCTACAGATGATCAACCGCATTGTGCTGCCTACCGGTCTTTACCCTCTGCTGGCGCTGAGCGGCGGGATCATGATTTTTGCCGCGACCACCTCGCTGGACGGCAGCGGCATCCTCGCAGTGTATCTGTGCGGCTTCCTGCTGGGCAACCGACCGATTCGTAACCGCCACGGCATTCTGCAAAACTTTGATGGTCTGGCGTGGCTGGCGCAAATCGCCATGTTCCTTGTGCTCGGTCTGCTGGTGACGCCGTCCGACCTCTGGCCCATTGCCATCCCGGCGCTGATCCTGTCGATGTGGATGATTTTTATCGCTCGACCGCTGTCGGTGTTTGCCGGTCTGCTGCCATTTCGCGGTTTTAATCTGCGCGAGCGCATTTTCATCAGCTGGGTCGGCCTGCGTGGCGCGGTGCCGATTATTCTCGCCGTCTTCCCGATGATGGCAGGACTGGAGAACGCGCGCTTGTTCTTCAACGTGGCCTTCTTCGTGGTGTTGGTATCGCTGCTGTTGCAGGGAACATCGCTATCGTGGGCGGCGAAAAAGGCCAAAGTGGTGGTGCCACCGATTGGTTCGCCTATCTCCCGCGTCGGGCTGGATATTCACCCGGAGAATCCGTGGGAACAGTTCGTCTATCAGCTCAGCGCTGAGAAGTGGTGCATTGGTGCGGCCTTGCGCGATCTGCACATGCCACCAGAAACGCGCATTGCGGCATTGTTTCGCGATAACGTTCTGCTGCACCCCACCGGCAGCACGCGCCTGCTGGAAGGCGACATTCTCTGCGTAATCGGTCGCGAGCGCGATCTACCCGCACTGGGTAAAATGTTTAGCCAGTCACCGCCGGTGGCGCTCGATCAGCGTTTCTTCGGCGATTTCATTCTTGATGCCAACGCGAAGTTCGCCGATGTGGCGCAGATTTACGGCATTGACGGCGGAGAAGAGTTCCGCGACCAGCAGCAGTCGCTAGGCGACGTTGTCCAGCATCTATTAGGCGCAGCACCAGTTGTCGGCGATCAGGTGGAGTTTGCCGGGATGGTGTGGACGGTGGCGGAAAAAGAGGAAGATCACGTCCTGAGAGTCGGCGTTCGGATGGCAGAAGATGAGGCGGAGTGATCCGCCTCACATTAAGTTACAGCGTCACAACCGGCACTCGCGGCGCAAGAGCGCACATGAGTTCATAACCGACGGTGCCGCTGCTCGCAGCGACATCGTCAATTTTAATCTCTTTACCCCATAGTTCGACCGGTGTGCCAATCCCCGCCTGCGGGCAAGGGGTTAAATCCACCGCCAGCATATCCATCGATATTCGCCCTACCGTCGTCGTGCGTATGCCGTCAACCAGCACTGGCGTACCGCTCGGCGCCAAGCGGGGATAACCATCGGCATATCCGCAGGCCACGATGCCAATTCGCTGCTCCTGCGTAGTCCTGTAAATGCCGCCATATCCCACCGCTTCACCGGGTTTCAGATTCTGCACGCCGATAATCTCGCTGCTTAACGTCATCACCGGCTTCAGCCCGGTATTAGCCACATCCTGCCACAGACCGGAAGGCGAAGCGCCATAGAGTACAATCCCCGGTCTGACCCAGTTAAAATGCGACTCAGGATGCCACAGGGTTGCCGCTGAGTTAGCCAGCGATCGCGGGCAATCCAGCCCTTCGGCAGCCTGCTCAATGCGCCGCATCGGCTCCACAATTCCATGCGGATTTTCCGCTTCGGCAAAGTGCGACATCAGCGTCATTTCACTGACGTTAGCGAGCGCTCGTAGCTGCTGCCAGACGATTTGCAGACGGTCCGGCATAAAACCCAGCCGATTCATCCCGCTATTAACCTTGACGTAAATATCAAGCGGCGCGTGGAGTTTTGCTTGCTGTAGCGCTTTTATTTGCCAGTTACTGTGCACACTGGTCGTCAGGCGGTATTTATCAAACAGCGCCAGTTCATCAGCATGGAAGAAACCCTCCAGCATCAGTATCGGCCCTTTCCAGCCCAGTTCACGCAGCAGGATCGCCTCTTCCAGATTTAACATGGCGAAACCGTCTGCCGCGCTTAGCGCATTCCAGACCCTCGCCAGACCGTGGCCATATGCATTAGCTTTAACGACCGCCCACAGGCGCGAGTCGGGTGCCGCGCGGCGAACAATTTGCTGATTTTGTCGTAAGGCTGACATATCAATGCTGGCCTTGACTGGACGGGACATGAAAGCTCCTTGTTAATTGTGAACACCGTGCAGATGTTGAGCGCGAGTCGGGATAAAACCACGGCCGTAGCGGGCAACGGCAAGATCATCATACGGGATCGCCGGAGTACGCCCGGAAATCAGATCGCTAATCAACTGTCCGGAACCGCAAGCCATCGTCCAGCCCAAAGTACCGTGCCCGGTGTTCAACCACAGATTTTTATACGCTGTGCGGCCGACCACTGGCGTACCATCTGGGGTCATTGGGCGCAGCCCAGTCCAGAATGCCGCTTGTTCAATGTGTCCACCGCGTGGGAACAGATCGCGTACCACCATCTCCAGCGTTTCACGCCTGGGCTGCAACAGTTCTTTATTAAAACCGACAATCTCCGCCATCCCACCGACGCGAATTCGATTATCGAAGCGGGTGATGGCGATTTTGTAAGTTTCATCAAGGATAGTCGATACCGGCGCGCCGTCTTCATGGGCAATCGGAATCGTTAGTGAATAGCCTTTCAGCGGATAAACCGGAATATCCACCAGCCCTTTCAGCATCGCCGTTGAATATGAACCCATAGCCATGACGTAAGCGTCAGCTTTGATGATTTCAGCTCCGCACTTCACGCCGGAGATCTGCTCACCTTCATATAGCAGCGCATCCACTGAAGTATTAAAGCGGAAAGTCACCCCGGCCTGTTCCGCCATCGCCGCAAGACGAGTGGTGAAAAGCTGGCAATCACCGGTTTCATCATTGGGCAAACGCAGGCCACCGGTCAGCTTGTGGCTCACTTCAGCCAGTGCCGGTTCAACTTCCAGCAGTCGATTCGCTTCCAGCAGTTGATAAGGCACCCCCGCATCCTGCAGTACCGCGATATCACGGGTGGCATTTTCGAACTGTTTGTCGGTACGAAAAAGCTGGAGAGTGCCGCCCTGACGGCCTTCATACTGGATTCCGGTGCTTTCGCGCAGCGCTTTCAGGCAGTCGCGACTATATTCCGCCAGCCGAACCATGCGCCCTTTATTTTCCATATAGTGGCGAGTATCGCAGTTACGCAGCATCTGCCACATCCATTTCAGCTGGAACTGGGTGCCATCCAGACCGATGGCCAAAGGGGCATGTTTCTGGAACATCCATTTAATCGCCTTCAGCGGCACGCCCGGTGCCGCCCACGGCGCGGCATAGCCCGGAGAGATCTGTCCGGCGTTAGCAGCACTGGTCTCTTCAGCGGGACCCGGTTGGCGGTCGATAACCGTCACCTGATGTCCTGCCTGGCTTAAATACCATGCACTCGCGACCCCAACCACCCCACTTCCCAGTATGACGATTCGCATAGCGACTCCGTAATAGTTAAAGAACAATCATCTGATTACAAATTGATAACTCAGATGAAAATATTATTCAACATACGCTTTATTTATGGTGACTTATCTCACACGACACCGCATGATACCTGACACCAATGTTTTACTATCTCCTGCTACGCTTCATTTTTCAGCAGAATAAAGTTCTGATTAAAGGGATGAATATCGCCTTTAAGATTGTGAAATCGCGAAGAAAATAAATTGCTGCCGGACGCAGTTTGTAGCACCGTGTTCTATGCTTGTTATGAGGTTTTCCGTACAGAGAGAACCATCAACAACGAGGGCGCGCTAATGGCTACGATTGATTCCATGAACAAGGACACAACCCGTTTAAGCGATGGACCCGACTGGACTTTTGAGCTGCTGGAGACCTATCTGGCAGAAGTCGATCGGGTAGCGAAGCTGTATCGTCTTGACACCTATCCGCACCAAATCGAAGTCATTACTTCCGAGCAGATGATGGATGCTTACTCCAGCGTCGGCATGCCGATTAACTACCCGCACTGGTCGTTCGGTAAAAAATTCATCGAGACCGAGCAAGCCTACAAACATGGTCAGCAAGGTCTGGCCTATGAAATCGTCATTAACTCCAACCCCTGCATCGCGTATTTGATGGAAGAGAACACCATTACCATGCAGGCACTGGTGATGGCGCACGCCTGTTACGGACATAACTCGTTCTTCAAAAACAACTATCTATTCCGCAGTTGGACCGATGCCAGCTCGATCATTGACTATCTGATCTTTGCGCGTAAATACATCACAGAATGTGAAGAGCGCTACGGCGTTGATGAAGTCGAAAAGCTGCTCGACTCCTGTCATGCGTTAATGAACTATGGCGTTGACCGCTACAAACGCCCACAGAAAATCTCCCTCCAGGAGGAGAAGGCTCGGCAGAAAAGCCGTGAGGAGTATCTGCAGAGTCAGGTGAATATGCTGTGGCGCACCCTGCCGAAGCGAGAAGAGGAAAAAACCATTGAAGCCGCGCGCCGCTATCCTTCCGAGCCACAGGAAAACCTGCTCTATTTCATGGAGAAAAACGCGCCGCTGCTGGAACCGTGGCAACGTGAAATTCTGCGCATCGTGCGCAAAGTCAGCCAGTACTTTTATCCGCAGAAGCAGACGCAAGTCATGAACGAAGGCTGGGCAACGTTCTGGCACTACACCATCCTTAATCATCTTTATGATGAAGGAAAAGTGACGGAGCGCTTTATGCTGGAGTTTCTGCACAGCCACACCAATGTCGTGTTCCAGCCGCCTTACAATAGCCAGTGGTACAGCGGGATTAACCCGTATGCGCTGGGTTTTGCGATGTTCCAGGATATTAAACGTATTTGTCAGTCGCCGACGGAAGAGGATAAATATTGGTTCCCGGATATTGCCGGTTCCGATTGGTTAGAAACCCTGCACTTTGCGATGCGCGATTTCAAGGATGAGAGTTTTATTAGTCAGTTCTTGTCGCCGAAAATCATGCGTGATTTCCGCTTCTTTACCGTGCTGGATGATGATCACAATAACTACCTGGAAATTTCAGCCATTCATAATGAAGAGGGATATCGTGAGATCCGCTCGAAGCTTTCAGCACAGTACAATCTGAGCAACCTTGAGCCGAATATCCAGGTGTGGAACGTCGATCTGCGTGGCGATCGCTCGTTAACTCTGCGCTATGTGCCGCATAACCGCGTGCCGCTGGATAAAGGCCGTCGCGAGGTTCTTAAGCACGTTCATCGCCTGTGGGGATTTGATGTTCTTCTGGAACAACAGAATGCCGACGGTAGCGTCGAGTTGCTTGAGCGGACGCCACCCCGGCAAAACCCGCTCTAACCCTAAAAAGCAAAACGCCCGGTTTCTCGCCGGGCGTTTTTTATTATTATTTCCTGGACTTAACGCATATTAATCGCTAAATCACCCGGCAGGTTCTTCTGCATACGATGCCAAATTTCGCCGCTGTCGTGTCCGTAGCGGCGCACAATATCATAAACCTGTTCATGAAGGCCCTCTTCACAAACTTTCGCCAACTGATGATAGAAGCCCATCGCCAGACTGCGCGCTTCCGGATTGGCGAAATAGTGGCGCCCAATGCGAGTATATAAACCTTTCATGCCATTGAGGATCAGGCCGTAGATCGGGTTACCTGAAGCAAACGCCAGACCGCGGAAAATGTTGTAATCCAGCTCGGCAAAGGCATCGGCATGGTCTTCAATCTCACGGGCGCTTGCCAGAACGTCCAGCGCCTTATCAGGATGCTGACGGAAAGCGGTACGAATAAAAATAGTCGAAATATTCGTGCGCACTGACAGCAGGTTGTCAATCAGTTGAGGAACGCTGTCATGATCGAGACGCGCCAGAGTTTCAAGAATATTAAGCCCTGAAGTTTCCCAGAAATTATTCACCTTCGTAGGTTTGCCATGCTGAATGGTCAACCAGCCATCGCGTGCCAGACGTTGCAACACTTCACGTAAGGTTGTACGGGTCACACCAATCAGTTCAGAAAGTTCACGTTCGGCGGGAAGGATCGTGCCGGGAGGAAAACGGTTATTCCAGATACTTTCAATGATGTACTCTTCAGCGAAACCCGCCGGGCTTTGCGCCTTAATGACCATAATAAGATTTCCATTACACAGCGTTGCAATTGGACTCATCATACCAGAGCCTCTATAGAGCAGATAGCGCCAGAAAGTAATTAAAAAGGGATCGCCGTTTCATTTTCGACTTTTCATTTCACACTTTCTCTATTCTAAAGAACGTGATGCGAAGAAAGTTGCATCCCGTTTTGCGCAACTGGTAATCTTGCGAATAGTCACGTATAAAATCATGTTTCAAATTTGGCGGAGAAAGGATGTCTGTCGTGGAAATGTCTTATGGTCGCGCACTATGGCGTAATTTTCTTGGTCAGTCCCCGGACTGGTATAAGCTCACCCTCATTATTTTCTTAATTGTTAATCCGTTAGTGTTTTTTCTTCATCCATTTATTGCCGGATGGTTGCTGGTTATCGAGTTTATCTTCACTCTGGCGATGGCTCTCAAATGTTATCCGCTGCTGCCGGGCGGCCTGTTGGCCATTGAAGCCGTAGTTATTGGTATGACCAGTCCGGGACATATCAGGGAAGAAATTGCCAGCAATCTTGAGGTTCTGCTGCTGTTGATGTTTATGGTGGCAGGGATCTACTTCATGAAACAGCTGCTGCTGTTCATCTTTACCCGTTTGCTATTAGGTATTCGCAGCAAAATGCTGCTGTCGCTGGCGTTTTGCGTCGCATCCGCCTTCCTTTCCGCCTTTCTGGACGCGTTGACCGTTGTGGCGGTGGTGATTAGCGTCGCCGTTGGCTTTTATGGCATTTACCATAAGGTTGCTTCGGCGCGGCCGGACGATGACGATCTCCTCGACGATAGCCATATCGATCAGCACTATCGCGATGTGCTGGAACAATTTCGCGGCTTTTTGCGCAGCCTGATGATGCATGCCGGCATCGGCACCGCGCTGGGTGGCGTCATGACCATGGTCGGCGAGCCGCAAAACCTGATTATTGCTAAGGCTGCTGGTTGGCATTTTGGTGAGTTTTTCTTGCGTATGATTCCGGTCACGCTGCCGGTATTCGTGTGCGGCCTGGTTACGTGTCTACTGCTGGAGAAGTTCCGTATCTTTGGCTATGGCGAACCGCTGCCGCCCACCGTGCGTAAAGTGCTGCAAGATTTCGACGATCGCAGCCGCCAGACTCGTAGTCGTCAGGATCGCCTGCGTCTTATCGCTCAGGGTATTATTGGCGTCTGGCTTATCGCAGCGCTGGCGCTGCACCTTGCTGAAGTTGGCCTGATTGGCCTCTCGGTGATCATTCTGGCTACCACCTTCTCCGGGATAACCGATGAACACGCTATCGGCAAAGCGTTTACCGAGGCCCTGCCGTTTACCGCACTGCTGACGGTCTTTTTCGCCATAGTGGCAGTGATTATCGATCAGCACCTGTTTGCTCCAGTGATTGAATTTGTCCTGCAGGCCTCGCCGCACGCCCAGCTGTCGCTGTTTTATCTGTTTAACGGTCTGCTGTCGTCGATTTCCGACAACGTGTTTGTTGGCACGGTCTACATCAATGAAGTGAAGGCCGCCCTGGAACAAGGCACCATCAGCATCCAACAGTTTGAACTGCTGGCGGTGGCGATTAATACCGGAACCAATCTGCCATCCGTTGCCACACCAAACGGTCAGGCGGCATTCCTGTTCTTGCTCACTTCTGCCCTGGCCCCGCTGATTCGCCTCTCCTATGGTCGAATGGTGTGGATGGCGTTGCCCTATACTATCGTCCTGGCCCTGGTGGGTCTGGCATGCGTTGAGTTTACCTTAATGCCGGCCACCCAGTGGATGCTTGATCAAGGCTGGCTGATTACGCCGCAGTTGCTTAAATAAAAACGGGAGTACCCAGACGGCAAGTTTGGGTACTCCATATTCGTTTACGTAATATTTTCAGACTAGCTGCTGGCGTCGCTTCGGTTTTCGTTTACACTGCCATGATTTAGCATGTTCCAGGGAAATGATTATGTTGCGATTTTTAAACCAGTGCTCAAGGGGACGCGGTGCCTGGCTCCTGATGGCGCTAACCGCGTTTATTCTTGAATTGGTTGCATTGTGGTTCCAGCACGTGATGTTGCTACAACCGTGCGTGCTGTGTATTTACGAACGCAGTGCGTTGTTCGGTGTGATGGGTGCTGGTATTGTCGGCGCCATTGCCCCGAAATCACCGCTGCGCTATATAGCGATAGTTATCTGGCTCTACAGCGCCTTACGCGGGCTACAGCTGGCATGGGAGCACACCATGATTCAGCTTCACCCTTCCCCCTTCCAGACCTGCGATTTTGCCGCGCGCTTCCCAACCTGGCTGCCGCTGGATAAATGGCTGCCTCAGGTATTCGTCGCTACCGGCGACTGTTCCGTGCGCCAGTGGGAGTTCCTGACGCTGGAAATGCCGCAGTGGCTGGTTGGGATCTTTGCCGCCTATCTGGTTATCGGCGTACTGGTGCTTATCGCTCAGCCGTTTAAGCCGAAAAAGCGCGATCTCTTCGGCCGCTAAAACCAGTTACAACTAAGGCGCTCCTTCGGGAGCGTTTTTTTTGCCTGCGAGTTGACGTCAGCCCCTTAAAGTTGCATATTAAATGCAACTTATTCGTATTCACTAAGGAGCTCATGATGTCTCATCTGCGTATTCCCGCTAACTGGAAAGTAAAACGCTCCACCCCGTTCTTTACCAAACAAAACGTTCCTGCCGCTCTGCTGACGCACCACAACACCGCTGCGGGTGTTTTCGGTCAACTTTGCGTGATGGAGGGGACGGTAACCTATTACGGTTTCGCCGATGAGCAGGCGACGGAACCAGAGGCGAAGGTGATCATCAATGCCGGTCAGTTCGCCACCAGCCCACCACAATACTGGCATCGCATCGAGCTAAGCGATGATGCACAGTTCAATATTAACTTCTGGGTCGAAGACGATACCGACGGTGAAAGCGGGCTATTCCACGCCAGGAAAAATTAACTGAGCGCCTTACTGCGCCCAGTCCGGTTTATTCAGAATATGATCCTGCCAGTCAACCACGGTGGATTCTTTCACCGCAATATGGCGAACGGAGATACGTTCGCCATGCATCGCGGCCTTCGAGCCGGTCAACAACGGGTGCCAATGCGGCAGCGGTTTACCTTCAGCCAGTAAGCGGTAAGCACAGCTCGGCGGCAGCCATTCAAACGTCGGTAAATTGTCACGGGTTAGCTTAATGCAGTCCGGTTCATATTCGAAGCGGCGCTCGTAGTTGCGGCACTGACAGGTTTTGATATTAAGCTGACGGCAGGCGACGTTAGTAAAGTAGATTTCGTCGGTATCCTCATCCATCAGCTTATGCAGGCAGCACTGTCCGCAGCCGTCACACAGTGATTCCCACTCCGCGTCGGTCATTTCATCCAGTGTTTTTTGTTGCCAGAAAGGTTGTTCGCTCATTGGGATGTCCGTCATTGCAATTCAGGGTGCACCTTATAACCAGTCTGGCACGCCGATGCAAGTTTTGCCGCCCGGAGAAGGCGGCAAGAGGACGTTACAGCACGCGGGTGGTCAACAATAATCCGTTGAAACCCACTTCCAGTTCGTCGCCGCTGCTTAGCGGACCTACGCCTTCCGGCGTGCCGGTCAGCACCACATCACCCGCCTTCAGAGTGAAGAAGCGCGACATGTAGGCAATCAGCGGCACAATTTTATGGATCATGTCAGCGGTAGTGCCCTGCTGGCGCACATCACCATTAATCTTCAGGCTCAACGGCGTGTTTTGCGCGTCGCCGTGAAATTCTGCCGCAGGAACAAATCCGGAGATTGGACAGGAGTTATCAAAACCCTTCGCCTTTTCCCACGGCTGACCGGCTTTTTTCAATTTACCCTGCAGGTCACGCAGAGTCAGATCCAGCGCCACGCCATAACCCGCGATGGCTTTTAGCACATGATCTTCGGTTGCCTGACGCAGCGTGCCGCCAATCAGCACCGCCAATTCGATTTCATGATGTACCGAACCCAATCCTTCAGGAAGCACCAACGGCTGGCGGATATCGCATAGCGCCGTTTCAGGTTTAATAAACAGCACCGGCTCGTCCGGCGTTGCACTGCCCATCTCCTTAATGTGGTTGGCATAGTTGCTGCCCACGCAAACCACTTTACTCACCGGATAATCCAGTAACGCGCCCTGCCAGTTATGATGTTGGTACATTTTTATCCCTCTATGGGTTAATCAGATTTATTCCCCTGTTCCGCCAGGTGTTTCTTGAGTAAATTTTCAGTCGGAGGGGGAAGTTGCAGGTAATAGCCTTGTTCGATCAGGGCCAGTTTCACCTTATCCAGGTCGGCGTGAATGGTTTTTTTCCGCCCATCAAGCGGCAGAATCATTGCCAATTTTGGTGTACCGAAGCCTTGCATTAATTCGTCGGGAACGCGGGAGAAATCGTCCCTTTTTTCGACATATAAATAGGTTTGCTCACGTTTAGTACTTCGATAGATCACACAAAACATAGTTTTACTCGGAATTAGACCTGTGGTCACTTGCCTCAATATATGAGTGACTATAACATGCCTTTTAGTCTTCGGAATATCACCGCACTTCGGCGGGTGATAAACAGCAAATTGAGTAAGGCCAGGATGTCAAATACGCCAATCGAACTTAAGGGCAGTAGCTTCACCTTATCTGTGGTTCATTTGCACGATGCAAATCCCGAGGTTATTCGTCAGGCGTTAGAAGACAAAATCGCCCAGGCCCCCGCCTTTTTACGTCATGCTCCGGTGGTTGTGAATATTAGCAGCATTGAAGATGCCGTCGACTGGCGCGCTCTTCATGAAGCGATTGTGGTCACCGGTTTGCGTATTATGGGTGTGAGCGGGTGTAAACTTCCTCGCCTGAAAACGGAAATTGACCGCGCCGGGATCCCTTTATTAACCGAAGGGAAAGAAAAAATAACCCGTCAGGCTGCGCCAGAGCCTGTCGCCCCGCCGCCAGTTGTTAATCAGATCACAAAAACGCGTTTGATTGATCAGCCGGTACGTTCCGGTCAGCGCATTTATGCGCCACACTGTGATCTAATTGTTACAAACCATGTGAGTGCCGGAGCGGAACTTATCGCCGATGGTAATATTCATGTCTATGGCATGATGCGGGGACGGGCGCTTGCCGGGGCTGGCGGCGACAGAGATGCCCAAATATTTTGCACTAACCTCTCGGCGGAACTGGTGTCCATCGCGGGGGAATACTGGCTGAGTGATAACATTCCGGCCGAATTTTATGGCAAAGCGGCGCGCCTGCGTTTGGGCGGCAGCGCTTTGACAATTCAATCGTTGAATTAATCCCTTTTTAACAAGGAATTTCTATGGCACGCATTATTGTTGTGACTTCGGGTAAAGGAGGCGTTGGCAAGACCACCTCCAGCGCGGCCATCGCTACTGGTTTGGCGCAGAAGGGAAAGAAAACGGTCGTTATCGACTTCGATATTGGCCTGCGTAACCTTGACCTGATTATGGGCTGCGAGCGCCGGGTCGTTTATGACTTCGTTAACGTCATCCAGGGTGATGCCACGTTGAACCAGGCGCTCATCAAAGATAAGCGCACTGAGAATCTCTTTATCCTCCCGGCTTCCCAGACGCGTGATAAAGACGCGCTGACACGCGAAGGCGTGGATAAAGTTCTCGAAGAACTGAAAAAGATGGAATTCGATTTTGTCGTCTGTGATTCCCCTGCAGGCATCGAAACCGGTGCACTGATGGCGCTCTACTTTGCTGATGAAGCCATCATCACCACCAACCCGGAAGTCTCCTCCGTTCGTGACTCCGACCGTATCCTCGGTATTCTGGCCTCCAAATCCCGCCGGGCAGAAAGAGGCGAAGATCCGATTAAAGAGCATCTGCTGCTGACGCGTTACAACCCAGGCCGCGTTAACAAAGGCGACATGTTGAGCATGGAAGACGTGCTGGAAATTCTGCGCATCAATCTGGTGGGCGTGATTCCGGAAGATCAGTCCGTACTGCGCGCATCTAACCAGGGTGAACCGGTTATTCTGGATGATGCCTCAGATGCGGGTAAAGCCTATGCCGATACGGTTGAACGTCTGCTCGGAGAAGAACGTCCTTTCCGCTTCATTGAAGAAGAGAAGAAAGGTTTCCTCAAACGCCTGTTCGGAGGATAAATTATGGCATTACTCGACTTTTTTCTCTCGCGGAAAAAGAACACGGCCAATATTGCGAAAGAGCGCCTGCAGATCATCGTTGCAGAGCGTCGTCGCGGCGATGCCGAACCGCATTATCTGCCGCAGCTGCGCAAAGATATTCTGGAAGTGATTTGTAAATACGTGCAGATCGACCCGGAAATGGTCAGCGTACAGTTGGAGCAGAGAGACGGTGATATTTCGATTCTGGAGTTGAACGTGACTCTGCCGGAAACCGAAGAGTCGAAACCCTGACCCTTTAGCACCCGAAAATGTCATTAAAAAACCGGCAACGCTGTGCGAAGCCGGTTTTTTTGTCTGAAACATTAGCCTGGTGCTGGTTAGCGCGGCTACTCGCTTAATAATGCATTCAGACGATCGGCCATCAATTCTCCACGCCAGCCGGAAACGAGTTCCGGTTGACCGTTGCCGTTTTTCAGCCCCCAGTGCCAGTTCAACAGTTGGTTAATCTGTCGTCTTGACGCCAACAGCTCTGCGCTGACCCCTTTCTCGGCGCTGACAGCCTGTACAAGCGCTTTAATGTCCTTAAACACCTTGCGATAGCCCGGCATATCAATCAGGTTCTGTAGCGGCTCTGGTAACGCGTCTTCCGGCAGCGCCTGCGCTTTTTCGACGAGACTTATCAGCGTTTTGCCATGGAAGCGAATTTCACTACCCGATAATCCCAGGCTATCCAGCTCACCCAGGCTGCCTGGCATATAACGCGCCACGTTCCACAGATGCTCTTCACGAACCACAAAGTTGACGGCCAGATCGCGCTCACGGGCTTTGCGTAAACGCCAGTCAGCCAGCAGTTGCAAACAGCCCAATTGACGGGTACGCAGTTGCCAGGCATTGCCGATGTCGCGCCACGCCTGTGCAGGGTCCTGGATTTCCTGACGGCGCTGTTGCATCAGTTGACATTCATCCAGCGCCGCAGAGAGCCAGCCTGCACTTTCGGTCTCGGCCATCAATTTGCTGGCAATCGGTAGCAGGTACCAGACGTCAGCTGCGGCATAAATGCACTGGCGTTCGGTCAGCGGACGTGCCAGCCAGTCGGTACGAGATTCGCTCTTGTCCAGCGCTACGCCAGTATACTCTTCAACCATCGCAGCAAATCCCCATGACATCGGGCGACCGCAAAAAGCGGCCAGAATTTGCGTATCGATCAGCGGTTGTGGCATCAGATGAAATGCGTTGAGAAACACTTCTAAATCTTCGCTGCCAGCATGCAGAAATTTAGTCACATTTTGATTCAACAGCAGTTCACGCATTGGCGCCCAGTCGGTGATAACCAAAGGGTCAATCAGAGAAACCTGTTCACCGTCGAATAACTGGAGCAGACCGAGCTGCGGATAATAGGTGCGGGTGCGGACAAACTCTGTATCCAGCGCAACCGCCGGGACCGCGCTTGCCGCTTCACAGATGGCGCGCAGGCCATCGTCGGTGGTGATCATCTGATAGTTCACATCATACTCTCTTAACTTGCGCCCATAAAAAACGCCGGCTTAGCCGGCGTCTGGCGATTCACTCATAGCTTCAGGCTTTATTGTCTACTTTAGCGCGAGCTTCGTCACGTAGTTCTCGACGTAAAATTTTGCCGACGTTGGATTTCGGCAATTCCTCACGAAACTCGACCAGCTTAGGTACTTTGTAACCGGTCAGTTGACGGCGGCAAAAGGTAATCAGCATCTCTTCCGTCAGCGCGGCGTCTTTTTTCACCACGAAGATTTTCACCGCTTCACCGCTGCTTCCTGACGGTACGCCTACGGCAGCAACTTCCTGAACGCCAGAATGCTGCATCACCACGTCTTCAATTTCATTCGGATAGACGTTGAAACCGGACACGAGGATCATATCTTTCTTACGGTCAACAATGCGCAGAAAACCTTCATCATCCATCACTGCGATATCGCCGGTATGCAACCAGCCATTCTTAATGATTTCAGCCGTGGCGTCCGGACGCTGCCAGTATCCCAGCATCACCTGCGGGCCTTTGACGCACAGCTCGCCCGGTTCCCCTGGCGCGACTTCATTATCGTCGTCATCGACCAGCTTGGCTTCAGTCGAGGGTACCGGCAAACCAATACTGCCGCTGTGGTAGTCGATGTCATGCGGGTTCACGCTCACCAACGGCGCACACTCCGTCAGACCATAGCCTTCCAGAAGATATTGCCCGGTCAGTTTAACCCAGCGCTCCGCAACCACCTGCTGCACCGGCATCCCGCCGCCCGCAGAAAGATGCAGAGAAGAAAAATCGAGCTGCTGGAACTCTTTGTTATTGAGCAATGCGTTAAACAGGGTATTCACCCCGGTCATCGCGGTGAAGGGGTATTTCGCCAGCTCTTTGACCAGACCCGGAATATCGCGCGGATTGGTGATCAGCAGATTCTGCCCGCCCAGCTCAATAAACAGCAGGCAGTTCATGGTCAGCGCAAAGATGTGGTACAGCGGCAACGCGGTAACCACCAGCTCTTTTCCACGATGCAACAGCGGCCCGTAGGTGCCGTTCACCTGCTCAAGGTTCGCCAGCATATTACGGTGGGTCAGCATCGCCCCCTTCGCTACGCCGGTTGTCCCGCCGGTGTACTGGAGGAAAGCGAGATCCTGAGGGACGATTTCGGGCTTGATATACTGCATACGGTAACCGTTCTGCAGCGCACTACGAAATGAGATAGCATCCGGCAGGTGGTATTTTGGCACCAGGCGTTTAATGTACTTCACCACGAAGTTAACCAGCGTACCTTTCGCCGTTGAAAGCTGATCGCCCATGCGCGTTAAAATCACGTGCTTAACCTGGGTTTTATCGACGACCTTTTCAAGGGTATGCGCAAAGTTGGAGACAATCACAATGGCGGCGGCGCCGCTGTCATTGAGCTGATGTTCCAATTCACGCGGCGTGTACAGCGGGTTCACGTTCACCACGATCATGCCCGCACGCAGGATACCAAATAGCGCCACCGGGTATTGCAGCAGGTTGGGCATCATCAGGGCGACGCGGTCGCCTTTTTGCAGGCCCAGGCCCTCCTGAAGATAAGCGGCGAACGCCCGGCTGCGCTCCTCCAGCTTACGATAAGTCATCACCTCGCCCATGTTGATAAATGCCGGTTGGTCGGCATAGCGCGTGGTGGATTGTTCAAACAGTTCAACCAGGGATTGATAGCGGTCAGGGTTTATCTCCGCAGGAACATCCGCGGGATAACGGTTTAGCCAAACCTTTTTCACTGCATCACCTCTGAAATAATTATTCGTCGTCATCACAACCCCTGATCAACAAACATTTTGTTAACATTATATTAACTCAGCGTACCAGTTTATTAATTAGGCGTTTTACAGGTTGCGAAGCGCGTCACTATTTATTTTTCTTATTTGACTGAAAACAAAGAAACAGCGGACCAGCCGCTGTTTCATTTTGTTTATAAAAACTACAAAATCATTCAGTTACGACGTTTCTGACTTCTGCAGGGCCTGGGTTATACCAGCCCCAACCGCCGTATCCGTAGCCCCATGGGCGCGGGCCAAACATCCAGGGATCAATGGGCTGCGGCGGCATCACCACCTGCTGCACGACGTTCCAGCGCTTGTAACCGCTGGCATTCATTAGCATAAATTTGTACGGCGTGTTGCCAACTTTACCGTCCACGACGCCGACTATCGGGCCAACCACGGTCACCAATTGACCGCGAAAATCAACCGGATCGATAAAACCATTCACATCGGCAAAAATACGCCCACGCGAAGGTTCACCCAGTTCCGGACGCGCTGCGCCGTCCAGTTGGACAGTGGCAATCTCTAAGCGAGTTTTGCCCTGCTGATTCTGTACGCTAACGACCTTACCGCCAAACCGCGCTTCCTGACCAACGTAAAGCTGCGGCGCGTTCATCACCCGGACTAAATCTTGCTGCGGCGTCGGGGTAGTGCCTTTAATAGCATCCGGTACCGAAGCACATCCACTTAGCGTAGCGACAACCGCTGTCGCGACTAACCAACGTACTACCGTTTTTTGACCCGCCATGACGCGACTCCTTCCTTCTTCTCAGACTTATTAGTTACTGAGATTCACTCGCGGCCAGGAAGTTTCTTCCAGGCGACTTCATTACGTAAATAAACTGGTTCTGCGTGCTCAACGGCCACGGTTTTCCCCACCGTGAGCAGATGACAAGCCAGCGGCAGCATATCCTGCGCTTCCGGTAACTGAATTTCACCATCAGTTAATGTTAGTCCGGAATCGTTAGCCATATCTGGCCATGCCTGCCAGCCGGTACCGACGGTCGCCCACTGCCCTTCGAGCTGTTGCAGGCGTTCACTGACGACTTCCGGCTTGAGCACCGCTTCGCTCTCTTCGCCATGCCAGACACCCTGCTCATCGCGCTGATATTCCGCCCAGTAGACTTCGCCCATTCTGGCATCAATCGCCGCCAGAACGCGGGTTGCGCCGGTTTTACGCCACGCGCCCTGCGCCATGGTTGCCAGCGTGGAAACACCAATCATCGGTAGCTCTGCGCCTAACGCCAGTCCCTGAGCAATACCGATACCGATACGCACGCCGGTAAAGCTACCTGGACCGCGGCCAAAGGCCAGCGCGTCGAGTTCAGTAAGCATGATGCCGCTTTCGTTGAGGACATCCTGCACCAGCGGCAGGATCCGTTGAGTATGTTCACGGGGACAGATTTCGAAATGAGCACTGAGGGTGCCATCATTCCACAGCGCCGCAGAGCAGGCCTCTGTGGCGGTATCGATAGCCAAAATTTGCATGGGTCGTCACGCTCTCGTTTTATCCCCTTCGTCTTTCAAGCTGCATTTTTGTTGGCTACATCCATTCACCCCAATCACATAGTTATCTATGCTCACGGGGATTCATGAACTTGCCGTTTCAATGCAACTCGAAATCCATTGGGTATAGCAGATTGACAAAATGGCGCGCAGCTTACCACATTTTGCCACGCATTACCTCGCTGGCGGCACCGCCAGGAAACGCACCGCCCGACGGATATCGCGAGTTCGCGGCGCGGGCGGCAGGCTAGCGAGGAACGTTGCGCCATACGGACGCATTACCAGGCGGTTGTCGCAGATAACCAGCACGCCGCGATCGTCGATATCGCGAATCAAGCGCCCGACGCCCTGTTTTAGGGTGATAACCGCATCCGGCAACTGAACCTCATCAAATGGGTCGCCGCCGCGCAGACGGCAGTCTTCCATTCGCGCTTTGAGTAGCGGATCGTCCGGTGAGGTGAAAGGCAGTTTATCGATAATCACCAGTGAGAGCGCATCACCGCGCACGTCCACCCCTTCCCAGAAGCTGCTGGTCGCCACCAGCAGGGCGTTACCAGCGCTAACAAACTGCTGCAGAAGTTGGCCTTTACTGGTTTCCCCTTGCAAAAGAACGGGCAGCGTCATGGTGGCGCGGAATTGTTCAGCGAGATCGCGCATCATGGCGTGCGAGGTACACAGCATAAAGCAGCGACCATCGTTGGCTTCAATCAGGGGTTTGAGCATCGCCGCCAGATGCCTTGCTGCACCGGGTTGATTGGGCAATGGCAAATTTCGCGGTACGCACAGCAGCGCCTGATGAGCATAATCAAAGGGGCTGGGCAGCAGCAGCGTTTGCGCTTCGCCAATCCCCAGACGATCGGTGAAATGGTGCAGATCATCGTTAACCGACAGCGTCGCCGAGGTAAAGATCCAACTCCCCGGTTTTTGCACCATCACTTCTTTAAATTTATCCGCCACCGTCAGCGGAGTCAGCGCCAGCGTAAAGTGGCGGGAGTTGCATTCGTACCAATAGCTGTAGCCGGGCTGATTGGTATCCTTCAGCCGTTTAAGCCGCCCGCGATATAACGTCGCCCGCTCGAAAGCAGCATCAAGCAGTGCTGAACGTCCGAGAGACAATTTTGCCACGTCGTAACACAGCTCAAGGGCATCATCGAGCAGCAGCAGAGCACGCTGAATATTGCTATCCGCCAGGAGCTCGCGCAGGTTACCGCGATAGCCAGGCTCCCCTAGCTGCAGACGAAAATCCTGCGCGCTCTGGGCCAGGCGGTCAGCGCATTTCTGTAGCTGCTGGGTGTCTTTCAGTTCGGTACGGTAAGCAATCGTGATGTCTTTCGCCAGATCCAGCAACTGGCGGCTGGAGAGCGATTGACCAAAATATTGGCTGGCGATGTCCGGCAACTGATGCGCTTCATCGAAGATCATCACTTCCGCTTCCGGAATCAGTTCGCCGAAGCCGCTCTCTTTCACCACCATATCGGCGAGGAACAGATGGTGGTTAACGACAACGACATCAGCATCCATCGCCTTTTTCCGCGCTTTTACCACAAAGCAGTCTTTATAGAGCGGGCAGTCGCTGCCGAGGCAGTTATCATTGGTGCTGGTGACCAACGGCCAGGCCTGAGAATCTTCGGCCACGCTGACGCAGGTGCTGATATCGCCATCAACGGTTTGGTTAGACCACGATCGCAGCAGAATGACGTCGCTGAGGGTTTGCACCGGCAGGTCGCCCCCGGCAAGCACTTGTTGTTCAAGACGCTCAAGGCAGAGGTAGTTCGAGCGCCCTTTCAGCAAGGCCAGCTTCCCGGCGAACTTCAGCGCTTTGGCAACGGTAGGCAAGTCCCGACTATAGAGCTGATCCTGCAACGCTTTCGAGCCGGTGGAGATGATGACTTTTTTATTTGCGCGCAGCGCTGGCGCCAGGTACGCGTAAGTTTTCCCGGTTCCTGTTCCCGCTTCAACAACCAGCGGACGGGTTTCTTCAATCGCGCTGGCGACGGCGAAAGCCATCTGGCGCTGCGGCTCGCGTGGTTTGAATCCCGCAATCGCGCTGGCCAACTGGCCGTCTGCTGCAAAATCGTCGATCACATTACCCCCTGGTTATTTGGACAGTGATTATGTCAGGGTGGGCTGGTTTTCGCCAGTACGGGTAGTGACGCAGATGAAACATTGTGGCAGTCTTGCCGCACATTGATGAACCGGAACAGAGAGGAAATAAAAATGACAATTACGCGTATCGATGCCGAAGCCCGCTGGTCTGATGTGGTTATCCATAACAACACGCTGTACTACACCGGCGTACCGTCAAATCTGGATGCCGACGCCTGCGCGCAAACCGCCGACACTCTGGCGCAGATTGACGCAGTGCTGGAAAAACAGGGCAGCAGCAAGTCGCGCATTCTTGATGCCACTATTTTCCTCGCCGACGGCGCTGACTTTGCGGCGATGAACCAGGCATGGGATGCCTGGGTTGTCGCTGGCCACGCGCCGGTGCGCTGCACCGTACAGGCCAAACTGATGAATCCAAAGTACAAAGTCGAGATTAAGATTATCGCCGCGGTGTAAATTTTTGCGCCGAGCTTCTCCGGGGCCGGCGTAAACACCTCGCCCGGGCTATCAGCCCGGGCACCACATCAGTTGCTCTTTGAGCTGCAACGTCTCCTGCGGCAAACACTTCAGCACTTCACGATAGCTGGCCGACTGTTTCGGATAACCACGTACCGATTGCAACAGTAGCCGCAGCGCGCTATCCCAGACAATCCCTTGCAAATCACTGTACGGCCACAGATCCGGCTCGCGAATAAACGGCACCAGGTAATCGATCCCCTGCTTCACCCCACGCCCGTCGCGAATGTGATTCCAGCGGTCAAATTCCACGTGCTCGGCGTAACGGTTAAGCAACAGATGCGCTTCGAGGTTAAACAGCGAGTAGTGGAACGGAATGGTGCGCTCCAGCTCCATCGTCTGCTTGCCGTCCTGGTCGATTTGCGCCGCCATTCGCTGGGTGATCCCCTGCTCGATGATGCGCGCCGCCAGCCCTTTATCGCCATAAAATAGCGCGTTGACCGTACGCTGGGCGTCATACCAGGTGCCGTGGTTATTGTGCCAGACGTATTCTGAGTGGCCGATTTCGCTGTAGTACATCCAGTGGTTAAAATCGCGGAACCACTGGTGCAGGCCGATGATATCGTCGGTATCCAGCACGCTAGCCGCGTTGATCAGCCCGATAGTATCGACCACCATCCACAGCAGACGGGTGTCGATAAGCCCGGTCCCGCGCCCGGAGACCACGCCGGGGATCGCCTGCCCGTAGTTCAGGTGTGGATTCATGCGCGTGTCGCCGTCGAGGAACCAGCAGCGGATCTGCGCGGCTGCGGCCTGCGCGTACTGACGCTGGCCGGTGAAGTACCACGCCAGCCCCAGCGTCAGGCAGCGCTCGCACATGCGGATAATGCGCGAGGTATCGGTGTCGTTATTTTCGCATTGCGGGTTGATATGCCCATCGCGGCGAATGTAGGGCAGCCCGTTGGGCCGCCGTGGGTTTGGCCACCAGTAGGTGCCCAGACTGTAATAATCATGCGCATCTCCGCTCGCCGGGCGCAGTTTTTTATGCACCACGCTTTCTGGTGGCTCACGCTTAAGCAAATCCGCTTCAGCCACCAGCTTGCTGAGGGCCAGCTGCAGCGGCGAAAACGGCTGTTTCAGGCCCGCTCGGGCATTTTCCAGACAATTTTCATCAAGGGTGTACAGCTTCATCGCCACCTTATTGCTCCTCCAGACAGGCTATGCGCAGGCCGCTTTGCGCATCAAACAGATGCACACCGGAGAGTTTCGGTTGCAGCCAGATGTTATCGCCCTCTTTGACAGGCAGACGCTGTTTGAATACCGAAGTAAACGCCCCGCCGCCGGTGTCGCAGAACAGCTGCATATCCGAACCGGTATTCTCCACCGCCGTCACCTTCGCCGCCAGCGCATCGTCCCGTGCTTCGTGTACCACGTTCACCTGCTCCGGGCGAATGGCGTACACCACCTGTTGGCCGTCGGTCACCTGTAGTCCTGCCGGCAACGCCAGCAGCGAGCCATCTTTCAGACGCAAGTTGGTCGTATTTCCGCTGAGCACCACTTCCCCTCGTAGCTGGTTAATCTCCGGCGAGCCGATAAACCCGGCGACAAACAGGTTGGCCGGCTGGTCGTACAGCTCCAGCGGCGTCCCCGCCTGCTCGATGCGCCCGTCGCGCAGCACCACGATCATCTGCCCCATTGTCATCGCTTCAATCTGATCGTGGGTCACGTACACGGAGGTCGTTTTCAGGCGACGGTGCAGCTCGCGAATTTCACCGCGCACCTGGGTACGCAGCTTGGCATCGAGGTTCGACAGCGGTTCATCGAACAGGAATACCTGTGGCTTACGCACAATGGCGCGCCCCATCGCTACGCGCTGACGCTGACCGCCGGAGAGATCTTTTGGCAGACGCTCCAGCAGTGGTTCCAGCCCCAGCAACGCCGCCGCTTCGTCGACTTTCTGTTTGATTTCCGTTTTCGGCAGTCGCGCCATCTTCAGCGCAAAGCCCATATTTTCGCGTACCGTCATCTGCGGGTAGAGCGCATAGCTCTGGAACACCATCGCGATATCGCGCAACTTCGGCTCCACTTCGGTGACATCACGTTCGTTGATGTGCACTTCACCGGCGGAAATCTCCTCGAGACCGGCAATCATGCGCAGCAGCGTCGATTTCCCACAGCCGCTCGGCCCCACCAGCACGCAGAACTCGCCATCAGGGATAGTCAGCGATACGTCTTTAATGACGTGCGCATCACCATATGACTTCCGTACGCTATTCAGTACAACAGATCCCATCGGTAACTCCTTATCCTTTGACCGCGCCGGACATGATCCCGCGGTTGAAATGTTTTTGCAGACCCAGATAGACGATGATGCTTGGCAGCATCGCCAGTAGCGTAATGGCGATAAAAATGTTCGGCGTGATGCTCTCATCGGTACGCAGCGTGCCGAGAATGACCGGAATGGTGTTCAGGCTGTCCTGGTTCACCACAATCAGCGGCAGCAGGTACTGGTCCCAAATCATAATGAAGCCGAAGGTCACAACCGTTCCCAGCGCCGGCTTCACCAGCGGCAGAATGACGTGGAAGAAAATCTGCCACTCGTTGGCGCCGTCGATACGTGCCGCCTCTTCCAGCTCTTTCGGGATAGCCGACATAAATTCGGTCAACACGAAGATGGAGAACGCCCAGCCCACCACCGGCAGAATCATGCCGAGATAGCTGTTGTAGAGCGACGCATCGATAAACGGCAGCCGCCAGTTGATAATCATATACAGAGGGATAGCGATAACTTCTTCCGGCAGCATCATGGTGGAGAGGATCACGAGGCTCACCAGCGCGACGCCGCGAAACTTTTTACGCGCCAGGGCATAGGCGGCCAATGCACTCACCGACACCTGCAGTACGGTGCCAAAGAACACCACCAGAATCGAGTTCAGCAGATACTGCCAGACGCCGATATCCATCCACGCAAAGATGAAGTTTTCAAAAGAGAACTGGTTCGGCCATGCCAGCAGTTCCCCCGGTTTGACCGGCGCACCGCTAAAAGCGGTGGCAACAATGCCCCAGAACGGCCCGACGAAAACAATTAATAACAGCGCGTAGATGCACCAGCGTCCTGCAGTATCCCAACGTTTACTTAACATCACGGCTCCTTAGTAACGTGCGATACGTTTTTTCAGCGTCAGATGACAGATGGTTAACAGCACCGTAAAGGTGAACAGCAGGAACGACACCGCCGAGGCGTAGCCATAGTCAAACTGCTCGAAACCCAGTTTATAGATGTGGGTCATCACCATTTCCGTAGAGTTTGACGGCCCGCCGCCGGTGGTGGCGTACACTTCGGCAAACACGCGGAAACCACGAATAAAGGAGAGCATCAGCACCACCGACAGCGCTGGGATCATGCCCGGCAGCGTGACGTAGCGCAGGCGGTTCCACCAGTTCGCACCGTCAACGTTTGAGGCGTCGTACAGATCACGACTGATGCCCGCCAGACCGGCGATAAAAATCACCATGTTATAGGGCACCGCTTTCCAGATATGCAGCAGCATGATGACACCGAGCGCCTGGTCAGAACTGGCAAGGAACCCCTGGTCGGCGACACCAAACCAGCTCAGGATGTGGTTCACCACGCCGTTTGGCGTAGGGTTGAACAGGATGCGCCACATTTCCGCGACAATCGCCGCGCTGGTCACCGCCGGTAAGAAGATAGCGGTACGGATAAAGCGCAGGTGGCGCGCCGGGCCTTCCAGCAGCATGGCAAGGAAGAACGCGAGTATTGCGGCGGCGAACATGGTGACCACCACGTACAGCAGCGTATTGACCACCGCCGCATGTAGCTCCACGTCGGCGAAGGCGCGGGTGAAGTTGGCAAACCCCACCCACTCATTGGGCTGATTAAAGTTGACCTTGTAGAAGCTCATCACCAGACCCTGAATCATCGGGATGAACTTAAACCAGCTAAAAATAATCAGCGCGGGGGCCAGAAACAGCCACGGGATCAGCGCCCGCTTGCGTTTTGACGTCAGCCACCCGGCGGCGTCAGGCGAAGCGGTTTGCTTTAGCGGCCCGGACTTCGTCTCATGCAGCGTCATAACTCAATTCCTCACTTTGCCAGCACATTTTGTTTTTCCAGCTCGGCGTTCACCTTGCCATCAATTAGCTTCAGCTCAGCCGTCATGTCACTGTTGCAATCAGCAAAGATTCGGTTAAAGCCATCGGCGGCAACCTGGCGTACCGGCGTCCAGTTAGGGATCTGCGGTACATAGCGGCCCTGTTCGTTATAAAGTTTGGCGAAGGTCTCCCAGCGCGCGTCCTGATAGACGGCTTTGACATCCACATTCTTGTTCACCGGCAGACGCACAACCGGGATATGTTTGCTGCCTTTACCCATGCCAATTTCCTGGCCTTCTGGCGAAATCATAAATTCGACGAACTTACGCGCGGCCTCTTTTTGCTTACTGCTCTTCATCATAAAGACCGTGGTTCCTTCGGCGAGAGTGGCCTCACCTTTTGGCCCGACAACCGGGACAACTTCAAAGTTATCTTTGCCAGGATCTTTATCAAACAGCGCAATATGGTACGGGCCACTAAAGAACATCCCGCTCTGACCGGAACGGAAGGATGGGATAACATCGGCGGTGGTCGCGTTAATGGCGCCCGGCTGAGTCACTTTTTCACACATCATGGTGCGCATAAAGGTCAGCGCCTGAGCCACTTCCGGGGTATTCAGCGTGGCGCTGAACTTACCGCCGTTTTCTTTGACGAAATCACCACCGGCCTGCCAGATAAAACTGCTCATAAACCAGCTGGCGTAGCCTCGGGTCGTTGATGCAGGAACGATAAAGCCGTAAGTGTCATTTTTACCGTTGCAATCGGGGTCTTGCGTCGTGAATGCTTTCGCCAGCGTCTGGATGTCATCCCAGCTTTTCGGCAGCGGTAAGCCCAATTTTTCACGCCAGTCTTTCCGGACGAACAGCGCAAAGGTCTGGGCGGAGGTCGGCACGCCGTAGTATTTGCCATCGATGTAACGGGTACTGTCCCACGCGGTCTGGTACAGCTGATCGCCGCCATTTATCGCTTTAGGATCGATTTCGTCGGCAATGCCCAGCTGGATAAATTGTCCCAGCGACGCCGCATCATTAAAGATCAGATCCGGTAAAGCGTTACCTGCCGTTGCACGCGCCAGGCGCTGTTCAAAATCGGTGGTCGCATTGAAGTATTCGATTTTGATGCCGGTTTTTTCTTCAAACTTTTCCGCCTCTTGTTTGTAGATATTTTTCGAGTCGTTACTTGCACGGATCCAAACGTTAAGGGTCGTGGCGGCGTAACTCTGCCCGACGCCCAGTCCCAGAGCGGAAAGAAGTAACAAAGAACGTAATTTATTCGCAGACATGATTGCATATCCTTTATTGTTGGGCACAAAGGTAATTAAATTCGCAAAAGTGCATTTTCAGAGAAAGATAAAAATCATTTCGATATTAATTCAATATGCGTAAAAATATTTACGATCATTAAATAGAAATATATTTCCCAATACAACCACACAAAAAAGAAATCGTATTTCAAAAATCAAAAAATTGAAGCAGGTCACACACAAACGTGACACAAAAAGTGACATTATATTTTATCTCATTAAAATCAATGCATTGCATTTTTACCAATTTCGTTAAAATTTTAAACAAAAATAGAAAAACGCTTAATTCTGTGACTCACCTTGCATTAAATTCGTCATTTTTTATCCATGGCGATAAGCTTGATACTCATCACAAAAAAAATCACTTTGTCTTTTACACTGCACGGCATCGCTTTCATAAACACATTATTTTTAATTAAACCGCCTGTCTCTTATGCCTCTTAAATACGTGGCAGGTATAATTCTGTTGTTATCTTTTCTCTTATTTGCAGAAGGGTTATCACGATGAACTCAATACCTCTCCAGGGAATATTCGGCATTGCGCTGCTTTGTTCTGGTTTAAGCACATCGCTGTACGCCGCCGAGCCTTATACGCTTGATGGCAAAGATTTGGCCTTCAGCCGCCAGCAAATCGCCGCCAAAGACCCGTTATTTGTCCAGGCACAAAGCGCGCTGTTAAAAAAAGCGGATCTCGCATTAAAACACCCGTTGTTTTCGGTGATGGATAAAACGCTGGTCGCCGCCAGCGGCAACAAGCACGACTATTACAGTTTCCCACCGTACTGGTGGCCAGACCCGAACACGAAAGACGGACTGCCGTACATTCGCAAAGATGGGCAAACCAACCCGGACGCCAACAGCGATGCCACCGACAAAAACCGGTTGGTGAAGATGAGTAACGATGTGTCCACGCTGGCGCTGGCGTGGTATTTCTCTGAGGATAATCGCTATGCGCAGAAAGCTGCCGAGCAGATTAAAAGCTGGTTCCTTAACCCGGAAACTCGCATGACGCCAAACCTGCAATACGCGCAGGCGATCCCTGGCATTAATACCGGACGCGGCATCGGTATCATCGACAGCCGGGCGCTGGTTGAGGTGGTTGACGCTATCGCGGTGTTACAATCCTCCGGCGCATTAAGCGAGACCGAGGTGGCTGAGCTTAAGCAGTGGTTCGGCAAGTTTTATCACTGGATGACCACCAGCCAGAACGGTTTTGAAGAAGAGAATTGGCATAACAACCACGGCACCTGGTTTGACATGCAGGCCGCTACGTTTGCCCTATTCAGCGGCAAAACCGATGAGGCGAAAAAGCGTTTAACTATCACGCAGCTGCGGCGCATTGCCGGACAGTTTGACGTTGAAGGGCGTCAGATGGCGGAGCTTGAGCGTACCCGTCCGTGGCACTACAGCAACTTCAACCTCGAAGCCTACAACCGCCTGGGACGTCTGGGTGAGAAAGCGGGCGTTGATATCTGGAACTTCACCCTCGACGACCATAGTCTGCGCAAGGGCTATCAGTATGTCGCTGGATTTATTAACAGCGATACGCCATGGCCGTGGAAAGACCTCGACAAAATGGACGATAAGAAAGCGCTGCGTAATATTGCGACCGCTGCCCACGCCTGGCCGGATGACAAGTTGTTCCGCGAAAAAGCCCAGTGGTTGCGCGCGAAATACCCTGACGATATCACCACACTCATCGCCCCGCTTCCCGCGTCAGCAGAGGTCAAGGATAACCACTGATGAAACAATTTTCTGGGCTATGGCCCGACATTGCCAGACGTGCAGCCGGCAATAACGGCCTGATTGAACAGCTCGTGAAGAATGCACAACCGATGCTCGACGCCGCCGTGTGCATCCCACAAACCGGGATCGCGAGCTGGAATCTCTACTATTTTTGCCCGCACCATGGGGTGCGGCTCACCTGGCAGGCAGACTCCTCTCATCAGCACGCCTGCCCGGTTGACGGCGAAGTTTTTAGCGGCGAGCCGTGGGACGGAGCCTGGTGGCGGGAGATGAACGGACGCAACGCCAGCGCCTGTCAGCAGTTGGGGCTGCTGTGGCAGTTGACCCGCGAAACGGTGTATCGCGATAAAGTCCGCACGTTACTGATGGGGTATGCAGACGTGTACCCCGCCTATGAAGTCCACGGCGATATCCCCAACAACGGTCCGGGGAAAATGAACGCCCAAACGCTGTGTGAAGCAAACTGCATTCTGGAGATGGCGCTGGGCTACGACTTTATTCGCGACGGTTTAACACCCGCCGAACAGCAGCACATCAGCCAAAATCTGCTGCGCTGCGCGGCGACGTTTTTGCGCGAGCATCGCAGCCCGCAAATTCATAATCACGAGGTGAAAATCAGCGCTGCGCTCGGCGTGCTGGGTTTTGTCCTTGAAGATGACGATCTACTGGAGTTTGCCGTTAACCAACCCTACGGCCTGCGCTGGCAACTCGAGCATGGGCTGCTGGCGGAAGGCCTGTGGTTTGAGGGGTCGGTGCATTACCACTATTACGCGCTGCAAGGGTTCTTTGCCTTTGAGAAGCTGGCGCGCGGCACCCGTTGGAGCCTGATTGATGGCCCGTGGTATCAGCCGATGCTGAAGTTTCCCCTCTCATTGCTGTTGCCGGATGGTACCTTCCCACGGCTGAATGACTGCCTTGCCGGACAGGAGAAACTGCATCACCGGGATCTGTACGAATTTGCCTGGTTTATCTGGCACGACCCGCAATACGCCGCGGTGTTGCAGTTTACCGATGCGGAGCCTGACGAGCGCGAAACGCTGCTATGGCGCGACCAGCCGCTACCGGAGACGACTGAGGAACTTATCCCGCAACAATCTCTCTTTGCGCCGGGCGCGGGCATCACCCTGTGGCGACGACCACAGCATCAGGCGCTATTGATTAAACATAGTCCATGGGGCGGCGAGCATGATCACTACGACAGGCTTGGGCTGATGCTGTGGCAGCGTAATGGCTGGTTGTTACCGGATTTGGGCACCACGGGCTACGGCGCCAAAATGCACTATGACTATTACAAGAATAGTGCTACCCATAACACGCTGACGGTCAATCAGACCAACCAACCTCCGGCTAACCCGGATGTGCTGGGCTGGCATATGGGAGAGGATTATCTCTGGCTGGACAGCGAAGTAGACTGGAGCAAACCGCCACCTGAGCTGAACAGCCATTCGCGGGTCGAATGGGATGTTGATGCCTGGCGCGAGGTACGCTTTCGCCGCCGCTTACTGTGGCTGGACGATGTGCTGATCGACCTGTCGACGGTGGAGAACCCGCATCGCCAGCAGCTCGACTGGACGCTACATCTGGCGGCACAGGCGCTGGACCAGAGCGGCACGCCGCAGCCCTTCTCGCTCAGCGGGCCGCTGCGTAATATGGAAGGTTCCACCATGACGCCGCTGCACGGCTGTCAGCCACGCCATTTTGCCCGTGACGGCGATACGGTAGCACTGTGGCTGGCGGGTGACGGTGAGCTGTGGCAAGGGTTGGCACCGGATAACCCGGCGGTAAGCAATCTCAGTTATCTGGTGTTACGCAACCATCTGCCGCAGGCGAGATTTGTCTGTCTGTGGGACCTGACGAAGTCTGCGCCGCTAACCGAGGTCAGCGTGAACCACACGACTATTAGCACACAGCTCACCTACTGGCGTGGCGAAAGCATGGCGCAGATAACGCTACACGACGATCCCGAACGGCTACCTGATGTCATAAATTGACTTTCCGCCTTCTGCCTAAGGAAGGTGGCATGATACGAATGACGGTATTAGCTTACTCGTCTTCATCCTCAAAGCGCGCCACAATCCGATCGCCGGTATGCGAGGCGCGCACTTCGTTAGCCACTAAAGAGATAGCCTCGCCGCTGCTCATGCCCTGCGACATCAGTTCCTGAATTCGTTCTACTGCTTTTTGCTGTTGCTCGTGGCTCAGCGAAGGTAAACCTGCAAACATCACTCACTCCTGCTACATTGTGGGGCGTAATTATTTCACGCCGTCCTCTAGTATACCAGCAGGCGGTCACGATCAGGATTGAAGAAGACGATGTTGTCCCCCGCGATTATTTCCCTGCCCTGGCGTCCGGATGCCGCTGAACACTATTTTAACCCATTAAGTTCACAACCCTGGGCAATGCTGCTGCACTCCGGTTTTGCCAATCATGCACATAGTCGGTTTGACGTTATTGTCGCTCAGCCGTGCGCAACGCTGGTGACCCGCGGTCAAACTACCGTCATAAGCGAGGGCGAAGCGACCACAACGTCAAGCGCCGATCCGCTCGCGCTCGTGCATCAACAACTGGTGAAGCATAATCTGCAACCGCAAGCTCACCCGCATCTGCCGTTTCTTGGCGGCGCGCTGGGGCTGTTCGGCTACGATCTTGGGCGGCGTTTTGAAACGCTACCGTCACAGGCGGATGCGGATATCGCCCAGGCCGATATGGCGGTGGGGATCTATGACTGGGCATTGATTGTCGACAATCAGCGCCAGGAAGTGTCGTTAATCAGCTATGACGATCCACAGCGCTGCCTTGCGTGGCTGGAGGCGCAGTCAGCCCCGGTCGTTGAGCCTTTTGAACTGACTTCGCCGTGGCGCTCAAATATGAGCCGCGAGGAGTACGGCAAAAAATTTCGCCAGATTCAGGCTTACCTACACAGCGGCGACTGCTATCAGGTCAACCTGGCGCAGCGCTTCAGGGCCAGCTATCGCGGGAATGAATGGCAAGCTTTCTGCCAGCTTAACCACGCAAATCGCGCACCGTTCAGCGCCTTTATCCGCCTGCCTGAAGGGGCAATATTGAGCCTGTCGCCCGAGCGCTTTATTCAGCTACATCAAAGTGAAATCCAGACCCGACCGATTAAAGGCACCTTGCCAAGACTGTCCGATCCCGAGCTGGATGCGCAGCAGGCGAAAATGCTGGCGAACTCGCCGAAAGACCGCGCTGAAAACCTGATGATCGTCGATTTAATGCGCAACGATATTGGCCGGGTTGCCGTACCCGGTAGCGTTCGCGTCCCCGAACTGTTCGTCGTTGAGCCGTTCCCTGCCGTACATCATCTGGTGAGCACTATTACCGCCAGATTGCCCGCTCATCTTCACGCTACCGACCTGCTGCGTGCAGCGTTTCCCGGCGGCTCAATTACCGGTGCGCCGAAGGTCAGAGCGATGGAAATTATCGATGAACTGGAGCCGCAAAGGCGCAACGCGTGGTGCGGGAGCATCGGCTATATCAGCTTCTGCGGCAATATGGATACCAGCATCGCCATCCGCACGATCACTGCCTGGCAGGGGCAGCTTTTCTGCTCCGCCGGTGGCGGCATTGTGGCCGATAGTGAAGAAGCGGCGGAATATCAGGAAACTTTTGATAAAGTTAATCGTATCCTGCATCAACTGGAGAGCTAGAACATGGCGGACAGCGCCCTCGACCTTGACGATTTTCTTTCTCGTTTTCAGCTTCTGCGACCACAGCCCGCAGCCAATGCGCTCAACCAGCGCCAGGCTGCAGTTTTGGTGCCAATTGTTCGCCGTCAGCAGCCGGGGCTGTTGCTGACCCAACGCTCGCCGCTAATGCGTAAACATGCCGGACAGGTCGCTTTCCCAGGCGGCGCGGTGGATAACAGCGATGCCACGCTTATTGCCGCCGCGCTGCGCGAAGCGCAGGAGGAGGTAGCGATCCCACCGGAATCTGTTGAAATTATTGGTGTTCTTCCGCCAGTTGATAGCGTCACCGGTTTTCAGGTGACGCCGGTGGTCGGGATTATCCCGCCTAATCTGCACTATCATGCCAGTCAGGATGAAGTCGCGGCGGTCTTCGAAATGCCGCTGGCTGAGGCGCTGCGACTCGGGCGCTATCACCCGCTGGACATTCATCGGCGCGGTAATTCACATCGCGTCTGGCTATCGTGGTATCAGCATTATTTTGTCTGGGGCATGACCGCGGGCATTATTCGTGAACTGGCGCTACAGATAGGCTCCCGTCCTTAACTATACCCGTCATACTTCAAGCTGCAGGCGCGTTGGCTTTGTTACTCGGCCTTCGGCCTCGCCCCTTCGGGGCCAGCGCAAGCGCTGTTCAAGGCACGAGTGCCTTGTCCTGCAACTCGTATTATTCAGGGTATATACTTAATAAAGGACTCGTTCTCAGCATTAGTAAATTCTCGGTTATCCATTAGTTTAATTCATGTGAATACTTAAGCTGATGGCACGGTTCCCTCTTACACTATGCGCAGTTATTACATCGTTACCGCACCCGCGGTAACCCTGTCAGGAGTGTTATCGTGATTAGTATATTCGACATGTTCAAGGTGGGGATCGGTCCCTCATCTTCCCATACTGTAGGGCCGATGAAGGCCGGTAAACAGTTCGTCGATGACCTGGTCGAAAAGGGATTGCTTAATGAAGTGACGCGCGTGGCGGTTGACGTCTACGGCTCACTGTCATTAACCGGCAAAGGCCACCACACAGATATTGCCATCATTATGGGACTGGCAGGCAATCAGCCTGATACGGTCGACATTGACGCAATTCCGGCATTTATCCGCGACGTTGAAGAGCGCGGACGTCTACTGCTGGCGCAAGGGCAGCATGAGGTCGATTTTCCGCAGGATGACGGTATGCGTTTTCGTAGCGATAACCTGCCGCTGCACGAGAACGGCATGACCATTCACGCCTGGGCTGGCGATAAAGAAATCTACAGCAAAACTTATTATTCCATCGGCGGGGGCTTTATCGTCGATGAAGAGCATTTCGGCAAAGAAAATGTTGGTGAAGTCAGCGTCCCATACCCGTTTAAATCCGCGCAGGAGATGTTGGGCTACTGTAAAGAAACCGGCATGTCGCTCTCCGGCATGGTGATGCAGAATGAACTGGCACTTCACAGCAAAAAAGAGATTGAAGACTATTTTGCTAATATCTGGCAGACCATGCGCGCCTGTATCGATCGCGGGATGAACACCGAAGGCGTACTGCCTGGCCCGCTGCGCGTTCCTCGCCGCGCTTCTGCGCTGCGGAGGATGCTGGTTGCCAGCGATAAGCTCTCCAACGATCCGATGAACGTGGTGGACTGGGTCAATATGTTCGCGCTGGCGGTCAATGAAGAGAACGCTGCCGGTGGTCGGGTGGTCACCGCGCCGACCAACGGTGCCTGCGGTATTGTTCCGGCGGTGCTGGCCTACTACAACCACTTTATCGAGTCCGTCAGCCCGGATATCTATATTCGCTACTTCCTGGCCTCTGGCGCTATCGGCG
The DNA here is from genome assembly GCF_003261575.2 of Klebsiella huaxiensis. GTDB lineage: Bacteria > Pseudomonadota > Gammaproteobacteria > Enterobacterales > Enterobacteriaceae > Klebsiella > Klebsiella huaxiensis. The sequence continues at coordinate 2,355,469 of NZ_CP036175.1, read as the reverse complement.
CGTTGTATAAGATGAATGCTTCAATTTCCGGTGCGGAAGTTGGCTGTCAGGGTGAAGTCGGCGTGGCCTGCTCAATGGCGGCGGCGGGCCTGGCTGAAATCCTCGGAGCCAGTCCGGAACAGGTTTGCGTGGCGGCAGAAATCGGGATGGAGCATAACCTCGGTCTTACCTGCGACCCGGTAGCCGGACAGGTGCAGGTTCCCTGCATCGAGCGTAATGCGATTGCCTCGGTTAAAGCGATCAACGCCACCCGAATGGCAATGCGCCGAACCAGCGAACCGCGCGTCTCCCTCGATAAAGTCATTGAGACCATGTACGAGACCGGTAAAGACATGAACGCCAAATACCGGGAAACGTCGCGTGGCGGTCTGGCTATCAAAGTTCAGTGCGATTAATAATTATTTAAACGAATGCGTCCGTCTGACGCATTCTTCTTTTTTATCTGTCCCTACTACACTTGCCCAATGGCGGCTGTTACTCTCATTGACACTTTCTAGCCGACAAGGCGTCGCGCATGCAGACTGCACAAAAAGTCATCACGACATACCGCAGGAAACGTATCCTGGTATGTTTGCTCGTGGCGCTATTAACGCTAACAACAACGTTAGTGATTCGATTTATTTCGCAGCGTAGTTTAAATCAGCAGCGCGTCCAGACGAGCACCAATAAAATGGTGGGGGCGATGGATAACATTTTACGCCCCCTCGCCGCTCAGCACACTTCACTGCTTCATCTGGTGAATCAACCCTGTCAGGATGCCCACCTTGCGCTTCGCAAGCTGGCCTCATCGTTGCAAACAGTACGTTCCATTGCGTTGGTCCAGTCGAATATACTCTACTGCTCCAGCATTTTTGGCGAGCGCCATACTCCTGTTCATCAACTACAGCCTGCATTACCGACAAATCATCCCCTGTTAGTCTTCAGCTACGACGCTTCGCTGCTTAAAGGAACCCCGGTACTTATTCAGTGGTATCCCGCCTCGCTTAGCGGTGCTGACGGCGTGCTGCTGCTCATCAATATTGAGCTGTTAGGTGGGTTAATTTTCAATGCAAAATCATCGTTAATTACCGGGATTGGCCTGCAGGTTGGCGAGAAAAGTTTTATCAGCGGTTCGGGTCTGGTAAGCCAGGAGATGTTGCCGGGAGAGCAGATTATCTACCGCCAGCGTTCAACAGAATTTCCTTTTACTATCAACGTTAGCGGCCCCGGAGCCTCGGCGGTCGCCCTTAGCGATCTTCCCAATGAATTACCACTGGCGCTAATCCTTAGCATGTTAATGACCGGCATCGCCTGGTTGGCGACGGCGGGACGAATGAGTTTTTCTCGTGAAATTAATCTCGGCATTATTGCGCACGAGTTCGAACTTTGGTGCCAGCCTTTACAAGACCTGCATACCCGAAAGTGCTGTGGAGTTGAGATACTGCTGCGATGGAATAATCCGCGACGAGGGGCTATTTCACCGGATGTTTTTATTCCCATCGCTGAAGGCTATAACCTGATTATCCCCCTCACCCGCTATGTGATTTCACAAACCGCACATAAATTAGCGCTGTTTCCTCAGGACAAACATTTTCACATCGGGATTAACGTCGCCGCCCGCCACTTCGCCAATGGCGAACTGCTGCGCGACCTGCACCGTTACTGGTTTAGCGCGCATCCGGTACAGCAATTGGTTGTCGAACTCACTGAACGTGACGTGCTACAGGATGGCGATCACCATATGGCTGAACACCTGCATTTCAAGGGGGTACAGTTAGCGATTGATGATTTTGGCACCGGCAATAGTTCCCTTTCGTGGCTGGAGAAACTGCGCCCTGATGTGTTGAAAATTGATAAATCTTTCACCAGCGCTATTGGTATCGATAGCGTCAACGCCACGGTGACCGATATGATCATCGCCCTTGCGCGTCGGCTAAAAATTGTCACGATTGCTGAGGGTGTCGAGACCCGGGAGCAAGAGGATTATCTGCGCAGAAATGGCGTGGATTTATTGCAAGGTTTTTATTATGCCCGCCCGATGCCAATAGACGACTTCCCAGAGTGGTTGGCGGCTGAAAAACACAAAGAGGCATTCACCTAGAGAATACCCTGTCGGCTTCATGATAAGGCCGACAGGGTCAACCATTACTCTTCTTCGTCGTTATCCTGGCGTACTTTTACGACCCGCACCAGGTCGACACGGTAGTCGTTGGCTTCGACAATCGTGAACTGCAAAGGCGGCAAATCAAGCACATCACCCGCGCGAGGGATATGACCATTGACCGCGATCACCAGCCCGGCAACCGTCGCGATATCTTCATCTTCATCAACCAGGTGATCCAACCCCAGCGCCTGCTGCAACGCATGAACGTCGGTTGAGCCTTTCACCAGCCAGCCATCACCATCAATGACTATTTCCGGGGTTTCGTCAGCGTCCGGGAATTCACCGGCAATCGCCTCCAGCACGTCCAGCGGCGTGACCAGCCCCTGCACCACGCCAAACTCGTTGGTCACGATAACAAAGCTGCCACGAGCACGGCGCAGCACGCCCAACAGGTTTATCGGATCCAACGTTTCCGGAACCACGATCGCCGGAGAAGCCGAGGCCAGCGCGGCAACGTTATCCCCGGCTTCCAGCGCCACCAGCATTTCTTTCGCACGGACGATACCGATGATTTCATCCAGCTCGCCCCGGCACACAGGGAACAAACTGTGCGGTGACGAGAGCAGCTGGCGACGAATTTCCTCTTCGCTCTGCTCGGCGTTCACCCAGCTGATTTCCCCGCGCGGCGTCATGATGCTGCGCAATGAACGCTGCGCAAGGGTTAGGACACCGTTAATCATATAGCGTTCTTCTTCAGCAAACGCGCCTTCCGGTATCGGCACCACGGATGGGTTATCGCTATCGTGCGCCACGACGCTCTGTTTACGACCTCCCATCAGACGCAGGATCGCATCGGCGGTTCGCGCACGCAGCGGCAGCATCGACTGGTGGCGGATAAAGTTACGGCGCGCCACCTGGTTGAAGAATTCGATGGTTATCGAGAAACCAATTGCGGCGTACAGGTACCCCTTCGGTATATGGAAACCAAAACCTTCAGCCACCAGGCTCAGGCCGATCATCAGCAGGAAGCTCAAACAGAGCACGACGACCGTCGGATGCTGGTTGACGAAGCGGGTCAACGGCTTCGAAGCCAATAGCATCACCGCCATCGCAATCACTACCGCCGCCATCATCACCGGCAGATGGTTAACCATCCCGACCGCCGTAATGACAGCATCCAGCGAGAACACGGCGTCAAGTACGACGATTTGCAGTACTACCACCCAGAAACTTGCGTATCCCTTACCATGACCGGAATCATGCTGGCGGTTTTCCAGCCGTTCGTGCAGTTCGGTGGTCGCCTTAAACAGCAAGAAGATCCCCCCGAGCAGCATGATGAGGTCGCGCCCGGAAAACGCGTAATCGGCAACGCTGAAAAGCGGTTTGGTTAACGTCACCATCCAGGAGATGACCGACAGCAGGCCCAGACGCATAAACAGCGCCAGAGAAAGTCCGATCAAACGCGCTTTATCGCGCTGTTTTGGCGGCAGCTTGTCAGCAAGGATGGCAATAAACACCAGGTTGTCGATACCTAATACGATTTCGAGGACGACCAGCGTCAGCAAGCCAACCCAAATAGAGGGATCCATTAAGAATTCCATGAGCAGCTCCAGTTAACGACAGACATAGTCATCGCTGTGTCATGCACAGACGAGACACTTATTGCTGGTAAAAAAACGTAGCAGATGATGGCGGCAGACGAGTGCCTGAAGGTGAAAAGACGTCGGTGACGATCCATATAGCGGGCTATGCCCTATACTCCTGAGTAATTAAACGGAACGTAAACATATCAAAATATAGAGCTAGATTGGAAAAAATTTACCTGTCTTTGCAATAGCTAAGACTATTTTTTGCGCTGCAAAATAATCCCAAACTTATCCATGATTAGCGGAGCTTCATCACATTAATTATTTTTTCACTGTCTAAAATAATTCGCTGTAGTAATTACTTTATATCTTACACCCCTACTGAATCGATTTTGTTCGCAAGAGTGATTCAGTATGTATCACAACAGATGATGCATTCACGATTATAAAGGAGGTAGCAAGTGACGATTGCTATTGTAATAGGCACACATGGTTGGGCTGCAGAACAGCTGTTGAAAACGGCAGAAATGCTGTTGGGCGAACAGGAAAACGTTGGCTGGATCGATTTCGTTCCTGGCGAAAACGCAGAAACGTTGATTGAGAAGTACAACGCTCAGCTAGCGAAGCTGGATACAGCAAAAGGCGTGTTATTTCTCGTCGATACATGGGGAGGCAGCCCGTTTAACGCAGCTAGCCGCATTGTCGTCGATAAAGAACATTATGAAGTCATCGCGGGTGTAAACATCCCGATGCTGGTGGAAACACTGATGGCGCGCGACGATAACCCGTCGTTCGATGAACTGGTCGCGCTGGCTGTGGAAACCGGTCGTGAAGGCGTGAAAGCACTGAAAGCGAAGCTGGTGGAAAAGGCCGCCCCAGCACCGGTTCAGGCAGCAGCACCGAAAGCGGCAGCACCATTGAAACCAATGGGGCCGAAAGATTACATGGTCATCGGGCTGGCTCGCATCGATGATCGTCTGATCCATGGTCAGGTCGCTACCCGCTGGACCAAAGAAACTAACGTTACCCGCATTATCGTCGTCAGCGACGAAGTGGCGGCAGACACCGTGCGTAAAACGCTGCTAACTCAGGTTGCTCCTCCGGGCGTTACCGCCCACGTTGTAGACGTCGCGAAGATGATTCGTGTCTATAACAACCCGAAATACGCAGGCGAACGCATCATGCTGCTGTTTACTAACCCAACTGACGTTGAGCGCGTTGTAGAAGGTGGGGTGAACATCACCACTGTCAACATCGGCGGTATGGCTTACCGTCAGGGCAAAACGCAGGTGAACAACGCTATTTCGGTCGATGAGAAAGATATTGAAGCATTCAAAAAACTGAATGCTCGCGGTATCGAACTGGAAGCTCGCAAAGTTTCCACAGACCAGAAACTGAAAATGATGGATCTGATCGGTAAGGTGAATAAGTAACCTTACGGACCACAACCCAATTTTCAACTTAAGACTTAATCAACAGGAGAAGTACAATGGAGATTACCCTTCTTCAGATTGTGCTGGTGTTCATCGTCGCGTGTATTGCGGGTATGGAGTCGGTACTTGATGAATTTCAGTTCCACCGTCCGCTGGTGGCCTGTACGCTGATTGGCGCCGTTCTCGGTGATATGAAAACGGGTATCATCATCGGTGGTACCCTGGAAATGATCGCTTTGGGCTGGATGAACATCGGTGCCGCCGTTGCGCCTGATGCCGCTTTAGCGTCAATCATCTCAACCGTTCTGGTTATCGCAGGTCACCAGAGCATTGGCGCTGGTATCGCGCTGGCTATCCCACTGGCAGCAGCAGGCCAGGTTCTGACCATTATCGTTCGTACCATCACCGTTGCTTTCCAGCACGCTGCGGATAAAGCCGCAGAGAGTGGAAACCTGACGGCCATTTCCTGGCTTCACGTTTCGTCTCTGTTCCTGCAGGCCATGCGTATCGCTATCCCTGCGGTTATCGTGGCGATCTCCGTCGGCACCAGCGAAGTACAGGGTCTGCTGAACGCCATTCCTGAAGTGGTAACTGGCGGTCTGAACATCGCAGGTGGCATGATCGTGGTAGTCGGTTACGCGATGGTCATCAACATGATGCGCGCAGGCTACCTGATGCCGTTCTTCTACCTGGGCTTCGTTACCGCTGCATTCACCGATTTCAACCTGGTTGCTCTGGGCGTGATTGGTACAGTAATGGCTGTCCTCTACATCCAACTGAGCCCGAAATATAACCGCGTAGCGGGTGCGCCAGCGCAGGCTGCTGGTAATAACGATCTCGATAACGAACTGGACTAACAGGTGAGCGAAATGGTTGATATGACTAAAAATACCACCGAGAAAAAACTCACTCAGAGTGATATTCGTGGCGTGTTCATTCGTTCTAACCTGTTCCAGGGTTCATGGAACTTCGAACGTATGCAGGCGCTGGGCTTCTGCTTCTCTATGGTACCGGCAATTCGTCGCCTGTATCCGGAGAACAACGATGCGCGTAAACAGGCGATTAAACGTCACCTTGAGTTCTTTAATACCCACCCATACGTTGCCGCGCCAGTTCTCGGCGTAACGCTGGCGATGGAAGAGCAGCGTGCTAACGGCGCAGAAATCGACGATGGTGCCATCAACGGTATCAAAGTTGGTCTGATGGGCCCTCTGGCGGGCGTAGGCGACCCAATCTTCTGGGGCACCGTTCGTCCGGTATTCGCCGCGCTGGGTGCAGGTATCGCGATGAGCGGCAGCCTGCTTGGTCCCCTGCTGTTCTTTATCCTGTTTAACGCAGTACGCCTGCTGACCCGCTATTACGGCGTAGCGTACGGTTACCGTAAAGGTATCGACATCGTTAAAGATATGGGCGGCGGCTTCCTGCAGAAACTGACAGAGGGGGCGTCAATCCTTGGCCTGTTTGTTATGGGAGCGCTGGTTAACAAGTGGACGCACGTGAACATCCCGCTGGTGGTTTCTACGATCACCGGTCAGGATGGCCAGACTCGCGTCACTACCGTGCAGACCATCCTTGACCAGCTGATGCCGGGCCTGGTGCCACTGCTGCTGACCTTCGCTTGTATGTGGCTGCTGCGTAAGAAAGTAAACGCCCTGTGGATCATCGTTGGCTTCTTCGTCATCGGTATCGCGGGCTACGCTGTCGGCCTGCTGGGCCTGTAATTATTGTGTTGTGCGCCGGGGGCTTGCCCCCGGCTTTTTTATTTGGAGGATGGATGACAATCACGGACCTGGTGTTAATCCTGTTTATTCTCGTTCTGCTCGCTTTTGCGATTTACGACCAGTTCATTATGCCGCGTCGTAACGGCCCAAGTCTGCTGGCTATCCCCCTGCTCCGCCGCAGTCGTGTTGATGGCATTATTTTCGTCGGCCTTATCGGGATACTGATTTACAACAATATGGCCAACCAGGGCGAACTTATCACCACCTGGTTATTATCTGCCCTGGCATTAATGGGACTGTATCTGTTCTGGATCCGCGCTCCGAAGATCATCTTCAAAAAGAGTGGTTTTTTCTTCGCCAATATCTGGATTGAATATAAGCGAATTAAAGAGATGAATTTATCGGAAGATGGCGTATTGGTGATGCAATTAGAGCAACGCCGTTTACTTATTCGTGTACGCAATATCGACGACCTGGAGAAGATTTACAAACTTCTTGTTTCAACTCAATAAGTTAGAAATATAGCTCACGCTATGTCTCACTATTTCCCAACGGATGATGTATAGCCAGTGCTATATTTCATCCGTCTAATATCCTCATATTTATTAACGAGTCATTTACGCCTAAATTAAAATGAAAATCGTTATCATTTAGTTATCAAAATAACCTAACTCTGTTATTGTTTTATATTCTAAAATTATGTTAAGGTTGCGCCCGTCGTTGGGGAGTAGCCGATTTCCTGCCAGTCAGGAAATGTACGTGTCAACATACTCGTTGCAAAACGTGGCACGTACGGGTTGAAGAGAGTATTCAATCAGGCGAGACCATAGACACATCACTGCTGTACGCAGCGCTTCATCATCAGGATGAGCTGCGTATGCTTACTGGGGGTAGCGATGTGTCATATGGATTATCCCCGGTCAGGACGCTCTAATGAATATTTCCGCTACCATTCTTCTTGCCTTCGGCATGTCCATGGACGCCTTCGCGGCTTCTATCGGTAAGGGCGCGACCCTCCATAAACCCAAATTTTCCGAAGCCCTGCGCACGGGTCTCATCTTTGGCGCTATCGAAACGCTCACCCCGCTCGTCGGTTGGGGAATGGGGATGCTGGCCAGCCAGTTCGTTCTCGAATGGAATCACTGGATTGCCTTCATACTGCTGGTGTTTCTCGGCGGTCGTATGGTTATCGAAGGATTTCGCGGCAACGATGACGAAGAGTGCGAAGCTCCCCGCCGTCACGGTTTCTGGCTGCTGGTTACCACCGCTTTCGCAACCAGTCTCGATGCAATGGCTGTCGGCGTTGGTCTGGCGTTCTTACAGGTCAATATTATCGCCACCGCGCTGGCTATCGGTTGTGCCACGTTGATGATGTCGACGCTGGGCATTATGGTAGGACGCTTTATCGGCCCGCTGCTGGGCAAACGGGCCGAAATACTGGGTGGTATCGTTCTGATTGGCATCGGCGCCCAAATACTCTGGAGCCATTTTGCCGGCTAGCCATCAGACATCGCGCTGCCAGCAGTGAATCGCAAAATCGGTCTGGCAGCTGAATAGTTCCTGCTGACGTAAGGTTTCTCGAACCGCCGGTTTTGCCCGCCACGCAAACGGCGTCATCTGCAGTAACGCTTCTGCCTCACTTCCATTTAGCTGCATTGGATAGGCCAGCTGCTGCTGGTGGCATAACGTGAATCCCGTCATCTCTTCTGTGTTCTGCTCATGCAGGCGCACGTCGTCGTAAATTAATCCTTTGAGTTCCAATAAATGACGCGGGCCAGGCGTCGCGGTAATGACCCAGCCGCCGGGCCTGACAACACGCGCCAGCTCTTGAGCATTACACGGGGCATAAATTCGCACGACCGCATCAAGGCTGGCATCGTCAAACGGCAAGCGCTGGCTGGATGCGACGCAAAAATTGACTTGCGGATAACGTTTAGCCGCGGCGCGAATAGCGGATTTAGAAACATCCAGCCCCCAGCTATGGGCGGCAATGGCAGCAAAAGCATGAGTGTAATACCCTTCCCCACAGCCGATATCCAGTAAATCAATCGGAGCGAAGGTTTGCAGATAAGCGCTGATAGCATCTCGCAGAGGTTGATAATGACCCGCATCGAGAAACGCCCGACGGGCCTGCATCATCTCCGCGCTGTCGCCAGGATCGCGAGACCGCTTAAACTGCACCGGCAGCAAATTAACGTAGCCCTCCTTCGCCAGATCGAACTGATGCCGCTGTGGGCAAATATAGCTATTGTCGCGGCGCTCAAGCGGCGCGTGGCAAAGTGGGCAACTGTAAGACATGACAACTCCGGTGTCGCTGAAAGGGCGAAAGTGTAGCGCTATTCGCCCTTTCAGACCACTGTTACAGCGCGGGGGACAAGGCCTCGCCGTTGTGCATTACGATGAGGTTTTCTGAATCCTGCGGCATTCCATCCGGCATAACGTTCTCCAGGCGCAGGACATCGCCCATGATCTGGCTGAATACCGGCGCAGAAACCGCCCCGCCGTAATACGACCCGTTGCTGGGGTCGTTCATCACCACCACCAGCGCAAATTTCGGGTTGCTGGCCGGCGCAACGCCTGCGGTATAAGCGACGTACTTATCAATGTATTTGCCATCGGGACCGATTTTTTTTGCGGTACCGGTTTTTACCGCCACCCGGTAGTCGCGTACCGCGGCTTTAGTGCCTCCGCCGCCCGGTAAGGCTACGCTCTCCATCATATGTTCGACTTCATGCACAATCTGTTCTGGCATCACCCGTGTCCCCATAACCGGCGGATCGATGCGGGTGATCGATAGCGGGCGTTCGATGCCGTAGCCACCGATGGTGGCATAAACATGCGCCAGCTGTAGCGGCGTCACCATCAGACCATAGCCAAAAGCAAAGGTCGCCCGGTCCAACTGCCCCCAGTAGCGACGCTGTGGCATCAGCCCGGCGCTTTCACCGGTCAGCCCTAATCCGGTTGAGTCGCCAAAACCGAACGCTTTATAGGTATCGATGAGATGCTGGACCGGCATGGCCAGAGATAAATGTGAAACGCCGGTATCGCTGGATTTTTGCAGGATACCGGTGAGGGTTAATTCCGGATAATAGCCCACGTCGCGAATTCGATGGCCGTCGAGGATAAACGGATGGGTATCCACCACGCTATCCGGCTGAACAATCCCCTGCTGTAGCGCAGTCATGAGCACCAGCGGTTTTACCGTTGAGCCAGGCTCAAAAGTATCGCTTATTGCGCGATTGCGGAAATCATCCAGCTTCGCATCATCGCGATTATTAGGGTTGAAATCCGGATAGCTGGCCATCGACAGAATCTCTCCGGTATCAATCTTAATCAATACTGCTGCGCCTGATTCCGCTTTATTCCAGCGTACGGCATTATCCAGCGCGTCTTCCGTGACCGTTTGCAGTCGTTCATCGATACTCAACTGCAAATTATGCGCAGGGACGGCCGCAACTTCAGTGATATTTTCGATAACGTTGCCGTGGCGATCTTTACGCACCAGCCGACGCCCTGGCTGACCCATCAGCTGCGCGTTAAAGCTTTTCTCTACTCCTTCAATGCCCTGGTTATCAACATTAGTAAACCCCAGCAGATTCGCGGCAACGTGTCCCGCAGGATAAAAACGTCGCGACTCATCGCGCAGATTGATGCCCGGCAGGCGGAGTTTGTCGATCCATTCCGCCTGCTCTGGGTTTATCTGGCGCGCCAGATAGAGAAAACGCGCATGAGGATGCGATTCAACGCGATGGGCCAGTTCGCTAAGGTTGAGATGTAGAGCCTCGCCCATCGCCTGCCAGCGCGGACCGTATCCTACGCCCCCCTTTTCAAGGGTGGTTTGCGGATCAATCCAGATAGCACTCACTGGAACGCTAACCGCCAGCGGACGGCCTTCGCGATCGCTAATCATCCCACGTTGAACGTCAACAGGCTCCTCGCGCAAGGAGCGCATATCCTCTTGTTTAACCAGGTTGTCTGGGGAGACAATTTGTAGCCAGCCCACTCGAGCCAATAGCAGCCCAAGACAACTGAGAATCGCCACGCACAGCAACCCAAAACGGATCGGGGTAAAATTGGCGGCTGACTTAATTTTGTTCTTTTGCACCTTAGCTCCATCATTATTTTGCAACCCTCTGATTTAACAGAAAATAAGCAAAAAAGACTGCTAAACAATGCGAATAAGGGTGTTGTTTTGCAACAAAGCACAACGAAGGGTGGGAAATAGAAACGTTTTGCAATAGAAACTAAAAAGCCTCGCACAGGCGAGGCTTTCTTACAAGATTCAGTGGTCTTGAATCAGATAGCAGTTACGTTAACTGCTGCTGGACCTTTCTGGCCGTCCTGGATTTCGAACTCAACGTTCTGGCCTTCAGCCAGAGTTTTGAAGCCGTTACCCTGGATTGCAGAGAAGTGTACGAACACATCTTTGCTGCCATCAGCAGGAGTAATGAAACCAAAACCTTTAGACTCGTTGAACCACTTAACTTGACCTTTAATCTTTGCCATTTGCAAAATTCCTTAGACTGTTTTCTTTCTTCGCCCTTAGGCGCTTACATAGATAAAACTGACACATAACTGCATGAGGCACACTAATATAAGGTTCGGCAGAGAAGCGGTATTCAACGACAACGTGTTTACTCAGGACTTCTTTACTGAAAATGCCACACATAAACAGAACTGTACCTCGTTTAACCCGAACGGTGTTATCACATACAACGTAAATAATGGCAAGCCATTTTTAGGCGGGTCTCGATCGCTCGCACAGATTATAAGGTAATCATTTGATCATCTGCACATTTATGCGTCTTACCTCCCACAGCCGAATCCTTCACTGTCATGCGGTTCCAGCAATAACACATCCCCCACAACTGCAACTTTTTCGCCATAGCTCAACGACTTCAGAGTGTTGTCATCGGTTTGCATACGAACTGCCAATTTTAGGGGTATACAAAGAAAACTGCATAATGATGCACATAAAAGCTCATATCGATAGTTGAAAATTCGCGTTAACTATGCGCACTCCATAATAATGAAACGCGTTAATTGAAGTGCTCAAAATATTGTCTACATTGCACGATAATAATGAAGTATTGATGACATGATGTTTGTTCTGGCAATTGACCCACATCATAATTCTTTTATTTGCGTATCTAAACAAATCACGGAAACATGCGAATGAAATCATATCTTAACCGTTCAGACTGGCGCTGAAAACGGATAAATAGATAAGGATAAGTTATAGCCGGGTGATATGCAGGCGCACACCGCAGTGGTGCACACCTGTCAGTCGGATTACCGTTCTGCGACAAGGCGAATGAAGTCGTCGTCGCCTTTTCCCTTCTCAACTGTAGAAGGCTCGGCAATGTCCTCTTTCTCAGGTTCATTGGCTTCACACAGACGGCGGAGCAGTGCATTTTGCCGCTTTTGCTGATCCAGCAAGGCTTGCAGCAGAGCAATCTGCTCATTGGCGCGCGAGCTGGCGCGATTAACAAAAAACCACAACAACAGGCCGACAAGCAACAGCACAACCGACAATGCTACTGACGCCAGATTTACGATCCCAGGATTTAATAACTCACTCATTTCACCACCTCAAAGAGAAGGCGTTCATTCTACCACCCACGCAGCAGAAGAAAATCAGTCATATTAAAAATGTCTTACCAGGGTATAAACTTGTTGATAGTGCAGATGCCGCTGAAGAACTGTACATCCTGATCGCACATTACGTTAAGCATCTGAGTCCATAGCAGTAAACAACCCGCGATGATAACTATCAGCAAAACCCACCGTAATTTTTTCACTCCACTCTCCGCATCAGAATCAGATGTCGCCAGGATAACATGACCTTCTTAAACCGCGGCTAACTGTAATACGAAAGGCAAGTTTAGGAATCATAGACTTGTATCAACTCGTGTTCATGACAAAATAAACGCAAGGATAATACAAATAATGAGGCAACAATGCGATTGATCATACGTACCATTGTGGTGCTGGCTATCTTGTGGATCGGCGTATTATTAAGCGGTTACGGCGTATTAATGGGCAGTAGTGAGAATGCCGGAGGACTAGGGTTGCAATGTAAATATCTTACGGCTCGCGGCATAAGTACCGCACAGTATGTTCATTCCAGTAGCGGTATTATCGGCATTACCGATTGCCCTATACTGCGAAAAAGCGCCACGGTCGTTGATAACGGTTAGTCATGGTTCGGGCTACAATGTCAGTAGCCCGAATTTACAACGATTAAGACCTGTCAAAACGGATAATCGTTGTAACCCATCTGCTCAGAAATCTTACGTGCTGCCGTGTGCAGCATCTCAACATACTCGTTCAAACGCTCTTCAGAAAAACGCAGCGTCGGGAAAGAGATGCTCAGGCCAGCAATAACCACGCCAAAGCGGTCGAAAACCGGCACGCCAATACAGCGCAACCCTTCTTCCTGTTCTTCGTTATCTTCGCCATAACCCTGTTCACGGACCTTATCCAGAACCGATAACAACTCTTCAGTACTGGTGATGGTGCGGTCAGTGCTGCGCTTGTACTCTACGCCTTCGAGAATCTGCTCAACTTCTGCGCGATCGCGCCACGCCAGCAGAACTTTACCGATAGCGGTACTGTACAGGGGGTTGCGGCGACCAATGCGCGAATACATGCGCAAGTTGTACATTGAGTCGATTTTATGGATGTAGACAATACTGTCTTCGTCCAGAGCACCCAGGTGGACCGTCTCTTTCGTCAGGCGAGAAAGTTCGCGCATCTGAATATCCGCACTACGGACCAGATCAACATTCTGCAATGCCCGCGCGCCCAATTCGAACAGCTTCAGGGTCAGGGAATATTTCTCAGACTCGCCTTCTTGTGCCACATATCCCAACGATTTCATGGTCTGCAAAAAGCGATAAACGGTGCTTTTTGACATCATGACGCGCTGGGACAGTTCGGTAATGCCAATTTCACGCTCTTCGCCAAGCGCCTGCAAAATGCCAAAAACCTTCAACACCGAAGAGACAGAATCTGGCTGTTTATCCAAATCTGCAACTGCCATTTATCACCTCATCGCAACTGTTTTATAAAAATTAGAACCGGTTTTTATTATAAATTCGCATCCCAATACCCGCAATCGTTCTTCTGCCTATTCGTTACAAATCTGCGACATGCCGCTGAATAATCAATGCTAAAATTATTGTCCAGTAAATAGTTTTCACTAAGACATAGATTTCACATGGATAAAAACACTTCCGATGGGCTGCCGTTACCGCAGCGTTACGGCGCAATTCTGACCATTGTATTAGGTTTGACGATGGCGGTACTGGATGGTGCTATCGCCAACGTGGCGCTGCCGACAATCGCCAGCGATTTAAATGCTTCTCCGGCATCGTCTATTTGGATAGTTAATGCCTATCAAATTGCCATCGTTATCGCCTTACTACCGCTCTCTTTTCTCGGCGATATGGTCGGCTACCGACGCATTTATAAGATTGGACTGGTAGTCTTTACCTTCACCTCTCTCGCCTGCGCGCTCTCCAGTAGTCTGGAAATGTTGACTCTGGCACGCGTCGCGCAGGGTCTTGGCGGCGCTGCGCTAATGAGCGTCAATACCGCACTGATTCGTCTGATATATCCCCAGCGCTTCCTTGGCCGCGGAATGGGGATCAACTCTTTTGTCGTGGCGGTATCTTCCGCGGCAGGGCCGACAATTGCCGCAGCGATTCTCTCCGTAGCCTCCTGGCAATGGCTGTTCCTGATTAACATTCCGCTGGGCATTATTTCGCTGGTCCTCGCAATGCGCTATCTGCCTGTCAACGCCGGGCGGAGTAAAATTACCCGCTTTGATCTGCCCAGTGCAATTATGAATGCGCTGACTTTTGGCCTGCTGATTACTGCCCTCGGCGGCTTTGCCCAGGGCCAGTCTACACAACTGGTTCTGGCTGAGGTCGTGGCGATGCTGATCGTTGGATTCTTTTTTGTTCGTCGTCAACTCCAGATGCCGGTCCCCTTGCTACCCGTTGATCTGCTGCGCATTCCGCTGTTTTCGCTTTCGATTTGTACCTCTATCTGCTCCTTCTGTGCCCAGATGCTGGCGATGGTTTCGCTGCCGTTTTTCCTGCAATCCGTGATGGGGCGCAGTGAGGTAGAAACCGGTCTGCTCCTGACGCCGTGGCCGCTGGCCACAATGGTGATGGCACCGCTGGCAGGGTATTTGATTGAGAGAGTCCATGCTGGCCTGCTGGGCGCAATTGGCCTGATTGTGATGGCCTGTGGTCTGTTCGGTCTCGCTTTACTGCCCTCTTCCCCTTCGGACCTGGATATCATCTGGCGAATGGCGCTCTGTGGCGCAGGTTTTGGTCTGTTCCAGTCACCAAACAACCATACGATTGTGTCGTCAGCCCCTGCCCATCGCAGCGGTGGCGCGAGTGGGATGTTAGGTACTGCACGCCTGCTGGGGCAGAGCACCGGCGCGGCGCTGGTCGCATTGCTGTTTAACCTGCTGGGGAATAGCGGAACCCACACCGCACTTCTGCTGGCCGGCACGCTTGCCGTTGTCGCTGCCGCCGTCAGCGGCCTTCGCGTCACGCAGCCCCGCGCCAGACTGTAAGCCGCAACCAAAACCAGGCATAAAAAAATCCGCAGCCCGAAGGTTGCGGATTTTTTATTTTTATTACCGAAAACAGATAATTACTTCAGATATTCCCCACTACGCAGGGCTTCAATACGTTTATCCAGCGGCGGGTGCGTCATAAACAGCTCGCTCATGGATTTTGCTTTGCCGTTGATACAGAAAGCCATCATGCTGCTGGCTTCCTGCGGCTCATAGCTGGTTTTCAAACGTTGCAGGGCAGCAATCATTTTCTCACGCCCAACCAGTTTTGCCGAACCGGCATCCGCATGGAACTCACGATAACGGGAGAACCACATGGTAATGATGCTGGCCAGAATACCAAATACCAGCTCCAGTACGGTTGCGACGGCAAAGTAGATCAATGGGTTGCCGTTGCTGTTCTCTCCCTCATCGCGGTTGCCGCCGAGGAAACCGGCTGCAATTTGTGCGATAACACGAGAGATGAAAATAACGAAGGTGTTCACAACCCCCTGAATCAGCGTCATGGTGACCATATCACCGTTGGCGATGTGGCTGATCTCGTGGGCAATAACCGCTTCTGCTTCATCACGGCTCATGTTTTGCAGTAGCCCGGTGCTGACAGCAACCAGCGAAGCATCACGACGAGCCCCCGTTGCAAAAGCGTTAATATCCGGCGCATGGTAGATTGCCACCTGCGGCATTCCAATACCGGCCTGGCGCGCCTGCTGTGCGACGGTGTTGACTAGCCAGCGTTCCGTTTCATTACGCGGTTGCTCAATGACTTCCCCACCCACTGATTTCAGCGCCATCCATTTCGACATCAACAGCGAAATGATAGAACCACCAAAACCAAACAACAGCGCCATGATCAGCAGCCCGGTCATACTGCTCGACTGAATTCCCGTCAGGCTTAGCACGAGCCCGAATACCACCATCACTGCCAGGTTGGTCAGCAGGAAAAGCGCGATTCGCATCATAATTTTCTTTTAACCTCGACTTAACAAAACGCACTATGCGATTACCCACATGGTGTGGGTAGAACGCCAATTTTCAACCATCATGCCCCGCTAAGTCACGAAAAAAACACAACTTTACATTTTGTAGCACCTTGCTGACGCCCAGTAAAAACGTTGACATTTTGTTGGATTCAGGCAAAAAAAGCTGGCGGGCGGCAGAAATGAAAACGGGCACAATAACTTGTGCCCGTTGGGTGCTTATTTGCTAGCTGGCGGTTCTACCGCTGGCCTGTCTTTTTCCAGATGGGCCAGGTCGAGCGCGATATGAACCGTTTCATCAAGATACGGGTCCGGCTCCTGGTAATCC
Organism: Klebsiella huaxiensis; assembly: GCF_003261575.2. Classification (GTDB taxonomy): domain Bacteria; phylum Pseudomonadota; class Gammaproteobacteria; order Enterobacterales; family Enterobacteriaceae; genus Klebsiella; species Klebsiella huaxiensis. The sequence continues at coordinate 2,338,742 of NZ_CP036175.1, read as the reverse complement.
TTCGGCAGATCTTCCAGTTTCTTCAGCAGCGGTTTGCCTTCGCGTTTCAGGCGATCGTTCACACGAGACAGGCGAATCGCATCATCTTCCTCGTTCTCTTTCTCACGCTGTGCGTAGTTCAGGGAAACGATGTTGCGTTTGTCTTTCATCGCGTTGTAACGGGCAATATCCTTCATGATGTACTGGAATTCGGGATCTTTAACGATACGCTCATCGTGACGTTTCAGAATTTCCGCTTCGAATGGCGTCAAATCACCATATTTCACGAAGGTCGCGGCGTTAACGCTATCCCATGGCAGCGCGTTATCTTCATACTGCTCGCCGGTTTCACGCTCTTCGGTACCGGTCGGCATCATGATTTCCGGCGTGACACCTTTACGCTGAGTACTACCACCGTTAATACGATAGAACTTCTGGATGGTGTACTGCACGGAACCCAGCGCTGGCCAGTCCGGACGCAGCATCTGATCGTAAATGCGGTTCAGCGAACGATACTGCTGGACGGTGCCTTTACCGAAGGTCGGTTCACCAACAATCAGTGCACGACCGTAATCCTGCATGGCGGCAGCGAAAATTTCAGACGCCGAGGCACTGAAACGATCGACCAGCACTACCAGCGGGCCTTTGTAATACACCACGCCATCGGTATCGCTGTCTTCACGTACTTTGCCGTTGTTATCACGTACCTGAACAACCGGGCCGGATGGGATAAACAGGCCAGAAAGCGAAACAGCTTCGGTTAACGCCCCGCCACCGTTAGTGCGCAGGTCGATAATAATGCTGCTGACGTTCTGTTTTTCCAGTTTCTGCAGCTGTACCTTAACGTCATCCGTCAGGCCAACATAGAAGCCAGGAATATCCAGCACGCCGATTTTTTCTTTGCCGACGGTTTTCACTGACATTTTAACCGCGCGGTCTTCAAGACGAATACGCTCGCGGGTCAGAGTAACAATGCGCGTTTTCGCACCTTTGCCAGCAGGTAGAACTTCCAGGCGAACTTTACTGCCCTTCGGCCCTTTAATCAGCGCCACCACATCATCAAGACGCCAGCCAATCACATCGACCATGCCTTTACCCGGTTGACCAACGCCAACAATGCGGTCGCCGACGCTGATCGCTTTGCTCTTTGCCGCAGGACCACCCGCGACCAGTGAATTAATCACCGTATAGTCGTCATCCATCTGCAGTACCGCGCCAATACCTTCCAGAGACAGACTCATTTCGGTATTAAACTGTTCGGTATTTCGCGGGGAGAGGTAGTTGGTATGCGGGTCGATCTCGCGCGCAAAAGAGGTCATCGCCAGCGAGAAAACGTCTTCGCTGTTAGTTTGTGCCAGACGACGAATCGCAAATTTGTAGCGACGCGTTAAGGTCTCGCGGATCTCTTTGTCATCTTTACCCGTCAGCTTCAGGCTGAGCTGGTCAAATTTCACCTTGGCATCCCACAGCGCGTTCAACTCGGCCTCATCTTTCGGCCAGGGGGATTTGCTGCGATCAAGGTTAAAGTTGTCATTGCCGGTAAAGTCCATCGGACGATCAAGCACTTTCAACGCATATTGATAGCGTTCGAAACGACGTTTCTGCGCCAGGTTATACAGGTCGTAAAAAACGTCCAGTTTCCCACTGCGTAGCTCATCACCAATTTGATTCTTTTTACTAGCAAACTGCGCCACATCGCTGGCCAGTAGCACGTTGTGGCTATAGTCCAGCAGATTCAGATAGCGGTCGAAAATTTTTGCCGAAAAGGCGTTGTCGAGATCAAACTGACGATAATGAGAGCGGGTAAAGCGCGATGTCACTCGCTCGCTCACCGTTGCGTGCTGCGGCTCTTCTTTCAGCACGGGGATTTGATCAATCCGGGTAATATCGTCCACAGCAAAGGCCTGGCCAGCTATTGCTAGCAGGCCCGCAAGCGCGGTGAGCTTAAAGAATTTGTTCATGCCTGGCCCGGCCTCCGTTTCAGAACACCAGGTGTTCTGCGCGTACAATCATTGACATACCAGAAGTCAGCTGTACACGAACGCCATCTTTGGTGATTTCCAGGACGGTGGCGTCCATTGCATTATTGCCCGCTTTCACCTTCAGTGCCTGGCCAACGCTCAGTACAGACACATCCGAAACAGGGGTATGACGCTCTTCACGCGGCGCTTTGGCAACTGCTGCCGGACGCGGTTTACGCTGCTCAGTGCCTTCTTTACGACGCACCTGAGGACGCGGCTTACGCTCGCGACGAACCTCCCCTTCCGGCTGACCCGCTGCGGCAGCGGCTTCGCGTTTCTTCGCTTGCTGGGCTGCACGCTGTACCTGAACGCGCGCTTTTGCTTCTTCAAGCTGCTGGCGGGCATGAGTGACGTGCTGTTCTTCCAGTTCACCGCACGGGTTACCGTCGAGGTCAACGCGGATAGCGCCAGGCTTAACGCCATACAAATAACGCCAGCTCGAAGTATAAAGACGTAGAGCGGCTCGAAGTTGGGTTTTGCTGAGATTCATCTCTCCACCAACACGCTCAACAAGATCCTGAAAAATACCAATTTTCAGGGGGCGCGCTTCGCCTTCAGCGCTGAAACACTGAGGGAAACGTTCGGCCAGAAACGCGATTACTTCTTTACTGCTATTCAACTTAGGTTGATTTTCCATGAAATTTCCTGATTACAACGGACGTAGCCAACAAGCCGCAGGCATGAACAGGCGTCATTATAATGACGTCATCGCTAAATGCTACGTTATCCGTTGATTATCCTGCGACGCGGGTGAATATTTTTTGATAATCAGTCGCAGCAATGAGTTTTTCCAAATGCACGACCAGCTCAGTCAACCCTTTCTCATCTTCAATAGTGAAGCGAGAATATGCCGTACTGTCGATGTCCAGAACGCCGATAACCTGATTGTTCACCCGCAATGGAAAGACGATTTCCGAATTGCTGGCGGCATCACAGGCAATGTGTCCGTCAAACGCGTGGACATCTTCCACTCGCTGTAGGCGATTCTCTGCAACAGCAGTACCACATACGCCACGTCCAACCGGAATACGCACGCAGGCCAGCTTGCCCTGGAACGGGCCAAGGACCAGCGTATCGCCTTCCAGCAAATAGAAGCCAGCCCAATTCACTTCAGCCAGGCGCTCAAATAGCAACGCGCTGGTATTAGAGATCATGGCCAGAAAACTGGTTTCGCCTGCCATTAACGCCTGAAAATCGCGGTTCAGATCCGCGTAGAATTCTTGTTTGTTCATTTTATAATCACTTGGTTGTCTTACTACCTTACACTTACAGCCTACTAAAATAAGCTTTAAATGCATTCATGCTCAAGATGAATTCATTCCTGGGTTAAGATAGAGAGATACATTCATTTCCGTACGCTATCAATGCCACTAAAAACACCCCGGATTACGCCAGCGAAAAAAATGATCGTACATTCGGTCAGCGCCCCTATTGCGCACGTCCACTATCAACGCTGCCCGCAGTGCGACCTGCTATTCCGCTTACCGGTCCTCAAAAAGAGCCAAAGTGCCTGGTGCCCTCGCTGCAACGCTAAAGTGCGCGATGGTCGCGATTGGTCTCTTACCCGACTGGGGAGTATGGCTATTACCATGCTGCTACTGATGCCTTTTGCCTGGACTGAACCACTTCTTCGTTTGCACCTGTTGGGCGTGCGTATCGACGCGAACGTCCTCCAGGGAATCTGGCAAATGACTGGTCAGGGCGATCCGTTGACCGCGGCAATGGTGTTATTTTGCGCTGTTGGCGCGCCGACCCTGCTGGTGATATCTATCGCCTATCTGTGGCTCGGCAACGTGCTGGGGATGAATCTGCGGCCGGTTCTTCTGATGCTGGAGCGGCTCAAAGAGTGGGTGATGCTGGATATTTACCTGGTCGGCATCGGCGTCGCCTCTATCAAAGTGCAGGATTATGCGTTCCTGCAACCCGGCATTGGGTTGATTGCGTTTATCGCGCTTACCCTGCTCAGCATCCTGACGCTTATCCATTTGAATGTTGAGGAGTTATGGGAGCGTTTTTATCCCGAGCGCCCGGCGCTGAGGCCGGATAACAATTTACAGGTTTGCCTGGGCTGCCACTATACCGGACACCGAGATTCACGCGGGCGCTGCCGCCGCTGCCATACTCCCCTGCGCCACCGACGTCGTCAAAGTTTGCAAAAAAGCTGGGCGGCGCTGATTGCGTCGATGATTTTTTTGATTCCCGCGAATCTGTTGCCAATATCAATTATTTACGTCAACGGCGCGCGTCAGGATGACACCATCCTTTCTGGCATTATGTCGCTGGCCAACAGCAACGTTGCCATTGCCGGGGTGGTTTTCATCGCCAGTATTCTGGTTCCATTCACCAAAGTTATTGTGTTATTTACGCTACTGGTCAGCATACAATTCAAGTGTGAACAGGGGCTACGTACCCGCATCCTGTTACTGCGGCTGATTACCTGGATTGGTCGCTGGTCTATGTTGGATCTTTTTGTCATCGCATTAACCATGTCGCTGATCAATCGCGATCAGCTCCTCGCGTTTACGATGGGGCCCGCCGCGGTCTATTTTGGTGCCGCGGTAATATTAACTATCCTTGCTGTTGAATGGCTGGACAGCCGCTTACTTTGGGACGCACATGAGTCAGGAAACGCCCGCTTCGCCGACTGAGGCCAAAATTAAAACCAAACGCCGCATCTCGCCATTCTGGCTGCTGCCGGTCATTGCGCTGATGATTGCCAGCTGGCTGATTTGGACCAGCTATCAGGATCGCGGTACGACGATTACCATCGATTTCCAGTCGGCCAATGGTATCGTGCCGGGGCGCACGCCTATCCGCTATCAAGGGGTAGAAGTCGGCACCGTAGAAAATATCTCGCTAAGCAAAGACCTGAGTAAGATCGAGGTTTCAGCCAGCGTCAAAGGCGATATGAAAGATGCGCTGCGCAAGGATACGCAGTTCTGGCTGGTGACGCCGAAGGCTTCTCTGGCCGGCGTTTCCGGCCTTGATGCGCTGGTTGGTGGTAACTATATCGGCATGATGCCCGGCCAGGGCGAGCCAGAGGATCACTTTGTCGCCCTCGATACTCAGCCGAAGTACCACATTAATAATGGTGAGCTGATGATTCACCTCCAGTCAGCGGATTTAGGTTCGTTAACCAGCGGCTCATTGGTCTATTTCCGTAAGATTCCGGTCGGCCGGGTTTATGACTTCGCGCTTAATCCGAACAATCAGGGCGTCACTATCGATGTACTGATCGAGCGACGATTCACTAATCTGGTCAAAAAAGAGAGCCGCTTCTGGAATGTTTCCGGCATGAAAGCAGACGTCAGCTTAAGCGGAGCAAAAGTCCAGCTTGATAGCCTCTCGGCGCTGGTGAACGGTGCAATTGCCTTTGACTCTCCGGAAAACTCGCCCGAAGCTCAGCAAAACACCGATTATCATCTGTATGAAGATCTGGCCCACAGCCAGCGCGGCGTGATAGTTAAACTGGATCTTCCCGACGGTGCTGGTTTAAAAGCAGGCTCCACACCGCTGATGTATCAGGGGCTGGAGGTTGGTCAGCTCAGCAAGTTGAATCTCAATCCCGATGGCAAAGTGACCGGTGAGATGACCGTCGACCCAAGCGTCGTCAGCCTGCTGCGTGAGAAAACGCTGATCCAGATGAAGAAACCCAGGATTTCTCTGGATAACCCCAGCGTCAGCACCCTGCTGACCGGTACAACCTTTGAACTGGTGCCCGGAGAAGGCGAACCGCGCAACCAGTTTACGGTGCTGCCTGCTGATAAATCGCTGCTCGAAGAACCAGATGTCGCCACGGTGACGCTGAGTGCACCGGAAAGCTACGGTGTCGATGCAGGACAGCCGCTGATCCTGCACGGCGTTCAGATTGGCCAGGTCCTGGAGCGCAAGCTGGATGCCGATGGCGTCACCTTCCAGGTGGCGGTCATGCCCGAGTACCGTTCACTGGTTCATGGTGATAGCAAATTCGTGGTCAATAGTCGTATCGATGTCAAAGTCGGCCTCGACGGCGTGCAGTTCCTCGGGGCCAGCGCCAGCGAGTGGGTTAACGGCGGGATCCGCATTATTCCAGGCGAAAAAGGGGCGATGCAAAGCCGCTACCCACTGTACGCTAACCTGGAAAAGGCGCTGGAAAACAGCATGAGCGACTTGCCAACCACTACGCTCAGCCTCTCTGCCGAGACGCTGCCGGACGTACAAGCCGGTTCCGTGGTGTTGTATCGTAAATTTGCGGTGGGTGAAATCATCACCGTTCAGCCACGCAAAAACGCCTTTGAGATCAACATCCACATCAAACCGGAATATCGCCATTTGCTAACCAGCAACAGCGTGTTCTGGGCCGAAGGCGGTGCGAAAGTACAGCTTAACGGCAGCGGTTTGACGGTCCAGGCCTCTCCGCTGTCCCGGGCGCTGAAAGGCGCCATCAGCTTCGATAACCTGAGCGGGGCCAGCGCCAGCGCACGTATCGACAACAAACGCGTGCTGTATGCGTCCGAAACCACCGCCCGCGCGGTGGGCGGGCAGATAACCCTACATGCGTTTGATGCGGGGAAAATGGCCGAAGGGATGCCAATTCGCTATCTGGGTATCGACATTGGTCAGATTCAGTCACTGAATTTGATTACCGCCAATAACGAAGTGCAGGCAAAAGCGGTGCTGTATCCGGAATACGTCAATACGTTCGCCCGTGCCGGGACGCGTTTCTCGGTGATCACGCCGCAGATTTCCGCAGCCGGCGTCGAACACCTGGATACCCTCTTCCAGGCCTACATCAACGTAGAACCGGGCCGTGGCTCGCCGCGTCGTGATTTCGAAATTCAGGAAACCACGATTAGCGATTCTCGTTATATCGATGGCTTGAGCATTATCGTCGAAGTGCCGGAGGCCGGTTCACTGGGTATTGGTACGCCGGTGCTGTTCCGCGGACTCGAAGTGGGTACGGTAACGGGTCTGATGCTCGGTTCAATGTCAGACCGCGTGATGGTGCAGTTGCGCATCAGTAAGCGTTATCAATATCTGGTGCGTAATAATTCCGTGTTCTGGCTGGCTTCCGGCTATAGCCTCGATTTTGGTCTGATTGGCGGCCTGGTGAAAACCGGTACCTTTAATCAGTTCATTCGCGGCGGTATCGCCTTCGCCACGCCGCCGGGCACGCCGCTGGCACCGAAAGCGCAGGATGGTAAACACTTCCTGCTGCTGGAAAGCGAACCGAAAGAGTGGCGTGAATGGGGCACTGCCCTGCCGCGTTAAGCGTAAAAACGCTCCGGTGTCCGACGCCGGAGCGTTTATGGTAAACTGCGCACCCTTTTTTGTTGTGGTGCGCTCCCCGTGGCTCAAAACGCTGTCTATCTTCCTGAAGAATTCCTCGCTCAAATGCGTGCGGCCATGCCGATGCATCTCTCTTTCGATGACTTTATCGCTGCCTGCCAACGTCCGCTGCGCCGAAGTATCCGCGTCAATACGCTGAAAATCACCGTGGCTGACTTTTTACAGCTGGTGGCCCCCTACGGCTGGCAGCTGACGCCTATTCCGTGGTGCGAGGAAGGTTTTTGGATCGAGCGTGAAGATGAAGACGCCCTGCCGCTGGGCAGTACTGCTGAACATCTCAGCGGGCTGTTTTATATCCAGGAAGCCAGCTCCATGCTGCCGGTTGCCGCACTGTTTGCCGACGGAGAGATGCCGCAGCGGGTGATGGATGTCGCCGCCGCACCGGGTTCAAAAACCACCCAAATCGCCGCTCGCATGGGCAACGAGGGGGGGATCCTGGCGAATGAATACTCCGCCAGCCGGGTCAAAGTCCTGCACGCCAACATCAGCCGCTGCGGGATAAGCAACGTCGCCCTGACCCATTTTGATGGTCGAGTCTTCGGTGCCGCGCTACCAGAGTGTTTTGACGCTATCCTGCTCGACGCCCCCTGCTCTGGCGAAGGGGTGGTGCGTAAAGACCCCGATGCGCTGAAAAACTGGTCGCCTGAAAGTAACCAGGAGATCGCCGTCACTCAACGTGAGCTTATCGACAGCGCCTTCCACGCCCTTCGCCCCGGCGGCACGCTGGTGTACTCCACCTGCACCCTGAATCGCCAGGAAAACGAAGAGGTCGTCAACGGGCTGTTAGCGCGCTATCCGCAGGCAGTAGAGGTGTTACCGCTCGGTTCGCTGTTCCCGCAAGCCGGTGAGGCGTTAACCGAAGAGGGATTCCTGCACGTCTTCCCACAGATTTTTGACTGCGAAGGCTTCTTCGTCGCCCGGCTGCGTAAAACCGCGGCCATTGAGTCTTTACCGGCACCGGGTTATAAAGTCGGCAAATTCCCCTTTATGCCGCTGAAAACCCGTGAATCCGCCGCCATCATTGCCGCCGCGGCCGCCGTTGGCCTGCAATGGGATGCAAACCATACCCTGTGGCAGCGTGATAAAGAGATCTGGCTGTTTCCCCAGGCACTCGAAGGTCTATTCGGTAAAGTTCGCTTTTCCCGGATCGGAGTTCGTCTGGCTGAAACCTACAACAAAGGGTACCGCTGGCAGCACGAGGCGGTTATTGCTCTGGCCGCACCAGCCAAGCCTTTCGAACTGACCCCGGCCGAAGCGGAAGAGTGGTATCGCGGGCGCGATGTTTATCCTGAAACGCTCCCGCAACAGGATGATGCCATCATCACTTTCCAGGGCGCGCCGTTAGGTCTGGTGAAAAAAATCGGATCGCGTTTAAAAAACAGCTATCCCCGCGAACTGGTGCGCGACGGAAAGCTTTTTGCCGGCAAGTCGTGACGGAGTGCAAAAAAACAGCATTTTTTAACTGGCGGTTTACGCCCTGTTGTCTACGCTGAAAAATGTCGGCCTTAACTGGTCGTACCACAATTCAGAAGACAAACGGGGTGAATTTATGAGTAAAACCAATGTACGTATTGGCGCGTTTGAAATAGACGACGCCGTGCTGCACGGCGAACAGCAGGGAGAGCGAACGTTAAGCATTCCCTGTAAATCCGATCCGGATTTATGTATGCAACTTGACGCGTGGGATGCTGACACCAGCGTGCCAGCCATTCTTGATGGTGAACATTCCGTCCTCTACCGTAAGCACTACGACCGCCAATCCGATGCCTGGGTCATGCGCCTCGCCTGACTCAAATGAACCCGTCGCCTGAGACGGGTTATTTATTCCCCCCCACGCCCCTGACATCTCCTACACTTATCAATATGTTTTTCCAGACATGAGGCCAGGATGTTTGCCTTAGTGCTATTTATTTGTTACCTGGATGGGGGTTGCGAGGATATCGTAGTGGATATTTACGATAACGAGCGACAGTGCACGAGAGCGATGGACGACCAGCGGATACGCCATGGGGGCTGCTTTCCGGTAGAAGATTTTATAGATAGCTTCTGGCTTCCTGCCCGCGAATACAGCGACTTTTAATGGGTTAGCTGTAGCGCTACCAGCGTTAGCTCCCCGCCAAACACCGCGCCGGTATCAATATAGTGCTGGTTATCGCTGTCATAACACCGTTTGAGCGGCGTATGGCCAAACCAGAAATGATCCGCCCCGTCGATAGCACCATGACGGCCAGCAAAGTGATCGGTGAGGCGCTGTCGACTCCATAGCACCTGATGTTCATCCACCGACTGCTGCCAACGATAGACCCTGGCGGGATAATCAGCATGAGCAATCACATGTATCTGCTCTGCGCTGTGGAGTTCAATAATAAGCGGCAGGTATCGGCAGCGGGCAATAAGTTCCGCGAGGCGTCGCCGCTGATTCACTGAGCTTTGCGTATACCAGTTGCCGCCGTTCATCCCCCACAACATCATGTCGTTACCCTCGAGTACCTCCAGCGCCATCTGTTCATGATTTCCACGCACCGCGTAAAACCACCGACAGCGCAGTAAATCCAGACACTCCGCGCTTTGCGGTCCGCGATCGATCAGGTCGCCCACCGAAAGGAGCAGATCCTGATAAGGGTCAAATTTGCGCTCCCGAAGCGCTGCCATTAGCCGCGCAAAGCAGCCGTGCAGGTCGCCAACTAGCCAGATATTACGCCAGGCGGAACCCTCAATACGCTGATACATAATATCGTCCTCCTGACACAATTATAGGAAAATTCCGCCACTATTGCGTTCATGAATTTATACCTCAATCAATTTTAAACGAAAGCCAAATATAGTCCGCGGGGGCATTAAGCTCTCTACGATATATCCATAGAATAGAGGCCAGATAATAACGAGGTATTCATCGTGACGGATAACAGCCTGCATTCAGTCAGCGTACTTGAGCAACGTTCAAATCTTATTGCCGATCTGGTGATGGGCCGAATCACTCCTGCGCCAATTTGGCAAAAACGCAATTACCGGCTTAAGTTTTTACTGCGCACGGCCCTATTTTATACACCAACGCGCGACATGCTGGAGAACCTTTCAGCGCGTGCGGATTTCAATCAGCTACTGGCCGCGCAGGTAACGCTGCCGGGTAAAGTCCATCGTCAGTATCTGACGCGCGGCTTGAATGCCAGCCAGCGTGCGCAGGCGATTATCAACCATTATCAATTTATCGACTCGCTGCCCGGATCGCGCCTTGCCGCCGCTATGACTTCAGCAAAAGAGATCCCGCTGCTGGCGCTTACAGGCAAAGACGATGCCCTGTTTACGCTTTTCGCTTCCTCTGCGGGCAAAGCCGAGCGTGAAGGCGAAACGACCCTATGGTTACGTGACAGCGATAATAACGTGCTTGCCAGCGCGACCTTTAGCGTCACCCGGCAGCAGGAGCAATGGCAGCTAACCATCGGCGGTCTGCAAGGGCCGCGCAGCAATATCTCTCATGAGGTGATCAAACGCGCGACTCGCGCCTGCTATGGCTTGTTTCCCAAACGCCTGTTGCTGGAGTTTATTTGGCTGCTGGCGGCACGTTGTCATATTCACGACATATATGGCGTGAGCGATAACGGCCACGTATTCCGTGCACTGCGCTATCGCCTAAGCAAAGGACGCCACTTTCACGCCAGCTATGATGAGTTCTGGCAGTCCATTGAGGGCGTCGCCGACGGAGCCTGGCGCTGGCGCTTGCCGCTTCAACTGGAAAGAAAGACGCTGGAGAACATTGCCAGCAAGAAGCGCGCCGAATACCGTCGCCGCTTCCAACTATTGGATGATATGGCAGCTCAGGTCGTGATGCTGACGAACTAATATCTCAGATTAATCGCTTTCAGCCCGCAGAATAAACGCCGTTTCGCGTAACGGCGTTTGCATCTTCTACTGTGCTTTCGTTACTATCATGGCTTCCTCGCACTCTTCCAGGCAGCTATTGAAGTTATGAGTAAAACAGAAATTTTCCTGCTGGCTATGCTGTTGATTATTTTAGCCGTTGCCGTTTGGTTTATTTTCAGCGATGAAATCTGGGTTTTAGTAAGCACTATCGAGACCTGGCTGTACCCTTCCTTTGTGGCACCAGAATAAATATTTTATTGTTATTTTTGGACTGAAAATCTTCTTCTCCCCCCTTCAATCAATAAGCAGACACAATCCATAACAAATAAAAGCAAATAATTTTTTGCTCATTATTCAATTTGTCATACAAATGTATATACTTAACCACTTCCGATGTAGGCCCGTAAACTTCACCTGCACCATGGGCCTGATTTCGTGCAGGTGTCTTCTCTCTTACCTACGCAAAAGCGGTGCGTTCATTGTCTATCCCTGCCTTTTTGTCCATATTTTTTGTTTCAAAATTTGCGCCTGATAGAGATTTTAGAAAAAATTTTTATTCCCTCCTCCAACATCACCACACAAAGAAAAAACAAAATACCAACAATAAATTAACATGAGGTATTTACGTCCAACGCGTTAAAATTAAACAGACTTAAAAACCATAAAAATAAAAAAATCCAGCTGATAATACAACATTACACTTATCTCGCAGAAGTAGTTATATGTTAATCAACTAAACCGGAGCGCATGTTCGGTGATAAAAGCATAAAGCTCCATCGTTGTTTTTCTTCCGCGGCTTTCCATCAAGAGGTTCTCCATGAACGTCAAAACGATATCGCGCAGTGTCTTAGGCGGCTTATTAAGCGCAATCGTCATCATTCAGCCATCTTTTGCCGCGGGCACGCTAAGCGGTCAGATTGGCGTTCAGCTTACACTTGGTAGCGGATGCCGGGTGTCGAATGGTTCCAGAGAGGGGGAACTTAACAAATGGGGGAACATCAGTTTTGGCGCCTACGGCGATTTAGCCAACTCCATTGATGCCGGAATGGTCGGCAGCGGTGGAGCCACCGCAGTCTCCATCGCCTGTACTGCGGATCTGCAATCAACTCTGACGCTGGATGGCGGCCAGCAAGGGTCCGGAGATCTTCGTTATATGAAAAATACAACGGGTCCTGCGCTAATTGCCTATCACCTGTACTCCGATGTGGGTCGTAATAACGAAATCCTGCCAGATGGTAGTATCGCTATCACCGGAACCGGCAGCCCGCAAGAAATTCCTATTTTTGCGCGTATCCGCCCTGAAGACCAGGATGCCCCTACCGCTGGCGACTACAGCGACATCGTCACCGCGACGTTAACCTGGTAACGACATAAGGGAAATGGGCGTCATGCTTCGACCAACGTGGCTTACATTGTTTCTGCTTTTTGCCTCGGGCGCCCATGCAGCTACTGCCCAGAAGACGTTTAAAGTCTCCGCACAGATAACCGCAGGCTGTGCGCTTGGCGCCGGAGACGGCTCCCAAACGACGGATTTCGGCACGTTGAGTTTCGGCACCATGTCATCGCTCTACAGCAATGTTGATGTCGCCAGTACGCCAGGCGCGGGGTCGATTATCGTGACCTGCACGCCAGGCACCGCTATTTCAATCGCTCTCGACTATGGTGTTAACGGTGGCTCAGCAGCCCAGCGTTATATGTCGAACGGCGGTGGTAATACCCTGGCGTATCAGCTTTATCAGGATAGCAACCGTGCCACCGTATGGGGTAACAGCACGCAGACCTTGAGCATCGCATCATTTCCGAGCACCACGCAAACCTACACGGTTTATGGCCGCCTTTTTGCCACGAATGGCTTCCCAGCGGTGGGCTCTTATACCGACACGGTCACCGTCACGCTGACCTATTAGATAACGCACAGGTTACTATGACTCGCTGTAGATTTGCGCTGTTTTTATTCGCTTTATCCGCCCCAGCTTCCGTTCTGGCCGCCAGTTCCGTACTGGTCTGGCCGATATTTCAAACTATCGAAAGCCACGAAAAAGGTTCTGAGCTGTGGCTGGAGAATCGCGGCAACACGCCGGTAAATTTACAGCTGCGCGTTTTTTCCTGGGATCAAAAAGCGTCATCCGATGCCTATGCCGATCAAAACGATGTGGTCGCCAGTCCACCCTTCACCACAGTCGCGCCGGGACAGCGCCAGTTGGTACGATTGATGCGCGTTGCTCCCGTCGCGAATGGAAAAGAAAAATCCTACCGTATCGTTATTGATGAGATCCCTCCCGCGCAACCGGCAGTGCAAACGGATAAAAACTCCGCAGGACTGAGAATGCGCATGCGCTACGTTCTGCCGCTGTTTACCTATGGGCAAGGCATCACGCCGCTAAAGAACGATGGCTCAGTCGAAGCGGTCAGGACAACGCTGCGCTGGTCACTTTCCCAGCAGAATAGCCGTCAGGCGCTTTGCATCGACAATACCGGCAATCAACACGCCCGACTTAGTTCGGTTTACTGGGCAAACGCCAGCGGTAAGAGTCAAATTTCTCAGGCTAACGGCCTTCTTGGCTACGTACTGGCGCAGAAAAAAAACTGTTTTCCGACCGTAGGCAAATCTGCTGTTCCGTCAGGGATGCATCTGTTTGCTAAATTAACCGATAATGGTCAGGCGGTGGAAATTCCGGCGAACCGTTAACCATGAGAGACCTGAAAAGGGCGACCTATGGGGGGCTGCTGGCGATTGCGTCGGTAACAGCTTACGCCGCGACCTACGATTCGTTGCCTGCGCCAGCGGCATCGTACAGCGAAAAGCAGGAATATGAGCTGTACCTCGGTTTATCGGTCAACGGCAATACCCCTGCGGGTACCGTTCCGGTCAAGGTCATCAATGGTCATTATTGGGTCTCAGCCAGCGTTTTGCAGCAGTCGCATATCCCATTGAAGACCAGCGACACGCTGGTGGATATCACCACTCTCCCTTCAGTGAAGGTGGAATATGACCAGGCCGGGCAAATGCTCAAACTGCAGGTCCCGGACAACTGGCTTCCTGAGCAGAAAATCGGCGAGGCATCAGGGCAAAATTACCAAGGCGCGATTAGCAGTCCAGGGATTCTATTTAACTACGATGCCTACAACCTTTTCTCATCAGACGACACGCAAACCACCAGCACCTACAGCGAAACGCGTCTTTTTGGCCCGGCAGGTATCCTCTCCAATAATGCGGTGTTCCGACAAAACTGGTCTTCAACAGGCTATGAGCAGCAGGGCTATATGCGCTACGACACCCTGTGGAAGTACAGCGATAGCGAGCGGATGATAAGCTACCAGGCAGGTGATGTTGTGAGCAACGCGCTCACCTGGAGCAGCTCCGTGCGTATGGGTGGACTACGCGTAAGCCGCAACTTCAGCGTTCGCCCGGATCTGGTGACTTATCCGCTGCTCAACTTATCCGGCAGTGCGGCGGTCCCCTCAAGTGTCGACCTGTTTATCAATGGTTTTAAAACCAGCTCTTCGCAGATTAATGGCGGCCCCTATACGCTGACCAATGTGCCCTATATCAGCGGCGCGGGTGAAGCTACCGTGGTAACGACCGACGCCCTTGGCCGCCAGGTTTCCACCAATATTCCCTTTTACGTCTCAAATACCCTCCTGCGGGAGGGTCTAAGCGATTTTGATTTCACCGTCGGCGCCCTGCGCAACAATTACGGTATCAAAAATGCCGATTATGGCACCGGCGCGGTAAGCGCGATTTACCGCTATGGGTTAAACAACTGGCTAACCCTCTCAGCGCATAGCGAAGACCGCAAAGGATTAACCAATGCCGGGGTTGGCGGCGATATCGGCGTGGGTAATCTGGGGACCCTCAGCCTGTCGACCAGCGCCAGCCGCGGCGAAGGAAATGGCAACCAGCTCACTGCGGGTTACTCTTACTATGGCAATAGCTGGGGGATTAATTACCAGCATATTCAGCGCAGCGCTAACTATGACAACCTCAGCACCTATGGTTCGACCAGCATGCTAAGCCGCCAGTCAGACCAGGCCACGCTGAGCCTGAGTCCATGGGGACGCGTATTGGGTTCTTTTAGCATTGGCTACTTCGATATCAAGGCCGAGGATAATTCACGAACGCGCCTGATGAACCTATCCTGGAGCCGCAGCCTGTGGAAAAGCAGCAGCTTCAGCCTGAGCGTAAACCGCGATCTGCAAGAAAATAGCTACGCCAGCATGCTGCAGGTCATCATCCCCTTTGATTCGCAAAGTTCAGTGCAGTTAAGCGGCCAGCGCTCCAGCTCCGGTCAATGGGGAGAAAATATCAGTGTGAGTCGCTCTGCACCGGCAGAAGGCGGATTGGGCTGGAATCTCGCCCACTCGGTTGGCGGCGATAATTATAGCCAGGCGGATCTCACCTGGATCAACCGCGTGTCAACGCTGAGCGGAGGCTACTACGGCTCACGTGACGATCATCACAGCTGGTTTGAAGCCACGGGTTCGGTGGTGCTGATGGATAACAGTCTGTTCTTCGCCCGGCAAATTAACGACGCCTTTATCGTTGTTTCCACCGACAACTACCCGAATATTGCGGTTAATTATGAAAACCGTAAGGTCGGCGTGACGGATAAGAACGGCCATCTACTGATCCCCTGGGCTGCGGCCTGGTACCCGGGAAAAGTCACCCTTGATACGCTTCCTCTGCCGACGGATACCGAAGCCGCCACGGTGGAGAAGCGTATTGCAGTCCGTGAAGGCAGCGGCGCGCTGGTTGATTTCCCGGTAAACCGCGTGCGCTCGGCGACGATTGTTTTCGTCGATGCCCAAGGGCAGCCGTTGCCGGTCGGTACGCCGGTTGAGGAGAAAAACAGTAAACAGCAAGGTCTGGTGGGCTACGACGGGGTGGTTTGGTTCTCGCATCTCACACGCAAAAATGACGTCACGATAAACGCCGGGGGGGTGCGATGCCACGTGGAGTTCGAACTCCCGGAATCAACGCCTGTCCCGCAGCGGATCGGCCCGGTTAGCTGCAACTGATGACAACGGAGACAACGTTGAAACACCTTCTATTTTTATGTGTTGCGCTATTTTTGCTGACACAATCGGTCAGCGCACTGGCTGCCTGTAACATCATAGCCAGTTCGCCCAAAATCGGCCCGGTCGATTCATTTACGCTCAACAGCGCGCCGCAGGGCGTCCTGGCGGGCGCAGGCTTTTACTGCTCTCCAGAAGTAGCATCACTTAATTCGACCAATACCTTAACCGCCACCCTGTCTTCAACGAATCAGAGCAACAAAATTCCACTACTGCTCAATGGCGCCGGCGATGCGGTCCCATATAGCATCTGCGTTGACTCTTCATGCTCGCCAGCCTATCAGGATGGCGGCGTGATTAGCTGGAGCAGAACAACGCTGCTCGATTTATTGGGGTTATTTAACACCAGCGACGGGACCATGCCGCTCTACTTCAGAACCACCCCCGGAGCAAATATCCCTGCCGGTACCTATACCGATACATTAAAAATTACCTGGGTGTATAGATTCTGCTACGTCGGGCTCGACCTGTTGGGCATTAAGATATGTATTCCAAACAACGGAACCCTGGTATCCACGGTGAATGTGTCGTTGCAGGTGACCAATTTTTGCTATATCGACAGCGCGCCGGAAGTCATATTTACCTCTGCCGCCCTGCCGTCCAGTTTTAGTGACTACAGTGGCCAACTCGCCATTCGCTGTACTAAGAATGCGGCCTATACCGTAAACCTCACCAGCACTACCAACACCAGCGTCGGCGACTGGCGGCGGATGAGCCTGCCGCAACAGACGGCCTGGTTGCAGTATCAGTTTTACCAGGCTAACGGCAGCGCATGGACGGAGAGCAATAATCTCAGCGTCACCGGTTCCGGCACGGCGCAATCTGCGAGCTACACGGTAAAGATTAACCCAACGCAGAGTAACCAGCCTGCAGGTACCTATAGCGACACTATTCTGGTGACCGTCACTTATTGAAGCCCGGCAGACATTTTTTTGTAAAAGAAATGTTTGGGAAATTATTGTTGTGGTATAAGAAAAAAGTCCCGAAAAAACCATCCGGGATTTTGCAAGGGAATCTGCGGCGTTCTGAATAATATACCCAAAATAATTCGAGGTGCAGGACAAAACGGTTAACCGTTTTGAACAGCGCTTGCGCTGGCCCTGGAAGGGTGAGTCCCGTAGGGGCGAATCACGCGGCGACGCAGTGAATCCCCAGGAGCTTACAGAAGTAAGTGACTGGGGTGAGCGAGGAAAGCCAACGCACATACAGCTTGAAGTATGACGGGTATAGATAAAAAGAGACCGAACACGATTCCTGTATTCGGTCCAGGGAAATGGCTCTTGGGAGAGAGCCGTGCGCTAAAAGTTGGCATTAATGCAGGCTAAGTCGCCTTGCCTTATAAGAATAGTTTACCGTGTCAGGTTTTCCAGTCCGCGACAAAAGTGGACGAATAATTCCTGTCAAAATTGCGAATGCCAACAAAAAACCGCCACTCCCGGCAAGGGACGATGGCGGTTTTTTTCATGCAAATACAGTTGGATACTAGTACCGATCAGCAGAGTTTCTGCGCACGCTCAATAAATGGCGTCAGGCTCATTTTTTGTCCTGGCTGCTGCGGATCATCGACCTGGATCACAGAAATCGGCTGGGCGTTGGTCTTGCCGTCTTTCATCTGCTGCTCGGCGACTTCATTTAGCGGGTACTGCACCAGGGTGCTGGGGTTAATGGCAAACAGCGCATTGCCGGGACGGCAGGTCAGCATCACCTCTTCACGATTAAACGCCCAGCTCTCCTTACCCACTTCAAAGCGGCTCACGGTAATCACCTTTGGTGCCGCCAGCGCAGCGCCAGAACTTGCCAATAACAACAGTGTCAAAACGATTTTTTTCATGATTTAACCAGTTAATTCAGTAAGGTTCCCAGGTCGCAAACAGGCTGACGGCAAACAGTGCCAGCGCGCCCAATACTATTTCCATCTGCGTGGTTCGCACAATGAGCTGTTCCGCCCTCGTTCCGCTTGCCG
Organism: Klebsiella huaxiensis; assembly: GCF_003261575.2. Taxonomy (GTDB): domain Bacteria; phylum Pseudomonadota; class Gammaproteobacteria; order Enterobacterales; family Enterobacteriaceae; genus Klebsiella; species Klebsiella huaxiensis. The sequence continues at coordinate 2,320,514 of NZ_CP036175.1, read as the reverse complement.
AGATGCGTGGCACCAAAACATACCGGTTCACCAGCGCAATTGCCACCATTGCGGCCACCAGGGCACATTTGAACAACAGCATCCGCCCCCAGGGCGAGTCGCTGATGAGTCCTCCCTGGATAAACAGCGCATTCACTATGCCGCTGGCGATGGCTCCGGCCACCGCCAGATGCCCGTAACGCGAAAAACGCATCATGGTGTAAATAGCGGCCTGCCGCCAGCGCCCATGCGCCAGGCGTAAACAGTAGATAAACGGCAACAAACCGCCAAACCAGCTGGCGACACAAAACAGATGCACTGCATGGTTTGTCCGTTGCAGTATCCCCTGCCAGCCTTCATTCATCGCGGCATGACCAACACCTGCCAGCAGCAGTAATTGTGCGCAAAGGAGGATCAGCAGCAAGCGGGCCGGACGCCGTGGTTTCAGCCATACCACCACCAGCGCGACCAGGGCCAACAAAATTTGCCACACCCACACGCTGCCGAACTGTGTCCCGGCAACCGCCTGCCAGACGGCGGGCTGCCAGACATCCGGCCAACCGTTGCCCATTAATCCACCCTGCGCTATCAACATCAACAGCGCCGACAGCGCGCTCGCCAACAATAAATGGCGCATCAGCGGATAGAAGCGCTGCATCAGCAAACGACGCAAGGTCACCGGCGCCCACCACGCACCGTAAAGCACGCAGCCGAAGGCGATCATCAGCGAGATAAAATGGATAAAACGTAAGCTGACATAAACTCCGCTAAGCATCAGCTTACTTCACAGTAAAGGTGTATTGTCCTTTGGTCTTATGGCCATCTACGGAGACCACATGCCAGTCAACGGTATATTCACCCGGCGTTAACGCCTGCTCGACGGGCACCGTCAGTTGGGATTTGTTGCCCTCATCACGGATGAGTTTGCCGAGGGCAACAGTTTTCTGCTGCGGCCCGGTCAGGGTCACGCCGCTAAATTGCGTTTCGATCCCTTCGGAGAAGCTCAGCGTCAGCGCCTGCGGCGACGCATTCACCTCAGCGTTAGCTGCCGGAAGCTGCTGTTGCAGGTGCGCGTGGGCAAATGCGCCTGCTGCAGTCAGGCTGCAGGCGAGAAATAGAGACAGACGCAGCGCGCGTCCGGCGATGATTGGCATAGTCGTCATTCCTTTTTGTTATGTATGTAGCACAGAGAATAACCCTGTATAATGACACAGTCGAGCTAAGCGTCTGAGACTTGCCTTTTTGCCGCATGCTTAGTACTTTTTGCGGCATTATTAAAGGAGAAACCGATGGAAAAGAACCTGGCTAAAATTTCCCAGGAGGAGATGGACAAAGTGAATGTCGATCTTGCTGCGGCGGGCGTTGCCTTTAAAGAGCGCTACAATATGCCGGTAGTCGCCGATTTAGTCGAAAGAGAGCAGCCAGCGCACCTGCGTGACTGGTTTCGCGAGCGACTGATTGCCCATCGTCTGGCATCAGTTTCTCTTTCCCGCCTGCCGTATGAACCGAAACAGAAATAATTCCCGTCCCCTGTGGACATCTGAGTTGGCAAGACCTGCGCATTCTATTACGCTGGTTTCTTTGGCCTGGAGCAAGCCATGCTGCGCGTAATCGATACAGAAACCTGCGGATTGCAGGGGGGCATTGTTGAAATTGCCTCGGTAGATATAGTGGACGGACAAATTACCAATCCGATGAGCCACCTGGTTCGCCCCGACCGCCCCATCAGCCCGCAGGCGATGGCAATTCATCACATTACCGAAGAGATGGTCGCCGATAAGCCGTGGATTGAGGAGATTGTGCCGCTGTACATGGGCAGCCCGTGGTACGTCGCCCATAACGCCAGCTTTGACCGTCGGGTGCTGCCGGAAATGCAGGGCGAGTGGATTTGCACCATGAAGCTGGCGCGCCGCCTGTGGCCGGGAATTAAGTACAGCAACATGGGGTTGTATAAATCGCGCAAGCTCAACGTTACCACACCACCGGGGCTGCACCATCACCGGGCGCTGTACGATTGCTATATCACTGCGGCCCTGCTGCTCGACATTATCAAAACTTCCGGCTGGTCGCCGGATGATATGGCCACGATTACCGGTCGCCCGGCGCTGCTATCCACCTTCACCTTCGGCAAATATCGCGGCCAGGCGGTCTCTGAAATCGCGGAAAACGACCCCGGCTATTTGCGCTGGTTATTCAATAACCTGGATCGTATGAGCCCCGAGCTGCGCTTGACGCTTAAGCACTATCTCGGGGAGTAACCAGCCCTACGCTTGTGCCCGGCCTGGCAGCGTCCCCTGCGCCAGGCCAATCAGAAACGCGAACTCCAGCGCCACGCCCTCGTAGCTTTTAAAGCGCCCGGATTTACCACCGTGACCGGAATCCATATCGGTACACAGCAACAGCAGGTTGTCGTCGGTTTTCAGCTCGCGCAGTTTTGCCACCCATTTTGCCGGCTCCCAGTATTGCACCTGCGAGTCATGCAAACCCGTAGTCACCAGCATGTGCGGATACGCCTGCGCCAGGATGCCGTCGTAAGGACTGTAGCTCTTCATATAGTGGTAATACTCTGCATCCTGCGGGTTACCCCACTCTTCAAACTCACCGGTGGTCAGCGGGATCGACTCATCAAGCATCGTCGTCACAACATCAACAAAAGGAACCTGAGCGACCACGCCGTGAAACAGTTCCGGTCGCTGGTTAATCGCCACGCCCATCAGCATGCCGCCCGCGCTGCCGCCCATACCGTAGCATAAATGGGGCGCGCCGTAGCCCTGCGCCAGCAGCGCATCGCAGACGTCGAGGTAATCGTTGAAGGTATTTTTCTTGCATAGAAACTTGCCGTCTTCATACCACTGCTGGCCCAGTTCGCCGCCGCCGCGAATATGAGCGATAGCAAAAACAAAACCGCGGTCGAGCAGGCTCAGGCGGCTGGCGCTGAAATCCGCATCCATGCTGGCGCCATAGGAACCATAGCCGTATACCAGCAGCGGGCTGGCTCCTTTGCGGAAATGTTCATGTCGGTAGACCAGAGACACCGGAACCTCAATGCCATCACGAGCTTTGATCCACAGGTGCTCGCTGCGATAATGGCTGGCATCAAAACCTTTTACTTCCTGTTGTTTGAGCACCCGCCGCTCGCCGGTATTCATGTCCAGTTCAAATAGCGTATCCGGCGTGGTCATGGAGGAGTAGCCGTAACGCAGACGGGAAGTTTCTGGCTCCGGGTTATAAGAGAGCCAGGTCACATAGGCCGGATCGTCAAACGCAATGCCCTGTGACTCCCGCGTTTTGCGATTGATCTGCCGCAGACTGGTCAGCCCATGCTGACGTTCTTCGACCACCAGCCAGTCGGTAAACAGGGTGAAGCCTTCCAGCATCACCTCGTGGCGGGCAGGAATTAAAGTTTCCCACTGCTGCTCATCGCGCAGTGTGCTGCGATAAAGGCCAAAGTTCTTACCTTCACGGTTAGATCGCAGATAAAAGGCATGCTGATAGTGATCGAGACTGTATTCATGATCTTTGCGCCGCGGCAGAAAGCAGATCGGCTCGGCATCGGTCATCTCTGCATTCAGCAGCAGTACTTCGCTGGTGGTCGCGCTGGCCAGATAAATCACCACAAACTGTTGGGAGGTAGTTTTGTGAACGCTGACGTAGAAAGTATCGTCCTGCTCTTCATATACCAGGATATCTGAACTGGCTGGGGTACCAAGACGATGGCGCCAGACCTGATACGGGAGCAGCGTGGTCGGGTGTTTACGCACATACCACAGGGTCTGTGAATCGTTACTCCAGGCAAAATCAGGCGAGACGTTTTCCAGCACCTCTGGGTATTCGTTATCGTTGTGCAGAGAGTACAAGCGCAAGCTATATTGCCGCCGTGAAAGATAATCTTCCGCGACCGCCATGATGTGGTTGTCCGGTGAGATCCCTAAGCCGCCGAGGGTATAGAACTCGCTACCGGCCGCCCGTTTGTTACCGTCGAGCAGAACGTCCCACTCATCCCACTCTTCTTTTAGCACCGACTGGCGTTGATAAATAGCGTATTCGCAGCCCGGCTCATAGACCTGCCGGTAACGATAGCCATTTTTGCTGTAAGGTGCCGATACTTCGCGCGGTGGAATACGATCAATAATTTCCTTCAGTACCCTGTCCTGCAGGCTACTTTGCGAAGACATGACTTTTTTCCCGTACTCATTTTCCTGGCGCAGATAATCAAGCACTTCCGGCTGAGAGCGCTCGTCATCACGCAGCCAGTAGTAATTATCAATTCGGGTATCGCCATGTAAGGTCATGGCATGAGGGATTCGTTTTGCTTTTGGTGGCATCTGCTTCGTCTTCTGCGGCTTATATTATTTATCCTTCAGTATGCCCCAAAGCGTACTGAAGGATGACAGGTATATAAGGGTGGCAAAAGTCGCCAGCGATGCAAGCGAAACGTGAGGATTTAAGGCGCTATTGCCTGTTTTTGCGCCTGAATATCCTGTTCGATATCTTTGCGAACGTCCTGCGGCAGGTTTAGCGCTTCGCCGAGCGCATTCAGATAGCTGCGCTCCATAAAGTGGTCAATATCAATGACCGCACAGCTGATGTAATACACTTCGAGCGCCTCTTGCTCGTTGCTGATACCCTGCGCCAGGCGCTGAGGGTCGAGAGGCTGAGACAGCGCCCTGTCAATTAACACCCGCCCCTGCACGTCAATGTTTGCTGCGCGTAGCTGCTCTTCAATGCTGGCCCGTTCGCGTTCGTCAATATGCCCATCGCTTTTGGCGGCGAAAACCAGCGCCATAATCAGCCGTTCACTGCGGGCGTCGAGCTCGACTTGCGTTGAAGATTGCGCCTGAAGGGGCGCGGAGGCTGAAGGTGAGTAAGCCGGTTCCTGTGGCGAGCCGGCACGCATTTTTTGCTGATATTTATTCCACAACACGCTGCCTGCTATCGCACCACCGCCGACCAGTAGCGCACCAGTGCCGTATTTGGCCAACAGTTTACGCGACGATTTGCTGGCAACCAGTAGCCCTGCCAGCCCGCCAAGCGCACCCGGCAACAGCAGATTTTTGTCGCTTGATTGATCGTCAGATGAAGAAGACCGCCCCTGCTGGCCCAGCAGAGACTGCAGTTGATTAAGCCAGTTAGCCATACTTTCCCTCGTTGCGCGATAAGCGATACCACCAGCCTAAACTACGCGATGTCAGGAAATGTTATGGACTGCTAAAGAAGCGCAAATTTAGCCTCAGAAAGGGGCTTAAGCGGATTTTTGCCGCCAGGGAACCCGGCGGCAGAGAGCACACTCAGGCGGCTTTTACTTTACGCGGTTTAGCCGGAACTTCAGCTGCTGCTTCAGAGACGGCGTCGGCATTATCCTCAACCACCTCCTCCTGGACGTGTTGTTCATCAGCGCTGCTCTCGGCTTCCGGTAGTTTCCCGGACCGCAGAATATGATTTAAGGTCTCTTTGCGCTCGGCCAGCCACATTGACATGCTATCGCGCTGGGTTTCATCAAGCGTCAGCGGACAGTCAACTAGCCAGTCGTTGAGCACTTCCGCCAGATCGAGCATTTTGTCGTAAGCATCGGCCTCTTTTTTGCTGGCAAAAGACATTTTTTCCTCACCTTCGCGAATCACCACATATTTAATTTCAACCGCCATGATGCAGCCTCTTTGTACTGTATTTTTATACAGTATAACAAATTTTCACGCTGAACTCAAATTACGCATATAAAGACAGACGCAAACGTTTTCGTTTATAATGCGGCGCATGTTTTTTTAATGCGGAAGAGAGTTATGACTGTATTAGGCACGGCGCTGCGCCCTGCGGCAACAAAGGTAATGCTGTTGGGGTCCGGCGAACTGGGTAAAGAAGTGGCTATCGAATGCCAGCGCCTGGGGATTGAAACCATCGCCGTCGACCGTTACCCGGACGCGCCAGCGATGCAGGTAGCGCACCGTTCATATGTCATCAATATGCTGCACGGCGAAACCTTGCAGGCGCTAATCGAACAGGAAAAACCTGACTTCATCGTACCGGAAATTGAAGCTATCGCCACCGATACCCTGGTGGCGCTGGAGCAAGCTGGGCAGAAGGTCGTCCCTACCGCGCGGGCGGCGAAGCTCACCATGAACCGCGAGGGAATCCGTCGCCTGGCTGCCGAAGAGCTGAAACTACCGACCTCAGCCTATCGTTTTGCCGATAGCGAAGCGGCGTTTCGTGAAGCTGTCGCAGGGATCGGCCTGCCGTGCATCGTCAAGCCGGTGATGAGTTCTTCCGGCAAAGGTCAGAGCTTTATTCGCTCCAGTGAACAGCTGGCTGAAGCCTGGCAGTATGCACAGCAAGGCGGGCGCGCCGGAGCCGGTCGCGTTATTGTTGAAGGCGTGGTGAATTTTGATTTTGAAATTACCCTGCTGACCGTGAGCGCTGTGGATGGCGTACATTTCTGCGCGCCGGTCGGTCATCGTCAGGAAGATGGCGACTATCGTGAATCCTGGCAGCCACAGCAAATGAGCGATTTGGCGCTGGAGCGTGCGCAGGAAATAGCCCGCGAAGTGGTGCTGGCTCTGGGCGGTCACGGCCTGTTCGGCGTCGAGCTATTCGTCTGCGGGGATGATGTGATTTTTAGCGAAGTCTCACCACGCCCGCACGACACCGGCATGGTCACGCTGATTTCGCAGGATTTATCAGAGTTCGCCCTGCACGTTCGCGCCTTCCTCGGCCTACCGATTGGCGCAATCCGCCAGTACGGCCCGGCGGCCTCGGCAGTGATCCTGCCGCAGTTAAGTAGCCAGAACGTTACCTTCAGTAATATCCAGGCGGCGGTTGGCGCAGGTCTGCAACTGCGTCTGTTTGGCAAGCCGGAAATTGACGGTTCGCGCCGACTGGGCGTGACTCTGGCGGTAGCAGATAGCGTTGATGAAGCGGTTGCGCGCGCCAAAACGGCGGCAGCGGCAGTCGTGGTGACAGGATAAAATATAAAAGCCCGGTAGCTTTGTGCTGACCGGGCCTCAGTTTAAAGCGCGAAGATTACTTCGCGCCTTCTACCGCTTCACGAGCCAGTTTGGTGATACGGTCGTAATCACCAGCTTCCAGCGCATCCGCTGGCACCAGCCATGAACCACCGATGCACAGCACGCTGTTCAGCGCCAGATAATCGCGATAGTTAGCCGGAGAAATGCCGCCAGTCGGGCAGAAACGAATGTGCGCGAACGGGCCGCCAATCGCCTGCAGCGCTTTCACGCCACCGTTAGCTTCAGCCGGGAAGAATTTGAACTCTTTCAGGCCATACTGCATACCCAGCATCAGCTCGGATACGGTGCTGATCCCCGGGATCAGCGGAATGGTGCCTTCGCCGGTCGCCGCTTTCAGCAGAGATTCGGTCAGGCCCGGGCTGATGGCAAACTGCGCGCCAGCTTCGGTGACTTCTTTCAGTTGCTCAACGTTAGTGACGGTACCCGCACCAACAATCGCTTCCGGGACTTCTTTAGCGATCGCGCGGATAGCGTCCATTGCGCAGTCGGTACGCAGAGTCACTTCCAGTACGCGTACGCCACCTGCAACCAGCGCTTTCGCCATCGGCACAGCGTGTTCCAGCTTTTTCACCACGATTACCGGTACAACCGGGCCGGAGGTGAGGATTGCTTCTGCAGTTGTTTTCCAGTTTTTCATCAGATTTTCTCTCGCCAGATCTATAAATCGAATCGTCTTAAAAATTGATGCAGGTTGCGCCCTGTTCCGCTCCGGAGAGTTTCTCACGCAGCGCAGCAAACATTTCCCGGCCGGTTCCCACACGCGAACCGCTCAGGTCAGGGATATGCGGCTGACGCGCAGCCAGTTCAGCCTCATCCACCAGCAGCGTAAGTTCGCCGGTCTGGCCATTGACGCGGATGATATCGCCATCACGCACCTTCGCCAGCAGACCACCATCGTAAGCTTCAGGCGTCACGTGGATTGCTGATGGAACTTTACCTGATGCGCCGGATAGTCGACCATCGGTCACCAGCGCAATTTTGAAACGGCGGTCCAATAATACACCAAGTGGCGGCATAAGTTTATGTAATTCTGGCATGCCGTTCGCTTTTGGCCCTTGATGACGAACCACTACCACGCAATCTTTGTCCAGCAGCCCAGCTTCAAAGGCTGGTAGCACGTCGTGCTGACTCTCAAACACAATCGCCGGCGCTTCAATAATCTGGTTTTCTACCGGTACAGCGGAAGTTTTCATCACCGCGCGACCAAGATTGCCGCTCAGCACTTTAGTGCCACCATGGCGAGAGAACGGTTTGTCAAAGGTGGCAATAACCTGGTCGTCCAGCGGCGCGGTCGCCCCTTCGCGCCAGTCAAGCTCGCCATTATTCAGCCACGGTTCCATGGTGTAGCGAGAGAGACCAAAACCGGCCACGGTGTTAACGTCTTCGTGCAACAGGCCACCTTTCATCAGCTCGCGTACCAATACCGGTACGCCGCCCGCCGCCTGGAAGTGGTTGATATCCGCCGGGCCGTTCGGGTAAAGACGCGCCAGCAGCGGTACCACGTCTGAGAGGTCAGAAAAATCATCCCAGTTGATGATGATCCCCGCCGCACGCGCCATCGCCACCAGGTGCATGGTATGGTTGGTGGAGCCACCGGTCGCCAGTAGCGCCACAATCCCATTGACCACCACTTTTTCGTCAAACATTTTGCCCAGCGGCATCCACTCATTACCGTTACCGGTCAGGCGGGTTACCTGACGGGCAGCAGCAGCGGTTAATAATTCACGCAGCGGCGCATCCGGATGTACGAATGATGATCCCGGCAATTGCATCCCCATAAACTCAACCACCATCTGGTTGGTATTGGCGGTGCCGTAGAAGGTGCAAGTGCCCGGCGCATGGTAAGAGGCGGCTTCAGACTCCAGCAGCGCCATGCGGTCGACTTTCCCTTCCGCGTACAGCTGGCGGATGCGTACTTTCTCTTTGTTCGCCAGACCGCTGGCCATCGGACCGGACGGAATAAAGATGGACGGCAAATGACCAAATGCAAGCGCTGCCATGGTCAGGCCAGGAACAATTTTGTCGCAAACCCCCAGGTACAGTGCGCCGTCAAACATATTATGCGACAGGCCGATCGCGGCAGACATGGCGATAACCTCGCGGCTTAGCAGCGACAGCTCCATCCCGTCCTGCCCCTGCGTCACGCCATCGCACATCGCCGGAACGCCACCCGCCACCTGGCCAACCGCATTAGCTGAGTGCAACGCTTTACGGATGATATCCGGATAATATTCATAGGGTTGGTGGGCGGACAGCATGTCGTTATAAGAGGTGATGATGGCGATGTTATTGCGCAGCATGCTTTTCAGCGAAGCTTTATCATCCGCCTGACAGGCGGCGAAGCCGTGTGCCAGGTTACCGCAGGCCAGTTGGGCACGATGGACGGTGTCGGTTTTGGCCTGGTTAATCCGTGCGAGGTAGGCGCTGCGGGTGTCGCGTGACCGTTCAATAATGCGATTTGTTACCCGTAACATTTCAGAATTCATAAAGGCTCCTCAAATTTCATCTGTCCGGCCACAGCGTTCTGACGATGTCTCTTGATGCTTAAGGCACCAGTACCGGGGCTCAGGGGCAAAATACTGAGTGCAGTGTAATAAAAAAAGCTCCGGGGGTGAATCCTCCCGGAGCTTAAAAGATTAAAAATTACGCGACTTTCTGCGTCAGATCATGTTACCGGTAAAATAACTCAACCGGATTAGTCTTTCGGTTACTCAAACTCGTTCCATGAACGGCCATCGCGGGTGATCATCGCCACGGAGGCAACCGGCCCCCAGGTACCCGCCTGGTAAGGCTTCGGCGCATCACGATCGGCAGCCCAGGCTTCGGTAATGGAGTCAACCCACTTCCACGCCTCTTCCACTTCATCGCGACGCACGAACAACGCCTGAATACCGCGCATGGTTTCCAGCAACAAACGCTCATAAGCATCCGCCAGATGCGTCTGATTAAAGGTTTCTGAGTAGCTCAGATCCAGCTTGGTGATCTGTAGGTTGTGCTTGTGATCAAGCCCAGGAACCTTGTTCAGTACCTGAATATCTACCCCTTCGTCAGGCTGCAGACGAATGGTCAATTTGTTCTGCGGCAGTTCTTGCCATGTCTCTTTGAACAGGTTCAGTTCTGGCGTTTTAAAGTAAACCACGACTTCAGAACACTTGGTCGGCAGACGTTTACCGGTACGTAGGTAGAACGGCACGCCCGCCCACCGCCAGTTGTCGATATCCACGCGGATTGCCACAAAGGTCTCGGTATGGCTGGCTTTATTCGCGCCTTCTTCTTCAAGGTAGCCCGGCACTTTTTTGCCTTGCGCAAAACCGGCAGAGTACTGGCCGCGTACCGTTTTTTCACGCACATTGGTGCGGTCGATACGGCGCAGAGACTTCAGCACTTTTACTTTCTCATCGCGGATGCTGTCAGCGCTCAGGTCCGACGGCGGTGACATCGCAATCATGCACAGAATTTGCAGCAGGTGGTTCTGGATCATATCGCGCATCTGCCCAGCCTGATCGAAGTAGCCCCAACGGCCTTCAATACCCACCTCTTCCGCTACCGTGATCTCAACGTGATCGATAGTGCGACTATCCCAGTTATTCACAAACAGCGAGTTAGCAAAGCGCAGCGCCAGCAGGTTCAGCACCGTCTCTTTACCCAGATAGTGGTCGATACGGTAGACCTGGCACTCTTCGAAAAACTCACCGACCTGATCGTTGATCTCGCGGGAGGTTTCAAGGGAGGTACCCAACGGTTTTTCCATCACTACCCGCGCCGGTTTGGCGTTCAGTTTCGCTTCGCCCAGTCCTTTGCAAATCGCGCCAAACGTACTTGGCGGCATGGCGAAGTAGTTGATGGTGACCCGCTCTTTCTGGTCGAGCATTTTACCCAGGCGGGTAAACGCTTTGGTGTCGTTGACATCAAGGTTACAAAAGTTCAGACGCCCGCTCAGGGTATCCCACAAACCTTCATCAATTTTTTCCTTCATGAAGGTTTCCATCGCTTCACGTACTACCTTGGTGTAAGCGTCTTTATCCCAGTCGGCACGCCCAACACCGATGATGCGAGTGTCAGGGTGAAGCTGGCCAGCTTTCTCAAGCTGATACAGGGAAGGCAGCAATTTACGTCGCGCCAGGTCACCCTTCGCGCCGAAAATGACCAGATCGCATGCCTGGGCCGTTTGCGTTACCGCCATGTCATTCTCCTTAGTTGATAGACTGGTGCTTGTGCCAGGCTATATTTGTAATTTTCTTTCACTGCATCGTACTGTGTTTACGAATTTCCCGAAACCCTCTGCCCCGGTTCCCGCGGCTAAATCGCACAGGGGGAAAAATACAGGGCCACATTTTGGGCATCCGGCTAATATTGTTCGTTGTTTCGACCGATTCTCAGTTACTAAAATACGACTCTGATCATGTAATGAAAAAAAACAACATTTTTTAAGGTCATTCCTCACCGTTTCCGACTACGGAGAGGTATATTCTTGCTAAAACGCCTGATGATTTCACCCATTAATGAAATCGTTTCCATTGATGAGCGCCTTGTTAATAATGAACATGCTGGAAAAAATCCAGTCCCGACTGGAACACCTTAGCAAATCTGAACGCAAAGTGGCGGAAGTCATCCTTGCAACCCCCGCGCAGGCCATTCATTCGAGCATCGCGGCCCTGGCCCTTGAAGCTGGCGTTAGTGAGCCGACCGTTAACCGTTTTTGCCGCAGTCTGGAGACCCGTGGTTTCCCGGATTTCAAACTGCATCTGGCCCAAAGCCTGGCACATGGGACACTCTATGTTAACCGCAACGTCGATGAAGACGACAGCGTAGAGGCCTACACGGGGAAGATTTTTGAATCGGCAATGGCCAGTTTAGATCAGGTCCACCATTCTCTCGACATGTCGGCCATCAATCGTGCGGTCGATCTGTTAACACAGGCCAAAAAAATCGCCTTTTTTGGCCTCGGCTCTTCAGCCGCCGTCGCTCACGATGCGATGAACAAATTTTTCCGCTTCAACGTACCGGTCATTTACTCCGACGACATTGTTCTGCAACGCATGAGTTGTATGAACTGTAATGACGACGACGTCGTGGTGATTATCTCGCACACAGGTCGGACCAAAAGCCTGGTGGAACTGGCGCAGCTAGCCCGCGAAAACGATGCTATGGTGATCGCTATTACCTCACCTGGCACGCCGCTCTCTCGCGAGTCAACGTTAGCCATTACGCTTGATGTCCCGGAAGATACCGATATTTATATGCCGATGGTCTCCCGGCTGGCGCAGTTGACGGTGATTGACGTGCTGGCAACCGGCTTTACCCTGCGTCGTGGCGCAAAATTCAGAGATAACTTGAAGAGGGTCAAGGAAGCGCTCAAGGAATCGCGCTTTGATAAAGAGCTCAGTGTACACAGCAATGACCAATAAAAGTAGAAACGAAGCAGTAACCTATTACACCGTCGGTAATGTTCTGGCATAGCAACTTTGCTCGCTGGCGCTACCGAATCCATGTTCACGCAACACCAAAGTTGTTTCAGTCAACGGAGTATTACATGTCCAGAAGGCTTCGCAGAACCAAAATCGTTACCACCTTAGGCCCGGCAACCGATCGCGACAACAACCTTGAGAAGGTTATCGCCGCTGGCGCTAACGTGGTACGTATGAACTTCTCTCACGGTACCGCGGAAGATCACCAAGTCCGTGCGGATAAGGTTCGTGAGATTGCGGCAAAACTGGGTCGTCATGTTGCGATTCTCGGAGACCTACAGGGTCCGAAAATCCGCGTATCTACCTTCAAAGAAGGCAAAATCTTCCTCAATATCGGCGATAAATTCCTGCTTGACGCTAACCTGGGTAAAGGTGAAGGCGACAAAGAGAAAGTCGGTATCGATTATAAAGGCCTGCCGGCTGATGTGGTTCCGGGCGATATCTTGCTGCTGGATGATGGGCGCGTACAGCTGAAAGTGCTTGAAGTGCAGGGTCTGAAAGTGTTCACAGAAGTCACCGTTGGCGGGCCGTTGTCCAACAACAAAGGCATCAACAAACTCGGCGGCGGCCTCTCAGCAGAAGCGCTGACGGATAAAGACAAAGCCGATATTATTACCGCCGCAAAAATTGGCGTTGATTACCTGGCCGTCTCCTTCCCGCGCTGCGGCGAAGACCTGAACTACGCCCGTCGCCTGGCGCGCGATGCCGGCTGCGACGCAAAAATCGTTGCCAAAGTAGAGCGCGCGGAAGCGGTTTGCAGCCAGGACGCAATGGATGATGTGATTCTGGCATCCGATGTCGTGATGGTCGCCCGTGGCGATCTCGGCGTAGAAATTGGCGATCCGGAGCTGGTCGGCATTCAGAAAGCATTGATCCGCCGTGCTCGTCAGTTGAACCGCTCAGTCATTACCGCGACTCAGATGATGGAGTCAATGATCACCAACCCGATGCCAACCCGCGCTGAAGTTATGGACGTGGCGAACGCCGTGCTGGATGGGACCGACGCCGTAATGCTGTCAGCAGAAACTGCCGCAGGCCAGTACCCGTCAGAGACCGTTGCCGCGATGGCCCGCGTCTGCGTCGGTGCGGAAAAAATCCCTAGCCTCAACGTTTCTAAACACCGTCTGGACATCCAGTTCGACAATGTGGAAGAAGCCATTGCGATGTCAGCAATGTATGCGGCCAACCACCTGAAAGGCGTCACCGCCATTATCACCATGACCGAATCTGGCCGTACCGCACTGATGACCTCGCGCATCAGTTCCGGCCTGCCGATTTTTGCGCTGTCTCGTCATGAACGCACGTTGAACCTGACGGCACTGTACCGCGGCGTGACCCCGGTTCATTTCGACAGCGAAAGTGATGGCGTCGCCGCAGCCCATGACGCAGTGAATCTGCTGCGCGATAAAGGCTATCTGGTCACTGGCGACCTGGTTATCGTGACCCAGGGTGATGTAATGAGCACCATCGGTACCACCAACACCACCCGTATTCTGACCATCGAGTAATTTTCTCTGCCATAAAAAAACCTGCCAGCGTTCGCTGGCAGGTTTTTTTTCGTCCGTGGCGCGTAAACGCGGATTACTTCTTTTTCGGATACAGCTCTTTGCGCTTATATGGCTCAATTTCGCCCGGCTTACGGGTTTTCAGCAGCTTAAGGATCCAGGTGTACTGCTCGGTATTGGGCTTGACGAAAATTTCGACTTCTTCGTTCATCCGCCGGGCGATAGTGTTGTCGTCCGCCTCCAGCAGGTCGTCCATTGGCGGGCGCACCAGTACCGTCAGACGATGCGTTTTGCCATCATAAACCGGGAACAGCGGCACAACGCGGGCGCGGCACACTTTCATTAAACGACCAATCGCCGGTAGCGTCGCTTTATAAGTGGCAAAGAAATCGACAAACTCGCTGTGCTCAGCACCGTGGTCCTGATCCGGCAAGTAGTAGCCCCAGTAGCCCTGACGGACCGACTGAATAAACGGCTTAATGCCATCATTACGCGCATGCATTCGTCCACCAAAACGACGGCGTACGGTGTTCCAGACGTAATCAAATACCGGGTTGCCCTGATTATGGAACATCGCCGCCATTTTTTGCCCACCGGAAGCCATCAGCATCGCTGGAATATCGACACCCCAGGCATGAGGTACCAGAAAGATCACTTTCTCGTTATTGCACTGCATCTCGTCGATGATCTCTTTGCCCTGCCAGTCGACGCGGGAAAGAATACGCTGCGGGTCACGCAGGCCCAGTTCAGCCATCATCACCATCGCCTGCGGCGCAGACGCATACATCTGATCAATAATTTCTTCGCGTTCCTGCTCGCTCTTTTCCGGGAAACAGTACAGCAGATTGATCTGTGCCCGGCGGCGTGAACTCTTTGCGAGTCGACCGACAAAACGGCCCAGCTTGCCCAGAATAGGGTCGCGGAACGAGGCGGGCGTCAGGGCAATACCGGCAAATGCGAAAACCCCCAGCCAGGCGCCCCAATAGCGCGGCAGTAAAAAGGATTTTTCAAACGTTGGAATAAACTCACTATTATTTTTTTTCGTTTCCATGCCCAATCCGCAGAAGTTCCGCTCAATAAAGATAATGGCTTAGTTTAGCGATACGTTGGGTAACGTACAAAAGAAAAAGCCGGCGCGCTATGGGCACCGGCTTCAACTGGCGGGTTGTTAGTCAAAGCGAAGCTGTGGGATAACCTCTTTTGCCTGCGCCAGATAATCCTTACGGTCGGAACCGCTAAGCCCTTCTGTACGCGGCAGTTTCGCTGTCAACGGGTTAACCGCCTGCTGGTTAATCCACACTTCATAGTGCAGATGCGGGCCGGTAGAACGCCCGGTATTGCCCGACAGCGCAATGCGGTCGCCGCGTTTCACCTTCTGGCCTGGTTTCACCAGCAGCTTACGCAAGTGCATATAGCGCGTGGTATAGGTCCGCCCGTGACGAACGGCAACGTAGTAACCTGCTGCGCCGCTGCGTTTAGCCACCACCACTTCACCATCACCCACCGACAGCACCGGCGTCCCCTGCGGCATAGCAAAATCAACACCGCGGTGTGGGGCGACACGACCGGTAACCGGGTTAAGACGACGCGGATTAAAGTTCGATGAAACGCGGAACTGGCGTGCGGTCGGGAAGCGCATAAAGCCTTTTGCCAGCCCAGTGCCGTTGCGGTCATAGAATTTGCCATCTTCGGCGCGAATCGCGAAGTAATCTTTGCCATCGGAACGCAAACGTACGCCAAGCAGTTGGCTCTGCTCGCGTTTGCCATCAAGCATTTCACGCGACATCAGGACCGAAAATTCATCACCCTTTTTCAGCTTACGGAAATCCATTTGCCACTGCATGGCTTTGATGACCGCGCTGATTTCGGTGCTGGTGAGGCCAGCATCGCGGGCGCTGGAGACGAAGCTGCCGCCAACGGTACCTTTCAGTACATTGTTGACCCAATCGCCTTTTTGCAGCTCGCTGCTCATTTTGAAACCGTTGGCCACCCGGTCGTAGGTTCGGGTTTCACGGCGCGACATCTCCCACGTCAGGCTTTGCAAATCGCCATCCGCCGTCAGAGTCCAGGAGAGTTGCTGGCCGATTTTCAGATTACGCAGTTCCTTATCTGCCGAGGAAAGCCGCGCGATATCGCCCATATCAATGCCGTACTGGTTAAGAATGCTGCTGAGTGTGTCGCCTGTTGATACCACGTACTCGTGACCGCCAGAATCGCTATCCGCTTTATCATCCAGTTCATCTTGTGGGATGGCTTCTTCTTCCTGCGCCGCCTGATCAATGGGTTCTGAGGCTTCCGGCAGCAATGAGCGAATCTCGCTCTTCTCCAGCTCGATAGTTCGGACAATAGGCGAGGATTCTGGATGGTGATAGATATAGGGTCGCCAGACGGCGACCGCTAAGGTAAGAACGCTAAGTGACCCCAGCATAACGCGATGAGGTCGGGGCAGATTGTTAAATGCCTGAGTGACAGCGCGGGCTATCTGTTGCACGTATTCACTTCCTCGTTATTCTCCTTTCAGGCAGCTTGAATACTGATTCGCCATTTGGCTCAGGAATTGCGGATAACTTTCTTTACCCAGCTTAATTCCGATTCCAAGTGGATCCAGGGTTCCCATGCGCACGGATGTTCCCCTGGAGACAGCTTCTATAACCGCTGGCCTGAACTGTGGCTCAGCAAAAACGCAAGTTGCTTTTTGCTCAACCAACTGTGTTCTGATTTCGTGTAAACGCTGCGCACCAGGCTGTATTTCAGGGTTGACGGTAAAGTGGCCCAATGAGGTCAAACCGTAGTGTTTTTCAAAGTAGCCATAAGCATCATGAAAAACGAAATATCCCTTCCCTTTCAGCGGTGCGAGCTCGGTCCCCACCTGTTTGTCGGTTGCGGCTAATTTTGCCTCAAAATCCTTCAGGTTGGCGTCAAGTTTGGCTCGACTCTGCGGCATAAGTTCCAATAATTTATCGTGGATTGCAACCGCCGATAGCCGCGCTATCTCTGGGGAAAGCCATAGATGCATGTTATAGATGCCATGATGGTGATCATCGTCACTATTTTC
This sequence comes from Klebsiella huaxiensis, assembly GCF_003261575.2. Taxonomy (GTDB): domain Bacteria; phylum Pseudomonadota; class Gammaproteobacteria; order Enterobacterales; family Enterobacteriaceae; genus Klebsiella; species Klebsiella huaxiensis. Next base: position 2,303,488 of record NZ_CP036175.1, on the reverse strand, counting down.
CCCGGCACCATGATCGTGGCCATGGTGGTCATCATCATCGTCGGCCCCTTTCATGAGTAACGGTTTCACGCCGTCAAGCTCGGCAATCGTCACCTTTTTGTTCGACGCAATGCTTTGCGTTGACTTATCCATAAACGCTTCCATCTCAGGACCAATCCAGACAACTAAGTCTGCGTTCTGTAAGCGTTTTGCATCTGATGGACGCAGTGAATAATCATGCTCTGAGGCCCCATCGGGCAGCAAAACCTGGGTATCCGTTACGCCATCGGCGATGGCTGAAGCGATAAAGCCCAGCGGTTTAAGCGAGGTGACAACTGCGGCATTTACCAACGGTGAATGAGCGAACAAAAAAGCGGCGCTAAGTCCAGCGCAAAGAAGCGTATTTTTATGTAACATAATGAGTCTAATCATCGTAATGAATGAGAAAGATGTGATATTATAACATTCACTCGCTTGTGCAACCCTTAATTTGACATGACAAATCTAATCACTCTGGAAAACGTCTCGGTGGTCTTCGGCCAAAGGCGCGTGCTGTCTGACATTTCACTTACCTTAAAGCCAGGCAAAATTTTAACCTTGCTGGGCCCTAATGGTGCTGGCAAATCCACCCTTGTGCGAGTTGTTCTTGGTCTGGTAGCACCAACTGACGGTGTTATCAAACAGGATGGTCATCTGCGTATCGGCTATGTCCCGCAAAAGCTGCACCTTGATGCCACCATGCCGCTGACCGTCAACCGTTTTATGCGCCTGCGTCCGGGTACCCATAAACGGGACATTCTGCCCGCGCTAAAACGCGTTCAGGCAGGCCATCTGATTGACGCTCCAATGCAAAAACTCTCCGGCGGAGAAACGCAGCGCGTCTTGTTGGCTCGCTCTTTACTCAATCAACCGCAACTGTTGGTGCTCGACGAGCCGACCCAGGGCGTCGACGTCAACGGCCAGGTGGCGCTCTATGATCTGATTAACCAACTGCGCCAGGAGCTTAACTGCGCCGTGCTGATGGTTTCCCACGACCTGCATCTGGTAATGGCGAAAACCGACGAAGTACTGTGTCTGAACCAACATATCTGCTGCTCCGGCGCGCCGGAAGTGGTCTCCATGCATCCAGAATTTATCTCAATGTTCGGCCAGCGCGGCGCGGAACAGCTGGGAATTTATCGTCATAATCATAATCACCGCCACGACCTGCAGGGGCGGATTGTACTGCGTCGGGGAAATGACCGCTGATGATTGAATTACTCTTACCCGGCTGGCTGGCCGGCGTTATGCTCGCCTGTGCGGCAGGCCCGCTCGGTTCGTTCGTCGTGTGGCGCCGCATGTCCTACTTCGGCGATACCCTTGCTCACGCCTCTCTGCTCGGGGTCGCTTTTGGTTTACTGCTGAACGTCAACCCTTTCTATGCGGTTATCGTTGTGACGTTACTGCTGGCGGGCGGCCTGGTATGGCTAGAGAAACGCCCTCACCTGGCAATAGATACTCTATTGGGGATTATGGCGCACAGCGCGCTGTCGCTGGGTCTGGTGGTTGTCAGCCTGATGTCGAACGTGCGCGTTGACCTGATGGCCTACCTGTTTGGCGATCTGCTGGCAGTGACGCCTGAAGATTTGATTTCAATCGCTATCGGCGTCGTTATCGTGCTGGCGATTCTGCTCTGGCAATGGCGCAACCTGCTGTCGATGACTATTAGCCCGGATCTGGCTTTTGTTGATGGCGTTAAGCTACAGCGGGTGAAGTTGCTTTTAATGCTGGTCACCGCACTGACCATTGGCGTCGCGATGAAGTTTGTTGGGGCGCTGATTATCACTTCGCTGTTGATTATCCCCGCAGCGACGGCTCGTCGCTTTGCCCGCACGCCGGAGCAAATGGCAGGCGTGGCGGTTGGTGTGGGGATCATTGCAGTAACGGGTGGATTGACCTTCTCGGCTTTCTACGATACCCCGGCAGGGCCTTCGGTGGTGCTGTGCGCTGCGCTGTTGTTTATTATCAGTATGAGCAAAAAATCCGCAACTTGACCTGCGAACATAGACGCAAACCCGTTGTCCGGGCATCGCCCGGGCAACGATTACGGCATTTCCGGCGGCGTGATACCAAAGTGATTCCAGGCCCGCACCGTCGCCATCCGCCCACGCGGTGTACGCTGTAAAAAGCCCTGCTGGATCAGATACGGCTCCAGCACATCTTCAATGGTTTCCCGCTCTTCCCCTATCGCCGCAGCCAGGTTATCCAGCCCAACCGGCCCGCCGAAGAATTTGTCGATTACCGCCAACAGCAGCTTACGGTCCATATAATCGAAGCCTTCGGCATCCACGTTAAGCATATCCAGCGCCTTCGCGGCAATCTCTACCGAAATGGTACCGTCATGCTTCACTTCGGCATAATCGCGTACGCGCCTGAGCAGGCGGTTGGCAATACGCGGCGTACCGCGCGCGCGGCGCGCGACTTCCAGCGCCCCCTCCTCGCTCATCTCCAGCCCCATAAAGCGAGCACTGCGCCCGACGATATATTGCAGGTCAGGCACCTGATAAAACTCCAGACGTTGCACAATACCAAAACGGTCACGTAACGGAGAAGTCAATGAACCGGCGCGGGTGGTAGCGCCAATCAGAGTAAACGGTGGCAGATCGATTTTTATTGAACGAGCCGCCGGTCCTTCGCCAATCATGATATCCAACTGATAATCTTCCATTGCCGGATATAACACTTCTTCAACGACCGGCGAAAGGCGGTGGATCTCATCGATAAACAAGACATCGTGCGGTTCAAGGTTGGTCAGCATCGCCGCCAGATCGCCCGCCTTTTCCAGTACCGGGCCGGAAGTGGTGCGCAGATTTACGCCCATTTCGTTGGCAACAATGTTCGCCAGCGTGGTTTTCCCAAGCCCTGGAGGGCCAAAAATCAGCAGGTGATCGAGCGCATCACCGCGCAGTTTCGCCGCCTGGATAAAAATCTCCATTTGCGAGCGGACGTGTGGCTGGCCCACATATTCGGCCAGCATTTTAGGACGGATTGCACGGTCAGCCGCTTCTTCAAAACCGGTGCTGTCCGCCGATACCAGCCTGTCAGCTTCAATCATCCCTTACCTCACAGCGCAGCGCGTAGCGCTTCGCGAATTAGCGTTTCACTATTAGTATCCGGACGAACGATTTTGCTTATCATTCGGCTGGCCTCTTGAGGTTTATAGCCCAGCGCCACCAGCGCAGCAACCGCTTCCTGTTCTGCATCATCGTCAGCCGGACCTGCGGGCGATGTCAGTACCAGATCGGCCGCCGGAGTGAACAGATCGCCATGTAACCCTTTAAAGCGGTCCTTCATTTCGACGATCAGTCGTTCTGCGGTTTTCTTACCGATTCCCGGCAGTTTCACCAGCGCGGCCAGCTCTTCGCGTTCAACGGCATTAACAAACTGCTGTGCCGACATGCCAGAGAGGATTGCCAGCGCTAGTTTCGGACCAACGCTGTTGGTCTTAATCAGCTCTTTAAACAGCGTGCGCTCCTGTTTGTTATTGAAACCAAACAGCAGTTGAGCATCTTCACGGACGATAAAATGGGTAAAAATTATCGCCTCGTTGCCCACATCCGGCAGCTCATAAAAGCAGGTCATCGGCATGTGAACCTCATAGCCTACGCCTCCCGTTTCGAGTAAAACCAGCGGGGGTTGTTTTTCGAGAATGATGCCTCTGAGTCTGCCTATCACGTGAAGCTCCTGGATTAAGGGCTGAAAGTCTAATGCGGTATCATAAAAAAAGGCTGGATAGATATCCAGATGAAAAACACATTATCCCTATACATCTGTCTCCATGAGCAAACTTATCGTCTTTCTGCTCCCTTTCTGCCCCGCACAAAATAAGTTACGCAGTCAATGACGCTTCTTTTACAACCTGAGCCAACGATTTCCCGATGGCGAACGGTAGCACTAATTCGATAGCCATTACTGATAAAAGTCAGCGCTTCCTGTTGATCTAGCGTTTCCAACACCAGATGCCGCTTTTTATTGTAAACACGATAAAGAGTCCGGGCAGGCCGTTTACTTAACTCGGGATGGAGTTTACGATGCACAAGTAACGTAAAAGAAATAAAAGCAATAATGAACCATGTTGCTATTAGAAAAGGCACCCAACTGGTATTAAAAAAGAAAGAATTGCACGGTTTACCAATACCGGGCCTCCCCTGAACAATATTCATACAAATTGTTTTCGAGGGTGGCGTATGCTCCTTTTCAACATGATAGATGTAGGATTTATTTCCCTCCCACCAGGTAATGTCATATTCATAAAGCGCAGAGCAATCCGTTCTGCCACGAAATGAGGTACAGGTATCGCTCGTTCTTCGTTCCCCGCTACTGGTATATCGTATCGCTGAGACGACACCTGTGGTAACGGTACTGTCGCGGTAGTACTGATACTCAGTCACCAGAACGTATCCACTAAAGAGGCTCCAAAAAACAAAAATTATTTTTTTCATTTTTATACAACAACATCTCTTATGTTATTAACAGATAGTTAATATGATTTATTATTTACATGCTACTCGCGCGAAAAAAAATAAGAAAAGTCCTCTATACGCAGGTTGTATGAGCCAAGTTAAAATAGCATCTGACATGACATAATATTGATCAATTCTTTACTAATGCTTTTCCTTCAATGATGAAACTCCGGGATATGATAACCATACCCGCTTCATTATATAAAGCCAAAGGAATGACAAAATGCTTATTGATTCCTCCGTTAAATATGAAACCGGAGATATTGTTTTCACCTGTATTGGCACGGCATTATTTGGCCAAATATCAACGGCCTCTCAGTGCTGGTGTAACCATGTGGGTATTATCATTGGTCATAATGGTGATGATTACCTGGTGGCGGAAAGTCGGGTCCCACTTTCGGGAGTAACCACCCTAACGCAGTTTATTCACCGCTCAGCCAACCATAGTTACGCTGTTCGCCGTCTGCGCGGCGGTTTAACCACTGAGCAAAAACTCTCGCTCATGGAACAAGTGCCCTCACGTCTGCATAAGCTTTATCACACCGGGTTTAAATACGATTCATCGCGTCAGTTCTGTTCAAAATTTGTGTTTGATATTTATAAAGATGCGTTATGTATTCCGGTGGGCAATGTCGAAACGTTTGAACAACTGCTGCGCAGTAACCCGGAAGCAAAATTACGATTCTGGAAGTTTTGGTTTTTAGGCTCTATTCCGTGGGAACGAAAAACGGTCACTCCGGCCAGCCTCTGGCTGCATCCAAATTTAGAGTTAATTTCAGCGAATGGAGTAGAAACGCCTCAGCCAGCAGTCGCCGAGGCGGTATAGATTAGCGTAACCGTCCACGCGCCAGATTCAGACGGCTTTCGCCTATCTGGGCGACGTTCTGGCTGACGTGGCAGTGGGTAATAGCAATAGCCAAAGCATCTGCCGCATCGGCCTGCGGGTTAGCCGGAAGCTTGAGCAGCGTGCGCACCATGTGCTGCACCTGGCTTTTTTCCGCGCTGCCAATGCCGACAACGGTCTGCTTCACCTGCCTGGCTGCGTACTCAAACACTGGCAGGTCCTGATTTGTCGCGGCGACAATTGCCACCCCACGGGCCTGACCGAGCTTTAGCGCCGAGTCGGCGTTCTTCGCCATAAAGACTTGTTCGATGGCGAAATAGTCCGGCTGGAACTGGGTGATAATTTCAGTGACGCCCGCATAGATAAGCTTCAGGCGGGACGGTAAATCATCCACTTTCGTGCGAATGCAGCCACTGCCCAGATAGCTCAGCTGGCGCCCAACCTGACGGATGACGCCGTAACCAGTGACGCGCGACCCCGGGTCAATACCGAGAATAATAGCCATCACGCGCCTCCAGTCATAACTAACCCGTGAGACCCTAAATATTTCAGTTCACAGCCAGGCGGCCACGCAGCGCATCCCCGGGAGCGTAGATTGACTACGTGACCGGGGTAAGCGAGGAGAGCCAACACCGCTGTGGGCTGAAAGATTACGGGTATCACAGCGTTGCGGCGACCTCATCAGAGATCTCACCGTTATGATAAACTTCCTGCACGTCGTCACAATCTTCCAGCATATCGATCAGACGCAGCAGTTTCGGTGCGGTTTCTGCATCCATGTCCGCTTTGGTTGACGGGATCATAGAAACTTCAGCAGCATCTGCTTTCAGGCCCGCAGCTTCCAGCGCATCGCGTACCGCACCCATCTCTTCCCAGGCAGTGTAAACGTCAATCGCACCGTCATCATAGGTCACCACGTCTTCTGCGCCTGCTTCCAGGGCAGCTTCCATGATCGCATCTTCGTCACCTTTCTCGAAGGAGATAACGCCTTTTTTGCTGAACAGATAAGAGACCGAACCGTCAGTTCCGAGGTTGCCACCGGTTTTGGTGAACGCATGACGCACTTCAGCAACGGTACGGTTGCGGTTGTCGCTCAGGCATTCCACCATAACCGCGGTGCCGCCAGGGCCGTAACCTTCATAAATGATGGTTTCCATGTTCGCGTCATCATCACCGCCAACGCCGCGTGCGATAGCACGGTTCAGCGTGTCGCGCGTCATGTTGTTAGCCAGCGCTTTATCGATTGCCGCACGCAGACGTGGGTTAGAACCCGCATCGCCGCCGCCCAGACGCGCTGCGGTAACCAGCTCGCGAATGATTTTAGTAAAGATCTTACCGCGCTTGGCATCCTGTGCCGCTTTGCGGTGTTTGGTGTTGGCCCATTTACTATGACCTGCCATAAAATAATATCTCCAAAAAAGCCTTTTTCCGTCGCCTTTTAGCCCTCAGGCGCGTTGGCTACATTGGCCCTCACCCATCACTTACTCAAGTAAGCTCAGGGTGAAGTCCCAACTTGCCGCCTTCCTGATAACTAAAATTCTGGGGAAAATTAGTTGGCGTTAATTACAAATTCTTCAATCGCCTGCCGGTTGCTCCAGGACTTGGTCAACGTGGCGGCTTCCGACGCATCAACCCAGCGGTAATCCAGATGTTCCGTAAAGACAATCTGGCGTTCATGGGGGAGCGCAAGACGGAACCAAAACTCCGTATTACGCTCGACGCCCGGCGCATAGCGATGACGTAAATGAGAAAATATCTCGAATTCTACCGTGCGCTGACAGTCAACCAAAGCTAATTGCTCGCAAGCAACGTCAATGGCGACCTCTTCCATTACTTCACGCGCGGCAGCCTGCGACGCGTTTTCACCCTCTTCCAGGCTGCCGGTGACCGACTGCCAGAACGCAGGATCGTCGCGACGCTGCAACATCAGCACCCGCTTCGTATCTTCGGCATAAATCACCACCAGAACGGAAATGGGCAGCTTGAATGACATCTTACTTATTCTCCAGAGACTCTTTTGTCTCTTTCGCCACAACCTGAATACCCAGTTCGCCCAAGGACGCCGGATTCGCGAAACTTGGTGCTTCGGTCATCAGGCAGGCAGCTGCGGTAGTTTTCGGGAAAGCGATAACGTCACGGATATTATCGGTACCCGTCAGCAGCATGGTCAAACGGTCAAGACCAAATGCCAGACCGGCGTGCGGCGGGGTACCGTATTTCAACGCGTCCAGCAGGAAGCCAAACTTCTCGCGCTGCTCTTGTTCGTTAATGCCCAGAATACCGAACACGGTCTGCTGCATTTCACCGCTGTGGATACGCACGGAACCACCGCCAACTTCATAGCCGTTAATGACCATATCGTAGGCGTTAGCAACAGCGTCTTCCGGTGCTGCTTTCAGCTCGGCGGCAGACATATCTTTCGGCGAGGTGAACGGATGGTGCATCGCGGTCAGGCCGCCTTCACCGTCGTCTTCAAACATCGGGAAGTCGATAACCCACAGCGGGGCCCACTTAGCTTCGTCAGTCAGATTCAGGTCTTTACCCAGCTTCAGACGCAGCGCACCCAGCGCATCGGCAACGACTTTTTTGTTATCCGCGCCGAAGAAGATCATGTCGCCATCCTGCGCGCCTGTACGCTCAAGGATCGCTTCAACGATGTCTGCGGTCAGGAATTTCGCCACCGGGCTGTTGATGCCTTCCATGCCTTTCGCACGTTCGGTCACTTTGATGTAAGCCAGGCCTTTCGCACCATAGATTTTCACAAAGTTGCCGTATTCATCGATTAGCTTACGGGTCAGCGCAGCACCGCCAGGCACGCGCAGCGCCGCAACGCGGCCTTTCGGATCGTTTGCCGGACCGGAGAATACCGCGAACTCAACGGACTTCAGCAGGTCTGCAACGTCCACCAGCTCCATCGGGTTACGCAGGTCTGGTTTATCTGAACCATAACGGCGTTCGGCTTCAGCGAAAGTCATGATTGGGAAGTCACCCAGTTCCACGCCTTTCACGTCGTTCCACAGACTGCGCACCAGCGCTTCCATCACTTCACGCACCTGCTCGGCGGTCATGAAAGAGGTTTCGACGTCGATCTGGGTGAATTCCGGCTGGCGGTCAGCGCGCAGGTCTTCGTCACGGAAGCATTTAACAATCTGATAGTAGCGGTCGAAGCCTGACATCATCAGCAGCTGTTTGAACAGCTGTGGAGACTGCGGCAGCGCGTAGAATTTGCCTTTATGAACGCGAGAAGGCACCAGATAGTCACGCGCACCTTCCGGCGTGGCTTTGGTCAGCATCGGCGTTTCGATATCAAGGAAGCCGTGGTCGTCCATAAAGCGGCGTACGAGGCTGGTGATTTTGGCACGTGTTTTCAGGCGCTGAGCCATTTCCGGGCGACGCAGGTCCAGATAGCGGTATTTCAGACGCGCTTCTTCGGTGTTGACGTGGTTGGAATCCAGCGGCAGCGCTTCGGAGCGGTTGATAATTGTCAGATCGGACGCCAGCACTTCGATTGCGCCAGTTGGCATATCGTTGTTGACGTTTCTTTCGTCACGCGCACGCACGGTGCCGGTTATCTGGATGCAGAACTCATTACGCAGTTCGGAGGCCAGCTTTAATGCATCCGCACGATCCGGATCGAAAAACACCTGCACGATGCCTTCGCGGTCACGCATATCGATAAAGATAAGGCTACCAAGATCACGACGACGGTTGACCCAACCACACAGAGTCACTTGCTGCCCTACGTGGGACAGACGGAGCTGTCCGCAATATTCTGTACGCATGAGATATCCCTTAACTTAGCCGCAGGCGGATTGTTGCCTGCTTTGCAGGCGACGAGGTCGCAGCTTTAGCTGATGTCACAACTGAATGAAAAAAGGCGGCTATTATACTGGAAATTATGCCGTACGATAAGCCCGGCGCAGCGTGTACGTTGCTTTGCCGTGCGCTTATTGCCTGTGCTCACAAAAATTAACAAAATTTGTTACCCTTGAGCAGGATCGGCAACGGTATTGTAGCGGCCAGACAACAAAAGAAGATACGGGGATATCATGTTAGAACTCAATGCGAAAAATACCGCGCTGGTGATCATCGACCTGCAAGAAGGTATTTTACCCTTTGCTGGTGGTCCGCACCGCGCCGATGAAGTGGTTGCCCAGGCGGCACGTCTGGCGCAAAAGTGCCGCCAGCAGGGTTCCCCGGTGGTTATGGTACGCGTTGGCTGGTCGGCTGATTTCGCCGAAGCACTGAAGCAGCCTGTTGACGCCCAGGCTGGCGCGCACGCATTGCCAGAAAACTGGTGGACCTATCCGCTCGCGCTGGGTAAGCAGGATAGCGATATTGAAGTCACTAAACGCCAGTGGGGCGCATTTTACGGCACCGACCTTGAATTACAGCTCCGCCGTCGCGGTATCGATACCATTATTCTGTGCGGTATTTCGACCAATATCGGCGTCGAATCTACAGCGCGTAACGCCTGGGAACTGGGCTTTAATCTGATTATTGTCGAAGACGCCTGCAGCGCAGCCTCCGCTGACCAGCACCAGGGCAGCATGACGAATATTTTCCCGCGTATCGCCCGCGTGCGCAGCACCAAGGAAGTCCTTTCAGCTTTATGATTTATATTGGGCTTCCCCAATGGGCGCATCCGAAATGGGTGCGCCTGGGTATCACCAGCCTTGAAGAGTATGCTCGCCACTTTAACTGCGTGGAGGGCAACACCACCCTGTACGCCTTACCGAAAGCCGAGATTGTCAGCCGCTGGTATGAACAAACTCACGATGACTTTCGCTTTTGCTTTAAGTTCCCGGCCACCATTTCGCACCAGGCGGCGCTGCGCAACTGCGACGACTTAAGCCATGAATTTTTCACCCGGCTGGCCCCGCTGGCATCGCGCATCGGTCAATACTGGCTACAGCTGCCCGCCACCTTCGGCCCACGGGATCTTCCCGCCCTCTGGCATTTTCTTGATAGCCTGCCACAGACGTTCACTTACGGCGTTGAGGTACGGCATCCAGAATTTTTCGCTAAAGGCGAAGCGGAACAGCAATTAAATCGCGGACTACATCAGCGTAGCGTCAATCGCGTGATCCTCGATAGTCGCCCGGTTCATAGCGCCATCGCCCGAAGCCCGGCGATGATCGATGCGCAAAAGAAGAAACCCAAAGTTCCCGTCCATGCGCTGGTGACAGCCCATCATCCGCTGGTGCGTTTTATCGGCAGCGACGATATGGCTCAAAATCGCGATCTGTTTGGCGTCTGGTTGCAAAAATTACCGCAGTGGACGCAAACAACAACGCCGTATTTATTCCTCCACACCCCAGACATTGCCCAGGCGCCAGAGCTGGTCGATACCCTGTGGAGCGATCTGCGCGCCGCCCTACCGGAAATAGGTGATGCGCCGTCAATTCCGCAGCAAAGCACTCTTTTCTGATATCCTGCTATCCTGAATGGAGCCACCGGACGGAATGAAAGGGAGTTTTTAATATGGTCAGCGCGCTGTATGCCGTTTTAGGTGCGTTATTGCTTATTAAGTTTTCTTACGACGTTGTCCGCCTGCGAACACAATATCGCGTCGGCTACGGTGACGGCGGTTTTAGCGAGCTGCAGGTTGCTATCCGCGTACATGGGAACGCAGTCGAATATGTTCCCATCGGACTGATTTTGCTACTGTTTATGGAAATGAACGGTGCACAGATCTGGATGATTCACGTTTGCGGAATTTTACTGATTGCCGGACGCCTGATGCACTCTTACGGTTTTCATCACCGCCTGTACCGCTGGCGTCGTTCCGGGATGAGCGCAACGTGGTGTTCATTGTTGCTGATGGTGCTGGCGAACTTCTGGTATATGCCCTGGGAGTTGGTTTTCTCCGTCCGTTAGCGCACAATACGCCGTTTTCGATTTTTCGGGTTTAACGTTATGTCTCACCGCGATACGCTTTTTTCCGCGCCGATTGCCAGCCTCGGCGACTGGACCTTTGATGAACGGGTTGCTGAAGTCTTCCCGGATATGATCCAGCGTTCTGTTCCCGGCTATTCCAATATTATTTCGATGATCGGCATGCTGGCTGAGCGCTTCGTTCAGCCAGACACCCAGGTCTACGACCTTGGCTGCTCGCTCGGTGCGGCGACGCTGTCTATACGCCGCAACATTGCACATTCTGGATGCAAAATTGTTGCTATCGATAACTCCCCGGCAATGGTCGAGCGCTGCCGTCGTCATATAGATGCCTATAAAGCACCGACGCCAGTCGACGTTATTGAAGGCGATATCCGCCACGTCACTATTGAGAACGCCTCAATGGTGGTGCTAAATTTCACGATTCAGTTTCTGGAGCCAGGCGAACGCCAGGCCATTCTGGATAAGGTCTATCAGGGGTTGAATCCGGGCGGCGCATTGGTGCTGTCGGAGAAATTCAGCTTCGAAGATGACAATGTCGGCGAGCTGCTGTTTAACATGCATCACGACTTTAAACGCGCTAACGGTTATAGCGAGCTGGAAATCAGCCAAAAGCGCAGCATGCTGGAAAACGTGATGCTCACCGATTCCGTGGAAACCCACAAGGCACGCCTGCGTAAAGCCGGTTTCGAGCATGCTGAACTGTGGTTCCAGTGTTTTAACTTCGGGTCGCTAATTGCAGTCAAATCCGGGGAAACGGCATGATTGATTTCAGTAACTTTTATCAATTGATTGCCAAAAGCCCGCTATCGCACTGGCTGGAGACGCTGCCCGCTCAGGTCGCCGCCTGGCAACGTGAATCATTGCACGGTAAATATCGTGAATGGGAACGGGCCGTCGAATTTCTGCCTGAATTTGCCCCCAACCGTCTGGATCTGTTGCACAGCGTCACCGCCGAGAGCGAAACGCCCCTCGGCGAGGGGCAGCGGCTGCGCATTGAAAACCTGCTTAAAAACCTGATGCCGTGGCGTAAAGGACCTTATTCGCTTTACGGGGTGGATATCGATACCGAATGGCGGTCCGACTGGAAATGGGAACGCGTGTTGCCGCATCTTTCCGACCTCACCGGGCGCACTATTCTTGATGTCGGCTGCGGCAGTGGCTACCACATGTGGCGTATGATTGGCGCAGGGGCGCATCTGGCGGTTGGTATCGACCCAACGCAGCTGTTCCTTTGCCAGTTTGAAGCAGTACGCAAGCTACTGGGCAATGACCAGCGTGCGCATCTGCTGCCGCTGGGCATTGAGCAACTTCCGGCGCTGAACGCCTTTGATACCGTCTTTTCAATGGGCGTACTTTACCATCGCCGCTCGCCGCTCGATCATCTGTGGCAGCTTAAAGATCAGCTGGTTCCCGGCGGTGAGCTGGTGCTTGAAACGCTGGTGGTTGAAGGTGATGAAAACACCGTTCTGGTGCCTGGCGATCGATATGCGCAAATGCGTAACGTCTACTTTATCCCATCTGCCGCCGCGCTGAAGATGTGGCTGGAGAAGTGCGGGTTTATCGACGTGCGCATTGTTGATGCATGCGTGACCTCAACTGACGAGCAGCGCCGCACCGAGTGGATGACAACCGAATCGCTGGCCGAATTCCTCGACCCGAACGACAGCAGCAAAACCCTTGAAGGCTACCCCGCCCCGCTACGCGCGGTGATTATTGCGACCAAACCTGAAACAGAACAGTCTCTGGCGGCGAAAAAGAAGCGCGCCGATAAACAGCCAGGGTAAGGCATTCTCAGGATAAAAAAAGGCCCCTGTTTAATGGGCAGGGGCCTGGTACGGGCAATCATCATATTGGGCGACATGATGTGCAGCTAAAAACAGTTTATCCCCGTCATACTTCAAGTTGCATGCGCGTTGGCTTTCCTGCAACTCGAATTATTTAGGGTTTTAATCTCTCTGGGCGGAAATAATTTTCTTCATTTCCGCTACCGCTTCGCCATTCACGGCGTAGCGTAAGTATTCATCAGCGTCAGCATCCGTAGACATCGACAATCCGGCGTTGCGAAAGCGCATCGGCGACGGTAGCCACTGACCTGCCGAGCTGTGCACTTCTTTTACTCCGGCCTGCAAAAACACCGCTAAATTGGCGGCGCGGACTCCCGCACCAGCCATAATGATTGGAGTGTCGCTTCGGGAAATAAGTTCCCTGATTAATGAAATTCCTTTTTCGGCGGACGCCTGTTGGCCTGATGTCAGGATACGCTGAACGCCGAGTTCTGACAGCTCAGAGCAGGCCTGGCGCGGGTCGGCGCACATATCAAAGGCGCGGTGAAAAGTGACTGCAAGGGTTCCCGCTGCCGCCATAATTTTTTCCATTCGCGCCGTATCAATCTGGCCGTCGGCATCCAGAATGCCGATCACCAGTCCGGGAAACCCTAATTCTCGTACCGTGATGACGTCATCAAGCATCGCCGCAAACTCGCCAGCGGTGTAGCAAAAATCCCCGCCGCGCGGACGAATAATCGGATGAACGGGGATAGTCACCGTATCACGAACCGATTTAAGTACGCCCAGCGAAGGCGTCAGGCCGCCTTCCAGCGGCGCGGCGCAAAGCTCAATGCGATCGGCACCGCTACGCTGCGCTTCTTGCGCGCACTCCATGCTGTAACAGCATACTTCCAGTAAAGTCATTCTTCTCTCCGTTGACATCGCAGGCACGACAGAATGTCACGATTTTTTGCTGTAGACACCGCGTCACTTCACACTGTCACCGTTCAGATTGTTCGCTGGCGACAATTTGCTCAATCGACCACGGATGGAATTTTATAGTGACCTTACCATCCGTCACTGCCAGCGTCGGGTTCGGCAGTCGCTCGCGTGCCCCTTTCGGTGAGCTGGTTTTCACAAAAATCCCCGGCTGGCTGAGCCCTTCATCAGATAGCAGCGCCAGCGCACGGGAATTCAGCGATTCAGGCTCACCTGGCAGGACGATTTCGACATGTTCCCAGCCCTCATGCGGATAGCGCTTTTCACCCGGCCACGGCAGCTCAACGACGCTAAAACGCCAGTGCGCCACGCAAATCGGTTCGTCCAATTTGAATAAACAGATAGGACGACCGTTGATAACGTTTTCCGACAGCAGAGTGCCGCATTGCTCAAACCCGCGACGCCAGCGCTCCGCCGTGGTGTTCTGGTGACAGCGCAGGGAAATATGGTCAGCATCATGCGGCGTAATATCAAGACCAAGCCGGCTAGCAAGCGCATTTAGCGCCTCGGTGAAACGCGGTAGGTCCGCGGAAATATCGTTCAGTTCATCTATTTGTTGCCAGTTCGCCATGATAAGCCCCGGTACTCACTCAAAAGCGCTAATCTATCGCGTTTCCCCGGGCTGACCAACCAGCAATACTCTGTGAACGATTATTCGTTGAGCGCGCGACTGAGCAAGCTATGCGCGGTGCTGACGCATAGATGCAAATGCAGTATACTCCTGCCCTAATTTGTCCACATTCCAGCGCCGCCCCGTCAGGGTGACGGCGTGTTAAACGTAAGGTATTCCGGTGAATATTCAGGCTCTTCTCTCAGAAAAAGTCAGCCACGCTCTGATCGCGGCAGGCGCGCCTGCCGATTGCGAACCTCAGGTCCGCCAGTCAGCAAAAGTCCAGTTCGGTGACTATCAGGCCAACGGCGTCATGGCCGTTGCCAAAAAACTGGGTATGGCGCCGCGACAACTTGCAGAGCAGGTACTGTCTCATCTCGACCTGAACGGGATTGCTAACAAAGTTGAAATCGCCGGTCCGGGTTTTATCAATATTTTCCTCGACCCGGCATTCCTGGCGGAAAACGTCAGCAGCGCGCTGAAATCAGAACGTCTGGGTGTTGCTCAGCCGCAGGCGCAGACCGTTGTTATCGATTACTCCGCGCCTAACGTGGCGAAAGAGATGCACGTCGGCCATCTGCGCTCGACCATTATTGGCGATGCCGCAGTGCGCACGCTGGAATTTCTCGGCCATAACGTGATCCGCGCTAACCACGTGGGCGACTGGGGCACCCAGTTCGGCATGCTTATCGCGTACCTGGAAAAACAGCAGCAGGAAAACGCCGGTGAAATGGCGCTGGCGGACCTCGAAGGTTTCTATCGCGAAGCGAAAAAACACTACGATGAAGATGAAGCCTTCGCCGAACGCGCGCGTAGCTACGTGGTTAAGCTGCAGGGCGGCGACGAGTATTTCCGCGAAATGTGGCGCAAGCTCGTTGACATTACTATGTCGCAAAACCAGCTAACCTATAACCGCCTGAACGTGACGCTGACCCGTGACGACGTGATGGGTGAAAGCCTGTATAACCCGATGCTGCCGGGTATCGTTGCTGACCTGAAAGCCAAAGGTCTGGCAGTGGAGAGCGAAGGCGCAACCGTGGTGTTCCTTGATGAGTATAAAAATAAGGAAGGCGAACCGATGGGCGTTATCATCCAGAAGAAGGATGGCGGCTACCTCTACACCACCACCGATATCGCCTGTGCAAAATACCGTTACGAAAATCTGCATGCCGATCGCGTGCTGTATTACATCGATTCACGCCAGCACCAGCACCTGATGCAGGCGTGGACTATCGTGCGTAAAGCAGGCTATGTGCCAGATTCTGTGCCGCTGGAGCACCACATGTTCGGCATGATGCTCGGCAAAGACGGTAAACCGTTTAAAACTCGCGCCGGTGGTACTGTGAAACTGGCCGACTTACTGGATGAAGCGCTGGAACGCGCCCGCCGTCTGGTGGCCGAGAAAAACCCGGATATGCCTGCCGAAGAGCTGGAAAAACTGGCGAACGCCGTCGGGATTGGCGCGGTGAAATACGCCGATCTGTCGAAAAACCGGACCACCGACTATATCTTCGACTGGGACAACATGCTGGCATTTGAGGGCAACACCGCGCCTTATATGCAGTATGCTTATACCCGCGTGCTCTCGGTATTCCGTAAAGCGGATATTGATGAAAGCGTGCTGGCGGCGGCTCCGGTTATTATCACCGAAGACCGTGAAGCCCAGCTGGCTGCACGTCTGCTGCAGTTCGAAGAGACCCTGACCGTTGTCGCTCGTGAAGGCACTCCGCATGTGATGTGTTCTTATCTGTACGATCTGGCGGGCCTGTTCTCGGGTTTCTACGAACACTGCCCGATCCTGAGCGCCGAAAGCGAAGAGACGCGCAACAGCCGCCTGAAGCTGGCGCAGCTGACCGCGAAAACGCTGAAGCTGGGTCTGGATACGCTGGGTATTGAGACCGTAGAGCGTATGTAATTTGCAGGAAAAACCCGGCAAGCGCCGGGTTTGAAACTGATAACACCACTATTTGAAATATTGTGTTCGTTTTATGCCGGGTGGCGGCTAACGCCTTACCCGGCCTACGTAACCCTTTCTCTCAATCCCTATCAGAAATACTTCCGCAGATACTCAGTCAGGCACAGAATTGCCATCGCCTGACCATACGGCATCGACGTCAACGGAATTTCACGATAAAAATCGAGATTCGAGCCCATTCCGGTACCGAATGAGGTTTGCAGCAACTCCCCTTCAGGAGAGATATTCTGCACGATACCGCGAATCGCTTTCTCCGCCACTTCTGCATATTCCTGGCTCACATAGCGCTTACGCACCGCTTTTAAGATCCCGTAAGCAAAACCAGCGGTGGCCGACGCTTCCAGATAGGAGTTTGGATCATCAAGCAGCGTATGCCACAGGCCGCTGTCGTCCTGGCAACGGGCCAGTGCTGCAATCTGCGCATTCAGTACCTGCACCAGATAACGGCGAACGGCGCTGCTTTCAGGTAAATCCACCAGCTCAAGGAAATCCGGGATTACAATCGTCAGCCAGCTATTGCCGCGTGCCCAGCGAGCCCTGGCAAAATTATGCTGCCCCTCGTAGTTCCAGCCGTGGAACCACAGTCCGGTCTCGCGGTCCATCAAGTTCTGCACATGCAGCAAGAACTGATAGACCGCTTCTTCTACATATTCCGGGCGGTTGAGCAGCTTGCCAATTTTGGCCAGCGGCAGGACGGTCATCATCAACGTGTCGTCCCACATCTGCTGATTATTCTCTTCCGCCAGGGTGATGTGCTGCATGCCGCCAAACTCGGTACGCGGCATGTCGCGCATCGCCCACTCAGCCCAGCTATCGAGCCAGGGTAGATACGCCGTGTTGCCCGTCTCTTCATAACGATAAGCCAGGGTCAAAAACGGCGCCATGGTATTGACGTTTTTAGTGGTTGCGCCTTCGGCAAAACGCTCAGCGAACCAGCTATCGATAATCTCGCACATCGCGGTATCACCAGTCTGCTGGTAATACTGATAAATACCGTACAGGCCAACCCCGTGGGTCCACTCCCAGCCGTTCCAGCCTTTAGTGTCAATGATGCGTCCGTCGTCCAGCCGCAGTAAAAATTGCCCGCTTTCATCCTTAATATTGACCAGGTTGCGCGTTACCTTCTGGATCAGCGCTTGCAGCTCATTACGGGCGATAAAACGCTCTGGCTGACGCAGTAATGGGCTATGTTTGACAGGCCAAACCTTCATATCCTTAACCTCTGTTATATGTCGAATTCAATTCTGAACGTTGCTTCAACGGCGCCGCTGCAGGTTTATTGCGGTTCAGGTAACCGATATTGTTGTTGCCCCACAGGGATTCGTACGGCATCCCGGCCAGCATCTCCACCACTTCACGATCCTCAGCGGTCGCCGTTTCCGGCTGTGCTCGACCAGACTCGCGCATTTTGAGCGTTTCAGTACGCAGAACGCTGTGGGTTTGCAGGTTGAGCTTAAAACGCAGAGAGACAAGAAAACCGCAAGCCAGCACCACTAATGTCCCCACGCTGAGGATCAGCAGGATTGTGTGGCTGACTTCATAAGGCTGAGTTTTCTGTCCGGAGACAAAGCCGGAAAACTGCATAATGATCCCCACCAGCATCACCGCACCCGCCTGGGAAGCTTTACGGGTCAGAGTCATGATCCCGGCAAAGATCCCTTCACGTCGCTGTCCGGTGATCACCTCATCCACGTCGGCAATATAGGTGTAGGTATTCCACGGCACATAGTTGATACCGCCGCGTCCCAGGCCTGCAACTGCGGAAATCAACAGCAACAACGAGTAAACATCGCTGAGCCCGGCGTAATACAACACCGCGTAGGAGAGCGAGCTCAGACCAAACAGCACTACAACCATCCGGTAGGATGGGGCCGGTCCGAAGCGGATACACAACGGGATCATGGCGATAACCGCGATAAACTGGAAGATAGCCATGGTGCCGAGCAGGTTAGAGGCCATGGAGGCTTCCTGCATCAGCACAAACACCACATAGTAGGTAAAGACCGCGTTGAACACGTCCTGAGCGATATAGCCCCCCAGATACATACCCAGATGCTGGCGGAAAATTTTAATCCGCAAGGTGGAGCTTAACTCAATAAACAGGCGATTAAGGCTCTGGGACAGGGTCAGGTTTTGTTTCTCCTCTTCTGCCCGTAGCGCGGCTTCCGTCCACTCTTCTCGCGGGCGCTCCCAGGTAAAGAACCAGACAAAGGTTAGCATCATTGCGCACAGTACCGAGAACACCAGACTCGCATAGAAGAAAGAGACCGCATTATCCTTACCGAAGATAGTCAGCAGGACACCCGGCAGGAAGGAAGCCAGAATTGCCGACATCTGCGCCATCGAAATACGCGCGCCGGAGAATTTGGTTTTCTGTTTAAAGTCATCGGTCATCTCCGGCACCAACGTTTCATACGGTACCAGAATCATGGTATAGACAATATCGAACAGCAGATAAGTCAGCAGGTAGTACCAGAAGCCCATGTCCCCTACCCACATAATGGAGTAGCTAAAGACGAGCGGGATACCCAGCAGGATAAAGAACTTACGTCTGCCAAAACGTTTACCCAGCCAGGTCGAACCGAAGTTATCCGTCAGGAAGCCCATCAGCGGACTGATCACCGCATCCAGAACCCTGGCAGTGGCAAAGATAAGCGTCGCCTCAATAGGGGAAAGGCCGCAAAAGGTGGTGTAGAAGTAGAGCAGCCATGCTGCAGTCAGTGCTGTGGTCCCCGCACCGAGGAAATCGCCCGATCCGTAAGCAAGGTAGTTAACCAAACCGATTTTACGTGTTTTCATCGCCGTAAATCCTGTGTCTTTTTTTAGAGAACTCCGACAATCCTTTTGGCGACTTCAGCCAAAATGGAGTTGATATAGGACTACAGTAAGAGCATGGAAACGGCGTTACCTTTTCATTTTTGCCATCTAAAAGCGTTCGATGGCAAAAATACAAAGAGTAGCGGAACACGCTTCACTTATTTATAAAACAACGTTTCTTTTAATGCAAAAGACGGGACCATTAATGAGAAATAGCTCTTTTGCAGATGAAACATAGCTCTTTTTTCCGCTGCTGATAAACCTTGCGAAAGCTAAGGAATCGGAGTAAAGACAATATACCCGTCATACTTCAAGTTGCATGGGCGTTGGCTGCTTTCGTTCACCCCAGTCACTTACCTGAGTAAGCTCCTGGGGATTCGCTCACTTGCCGCCTTCCTGCAACTCGAATTATTTAGGGTATAGAAAAGGGTTATTTTGCGTATCTCAAGGAGGCTTGATGCCCTACTCACATCTGTTAGTCGCCGTTGCGCCGACCCCGGAAAGCCGGGTGCTGATTCAAAAAGCCGTTTCTATCGCCCGTCCGATCAATGCCAAAGTTAGCCTGATCACGCTGGCGACGGACCCGGAGCTGTATAACCAGTTTGCTGCGCCGATGATGGAAAACTTACGGGAAATAATGCAGGAAGAGACGCGCGGTTTTCTGGCCGAACTTGTCCACCACGCCGATTATCCTATCGAGAAGACGATTATCGCCAGCGGCGGGTTAGGTCATCACGTGAAGGATTTTTGCCAGCAGCATCGCGTTGACCTGGTGATTTGCGGTAACCATAACCAGAGCCTATTTTCGCGCGCTACCTGCTCAGCGAAGGATATCGTCGGCAGCAGCGGCGTTGACGTGCTGCTGGTTTGTCTTGAAAAGGGCTAGTGCCGGGGAGGCACCAGCCGCTCAGCCTCTAGGCGAGTTTGGGGAAGGTCGCCACCTTGCGTTCTAAGTGACTCTCCTCGCTCCTTGGCTCAATCTGCTTTAGATCGGCAATAAACCGCGCCTGCCAGTGGTGAATGTCATTCTCTTTAATCACCGCTAACATAGCCGAATGGCGCGTGATGCGTTCTGCCAGCGGCATGGTTAACGCCCGGTCCAGCGCGGCAGCGACCTCATCACGATCGTAAGGATTGACGATTAACGCTGTAGGCAGTTCATTCGCCGCGCCGGCAAACTGCGACAACACCAGCACACCCGGGTTTTGCGGATCCTGGGCGGCCACATACTCTTTCGCCACCAGATTCATGCCATCGCGTAGCGGCGTGACCAGCCCAACGTCCGAATAGCGGAAGATTTTCATCAACAGCTTACGTTCAAAGTGCTGGTTCAGGTAATAGAGCGGCGTCCAGCCCAACTGACCATACTGACCGTTAATCCGTCCGGCTGCGGTTTCCAACTGATGACGAATATCCTGATAGGCCTGAACATCACCGCGCGAAGTCGGCGCAATTTGGGTATAGCGAATCTTGCCGTGATGTTGCGGATAGTTTTCCAGCAGCGCCTCATAGGCCAGAAAACGTTCCGGTAACCCTTTCGAATAGTCCAACCGTTCAACGGAAAAGATATTTTGTACGCCCTTAAGTTCGCTTTTCAATTGCGCCAGTTTTGGCGGTAACGGTCCTTTAGCGCTGCGCGCAATTTCATCGGCATCGATGCCTATCGGATAAACTTCTGTGTGGAAAGACTTGCCCCACGCAAGATGCTTTTTCCCACCGCGCGTCGTCACGCGGGTCTGCATTGATACGCTGTCGAGAAACGCCAGCCGATCACTCTCTGTCTGGAATCCCAGCAGGTCGTAATCGCTAAGTCCCTCAAGCAGTTCAGCATGCGGCGGCAACGCATTAAAAATTTCGGGCGTCGGAAACGGGATATGTAAAAAGAAGCCAATGCGATTATTTACCCCGCGTTGGCGCAGTTCACTGGCCAGTGGCAGTAAGTGATAATCGTGGATCCAGACAAGGTCGTCAGGTTCAATTAGCGGCAGCAGTTTATCAGCCAGCGTGGAATTCACCCGCTGATACCCTTCCCAGGCCTCGCGCTGAAAATTCACCAAATCAAGGCGATAGTGAAACGCAGGCCACAATACGGCATTGGAAAAACGATTGTAATATTCGTCGTGATCCTGCTCGCTAAGGTTGAAAGAGGCCCAGGTAATATTCCCCTGAGTCACCTTTTTCAGCGGCTGCTGGTCATCGCCAATTTCCCCGCTCCAGCCGAACCACAATCCTCCCGCTGCTTTTAACGCCCCCATAATCCCCACGGCCAGGCCACCGGCACTGGCCTTTTTATCATCCGGCGGGGCAATACGATTAGATACTACGACTAAGCGACCCATAGCCATCTCTCCTGTCGGTTAGCGCGTCTGGTTGTTGCCCATCATTCGCGATGTTATTTATCCAAAGATGTACTGCGGCCACGTCCGGCAGGCGCCAGCGCGCCTGCGTTTCGCCACCCGCCACTTTGACCGATACACCACCCAATTGATTGACGACGCCAAAACCCGCTTCATCGGTTAAGTCATCACCGACGAATACCGGTTTACGTCCCTTGAATGGCGCTTCCTGCATAAAAGCGGCAATCGCCTCACCCTTATTCACTCCGCGCGGTTTGATCTCCACCACGCATTTACCTGGCTGCAGCGCCAAAATAGGATGGCGCTGCACGATTTCTTGTGCCAGCGCTAGCACCGCGCTTTGCTGCTGCGGCGCCTGGCGATAGTGCAACGCGAAAGCCATCCCCTTACTTTCCAGCTCGCAACCCGGTAGTGCACCCATCGCCGTTGTCAGCTGTGTTGAAAGGGTCTTGAGGAGTGAGTCAGGCAGTGTGACGATATGTGTTTCACCATTGATGTCACGGCGCTCAGCCCCGTGGACGCCGGCAAGCGGCAGTCGGAAAGGATGGGTAAGCTCATCGAGCTCAGCCATTGAGCGCCCTGAAATCAATGCCACCGCTCCATTTTGCAGCTGCACAAGCTGGCGCAACGTTTGTAGAACATCAGCAGGAATAACCACCTGGTCAGGATGGGGTTTGATACCGGCAAGCGTGCCGTCGAGGTCAAAGAAAAAAGCGTAGTTTCCGGTTAACGCAGGCGGTACGGAAATCTGGTCAGCCACCCTGGTTCCTCCTTATCATGGCCAGCACAATGCTGGGTGTTAACTAAATGTTAGCCATGTAAGTATAGACAGTGTGACCAGCCTCGCCATTTTTGATAGTCATTGCCAGCACAGCGGGCGCTGGCAATGGTTTAGGATTAGACTGAAAGGTTGGGGATAATCAAACCGTACGTTTCGCTTTTTGTTTGTAGCGGTCAAAGATTACCGCCGCCAGCAGAATCACGCCGCGCACCACATACTGCGAGAACGGCGAGATGTTCAGCAAGTTCATGGCATTTTCCACAGTCCCGAGGATCAGGATCCCGGCAACCACGTAGGAAATCTTACCAATCCCG
This sequence comes from Klebsiella huaxiensis, assembly GCF_003261575.2. Classification (GTDB taxonomy): domain Bacteria; phylum Pseudomonadota; class Gammaproteobacteria; order Enterobacterales; family Enterobacteriaceae; genus Klebsiella; species Klebsiella huaxiensis. The sequence continues at coordinate 2,280,643 of NZ_CP036175.1, read as the reverse complement.
CCTTTTAACGACACGCCGCCCAGCACGCAGGCCGAAATCACAATCAGCTCATAGCCAATCGAGGTCATCGGCTGACCGCTGGTCATACGCGAGGCCAGAATAATCCCTGCCGCTGCGGAAACCAGGCCGGAGAGGACAAAAATGATAATCTTGGTCCGCACCACCGGGACGCCTGCCAGACGCGCGGCTTCTTCGTTGCCGCCAATCGCCAGGGTATTACGGCCAAAGGTGGTTTTATTCAACAGCAGGCCAAAGATAATCAGGCAGCCAACCGTCAGCCAGATTGGCGCAGGCAGACCAAACCAGTTGGCATAGCCCAGGGTAAAGAAACGCTCATCCTCAATCCCGACCGCTTTACCGTCAGAAATAATATAGGCCAGACCGCGGACGATCTGCATCGTCGCAAGCGTGGTGATCAGGGCGTTGATCTTTAAGCGGGCAATGACAAAACCGTTCACCAGGCCGCTCAGTGCGCCCAGCAGCAGGCCAGCCGTAATGCCAATCCACATGCTTTCGGTCAGGTTAATCACCACCGCCGTGGTGACCCCCGCACAGGCGATAACCGAAGCAACCGACAGGTCAAAGTCACCGGATGCCAGGCAAAATAGCATCCCACAGGCCACCATCCCGGACATCGAGATAGCCAGCCCCAGACCTTTCATATTGATAAATGAGGCAAAATTGGGCACAAAAATCACACAGCCGATAAACAGCACGGCGAAAACAACCAGCATGCCAAACTGATCCCAGATGCGGGAGAAGCTGCAAGCCGACCGGGAAGTACCTGAAGAGGTAACTGATGACATCATAAACTCCTTACTCAGGCGACTGCCTGGCTCACTTTGGGCATCGCAAGGCTCAATGCCTGCTGTTCATTCGCATGTTCATGCAATAATTCACCGGCGATTTCGCCCTCGCGCATCACCACAATACGGTCCGCAACGCCGAGAACTTCGGGTAAATCGCTGGAGGCAAAGACCACCGCGACGCCTGATGCCGCTAAAGCGTAAATAACGTTGTAAATTTCATGCTTAGCGCCGACATCAATGCCGCGCGTCGGCTCATCGAGCAGGATCACTTTCATCTCTTCCGATAACCAACGGCCAAGAATGGCTTTCTGCTGATTGCCGCCAGAGAGATTCATAATCAGCTGCTCCGGGCCCGGCGTTTTGATGTTGAGCGATTTGATATGCTGGTCAGCGTTTTCCGCTTCCCAGGCGTTGTTAATCACGCATCCTGCAAGAATATGTTTACGACGTGCGCTGATATTGATGTTGTCGCGCACCGAGTGAACCGGAATGATCCCTTCGGCTTTGCGGTCTTCCGGACAGAGCATCATTCCGGCCTGAATCGCCTGAGCGGGTTTGCGGATGTCGATAGCCTGGCCGTCAATGTAGACCTGGCCACTGGTTATCCTGCTGCCGCCAAATAAGCCTTTCATCAGCTCGCTGCGTCCGGCCCCAACCAACCCGAACAGACCGACGATTTCACCACTGCGCACCGACAGGCTGATCGGCTGACGCACGCCCGGTGCTTTCACCTGCTCCAGACGCAAGCGTTCGTTGCCGTATTCACGCGGTTGCCAGCCGTAGATATCGCCCAGTTCACGGCCCACCATCGCCTGCACCAGGGCGTCGTGGTTAACCTCTTGCATATTGTCAAAGGTGCGCACGTAGCGACCATCTTTGAAGACGGTGATGGCATCGCTTAATGCAAAAATCTCTTCCATACGGTGAGAGACGTAAATAATGACCCTCCCCTCCTCGCGCAGCTCGCGAATAACCCGGAATAAGTTTTCGATTTCCCGCGCAGACAGGGAGCTGGTTGGCTCATCAAAGGCAATGATCTTAGCGTTACGCGCCAGCGCCTTGGCAATCTCTACCATTTGCCATTGGCCAATAGAGAGATATTTCAGCGGCGTTTCCGGGTCGATATCCAGCCCCAGATGTTTAAGCTGCAAGCCAGCTTCATAATTCAGCAGCGATCGGTTGACGATCCCACCTTTGTGCGGGAGTTGTCCGAGGTAGATATTTTCCGCTACGGTCATTTCCGGGATCAGGTGCAATTCCTGATAGATAATCGCCACCCCGGCGTTCAACGCCTCGGTGGTATGGTTAAATGTTATCTGCTGGCCGCTGATATGCAGGCTACCGGCGGTCGGTATGTAGTTGCCGCTGAGTACTTTCAGCAGAGTAGATTTCCCGGCGCCATTTTCTCCCATCAGGGCGTGAACCTGTCCGGCATAGCAGTCAAAACTAATATCGGACAGCGCTTTAACGCCCGGGAAAGTCATGGTAATACCGCGAAATGAGAGATAAGGGGTAGACTGTTGCATAACGACTCCGCTTTTCTGGACTGAGCCTCCCGCTTAATACGGGAAGCCCGGTCAACCAGGCCTTACAGCCCTTTTTTCGCCAGCTCTTCTTTAAAGTTGTCGCGGGTAATCAGCACCACGTCGGTCACCGCAGTAAATTTCGGCGGTTCAACGTCTTTCGTCACCCAGTTGTAGAGCATTTCGCTGGTTTTATAACCGTGAATGTCCGGGCTCGGCAGCAGAGAACCATAGAAACCAGTGGCCTGCGCTTTGGAGAGTTCATTGACTGCATCCACGCCGTTAATGCCGATACCGATGACGTCAGCGGCTTTAAAACTCTGGCCTTCGGTCGCACGCACGCCACCCAGTACGGTGTTGTCGTTCATGCCGACAATTAACCAATGTTTAACCTGCGGATGTTGGACCAACATGGAGTTACCAGCATCGAACGCGCCGGGGATATCGTTAGATTTGGTTGGCACACGATAGATCTGATTTTCCGGGAAGCCAGCGGCTTTCAGCGCATCCATCGAGCCGGTGGTGCGGCGGCGGGCAGTATCCAGTTCGTCAGAAGTGATCGCCATAACCGCGGTATCTTTTACATCCCAACCGCGTTTTTGCATCTCTTTATACAGCTCCTGGCCTTGACGCGCGCCGATTTCGCTGGCCGCCATCATTACCAGCGGTACGCTATCCATCGGTTTACCTTTCGCGTTGACGAACTGGTCATCAACGGTAATCACTTTCATATCATAGCCGCGCGCTTTGGCGACAATGGCAGCCCCTAGTTTCGGGTCCGGTGTGCAGATAACGAAACCTTTAGCTCCGCTGGCTGCCAGGCTATCAATAGCATTCAGCGTTTTCTCGCCGTCGGGTACCGCGATTTTAATCACATCAAAACCTAAATCTTTACCGGCCTTATCGGCAAATTTCCACTCAGTTTGAAACCACGGTTCTTCGGGCTGTTTCACCAGAAAGCCAAGCTTAAGCGTCTCAGCCATAGCTGATTGTGACATAACTGCGGCGAGACCAATCGCCGCCAGCGCTTTAGTAAATTTGTGCATGGTAAACTCCAGCTTTAATTCGTTTTTATGTAGGGAAAAATAAGACTTAAATTTTTAATCGGACGTAAAACAAGGCATTAGGAAAACCTGATTCATTGCTGCCGTTGTTAAAATAGTATTAACCGGAAATTATTTCTCCATACGAGAGCGCTATCACATCGCGGAATTACAGTAATTGCGTGCATAAAAACAGCGAAAAAAGACATAAAAAAAACGCTAATTGTCAGACAATTAGCGCTCGTATTAGCAATATTATCTATATCACCAGCAGACTTATCCTTGTTTAGGGTATAGATTCAGATTTTCCATCACCAGCGGCAATAAATATGCTCGGCATGATTGCGCACTGGTGCTTCATCGCCCAACAAGCGTGCCGCAACGGTGAAAGAGAAATCAAAAACGTAACCAAAACCTTTGCCGCTGATCAGGTTGCCATCTTCCACTACCGGCGCATCAACGTATTCTCCCCCGCTCACGTTCTGCCAGAGATCCCCGGAGCAAACATAGCGACGCCCCTTCAGCAGACCATTGCCGCCCAATACCCGCGCCGCCGCCGAGCAAATAGGGCAGATAAGTTTTCCGGCTGTATCGTGAACCGCGATAAACGCCACCACTTCCTGGCTGGCGGCAAGATTCACGCTTCCTTGTGGGCCGCCAGGCAGAACCACCGCGTCATAAAGCATCTGCGCTCGTTCTGTTAACGTGCTGTCCGCGACCATAGGAATATCGTGATAGCTCACTACCGCGCGCGATTCGGCGCAGGACAGCAGTTCTACATTGATGTGCAAGCGACGAAGAATATCAATAATCACAATCGCTTCACCTTCCTCGAAACCAGGTGCCAACAGCACCGCTACTTTTTTCATTTCTGACTCCTTCAGATAGCCAAATAACAATCGCGTGTTTACAAAAGCAATATTTTTTTAAATTATCGTTATACCTTGTTTCTAAAATCACAAAAAACATGATCTAACGCAATTTACATCTTTTACGAAGAACAGATTAACACAAAAACAAAACTACGACCCAATACAAATGAAACGAAGTTTCATTAAAATAACAAGAACTACCACAAACCAACAGCAAAAACAACAAATACCAATTAAAATCATATAGATAAAAACATTAATGACTTACTAAAAATAGTTACCATTACATAAACATGCTTAAATAAAGTTAATTACGGATGGTGTAACGAAACGTAAATAATACCATATGAGAGTTTCCTTAATCACCAAGTGTCGCTATTCTATATTCATCGGTAATCGCAATTTAATTACCCATCATACATTTGAAGTACAGGTAATTATTATTCTGGTACTTTATCTGCACGTCATGTGTCCCGAATTCAGACTCTCTAAGGAAGATGATTCAGGATGTACCCAGGACTCCTTTACAGGTTAATAAGGATATTTTTATGATCGTCCCAGGAATGGTTAAGAAACTGAATAACCAAATGAATCTTGAATTCCATGCTTCAAATTTATACCTACATTTAAGTGAGTGGTGTACTCAGCAGCGGTTAAACGGTACCGCAACGTTTTTGCGTAGTAAGGCACAATCCAGGGTAACCCAGATGATGCGAGTCTTTGATTTTATGAAAAAAACCGGTGCCGTGCCGGTGGTGAAATCTGAAGGTTCCAGCCAACCAGAGTGTGCTTCCCTCGAAGATCTTTTTGCTACCACCGTTGCTGATTATCAGCAACGCAGCAGCATATTGATCGACCTGACGGAAGAAGCTAAAGCGCAAAGCGACGATGCCACCTGGCGTTTTTTAACGCTGCTGGAAAAAGAACAGCGCCAGGACGGTATTCTGCTGGAAACCATTCTCGATGAAGTGCGCAATGCGGATAAGGATGGAACGTGCGTGCAGCAAACCGACCTTCGTTTGTTAGATCTGGTCAGCAACCAACATAATTAACGCTCACAGCGAATGTGTATCGCTGATAAATGCCCAAAAACCATATATTAATGTCATCAATGTCCTTATAGACAATTCTCACCAACCCATCTTTTTCGGCGCTTCGGCGCCGTTTTTATTCCTAAAAAGCATTAAAAACTTTTAACTGGATCTCATTAATGCTCAGGAATGGGGTTTAGCCGGTTTTTAGTGATGTAGATCACGTTCAAAACCATTACTTAAGAATATAAAAACAGTGTTTCAAAAATTTAAAACACGGAGTTTACTTTAATGGCAAGATACGCGGCTTCAGCCCCTCAAGGGCTGCAGGGAAGACCGATTTTGTTACGCCATCAGTTAGCCTACGGCGGCGGGAATTTACTGGGAAGCGGCGCGCTGGCAATCAGTGGCGCATGGCTGCTTTATTTTTATACAACCTTTTGTGGGCTGACGCTGATCGAGGCCTCGCTCATTTTCTCCGTCGCCAGTATTATCGACGCGATCAGTAATCCTCTTATGGGTTATCTCACCGATAATTTTGGTAAAACGCGTCTCGGCAAACGCTTCGGACGCCGCCGCTTCTTTTTATTAATCGGTATTCCGCTCATGATGTTCTACCCACTGCTTTGGGTAGAAGGTCTTGGGTTCTGGTACTACCTATGCACTTATGTAGTCTTTGAAATCATTTATACCTCGATCATGGTCCCCTATGAAACATTGGCGACCGAAATGACCGACGATTTTTCACTACGCTCAAAGCTTACCGGCTACAAAGCGATCTTCGGTAAACTGGCTAACTTTCTGGCTGCATTTATTCCAGGTCAGTTCATCCTGCTTTACGGCAAAGAATCCGCGACCCCATTTTTCCTGACCGGCCTGACCTATGGGGTCATTCTCATCGTTGCGATCTCCTGCTTGTGGTACTGCAGCTGGGAACGCCCGCGCGAAGAGGAAGTCAGCAATAGTGAGAAAAAAGGCTTACTCAATACTCTACTTATGCTGGCGAAGGATATGCGTTCTACCTTCTATCTGCGCGTGTTCCGTAAACATCTGGGCATGTACCTCTGTGGTTTCGGCGCAGAATGGCTGTTTGCGTCTATCTTTACCTACTTTGTTATTTTCGTCCTGCAGCACGATCCGGCGATGGTCGCCGGGCTAAATAGCCTGAACTCCATCCTGCAACTGGTCTCTACGGCCCTGTTTATCGGCCTGTGCGTGAAGAAAGGGTTTAGTAAGCCCTACATTCTGGCGCTAAGCGTGGTTATTTTTGCCGTACTGCTTTATACCTCGCTGTGGTTCTTCCATTTGCCTGCACATCTGGCAACCATCCTGATGTTCGGTATCACTGTCCTGTTCGGACTGGGTACCGGCGGCGTGTACTACATCCCCTGGACCGTATATACCTTTTTAGCCGACGTTGACGAAATCTATACTGGCCGTCGCCGTGAAGGTATCTATGCTGGCGCTATGACCTTTTCCGGGAAAATCCTACGCTCTATCATCGTCTTCACAATGGGCGCTATCCTCAGCTTCTACGGCTTCCAGTCAAAAGCGCATACGCAACCTGAAAGCGCGGTAACCGCTATTGCAGTCGTGTTCTGTGCGGGCGTGGTCCTGCTGGCTTTGGCGGCGATCGTCTTCAGTAAGCAGATGAAGCTGGATCGCAAAGCGCATATGGTGGTCTTGCAGGAAGTCGCGCGGATTAAAGCTGGCGGCAAAATTGCCGATATCACACCGGATGTGCGCGTCATCGTTGAAGATTTAGTCGGGCACCGTTACGAAGAGTGCTGGGGCAACAGCAAGTTATTTAACAATACTCAGGAGACACCGGCCCGTACCGCCGTTTCCCACTAACCACATAACGACGCCCCGCCATCACGTGATGGTGGGGCTATGTATTTAGTGCGCCTCGCCTTGCGGGGTGAACTTCAGTTCAATTAAGGCAATGGCTTTTTGTACCGCCCGCAGCGTAACCGGATCGGCCGATGCAGGATGACTGGCAAAATCGATGGCTTTTAACTGAGTGGTCATTTTCTCGCGCACTTCGACAGGGGCGATGATATCAATAACGTCGAGAATCTGTTTGATGACCAGTTGGCAGGCAACCACGTCGGAAACCAGCTCGTCATTTTCGGTGAGATGTTGGGACATTTTTTACTCCTTTTTTCAGGAGCGTAATAGTAACCTAAATCTTAAGAGATAAAAAAACCTGCCGCAGCAGGTTTTTTTATCAGAACATACCGCCAGGGGGTACGTCTTTGAAGGTTTTGCAGTAGTTTTCAAACATGCTTTTAAGGATTTTGCGCAGCTTCATGGATTGACTCCGATTTTGTTATGCAGGTGTTAATGTCTACTGGGCTATAATATGACTTACATCACAAAAATCAATATGAACATGCGTCAAATCACACTATTTTTACAAAAATAATTTAAACATTAAACAAAAATGAGCTAAATCGGACTGTTAGAGCAACATGCTCTGCGTCGAGTTTGGCCCCTCTTTGCTATGGCAGCGACACGACAATGAGCACAAACATCTCTTCCAGGGACGATCGTTCTTTTTCAGCACCCGCACTGCTGGTGGCTGGCGCTTTTTTTATGGAGTTCCTCGACGGTACGGTGATCGCCACAGCCCTGCCGGACATGGCGAAAGACTTTGGCGTCACAGCGGTCGATCTCAATATCGGTATCAGCGCCTATCTCATTACGCTGGCCGTGCTGATACCGGCCAGCGGCTGGATAGCCGATCGCTTCGGCGCACGCAAAATCTTCACTCTCGCGCTGGCGATTTTCACGCTGGCTTCTGTTTTTTGCGGACTATCAACCAACGTCGACATCTTCGTAGCGATGCGAATTCTACAAGGAATAGGCGGTGCTCTGATGGTCCCAGTAGGCCGACTGGCAGTTTTGCGAACGACACCGAAGCATCAGCTCATTAAGGCGATTGCCACTCTGACCTGGCCCGCATTAGTGGCTCCCATTATCGGCCCGCCGCTGGGCGGATTTATCACCAGCTATGCCAGTTGGCACTGGATTTTCTTTATTAACGTGCCCCTTGGGCTCATCGCTATGGCCCTGTCTTTGCGCATCATCCCAAACATTCGTGAAGATGAACCACGGCCTTTTGACCTTCCCGGCTTCCTTGCCACGTCAATCGCCATGATTAGCCTGGTCACCGCCATGGAATTTCTCGGCGATCGTCAGCCTTTGAGTTGGCAAACACCGGCGCTGCTGGTATTAGGCCTCGGCAGCATGTTGTTTTCACTACGCCATTTCCGTCACGCAGCCTGGCCGATGGTGCGTCTCGATGCGCTACAAATACCGACCTTCAAGGTCACTATGTACGGCGGCTCGCTGTTCCGTGCCTCAATTAGCGCCGTCCCTTTCCTGCTGCCGCTGCTGTTTCAGGTCGGGTTTGGTATGGACCCATTCCACTCAGGGTTGCTGGTGCTGGCCGTTTTCGTTGGTAATTTAACCATCAAGCCCGCGACAACGCCGTTAATTCGCTGGCTGGGTTTTCGCCGCCTGCTGCTGATCAACGGCGCGCTGAATGTGTTCTCGCTGCTGGCCTGCGCTTTTTTAACACCACAAACGCCAGTCTGGCTGATTTTCGTGATTCTCTATCTCGGCGGGGTATTCCGTTCTATTCAATTTACCGGCGTCAGCACCCTTGCTTTTGCCGATGTGCCTTCAGCGCAAATGAGCTATGCCAATACGTTGTTCAGCACCGCTTCGCAGCTGGCCGTTGGGCTTGGGATTACGCTCGGGGCGATCGGTATTCGTATTGGGGAGAAGTTCAGTGAATGGTTTAATCTCACAAGTCTGCCGGGGATCAGCTTCCGTCTGTCGTTTATTTTTATTGCGTTGATTTGTCTGGTGGGAATGATTGATAGCCTGCACCTGGCAAAAGATGCCGGTAGCAGCGTGTCCAACAAAAAGAAATAGCCCAAAAGAAAAGGCCAGCAGCGCTGGCCCTGGATATTTGCAGGAGATTAACCGACGATCTGGCGAACGAACGCTTCGATCTCTTTATCCTGACAATTTTCGAAGAAGCACTGCTGGAAGCGCGGGCCAGACACGGCAGTTTTCACCAGCTCCGGGTCGATAGCACGCAGCGTATCCAGATAGTTATCTTTCACTACTGCGGCTTTAACGGTGTTCAGGATGCCAGCGTTACGTACCTGAGGCTCTTTACGCTCCGGCGGATAACCTTCGCCGTTACGCCCTGTGAACGCTTTCTCGAAAATAAAGCGTACGTTCAGCTCTGCACCCCAGCCAAAACCTTTCGCGAATGGCAGAGAAAGCGCGTTACCGTTGTTGATCTGCGCAAACAGGAACGCATCAGCAGGATCGATACAGTAGCCACAAACTACGCCCGGATGGATGTTCAGAGACATCATTGCACCCTGGCCGGTACCGCAGCCGGTGATCACGAAGTCTACCGCTTTAGAGTTCAGCAGGATGCTGGCCATGATACCCAGATGGATATAGGTCAGGTGGTGATCGTTTTCATCGCTCATGCCGACGTTGTAAACCGGAAAACCTTTCTCGTCTGCAACAGCGTTTAACTCGTTGAGGATGATGGCGTTTTTGTTCGCCTGGCTGTTTTCCATCATCAGTGCGATTTTCATGCTTTACTCTCCTGAATGCTGTGCGGGTTTTCCCGCGATAGTTCGTTAACGTTGTGAAGAACAATACTACCTTACGAACATACTTTCAAATTTTATGAAAAGTTGTTTTATAAATTGCATATCGCCTCACACTTTCACCACCCACAGCATCCGGGCGTTGCTTTCTTCCCCCACCCTTTTCTCACCAGGCTAACCCAAGCGCTCATAACCACTCAAAGTTGCGCGTCCCTCTTCAAGAATAAGTCGGACCCATAATTAATATTGATAATATTAAATTAAAACCATTCTCATTATTTATTAAATTGCCAATGCGTGTTATTCCCATTTGCATTAGTAATAAATGAATTTATTAATTTACTTTTTGCAAATAAATTAATAACAAATTATAGTGACGGCACAATCACCTTTGACTTTATTTGCGGAGCAAGCCAGATGCTGAAAACTGAAATGATCGACAAGCTTAATGCACAGATGAACCTTGAACTTTATTCTTCTCTGCTTTATCAGCAAATGAGCGCATGGTGCAGCTACCACAGCTTTGAAGGCGCCGCCGCGTTTCTGCGCCGCCACGCGCAAGAAGAGATGACCCATATGCAGCGTCTGTTCGACTACCTGACCGATACCGGTAGCCTGCCGTGCATCAATGCCATCGCCTCACCGTTTGCCGAATATACTTCACTGGACGACCTGTTCCGCGTCACCTACGAACACGAACAACTCATTACGCAGAAAATTAACGAACTGGCTCATGCGGCAATGTCCAGCCAGGATTATCCGACATTTAATTTCCTGCAATGGTATGTTGCTGAGCAGCACGAAGAAGAGAAACTGTTTAAATCCGTTATTGATAAACTGACCCTCGCAGGCAAAAGCGGTGAAGGCCTGTACTTTATTGATAAAGAGCTGGCAACGCTCGATACGCAAAATTAATGAAGATGGCGGCGATGTTCAACAATCGCCGCCCTATTAATGACGACAAATTTTACTTTCGTGCGTATTAAACCCTTCCTCTGCGGCAATAAATTTGCCCTTTTTCTGCAAGAATGCCACTAACTCCGCCGCACTCAGGTTTTCCGCCGAACAGGTATGGAATCGTGCATCCGTCCCGAAACGGCTGGTAATCGCCGCTTCCAGACTGGCCACGGTGTAAGGTTCGCCTGAAGCGATCATCATCTGTAGAACTTCATGACCATGAATTGATTGCATAATATCCCCCATAAAACACGCAGGATAACCCCACTTATTATTCCGATTCTTGCGCCAGCGCAGGCTTAGCGTAAACGTTCAATATCGTAAACTTATTATTACACCCACTGTAACCTGCATTTGACGAAATCACTGATTTCACATACTCTGCGCGGCATAATTCATTGTGTAATCCGTCATGGATAGAGAAAAGCGTGAAGAACCGCACTCTTGGTAGTATTTTAATCGTAGCTGGCACCACCATCGGCGCAGGGATGTTGGCGATGCCTTTGGCATCAGCAGGCGTAGGTTTCGGCGTAACGTTAGTTTTGCTTATCGCCCTGTGGGCGCTGATGTGTTACACCGCGTTATTGTTGCTTGAAGTTTATCAGCACGTCCCGGCTGACACGGGGCTGGGCTCCCTGGCAGCGCGCTATCTGGGGCGTTACGGGCAGTGGGCTACCGGTGTTTGCATGCTGTTCTTACTGTACGCACTTACCGCGGCCTATATTAGCGGCGCCGGTGAATTGCTGGCTTCAAGTCTCAATCAATGGCTGGGCTGGACACTACCACCTGCGGTTGGAGTACTGCTGTTTACAGGCATCGGCGGAACGGTGGTTTGTATCGGTACGTCACTGGTTGATCTCTTTAACCGTTTTCTGTTCAGCGCCAAAATCATTTTCCTCGCTATTATGCTGGCGCTTCTGCTTCCGCATATTCATCAGATAAACTTGTTGACCCTGCCGCTACAGCAAGGGCTGGCGCTGTCGGCGATTCCAGTAATTTTTACCTCGTTTGGTTTTCACGGCAGCATACCCAGCGTCGTCAGCTATCTGAACGGAGATATACGCAAGCTGCGTCGGGTATTTGTCATCGGAAGCTTTATTCCACTGGTTGCCTATATTTTCTGGCAACTGGCAACCCTGGGCAGTATTGATTCTCCTACTTTTACCGCTCTGCTGGCACAAAATGCCGGACTCAACGGGCTGTTAGAAGCGATCCGTGAAGTCGTTGCCTCGTCGCACGTTGAGCTGGCGGTTCATCTCTTTGCAGACCTGGCGCTGGCGACTTCATTTCTCGGCGTCGCGCTTGGCCTGTTTGACTACCTGGCCGATTTGTTTCAACGTAAAAATGGTCCGGCCGGGCGTATACAGAGTGGTGTAATCACCTTTTTCCCCCCTCTGGCGTTCGCCCTATTCTATCCACGCGGTTTCGTGATGGCCTTAGGTTATGCAGGGGTCGCGCTGGCGGTATTGGCGCTAATGCTACCTTCGTTATTGGTGATGAAAAGCCGTAAACAGCATCCTGACGCCGCCTGGCGAGTCGCTGGGGGGGCACCCGCGCTGTGGTTGGTTCTGCTGTGCGGAATCGGAATTGTGGCCATTCAGTTTGCTATCGTCGCAGGATTGCTGCCCGCGGTGGGATAAAAAATCAGGGGCCAGATTGGCCCCTTTACTTATTTTGCTAAGCAGCACTGCTTATATTTCTTACCACTACCGCATGGGCAAGGATCGTTACGCCCAATTTTCGCCTCATTTCGTATTGGCTGCTGAACGTCAGCTGGCTGAGCATGCTCAGTCCAGTAGTTGTAAAGCGCCAGGGCCGCCGGACGAATACGCTCTACGCTGGCAATAAACTCTTCAGCTGATAATTCATCAAGCGCTTCAAATCGCTCCTCGGTGCCGTGCAGAGCGATGGCATCCAGTTCAGCTTGTAGCTCAGTTGGTAAAGCAGTCCAGTCACTGAGGCCGACACCGCGCATATAACCGAAGCACCATTCTTCTACAATGGTTAACTCCTGCCCTTCCTCTTCACGGCAGCCAAACATGGGTTCGAACTGCTCAGGATAATTGCTTAAGCGCTCGGCAGTATCACTCATATGTTGCAGCGTCAGGTTCACAAAGCGATCGCGTTCGCGATCGTTGGCCCAACGCGGTACTTTATCCGCCCCGCCCCAGATAGCCAACAGCCACTGCGCAGGTTCAACTTCCGTCGGCCCGGAGAGAATTGCCGTCAGCAATCCATCAAGTTCGGCAACATCCATGATGGTGCCTTCTTCTGCATATTTCGACAGGATCTCATCCAGCCATTCAACTTCGCTTTCGTTCAGGGGTCCGGTTTTCATAAACAGTCTCGTGGTCGTAGAAAAATGGCGCTTACAGTAGCGGAAATAGCGAGAGAAAACCACCTGACATCACCCATTCAGGAGAGTTAATCTTTTTAATAATAGACAGGGGACAAAAACAAAAAAACCACCCGGAGGTGGTTTCACGACACTGCTTATTGCTTTGATTATTCTGCTATATCCCAATGGTACCCGGAGCGGGACTTGAACCCGCACAGCGCGAACGCCGAGGGATTTTAAATCCCTTGTGTCTACCGATTCCACCACCCGGGCTCGGGATAGTAATTGGAGGCGCGTTCCGGAGTCGAACCGGACTAGACGGATTTGCAATCCGCTACATAACCGCTTTGCTAACGCGCCTTAATACTGCAACACCCGCAATTGCCGATGTTTTTATACTGGAGCGGGAAACGAGACTCGAACTCGCGACCCCGACCTTGGCAAGGTCGTGCTCTACCAACTGAGCTATTCCCGCATTACCAAGCTAAATTGCTAATCGCTTGATTTTGTTATCGTCTGGCAGACTGTGCTGCCGTTCGATGCGTTGCATTCTACTTACCTGGCGCAATGAGTCAACGTTATTTTTTAAAACCTTGTGTTGTTTGCTGAAAATTGCGCCGAAACGATCACTGATCAAGCAAATCGCCGCGTGCAGCATTCAAATATTGCAGCATTGACCACAACGTCAGCACCGCCGCTACGAGGAACAGGCCAATACCCGCCCATTCAACCCAGATATTTGGCCGCCACAGCATCCACACTAGTGCCGCCATCTGTGCCGTTGTTTTCACTTTACCGATCCACGAAACCGCTACGCTGCTGCGTTTACCCAGCTCAGCCATCCACTCACGCAAGGCGGAGATAATAATTTCACGGGCAATCATTGTTGCGGCCGGTAACGTCACCCACCAGGTGTGATAATGCTCAGCAACCAGCACCATCGCGATCGCAACCATGACTTTATCCGCAACCGGATCCAGGAAGGCACCAAAGCGCGTGCTCTGATTCCAGCGACGCGCCAGATAGCCATCAAACCAGTCGGTTACGGCAGCGACAAAGAAAATCAGCGCGCAAGCAAAGGGAGCCCAAACAAACGGCAGGTAAAATGCCAGTACAAAGAAAGGGATAAGAATGACGCGAAACAGAGTAAGCAACGTAGGGATATTAAATCGCATAGTAACGGGTAACTATCTGTTGTAAGTAAAAATTAGCCCTATGTTGCTACAGAGCCCCTAATGTTTCAACGAGTAGAAGATCTTTTCTGCCAGACCGTGAGATATACCCGGCACTTTAGCAATTTCTTCAACGCTGGCTTTCTGTAGCCCCTGCAGGCCGCCCATATATTTCAACAACATTTGTCGGCGCTTTGGCCCCACCCCTTCGATGGTTTCCAGCGTACTGGTACTTTTCACTTTCGCCCGTTTTTTACGGTGACCGGTGATGGCATGATCGTGTGATTCATCGCGAATATGCTGGATAACATGCAACGCCGGTGAATCCGGCGGAAGGCTAAACCCCTCCCCTTCAGGTTCGAAGAATAGCGTCTCCAGTCCTGCTTTACGATCGCTGCCTTTTGCTACACCCAATAGCAGAGGGTGGTTTTTATCCCACGGAACATCCAACTCGGCAAAGACCGTTTTCGCCTGTCCGAGCTGCCCTTTACCACCATCGATCAGGATAACATCGGGAATTTTACTCTCTTCGATTGCCTTGCCGTAGCGACGGCGCAGAACCTGGTTCATCGCGGCATAATCATCACCCGGAGTGATGCCGGTAATATTATAGCGTCGATATTCCGCCCGCAGCGGCCCATTGCTGTCAAAAACGACGCACGACGCGATCGTTTGTTCCCCCATCGTGTGGCTGATATCAAAGCACTCCATTCGATTGATGGCGGGAAGCTTAAGCAACGTCGTCAGTGCCTGTAGGCGTTGGGTGATAGTCGAATGCTGAGAGAGTTTGGTCGTCAACGCCGTAGCGGCATTGGTTCGCGCCAGTTTCAAATAGCGTGCGCGATCGCCACGAGGCTTCGTTTGTACGTTAACACGGCGTCCGGCCAGTTCTGAGAGTGAATCTGCCAGTAGGGTTTTGTCGCCCAGGTTGAAATCCAGCAGGATCTCACCCGGTAGCGTTCGCATCTGGCTACCCTGCAAATAGAACTGACCGACAAAAGTTTCCACCACTTCCCCAAGCTCGGTTCCACTGGGTACCTTCGGGAAATAGCTGCGGCTGCCCAGCACCTTACCCTGACGAATAAACAGCACGTGCACACAGGCCATACCGGCATCAAAAGCTACACCGATGACATCAAGATCGTCACCGTTGTTAGAAACAAACTGCTTCTCCGTAACCCGGCGTACCGCCTGAATCTGGTCACGGATCCGCGCAGCTTCTTCAAACTCTAGCGACTGACTGGCTTTCTCCATACGAGCGATCAACTGCGTTAACACCTGATCGTCCTTACCCGCAAGGAACAAGCGCACGTAATCAACCTGCTGAGCGTACTCTTCCTCGCTAACCAACCCGGCGACGCACGGCCCCAGACAGCGACCAATCTGGTACTGCAGGCATGGACGCGAGCGATTGCGGTACACGCTGTTCTCACATTGACGGATTGGGAAAATCTTTTGCAGCAGAGCTAAAGTTTCACGAACCGCATAGCCGTTCGGAAATGGGCCAAAATACTCGCCTTTAGCGTGCTTTGCACCGCGATGCGTGGCCAGCCGGGGATGGGTATCACCGCTAAGAAAAATGAAAGGATAGGATTTATCATCTCGCAGCAGCACGTTATAACGCGGCTGATACAGCTTGATGTAATTATGCTCGAGCAGCAGCGCTTCCGTTTCAGTGTGCGTGACGGTGACGTCGATTTGCGCAATAAGCGCTACCAACGCTTCGGTTTTACGCGAAGCCAGGTTGCTGCGAAAATAGCTACTGAGCCGCTTTTTCAGATCTTTTGCTTTACCCACATAGATGACAGTACCGCCAGCATCATACATACGATAGACGCCCGGCTGGCTGGTCACTGTCTTCAGGAAAGCTTTTGCGTCAAAAACATCACTCACTGACTTGCTAACGACTCCGCATTACACAGGCCATGGCGGATTGCCAGGTGCGTCAGCTCCACATCGCCATGAATATTCAGTTTGCTGAACATTCGGTAACGGTAGCTGTTCACCGTCTTAGGACTCAGATTTAACTGCTCTGAGATCTCATTGACCTTCTGACCTTTAGTGATCATCAGCATAATCTGCAATTCACGCTCAGACAAACTGGCAAACGGCGATTCTGCCTTTTCGGGCTCAATCTGGCTGAGCGCCATCTGCTGGGCGATATCTGAAGCGATATATCGCTGCCCTGATGCCACACAGCGAATCGCATTCACGACCTCTTGCGGTGCAGCACCTTTACTAAGGTAACCAGCCGCACCAGCCTGCATCACTTTTGCCGGAAGAGGGTTTTCGGTATGAACCGTGAGCATAATCACTTTGGCATCAGCGACAGAACGGGCAATTTTGCGGGTAGCCTCAAGCCCCCCGATACCCGGCATATTCATATCCATCAGGACGACATCGACGGGATTAGCGCGACACCATTTCACAGCGTCCTCACCACAGCACGCTTCACCGACAACTTTAATTCCTTTTATATCTTCCAGAATGCGTCGTATCCCTGCGCGCACTAGTTCGTGGTCATCAACAAGAAGGACGTTGATCAAAGGAATAATCTCCAGAATTAGGGATAACGCTACTGATAGCTTATCGCATACATATTACCGGGTTTTATCGTAACTTTAAAAGCCAAAAAAATGTCCTATGAAAGATTTCTTACTGACTTATGGAAATCTGCCTGCACACTAAGTGGAAAGCCATACATAACAGTGAGTTGTATTATGCAAATTTTTTAACATTCATCATACAGATTACGCAAGAACACAACACATCTCGCAGATGATAAATACGAAACAAGATATGTAACAATTATTAACGATAGAGTACTGGTGCAGAAAATTAACGCGCTTAGATCTCATGAATACGTATTATTCAGTGAATTAAATCATTCACAGCTTAGATGAAAGAACAGAAACCAAGCACTCCTTTTTTTCCCTTTGCTTGTGCTATACTTCGCCGCCTTCACTTTTAGTAATGCGCATTTGCGCAGAGAGCAAACGAGGATATCGATGAGCACACCAGATTTTTCCACTGCAGAAAATAATCAGGAACTGGCGCAGGAAGTTTCCTGTCTGAAAGCACTGTTAACGCTGATGCTTCAAGCCATGGGCCAGGCGGATGCAGGTCGCGTGATGATTAAAATGGAAAGGCAAATTGCGCAGATGGAAGATGAGGCTCAGGCCGCCGTATTCTCCAGTACCGTCAAGCAAATTAAGCAGGCATATCGTCAGTAACTATTCACCGGCTGAAAGTTTTACTGACAGCCGGTATCACGTCTGGCACGCAGAACCAAGGATTAGCTCAAATTAAACCCGTTGCCACGGCATAGCAGGCAATCTGCGTTTTGTTTGGCGCATTGAATTTTCGTTGCATGTTCTTCTGATGGAAATTGACGGTATTTTCTGAGATAGACAGAATCATAGCGACCTCAGCCGAGGTTTTTCCTTCCGCTGTCCATTTCAAAATCTCCAGTTCGCGTCGGCTAAATTTCATTTCCGGCGGCATGACCATCTCATCTTCCAGCCGTAATAGCGTCAATAAACTCAACTCAATCAGCGTTCTTAAGCGCATCTCCAGTTCATCTTCTGCCAAGGGACCCGGGCTGCGACTTTCGCCCGAAACGGATAAGAATCCCTGGGCATGGTTCGGTAGCGTCAGACACTGCGTCACGCCTTTTCGTAACCCATGATCGCGGGCACCGTTCCATAATTCAGGCGTATCATGGAATAATTTGTCGTCCCACGGCAGATGCCCACGAAGGAAATTTTCGCTTCGTAGTACCGGGTCAATAGCAAAGTAATTCTCGGCTTGATAGTGCGACATCCAGGCCTGTGGATAAGTCGATTTCAGGGTCACCCGGGGGCGAGTAAAGGGTACGGGATGCCGTACGCAGAGCGCGAAGTAGTCATATTCCAGTTCTTCTGATTGCTGTTGAAGAAGATTATAAACCCCCTCTCCCGCAGCAACGGACTGGAATTGTTGCAGCATTTCCCGCCGCCAGCTGAAAAAATCATTGTCCCTCATAACTGACCAAATAACTCCTGATTGATAATCATTATTATAAATACATAAAGCTAACACATAAATCTTATTTATATGTATAAAATATCGTAGCCATCGCACTTATTAGATTGCAGTTGTCGCGACGGGAGGATTCTGTCGGAAAGTATGCCGATTGATACCACTGGAATCTTTGATGTGCATAACAGGTCTGACTTCTGAGCGATGCGAAGGCATTCAACTTTCTGATGAAAAAAAATGGACAGAAGCGTCGATAATCTGTCAGCGTCCGACCGTTTTTTTCCAGTCGTAACGCTGCCAGCGGATTAGGGGCTACTGCATCAGGAATTTTTCAAGAAACTGACGGGTACGTGACTGTTGAGGGTTGGAAAATAGCGATTTTGCCTCACCCTGTTCAACGATACGCCCCTGATCCATAAAGATGGCTCGATCAGCCACATCGCGGGCGAAGCTCATCTCATGGGTCACGATAACCATGGTACGTTTCTCCTGCGCTAGTTGACGAATGGTACTCAACACCTCCCCCACCAGCTCGGGATCTAACGCCGATGTCGGCTCATCAAACAAAATCACATCAGGCCGCATCGCCAGCGCTCTGGCAATCGCCACACGCTGCTGCTGGCCACCGGACAAACGACGCGGATAGCTGTTTTCCTTCCCCGTCAGGCCCACTTTCGCCAGCAATTCACGCGCGCGGGTGATGGATTCATTTTTATCCTCCCCTTTCACGATAACCGGCCCTTCAATAATGTTTTCCATCACCGTGCGATGCGGAAACAGATTAAAGCTCTGGAACACAAAGCCAACATGCTGGCGCAGGCGGCGAATGGCCGTTTTTTGCTGACTGATGCTGCGCGCAGTATCAATAGTTACATCGCCAACACGAATCGTCCCGCTCTCCGGCTGTTCCAGCAGATTAATGCTGCGCAGCAACGTGGTTTTACCCGAGCCGCTGGGACCGATGATCGCCACGACTTCACCTTCCTGTACTTCAAGATCGATACCGTGAAGCACGGTTTGACCATGGAACTGTTTCACCAGGTTTTTAACTTCGATGGCACTCATTTCGGATCACGCTCCTGGCGGTTCAGCTGGTTTTCAAAATAGTTCTGTAGCGTCGACAGCACCGTCGCCATCACCCAGTAGATCAGCGAAGCAGCCAGGTACATAGTGAAAACTTCCAGCGTACGCGAGGTAATCAGCTGGGCCTGACGGAATAGCTCAGGGACCTGGATGGTCGCCGCCAGCGAGGTATCTTTCACCAGGCTGATAAAACTATTAGAGAGCGGCGGCAGCGCCACGCGTGCAGCCTGCGGAAGAATAGCGCGGCGCATGGCCTGCCATCGCGTCATGCCAATACTCGCCGCCGCCTCCCACTGCCCTTTATCAATGGAGGCAATGGCTGCGCGCAGCGTTTCCGCCGCGTAGGCCGCAGTATTCAGCGATAGACCAATCATCGCCGCGGGAATAGGATCCAGCTCAATACCAAACTGCGGTAGGCCATAGTAGATCATGAACAGCTGGGCTATCAGCGGCGTACCGCGAAAAATAGAGATGTACATCCGCGCCAGCCATTTGATTGGCCAGACGGGTGACATGCGCATAAGCGCCAGAATAAACCCCAGTACCAGGCCGAAAAACATCCCGCCAAGACTGAGTTGTAGCGTAAATACCGCACCTTTCAGCAGAAAAGGCGCGGAATCAATAACCAGTTGGATACTCTCTTGCATTCTATTTGTTCTGCATTAGATATGAGGATGATAAGCGAACAGTGCGGGCGCACCGCCAGTATGAATAAACAAAATCGGCCCATCATCCTTAAAGCGGTTTTGGTTGATACCATCAATCAGCCCGGCCATCGCCTTTCCGGTATATACCGGGTCCAGCAGAATACCTTCAAGCTGCGCCAGCAATCTTACCGCGTCCATCCCTTCATCGTTTGGCGTGCCGTAGCCAGGTGCAAAATAATCATCCCACAGCTGGATCCCTGCCCTGGCTTCCAGCTCCAGGCTGTTTGCCACCGCTTGCTGCAACGCAATCACTTTTGGCAGTTGGTCAGCAACTTTGCGCGAGACGGTCACACCGATCAATTCAGCATTCGGCATCAGTTGTTCAAGACCCACGGCCAGGCCGGCATGAGTGCCTGCGCTACCGGATGCAACAACCACAGAAGACAGCTCAACCGCCCCTTCACACTGCTGAGCAATTTCCAGCGCGCTTTCGACATAACCCAGAGCGCCAAGGGCGTTAGAACCACCAACTGGGATCACATACGGGCGATAGCCCTGGGCTTCAATTCGGGTCGCCAGCTCTTCCAACTGGGCATTAGGATCGGTCAACGCATCACACATCTCAACCTGCGTATTAAACAGATCAAGCAGCAGGCGATTGCCGTTTGTCAGATAGTTTTCGGCGCGGGTCCCAATCGGATTTTCCAGCAACGCTACGCAGTGCAGGCCTAGTTTGGCCGCTACCGCCGCCGTCTGGCGAACATGGTTTGACTGAATTGCCCCTGCGGTAATCAGCGTATCCGCGCCCTCTCGCAGCGCATCTGCCGCCAGAAACTCAAGCTTACGCAGCTTATTGCCGCCCATCGCCAGTGGCGTAACATCATCGCGCTTGATAAAGATTTCACGCCCAAGGTGATCGGACAAACGCGGCAGGTATTCCAACGGCGTTGGCGCGCCAATCAGTTCCAGACGCGGAAAAAGGGTTAAATTTTGCAGTGACATAAGACCTCCAGACTGAGCTATCCCTAATTATGCACGCAGTTACGCGCGAAATAAAAAAAGGCGCTATCAAGAGCGCCTTTTTTCACCACTGGTCGTTATTTCGTCACGTCAGCGCCAAACCATTTTTCCGACAAAGCTTTGAGGCTGCCGTCTTTTTGCATATCCGCAATGGCACTATCAACCGCTTTCAGCAGGTCTTCGTTACCTTTACGCAACGCAACGCCAGACTCCTGCCGGGAGAAAGCTTCACCGGTGACCGCCAGCGTATTGTTGGTTTTCTTCACCAGATCGAGCGCCGCCAGACGGTCAACCAGGATGGCGTCGATACGACCTACGCGCAGATCCTGGTATTTCGTCGGGTCATCATCATAAGTACGGATATCGACACCCTGTACATTCTGGCGCAGCCACTCTTCATAGTTGGTGCCCAGGCCAACGCCAACTTTCTTACCTTTCAGGTCGGCTGCGGTTTTAATCACGCCTTCGTTACCCTTTTTCACCAGCGCCTGAATACCGGACACAGTGTAGGGGGTAGAGAAGTCATATTTTTTCTTGCGCTGATCGGAAATGGTGACCTGATTAATCACCACATCAATACGTTTGGAATCCAGCGATGCCAGCATGCCGTCCCATTTTGTTGGCTTGAGATCGGCCTTCACGCCAAGATGCTTCGCCAGCTCATTCGCAAAATCCACTTCGAAACCGGTAAGTTTCCCGTCATCACCCTGATAGCTGAATGGCGGATAAGTGCCTTCCAGGCCTACACGTAGGGTGCCACGCTCTTTAACCTGATTGAGCAAATTTTCAGCAGCAAACGTTTTTGTGCTGACGCCAGCCATTAAAACAACGGCCATCGCGCCCATCAGCGCCTGGCGACCCAGAAGTGCTAATTTCATAGAGACTCCTAACAGAGTGATATTTTGCTCTAGTGTAAGGCGTTTAGCCTCAGCGACCAACATCGATAAGCTACATCTTATTCCAAATAATTATATATGATGCCTTTTAGTACATAGTGAAAACGAAGCGTAAATTCCTCCATTTTGCTGGATATCTCTCATACTGCAATGGTCAGCTTGATGACGTCTGGAGCATGGAAGATGAAAAACCCCACGTTATTGCAGTGTTTTCACTGGTACTACCCAACCGGCGGTGAACTATGGCGTGAAGTCGAAGCCCTGGCGCCAAACCTGAACGAAATCGGCATAAATATGATTTGGTTGCCTCCTGCCTACAAAGGAGCTTCCGGCGGCTACTCTGTCGGATATGACAGCTACGACCTTTTTGATCTCGGCGAATTTGATCAAAAAGGCTCTGTTGCGACCAAGTATGGCGATAAATCCCAACTGCTGGCCGCCATTGCTGCGCTACGCCAGCACGATATCGCCATCCTGCTTGATGTGGTGGTCAATCACAAAATGGGGGCAGATGAAAAAGAGGCCGTGCATATTCAACGTGTCGATGAGCAAGACCGCACGCAAATCTCGGAGGAGATTGTGGCGTGCGAAGCCTGGACGCGATACACCTTCCCCGTTCGCGCAGGGCAATACTCCAAGTTTATTTGGGATTACAAATGCTTTAGCGGAATCGACCATATTGAAAATCCGGATGAAGACGGTGTGTTTAAAATCGTCAACGACTACACCGGCGAAGGCTGGAACGATCAGGTCGATGATGAAATGGGTAATTTCGACTACCTGATGGGCGAAAATATCGATTATCGCAACCGGGCAGTAACCGAGGAGATTAAGTACTGGGCGCGCTGGGTCATGGAGCAGACCGGGTGTGATGGTTTCCGCCTTGACGCAGTTAAACACATTCCAGCCTGGTTTTATAAAGAGTGGATCGACCACGTCCAGGAAGTGGCGACAAAACCGCTGTTTATCGTTGCAGAATACTGGTCCCACGAGGTGGATAAGCTTCAGCAATATATCGCGCTGGTCGACGGTAAAACATTGCTGTTTGATGCGCCCCTGCAGATGAAATTCCACGAAGCATCGCGCCAGGGTCGTGACTATGACATGAGCCAGATTTTTAGCGGTACGCTGGTCGAAGCTGATCCTTTCCATGCCGTAACGCTGGTGACTAATCATGATACGCAGCCGCTTCAGGCGCTTGAAGCGCCGGTAGAACCGTGGTTTAAACCATTGGCGTACGCGTTGATTCTGCTACGTGAAAATGGGGTGCCATCGGTTTTTTATGCCGACCTCTTCGGTGCCAGCTATGAAGATACCGGAGGTGACGGCCAAACCTACGCCATTGAAATGCCGGTTATTGAGCAGTTGCACGAACTGATCGATGCCCGTCAGCAATTTGCTCACGGTGTTCAGACGCTATGGTTCGATCATCCAAACTGTATCGCCTTCAGCCGCAGCGGCACCGATGAAGATCCGGGTTGCGTAGTCATACTTTCAAATGGCGATGATGGAGAGAAATCACTCCCTCTCGGCGCAAACTATGGCAATAAGCGCTGGCGGGATTTTCTCAACAACCGCGAGGAAGTGATTGAAACCGATGATGAAGGCAACGGAGTTTTCACCTGTAACGGCGGCAGCGTTAGCGTTTGGGTAATTGAAGAAGTGCTCTAGCAGAAAGGAAAATCGCGGGCTGAAAATGGAATCAGCCCGCTAATCAGCTATTGTGCGTTTTTATCCGTCACGGCCTTTTTCCATGCCACTTCGCACTCTGAAGTGAGACGATCAACCCGCTTTAGCGTCATACGATCGTAACGTAACGTATTGCCTTCGCGTTCGACAGGATAAACATCCAAAGCAGAGGTCACATTGTAGACCGCGTCATCGCGTTTCATTAATTTACCCGGCACGGTAATCACCCGCTGCCATTGTCGGCAGTCCAGGGTATCGCCATCTTTGGTCACAATCAGGCTAGCAATTGCATCCGGGCTCATCATTTCACTCTGCGGCCCCGCCGATTGCCAGTATCCTTCCAGCCCTGCGGGCGCTGGCGCCTTAACGACATCGCTATAGTTATCAACCTGAACGCATCCGGTCAGAGCCAACAACGCGCCAGCAAACACAATCTTTTTCATCATTCATCCCACAAACCGATAAAAAAGCATTGTGGCATTAAAGCGTTAAGCCCGCCACTCTTCCTGGGGAGGGGGTGAATGAAGCAAGGTCGTCGTACATAACAAGCAAG
The DNA here is from genome assembly GCF_003261575.2 of Klebsiella huaxiensis. Classification (GTDB taxonomy): domain Bacteria; phylum Pseudomonadota; class Gammaproteobacteria; order Enterobacterales; family Enterobacteriaceae; genus Klebsiella; species Klebsiella huaxiensis. The sequence continues at coordinate 2,256,344 of NZ_CP036175.1, read as the reverse complement.
TGGCATCAACATTCCATAGGCTTATGTTAAATTATTCTTACCCATCAATTTCAACCCATCATTTACAAGGTGATAATTTAAGCACTCAATATAAGGATAATCCTATTTTAAAATAAGCCAAAAATGGCAACCTTATATGTCACGGGTATTTATTGTTTTTAAATCTTCCACATAGCGATTCACAGCCTTTACTTTGAGAATATTCCTGGCAAATTATAGGTATTATTTCGAAATAGTTCAGACTGCTTAATGGTTCCAGCATAGCAGCTGTTTTTTATGACTAACTAAAATGGACTTCATCGCTTCTTGTCGGCGAGGGATAAATTATCGTTACGTGTTGATTGAGGATGGGTCATGTCAACGATTATCATGGATTTGTGCAGTTTTACCCGGTTGGGATTAACCGGGTACCTGACAAGCCGGGGGATAAAGAAGCGCGATATCACTGAGGTATATAACGCCGAAAGCCTGAGAGCTGCCTGCGAGGCATGCCGCCCGACAGTAGTATTTATCAATGAAGATTGCTTTATTCACCAGCAAGAGAGTAACCAGCTTATCCGGCAAATCATAAATCAGAATCCAGGTACGCTCTTTTTTATCTTTATGTCGCTGGCGAATATTCATTTCGAACACTATCTTCTGGTACGCAAAAACTTGCTTATTAGCTCAAAATCGCTGACCGCAAAAGACCTTGATGATATTCTGGCTAATCGCCTGAAGTATGAGAATTATCGCACTGCACGGATTACTATCCCAACGCTGACCTTAAGCCAGACTGAATCAAATATGTTACAGATGTGGATGGCCGGATATGGAACCACCCACATCTCCGCACAGATGAACATTAAGGCTAAAACCGTTTCTTCGCACAAAGGCAATATTAAAAAGAAAATCCAGACTCACAACAAGCAGGTGATTTATCACATTGTGCGACTGGCCGAGAACATCACTTCCGGGATCCACGTCAATATACGTTGAAGAGTACTGGCGGCAGATGCCGCCAGTGTGCCTGATTGAGCGTTAATCTTCTTTTTCAACAAAAACGCCGTCCGAATGCCCTATCTCGTTGAAAAACCAGATCCCCAGGGGATAGTCTTCCAGCGATACCAGATACATCACCCCTTCGCTAAACGACTCTATTGCCAGCACAACTCCCGACCGACGTGGGCCACCATCGGTCTTCACCGTGACACGATCGTTTACCTGCATAACTCATCTCCTCTATTTTTGAGCCAGTGTAGAACAAAACGGACGATCGCGCAGCGTTCCCCCCCATAACTGATGTTTTTGTAAACCATCTATACTTAAACAGCGTATCCGGGTTAAGCGAGGTAGCCAGAATGAATACCGCCAAACAGAGCAAAGGCGGGGAAAGTGTCGATGTTGACGCCCTGCTGGCAGCGATTAATGAAATCAGTGAAAGTGAGGTACAGCGAGCGCGGGACGATCCGCATCATGTAAGCATAGATGGTCGTGATTATCACACCTGGCGCGAGTTGGCTGAAGCCTTTGAACTTGATGTTCATGACTTCAGCGTGACTGAAATCAATCGCTAATTCCAGGCGAAAAAAATCCCGACTCGCAGGAGTCGGGATGAAACTTGCTAATGCAAGAAGCACTTGAAAATTCGTTACACCAGGAAATCCGATGCGTTGCAAACATTACCCTCAATTATTTTGCATGACAACAGCCATTCATGGAGTAAATTATTGAGAAATATCCCTAATATCACGATCACCGCTGGCAAGGCTGACCAGGCAAGGGCTTGTGCGGTTCGTTCTTCTACGAACGGCGGTTCATAAGAAAATATTTTTTAAGATAAATCTCACCAAAGTCACTATCACTGATGGCTTAACAACCATTCATCCACCACACAAATGTAACCTTATCCTTCAGCACAGACCTGATTACGCCCATTTTGCTTAGCCAGGTACAACCGATGATCGGCAATCGACTGCAAGCTTTCAAAGTTGAACTCATTTGAATTGTCACTACTGCTTACGCCAAAGGAGGCACTAACACGCAGACTCGTCCTGTTTCGCAGTAAAATCTCGCGGCCATTGATGCGAACTCGAATCCGTTCTGCAATGGCCGTTGCTTCATGTAGCGTCGTATTCGGCATCACAATACAAAACTCTTCCCCGCCAACCCGACCAGCAAGGTCACCCTCGCGGATATGACTCGCGATAGTACTGCCCACCAGCGACAATACGCGATCGCCGGCCTGATGCCCGTGTCGATCGTTAACGCCTTTGAAATAGTCCAGATCGAGCTGAATCACCGCGATAGGGCGTTTCAGACGCTCACTTAAGGTGGTCGCCTCGCTAGCGCGTTCGAACAGCGCACCGCGGTTTAACAAACGCGTCAGCGCATCATGCCAGGCTCGCCACTCAAGAGACGTTTGCAACACGCTCATATTGCGCACCATTCGGCGAATAACCAGCCAGGAGATCATCAGCATCAGGGTGAACATTAGCCACATCAGCATCAAAGCAATGGTGATGCGACCAAAATCATCGCGAACACCGTCTTTAAGCGAGTGAATACGTAGCAGCACTCCGTCAAAGTTACGTAGTTTTTCCCAGCTGATATAGCGGGTTAATAAACGAATTCCCCCCTGATTGCCATGGGAAAAAGCACTTCGCAGCTGTTCTTGCTCCTGCGGTGATAACAGGGTTAACACGTTATCAGATGCGGAAGACGCAATTAAATTGAGGCGATTATCATAAAGTTGATATTCACTTTCCTGGCCATTCTTTACTGCGTTAACCAGAAAGTTCCTCATTTCGCGAACGGAGAAATCCATCGCCAGTACGCCTAACCAGTAGCGTTGATAATCAAGAGGGATAGAGGCCGTCACCACCTGAGCTTCGCGCTGCGGTTCATCACCAGAAAAAGTTTGCCAGACAATACCGCGAGCCGGGTTATTACGCTGCGTTTGCTGAATAAACCACGAAGCGCTAATTGCCCGTGAATATAGCCCCAGCGCCTGAGTCGAATTCTTCGGCGGTTTCGTAGTGATAAAAAAACCACTGCGCGAAACATACAGCATACGCTCGGTAAGGCCCTGGTTGTTATTGGCCAGGCGCAACAAATACCCGAGCTCAAGGCTCGCCATCAGCTCATTACCGGAAAAAGGAATATCGCGAGAAAGAAGATCGTCACTATCGACAAAAGCATCGGCTACACCATACACGGGCAGCGTCCGCCGGTTACGTATCTCGACGGACCATATTGGCTCATGCCGCTTTTCTAAATAATCCTGCTCGGCCTTTCGCAGCACCGCAAAATCTAACGGTGTTCCCAGCGCCGACTGCATACCGTTGCGAAAAAAGATCATTCTGTCGATATTGAACTGCAGCAGACCATCCAGTTCATGGGTGACGTTTTCAAGATTGTTACGCTGATTTGCAACGTACGCTTCTTCAAGGATCTTGACCTCACGCCATATCAACAGCGTGGAAAAGCAGAAAACGATAAAAAAGCAGAGATTAACCACATATCCGGGGCTTAACACACGGCGTAGTTTTTTCATCCACATCGGCTTATCCATCGTTCTCTCGCAGCACGGTCAAAGAAGCAAAGGTCATCAACGTCCCATATTAGTCAGGTACTCAATCATATAAAAAACGCCCGACTCATGCCGGGCGCTTATCAGGTTCAGGAATGATTCGGCTTCCCTCCCCCTCCGCGGATTAATTCATCCTCGCGAAATGCTTCGCGCTTAACACCATGACCGTCATACCAACGACACTCAACCATACCGCTGGCGAACCCGGTAACGACCATGCGTGGGCCACCATTTTTCCGCCTTACTTCATCACTGACCAACAAGACCATTTTTGCCTCCGGTATCAGGAAGAAACAAACTTACCTTAGACGAAGCTGAACCACTTTGCCTGGGCGGGAGCACATTTACTCAACCGGACGACGAAGACTGCCAATGGCTTTCACTCCGGCCAGCACAATGGCGCCAATAATAAATCCCAGCACCAGATTCGCCACCGTTGGCAGCAGCGAGGCAATCATACTATTCTGCCCATGGGAAAACTCTTCAATAGCATGATGCAACGGCGCAATGCCGTGAACGACAATACCGCCGCCAACCAGAAACATTGCCAGCGTCCCTACTACAGAAAGGGTTTTCATCAGGCGCGGTGCAATAGCCAGCAGGGCTTTACCCAACCACTGTGCCAACGTACTGGTTTTCTCCACCAGCCAGTAACCCATATCATCGAGCTTAACAATAACCCCCACCAGTCCATACACGCCCACGGTCACCAGCAGAGCGATACCAGACAGGATGAGAATCTGATTTAACAACGGCGCTTCGGCAACGATCCCGAGCGTGATGGCGACAATTTCAGCGGACAAAATAAAGTCGGTGCGGATCGCCCCTTTGACCTTATCGCGCTCGAAAGCCATTGGGTCCTGATTGGCCAGCGCCTCTAGCCGCTGCTGACGAACTTGAGGATCCTCTTTGTGTTTACGCGCCTGCAAGGTATGCAGCACTTTCTCAACGCCTTCAAAGCATAGAAACGCGCCGCCCAACATGAGTAACGGCGTAATGGCCCAAGGAATAAATGCGCTGATTAATAACGCCAGCGGTACCAGAATCACTTTATTGATAAATGAGCCTTTCGCTACGCCCCAAACGACCGGCAGCTCGCGATTGGCCCGTACTCCGGTAACCTGTTGAGCGTTAAGCGATAAATCATCGCCCAATACGCCTGCCGTTTTCTTCGCCGCCAGTTTTCCCATGACCGAAATATCGTCAAGGAGAGTGGCAATATCATCCAATAAGGTTAAAAGACTACTTCCTGCCAAAATTGCATTCCTTCATTTATGGTTATTTCTCCTGAAGTATGAAGCAAAAGTGCTTTTTCGCCCACAGGTGTCCATAGTCAACATAAATTTAACCATTGCGGGAGAATTAAAGCGCTCGCCAGCACGATAGTTTTCACGTTTACTATACGTCCCCTTTCTATCTCTGCACCGTCGTGAGGAAGTATGTCTACCCGTCAGCTGTTACCGCTCATCGGGGCGTTGTTTGCGCTGTATATCATTTGGGGCTCCACCTATTTTGCCATCGCCGTTGGCGTCGCCAGCTGGCCACCATTAATGATGGCGGGCGTGCGTTTTCTTTCTGCTGGCGCAGTGCTGATTGTCTGGCTGCTGGCAACCGGGCATAAGCTCCCGGCGCGAAAGCCGCTACTCAACGCGGCGCTGATTGGTATTTTACTGCTGGCCGTCGGTAACGGCTTTGTCACCCTCGCCGAGCACCAGCACGTACCATCCGGGATTGCAGCGGTGATGGTGGCGACGGTACCGCTATTCACGCTATGTTTTAGCCGCTTTTTTGGGATTGCGACTCGCAAGCTTGAGTGGTTAGGTATTGCCATTGGCCTGGCGGGCATCGTGCTGCTCAATAGCGGTGGCAACCTGAATGGTAACCCCTGGGGAGCGCTGCTGATTCTTATCGGTTCCATGAGCTGGGCCTTTGGCTCCGTCTACGGCTCGCGAATCGAGCTACCGACGGGGATGATGGCGGGCGCCATAGAGATGCTGGCCGCAGGGATCGTGCTAATGATAGCTTCCACGCTGACCGGGGAAAAATTAACCCAAATGCCATCCTGGTCCGGTATTTTTGCCGTCGCCTATCTGGCTATCTTCGGTTCACTTATCGCCATCAACGCCTATATGTATTTGATTCGCAACGTCACTCCCGCTGTTGCGACCAGCTATGCTTACGTAAACCCGGTTGTCGCCGTACTGCTCGGCACCGGTTTTGCCGGAGAAAGTTTATCCCCCATAGAGTGGCTGGCGCTGGGGATTATCATCTTTGCGGTCGTTCTGGTGACGCTCGGTAAGTACCTGTTCCCGGCGCGCAGAGAAATCACATCTTGTCAGGCCGAGAAGTAACGTCCAGCAAACCCATGCCCTGAGTATCGATCTGCGCGCAGTCCCCTCCGCCGCAGATCCACTCTTCCAGGCGCTCACCTAGCGCTTCATCGCTAAGTTTCTTTCTCCCGCGCAGCGCACACTCCCAGACAACCAGCACCCGCCATCCCTGCTCTACCAGCAGCCCGATATCCCGGCAATCGCGCGCGACGTTTTTAGCTATCTTATCCAGCCAGAATTCAGTTCTCGTACCGGGGACTTTAAACAGATAACAATTATGATGATGCCAAAAACAGCCGTGGGTAAAGATAACGCACTGATAGTCCGCCATCACAAAGTCCGGGCGTCCGGGCAGCGTGGCGTCCTGTACAGTAAAGGTAAACCCAGAGTGGGCCAGCAGCCCCGCCAGCCGTTTTTCAATTGCCGTATCGCGGGTGCCGATCGCGCGCATATTTTTGCTGCGGGTAGCTTTATCGTGGACGTCGGCCATGGTTAATCTCGCATTTTAATCAGCGGCTTAGAGACTTATAGGTAAACTCAGTGAAGTAATCGTTGACGTTTTTCGACGCGCTAGCCGCCAGCTCTTCGTCGCCATGACAGATATTACGCAGCATGGTGGCATTTAGCTGTGAGGCTTTTACCAGCTCCTGCTGGTTACTGGCGCTAAGCTGCGCAAACCAAAAACGGCTGGAAAGGCCCTGTAACGGTGAAAGACATGGCTGTAAATATTCATTTTCTGCCGCAAGACCAATCAGGGCATAGGTTTGCTTTAATAGCGCGCCAAACTGACGCATATGCGAAATATCGCTAATCGCTTCAAAAGATTCCGCCAGCAGCAGCATCTCTTTCTTCTGCTGGTGCGTGCCGCGCCGGGTCGCAAGACGCACAGCGAACTCGCCTACACAGCGGCGTAGCTCCAGAACCTTGAGCTGTACCTCAACGGAGATCGTCGGAATAAACACGCCCTTATAGGGGTAGATCTCCACAAGTCTGTCATTAGCCAGACGTTGTAACGCTTCCCTTACCGGACTACGGCCAAAGCCGGTCAGCTCCATGAGCTGTGCTTCAGACACCATCGAACCCGGCGCAAGATCCTGAAAAATAATCATGCTTTCAATGGCTTCATAAGCCTGATTCATTTTATTGACGGGTGGATTCATTAGCGTTCTCCCTGCTGAATTGCAGCATTATCCGCCCAACGCAGCAAAAATGAAAATCAAAAATTCTCAGTTAATTAAACAGTTACGACAAAATTTGTGATCAGCATCGTATTTAACCCAACAGATGATGGATGTTTTTTTCATGAAGTGCAAATCTAATAAGCAACTAATATATCAGTTGTTGATTAAGTGACTAAGATATCGTCAATGCAGGATACTGCTCATCATGTGTTGCACACTAAAAGGAGAAAGTCGTGAGTCTACATAACCAGGTCGCACTGGTGACGGGTGCGGGAAACATGAAAGGGATCGGCAAAGGCATTGCCTGCGCGCTTGCTGAAGCAGGCGCGGATATCGTCATCAATTACGTTGTCAACCCGGAGGAAGCAGAACAGGTTGCTGGTATTATCCGCGGACTCGGAAGGCGCGCCCTGCTGGTCCAGGCCGATATCTCCCATCCTGAACAAGTTCGCCAGATGTTTAATGATATAGATACCCACTTTGGACGCCTCGATATTCTGGTTAACAACGCCGGCGTATGCGTCTGGGAACCCTTCCTCGAAATCAGTAAACCGGCCTTTGACCATGCGGTGAACATCAATATAAAAGGAACCTACGACTGCGCTCGCCACGCCGCCCGCATGATGGTGAAAAAAGGGATCCATGGACGCATCATCAACGTTGCCTCAGGTCACGCGCGCCGCCCAATGGCGCTGATGGGGGTCTACGCCGCCACCAAAGCCGCTATCGATCAGATGAGCCAGTCGATGGCCTTCGAACTCGCACGCTACGGCATTACCGTAAACCAGCTTTGGCCGGGGTTTGTCGATACCAATATCAACGATCCTAAACCCGAACTGGCTACGGATGAGGGGCGGAAGAAGCTGCTGGCGACCATTCCTGTTGGTCAGCCGGCAACCATTGAAGAGCTTGGCGCTGCTGCCGTGTATTTAGCCGGGGACAAAGGCGCAGTTATTACCGGTGACTTCATTAAAATTGATGGCGGCCAGCATATCCGCTGTATTTAATCAGGAGAATGACGATGGAACACAAAAATACGATTCTGATTGCCGGCGGCCAGGCCGAACCCAAACTACTGTCCACGCTGGAAAATCAGTATTTACAGCAGGGCTGGGAAGTTTATTTTAGCCAGCAAACCGAATATGCAAAAATAAATCAGGCTATCGACACCCTTATTGTTGGCGAGCGAAAGCTAAACGCTTTTATTTATATTTCACCGCCGCCGCTTCGTGGCTCAATGCTGGACGACGATGATAATATTATTGCGGCCACGATGAATGACGATCTGGAGCGCGGACTATGGTGGGTACAAAGCGCCTGTAAAAAAATGGTACAACAGGGGGTTCAGGGACGCGTCGTTACGCTAGCGCACATCGCCGCACTGGTGCCGACAGAGCATTACTCTTATGGTGCCGCCAGCCAGTTGGCGCTGATGAATACCTGCCGTTCCGGCATTCAGGAACTGGTGCATTATGGCATAAAAATCAACACCCTATTTCGCGGTTTCAGCGAAGAGGATCCGCAGCAAAAAGCGTTCGTAGAGCTGTTAAGACAGTTGCATAAAGATGATGGTATTCCGCTGTTGGAATATACCGATGCAGCAGAGATCGCCAAAACCTGTGCTCTATTAACCGATCCGCATATTCACAGTTTTAATGGTGCGATGTTAACGCTTGACGGCGGTTTTTATGTTACCCGAAAAATACGTTATCTGGATCCTGTCAGGGAGTGACAAACCAAAACAATAATAATCAGAAAAATAATTATTACGAAAATTGTGCATTATTTTTACCGCTAACCCTATATTAGTGAAAGGTATCTCTATGAATACGCAATTCCGTCGTGTCATTTTAGTTATGCTGACGCTGGCGATGGTTATTAACTACCTCGACCGTTCCGCGCTGGCCTACGCAATGCCCTTTATTACCCAGGATTTTCATCTAACGCCTGAGGAAAAAGGCATTATTTTTGGTAGTTTCTCAATCGGCTATGCGTTATTTAATTTTATCGGCGGCGTGCTGGCCGATAAATTTGGCCCCAAACGCGTCTTTAGCTGGTCGATGTCCGTCTGGTCGATTATCTGCGGCCTGACCGCAGGCTGCTTTAACTTCTGGACCATGTTCATTGCCCGCGCCTTTTTCGGTGCCGGGGAAGGCCCCATCTCCACCACGGCCAATAAAGTGGTTAATAACTGGTTTCCGCTTAATGAGCGCGCCCGCGCGGTAGGCATTAACCAGGCCGGAGGCCCGCTGGGCGGAGCAATTTCCGGCCCGGTAGTGGGCTTTCTGTGCCTGACGTTTAACTGGCGGATCTCATTTATCATTATCGCGTTTATTGGGATTACCTGGGCCATCATCTGGGCGCTCATCGCGACTGATAAGCCACGTGATAACAAACGCGTTTCTGCGGCGGAAGCGCAGCTTATTGAAGGCGAAGAAGAGGAAGTCGCTCCACAGACCGCACCGGGAGCGCCTGCTCCCTCCATGTGGAGCGCGATCCTCCAGCCCTCGATTTTGGCTACCGCCCTGTCGCTATTTTGCTTCAACTATGTGCTGTTTTTCTTTATGAACTGGTTCCCGACCTTTCTCGTTGATACGACCGGGATCAGCCTGAAGGACATGAGCCTGGTCGGCGTGCTGCCCTGGGTTGCCGGAACGCTCGGCTACGTATCCGGCGGTTTCATTATCGACTTTATCTACCGTAAAACCGGCAAGCAGCTTTTCTCTCGTAAAGTAGTGCTGGTGACCTGCTTCGGCATCTGTTCCATCTGCGTGGGGCTGATCAGCCAGACGCAGACCGCCATGGGTGCCGTCACATTAATGACTATCGCCTTCGGCTTTATGCAAATCGCCGCCCCGGCCTACTGGACGCTGATTCAGGACGCTGCGCCGAAAGAGTACGTCGGCAGCGCTGGCGGGCTGATGCACGGTCTGGCGAATATCTCCGGCATTGTTGCGCCAACCGTCACCGGCTTTATCGTTGGCTCCGGCTCCTATTCCGCCGCCTTTATTCTTGCGGGCTGCCTCGGGGTACTCGGTGCAACCGTGGTTGCGTTGTTCGTCAAAAAAGCCGCACAGCGCGACGGGCACAATGCCCTGGCCTGACCCCGGAGGAGAAGAGCATGAAAATTATCGATTTTGAATCCGGGCTGTACCGCGTGCCGCTTACCGAGAACTGGGGGTCGTCGAACTACGCGTTCTCCAGCCTGGAATTTGTCGTGCTGTGGCTAAAAACCGATACCGGGCATACCGGTACCGGCTGGACGTTCAGCACGGGCAACGGCGGCAGCGCGTTTAAGAACCTGATTGACCATTATCTTGCCGCCAAAGTGATGGGCGAAGATCCGCTGAACGTCGAGCGGCTGTGGAGCCGCATGTGGCTGGAGAGCCACGATATCGGCTCGGCGGGCGTCACGACACACGCAATCGCTGCAGTCGATATCGCGCTATGGGATCTGATTGGTCAGCAGCTCAATCAGCCGTTGTATCGTCTGCTTGGCGGCTATCGGGAGTCGCTCTCCGGTTACGGCAGCGGCGTCAACCTGCATCTTTCCATCGATGCCCTGCTCGCACAGATGGAGGGTTTTTTAAGCGTGGGCTACCGCACGGTCAAAATGAAAATCGGCAGTGAAGACGTGGAAGACGATCTAATGCGTCTGCTGGCGGTACGTAAATTTGTGGGGCCGTCGATCAACATCGCCGTGGATGCCAACAAGAAGTGGTCTTCTGGCGATGCTGCGCGCCGTATGGCGGTACTCAAAAACGCCGGAGTGTACTGGCTGGAAGAGCCGCTGCTTAGCGACGATATCAACGGCCACCGTTTGCTGCGTCAGAAATGTCCGGTCCCCATTGCCGTGGGAGAAAGCCTGTACACCAAATACCAGTTCGCCCACTGGATCGGACAAGAGGCCTGCGACTACATCCAACCGGATATTTACCGCGTGGGCGGAATTACCGAATTTGTGAAGATCGCAAAATTAGCTGAAAGCCACAATATTCCCGTGATCCCGCATTTTGGCATGGAGCTGATCGCGCATCTGGGCTGCGGTTTGCCCAATATCCAGCTGTTTGAGGGGCTAAAAGGCGCGAGCCTGAGCGAAATGGGCATTATCACGAGTCCTTGCCCGGTGATAAACGGCGCCATTCGCCCGGGTGAAAAACCAGGACACGGCATCAAGTTCGACGGCCCGGCGCTGGCGCGCTATGCCGTAAACGATATGCAGCTTCGGCAGCAAAATATTACGACTCGCACGGATGTCTGAACCAATGAGCCTGATTAAGCAACTGTTTTCCCTGCCGGTACTGGAGACATTAAGCCCCGGTATTACCCGGCGAAAAATGGATGAACTGGAGGTTCTGGTCATTCAGACGCCCTTCTGCAAGGCCGTTATTGCGCTTCAGGGTGCGCATTTACTGACCTGGAAACCCTCCAGGCAGACAACCCCTGTACTGTGGTTGAGTGACTGCACGCCGTTTAAAACCGGCGTACCCATTCGCGGCGGCGTGCCGGTCTGCTGGCCGTGGTTTACCGATCTCGGCGGCGAACCATTTCACGGTTTTGCCCGCATTTTACCGTGGCGGCTGACGGCGCTTGAGAATAGCAAAACGTCGCTCGCGATGACGTTGACGCTCAATGACACCCCGCAAACGCGGCAGCTGTGGGATCACGCTTTTCAACTGGAAATGACGCTGACATTCACTGCCGAGGTTTGCGAGTTACTGCTCACCGCCCACGGTAGCTTCAGCGCCACCGCGGCTCTACACAGCTACCTCTCAACGCCGGATATTCGAGCGACGCTGATTCACGGCGTAGGTACGCAAGGCTACGACACGGTCGTCGGGGAATCCGTGCAGAACTTGCCGTCTCCCCTTTCGCTCTACGGGGAATTTGGCGCGATCTTCCCTCAGGCAGAAAAACAAACGGAGCTTGTCACGCCCGCCAGAATCCTGACGCTGACCCACGTAAATAACAGCAACGTGGTGGTATGGAATCCCTGGCAGCAGCGAGCAGAGCAAATAAGCGACATACCGGACGATGGCTGGCAGAACTTTGTTTGTCTCGAAACGGCGGCTATCGACAGGCTCCTTGTCAGCACGCCTCAACATCCGGCGTCAATGGGCGTGCAGTTCGCGCTATCTCATCATTAAGGACATTTAATGCGTATTACGAACATAGAAAGCTTTCTGGTCCGTTTGCCTTATACGCCCGCACTGACGCGCACCACCGACAAAGAGGGGCGCTTTAACGCCGCGCGGGCGCTGCACCCTACGCTGGATGCGCTGTTAGTGAAAGTCGAAACCGACACAGGCCTGACGGGCTGGGGAGAAGCGTTTGGCCACGCCTGTAACCCGGCCAGCATGGCATTGCTCAGCGGCCTGCTAGCCCCCTTCTTTACGGGTGAGGAATGCAATGACCCGGCGGCGTTAATGCAAAGAGCGCATTACGCCTTTCACAGCTACGGTCGCGGCGGGGTAATGATGTATGCGCTATCCGCGCTGGACATCGCTTTGTGGGATCTGCGCGCTAAAGCAGAAAATCTACCGCTGTGGCGATTGCTCGGCGGTACCCGCGCGCAGGTGGAATTGTATCCCAGCCTGTCCAGCTTCGATGGTGATGTCGCTAAATTAATGGCTTGCATTAACCCATTAATTAACAAGGGCTATCGACATATAAAACTGCACGAACGGGATCCCCTGGCGATTGCGGAAGTCGCCAGGGCGCTACCGGATAATGTCACTCTGATGGTTGATACCAACTGCGCATGGGATGTCCCACAGGCGGAGCAGATCCTGCCACAGCTGCAGGCAGCTGGCGTCGCGTTTGTGGAGGAGCCCACCTTCCCACCGGAAAATTTAAGCCAGCTCCGCTATCTGCGCCAGACGACGGGCGCACGCATTGCCGCGGGCGAAAACTTCAATAATAGCGAGGAGTTCGCGCTCAGTATGGCCTTAGACGCGGTGGATGTATTGCAGCCGAGCGTAGCCAAAATCGGCGGTATCTCCGCCGTACTGGAGATTATCAAACACGCGCGCGAGCATGAAAACGTCAGCCTGCTGCCGCACTGTTTTTACTACGGCCCAGGCCTGCTCACCAGCGCTCACCTCCTCAGCGTGATGCCAGAATCGGTTCCGCTGGAAGTACCGTGGCTGACGTTCGAACAGACGCTGCATCCGTTTATGCGCTTCCAGCCGGTGATGGATCTACCGCACGCGCCGGGTCTCGGTTTCAATCCGGATTTCGATGTGCTGGAACGCCATTTGATTGCCAGGGGATAATCGATGGACATCGTTATTTCAGATTGCCTGCTGGCGAAAACGCCCGTGCTTTGGTTCCGGCCAGCTACTGGCGCAGCCAGTAACAGGCCGCTTATCGTTTTATTTCATCGCTTTATGGCATCCAGAGAGCTGGATGCCAATTTGGGATATATGCTGGCGCAGGCCGGCTACAGCGTGGTGTGCCCACAGGCGGCGATGCATAGCGCCAGGGACGATGCGACGCTACGCGCCGCCTCTTTCTGGCCAATTTTACAGCATACGCTGGAGACATTTCCCGCTTTGCTGGCCGCCTGCCAGCAGGAAAAGCTGGGTGATATTTCACGACTGGGCGTGATGGGCACTTCAATGGGCGGCTTCGCTGTACTGGGGGCGATGGCGCAGTATCCGGCAATTCAGGCCGGGGCCGCCTATATGGCAAGCGGCTATTTTGCCGATGCAATAAGCAAAATCCATCCTCCAACGACCAATACGCTTGCAGCCTGCCTGCGCGGGATCGCGCCTTACGACATTGCCGGAAAAGAATCGACGCTAGCGCAGCGTCCGCTGTTTGTCTGGCACGGCCAGCAGGATACCATTGTTGATATCAAGTATGCTGAGCGCCTCAGCGAAAGCATCGGCAGCGGCAATCTCACCTGCCTTATCGATCCGCTGTCGGGGCATAAAATCACCCAGCAATCGGTGGAAGCGGGCATCGATTTTTTCCTTCGAGCTTTGCCGGTTTAACCGCATTTGCTCAATATTATTCCCGGAGGCGGCGCGTTGCGCCTGTCCGGGATACCTGACCGGATGAACCGGTAGCCCGGACAGGTGCGCAGCACCGCCTCCGGGGAAATCGCCAGACCGCACGAATAAGCGCAGCGCGAGCCGGGGAAAAAACCATGTACAGCGGCCTGCTTAGTCAATCTCTTTATCTACATGCTGCACAATCAGGTCCGCCACCCGCTGCGAGTTTTTCGCCGCCAGCGCATCCAGAATACCTAAGTGCTCTTCATGCAGCACCTGAGTCTGTTCGGGAGTAAAACCATACTGTTTCCAGGCCAGTACCCAAAGATGGTGGAGCTGTTCCTGCATGTTAATCAGAATGGGGTTGCCACCGAGCTGCGCCACTTTTTTCTCGAAGCTCAGATCCAGCGCGCTATCATCGTCATCGCAATCCTGACGTGAAAATTTTTCCCGGTTAAACTCGATAAGTTCTCGCAGTTGATTAATCCCCGATTTGTTGGCCCGCCATGCGTAGTCTTCAAAGATGGCGCGTTCAATCGAGGTCCGCGCCACAATCAGATTGCGCAAAAACTCTTTCGTTACCCCGCCTTCAATCAGCTTTGACAGGCTATGCGTGTCGCTAAGCGACACCGCCGGCGGCTCGGTCAAAAAAGTTCCGCTGCCAACGCGAGTCTCAATACGCCCGGAAGATTCAAGCACCTTCAGCGCCTGGCGCACTGACGTGCGGCTGACGTTGAGCATTTCGGCAAGCTCGCGCTCGGAAGGCAGCCGCTCGCCGGGTTTGATCTGCTTGCTATCGAGCAGATTAGTAATGTGTTGAATGATGGTCTGAAAAACGTCCGTGCGCTTAATAGGGATCATCGTAAATTTATTCTTGTCCGGCATACCGTTACCTCTTCCCAACGACGTTTCGCGCTTACGACCGGTTATTTTCCCTGCGCGGCGTCGCCATCAATTTCTGCAATCATAAATTGGATGGACCACTGTACCATTATTGGCTTTCCCGTGCGCTATTTTTCCCTCGCTATGGGCAAAAACGTTTAAAAACCCTCCATTATGTGATCTCAATTACACTTCCCTTAAAAATTGGTTGGACAACCAACCCAAAAGGAGGATATTTCGGATCGTAAAACCACAACCCGATAAAGGAATTCAAGATGTACAGAAGCAATTTCAAGCCGGGATCCACCCGCTGGGCAGTACGTCGTGCACAATGGCGCAGTATGGGGATCCGCGAAGAAGACATGCATAAACCGAAGATCGCGATCATCAACACCTCTAACAAGCTCTCCTGCTGCTATGTCCATCTGGATGAACTGTGCCGGATCGTCGAGCAGGCGATCCGCGACGCGGGTGGTCTGCCGTTTGAAGTACGCACCGTCGCCCCCAGCGACTTCGTCACCAGCGCCGGGAAAAAAGCACGTTATCTGATGCCGACTCGTGACCTGATGGTCAATGAAGTGGAATGCATGATGGAAGGCGCGGTGCTGGACGGCATGATCTGCCTCTCTTCTTGCGATAAAACTACGCCAGCGCACCTGATGTCAGCAGCTCGGCTGAATGTCCCTTCCCTGCTGCTGACCTGCGGTTACCAGGTGGGCGGCAAGTGCTCAAACGAAAAATTCGACGATCAGTTCTTCGATATTGATGATGTTTACGAACAGGTTGGCGCACTGGCAACCGGCGCAATCAGTGAAAAAGACCTGACGGACATGACCGATGTCGCAATCCAGTCGCCTGGCGTCTGCGCCGGTTTGGGCACCGCTAATTCCATGCATATCGTCGCCGAAGCATTAGGTATGACGCTGCCGGGCAACTCACCCATCTGGGCCAACGGCCGTAAGGTAAAAGAATACGCTCAGGCCGCCGGGAAGCGGATCGTCGAGCTTACCCAGCAACAGGTTTTGCCGCGGGACATCCTTACCGAAAAAGCGATTCAGAACGCGGTGATGACCGTGCTGGCCGTCGGCGGTTCGGTCAATACCGTTCGCCACCTTTCAGCGATTGCCACCGAGGCCGAGCTCCCCATCGATGTGGTCAGCTTGTATGAAAAATACGGTAAAAACATCAAGTTACTGACCTCTGTTCGCCCTAACGGCCCGTTCCGCACTGAAGATCTGGAAGCGGCGGGCGGCACCACGGCGGTGATGAATCAGCTGCGCGATTTCCTTAACCTGGATGCGCTAACGGTTACGCAAAAAACCGTCGGCGAGAACATCAAAGATGCGGTAGTAAAAAACCACGAGGTGATCCGCACGCTGGATAATCCCGTCAGCCAGCGCCCTGGCGTCGCTATCCTGCGCGGCAACCTCGCTCCGGACGGCGCGATCGTCAAGCTCTCCGCCGTACCGGGAGAGCTGGAACAATTTACCGGTCCAGCCAATATCTACGAAGGTGAAGACGAAGCCATTGAAGCGTTGAGCGAAGGGAAAATACAGAAAGGCGACGTGATTGTTCTGCGCAATATGGGCCCGGCTGGCGGCCCCGGAACGGTGTTTGCTTGTAGCTTTGTCGCGGCTCTCAACGGCGCGGGGATCGCGGCGCACGTTGCGGTGATCACCGATGGTGAACTCTCGGGCCTGAATCGCGGCATTATCGTCGGCCAACTGATGCCGGAAGCCGCCGCTGGCGGGCCGCTGGCGGTTATTGAGCAAGGTGAAACTGTACATATCAACTTTGTCGATCTCAGCATCAATATGGATGTTCCGCAGGAAGTGATTGATGCCCGTCTGGCCCAGTGGCAACCCAAACCTCTGCCGCTGGGCGGTGGGAGCGGAACCTATCTGTCGCAATATGCCCAACTGGTACAGCCGATTGCCCAGGGCGCGGTGCTGGGGAAACGACGCATCCACGCGAAAAACATCGATTAATCATCACATTATGGGGGTGAATCGTCACCCTCATAGTAAAGGAGGCACATCATGCAAACCAGGCACGAAGCCGCCAACCAGATCCCCGCCACGTACGATGTTGATGTCCTGGTAGTGGGTGGTGGTCCAACCGGTGTTGCGGCAGCGACCGCCGCGGCGAGAGCTGGGGAAAATACCCTGCTGATTGAACGCTACGGTTTTTGCGGAGGTATGGCGACAGCGGGCATGTCGGGCGCGATTTGCGGCCTGTTTACCTCAGGTAAAGGCCCCCATGAGCAATTGGTGCACGGCTTTGCCGGTGAATTTTACCAGCATCTGAAACACCGCGGCGCCGTCAGCGAGCCGTTCCCGTTTGGCGAAACGCGGCTGGTCGTCCATGAGCCGCACACCTGGAAAGAGGTGGCCGACGATTTACTCGCCGACAGCGGCGCACGGGTGCTGTTCCATACCCTTGCCACTGACGTAGTGATGGATGGCAATGAGCTGCGCGGTGTGGTTATTGAGAACAAAAGCGGACGCCAGTTAATTACCGCCCGCCGCTTTATCGATGCCACCGGTGATGGCGATCTCTGCGTCAAAGCTGGCGTCCCGTACACCTGCGGGCGCAACGGTATGGTCCAGTATCCGACCATGGTGTTCCGTATGGGCAACGTCGATATCAAACGCGGCATTGGCCACCCGGTCGCCCAACTGGAAACCTGGGTCGAAGCCGCGCAGGCTCAGGGATATCACCTACCGCGCAAGCATATCTATCTGCTGCCCTCACCCCGCCCCGGTGAAGTGATGTGCAACGTCACCAGCATTTTACGCGACGATGGCAGACCGATTGATGCCACTCGCACTGAGGATCTGACGTTTGCCGAACTCAAGGGACGTAAGCAGGTACGCGAATACGAGCGTTTCCTGCGGGCATGGGTCCCGGGGTTCGAGCAGGCGTATCTGAACGATGTCGCGGCGCAAATTGGCATCCGCCAGAGTCGGACCATTGCAGGCCGCTACCGGCTGACTAACGACGATGTTTTCCAGGCGCGCAAAAGCGAACGCAAGGTCGCCAGCAGCGCCTGGTGCATCGAAGCACACGGTCAGGACGGCATCTTTATGTTCTACCTCGACAACGACTGGTACGACATTCCGTACGACACGCTCGTGCCGGAAAACGTACCAAACCTGATTACAGCTGGCCGTACGTTGTGCGCCGAGCATGAAGCGCTGGCTTCGGCTCGCGTCACCGCCCAATGCTTTTTGACGGGCTTCGCTGCCGGAACCGCCGCCTGGTTAAGCCATCGCGAAGGGTGCGCATTCTCGGATATTGATGTTGCGGAACTGCGCAGCATTATCGAATACCAAACTTATTAAGGATCATACGCATGAAACCAGTTTTAGGCTTTATTGGTCTGGGCATTATGGGCAAACCGATGGTGCGCAATCTGCTAAAAGCAGGCTATAGCGTCCATGCCTACAGCATCGTGGCACAGGACGTAGAAGAGATTGCCCGCGATGGCGCTACCGGCCAGACATCGGCTCGTGCAGTCGCAGAAGCCGCGGAAATTACCATCACGATGGTACCCAATACGCCGCAGGTCGAAGATGTCCTGTTCGGCGAGAATGGCCTGGCTCCTGCGCTGTGCGAAGGTAAAGTCATTATTGATATGAGCACTATCTCCTCGCTGGCGACAAAGCAATTTGCTGACGCCATCAAATCGCTGGGCGCACGAATGCTCGATGCCCCGGTGAGCGGTGGGGATAAAGGCGCGAAAGGCGGCACGCTGTCGATTATGGTGGGCGGTGAAGCTGAAGTCTTTGAACGCTGCAAACCGATCCTCGAAGTGCTTGGCTGCCGCGTCACTCATGTCGGCGACAACGGCGCAGGCCAGGTCGTGAAATCCTGCAACCAGGTTCTGGCCGCCGCCACCATGGCTGCGCTGGGAGAATCGCTGGTGATGGGGGCAAAAGCAGGCGTCGATCCGGCCAAAATCGTCGAGGTGCTCTCAGCAGGATACGCCCGCTGCGGCGCGCTGGATATTCGCGGCAGCCTGCTGCTGGAGCGCAATTTTGATCCCGGCTTTATGACTCGTCTGCAGTACAAAGACCTCAACCTGGCCATGGAACTCAGCCAGGGTATTGACTCACCCATGCCGATCGCCAGTCTGGTGCGCGAACTGTACAAAACCTGCATGGCCCAGGGGGTTGGCAACGAAGATCACTCCAACATTATAAAAGTGTTTGAGCAGCTCTCCGGTATCGAAGTCAAAGCAAGGAGCTAACATGCGTTTTCCCGATTTAAAACAACGGCTCCACGAGGGGCCGCTACACGGCTGCTTTGTCACCTTCCCTTCCGCGGCGATAACCGAATTTACCGCCGCCATCGGATTTGATTTTGTGCTTATCGACAACGAGCACGGCAATATGAATCCGGAGACGGTAGAGGATATGGTACGCGCCTCGCACAGTCAGCAAGTGCCCTGCCTGGTGCGGGTTCCTTACAACCGCGCCGAATATATGCGTAAAGCGCTGGATTTCGGTGCCGATGGCGTGCAGGTCCCGCTGGTCAATACCGTAGAGGATGCCCGCGCCGCCGCCCTGCCTACACTGTTTCCACCGCAGGGCGAACGCGGAGTCGCCTTCCTGCCGCGCGCAGCCAACTACGGTATGTGCGCCGATAAAGCGCGCTATCTGGCCGAAGCCAACGCCTCGCGGGTGCTATCGGTACATATTGAAACAACAGAAGCAGTAGAGAATCTGGATGAGATCCTCGCCGCAGGGCTGGCCGATGTCTATTTCATCGGGCCGGGGGATTTGGCCGTTTCGATGGGCTACGGTCACGATCTCAACCATCCCGATGTACTGGCAACCATAGAGCGCTGTATTCGCAAAATCGCCGCCAGCGGCAATATTGCCGGGACCTACGTGGGAACCCCGGAGCGCGCAGCAGAAGTGATAGGTTGGGGTGCACACTACCTGGTGACGGCGATCACCCCACATATGGTGAGCGGCGCAAATCACTACTTACAAATAAAAAACCAATAATCACTCTCTACCCTACAAACTTTTCCGGCGTTAGCTGCCGGAACGGGAGAATGCACAATGAGCATTGCAGGCAAGAAAACGCACGCCCGATATTACATCTTATTTATGATAACCCTCGTCTTAACCCTGGCGACCGGAGATCGCGCCACGCTCTCCGTTGCCGGGCCGGAGATGCAAAAAGAGCTGGGCATCACCGCCGTTGAAATTGGTTATCTCTTTTCCGCGTTCAGCTGGGCGTACGTCATCAGTATGACGCCTGCGGGCTGGGTGGCCGATAAAGTTGGCTCCAAGCGGGCCATGTTTCTCGGGATTCTGCTGTGGTCAGTGATGACGGTATTTATGGGTCTGGTCAGCTACGTCACCTTTGTCGTTCCTGCCTTGCTGATCCTGCGTTTCCTGCTTGGCGTGTGCGAATCACCGGTTGGCCCCTCAGCCGGTCGCATCATCGCCGCCTGGTTTCCCTCGCAAGAACGCGGCGTTGCAGGCGCCATCTTCAACAGCGCACAGTACGCATCGCTGGCGATATTCACTCCGCTGATGGCCTGGCTATGCCACGCCTTCGGCTGGGACCACGTATTTATCGTCATGGGAGTCATCGGCATTATCATCGCCTTCTGCTGGTCGAAATTCTTTTACGTCCCGACTAAGCATCCGGGTATCAATAACGAAGAGATGGAATACCTGAAGGAAGGCGGCGCGCTGGTGGAGCTGGACACCGTTGCCAGCGTAAAAGGCGAACGCAAGCGCACGGGGTGGCAGGAGATCGGCCAGTTGTTCAAAAGTCGGATGCTGATCGGCATCTTCATTGGCCAGTACTGTATCTCGGCGATTACCTGGTTCTTTATGACCTGGTTCCCGATTTATCTGGTCAAAGAGCGCGGAATGTCAATTCTGCAGGCCGGTTTTATGGCCTCGGTGCCCGCGATTTGTGGCCTGGTAGGCGGCATTATGAGCGGTTTTTTCTCCGACTGGCTGCTGCGTAAAACCAACAACCTGAGCCTGGCGCGTAAGGTCCCGATCACCATCGGTCTGACCATGAGCGCCAGCATGATCCTCTGCAACTACGTCGGCTCAGAAGCACTGGTGATGTTCCTGATGAGTGCCGCGTTCTTCGGTAAAGGTTTCGGCTCTTTGGGGTGGGCGGTCGTTGCGGATACCGCGCCGAAAGAGATTATCGGTACCACCGGCGGGCTGTTCAACTCGCTGGGCAATATCGCTGGGATCGTCACTCCCGTGGTGATCGGCTACATCCTGCAAGAAACAGGCTCTTTCGCCAACGCGTTGGTCTTCGTTGGGACCCACGGCATCATCGCCGTCTGCAGCTACTGGTTCATCGTCGGCAAGATTGAGCGCCTGAAAATTGCTCCGCGCGATGACGACGCCGTCCCTATGCAAAAACGTGAAGCCTGAACCCTAAATTCTGCTCGCCGGTAGGCGGACAGAAACAAAAAAATAAGGAAGCAATGTTATGACAAAATCTCCGGTCATTCGTCTTGACGAAAAAGACAACGTCGTGGTCGCCCGGGTCGCTATCATCGCCGGTACCCCGATCGCTGATGAGAACATCACCACGCTGCAGGATGTTCCGCTGGGCCACAAAGTGGCGACAAGACTCATTAAAAAAGACGAACCGATTCTCAAGTACAACACGGTCATCGGCTTCGCGCCTGAAGACCTCCCGCCTGGTACCTGGCTGCATAGCCACAACATCGTGTTTGAAGATTTTCAGCGCGACTACGCCTTTAGTCGCGACTATCGCCCGGTACAAACCGTGCCGCCTGAACAGCGGCGGACCTTCAACGGCTACGTACGGGAAGATGGTCGAGTCGGGACACGTAATATTCTCGGCGTGTTCGTGGTCGGAAACTGTGGCGCAACGGTGGCGCGTAAAATCGCCGCTCATTTTACCGAAGAACGCCTGCAAGCATGGCCAAACGTTGACAACGTAGTGCCCTATGTTCACGAACTGGGCTGCGGTATGGAGATGAGCGGTGAGCCGATGGATCTACTGCGCCGCACCTTAGCAGGCTATATCAATAACCCCAACACTGCGGGCGCGCTGGTTGTGGCGCTGGGCTGCGAGCGTAACAACATCCACGGTTTCTTTGAACAAATGGGTCTGAAAGAGACTCCGATGCTGCGCAAACTAGTGATTCAGGATACCGGCGGAACGCGAAAAACCATCGATGAAGGCATCGCTATTATCGAATCCATGCTGCCGCAGGCTAATGCCGTCAAGCGCCAGCCAGTCTCCGTTGAGCATCTGACCGTGGGGCTGCAGTGCGGTGGGTCCGACGGTTTTTCGGGGCTTTCCGCCAACCCGGCGCTGGGCGTCGCGATGGATCTGCTGGTCGAACAAGGCGGAACCGCAATTCTCTCGGAAACCACCGAAATCTTCGGCGTAGAGCACACCCTCACCGCGCGAGCTGTCACCCCTGAAGTGGGGCAAAAGCTGGTCGCCTGCATCAACTGGTGGCTGGAGTATAATAAAGGACGCGATTGTCAGATTAACGGTCGGGTTAGCCCTGGCAACAACGCGGGTGGGCTGGCAAACGTACTGGAGAAATCACTGGGCGGGGCCAAAAAAGGCGGCAACTCTCCGCTAATGGAGGTTTACCGCTATGCATACCCGGTTACGCAAAAAGGGTTGGTCTTTATGGACACCCCAGGGTATGACCCGGTTTCAGCAACCGGCCAGGTCGCTGGCGGCGCCAATATGATTGCCTTCACCACCGGGCGCGGCTCCTGCTTTGGCTCAATGCCCGCGCCGACGGTGAAGCTTGCCAGCAACACTCCGATGTATCAGCGCATGACGGAAGATATGGATCTCAATTGCGGTGTGGTCATCGATGGCGACGCTACGCTGCGTCAAATGGGGGAAGCAATCTTCGAAAAAATCATCGCCATTGCCTCCGGTGAGCAAAGCAAGAGCGAAGCATTAGGATTAGGGGAAAATGAATTTGTTCCCTGGCCAATCGGCGTACTGGCGTAAGTTTTTAACATCTATACCCTGAATAATTCGAGTTGCAGGACAAAACGGTTAACCGTTTTGAACAGCGCTTGCGCTGGCCCCGTAGGGGCGAGGCCATAGGCCGAGTAACGCGGCAACGCAGAGAATCCCCTGGAGCTTACTAAAATAAGTGACTGGGGTGAGCGAGGACAAATTCGTCAGGAACGAATTTGAACGCTGTCCACAGCGCCCGTGAGGGCGAGGCCCAGGGATGGGCCGAGTATTGCCAACGCACATGCAACTTGAAGTATGACGGGTATATATACGGCATGGTCAGCCCATGCCGTACGACTATCATTGGCTTTCGCTTAACTCGGCAGATTCACGCATGGCAACCGCCATCGCAATACGCGACTCCAGAAGCTTCGCCACTGCTGCAAATACCGGCACCACGACCGAGTTGCCAAACTGGCGATAGGCCTGGGTATCCGATACCGGAATGCGAAAATGGTACCCCTGCGGCGATTCAAACCCCATCAGACGCGCGCACTCGCGGGGCGTCAGCCTGCGCGGACGACGAAGCTGGTTTTCAGGGTCATCAAAATGCTTTTCACCCAGAGGACGATCCCAGCCGCGATCGATGAGGATCTCCGCACCATCTTTGTAGTAGCGCGCCGACAGCGTACGCGCCACGCTGTGCGGATTCATAGGGTCAACTAATCCGTAACCAAAGCCGTTACCCCGCTCCTGGTGCTTACGCGCATAGCGATAGAGATACTTCCACAGCACCTGGGTGAGAATAAATTTAGCATCCACCGCGGGCTCCAGCAGCTCGCCAAATGTCGGGCACTTAGCCGGATAGAGCGTGGAGATATCACGTAGAGTAAACCCTTCATGCAGTTGCAAATCGCGACGGAAGCCAACCAGCACAATACGCTCTCGGTGTTGAGGTAAAAAATGGCGTCCGTCGATGACCTTCGGATCGTCCGCTCCGGTATGATCGGCATCGGCGACTTCATAGCCCAGCTCGTCCAGCGTTTGCATAATGATGCGAAACGTCCGCCCTTTGTCGTGACTCTTTAGGTTTTTGACGTTTTCCAGCACAAAAATAGCGGGTTGCCTGGCGGCAATAATCCTGACGACGTCAAAAAACAGCGTGCCCTGCGTTTCGCAGGCAAACCCATGCGCGCGGCCAAGAGCGTTTTTCTTTGAGACGCCGGCCAGCGAAAAAGGCTGGCAGGGGAAGCCAGCCAGCAGAACATCATGCTGCGGGATAGTCTCGCGAATATGCTGCGCGGCTTCCTCATCGCTCACATCCTGACGATGGCTAAGGGTAATATCGCGAATATCCTCATTAAAACGATGTAGCTCGGGGTCACAGTACCAGTTGGCTTTATAGGTACGCACCGCATGCTTATTCCACTCGCTGGTGAAAACGCATTGCCCGCCAATCGCCTCGAAACCATTACGAATACCGCCGATACCGGCAAACAGATCGACAAAGCGGAATCCATAGTGCGGATGATGCGCTGGCGGCTGCGGCAGGAGCGTCAACAGATGGGCTCTCTCCAGTGCGTTTAAACGATTTGCCGCGTGAGGCACCGTCGCTACGCGCTTCAGGATGGCCGGGCTCCAGTGCTGCTCGCCAACAGCGATTAACTGTGCCACCAGCGTTTTTACATCGTATATCGCCATCATCTGACGCAACAACTCCTGGGCATCCTCTCCGCTATGCCCGGCCTTCAAAGATGGGGGACTTTCCTTGGATAAATTTTGCGACATAACCTCAACCAGCCCGACTATTTTTGCAGAGGTTACCATAAATAGCGCAAGCCGTTTTATGCCAGTGGATCAAAGCGCTGTAAAACCGACTCATCAAGGGCCAAAGGGTCTCCGCAAAGCTCCGCACTTAACTTAGCCATAAACTGCACCAGAAAACGCGCATTGTGCACCGCCATTGCCCTGCCCTTTTCGGTTTGCATAGTTTCAGGTAAGCGCAACAACTTGCACTGGAAATGATCCAGCGCGTACTTCTTGTCATTTAATTCACGTCTGTCGGCAAAGGGATCGTCGGCATCAAACAAAATATTATTGAGCGCTCCGGATACGGCAAAAACGCGCGCCAGGCCAATCGCCCCCAATGCTTCGAGTCGGTCGGCATCCTGGACAATCTTTGCTTCTTCACTCTGCGGGGGAATTGCAGCGCTAAAACTGTGCGCTTCTATAGCATGCAAGACCGCCGGATAGCGGTCTGCGGGGAAGTCAGGAAAAGATGACTGCAGGATGGCCAGCGTTTTTTCCGCCGCCATCGCCGAGGAGCGACTTCGCTCAGGATGATTTTTCGCCAGGCTGATGATGTCATGAAAGTAGCAGGCGGTCAGGATCACCAGCCGATCAACATCAGTATCTTTGGCCAGCTGCTGAGCCGTTGCCCAAACCCGGCGAAAGTGTGAAATATCGTGAGCGGAATCCTCTTGCGAGTGATGTCCGATTAACCAGGATTCAAACCGCTGCTGCCAGTCAACAAGTTCCATGCGCGTTCCTTTGTGATAAAGCCAGAAACGAGCATAGCAACTTTAATCGTGATGTTCATACATCTGTGGATTAGGTCGCGTGTACCAGGCGATCGCACCGAGAACGATGCCAACGATACCCAACACCAAAAAACCCAGCAGCGCACCGATCCATTTCCCTGCCGTTGAACCTAACTCGCCGTCAATCGTCACGCCAGGCACGCTCTGGATCTGCCCAACAACCCACCAGTAGCGCGCCATCGCCCAGAGGAAGTAACCGCAAAAAACATAAAATGCCCACAGAGCAAGTTTACCTCCAGGACTCCGTTTCGCTTTATCTTCCATTAGCTTACTCTCCATTTACTCAACAACAGATACCGCCGACGGCAGTCAAAAATAGTGACATCCGTCACATTATATAATAAAAATGCTTTCCAGACAGCAGATCTCTCTATCCTTTTTGAGCCTGGGTCTCGCTCCATTCGGCCTCCTGCCAGCCGCCATATATTGTCAATGAATTCTATCTTATTTTAAATAATGCAAATTGATGAAAGCAGGTGAGAGCTTGCTTGTACTTTCTGCTGATTTTACCTAAACAATATTAATGCCCTAAATTTATTCCCCGTAAAGTCTCATCACCCCATCCTTTTGAAATAGCGCCTACAAAAACGAATTTATCCGTTTACATTACTCAAAAAAATATAAATCACAAAAACATTTAAATTGTAAATTTCATAAATATTGCAAATTATTCATAAAAACGCATAACTACATGTTATTTAAAAACATAAACATAAAAAATAAATCAAATCAAATTAATACATTTTAAATATAAAGAATCACTCAGAAACATTTTGTAATATTAGATATAACTTGCTTACATCTTTCATTTAAAGAAATATGAACTTAATCGCTAGTATCAAATAGTCTCCCCGGAGGGAATGACAACATTCATATTAATTATGATTAAAAGGGAATATATATAATGAAAAGAAAAGTACTGGCAATTCTGGTTCCAGCTTTATTAGCCGCTGGTGCCGCTAACGCAGCAGAAATCTATAATAAGAACGGCAACAAACTGGATTTCTACGGTAAAATGGTTGGCGAGCACATCATGACTCATGATGGCGACAACAACAATTCCGACGATACTTCTTATGCGCGTTTCGGTGTTAAAGGCGAAACCCAGATCAACAGCGAACTGACCGGCTATGGCCAGTTTGAATACAACATCAAAGCGGATAAACCAGAAGGTGCGCAAGGTAGCGCAACTCGTCTGGCGTTCGCTGGTCTGAAATACAGCGATTACGGTTCATTTGACTACGGCCGTAACTATGGCGTGGTTTATGACGCAGCCGGTTACACCGATATGCTGGTTGAGTGGGGCGGCGACGGCCTGATCGCTACAGACAACTTTATGACTCAGCGTACCAACGGTGTTGCAACCTATCGCAACAACGATTTCTTTGGCATGGTTGATGGCCTGAACTTTGCCCTGCAGTATCAGGGTAAAAACAACGATGCAACTCCGAAAAAATCAAACGGTGATGGTTTCGGTTTCTCTGTTAACTATAACATCGACGGCTTCGGCTTCGTTGGCGCATACAGCAATTCCGACCGTACTGATGAACAAGCAGCGGACAATAAAGGCGAAAACGCTGAAGTCTGGAGCCTCGCAACTAAGTATGATGCAAACAATCTGTATGCATCTGTAATGTACGGTGAGTCTCAAAACATGACTCATATGGAACTTGGCGGTTTTGCTAACAAAACTCAGAACATTGAAGCCGTTGTTCAGTACCAGTTCGACTTCGGTCTGCGTCCGTCTCTGGGTTATGTCTATGCTAAAGGCAAAGACCTGCAGAACGGCAAACGTGATGCCGATATCATGAACTACGTTGAACTGGGTACCTGGTACTACTTCAACAAAAACTTCAACGTTTACACCGCATACAAATTCAACCTGGTGGATGACGAAGATTCTGCTATCACTGGCGCATCTACTGACGATCAGTTCGCTGTAGGTATCACCTACCAGTTCTAATATTTCTCAGCTAGCCTCAAGCCCGCCTCGTGCGGGCTTTTTATTTTTGGCAACTCTGGAAGAGATGCTGGAAAAACTCTCTTCTATCATTGAAGATTGTCGTGAGGAAGAAAGTACCGTCCGTAAAGAACAAGAAGAACGTCAGGCTAAATTACAAGCCTTCCGCCAGAAACTGTTAGAAGATGGTATTGATCCTGCTGAACTATTCGCAGCAGTTGGTTCATCTCATCCCAAAGCCAAATCGGCACGCACTCCACGCTCTGCTAAATACAAATATACAGATGAATTGGTGCTTTAGCATACCTGTTTGCATATTACGCTTTAGAAGAATCAGTACAGAGGATAATGTCAAAAAATCCTGGGACAGACACTTTGGTGATTTAGGTTCATCAAGGAGTTTATTCTTGTTCGTTTATATATTTTGTATATTATTTACCCCCTCTCTCTTTACATTATATTTTCTCATACCAAACAAACACCAGAATAGACTATAAGTTAAAATTAATTCAAATCACGACAACATAGTTTACCGTTTTAAGCGCTTTAAATTATCTTCATAACGATCGTAACCTTCCTTCTTCCCATTTTTACATGCTAATCCAAACCATGTTCTTGATTGATCTGTGTAGATATTCTCTCCTTCACCCCGTTCATCCATCACACAACTATCGAACTGTGCCTGTGCATCGTATTGCACCTACCGCCCTTTTCATACCAAGCATTTACCTGTAGATAATCCTGGCTTAACCTCCGGCCATTTTTATATCTTACATCAAGGCTATATTGGGCACTGGCACTTAGAGGTTTGCAGGTTATAGGCGCATAAAATATGATAACCATCACATTCATGATAAAGGTGCCGATTTTTGATATAGATGGTTTTTACTTTTTGCTACAGATAATAATGCACCCTAAAAAAGGAATTAACCATGAAAATGACAATAATATACGCACTGATATCTGTAATTTTTGGAATATATGGAACGACAGCCATTGCCGGTAACACAAATCGAGTATCTCAAAATCTAGCAATCGCAGTTTCCCAAGAAAAGCAATCAGTTATCGGCAATTGGGACGAGTTCAACTCGAGAAAAATTGATAGACTAATTCAAGAAGCAAAGCAGAAGCCTGCACACTCTTTATATGCTGTTTTTGATTTTGACAACACGACAGCTTTTCTAGATATCGAAGAGGCAACTCTTATATATCAACTGGAAAACCTTAGATTTGCTATGAAACCTGAGATATTGAAAGAGATAATTTACAAAGATATACCGACCTCTAGCTTTAACTCTGATTATAATAATAAAAACAATCAAGCGGTTAATATAAATCTCATTGGTCAAGATATTGTTGATAGCTACACATGGCTATACAATAATTACAATGGATTTGAGGGTAATAAAACTATTGATGAAATCAAAACAAATTCTAATTATATGAATTTTATAGTAAAAATGAGATATTTATATGATGCAATAGGTGGGTCATTCGACCATGAGGTATCTTATCCATGGGTGACGTATCTTTTTTCTGGTATGTCCAAAAAAGAAATATCTGATTTAGTGGACGATACTATCGAGTGGCAAAATAAACAGCCTATCACAAAGGTAACATGGGTAAGCCCAGCAGATATGGCAGGCCGAGCTGGTATCGTATCAGTAACATGGAAAAATGGATTTAGGCTGCTCCCAGAAATGCAGACATTATACAAAAACCTACAGGAGGCAGGGGTTGATGTTTATGTAATTTCCGCTTCTGCTTTAGATGTTATAAAAAGTATCGTTACTATAGATAGATATGGCTTTTCTGTTCCTGAATCTCATGTCTATGCAATGCATCCCTTATACGATAAAGAAGGTAAATTGACTCATAGCCTAGATCCGTACTACCCTCAAACGCAAGGAAAAGGTAAAACCGAAACCATAAAGAAATTTATACAACAACGTTACAAAAATACAGGGCCAATATTCGTAGCTGGCGATAGTGAAGGAGATCAAAACATGATGTCCGACTTTAATGACACAAAGTTAGTTCTCATTATTAACCGGCTACGCTCATCTGACACCATTATTGGTAAATTATCAGCTAAAGCTGTTCGTGACTATAATAAAGATGATGCAAAAATATTATTGCAGGGAAGAGATGAAAATAAAGGAGAGTTTTTACCATCACAGAGTAGCATATTAATGGGTACTAATAACGAAATATCTTTGCCATAATTGTCGATTTACAGCAATGTCTCTATTTCAATTGAGAGGCATTGCTACCGAAAGGATATTAAATATTATATTTATAATAACACCTCACTCCGATATTCCTTTACTTTTCAACAAATACTCCTGACATTTACAACCTTCCTTGTGCCCATTCTTACATGCTAGTCCAAACCAAGTTATCGCTTGCCCTGTGTTGATATTTCCCCCTTCACCACGTTCATTCATCACACCAAGTTCGAACTGTGCCTGAGCATCATTTTGTGCAGCTGCCTTTTCATACCAAATCTTTGCCTGCTGATAATCAACATCCAGTATTTCTCCATATAAATACATAAGACCTAGGGCATACTGAGCTTCTACATCTCCATTTTCACCTGCCGCTTTTAACTTAGAAAGTTGAGAGTCTCTATCACTGGTCGTACTGTAACAATCGCAAGAAGTATAATAAACCCTGCTATTAGCCAATATTTTATTTTCCTCATTTCACACCCAGTCCATTTAAAGGCTATATAGATCTTTACTCCAGACTGTCCCAGTCTGGCAGATTGTTAACTACCTTTCGCCACCAATGATACACAGCCATAAGAACACCAAAGCAAATACCCGCGACTATGCTTGAGACAAATGCTGCGCCCGGTTGCATCCCAGTGTCCTTCCAAGTAAAAAACCACATACAGATCCCCCATGCCGGACCAAACCATCCTCCCATCAACAAAGTGACTTTCCCAAATGAGGCAAAAGGTAATGGTGGAATCTTGAGGCCAGCTTTCCATGCGAGGCGTAGTAAAGGAGGGGCATAGTTGCTACGCCACATCTTCTTGCTTTCCATGATGGCAATTGCGTGTTCCTTTTTAGCTTCAAAGCTCATACAGTTCCTTCCAGATTTACCTTCACTCAACTATCTATCGAAAATCATCACAATAAACAATAACGATTATCATTTCCATGTATATATCTCAAATAATCATTCCCTTTGGATACCCTTACAGGTATTCGTATGAAACACATGCAGTTCAACAATTTTGTTATCCGAGATGCGGGATGGGCTAAGTTGTTGTTTAAGAGTGTGAGCTTGTGAACTAAAGAAGATAAAAGTGGATGCCCTACAAGGAGCAACATGGTAAAAATGACAGCGTTAGAGGTGAGAAAACAGAGCGATAGCAAGAAATTTTAATGCAGGGATTTATGCAGGGTAAAATCAAAAAATCTTCGCAACTTATTGATTTTTTTGAATGATTGGCGGAGAGAGGGGGATTTGAACCCCCGGTAGAGTTGCCCCTACTCCGGTTTTCGAGACCGGTCCATTCAGCCGCTCTGGCATCTCTCCGCTGTTGAGGTTGCTATAATGCCAGGTTCTTTGGCATTTTAATAGTTCCTGTCTCTTTAATTCAGTTCAAGTGACGACTTTGCGAGCAATATGATGTTTAAATGGCCCTGGAAAGTAGATGAAGAGTCTGGCAACGCAGAAATCCCCTGGGAACAGGCGCTTGCCATCCCAGTTTTAGCCAATCTCTCCGAGCAGGAGCAGCGGCAACTTGCACAAATGGCAAACCGTTTTTTACAGCAGAAGCGTCTCGTTGCGTTACAAGGGCTTGAGCTTCCCCCCCTTCATAGCGCCCGTATCGCACTACTGTTTTGCCTGCCGGTTCTCGAACTTGGGATCGAATGGTTAGACGGCTTCCACGAAGTGCTCATCTACCCTGCTCCGTTTGTCGTCGATGATGAATGGGAAGATGATATCGGCCTGGTGCATAATCAACGAATCGTGCAATCAGGGCAAAGCTGGCAGCAAGGCCCTATTGTTCTCAACTGGCTCGACATTCAGGACTCCTTCGATGCCTCCGGTTTTAACCTTATCGTCCACGAAGTTGCGCATAAGCTGGATACCCGCAATGGCGATCGCGCAAGCGGTGTGCCGTTCATTCCTCTACGCGAAGTCGCGGGCTGGGAGCACGATCTTCACGCAGCGATGAACAACATTCAGGATGAGATCGATCTGGTCGGCGAAAGCGCCGCAAGCGTTGATGCCTATGCCGCTACCGATCCTGCCGAATGTTTTGCCGTACTCTCTGAATATTTCTTCAGTGCCCCTGAGCTCTTTGCCCCGCGTTTTCCCGCACTTTGGCAACGTTTCTGCCACTTCTATCGCCAGGACCCGCTGGAGAGATTACGTGAAAATAGCCCACAGAATGAAGGTGATAATCCAGCAGTACACTAAAACAACGGTTTGCATTAAATTTAGCCATTTGAATCAGCAAGTTAAATTTAGTATTGACACAAAAATACGAGGCCAGTAGTATTCGCCTCGTTCACACGATTCCTCTGTAGTTCAGTCGGTAGAACGGCGGACTGTTAATCCGTATGTCACTGGTTCGAGTCCAGTCAGAGGAGCCAAATTTAGAAAAGCCTGCTTAGTTTACTAAGCAGGCTTTTTGTTTTTCAACGCCATAACAGCTCGCTCCCCTATCCAAACCCTCGTCAAACATTTCGCACCTTAAACTCACAGCTCGCATTCTGAATACAAACCGCGAAATCCCGTTTAATGAATTATGCTCATAGCGCCTATTTATTGAACGTAATTATCTTAGCCGCCAACTCCGTTACTCTGAATGCAGACAAGAACATAAACGGCCAACCTACTGATGAGGCTGGCCTTACGACTTAAATATTGCTATCGAAGAAGTTATCGAGCTTGCTCATGGCCTGGTCGACATAACGCGGCACCCAGTAGGTCTCGATATGCGTCGCTCCGTCGATAAGGAACAGCTCTTTATTTGCGGTACCGGTGGCCTTTTTAAACGCGCTTTCGGTCATATACAGCGAATCTGCTTTGGTACCGGCCATCATCAGCAGCGGCTGGTTGATAAGGTCCATATTGCTTTGCGCATCAAAGCGCATTAAATCGAGCAGGCTGCTGGTGGTATAGCGGAAGGTTGAGTTCGGATGAGCATGGGTTTTCCAGTAGTACTCGTAGCCCTGGCGATACAGATCAAATGGGAGTTTGGCGATTTGTTCATCGGTCAGGTTAGCATCACCGGAATAGCTGACCTCACCCGTGGTGACTTCTTTGGTACGCGCGTCACTTGCCAGCTTCAGACGTTCCTGGATAGTGGAAATCTGTGAATCCTGATAGCCATTGCGGCGCACCAGCCCGGAGTCAAACATACTGAGCGTCGCCAGCGCTTTAAAACGTTTATCGGTCTGCGCCGCTTTTAGCGAATAGCCGCCACCACCGCAGATGCCCAGTAGGCCAATACGCGCGGTATCAACGCCGGGATACTGGCTGAGATAGTCAGCCATGCCGTGAATATCCTCAATGCGATTAGCTGGTTTATCCACGCTGCGCGGCATACCGCCGCTGGCTCCCTGATAAGCCGCATCGGCGGTAATTGTAATATATCCATGCTCCGCCAGGCGCTGAGCATATAACCCGGCAACCTGCTCTTTCACGCCACCATTAGGATGGGCAACAAGCACCGCCGGATATTTTTTAGCCGGATCGTAATTGGCCGGGGTGTATACATTGGCGGCAATCTGGATGCCGTGCAGATCATATTTTACCGGGTGGATATTGACCTTGCCTTTGACATTTTCAGTTATCGCTCCGTCATACACCAGAGTAAAAGGATTTTGTTTGTAATCAGCAGCATGCACCGATGAAATACTCATCATGGCCGTCAGTAAAACGGTATTTAAAAACGTAATTTTCATGATCTCTCCCGAATAAATAATGGCCTGAATTCACCAGGCTGGCGATGGCAAATAACGTATTCAGATTAGGAAGAGAGAACTGTCAGCATCATGACGAATGAATAACAATTTTGTCAGAAATATCTTGTACAGGTTTCTGACAACGCTGTCAGGAAACGGTCAGCTTTATGTTGGCAAGCGGGCGTCAGAATAAGCGCAGGCCAAACTACCGAGAAAAGGAGCCTTTCATGAGCAATAAACAACGATTCACCAACGACGCAGACGTCCCTTCTATGCCAGCACGGCGTAAATTGCTGATTGCGGGGGCCGGGGTCGCTGCAGCCTCGCTGGTCTCTCACGTTTACGCGACAGAAAAAACCGCTAGCGCCGGAGGTCAAAGCAACCTGCACTCTGCCGCACCGGATAAACGCAAACTGGGCTACCTCGAAGTGTCCGCTATCGGTCTGGGCGTACAGAACATGAGCCGTAAATACGACACTTCCGTGCCCTGGCGGCCGGAGATGGTGAATATCATTCGCCAGGCCTTCGATCGCGGCATCACGCTATTTGATGCGGCGGAAGCCTACGGCCCGTTTGAAGGTGAAAAAATCCTCGGCGAAGGTGTGGCCCCTTTTCGCGACAAAACTGTTATCGCCACCAAGTTTGGCTGGAACATCGATCAGCAGACCGGCAAGCGCCTTCAAACGCTGAAATGACCGAGCTCACCCGTTCACTGGATGCCATAACCATCAAAGGCCAAAGGCTACCCGATGCGGTACAGGTTTATTCCGATGTCGAAGCCCCCTTAAAAAACGGATAAGGACAGGATTGCTATGCGCCTGCTGTTAGTGGAAGACGAAGAAAAAACATCAAGCTACCTGACGCGCGCGCTGGGCGAATCGGGGTTCACGGTCGATGTTTCTGCCGATGGTGCCGAAGGCCTGCACTACGCGCAGGAGTTCGACTACGACGCGATAATCCTTGATGTCATGCTGCCGGGCATGGACGGTTACCGGGTACTGGAAAACCTTCGCACCAGTAAACAAACCCCAGTACTCATGCTATCCGCCCGGGGGTCCGTCGATGAGCGAGTTAAAGGCCTACGCCTGGGTGCCGATGATTATCTGCCCAAACCCTTTTCCCTGATTGAACTGGTCGCGCGCATTCAGGCGCTAGTGCGTCGCCGCTCAGCCGACGGCACAGATATTAGGCAGTTGCAAATACACGATCTACACCTGGATCTGCTGGCTCGCCGGGTATTGCGCGCCGAAACTCGCCTGGAACTGACCGCCAAAGAGTTTTCCCTGCTCAGCCTGCTGGCCCGTCACCAGGGGGAGATCCTGTCCAAAATGATGATCGCCGAGCAGGTCTGGGATATGAATTTCGACAGCGACGCGAACGTCGTGGAAGTCGCCATCAAACGCCTGCGTGCCAAAGTTGATGCGCCGTTCGGGATCAAGCTACTGCATACCGTGCGCGGCATGGGCTATGTTCTTGAAGCCAGGCCTGAAGAAGTAATGGGAAAACATGTTTAAGCGCGCCATCTCGGTACATCTGGCGTTGATGTTCGCGTTGTCCGCCCTAATGATCGTCTCGACCATTGGCATTTTGCTGCGAAGCTCGCTGCATGACTCACTGCAAAAACAGATGCATAACGAGCTACTGTTTCGCGAATCATTAATGAGCCCGTGGATCGTATCGCGCACCTCAGCTGACGGCTGGTCTACGCTTGCCAGTAAATTTACCGTTCTGGCCAACTCTGAAGGCGAGCGGGTTCGCTACTGGATAGTCAGCGATAACCCTCATTTTAACGTGGGCGGAGCGCCCCCCTTCGGGGTTCAGTGGTCTTCGCTGACGGAGGGTTTCAATAAAATGCCCGGCGCTTCGCAAGGCGCATGTTCGCTTTTTCTGCTGGTCAAAACGATCCCCGCCAACGGTGAAAGACCGGCGCTACGCTATGTGGTCGCCATCGATTCCACACCATACATGGGCACGCTGGAGGCGTTCACGCGCACGTTGCTGATTATTACCGCACTGGGTGTGGTTATTGTCGCGCTGCTGGGATACATGGTCGCCAGAATTGGCCTGCGCCCGGTTAGCGCCCTAAGCCAGCAAGCGCAGCATCTGGCACCGGGCGATCATAGTCAGCGGCTCGATAGCACCGCACTGCCTGAGGAGTTGCAGCAGCTGGCACGGTCATTTAATGGTGTGCTGAAACGTCAGGAAATTGCCTGGCGGCAACTTGAAAGCTTTAACGCCGACGTAGCCCACGAGCTACGTACCCCACTCACCAACCTGATTGGTCAAACACAGCTCGGACTATCGCGCCGACGCTCGCATGATGAACTTGAAGAACTGCTGGGTTCAAACCTCGAAGAACTTGAGCGGATGACGTCAATCGTTAACGACATGCTGTTCCTGTCACATGCCCACGCCGGTGTTCATGCCGTGCAGTTAAGCCGCGTCTCGCTACGTGAAGAGACGCTGAAAACTGCAGAATACGTGGAACCCTCCTTCGCTGAAAAACAGCTCACGCTGGAGATCGAAGGCGATGCCTCCGCCCATATCGATCGGCGTTTGTTCCACCGTTCACTGGCTAATTTGCTGGAAAACAGCGCAAGGCACGCGCCACCATGCAGTACGATTATCGTTCGCTTAAGCGAAAGTCAAAATCAGGCTTGTGTCGCGGTATCGAACCCCGGCGAGCCGATCGCCTCTGCTCATTTACATCGCCTTTTTGAACGTTTTTATCGCGTTGATGCTTCTCGCGCTAAGAGCGATACCCACCACGGACTAGGCCTCTCAATCGTTCATGCCGTGGCTATTATGCACCGGGGCGAGGTTTTTGCGCGCAGCGAAGAGGGCCACAATACCTTTGGCCTCACCTTCGCCCTCGCACCGCCAACTGACAACAATGTCAGCCAACCGTCAGCCTGACGACATGGAACGCCCATTAGAATTATCGCAACGCAGTACCCCCTTCATTGACATAAAAGGACGCCCTGCATGATTGGAAAATTAGGTTATCTCGCGCTGTTACTGCCGTTTGTCGCTTTCTCTTCATTAACCGAGGGGCAAAACGCCTCGGTGCAGATTACGCCTGCCGGGAGCCAAAGCGCGATGGCAGGCCCCGCTGAAAACTTTACCGGACGCGTGCGGGTCGACCCGTTATTCAGCGCCGACAAAGACATCAGCGCCTCCGGCGCATACGTTACCTTTGAGCCCGGCGCGCGTTCTGCCTGGCACACCCATCCTGCCGGTCAGAGGCTTGTGGTGACCTCCGGCGTCGGCCTGACTCAGGAGGAAGGACAACCCGTGCAAACCATCCGTCCCGGCGATGTCGTGGTATGCCCGCCAGGAGTTAAGCACTGGCATGGGGCCGCGCCCGGCAGCGCGATGACGCATCTGGCCGTAACGGGTACGGTCGCGGGTAAAAACGTTGAATGGATGGAGAAAGTGACGGATGAACAATACCACGCGCATTAAAACGCTAACGGCAGCGGCATTGCTGATTTTTGGTTGTAGCCTTTCGGTAAATGCAGCCCCGACGACGCAAGGAGCCTCTACGATGGCGAACCAACAAACCGCCTCCACTACGCTATCTGCTCGCCAGCAGGCGATCCCGCTGATCGCCGCATCAATGGCCAGCAGCCAGATGGACAAGCTGAACGCAGCGCTAAATCAGGGTCTGGATGCCGGGCTCACGATTAACGAAACCAAAGAAATCCTCGTCCAGCTCTATGCCTACACCGGCTTCCCTCGCAGCCTTAACGGATTGAGTGAATTGATGAAGGTGGTTGAAACGCGTAAACAACGCGGCATCAATGACATCGAAGGAAAAGAGCCGGTCAGCCCGATTCCCGTCGGCGCGGAGCTGCGCGCCGTGGGTACCGCAAACCAGACCAAAATCTCAGGCGCACCGGTACAGGGGCCGCTTTTTGAATTTGCCCCGGTGATTAATCAGTTCCTACAAACGCATCTATTTGGCGATATCTTTGCCCGCGACAACCTCGACTGGCAGAGCCGAGAGCTGGCAACAGTTGGCGCGCTCGCCGCCACGCCGGGCGTGGAATCGCAGCTGCTGTCGCACACGCGGGCCAGTCTGCGGGTTGGACTCACTGCCGAGCAGCTACGCCAGTTGGCGCAGGTGCTACGAGAAAATGGCGAAAGCGAAGCGGCTATGCGTGCTGACCATGCGCTACAGCAGGCGTTGTCCAGCTGATCAATCCCGTCGATGCCAGCGCAAAGCGTCAACCACCAGCGTAAACGCCGCCGGGAGATGCTGGCGACCCGGGTAATAAAGATAGTACCCCGGAAAATGCGGGCACCAGTCGGCAAGCAAGGGTATCAGCGATTTAGTGGCGATATCTTCCGCCACTAAATCGCGGGGCACATAGGCGATACCTGCCCCGTCCAGCGCCGCCTGAATCATCAAAAAGGTATTGTTAAAAACGGTTTGCCCATCGACCCGAACGTTAATTTTTTGACTGCCCTTTTCAAACTCCCAGGCATACAGCGCGCCGTGGGTGGGCAACCGCAGATTAATGCAGTTATGCGCCATCAGATCTTCAGGGCGCGTCACCGCCGCCCTACCGGAAAGATAACCGGGTGCTGCAACCACCGCCATCGGCACATCGGGGGTAATGCGCACCGCAATCATGTCTTTGTCCACCTGATCGCCCATCCGCACCCCCGCATCAAAGCGTTGGGCCGCAATATCGGTCAGTTCATAGCCAACGCTGAATTCAATGTTGATATCGGGGTGTTCATTTAATAAAGGCTGAAGTCGGGGCCAGAGTACGGTGACGATAGCATGATCGTTGGCGGTAATACGCACCGTTCCGGCAGGCTTATCACGTGAAGCACGCAGCGAGATCAATTCCGTCTCAATCTCATCCAGACGCGGTGCTAGCACGGCCAGCAAGCGGTTCCCGGCATCGGTTGGCGAGACGCTACGCGTGGTACGGATTAATAACCGCACGCCCAGGCGCTCTTCCAGCCCCAGCAGCGTATGGCTCAGCGCCGAACGAGAGATGCCCAGTACAGCCGCCGCTCGGGTAAAACTGCGCTCCTGGGCCACCGTCACAAAAGCCTGTAAATCGTTTAATTTTTCTTTACTCATAATTGGTGAATTTTTTGCACCAGTGCATTCATATTTGTGCATCTTATCATTTAATCAGGCTTTCACTACACTTTACACAGTGGATCCCGATGAACAACGTCGGGACGCTTAAATTAAAACGCGGAGACAACATGAACGAACAATTTGACGGCAACGGTATCTTCCCTAAAGGGGAGAAAAACGAAGCCTATGCGCAGTATTTTCAGGGCACCAGCTACCTGAGCATGCTCTCCACGGAAGGGGTTAATATCGGCAACGTGGTCTTTGAGCCAGGTTGTCGTAACCACTGGCATATTCACCATAAGGGCGGACAAATCCTGCTGGTGACGGGCGGACGCGGCTGGTATCAGGAGTGGAACCAACCGGCACGTGAGCTGACCGCCGGGGATGTGGTCAATATCCCTGCGGGTGTCAAACACTGGCACGGCGCGACCGCCGATAGCTGGTTTGCCCACCTCGCCGTAGCGGTTCCCGCTGAAGGTGCATCCAACGAATGGCTGGAGCCGGTTGCTGACGAAGAGTACCGTCAGTTGCCATAAGTTTCGCAATAGCAGGGTTCGCCAATTCATGAATCCTGCTAATTAACCCTAGAAAATTACGCCCTCTAATCGAATAAATCACTCTGCGCTATGCTTCTCTGACACAAAAGAAGAAGGATAACGTCATGCAATCAGTAACACTGAACAACGGTATTGAAATGCCCCTGCTGGGCTTTGGCGTCTTTCAGATGACCGATGCCGCAGAGTGTGAGCGCGCCGTTGTCGAGGCGATTGAAACGGGCTACCGCCTGATTGATACCGCCGCCTCCTACCTGAACGAAACTCAGGTCGGCAACGCGCTCAAGCAGAGCGGCATTGAGCGCGATGAGCTTTTCGTCACCACCAAACTGTGGATGCAGGACGCCAGTTACGAAGGTGCCAAAGCGCAGTTTGAGCGTTCGATAAACCGCCTGCAGTTGGATTACGTCGATCTCTATTTGATTCATCAGCCTTATGGCGACGTTCACGGTGCATGGCGCGCCATGGAGGATCTACAGCAGGCCGGGAAAATTCGCGCTATTGGCGTGAGCAACTTCCACCCGGACCGCCTCGCTGACCTGATCGCCTTCAATAAAGTGGTACCGGCTGTCAACCAAGTTGAGGTGAACCCGTTTAATCAGCAGCTCCACGCCGTGCCGTGGATGCTAACCCGCGGCATTCAGCCTGAAGCGTGGGCACCTTTTGCTGAAGGCAAAAACGGTCTGTTTCAGCATCCGGAGTTAACCGCCATTGGCGAAAAATATGGCAAAAGCGTCGGCCAGGTCGTCCTGCGCTGGATCTTCCAGCGCGGCATCGTCTCGCTGGCGAAAACCGTACGTAAAGAGCGCATGGCCGAAAATATTAACGTGCTGGACTTCGAACTGAGCGCCGACGAAATGCTGCACATTACCGCCATCGACACCGCCACCAGCGCCTTCTTCTCGCATCGCGACCCCGCCCGAGTGGAATGGCTTGCCGGTCGTAAGCTGGACGTTTAATCAGAAACCCACGGAGATGTAACGCAATGCAAAAACGTTTTCTTGGTCAGTCCGGGCTTGAAGTCTCGGCACTCGGCCTGGGCTGTATGGGCCTGAGCCACGGCTATGGCCCGGCCACCGATACCCGTCAGGCCATCGAACTGATTCGTGCCGCCGTTGAGCGCGGCGTAACCTTCTTCGATACCGCCGAAGTGTACGGTCCGTATCTGAATGAAGATGTGGTCGGCGAAGCGTTAAAACCGTTCCGCGACCAAGTGGTGATCGCCTCCAAATTTGGCTTTACCTTCGGCGATGACAACAAGCAGCAGATTTTAAACAGCCGCCCGGAACATATCCGCGAAGCCGTCGAAGGCTCGCTGCGTCGTCTGAAAACCGACGTCATTGACCTACTGTACCAGCACCGCGTTGACCCCGATGTGCCGATTGAGGACGTTGCCGGCGTGGTGAAAGACCTGATTGCCGAAGGTAAGGTTAAACACTTCGGCCTTTCTGAAGCGGGCGCGCAAACCATTCGCCGCGCCCACGCCGTGCAGCCGGTTGCTGCGCTGCAAAGCGAATACTCAATGTGGTGGCGCGAGCCTGAGCAGGCGATCCTGCCGGTACTGGAAGAGCTGGGGATTGGCTTTGTGCCGTTCAGCCCGCTGGGCAAAGGCTTTTTAACCGGCGCAATCAAAGCCGGTACCACGTTCGGTGAAGATGATTTCAGAAGCAAAGTGCCACGTTTTGCCGCCGAGGCTATTGCAGCCAATGAACAGCTAGTCACCCTGCTTGGCCAGTTGGCCGCCGAAAAAGGCGTAACTCCGGCGCAGATTGCGCTGGCCTGGCTGCTGGCGCAAAAACCATGGATTGTGCCGATCCCCGGCACCACCAAGCTGCATCGGCTGGAAGAGAATCTGGGCGCTGCTGAACTCGTCCTTTCAGCAGAGGATTTGCGTAAAATCACCCAAGCGCTGGAAACAGTGAAAATCGTCGGCGAGCGCTACCCTGCCGCCTTAATGGCCCGTGTCGGGCGTTAAGGTTAAATTCGGCCTGCGGGTTGCCGCAGGCCGTTTACTCAGAATAACGCAGCGCATCAATCAGCAGGGCAAAGGCCGGTGGGTGCTGTTTACGGCTGGGATAATAAAGGTAATATCCCGGAAAAGAGGGGCACCACTCATCGAGAACCTGAATCAGATCTCCTGATTTCACCAGACCCTCAATCGTATCCTCCGGCACGCAGGCAATACCGAACCCGGACAGGGCCGCGTCAATTCTTTCCGATAGCAGATTGAACGTCAGCTGCCCCTCCACCCTGACGCGTAGCGGCTTTCCGTCCCGCTCAAACTCCCAGTGATAGAGTCCTCCGGCGGTCGGCAGGCGCATGTTGATACAGCGATGATTTTGTAGTTCATGCGGAGTTTGGGGAATTTTATGTTCCGCGAAATAGCCGGGTGAACCCACCAGCGCCATGCGCATATCCGGGCCGATTTTCACGGCGATCATATCTTTATCGACGCTTTCGCCAAGGCGGATACCGGCGTCAAAACGCCCCTCCACAATATTCACAAAGCCATTATCCGCCACCAGCTCAACGTTGATTTCCGGATACTCCTTGAGAAAAGGCTTAAGCTTCGGCCATACCAGACTGCGCGCGGAGTGTTCGCCTGCCGAGAGCCGAATATTGCCGGATGGCGCGCGATTGAGCTGAATAACGGCTTCCAGCTCCTGTTCCAGATCGGCAATGCGCGGCTCCAGGCAGGCAATAATGCGCTCACCGGCTTCGGTCGGCGCGACGCTACGGGTGGTTCGGGTCAAAAGACGGATGTCTAAACGCTCCTCCAGACCCTTTATCGCGTGGCTAAGCGCCGATTGCGAAACGCCAAGCTTACCCGCCGCTTTGGTAAAGCTTCGCTCCCTCGCAACGCTCAGAAAGATCTGCAGTTCGTTGAAGTTCTCTTTAAGCATCGGTGGGCTCCTTAGTTAACTTGATTGCCCGCACGCAGAACTTATGAAGGCGATTCATAGACGCAATCATTTTAGCCTCGTTACTCTGCATAATGGCAATTGATATCCTGCTTTTAACGCATTTATCTCTGAATTGAACCCTGGATTACTCATGAAAATACTCATTGCAGGCGCGACGGGCAGTATCGGTCTTCACGTCGTTGAAACCGCGATCGAAATGGGCCATCAGCCCATAGCGTTGGTCAGAAATCGGCGCAAAGTCAAACTGCTCCCCCGCGACGCGCAGGTTGTCTACGGCGACGTCTCCATGCCGGAGACCTTAACGGATGTGGTGAAAGATATTGATGCCGTCATCTTCACCCTTGGCTCCGATGGTCAGGGACGTATTGGCGCCCGGGCGATAGACTACGGCGGCGTGCGCAATATCCTGAAGCTGCTTAAATCAACCCAGGTGCGAATTGCGCTGATGACCACCATCGGCGTCACCGAGCGGCTCAGTTCATTTAACCAGCGCACGGAAGTGCATGACTGGAAGCGTCGGGCCGAGCGCCTGCTGAGGGCCAGCGGTCATCCCTACACCATCGTCAGGCCGGGCTGGTTCGATTACAACCATGAGAATGAGCTTAACTTACTGATGCTACA
This sequence comes from Klebsiella huaxiensis, assembly GCF_003261575.2. GTDB lineage: Bacteria > Pseudomonadota > Gammaproteobacteria > Enterobacterales > Enterobacteriaceae > Klebsiella > Klebsiella huaxiensis. The sequence continues at coordinate 2,213,727 of NZ_CP036175.1, read as the reverse complement.
GGGCGATCGCCGCCATGCTGGCACCCCGGACGATGGCGTAATCTCGCGAAAACAAATTGCCAAAGTTCTCGTTTCAGCCCTGACCAACGACGCGGCAATCAATAAAACCTTTGAGCTGGTAGCTGAGCGCGGCCCGGAGCAACCCGATTTCACGCCATTATTTGCCGCATTGCAGTCTGATAATTCGCAAAAAGTAGACGCAATTGCGGATATGGACAATATGCCTCTGGTCGATGAACCCGAGTGTATCGTCAGAGAATTAAATACGTTTTTGAAGCAACGTATTTAAACGCAGGGCTAACTCAGTACGGGACACGGCGGGAACAGGCTCTTCCCGAGCAGCGGTTGTATGCGCGCGAAGCTGACGGCCTATCGCAACAACCCAGTTAAACGCAAAGATTGATCCATTAAGATCGTGTTCTTTGTCTGACGTAGATTATCTTCCCGGTGGCGGCGCGCTGCGCCTGACCGGGCTACAGCCCCTGCGATATGCGGTTTTGTAGCCCGGACAGGTGCGCAGCACCCGCCTCCGGGAATGACTCAGGCCGTGCGCCACTTGCGCGTCAGCGGCTTCTCAATTTCTACAATCAGGAACATCACAAAACCGATAATAAAGGTGATCACCCAGTAACGGAACGGCAGCGCTTCGGTACCGAACAGCATCTGCATAAACGGCGCGTAGATAATCAGCAGCTGCAGCACCAGCAACACGCCGCTGACAATCCAGATACCCCGGTTCGCCAGCAGCCCTTTGCTCAGTGAGAAACCATCCGCCACCCGGCAGTTGAGCATATAAAACCACTGCGCGGTGACCAGCGTCTGCAACAGTACGGTGCGGATAAACTCAGGTGAGTAGCCTCGCGGCTGTAGCCAGGCCTCCAGCACAAAGGCGCTCACGGCGATCATCGAACCGACAAAAATTACCCGCCAGATGGCAAAGCCGTCCATCACATGCAGCTTAGGATCGCGCGGCGGACGCCGCATGATGTTCTTTTCACCGGCTTCGAACGCCAGACCAAACGACAGCGTGGCCGACGTCGCCATGTTCATCCACAAAATCAATACCGGCGTCAGCGGAATCAAATTCCCCGCCAGCAGCGCGATAATGATTAACAATCCCTGTGCCAGGTTGGTCGGCATAATAAACAGGATAGTTTTCTTCAGGTTATCGTAAACCCGCCGCCCTTCCCTGACCGCACTGGCGATGGTGGCGAAGTTATCATCGGTCAGCACCATATCAGCGGCCTCTTTGGTCACTTCGGTGCCCTTGATGCCCATCGCGATACCAACATCAGCCTGCTTCAGCGCCGGGGCGTCGTTCACCCCATCGCCGGTCATCCCGACCACCTCTTTCCTGCTTTGCAGCGCCTGGACCAGACGGAACTTATCTTCCGGACTGGTGCGGGCAAAAATATCGAATTTCTGCGCCGCTTCACTAAGCTGGATATCATCCATCACCTCCAGCTCGCGCCCGGTAATGGCGTTCCCGGCGTTGCCGATCCCCAGCATCTTGCCGATACTCATCGCCGTTTGCGGGTGGTCCCCGGTGATCATTTTCACGCGGATCCCCGCCTGCAGGCAGTCGCCGATAGCGGTAATGGCCTCCGGTCGCGGTGGGTCCATCATCCCGGCGATCCCTAACAGAATGACGCCCTGCTGCAAATCCTGATGGGTGAGTTCGGTTTGCCCGTCAGACGCCGGTTTCCACGCTGCCGCCACCATTCGCAGCCCTTCCCGCGCGTACTCTTCAATTTTTGCTTCCCAATACGGCTGGTCCAGCGGCTCCAGCCCATGGTCGGTTTGCTGATGCTGACACAGGCGGAACAGCACATCTGGCGCACCGGTAATTAAAATCGTCTCTTCATTGCCGATGCGGTACAGCGTCGACATATATTTGTATTGCGAATCAAAGGGGATCTTACTGCGCAATTCGGTGCTCGCCGGTGGAAGCGTCACTTTCGCCGCCAGCACCTTCAACGCCCCTTCCGTAGGGCCGCCAGTGATTTTCCACAACCCGCTTTCATCTTTGATTAGCTGGCTGTCGTTACACAGGTCGATGGTGCGCAGATAGCGCTCCAGCAGCGTGCCCGGCGCGACGGTTATCGGATCCGGCTCATCGATCGGGTGAATATTCCCCACCGGCTCGTAGCTGTCCCCTTCCACCCGATAGACTTTATCGGCGGTGATAACGGCCTTAACCGTCATCTCGTTCATGGTCAGCGTCCCGGTTTTATCCGAGCAAATAACCGTCATCGCCCCGAGTGTTTCGACCGTCGGCAGCTTGCGGATAATCGCCTTCTGGCGGGCCATGGTTTGCACGCCAAGCGAGAGGATAATCGAGATAATCGCCGGCAGCCCTTCCGGTACCGACGCCACCGCGAGGCTAATCAGCGACAGCATCAGTTCAGAAACCGGCATATCGCGGAACAGCAGGCTAAAGACGAATAGCGCAGCCATCATCACCAGAATGATGATAAAGATCGCTTTGCCGAGCTTATCCATCTGCACCAACAGCGGAGTACGGTGTTTCTCGATATCCGCCATCATCTGGTTAATATGACCCAGTTCGGTATCGCCGCCGGTCGCCACCACCAGGCCTTTGCCGCCGCCGGAGCTTACCGTGGTGCCTGAGAACAACAGGTTCGTCCGGTCACCCAACGGCAGTTCGCCGCTAAGCGCTTCGGTACTTTTCTCCACCACCGTTGATTCACCGGTCAGAATCGCCTCTTCCACGCGCAGGTTATGCGCTTCGATAACCCGCAGGTCTGCAGGAATGCGATCGCCGGCGCGGATCACCACGATATCGCCGGGGACCAGCGCCGTGGTCGGAATGGTTTCATGATTCCCCTGACGAACCACCACCGCTTCGCTGGAGAGCATATTGCGAATGCTCTGGAGCGATTTTTCCGCATTACTCTCCTGAATATGACCAATCAGGGCGTTGATCACCGCCACGCCGAGGATCACCAAAGTATCGACCCAGTGGCCCATCACCGCCGTCAGCAGCGCCGCCGCCAGCAAGACGTAAATCAGCACATCATTAAAATGCGCCAGAAAACGCAACCATGCCGGTTTGCCCGCTTTTTGCGGTAGCGCATTTTCACCGTACTGCTGTAATCGCGCCGTCGCTTCAGCGCTGCTGATGCCATCGGGAGTGCTGTTGGTGCTGGTCAGGGTTTCATCCACGGAGAGCTGATAAAACGGGCCGCCCGGTTTTTCTGTATTCATAGTTATCTCCTCACTCCTGTAACGGAAATCAGGGCAGCCTCAGGCTGCCCTTAGCGCACCACAAAAACTGGCACATGGGCATAACGCACGATACTTGCCGCCTCTGACCCCAACAGATGGGTTTGAATATTGGGATTGCGTGAGCCAATGATCACCACATCCACCTTCAGTTCATCTGCCAGTTTCGTCACTTCATCGCGGACGTTGCCGCTGCGAACATGAATCTGGACATCGCTTTCCTTCAGAGAGAGTTTATTGATGAGTTCGGCAAGTTTTTCTTTTGAATTATTAACCAGATAGTCTTCCATTTTTCGCGCATCGGAAATAAATCCGCGCGTCAGTGCAGGAGAAAATGTCGGGATGACGTTGAGTAAATGAATCTGCCCGGAGGAGCTTTGCGCGAGGAATTGAGCATGGGACAAAGCCTTGTCCGCAAGGCCGGTTTCAAACACATCAACCGGGACGAGGATATTTTTATACATAGAGACAATCCTTTTATTACCTATAAAAAAGGTGGTGAAAACAGCGCAGACAATGGCGCTGAGGAAGAAATCTCGACTCGAAGTATGATGGGTATAATTAAACGTAGCACACGGCGATTAACATTATTAAGATGCCAATTAATATATTGAAAAATATCACAGAGTCAGGCGCGCTTAGACAATTCGACTAAAAACACAGCAAAATCGTCAACATTACCGCAAATTTTACTCTTTTTAACATTTCCGTTTTTCAACGACTATGCTCATTATCAGAGGCCTTCGCGCCCTCTAAAAACCACTCAATAATTATGCAGATAAGAATTTACTTAGCACAATGTTGATACCAGAGGAGGAGCAATGTTCGGCTACAGCCTGTTTCGCCTGAGCCTGTTTATTGCCCTGGCAATAATCGCCTGTACGGCTTCCGGGTTATTTACCTATTTAGTGGTCTCAGCGCTGGCTGAATAAAGTCGGCATTTGTGAAAAATATGTAAAATAAAACCTTTAGCACCGAGGGGAATACAGTGAACCGTTATTTTTCTCTCATTCCCGTTGTTATTTTAATAACAACGGCTTGCGATCAGAAAACACCGCAAGTTACCCCGCTGCCGCGGATGGTAAAAGTTGCGAATGTCGTCGCCATTGGTGATTCACAGCAGCGCATTTTTCCTGCCCGTATTGAATCCGGAGATTCTACCGATCTGTCGTTCAAACGCGGTGGACAGATTGAATCCCTTGATGTGCGTCAGGGAGCCAGTATTTCTCAGGGGCAAACGCTCGCCCGGCTCAACGCTCGGGAAGCGCAGCAACGCGTCAACGAACGGCAGACCGCTGCAACCCTCGCTCAGCGACAGTTCGACCGCTTCCAGACGCTGGCCGGTCGCCAGGCCATTTCAAAAGCGGAAATGGATATCCAGCGGGCCAACCGTGATTCCGCTAACGCCGCGCTAAAAATCGCCCGCGAAGAGCTAAGCCAAATGACGCTCACCGCGCCTTTTAGCGGTATTGCCGCCAGCGTCCCGATCCGTAATCACCAGGTTGTCGCCGCCGGACAGCCGATCGTCACCCTGACGAGAACCGATCTGCTCGATGTGGTGTTTAGCATTCCGGAAAATCTCTTTACCGCACTGGATATTCGCAACGCGCAGTATCGTCCGGTGGTGAAAATCAACTCCATGCCGGACCGCCAGTTCACCGCCGAATATAAAGAACATACCGGTAGCAGCGACAGCAACACTCTGACCTGGCAGATCATTTTAACCATGCCGCGCCCGGCCGATTTCCCGTCAGTGGGCGGCGTGAGTGGGACCGTGACGGTCAATCTGGCAAACCTGCCCGCCAGCGCGGGCGATAAAGCCGTCGTGGTGCCGGTTGAAGCAGTATTTAATCCGGATAATCGCCAGCGCAATGAGCCCCACGTCTGGGTGGTTAAAGGCGAAGGCGAACAGCTACAGCTTGAGGACAGGAAAGTTGGCGTCGGCCAGGTCACCTCTCAGGGAGTGGTCATTACCGAAGGGCTCAGCGTCGGCGAACGCGTCGTGGCGGCAGGCGTCAGTGAACTGCATGCGCAGCAACCGGTTCGAATCTGGACGCGTGAACGAGGTTTGTAATGGATATCTCTCGCCAGTTTATTAACAACCCGATTCGCGTCTGGCTGACTATTTTACTGCTGGGCATCGGGGGTATTTTCGCCCTGCTGAATATCGGTCGCCTTGAAGACCCGGCGTTTACCATCAAGACCGCCGTGGTCATAACCCACTATCCGGGAGCATCGGCGCAGCAAGTTGAGGAAGAAGTCACCCTGCCGCTGGAGAACGCGCTGCAACAGCTGCCCTATCTGGACAACGTCAGCTCAATTTCCTCCAATGGTCTGTCGCAAATCACCGTCAATATCGCCTCGAATTATCACTCCAGCGAACTGCCGCAAATCTGGGATGAACTGCGCCGTCGGGTAGGAGACGCCGCCCGGATGTTCCCGCCCGGCGTGGCCTCCCCCTTTGTGAACGACGATTTTGGCGATGTCTTTGGCTTCTTCTTTGCTATCTCCGGCGAGAGCTTTACCAACCCTGAGCTGGTCCGCTACGCCGAACAGCTCAGGCGCGAACTGGTGCTGGTTCCCGGCGTTGGCAAAGTCGCTATCGGCGGTGCGATCCCGCAACAAATCAATATCGATATCTCGCTGGCAAAAATGACCGCACGCGGCATCACGCTCAACCAACTGGCGGCAATCCTCAGCCGTTTGAACGTAGTGTCTAACGCCGGTGAGATTAAATCTGGCAGTGAGTCAATTCGCCTGCATCCAACAGGAGAGTTTGAAAATATCGACGAGCTGGGCGATTTGTTAATCAGCCCGCACGGCTCTGGTTCAGCGACGCGGTTGCGCGATATTGCCACGCTATCGCGCGGGCTCAGCGAATCCCCTTCCAGCATTTATCACGCCAATGGCCGCCAGGCGGTCACCATGGGGGTGTCGTTTATCCCCGGCGTCAACGTCATTGACGTTGGTCGCGCGCTGGAAAGCAAACTGGATCAGATGTCGGCGGAAAAACCGGCGGGGATTAAGATAGACCTGTTCTATGACCAGGCTGCGGAAGTGGCTCACTCGGTGAACGGCTTTATTACTAACTTCCTGATGGCACTGGCCATTGTCGTCGGCGTGTTGCTGATCTTTATGGGCGTGCGCAGCGGTATCATTATTGCCCTGTCGTTAGCGCTTAACGTGCTCGGCACGCTGCTGATTATGTATCTGTGGGGCATCGAGCTACAGCGTATCTCGCTGGGGGCGCTGATTATCGCCCTGAGTATGCTGGTCGATAATGCCATCGTCATCGTCGAAGGGGTACTCATTGCCCGCCAGCAGGGGTCGACGCTGCTCACGGCGATTAATTATGTGATTCGCCGCTCAGCGCTGCCGCTGCTGGGGGCAACGGTGATTGCCATTCTCGCCTTTGCGCCGATTGGCCTGTCGCAGGACTCCACCGGAGAATACTGCAAATCACTGTTCCAGGTGCTGCTGATTTCACTCATGCTGAGCTGGTTCTCAGCGTTAACCATCACGCCAGTACTGATTAAATGGTGGCTGTTCAAAGGGCAACAGCCACCTGCTGAAACCTCGGATACCGACCCCTACAGCGGGCGCTTTTATCGCATTTATCAGCAGATTCTGCACACCCTACTGATGCGCAAAGCGATCACCCTGACCGTCATGGTGGCGCTGCTGGCAGCTTCGATATGGGGATTCGGTTCGGTGCGGCAGAACTTTTTCCCCTCATCGAACACGCCTATCTTCTTTGTTGACCTCTGGCTTCCCTATGGCACTGATATTGCGACAACCGAAAAGATGGCCAGCGATATTGAAACCTCGATTAACGGCCAGCCGGGCGTTGTCACCACCATCGCCACCGTTGGTCAGGGCAGCATGCGTTTTATCCTCACCTACAGCGGGCAACGTCAATACAGCAACTACGCGCAGATCATGGTACGCATGGACGACCAGCGCAGTATTAACACTCTGACGCAGCATGTTGACAGCTATATTGCGCGCAACTATCCGCAGGTTAATGCCAGCAGCAAACGCGTGATGTTCGGCCCTTCCGGCGATAGCGCCATTGAAGTGCGCATCAAAGGCCCGGATCCCGACCGCCTGCGCCTGCTCGCCAGCCAGGTGGGCGATATTCTCTCCGCAGACCCGGCCACCGACGGCGTGCGCAACGACTGGCAGAACCGCAGCAAGGTTATCCGCCCACAATATTCCGCCAGCTTAGGCCGCGAACTGGGAGTAGATAAACAGGATATCGATAACGCGCTGGAGATGAATTTCTCCGGTAGCCGTGCGGGACTCTATCGCGAAGGGGCTGACCTGCTGCCGGTGGTGGTTCGCCCACCAGCCGCCGAGCGCCAGGATGCTAACCACCTGAATAATGTGCTGGTCTGGAGCCAAAACCGCCAACAGTATATCCCGCTCAGTAACGTGGTTAGCGGCTTTAATCTTGAGTGGGAAGACCCGCTGATCCTGCGCCGCGACCGCAGCCGCGTGCTGACGGTACAAACCGATCCCGATCCATTAAGCAACCAGACTTCCGGCGATATTCTGGCCCGCGTGAAGCCGCAAATCGATGCCCTCGCCCTGCCGCACGGCTACAGTATTGAGTGGGGTGGCGATGCGGAGAATTCCAGCGAGGCGCAGCAGGGGTTGTTCACCACCCTGCCGCTGGGCTATCTGGTGATGTTCGTTATCACTGTGCTGATGTTTAGTTCACTGAAAAATGCGGTCGCCATCTGGCTGACGGTACCGCTGGCGCTGATTGGTGTGACCCCGGGCTTTTTGCTTACCGGGATACCCTTTGGTTTTATGGCGTTGATAGGCTTGCTTAGCCTGAGCGGGATGTTGATTCGTAACGGCATCGTGCTGGTTGAGGAAATTGAGCAGCAGAAGCAGGAAAAACCGCAGCAGGAAGCAATTATTTATGCCGCCACCTCGCGTCTGCGCCCTATTCTGCTGACCGCCTTCACCACCGTTCTCGGTCTGGCCCCTTTATTATTGGATGTCTTCTTCCAGAGTATGGCGGTAGTGATTATGTTTGGTCTGGGTTTTGCTACTATTCTGACGCTGCTGGTTCTGCCAGTGATTTACGCCTGTTTCCATAATAAGAGCCTATCCCACCAGGTTCTAAGGGTATGAAGCCACAATAATGAACACCACCGGATTAAATATTATTAAAACGCTGGGATGCATGACAGCGGTGACCTTTTTCACCATTTACAACACCTGGGATCGCTATGATTACGACTATCACTGGGTCCTCGGTTTTCTGACGTTTATTTCGACCATAGCCACGCCGCTGTTTTTTGTGGTGGCGGGCTATCTGGATTCGCAATCGCGGCACGATTCGCAGTGGCAAATGGGTAAAATCAAAAGCGTAGTTATCGTCTTCCTGTTCTGGATGACGGTGTACTATCTCTGGGAACCCTACCAGCGCGGTTATCTTATCCAGCCGTGGTTTGTTTTTGCCTTTATTGTGATTTACACCTTTCATCCACTTATCGAGTGGCTCAGCCAGCGACGCACGCTATTCTTCGGCGTGGTATTTGCGCTGCTGTTACTCTCATATGGCTACGATCTGCTGTCCGCGCTATATCCTGATGTTCATGCGCTGAGCCTGGCCCCTCAGTACCGTTTGTGGACCTGGTTGCTGTTTTACCTGACCGGCCAGCTGTTCAGCGATCCGCTGGTCGCCAGTTGGCTGACCCGTGAGAGAGTAGTGAAAGGCGCGATGATCGCCATTCCGTTTATTTATCTCTTCACCTGGTTTTACGAGCGCCATTTCTTCTTCGCCCTCTTTAAGGCTGACAGAAATGCGTTCATTCTTACCGGATCACAAATTTATATTTTGGTGGTGGCGCTGGTGATTGCCGCCAATGGCGTACGGTTTCGTAAAAACAGCGAGTTTAAAGAGACCATTCTGGCGACTATCAGTAAAACGATGACCGGCGTCTATATTCTCCACTACTCCGTTTTTCATCTGCTGACCGCGCTTATCCCAATTAGCTCGCTGGGGACCAAGTTAATGCTGATTGTCCTGACGTTCATCGCCTCGGTGTTAATTTCAATGCTGGCGCTGTCGAATTCGCTGGTGAAAAAGGTGATTACGATTTGATGGTTTCTGATTGTTGGTAACGTGCGTTTTGTGGGATTGCCCGGTGGCGGCTAACGCCTTACCGGGCCTACGGGAAGTGCATAACGTGATGATATTGGTGGTTTTGTAGGTCGGGTAAGGCGTCAGCCGCCACCCGACAAGAAGCCAGCACAATGCCTAAGAACAATACCTGATACAGATTTTCATCTACCTCAGGCCATCCCCCCTCAATAACCTGTCGCCTCATTTAAAAACCGTAGCGCAGCCATGCAAACAGCACGTTGCCGTTATTGTAGGTGCCGGGAATATAGGTGAACTGCACGCTCAGACGGCGATAGCTGGCGGAAAAGAGCGGCAAAATAATCGGTAGCGGTACGTAGTTGGCGAAGTCTTCTCGGGCGGTTATCCCGGCGGTCACCCCAAGCCCCAGACGAAAATCGCGGCTATTATCCAGATACCAGCCCTTCTCCCAGCCGTAGCCGATTATCGGCTGCCACTCGTTGTGCGAATCCTTAAACATCATTGCGTAGAGCGAACTCCAGTTACCTTCTTCGTTATATCTTGAGACACCAAATCCCCCACCCCACGGCATCTCATTGTAGTTATCGGTTTTCTCTTTATCGTACATAAAACGGTTATGCCAGCTGAGAAACGGCAGATACAAATCGTAATTTTGCGGCTGATTCCAGGTTTGCGAGACATCGTCTTTTAGCCAGTTCCACCAGCCGCTGACGCGCTGTTCGCCGTAAACCTTTGTTTCAGCCTGTACCGCAAAGGCGAAAATAAACAGAGTTCCCCACACTATCCGCAGACAACGTCGCATTGTTTTATCCTTAAAGAAAGTCGCCCGGTGTTAATTCAGTTTGGGAACAAAAAACAGGCTTTGCAAATATCAGAGGACAAATTTTCTACACCCGGCGGCGCTAATTGCAAGTCCAGTTCGCAACTCTTTTCAGGACAGAGAGAGTCTTCGCGGCGATTTCATTTCCTTCCCGCGGGGACTATGATGGCGCTAATTATCCTTTCTGTCCGCAGTGATTGAGAAATAGATGGACTTCATCAGCATTATTATGTCGGCGGGAAAAACCTCCGTTGACGTGGCGCTTTATACGCTATTGCCAATCATGGTTGTCATGCTCATCGTGATGAAATATCTGGAAGTGCGCGGGGTCCTGGACGTTATCGTTCGCTGGCTCGCCCCGCTGCTTAAGCCGTTCGGCTTAACAGGGATGAGCGCTTTTGCCCTGATTCAGATGAATTTTGTCAGTTTTGCCGCTCCGCTGGCGACCCTCGCTATTATGGATAAACGCGGCGCGTCGGACCGGCAGATGGCTGCCACGCTGGCAATGCTCTTCGCCATGGGACAAGGCAACGTTTTCTACCCGTTAACACCTTTTGGCTTGCACTGGCTGGCCTCTATTGTCATTTCTATTGTCGGCGGGCTGTGCGCCGCCGCGGTAACCTGGCATATTACTGGCCGCAAGCTGTCGATTGTTGAAAACGCGCGGGCTGAAGATCTGCCCAATGCCGAGCAGAATAACCAGGGGATCATCGCCGTTATCAATAGCGCCGGTTCAGACGCCATTCGTCTGGCGCTCGGCGCGGTGCCCATGCTGATCCTGTCATTGGCTATCGTCGGGTTTATGCAGGCGGCAGGCCTGATTGAGATGCTCCAGCGCTTGCTGCTGCCGCTGCTACTGTGGCTGAATATTCCGGTTAACTTCGTGCTCCCGGCGCTGGTCAAATGTGTTGCGGGCGGCACGGCCTATTTCGGCGTGGTCTCAGAAATGATTCAGCAAGGTAAAGTGACCGTGAGCCAAATTAATGCCTCCGCAGGCCTGTTAGTACAGACCTTTGATCTCCCCGGCATCGGCATCTTTTTGGGAGTCAGCTCGCGTTTCGTACGCCTGTTCCGCTTCGCCGCCACCGGGGCTATCGCCGGAATTGCCATCCGCACCATTATGCACGTGACGCTATTCTGAAGCCGCGGCCTCCGGACGCAGGCAGGCGGCCACATCGGCCTGCTCGCTACAGGCAATATGATGGTCAATTCTCACCATCATCCACGGGAAAAACGGGTTGGAGGTGACGCGCATTAACGTATCCAGCCCGACGCTCAGCGTTGAGGTTTCACCGCGCAGCGAAATAGTACCAATGCTAATCCCGTAGCGATTCTTCTCTGCCGGTTCACGACCATACAGCGAATCGGTCAGCGGGAACGGCACCGCCACGTGCGACAGCGAATACATATCCTGTGGCCAGGCAATATGCAGCGGCGTGACGGTTTCCGTTCGGGTTCCGGCAAGCGTTGTGCGGGCTACCGTTTCGTAGGTGTCGGGAGCGGCATTAGTAATCACCGTAGTGCCGTAGGGGCGCGGCGCGGGCGGCAATAACGTATTCACCGCCGAGTATAACGAGGGCCGGAACAGCGCACGTAAATTCGCCGCCTGGTTAATATCAAAAATCACCAGTTCGCTGCCGTTATCGGGTAAATACCGATAAAGCGAATCCACCACCGCCCGCGTGCTCACCGTTGAGTCCATCACCGACTGAAAAGTTAATACTGGCGCTAATTCCCCCAGCCGCTGACTTTGCGCTTCCTGCACGATTTGCTGTTGCAGCGCCTGTGATAACAGCCACGACTGCCTGGCCGCCTTAACCGGGAACGAATTGTATTTATAGGGATTAAATTCCGGGACGACGTTCAGCCATGCCGCGCGGGCGAAAGCCGGGAATATCGCGGGTAAACCGGCCAGCCCGGCAAAACGGGCAAACGCGGTGACGCCAATCATCGGTGACAGCAGGATTATTTGTTGCGGCCGACGCAACGATTTATCTTCCAGACTATCAAGAGCATATTTGAGTGCCAGCGCCCCGCCGTTAGAGTAGCCAATCACGTGCAGCGGCACGTCTGGCCCCGCCAGTCGCGTTGCTTCACGCACCGCCAGACGCGTGGTGGCAATCCACTCATCGCGATCGACACCGGTCAACGCGCCTGGTGCGGTACCGTGTCCCGGTAACCTCGGCGCAACGGAGATAAACCCCTGCTGCTGATAGCGTTGCGCCAGATAGTGCACGCTGTAGGGGGAATCCGTCAGTCCGTGGAGCAATACCGCAGCGCCGCGCGGTTTACCCTGCGGCAACAAAATAAAGGAGCGGTTCCAGTCGGGTTGAAACTTATCCGGATAAACCAGGCTTTGGGCGTAAAAACGGTTAATCGCCGTTTTTTCATCGTCGCTCAGCGTGTCGGTAATGTTGCTTTTCATATCGCGGAAAATAGCCTCTTCCCGCGCCTGATATTGGGCAAACGTGGCATGGTCTATCTCGCTGGCAGTCATTTCGTCCGCCGTCCAGGTATGCCAGCGGTGCAGCGCCGGACCGCGTTGGGATTCGTAAATACGGCCAATAAAAAAGACAATCACTACTACCACCAGGCCAATCGCCGCCTTCTTTGCCAAAGAGACCATTGTTAAGCCAGACTTATTCAAAAGCCGGGTAAAACGCACCATTGCCATATTTCTGTCCGAATTATCTCTTTGCACGCCAGGGAGGGGTTATTACGCAGACCGAATCAGATCCTGCGATTCTCTTTTTAAACATAGACTAAACCAAGCGGCTATTCTTATTGCCAGAAGAGGTGCAAACATTAATTATCGCCCAAATGTAACAGCTCAGGGATAAAAAATGGAATGGTGGGTTAAGAAAGTACGCAAGGAGTCGGCGTCAGCGCACACCACAGTGGTCTTACAAAGCGGCCAGTTAATGATTATTGCCGAAATCACTCTCTGCTGCCGCCGTTTGCAGGAAGGTGACAAGCTAACGCCGCTGGCAAACGCGTTGTATTGCATTAATGATGATAAGGCTTTAACGGTAAAAGTGCTCAATGCCACGCACTTTAGCGCTGATCGCTGGGCTAACATCGACAATATTGTCGCGAATTAATTAGCACATACCATTATCAACTGGTTCTAATCTCAGTAGTTTCTTAACTAAACAGGTGAAATTCTCCGACGCATATTCCAGTCTGTGACATACTAAGCAAAATGTCAGCAGAGCAGAAACAAGGAGTAAGTCATGAACCAGCAAGCCGCCAGGCTGACCCCAGAACAGGCGCTTACGCAACTCGAAGCGCTGTATGAAAAATCGGTCACTGCGCTGCGTAAAGCCATCGGCGAATATATCAACCATAATACTCTGCCCGATAATAACGCCCGCGCCGCAGGGTTATTCGTTTACCCGCAGCTGTCGGTTTCATGGGATGGCGCTGAGCATAAAGCCTTAAAAACTCGCGCCTGGGGCCGCTTCACCCATAGCGGTTGCTATACCACCACCATTACCAACCCTAAACTGTTTCGCACCTATCTGCTGGAACAGCTCACCATGCTGTATCAGGACTACGATGCCTGTATCTCCGTCGAGTTATCGCAGCATGAAATTCCCTATCCGTACGTCATCGATGGATCTGAGTTAACGCTCGACCGCTCGATGAGCGTCGGTCTGACCCGCTTTTTCCCGACCACCGAGCTGTCGCAGATTGGCGATGAAACCGCCGATGGTCTGTTCCATTCGACCGAGTACTACCCGCTTTCACACTTCGACGCTCGCCGCGTTGATTTCTCGCTGGCGCGCCTGCGCCACTACACCGGTACGCCGGTTGACCATTTCCAGCCGTATATGCTGTTTACCAACTACACTCGCTACGTCGATGAGTTCGTGCGCTGGGGTTGTAGCCAGATCCTTGACCCCGATAGTCCATACATCGCCCTCTCCTGCGCGGGCGGGATCTGGATAACGGCGGATACGCAAGCCCCGGAAGAGGCGATTTCCGATCTGGCATGGAAAAAGCACCAGATGCCGGCCTGGCACCTGATCACCAAAGACGGACAGGGGATCACGCTGATTAATATTGGTGTAGGCCCGGCGAATGCTAAAAATATCTGCGATCATTTAGCGGTGCTACGCCCGGACGTCTGGCTGATGATTGGCCACTGCGGCGGCCTACGCGAAAGCCAGACCATTGGCGACTACGTGCTGGCCCACGCCTATCTGCGCGATGACCATGTGCTGGATGCGGTACTGCCGCCGGATATCCCTATTCCGAGCATCGCCGAAGTCCAGCGCGCGCTCTACGATGCCACTAAACAGGTCAGCGGGATGCCCGGTGAAGAGGTTAAGCAACGTCTGCGTACCGGAACGGTGGTCACCACTGACGATCGTAACTGGGAGCTGCGCTACTCGGCCTCCGCGCTGCGCTTTAACCTCAGTCGTGCAGTGGCTATCGATATGGAAAGCGCCACTATCGCCGCGCAGGGTTACCGCTTCCGCGTCCCCTACGGCACCCTGCTTTGCGTGTCCGATAAACCGCTTCACGGCGAGATTAAGTTACCAGGTCAGGCCAACCGCTTCTATGAAGGGGCGATCTCCGAACATTTACAGATTGGCATTCGGGCGATTGACCTGCTGCGTGCCGAAGGCGACCACATGCATTCACGCAAGCTGAGAACCTTCAACGAACCGCCGTTCCGTTAATTTCATTTCTCCCTGTCCGGCAGCGCCGTGCAGGGAGAATTCTCATCAATAACACATAAGCAAAAAGCCCGCTTAAGTTTCCTTAAGCGGGCTTTTCTAAATTTGGCTCCTCTGACTGGACTCGAACCAGTGACATACGGATTAACAGTCCGCCGTTCTACCGACTGAACTACAGAGGAATCGTGTGAACGGGGCGCATATTATCGATGGCACCCCACCTTGTCAAAGGCTGTTTTCACATTTCAAACTGTTTGCCGAATAATTCTCCACTTTGGACAAAAACTAGCGTTTCACCCACCGCCGGGCGACGTTTCCTCAGCCTGTGTCCCGGTGTCTTCGGCCTGCACCTTACTTCGCGGATATTTCCACAGCCAGCGCCCGCTGACCATCCGGAAATAAAACAGCACACCGCGCACCGCCCAGTCGAGCACCATTCCCAGCCAGACGCCAATGACCCCCATTCCGAGCACAATCCCCAGCGTGTAGCCCGCCACCACGCGACAGCCCCACATACCCAGCATCGACACCCACATGGTGTAGCGCACGTCCCGCGCGCCTTTAAAGGCGCACGGCAGCGTCCAGGCCATCGCCCAGATCGGCATAAAGAAGGCGTTTAGCCATAGCAGTTCTTTGACTACGACTTTGACATCGTCTTCGCTGGTATAGAATGAGGCGATCAGGCTGGCAAATGGCGCGGTCCCCCAGGCAATCAGCGTCAGGATTATCGTTGACAACCAAAAGACGTGCCACGCCTGACGCTCTGCCTGCCCTATTTGCCCTTTTCCAAGACGTTTACCAGTAATAATCGTTGATGCCGAACCGAGGGCGTTCCCCGGCAGGTTGATCAATGCCGCCACCGAGAAAGCGATAAAGTTACCGGCAATCACATTTGTTCCCATACCAGCAACGAACATCTGCGTCAGTAATTTGCCGCCATTGAACAAAACGGACTCAATACTGGCGGGAATGCCAATCCCCATCACTTCCCAAATAATGGCGAAGTTAAACGGCTTAAAATAGCTCTTCAGCGAAATCCGCAGGGCCGGGTTAAAACCGATCATTAATACCCAGATGGTTGCCACGGCACCAATATAGCGGGCAATGGTTAGCCCAAGGCCAGCGCCGACAAATCCCAGCCCTGGCCAGGAAAAAATACCGTAAATCAGGATACTACTGATGATGATATTGAGAATATTCATCCCACCGTTAATTATCAGCGGAATTTTGGTTGTCCCTGCTCCGCGCAGCGCGCCGCTGCCGATAAGGGCAATTGCCGCCGCCGGGTAGCTCAACACCGTCAGCTCAAGATAGGTCAGAGCCAGACCTTTTACCTGTTCTGTGGCATCCCCAGCGACAACATTAATAATCTGCTCACCAAAGGCGTGTATCACCACCGCCAGAACGATGGAAAACAGCGTCATGATCGCAAGCGACTGTCGCGCGGCTGCTCTTGCTCGTTTCCGGTCACGTTTGCCCAGACTAAACGCCACCACCACCGTCGTCCCCAGGTCGATCGCCGCAAAGAATGAGAGGATCACCATATTGAAGCTATCAGCCAGGCCCACGCCTGCCATCGCTTCTTTACCCAGCCAACTGACCAAAAAGGTACTCAGTACGCCCATCAGCAAAACGCAGGCGTTTTCCAGCAGAATTGGTACCGCAAGAGGGCTGATTTCACGCCAGTAAAGGACGCGATAGCTCTTGCGTTTTTTGAACCAGGACGTACGTTCGACAGCCTGGCGTAATGCGGAGGTGACGTTCAAGGGAGACCTTAGTGAGAAAAGTTGAAACTACATTTCAAATGATGATAGAGAAAAGCTAATCCTGCAAAGCATTTTTCCCGATGAATTGTCGGTAATTACGACAAATTGTTGATGGATACGCCAGTTGAAAGGCGGATGGCGAATTGATGTTTGACAAAAGTTTTTTCGCCGCTAAGATACCACTCCACAACGATTCCTCTGTAGTTCAGTCGGTAGAACGGCGGACTGTTAATCCGTATGTCACTGGTTCGAGTCCAGTCAGAGGAGCCAAATTCTTGTTTTCATGCCGCTTTGTGAATCCCTATATGATTTAGATTCAATCAGTTAGCGTGAAAAGTCTTCCCGATGCATTTTCAGTTTTCCCTCTGCATCGGGAGAATTTGGTGGTCAGATTTGGGGTCAAGTTGGTTCGATGACGGAGTGACCCCCAAATGTCTCTTAACGACTCAAAAATCCGCAACTTAAAACCATCCGCAAAACCCTTCAAAGTTTCCGATTCTCACGGTCTGTACCTTTTAGTTAATCCAGGCGGTTCACGTCTCTGGTATCTAAAATATCGTATAAACGGCAAAGAATCCCGCATTGCACTGGGTGCCTATCCTGCCGTCTCCCTGTCTGATGCCCGCCAGCAGCGCGAAGGTATCCGTAAGATGCTGGCGCTGAACATCAACCCGGCACAGCAGAGGGCTGCTGAACGCAGAGCCTGCACACCAGAGAAGGTGTTTAAAACAGTGGCGCTGGCATGGCATAAAAACAATAAAAAGTGGTCGCAGAACACCGCTGGCCGTCTACTTGCCAGCATGAACAACCATATCTTTCCTGTAATTGGTCATCTGTCCGTCACGGAGCTTAAACCCCATCATTTCATTGACCTGCTGAAAGGCATTGAGGAAAAGGGCCTGCTGGAAGTCGCGTCCCGCACGCGGCAGCACCTCAGTAACATCATGCGCCATGCGGTCCATCAGGGATTTATCGACACCAACCCGGCAGCAAATCTTGATGGCGTGACGGCTCCCCCCATGAGACACCACTATCCCGCCCTGCCGCTGGAGCGGCTGCCTGAACTGATTGAACACATTGAAGCATATCATCAGGGCCGTGAACTGACCCGGCTTGCTGTCCTGCTGACGCTGCATCTGTTCATTCGCTCCAGTGAGCTGCGCTTTGCACGCTGGTCAGAAATTGATTTCATAAACAGAATTTGGACGATACCCGCCACACGCGAAGCCATTGTGGGTGTGCGTTATTCAGGGCGCGGTGCCAAAATGCGCACTGCTCATATCGTGCCCCTCTCACAGCAGGCTATAGCTATTCTGAAACGGATTAAGGAAATATCCGGGGCTTACGAACTGGTCTTCCCCGGCGACCATAACCCGTACAGGCCGATGTGCGAAAACGCGGTTAATAAAGCACTGCGCCTTATGGGATTCGACACGAAACAGGACATCTGCGGACATGGCTTTCGGGCAATGGCATGCAGTGCCCTGATGGAGTCTGGCTTATGGTCGCAGGATGCAGTGGAACGCCAGATGAGTCACCAGGAGCGCAACACCGTGCGTCTGGCTTACATTCATAAGGCTGAGCATCTGGAAGCCCGCAAGGCGATGATGCAGTGGTGGTCAGATTATATCGATACATGCCGGGTCGCATACGTACCACCTTTTAACACAGGGCGGAATAAAAACAACGAAGCTGCATGAACAATAACAAAAAGCTGTACCAGCATACCCTGGTACGGCTTTATTCATTTCTGATGGCTTGCCAACCCCTCCACCCCGACCCGTCGCTGCCTGTAGAAAGCTGTTACACAATAACAACACGCTTGCGCCGTCAGCCCTGGCGTGCCATTTCATTTGAGAGCAAGGATCATCCCTACTGCCCCAGCGACGAGAACGGCATCAATGAGAAGCTCGAACGTATGCGTCTGGAGTTTCTGGACGAGACGTTTCGCAATCATCGAACCGACGAACAATGCGATGCCGATGGCAAGTCCATATGTGAGGACAGGCTGCGCGAGTGCGCCCGATATACCGAACGTAGCTAGCTTGCCAGCGTAGAGCAGGATTGCGCTTGCCGCCTCTGATCCCAAAAATACGCCTCCACTCATTCCGTACCCGGTAAATACCGGCACGCTGAGCGGCCCGGTGGACAGCACGAATCCTGTCAGAAACCCGACAATCGCCCCGGCAAAACTCATGTGCCAGAGATTCAAGTGGAGGTTCGATCGTCTGATGAGACGGCGCAGCGGGATCATCGCAAGGAAGAAAGCTGCCAGGAATACCTCCACTGTGCCAGGAGAAATCGTAAGTAACGTGTGCGCCCCGAGAACAGCCGCAGGAACTCCCGCCAACGAATAGGCAAACACCGGTCGCCAACGAATCTCATGCCACCAGACAATCACCCGTCCGATGTTGCCGAAAAGGGAGGCGATCGCCATAACAGGCACAGCAATCCGTGGCCCGTACGTGGCGACGAGGACGGGCAGCATGATTAACGACGAGCCAGTGCCGACGACACCGCTGAGTACTCCGGCACCGAGAGCGACGAAGAAGAGAAGTAAGAGTGCAATCATCGGCTTTAGGATCAACCAGGGCCATCGCTCGCAGCCGCAAGAAGCGGCACCAGGATGTCGCTGATCGGCGTTGGAATGCTGTGAACCCGGCCGCGACGCGCAATGACGCCGTTGCGGATATCCCATTCAAGCGGTCGGCCAGCTTCTCGATCCGTGAGGATGGAGGTGCTCATGTCTGCAGGAGCCGCCCGGAACTTATCGAGGATCTCCTGCGGCACTTCGTCTCCGAGTTCAGCGCCCTCTGCACGTGCCACGGCCAGGCATTCCTGCAGATAAGCCAGCGTAAGCCTGGCGATATCAGCACGGCCAAACATGCCTGAGCGGCGGTGCGTGAGTGCCATGAGTCCAGCCACCGCATTCTGCATCAGCTTGCGCCAGGCCAGGGAGCTGAAATTCGCGGCCAGATCTACGGAGCACCACGTGCCTTGCAGCGCTGCGGCCACTACACGGGAAGCTGGTGCGTCTGGCACGCTGAGGCGCGCCTCACCACGCAAGCGTACCGAGCCATCGGACTGCGCTTGCGCAGGGAACCACACGACAGCGGGAACGCTCTGTCCGGGCAGAGAGTACGTAGCGAGCCTGTCCAACTGTTCGACCCCGTTCTGGAGCACGCATACAACCGTCTCCGGGCCAGTCAACGCCCTGAGCCATTCTGCTGCCGCGTCGATTTGTGTGGACTTGACTGCCAGAAAGATAAGATCAACCGTGCGAGTGATTTGTGCCGGATTCGTCTGTACCGGACCGGGTACGGTGATAAAGCGGTCGCCATCTTGCAAGGTCAGGTGATCGCGGGGAGTACGTCCACACAGCAATGGTGTGCGGTCGACTTCGTGTAACGCCGCCGCGACTGTTGTGCCGATGGCACCTGGACCTAAAACAGCAACAACTGTATTGATTTCAGTGTTCATGAATGCGGACTCCTTGCAACAGAATCTAATTACGTGGTGGTTGTGCCCTTCCCAAAGGACATGTAATATATTACATATGAATAAAGAAATTGGTAATAGAATTTCAGAAGGTGAGCAGCGGTTACAGCAATGGCTTGGCAGCATTCACGCCCGAAGCGGCGACCTCGCTGCAAGTGAGGCTAAAGTTGTCGACCTCCTGCTTGTCGATCCTTTATTTGTCGGTACAAGCACGGCAGCACAGGTTGCCACCCGTGCTGGTGTATCACCGCCGACAGTAATACGCGCTGCACGAGCGATCGGGTTCACCGGGTTCACTGAACTTAAGATAGAGATTGCCCGGGCTCGTGGCACTGCCCAATTCTTTGCCCCGCCTGAAGTTCTTACAGCGGATGCGACGCTGGCATCAGTGCTGGAAACATCAATTCGTGCTGGTGTAGACGCACTGACTGCGCTCAGCGGTGCTATCGAAATCTCCGCCCTTGATGAGGCGGTCGATTTAATCCAGAGCGCACGCCAGGTATTTGCATTTGGTGCTGGTCCCTCTGCGACGGTTGCCGCTGATGCGGTCTTTCGTTTGCGGACGGCGGGTGTGATAACCGTCAGTATCCAGGATTATTTATCAGCGATGATTGCTGCTCGTCTACTCGGTCCAGGCGACGTCATCATCGTCGTCAGTTCAACAGGGCGCACATCATCCACACTCTCCATCGCTGATGCAGCATCCTCGGCAGGAGCATCGCTTATTGCAATAACTAACCAGTACGATACCCCACTGGCGACACTCGCCAACGTTTCGCTCGTTGTTGGCGGAATGCCACTCCCGGCACAGATGGCCGCTGCCGGGAGTCGACTGGCCCAGCTCGTCGTTATTGATACGCTGGTCGCTGCTCTCACTCTGCGGGATAAAGAACAAAGTCGCCGGGCTGAACGGGCGGGTATTGATTTGCCCGATATGTCCTGATGCAGTTCAGCACGGTAGCAATGATTCTTACTGCTGCGATAGCCCATGCAGTATGGAATATAGCCTCAAAATACAAGAGGGAAGACACTCTTGTGTTCGTCTGGGCGTACAGCTGTGCCTCAGCATTGCTGTGGGTCCCGTTCAGCCTCATTCTGATAGTTGAGGGACAACAGGAGCTCGACTGGAGACTCGCTGTCGGCGCAGTTATCTCGTCTGCACTTCATATCGCTTATTCTCTAATCTTGCAGGCTGGCTACGAGCGCGCCGAACTGGGTGTTGTTTATCCGATTGCCCGAGGAAGTGGACCAGTTCTGACGATACTGTTTGCAACCCTTCTCATGGGAGAACGGCTTTCACCAGGCGCTTTACTCGGCGCCTTTATCGTTATCGCTGGTATTTTCGTTGTCACCGGCAATCCGTTCAGGAGCGGAAGCCGGCCGCTACAGGGAATGCTTTGGGGGGCAGCGACAGGCACCGCCATCGCTGGCTATACACTCTGGGACGGTTATTCGGTAATCTCTCTGCACCTGGATCCAGTGAGCTACTACGCCAGCACACTCCTGCTACAGAGTCTGATTCTTACCCCTGGTGCGATGCGGCGACGAAATCGCATTCCAACTGCTGTACGTGTGGATATCATCCCAATCCTTATCATTGCTGTATGCTCTCCCCTTGCCTACATCCTTGTACTGACAGCCATGCAGAGCATGCCACTGGCACTCGTCGCTCCTCTCAGGGAAACATCCATTATTGTCGGCTCTCTTCTTTCGTACTGGCTGTTTCGTGAAAATCATCTGGCACGCCGGATTGCTGGTGCAGTGGTGGTGCTGACCGGCATCGCAATAATTAGCCTTTGATCGCTTCGTTGGATGCCAATCGTCGTCTCATTGTCAGCGTGGATCGTTCGTCGATATACTCTGTTTATGGTACAGGTATCAAGTCCGCTTCCTCTGTCTGTGGCTGTTAGCGCCATTGAGATAAGACTGTATAAACCGCCATCAGTTCTGGTATTGGCATCCCGTACCACCATTATTTAAATGTTCGGACACACGCTGTTATTTGAAGGTTAATCCCTAGTCGAATGATTATCCATGTGAGTGCTTTTCCAGCCATGCCTGATGGGATATGGCTGGCATAGATAGTTCAGTTTTCATCACCAGTTTGATCGCAAAGCTATGCCACATAGCACTATTGGCTTTATAATCATTAACGGTAAAAGTGGTATTGAATAGTGATACTCCGGTGCAACACATTCAACATGTAGCCTGATTCTGATAACCGCTTTCGTTAGAAATGGCTTACTCCATAGCGAGAGTTCGTGATGCTCAAAACAGAAGATCTCAACACTATGATATCAATTGATGAGATTCACTTTGCTGACTGGCAAATCTGGCCACAGCTAAGGATTCTGTTACATCGGGGTAAGCCAGTAAGAATTTCTGCCAGAGCTTTTGATGTTCTGGTTGTTCTGGTGAGTGCCAGAGGTAAAGCGGTAAATAAAGAATCTTTACTTACGCAAGTGTGGGGAAATGAAATCGTCGAAGAAAATAATCTTCAGGCACAAATTTCAGCTATACGCCGCATACTGGGACATGACCGCCATCTACTGGTTACTGAATTTGGTTGTGGTTATCGCTTTAATATCAACAATTCGCCAACTGAACCGCTCTCTAAATCAAAAATACCTGAGCCCGCTATTACCCCTTTTCTAGCGTCGATTCTGGGGCGTGATAAAGCTGTGCAGGAATTATGCGCCTTATTGGATCAATACCGTCTGGTGACGATTACAGGCTCAGGGGGCGTGGGTAAGACTCGTCTGGCATGGGAAGTCGTCAGTCTTACACACACGCATTTTCCTGATGGAATATGTGTGGCTGAACTGGCTCATATCACCGAAGCATCCAGCTTGCTATCCGTTATTTCACAAGCGCTCCATCTTCCATTAGCTGCCATTCATAATGATGCCGATTTACGGCAACAGCTTGCACGGCGTCGATGTTTACTGCTGATTGATAACTGTGAACATGTAATTAATGAACTTGAACCAGTGATTACGTTGCTCCTGCACCTGGCTCCCCATATCAAACTGTTGTTGACCAGCCAGGTAGCGTTGCAGGTTGCCGGCGAGCAACAATATCTACTACCACCATTACAAGTTCCTGAGAGCGAAGAGGCTGATACCCACGAGTTACTAACTTTTTCCAGTGTCCGCCTCTTTATCGAACGCGGGCAGGCCAATCGACATAATTACCATCCATCAGCCAGCGAACTGTCTTTGATTGGCGAGTTATGCCGTCATCTTGACGGTCTGCCGCTGGCGATTGAACTTGCGGCCTCCCGTCTGCCAGTCATGAGTGTCAAAGAGATCTATAGCCGACTGGAAGACCGTTTCCAGCTATTGAGCAATACGCACAGATCTCTGGAGCCCAGACATCAGAAAATACTGACCGCGCTGGAGTGGACTTATCAGTTGCTCAACACACGTGAACAACGATTATTTTGCTCTCTGGGGATCTATACCGATATGTTCAGTGTGAAATCAGTAAGCGACCTTCTGCTGATTAAAGACAAGCATCGCTGGCAGGTTGTTGACGATCTTCAAAGATTGCTGTCTTTATCCCTGATTCAGGTCAGTACTCAGGTACCAGAGACCCGTTTCCGCCTGCTGGAAACCATGCGCCAGTTCGCATGCGATAAACTCAGGCAACAGGGTGAATATACTGTTCTTGAGGCCCGTTTTGCCGACTATTATAAAGTTCTGGTAAAAGAGGCACAAGATGATTGGTTTATGCTGCCAACAGGACAATGGCGTGAACGTTATAGCCATATACTTAATGATTTGCGGAGTGTATTACAGCAAACGTTGATTGAGGGAGCTGATCCCTCTAAAGGGCTTGAGATCTTACAAGCTATGACCCCTTTTTGGATTGAATATTCACTATACGATGAATGTCAGCGCCATATATATCCTCTGCTTTATGAAAATACTTCGCAGGTAGTATTAACGCTACGCCAGAGAATGAATCTCAGCGCTGTAGCAGGTAAGGCGTCAACCTGGGCAAAAGGCCCTACGCCTGAAACACATTCAGCCTGGAAAACCGCGCTGACAATTGCAGAAAAGCTCGACGACAAAGAAATACGTTTACAGGCACATTACGGATTATGGTTGTATTATCTGCGTACTGGCGAGTTGGATAAAGCGCTTGAGCATGCGCAATCTATGTGCGAGCTAGCACGGTCCATTACCGACGAGGAGGCGATGGCAACCGGGCTGCGTATTCTCGGTGTATCCCTGCATTTTTTGGGCCGTCATGATGTCGGGCGTGATTATCTCCAACAATCTCTTGATTGGTATGAACATGGTGAATTAAGCCACTCTTTCCGTTTTGGTCTTGATCAAGAGAGCGCCGGTCAGGCCTTTCTGTCTCGTTTACTCTGGTTACAGGGTGAGTATAAGGCCGCGAAACAGATGGCATGGCGCGGTGTTAAAAAAGCCGCTCGTTTGCAGCATGTCTGTTCTCTTTGCTGTGCACTGGCTGAAGGCGCTTGTATGACAGCAGCACTGGATCGTAATCCGCGTTGGGTTATAAAGGCCGCAAACTGGCTTATTCATCTGGCAAAAAGGCATGATTTATATTTCTGGAAGACATACGGCGAGCTGTTTCTTGTTTGGGCTAAACAGTTCAGTCATACCGATGTTAGTCAAACCACACTATTTAGCTCGTTGCGGGCGATGGGATTAGACTGGCAATATTCCCCCTTGTTGTCAGAAATTGATACCGGGGTATCACTGAGAGCCACCCGCCAGGATCATGAAAACTGGTGCACGCCTGAGCTGATGCGTCTTTCTGCCACTCAATTACCTCCTCAGAAGCAACGCCTGCTGTTGGAGCAGGCCCTGGACAAAGCGCGCCAGCAACAGGCTTATGGCTGGGCCCTCCGTATTGCTTATTCATTGGCGACATTGCAGGCTGAAGCCGGGGAAAAATGGGCTGCTAAACAATTGATACAGGACGCTTTAAATGATGTTGATGACTCAGACAATGCGACGGATGTAAGAAGTGCTATTGCGTTATGTGCCCGAATAGGGGCCTGAATATTTACGTCTTACGGCTATCAACATCCCCATGATCACGAGTCCGCCCCCTGCTGAAGAAATCAGCGCCCAGCTATGAGTTGTCTCCCATAACCAGGTGGCAGTCAGTGAGCCACATGCTCCGCCAATAAACATAACGCACATAAATAATGTATTAAGACGGTTTCTGGCATCCGGACGCAAAGAATAAATCGTGTGCTGATTAGCTATCAGTACACATTGCTCACCCGCATCCAGTAGTAGAATGCCCACCACCATACCCACAATACTGTTCCATCTCCAAAAAACAGTCCAGGCTAGCAGCATGAGTATCACACCAAAAACAACCATTCGGAATGGTCCCTGACGATCGCTGAAACTTCCCGCCAGAGGCGCACACAGAATACCGATTAACCCCAAAGCAGCCAGGGTGCCGGTTATCCCTGCACCGTAATCGTAGCTATGAGCTAACCAGAAAGGGAGCACGGTCCACAGCACGCTGAAGGAGGCAAACAGCATTGCTTGTGTAAGAGTTGCACCACGCACCTGCGGCTCGCTTTTCCACAGCTGTCCTAATGAACGTAATACCGCCAGATAGTTAAACTTTGGCGTTGGCAACGACTGAGCAGGCAAAATGCGCAAGATGAAAAATATAGCCAGCAATGTCATGATCGCGCCGGACAAAAAGACACCGCGCCAGCCGAAATACTGACCAATAAGGCCTCCGATAGCCCGGCCAGCAAGGATACCTGCCAGGACACCGCTCATCACCGTACCCACGGTTTTACCTCGTGCAGAAGTTCTGGAGAGCGAGGCGGCAAGCGGCACTATCTGTTGGGCTACTGTTGCAGCCATCCCGGTAAGGAAGGAGAAGAACACCAACACTGTCGCCGTTGGCGATAACATCATGCCGATCAGTGCCAGGAAAAGCACCTGCGCTTGACGCAGGATAAGCCGCTGACGTTCAATATAATCGCCCAGTGGGATCAGAAAGAATAAGCCCACCGCATAACCTAACTGGGTGCCCATGGGGATCAAAGAAACAGCCCCCCATTCATTGGGAAAGGATCCGGCAATTAAATTCAGGACAGATTGATTAAAATAAATATTAGCTACAACAATACAGCAAATAATCGCCAGCATAAGAATCCTGGCAGAAGAAAGCTCATGATTGTCCGTTCGCATTGACCACTCCTGGCTCTAAACTCAATATCGTCTGGAGTATAAGCAGACGGAAATCCCAACTCTTTGACCGCTTTTTTCAGACGTCTGAATTCTGATGCACAAGCTCCTGAAAAAGAGATTTGTTACTAATACTGCTCATGTTATTAACTGTGCTTAACTTGAGGAGCAGCAAATGGATTTAAAACTGACTGGAAAAGTGGCTCTGGTAACCGGAGCCCGAACCGGAATTGGTTTCAGCATTTGTGAAGAACTGGCCATGAATGGTGTGCATTTAGTCATGGTGGCCAGACGAGAACCTGAGCTGATTCTGGCTGCGAAAAAAATTTCAGAGAAATACGGTGTTTCGGTGCTGCCTGTTGCCGGGGATGTGACTGATCCCAAACTACCTTCTTTAGTGGTTGAACAAGCGGAAAAGGTTTTTCAGCGTATTGATTTACTGGTTAACAATGCCGGAAGAGCCCATGCGGGCACACTGTTAACCACTTCGGAAGAAGACTGGCAGATAATGACTGAGACCAAATTATCCGCCATGCGACGTTTTTGTAAGGTAATCATCCCCGGGATGCAGAGACGAAACTGGGGGCGTATTGTCAATATCTCATCCATTGGCGGTATCTACCCTAATCCGCAACTTACCGTCTCACACGCACTGAGCGCCGCTATCAACAACCTGACCCGTAGTTTAGCACTTAGCGTGGCTCCGGATGGCATTCTGGTCAATGCGATCGGAGTGGGTGCTGTCGCGACGGATAACTGGGCGCAGAACATGCTACCGAATGTTCGCAATCGTCGTCCTGAACTGGTTGACAGAACAGACGAAGAGGTAATGGCATTACTGGGTAAAGAGAAAACGCCTGTGGGCCGCTTTGGACTTCCTGAAGATATTGCTGCAATTGCTGCGTTCCTACTTTCTGGGAGGAATCAGTTTGTTACTGGACAGACAATTGAAGCATCAGGCGGAGCAGACAGATTTATGTAATGTCTTCCATTCAACTTAAATAATGTTTGAGGATTGAATTAGTTTAACCTGATATTTGTTCTTCTTTTCAATCACTGCGAAATATGAGGCCGGACATGGGGGACTGAAACGCTAAGAGGCCCCCGCGTTAATATAATCCAAATATTATAACGCAATAGATCCCGCACCATGAAATTTATTTCACTGGAAAATTCATGGTTTTTTTAAAAAATAGAAATAGAGGCAAACCACTATGTCAAAAAAACAAACACTATCAAATACAAACTATAGTTCGCCTGACTGGCTGACTATCCGTGAAGCAGTCGAAGTGATAAATAAAAAAGGACTGAAAATTAAAAAAAAGTGACATTTACAGGCATGCATTACATGGCAGCATTCATCTCTCTATTTACTTTCAGTCGCCAATTACATTACGAAAAATACAGATGTCGGGCTACAAAGTAAGGTTCAGACCATCTGATATGTCATCAATAAATCGTTTATGCCTTCTTGACAAAAAAGCGTTTATTGAAGGACATAATTTTATTGTTAGCACTACTGGCAAATATATCATTCCCACAGAGAGAGTTATTGACACTCTATTGATTGGATATGAATATGTTCTAGGGAAGGTGCGAACAAGTTCCTGATATGAGATCATCATATTCATCCGGAGCGCATCCCAGAGGGACATCATGAGCCATCAACTCACCTTCGCCGATAGTGAATTCAGCACTAAGCGCCGTCAGACCCGAAAAGAGATTTTCCTCTCCCGCATGGAGCAGATTCTGCCATGGCAGAATATGACCGCTGTCATCGAGCCGTTTTATCCCAAGGCGGGCAATGGCCGACGGCCCTATCCGCTGGAGACCATGCTGCGTATTCACTGCATGCAGCATTGGTACAACCTGAGCGACGGTGCCATGGAAGATGCCCTGTACGAAATCGCCTCCATGCGCCTGTTTGCCCGATTATCCCTGGATAGCGCCCTGCCGGATCGCACCACCATCATGAATTTCCGCCACCTGCTCGAGCAGCATCAACTGGCCCGTCAATTGTTCAAGACCATCAATCGCTGGCTGGCCGAAGCAGGCGTCATGATGACCCAAGGCACTTTGGTGGATGCCACCATCATTGAGGCACCCAGCTCTACCAAGAACAATGAGCAGCAACGCGATCCGGAGATGCATCAGACCAAGAAAGGCAATCAGTGGCACTTTGGCATGAAGGCCCACATTGGTGTCGATGCCAAGAGTGGCCTGACCCACAGCCTGGTCACCACCGCGGCCAACGAGCATGACCTCAATCAGCTGGGTAATCTGCTTCATGGAGAGGAGCAATTTGTCTCAGCCGATGCCGGCTACCAAGGAGCGCCACAGCGCGAGGAGCTGGCCGAGGTGGATGTGGACTGGCTGATCGCCGAGCGTCCCGGCAGGGTAAAAACCTTGAAGCAGCATCCGCGCAAGAACAAAACGGCCATCAACATCGAATACATGAAAGCCAGCATCCGTGCCAGGGTGGAGCACCCGTTTCGCATCATCAAGCGGCAGTTCGGCTTCGTGAAAGCCAGATACAAGGGGCTGCTGAAAAACGATAACCAACTGGCGATGTTATTCACCCTGGCCAACCTGTTTCGGGTGGACCAAATGATACGTCAGTGGGAGAGATCTCAGTAAAAACCGGAAATAACGCCAGAAATGGTGGAAAAAATAGCCTAAATAGGCTGATTCGATGTGTTTGCGGGAAAAAAATCGGCCCAGATCCGCGAAATTTTAATCAGCGAGTCAGCTTGGGAAGAAATGACCTGCTTATTCGCACCTTCCTTAGCCGACCTGCATAGGTTCGATCGAATCCAAAATGCGCAAAATAGATTAACCTTAATTTATCCAGCCATTAAATACACACATGGGTTCGTAATTATATTCCAATTAATGCATCCAAAATTTACTCACCAATACATTACACATGCAAAAAAACGAAAACATACATTGCACAGAAAGACTTAGATTCATTTACAATGAAATAAATGAGTGATTTCATTTCGTTCAACAAATCTATAACTGAGGTACTAAGGCCATGATTATTAGATGAACCCGTCCATAACCCAGATAATTACTAAAGATTTAAAAACTCATCCTTATGATACGAGTAATCACCTTGCTCCCTAGAAGACTTACTTTTAATATTTACGGCATTTTTTCTACACCGGTGCGGTGGAACATTATACCTTTTCCGAAATGCCCTGGTTAATGATTGCTGAGAGTCAAAGCCAAATCGCATCGCGATGTTTATCAAAGGTTCATTTGTTGTGATAACAGCCTCTAAAATAAGACATAATTTTTTCTCTCTGATAAAACCCCCCAGGCTCTGCCCTGTTTCAGAAAAAAACAGTCTCTGCAAATGCCATTTTGAATATCCGGACCTGATAGCCACATCATCAATTTTTAGTGGCATCTCTATATTTTTGTTTATCCAGATAATTAAGTCATTTACAAAATCCTTTCTGTTTTTCATAACCGAAACCTTAGAATTACTCTACCAGAAATAAATTTTCATCAGGCATATAGATCAAGAGCTGACAATCCCTAAGTTCTGCATAAATCCTCAATAGAAACCATACTTTTTATTATGGTGTGATGGATATACTCGCAGACAATCCAGCCACCAATTCAACTCCCTCCGGCAATCTGTCAATATGAATCCGAACCGGGATACGCTGCGCGAGCCGCACCCAGCTAAAGGTTGGCTCGACATTAGGCAGGCCAAGCCCCCCGGTCTCGTCATTGTTATCATCTATTCCGCGTCCGATACTCTCAACATGACCCGTGATCACTGGCTTAAATCCCATCAGCGTAATGTGTGCAGTATTTCCCGTGCGGATATGTTGCAACTTAGTCTCTTCAAAATAGCCAACCACCCAAAAACTATTGGCATCAATGATGGAAACTTTAGTTTCTCCCGCTGTGGCATAGTCACCAGGGCGAAGCCGCAAATGTGTGACATAGCCCGTAACCGGAGACCGAACAATAGCATGCGATAAGTTAAGCTCTGCAAGGTCCAGCGCAGCCAGTGCACCGTGGTAATTAGCCGCAGCGACGCTGGCTGCGCTGGCTGTTTGTTGTAAATCCTCGCTGGAAATCACCCCTTTAATCTGAGAGCGTCGCCTCGCCGCATCCTGGCGCATCAGCATTTCATGACGTTTCGCCTCAACATCTGCCTGTGCGCTGTCCACTGCCAACCTCAACCAGTGCGGGTCGATGGAATAGAGCACATCGCCCCGATTAACCCACTGATTATCGCGGACGGACACATTCAGCAACGGTCCGGAGACATTCGGCGCAATCTGTACCACATCCGCACGAACCCGACCATCGCGGGTCCAGGGGGTTTGCGCATAATGTTTCCAGAGAATAAAAGCCAAAAGCGTAGCCACCGCCACAGCGCTGAACGTCAGCACGTAGCGGCCCAGTAGAGAAAGTAACGATTTCATTTAAAAAATCCCAGTTCGGTCAGCCCCTGCAACAGCAGGTAAAAAGTAATAATGAAGACGGAAAAATCGATCATCGGTCTAAAGGGCAAGCGGCGGTAACCCTTGCTGAAAGAGAAAAGATGTACGAGAAATAGTGTACAGGTCAGTGCAACGAGGGCAATTACCAGCAGACCGGGTACAAAAACGCCCTCAATATTGAAATCATTGATCATTAGCAGGCTCCATTTTCTGAACGCTTAATGCGCAGTAAAGATCAACCAGTTGATCAACATAATGCCGCGATAGTTCATCTGTTACGCTCAAGCTGCGCTCAGTCAGACTGGCGATCCGTTGAAGTAAGGTGTCAATATCTGTCGAGTGTGTAAGAAGAGTGAGCACTTCTTTTATTTCTTTGTTCGCATGCGCATCACATCGGCGTAATCGCATAACACACAGCCCTATACGCATGGCGTACAACAAATGATGTGCCCGTTCCGGTGACTGTCCACTGCGCTGCAATCGCGGCAGTATCAACGCTGCCCGATCGATCATAAGGTTGGTCCAGAGGGTTTCGTCTGTATTCAGCTTACCTTCCACGCTGCGGTTAATATCTCGCTGGCATAATTGAAGCAGCCGTTTTATCGCCGAATCAGCCTGCACAGTTTGCAGTAGGCTCATGCCGAGCACTGCAAAACCAGTAGCAGAAAATAGTGCGATAGAGGTATTCACCGCCACGGCAAAATCCCCGCTGTAGTGGGCACCCAGCTCGCACAAAATAGGCAGCGTCAGTGTGATCCCCATAGCCATAAACGTGGTAGGCGGTCTGGCCTGGAGCGATCCGGCCAGCAGATATACCGGAGCTAAAACCGTTACCAGCACGATAAAATCACTGACTTGTGGTAGTAGAACGAAGCTGTAGATCAGGCTTATCACAACGCCCCAGAAGGAGCCGATAATGTACTTAACAATATGCGGGGCAGGCGTATCGAAGCTGCCAAACAATGTGCAACAAACGCCAAGGATAGAAACCGCCGTACCACCATCAGGCCATGCCGAGAAAATCCACACCAGACAGCCGCTCATAATGATGGCGAAAGCGCCCAGTGCGGTGCGGGCAGCAGTAAGAGGATCGCGGTGGAATACATATCCTTTCACGGTATTCTTTTCCGAGTGCGCAGGCGTCTGTTTCGCGTGATGAATGGCATCCGAAAGACGATAGCACTGCTGCACAAGGACAATGGCCTCTAACAGGTAGCGCATAAAACTTACACGCAGCGCTTCTTCAAACGTCAGCTCATACACTGAATAGCGCTGTAGTAATTTTTCACTCCTTTTTTTGAGCGCTTCACCCTCGCTTTTGAATTTTCCTTCATCTTTGCAGGCCAGCCAGACCTCAACATCACCCAGCAGAATTTGCACATCTACAGGTATCGTCGCTATCAGAGCTAAACGGTCGCGTAACTCACAGTTAACAATGACTAATCGCGCAAGCCGATCATGAAGCCTTTTTCTCGCTTGCCGGACCGGTACAGAGTACGCAAAATCATAAGGGATATGATGGCTGATACCCTGCAGGAACTGTAATGCCAGTGCCATATGCAGCGGCCCGGAAACAGCGTCGGGTTTGCCTGCTAAAGTATCTGCGACACGCTGTCGCGCCGAGAGCAGCGTCTGCGACAATTTACTGTTGAACTGGCCCGTTATGCGCGCGGGCAATACATAGCGATGAATAAGTGCCGCGCAGAAGATACCGATCATGATTTCCTGTACCCGAACAATAGCGATGTTAAAAATCGCACCAGGATCGGATACCGCAGGGAAGCCAATCAGACTCGCAGTGTAACCAGCCAGGACAAAACCATAGGCGCGGGGCGTGCGTTCCAGCAAGGATAAATAGAGGCAGAAGGTGATCCACCCCGTCAGTATCACACTGAAAAATAAAGGCATATTCACAAAAGCAGGTACAATTAATACCGTTATGCCCGCTCCGACTACCGTTCCCACCAGACGATACAGACTTCTGCTCAGCGACGCTCCGACGGAGGTTTGGGAAACAATATACACGGTGATAATTGCCCAGGAAGGCCGCTCCAGGCCAATTGACAGTGCAATGTAGTATGCGAGCATCGCTGCGGCAAAACTCTTCGCGGAATAGAGCAGAGCGTTCGCATCATTCAGTAGTGAAGGAGAAGCCATACCGCGAAGACGTTGGCATATCGTGTGTAAAAAATGAAAGTAACTCGCGTTAATTTTTTTCATGCCGGAAATTATTACCGGCTTGCATATCCACTTAAATACTCTATTCTGTCAAAAAATACCTAAATGTTGCCAATCTATGTTACCCCCACTCGCCAATACGCTATTTGATCCGGATGCCACCCCCTGCCCCGCAGTCGCGCGTCATTTGGATTTTGTCGATTACGCAGCCGAAGTGCCTGTGCATACGCACCGCAAAGGGCAATTGATTATTGCCCTCTATGGGGCGGTCATTTGTCGCGCCGAAAATGATATCTGGATCGTGCCGCCTGATTGTGCCGTCTGGATCCCTGGGGGAGTGCCGCACAGCGCCAAAGCTACCTGGAATGCGCATCTCAACTATCTTTTTATCGAGCCTGGAGCTGTCGCGCTGCCGGAGCGATGCTGTACTCTGGCAATTTCCAGTCTGATTAAAGAACTTGTTGCCCGTTTAACCCGCGAGGGCGTCGAATATCCACCGGAAAGCCATCCCGCCAGACTGACCAGAGTAACACTCGATGAATTAGCCACCATGCCTCAGCAGAAACTGAGCCTCCCTGTGTCGTCGCATCCTAAAATCCGCGCCATGGCCGATGCTCTGGTCAGTCAACCTGATGACCGAAGCACATTCAAAGCATGGGCAAAAAGACTGGCGCTTAGCGAGCGTTCTCTCGCGCGTTTAATGCTGCGCGAAACCGGGTTGACGTTCGGACGCTGGCGTCAGCAACTGCAACTGATAATTGCTCTCCGGGAACTGGCTAGCGGCGTTTCGGTTCAGAATGTTGCAGCTAATCTGGGGTATGAATCGGTTAATGCGTTTATCACCATGTTCAAAAAAACCATGGGCAGTACACCCGCACACTATTTTGCCGAACGGAAAACAAGCGCACACTTAACCGATATTTAGCGACATCAGGTTTTCCAAGAAACCAGAGGTGAGTCATAGAGCTGCCATATCCGTCTCCCTGTGCGGGGGATCACACTACAGAATCTTTATCGCATGGAACCTCCAGCCAGGACTATATTGCCTCAGCCGCCTTAACGATAACAAGAATCAAAGGACGGTATTATATCTGTTGGATCGGTCTATACATGATCGGGAAGCACAATCAATTCAGCATTGTGTTAAGTAAGTAGTTGAGCATATATGTTTCGACCACACAGAATACTTCTATGGCGATGCTTCATAGCGCATTACCGCCAGAGTGGTAACGCCCCCCTGACTGAAATTCACAATGAATGTATTTAACAGCATCTTTTTATTGTCCTCATTATCACGCTAAGCCATGACACCATTGCAGCAGCGAAACGCTGAAAACTACACAGCAGCACAACTATCCTTCTCCACATCCTTATACAACTAATAACGTATTATTTATTCACTAAAAAACCGTACTAAGGATCTTCCCATCAGTAATAAGGTGCTATCGGCTTTTCCTAAGCTTACTGCTGTGTTCTTTTATTTTCTCTGGACATGCACCAGTCATTCCACAATAGGAGAATACAATGACATCACATCAGTTATTACGTTTAAAACAGGTCGAAGAAAAAACCGGTTTGAAACGCTCTCAAATTTACTTGTATATGAAAAATGGTTCGTTCCCACGTTCAATAAAAATTGGCCCAGCCAGTGTGGCCTGGCTCGAATCGGAAATTGATGAATGGATCAACCTTAAGTTAGCCGGACGTTAGATCAGTTAAAAATGTCCGTTTATTTGCTCAACTTTTCCATATAGATTGAGGAGATAACAGAATGATTCCATTAATTAATTACACCATCTTAACTGATGCATTGCACGCTCTGAAAGAAGGCAATATTCGTCACTGTGAATCCCTCGGATTTACTTTCGACGAAATGAATGCTCTTAATCAGTTATCACTCGATGAGCTGTTTACGGTCAGCCGGGCGGCAGCTCCCTTTGTTTCGGTCAGTGTCCGCCATGATGTTCTGCATCATTTACTGGCGCAGGCCCGCCAGGAATACCACCATCAACAGGAGATTAACCGTGCTATCCGCCTGGGTGGCTCTATCTCGTTGCTCAACCACTATTTTGGCCTGACATCAAATGAAGTCTGCCTTCGCCGACGGTTGCTGGGTGTAAGCGTGCCGTATGGCCGAACGCCTGAACCGGATGAAGAGACGGATGCGGCTATCTGGCTGCAATGGCAGAAGTGCCGGGTGGAAAACCTTGAATCCCCCAACGCGCTGATAGCCATGATGCTGGTAACTGAAGTCCTACTACCAAGATTCCAGGGGCTGTCACTCACCATGGTATGGAGGCGTATCACGCTTTGTCAAAAGGGAGTTGCCGCTGACAGGAGGACGTCACATGCCGGATGAGATCGACCGCGATCAGGAATTTAATGAACAGCGACTGGATGAGATGATTGAACAGAGTCGTTTCAAACCAGGGCCAGCGCCATCATTATTCCACTGTCGTTTATGTGGTAAACCCATTCCAGAAAAGCGACGGCAAGCACTGCAGGGTGTAACCACCTGTACGGAATGTCAGGAAAAACTTGAACGCCTCAACCGCTGACAGGGTAACAAAGACGTGTGGAGATATTATATCCCTGCACGTCTTTATTATTCCCGGTGAATATTAATACAGCTCTGGCGTGTTTTTCCTTCCCCATTTTTCTCGCTGCATCTTAAATGCTCCGTTTATTTTTCTCTCTTCTTTTTGTTTTGAGTTTCTCATTCATATCCCGCGCCAGATATCCGAATCTGAAAGCGCCATTACCGCATGGTTGCCCTGATGGACGTTAATTCGCCCAGGCCGGGTATTGCTCTTTAACAGAATGGTTCGGGCTGTCACGTAACCAGAATTCAGGGTGCCGCTGAATGTTCTCGCTGACCCGTTAAAACCGGAATGCAGAACAGGGATGTGATTGGTTTATTTCATTTACTGTTTTTTGAACAAAGGAAATTCCATGAGAAAACCCGTTTATCACGTATTTGTCACCCAGGAAAGTCAGCCCGATGCACAGGGTGAAAAAAACACGTACTGGACAAAGGTTGGCGTGGCCTTCGCGCATAACGGCAAGCCCGGTCTGAATATCGTGCTGATACCCGGTATTGCGGTTTCCGGCAGGCTGGTGCTGCTCGAACCGAGAGAAGAAAGTGACATTTCGCAGGATGCCGCTGCCGCTTAATCCATTTTCTCTTCTTCTCCACCGGCGGCGTACTTTTCTATAAGCCGCCTGTCTCTCTGTTACGAGGCCAGCATGCTTTCCACCACTGCCTTTCTGGCACTGGCGGTGCAGTGCGCCGCCAGTATTCCCTCGTCCACATCGCTTGATGTCGCACGGGTCGAATCTGGTTTTCATCCTTACGCCATTGCTGAAATCCTGCCAGACAGCCGGGGCGTGATTTCACATTTCCCCACGAGCCTGCCGGAGGCGATCCGCCTCACCAAACAGCTGGCGACACAGGAGCGACGCTATTCGGTCGGCCTGATGCAAATCACCAGCACCAATTTCCGCCATTACGGCGTCACGGCCAGCGACCTGCTTAACCCTTGCATCAATCTGTCGGTATTTGAGCGCATTCTCGCCGACTGTTACCGGCGCGGTGGCACCCTGAAACGCGCACTCAGTTGTTACTACTCCGGCAACTTTGAAACCGGCCAGCGACCGGAATCCGCCTTTAACCAGACCAGCTACGTGCAGCGCATCGGCTATGCCGTGCCGTCCACGCGGGAAGACCGGCAGAGCGTCCCTGACCGGAACGAGCCGACGCCGGTTCATTATCCCGCCATTGTGCTGCGCGGCGAGCCTGCCGCTGCACCAGTTCTGACTGGTCTGCACTATCCCGACGCCGTCATTCGCGGCGCGGTTCCCGTTATCCCTGATGAGGAGAAATGATCATGCGTAAACGCCGTTACACCGCTGTTGCTTCCGTCCTGCTGTCTGCCCCGGCGCTGGCGGCCGACAGTGGTTTTAACAAGGCCAGTGAGACACTGAGCAATACTTCGACCGGCCTGCTGGGACTGGCCGCCGTCACCATCACGCTGGCGACCATGTGGGTGGGCTACAAGGTGCTGTTCGACGGCAAAAGCCTGCACGACATGCGTAACGTCATCATCGGCGCGATCCTGATTGTCGGCGCATCCGGCTTCGGTGCCTACTGGGCGTCATAAGAGAGGCAACGATGGCTACGCTGAATAAAGCACTTACGCGGCCTGCCGCCATTATGGGTATTCCTCTGGTGCCGTTCGTTCTCGTCAGCGGGGCCATCGTCCTGCTGGCGGTCTATGTCAGCTATTACCTGGCGCTTCTGCTGATCCCGGCCTGGGCGGAAATGAAAAATAAAACCCGAAAGGACATTCATTATTTCAGTCTGCTCTGGCTGGCGTTTAAAACCCGTGGACGAATTTTCACCAATATCCATTTTGGCGCGAATGCCCTTCTGGCGAATCAGTACGATAATATTGATGTCTCGGAGTTTATTCAGAAAATGAAATTAAACGAGCGTATTACGCTGGATAAATATATTCCGTATTCCTCCCATATGCACCCTTACGTCATCAGAAACCGTCACCGTGATTTTGTTGCCACCTGGGAGCTGGGCGGTACCGTCTTTGAATGTGAAGACGAACATCACCTGACCCTGATGGCTACGCACCTGAATAACGTTATTCGTTCGTATGAGGGTCTGCCGGTAACATTCTATATTCACCGGCTCCGTGAAAAATACCATGATGCTTTTGAAGCCTGTTCGGGTATTCCCTTTTCCGATGAGGTAACACGTCGGTATTACGAGTCGGTAAAAGAAAAACCGTTCTGGCGGCACCGGCTGTTTTTCACCGTCTGCTACGCGCCGTTCTCTCAGATTGAGAAGAAAACCATGAAAGCGCAGTCGCACGGTAAAGACCAGGCAGCACTGGATGACGCACTCAAAATCATGCTGGAATACCGTGAAGCACTGGAATCCTCATTATCCCGTTATACGGCAACGCCGCTGGGGATATATGAAGAAAACGGGCGGGTGTATTCCTCGCAACTGGCGTTCTTCCACCGCCTGATCACCGGACAGTGGCAGAAAGTGGCCGTAACGCGCTCGCCGTTTTATGAAACATTAAGCACGCCGGACGTGTTTTTCACCACCGACACCGGTGAATGCCAGACGGTCAGCGGTTCCCGCTTCTTCCGCAGCATGGAGATTAAGGATTATTCCCCGGAAACCCATACCGGTATGCTGGACGCACTGTTGTACGCCGAAAGCGAGTATGTTCTGACGCAGTCCTTTACCTGTATGGCACGGGATGAGGCGCAGAATCATATCCGGCTGGCGGAAAAACGGCTTAACTCCACGGACGACGACGCGACTTCCCAGCGCGAAGAGCTGATTGTCCTGCGCGACCTGCTCCAGTCCGGACATGTGTCGTGCGGTAAATTCCACTTTTCCCTGCTGATCTCCTCAGACAGTGCCGGACAGGTGGTGAAGGACACCAACGTTCTGGCCCAGCCCTTCGCCGATCTGGGTATTATGACGACGCTCTCCACCCTGTCACTGCCCGCCGCATATCTGGCACAACTGCCGGGCGTCTATACGCTGCGTCCCCGACTGGTGGCCGTCAGCAGCCAGAATTTTGCCGATATGGCCTGCCTGCATAACTTCCATCCTCACAAACGCAGCGGTAATCCGTGGGGGGAAGCCATCGCCCTCCTTACATCTCCCGGCGGTGGCGGATATTACCTCAACCTGCATGACAGCCAGGCCGGGCGGGATGACACCGGAGAGAAAACGCCGGGGAATACGGCGATTATCGGGAAAACCGGCTCCGGTAAAACCCTGCTGATGACCGTCATGCAGCAACTGATGCAGAAGTACCGTAACCCGGCGACGTTTGCGCCTTCTGCCACCCTCAAACGGCTGACCACGGTGTATTTCGATAAGGACCGGGCGGCGGAGATGGCGATCCGCCAGGCGGGCGGGCGTTATTTCCGTATCCGTACCGGCGAGCCCACCGGCTTCAACCCGTTTGCGCTGGAGCCAACCCGCCGGAACATCAGTTTTATCAAACGGCTTGTACGGATGCTGTGCCGCCGCAACGGTAAGCCGCTCGATCCGCGCGATGAGGAGCGGATCAGTGCCGCCATTGACACCATCATGCTGGACTATCCGCCGGAGTACCGCCGGTTCGGGATCACCCGGCTACTGGAAGTGCTGCCGGAGCCGCCGACCACAGACGCCCGCACCAACGGGCTGCGTATTCGCCTGAAACAGTGGGCGCAGGGGGGCGAGTTCGGCTGGGTGTTTGATAACGAGGCCGATACATTCACCATCAGCGATGTCGATAACTTTGGTATCGACGGCACCGAATTTCTGGATGATGACGATATTCGCGGCCCCATCACCTTTTACC
This sequence comes from Klebsiella huaxiensis, assembly GCF_003261575.2. Lineage (GTDB taxonomy): Bacteria > Pseudomonadota > Gammaproteobacteria > Enterobacterales > Enterobacteriaceae > Klebsiella > Klebsiella huaxiensis. Next base: position 2,174,355 of record NZ_CP036175.1, on the reverse strand, counting down.
TGCTGTACCGTGTGACCAGTCTTCTGGACGGTCGCCGCCTGGTGATGTTTATGGATGAGTTCTGGCGCTGGCTGGCCGATGTCGAATTTTCCCGCTTCTCGCTCAATATGCTGAAAGTCATCCGCAAGCTGAACGGTATCTTCGTTCCGGCAACACAGTCACCGGATGAAATCGTCAAACACCCCATCGCCCCGGCGATTATTGAGCAGTGCGGTACCCAGATTTTCCTCGCTAATCCGAAAGCCAGCCATGCGGATTACGTAGAGAAAATGAAAGTGCCGGACAGCGTTTATGACACGGTCAGGAACCTGGATCCGGGCGAGCATTATATGGTCATCCTGAAAACCCCGTTGCGGGCCGGGGAAACCCGCCCGTTTGTGGCGATGGCGAAAATGGATCTGTCCGGGCTGGGTAAATTCACCCGGCTTCTCAGCGGCAGTGAGGACAACCTGAAAATATTCGATGCCATTTATCAGGACGGTATGCGACCTGATGAATGGAAAGATACGTTTCTTGACCGGGCAATCTGAAAGCCAACCGGAGGTAATATCAATGCGTTACCGGGATCACCTTCTGGCATTATTGTTATTTTTCTCAGCACAGGCGTTCAGCGCCGGAATACCGGTTTTCGACGCCGTGCAGAATACCGTATCCATTAACCAGTGGATGCAGAAACTACAGCAATGGGAAGATACGGTTACCCATTATAAAAGTGAACTTGATGCATATAAGAAACAACTGGCTACCGCAACCGGCGTACGGGATATTCAGGGTTTTCTCAGTGATGCCCGAAGCCTGAAAACCGATATTGATAATCTCCGTAAGAGCGGTATTTCACTGGATGATCTGCTGACCACGCAGAACAGTTCATATTCTTCTGAACTGCAAAACCTTTACAGTAAATACAAATCGTTCAGCGTATGCAGCCCGGAACAGGAAGGAATAAAATCTCAGTCTCTGGCCGACAGTTGCAAACAGATGATCCTCAATCAGGCAATGGCGATTGAGAATACCACTGACATTGAAAACAGGATCAACAGCACACTCAGCGATATATCAGACTTATCTGACCGTATATCGAATGCGCAGGACTCGAAAGAGTCTCAGGATCTGGCTAACGCCATCGCGGCGAAAAGCGTACAGTTAAATGCGCTGACGAATCAGTGGGAGATGTCTGTCAGACAGGCTGAACAGCGAACGACATTGCTGGAACAGCAAAGACAGAAAGCCTTTGAACAGCAGCAGCTGACGGCACCTGTTGCTGACCTTAATAATTTATAAGGAGGTTATCCGTGCTCAGATCCTTATTCACCTTATGCACACTCTCAGGCGTTATCGTGCTCTCCGGCTGCAAGGAAACCAAATCCGAAGCCTGGTATAAACAGCATCCTGACGAAACTTATGCGGTTTATACGCAATGCCTGAAGGATGGCGAGGCAAGCGATAACTGCGAATTTGCCCACCGGGCAGCACTTATGTTTGCACAGGAAGGCCAGCCCGGGGTTAAGGAGAAATTTGAGGCGATATTTCAGCAGGAAGCTGAAAAACGAAATGCTGTGACACAGTAATTTTTCCTCCAGCAAAACAGGGAATTCTCCCTGTTTTTTATTTCCTTTCTTTATATATCAGGTGAGGCACCATGTCCGGTGGTATTTTTGTTGGTATGGACAAAAACATCATGGATGGACTGAATGCCGTACTGGAAGGCCAGTCTTCCACTTACGGCACAATGATCAGCGTCATCATTGTCAGCTCTTTTACCTTATTTATACTCTATCGCGGTTATCAGACGCTGGCTGGCAAACTCCGGACCCCGGTTGAAGATGTCGTCTGGGATGTGGGGCGAATGCTGCTTATCACCACCTTTGTGTTAAACCTTGATGGCTGGCTGGATATGGCGGTAGCGGCAATCCAGGGACTCAAAGACGGTATCAGCGGCGATGATAACATCTGGGCGCTGCTCGATACCGTCTGGGAAAAGGCACAGGCGCTGGGGCAAAAGTTATTTAATATGGACACCTCAACTTACGTCAAACTGAATGGCGGCCTTGCCGAGGTGCTGGTATGGGGCGGCGCGATTGTCCTGCTGATGGCCGCCACTTTTGCCAACCTGCTCGCCGAAATCACCATCCTGTTAATGACGACCACCGCGCCGCTCTTTATTTTCTGCCTGCTGTACGGTTTTCTTAAACCGATGTTTGATAACTGGCTGAAAACGATTTTCGCGGCAATACTGACGATCATGTTTTCCGCCTTATCCATCCGTATCGCCATTAATTACCTGAATAAAATACTGGATACCGCAGCAAAAACATCCGCAGAAACCAATATGGTGACGCTGGCGGCGCAGTGCCTGCTGGCCGGGACAGCGGCGGGTGTGGTGGTCTGGTTCTCCGCAAAACTCGCCAGCGCACTCAGCGGAGCCGCCGTACAAGCGGTACTGCAGGGCGCAGCCATGAGTGGCCTGGGCGGACTGGCGAACAAATCCGCCGATCTCGCCGGACCCGGTATAAAAGGCGGTGCCCGGATGGCCGCCAGAGGTGGCATGGCCGCCGCCACGGTGGCTGGCAGGCTCATCAGCGCAGGCGCGGGTAAAACCGTGAACGCCTGGCAGAAACGCGCCTCCGCCATCGAAAGCATGAAACGCCTGAACCGGCAGCGTCACCGTTAATCCTTCCGACCGTTAATTTCCTTTCCCCGTCACGCCGTGGCCTGCGCCACCGGTGCGGCATTCCTGCATCCCTGTAATAAGGAGTTTCCATGAAATTCAGAATCTTCCTTCTGATGCTGTGCGTGCTCACGGGCTGCGCACGGCATCAGGGCGACCTTCCGCCGGTATCCGGCGAACCCGAGCCGGTAAATTCCCCCGCAATCATTCAGGAGCTGACTCACCATGTCTGATATTCAGAACATTGTTAATGTTTCCCGCTCTTTTGAATCCATCCTGCTGGAAAAGGAGGAGCGTTCCCGAAAAACCGCCTGGCGGATGGCTGCTGCCGGGCTGATGCTGGCCGCAATGGCGATTGCGGCCATTATTATTCTGCTGCCGCTGAAAACCACCGACATTGAGTTATGGTCGGTGGATAAACAGACCGGGCGTTATGAATATATGACCCGCGTGAAGGAGCGGGATATTTCTTCTGAAAAGGCACTGGCGCACTCACTGGCAGCACACTATGTCAGACTCCGCGAGGGATACAATTATTTCTTCCTTCAGCGTGATTATGACGACGTACAGTTATTTAACAGCGACAGCGTGAACCGGGACTATCTGGACTGGTTTAACGGCGACCAGGCACCGGACGTAATTTTTAACAAGGCGGAATATGTCGTTTATATCGATATTATTTCCAATGTGCATGCGCCCGCCACCGGGCCGGATAATCTGGCGACCCTGAGAATTAAACGCACGATCCGCCGCATTGCCGATAATTCCGTGAAAACGGATGTCTGGAATATCCGTCTCACTTACCGCTATGTGCCACACCAGCAACTGACCGACAGCCAGCGTGAAGTGAATCCGCTGGGCTTCATCGTCACCAGCTACCAGCGCGATAAAGAGCTGAGGGGGGAATGATGCTGAAACACATTCTGCTCCTCACGGGGTTACTGGCGTCATGCGTGGCATGGAGCGCGGCGACACCACGCGGCAGCACGTATGACAGCCGGATGCAGAACGTCACGTACAACAGCCAGAATGCCACGGTCGTCCGTACCCGCCCCGGCTACGTCACCATGCTGGTGTTTGACGATGGTGAAACCGTTATCGATGCGCAGGCGGGTTTTCCCAGAGGCTGGACCGTGACGAAAAGCGACAACCGGGTGGGCGTCAGCCCGAACCCGATTACCCAGCCGGTCACGGACGCCAGCGGCAACAACATCAGTCAGGTGTTTCTGCCGACAGAGAAAGACTGGAAAACCAACCTGTTCGTGGTGACTTCGAAGCGCGATTACAGCCTGGAACTGAACGTGCTGGACCGCGACTCACCCGCTCAGGCCTTTGTTATCCGCTACCACTATCCTGATGAGCAGCGGAATAAATCCGCTGCCGCCAGCGCCACCCGCCAGCAACGACAGCAGGAAGCACTGGACCGGCAGCGGATAGCGGCAGCATTCCGGCAACCGGCCTCGCTGCGGAACTGGCGTTACAGCAAACGAGTGGCCGCCGGTTCCGCCGCCATCGCCCCGGACTTTACCTGGGATGACGGTCGTTTTGCGTATATCGGTTTTTCCCCCACGAAAACCCTGCCTTCCGTTTTCCGGGTGGTTAATGGTCAGGAGCAGGCGGTCACGCCGCAGACAGTTCAACAGGGCAACTACACCGTGATGGTGGTTCCGGCATCGCCGCAACTGGTACTGCGTTACGGCACCTCGGTGGTGGGCGTGGAAAACGCCGGATCCGGGCGTATCCCGGTAACCCGCAGTGACACCGTTTCACCGTCCGTTACGCTGGAGGCAAAATGACTGACAGACCTTTCCCGGACGAACCGGAAAAAACCACCGCAGAGCGGGAAGCGGAAGCCCGTGAACGCGCCCGTTCGGCAATGGCGACGCAGACGCCGGAGCAAAAAACACCGCCCGGCCAGCCGGAAGTGACCCGTTTCCGTAAGGCGTCCGGTCACCGCACGCTGATCGTCAGCCTGCTGAGTCTGGCGCTGGTGATCGCCCTCGCATCCGGCGGCGATCGTCTTCTCAGCGCCCTGAAAAGGGGCGATGAGAAGGAAGCCGACACCGCACCGCCGCCCTCCACCGGGGCGACGCAGCATGAGCGTAAAAATCTGGGCATGGACAGTAACCCGTTTGGCCTGTTCGGACAGCGCAAACAGCAAGGCACAGACCCGGCCAGTCAGACCGTCACCAGCGCACCCGCCCTGCCAGCAGAGCCGCCCGCCCTGAACAAAGCGGCAGCACTGGCAGACGGGCTGAACAGCGGCAGTACAACGGCTGGCGGCAATGCCCGCGCGTCCCGTAGCGAACCGCGCAACCGCGCGGGAATGTCGGAGAGCCCGCCAGTCTCCACGGCGTACACGTCCTGTCGGTCGGTACTGGTCAGAGGGGCGGATGGCCGCCTGCGCTGCCCGGATCCCGCCGCACCGGAAACCGCGCAGGATACGGTTGACAGCGACAATCCGGGCGTCGCCCGTGTCACCGGCGTCAGACGGCTGGGCCTCGATCCTGATCTCTATATCCCGGTGGATCGTTATATTCCCTGTTCGATGATGCGGCGCTTTGTGTCCGATGTCGGCGGCCATATCTCCTGCCTGATTGGGGAGGATGTCTGGAGCGCCAGCAACCATGTGAAGCTGATCCCGGCGGGAACGGTCGCCCGTGGCGTCTACCGCACCGGGGCACTGCAACACGGGCGCAGCCGGATGTTTGTGCTGTGGACGGAGCTGCGCACGCCGGAGCCCGGCAGCCTGCAAATTCCGCTCACCGATACGCAGGCCACCGGCCCGCTCGGCGAGGCGGGGATTGCGGGCTGGATCGACAGCCATTTCTGGGAGCGTTTCGGCAACGCCCTGATGCTGAGTACCGTGCAGGACGTGGCGGCAGCGGCGTCAGAGGCCGCACCGGGGAAAGACCGCAATACCGACTACACCGAAAACACCCGCGCCGCCACGGCGGAAATGGCGAAAACGACGCTGGAAAACAGCATCAGTATCCCGCCCACGATGTACCTGAACCAGGGTGATGTGATCGGCATCATGACCGGCACGGATATTGATTTTTCCTCTGTTTATCAACTGCGACTGAAAAAGAAATGGTATGAACACTGAAAACCTGTCACTGGAGTTTATGAAAAACCGGTTGTTTGGTGATTTCCTCGCGCAGGAGGGCCTGACGGAAATTGCCATTAACCGGCCGGGTGAACTGCATACGAAAATCCGGGGGAAATGGCAAAAACATGACTCCCCGGTCACGCTGCGTCAGTGCCATGCCTTTGCCAGAGCACTGGCTTCCTGGCATGAGGATAATATTGACGACACGTCGCCGATCCTTTCTGCAACATCAGGAGCCGGCGAGCGTATTCAGGTGATTATTCCCCCGGCCAGCGAACGTCATACGGTGTCCGTTACGCTGCGCAAACCATCGTTTGAGCAGAAAACGCATCAGTCATGGATTGATGCGGGATTTTACCAGCGGGTGAGCGGTCAGGAGAAAACGGAAAGTCATGATGAGGCACTGATACGGTTATACCACAGCGGGGACATTCCCCGCTTTATGGAAAAGGCGGTGGAATACGGAAAAACGATTTTTATTGTGGGGGAAACCGGCTCCGGCAAAACCACCTATATGAAAACGCTGCTGCATTATATTCCGCTGCATCTCCGGTTAATAACGATTGAGGATAACCCCGAAATCCGCTTTTATCACCACGGCAATTATGTTCATCTTTTTTACCCTGCGGATGCCGGGGATAACGCCATTGTCACACCTGGCAGACTGATACGCGCCAGCTACCGGATGAACCCTGACCGGATATTACTGGCGGAAATTCGCGGACGGGAAGCATGGGATGCGCTGAAAATTGTCGGTTCCGGGCATGAGGGTTTAATCACCTCCCTGCATGCGGGCAGCCCGGCGGAATGTATTGACGGGATTATTGACCGCTGCTATGAAAACCCCGACTGCCGGAATATTCCTTATGATGTGCTGTTACGTAAGGTGCTTAAAAGCATTGATGTCATCGTCAGTATTGATATACACGGCGATGTTCGCCGGATGCATAATGTTTACTTTAAACCAATTCATTTAAATAGCATGAAAGAGGTATTCAGAAAATAACTCTGGCAAACAACATAACCAAAGATATGTAACCTTTCATTAATCATAACGGTGGCTGAAATGTAGACTGGCCCCATGAATCTCCAGACAGTTGGTATCACTTAAGTTAGTGATAGTCTTAATACTAGTTTTTAGACTAGTCGTTGGAGTCCGGATGATTGATGTTTTAGGTCCAGAGAAGCGCAGACGGCGAAGTGTTCAGGAAAAAATCGCCATTGTTCAGCAGAGCCTTGAGCCCGGAATGACCGTGTCGCTGGTCGCCCGTCAGCATGGTGTCGCTGCCAGTCAGCTGTTCCTGTGGCGTAAGCAGTATCAGGAAGGCAGCCTCACAGCCGTTGCCGCAGGAGAACAGGTTGTGCCCGCGTCGGAGTTGGTGTCTGCGATGAAGCAAATCAAAGAGCTGCAGCGCCTGCTGGGCAAGAAAACCATGGAAAACGAGCTGCTTAAAGAAGCTGTTGAATATGGTCGACAAAAAAAGTGGATAGCGCACGTGCCCTTGTTGCCGGAGGATGGCGAATAAGCCTTGTCAGTCGTTGCCTCCGGGTGTCACGTGCGCAACTGCATGCCATGGCCCGTCGGTCGAAGGACTGGCAGGATCGTCGGCTCAAGCGCAAGCCTGATGATACTGAAGCACTGGCCCGTATCCATGCCGTTATCAGCGATCTGCCCACTTATGGTTATCGTCGGGTATGGGCACTGCTGCGCAGGCAATCAGAAACTGACGACATGGCGGTGATCAATGCCAAACGTGTATACCGCATCATGCGTCAGAATGCGCTGCTGCTTGAGCGTAAACCGGAAATACCGCCATCGAAACGGGCGCATACAGGGAAAGTGGCCGTTGGAGAAAGTAACCAGCGGTGGTGCTCTGACGGCTTCGAGTTCAGCTGTGATAACGGTGAAAAACTGCGGGTCACGTTCGCGCTGGACTGTTGCGATCGTGAGGCACTTCACTGGGCGGCCAGTACCGGTGGATATGACAGTGAAACCGTGCAGGATGTCATGCTGGGTGCAGTGGAGCGTCGCTTCGGTAACAGCCTGCCGACATCCCCCGTTGAGTGGCTGACAGACAACGGTTCAGCCTACCGTTCTCATCAGACGCGTCAGTTCGCCAGAATGGTAGGACTGGAGCCTAAACATACGGCGGTACGTAGCCCGGAAAGCAACGGGATGGCGGAGAGCTTCGTGAAGACGATGAAGCGCGATTACATCAGCGTCATGCCAAAGCCCGACGGGTTAACAGCGGTAAAGAACCTTGTGGAGGCTTTCGAACATTACAACGAATGGCATCCGCATAGTGCACTGGGATATCGTTCGCCACGTGAATATCTGCGGCGGCGAACCAGTGATGGGTTAAGTGATAAAAAGTGTATGGAAATATAGGGGCCAAACCAAAATGAAGAAAGTCATACTGTCTGTATTATTGTTCTGCGTTATGGCGTCATGTTCAACAACTGTAATGGCTGCTGATACCTGCGAAGTGGTGTTATGTATGTACGGTAAAGCAACCGGAAATGGCGGCGGCAGTGAATGCCATTCGGCTGAACGGGCATTCTTTAATATCGTAAAGAAGAACAGGCATGGTTTTCTGCCTGACCATACGGCTGATGCCAGAAAATCGTTTTTACTTGAATGTGATTCGGCAGCCCCTGCGGCTATCAGTCAGATCATCAGTAAATATGGCCGCGTTCGTGGTTAACACTGGCGAGACGGGCACAGAGCATGACGGTTTTCAGGTTTTTACGGCTTCTGTTTTTCGCGGATTAAGGAGCGAAGAAACAGGGGCCGTAAAAATGAGGCAGCGGACAGAATTATTTTCGCGGGTTAAGGAGCGAAAATAATTCAGGCACCGCGCCTCACCTGCAAACAGCCGCGCCCACGCGGATTTTGCAGGCCGGGGGGAGCCGGATAAATTTCGCCGCCCCGGCGAGCGAAAAGCTGTCGCCCACGACAGCGGTTTATCCGGGGGGCACAGCCCCGCACACCGTCGCCGCTAAGTCTCCGGCCCAAAGCCGGTAGCGTGGCGCGACCACCCTCTTTAAAGGCCAGCTTCCCTTTTATTCCCGCTGCGAGGAACGAGCAAAGGGAAGAAAAAGGCGAAAGCGACCGTCTTAAAGGGGGTGGTCGCGCGTAGCGGGCGACGGTGTGCCGCCGTTGACGTTGGGGGTTTTGGCTCGGCGTCCAGCCGCGACATTACCCCCATGCAACATATCATAAGGGCGTCCAGCCCGCATGAACTGGCGCACGCCGTGTTGTGCAGGGAAGCATGCTTTCCTGCATATGGCCGTACAGCGGCCACCTTCTTTAACCCATACGCTCGCCCCGCCTTTTCGCCCGACACCATGGGGCGAATTGATGGGGCGATGTCATGGGGCGAACTGGTGACGAAGGAGGCAACGTGATTTTGAATAAGCTGGCCGTTTCACTGTCGCCGATAGTGAATGGCGCGCTGAGCTTCATTGCTATTATGCAACAGCATCAACTGATGCTGGCGCTGTTATCGGGGCTGACGATGCCGTTTTTCGCGTCGATGAAAAGCGATGAACGTCAAAAAGCCCCGTTGTGGCAAAAGCTGATTATTGCTTTTGCCATGCTGTGTTTTCTTTCCGGTACCATGGCCCCGGTTGTTATCTGGATTTTCCAGTGGCTTTATCAAGGCCGTGTAGTCGCCAGTATTCCCGTTCTGGCATGGCCAGTGCTGATTATCTTTACCGTAACGGGTTTTATTTTGCATATTCTGCTGCGCAGGGTATTAACACCTGAATTAGACAAAATAAAGAAGCGCCTCGTCAGAAAAACCACGCTTGAACGGGAATTACGCACCGATGTCCGTACGGTGAAATCCCTGCTGCCGGAAACACTGCATTATAATCCGCTGGATTATATCGACCTGAACAAAGGGTTATTTATCGGCATGGACCGCGATACTCAGCCGATGTACCTGCCGTTAAAAGACTGGCAAAAACAACACGCGGATATCATCGGCACCACCGGCGCCGGTAAAGGGGTGGCCACCGGGATATTACTTTACCAAAGTATTCTGGCCGGTGAAGGCGTATTTGTGATGGACCCCAAGGATGATGAATGGGCACCCCACCTTTACCGAAAAGCCTGTGAAGATGCCGGGAAGCCCTTTGCCTTAATTGACCTGCGTAAACCCCAATACCAGTTAAACCTGATTGAAGAGATCACCGCCGATGAACTGGAAGAGCTTTTTGTTGCCGGGTTCAGCCTGGCAGAGAAAGGTCAGGAATCTGACTTTTATCGGATTGACGATCGGAAAGCGGCCCGGATAGCCGCACAATTTGTCACCCGTAATACTGCCTCAACCATTCGGGATGTTTATAACGGCGACTACGTTCAGGGTATTGCAGATAAGATAAAAGCCTTTTTCGGGAAAATTGAAGAGCTTGCCTTGCTCAATGCCATCAATGCGCCGACAGGATTTTCGCTTAATACGATATTTGAGGAAGGCGGTTGCTGTTATGTGATTGGCTCAATGCGCAACAGCAAAATCATTACCGCTCAACGTATGTTGCTGGTTCGCCTGTACCAGCTGGCAGAAAGGCGCGAGCGAGTGAAAAACGTGCCCCGCCCCATTGCTATTTATCTTTCCGAACTGAAATACCATTTATCCAGGCCCGCGCTGGAGGGTTTAGGCGCGGCACGCGATAAAGGTGTGCATATTATTATGGACCATCAGTCGATTGCCGATTTAAAAGACTGTCCGGCAGATTTGAAAGGTGACGCCGTTGTCGGCGCGGTCGTTGAGAACGCTAAATTCAAACTGGTTTATCGTGTCATGGATCCGGACACCGCTGAATGGGTAGCCAGGATGTCAGGCACCATATTAGTCGATGATGAGGTCCGCAAAGCGAAAACCAACGCCGTGCTGACAGAGACTATCGACAGCGAACGCACCATCAGGCAGGCCGAGCGTTTCTTTACCGACAGCAATATGATCCTGAACCTACCCGATTTTGTCAGCTTCATCTTCACGACAAAAGCACTCCCCTCTGCTTCGCTGATTTCGCCCATCAGGGTGAAAAAACGCGAACTGGAGATCTGTGCCATGTCGCCCGCGATTGCCGCCACCGCAGCAACAATAAACATCGCATTGGATTTTAGCGAGGAGGAAACTTCCCCCGGACCCGCATCAACGCCGGATATCACAGCAACTCGATCCGATCTTTTTTTTGATACGGACGAAAAAGACACGACAACACCGAATACCAATAAAGAAGAAAACCCGTCATGGCTGGATTTTTAAAGGGGAAATGATGCTCATCACCGCATACAGCGAACGCCAGACGCGACACCGCGAAAAAATACAACGACTGCTGAATTTTCTGAAGGAAGAAACGTACAGTGACTTTAAAACGCTGATGCTGCTTTTCGGCTTCAGGGATCATAAATCGCTGTATTCCCTGCTTTCAAAAGTCGAGGGAATGGGCTTAATACAAAAGCACGTCCTGGTATCACGCACCATGAAAATTTCATTGTGGGGAATAACCAGTGACGGGATAGCCGTGGTGTTAACACCCGATGACGTGCTTTTCCCGGCACGGTTTGAGCCGTCAAAAATTACCGGCTGGACGCTGGAGCACCACCTTGATAATCAGTCAGCCCGGATTATCCTTGAGCAAAAAGGCGCATCCGGATGGATAAACGGCGATCGCACAACCTTCCTCAGCCGTTATCAGGTCAGTCACCGCCCGGACGGTCTGATCACCCTGCCCGGCGGCACCGTGATCGCCATTGAGACCGAGCGCCGTCTGAAAACCAAAGCCCGTTACCAGTCGATCATCGCCAGCCATTTGCTGGCGCGGACACGTAAAAACTGGATTTACGTTTTTTATATCGTGCCGGACCCGCAGAAAAAGCGCAGTCTTGAACGGCACTTTGACAGCATCAGGCACGTCATCGTTAACCATCAGCACATCCCGCTGGAAACCCGCCACCGAAATGTCTTCCGCATCTACACGCTCGACGAGTTGCAACGGCTGGATTTAGGCAACTGCATATAGTTGTTCTGTATCACCAACTGCCCCAACCCGCCCACCAGCAGCGCAACGACCGGAAATCATGCCCTACCGAAATACTCCCCCATCATCAGAACAGACAGGAGTCCAGAATGAACAGAGAAACTGATCGACTTTCGGACGTACTAATCGAAATGAGCGCAAAAGCGCTGGTGACATGGATGACACATTCCGCATTGCAGGACATACCGCGTGAAGTATTACTGGTTCGCGGCAATGATTTTGTCTATGCCCTTCACGCAAATTTTGTGCTGCTGCGTGATGTTCTGTCAGAAACACTGGAAGATATTGAACAGCAGAGCCATGACCTCGAAGAAAGACTGAATAATCTGGAACAGCGGCTACTTGCGCTTCAGGCAGTTGCTGGTAACCGAGAATAGCTGCCCATTCAGCCCTGTCCGTGTGACTTGCTTTATTCCACTGTAGGGACATGACTGTTCGGTGCTCGCCTGGCTGCGCTCCGCCTCACTCATGCCTCTACAGCGTTACTGTTTTAAGCGGCCCTACACGCAAAGCCACATTCCGTTGCGACTCCTTCTTGCTCAAATTTTATCCATCAAATAACGATGCGCTTTCGATGCCGCGCTGGCGGCCTTGAAAATAAAGCGTTTGTCGTTCTTCAGTGCTTTCAGCCATGAAGCGATATAGCTTTCATGCTGAACCTCTCCGACAATCCCCAGGTCCGCCATCAGGAACGCGCTTCCCAACTCGGCGATCAATTCCTCAAACGCATAACCCTCACTATCAAACTTCCCTTTCATTTCACGGTTCAGCCGGCTTTTTGCCCCGCTCCAGTGAACCAGCTCATGCAGTCCGGTGGCGTAGAAATTGGCAACATCGCTAAAAAGACAACGTTCAGGTAAACGGATTTCATCGGTTGACGGTGCGAAAAAGGCGTTTTGTCCCTTCTCAATGATGGTTGCACCACTGTTACGGAAAAGCGCTTCCGCCTGCGGTAATGGTTCAAAGGTCTCTGCCGGGCAAACTGCTTTGTCACTCAGAGGCAAACCGTCAATTTGCTCAACATTGAACACGGTGAAAGTCTTCAGCATCGGAATGTAGTCAGTTTCTCCGTCGTCATTTTCCTTCTCCAGCGTGGTATAGAAAATGGCGGTAGTGCCGTGTTCTCCCTTACGTACCTGCCCGCCTTCCGCTTTTGCCTGTTTGTAGGTCATCCAGCGCGAATCATTGAATCCCTGTTCTGATGCACTGCACCACAGCAACATGATATTCATCCCACTGTAAGCTGCTCCAGTTGAGTAATTTGAAGGCAATCCTGACATACCCGGTACGCGCTGCCACGGGCAAGACCACGGTTTTACACCGGCTTCAAGCGCTGCAATGATGTTGTCGGTGACGGTCTGATAAAAATCTGTTCTGGTTTGAGAAAATTTCGTTTTTGAGGAGCCTGACTGCTCCAGCGGGGATACGCTGGTCACCGTTGCGGTGTTAGGGGCGCAAGTCTGGGTGGTATGCAGGGAAATGGTCATGTTTTTTCTCCGTCAGTGGTGTGATTTTCGTCTTCGTATCGCCTGACGGTTCGCTTTCCCGGCATCGTTCCGGCCTGCAAGGGCGCAGAATGCGTGCCATTTACCCTTGCGGGACGGGTTGTGCTGGGAAACGATTTAACGGAAGCAGATATGAAAAGGGAAAACACGTAGGAGAGGACCTGCTGCCTTCTACCAGTGTTGTAACGCAGCTTGCTTCATGGTGTTGATAATTCTGCTTATTATTTTGAGGATGGGATGTATACGATCCGCGATCCGGAAACATAGAGACCATCCATCTCAAGTGTTCTGTTGAATCACTTTTTTGTTTAAAGAAGCATCATAAAAGTATTGGTTTTTTTTATATTCTCAGTAATATAGATTTACAATTGGTTTCTAGTCGTTCAAAAAGTAATGATAACAATTAATTTTCTTACGGTTATTGTTGTTATTCGCTCCCTCAAATTGGAGTCAGGTGATGCAAATAGCTGGCGGTCTTTATCGTGAACTCTGTGAGAGTCCCTTCTGGGATATGACCTTCGGGTCTGGTGGCCGTGCGGCTATGGCTATAGCTTCACTTTGCTCAGATTCAGAGTTACATACCTATGCATCTGCATCCGATGAAAGCGCTATTTCGCAACTAAAAAGCCAAGGTATCCGTATAACTACAAATTTTCGACCTACATCTATTGCCTTTGCCTATTTCCATCCGCTTTCGGTTCCTCACATTGAACCATCCATCAAAAAAATTGAACGCCAAAGGCCAATCCATGTGACTGGAGAAGCAGTGTTACGCTTCGGATTTTTGGAGGGAGATGCTGTCGTTCATGCTAATAGGGCTGTTTACGACCCTCAGACATGGCGTAATCCCCAAGCCTTTTACGATAACGGTTCTAAAGCTAATGAGCTTTCTATCGTCCTAAATGAATTAGAGTTACAGCATGCAACGGGTATTGCACAGCAAGAAGAAGCAGTATCTCAGCTAATAAAGATGCAAAATGCTTATTCTGTGGTTGTTAAAGCTGGAATAAAGGGTGCAACCGTGTATGAGAGAACGGGGAAAATTACTTATATACCAGCATATCGCTCTTCGAAAGTATTCAAGATCGGTACAGGAGATGTATTTAGCGCCATATTTGCATTTCATTGGGCCTACCGAGGTTGTTCAGCCGAAAAATCTGCTGATTTGGCTTCGAGGTCGGTCGCTCTATATTGTGACAGCCGCCAGTTAACTTTTAGCCAAACATTAATGCCAAAATTGTCGCCAGTAACCTATATTCCACAGGCAAAAATTTGCTTAGAAGGAGCCGTTGATTCATTAGGTCAACGATATGTACTTGAGGAAGCTCGTTTAGCATTGAGTGAGCTCGGGATGGAAGTGTACTGCCCTGAACTATCATTCTCCACTTTGGACATAGTGGCTGATGCTGTGCTGGTTGTAGATGATGGGTTAAATATCGACGCCAAGAATCGCATTAACAATGCTATAGCAGAAGATATTCCTGTCGTCGTGCTACGTGAACGGATTACTACAAATACGACAGAGATTAAAAGCGCGTTAATTACAAATGATTTCACTACAGCAATGTACCTAACCGCCTGGTCAATTGATGCTTATCAAGCGTCAACTCCACAATAAAAAATGTAATTAATAATTATTGCGAATTAGGTTGTATAACGAAATGAAATTATCTGAGGCTTTGTTGACTTATGTCAGATGTGTATATAATTTATCCACATGAGAATGTTAATATAACCCAGCGGTTGCATGAACTCCTTTCTCAACAATGGGATGTATGGTGGGATGACAATATTGTTGGTGAATGGAGACCTGCTATTGAAAAAAACCTTGCCGAGACGAAATGTGTTTTGGCTTTGTTTTCAGACTTTTCGCGCAAAGCGACCGTCACCGACGAACTAAGAGTGGCTCAAAAACATACTCAAAATATTATCGGGTTAACAATAGATCAAAGTGATCCTCCCTATCCTTTTGGAAGTTTAACGAGTATTGACCTTCGCGACTGGGATGGCGATGCATCTCATCCAGGTTTCCTACAACTGCAAAGAAAAATTGCACGAGTTGTATTGCCTCGTAAGGCCCCTAGTAGGCTGCAGGCAACCTCAGGTAGTAACTTACTTATTCCTAACATATTTATGTCTGTTTCATCTCATGAGACTCAGTTCTCACCTTCTGATGCATTAGAAGTGCTCAGAGTACATAAAACATCATCAATCCTTGTGTCAGCCTATGATTTAGTGAAATCCCATGACAAAAGAGAAATGCTTAGCAAAATTAAAGCATACCGCAAAGCAGGTGGCTTCGTTCTGATTGATTCTGGAAACTACGAAGCACGTCGATTGCAGGATAAAGAATGGAAACCCATTCACTACAGACAAGCACTGATGGATACACCCCACGATTGGGCATTTTGTTTTGATGTGGCAAAACCGAACCCCGAACCAGAAAAAGCCATAGAGCAGATAGTGAAGGCTGTTAAAAGGGATTCCAAATTCACAACTGCACCAATGCTACCCATCGTGCATGTTTCACAGGATGATGCTGGGCTTTCTAGATTACCTGTGATCGTAAAAGGTATTTCTGAGCGACTAAACCCTCAAGTTATAGCTATACCAGAAAGAGAACTTGGCGCTGGACTTGCTGCCCGGGCTAGTACAATGAAAAAAATAAGAAAATCCCTAGATGAGCTCCCATATTATCAACCTGTTCATCTGTTAGGTACCGGAAATCCATGGAGCATTGCAGTTCTTGTTGCTGCTGGTGCAGATACATTCGATGGTTTAGAGTGGTGTCGTTTTGCAATTGATCCTCGGCGGGGGCGGCTACATCACTTCCAACATTTCGATTTTTTCAAAAATAGTGGAGAACGAACGCCTTTTCTTGACATGGTCGATGCTCAAACAACTATTGGATATGCAGGGCAAGTAGCATTCTACAATTTGGAATACTACGCAGAATTTGGTCAGCTTATGCGTAGTATGATATCGACAAAAGATGCTGAACCCTTCGCGACGGGAGTAACAAGATTGTTCAGCAATGAGTTAAGAAAGCTTTTTCCTGAGGTTTTTCCATGAATAATTACACACCGGAGGCTTTATCTCGAGCCGTAAAAGCCTTATGTGCAGATCTAGATACTCGAATTGAGTGCGGGTTGGTATCTGATGAACGCTATTTATGGTGGGAACTCTCATGCTGCATACTCAGCAGCCAAGTGCCTTACCCTCTTGCTGTCGCTGCAGCTGATATCATTGACAAAGAGCAGTTGCTTCACAACTCTTACGAAAACCGTGACGAATTGATAACTCTTTTGTATGCAGTTCTTAAGAGACCATTGGAGGTTGAGGGAAAAAAACGGAGTTATCGCTTTCCTAAAGCTAAAGCTGAACAACTAGCTGCAACACACACAGCAGTTGCCCAAACGGGGAAATCACTAAACTCATTGGTTAGCTGCGATGTATATTACGTACGCGCATGGCTGGTGGCTAACGCTCATGGTATAGGGCCAAAGCAAGCAAGCATGTTTCTTCGCAATTGTGGAGCAACTTATGACTTGGCCATTTTGGATCGTCATGTATTAGATTATATGTCTGCGCTTGGTATTTACTCAGGCAGTCAATCATCTATTTCAGGTTTAAATAAATATGGCCAATACGAAAATAAGCTACGTGACCATGCAGAGCAAATGAACTGTCAAGTCGGGCTGCTCGATTGGGCAATTTGGATTGTAATGCGAGTTGCGAAAAGAAATTATCAGGAGGAGTTAGCATGAGCATCGTTACTCTCGTTTCTGGCGGACTTGACTCGACACTGGTCGCTAAATTGGCGCAGGAAGAAGGGCTGCAAATTTTCCCTCTCTTTATCGACTATGGACAACGAGCTCGGGATAGGGAACTTGCAGCGTGCAAGTTATCGATGAGTACATTGGGACTGCCTGAACCAGAAATAGCAAATTTGGCTGGCTTTGGCAAACTAATACACTCTGGCCTCACCGACAAATCATTGCATGTAATTAATGATGCCTTCACTCCGGGGCGAAACCTGCTTTTTTTACTAACAGCTGCTGCCTATGCTTATCAGAAAAATGCAGATGCTATTTCTATTGGTCTACTCCATGAAAGCACAAGCCTCTTTCCAGATCAGACGTCAGAGTTTCTTGCTAGGGCGGAAATAATGATTTCATTATGCATGGGCAGAAAAATTAAAGTACTTGCCCCCCTTTCTGTTTTTACTAAATCAGATGTGGTTATGTTAGCAAATGAAAAAGGAATTTCAAATACGTACTCGTGTCATATGGGTAATGAAAAACCTTGTGGAAACTGCATCTCTTGTAATGAATTTAAGTTCGAGGATATGAATAATGGGCGGTAGCAGCACAGGTGGATGGAGCAGGCTTGGAGATGTGAGAGCCCTCGAACAAAAAGCTAAAGAAGCACTTAATGAGGGTAGAAGAAATGTATTCATCAGTTTTGCGACTGAAGACATGAATGAAGTTAATCTTCTCCGAGCCCAGGCTAAAAATGAAAATAATGATATTGAATTTAATGATCACTCAGTCCGAGAGCCTTATAACAGTGAACAAGCAGAGTATATTAAACGCAAGATTAGTGAACGCATTAATCGCGCATCAGTGACAGTTGTTTTTGTTTCCGATTCGGTAGTGCAAAGTCACTGGGTTAAATGGGAAGTAGAAAAAAGCCTTGAACTCGGGAAAAAGGTTATAGCAGTACACCCTGGTACACATTTTGATGGTGTTCTACCCAGGTGGATTTCTGATAATAATATAAAAATCATACCGTGGTCTAATTTATCTACTGAACTTAAATAAAAAATTAAGTATGAATCTATGGAATTGAGAAATTCCATAGATTCATTTACAGTATTTGATGAGCATAATCATGAAAACCATTCATCTCTTTAATCAAGTAACTTCATATAATTAAAATCAAACTTGGATGATTTGTATAAACCTCTCTCACATCCAAAACAAGAACAAATTAGCATAGAGGGTACATCCGATTTTTAAAATCTCATAGTTAAAAAATCAGGCTAGAAATTTCAAAAGGTGAAATTTTTCTTGATTGGAATAAATCCACAACTTTTAACATTGTGATTGATAAAAAACACAGAAATTCCAACATTTTTATATATGTCATTTAAGCTAAGCCGCACTAGTGGTCAAAATCACATTTCTACGTTTCCTAAAATTATTAATTTTTCACTTTGGATAGACAAAACTTCACTTTTAGCTGCTAAATAAGTGTCAATTTCCCATTGAGCCATTGCTGCACCCATAAACTTCTGCTCATATACATTTCCGACATCCATGTTTTGGCATGCAAAATAACAATTAGCTAAGGTCGCAAATATCCATCGTTTATCTGGCCTGTCAAAAAAGTCCGGTGACGATTCAATCAAAGTCAATGATTTTATTATTGACTTTCGTATTTTGTGAGCGCTCATAAAATCATATATTTTCTCAGCTTTTTCGTATTGCTCATGTGCACGATACTCAAAGCACAAAGCGAAATTTTCACCGTTGTAATAGTCTCGCCGAACTTCATATCCCCGCCCATAATAACTTATAGCCAAGTCAAGTGCAGCACGATCCCCCTGTAAAAGCCAAAGTCTCTTATTTATTGCCCCGGCAATGCCCAAAGTTTCTGGATCATTTGAGTGTGCAGGTTTGAGAGGAGTTAACACTGTTAAACCTTCATGCAATGCAGCTATCTCATCAGGAAGTTGCGATTTATATATACTTAGAGCAAGTTTTTGAAGGATATCAGGCTCTTCGGGCCTCATTTCGCGTGCAGCTTTGAAATGCTCAACTGCTAAAGCATGTTGACTTTTTCTTAGAAACTTCTCGCCTTCAAACATATGATGAGCAAGTTTCTTTTGCGCAGCCTCAGCCTCATCGACCATCTCAACATACTGATCGTCTGACATTCTAGGGGCAAGCAGATTTGGAAGAAATGTATAGACAGGGCTGTCAATAATTCGATCAGCCATCGCCCTTTCTATCAGTTCACTTAAAGCCTTCATGGCTCTTATCGCCTCACGCCCCATGATATCCTCACCGAAATGAGCATATCTCAAGGTACTAACATGGTTAAGATCAAAGTGAAGCTTACCTTGATCTTCATTCATTATAATAGTTGAATTGGGCCTTAAAGCATGCCGCACACCGAGTTCATAAATCGCGTTTACGTTGCCTGTCGAGATGTCCGCAATGACTAAATCTGCGCGCAACAGCATTTCGTACATTTGGACATCGATAATACCCGACTGCGAAATCTCATCAGCTCTAACACAACGTAGACCACGACTCAAAACTGCAGGCTGGATAATCGTTTCGTAAGTAGCATTTAGATCCAGAGTACGACCAGTTTCGTAATCTGTTTTTTTACCAAAACCCATCACGACAAAACATACTTGCATCTCAGCGATTCCTTTTGGAAACGAAAGCATCAGTTTAAGAAGATAGAAATAAAAACAAAATATATCAAATGGTTAGAAAAATTTGAACATCGCAACAATGCATCATCAGCGATGATTCTATTCTACCACCGCTAATGCTTCTAAGGTCACTAAAAGGTTTTACTTTCAACCAATCAAAGAATCAAAAAAAATCTCGGAAGAAACCTAGCCAATAGAACAACCAATGATAGCTTCACAATACCAGCACGGAGTTAGCAAATGTCTCTTTACCATTGTATGCACCCTCGATACTCTAAGATCTAGGGTGTACGCATGGTGTTTATAAGTAGGATCTCAAGCATGAAGGATTTATCCGGCTTTTTCGCTTACGCATCAAGTCCCGTAGAAGTTGGGCAAACTATCGAACGGGCTGTAGATAACAGCAATAAAATCATAGGCAGGATAGCCATCTCAACGTGGATGGCTCTAGATGTTGTCGGGCATTTTATTTCTGATGAAGTCTTAACGGCTATTGATGCAACGGACTTATTGATTGCCGACATCAGTGAGCTTAATTTCAATGTCACGTATGAAATAGGTTATGCGATAGGTAAATCGAAGCGCGTATTGCTTGTCAAAAATAAGAGCCTACAACCTCAAGGACTTAAGATTTCTGATGTGGGAATTTTCGATACCTTAGGTTACCGGGAATATCAGAACTCTTCTGAATTAAGCGCATTTTTAACAAATGCTTCTGTCTTGAAAGCTATTGATACATCAGCAGTGCTAAACATTAAGGCTCCAGTGTATCTCCTCGATACGCCATACAAGACCGACTGGTCAACGCGAATAATCTCTAGGATTAAAAAGGCTGGTTTCACGTATCGTAACTTCGATCCGAACGAGTCTCCCCGTCTGTCTGCACATGATGCAATTACGCAAGTAGCAAAATCATACGGAGTTGTTGTTCCCCTTTTATCCTCGAATTCTACAGGTTTTGCTATTCATAACATGCGAGCAGCCTTCATCGCCGGTTTGGCTGATGGCATGGGAAAAGCGCTCAGCATTTTGCAGTCTGGTGATGAACCAGTCCCCATTGATTATCGTGATTTTGTAGAAGCGACTTACCACCCCGATGACGTCAATCGTGCAATAGAAGTGTTCGCCTCAAAGGTTACTCAAGCATTTCAGCAACTCGAAGCATCCGATACGAAGGTCGAGCGTTCCTTTATAAAAAAGGTTAATCTCGGTGCTACTTCCGCTGAAAATGAAATGCGCGATCTTGAGCGCTATTATTTAGAAACGGATCAGTTTCTTAAGTCCCTACGGGGTGAAGCTCATTTGGTTGTGGGACGTAAAGGTTCCGGCAAGTCGGCAATTTTCCTTCAAATTAGGGATGCAGAACGCGACAAGAACCGTAACAAAAATATTGTTTTAGATCTAAAGCCAGATGGTTACAAACTTATAAAATTTAAAGAAAGAATCCTTCAGTTTTTAGCTGAAGGTACGTATCAGCATACAATTACGGCATTTTGGGAATACGTGCTTCTCTTAGAGATATGTTACAAAATCTTGGAAAAAGATAGACAACGCCATATTCATGATCACCTTCTATACGAAGGCTATCGTGAGCTATCCGATTTATATTATGTTGAAGGTTATGATTATGAGGGTGATTTTTCTGAACGCATGTCAATGCTGATGGAAAAAATTTACTCTGAATACCAATCAAAATATGGTTCAGAAGAAAGTGTTAACCTAAGTTCATCCCAAGTCACTGAGCTTCTATATAAACACGATGTTAAAAACCTGAAACAAATGCTGGGACGCTACTTAAATAACAAACAAATTTTATGGCTGTTATTCGATAACATTGACAATGGTTGGCCTACCTCAGGATTGAAGCATGAAGACTTATTAATGATTAGGGCCTTAATAGATGCTACTCGAAAGATTGAACGTCAGTTTAGTAGTCCAGATCTCAAAATTCGGTCGGTGGTATTTCTGCGCAATGATGTCTACGAACTACTGGTAAGGGAGACATCTGATCGAGGCAAAGAAGCTAGCGTCATTCTTGATTGGACTGATGGCGATTTGCTACGTGAACTTATTCGCTTGCGAATTGTATCAAATGGACTAGATGAAGATATGGACTTCAAATCTGCGTGGCTACGACTTTTTGTTAGCCATTATATGGGCGAAGAAACTTCTCAATTTCTGATTGAACGTTCTTTAATGAGGCCGCGTTTTTTACTCAATCTTATTAACCATTGTAAAAGCTTCGCTATCAATCTAAATCATGAAATTATAGAAGCAAGTGATATAGAAAAAGGTATAAATGCTTATTCTGCAGATCTTTTACGTGATATTGGCTACGAACTTCGTGATATTTCTTCTGAAACCGACGGTGCATTGTACGCTTTTATCGCCTGCGAAAGTGAATTGTCAGAAATAGAAGTAATGAATAAACTAAAGCAATCAGGTATTGAGCATGATGGTGCTGCTCGTGTATTAGACTTGCTACTTTGGTATGGGTTTTTAGGTATTCGAATTAATTCAGATGAACCTAAGTTCATTTATGACTTCAGCTACAACAAGGCACTAATGGATGGTGTAAAAAGAAACTCGACTCAGACAGTTAGCTTGGTAATTAATCAAGCATTTTGGCCAGGATTAATGATAAACAAATAAATTCACATAAAATACATAAGGTTACATGCCATCTCTAGAAAAATAATTCATTAGCAATAAGATTAATGTTAATATAGCCAATATTTTATTGTATGTAGTAGTATAAGTAAAAAAACCACAGTACACATAGGTCATAAAATGTCGAAGGAATATAACGTATTCATTAGTCATGCTTGGTCATATCATAGCGAACTAGAAGATTTAAGAAGACTTATCGATGCCCGTGCATACTTTAAAGCTGAGTATTCAGAAGT
The DNA here is from genome assembly GCF_003261575.2 of Klebsiella huaxiensis. Lineage (GTDB taxonomy): Bacteria > Pseudomonadota > Gammaproteobacteria > Enterobacterales > Enterobacteriaceae > Klebsiella > Klebsiella huaxiensis. Next base: position 2,151,662 of record NZ_CP036175.1, on the reverse strand, counting down.
TAGTCGAGATAAACCGATAAATTCTATCAGCGCACCCTATATAAAAACGGTTCTTAAAAAGAAAATTTTAGAATCAAATATAATTATAGGCCTTGCTGGTATGTATGCATCCCATAGCGACTGGATGGAATGGGAATTACAAACAGCATTTGACAATAACATACCTATTATTGGAGTTGTTCCTCGAGGAGCGTTGAGGATATCAGCAACTGTTTCATCTAGGGCTATTGAGATTGTCAGATGGAATACAGAAAGTATAATTTCCGCGATTAGAAACAACTCCATTTAAAATGGAATGAATTATTAACGCATCATTTATTTTATACCCCCCAAAACAAGGGTGGGGTAAAATATACCATTAACCTTGTCAGAACCTCATCTTTAACTCATTAATTGACTAATCATCAGAGAATAATAATTAACAATTAATTACTTGGCTAATGTTTTATTGGGGCTTGCCTATTTGCTACTCTTCTAGCGAGCCATTGCGTATGCTCCCTAGAAAATGCTGTTTCAGCGTCTCTTACAAATTCAGAGAAATCATTTTCTCCAGAAATATATGATGATTGTTCTTTAATTATACCAATCTCATGTGCAGTTAAAAAATATGATGCAGAGAGTTCACTATATCTTTTAACCTGGACCCAGCCAACGAGAGCCGATGCTATCGTTGTTACTACACTTATTGGTATTAAACTCTCAGTATTTTGTGTCAAAAAAGCATTATAGAGAGAACATAAAAAAGCAAGAAGATAAATACAAAAAACAACCACTCCCCAGTATAAACTTAAGTTTTTATTAGATTGTGCCTTGCCTATATACCAGTCACGCTGATCATCTATTCTATATTTAACATATACATCTCGACGATCATCAAGATTAAGTTTTCTGATATTTTTCATCTCATCAGAAACCGTGCTTTCAAGTACTGATACAGAGTCGATACTTTTAGATATAAACTCACTACCACCCACGATACCGTCTAAATAAGATGCGAGCTGTGATATATTCCTTGGTTCATCTTTATCGTTAAAAGGTTCTGATTTCATGGAGAACTTCCACGAGATAGTTTTAATTGACTCAGTTACCGCTCTATATTTATACCACTCTCTTTCAAATTTACTTTTAAGTTTAAATGCTACCATCAACATTAGCATGGTGAATAAAAACAATGCAGTGTAATATTTGTAGTCATACTCCAGAAAAGCATTAACAGCACTAAATATCAATAATAAATATTCAATTCTAAGAGCAGCAAAGTAATATCTTTGATTGTTTTCAGATCTCTTATTAGTTATATCATAAAGACTAGGATATTTAATTTTCACACCACACCCCCTTTATTATAGAAAACCATCTCTCTACCAAATCTCATTTTCATTAATATTTTTTCAGCACAAACACATTCTTAGAATGTATGTACAAATACAAATCCATTCCCTAGGAAAAACATGATTATACAAGACAGCCATCCGGAATGGCACCTTCTCTATCGAATAATCGCTTTTATCTTCTCAACTTTTGAGGATAGCAAAACTTGCTCCCAAATCCACGGACAATCCAATCTCTTGGCAACTAACGCGCCACAAATTGGAAGTGCCAGCGCATGGCAAAAAAATATATATTACACAGTAAGTTAACGGTGAATTTACTGAACTTTTCTATGATGCTAATGAAACTTCAAACGTGATGCGTTTATGGTAGTCGTGCAGATGCAAAAGAATGGGCAGCCCCCACACCGTAACTTTCATTCATGAAATCGTTGAAGATGTTGCAGAGCAAGGGACAGCATTTGCCTATAGTCACCAAGGTTATTATATTCCCTACTTTAGTAACACAACTATTCCTTCCAGCAAACCTTCAATGAAAGGTGGTCATTCTGGTGGTCTTGACAGAAAGGGAATTCAGGTTTAGCTTACATATTAGCCAGTTACTGGCAAAGGCGATCCCAGTCAGAGGAGCCATACATAGAAAAGCCTGCTTTCGAGCAGGCTTTTTGCTTTTCAGGAATGTACCGATTTTTCCGGCAAAACCCTGGGTAATTTCCTTAACACCGTAAAGATAGACCGAGTTCATTTTACCCTATCAACAACGCGATGTTTTCACCGACCCGCGTTTTCACGCGCTATCTTCAGAAATGCCTGCACGGCGCCATTGTTCTCCTTCCGCCTGCTGATAAGCATCAGATTAGCTGACAGTTCCGGCGCATCCAACGGGCGATACACTAATCCCGGTATACCCACATGCTTCAGCGGATCGGGCACCAACGCCAGTCCCTGCCCGGCTGCGGCGAAAGCGAGCACGCTAAGAGTGCTCGCGGTGCAATGGGTAATACGCGGGACGTGACCCATAATCGTAGTGAGCGCCGTATAAAGCGGCTCATCAGCACCATGGGTGTCATAGAAAATGAGCGGTTCCTCAACCAGCATCGCTATCGTCAGAGACACCTGGCTGGCCAATGGATGATCATCGGCCATCGCGACCTGGCGGTGCCAGAGACCAACCTCTTCAGCCATTAGCGCTGAATCATGGATCTTGCTGTGATCGGGGGCATAACCAACGTCAAGCTGACCCGCCAGGATAGCATCGGCTTGCAACAGAGGCGCGACTTCACTCACCACCAACTCTGCATCGGGGTAAGTTCTGCGAAAAGCGCGCAGATCGTTGGTTAATCTGCCACTAAATACAGCATTACCAGCAAAGCCAACGCGCACATGACCGGTTTCACCGCGTATCGATCGCTGTACGGTTAGCCGTGTGTGTTCTGCCTGCTCCAGGGTCCGCCGTGCTTCGGTCTGCAATAGCAGCCCAGCTTCGGTCAGCTCGACTTTGCGACTGGTGCGCACAAACAGCGGGCCGCCCAGTTCCTCTTCCAGCGCCTTGATTTGCATACTTAGCGCAGGCTGGACGATATGCAGGCGTTGGGCGGCGCGGCCAAAGTGGCCTTCTTCGGCAACGGCCAGAAAGTAGCGCAGGTGGCGTAGGTCCATGCGTCAGCCCCATCATCAAATAAAATGATTAATCAGTCATATCTATCTATTTGAGTTTATCGCTATTCACGACGAAACTGAAATCCGTCAACTAACCGGAGTACATGTTATGCACAATCTCCTGAACGATCGCCTGCAAATTACCGACCTTCTCACCGGCTGGATGCATCGCGATCTGGGTGAGTGGGACCAACTGCGCAATCTGTTTCATCCGGACGGCACCATCGAAATCACCTGGTTTGAGGGGCTCGCCAGCGATTTTGTTGACGGCTCAATGCGGATGGGAGCGTCGGATGTGCGCACCAAACACTTGATCGGTACGCCGGTGGTGACCTTCAATGCCGAGGCGACAAGGGCGATTGTTGAAACCAACGCGATGATTATCGGCGAAAACGTCAAGTTGAATCTGGGTTGCATTGGTCATAACCGCTTCTATGATATGGCGGAAAAGCGCGATGGCGTATGGAAACTGTTTCACCGCCAGAGTATTTACGATATGGCCAGCTTCACTTTTCCGCTCGGCGTGGTCCCGGTTGACCAAAGTGCGGTGGAAAAATATCCGCGCGAATACGCAGCGCTGGCTTACCTGCTGGAAAAAAGCGGCTTTCCGGTTCAGCGCGTATTTGCCACACGCGGTAGTATTCTCGAACAACAAATGAAAGCTGACGGGAAACGCTGGCTGTCCGGGCAGCCGATCTGATCGGTCGCCAACATCCCCTCATTAATATCAGCAACGCAAAGGAAATGTATGCAACCGAATAAGCCAATCGGAAAATATCTGGCAATCCTGCTCGCCGCCCTACTGCTACCCACCGCAACTTCGGCCGCGCAAACCCTGACCTACAGCGACCATGAACCGCTGGGAGGAATGCGCACCCGCTTTATCAATGACGTGCTCTTCCCCGCCATTGAGAAGGAATCTGACGGGCGACTGAAAATAGAGGCGCACTGGGGAGGTGAACTCAGTAACGGATACGATGCGTTACGCAACGTCGGCAAAGAAAGGAAGTCAGATATGGCGATTGTCGTGCCCGAATATGCCTCCGACGCGCTGCCGCTCAACCAGATCTTCAAAAGCTTTCCCGTCGGCCCTGCCGGTGAGCAACAGGTTGCCTTCTTCCGCCGCGTTTACGCTGATATCCCGGCATTCCCGGCAGAGCTTGAGAAAAACAACGTGGTAAGCATTTTTCTCGCTACCGGTTACCCACTGTCCTTTTTCAGTGCTAAGCCAATGGCGACGCTGAACGATATCAAAGGGGGGACATGGCGCTCTGCCAGCTTCTGGCAGCGGGACTTTTTGCAAAGCGCCGGGGCTAAACCGGTGACCATGCCCTGGGGTGAAGAAACCTACAATGCGCTGAAAAGCGGCGCTATCGACGGCATGATGCTGAACGTAGACAGCGGCTACGATCTAAAAGCGTACCAGTTCGCGCCCAACGTGCTGATCTCCAAAGATCTGTGGCTGGGGCATCTCTATATTCTGACAATGAACAAACAGACCTGGAACACGCTTTCCTCTGAAGATCGGGCCGCCATTGAGCGTGCTGCACAAACGGCATATCAATCCCTGGGGTCGGTGATGGACAGCAGTTTTAACACCCAGATAGAGGACTTACGTAAAGCAGGCGCAACGGTGCGCGTTCTGCAACCGCAAGAGGTCGCACAATGGGAAACCGCTACCCACTACCAGTCAGGGCAAGATAAGTGGGTAAAAGAGCAGGAAGCGAAAGGCGTCAAAGATGCAGGAACGGTGATGGAGCAGGTCAACGCCATCATGGATGAAACGATGCCGAAAAAAGCGCCTTGATACTGGCAGGCCCCCTTCATCAATACCAAGGGGGCCTGCGAATCCAACTCACGCATCTATTCCAGGTTGGCGTGACGTCCGAACATCGTATCGCTTGTCTGATGTACACGAAGCATTAACGTCATAATCATCGCGTCATAGACCACAAGGGATAACTGTTCAAAGCCTGAGCCCATTGGCTGAATGCTTGCGCGCTGCGGCTCACCTGCCAGGACTTTCGGCGAAGCGCCAGGCAGCACGCAAACCGCATCGGCCAGATTTGCAATAGTTGACCCCGGAGCCATAGTAATAAGCGCAACGTTGAGGTGATTGTTTTTCGCTTTTTGCGACATCGCAACCAGGCTCTGCGTTTCACCTGAGCCCGAACCAATAATTAACAGGTCCCCTTCCTTCGCAAAGGTGGTGGTCACATCGCCAATTACCTGAACATCAAAACCCAGATGCATCAGACGATTGGCGAATGCGCGGATGACCAACCCGGAACGACCTGCGCCCGCGAGGAAAATACGCCTGGCCGCCACGATTTCATCCATAAATGAGTTAAACCCTTCGGCTTCAATCAAATCAGCATTACGCGTCAGCTCACCAAGAATCTCCTTTACGTTCTCGATTACGTCGCTCATTGCGCAGCCTCCTTTAAAGCCCCGGCAATCAGCCGTGCCTCTCGCTCGGGATCCTGAGCATTGAGGATACCGCTGCCAACAATCACGATATCCGGGCGAAATGCCAGGTAACTTTTAATGGTTTTACTGCTGATGCCGCCAGCAACAGCAATTTGTGTTTTTTTAACATGACGACGCAGTTCCGCCAGATCCTGTAAAGGCGTCCGACCGCTTGCCTGCTGATCGGCCCCGGTGTGTACAGCGATAACATCCACGCCCAGCGCTTCCAGCGTCGGGACACGGGAAGCAAAGTCAGTCACACAAATCATATCGACCAGTACTTTCTTACCCTGTTTTTTAGCTTGGTCTACACAGCCCTTAATAGTCAGATCGTCCGTAACGGCCAAAACGGTGACGTAATCTGCACCAACATCATAAGCCAGCTTTGCCTCATAACCACCAGCATCCATAATTTTGGCATCGCACAGTACTTCTTTATCAGGAAATGTATTTTTTAACTGTTTTACGGCTTCACGCCCGGCATCAATAAGAAACGGCGTCCCTACTTCAATAATATCGATATATTTTTCTAATGTTTTCACTGTGGATAATGCCTGAGCAAGATTCAGCTCATCAATAGCGAGTTGTAGTTTCATGGAGATATTCCTTTGATATATTATTCGTTTTCATAGCTGGCAATAAAGCAATCCATTCCCCCCTGAAAAAAGAGATCGCCAAAGCTATCGGGAACAAGAATTGTTTCGCCTTTTTTAATCTCTATACCATTAATATAGCCATCACCTTCAACTACGGTAATAAACGAAAAACGAGGCTGTGAATAGTGACCTTCGGTTACGGTTTTCAGGCGAGTTAATGTGTACAGACCCGGTTCATTCCAGTAGCGGGTTAATATACAACCGGCCTCCTCAGTACTATCAAACCACTGAAAGTTTTTGCTAGCGTCTGGTACAACGACATTATCGATAACTTTCTTAATATGTAATTCACGTTCATGTCCCGTGGTGGGATCGATGCGATGGTAGTCAAATAAGCGATAGGTCAGGTCTGCATTGCGCGAAATATTATAAGTCAGAACATCTTTGCCAATAGCGTGCAGCGTCCCGGCAGGAATATCCAGGTACCAGTCTTTTTGGGCTGGGATATAACGAACCAGCTTATCAAACGCGTTGCTTTCACTAAGCTGCTTAAACTCTTCCCGCGATTTGGCATAATGCCCAAAGGCGATACGACCATCAGCAGGCGTATCCAGAATGACCCACGCCTCCGGCTTACCGCGAGAACTATCGTGCCGCAACGCGTAGGCATCGTCCGGGTGAAGTTGCACGGACAGATCGTCCAGCGGATCGAGAATATTGACGCGAATCGGAAGCAGGGCAGTATCACAATTAAACCATTCTGGTTTTTCTCTATATAGCTGTGAAAGCGTTTTGCCCGTGCCGCTCACCAGACAGTCAGCCTGGTCCGGCAAAGCCACGACATTATAGACTTCGCCAACGGGGGTTATCTCTGTTTTATAGCCATAACGTTCTTTCAATCTCTCTCCACCCCATATACGCGGCTCGAAGAAAGGCTCAACTTTTAAAAGTTGCTTTTCCATATATCACCTCAGATTGCTATTTTATGGATGTAACATTTTCAGGGTTTCAGGAAATAACATTTTCTCTTCCTTTTTAAGTGGACGCTCAATGATAAAAGAGTCAAAGGCGCTGAAGGATGAATACATATACATCCCGGCCTGTTGAAATTTACTACTGTCGGCCATCAGTACCGACATTTTCGCACAGGACATAGCCGTTTCTTTAATATCCAGCTCGCGAAACGATCGTATCGACGGTCCCTCGCGGTGAAAACCATCGCAAGCCATAAAGGCAATATCAACTTTAACCTGCTGAAGCGCTCTTCGCGCCCAACTGCCGACATAAGAATAACTTGTCTGGCGCAATTCCCCTCCGGTAACCAAAAGTTGATTACGGGTATTTTGCAGAATCTGCGCAGCAATCATTGAATTGGTCACAATCGTCAGGTCGTTGCGTAAATTCAGCTGTTTCGCCAGCTGCGCGACGGTAGTGCCTGAATCAAGAAAGACCACTCCGCGTTCAGGAATAAGACCCGCAGCCAGCAAAGCTATTTGTGTTTTCGCCTCAATATCCTTCCCTTCCTTTACGGTATAAGGATTTTCAAGATAGGAACTAGAAGGCGTCACAAATCCGTGCCCCTTTTCAAGGATTTTCATTTCCTGAAGCCAGGCAATATCTTTACGGACAGTTTCCGTCGTGACGCCCAGCATTTCGGCTAAATCATTCACTTTGACATGACCATGAGAAACAACATGGTTGATAATCCGATTCTTACGATCATGATCGATTGGCCTGGCCATAAAACATCCGCGATAAAACAAACAATAACAAAATTATTAATCTTTGATTCACGGTCAGTCAAGGCATTGTTAGTTTGGTTTTATACGCATAAATTAAAAAAATCATAAATATCAAAATACTATAACTTTGTTTTAAGTTGGTTTTATTTGGTTTTTAAAATAAGACGATAAAATACAAGCGGATGAAATTTATAGGAGATTAAGATTTTATTTTCCTGAATTGCAGGTTTCGCCCAAAAAACGATGAGCTTTATTCAGCGGGAGGGAATATTGCGGTTTAGGGGCAGTCGTGTTCGGTAAATCCCCTGACAGCCAACAGCGCCCAACAACAAAGGGCGCTTTCTTTGGATTATTGACTCAGTTCAGTTTCAGGGAAAGGTTAAAAGTGACTACCGGTGTGGGTAGAAGGCGTCGCGATCTCCACCGGCATACCAGAACGACGCTCAAGCGCCTGCTCCGCGCGATTCATATCAACACCCTCACCTTTTACAAAAGCCTGAATGGCGGTCGTCGTCGGTAACGGAACCTTCCTATCGGATTCATATTCCGCACGATTACGCGACAATGGCTCATGGACTTCAACCCAACGGCTACCATCTGGCTCGGTGGTGTATTTCACCGGCTGATCGATTATTTGCACACGGGTCCCCACCGGCACGGTGTCAAACAGGTATTTAATATCATCGTTACGCAGGCGGATGCAGCCCTGACTCACGCGCAGGCCAATACCAAAATTGGCATTGGTGCCGTGAATGGCATAGAGCCTGCCGATATAAATTGCGTACAACCCCATCGGGTTATCCGGACCGGCCGGAACAAACGCGGGCAAACTCTCTCCTCGACTGGCGTATTCACGGCGGGTATTGGCAGTCGGCGTCCATGACGGCGCTTCCTGCTTGCGTTCAACCGTGGTCACCCAGTTGCGCGGCGTTTCTCGCCCTGCCTGGCCAATGCCAATCGGCAGAATCTCGACCGTTGCGCCATCGGGCGGGTAGTAATAGAGGCGCATTTCAGCAACGTTGATCACGATGCCGTTGCGTACCGTGGCGGGCAGAATAACCTGCTGCGGAATCACCAGCGTGGAACCCGATTTAGGCAGGAACACATCGACGCCAGGGTTGGCCTCAAGCATGTTGCTCAGGCCCTGACCGTACTGAGCGGCAAACGCCTCCAGCGGCTGGGTATTGCTTTGCGGAACAGTGATGGTCAGCGGGCTGCCCGCCAGACGGCTTCCTTCCGGCGGTAACGGGTAGCTCACCGCCAGAGCGCTCTGGCTGGTGAGGATCATAATAAGAGAACAAAGCAGTTTCATACGCCGCACAATTTCCCTTCCTCTGTGGCGACAATCGTGAATGAATTATAGCTTTGTTTACTACCTCATACCCTGATTATCAGCCTGCTAAATTTGATAATCGATCGCCGCCTCTTCCGGTTCCATCGCCTGGCGTTTAATTTCATCCAGAGACAGCCCCGCATTGCACAGCTCGATAAAGCGCCAGACGTAGTTACGCTGCAGCTGCCCGCGCTTGAGCCCAAGCCAGACGGTATTGGCATCGAACAGATGACGGGTATCCAGACGGGTAAAGGTGTCAGACTCGCGGACGTCTCCCGACTGTTCCGCAACCAGCCCCACTCCGAGGCCAAGCTCGACGTAGGTTTTAATCACATCGGAGTCCTGAGCGCTTAATACGATATCCGGCATCAGCCCTTTACGGTTAAAGGCTTCATCAATACGCGAACGCCCGGTAATCCCCTGGCGGTAGGTGATCAGCGGCCAGCGGGAAATAGCTTCCAGCGTTAAGGGCGTAGCCTGAGTTAGCGGGTGATCTTTTGGCACCAACAGGCTGTGGTGCCAGCGGAACCAGGGGAAAGCCACCAGTGTCGGATCGTTACTCAAGCGCTCGCTGGCGATACCGATATCAGCACCGCCGTTGTGCAGCAGCGTCTCAATTTCCTGCGGTGTCCCCTGAACCAGCTCAAGACGCACGTCAGAAAATAGTTCACGAAAAGCTTTAATCACCGGCGGCAAGCTATAGCGCGCTTGGGTATGCGTCGTCGCGATGGTTAAGACGCCGGACGCATCGTTGGTAAACAGGTCAGCCAGACGACGGACGTTGCTGGCTTCGTTGAGAATACGCTCAGCAATTGATAGCAGCGCTTTACCCGGTTCTGTCATCCCCAGAAGACGTTTACCGCGGCGGATGAAGATCTCGATCCCCAGCTCTTCTTCCAGTTCACGAATATGACGGCTGACGCCCGATTGCGATGTATAGAGCATATTGGCGACCTCCGTCAGGTTGTAATCCTGACGGGCCGCTTCACGAATAATTTTAAGTTGCTGGAAATTCACCCTTTCCTCCGGGCTATCAGACATAACATATGCTCTATTGTTAAAGTCTGTTGTCCTTGCTAACAAATAATAAAAACCAGCAACTTATTCCTTTAAGGAATATACCCGTCATACTTCAAGTTGCTTATGTGTTGGCTGCGCTCGCTCACCCCGGTCACATAGTTATCTATGCTCCCGGGAACTCACTCTCTTGCCGCCTTTAAGCAACTCAAATTATTTAGGGTATAGACTAACTCACTAACAGCAATTCACGGTTTTCAAGCGACGGACGGCTCACAAGCGACATCAAAATCTCCTTCACGGCCTGTGCCTGTGGCGACAAACTGCCACGCGCTGACATATTCAATGAGAGTGAGAGACTCATTGACGGCGTACTGATCCGCGCCATCCAGCCATTAGCGGCACCACACAGCGAACGCGCAGCAGACTCCGGCAATACGGTCACACCCATTCCGCTGGCAATCGCCGCCGTTAAGGTTGTGATTGATTCAATTTCACCAATAATTTTTGCTGAGAGACGACGTAGAGTGAAAGCCTCAGTGACCCGCGCACGCACAGCGCTGTAATCGCGCGGCAGGAACAGATTCATCTCTGCGACGGCGGCCAGATCGATACTCTGACCCGGGCAGTCTCGGGTGCCGACCAGGTAAAGATCTTCTTTCAACAACGGCTGGCTGATGATCCCTGCGACCGGGGAACGTTCGTAGAGCACCGCCATATCCAGTTGCCCTTCAATCAGCTTGTCATTGAGGATAGTGCCGCTGCTTTCCTGCAAATAGACTATCACTTCCGGAAGTTCATTACGCACCGTCTGCAACAGAGGCATGGTAATAGCTGAAGCCGCCGTTCCCGGAGCGAGGCCAATTGACACCTGACCGCTCAGGGTCTGCCCGACATTGTTGACCGCAAGTTGAGCCTGTTCACACTGGCGTAGAATGGTACGGGCATGAGTATAGAGGATCTTGCCCGCTTCGGTCGGTGTGACGCCACGCTTGGTACGGATCAACAGTTGCTGATCCAGTTCGCCTTCCAGGGTCGCAACCTGCTGACTCAACGCCGGTTGTGCGATGTGCAAGACTTCAGCAGCCTGGGTCAGACTGCCGATATCGACGATTTTTACAAAATACTTCAGTCGTCTTAAGTTCATTTTGCCTCCTGTAAGGAACACCAGTGCCAACGCTGGCTGTTTAGATACAGAAGGTTTTGCAATTTGCTTGCCAGTTTTTTATACCCGGCGCAAACGCCGCTGTGAGCCGCGTAATAAGGGATACTGATAGCAAGCCACGATTCTGTTGCCCGGTAAGCGGATTGTGATATGCCCCATTAGGGGTATAAATGCACTACGACAGTGCAGATTGACGCGCGAAGAGGCAAAAATGGGCTGAATGCTGAAATAGTCAGCAAACGAACGGACTTTGGCGATTCAGGCTTTGACAAGGTGGGTGGTCACCGTTATTATGCGCCCCGTTCACACGATTCCTCTGTAGTTCAGTCGGTAGAACGGCGGACTGTTAATCCGTATGTCACTGGTTCGAGTCCAGTCAGAGGAGCCAAATTTAAAAAGCCTGCTTAGGAAACTAAGCAGGCTTTTTGCTTTCTGACTCCTCCACATCATCGATGACGACAACCTCACAGTCTCCATAGTACGTTCCCTAGTACCCGGAGAGGAATATAAGTCAAATATATCAATTAGATACACATATAAACGAAGGTGAATACAGGCTTTGGACGATATAGGCGTTTTTCATCTTTTGAATCTTGATATAGCGTCCGGAATCCGGAGCGGGACTAAAAAACACCCTTTGCATCATGCCCTCGAGCATATTGTCGGCATCCCTCTTCGAGACGGTGGTATTGGTCAGGTGGTAAATGTTATTTTCTTTCTTTTCATAATTGAAATGGTACGATCTCTGAACGTTGTACCTCACGTCATCGACCACCACCTTTCCGGACACATCAAAATACCCGGAGTTGTTTCCCCTCATAAGCAAGAAAGTTTTAAAGTTTGCGTCAAAACCAGATGCGCCGGATTCAATCCTCAGGTTAGCCGAGCAATCAAAATCACTTTTGTGATGAAAGAAATACATTAGCCAACCAAAAACAACAGCAATAAACAAAGCAAAAGATAATATATAAATGTTTCTTTTATTAAGTTTACTTTGTAATTTCATAATCTGGCCTATAGTAGTTCTCACATGAATAAAAATATTTCTTCTTTGCGTTCGAGTATAAGCAGTGGGCCAAAAACCCTCTTCCCTCATAACCTTTTAATACCGACTCAGAGACACTAAAGTAGAAAACGCCGTTGCCTGAGCAATGCATTCCCTGCTTTGCGACAAGCTGCTGGGCCAGATCCATCATTTTCTGCTTTTGTTCACCCGGTATAGCGCTAAAACTTCTGACCGGGCAAGAATCAATATCCCCGAGGTAATAGACCTCGTCCTGATCTGCCGAAAAAAGTTGGCGATAAAAATCACTTTTAACGCTTAAGAGAAGGAGAACCAAAGTGCATAGCGCAAGAAACGCGTAACTAGCGTTTTTCACTACGCCCTTAGAAGATTTAAATTTTCCCTTATCTTCGCTGCTGTTGCCGAGTAAATCATCGTTCCCAGTATTGCTTTCGCTGCCCACTGCGGGAGTCGAATTATCGACTATTTCGATAAGAATGCTTTCAGATACCCTGAACCCAATTTTGGGCACGGTAACAATAACCTCTTCAGGACACCCCATATTCCTGAATACGGCTCTCAGGTCCGAAATATACTTATTGAGACTATGGCTGGAAGTTCGTAGCCCATGCGCATCCCAGACTTTTTCAAGGATCTCATCCCGATAAACCACACGCTCCCTATGGTCTAAAAGGAATTTAAGCAGGCGACTTGTTGTGGCTGTTAGCGCGACGTTAGAGTCATCATCGAGCCATACCAGCCCGTCATCACTCCTGAAATGAATCGTACCTTGAATTTTGTAGATCATATACTAGCCTTTCAAATAATCTTCAGACGCACACAATCCGCATAGATTTGGCATAAACAGCATCTTATGCTGAATTCCATTATAATTTTCTTATAAATTAGATTATAACATCTAAAAATCGAAAAAACAAAATACATATAACCAATAAAAAATTCAGTGGTATTATTGTTCTCATCGAAACAAGGGGGCAGCCTGACTTATCGGAGCTCACCTTCCACTGGAGACAACATGGCCACGCCGCGATAAGCAGAGATAAAGAAGCCTGCTGCTGCGGTGAAGATTAAGAGACAAATACATAAGCATAAAATAATAACATCATGTAACTAATTTCATGATAACACATAGCATTTATGGTGGTATTTTCCTCTTCAGGATTAGATGCCCGGAGCGGAATATGAAGATATTTTATATGAGTATAAAAGAACAAAAATATGCTCTTAGCGTACTAATGATAAGAAACACTGGAAAGCAGGAAAGAATATTCCCTAAGAAAATTCCAATATAAAGAATATGCCTATTGTTTTACGTAAAATGATAACTAAATCCTATCATTTTATTTATATAAAAGTCGTTATGGACATTGAAATTTGAGATTTTAAACCACCAGATAGCTAGTTTAGCAACATATAACCCTGCAATCTGTGTGTTTAATAGCCATTAAATCCTTTAGCTTATCTGCTGCGTGTCTCATAACGATATGCGATGGTAGATTACTCCTAATTCGCTGAATGGTTTTAATAACGATGAGTTAAAGGTCAACCCAAGGATGAGATTGCGTTCAGATATGAATCTATCAACTAATATTTTATCTAAGGATAAATATTTTACCCGGGGCCTTATTGAACTGCTTGGGGTAGAGTTTATTGACAATTTCTTTTTGATTATAGACCTGGACTCCAATGATCTTTCAGGCTCGGAGTGGATTTATTTTTCGAATAAGAACATTGTTGCCTTTGCATCCAGCGACTTAGCCTTTTATAAGTCGGAGCTGTTTGAAAAAATAACAGTACTAGACAAAAAGAGTAACACAAAGAGCATCCTGAATTTCTTCTTAAAGAAAGAGATGTCGGGAAACTATCATACTAAATTCCATCTGAGTCTGCGTGAAAAGCAGATATTAAGTATGTTAAGCAGAGGGGAAAGCAACCAGGAAATAGCAGAAGAATTTGGCGTGAAACTTAAGACTATTTATACGCATCGCCGCAACCTGATGAATAAACTGGGTTGTAGAAATAGGATTACGTTTCAAAAATTATTTTTTAACAACAAATGTTTTTTTAAGTGAAGCACCGCTTCAGGATTATTTAATCAACAGGAGATTTACCATGAACAAATTAGCACTCATCGTTATTTCAGCATTGTCCCTGAGCTCTGCAGCGGCCCTGGCAGCGGATGCCACGGTGAACGGCGGGACGGTGCATTTCAAAGGTGAAGTGGTTAACGCAGCCTGTGCAGTTGATGCCGGTTCTATCGACCAGACCGTTCAGTTAGGCCAGGTTCGTTCAGCACGTCTCGCTACCGCGGGCAGCACCAGCTCTGCAGTCGGCTTTAACATCCAGCTGAATGATTGTGACACCACCGTTTCCGAAAAAGCGGCCATCGCTTTCACCGGCACGGCGATTGACAGCACCAACCCAACCGTACTGGCACTGCAGAACTCCGCTGCGGGCGGCGCGACTAACGTCGGCGTGCAGATCCTTGACCGTACCGGTGTGCCACTGGCGCTGGATGGTGCAACCTTCGGTGCGCAAACCACTCTGAACGATGGCACCAACGTCATCCCGTTCCAGGCTCGCTACTTCGCGACAGGTGCAGCCACTGCGGGTACTGCTAACGCTGACGCTACCTTTAAAGTGCAGTACGAGTAATTTCTTCATCAGGCAGGGAAGCACATCGGGCCAGGATGGCCCGTTATCCGAATTAAGACTGGGGTGATAACGATGCAAAGGATGAAGTCAGGTCTGTTGATATTTTTGCTCCCACCGCTGGCGCTGGCCGGTAACCAGTGGGACATCATGCTGCCCGGCGGTGGCATGCGTTTCCAGGGGCTTGTCATTGCCGAGTCATGCCGCGTTGAAGCGGGCGATCGGCAGATGACGGTCAAGATGGGGCAAATCAGCAGCAATCGGTTTCATTCTGCGGGCGAGGATACCAATCCCGTCCCCTTCGACATTCACCTGCAGGAGTGCAGTACCGCCGTGAGCCAGCGCGTTGGCGTGGCATTTCACGGCGTCGCGGACGGTAAAAACCCGGACGTGCTCTCGGTGGGCGAAGGACCGGGGATCGCCACCGGTATTGGCGTGGCCCTGTTTGATAAAACAGGCAATCTGATCCCACTCAATGCGCCACCAGCATCATGGACACAATTGCACACGGGTCCGACTACCCTGCATTTTGTCGCCAAATATCGTTCCACCGGGAATCAGGTCACCGGAGGAGCAGCAAATGCTCAGGCCTGGTTCTCCCTGACCTACCAGTAATCAGTACCGGTAACAGGAATAACAGTGAGTAAGAAAGAGGTAAGCATGAAAAATACACTGGGTACTATGCGCGGGATGCGCGGTTTACTGGCAGGACTTTTACTGATCGCCACCACCGGTTTCGCCGCGCAGGCGCAAGCTGGGGTCGCGCTGGGTGCAACTCGCGTCATTTATCCGTCCGGGCAGAAGCAAGTTCAGTTGGCAGTAACCAATAACGACGAGAACACCTATCTGATTCAGTCCTGGGTAGAAAATGCTGATGGCGTGAAAGACGGACGTTTTGTTATCACTCCGCCGCTGTTTGCCATGCAGGGGAAAAAGGAGAACACCCTGCGCATCCTTGATGCCACCAATAACCAGTTGCCACAAGACCGGGAAACCCTGTTCTGGATGAACGTCAAAGCTATCCCGTCGATGGACAAATCGAAACTCAGCGACAATACCCTGCAGCTGGCGATTATCAGCCGCATCAAGCTCTATTATCGCCCGGCAAAGCTGGCGCTGCCGCCGGATCAGGCTCCGGAAAAGCTGAAGTTTCGTCGCAGCGCGGGTTCGCTCACGCTGATTAATCCGACGCCTTATTTTCAGACGGTTACCGAGCTCAATGCCGGAACCCGCATCCTGAAAAATGCGCTGGTCCCGCCGATGGGCGAAACCACCGTCCAGTTACCCTCCGATGCAGGTAGCGAAATTACCTATCGGACGATCAACGACTACGGCGCACTGACTCCGCGTATGAAAGGCGCTATGCAGTAACTGAACGGGGAGCCGCGCTCTCCCCCCTGAACTGAAAATATACTGATTGCCGGGCGACTTTGGACCGGAGGGACTATGTCACATCTGAAATATGGACTCGACTGTTTGGATACCCGGCGCATTGCTCCAGGATCTGCGCGCATATTCGCGCAGATCCCTCTTGCCTTTTTACTTGCCTCACCAGCCTTTTATGCACAGGCGGAACTCTATTTTAACCCGCGTTTTCTGGCGGACGATCCCGCAGCCGTAGCGGATCTTTCCGGTTTTGAAAAAGGCCAGGAGTTGCCGCCAGGTACCTATCGCGCAGATATCTATCTGAATGACGGGTATATGACCACCCGCGATGTCACCTTTAATGTCGACGAAAAAAACCACGAACTGGCCCCCTGCCTGACGCGTGGGCAGCTTGCCAGCATGGGCGTCAATACGTTGGCCATTGCCGGAATCGACGTACTGGCAGCGGACGCCTGCGTGCCGTTGACCGAGATGATAAAAGACGCCACTACCCGCTTTGATGCCGGGCAGCAGCGGCTCTGGATAACCGTTCCCCAAGCATTTATGGGCAACCGCGCCCGCGGCTATATTCCGCCTGAGCTCTGGGACCACGGAATTAACGCCGGACTGCTGAACTACAATTTCACCGGCAACAATGTCCACAACGACGTGGGCGGCAGCAGCAACTACGCCTACCTGAACCTGCAAAGCGGCCTGAATCTGGGCGCCTGGCGCCTGCGTGATAACACCACCTGGAGCTACAGCAGCAGCGGTAGCTCGTCGATCAGTGAAAACAAATGGCAGCACGTTAACACCTGGCTGGAGCGTGACATCACGCTGCTGCGCTCACGCCTGACGCTCGGCGACAGCTATACCAACGGCGATGTTTTCGACGGCATTAACTTCCGCGGCGTACAGTTAGCGTCCGACGATAACATGCTGCCGGATAGCCAGAAGGGCTTTGCCCCGGTAATCCACGGGATTGCCCGCGGCACGGCCCAGGTCTCGGTGAAACAGAACGGCTATGAGATCTACCAAAGTACGGTACCGCCTGGTCCGTTCACTATTAACGATCTCTATGCCGCAGGCAGCGGCGGCGATCTGCAGGTGACCATCAAAGAGGCAGACGGCAGCAGCCAGGTCATCAGTGTCCCCTACTCGTCGGTCCCGGTGCTCCAGCGCGAAGGCCATACCCGCTATGCCGTCACTACCGGTGAATACCGCAGCGGCAGCACCCAGCAGGAAAAACCGAAATTCTTCCAGGGCACCCTACTGCACGGGCTTCCGGCTGGCTGGACGCTGTACGGCGGCACCCAACTGGCGGACCGCTATCGCGCCTTTAACCTCGGCGTGGGTAAAAATATGGGCGAACTGGGTGCCTTGTCTGTGGACATCACTCAGGCCAACGCCACTCTGCCCGATGACAGCGATCATCAGGGGCAGTCAATACGCTTTCTGTATAACAAATCGCTCACGGATACCGGCACCAATATCCAGCTGGTGGGATATCGCTACTCCACGCGCGGCTATTTCAGCTTCGCCGATACCACCTACAATCGGATGAGCGGCTACAACGTCGAAACGCAGGATGGCGTGGTTGAAGTGAAGCCGAAGTTCACCGACTACTACAACCTCGCTTACAACAAGCGCGGCAAGGTACAGCTCAGCGTCACCCAACAATTGGGTCGTACCGCCACCCTCTATCTGAGCGGTAGCCATCAAACCTACTGGGGCACCGGCAAGGCCGATCAGCAGCTACAGGCTGGACTGAACGCCGCCGTCGACGATATTAACTGGACGCTGAGCTACAGCCTGACCAAAAACGCCTGGCAGCAGGGGCGCGATCAGATGCTGGCGGTTAACGTCAATATTCCGTTCAGCCACTGGATGCGCTCGGACAGCAACTCCGCCTGGCGACACGCCAGCGCCAGCTACAGCATGTCAAACGATCTCAACGGCCGGACCACCAGCCTCGCAGGCCTGTACGGCACGCTGCTGGAAGATAACAACCTGAGCTACAGCGTGCAGACCGGCTACGCGGGCGGCGGCGAAGGCAACAGCGGCGCGACTGGCTACACCGCGCTGAACTACCGTGGCGGCTACGGCAACGCCAATATCGGCTATAGCCGCAGCGACGGCATCAAGCAGCTTTATTACGGTCTGAGCGGCGGCGTACTGGCCCATGCCGATGGCGTCACCCTGAGCCAACCAATGAACGACACCGTGGTGCTGATTAAAGCCCCCGGTGCTGACAATGTGAAAGTGGAAAACCAGACCGGGGTTCAGACCGACTGGCGAGGTTACGCCGTGCTGCCTTACGCCACCGAATACCGGGAAAACCGGGTGGCGCTGAATACCAACAGCCTCGCCGATAACGTCGATCTGGACGATGCGGTGGCCAGCGTGGTCCCGACCCACGGGGCGATTGTCCGCGCTGAATTTAAAGCTCACGTCGGGCTCAAGCTACTGATGTCGCTTATCTATAACGGCAAACCGGTCCCCTTCGGCGCGCTGGTCACCTCGGACAGCAACCAGGGCAGCAGCATCGTCGCCGACAACGGCCAGGTTTATCTGAGCGGGATGCCGTTGGTCGGCAAAGTGCAGGCGAAATGGGGTGAAGGCCCGAACGCCAGCTGCGAAGCCGACTATAGCCTGTCGCCGGAAAGCCAGAACCAGATGCTGAGCCAGCTATCAGCCGAGTGCCGCTAAGGAAACCATGATGATGAGAAAAACCCTTTATCTGCTGTGCGCCGTCCTGTCGCTGGTGGTTGCCAACGCCAGCGCGGCGGACAGCACCATCACCATCAGCGGTTACGTTCGCGATAACGCCTGCGCAGTCGCCGCTGAATCAAAGGATTTTACCGTTGACCTGATGGATAACGCCGCAAAGCAGTTCCATGCGCCTGGAGCCACCACGCCCCTGGTGCCCTTTCGCATCGTCCTGTCGCCCTGCGGCAGCTCGGTCACGGCGGTGAAAATCGGTTTTGTTGGTATTGCCGATAGCATCAATACCGACTTGCTAAAACTCGACGGCGGGGCAACATCCGCAGCGGGCATGGGCGTGCAGATCCTTGACGCGCAGCAGACAATGCTACCGCTTAACGCCACGTCAGCCACGATCCCATGGACCACGCTGACCCCCGGCCAGACCAACACGTTGAACTTTTATGCCCGGTTGATGGCCACTCAGGTACCGGTGACCGCCGGACACGTAAATGCAACCGCAACATTCACTCTCGAATTTCAGTAACCGGAGGCGCTGATGAAATTTACCCACACCGGATGGCTTCTGGCCGCGATGCTGGCAGCGACCGCCCCAACACTACAGGCCGCCGACGTCACCATTACCGTTAACGGTAAAGTGGTGGCCAAACCCTGTACGGTTTCCACTCTTAACGCCACCGTTGATCTTGGCGATCTTTACACCTTTAGTCTGGTGTCTGCCGGCTCCTCTTCCCCGTGGCACAGCGTAGCGCTCAACCTGAGCAACTGCCCGGTCGGCACGTCGCGGGTCACCGCCAGCTTCAGCGGCACGGCAGATGCCACTGGCTACTACAAAAATCAGGGTACCGCAGGAAATATCCAGCTTGAACTGCAGGATGACGGCGGTACCACGTTGAATACCGGCGCGAAAAAAGAGGTCCAGGTGGATGATGCAACCCAGTCCGCCAGCTTCCCGCTACAAGTCAGAGCGCTGACGGTCAACGGCGGGGCCACCCAGGGAACTATTCAGGCAGTGATTAACGTCACCTACACCTACGCCTGAGCCAGGAGAACAGAGTAATGAGAAAAATATTAACCCTGCTGATGACGCTGCTGCTGGCGGGCTGGTCGCTAAACGCCTGGTCATTCGCCTGCAAAACCGCAGCTGGCGTCACCATCCCCATCGGCGGTGGTACAGCGAACGTTTACGTCAACCTCGCTCCAGCGGTCAGCGTCGGGCAGAACCTGGTGGTAGATCTCTCAACGCAGATTTTTTGCCATAACGACTATCCGGACACCATGATCGATTATGTGACGCTACAGCGCGGCTCGGCATACGGCGGCGTGCTGTCGAGCTTTTCCGGTACCGTCAGATACAACGGCACCAGCTATCCGTTTCCAACCACCAGCGAAACGGCGCGGATGACTTATGATACCAAGATCGATAAACCCTGGCCTACGGTCCTCTACCTGACGCCCATCAGCACCGCAGGCGGGGTGGCAATTTCCGCCGGGTCATTAATCGCCGTGCTAATCCTGCGTCAGACCAACAACAAGGATAACGACGACTTCCAGTTCGTGTGGAATATTTACGCCAACAACGACGTCGTGGTTCCGACGGGCGGCTGCGACGTTTCTGCCCGCGATGTGACGGTGACGCTGCCGGAATACCCCGCTTCGGCCGCAATTCCGCTGACGGTTTACTGCGCACAAAGCCAGAATCTGGGTTATTACCTCTCCGGCACCACGGAAAACGCGGCTAATTCGATATTTACTAATACCGCGTCGGCCTCCCCGGCCCAGGGAATTGGTGTTCAGTTGACGCGTAACGGCAGTGTCGTTCCCGCTAACAGCCTTGTGTCGTTAGGATCCGTGAGCACCTCAGCGGTCAGCCTGGGATTAACCGCCAACTATGCACGTACCAGTGGACAGGTGACGGCGGGCAACGTGCAATCTATTATCGGGGTGACCTTTGTTTACGAATAATTCGCCCATACCAGACTGCGAGTCGAGGGGGGATTATATCTTGTCTCCCTGCTCGCTGGCCGCCACGGGACTAGTCGCCATGATGATTGAAGGCGGGATGCCGCCCGTGGTGCTGTCCTCTGACGACCTGGTGATACCCGTCAACACCCACGTTCACCGTATCGTGGTGTTTTTGCCCGACGCGCCAGGCAAGCTCCTTAGCACACTACGGCAAGCCGCAGACCTGCTGGAGCACTCCGACATGCCGCTACCAATGTTGCTCCTTAGCCGCAGCCCGGCCAACTGGCTGTGGCACACACTGTTGCATCAGGTTACAGACCGGCATCTGCTTTCTGAAGTGCGTGCCGCCGCCTCCGACCTCCCCGTCTCCTGCCTGTCAGCACTGCTTCAGGACCACATTCTCGAGAGCTATCCTTTACTTGAGCAATTATCAGACGAAGAGGCACAAGTTCGTGGAAAACGCCCCGGCGGGCTAACCAGGCCGGAGCTCAACGCCATTCTTGGTTTATTCAGTGAATACAGCGCTATCGTCCAGGCAAAACGCCGCGGCATCAGCCACAAAACCCTCTACAACCAAAGAACTGCAGGACTGAAAAAGATGTTGGAACACCACCCTCAGCTGGCCGCTTGTTTTCCCGGCGGTCATCTCAAAGGAACGACAAATGAAGCCCTCAACGCGCTGTCCACTTTTGAGCGCGAATTTGTGCATGCTATTTACAGTCGGCAAATTTTCCCGGTTTTCCAGCCGATCACCGATGAGCATCTGCAGGTACGGGGAATAGAGATCCTTTCCCGCTGGCGTCGGAATGGCGATGTACTGCTTGCCGGCGATTTTTTGCCACAGGTACATTCTGAGTACGCATGGCTGGTACTGACCGCGTTTGTGCTTCAGGAGGCGGTACAGAATATTAATCAGCATCCTGGCGAGTGTTATTTCTCGGTGAATATTCCCACCGCTATCGCCAACAATGAAAACCTGATCAGAATGATGGAAACGGCGCGTCAGCAGCTACGTCATCCCCGAATGTCTGACCGACTAGTGCTGGAATTTGCTGAAACCATAGACCCTAATCAACATGGAAAAATAGCTGAAAATATCGCCCGACTACGCAAGCGCGGCTTTCGTATCATGTTGGATGACTGCTTTTCACAAAGCAGCGTGATGTTTCCGGTGCGCACGGTCATATTCGACGCATATAAGTTAGATATGAGTATTGTGAAAGATATGCAGTGCGACCTGCACGCGCTGACTCTGATAAAGAGTCTGATCTATTATTGCCAGCTTACCGGTAGCCGCTGCATTGCCGAAGGCGTAGACAGCCAGGAAAAATTCAACCAATTACGTGCACTGGGAATCAATCGCTTTCAAGGATATTACCTCTCGCCACCGGTCAGCAGGGACAACGTGGCGGATCTTATCCAGAAAATCTCACCAGGGGTTAACTATCAATCCTCCGGCGTGTATTGATAAAACATAAACAGATCAGCGGCCCGCTAACGGATTCATCCTAATAATATCCCAGCACAGCAATAATCCATGCACACCCGTCAATCCACCAATACGGGACATCAGGCGGTTTTTTAAGATATTAACATATCGCGGTGAGCATCCGGTTTTCAGTGAAATTTCCTTCAGCCCTCCGCCCTGAAGCAAACTTTCAATAATACAATACTCGCTGCGGCTAATCCGTATATTTAGCGATCCGCTACTAGCGTTGAAAACACACTGTAAAAAATCGCCAATAGAAATATTTTCTGGAATAACAACAACCTCATGAATATCGAGCCAGTGCTGTCCCCGACTGAATAACCCAGGGGGAGATAAAACCAGCACATTCCCCTTGCACATCCCCAATTCATTTAAAATCGTTTTTCGTAGCCGAATACATCTCACCGACAGGATAATTAAGGTCACCGGGTATTGTGCTATTCTCTCCCGAAGCTCGCTAAGATTACCCCCTTTTTCATCCAGCAAGGTGGTATAACATGCAGCAACTTCAGTGACGGTCTCAGTTAATACCGAAAGAATACCGTTCCCCAGATAATAATTGTCGGTAATAATATGATATGACTTATCTCTTACGGGCATCACTCGCCTCCCATGATTATTCTGCCAGCTAATCGTAAGTCACATACATGTTCACTTTACCCGTTACAGGTCCGGTGTAGTTAGCTCCAGAACGCGTCACGGCAGCATTCTGGACATAGCGGGCATGGAAAGCCGCCGTGCCAAAAGAATCAAAAGCGGGTGTCAGAGAAACAAAAGCGCCGTGGCTTCCGGTATCCGTTATTGTCGTATTATCAACATTCACCTTACTGCCGTTGTATAACATTTCAATTTCCAACCCCTCAATCTTGCTTCCTCCGGCAGTATCATACAGGCTGATATTCTTGTTGCTGGAAAGCGATGTACCGGTATCTTCGAATCGAAAACGAACATGATTTACTTTACCCGAACACTCAAGAGAGAGATTAACCGGCACCTGCGCACCGTAGGCTGGCGCACCGGTATAATTAATCACGTCTGCCGCCCAGCGCCCCATCGGTAAAGTGTAATCCGTGTTTTTCAATTGGCAGGCTGGAGGAATAATAGTAATTCCGCTGCCATCTAAAAAACCGTTTAGCGTATTCTGAATACCGGCGTTAATATTTGCCGTAACGCGAAACACAGCGGAATTGTTAACCTTCAATGCGCCGTTATACTGTATGGTACCTATTTTAACCAACGCCATTCTGATGGACATACTGCCAGTTATCGTTGGATAGGTATTATAGCCATCACTTGGTCGTCTGTATTTAGTAATTTGTTGCGACATGCCATTACTAGAGTATCCCGCAACAGTAAAATCAATCTCAGTATTGGCACCTAGCATATCTTGATATGTAGGCGCGGTGTAATAATTAGTATAATACTTACATAATGTCGATACACCGCCACAGGCAGTATAATCCGCTTGTCCTGCTGTGTTAAATCGCCCCCAGATTTTCAGTCCAAATCCAGTATCGCTAAGCGGTATATATCCGCCGCTATTATAGGTAAGTATAATTCTGTTCAGGGGTGCGCTATCCGTGTCCAGTCCCCAGGCCGCTGAGCCATTAGACGTGCAGGAGACAATAAAATCGGAAAACGCCGCGCCGTAGCCCCAGGAGTATATCTCCGTTCCATTCGGAACATCGTTGCCTACCACAAAGCTCCGCGGAATAGTCATCGGCCTCTCATCAGGCAACGTCACGCTGCACCAGGCTGCGGTTTGCCCAATCAGGGCCCCGTTTGACCACACAGCTGTCGCACTATAGGTTACTGCGTATACCGATGCAGCAGGAAATACGCACAGACAGGCCAAGGTCGTCAGTCGCTTCATAATCCCACCACCAGGTTATGTTCTTTGCCTGCGCCGCCCCAGTCGTTCATTCCACTCCACGTCACGCTGATGCTGTTGCCCTTAATAGACGATGGCAGTTCATAACGTTCACTTCCTCCCGGTGGCACCATCAGATACTTATCGTCCAGACGTTTTGCCGTACCCAGCCCTTTTACCGAAAGCTCACCGAAGCTGACATAGTAAACGCTGGGGTTCGTCGCCCGCAGCCAGCGCTTTCCGTCCGCCTGCTCCATTCGCCACGTCAGCTTTGACGGTGCATCGACATTCCCCTGGGCATCCAGCCCCGCTGGACGAACAAATACCTTCAAGCGACTGCGAATCGCAATCACCAGGCTATTGCCATTATCATCGGCTTTAGGCGGGATTTCCTGCAGGGACAGCCAGTACACAGACTCCTTGTCCTGAGGAATATTGCCTTTCATCACCACCAGACGAAGCTTGCCATTCTTTTTGCCCTCAAGTTTCATCACCGGCGGGGTCAGCACCAACGGGATATCTTTATCTTTTCCGTCGGTATCCTCCAGCCAGGACTGCACCATGTAGGTTTCCGTACTCTCATTGACAATTTCCACCGGCGTTTCCCGATCTTCGGCATAGGCCACGATACGCGTTAGCTGGGGACGAACCGCTGACTCTGCTGGTACGGTTATTGCGCCAGCCACTAACATTACGCCCAGTATCGATTTGGTGTTGATCATCATGCTTATCTCCCTTCATCCTTTTTATGCTGCCGTTTGTGACTTAACGTCATCAACGGCAGTTCACAGTTTGTTTCTTGTACCAGTCTTCCGGTGACTGGCGTCCTTCAGGCAGCGCAAGTAGCGTAAAGCTGCACTGCTCTCCCTGCTGCTTACCCCATACAACGCTCAGCTGCTGGTCATTACGGGCATCGAGGCCGCTCAGATAAGCCTGGCCGTGATTGCCGACAATCCCCGCTTCCTCTTTTTCCCCTGCCAGGTACACCATTGCACCGAGCGGGATTTTTTTATGGCTTTGAATATCCACCATCGCGCGGCGACCGACGCGGGTAGCAAATTTCAGTAATACCGCCGCGCCTTCGCTAGGCACGACCCGGCGGGAAGACTCCTTCAGTTCAACATTTTGTGATTTGGCGCTACGACCGGTATCCAGACTGATGTCGTTGTAACGATACGGCGTCAACCAGGTCACCATGGCGTGACCAAAATAGTCGGTCTCAGCATTACCCGCCCCTGAGACGCTGATACCTGATGCGCCAGGCGTTTCAATAATGGCAACCGTGTTGCCCAACTGCGGGGAAAGCACTACCCCACCGCGATACAAGGTGACACCGCCGCTCATGCCAGCCGAATACTGGCTATGACCGCTGCTGTGGCTCATCCCCCCGGATATGCTGGCCAGACTACCGTTGTAGCCCAGCGTTCCCGACTGGCTATACTCCCCATGCACATCGCGCATCACGTTGGCGGAATAGTTGACCCGGCTGTCCAGGGCGCTACCGGAATAGCCCATCGACTGGCTGTACTGATTATTACGATCGCGATTAATGCTGTAGTTAATGGAGCCATAATCACGGCTGCGCGCGTCAAAAATGCCCAGCGGCAGGCTAACGGACAACCCTATTTGGGTATCTGAATTATTGGTATCCCGGGTCCTTGTCAGAGACAGAGAGACGCTGGCAGAGCCTATCGTGGTCCCGGCGCCTCCGCTAATCGAGGTGCTTTTACGACTGGTCCCGTAGTAGCGGTCCTCACTCATCCCCAGATAGAGACTGCCGTATTGACTCAGGCTTTGGTTGAGAGTCATCTCCACCCGGCTGCGTTTACGCTGCATCCACTCTGAATCGCCCCAGGAATATCCCCCGATACGCTCATAGCTCTGGCGAGAAAGAAACTCCGGAAACTCCAGGAAATCAGCAGAACGGTACTGATAGCCGAGGATCTGCAAGGAGGTGCCCGTCGCATCAAAGTGGCGGGCATATAAAAAGCGTACCGCCGAACCATCGCGAATGTTGCCTTCACCCCAGGTTTCCTTATGCCGGGCATGGGCAATTTCGGTGGAAAATGCGCCAATGCTCCCCACGTTCCACGCCACTCCGGCAGAAAGAGACTGATACTCTTCAGAGATCAGGGAGGAACCGCTGAGGGTGAATTTTTCCAACCCGTACTCGAGGCTTCCGCTCGTTAACCAGGGCTCTTTCGTGCCGTGCCCCTGATTGCGATAGCGCCCTAACGCCAGGCTATAGCGTGAGGCCCCTGGTCGTATCATGTTCGGCAATGCGGTATAAGGAACATGGAATACCTGTACCTGACCATCCGACTCTTCGACGGTGACTTCCAGGTCAGCGCCCACCTGGGCACTGTACAAATCATCGATGGCAAAAGGCCCGGGCGTCAGGGTGGTGCTGTAGATAATATTTCCACGCTGGCGAATCACCAGGCGCGCGTTGGTTCTGGCGACGCCACGCACAACCGGAGAGTAGCTGAACTGATTATCCATAGACATTTTTTGACTGGTGGCCAGCGATACCCCGGTCATCGGAATAGCGCCAACCATGTACCCTGATGTATCAGTATAAATCTCACCGGCCTGCAAGCTGCTGCGCAGAAGCGCAATATCGCGGCTCAAATAAGAACGATCATGATTCGACTCCCAGCCGCTTCCTGGGTTGCGATAAAAGGAGTCAATGCTGAACAGCCGCCAGGCACCAAGAGAGCCGATGGTATTCAGGTTAAGATAGGCGCTGCGCGAAGTGGTATCATCGCTGTCCCCGTTTTCACCCGAATAACCCTTGGTTTTAGTCGTATAAAAATAACCGTTATAGCTGGTTCTCAAGCTCGGCACACCATGGTCCCACTCCGCTGGAGCAATCATAATAAAACGCTGCTTATCAATTGCCTCCTGCGGAACCGTCAGGTTCAGTACCTGCTGCGCGGCATCATAAACCACTGTGGATGAGGGGATCTTCTGCTCCACACGTTCGCATTCTGTTAACGCGTCTTTCCCGGTAGTGGCCGCATCATCATATAATTCAATCTTGATTCCCAGCGCCTGCAACTGTTCGCGCGAAAGGCAAGGGATAACCCTTTGTTTGCCGTTGTCGACGAAACGAACCTCCATATGCTCGGCCAGATTTTCGTTTACTCTGATGTCGACAGGTTTCATTCCCGGAGTGATGGCATCACGCCAGATAAAAACCTCTGGCGATGCCTCACCTCTGTCCCTGCGTAAAAAGACCTCTTCAAAATCTGTGTCAGCCAGAGTACTTGTGGCCACACAACCGAAGACACAAAGAATTCCCGGGCGAAGCCATCCTGCAGAGAAACACCGGGAATTCTTTCTGTCCGTGGCGAATGAAGACGGGCTTGCTGTTGGCATTCCGTTACCCTCTTTACTGTATTATTGTTTTTCGTGTTGCCGATTCTGGTCTGTCAAACACGCCGCTGCGTAATAAAGAAACAGCCTGCCCAAACAGGCGCAGGCTGTGGGTCATCAGAAGTAAGAGATGGTGTAGTTGGCAGTGCCGGCAACCGGGCCTGCAGTGACGCTGGTGCTCAGGGATTTATACGCCGCGACGAAGTCCATATTGATAGCGCCAGAAGTGGATGGCAGCGTATAGCTGGTTGCCAAAGAAGTACCACCGTTCATGTCAATCTGGGTACCGCCAGAGGTCAGGATAGCAACAGCTACATCAGCCGCACCTGACGGTGCGGTGTTACCTGCCACGTACGCGTCGCCTGCTGGTGCGAAAGGTGTATCAAACACAGCACGGACGTTTGCCAGGGCGCCAACTGCCGCACAACCGGTCAGTTGAATCTGGAACGCGGTATGGCCCAGATAAGTACCTGATGCAACGTTCAGAGCCGGAGCCGGAACGGCAGGTAATGTAATAGTCTGGTTAACCGCAGGTGCACCGCCGCCTACTGATACACCGGCAACCGCAGTACAAGCGCTCGCAGTAACGGTGCCTGCAAACGTAATCGTACCGTCAGCCGCCATCGCGCCAGTGGAAAGCATTGCTGAGGCCGCAACCACAGAAGCAAAAATACGGTTTAATTTCATGGTAAATACTCCATTATTTATATTTTACAAAAACCCTGACGACCACTGCTTTAAATGTGGCTAGGGCAACTTAAAATCACTTAGAAAATGAATCCAGTAGTGATAATTAATACTACGAGTGACAAACAGGTATTTTATTCCCACTCACACCTGAAAGTTCTGTAATGAGATTAATATCCCGACAAATGAGCATTGCAGTACGATTGCAATCGGCCATTCCGTAACGCATAACCTCTTCCCGAGTGACGCGGTAGATATAATCTCTGGTGAGATGTGAGCAATTTGCCACATCTTCTACCGACGCCCCTTTGGTTATCAAATCAAATATATTACGTAGTTGTCGTGTTTTACTCTGATACTTAACTTCCGTTATTCTGGCCATCCTGATTAACGAGAGTAAATCTTGTATCGAAACCGATGCATTCACTAACCATGGGAAATATGTTCTCACAGACCGGAATACCGGGACGTCCACGAGGATAAAAACCCGACACAGCTGCAACGAACAAAAACGCATAAATTGGGTGCGATAGCGATGATTTGAAATATAGAGAACAACAACATCGCCAGGAGAAATACTTAACCCTTTAATATCAAATGGTAATTTCACCAATTCCACGGCATGTCCATCCAGTTCACTGAGCCATTCCACGCCGGACAGAAAAAAGCTATTATCTGATATCAAATGATATTTCATCCATGTAATCCTTTATTTGTTATCCCATCCAAATCATTAACAGAAAAATACCCCGTTACCTGATGAATTTATTTGTAACACGATGAACTCATTTTTATCAATCGTTTATAACGATCGACAAATCATAAAGTGATAGATATTAACTATTGGTAAGGATGCATTGATCGTTAATTACAATTAAAAATTAATTAGCAATATTTACCATTGATATGAATCAATATGCTTTGCTCTTATTTGTTGAAATTTCCTTTAAAATCAAACAATAACAATAAAAAAACAAACAGAAAAAAGCTTATCCCCCCATCATGTTGGAAGCAATACAATACGTAATTGAAGAGTTTCCTTCATTAAATCGATGATTACAGCCTAAATAGTTAATCAATAATTATACTTGAGAATAATTATCTGGACTATTATTCCTAAGATAAAATGCATAATAAATAATATATATTTCGGTGACGTTTTTTTCCCGATTAAACATTCAGATATAATTGATGTCGAATTCTTAAGCGCAAGACAGGATGGAATTATATTTATCGGTTGTAATATGACCATTCTCTGCCCATATAAACCATTTCATTACAGGAGAAGCGAGGAACATGCCGCCAGAAGATGGCGCGATGCAAAAAATTGACCAGGGAAGCTGTTAGCTGAGCATATCCTGGACCACCGCGGGAAAGTTATGGATGGGAAAGTTCTCAAACATAGCTAATTTTGACAGACGCCAGCGAGCGTCCGATCGGGCCTGCAAATACGACAACCTCATCAGGTTGTACGTTTTCTAAAGGCCCACACATGTGACGCGCCGCTGCTCGTTACAAGTAGTCTGGTCAGCAAAAAGGATGGTTTCGGTAAACCACTACCAGCCGCAGACGTTGGTCTCTTCATCAGACTCGTAGCCGCGCACGATGTTGATCAGGTCTTTAACCGCATCAGCGGCGATGGTCGGATCCTGCAACTCAGCCAGGGTAGCGAATTCATTGTCTACCGATACACCATTATTATTGTTGGTGACCGTCAATATAAACCCTTTTCCTCCAGCATTATCCGCGGACAGCGTAGAAATAAGCTCCGATACGGCTTGCACGGCGATGTCAGGGACATAAAGCGCCATCGGCTTAAGATAGACTTTCTCTTTTTTATCTTTATTGTTGCCGTTAATCACCGCTAATGAGTAACCCAGATTTTCACTGTTCATCTTCTTCCTTAGCCCTCAATAAGAATTTTAGGATCGACATAAAAATCGACATTAAAAACGGTATCCTCCGTTAACGCCTCAATGCAGTGCCATTTTTCGGGCGGGAAAACGCCAAATTCACCTTCGGCAATAGTTAACGTTTCCACCGGATCGGCGCTGGTCTCATCAGCAAAGCCCAGATAGCGTATCGCCCCTTTCATTACCGACAGCCGTGGATAGACTCCCTGCCGTGTCCCGGCATCAAGATGTCGTTTCCAGATTGACGCCGGAGCGGTCTCTTTGGTCCACAGCGGCGTGCTACGGGTATGCACATAGTGGGTCGGGATAATGATTCGCTGCATGATTCTGCCTCTCTTTACGCACTATCAGTACGATCGGGAACGGGAAAATATGTTGCATATCATATACCCCTTTCAATCACTGAGGGGATTATTTTTTGGCAAACTTTGCACCTACCCCTATTTATACCCACCAGGAGTTAGGTACTCACTAAAATAGATACGAGCGATTCTATAAAATCGAAGTCGCCCGCAAAAACAAGATAATTTAATTATTCCCAGATGAGTTCAGCGGCCCGGGCTTACCAATTAAATATCCTTGCACCAGATCGCATCCTAATTTCTGTAACGACTTCAGCTGCTCTTCTGTTTCAACACCTTCGGCAACGATGCGCATATGCAAGCTTTTACCCATGCTGATAATCAAGCGGACGATATCGAGATCATCTTTCTGACCCGGAATATTAATCACAAATGAACGATCGATTTTTATCTTATCAAAGGGGAAATAACTCAAGCGGGATAGCGATGAATACCCGGTACCAAAATCATCAATAGAAATTTGAACGCCCAGTTCGCGCAGTTGGCTGAGGATCTCTAAGGAACGGGTGTTTTCGTTAAATACATCCGACTCGGTAATCTCCAGATCGAGGCGGAGTGGATCGAGCCCGGTACTTTTCAGTATCGAAATGACGGTATCGGTCAGCGAACTGTTAATAAGCTGAATGGGCGAAACGTTAACCGACACCTTGAGCGGCGATGACCAGCTGGCGGCCTCCCGGCAGGCGGTTCTGAGTACCCACTCGCCCAACGGGTTAATCAGGCCAATTTTCTCAGCTACCGGGATAAATTCGCTCGGCGATACGCTACCGCGCAGCGGATGAAACCAACGGACAAGCGCTTCATAACCGTAGATTTCACCGTTAATCGTATCGGCAATGGGTTGGTAGTAAACCCTGAACTCACCTTTATCCAGCGCCTGCAGCAGATCGTCTTCAAAGGATTTATTCTCCTGCAAACGCTCAAGCATATCGGGACGGAATATCTGTACTTTGCCGGAACCCTCTTTTTTCGCTTCGTACAGCGCCAGATCGGCACACTTGTATAAATAATCGGTACGGCTCTCGCCATCAGAAATAACAATCCCAATGCAAGCGCCGATATGGATCAGCGAATCATAAATCTGATACGGCTGGCTGATTTTTTCGCGAATGATATTCGCCCGCTCCAGCGCCATCTCCTCGCTTAAATCATGCGAAACAAGCGCAAACTCATCGCCCCCCAGCCGATACAGGGTCTCTGACGTTTTGCGAAAGAAGGAGAGACGGCTGGCTAAATCCTGCAAAAGCTTATCCCCGGCATCGTGGCCCTGGGTATCATTCACATCCTTAAAATTGTCGAGATCGAACAGCATCACCACCGCCGAGCCGTTATAGGGCCGGACCTGGTTAACTATCTCCTGCAGCCGTTGCCAGAAAGAGAGTCGGTTGGGCATACCGGTCAGCGAATCATGATAGGCGTCGTACTGCAGCCGACGGTTCTGCACCTGCAGTTTCTCTTTTGATGTCTGCAGATCGTTGGCCAGTAATTTCATCCGCACATGAGCACGGCGCAGCGTATTATTTTGCCGCAACATTAGCAGACCCAACGTGATACAGAGGGTAATCAACAGGATAGAAATGGCCGAATAGATATAATACAGATTCTGTATTTTATCGTGGGTCAGATTAACAATATTGATGTCCTGAGCGAGCGAGGTTGACGCTATTGAGGTCATAGGTCCGTCCAGCGTACTCATTTCGCGCAGTAGCGGTTTTAACTGCGCGGTCGTCATGGTATCCAGTTGCTTATCCAACTGATTCAGGATACGTACCAGGCGGGCAACCGTTGCCTTACGCTGCGCATCTTTACCAATAAACTTTCCCAGATCGCCCTGCTGTAGCAGCGCAATCTGGCTCATCATAATTTCCAGGCGCAGGCGCACCTCATCGCGATCACTCCCCTCAACGCCCATCCCCATCGCACTCAGCCGCGCTTCAAGGCGCATGTACTCGGAGACTATTTGTGAGACTGACCACGAATCGGTGTAACGCGTTAATTTTTGCAGCTCACTTTGTCGCTCATGTACCAGATAGGTAATGTATCCGGTAACAATGAAAAGCGACAAAATAATGGCAGTGAGTATTCGATTCAAGATCAAACCCTTACTCAATTATAATCTTCGAAACCTGCCATGCTGAACGGGAATAATAGATTTGATTCTGCAATTCCGGGCTGCTGTCATAGGGGTAAACAATAAATAAAGGCCCTTTATCGCGAATGCGCATATATTCGCCATTCATTTTTAAAGCCAAAATAACAGGGAATTTTTGAAAATCATCAAGCGGAACGATGGTGGTATAATCATTTAGCGCCAGCACCCTGGCGGACTTACCTTTAGCACCGACTAAATCCATGAGTTTACTAAGGGAAACCCCGTCAAAGCGGACTTTCCCGGAATACCATGGCGTCGTGGTCACTGTCGTTTCCATGCCCAGTTTTTCTAATGCTGCGACATCAAAAACGGCCGTATCGCCTTCATTCGTATTCCCAATCAGCCCGGAAATAGTTAAAACGGGTTTCCCCACAGGCATCGGCAGTTTTTCTGCAAAAGCGGAAGGCAAAACCATGACACAAAATAAAGCTGCAAAAAATAAACGCATTTAACTCACCATTCCGAAATTGGAGACATGTTAATTGTAAACCATTTGCGTGAATTCTTAAAAGATGTCCCCATCGAGACTAAAAAATAAATTAAAGACAATAAGCCAACTCTTAAGCTCACATTCTGAGCAGCCAGGAAGATCGTTGTCCTTTCCTCTGTCCAGGTGCTATATGCCTTTCAGAACAAAGCCCAAGTAAAAATCTTTTCTCTTTTCCATCAGCGCGGTAGTCTCAATAGAACGCTAATCAGGAAAGCGTCTCATTCCAAAAATTATAAATTCAGCAACAGACAGGACAAGTATGGACTCAACGCTCATTTCTAATCGCCCCGGCAAGGAGGCAAACTCACTCAATCGCGCCCGCAGGGCGGCCTGGGGCAGCTTCGCCGGGGCCGTGGTCGACTGGTACGATTTTCTCCTCTATGGCATTACCGCCGCGCTGGTTTTTAACCGGGAGTTCTTTCCGCAGGTCAGCCCGGCGATGGGCACCCTGGCCGCCTTCGCCACTTTCGGCGTAGGTTTCCTCTTCCGCCCGCTCGGCGGAATTATCTTCGGCCACTTCGGCGATCGCCTTGGGCGCAAGCGTATGCTGATGATGACCGTCTGGATGATGGGGATCGCGACCGCCTGCATCGGCCTGCTGCCTTCGTTCAATCAGATTGGCTGGTGGGCACCAGCGCTGCTGGTTCTACTGCGTGCCGTGCAGGGTTTTGCGGTAGGCGGTGAATGGGGCGGCGCGGCGCTGCTGGCGGTAGAAAGTGCGCCAAAAAATAAAAAAGCGTTCTACAGCAGCGGCGTGCAGGTGGGCTACGGCGTCGGCCTGCTGCTCTCTACCGGCCTGGTGTCGCTGATAAGCTCTTACACTACTGATGAACAGTTCCTGAGCTGGGGCTGGCGTCTGCCGTTCTTGTTTAGCGTGGTGCTGGTGTTGGCGGCGCTGTGGATCCGTAACGGCATGGCAGAATCGGCTGAATTCGAACAGCAGCAGCGTGATCAGCAGAGTCAAACGAAGAAAAAGCGTCTGCCGGTGGTAGAAGCTCTGCTCCGCCATCCGGGCGCTTTTTTAATGATCATCGGTCTGCGCCTGTGCGAACTGCTGACGATGTACATCGTCACCGCCTTCGCACTGAACTACTCCACGCAGAATCTTGGCCTGCCTCGCGAACTGTTCCTTAATATCGGCCTGTTAGTCGGTGCCATCAGCTGCCTGACCATTCCCTGCTTCGCATGGCTGGCGGACCGCTTCGGGCGACGTCAGGTGTACATCACCGGGGCGTTGATCGGTACGCTTAGCGGTTTCCCATTTTTTATGGCGCTCGAAAGCCAGTCCTATTTCTGGATCCTGTTTTTCGCGCTGATGCTGGCGAACATCGCCCACGATATGGTGGTTTGCGTCCAGCAGCCGATGTTTACCGAGATGTTTGGCGCCAGCTACCGCTATAGCGGGGCCGGGGTGGGATATCAGGTCGCCAGTGTGGTTGGCGGCGGCTTTACACCGTTTATCGCCGCCGCGCTGGTCACCTTCTCAAGTGGTTCATGGCACAGCGTCGCTATCTATTTGACCGCAGGCTGCCTGCTCTCCGCCCTGACGGCGATGTTGATGAAGCCCAGTCGCCACGCTGAATAGTCGTTAAGGAGGCAAAATGACTCAGGACTCTCGCGGCGAGGCATGCTGGCCGACGCGTTTTAATCACCAGCTTCTGCCGATTCAATATTGCTCCGACCCGACGCTGGCGGAGCAGCCGCTGTTTGATCGGGCTATTAACGGGGAAGCCGTCGCTCAGCTATGGCAGGCTCCGCAGGGGTTTGTGGTCCCCGGAAGCTACCGAAAGTTCACGGAACTGGCGGCGATAAGTAAGCAATTTGCCCGTCAGGGTTGGCCGGTCTGGCTGCGCCGCTCCGGCGGCGGGCTAGTGCCGCAGGGGCCGGGGATTATCAATCTCAGCCTCGCCTGGCCGGTTTACCAACCGCTGGGCGACGCGGCAGAGCCGATTTATCTGTTCCTCTGCGGCCTGCTTCAGCGCACGCTGGCAACTTTTGGCGTCGCCAGCCACTTCCAGGCGGTGAGCGGTTCGTTTTGCGATGGCCGCTACAATCTGGCCTGCGGTGAAGGCGAGCAGGTGCGTAAAATCGCTGGTACGGCTCAGTATTGGCGACCAATGGCTGGGGGTAAAGGCCATGTGGTCCTCGCCCACGCGGTGATATTGCTGGACGCCGATCTCTATGCAGCGCATCAGGCGGCGAATGCCTTTGAAGCGCATCTGGGCAGCGGTCGAATCTACCGCACCGATAAAACCGTGGCCCTGGCGGAGCTTATCCCTGAAGAGGCTGATGTGCTCCCCCGCTTTCGCGAGGCGCTGGTGCAAGTGCTGCAAAACATCAGCTAAAAGTGGTCTTCAGATAGCGGCTAAAGGTCTCTACCGCCCGCGATACCCGCGGCGTGTAGGGGCGAATGACGTAAAGATTTTCCGCAAACACATCCACCGGCTGCCAGCCCGGCAACAGTTCCTGTACCAACCCACGGCCAATCGCCTCTCTGGCGCTAAAATCCGGCAATAATGCAATTCCCAGCCCAGCCAGCACCGCATCGCGCAGGGATTCACTGTTGTTGGTCGAAAACGGCCCCTGCACTTTCACGCTGACTCGTTCATTGCCGCATTCGAAGGTCCAGTGCGGGCTTTGCGGCCCACGCGGATAGGTCAGGCAGTGATGCTGGCGCAGCGCGTCTGGCGAGTCGGGGCGACCAAAGCGACGAATATAATCCGCCGAGGCAACAACCAGGGTTGCCGTCCGACAGAGTGGCCAGGCCACATGGGTCTGTGGCAGCAGTTCGCGACGGCAGTGGCGAATGGCAAGATCGAATCCTTCGCTAGCCAGCGACACCAGCCGGTCGGTAACTTCCAGTTGTAGATGAAGCTGTGGATGCTCATGCAAAAAGGGCGTGATAGCCGGGACCAGTTGCTGGCGCGAAAAGGCCACCGGTGCGGTTAGCCGTAGCGTTCCGCGCAGTGGCCCGCCTTCATCATCGCAGGTGCCGGTGAAAATCTCGCGGATCTGCCCGAAAGGCTCGTTAAGCTCCGCCACCAGCCGCAACCCATCTTCGCTTAACGTGACGCTGCGAGTGGTTCGGTGCACCAGCGCCTTGCCGGTCACCCGCTCCAGTTCGCTGATCTTCTGGCTAATGGCGGACTTACTCACCGCCAGCTTTTCAGCCGCACGGGTGTAGCTTTTTTGCTCCTCCAGTACCGTTAGCCAGTACAGGTGAGTCCAGTAAATTTCCGGGCGGATCTCGTTCATGCCGATTGTTCATGTAGGAAAACAATGAGTTCAAATATAGCGGTTTTTACCCGCATCAGCATGGGTTAGCATCACATTCATCGCTCGTTAATCCAACAACAAGGACCACCTGCCATGCCGTTACTGACGTTTGATATTTTTGAAGGCCGTAGTGAAAGCGAGATAAAAACCCTGCTGGATGCGGCTCACCGCGCCGTGGTGCAAGCATTCAAAGTGCCTGAGCGCGACCGTTACCAGATTGTTCACGAAAACAAAGCTCACCATATGGTGATTGAAGATACCGGACTGGAACTAACGCGCAGCAAAGAGGTGGTAGTGGTGAGAGTTTATACCAGCCCGCGCAGCGAACAGCAGAAGCAGCTTTTCTATGCCACTCTGCAAGCTCAATTGCAGGAGCACTGCGGACTGAGCGGCGATGACCTGATGATCTCGGTGATAAGCAACCACAAAGGCGACTGGAGTTTTGGCCGCGGCGTCGCACAGTATATGACCGGCGAGCTGTAGTCGAGCGGAAACGGCCTTATTCTCGATGCGACTGGCGCACGATCAGTTCCCCGGTGCGCCACGCCGCTGGCAAGCCTTCAGTTGCATCGATCAGTCGATTCAGTGCCTCTTCAACCAGCCGCTCGCGCCGCTGATCGTAAGTGGTCAGCTGCCACTCAGGCGCTGCCGCTTCGTCGATATTATCGAAACCGACAATACTCATGGTTAAATCCCGCTCACGCAGCGCCTGCAGCGCGCCGATGGCCAGAATATCGTTTTCGCAGAACAGAGCATCGACTCGCTCGGCTTCAGGCGTAGCGTCAAGATAGTCGCTCATCGCAGCATATCCCCGGGTGCGCAGATACTGCCCGGCCACCAGCAACGTATCAAGTCGACAACCGCCCTTCTCCAGCGCCGCCTGATACCCTTCCATTCGCAGTAAATGATGCGACGGGGTGTCAGGCCCTTTCATATAACCAAATGTACGATGCCCCTGCCCCAGCAGCAGTTCAGCGATCTGCTTGCCAGCAAGCCAGCCGTCGATATTCACCACCTGGATTTCCGGATTCTCGGTATTACGACCAATCTGCACCAGCGGTACCCGGTGAATTTCGGTGGCGATCGCAATAAGCTCCGGCGTCAGTACCGTTGCCATAAACAGAATGCCGTCGACCTGGAGCTGGTAAGCCAGCGCCATCGCCGTGCGGTTGCTTTCCTGATCGGCGACGTTAATTACCAATGCCATATAGCCGCGATTTTGTAGCTGGCGAGTCACTTCATTGAGCAACAGCACCATATTGGGATTGCGCAGCTCATCAACCGCCACGCCGATGATGTGGGTTTGCTTTTGCGTCAGGCTGCGCGCCAGCAAATTAGGCCGATACCCCAGGGTATTGGCGGCCTTCATGACATCTTCTCGCGTTTTCGCCTGGATAGATGCCCCGGGAGTAAACGCCCGGGAAACGGTCCACTTTGAGACGCCCGCCAGTAACGCAACATCGCTGGCGGTCGCTTTTTGTCGTTTAGAGGCGCTCATTCTCGGTTTTAACGTTCCTGATGATTAACATCCAATAGAACGTAAAATACAGCAAGATAGAATCCGCTCAACAAAAAACGCACCGCGTTCTCCCGCCCCCCGGTGGAAGAACGCGGCCCGTTATCACTGACTTAAGGTTGCGTTAAGGGCATCAATCGACGTCCGTAGCCCCGCTTCAACGCTCATCGTCAGGTCCTCCATCTCCAGCGATACATAACCGTTGTAACCGGTCATGCGCAGCACTGAGAAGAACTCTTTCCACCACTTCAAATCCTGTCCGCAGCCAACCGCCACGTAGTTCCAGGTCCGGGTTTTGGTTTCAGTCACCGGCTGATACTCCAGCAGACCGTCAACGTCCGCCAGCCCGCGCTCAATACGCGCATCTTTACCGTGAACGTGATAAATCACTCCTTCCAGCTTCCGGGCAGCGGCAATGGGCTCAGCCCCCATGGCAATCAGGTGCGACGGGTCGAGGTTCATGCCGATGATGTCACCCACCGCATCGCGCAGGCGCAGCAACGTGCTCGGGTTGTACACCAGCTGGCTAGGGAACTCTTCGAGGGCAATCTGTTCGATCCCGTGTTCAGCCGCATGGCGGGCAAAAGCCTGCCACCACGGTATCGCCACCTCATTCCACTGGTAATCAATCACCCCTGGCATATAGTCGGGCCAGGAAACCGTTGAGGTTATCCAGTTAGGGATTTTGTCGTCCGGGCCGCCGCCGGGCAGGCCGCTCATCATGACGACTTTTTTGACGCCGAGCTTCGCCGCCAGCTCAACGGTGCGGTAGCTGCTGGCGGTATGTTTCTCGCCCAGCGCGCCGGGTGCCAGCGGGTTACCCGAACAGTTCAGGGCAACGATTTCCATGCCGCGTTTTTCCAGTTCCCCGCAAAACGCCGCGAGCTTCGCTGGGGAAGCCAGCAGCTCTTCGGTTTTCACATGCGGGCAAGGCGACCAACCGCCTGCGGTCATCTCCACGCCGTTAATGCCATACTGCTTCACGCGGTCGAGCATTTCAGGGAAAGCCAGGTCGGCGAGAACATCAGTACAGAGTGCCAGTTTCATATTCTATCCTTCTTAAATGAGTGACCTTCGAGGATCTGCATAAACGCGTCTTTGCTGTCGGCGCTGGCGAGCAGCGTCGTTTTCACTTCGTCATCAAGCAGGTCTGCCAGATCCGCGATAACATCAATGTGTTCATTATTTTTTGCCGCCACGGCGACCACCAGGAAAGCCACTCTGCCTTCCCCCCAGCCCACGCCATCCGGAAACTGAAACAGCTGGAAGCCAGTTTGCCGCACCAGGTCAATGCCCTCTTTGCTGCAATGAGGCATCGCCACGCCCGCCCCGAGCCAGGTAGAGAGCGCCTTTTCGCGATCTACCATTGATTCAAAAAAACCGTCGCTGACGTAGCCGCCAGCCTGCAAGGAATCCGCAGCAATGCGCAGCGCCTTCTTCTTTGAATTCGCCCGGCAGCCAATAAAAATATCTTCTTGCTTAAGGGTTAACATGCGCCTCTCCCGTACGTTAAAGGGTTAGCGATACAGCGCCGGGCATTCCGGCAGGGAGACGGTGTGCTTCTCGCCATCCTTCAGCGAAGCCAGCCCGGCATCGCACACCATCGCCACGACAAACCCATCCCACGAAGATGGCCCGGTCATTTCACTGCCTTCATTAACGCGATCAACAAAGTTCTGCACTTCACGATCGTAGGCGGTGGCGAAACGTTCCATGCAGGTCTGCGGGATCGCCCGGCTGTAGCCTTTCGTTGAACGAGTGGTGGTGAGCGCCTGCTCGGTCAGCGCGCTAATGGCGTTTTCACCGATCACTTCACAACGGATGTCGTAGCCATAATCACAGTTCACAAACAGTTCATCATCGATGCGCACGCCGGATTCGGTTTCAAAAATCACGATCAGCGGATCCTGCAGGTGCGCACAGGCTCTGCGGGTCTTCTTACGCGGTTTGTCGACGCGCACCGACACGATATTTTCGTCGAGCAGATAGCGAATAATGTCTATTTCGTGGGTCGCGGAATCATTAATCGCCATTTCCAGGGTGTAGCTTTCCGGGACTGAGGCGTTGCGGTGGGCGCAATGAATCAACAAAATTTCGCCCAGTTCGCCACCGTCCAAAGTGGCTTTGAGCTGGTTGTACCCGGGGTCGAAGCGACGCATAAACCCCAGTTGCAACATGCGTTTGCCGCACGCCACTTCAGCATCAATAATCGCCCTCGCTTCATCAGCGGTTGGGGTCAGCGGTTTTTCGCAAAATACCGGCTTGCCCGCTTTAATCGCTGCCAATATTTGCTCTTTGTGAACCGGGCCGATTGAGCAAATAAAAACGGCATCTACGTCGTCTGATTGAATCATCTCCACCGCATCGTAATAAGCCTGTGCGCCATATTCGCGGGCAATAGAGTCGGTCACGTTACGATTGATATCACAGACGGCGCTGACTCTGGCGTTCTGAATAACCGACTGGAAACGCTGTAAATGATCGCGCCCAATCATGCCCAAACCAATTAAACCGATATTGACTGTCATATGTTCCTCCACATTTCTAAATCAGAATCTGAATTTTTGTTCAATTTGCTCAAGGGTTAATCCGCGGGTTTCCGGAAGATATTTCACCAGCAGAATCAACATAATGACGTTGGTACCGGCGAAGAAACCGAAGGTCATTCCGCCGCCATAGTTGTTAAGTAAAATCGGGAACACGGACTGGATGATGAAGTCAAAAATCCATAGCCCGAATACCGCAAAACCCATCCCCAGGCCTCGCATCCGCAGCGGGTAAATTTCAGCGAGCATTAGCCAGAACACCGGTGCGATCCACCCCTGCATAAAGGTGAGGAACACCAGCATCAGAGCAAGAATGATGTAGCTGGCACCGGCAAAGTTGGCCTGCAGCCCGCTAACGCCATCAACGGTTTCCATGTGGAAGAAGAGTTTGAAAGAGAGGCCGATCAGCACCAGGCTCAACGTGACGCCTATCTGCCCGGTGAAGAACATTTTCCGCCGCGAGTGTCTACCAATCAGCAGCATCCCTAATAGAGTCGCGAGGATAGAAACCACCCCGTTGGCCACCGCGCCGGTCACCGCCGCCGCATCGCCAAGACCGGTGGATTTCAGCACCGTCGGGGCGTAGTACATAATGGTATTAACCCCGGTGACCCGCGTCGCCAGCACAATCATCAGGCCAATTAAAATCAGCTGTAGCACCCATTTCTTTTTCAGTTCGTCGATAAACCGACCATGAATAGCGCCAGCCTGGCTCACCTGCTGAATATCGCGGATCTCCTGCTCCACTTCTTCCGGACGGCGAATCGTTTTCAACACCGCAACCGCTTTGTCGATTTGCCCCTTACGTACAAAGAAACGCGGAGACTCCGGCATTACCAGCATGCCTATCCACAGCAGTGCCCCGGGCAGCGCCGGGATCGCCAGCATTAAGCGCCAGTTGTGCGACATGTCAGGGTAGAAATTGACGATGGCGGCGTTGACCGAATAGGCGAGAAATTGCCCGGTGACGATCATCAGCTCGTTGACCGTGACCAGCCGTTCGCGCTGCGAGGGCCTCGCCAGTTCGGAGATATAAATCGGTACCGTCACCGACGCGCAGCCCACTGCCAGGCCAAGGATAAAGCGAGCGATAATCATCGATGACATATCCCACGCCACGGCGGTGCCGAGCGCGCCAAAGATAAAGATAATCGCCACCCAAAGGATATTTTTCCGCCTGCCCTGCCGGTCCGACAGCCAGCCGCCACCAACGGAGCCGATTGCAGCGCCGAATAATAAGAACGATGTCACCAGCCCTTCCTGCAACGGGCTGAGGCCAAGGTCGTTCTTCATAAAAATCAGTGCGCCGGAAATAACCCCGGTGTCATAGCCAAAGCACAAACCGCCGATGGTGGAGACGAGGGTTATTAATCTGATTTTCTTATCATTATCTGTTTTACGACTTTCAGTTATCACATGATCGGTC
Source organism: Klebsiella huaxiensis (assembly GCF_003261575.2). Classification (GTDB taxonomy): domain Bacteria; phylum Pseudomonadota; class Gammaproteobacteria; order Enterobacterales; family Enterobacteriaceae; genus Klebsiella; species Klebsiella huaxiensis. Next base: position 2,109,515 of record NZ_CP036175.1, on the reverse strand, counting down.
ATTTTGTTGTCCTGTCAGGGATGAGCGTTCTATCGTTTTGTTTTTATGAATAAAAAGATCACATCGCCAATGCAGAGACAGCAAGTTCTGGCATCGGAAATCAGTTGCACACCTTTTTGCACCCGGGTGCATAATTTAACAACTTGTTATACGCTTACGAATTAAAAAATCCATATCAATTTATTTTGGAATTTTCATTTCGTTAAGGGCGTCAACTTTTTGCTCATCAAATGGACGATTTTCTCGATCGCAATCACGATCCGCAGAGTTTTGCGCGCATGGAGATGAAAAATGGCTTGGTTCAGCCTAATCGCGGGGGAGGAAAAACAATAAACAAGGGGAGCGTGGAGATAAAATCACGCCTCCCTTGATGGTTGAAAGGGAAAATCAAGATCGTTGCGTACTGGCGATCCGCAGCCTGGCTTTCTGCTCGATATTTTCCAGCAGTTCCTGCACATCGTCTTCATCGATATCGAGAAACTGACCGTCGAGCAGCGCCGCGTGGATATCGTCACGCGTCACTGCGATGCCCAGCGGCACCGATTTCACCTTCACTTCTTCCGCCGCCAGCGGGTGCGGATAGCGGCGTCCAACCAGATTATTGAAGACAATGGCCAGCAGCGCCAGCATTAAGGAGTTGAGCAATACCGGAGTTAAAACAAAATGATAGCCTTCACTCTGCACGCCAGCGCCGCCAAGGATCGCGGTTAACGCCACCGCCCCGCCCGGCGGATGCAGGCAACGCAGGAAATACATTCCAGCGATCGCCAGCCCTGCCGCCACGCCGCAGGCGAGCGCGAGATCGGGGACCAGTATCCCCACCGTCACCCCGATGAGCGCCGATAATGCGTTGCCACCGACAATCGACCACGGTTGGGCTAGCGGACTGCTCGGCACGCCAAACAGCAACACCGCCGATGCGCCCATTGGCGCGATAAACCAGAGATTGACTTCGCCCAGCAACCAGTGGCTGAACATGCTGGTTACCGCCAGCCCCGTCCCGGCACCGATCGACGCCAAAACAATGTGTTTTCTGGCGACCGGCAAAGCATGTGGTTTCAAACGGCCAAGGAAGATGCGGATCCGTGAAAAGAACGATCCGGGTAAAACGCTTAACATCGTACAACTCGCTTACGTCATAATAAGAACTTATGTTTCATTTTCTTTTTTTAACCATAATTTAACAACCATGTCTTTATCGTGGCTTTACGGTATTCATTTTGTGAATGTAAAAAATTGCCGCGCTACGTTAAAATCACTCTCCCCGTCGGGGTATCACCTACTCTATGGATTTAAGGTCAACCACATTGAATAACAAAACAAACTTAGAGAAAGAAGTGGCATGGGCCAGTCAGAATATGCCGCGCACCCTGCGCCAGGTTGCCGCCCTGCCCGACCTCAACCAGGTCCGCCTGGCCTGCTGCATGCATCTTGATATGAAAATGATCCCGCTGGTACAAGGGATCCTCGAGAAAGGCGCAAAAGTTTTCCTCACCACCTGTAACCCAACGACCGTGCAGGATGACGTTGTCGCCTGGCTAGTGGAACGCGGCGCAGAAGCCTGCGCATGGCGCGATATGAGCGATGCCGACTGGCAGCAATCCTGGGAAAAAGCAATTGCCTGGCAGCCGACGCATCTGTGTGAAATGGGCGCGGATATTACCACGTTGCTGCATCAGCGCGGCAAGTTCGGCAACATCGTGGCTGGGCTTGAAGCAACGGGTTCCGGCGTCAGTCGCCTGGGCGATATCCGTCCCGGCTATCCGATTTTTAACTGGGATGATTTACCGGTTAAAGAGGGGCTACACAACCGCCATATGGTCGGTTTGACCGCCTGGCACACCTTCTTCCAGACCACCCATCTGACCCTGCATGAGAAAAAAGTACTGGTGATCGGTTATGGTCTGGTTGGTCAGGGCGTAGCGGCGGCAGCAAAAGCCTTCGGCGGCCAGGTGATGGTGGCGGAAATCGATCCGGCCCGTCGACTCCAGGCGGCCTACGACGGCTGGCACGTAGTTGAATTACAGGAAGCGATTTCCTCAGCAGACGTCGTTGCCACGGCGACCGGTGGTAAAAAAGTGGTCAATAGACAGGCGCTGGATAAGGCCAAAGATGGTGTGTTTATCCTCAACGTCGGGCACGTGGCGGAAGAGATTGACTGCGAGTACCTGCGCCAGTTCAGCCATGAAGAGGTGATGCCGTATATTAACGCCTATCGGATGGGCGATAAAACCGTGTATCTGATGGCTAATGGTTCAATGCTCAACCTGACCGCCGGTTTTGGCGATAGCCTGAACGCCTTCGACGTCACCCTGGCGGTGATGACCAGCGGCATTCAGCATATCGTGACCGACGGAATGAACGCGCCAGCGGACGTTTATCTGCTGCCGCAGAGCGTGTGGCAAACGGCGCTGTAGGCGTTTGCGCTGAATAATTTCCCGGAGGCGGCGCGATGCGCCTGTCCGGGCTACCCAGCTTGTCGGCTGTACCAATCCGTAGCCCGGGAAGCCACAGCGCCACCGGGAAGAAAGCAATTCCTACAGCAGCGCCAGCAGAAATATCACTTCACCCAGCTCTATCGCCGCGCCTAATGTATCGCCGGTTTGCCCGCCCAAAGTACGCTTCAACGCCTGACCCAACGCCCAGACCAGCACCACCGTGATGAGTGCCGCTCGCAAACCGTTGACTCCGAGCAACAGCGTCGTCAGCACCAGAGCTATCCCCATGGTAATCAGCGTCTGACGCAGCGTAATCTTGCCGATAAACAGATTACCCAACCCCTCTTCGCGGGCGTAGCGCTGGCGATACATCAGCAGCACCGCCATACCGCGCCCCACGGCGCAGGCAGCCGCCAGCGCAGCAATTGCTGGCGTCCCGCGTAGCGCGACTTCGCTCACCACCAGCACCTTAGCGACCAGCACGAAGATCAGCGCCAGACCGCCGTGGGTTCCTAGCCGACTGTCACGCATGATTTCCAGCATCCGCTCACGGCGACGGGCAGAGAAGATGCCATCGCAGGTATCCGCCAGACCATCAAGATGAAAACCGCCGGTCAGCAGCGCCAGCGCCAGCACGCCGAGCAGCGCGGCCAGCGGGCCACCGCACCACGGCTGGAGCAGCATCACCACCGCGCCGCCGATAGCCCCCAGCAAAAGCCCGACGAACGGAAACGTAACGATACTGCGTTGATATTGTTCTATCTCCAGTCCCTGGGACAAACGCGCCGGGACCGGCAGGCGGCTGATAAACGATAATGCGGCAAAAAAAGACTTAATCATTGAAGTGAGACTCCTGTCGATAAAACCCACGGTCAGCGGTGATTTATCGCCGACCGCTACCCGATTTATCCGCGTAGCAATTTTGCACAAAATGCCTGACATCCATCTTCCAGACGCCAGTGAGCCAGCCGGGTATCACGGTGGTGTTGGATGCGAGCGGTTACTTGATTGTCGGAAATCCAGGAGGTGATGATGTAGGCAGCCGAAACGAAGGTGTTGAGTATAGATTCGGCATCACGGCATTGGTCGCTATGCGCGCCACCGGCAATCAGTATCATCGCGGCGGCACCTGTTGCAGGGACAGCATGAGATAAACCCTTCCGATATCAATATGTTTACGGCGGGAGTATACCAAATTATAGGGGATTGGATCAGCGTTGCGCGGGCTGTTTTGCTGAGGATTTGAGAGATAACGCAGATTTGGAGAAAGATGACCCCGGCGGCGAGAACCGCCACCGGAGCGCTAAACCGGGGATTACTCGGCAGATTTATCTTCTACTTTCGCTTCGCCCATCGCTTTCAGCTTTTTAGAGATGTCGCGACGTTCTTTGGAGATTTCAGCATTTTTGATGATGTAATCATCAACGCGATCTTCGTAATCGCTTTTCATGCTGGCAATGATGCCCTGAATAGCTTCAACGCTCATGCCCGGCTTGATGTAGTCGCTGAGGTTATCCAGCAGCAGTACACGCTTCTGGTTATCACGGATCTTTTTCTCAACGTCCTGAATTTCACGCTGCAGCTTGTTCTTACGACGGTACAGGCGAACAAACTCCAGTACGTCCTGGAAAGAAGGCTTAATTGTTTCCATTTTTACACCCCTAATATTTGAGATTCGGATTCGCTAAAGCGACTGCTACATAGGGCTAACATAACTGTTAGCAGCCGCTGATGACAATGTTTTTTCCTTTGCCCTAATCATAACCCTAAACGCTGCTGAATCGAAGCAAGCGATGGGCAAACCGCGCGTATCTGGTCTTTATTTACGCAACGCCCGGCAGATTAAATGCGACAGCAGTTCAAGCTGGCGCGCCAGCTCTATGGTTAACCAGACATAACCATGGATCGGCGTTTCGGAGAAATTCTCATCCTGCTGCTCTTTGATAAGCAGACGCAGCTCGGCAACGATTTCATTCAGCTTTTCATTATTGGCGAGAATTGGCTGCGGGTTACCTTCGTAGAGTGCATGAGCGATGGTCAGCAGCGTTTGCTGTGTCATTTGCTGGGTTTCACGCAGCGTATGGGCATTAAGCATCACGAAGTGACCGGGCCTTGAGGCCCAGTAAGCATTGATTTGCAGCTCCAGCATACAGACCAGATTGCGGCTGACGGTCTGGATCGCCTCGAAGATGGATTTCTGGATGTGCGTCTCTTTGCTGGCCGGGGTGATCAAACCACGCATTTTCACCACGTCGTTGAGCACTTTTTGCAGATGTTTTTCCAGACGCGGACGTTCAACGAGATTCGGCGAAAAGCCCGCCTGATAGAGCCTGTTAAAAGTGGTGACGTAGCTGGCCATCTGGATACGCCAGTGCAGAAACGCCCGCTGCGGCCAGATACCCGTAAACAGCATCGCCAGCAGGGAACCAAAGATAACGTCGCCGCTTCGCCACAACGCAGTATTCATGTCTCCCGGCGGCGCACCGACCACCACCGCCAGCGTAATACCGATAAGCAGCGCCTGGTAAGGCTTTTTACCCAGCGCCAGCCAACCGCAAAGGAACATTGCCGCCGCGCACCACAGCAGCATAATGGGCAGCGAGATAAGCTCCAGCTTGAGCGCCACCAGCCCGAGTGCCGAACCAAGAATGGTGCCGCCGATACGCTGAAACGCACGCGGCACCACGTTTCCCCAAAAGGAGATTGGCCCCATCACCACCACCAGGGTGATAAGAGGCCAGGTCCCTTCCGGTACGTTCAACAAGCGCACCAGCATAAAGGTGAGCACAAAGGCCAATGCGATTCGCACGCCATGAACGATGCGATAATGGCGATACAGCCGAATTTCGAATGGCTTAAGTGATTTATCCGCGCGCACAACCGACTCCGACACAACGAAAATGCCAATTGTAACTGCTTTTTCGCCGCAAGCATCACGCGAATGTAAGAAACCTTGTCCACTGAGGGGACAAAGCCTTATTTCACCGAGGGCTCGACCGCAATGTACATCTCGATATCCCAGTAGCCATCCTTATCACCATCGTTAAGATAGACTTCAAAGCAGGGATCCATCGTCATCTGATACTCTTTGCTTTGCATCAGGCTGTCGAAGAACTGACACCACGGCGTCTTGAAATCAAAATTTTCGACTCTGGCGCGGGCGACAGCATAATCTCCGGCGGCGATTTCGGTCATCATCACACCTTCGCTGTTAGCGGGGAGCTCATAGCCTTCCGCCACCGTGACGGCAGTATCGCAGCGTAGTTTTTCCGCCGGGACTTCATCAGGGTTGTCGTAATAGACAGCAACCCATTCCTGCGCCGGAACCTGGCTGTTATCAACCCACATCATCAGCTGTTCAAAGCCCTGCTTTACTGTCTGTTCCCAGGGACCGACCAGATGAAACCCAGCGATCTTTCTTTTGCCCACGGATTTAACGTTATAGTCCATACTGCCTCCATTGTTGATAAATACTGTATGAATATACATGCAATCTAACAGCACTATCCCCCATAGTATGTGCGGTAATTCACAAAAATCGCGTGTGAAAAGCCTAAAAAACAGCCGCCACTCGATTACAAGCTGAACGGCAGTTCGAGACCGATACTGGCCCCAAGATCATCGCTGGCGCTATGGTTAGCATCGGTGTACCACACGGATGTACTCAGGCGTACCGTCGGCATGACATCACCACTCCAGCCCAGTTGCACGCCTTTGAGCGTATCGGCGTGCGGGAAGGCTTTGTTGATCCGTTGGTTCTTCGGATTCACCTCGGCGTAGACCAGACGCGCGCTCCAGCGCTGGTTCTCTTCGGTCACCAGCTCCACCTTCCCGGCATACAAGCGTCCGTCGCCCCCCATTGCATCACCCAGCGGATATCCCTGCTGGTAGTAGCCATCTTTGTAAATAAAGTGGTTATAGATATAGTTGGTGCGTCCCATATTCGAACGGGTATCGTGGGCTTCCAGGTACCAGTTAACCGCGTTGCTGTTCCATTGATGATGCCCTTCCACGCCGCCAAGATAGAGGTGCGCCGAGGGTAAATATCCAGCTTCATCTTCGCCAATCATCTGACCGTAAACGCTCACCGGCCAGCCCAGCGTTGGTGCCAGCTTCAGTTTGAAATCAAAACCGGCCAGCTGATTGCCTGGATCGTCGGCTGATTCGCCAGTGTTGTCATTGCCAGTCAGACCATCCCAAAAGCTGCTAAACGAAGAAGGACGCCCTTCTCCACCCCACTGCATGATGCGCGAGGCCCCCAGCTCCAGCGAGGTCAACGGCGAAAACGTCAGGCGACCGCCGAATATTTTGGTATGCGGTACGGCGGCATACTGGTTCATCTGGCTGGCGGAAAGTTGATACTGCCACGGACCAATCCAGCTTAGCCATGACGTCTCTGGCGCGCTCTGTTCGGCACGCTGCAGCAGAAAACCGGTCATCGGTCGCGCGGCATCGGAACGAATCAGGCTGCCCTCATAGCCCGGCCCCCACCACTGTGGGATCTGCCCGAACGCCAGCCACTGGTTCCACAACTTTACCGCGCCGTATGCGCCGTTAGCGTTAACGTTCGAACCGTTGCTAATGCGCTTGTCCCCTTCAACGTTGCCCTGTAAGTGCAGGTCCCACCATTCGCCGCTGTTATTCAGCGCGATAGAGAGCGACTGGTCAGCGGGATAAGACTGGGCGAAGCCCTGCGGCGTTCCTGGTTTGTCAGTGGAGCTGTAGCCGGTGAGGCGCACGTCGGCTTTTAGTGATCTTAATCGCTGATTAACCCGACTCAGCACCACCCGCTCTGCGGATGTTGTCGGATGGGCATTCGCCAGCGCCCGGTTAATCTCCTCCTCGCTCAGGGGCCAGGTCGACAAACTTAAAGAGAGGGTTCCACGGTCGGATAACCAGGCTAAATCATTGCGGAATTCGTTATCGGCCAGAACCAGGCCAGAGGCAAAGCAAGAGGTGCTAAAAACGGCGTACAATCCCAGAGAAAGCGCACTACGCGCAAAATATTTCATCTTCCCAGCTCCATTTTTGGGCGCAAAAGCGACAGGCTATTTCCTGAACGGTGACCGGGTAAGGTAATGGATTGAAACTAAACGAAGCGCCAACCGAAGTGGCATAATAATCAAACAGCTACGAGGTGCCGCTCCAGAACGGAGCGGCCGGAGAGTTACAGCTTCTGATGTAAATAATCGCTAAAGCGCGAGAAAACACCGCCCTTGCCGACGCTTTCCAGCGTCACCAGCGGCCAGTGGGCCACCACTTTATCGCCGTCATAAAGCGAGATTTCACCGACCCGCTGATGGGCGGCAATCGGCGCTTCCAGCACTTTTTTATCCAACACATATTTGGCTTTAATACGCGACACTTCCGACTTCGGCAATGCCAGCCAGAAGTCCTGATCGGTGCCCAGCTTAATCTGCTCTTTATCGCCATACCAGATGCGCTCAACCCCGACCTGTTTGCCGTCCTGCAAAACCTGTACGGTATCGAAATTTTGCTGACCCCAGTGCAGTAGCTTCGCCGCCTGTTGTTCCCGTCCTTTCGGGCTTTCAGCCCCCATCACCACCGCAATCAGACGGCGCTGACCATCCACCGCCGAAGCGATCAGGTTAAATCCTGCCCCGGAAGTATGGCCGGTTTTCAGGCCATCGACGTTCATGGTTTTATCCCATAGCAGGCCATTACGGTTCTGCTGGGTAATGCCGTTCCAGGTCAGGCTTTTCTGACTATACATATGATACACGTCCGGCGAGCCATGAATAATCGCCCGCGAGAGCACGGCCAAATCGTAGGCCGAACTGTGTTGCCCCGGCGCGTCCAGACCGTGAACGGTTTCGAAGTGGGTATCCTTTAAGTGCAGTTTCTCTACGTAGCTATTCATCAGCGCGACAAACTGTGGCTGACCGCCCGCAACATAGTCTGCCAACGCCACGCAGGCGTCGTTACCAGAGTCAACAATTAGCCCGCGGCTCAAATCACGCACGCTGAGGCGGTCGCCGGGCTTCAGGAACATCAACGAGGAACCATTAAATACCGGGTTACCCTGCGCCCAGGCGTCTTTACCCACCGTGACGATATCATCGAAGGTAATACGGTGACTGTCGATGGCGCGGTCAACCACATAGCCAGTCATGAGTTTGGTCAAACTCGCGGGATTGCGCTGCTGATGCTCGTTACCCGCAGTCAGGATCTGACCGGTGGTGTAATCCATCAGCACCCAGGAACCGGCCTGAATGGAAGGCGGTGTCACGTTGACGGGAAAATCATTGGCGGCAAATGCGCAGGAAACGCTCGCAGCGAGCAAAGTTACAGCAATAAACAAACGGCCTTTCAACGGCATATCCTCTAAATTGACAGATTCGCCGTCCTTTTTACGGAACTTCTCGTTTCATATCAGGGTTTAATTGCAAGAAAATATGACATCTCAGACGATGGGCAAAGCCGATGCCCTTCTGATGGCCCGGTAAATCGTTTACCATGATGGCTGCTCGCCACCAGGGATAATGAACAGATTATGCAAGATAGCGCCAACCAGCCCGGATTTTTGTTTCACGACTACGAGACTTTCGGCACCAGCCCTTCGCTCGACCGACCGTCGCAGTTTGCCGCCATTCGCACCGATGAAGATCTGAACGTTGTCGGTGAACCAGAGGTTTTCTACTGCAAGCTCGCCGATGACTATCTGCCTCAGCCGCAAGCGGTAATGATAACCGGAATAACGCCGCAGGAAGCTATCGCCAAAGGCGACAACGAAGCCGCCTTTGCCCGCCGCATTCACGATCTGTTCACGGTGCCGAAAACCTGTATCGTCGGCTACAACAACGTGCGCTTCGATGACGAAGTGACGCGCAATATCTTTTATCGCAATTTTTACGATCCTTACGCCTGGAGCTGGCAGCACGATAACTCTCGTTGGGATTTGCTGGACGTGATGCGCGCCTGCTATGCACTGCGCCCTGAAGGGATCAACTGGCCGGAAAATGAAGATGGCCTGCCAAGCTTTCGTCTGGAGCATCTGACCGTCGCCAACGGCATCGAGCACAGCAATGCCCACGACGCGATGGCCGACGTTTACGCCACCATTGCGATGGCAAAACTGGTGAAAACCCAGCAGCAGCGCCTGTTTGACTATCTATATACCTATCGCAACAAACGCAAGCTGGCGACGTTGATTGACGTTCCGCAGATCAAACCGCTGGTGCATGTTTCCGGCATGTTTGGCGCGGCGCGCGGCAATACCAGCCTGGTGGCTCCGCTGGCGTGGCATCCGGATAATCGTAATGCGGTGATTATGGTCGACCTGGCCGGGGATATCTCTCCGCTGCTGGAGCTGGATGCCGATACCCTGCGCGAGCGGCTGTATACGCCGAAAAGCGAGCTGGGCGACCTGGCCTCAGTACCGATTAAGCTGGTGCATCTCAATAAGTGCCCGGTACTGGCGCAGCAAAACACTTTGCGCCCGCAGGATGCCGACCGGTTGGGGATCAATATCCAGCGCTGTCTGGATAACGCCCAGCAGCTACGGGCTAATCCGCAGGTGCGCGAAAAAGTGGTGGCGATCTTTGCCGAAGCAGAGCCTTTTGTGCCGTCCGATAACGTCGATGCGCAGTTGTATAACGGCTTTTTCAGCGATGCCGATCGCGCGGCAATGAAAATCGTGCTTGAGACCGAGCCGCATAACCTGCCGGCGCTGGATATCACCTTCGCCGATAAGCGTATTGAGCGTCTGTTGTTCAACTATCGTGCACGCAATTTCCCCGGCACGCTGGATGAAACCGAGCAGCAGCGCTGGCTGGAGCATCGTCGTGAGATGTTTACGCCAGAGTTTTTACAGGCCTATGCCGATGAGCTGCAGATGCTGTATCAACAGCATGCGGATGATAAAGAGAAGCTGGCGCAGTTGAAGGCGTTGTGGCAGTACGCGCAGGAGATTGTTTAATTGGGAGATATTCCCGGAGGCGGCGCTTGACGCGCCTGTCCGGGCTACGAGCCCGCAGGTTTTGCGGATTTTGTAGCCCGGACAGATGCGCAGCATCGCCTTCGGGAAGGTTACTTAGCCTTTGGCGCGACTGGCGATAATCGCCTCAGCCACGTTGTGCGGAGCTTGTGCGTAGTGGTGAAACTCCATACTGTAAGTCGCCCGGCCCTGAGACATCGAACGCAGCGTGGTGGAATAGCCAAACATCTCGGCCAGCGGCACGTCGGCGCGGATAATCTGGCTACCAAACCGCTCTTCCATCCCCTGCACCATCCCACGACGGGAAGAGAGATCGCCCATAATATTACCGGCGTACTCCTCCGGCGTTTCCACTTCCACATGCATCACCGGTTCGAGAATCACCGGATCCGCTCTGCGCGCCCCTTCCTTGAAGCCAAAAATCGCCGCCATGCGGAAGGCCATTTCCGAAGAGTCGACATCGTGATACGAACCAAAGGTCAGGGTCGCTTTGATATCCACCACCGGATAGCCCGCCAGCACGCCGGTGCCCAGCGCTTCGCGCAGCCCTTTTTCCACTGAAGGGATGTACTCGCGCGGCACTACGCCGCCTTTGGTCGCGTCTTCAAACACGAAACCGCTCCCCGGCTCCAGCGGCTCAAGGGTTAATACCACATGACCGTACTGCCCTTTCCCACCGGACTGGCGGACGAACTTGCCTTCCACCTCTTTCACCGTTTTGCGAATCGTCTCGCGATAGGTTACCTGTGGACGACCGATATTCGCCTCAACGCCAAACTCGCGCTTCATGCGATCGACGATGATCTCCAGATGCAGTTCGCCCATCCCGGAAATAATCGTCTGGCCGGACTCTTCGTCAGTGTGCAAACGAAACGACGGATCCTCCGCCGCCAGCCTCTGCAGGGCGATGCCCATTTTCTCCTGATCGGCTTTGGTTTTCGGTTCAATCGCCAGCGAAATCACCGGTTCCGGAAACTCCATCCGCTCAAGGGTAATCACCGCATCCGGGTCGCACAACGTGTCGCCGGTAGTGACATCCTTCAGGCCGACGCAGGCGGCAATATCCCCGGCGTGCAGCTCGTCCACCTCGTGGCGATCGTTGGCCTGCATCAGTACGATACGCCCGATGCGTTCTTTTTTGCCTTTGACCGGGTTCCACACCGCATCGCCTTTTTTCAAGGTTCCGGAATAGACGCGGATAAAGGTCAGCTGTCCGACGTAGGGGTCGGTCATCAGCTTGAAGGCCAGCGCCGAGAACGGCTCGTCATCACTCGGGTGGCGTTCTGCAGGCTGCCCTTTCTCATCAACGCCCTGAATCGCCGGAATATCCAGCGGCGATGGCATCAACTCAACCACAGCATCCAGCATCCGCTGCACACCTTTATTTTTAAACGCGCTACCGCACAGCACCGCCTGAATTTCACCCTTCACGGTGCGCTGACGCAGCCCGGTGACGATTTCCGCCTCGCTCAAATCGCCGGTTTCCAGATATTTATCCATCAGTTCGTCGCTGGCTTCCGCCGCCGCAGAGACCATTTTTTCTCGCCACAAGCGGGAGGTATCCACAAGATCGTCCGGCACCGGCACATAGCTGAAGGTCATACCTTGAGTGGCGTCATCCCACAAAATGGCTCGCATTTTGATGAGGTCCACCACGCCAGTGAAGTGCTCTTCCGCGCCAACAGGAATGACGACAGGCACCGGATTGGCCTTCAGGCGGTCGGTCATCATCTGCACCACGCGGAAGAAATCCGCACCGGGGCGGTCCATCTTGTTGACGAAGGCCAGACGCGGGACATGGTATTTATTTGCCTGCCGCCAGACGGTTTCCGATTGCGGCTGTACGCCGCCGACGGAGTCGTAAACCATCACTGCGCCATCCAGTACACGCATTGAGCGTTCTACTTCAATGGTGAAATCCACGTGCCCGGGGGTGTCGATAATGTTAATTCGATGCGGCTCAAAGCTGCGGTCCATACCGGGCCAGAAGCAGCTCACCGCCGCGGAAGTGATGGTAATCCCGCGCTCCTGCTCCTGCGCCATCCAGTCGGTGGTTGCCGCGCCATCGTGTACTTCCCCCAGCTTGTGGCTCATCCCGGTATAAAACAGGATGCGCTCGGTGGTGGTGGTTTTGCCGGCATCGATATGCGCGGAGATACCGATGTTGCGATAACGTTCGAGGGGGATGGGTCGGGGCATGATGCGTCCTTAGTCATTTTGACTGTCAGTAAGCGGCCGGAATTGGCCGCGATTCATTTAACGCCATCTATCATAGTACAACTGTACGAGTATATTCGAACTATTTTTGCTATCGTTACTATTGGTGAAGCTGCGACGACGCGCGTGGCTTTAGAAAAGCAGTTTGGGTATATTACCGGCCAGCCGCCGACACGGGCCGCTGCTCGCGAAGCAGCGCAACCGCCGACACAGGAATATTATGATCGCCAATCACCCCGAACGTGAACAAATCCGCCTGGAAAATGTCCTTTTTGCCCTCGGTAACCCGCTACGACTTGAGATTATCCGTATCCTTGCCGACGGCAGCGAACAGAGCTGTAACGCTCTACGCCATGAAGATGTGGCCAAGTCGACCATGACCCACCACTGGCGCGTCCTGCGCGATAGCGGCGTGATTTGGCAACGGCCTCAGGGGCGGGAGAATTTGATTTCGCTGCGCCGGGAAGATTTAGACGCGCGCTTTCCTGGATTGCTGGATACGCTGCTTAAGGTGATGCAGCAGGAGAAGTAAACCGTCCACATTTTTGCCGTATCTCCCGGAGGCGATGCTGTGCATCTGTCCGGGCTACCAGACCGCAGAAACCCGTAGCCACTACCGGGGAATCAGCGAATGCCAGATACAAAAAAGCCGGAGGTTTCCCTCCGGCTTTTCTCATCACATTGTGTGATTAAGCAACGTCTTCGTACTGCGGTACCGGGTTGCGGAAGCTTTTGGTTACGCAGGCCAGGTAGAGCAGACCAATACCGCCCCAGATCAGGCCGAGAACCATTGAACTCTCTTCCAGGTTGATCCACAGTGCGCCAACGGTCAGCGCGCCGCACACCGGCAGAACCAGATAGTTGAAGTGGTCTTTCAGCGTCTTATTGCGTTTTTCCCGGATCCAGAACTGAGAGATCACCGACAGGTTAACAAAGGTGAACGCAACCAGCGCACCAAAGTTAATCAGCGCCGTCGCCGTCACCAGGTCGAATTTAATCGCCAGCAGGGCAATCACGCCAACCAGCAGTACGTTCCATGCCGGGGTACGCCATTTTGGATGAACATAACCGAAGAAACGGCTTGGGAACACGCCATCACGGCCCATTACGTACATCAGACGGGAAACGCCCGCATGCGCGGCCATGCCGGATGCCAGCACGGTGACGCTGGAGAAAATCAGCACGCCCCACTGGAAGGTTTTGCCCGCAACGTACAGCATAATTTCAGGCTGCGACGCGTCCGGATCTTTAAAGCGCGAGATATCCGGGAAGTACAGCTGCAGGAAGTAGGAAGCGCCGATAAAGATCAGGCCGCCAATCAGCGCGGTCAGGAAGATAGCCTTCGGAATCACGCGCTCTGCATCTTTGGTCTCTTCAGACAGAGAAGAGATACCGTCGAAGCCGAGGAACGAGAAGCACAAAATAGTCGCGCCGGTGATCATCGGCACTACGTGCGCGCCTTCAGACCAGAACGGACGGGTGCTGGTCAGCGTGCCCGCGCCTTCGCCGTGTGCAACACCGTAGATAATCAAGCCAACAATTACCGCTACGATACCCATCTGCAGGATAACGATCAGCGTGTTGAAGTTCGCCACGGTCTTAATGCTGCGCAGGTTCGAAGCGGTCATAAAGGCCACCAGCGCGACAACGAAGATCCACGATGGTACGGAAGGCACCAGCGCTTCAAAGTAAATTTTAGCCAGCAGAATGTTGATCATCGGCATGAACAGGTAGTCCAGCAGCGATGACCAGCCAACCATAAAGCCGACAGCCGGGCTAATGGATTTCTGCGCGTAGGTATAAGCGGAACCCGCAGACGGGAAACGGCGAACCAGTTTACCGTAGCTCAGTGCCGTGAAGAGAATGGCGATCAGCGCGAAAGCGTAAGCCGTCGCGACGTGACCATCAGTCAATCCAGAGACGATACCAAACGTATCGAACAGCGTCATTGGCTGCATATAGGCCAGGCCCATCATAACAACCGGAATCAACGTAAGCGTTTTACGTAATTCCACGCGAGAGGTTTTTGGAGTAGCGTTATGCGACATAGTTATCCCCTTTTACGGCGAATGCCAGCGCGTAAGCAAAAAATTGCCCCATTTCTTTGTATTCCTCAGCGACAACCACTGTCGGTTTTTAGTAAATATCTATCCGGTACGAAGCCCGGCCTCTTGGTATTGAATGATGTGTCTTTCAACCAAAAAAATAACCGACACTTTAAAAAAGCGTCGGCCAGTTTCTGATTTTCAGGACGCGTATTTTGCAACAACTACTGGCACGATGACAAGATGTTGCAAGGCCAAAAAATGACGGCAATTATTTAAAAGCCTAATATTCATACGATTTTAGTATTATAGATGTTACGGATAGCACTATTTGCTAATACCTCGTTTCGCCACCATTCGCCTGCTGGTCCGCAGGCATCTTCATTCCAGCCGATCCAGGCACGATTTAAAGGCGCAGCAACCGTCGCTGTTATTATCTGTAGCTCGCCGCTCTCTAATAACGCCTGTACCTGAAATAGCGGCAAATAGCCCCATCCCAGTCCTGAGCAAAGTAAGGCCAACTGACTGGCGATATCGAAAACTGTCAGGCTGTCCGGACTATCCCCTTGTGGCCAGGGGTTAACGGTCACAATAGCGCGATGGCGTCGCAGCGTCCGCCAGCTCAACGGTTCAGGGATATGGGCAAGCGGATGCTGTGGTGAAACGACAAACACCTGCTCCAGCGTCCCTAGCGGGCTAAAGCCATAACCACTTAAAGCCAGCGGTTCACTCAGCGCGCCAAGCACCAGATCCGCCTCTCCGTCCACCAGCGTTTGCCAGGCAGACGAGGCTATGTCACGGCGAAAATGCAGGCGAGTGACGTCATGCAGGCGGTAAAACGAGGTGATTAGCGGGGCCAGTAGAAAGAAAGGAAAGGTGTTATCGACGGCCAGCACCAGCGTATTTTCCCAGCCCTGATGCAGCTTAATGGCCTGTTTTTCCAGTTCGCGGGCGGTGTGCAGCACGTCGCGCCCCTTTTCCAGCAGCATCTGCCCGGTCCGGGTAAAACGCGCCCGATGGCCGCTGCGGTCAAGGAGCTGAATATTGAGGTCGCTTTCCAGCTTATGGATGGTGTAGCTCAGCGCCGAGGGCGTTTTAAATAGCTTTGCCGAGGCGGCGGCAAAGCTGCCCTCTTTTTCGAGGGCATCAAGAATGACGAGCACATCCAGCAGTGGTTTCATCGTCGTCCCCCTTACGGTACGCGATTCGCCGCTGGCGGATTACTCCATCGGCATCACCAGCGGGTCGGGGTACTGGTATTCAAACCCCAGTTCGTAGCAAATACGGTTACCATCAACGATCTTGCCTGCGCCGTTTTCCGGATTATCACTAAATATAGGCTCAGGAAGCCCCAGCTCACGGGCCATTTGCGGATAAAAAACGCCGCGCGCAGGGTGCTTAGGCGCACATATATTATAGATGTGCCCACCCTTCGGGGCCTGCAATAACAGCTCAATGGCGGCAATCACATCCTGGAGATGTACCAGATTGACGCCGTGCTGGCCGTCCGGCGCGGATTTCCCGGCAAAGAAGCGCCCCGGATGACGGGATGGCCCCACCAGCCCGGCGAGGCGTAAAATATCCACCGAGGTACCGGGAAGATTATGCAGCCAGTCCTCCAGCTCTTTCAGCACCCTGCCGCTGGCGGTTTGCGGGTCGCGGGGGGAGCTCTCTTTCAGCGTGCCGCTGGCGTTGGCATAAACAGAGGTTGAACTGGTAAAAATGATCCGCGGCACGTGGTGGGCCAACGCGGTATCGACGATTTCCTGTACCGCCTGAAGGTAAAAATCCTCCCCCGGCCCGGTGCGGCGCGCCGGTAAGGTGATCACCAGCGCATCAACATTCATTAATGCATCCAGGTCGTCGGTATCGCAGACCAGCTGCGGCTCCAGGCGAAGCGGATAGCTGTCGATACCGCACATCCGCGCCGCCTCCACGCCATCTTGCGTGGTCTTACTGCCGGTCACCTGCCATCCACGCGACATCAACGACAGCGCAAGCGGCATACCCAGCCATCCCAAACCTACGATCGCGACCTTTTTCATCCCCTTGCTCCTGACTTTTCGCTGTACTGACTTAAGGCTACGCCAGGCAACGGCAACTGACAATTTCTTCGGTCAATATGAAATGAATTAATGATAGAAAAAAGCCCTTGCTTTATGCGAGTAAAGTGGTTTAGGTTAAAGGCATCAAATGCATAGTCATTCACAGAGAATTTTATGAACAGCGTTCAATTTAAAAACCACCATCATCACCATCATCCTGACTAGTCTTTCAGGCGATGTGTGCTGGAAGACGTTTGGATCTTCCAGTGGTGCATGAACGCAAAGAGAGCCCCCGGAAGATTCACTTCCGGGGGCTTTTTTTTGGACCGAATTCGGACAGATTCAGACAAGGTTACAGAGGAAAACAAGAATGTTAGACAACAGCCGTTTACGCATAGCTATTCAGAAATCAGGGCGTTTAAGTGAAGATTCACGCGAATTACTCAGCCGCTGCGGCATTAAAGTGAATTTGCACACCCAGCGCCTGATTGCGATGGCGGAAAATATGCCCATCGACATTCTGCGCGTGCGTGATGACGATATCCCGGGCCTTATCATGGATGGCGTGGTCGATTTGGGGATTATCGGCGAAAACGTGCTGGAAGAAGAGTTGCTGAGCCGCCGCGCTCAGGGCGAAGACCCGCGTTACTTCACCCTGCGCCGTCTCGATTTCGGCGGCTGCCGCCTGTCGCTGGCGACTCCGGCAGATGAAAAATGGGACGGCCCGGCTGCGCTTGACGGTAAACGCATCGCCACCTCCTACCCGCACCTGCTGAAGCGTTACCTTGACCAAAAAGGCATCTCGTTCAAATCCTGCCTGCTGAACGGTTCGGTTGAAGTGGCCCCGCGCGCAGGCCTCGCCGACGCCATTTGCGACCTGGTGTCTACCGGCGCAACCCTCGAAGCGAACGGCCTGCGCGAAGTGGAAGTCATGTTCCGCTCCAAAGCCTGCCTGATCCAACGCGACGGCGAGATGGCAGATAGCAAACAGCAGCTGATTGACCGCCTGCTGACCCGTATTCAGGGCGTAATTCAGGCCCGCGAGTCGAAATACATCATGATGCACGCCCCGACCGAGCGTCTGGAAGAAGTGGTGGCCCTGCTGCCAGGCGCCGAGCGTCCGACCATTCTGCCGCTGGCTGGCGACAAGCAGCGCGTGGCAATGCACATGGTAAGCAGCGAAACCCTGTTCTGGGAAACCATGGAAAAACTGAAAGCGCTGGGTGCCAGCTCCATTCTGGTCCTGCCGATTGAGAAGATGATGGAGTAATCCAACAGGTCGGTAACGGGATAAACAGGGGAAACAAATCATGAGCTTCAACACAATCATCGACTGGAACAGCTGTAGCGCAGAACAACAGCAACAACTCTTAATGCGCCCGGCGATTTCCGCCTCCGAAAGCATCAGCAAAACGGTGTCGGAGATCCTTAGCAATGTGAAAAGCAACGGCGATGCGGCCCTGCGCGAGTACAGCGCAAAGTTCGATAAGACCGATGTCAAGGCGCTGAAGGTCAGTGAAGAAGAGATTGCCGCCGCCGGCGCGCGCCTGAGCGACGAGCTCAAGCAGGCGATGGCCGTGGCAGTTAAGAACGTCGAAACCTTCCATAACGCGCAAAAACTTCAGGCCGTTGATGTGGAAACTCTGCCGGGCGTACGCTGCCAGCAGGTGACCCGCCCTATCGCCTCCGTCGGCTTATATATTCCCGGCGGCTCGGCACCGCTATTCTCAACGGTACTGATGCTGGCGACGCCTGCGCGCATCGCCGGTTGCCAGCAGGTTGTTCTGTGCTCGCCGCCGCCGATTGCCGATGAAATTCTTTATGCCGCCCAGCTGTGCGGCGTGCGCAACATCTTTAACGTCGGCGGCGCGCAGGCGATTGCGGCCCTGGCCTTCGGCACTGAATCGGTAGCGAAGGTGGATAAAATCTTTGGCCCGGGCAACGCCTTTGTGACCGAAGCCAAGCGCCAGGTGAGCCAGCGTCTTGACGGGGCGGCGATCGACATGCCCGCCGGACCGTCGGAAGTGCTGGTCATCGCCGATAGCGGTGCGACCCCGGACTTCGTTGCCTCTGACCTGCTTTCCCAGGCGGAGCACGGCCCGGATTCGCAGGTGATTCTGCTGACGCCGGACGCCGATATGGGCACGCGCGTCGCCGAAGCCGTCGAGCGCCAGCTGGCTGCGCTACCGCGTGCGGAAACTGCCCGTGAAGCGCTCTCCGCCAGCCGCATCATCGTGGCCCGCGATATCGCCCAGTGCGTTGAAATTTCCAACCAGTACGGCCCGGAGCACCTGATTATTCAGACCCGCAACGCCCGCGAGCTGGTCGACGGTATCACCAGCGCTGGTTCCGTGTTCCTTGGCGACTGGTCGCCGGAATCCGCAGGCGATTACGCCTCCGGTACCAACCACGTGCTGCCGACCTACGGCTACACCGCGACCTGCTCCAGCCTTGGCCTTGCGGATTTCCAGAAACGCATGACCGTGCAGGAGCTGTCGCGCGAAGGGTTTGCCGCCCTCGCCGCCACCATTGAGACTCTGGCCGCCGCCGAGCGCCTGGACGCCCACAAAAATGCCGTTACGCTGCGCGTTGCAGCCCTTAAGGAGCAAGCATGAGCATCGAAGATTTAGCCCGCGCCAACGTCCGCGCGCTGACGCCGTATCAATCTGCTCGCCGTCTGGGCGGAAAAGGCGATGTCTGGCTGAACGCCAACGAATTCCCCACGGCGGTAGAATTTCAGCTAACCGAGCAAACGCTGAACCGCTACCCGGAACCGCAACCGAAAGCAGTGATTGAACGCTACGCACAGTACGCGGGTGTGAAGCCGGAACAGGTGCTGGTCAGCCGCGGCGCTGACGAAGGTATTGAACTGCTGATCCGCGCCTTCTGTGAACCAGATCAGGATGCAGTGCTCTACTGCCCACCGACCTACGGTATGTATAGCGTCAGTGCCGAAACTATCGGCGTGACCTGCCGCACCGTGCCGACGCTCGCCGACTGGCAGTTGGATCTGCCGGGTATCGCGGCGAATCTCGACGGTGTGAAAGTGGTGTTTGTTTGCAGCCCAAACAACCCGACCGGGCAGATTATCAACCCGAAAGATTTCCGCACCCTGCTGGAGATGGCGCGCGGTAAAGCTATCGTGGTGGCGGATGAAGCCTATATTGAGTTCTGCCCGCAGGCGACGCTGGCGACCTGGCTGAACGAATATCCGCACCTGGTGGTCCTGCGCACGCTGTCCAAAGCGTTCGCGCTGGCCGGACTGCGCTGTGGCTTTACCCTCGCCAACGCCGAAGTGATTAACGTGCTGATGAAGGTGATCGCCCCCTATCCGCTTTCTACCCCGGTTGCCGATATCGCCGCCCAGGCGCTCAGCACGGAAGGGATTGCCGCAATGCGGGCACGCGTGGCGCAGATCCTCGACGAGCGCGATTATCTGGTCAGCCAGTTGCGCAACATCGCCTGCGTTGAAGAAGTGTTCGACTCCGAGACTAACTACGTTCTGGTGCGGATTACCGCTTCCAGCGCAGTGTTTAAATCTTTGTGGGATCAGGGCATTATCTTACGTGACCAGAATAAACAACCTTCATTAAGCGGCTGTTTGCGTATCACTATCGGTACTCGTGCAGAGAGCCAGCGCGTCATTGACGCTTTGACTGCGGAGAATGTATGACCCAGAAGTTTCTCTTTATTGACCGTGACGGTACGCTGATTTCCGAGCCACCGGTTGATTTTCAGGTAGACCGCTTTGATAAGCTGGCCTTTGAGCCGCAGGTAATTCCGGCCCTGCTGAAGCTTCAGCAGGAAGGCTACAAGCTGGTGATGATCACCAACCAGGACGGTCTGGGGACTGCCAGCCTGCCGCAGGACGAGTTCGACGGTCCGCACAACCTGATGATGCAGATTTTCACCTCGCAAGGCGTCAATTTTGACGAAGTGTTGATTTGTCCACACCTGCCGGCCGATAACTGCGACTGCCGCAAGCCAAAAACCAAACTGGTGCTGCCGTGGCTGGCAGAAGGCGTGATGGATACCGCCCACAGCTACGTGATTGGCGATCGCGCGACAGACATCCAACTGGCGGAAAACATGGGTATCATTGGCCTACGTTATGACCGTGAGAAACTGGACTGGCCAACCATTTGCGAGCAGCTGACCCGCCGCGACCGCTATGCCCACGTCGAGCGCAACACTAAGGAGACGCAGGTTGATGTCAAAGTGTGGCTGGACCGAGAAGGCGGCAGCAAAATTCACACCGGCGTCGGCTTCTTCGATCATATGCTCGATCAAATCGCCACCCACGGTGGATTCCGCCTGGAAATCAACGTTGGCGGCGACCTCTATATCGACGATCACCACACCGTGGAAGATACTGGCCTCGCGCTGGGCGAAGCGCTGAAGCTGGCGCTGGGTGACAAACGCGGCATCGGTCGTTTCGGCTTTGTGCTGCCGATGGACGAATGTCTGGCCCGCTGTGCGCTGGATATCTCTGGCCGCCCGCACCTGGAATATCGCGCCGACTTTACCTATCAGCGCGTTGGCGACCTGAGCACCGAGATGGTTGAGCACTTCTTCCGCTCGCTCTCCTACACCATGGCGGTGACTTTGCACCTGAAAACCAAGGGTAAAAACGACCATCACCGCGTAGAGAGCCTGTTTAAAGCCTTTGGCCGCACGCTGCGCCAGGCGATTCGCGTCCAGGGCGACACGCTGCCGTCTTCAAAAGGGGTACTGTGATGAACGTGGTGATCCTTGATACCGGCTGCGCCAACCTCAATTCGGTGAAATCTGCGGTAAGCCGCCACGGCTATGAGCCGGTGGTCAGCCGCGACCCGGACGTGGTGCTGCGCGCCGACAAGCTGTTTCTCCCGGGCGTCGGTACCGCTCAGGCGGCAATGGACCAGCTGCGCGAGCGCGATTTGATCGAGCTGATCAAAGCCTGTACGCAGCCGGTGCTGGGCATCTGCCTCGGCATGCAGCTACTGGGAAAACGCAGCGAAGAGAATAACGGCGTCGACCTGCTGGGCATTATCGAACAGGATGTGCCGAAAATGACCGACCACGGCCTGCCGCTGCCGCATATGGGCTGGAACCGGGTGTACGCCAAAGCGGGCGACCGTCTGTTCCGCGGCATTGAAGACGGGGCGTATTTCTATTTCGTCCATAGCTATGCAATGCCGGTTAACACCAATACCATTGCTCAGTGCAACTACGGCGAAGCCTTCACCGCGGCGGTGCAGAAAGATAACTTTTTTGGCGTCCAGTTCCACCCCGAACGCTCCGGCAGCGCCGGGGCGCAGCTGCTGAAAAACTTCCTGGAGATGTGATGATCATTCCTGCTTTAGATTTAATTGACGGCACGGTTGTTCGCCTCCATCAGGGCGATTATGGTCAACAGCGCGACTACGGCAACGATCCGCTGCCGCGCCTGCAGTCTTATGCGGCGCAAGGGGCCGAAGTGCTGCACCTGGTCGACCTGACTGGCGCAAAAGACCCGGCAAAGCGCCAGATCCCACTGCTTAAAACGCTGGTGGCAGGCGTCAATGTGCCAGTGCAGGTTGGCGGCGGCGTGCGGACGGAAGAAGACGTGGCAGCCCTGCTTGAAGCGGGCGTGGCGCGCGTGGTGGTGGGTTCGACGGCGGTGAAGTCGCCGGAAGTGGTGAAAGGCTGGTTTAAACGTTTTGGCCCACAGCACCTGGTGCTGGCGCTGGACGTGCGCATCGACGCCGAAGGTAATAAGCAGGTGGCGGTTAGCGGCTGGCAGGAAAATTCCGGCGTCACGCTGGAAGAGTTGGTGGAGAGCTATCAATCCGTCGGCCTACAGCACGTACTGTGTACCGATATTTCCCGCGACGGTACCCTGGCCGGGTCAAACGTCTCGCTGTATGAAGAAGTTTGCGCTCGCTATCCGCAGGTGGCGTTTCAGTCCTCCGGCGGCATTGGCGATCTCAATGATATCGCCGCGCTGCGCGGTACCGGGGTGCGCGGGGTGATTGTCGGTCGCGCGCTGCTGGAAGGTAAATTTAACGTAACGGAGGCCATTCAATGCTGGCAAAACGGATAATCCCCTGTCTCGACGTTCGCGACGGCCAGGTAGTGAAAGGCGTGCAGTTCCGTAATCACGAAATCATCGGTGATATCGTCCCGCTGGCAAAACGCTATGCCGACGAAGGCGCGGATGAGCTGGTGTTCTACGATATTACCGCCTCCAGCGATGGCCGCGTGGTGGACAAAAGCTGGGTGTCGCGGGTCGCGGAAGTGATCGATATTCCGTTCTGCGTCGCTGGCGGCATTAAGTCGCTGGACGATGCAGCGCAGATCCTCTCCTTCGGTGCGGATAAAATCTCTATCAACTCCCCCGCCCTCGCGGACCCGACGTTGATTACCCGCCTCGCCGACCGTTTCGGCGTGCAGTGTATTGTGGTCGGCATCGATACCTGGTTTGACGCCGATAGCGGTAAGTATCACGTCAATCAGTATACCGGCGATGAGAGCCGCACGCGGGTAACGCAGTGGGAAACGCTGGACTGGGTGCAGGAAGTGCAGAAGCGCGGGGCCGGCGAGATTGTCCTCAACATGATGAACCAGGACGGCGTGCGTAACGGCTACGACCTGGAACAGTTAAGCAAGGTACGCGCCGTATGCCACGTGCCACTGATCGCTTCCGGCGGCGCGGGCACTATGGAACACTTCCTGGAAGCCTTCCGCGACGCCAACGTCGACGGTGCGCTGGCCGCCTCGGTGTTCCATAAGCAAATTATCAATATTGGTGAACTGAAAACGTACCTGGCAGCACAGGGCGTGGAGATTAGGGTATGTTAACTGAACAGCTGGATTGGCAAAAAACCGATGGTCTGATGCCGGTCATCGTGCAGCACGCCGTTTCCGGGGAAGTGCTGATGCTGGGTTATATGAACCAGGAAGCGCTGGCGAAAACCGAAGAAACCGGCAAGGTAACTTTCTATTCACGGACCAAACAGCGTCTGTGGACCAAGGGGGAAACGTCAGGCAATTTCCTTAACGTGGTCAGCATCACCCCGGATTGCGATAACGACACCCTGCTGGTGCTGGTCAATCCGATTGGCCCAACCTGCCATAAAGGCACCTCAAGCTGCTTCGGCGATACCGGCCACCAGTGGCTGTTCTTGTATCAACTGGAGCAACTGTTGGCGGAACGCAAACACGCTGATCCTGAAAGCTCCTATACCGCGAAGCTCTATGCCAGCGGTACCAAGCGTATTGCGCAGAAAGTGGGAGAAGAAGGCGTGGAAACCGCGCTGGCCGCGACGGTGCATGATAAGTTCGAGCTGAAGAATGAGGCGTCGGATTTGATGTATCACCTGCTGGTGCTGCTGCAGGATCAGGAGTTGAACTTGACGGATGTGATTAATAATCTGAAGAGTCGTCACTGATGCTGTTTGCCCCCGCGAAGGCGGGGGCGAAGCGCTGAAGTTCAGGATTTCTTTTCCAGTAATGTGTTGTAGAGATTAACGTAAGCATCAATCATATGCTCTGCGGTAAACATCTCCTCAAAGCGACGGCGTGAATTTGCGCCATAGCGCGCAGCCGTTTCATCACTGTTCCACAACTCGTTCATCGCCTCAACCAACGCCGCGCTATCATCGGGTGGGATGACGCAGCCATTGACCTTATCCTGATTGATAAACGAAGTTCCAGTACCAATCTCACAAGAGATCAGCGGGCGGGCGAAGCGCGCGCCTTCCAGCAAGGTAATGCCAAAAGCTTCGGAACGCAGGTGGGAAGGGAAAACCACCCCGCGACAAAGCTGAAAGAGAATATATTTATCCTCATCATTCAGGGTGCCGGTAAAGACCACGTTGCTCAGGCCGCGTCGCTCTGCCTCCCGGCGAACCTCCGCTTCAAGCGGGCCGCCGCCGACAATCACGATTGGCAGCCGACTACGTTCGGCGGCATCCAGCAGAATATGCAATCCTTTGTAATAACGGAATGCGCCAACAAACAGGAAAAAGCTATCGCCGACTTTCTCACGCCAGTAGGCCACGCGCTGAGGGTTATGCTGTACATCCTTTTGCTCAAGGCCAAAAGGGATTACCACCGTTTTATCCAAGTACTTTTGCAACGTCTGGCTGGACGCAACATAGTTAGGTGAAGATGCCACAATACAGTCCACGCTGGAGAGAAATTGCTCCTGCAATGGCTGATATAATTTCATTAACCGCTTTTGTTTCACAATATCGGAATGATAAGTGACGACCGTTTTCGCTTTTGGATGCCCCATAAGATGCAGCATATCCATAAATGGAAACGGAAAGTGGTAGTTAATAATATCGTAGTTATCTTTAATTTTATTAAATCGCTTTAACGCGCTCAAGGAAAATGGCGTAGAGGCGATTTCAATTAATTGCTTATTATAGATAACCTGGTGCTCTTCATAAGCCACAGGCCCGGTATTTTTATCTGGTGAAAAGGTAAATACGTCGGCAGCGATTCCCCGGCGAGCGCTGCCCTGGCACAACTGATAAATGACCTGTTCAATACCACCGTAGGTATTCGGATAATAGGTCTTATAGACGTGTAAAACTCTCAACTTGCACCCTTAAAGTAATTTATAGGCATTGATCGTCTGGGCCGTACAGGTTTCCCACGAAAACTGTTGTGCCTGAATAAAACCGCGCGCTACTGCTATCTCCCGCCAGTATTCATCCTGCAGACTTTGCAAAATATGAGCGCTTATCGCATCTACATCATTAGGGTCTGATAACAACCCTGCATCTCCGGCAACTTCAGGTAATGAAGTCACATTGGAGCATACTACCGGAATACCGCAAGACATTGCTTCAAGAATAGGTAATCCGAATCCTTCATAAAACGAGGGATAAATAAATGTTCTGGCTGCCGCATATAAATACGGGAGATCGTCATCCGGCACGTAACCCAAATAACGTATCCATCCTTCACGCGTTCCGCGTTCAACAATCTGCCACAGCGCATCGTCTTCCCACCCGCGGTAACCGCTAAGGATCAGAGGGTAACGCATACGCGTCTCCATTGGCAGAAGTTGATAGGCCTGCAATAAACCACGAATATTTTTCCGTGGTTCCATAGTGCCGATATAAAGCGCATAGCGCTGCCACTCCAGCTGATATTTCTGCAGTACTGGCAGACATTCAACCGGGCTACGTGGAATATAGTCGCGGCTACAGGCAAGCCGGGTCGTCACAATCCGCTCAGCGGGGTAGTTAAACAGCCGAATAATCTCACTGCGGGAAAAGTCAGACACGGTCAAAATCAGCTTTGCCGATGCCAGACTTTCACGTAGTGACTTTTCCATATAACGAACCCGCTCTTTGGGATGAAACTCAGGGCGGGTAAATATAGAAATATCATGGAAGGTGGTCACTGCCCGATCTAGTCTATGCGGCAGATAAAAATTAGGGCCATGATAAATATAATCTTTATAATCGCGCAAAGCCCATGCCTGACGACGAGGGTGTAATATACGGTAGGCTTCAATAAATAATGGCTGGCGACGTAAAAAAGCCGATAGCTTACCGTGGTTACTGGCCTTAGTATCCGTCTTATTTTCAACCTGCGGAATGCTGTCAATAAATGAAGAACCGTGAAATAACTTAAGTTCTTCAATTTCGCTGGCAACAGTCAGTCGCTTTACCAGCTCAAGAGAATAACGACCAATACCCGTTAGTGGATATTTAATTGGCTCAGTTGCAAATATAATTTTCATAATGAATGGCACATCATTAAGCAGATACGCCCCTGCATTAAAAGGCAAAAAATGCAGGGGGCTATTTTATTTAAAATATTTAGCTTTTGCTAAGCCTTGACACATATTAACCAGGCGACGGGATACGGCGTGGTAATCATGTTGCTCCCGCCAGGCATCAGCGCGTTTCTGAGTACTAAGCGCCCAGGTATCCTGCTGACGAATAGACTGCAGAATACGGTCAATTCCCTGACTGATATCATCCAGGCCGCAGCCATCAAATTTAAAGACGGCATCGTCCAGATCATCAAATATCGCCAGCGGCGTGACGGCAACAGGCTTTTGCGTCGCCATACCGTAGCGTACCGCACCGCTCGCTGACTCACCGGTATTCTGATAGGCAAAAATCAGCAGGTCAGCTTCTGAGAGCAAGCGCAGACTTTCATCATCAGGTAGAAAATCATTATGCATCTCAACCAGATCCGTTACGCCAAGACGCTGAGCCGCTGCTTTCAATTCAGCCACCAGGTCACGCGATTCTCCTACCGGATATTCGGCATTCACCAACCGCAAACGAACCGGCTTTCCAGCCTGTTTCAACCGATGAACGGATTCAACCAGCTCCATCAGCCCCTTATGTGGTAAACAAAAACCGTAGCTGGCGATTAACGGTAATGTCTGCGGTTTGTTCTGAACAACCGAAGCCGAATAATTAATGACCCCATGAGGGAACAAGGCGACGTTATCGGTTAGACCCAGCCCTTTTAGACGGTTCATATCGGCAATGGAATGCACCAGCAACCGATCGCACAGCGCCAGCGCATCTGCCATTTCAGCAAGGCGGAAGTTCCACGTTGGCTCTTTTTGCGGATCCACCGTCGAATGCATCGCCATAACCACGACGCGTCCGGCATCATGCTGGTGACGAATAAACGCAGCCAGTTCACGATGATTAAAGAAACCGTAGTTGAACTGAATCACAATCACGTCAAGGCGCAGCGCATCAATTTGCTGCTGGAGATTTTCCAGATAGTTGTTCTCTTTACCGACTATCCAGTTGCGCAGCACAAAGCCTTCATCAGGATTAACCAACTCTTCGGCGCTGACCTGAGGAGCAAATATCACATCCGCACCCTGCGGCGCGCTTTCCACTAAATGCTGAGAGTAGGTCGCGATGCCACACTTAGTATTCCAGGTGGTCAACCAACCGATCCGCGCCCGGTGCTGAGCAATATCAATGTGCGCTCGCAAGGTTTTAACCGCCTGCTGAGAACGTTCCGCAACTGCCGCCCACGTAAACTGAGACAAAATGAGCTGACGCCCGGCATCAGCCATTTTTCGCAGCGCGGGTTTGTCCGTTGCGGCGGCTTGCTTCAGGGCAGCGGTTAAATTATCGATGTCCACACTGGCCCAGGTGGAAGCAAACAGTCCAAAATGCGTTTTTACCCGCGTAAACTGATAGTCCACCAGCCAGGAATTTTGTGAATTCACAAAATCAAGCTGACCACTCCAGTTGGTGACAATCGCCGGTAGCCCGCTAAGCATCGCTTCAGCAATAGGCAGACCAAAACCTTCTGCGCAACCCGGCGCAACCAGCACATCGCAGCTTTCGTAAAGGCCTTTCAGCTCGCTGGCCGACATATCCGCTTTGATCACTTCAACTGCAGGATAGTCAGCAAACTCGCTTTGCGCCTGCGCAAGCCAGGCGTCGATTTCGTTATGCGGATTGTCGAAGGTTTTAATGATAAGGGAGACGTTATCGCGACGGGTAAACGCCCTGCCCCAGGCCTGCAGCATTGCCTGTACGCCCTTACGCGGGAAGCAGGAAGAGACATGCAGGAAACGGAACGTGCCATCTTTGGCCTTATTTGCAGATTTTGCCGGTGTATTCAGCCAGTGATCGCAGCCATTGCCGACCACAAAGGCCGGTACGCTAAGCCCATTGTCGATCAATACTTTTCGCACATGCTCTGAAGTACACAGGACGCCATCCAGTTCACGGTTGAATTCACCGATCCAAGGCTGGGGAAAACCAGTTTCTTCCCAGGCATAGCAGTGAAGAAGTTTAACCCGGGCATTCATATCAGCAACGCGCGGTGGGTAGATATTTCGGCTGAGAATATCAACCTTTTCCCCAGCCTCGACAGCCCGGCATTTATTATAAAAATTAAGCAGATCGCTATTTTCCGCCTGCGCCATAAACGCCGCATCGGGGGCGAAATCTCCAGGCCCTTCCGTCGAATGCAGTAACACATCCACACCATCCCCTGCCAGCGCGCGGGCAAACTCTCGATTCACCAGCGCCAGGCTGTATGAACTGTCGAACGGCCCCTCCACGCGCCAGTTTAGCGCGCTATCATCAAGCTGATAGAGTTCAGTCGTCTTCAGGTTGTAATCGATAGCCGTCGCGCATAAACGCAAATCACGATCTTCCGGTTGCCCCTGAGTGATAGCAAGAATTTGCTGCACCAGCGCCGCTGGTGATGACGGGACGTCGCTTTTTCCCTCTGCTGCGATTTTCTCAAATGCTTCCAGAGCGGTAACAGCAGCCTTATCCCATGAGAAATTACCCGCCTGCTGCTGCGCCAGTTCTTTCACACGAGCCAGGAAATGAGCATCCGTCAGGCATTGGGCGATCTTTTCGCGAATAGAGGAAACTGAATAGGGGTCAAACAGCGCATCGGGATTGCCGATAACTTCAGGAATGCTGGTAACGTTTGAGCCAATCGCCGGAGCGCCGCAGGACATTGCCTCCAGCACGGGCAGGCCAAAACCTTCATGCAGCGAGGCGAAGATAAACAGCTTACACAGCCTGTAGAGCTGAATCAGTTCGTTTTCTGGGACATAGCCGGTCAGCACCAGTTCTCCCTGCTGCAGGCCATTGCCGGAAGCCAGGGACTCAAGATACTGACGATCGCCGATAGAGAGTTTACTGACGATCACCAACTGGTGCGCGCGACGTAAATCGTCGCTGAGCCCGGCATAGGCCTCAATCAGTCGTTTAAAGTTTTTACGCGAGTCGAACCCGCCCGGCGCATACAGGACAAACTCGCGCTGGATACCGTAGTGGCCTAATACCGTCTCTTTTTCACTCGCGCTAACGTCTGCCGCACTGAACTGCGGATCCGCCGCGGCGGCGATGTTCTGCACATGTTCGCCCTGCAGATGCAGGTGTTCGATTGCTTCCTGCGCGGTGTAGCCTGAGTTAGTCAGCAGAAGATCGGCGTTTTTTAACCATTCAACTTTCTGCAAATAATAGGGCTTATAAACATCGTCCAGCAGGTAGGTTTCTGCCTGTACCAGGGGAATCAAATCGTGGTGCAGTACCGCCACTTTGTAGCGACGGCTAAACTTGTGCACTGAGGTGACCGCATCGTCGACGTGCCCTTCAAACAGGCTGGTGATGAAAACCACATCCGGACGCAGCCCTTCAAGAAAAGCTTCCCGCATCAGCTCAGCACTTTCCCGACGCCATTCATTACCTCTGTCCATCGCCCGGACCGGCCCCGCGGCATGCCAGATAACAATATTTTCTGGCGGCAGAAGATCGGCGAACTGCGCTTTCACATCGGCGATGGATTCCCCGAGCATGGCGGACAACGCAATGAAAACTTCATGTTGGCTATTATTTCTAATGATCGCTCTGGCGATGGAAACACTATAACGACCGATGCCACGAAAGCGGCTTTCCGTCTGCGCGCCTTGTAAGTCAATGACGATACGCATCGTTATTTCTCCGTATTTTTATTTTTTAATTCGTTATAAATACTCAGCGCGCGACTTGTCATTTCTTCAGTATCTACATCATATCTTCTGGACTGCGCCATCATCATCGGGTCCGACGAAACTAGCATCACGCGCTGGAACAGGCGCTGGAGCAATTGATAGCTACCGGTTTTCCGGAGGATCTTAAACAGATACACCTTCGACCTGGGATAACGATGGAAAAAGACCAACGAGAACGCCATCCCTTTGCGCATTATTTTCTTTGCTGCACGCCGTGCGCGAATTTTTGCGCCTTCCTGACGCAATAACTGACGCTGGAAAGAGAGCCAGCGCAGAGGCTGGGTAATTCTCCATGAACGGCTGTTATGCAAGTCGGTAACCTGCTGATGAAGCTGATGGTTATGTGCAACCAGTTGATTAAGCTCACCCATCTGGTTTTGCAGTAACTGGATGCTCTGCGCCATTTCACCCATTTGCCGGGTGTACGACTGCTCAAGCGTTTCCAGGTGCGCGGCTGAAGCCTCAAGTTGTTCAGCCAAAATAGCATCGTATCGGTCACTTAAAGCATCCAGCGTCAGGCCGTATTGTTGGGTAAACAATGGCTCGAAGCTGGCGAGAAGCTCAGGCTGCGCATCTTTCTGCGCAATGATGCTGTAATCCGGACTAACGCCTTTAAGGACATCAACCAGCCTAATCGATGCATTAGCAGCTTTCAGGGCGTCTTTTTCCTGCAGACGTACGGTTATCGCACGATTAAAACCGTAGTGAACAGGCAGAAATTCCAGCAACGGCGGCGGCAGCGGATGGTGATGAGTCGGGTCCATATAGAATGAACAGGAGCCGACGCTCAGGTTTTCCGGATTCGGCGTTTCCAAAATCAACAAGCCGCCGGGCTTCAACACGCGTAAGGTGTGCTTGACGAGCTGCTGCAAAACCTCAAAAGGCAGGTGTTCAGCAATATGGAAACCGGTCAGTGCGATCAGACTTTCGTCTTCCTGCTGCTCAAGAAACTGCAGGCAGTCCATTTTCTGCACGTTCAGCCCGGCTTCCTGCGCGCGCGCCAGCATACCGTCATCAAGGTCAACACCGACGTTAGCGATGGCGTTTTCATTGAGGATCTCCAGCCACTCCCCGCGACCACAGCCGATATCGGCAATCACTCCGTCCGGGTAGAGCGTTTTTAAGCGCGTCAGAAACGGTAAATAAAAACTCAGGCGGCCTTTAATATCTTCAACCGAACCCCTGTGTCGTTCTTCAAATGAACGATAAAACGACGAACCCATTAAGAAATCTCCAGTTCAGGCGGTAGCCAGGACACGCCAACAAACTCTTTTTGATCCGTATTCACGACGTTGAATACCACAGCCAGATCGCGCCACTCGTAGTTTTTGCCCAGATGGGTACTTGAAGTATGCAGCGCGACGGCGACGGAATAGGAACCTACGCCCAGGTTGGCGTCAAAGGTGAATAAGAATGAGCGTTTTTCCCCTTTTTTCAGGGAGGTGAGCGCCTGATTCAGATGATGGGTGTTAGTGCCAAAAACAGGCTGCCCCAGGCGATCTTTAATCATATAGCCCACCACCAGCTCAGGAATATCTTCCTCAACCTGAACGTTGACCTGTAGGTGAACGCGCTGTCCTACCGAGGCAAACTCGGTCACACTCCGCTGGTTGTCCAGCAGGTTCACGTCAGAAATAGTCACTTCGCCGGTGCCAGAAACGGTTTGTGTTTTACCGTTATGCTCGACTTGTTTGATGGACTGATTTTGCTTATCCGCCAGCAGCGCGTTGTAATAATCCATAACGGCTTCCGGCTCGCCTTCCATCTCGATACGGCCTTTATTCAATAAAATGGCGCGATCGCAGATGCTTTGGATAGCCTGTTTATCATGGGATACCAGCAAAAGCGTGGTTCCTTCCTTGCGGAATTTACGAATGCGCTCGAAACTTTTATGCTGGAAATAGGCATCACCAACGGACAGCGCCTCATCGATGATCAGCACATCCGGGCGAATTGCCGTCGCTACGCTAAAGGCCAGACGCACCTGCATACCGCTTGAATAAACGCGTACCGGCTGGTCGATATAGTCGCCAATTTCGGCAAACTCTTCGATCTCCGGCATCAGCTCGGTGATTTTGTCCGAAGACAGTCCCAGCAGTTGCCCGGACATATAGACGTTTTGCCGACCGGTAAAATCGGAGTGAAATCCCATACCCAGCTCAAGCAGCGCCGCGACGCGCCCGGAGATTTCAATATTTCCGGTCGTCGGCCTGGACGTTCCGGTAATCAGTTTCAGCAGAGTGCTTTTACCCGCGCCGTTTATCCCGATAATCCCGACCGCCTCGCCAGGAGCGACTTCAAAGTTGATGTCGCTAAGGATCCATTTCAGGTTATGGCGCTTGGTGTTAAAGGGAGATAACCATTCAATCAGTCGGCCGGTTTTTGAGTGATACTGGCGATAAGCCTTACCAACATTATTTACTCTGATATCGCTCATTATAATTCATCCACCATATCTGCCGCATGCTTGCGGAACATCCTGAAGCCGATGACGCAGAAAATAATGGCAAGAGCCAGTACCGGCCATAACGAATACCAGTTGGGCGCCTGATGATAGGCAAATATCGACTGATAGGACTGCATGACGCGCGTCATTGGATTATACAGCAGCAGATTTTTTGCCCATCCCGGCAACGAATTCAGTACATAGACGATAGGTGTAAACCAGAACCAGAACTGAAGCGCGACGCCAACAAGTTGACCGACATCGCGGAAAAAGACGTTCATGACGCCTAAAACCATGCCTAAGCCACCGGCAAATAGCACCTGCAACAGTAAAACCGGGATCACCGAAAAGAATAACCAGCCGGGAAAGTTGCCGGTGACAATAATAAAAATCAGAAACAGGCTGAAGATAATCGCGAAATTAAGAATCGCCGATAAAGTGACAATAATCGGCAGGCAAATTTTCGGAAAGCTCAGTTTTTTAATCAGGTTGGCGTTGTTAATAAAAACGCTCTGCCCTTTATCCAGCATTTCCGTAAACAATCCCCAGGTCAGCACGCCAGAACAGAGATAAATACTGTAGGCAAATGGACCGGTGTTATCCGGCATCCTGGCTTTCATCACTTCGGAAAAGACCAGAGTGTAAACCAGAATCATAGAGAGTGGCTGTAAAACCAACCATAGCGCGCCCAGCATGCTGGTTTGGTAGCGCGCCTGAAAATCGCGCTTAACGCTACTCCAGATAAATCCCCGATAACGATAAATCGTCGTGAACAATTCTCTCACCTTATTCCCCGCTTAACAGGTGTAACAGCTCTGCTGTTTTTTCTTTCATCAGCGCAGGCGCTGCTTTTGACTCCACGTTGAGACGTACCACTGGCTCCGTATTCGAGCTGCGCAGATTAAAGCGCCACTCCGGGTATTCAATACTGATACCGTCGGTGGTGTCCACATTTGCCGCATCTGCCTCATAACGTTCGCGGATGCGCGCAATCGCCGCTGCCGCATTCTCCAGCTTGCGGTTAATTTCCCCGGAGGCCGGGAACGCCGCCTGCCTGTCCGCCACCAGCGCTTTCAGCGGGCTGTTTTTCAGACACAGCAGCTCTGCCACCAGCAACCACGGGATCATCCCGCTGTCACAGTAGGCGAAATCACGGAAATAGTGATGCGCACTCATCTCACCGCCGTAAATCGCATCTTCCTGACGCATACGCTCTTTAATGAACGCATGTCCGGTCTTCGACATCACCGGCCTGCCGCCGCTGCGGGTCACGATATCCACCGTGTTCCACGTCAGACGCGGGTCATGGATAATTTTGGCCCCCGGTTGCTTTTGCAGGAAGGCCTCCGCCAGCAGGCCAACGATATAATACCCTTCGATAAATTCAGCATCATTATCAAACATAAAGCAGCGGTCGAAGTCCCCGTCAAAGGCAATCCCCATATCCGCCCCGTGCTCGCGTACCGCATCAGCCGTATCCTGGCGACACTCCGGCAACAGCGGATTAGGGATACCGTTCGGGAAATTGCCGTCCGGCTGGTGATGCACCTTAATAAAGGTCACCGGCACGCCAGCAGCAACGAAACGCTTTTCCACTTCATCAATCACATGACCCGCGGCACCGTTGCCGGAGTTCACCACCAGCTTCAGCGGACGGGTGAAGTTTGCCAGGTTCACGTAGCCCATCAGGTGGTCCACGTATTCCTGCAGGACAGATATCTGACGCAGGGTACCGCGACGGGATGCGTCCACCGGAGGAAACTGATTCTCTTCCGCCAGACGCTGGATATCGCGCAGGCCGGTATCGCCGCTGATGGGCTTCGCGTTTTCACGCACCAGCTTCATGCCGTTGTAGTTCATCGGATTATGGCTGGCCGTCACTTCAATGCCGCCGTCCACGCCCAGATGGAACGTGGCGAAGTAAATCTCCTCGGTGCCGCTCATACCGATATCCAGC
Organism: Klebsiella huaxiensis; assembly: GCF_003261575.2. GTDB lineage: Bacteria > Pseudomonadota > Gammaproteobacteria > Enterobacterales > Enterobacteriaceae > Klebsiella > Klebsiella huaxiensis. The sequence goes on along the minus strand of NZ_CP036175.1, from coordinate 2,074,921 downwards.
ACGTCGGTACCCGCATCCATCAGGCCGTTGGCCAGCGCCAGCTTCAGGGACTCGCTGGTCAGACGGACATCGCCGCCCACCACGATTTGTTTTGGCTTCAGGAACTCACCATAGGCGCGCCCGATGCGGTAGGCGATATCTTCGTTTAATTCTTCACCCAGTTTGCCGCGAATATCATAGGCTTTAAAACAGTTAAGCTGTGTCATTCTGAGTCAATGTCCTGCAAAAGTTAGCAACGACCGTACTGGTCTTTAATACGGATAATGTCGTCTTCGCCCAGATAGGAGCCAGACTGAATTTCCAGCACTTCCAGCGGGATACGTCCCGGGTTTTCCAGGCAGTGTTCGGCACCGATGGGAATAAAGGTCGACTGATTCTCCGTGAGCAGGAACTGCTTGCCGTTGACCGTTATCTGCCCCGTGCCCGCGAGGATCACCCAGTGCTCGGCGCGGTGGTGATGCATCTGCATGGAGAACGCGCCACCCGGCTTGACGGTAATGCGGTTAACGTTAAAGCGCGGCGTCTGCACCACCACGTCGCTACGTCCCCACGGGCGGTAGATTTCGCGGTGGCGTTTATATTCGCTGCGCTGGTTGCTTTTCAGGTACTCAACGACCTTTTTCACGTCCTGGGCGCGATTTTTGTTCATCACCAGCACCGCGTCCTTGGTGCTGACAATCACCAGATCCTCAACGCCAATCGCTGCCACCAGCTTTTCGTCACTGTTGATGTAGCAATTCTGGCTGTTGTGTACCCAGGCATCTCCCTTTAACACATTTCCCAGCTCATCCTTCGGGCTGACCTCCCACAGCGCTGACCAGGAGCCAACATCGCTCCAGTCCGCATCCAGCCCCACCACCACCGCATCGGCGGTTTTTTCCATCACCGCATAATCGACGGACTCATCCGGACAGGTACTGAACACATCATGCGGGATGCTGATAAAATCGCTGCCGCAGTCGGCAGCCCGGACGGCAGCCGTGCAGGCTTCAAGAATATCCGGGCGGAATTTCGCCAGCTCGGAGAGGTACTTTTTCGCCCGGAACATAAACATGCCGCTGTTCCAGTAGTATTCGCCGGAGGCCAGATAGGCCTGCGCACGTTCAAGGTCAGGTTTCTCCACAAAACGGGCGACCTGATAAGGCGTATGCTCTCCCTCACTCAGCGCATCACCGCGCTGAATATAGCCGTAGCCGGTTTCCGGTGTATTCGGCACGATACCAAAGGTGACCAGATGGTCGGCCTGGGCATACTGCTCCGCCACGCGGATGGCGTCGTGGAAGACCTGCTGATTATTAATGATATGGTCAGCTGCCAGCACCAGCATCAGCGGGTCATCGCCATTCTGCGTGGCCTGTAATGCCGCGAGCGCGATAGCCGGGGCGGTATTGCGGCCCACCGGCTCAAGGATGATATTTTTCGACAGCTTATTGAGCTGTCTCAGCTGTTCGGCCACCAGAAAACGGTGCTCTTCGTTGCAGATGACCATGGGCTCATGAATATCCAGCCCGGAGAGGCGCGAGATGGTTTCCTGCAACATGGAGTTCTGCCCGTACAGTCGCAGGAACTGTTTTGGGTAGAGCTCACGGGACATCGGCCACAGGCGGCTACCGGTGCCACCAGCCATAATCACAGGAAGTAACATGATAAAATCCTTAAATAAATAATCGTTTTGTTTACTATCAATTAACCGGAGACATCTGACTTCAGACTATATTTTGAGCACGCTACCGCCCTTGGCTATCGCAACCAAATCGCGTCAGGCTTTATCGCTATGCCCACAATTTCACGGTATAAGCCGCAGAAGCTGCGCCAACACCAGCTAAGCTAATCCTCAAGCCACATAAGAAGAGCGCTAACTAACTTGTCGCTAGCAAGCTCTGCCTGAGTGCTCAGTAAAACTAAAAACAGAGATATGCCAGTTGCCATATCTCTGTTTTCAAACTACAACCGCAAATTCAACCCGCCAAAAAACGATAGATACTCTCCCCGTTTATAGGCCGGACATCTATCAGGACTTTCTCATTTAGTAATAACAAGGTCCTGCCGCTACCAGCAGTTAAAGTGAATCGAGGCGACGTGATGTCAGTGTGGGAAGTACCCTGAGAAAAAATCTGAATGGTGGAATAAACCGCGGAGTTGCAACATAAGGCCAGGCCCCACTTTTGGCCAACAACATCTGACCAAAGCAGATCGACTATCTTTTTGGGTAAAACGCTCACGATATGTTCCAGAAGATGGGATAGATAGATCATACGCCAACAACACATACACCAAACAGATGAATTATCTGCGTAGTATAGCGCTGGTTAGTCAGAATAAAAATGGAAAAGCTTAATAATTAATTCACAAAAAGAATGAATGATCAAAGGCAATCAATTGAACCACACAAAACAATTACACAACTCGATTAAAAACAGGTGGTTACATAATGTAAAAAATTAAACAAATGGAATTCACGAATGATTCCTGCGGAAATACTCGGAGAATACATAATTTCTAACAATATAAAACCGCATCAGCTTAACGCTATTGATAGCGCATTCAATGTACAAACAAATCATTTCAAAGCATAAAAACCACAATGTTATTATTTGAATGCTAACCTCATTGCATGGTGATAATAATTATTATTTACCAATAACCACATGACTTTGAACCTTCAGGGGCCCTTCTAACTGGCCACATCTATAGCAACAACGTAGCCTGCACTGGGAAAGCGGGTGATCCATGCGGCAAGCCAGTGTAAAATCGATGATTATATTGAGCGGGGCACAGCAAACCCGGAGGATAAATATGAAGTTTTTAGTGACTGGAGCCGCAGGATTTATCGGTTTTCATGCGTGCAGGCGCCTTCTGGAGGCGGGTCATGAGGTTGTCGGTATCGACAATATGAACGACTACTACGACGTCAATCTTAAACAGTCTCGCCTGGACTTACTGCAATCTCCCCTGTTCAGTTTTCACAAAATTGATCTGGCCGATCGTGAAGGTATGGCTCAACTTTTCGCTAGTGAGAAGTTTAATCGAGTGATCCACCTCGCCGCACAGGCTGGCGTACGTTATTCCCTGGAAAACCCGTTCGCTTACGCTGATTCCAACCTGATTGGTTATCTGAACATACTGGAAGGTTGCCGACATAACAAAGTCGAACATCTGTTATATGCCTCATCCAGCTCTGTCTATGGTTTAAACCGCAAGATGCCATTCTCAACCGACGATTCGGTTGATCACCCGGTTTCACTGTATGCGGCCACCAAGAAAGCAAACGAACTGATGGCGCATACCTACTCCCACCTTTACGGGATCCCAACTACCGGACTGCGATTCTTTACCGTTTATGGCCCATGGGGTCGGCCGGACATGGCGCTGTTCAAGTTCACGAAGGCTATGCTGGAAGGGAAGAGTATTGATGTATACAACTATGGGAAAATGAAGCGCGACTTCACTTATATTGACGATATCGTCGAGGCGATAGTGCGCATGCAGGATATCATTCCGCAAGCCAACCCTGAGTGGACGGTTGAGACGGGCTCGCCAGCAGACAGCTCAGCCCCATATCGCCTTTATAACATCGGTAATAGTTCACCCGTTGAGCTAATGGATTACATCACTGCGCTGGAAGAGGCTTTAGGGATGAAGGCTGAGAAGAATATGATGCCGATTCAACCCGGAGATGTACTGGAAACCAGTGCCGACACCAAACCGCTGTATGATATGGTTGGATTCAGACCGCAGACAACGGTCAGGCAGGGAGTGAAGAATTTCGTTGATTGGTATAAGGCATATTACAAAGCGTAATATCCGGAGATAGCAAACGATAAGCCGCAGTGTCTACATTGCGGCTTTTTTACGCCGGGGGGAAACGTCATTCAAAGGCCTTGTTTAGTTAGCCTCACTGATCGGACTCGACTTATGTGCAATGTTCATAAAACCGACTAAATCTTGCCAAAGTCAACCAAGAATAAACTAATTGGAAATATTTTTTATCGTAACCCCATATTCCCCCTCTCTTCTGCCACCTCCCATGCAGCCTATAATCTCACAATATCTGTAAAAGACAGGTTTTTAATCCATAAAAAATAATGACTACGGGTTCAGGATTCAGTAAAAAATCATAGAAAAAGCGTTATATTCTTTCCTGATAAATACCACACACAACATATAGGAATTTTCTTAAACTTAGGTTATGTTAATCAAGCTAAAGCAAACTTTAGCAGATGAATCATAAGTGCTCAGGCAAATGGACTTATAACATTACTCCCAATCTGGTATGTATCATGGAAAATATTTTTTTCTTGGTCGTTGCTGCCATACTACTGATTGTTTCAGTTTTCTTTCTGATTTCTTATCTCAAAGATCAGAAAAAAACCAAACTAACATTTAACAAGCGCAAGTGGTGAAACGAAAAATTAATATAATTATAATGCTGGCATAGGAAATAATAATATAAGAATAAAACACTGCCAGCGGTGGGGAGCTGTACGGTCTTTATCAGCTGGCATTGGTAAATTAGTAGTGGTGATAACCTTAAGTTATTCAGCTATCGGAAATCGATATTATGCATTAAAACATCAATAATACATCTCTATACCCTAAATAATTCGAGTTGCAGGTAGGCGGCAAGAGAGTGAATCCCGATGAGCTTACTCTGGTAAGTGACTCGGGTGAACGAGCGCAGCCAACGCACATGCAACTTGAAGTATGACGGGTATATGACTACAGGTGCATTATAAGCCACTAATATTGCAGCTTCCCACAACGCCCCCTGCCCATCTACCGAGCAAACATTGACCAGGAGTGCATCGCACGATTGGGAGCTGCAGCTTCCAGAATCCTGGATTCAGAAATAACAAAAGCCTGCAAGCAGGCTCTGTTTTACCTTCCGGCGCTTATCTCCAGCATCTACATCTCAGTGACGGTAGCTCTTCACAAGGTAGATTTAACATATCCGACCTCAATGATTGGCACAAGATCATCGATTAAAGAATATAAGCGGGGTCACGTTTTTTGGTCTTTAGTCTGGGGTAAAAGTGGGACGATTCGCCAGGCGAATAACTGAACAGCTCAGGAGGGAGAAAGAACGGGTGAAAGGTTCTGACCGGCAGCGAAAACTACCGGTCAGAGGAGAGATTAGTCACTGCCAAACAAATCGCGGGTATAAACCTTCTCGGCTACATCCGATAATTCTTCAGCCATGCGGTTGGAAACAATAACATCAGCTTCTTGTTTGAAAGCATCAAAGTCACGCACGACACGAGAGTTAAAGAACTCATCTTCCTGCATCACTGGCTCATAAATGATGACCGGGATGCCTTTGGCCTTGATACGCTTCATGATGCCCTGAATCGATGAAGCGCGGAAGTTATCAGAGCCACTCTTCATAATCAGGCGGTAGATGCCAACAACTTTAGGCTTACGCGCAAGGATAGAATCAGCAATAAAATCTTTACGTGTGCGGTTAGCATCAACGATTGCGCCAATGATGTTATTCGGCACGGATTCGTAGTTTGCCAGCAGCTGCTTGGTATCCTTAGGCAGACAGTAGCCGCCGTAGCCAAACGAAGGATTGTTGTAGTGATTGCCGATACGCGGATCGAGGCAAACACCTTCAATAATCTGCTTGCTGTTCAGGCCCTGGCTCTCAGCATAGCTATCCAGCTCATTAAAGTAAGCCACGCGCAATGCAAGATAGGTGTTCGCAAATAACTTAATTGCTTCTGCTTCAGTAGAGTCGGTAAACAGCGTCGGGATATCCTGCTTAATCGCCCCTTCTTTCAGCAGGTTAGCAAAACGTTCTGCGCGTTCTGAACGCTCACCAATAACGATGCGGGATGGATGCAGGTTGTCGTATAACGCACGACCTTCACGCAGGAACTCTGGAGAGAAAATAACATTATCAATCCCCAGACGCTCTTTAATATCACGCGTAAAACCGACGGGAATTGTTGATTTAATAATCATTACCGCATTAGGATTAATTTCCGTGACATCACGAATAACGGCTTCAACGGTTGAGGTATTAAAGTAATTTGTTTTTGGATCGTAATCAGTCGGCGTGGCGATAATGACATAATCAGCATTACGATAGGCATCATGCTTGTCAGTTGTTGCACGAAAATTCAACGGTTTTGCCGCCAGATATTCCTGGATCTCCTTATCGACGATCGGGGAGACCTTTTGGTTAATCATATCAACTTTAGATTGAATGATATCCAGTGCAACCACCTCGTGGTTCTGCGCAATCAGGATGCCATTCGATAGACCAACATAACCGGTACCGGAAATTGTAATTTTCATTCGATCACACTTTAATCAGTTAACTGGACGGCGGCATATTAGCCACCCTGGTAATCAACACTTGTGGCGGTTTTACTCTCACGAGAGTGGGAAGTCAAGAAAGAGCCATAAGGTGAGCTATAACTCGAAAAACCTGTCCTTATGGCTTTAATCCAGAATAAGCTCTATTTAAGAAGATCTAATAATTCTTCTGTTCTAGCCTTCATTAAAGCATCATCTGCCTTAGACTCCACATTGAGACGTACCACTGGCTCCGTATTCGAGCTGCGCAGGTTAAAGCGCCATTCCGGGTATTCAATACTGATACCGTCGGTGGTGTCCACATTTGCCGCATCTGCCTCATAACGTTCGCGGATGCGCGCAATCGCCGCTGCCGCATTCTCCAGCTTGCGGTTAATTTCCCCGGAGGCCGGGAACGCCGCCTGCCTGTCCGCCACCAGCGCTTTCAGCGGGCTGTTTTTCAGACACAGCAGCTCCGCTACCAGCAACCACGGGATCATCCCGCTGTCACAGTAGGCGAAATCACGGAAGTAGTGATGCGCACTCATCTCACCACCGTAAATTGCATCTTCCTGACGCATACGCTCTTTAATGAACGCATGCCCGGTCTTCGACATCACCGGCCTGCCGCCGCTGCGGGTCACGATATCTACCGTGTTCCACGTCAGGCGCGGGTCATGGATAATTTTGGCCCCCGGCTGCTTTTGCAGGAAGGCCTCCGCCAGCAGGCCAACGATATAATACCCTTCGATAAATTCAGCATCATTATCAAACATAAAGCAGCGGTCAAAGTCACCGTCAAAGGCAATCCCCATATCCGCCCCGTGCTCACGTACCGCATCAGCGGTATCCTGGCGGCACTCCGGCAGCAGTGGATTAGGAATACCGTTCGGGAAATTGCCGTCCGGCTGGTGATGTACCTTAATAAAGGTCACCGGCACGCCAGCAGCAACGAAACGCTTTTCCACTTCATCAATCACATGACCGGCGGCACCGTTGCCGGAGTTCACCACCAGCTTCAGAGGGCGGGTGAAGTTTGCCAGGTTCACGTAGCCCATCAGGTGGTCCACATACGCCTGAATAATGGAAATCTGGCGCAGGGTACCGCGACGGGATGCGTCCACCGGAGGAAACTGATTCTCTTCCGCCAGACGCTGGATATCGCGCAGGCCGGTATCGCCGCTGATGGGCTTCGCGTTTTCACGCACCAGCTTCATGCCGTTGTAGTTCATCGGATTATGGCTGGCCGTCACTTCAATGCCGCCGTCCACGCCCAGATGGAACGTGGCGAAGTAAATCTCCTCGGTGCCGCTCATACCGATATCCAGCACGTCGGTACCCGCATCCATCAGGCCGTTGGCCAGCGCCAGCTTCAGGGACTCGCTGGTCAGACGGACATCGCCGCCCACCACGATTTGTTTTGGCTTCAGGAACTCACCATAGGCGCGCCCGATGCGGTAGGCGATATCTTCGTTTAATTCTTCACCCAGTTTGCCGCGAATATCATAGGCTTTAAAACAGTTAAGCTGTGTCATTCTGAGTCAATGTCCTGCAAAAGTTAGCAACGACCGTACTGGTCTTTAATACGGATAATGTCGTCTTCGCCCAGATAGGAGCCAGACTGAATTTCCAGCACTTCCAGCGGGATACGTCCCGGGTTTTCCAGGCAGTGTTCGGCACCGATGGGAATAAAGGTCGACTGATTCTCCGTGAGCAGGAACTGCTTGCCGTTGACCGTTATCTGCCCCGTGCCCGCGAGGATCACCCAGTGCTCGGCGCGGTGGTGATGCATCTGCATGGAGAACGCGCCACCCGGCTTGACGGTAATGCGGTTAACGTTAAAGCGCGGCGTCTGCACCACCACGTCGCTACGTCCCCACGGGCGGTAGATTTCGCGGTGGCGTTTATATTCGCTGCGCTGGTTGCTTTTCAGGTACTCAACGACCTTTTTCACGTCCTGGGCACGATTTTTATTCATCACCAGCACCGCGTCCTTGGTGCTGACAATCACCAGGTCCTCAACGCCAATCGCTGCCACCAGCTTTTCGTCACTGTTGATGTAGCAGTTCTGGCTGTTGTGTACCCAGGCATCTCCCTTTAACACATTTCCCAGCTCATCCTTCGGGCTGACCTCCCACAGCGCTGACCAGGAGCCAACATCGCTCCAGTCCGCATCCAGCCCCACCACCACCGCATCGGCGGTTTTTTCCATCACCGCATAGTCGACGGACTCATCCGGACAGGTACTGAACACATCATGCGGGATGCTGATAAAATCGCTGCCGCAGTCGGCAGCCCGGACGGCAGCCGTGCAGGCTTCCAGAATATCCGGGCGGAATTTCGCCAGCTCGGAGAGGTACTTTTTCGCCCGGAACATAAACATGCCGCTGTTCCAGTAGTATTCGCCGGAGGCCAGATAGGCCTGCGCACGCTCAAGGTCAGGTTTCTCCACAAAACGGGCGACCTGATAAGGCGTGTGCTCTCCCTCACTCAGCGCATCACCGCGCTGAATATAGCCGTAGCCGGTTTCCGGTGTATTCGGCACGATACCAAAGGTGACCAGATGGTCGGCCTGGGCATACTGCTCCGCCACGCGGATGGCGTCGTGGAAGACCTGCTGATTATTAATGATATGGTCAGCTGCCAGCACCAGCATCAGCGGGTCATCGCCATTCTGCGTGGCCTGTAATGCCGCGAGCGCGATAGCCGGGGCGGTATTGCGGCCCACCGGCTCAAGGATGATATTTTTCGACAGCTTATTGAGCTGTCTCAGCTGTTCGGCCACCAGAAAACGGTGCTCTTCGTTGCAGATGACCATGGGCTCATGAATATCCAGCCCGGAGAGGCGCGAGATGGTTTCCTGCAACATGGAGTTCTGCCCGTACAGTCGCAGGAACTGTTTTGGGTAGAGCTCACGGGACATCGGCCACAGACGGCTACCCGTGCCACCAGCCATAATCACAGGAAGCAACATAATAAAATCCTTAATAAAATGAAGTAATAAAAATGACGTTATAGAAGTAATGACTTCTTCTTTTGTAAGTTTAAACATTCAAACTTGCAAAAAAAGAAGACATGATATTTTGAAGGAGATAAATAAATTATTATATTTACAATTATAAACTTATATCTTGATTTAATATTCTATTTCTAATTATAAAAAACCTGGCTTTCACCAGGTTTTTTATTGCAGTATATTAATTAATTCATCCACTCGGTATGGAATACACCGTCTTTGTCGGTACGCTTATAAGTATGAGCACCGAAGTAGTCACGCTGTGCCTGAATCAAGTTGGCAGGAAGAACTGCAGAACGATAGCTATCGTAGTAAGCAATGGCCGCAGAGAAGGTTGGAACCGGAATGCCATTCTGCACTGCATAGGCAACGACGTCGCGCAACGCTTGCTGGTAGTCATCAGCAATTTGCTTGAAGTATGGAGCAAGCAGCAGGTTGGCGATGCCAGGATTCTGCTCGTAGGCATCAGTTATCTTCTGCAGGAACTGGGCGCGAATGATGCAACCAGCACGGAAGATTTTAGCGATCTCACCGTAGTTCAGATCCCAGTTGTATTCATCAGATGCCGCACGCAGCTGGGAGAACCCCTGAGCATAAGAAACTAGCTTACCCAGATACAGAGCACGACGTACTTTCTCAATAAACTCTACTTTATCACCAGCAGTTTTTGCTTGCGGTCCAGTAAGAACTTTTGACGCTGCAATACGCTGCTCTTTCAGAGAGGAGATATAGCGAGCAAATACGGATTCGGTAATAAGAGATAATGGTTCACCCAGGTCCAGAGAACTCTGGCTGGTCCATTTACCAGTGCCTTTGTTGGCTGCTTCATCCAGAATCACATCAACCAGGTATTTACCCTCTTCATCCTTTTTGGTGAAGATGTCCTTGGTGATGTCTATCAGATAGCTGCTCAGCTCACCCTCATTCCATTCAGTAAAGGTCTGAGCCAGCTCTTCGTTAGAAAGAACCAGACCACCTTTCAGTAAAGCATAGGCTTCAGCAATCAATTGCATGTCACCGTATTCAATACCGTTGTGGACCATTTTTACATAATGACCAGCACCATCCGCACCAATATAGGTTACACACGGCTCACCATCTTCTGCGACGGCAGCAATCTGCTTAAGAATTGGAGCAACCAGTTCATAAGCTTCTTTCTGCCCACCAGGCATGATCGATGGGCCCTTCAGTGCGCCTTCTTCACCACCGGATACGCCAGTACCAATAAAGTTGAAGCCATCAGCAGAAAGTTCACGATTACGACGAATAGTGTCCTGGAAGAAGGTATTGCCACCATCAATGATGATGTCACCCTTGTCCAGGTAAGGCTTCAGAGAGTCGATGGCACTGTCAGTGCCTGCGCCCGCCTTCACCATTAACAGGATACGGCGCGGAGTTTCGAGTGATTCAACAAACTCTTGCACAGTATAGTGTGGGACCAGTTTCTTACCAGGGTTCTCGGCAATCACTTCTTCGGTCTTTTCACGGGAGCGGTTGAAAACGGAGACGGTATAACCACGGCTCTCGATGTTGAGCGCAAGGTTGCGCCCCATCACTGCCATACCGACAACCCCGATCTGTTGCTTGGACATTACATACTCCTGTCAGGTGTGGTCACTGCGACATGTTCGCAGCTTAAATGTGATGATTATGTTAGCGCAAAGATAGTTTTGCGCAAAGTAATTAATAGTTGAGAGTTACAGAAGAGCATGCTGCTGTATTTTTATATAACCTCACCAAAAAGGGTGAATAAGAAGTCTAAAATTATAAATGCAAAACATTGCAAATATAAACAACATTGTTAATGGAAACCACTTATAGATATAAGTAAGAAAAGAAACTTTAATTACTCGCTCTATGAAAAAAGGGTATACTAAAAAACTTATCAATATTTGGGAGATAGAAAGATTTAAAGAGACATACCACAACTGGGGACAGAAATATATTGTTGAAGTTGTTAATGTTACGACTATCGTTGCAACCACATTCCATCTAAATTCGACATTAGTTCTACCATTTGCTTGAGCAATAGCCCCTGTTAAGCCCCCCATTGGTCTTAGCAAGGCAAACACCAGCATATATGGCAAAATATTGACTATTTCAATTCTGTTGATACCATATAGAATCGCTACAATAACCGGAGAGAAAACAGCGATCCCAAGAAAAGTAATCATACTAAAAATGATAATTACCGATGTCCCTCTCAAGAAAACATTGCCAAGATCTTTCGTTTTAGATTGAACCTCAGCAAATCGGGGTAACGCCAGTCTATTAATTACAGGTGATATAAGTTTTAGTGGCTGCATGACTAAATCCTTAGCTAAGGAATACAACCCTAATGCCTCCCCCCCTAGAACCTTACCTATAATAATAACATCCAACTGGGTTCTTAGCTGGTTTAAAACTTGAGAGCCCAGCTGAAATATTCCGTATTTAAAAATATCCTTGCAGATACTTGAGTTAAACTCAAGTGATGGATTCCAACGTTTATCCCCGAAGAAGGCCATCATAAAAAGCCTTAGTACAGCATTCAGAATCAATCCTAAAATAACAGCCGACGTGCGTAATTCAGTAAAATATATAGTATAGACTACAAAACAGAAAGATATAAATTTTGCGATCATCTCAATCTTCGCTAATAAAATCATTTTCTTTGATTTTATATAATGAGACTGATACTGAGATAAGGCACCAAGGAAAATAAAATTTAGACTAGCCAGCATTATCAATAGATTAAGTTCATTGAGATGATAAAATTTTGAAACAGGCCATGAAAGTAAACAAACGATTATCCCCGCGATTAAGCTGAGTAATAAATTGATCCAAAAAATTGTACTTTGGTCTCTTTTTAATAGCTCTTGTTTGTGAACAATATAGCTACTCATCCCCATATCTTGTAGTATCATAGCAATCATTAAAACCGTATTAACAATTGCCAGGACACCAAGTTCTCGCAAATCAAGATTTCTCGCTAAAATACTTATCTGTACTATTTGTAGTACAGCGGTAAAGAAATTAGATGCTAAAAGCCATGCAGCCTGGCTTCGCAGATTACTCATTATAACCGCTCCAACAATGAAGACATCTTATTATATTCTGTCTCTTCATTAAATTCATTAACAATGACCATTCTTGCATTTCTTTCAATCTGAACAACTTCAAATTCTTGATTAATTATTTTAACTAAAACATCAGTAATTGATTGAGCATCTCTTTCAGGGCATAACCAACCAGTAACTTCATTTTCAATGAGTTCGGGTATACCACTATGATAAGTAGATACCACTGGTAAGCCAGACGCCATTGCCTCCATTAATGCTACTGGAATCCCTTCCATATCGCCATTTTGTGCGGTAACAGATGGCAATAGAAAAACATGACTATCGTTAAGCATTTCTCTAACAACTGATTGAGGTTGAAAACCAAGAATGCTCACGCTATCCTGTAAATCTAGCTTATTAATTAATAATGACAACTGTTCATGTAGCTCACCATAGCCAATTATCTGATACGAAAATTTATACCCTAACTTTTTCAAATTAGCACATGCGACGATTGCATACTCCAACCCTTTTTTTTCTATTAGCCTACAGACAGATATTATTTTTATTGGTTCTGCACTAAAGGATCTTTCATTATATTCGAAATGTTTAACTTTAATTCCCATTCTTATAATATGTATCTTATCAGGGGGGCATTGCATTTCAATTAATTTATCTTTCCACTTTTCACTAATTGGAAGGAATAAATCTCCCGACAGGAACAAATCTTTATATGCAAAATTATATTTTTTTAACAATGTTTCAGCTGAAAGATCATATCCATGAAATACAGTAACTAATTGACCAGAAATAACTCCAACATCTCTTAGATAATTAGCAAGTGCACCACTATGACCGAAATGAGCAACAATAACATCAGAAGACATTCTATTTTTCAACTTTGAGACGATAGAAGGTAATAGAAGTGAACAAACAAAGAAACCATATTTTTTGAAATTAAATGATTTCAAATTAAATTTAAAAACATTACTAAGAATAAGCCTCGCACGTGAATAAAAAGTTAAGCTCCTCTTGTTATATTCATTCTCAAAAATATAATTAACTCTCCTTGAAAGGTCAAATTTGTAATAATCTTCATGTACATTTTTCATGTCCCCTGGATATAATGATAAAACTTTTACATCATGCCCCAGACTTATAAAATAATTAATTTGGTTTAAAACAAAAGTCTCAGATGCTAAAGGGAATTTTAAACAAAAGAACAATATTTTCATTTTTCACCTATTGATTTCAAAACTTGCGCAACCATAGTATGTCCTAGTTCTCGGGTCGCAGTTAGATTTAAATATAGCTTTTGATTTATTTCTTCATAATTAGATATTAAGAAATCAATTTTTTTAATAATATTGCTATTAATTAAATCATCAACACTAGCAGAAAGCTCATTCATATTGAGCCCCTGCATAACACCTAAAGACTTATGCTCATAATTTATTGCGATTGCTGGGGTTCCAAAGTTTATAGAAATAATTGCCGAATGTAATCTTGTACCAATAGTGAATGAGCATTTGTTCAGCAATGCACCTAATTGCAAATCATTAATTTCATCCATTACAACATGAAACGATTCATTATTAACTAATTTTTGAATAGAAAGAGCGACCATGCGATCATCATTATGATAACTTTCAATCCCAGTGCAAGTTGAAAACGCTATCACCTGATACCCTTTACTGATAAGGTAATTAATCATTCTGACTATCGCTATTTCATATTCTTTTTGGGTTACACCTAAACGCCGATCAAAAGGAGCCAGTTTACGAACGGTTATAGCAACAGTTTTTTTCTTGTCAATTAACTGAAGCCAATGAGAAATAATGTAATCGCTGATAATTATATCAGTTTGAACCAGAAATGCTGTATCAACTCCCATTGTGACATTAGACATGTCAAAATTATCTTTTAACATAAGATTTCTGCTCACGTCTTCACGCAATATCACTTGTTTTGATTTTGAAAAGGCGTAATGAGCAATTTTATTAAACGAATTGATTTCAAAAGGACCAACACTATGTCCAATCAAATAAATAGGCTTATTAGCAATTGCAGAGCATAAAATATGCTCAAATTGTCCTGAACCATACAAATCAACGAAAAAAGATCCTCCGACCTGTATTATTGCATCGTAGTCCTTAAGACTATTTACAAAATCACTAATATGCTTTGGCAAAGGATAATAGCGCAAGAATCCATTTTTTTTAGCATGTGATACCAACACAAATGGCATTATTTTATTTATTATTTTGTTTTTAAGTTTAGATATTAAACCATTTTTTTTGCTAATTCTTGAAGAGTACAAATCATCTTGAATCATAGATTCACCTAATAAATACTCTGAACTTACAGCATATCGACTTAAAATATCCAAATCAACAGTAGAATCATTTAATCTTAGGCTATCCAATAACCCTCGTAAAATAGCTCCATCTCCGCGGTTCCCACAGGTATGGTTACCAACAAGCAAAATTCTCATGTTACCTCTCACTATATATTATTTAATTTAAATAAGTATAACAAAAATTAATCGTTATAAATTGATGAGTATAATTTTTTGACACATAACGTCATTTTTTCTGCAGAAAACTTCTCATGATATGTTTCATAAGCATTAGTGGACATGTCTTTTAATTTATCCTTTCCCTCAGCTGTACTGAGTCTTAGTAACAGATTTACGACATCCTCACGTTGCTCCATATCAACCAGAAAACCATTAACATGATCATCAATTATTTCAGGGAACGAAGAGCATGAACTTGCAATTACAGGCAATTTACAACTGAATGCCTCCAGAGGAACCATAGCTAAGCCTTCCCATCGAGATGGGATAAGTAATACATCTGAACTTCTATAATATTTATAAATTTCTTGTTTTGGCAACCAACCTAAAAATTTCGCATTCTCAGAGGCTATTGAATAACTTTCATTTTCTGATACAAAATCGCCTATAATAGTGAATGAGATTCCTTTATTTGGAGCTGATAACTTAATTATGTCTAGTAATATATCAAAACCTTTTTGGAAATCAAAACGACCAACATATAAAACATTTAATTCCGAACATCCAGGTCTTTCTATTAATGACTTTGATGGTTCAGACACACCGTTATAAATAGTTTTAAGCTTATCCTTATTCAAGCCAACTTCGATTGCTTTATCCCTTTCATAGTTACTAACACAAATAATTGCATTGGTTTTTATAGAAAGAATTTGTTCAACCACAGCATATATTTTAACTTTTGCTCTATTTTTTTTCATCATAAATGAAAATGCATGGGGGCAATAGATAACTTTAACTTTAACAAATGGGAATAGCAAAAGTACAAAGCGACAGACAAAGCCTGCGAATGTACTGTGCAAATGTATTATATCTGGTTTCTCACGTACTAGTATCGACACAAATTTTAAGAAAAAGCGAAAAAGAGAAATAATGTTTCTCCCTGTACGCTTGAACGTATATAATAAATCATCATCAGCTATTAGTTCCTCCCTTTGTGAATCTGGGATTAAGCATGTAACTTTCTTTATGTCTGTATCAGTACTTTGTTCGCGTAAAAGTTCGTTAATTACAGATGCAACCCCCCCTTTTATTACCTCAGCAACATGAAATATGATCATTCGAATCACCTAGTTCATTAATTAGATTATTAATTTTTATAGCCGAATTTTTCCAAGAAAATCTCATTACATTGCAAAAACCCAAATTCCGTATTTTTTCCTGGAGTCTATCATCAGAATCTATAGCTACTAATGCTTTTTTAATATCTTCCTTCGATGATGGGTTAAAATATAATACACTTTCAGCAAGTATTTCTGTCATAGATGCCGCACTTGATGATATGACTGGACAGCCACAAGCCTGTGCTTCTAGAGGAGGAATACCAAAACCTTCATACAACGAAGGAAAAACGAAGAACTTTGCATGTTTATAAAGTGAAATCAATTCATCATCGTTAACCCTCCCCAAGAATTCAACTCGTTCATTTTCATGATAATTATAGTTAACATTGTTGAAACTTGAACTGCGACTTCCGATAATTTTAAGTTTTACATCTATATTTAATTCAAGAAAAGCTTCTATAAGTCCGTGGAAGTTTTTATGATAATTCGGTGATGATACAGCCAATGCAAAATCACCTCTATCATCACTCCGATAATCAACATCGTCTCTCTGAGTAAGAAATTGTTTGCCTACAGCATTATAGATCACGTCAATTTTTTCAGCAGAAATAGAATAATGATTCGATATTTCATTTTTTGAAAAATTGCTAACGGTGATGATTTTTTTTGAATTATTTAAAATTTTTGGGATCAGATATTTATAGAGCAATCGAAATTTAAATGAAAAACTACGTGGAAATCTTACATAGGTTATATCATGGTGAGTTGATATTTGATTTTTATAAAAAGCTGGGGCCGTACTACATAAATTTATTAGTAATCGTCTTTTTTTATTTTTTAAAAACATTGGCAACGTGATTTGTTCCCAAAAATGACCAAGACCTCCTTTTACAACTTCAATTCTAAAATCATCTATATCATACACTGTGTTCAATTTTTCGTCCGGCACTAAAAATACGACATCGTGTCGCAAACATATCAGTTCCTTTGATATTTCATATGCAAACCTTTGAACTCCTGTCAATGATTGAGTTAAATATCGTCCATTAATATAAATCATAGAATTCCTCAATATACCTGCGGAGTAAATAAAAATTGCTCTTCACTACTAGTTTTACTTTTTCTTTCTTCGTAGATACTCCCATTGTCTATGACGTTAACGCTACTATTTGCTGGACTCTTATCACTCCATGACACATGCCTAGTACTACCATTTATGGCACTCTTAATATTAATTATTACTGTATCATCTTTTATTTCCGATGTTATTAGCGATTTATTTGTAATTTTTGATACAGCACTTATTGCTAGAATTGAAGATTTAGGCTTAAAGTAAAAATCTATCATCCCAAAATTATTTTCTTTATTCCTTCTTAAAAGACCATCATCAGAATAATCATACCACCATATACCCTTTATATCTGGATTTGACATCACAAGTAATGTGTATTTAAAAATAAACCTAGCAGCATCAAGTCGGCTCACCCCCCCCTCACCATCATAGGTAGGTATACCCATTTCAGTTATGTATAATCGAATATTTTTCTTCGATTTCGTCACGAGGTGCTTTTGATATT
Organism: Klebsiella huaxiensis; assembly: GCF_003261575.2. Classification (GTDB taxonomy): domain Bacteria; phylum Pseudomonadota; class Gammaproteobacteria; order Enterobacterales; family Enterobacteriaceae; genus Klebsiella; species Klebsiella huaxiensis. Next base: position 2,057,348 of record NZ_CP036175.1, on the reverse strand, counting down.
CGACTAAAGTCTGGTAATTTTCTGTTGCACCACGCAACTTTTTATTGCCATGCATAAAGGAATAAGGATGCAAAGAAACACCATCTATATAATTCAGAATACCTTTATCAATTAGCTGATCAAACCATTCAACATCTCTTTTATTAGTCGGGTTAACTGTACCAGTTAAAATAATAGCATCGGGATCTATTGCCTTTATATTTTCGTAGGTTTTTTTCACTAATTCTAAATATATATCACTTGATGGTACTTTATTACGTCGGTCAGGAATTCCCGTTTTGTATGTCCATTCATTCCAAATTTCATAATACTTAGCTTTGCCTTTATTATTAGAAACAACAAATGTTGTGTAATTTACAAAATCTTGAATTTGCTGTTCATTTTCTGGAAAACCAGTTGGTGTATACAGCGGATTGCCATATGCCAATACAATAAGTGCACTATTATTATCTGATGTAAATGAATCGACTAAGCTTTGGCTTTTTTTTGCAGCTTCCCCCATGGCATAATTTCCACGTAATTTTTCTACCCATGACCATGACATATCAGTTCTTATACTATTAAACCCAAATTTTTCAATATTTTCTTTTAATTCATTAGCTTCTTCAGAATATTTCTGAGCGTGAGTATGGACGCCTAACTCAAAACCAAATGTCATATTTGAGAAAAAACCAAAAAAAATAAAAATGACGCCATAAAAATACCTCATAGTAGACCTCATTTAAGTTTTAATTTTTCCTAACGAAGGTTGAACAGTTTTCTTTATCAAATAAACATCCAACGATAAGCCCGAGGCTAATTGAATAAAAAACGGACTCAAATAAATTATATGTTACCCCACCGATCAAAACACAAAAAGAAATTAAATAATATTTTTTTTCAAACTTACTTTCATAAAATTTTGAAAACGTGAATTTAAATAAAAAAATAGCTGTCAGGGTTAAACTAATAAAGCCACCAATCACGTACATATACACTAAAATATTGTCTGCCGGACTATAAGTCTTTGGTGAAAAATACAGTGCAGGTGTACCTATTGCACCAAATCCTTTACCAATCCAAAGAGACAAAGTATCATCAAGAATCAATATTGCCTTTGGCCACGTATCATACATCCTCATTAGCAGTGTGTTCTTAGGATCATAAGAATCATATTTTAAATGAGGTATCATATATATGTATGTGAAAACAACAGAGCTAATGACTGTAGCTTTTATGATATTTCTTGAAATAAACAATGGTAGTAACATCATAAGTAAGACCAATATCAATGTTATAACTGTTGTTTTTGTTGTTGTTAAATAAATACAATGTAACGCAATAGCAAAAATAAATATAGCCTTAAAGTATTTTTTTTCTGAGGCTAATTTAGAGATAATTAATAAAGAACATATCATTAATAATGTCGCAGCATCAAATGAAGCAGCAGTGAAGCCAGGATTTCGAAGTGTACCACTAGTTGTCCAGTCTCTTGAAATGACTTTATCAACCCCACCTATATTAACGATACCACCTAGCCACGGAGCGCCAAACTCGGAAACATAGTATATACCAGCACAACAGGTCAGTAAAAAAAAGTAATAATATTTTTGGTTATCGCTAAAAATGTACTTTTGCAATGTGTGGCTATAAGCGAGACAATATAAGAATGGAATTAGAACATATAAGCCAAACGATGCTTGTGCAATACTAGAGTTACCTATTCCTATTAAAAAATACACACCAATTAAAGAAATTATCACAATAGATGACACTTTAGTTATAAAGTCTTTTGCCCAACGCATTAATAAAAGTGGAAACATTAGTAACGTTGGAACATAATTTAATGGCTGAAAAACAATACCAATTGGCCCAGCAAATGCCTTTACTACAACAAAAGACAAAAAAACTATTATCACGATCTTTTCATGGTTAACTTTCATATCTATGACATTCCAATCAAGAAATTATTTTACCATATATTTCCATGTACCGACTTACATGATCGTTTATGTTAAAAGGATTATCCATCTTAATAACACTCATCCTTGCACTTTTTACAATCTCATTCATTTCAGGTTCATTAAAATATTTAATATCCCGTACCCATTCAAAAAATGAAGCAATCTCTTTAATCCCGCCGATATAATTTGTGTATACGGGAATTCCTGCAACAGCAGCTTCAGCGACAACTCGGCCAAAGGGCTCATTCCATTTTGTTGGTAGCAAAAGAATATCAATTTTATCAAAAAAGATCTCAGCCGGTACAAACCCTAAAACTTGCACACCACACTTTATAGCTTTATCTACAAGTTCTTCAGACTGCTCACTTGCATCCGGTTTTCCTGCTGCAATGAAATTAAATTTATCTGAATATAATGCAGCACTATTTATAAACTGATCAAATCCTTTATCCGCTGTTAAACGCCCAATAAAACCTATTGTCAACTTATTGTCGCTAACCCTATTATGCTCTATTTTATTTATAGGATTATATACAAAGCTATGGAAACCATTCGGAGCAAAGCCATAGGATTTATGTAACTCTGAAACATAGCTACTTATTCCAATGAAAGCATCAACCCCTTTACTCATTCGAGATTTGAAATATCTATTAACTCTCACAATAGGATTATTCATAGACATACAAATCCCATTCTTAAAAAGTGTAGAATTGGGATGAAACATATAGTAATCCCTGGCTGTATGTACAATATGAATGCCTTTCTTTTTTAAAGATAGCCATATACCCATAGAGAAACCAGATAGATTATTTGTATGGACAATATCAGGCTGAAATAAGTCTATCTCATTTTCAACTGACTTAATCATCCTGAAATTATAAAAATCATTCGCATGCCAAATCAATTTCATAAATACATTTTGTCGTTTATTGTTATAGGGCCAATAAACATTTAACAGAGGAAGATATGTAACGTTAACTCCATTAACTAAATCTCTTCTTATAATACCTTCGCTGTGAAGTGTTAGAACCAAAACTTCACTCCCATTTTTAACAAGCTCTTCAGCAAGCAGTTGCACCGAAAGTTCAGCTCCGCCGAGTCTGTTAGGATGATAAAGTGTATTAATTATGGCAACCTTCATTGATTATTCCTTATAAACAAATTGAATGGTTAATACGCGCCATCTTTATTGATAACAACACTAAATGTTTTGAATAATATAGCAACATCGTTCCACATAGACCAGTTTTTGACATACCATGCATCCAAATATACGCGAGTTTCATAATCAACATCACTACGTCCACTTACTTGCCATAGCCCAGTCATTCCTGGTTTACTTAAAAGATAATAATCGACTTCATCGTTATACCGCTCAAGTTCGGCTGTAATAATCGGTCGAGGGCCTACCAAACTCATTTCACCTTTCAATACATTAAATAGTTGAGGTAATTCATCCAAGCTAGTTCGTCTGAGTATTCCACCAATTTTAGTAATTCGTGGATCATTCTTTAATTTGAAAGTAGTATCCCATTCCAATTTTGCATTTAGATCGCTATTCAATAATTCTTCAAGAACTTCTTTTGAGTTAATTACCATGGAACGGAATTTTAGACATTTAAACGGTTTTCCACCTTTTCCTATACGTTCATGGCCATATATAGCTGGCCCACCATCTTTCTTCACTTTCATGCAAATATATATTAGTAAAGGTGATAGAAGTAAAATTATTGATAATGCCCCAACAACATCGAAGACACGTTTAATTATACGAGAGGACAATTTGGCAAGATTTTGTTGAACACGAAAAATCATTACTTCATGGCTAAAAATAAAAGACATATCGGTGCTATCTAACGGCATTCCTCTTAGAGTAGGAATAACGGAGACATAGCGATATCCTTTTATCATGAAATTACGCAACCATGTATTACGAACTTCACTCTGATGTGATTCAACAGCGACTATAAATTGTGTTTTTTTATCCATATTTGATAACCAACTGAGGTCATTGGATAAAACTGGTATTCCATCAATACTAGTGTTTTTTATTGTTCCATTCTCACTGGCAATAAAACCGACTATCATTAACCCAAGGTTTCTCTCACTATTTATCGCCTTGTAAGCCTCAAGTGCATTATTACCATTACCTATTATCCATGTATTTCTTCGCCAAATGCCAAACACGTCCAAAATGCGTTTAGTAACCATTCTTGATAATGGCACTAATAATAAAATAAAAAACCATGTCAAAATCCAAACGACACGAGAAAAAGACCATGTAGTGAACGCCATCACAGCAATTTCAATTACAGCAAAAATTACCAAAGTTCGCAGTATTTCTTTTAATTCAAACCAAAATGTTTTGCGGTAAAAATAATGGCGAAGCCTCATCGAGTACCAAGCAACACAGCAAAACGCAAGCAACCAGTGAAGGACGATCCAACCTTCAGTTTGATTAGCCGGAATGATTTTTTCGTAATCTGCTAAAGTTATATATAGAACACCCACTGCCAAATATAAAGAAATAACAAAGCTGAAAAAATCAGATATTGCCAATGATGTACTGACAATAACATTCCTGATGAGAAGCCTCATATTCCCCTCTCAATTCTAATGAAAAAATTAATTTAAAAATATAAATTGGTATAGTACAAATAAAAGGGATAAACAGATTGTCTATCCCTCTTTTTCTATTACGCGATTTGACTTTATTTTTTTTCTGTATAGGAATATCCATAATGATTGTAGCCATAACCATAATAGCTACTTGCTTTTTTTACTACACCGTTTAATATACAACCCTTAACTACTACTCCAGTTTGTTCAAATCTTTTAACACTAACATCTATTTCTTTGGCTGTATTCAATTCAAATCGAGCAACTAATAATGTAGTACCAACATAGTGACCAATAATAGCCGCATCTGTTACGGCTAATATTGGTGGAGTATCTAATACTACAATATCATAATTTTCGCTCGCCCAGCTAACCAATTCACCAAAGCGTCTATGCATTAACAATTCAGCTGGATTTGGAGGTACCTGCCCTCTGGAAATATAATCAAATCCGGCAGTATGGATGTTTTTTATCGCTTTATTAATTTCTATCTTACCTGATAACAAATCAGACAAACCATTTACATTGCTTTGATTAAATAATTTATGTGTATATCCTTTCCGCATATCAGTATCTATAAATAATACTTTTTTTCCTGTCTGTGATATCACAGCAGCCAAGTTCGAACTGACAAAAGTTTTCCCCGCATTAGGACTTGCACCGGAAATCATAAGAACATTATTTCTTGCTTCCATCATTGCGAAATGTAAACTAGTACGTAGCCCTCTAATAGCCTCAATGGCCAAATCTGCTGGATTATCTACAGCAAGGAAACCTTGAATTTCTTCAACTGGCTTTTTGCGCCCAAATGTACTGCCTGATGTTACACTTTTTGCAAAGGTTTCAGCCACAGGAATGCTTGCATAAACATTAATGCCTAGCTCCTCAAGCTGCTCAGGTGTCTCAATACCTCTACGTAAGAATATACGAAGTGCGACAAGGCCAACAGAAACTATACAACCTAATATAACACCTATAAGAACAATTAATACCTTCTTCGGTTTAACGGGTTTGGGTTGAGTCACAGCATTATCTATAATACGAACATTACCAATAGCACTCGATTTTGCTATATTCAATTCTTGTTGACGATTTAATAACTGCATATACACTGCACGACCAGACTCAACATCACGGCTTAGACGCAATATTTCTTGTTGTGTTTCCGGCATGGATGAAACACGTTTATTTAATTTGGTTTTTTCATCCTGAAGAGTTTTCCTTTTCTCCATTAATGCTTTATATGTAGGATGTTCTTTTGTGTATAACTGAGATATTTCTGACTCTCTAAATGTTAATTCATTCAGCTGATTGTCAACATTAACAATTTGATCAAGTACTGATTTTGCCTCTAATGACAAATCTACTGAATCACTTTTTCTTCTATATAAATTTAATTTATCTTCAGCTAGATCCAGATCGCTTCGCACTAGTGGCAGTTGTTTGCTTAAAAAATCCAAACTTTTTGCATCTTGTGCCGCTTGTCGAGAAATATTCTGAGCTAAATAGTTTTCACTAATACTATTAATAATACGTTCAATTAACTCAGAATTATCTCCAGTCAAAGAAAGAGTTAATATCCCCGTATCTTTCCCTTGATCGGAAACAACTAATCCTTCTTGTAAATCTGTTATGGCTTTTAATCGACTTACATAGCCAATGACAAACTCTGTACCCGGTTCTGCATCAATTTTATCAACTTTAAGTGTAATTCCATTTTCATTGAATAATTCACCAACTTTTCCCTCTACAGTAGAATCATTAAATGCAATAGAAAACTTAAAATTATCTTTTACTGTCAATATAACTTCAGGATCTTCAGTTCCATTTTCAGGTATATATAATCGTGATATATACAAGCTCGCTGGTTTTTCTCCTATTAATCGTGACAAACCACGGCCTAAGACAGGGAAAAATTTTTGTTCCACCCTTGCCTGCAAATTTAAGTCATCAACAGTTTTCCCTAAAATCATCCGTGACTGAATCAACGCAATTTCTGGTGCAGACTGGGGTTGACTGTCCGGCAACATCTGGCTTAAGTTGCTTAGAATTGCATTCGCCTGCTTTTGCTCAACCTGAATAAGAGCATCAGCTTGGTATATTGGTGTCGCGAAAATTGCATAGATCAATGCAATTAGTGTAAAAAGAGAAGTTACTGCAATGATGAGTTTACGGTGGTCTATAAATTCACCGATAAGGCGTCCTAAATCTATTTCTTCTACATCTTTTGATGCAGTTTTATTTGTAACTGATGACATGCGATTATTCCCGAATTATGCACCTAATTTTTTTGCCCAAAGAATACCAGCTTGCTCAATGAGTTTATAGACAGATAAAAAGGCTTCATCACTCTTCCGATATGGATCAGGGATATCCCTGTGATTTATCCAATGACCAAACAACATAGCTTTACCCCTTGCTTCAGGTGCAATATTTCCAATTTGCTCAATGTGAGATTTTTCCATCACCAATATCAAATCATACTGACGTCCAAGAGAGGAAGTAAATTGTCGAGCTTTGTGAGCGTCTAGGGAAAGTCCATGACGTTCTGCAATTCTAATCGCACTATCATCAGCAGGATAATCTACCAACGCACCTGTTCCTGCTGAGTCTATTTTTTTATTGGGCAAAAGATTACGCAGAAATCGCTCACCAATCGGAGAACGACATATATTTCCCGTACAAACCACCAGTATAGAATCAAACATTGTTACGGCCAATCCTTAATAAATTTTGCAGTTTCAGTCATATCATGAACTCCAGTTATAGTTGGCACTAACTGCGAAATTACACGATTCCAACGAACTAACGGCGCAGTCGTTACATATACAATATCATATGGCTGTAACTGAAATTCTGTCCCTAAAACCATTGCTGAGGCATCTTGAGCATTCAGCTGATAGATATTAGCAATTCGGCCTTGTGTATTTCCTTTCAATTGGCGGATAACAAAAACACCTGTAGCATCGCTCATTGCCTGTGAGATACCCTCAGCATTACCTAACGCTTCCGCTAGTGTCATGCCGCTTCGATCCATTTTCATTGTACTCTGCTTACCCACTTCCCCCATTACGAATACTTTTAAGTCATCGTTACGTGGCACAAACAGGATATCACCTGGATATAATAGATGATTTTGAGTTAAATCCCCTTTCTGCATCAATGCATACAAAGAAATCTTTCTGTCATTACCATTATGTGTCAACACGACATTTCGCCAGTCAGCATCAGGTGCTAAACCACCAGCTGCATTAACTGCATCCATCACAGTTAGTGGAATATTGGTGATTGGCTGCTGCCCTGATTTAACAACTTCACCAGTGACATAGGCTTTTTGAGATCTAAACGCTGCGATGCTTACATCAACTTGCGGGCTTTCTATATAAGTAGTCAGGCGACTTGCTATATCTTGACGGATCTGGCTTAGCGTTTTACCAGCGACCTGAACTTTCCCAATATATGGATAGAATATTGTTCCGTCGGAATTAACCCAGTTACCAGTATCACTAGCGCTACGATACTGACCCGCTGGAGTTGTTAATTCAGGGTGATCCCAAACAGTCACCATTAGCACATCACCCACACCAATGCGATACTCATAACCTTTGAGCAAGTTATCTAATTGTGGATTAGGACGAGCTAAAACTGTTTCGGGGCGGAGTTTATCAACCAAGCCCGGTGTCATTGGATAAACATTAACCAATTTATCAAGGTCGTAATCACTATCCGGCAGCTCAACCACATTCTTACGCAGACTATTTAACCCTTGTCCCGGCAAAATGGTACAGCCCGATAAAAAACCTATCGCCAATGCCAATGCCGAAAATCTAACAATTTTTTTCTTCATAATGTCACATCATCAGTAAACCAAAAGTTTCTAATCCCCCAACAACAGTCTTTTTCCAGGAGCTGTGTTAAGGCTATAAATTAAATGGAATTTCTATCCCAGCGCTTGCACCTACATCATCGCTATCATTATGGTTTGCGTCGGTATACCAGAGAGAAGTGTTCAGTCGTACCGATTTGTACACATCACCACTCCAGCCCAGTTGCACACCTTTCAAAGTATCCGAACGAGGAAACGCCTTATTGATTGACTGATTTTCTGGGTTAACCTTCGCATACGCTAAACGCGCGCTCCAACGTTGATTATCCTCGGTCACTAGTTCGACTTTACCCGCAAATAGCTGACCATCGCCTCCCATCGCATCACCTAGTGAGTAGCCCTGTTGGTAGTAGCCATCTTTGTATATATGGTGCGTATAGCTGTAATTAGTACGACTCATATTCGAACGAGTATCGTGCGCTTCCACATACCAGTTGATAGCATCTTTGCCCCAACCGTGATGACCTTCGACTCCCCCAAGGAACATATTTGCTGAAGGTAAAAAACCAGACTCATCTTCACCAATCATTTGACCGTACAAACTGATCGGCAAGCCCAACGTAGGTTCCAGTTTTAACTTGAAGTCAAAACCAGCCAACTGGTTGCCTGGTTCATTGGGATCGTTTGCTTCGGTATTATCTTTACCCGTCAGACCATCCCAAAAATTACTAAACGATTCCGGTCTCCCCTCCCCTCCCCACTGCATAATGCGCGATGCGCCCAGTTCAAGAGACTGGAACGGAGTGAAAGTCAGACGCCCACCAATAATCTTGGTGTGTGGCACGGCGGTATATTGGTTCATCTGGCTGGCGGAAATTTGATACTGCCACGGGCCAATCCAGCGTAACCACCATGTTTCTGGCGCGGCCTGCTCAGCACGCTGCATTAAAAAGCCAGTCATTGGGCGCGCGGCGTCACCGCGAATTAGGCTGCCTTCGTATCCCGGTCCCCACCATTGCGGCATCTGGCCAAATGAGAGCCACTGGTTCCAGAATTTCACTGCACCGTACGCGCCGTTGGCATTAAAACGAGAACCGTTGCTTATGCGCTCATCACCTTCAACGTTACCTTGCAGATGAACATCCCACCACTCGCCGCTATTATTAAAAGCTAATGATAATGAGCTATCTGCGGGTTGGTTCTGACCAAACCCTTGCGGAGTGCCAGGTTTATCCGTTGAGGTATAGCCGCTTACGCGAAAATCGGCTTTCAAAGAAGAAAGCCGCTGGTTAATTCGGGCCAGAACAACCTGTTCGGAAGAGTAGGATGGTTTAGCTTTTTTGACCGCTCGATTGATCTCTTCCTGGCTCAGAGGCCATGTAGACAGGCTGAGATGAATGACTCCGCGATCGGACAACCAGGCCAGATCGTTACGGAGTTCGTTATCATTCATTACCAGACCAGAGGCATAGGCAAGTGAGCTGGCAGAAGTAAGCAGCCCTAATGCGAGTGCGATTCGCGCAATTTTTATCATTGTACAAGATCCATTTTAAGCCCCGTTTCCGCAAGCTGGCGCGACATGGGGAACACTGTTAGATGCAGCGCCCTCTGACGCCAACCTTAAGTATGATTGTCCTACAGGTTCTGGACTGGCCACGCGAAAGTGTAGTCCTGGTTGTATCCCTGGCCATCGCCAGCTTTCAACTTTACAGCAACCTGCAGTACACAATGTATGCGAAATTGTTATTGAAGGCCATTCCATCGCGCATCATACCCGCGGTTTTCTATCATTCACCCAAAGTGGGCAAACGCTAGTTTGCTGACAAACTCGCTAGTATATACAGGTTGTGAGGATAATCACCTGTGGGGAACCAACTTTAGGAATTTCGGTCGCATGAAATGGGATGTGGTTGACAGAAAACGCCAGCTCGCAGGTACGCTACCGCCCTTGGCTTAACAGCTACCAATGCACTGTACTTCTTCCATTCTTAATTTAATCACTATTTTCGAAAAATTGGTGATTAATCCATCAAAGCAATCAATTTCGCGGCACAAGTTTACGAGATTCTGCTCACAATTGGGAGCCTAATCTCGAATTATTAGCCGCTCGGTTGATAGCACGCACAAGCCGTGCAATAACATTATTATTTATCAACGAGCGATTATAAGTACGATAGACACATGCTGTAGATCCAATCTCAACAGCATGATTTTTCTGACTTTTCACCACACTAACCATGCTGATTTACTTTCAAATTAATTATAGCTAGTCAACTACAAAAATTAATAGTTAAAAGAGTTATGCCAGATTGTTGTTATCATTAATAAATTCGATGTTAAGTTAAAAATACTATTTAGGATACATCCTGGCAGTTTATCATTGTGACAAATACCGTACACAATGCGCTATCACTTATTTATTTCATGAATATGAAATATCGACAAGCTCGTACATTTTCGCTCGGATCTTCCATATTGCGTAATATGTGAACATGCTAGGTGCCAGCTTTTCCCAAATATGATCCTCACCATCAGTACATTCAGTAAAAACGCTTATGTAGATCGGCTCTGGTAAACGGTTTTTCCAGTGGTCCCAGCTTCACCGCTATCTCGCCCAGCAGAGACTGAGTTGGCGCTTTAGCGCCGGTATTTAATAGCATCAGCGGGATGATAACAACGCTCGCCAACCCTCCCCATGAGAGTTGTGCTACATGAGCGCTTTCACCACGCGACTGCATCAATAAGAACAGAGCACTTCCCGCGGCCCCCAGCAGTAAACCGGCAATGACTTCCGAAGTTGAATGCGCGTGAATCACCAATCGCGAGTAACCTACTAGCCCGGCCAATGCATAGCCTAACAGAACAGAAATACGACGAATCACTGGTGCTGCACGTGCGCACAGCAGCCATAAGAGAATTGGCCAAAAAGCGGTGGATAATGCAGTGTGTCCGCTAAAGCCTGTGAAATCCAGCTCGCGAATGCCTATCCCCCACCCCATAAATGCCAGTTTTGATGCGCACACAATCACGCCAGTGATACCGAACAGCAGCACCCAATTCCAGGCAACCTGCTTTGAGTCTTTTCGCAGCAAAAGGACGATAAACAACACGGCCGCACTGGGTAACAGCACAGTACTATCGCCAAAAAATGTGACAACCTGCCAGTTCATTTACCTTTCATCCTTTAACGATCTCTCCTGTCTGGAACGCCATTCCCACGATATCTTTGTGGACATGCACATTTCGTAACTTCACATTTTTATGCATGTATAACCGTTGTTTAATGCGCAAACATGATCTCAGTCAAGTTTTATTTTTATATTGTGATCTTATTAACGACCATCTCATTAAGAAAAATCTTAGTAAGTAATTATTAGCTAAGATTAAATTTCACTCACCTACTCATTGCATCATGATACATCCTGTCTGACTACCAGAAGTCTCCGAACCTAATTTGCGTCCGCAAATGATACAACATAACAGAGCACAGCCTAATTCATTGTATTTTAACGTCAATCAGGCTCAAAGCCAGCCATACTCTCAGTCAGTGAACGACTGCAGTCTCTGATGCTTGTCTTTAATATTGCCGCAGATCGTTCACTTTCATATACCTAAAAACCTATGTTAACGAATTACGCTAACAGCTTTTTAATGCTCTCGCGGAATTTAGCGCCTTCTTTATGGTTACGCAGCCCGTAGTTTACAAAAGCCTGCATATAACCCATTTTTTTACCGCAATCGTAGCTTTCGCCAGTCATCAGCATGGCATCAACAGATTGTTTCTTCGCCAGTTCAGCGATGGCATCGGTTAACTGAATACGACCCCAGGCACCTGGCTCGGTACGTTCCAGTTCAGACCACACCTCAGCAGAAAGTACATAGCGGCCTACCGCCATCAGATCAGAATCCAGCGTTTGCGGTTCATCAGGTTTTTCGATGAACTCAACGATACGCGCAACCTGTCCTGCTGATTCCAGCGCATCTTTGGTCTGGATAACAGAGTACTCAGCGAGATCGCCTGCCATACGTTTTGCCAGAACCTGACTGCGGCCAGTTTCCTTAAAGCGAGCGACCATAGCAGCAAGGTTATAGCGCAGCGGATCGGCACTAGCGTCGTCAAGAATGATATCCGGCAATACAACCACAAATGGGTTATCGCCAATTAACGGACGCGCACAAAGGATAGAGTGCCCTAATCCAAGCTGCTGACCCTGACGCACGTTCATAATGGTTACGCCCGGTGGACAAATAGCCTGCACTTCTGCCAGCAGCTGACGCTTCACACGTTGCTCTAGCAAAGCTTCCAGCTCGTAGGAGGTGTCAAAATGGTTTTCAACAGCATTCTTAGATGAATGGGTGACCAGCACAATTTCCTTGATACCAGCAGCTACGATTTCGTCAACAATGTACTGCACCATTGGCTTGTCGACGATCGGCAACATCTCTTTCGGAATGGCCTTGGTGGCGGGTAACATATGCATCCCTAGTCCAGCTACCGGTATAACTGCTTTCAAACTCACCATTATCATTTCCACCCGTATGGTTATAAATCTCTCGATTCCTGTCAGATTGTATGTATCACTGGCAATTATCCATGATGATACACGGTTGCAGTCTGTTCTACTGTCCGTCAAATTCCGAAATTACAAGAATAGTTTAAGAATACACGTAAAGCGTGTAGACCAACAGACAGACTTAAGAAAATTCTTAAGTCTGATTATTAACACGAACTTACTAATATTTACAATGACTTATCATAGCTATCTATCTGTTTTAATTTGTAAGAGAGAGCAGTGACATTCTTCTTTTCGCCATCAACACCCTTTTGATACTCTGTTATCTTTCAGCTTGAGTTGATACAGAGCAAGTGACCAGAAAAAAATAGAAAATCAGCCAAAATAATCGCTTATAGTGATAATAAAATTATTTTCAGGTATAAAAGCGACTAAATTTCAGCAACATCTCTTTCATGGTCTACTTTCAGCCAGACCTCAGACTTATCCAGTCATCTCTGCTAATGCCCTTCTCATCTAATTTCCTTACCATTTATCTCCATATAACGCTGATAATATCGTCTAGCAAAAATTTTTCTCCGGCAAGCCACGATATTAAGTAGTATAAAAATTCAAATTATAGAAAAATGAAGTTATATACATCAAATCTATTGATGGGGTTTTGTTACTACGCGGACGCTGCATCAGCGGCTGGCTATCCCTCAGGAGCTGTTGAACTATTTTCAGCCCATGAATTTGATCGGAAATCAGACGGCCCTCCGACATTGATGAAAATTAGCACAACCATGAATAAGTAAAATCCTGGACGCAGGAACTTAATAGGTTACATCGTTGACAACTGGCTATTTTGTTTTCTGGTATGACAAGGACCTGAATTTTGACCATCAGGCAAATTACGGCTGAAAATATTGCATTTTATCTATGGCTTATCCATGATCGGTACATGGCACTCTTAGGTTGTAAAGGTTTTAACTGATTATGGAATGGATTGCCGACCCCTCGATCTGGGCCGGACTCATAACTCTTGTGGTTATTGAGCTGGTTCTCGGTATTGATAATCTGGTCTTTATCGCAATTCTCGCGGAAAAACTTCCCCCTGCGCAAAGAGACCGCGCGCGGGTAACGGGCCTGCTGCTGGCGATGCTGATGCGCTTGCTATTGCTGGCTTCTATCTCCTGGCTGGTCACCCTGACTAAACCACTGATTATCTGGCACGATCTGAGCTTTAGCGCCCGCGATCTGATCATGCTATTCGGGGGATTATTTCTGCTCTTTAAAGCCACTATCGAGCTAAATGAACGGCTGGAAGGGAAAGATAGCGATAATCCCAGTCAGCGCAAAGGGGCAAAATTCTGGGGGGTGGTGGCGCAAATTGTGGTACTTGATGCCATCTTTTCCCTCGACTCCGTCGTTACGGCGGTCGGAATGGTTGATCATTTAGCCGTCATGATGGCAGCGGTAGTTATTGCCATTAGTCTGATGCTAATGGCCAGTAAAGCTTTAACCCGCTTTGTTAACAGCCACCCGACGATCGTTATTCTCTGCCTGAGCTTCTTGCTCATGATTGGCTTTAGCCTGATAGCCGAAGGTTTCGGTTTCCCGATCCCGAAAGGCTATTTGTATGCCGCTATCGGCTTCTCGATAATGATTGAATCCTTTAACCAGCTGGCGATGTTCAACCGTCACCGTTTTCTTTCGGCCAATCTGACCCTGCGTCAGAGAACAACTGAGGCGGTCATGAGCCTGTTAAGTGGCCACAAAGAAAAAGCCGAACTCGATAGTGATGGTTCATCGCTCATCGCTGACCATGATGACAATCCGCTCTTTAATCCCCAGGAACGAAGAATGATTGAGCGGGTACTTAATCTTAACCAACGCACAGTCAGCAGCATCATGACCTCACGTCATGATATTGAACATATCGATCTGAGTGCGCCGGAAGATGAGATTCGTGCATTACTCGATAAAAATCAGCATACGCGCGTGGTGGTCACCGGTGGCAATGACGACGACGATATGCTCGGCGTCGTGCACGTTATCGACCTACTGCAACAGTCGCTGCGTAACGAGCCTCTCGATTTACACGTTCTTATCCGCCAGCCGCTGGTATTTCCGGAGGCGCTGCCGCTGCTTTCTGCTCTGGAACAGTTCCGTAATGCCAGGACCCACTTTGCCTTTGTTGTTGACGAGTTTGGTTCCGTTGAAGGGATTGTTACGCTCAGCGACGTGATGGAAACCATTGCAGGTAATCTGCCTAATGAAGTGGAAGAGACCGATGCGCGTCACGATATTCATAAAAATGGCGATGGTAGCTGGACGGTTAACGGTCATATGCCGCTGGAAGATTTAGTTCAGTACCTCCCTCTTCCACTGGATGAGAAAAGGGAATACCACACGGTTGCCGGTCTGCTGATGGAGTACCTGCAGCATGTTCCGCAGGAAGGTGAAGAAGTGGCAATCGGCGGGTATATTCTGCGCACGTTGCAGGTTGAAAGTCACCGGGTGCAAAAAGTACAGATAGTGCCGCCAGCGCCGGAAGAAGATGAACTGGATTATGAAGTGTAATGCCTTCATATGTGAACAGGGTGAAGGGTGGTAAATCAGTTGTAGAAAGTGCGCTAATGTTTATGTCGGGTGGCGGCTAACGCCTTACCCGACCTACAAAACCCGTACTCGTATTAACGCCGGGTGACGGCTGGTGCCTTACACGACGGTAGCTACAAAACCTGCACTCGTATTCACGCCAGGTGACGGCTTACGCCCTACCGCCCAACAAAACCCGTACTCGTATTCACGCCGGGTGGCGACTGGCGCCTTACCCGGCTAATAAAACCCGCACACTCTTAGCCTGTAGGCCCGCGCAAGCGAAGCGCCGCCGGGCGATTTCACAACTGAGCTATTGCCAGCAATCCAGGTACGAGACGCTTCTTCTGCTTTTCCAGGCCAAACTCACAGCTTATCAAGCAGCTTCTTCACATCCTTCCCGTCCTGGGAGTTTTTATTGCGATCCGCCCAGTCATTCAGACGTTTTCTGGCTTCATCTTGCAGCTGTTTACGCAGAATCTGGTCCACCTGCAGGCTATAGCTCAACGTCTGCCAGTTACCATAAATACGTAGCGGAATTGCGGTTTGTTTGAGTCTGTCAATGAGCTTGCTCTCGCCTTTCCAGCCACCCAATACCCTGACGTTAAAACGCATATCGCAGTCTTCTTTCAGCAGGTTAAGCTCACCTTGTCCGGTGAGCGCCATCAGTTCAGATTGCCCCTGCATTCGCCTTAACGTCACCAAACCATTATCCAGCTCCAGCGCACTGCTGACAGAATCGAGCCGAGTGGCGTTATCGTAGTTTTCCTGCGCCTGCACATTGGTGCTGCGCTCCACGGCCTGCTGCACCAGCTGCTGGAAATTGAGTCCTTCAGTACGCGTATCCGTCATCTGGATTTGCGCCTGCCCTTGCCAGTTACGACGGAAATCATCAGCATCTATTTTTTCGCCGGAAAAGTCTCCGCTCAGCGTCAGCTTACCAGTGAGATTTAACGAATAGTTAAAGGCTTTCAGAATCGAGCTGATCTCAATATTGTCGAGTTTCGGCTGAAACGAAGCCTGTGGGGTATCGCTACGGGCGTCCAGCAAACCGGGCAGAGAGAGGTTGCCGCCATCCAGATTTCCCTGCAGCTGATTGATCGTCAACAGCCCCTGCTGATTACTGATATCACCTTTAACCTGGGTAAAATTCATTCCTCGCCACTGAAGCTGGTCAGCCGTCAGGGTCATTCGCGCATTAAAAGCGCGCAGAGCATTGTAATCTTGCTGAATATCGCTATTGGCGATAACTGGACGCAGCTGGCGAGTCTGACTCTGCCCTTGCTGGTTAGCTCCGTTATCAGTGGCAGGTGAAGTATGAGTCAGTAAGCTGTCCAGGTTCAGCGTGCTCGCCTGAAGATTCAGCGTCCAGTCAGGTTGTTCGCCTAACACCACGCTGGCATTGCCGGTAATGGCGCTGCCGTTGGCGCTTAAATTTAGTTTGTCAAAACTGAGCTTTTTCGCGTCTTCGAACCAGCTTGCCTGCAGGCTGCCCTGACCACTGATCCCCGCAGCAGGAAGCTCAGCACCACGAAGCTGCCAGTTCAATTGTGAAATTTCCGCCTTCAGGGAGTGAGGATAGTCGCCGCCCTGCACTTGAGCGGAGAGCGAAAGCGCCAGGTCTCGCTGATCGCGATTTACCCGGCCTGAAAAATCGAGCGTCGCATGATGATGTTCATCCTGTTCCATCTGCAGACGAATATCGCGCACCGTGACCTGCTCACCGTCTTCATGCTGAAAGAAGAGCACGCTATCGGCGATCTGTAGCTGCCGGACATCATACGACCAGCCGCGATCTTCAGATACCTGCGGCAGCGTATTATCATGTGGAACCACCGGCGCATTTTGACTACGCACGGCTTCGGTTTTGGAGGTCAGTTGGATGACTGCACCTTTCAACATCACCTGCTTTACCTGCAACTGATGGGAAATCAGCGGCATCAGCGCAACGTCCAGGCGCATGTTGTCGGCGCGAATGATCGGTTCGGCAGCGCCAGGCGCGGTCAACGTCATGCGACCAGAGAGAATACTGAGCTGCGGCCAGACGTGCCAGCGCAGCGGACCATCGAGCTCAAGCTGATAGCCGCTACGATCCGCGACCTCTTTGACCATATAGGCGCGAAAATCGTTGGGATTGACCAGTAATACCAGCGCGGTAAGACCGGCGACAACCACCGCCAGCAAGATCATCAGCGTCGTCAGAATTCGTCTCATGGCTTCCTCAGCAAACCGCTTAAATTATCAGTCCTTGTCGATTCGACTCGCCACCGCACCCTGCTGGTCACGATATTTGGCATCTTCACGACGGTTATAAGGCCGCGCAGCCGGGCCAGATAACGGTTCAAAGCTTAGCGCCCCGATAGGCATTCCCGGACGCAACGCCAACGGCAGCTTGCCGGAATTATAGAACTCGAGCACGATGCAACCGGACCAGCCCGGATCGATACGGTGTGCGGTGACGTGGACCATCAATCCAAGACGCGCTAGCGAAGAACGCCCGTCGAGCCAGCCGACCAGGTCTGCAGGCAAGGTCACGGATTCATACGTTACTGCCAGCGCCAACTCTCCAGGATGCAGGAAAAACGCCTCTCCTTCCGCCAGCACAATCTCCTCGCTCATCACGCGATCCAGCGCTGCGCTGACTTCCGCTTTTGGCCCGCTCAGGTCAATAAAACCTGCGGTGTGGCCGCGAAATGTGCGGAATTTATTCCCCAGGCGGACATCAACCGTCGCGCCATTAATCCGCTCTACAGGTGGGCGTGGATTAATGGCCAACCGCCCCTCATCCAACCAGGCTTCTATATCTCGGTCGCACAGACGCATGAACGTTCTCCTTTAAGGCATCGCGCCCTTACGCCTTCCGGGGATAAGGGCAATTTGGCTTCTCTTTGCACGTTACACAATTCGTTCGTGTTATTCAAAGAACTGACTGATTTTGGCCTTCAGAATATCGATGGCGATGCGGTTTTTACCGCCGCGAGGCACAATAATGTCGGCATACTGCTTGGAAGGGTCGATAAACTGCAGGAACATCGGGCGAACGGTTTTCTGATACTGCGCCATCACCGAATCCATTGAACGCCCACGCTCATTCACATCACGCTTGATGCGGCGCATCAGGCAGATATCCAGCGGGGTATCAACGAAAATAGAGAAACTGAGTTCATTACGCAGGCGAACGTCAGTCAGCAGTAAAATCCCTTCAAGGATGATGACTTTCTTCGGTTCAATATGAATGGTTTCCGGCATGCGAGTGTGCTCGACATAGCTGTAAACCGGTAACTCAATCGGCTGGCCGCTTCTCAGCATCTGTAGATGCTGAAACAGCAGACTATGATCCATCGAACTTGGGTGGTCATAGTTGGTTTTTACACGCTCTTCCATCGACAGATGACTTTGATCCTTGTAATAGCTGTCTTCCGGAATAACGCCGATATGCTCATCGCCGACTTGTTCACGTAGTTCACGATAAAGCGTGCTGGCGATGAGGCTTTTGCCCGAAGCCGATGCGCCGGCGATGCCTATAATGACGCACTGATGAGACGTATCAGTCATAAATTTTTGCGACCTGATTAACCTGGGAATGTAGGAAGGGTGGCGGTTGAACGCCAAACTCGGCAATTATAGGGATTTCAGGCCTGCGATACTAGTGCTAAGCGCCCTGCCCGGCTATTCCTCATCCGGCGACCAGCCTTGCGTATACCATATGTGCAATAACGCATACGATCGCCACGGCTGCCAGCGGCTGGCATAACGCGCAATACGCGTCGGCGTCATTCCAGGGAAGCGCTGTTTAATCAGGTAGTCGTCCGGCAGAAAGATATCCTGCGCCTGCCAGCCGCGAAGCGCAAAATAGCTGGCGGTCCAGCGGCCAATGCCGGGCAGCGTCTGCAACTGCTTCATTCCGGCTTCTATATTATCTGGCGCAACTAAAGGCAGCTCGCCGCTAATTGCCGCCTGAGCTAAATGAATCAGGGCTTCTGCACGCCGAAGCGGCATTCCCAGCGCTTTTAACGCTTGCGGGTCAGCGAGTGCCAACTGGTGCGCGGTGGGGAAAAGGTAAAACTCCGGCGCATCGGCGAGCGGTTTCCCCCAGGCAGCAGCGACTTTTCCGGCAAGTTTCGCCGCCATGGCCACGCTGACCAGTTGCCCCAGCACCGCGCGTACCGCTTGTTCAAAGGCGTCAAGGGAACCCGGCAGGCGTAAACCCGGCCTCGCCTGTGCCAGCTCCCCCAGCGTCAAAGCGACCTGCTGCGGGTCGCAGGATAAATCAAACAGTCGCGCAATACGGGCCAGGCACTCATCAGCCACTGGCTCCAGCCCGGGGGAAAGCGTGATTTGCATTCCTTGTGCCGCTTCGTCCGGCGTGACAGTAATCAGACCGGCATGGCCCGCCAGCGCAAAACTGCGGATATAGCGCCCGTCAACGAAGGTCTCAACCCCCTGCACCGCACGAGCGCCAAGAAAACTAAACATCCACTCCCAGTCATAGGGAGGGTGCCAGGCTAACAGCGTCATTATTTCTCCTTTTTCAGCGCTTCAATCATAGCTGCGGAACGTCGCATTTGCCTTGCTTTTAAATTCCAGTTGTCGCGATGGCATCAATCCGCTAAAGTCGCCCCCCTTCTTCACTGGCATGGGGATTTTGCAGGCTATGTTTATTGGTTTTGACTACGGTACCGCTAACTGTTCAGTCGCGGTGATGCGCGACAATATTCCACAATTGCTAACGCTGGAAAACGGCAGTTCACTGCTGCCATCAATGCTTTCAGCGCCCACTCGCGAAGCGGTCAGCGAATGGCTCTACCGTCATCATGAAGTCCCGACCAGCAGTGATGAAAACCAGGCGCTGCTGCGGCGCGCCATCAACTACAACCGCGATGAAGATATCGATGTGTTACGCAATAGCGTGCAGTTTGGCCTCGCCTCGCTGCATCAATACGTCGACGATCCGGAAGAAGTCTATTTTGTGAAATCGCCGAAGTCGTTCCTCGGTGCCAACGGACTCAAGCCGCAGCAGGTTGCGCTATTTGAAGATTTAGTCTGCGCCATGATGCTGCATATTAAGCAGCAGGCACAAGCGCAACTGCCGGAAACCATCGACCAGGCAGTGATTGGGCGACCGATTAACTTCCAGGGGCTCGGCGGCGATGAGGCCAACGCCCAGGCGCAGGGAATTCTGGAACGTGCGGCAAAACGCGCAGGCTTTCGCGACGTAGTATTTCAGTTTGAACCGGTTGCGGCAGGGCTGGACTTCGAAGCAACACTCAGCGAGGAAAAACGCGTTCTGGTTGTCGATATCGGCGGCGGTACCACTGACTGTTCGTTACTGCTGATGGGGCCGCAATGGCGAGAAAAAGCCGATCGCCAGCAAAGTCTGCTCGGGCACAGCGGTTGTCGCGTCGGCGGTAACGATCTGGACATCGCGCTCGCCTTTAAATGCCTGATGCCGCTGCTGGGCATGGGCGGAGATACCGAAAAAGGCATCGCCCTGCCGATTTTGCCGTGGTGGAATGCGGTAGCAATTAACGACGTTCCCGCACAGACTGATTTTTACAGCACCGCCAATGGCCGTCTGCTGAACGACTTACTGCGCAGCGCCCGCGATAGCGAGAAGGTTGCTTTGTTGCTGAAAGTCTGGCGTCAGCGTCTGAGCTATCGTCTGGTTCGCAGCGCGGAAGAGAGCAAGATCGCCCTTTCCGCACAGTCGAGCGTCACGACCGGGCTACCGTTTATCAGCGACGAGCTGGCGACGGCTATCAGCCAGCAGGGTCTGGAAGCGGCTTTAGATCAGCCGTTAACCCGCATAATGGAACAGGTGCAGCTGGCGCTGGATAACAGCAACGATAAACCGGATGTGATTTACCTGACCGGCGGCAGCGCTCGCTCGCCATTGATTAAAAAAGCGCTGACGGCTCATCTGCCGGGCATTCCAATTGCCGGGGGCGATGATTTTGGCTCAGTAACGGCAGGATTGGCCCGCTGGGCGCAGGTGGTGTTTCGTTAATCATTGATTGTTTCCCCGGATGATCGGGGTTTCGTAGGCCGGGCAAAGCGTCAGCCGCCGCCCGGCAACAATACGAACAGAATATCAAAATCGCGCTCTGTTATTTCCCTTCACGACGCGAAACGTAATCCCGCATCCCTTCTCCGGTATAAATCTGTCGCGGGCGATAAATGTTCAACGGCGCTTCATGCATTTCGTTCCAGTGCGCCACCCAACCGAGCGTTCTGCCTACGGCGGTAATCACCACAAACATCGACGCTGGCAGCCCCATTGCTTTGAGGATCACGGCTGTATAAAAGTCGACGCTTGGCGACAGGCCATTCTCAACAAAATACGGGTCGGTCAGCGCCACCTCTTCAAGCGCCATCGCCACCTGCAATGGCATATCACACATGCCCAGCTCTTCCAGTACCCGGTGACAGGTCTCACGCAATATAGCCGCTCTAGGGTCAAGATTACGATAGCGAGAGTTACCAAAGCCCAGGCGACGGAATGCCTGCGGATCGCGTTTTGCTCTACTCAGGAAGGCGGGGATTTGATCAACGGTCTCAATCTCTTCCAGCATTCGCATGCTGGCTTCGTTAGCCCCGCCGTGTGCTGGCCCCCACAGGGACGCAAGCCCCGCGGCAACGCTGGCGAATAAATTTGCCCCGGAAGAGCCCGCTGCCCGCACTGTCGTGGTCGATGCACACTGGCCGTGGTCAGCATGCAGCACCAGAATTTGGTTCATTGCCTGCTCAATCACCGGGTTAAGTTGATATTTTTCTGCCGGGATCGCAAACAGCATATGCAGGAAATTCCCCGCATAAGAGAGATCATTACGTGGATACTGCGCCGGCTGTTCAATGGAAAACTTATAGCTCATCGCCGCCAGGGTTGGCATTTTCGACAGTAAACGCGTCGCGGCCAGCGCGCGGTGTTCCGGATTTTCGACGTCCAGCACATCGTGATAAAACGCTGCCAGGGTCCCTACCAAAGCACACATTAATGCCATCGGATGGGAGTCGCGACGAAAACTGCTGCACATGCGAGCAATCTGCTCGTGCACCAGGCTATGGCGGGTAATTGTTTCGTTGAAAACCTGATAGCTGGCTTCGTCTGGCGCATCGCCACGCAGCAAAATATAAGCGACCTCAAGGAAGTCACACTGACGGGCCAGTTGATCCACCGGGTACCCGCGATGCAGTAGAACGCTATTTTCGGTATCAATCCAGGAGATGGCTGACGTACAGCCTGCAGTGTTGCTAAAACCGGGGTCAAAACTGCATATCCCTAAAGGCGCTAACGGGCGTATATCCATGCCAACGTGGCCGAGAGTCCCGGTGACCGTACTCAAAGGAATTGACCGTTGTTCATCCAAAGAAAGCATTAACGATTTCGTCGTCATCCTGTAAGGTCCCCCTGCACAACAAATGAATAATTTGCCTGGCCATTTCCCCAGGCGGAATTGCCAACATAACCAGAGTCGCCCCAGGATTCTTTGATATGAATAACCAAAACATTCACAAAGGCGCATTATTATTCATCGTTTTAGTGAAACTTCGCCACACTCCCCATCGAATAAAATAATGAACAACCGATCATTCGCATTACTTAAATCCTGCATCCATACGCAGAAAGGATAATTTTATTTTACATTCGACAGCCAACCGTGGTTTCTCATTTCATTCGGCATTTACATCTACATCATTACCCAATAATATCTATCCTTGGCCCCCTCAATGACGACAGGCGGGCCTACGTGCGAGACTGCAGGTTCGATCGTTTGATACCGATCGACGGTGGCGCTTTTTCAGGCTCCCCCGCAACACACCAAAAAATAAAAAATTAATTAAAGTGTAATATCTGCCAACTATCAGTAGCCGTTGTTATTAAATAAGCTATTGCAAATTTTATATATCTATACCAATGGCCTACTGGCTAATATCAAAAACGCCTATGCTTTGACGGAGTTTTTAGCTTGCATATCATCCCATCATCCCCATACGTTAACCTGACATGAGAATTTACCCAAGGCAGGTCTGGCCAGTTGCCCGACATGCAAATAACGCTGGAATAATATCTTTGACAACAGCAGAATGCTGCGTCGTCCAACCCTACGAGTTTATTTCCCGGATTCCGGGGGATTGCCTGTGCCAGCAGCAGGCTTCATCGCCGTTCATATCGTACTGGTTTTATTAATCCATACCGCAAGGGGTCGTGATTGAATCGTGTGTGCGCAGTTTTTGATATTGTTTGCCGATGCAACAGACTTCATTTCTGGGCATGGAGTGGCGTATTTTTGGTCCTACAGATGTTGGCCCCGGCTCGCGCGGAAGTCCGTCAACTGGGTATCGATATTCCTGTATACTGGTACGCTGACGCCAGCGACAAGATGACGTTAGATGCCTTTCTTTCTCTGCCGGAAGATGCGCTGAAAACGGCACCGCTGATCCCCTCGTTTGGCTATTCGCCAAAGACCTTCTGGTTGCGTACCACGCTTCCTGCGGCATACTTCGCCGGTGAACAACGCTGGCTGCAGCTGGGCCCGTCATTTGTTGATCATTTAAGCGTATTTTATCGTCCTTATGGCAGCGATAGCCCGTGGATACGAAAAGAGTTTGGCGATCATGCTCCCGCTCGGGATAACGATCTCGACTATCGGGAGAGCGTGCTGATTTTACCGCCGCCCCCCACCATTGAGGGTTACGAGATAGCATTCCGTCTCCAGAGCAGCAGCACACTCATTCTGTTGGCAACCCTCTCTTCCCCACAGGAGTTTGTGCGCTCTGCGACTCTCGACACGGCCTTCTGGAGCTTTTATTTTGGTCTGGCTGTGATTGCCAGCGGCATCGCACTGTGGCTCGCCGTTGCGCTACGCCGCCGTTTACTGTGGGGGATCTGCTTATTCTCTCTCAACTATCCGCTGGTAGCAGCACTGCACGGATATCCTGAATGGCTCTTTGGCGATGTGGTGTTGCCGGTGCAGGATTACATGATCAGCTGTTTGTCGCTGGTGAGCTACGCCACTGCCCTGTGGATGCACAGCGAAATTTTTGATCTTAAGAAGAATATGCCGCGGCTGCATAAACTGCTGCTGGCGGCTATCGGGTTAAATATTGTCTTGCAAATCAGTATCCCGTTGGGCTTCTATGGCCTGGCGATGCAGATAGAAGCAGGGATATTCTTCATCGCCGCCCCTATTCTGCTGATAACGTCCTGGACGCTGTGGCGGCGTAAAGCGATTGACCTGAATACGTTACTGTTGGGGCTACTACCACCGGTATACGTGGTGTCCGCCGCACTGGTTTTGCTCTCCATCCATGGCGTTATTCCCTTTCATAATATGGTTTATTCAACCTGGCAGTACGCGCTGATTATCCATATCGTCACCGTATTGATTATCGCCGTGCTGCGCATTCGCGCGGAAAACCGCAAGTTAATGAAGAAACAGCAGTTAGCGCGGGAGCTACAGATTGAGCGCGACGCCAGTTTTCACCAGCGCCAGTTTATGGGGATGGTGGCACATGAGTTCAGAACGCCGCTGGCGGTTATTCAGGCCGCGCTGGAGAACCTGCGCCTGTGCACCTCATCCGCGAGCCAGGGCTCACGTCTCGATCGTATGCAGCGGGCAACTACCCGCCTTGTACAGCTAACCGATAATTGCCTGGCCGATGCCCGTCTCTCCTCCTACGACCTGCACGCAGATAAACAAAATGCCGAACTGCTGCCGGTTATCCATACGGCCGCCACGGTGGTGGATCTGTCGCTGAACCATTATTTAAATGTCACCCTGGAGGGGCAAAATGTTGGCCCTGAATCCTCTTCGCCGATGCTGTTCATTGATAGCGGGATGCTGTGTATTGCTATCGCTAACCTGCTTGATAACTCGGTCAAATATTCAGAATCGGGTGAGATAAGAATCGAGATTTTTCAGCAGGAAAAACATTTTGAAATCCGCATTGGCGATCGCGGTCCCGGCATTCCACCTGAACAGGTCGAACATATTTTCGAGCGCTATCGCCGCGGCGAAACGCATACGACAACACCGGCCGGGACCGGTCTTGGACTGTATGTCGCCCGACAAATCGTACAGGCCCACGGCGGGGACCTGTGGCTGGCAAAAAATACCGCTGCCGGATGCGAATTTGCGCTTACTCTCCCGCTGGATGGACAGCAGAAGGACAAATCATGACATTACGCGTGGCTATTATCGAAGATAGCGCTGATTTACTGGATGAACTATTGGCTTTTTTGCGCCATCGCGGCTTTGATGCCTGGGGCGTACGCAGTGCCGAAGCATTCTGGCGGCAGCTGCATCGCGACCCCGTCGATATCGTGCTCATCGATATCGGCCTGCCGGGGGAAGACGGATTTAGCGTACTGGACTATCTGCATGAAATTGGCCAGTTCGGGCTGGTGGTCATTACCGCCAGAGGGCATGAACAGGACCGACTGCAGGCGTTAAACTCCGGTGCCGACCTCTATCTCATCAAGCCGGTAAACTTTTCCGATCTCGCCGATAGCATTAATGCGCTTGGCTCCCGACTTCGGCAGCAAAAACCGCCGGTTAACGCTCCTCAAGCAATATCAGCGGAACGGTCAGCGTCGTCGCCCTGGACGTTACAAGTTGAGCAGCTTGTCGCACCTTCGGGGTTGACCCTACCGCTGACGCAACAAGAGTATCGGCTGCTGGAGGTCTTAATGCGTAATCGTAATGAAGTCTGTAGCAAAGTTGCCCTGCACGACTGCCTGTTCACCGATGAAGGCGAACCGGAGCTGCACCGAATCGACGTGGTCATCAGTCGTTTACGGCACAAAGCCCGCCTGCACGGCATTACCCTGCCCATTCGCGCCATTTTTGGCAAAGGTCTGGCGTTTATTTCCTGATATCTCCTCCCGGCAGTCACCAACCTGCCGGCTTAGTCCGTCCTTTCTGTACTGTTTCATTACTATTACGTTATGAATTCGGCTTTTCTTGTTAACTTTTTTTCAGTTTTTGAGAGGAATGAGAGAAATGAGACTGACAGCACATTAAGAATTTTCCTACATTGACATGGTGTCGTGAGCGAACCACGTCAAAGCGTCATTAAGATAATGGACTGTCGATAAATTCAGCAACCTCTGAATTCCGGCCGTTTGCCGCACGCTTTGCTCCCACGATCGCCAGTACGATTTTGAAGAAGAGTATAAAAATATTCTCGTGCGTACGATGTACTGTTTTAACACCTAAAATTAAGTTAAAGGATATCAATCATGGCCATGCAAACATGGTTAGCCTTATTGCTGTGCATATTTTGCCTTTGCGTTTCCGTCTATAGTCTTGTTTCTTATATTAGAGACAGGAGAAAACAGAAGTTTCCGTTTTCAACGAAAAACTCTTCGCGCAGAAGATAATTAAAGCCACAGCAATAATAAAAAATCTGCACAGCAACAATCACCGCATACGCCCGGAGGATTGATCACAACATGGCGTTATGTTGATTTATCAGGAAAATAACGCCATGAAAAGAATAAACATCGCAATCAATACTAAAAATACGTTCCTCAGAGAATCTTTGGTTTCAATGGTCAATGAACTTATCCGCAGCAATGCTAATCTGGATGTTAATTTTTCTTATAAGCATAATGATTTTTTAGATAAGGATATCATTATCGCTGAAGTTCTCCCTGGAGAGATCTATCTGTGCAATACCAGCATAAAGAATCGCAAGAAAAACAGCTCAGTGATCATATTACATAGTTATGACAAGCTCCCGGAAAAAGAGTTGATCGTTAACTGTCTGAAAGACGTTATCTTTGTCTCAATAAAATCGGTCAACATTGATAAAATGTTTGAAATTATTGCCCAGGAACTAAAAAGGTGTGAACACCTGACGCTGGCGCAGGTTACAGATTCAACGCTAACCTGCACCAACTGCCCGCATAAAATGCTTTCCCGATCGCAGGTCGCCGTCGCCACCGGTATTATTCATGGCTTTGACATTAGCAAGATATCTGCTCTCAACAAGGTGAGTATCAAAACCACCACATGGCACAAAAGTAAAATTATGGAAAAATTCAGCCTTAATAATAATTATGATTTTTTCCAGTTTATGAATTTGTTAAAAGAGCGCTGGTAAACCCTCGCTTATGCTGATCATTGATAACACTATGCACGGTAAAATTAGGAATTTGACGGCTTGTATAGGAAGGGATTCCGAAAAATATCAACAAGATGAAAAACATCTACTCAGGTGCGACAAGCAGCAGGTAACATTACTTGATTCCTTGGTATGAAGATACCGTAGCGTATTTTTATACAATAAGAAAAACGTCTTTATCGAGGAATGAGTTACTTCGTCACATTGCCCCTTGCGTGCCTGTTAGGGGCCTCTTTTTCGCCGTGATGAGTAAACGCGCCCCATAAACGAGGGCGCGTGACGATCAGGCTTCGACCTGCTGAGGTTCAGCTTCAGCTTCCAGTACTTCTTCCTGCAATAGACCTTCATTTTTTGACAGCATTGCCGTCGCGATACCGTTACCCAGTACGTTTATCGCCGAACGCCCCATATCCAGGAAGTGGTCAATGCCCATTAGCAGCAAGATGCCCGCAACAGGAACATTGAAGCTGGGGATCGTGGCGGCCAGCACCACCAGCGCCGAACGCGGCACCCCGGCAATCCCTTTCGACGCCAGCATCAGCGTCAGCATCATCACGGTAATCTCACTAAAGCTCAGCTGAATATTGTAGGCCTGAGCGATAAACATGGCGGCAAAAGAGCAGTACACCATCGAGCCAACCAGGTTAAAAGAGTAACCAATGGGCAGCACAAACGAAGCGATGTTACGCGAGCAGCCAAATTTCACCAGCCGCTCCAGGGTCTTCGGATAAGCGGCTTCCGAGCTGCTGGTGGTAAACGCCACCAGTACCGGGTCTTTCAGCATATTGAGCAGGCGAAAAACCTCTTTTTTCAACACCATATAGCCTACCGCCAACAGCACGACGCTGGTCAGCAGAATCGCCACATAGTAACCGCCGATAAACGAAGCATAATTAAGCAGGATCCCCAGCCCCTGAGAGGCGATAACCGATGAAATCGCCGCGAAAATCGCCAGCGGTGCCACATACATGACGTACCCGGTCACCTTCAGCATAATGTGGGAAACCACGTTGAGCGCAGCCACCAGCGGGGCATTAAACTTTTCGCCCAGAGATGCCCCGGCAATGCCAAAGAACATTGAGAACACCACTATTTGCAGAATCTCGTTGTTGGCCATCGCCTCGGTAATGCTGGTCGGAATAGTATGCGTCAGAAAGCCTTTTAAGCTCATTCCGCTTACCGCCAGCCCGGTATCCACGGACTCTTTAGGAATAGCGAGGTTCAAACCGGCACCGGGATGTTCGAGAGTCACGATCACCAGCCCGACCAGAATGGAGAGAATTGACGAGGTGATAAACCACACCATCGCTTTGCCACCGACCCGCCCGATTGTGGCCGTCTCGCCAAGGCGCATGATACCGACCGTCAAGGTACTGAAGACCAATGGCGCAATCACCATCTTAATGAGGCGCAGAAACACATCGGTTAGCAGCGTAATGTTTTCAGACCATGCGGTAATGGTCGTTTGCGCGGCATATGCATGGATGGCCGCGCCGGAGAGGATCCCCAAGAGCATGAAAATGACGATGAACAGCGTGAGTTTGTTTGCACTTGCCACAAAAATTAACCCCTGATTTATTTAACGTGTTGTTTTCAATGCG
Source organism: Klebsiella huaxiensis (assembly GCF_003261575.2). Taxonomy (GTDB): domain Bacteria; phylum Pseudomonadota; class Gammaproteobacteria; order Enterobacterales; family Enterobacteriaceae; genus Klebsiella; species Klebsiella huaxiensis. Next base: position 2,028,133 of record NZ_CP036175.1, on the reverse strand, counting down.
TATGTATTTTTTTTATTGAAACGCACCAAACATTCACCACATAAATTGAATAAAAGCAGACGGGGTTACAACTCTTTTTTTAGTTTTTATAGTAAAAGTTGATATGCTCGTTGACGTGCATCAAGCCGCGGCGGGTTGTCCGAAAAGATCAAAAAAAGCGCCGGTGGTCGAGGCCAGCCGGCGCAAAGAGGCATTAGTTTTTGACGGTATCCTCCAGGAAGAAGCGCCCCAGCGGATTCTGGTAAAAACCGTCGATATTCTTGCGGCTGACGTTGCGGTACGGGCTGTAATACAGATCAACCCAGTTCACGTCGGCTTTGGCCATTTTTTGCAGGTCAATATACATCTGCTCGCGCTTTTTACTGTCCATTTCTACGCGCGCAGCGGCCACCAGAGCTTTAACCTGCTCATTATGATAGCGGGTCATATAGTTCATATTGGCATCATGACCAAGCACAAAGGTGGTTTTCTGGTCAGGGTCAAGAATATCGTTCGTCCAGTACATTACCGAAATATCATAATCCCCGGCGACCAGCATATCCCAACTCTGGCTCGGGTCGACTTTTTGTAAATTCACCGTCACCCCGGCTTTTGCCAGCTGCTGCTGGAGCAAAATCGCGATTTGCTCGTCCACTTCATCCCCGGCGTTAACCACGTAGTTCAGCTTCAGGTCGGCGGCCCCCGCCGCCTTCAGCATCTCTTTGGCCTTTTGCGGATCGTATGGCCTGCGAAGATTGTCCGCGTAATGGTAAAGCGCCCCGGCAGGAATGTAGGAGTTCGCCACCTGACCATAGCCAAAGGTCACGGTCTTCACGATAGCGTCTTTATCAATCGCAAAGTCCAGCGCCTGACGCACCTCCACCTTACCCAGCGCGCCGTGAGAATGGTTGATCAGCAGATGGTCTTCACGAGTGGAAGGATCCAGCTCAACCTTCAGATTGGCGTCTTTTTGTAACGAGGCAATACGCGAGAAAGGCACGGTCAGCGCGGCGTCAAGCTCACCAGCCTGCACTTTCAGCATTCGGGTATTATCATCCGGAATGGTTAACCACTCCACGCCGTCCAGGCTGACGTTTTTCGCCTGCCAGAAGTTCGGGTTCTTAACCAGCACGATTTTTTCGCCGCGCAGCCACTCTTTAACACTGAACGCGCCGGAACCTATCGGTTTTTCGGCAAACGCCTCTTCACCTTCCGCCTTCATCGCCTGCTGTGAAACCACCGAGGCGTTCGGCAGCGCCAGCTGCGATAAGAATGGCGCGGAGGGCGATTTCAGCGTGACCACCAGGGTGCGCGGGTCCGTGGCCTCCGCTTTGGCGATAATGCTATAGGAATCACGCCATAGCGAACCTTCATCATCGCGGATACGCAACAGGCTAAACGCCGCATCGCTGGCGGTCAGCGCTGTACCATCAGAGAATTTGGTATCACGAATTTTAAAGGTATAGACCTTACCATCCGGGGAAATCGTCCAGCTTTCTGCCACGCCAGGCTCCAGCTTAGTCCCGGTTTTATCCACCCGTACCAGCGGATCGAAGACGTTGGAAAAAACCCAGTTGTCAGCATTTTGCGCCGATTTTATCGGGTCAAAAGTGGTGCTGTCCTCGCGACGGCCAATGGTTAATACCCCTGCCGCCTGCGCTATTTCGCTCACCACGCTGAGCGCCAGAAAAACGCTCGCCGCCAGTAATTTAACTTGCCTGTGCTTCATCAAAAGATCCCCCTGTCAAAGGATAAACGGTCTCATCGCCCGCATGGTTCAATACGCAGGCATAAGCGCGGTCGGCAATCTGCCGGGTTGGTGGTGGTTCGCCGGTGCGGCACTGCACCTGCGCATAAGGGCAGCGCGGATGGAATGCACAGCCTTGTGGAACAGCGACGGGGCTGGGCGGCTCGCCCCCCAGCAAATTCTTTGGCAGCGGTTTATCCGGGTCAATTTCCGGGATCGCAGATACCAGTGCGGCGGTATAAGGATGCAGGGGGCGGGTAAAGACCACTTCCGCAGGCCCCTCCTCTACAATTCGCCCGAGATACATCACCGCGACGCGATCGCAGAGCCGACGCACAATCGCCAGATCGTGGGCAATAAACAGAATCGCCAGACCCATTTTCTCCCGCAGATCCATCAATAAATTCACGATCTGCCCCTGAATAGAGACGTCCAGCGCCGCAACGCACTCATCCGCCACAATCAGCCGCGGTTCAATAGCCAGCGCTCTGGCAATACCGGCACGCTGGCACTGACCACCGCTAAGCTGAGAAGGTTTCGCGCTGGCCTGCTGCGCACGCAGGCCAACCTGGGTGAGCAGTTCCGCTACCCGCTGAGCAACTTGCGCGCGCGGCACCTTCTGATGAACGCGCAGTACCTCCGCAATACTTTCTCCCACGGTCTGGCGCGGGTTTAATGACCCAAAAGGATCCTGGAAAATCATCGCGCTTTGCTGGCGTAGACGGGCGATATCGCTGGTTAAGCCATGAGTAATACGCTGACCATCGAACCGGACCTCTCCGCCAGCAACCCGTTCGAGCTGCAGCAGCGCCCGTCCAAGGGTGCTTTTACCGCTACCGGACTCGCCGACCAGGCCCAGCGTCTCGCCGGGATAAATTTGCACCGTGACCTGGTTAACCGCATGCACCACTTTTTTCGCTTGCCAAAGCCCGCCGGAAACCGGAAAGGTGACGGAAAGATTATCGGCCTCAAGCAGCGGCCAGTTAGGGTAAGCCATTATCCCTCCCGCCGGGTAAGCGTCGGCAATATATGATGGCAGGCTACCGCATGGCTATGACTAGCCTGCCCGTCGCGCAACAACGGCTGGTGCAGGCAGGACGCATCGGCGCGTCGACAGCGCGGATGAAAACGGCAGCCCGATGGAAAGTGGTCGGCAACCGGCGGCTGGCCGTCGATGGTCGTCAACCTCCCCAGCCCGCCTTCACTGACCGGCTGGCAATCAATGAGTCCGCGAGTGTATGGGTGCAGCGGCCCGGCCAGTACTTCTCGCTTGTCGCCCACCTCACACAGTCGGCCGCCGTACATCACCGCAATTCGATCGCAGGTTTGCGCCACCACACCGAGATCGTGAGTGATCATAATGACCGCTAGCCCCAGCTCAGCACGCAGGTCGCTCAGCAGGCGCAAAATCTGCATCTGTACGGTCACATCCAGCGCGGTTGTCGGTTCGTCGGCAATCAGCAGCGCAGGCTCCGGGGCGAGGGCAACGGCAATCATCGCCCGCTGGCGCATGCCGCCGGAAAATTCATGCGGATAGTTATTAAGCCGATTCTGTGGGTCCGGGATCCCCACCTGGCGCAGCAGCGCCAGCGCATCCTCTCGTGCCTGACGACGGTTAGCGCCAAAATGGAGGCGGCGGCTTTCCGCAATGTGTTCCCCGATGGTCATCACCGGATTTAAGTGGCTGGTGGGGTTCTGGAAAATCATGCCGATTTCCCGCCCGCGCACCGCCGACATTTGTCCTTCGCTCAGGGACAAGATATCGCGCCCTCCCAGCAGAACCTCGCCGCCAGTAATCCGCAGTCCGGCCCCCGGCAGCAGGCGCATCAGCGCCCGGCAGGTTACGGTTTTTCCCGACCCGCTCTCGCCGACCAGCCCAAGCATCTCACCGGCTTCGAGACTTAACGAGACGTTATCCACCAGCGCGATATCTTCACCACGCGTGACCGTCAGGTGATTCACCTTAAGCAAACTCATACGCGCTCCCCTAACTTATCCCCTAGCCCATCGGCCAGCAGGCTGAACCCCATCGCCAACAGCACGATGGCGATCCCCGGAAAAGTCGTTATCCACCACGCGGTGGTGATAAAGCTCTGCCCTTCGGCAACCATCACGCCCCATTCAGCGGTTGGCGGCTGCACGCCGAGCCCGAGATAGCTCACCGAGGCTCCGTTTAGCAGCACCAGAACGCAGTCGGACATCGAAAAAACGATCGCGCCGGTCAGCGCATTCGGCAACAGATGGCGAAACAAAATGCGCAGGTGCCCATAGCCCAGGCTACGGGCCGCCAGAATAAAATCGCGCTGTTTCAGCGTCAGTACCTGAGCGCGCACCAGCCGGGCATAGGAGACCCAGCCCACCATTGCCATGGCAATATAAAAGCTGCTCAGCCCCGGCCCAAGGATGGCAATAATTGCCAACATCAATACCAGAAACGGAAAGGCCAGCACGATATCGATCACCCGCATCACCAGCGCATCCACGACACCGCCGAGATAGCCGGAGAGCGCACCCAGCGTGGTGCCGAGCATAAAGGGGAACAGTACTCCCAGCAGGCAAATTTGCAGATCAACCCGCGCGCCCCATAGCACTCGGGAAAAGACATCGCGACCAAAGTTGTCGGTACCGAACGGGTGCGCGCCGCCCGGAGACAGCAGGCTGGAGGACACGTCCTGAGCAATCGGATCGAACGGCGCTATCCACGGCGCCAGGCAGGCCACCAACAGCCACAGTCCGACAATTGCCAGCCCGGCATATAGCGCCTGCTGACGCGGAATAACCCGCTGACGCAGACGGGAAAACGTCGCTGTCGCCTTCATAGTTTTATCCTCGGGTCGAGAGCCACGGTCAGAATATCCGCAAGCAGGCTGACCGCCACGGTGGCAAGGGCAAAGACCATGACCACGCCCTGAACCACCATGTAATCACGGCTAAAAATCGCCTTTACCAGAAGTTGCCCAAGACCAGGGATGGCAAATACGCTTTCGATAACCACCGTACTGCCGATTAACCAGCCAATATTTACCGCCAGCAGATTGATGGTCGGCACCAGCGAATTGGGCAGTACATGCCGCCAGAAGATGCGTCTTTCCCGCTGCCCGCGCGCCCGCGCCGCCACGACGTAGTCGCTATTCATCTCCATCAGCAGGCTGGCACGCAGGTTACGAATCAATACCGCTGAAAGCGCCAGCGCCACGGTCAGGCACGGCAGAACCATATGGTGTAGCTGATCTAAAAAATCGCTGCCGTAGCCGGAAACCGGGAACCAGCCAAGCACGATGCTGAACAGCAAAATCAGCATGATGCCGAGCCAGAACGCCGGAAATCCCAGCCCGGCGGTGGTAAAAAGGCGAATCAGCCGATCGGCAAGACGTCCGCGCTGGCGTGCGGCAATCGCCGCCAGCGGCACAGTCAAGGCAATAGCCAGCAGAACGCTACCCAGTACCAACCACAGCGTCGGTTCAAGACGCGAACCAATCAGCTTCAGGGTATCCACTCGATACACAATCGAGTTTCCCAGCTCCCCTTGCAGCAGGTTGCGCAGAAAAAAGCCGTACTGCACCCATAGCGGCTCATCAAGACCAAACTGCGCGCGAATGCGAGCCAGCGCAGCCGGAGTACTGCGAACCCCCAGCAGAATGCGCGCCGGATCGCCGGGGATCGCCCGCACCATCATGAATGTGATCAAGCTGATGCCGAGCAGAACCGGCAGCAGCTGCAGCGGACGAAAAAGCAGGAAGCGGTAACGATGCATCAACAGCCTCCCGCATCGCGCTGGCGCGCCAGAAAATCGAGCAGTATCGGGTAGTAAGCCTGCGGCTCTTCGTAAAACGGCATATGGCTGCTGTTGGCAAAAATGGCTATTTCGGCGTTCGCCAGTCCCTGCTTCATCTTCAGGGCGCAGGCGGGGGTAAGTTCATCATGCAGCCCGCTGGTTATCAGGCACGGGAAGCGGATCGAACCCAGTTCAGCACTGCGGTTCCACGCTTTTAAATTACCGGTATAGAGGAATTCGTTCGGCCCCTGCATCGTGATATATGGCCCCATATTCCAGTCCTCAAGCGATCGCTTAACCGGTTCGGGCCACACATCAAGGCGGCAAACGTGGCGATAATTAAGCAGCGTAATCGCCGCCTGATAGGCCGGGTGCTCCAGCCAGCCCAGCGCCTCATAGCGCTGCATCATGGCGACGGTTTCGGGTCCCAGCGCACCGCGCAGGCGATTCAGTTCCTGCACCAGATGCGGCATATCGGCGACGGTATTTTCGAGAATCAGCGAACGAATTGCGCCAGGATGGTGCAATGCCACTTCAATCGCCAGCCATCCGCCCCACGAATGACCAAGCAGGTGCACTTTACCGAGCCCCAGCGCCTGGCGGACGGTTTCCACTTCACGTACGTAGCGCGCCATGGTCCACAGGCTGGCGTCATCCGGTCGGTCGGATTTCCCGGTTCCCAGTTGATCAAAGGCAATCACCCGGTAGCCGTGCTGCTTCAGGCAGGAGTGAGCCTCTCGCAAATAGTCGCAGGGCAGCCCTGGTCCGCCGTTGAGGCAGAGAACGGTCTCATCGCCATCGCCAAATTGATAAGCCACGACGTTATAACCATCCACGGCAATGTTATGGCACTGATCGGGCGCTATTTCGCTCCACATGGTGTGTTCCTCGTCGTCGATGCTGCTGGTGTGGCGTTGCCTTAACGCTAACGGCAACGTCAGAAGCTGAACAGTTAGCAAAAATACTAGTTTTGCGCTGCGCCGGGACGGCATCGGAATTGCATACCTCAGAGCGAGCTATTGACGGATTTGCACAAATCGTGCCCGTCGCAGGTCTCGTTTAACGTAAAGGGGGTTATATGCGACTGGAGTTTGAACGCCCCGGCAGCACCCAGGCAGCCAGCCTGGATGACGCATTCATAGGGCTTTTCCAACACACCCGGACGCTGGGATTTGACGCGGTCATTTACGACTACACGCCGGTCCCGCGTTCGCTGGAGGGAGAGCTGATTACGCCATCGCTGCTGAAAACGTGCAATGTGCCGGAGGATATGCGCCAGCTATGGTGCGAGCGAGGATATTACCAGGTTGATCCAGTACAGCACTGTGCGCTGGAGAGCTGCGCGCCCTTTGTCTGGTCCTATCAACGACCAGACAGTAGCATGCTGCGCGGCAGGCTGGACGATCATGCTATCGCCGTCACCGACTATATGCGTGAACACAATATGCCCTGCGGAGCAACGGTTCCCCTGCATCTCCCCAACGGCGGATTCGTGACCCTCACCGGCATCCATACCGGCCAGCGTCAGGAACGGGAAATCGGCGCGACCCTGGCGCAGCTGATGCTGATAGCCCACCAGTTCCAGGAGTCGGCCTTTCCGCTATTCGACAGCACCGTGCTGACCTGTCGCCACGTGAAGCTAAGCAATCGTGAGCGCGAATGTCTGGCGTGGTCTGCTGAAGGGCTCACCGCCAAAGAGATCGCCCGCAAACTGCATCGCTCGGTAGCAACGGTGACGTTGCACCTGAATACCGCAGCCAGAAAACTCGGCGCCAGCAATCGCGTACAGGCGGTGGTTCGCGCCCTGCATTACCGTCTGCTCGACAGCTAAGAACTAGCATTTTTGCTAGTGTTCAGCGTTGGTTGCGACCCTTTACCCTGAAAGCCGGTCCACTTATCAGGGTAAAGATCATTCATGTACACCATTAGCGAAGGCTACGCCCCGTTTCGGGAATACCAAACCTGGTTTCGTATTTGCGGCGATACCCATAGTGGACTGACGCCGCTGGTCATTGCCCACGGCGGGCCGGGATGTACGCACGATTATGTCGATGCGTTCCGTGATATCGCCCTCGGCGGGCGAGCGGTGATCCACTATGATCAGCTTGGCAACGGCCGTTCAACTCATCTGCCGCAGCATCCTGCCGATTTCTGGCAACCAGCGCTGTTCCTCGACGAACTGGATAACCTGCTGCGATATCTCGATATTGCCGATAATTACGCCCTGCTCGGTCAATCGTGGGGCGGCATGCTAGGCGCGGAACACGCCGTGACGCAACCAACGGGCTTGAAAGCGCTGATTATCGCCAACTCTCCGGCCTCAATGGCGCTGTGGCTACAGGGCGCAGCAGAACTCCGGGCGCAGCTCCCTGCCGACGTCCAGCAGACGCTGCTCGAACATGAGGCTGCGGGTACCCTGGACAGTGCAGAATATAAGGCAGCAAGTGCAGTATTTTATCAACGCCACGTCTGTCGGCTTGATCCCTGGCCGCCGGAAGTACGGCGCACCTTTGATGCGATGGATGCCGACCCAACGGTGTATCACGCGATGAATGGCCCCACCGAATTCCACGTCATCGGCAGTATGAAAGAGTGGACAATTATCGACCGCCTCGCGCGAATTCAGATTCCGGTGCTGCTGATTTCCGGGCGCTACGATGAAGCCACACCGGAAGTGGTACAGCCCTTTATGGACCACATCCCTGGCGCGCAGTGGACCATTTTTGAATCCTCAAGCCATATGCCGCATGTGGAAGAGCGCGAGCTATGCATGAAGACGGTGAGCGATTTTTTAAGCCGCGTGCTCTCCTCAACATAATTCCTGCCGTTCACCGAAGCCAGCTATCAACGCTGGCCCGAACCGTGAACGGTACTTTTTTAGCGTCGAATAACCCGCCCCGCCGTCTGATGGCGGATTTCACCGTCATCCCAGGCCAGCTGGCCATTGACCCACACCTTCTCAATACCATCAGCCCTGGTACGTGGTTGCGCAAAAGTGGCGCTGTCCTGCACCGTCTGTGGGTTAAAAAGCACCATATCGGCATAATACCCGGCGGCAATCCGCCCGCGACGGTCAATACCCAGTTCAGCAGCGGGAAGGCCGCTCATCTTATTAATCGCCGTGTGCAGCGGGAACAGCCCCAGTTCGCGACTGTAATGACCCAGTACGCGGGGGAAAGTACTCCATAAGCGCGGGTGCGGATGCTCATCGTGCGGCATGCCGTCAGAACCAATCATCGTTGGCGGGAAAGCCAGAATACGCTGGACATCATCCTCATCCATCATGAAATAGATAGCTCCGGCGGGCATCAGCCGCTGCGCGGCCGCTTCATCGCTAATGCCCCATTCGACCGCAATCTCAGCCAGCAGCCGTCCGGCATGCTGGGGATACGGCGTCGACCAGCTCACCAGCACCCTGGCCGCTCTGGCGATAAAGTCCGGATTTAAGGTCGTGGATGAGGCGTTATAGGGGTAACAATCCAGCGATACCGGCTGGCGAGCGCGGGCGGCCTGAATACTGGCCAGCGTTTCCCGCGAACGACCATGGTTTTTCACCCCGGCTAATTTATGGTGAGAGATCAGTACCCTTACCCCCAACCGACGGCCAATCTCATAGGTTTCATCAAGCGAGTCCAGCACCGCTTCAGCCTCGTTACGCATATGGGTCGCGTAGAACGCCCCATAGCGCGCCAAGGGTTCAGCCACCGCGACAATCTCATCGATAGTGGCAGCCCGCGCCGGCGGATAAAAAGTCCCGGTCGAGAAACCAAACGCACCGGCGGCAAGAGATGCTTCAAGCAGTTCCCGCATCCGGCAACACTCCTCTTCGCTGGCGCGACGATCCAGAGAATCCCCCATCACGCTGGCGCGAAGCGTAGTATGCCCTACCATGCAGGCGGCGTTGACGGCAATACCGCTACTGACCAGCTCCGCCAGATAGTCGGCAAAATGGGGAAAGCGTAACCATTCGGGAGTCGCTATCAGATCCAGCGGTGCGGGAACGTTCACCATTCGCGCCGGCGCCAGGCTCAGACCACAGTTGCCGGTCATCACCGTCGTCACGCCCTGGGACAATTTTGCGGTCATCATCCCCGGCATTAACAGCGCCCGGTCGTCATGGGTATGAACATCAATAAACCCCGGCGCCAGCGCCAGGCCGTGCGCCTCAACGATATGTCCCCCGGCCAGCGAACCCGGTGCGCCGATGGTCGTAATAAATTCGCCAGTAATCGCCACATCCGCGGGTATCGGCGGCTCACCGCCGCCATCAAACAGCAGCACGTTACGAATCACCAGGGTCGGACTACGTATAGCCTCATTCATCGGCATTTTCCACGTTAAAGAGAGGGGATCATGCCGCCATCAACCCGCAGCACGCTGCCGGTGATAAACGACGCCTGCTGGCTGGCGAGGAACGCCGCCGCCGCGCCATATTCATCCGGGCGACCGTAGCGCCCGACCGGGATGGTCTGCTGGCTGCTGCTGCGCACCGTCTCAACGCTGATCCCTTCACGCCCGGCGCGCGCGGCGTCAAGCTGACCAACGCGCTCGGTGGCAATGCGTCCCGGCACCAACACGTTCGCCGTAATTCCGCTGGCGGCAACCTCCGCAGCCAGCGTTTTCGACCATCCCACCAGCGCCATGCGCAGGGTATTTGATACCCCTAACCTGGCAATCGGCGCGACTACGCCGGAAGAGGTGCTGGTAATGATGCGCCCCCAGCCCTCCGCACGCATATCGGGAAGCACCTTATCGGTTAACTGAATGAGCGAGCTGACCATGGCGCTAAACTGCTGCTGCCAGACCTCCGCGTCAACGCCAGAAGCGGTGGAAGGCGCGGGACCGCCCGAGTTATTTACCAGAATGGTTATCGCACCGAAGCGTCGACGGATCTCGTCAAGGACCGTATCGAAGGTCTGAGGAGTTGTCAGATCCAGCCGCCAGGCCCGGGCTTCCCCTCCGGCCTGAGTAATCAGCGCCACCGTTTCCGCCAGCTTTTCTTCATTGCGTCCGGTTACCGCAACCTTTACGCCTTCAGCGGCCAGCGCCTGGGCCATCGCGCGCCCTAAACCGCTTCCCGCTCCGCAAACCAGCGCCGTTTTTCCGCTAATCATAAAATCCATCAGTTCAGCCCCTTGTCGGCAAGTTTGCGTTCCAGGCGAGCCATCAGCCCGCTCAGTTCCTGGAGATCGGTACGGTCAAGAGTCGGCCCCGGCTGGCGGACAGCTGCACTTTTTATCGCCCCGCGCCGGTGTAGCGCCTCTTTGCGCAGCCCCAGCCCAATGCCGTACTGAAACTCATGGCGCAGCAGCGGCAGGTAGCAATCGAAAATATCCTCACCGCGTCCCGGATTACCCTCGGCATAGGCCTGGCACACCTGCACTAGCATTTCCGGCCAGGCAAAGCCGGTCATCGCCCCGTCGGCTCCGCGCGCCAGCTCCTGCGGCAAAAAGAGCCCGCCGTTACCCACCAGCACGCTGATGCGGCGCAGCCCCTGCGCCTCGCTCTGACTGCGCAGCTGACTAAGTTTGCGCATTCCCGGTAGATCCTCATGCTTAAGCATCACGATTTGCGGCAGCGCTTCGATCAGCCGCAACATCACCGGAACAGAGGTATGAACTTTGGTCGATTGCGGGAAGTCCTGCAGGCAAATGGGCACCTCGTTGCCCAGCAGCTGCGCAACGCTAAGAAAATAGTTTTCCACCTGCGGGTCGGTTGCCAGATTCGGACCCGGCGCCAGCATGACCCCGGCAGCGCCTTTATCCATCGCCGTTTTCGCCAGACGCTCCACATGACGGTGGGAAGCATGGCTGACGCCAACCACCACCGGCACTTGCCCGTTCACCCGCGCCAGCACCCGCTGCATAAAGCTCAACGCTTCTTCTTCGGTAAGCTTATGCGCCTCGCCCATCATGCCGAGAATAGTGATCCCACTGACGCCTTTTTCGAGATAGAAATCGGTCAGGCTATCCGCGCTGGCTAAATCCAGCTCGCCGCTGTCGGTAAACGGCGTCGCGGAAATAATGTAAACCCCATTGGCTTGTTCGTTCAGTTTGTTCATTACCCTTATTCCCTACTCAGATTGCCGTAAATCGGGCGACGATACCGGCCCGCGCCTGGGTCAGATGAAAGACCATCGCCTCTCTGGCCCCCGGCGCATCACCGGCGAGAATGCGTTCCATTAGCGCGATATGCTCCTGGCAGCCGGGCTCGAAGCGGGCGACGGTGCCGTTCTGGTCAAAAGTGCGCGCTTTAATACGTAAATCAAAAATCATGCTTTCAAGCATGGCGTTGCCGCAGTGGGCGGCAATCGTCTGGTGGACCAGGTTATCGATACGATGATTCTCAGAAGCGGAAAAGTCCCGCGCCTGACGGTGGGCAGCCAACACGCTAATCACCGATTGCGCCTGCTCCGTCGGCATGCGGGACGCGGCGGCAAACGCCGCCTCCCCCTCAAGCAGAATCCGCAGTTGCAGAATCTCCAGATATTCACGGAGTGTGGGCTCTTTCACGATGAGCTGCCCACGACCGACCCGCGTCGCGAAGCCGCCGCCAACCAGACGGCTGAAGGCTTCACGCAGCGGCGTGCGCGAGACCCCCAGCGCGGCCGCCAGCGCCCGTTCCTGCAATGGCATATTGGTGGGGATCCGTCCCTGCTGGATCATTTCCAGTAGCTGTCGATAGGTTGTTTCTGTCAGATCCTCGCTACCTGGATTGAGGAAAATATTGTCTACATCGGTCTGTGTTTCACTCATAGCCAGCTCACTTCCGTTGATTGAATATGCTGTAAACAGGCGGCGATGCCCTCTTGCAAACGCCGCCAGCGCGCAACGCCTTCCGATACGGTAATCGCTCGAAACGCCACGCTCTGCCCCGGCCGCAGTTGCCCAACGCGCGGCAGATCCGCCCCGATTAAGGTGGCAATTTTTGGATACCCTCCCGTGGTCTGACGATCGTGCAGCGCAATAATCGGCTGACCATTACCAGGAACCTGAATGCTCCCGGGCACCACCGCATCGGAAACCATATCGGCCCCGTACAAATGCGCCAACGCCGGGCCCACCATCCGGTACCCCATCCGGTCCGCATGGGCGCTAACTCGATAGCGCCCATGCAAAAACGTGAGCAGCGAGGCTTCGGTAAAAGCCTCCTGCTGCGGCCCCATGACCACCGATAGCGGGCCGCTGCTGTACAACGATGTCAGATACGCGTGTAAACAGCGGCGGCGTCCGACAACGGTTTTTTCCGCCAGAGGCAAGCGATCGCCTTTTGCCACCGCTCGCCCATTCAGACCACCAAGCGACGCCCGGGTCAGCGTAGCGCGGCTGCCCAAAATAGGCTCCACATCGATACCGCCAGCCAAAGCCAGATAGGCGCGCAGCCCGCGCTGTATACGCCCAACGACCAGTTCGCTGCCCTCCGCCAGCCGATGACCAACCCAGGGCTCCAGCACCCGACCATCAGCCTGTGCGTCGACTGCACCGCCGAGGCACAGGATGCATTCGCCACCCATCACCCGGTATCGCCCACCAAGCGCGGTTAATTCCAGCGCCGCGCATTCCGGTCCGTTTCCAACGACGGCATTCGCTAATCGAAACGCAATCATGTCCATCGGCCCGGATGCCGGTACGCCCAAATGCGCAAAACCACGACGCCCCTCATCCTGCACGGTGGTCAATAATCCTGGAGAGATAACTTCCAGCCAGCGCATCACGCTACCTCCGGCTCAGGGTACCAATCCGCTGCTCGGCACTTGTCGCTCAGACGGGCGAATTCCGCCGGAGTAATGGGCATAAAGCCAACTTCATCCCCGGCCTGAAACAAAAATGGTCTTTGCCGCAGCGGATCAAATGAACGCCAGGGTGTCCGGCCAATAAGGTGCCAACCGCTGGGGCCTGCTACCGAGCTGATTGCCGTCTGCTGGCCGCCGATATTGATACTGGACGCCGGCGTCATCGCTCGCGGCGATGAACGACGCGGGGTATGCAGCATTTCAGGCAGACCACCGAGATAGGCAAATCCCGGCATAAAGCCCACCATATAAACCCGATAGCGCGCGCTGCTGTGTATATCAATCACCTGCTCCGGGCTGAGCCCATGTCCCTGCGCCAGCGCAGGCAAATCTTCACCATACTCGCCGCCATAGCACACCGGCACGCGCCAGCGGCGACGCGCTGAATGTGTGGCAGGAAGCTGATTAAGCAGAAGCGTCACGCGTTCACAAAGCTCAATACAGGTCACCGTTAATGGGTCAAACACCACGGTCAGGGAGCGATAGGTGGGAATAATTTCGCTCACGCCGGTCGTACCGTTCAACGCTGCCGCCAGCGCCAGTACCCGGGCATTCAGCTGGTTGTCGATACGGTCGCCGAATTCAACTAATAGGGCCAGTTCGCCCACCGCGATAAAACGTGGAAAACCGTTCACGCGGACTCCCTGAAGGTCATCGCCAGTTCCGGCTGAAAGCCAAAGCTGATGGTCTGGCCAGAATGGCGATCCTCAGGCGGGAGATCGACCGGCGCGTAGGCCACCACCATCTGCCCCTGATACTCAATCAATAGCTTCCAGTGCAGACCGCAAAAGGTGGCCATCACAATGTTGCCCTGATAGCGTCGGGCCGCCTTCTCGCTGGCGCGGCCAACCAGCATATGCTCGGGCCGGATGCCCAGCGTACCGTCACGCTCGCCGGGAATGAAATTACACTCGCCGAGAAAACCGGCGACAAAGCGGCTATCAGGCTGGCGATAAAGGGTCTGCGGAGAACCATCGCCAACAATCTCCCCTTTATCCATAATGATTATCCGATCGGAGAGATTCATCGCTTCTTCCTGATCGTGAGTGACAAAGACCACCGTCAGGCCCAGTTCCTGATGCAACTGCTTAATCTGAATCTGAATCGACTGACGCAAATTTTTATCCAGCGCGCCAAGCGGTTCATCCATCAGCAAAATATCCGGATTGAACACCAGCGCCCTGGCCAACGCGGCGCGCTGCTGCTGGCCACCGGAGAGTTCTCCGGGCAGGCGTTTACGAAACGTGTCAAGACTGACCAGCGCCAGCGCCTCACCAACCCGCCGTTCAATATCGACCTTCGCCAGGCGGCGCATACGTAATGGAAAGGCGACGTTCTCAAATACGGACATATGCGGAAAAAGCGCATAGTTCTGGAACACCATGCCGATGTTGCGGTCAGAAATTGGCTCGCGAGTCACATCCTTACCAGCAATCTGAACGCTGCCACTATCAGGGCGTTCAAACCCGGCAATCACTTTCAGCAGCGTCGTTTTCCCGGAGCCGGAAGCCCCCAGTAGCGTACAGAACTCGCCGCGCGCCACCTGAAGATCGATACGCGGCAGCGCGACCGTGGAACCGTAGGTTTTGCGAATGGCGTTAAGAGTGACATCTTTACCCTGCATTTGACGCATGTTTGCCTCCATTACGTTTTACCAGGCTCTGCAAAATCAGGATCCCCGCCGTCGCCGCGATCAGTACGCAGGAAGCCGAAATCACCGTCGGGTCAAAATCGAACGCCAGTCCTTCATACATCAGTTTCGGCAAGGTTCGATTACGGATAGTGGTGAGAAATAGCGACATCACAACGTCGTCAAATGAGGTTACGAAGGCAAACACTGCCCCGCCAATCATGCCGGGGAGCAGAAGCGGCAACATCACGCGACGAAACATCTGCCAGGGTTTGGCCCCGAGGCTATAGGCCGCCAGCTCAAGGCTGGGATCGAATCCTTTGAGCGCTGCACGTAGCGTAATAAAGGTATAAGGGGTAGCCAGAACGGTATGGCCGAGGATCAGCGCCACCGAGTTGTTGATCAGTCCTAATGGTCCGCACAAATAATAAAGCGAGACGGCAGTAATAATGGCTGGCACCGACATGGGAACGATAAACAACGTTTCCAACCAGCTTTTGCGCGGCGAACGGAGTTTATGGATCCCCATCGCGGCGGTCGCCCCCAGCACCATCGATAAAATAGTGACAATCAGCCCAATCCGCACGCTCTCGCCCAGCGCCAGCATCCATTTACGGTCGGTAAAAAAGTTCACGTACCAGCGTACGCCGTATTCAGCAGGGGGAAACGTAGGGAAGCTGGCGGTACCGAAACTCATTGGAATAACGACAACAATCGGCAGGATAAGAAATAACGCCACCAGCACGCCTGCGCCTGCGCTAATACGCCCACCGCCGCTGCGCTGCGTCACGACAACTGACTGGCTCCCTTTACCGCTGGAACCCCCCATCAGCTTATCGAGACCAAACAGGCGATTAAACAGCCATAGCGCGACCAGCGTGGTGATCAGCAATACGCAGGCCAGCGCGGCGGCGATCCCCCAGTTCAGCTCGTCGGTAATATTATGCGAAATAAGCTCCGCAACCATGCGCTGTTCCGGTCCGCCCATCAGCGACGGCGTGATGTAGTAACCGACGGCGTTCATAAATACGATGACCGCACCCGCGACAACGCCTGGACGCGTCAGCGGCAGGATGATGCGGGTAAATACGCTTAGCGAATCCGCGCCTAAACTTTGCGCCGCCTGCAGCAATGAGCTGTCCAGCGAACGGAATGAGGCGTAAAGCGGCAGCACCACGAAGGGCATCAAAACATGAACCATACCAATCAGCACGCCGGTAAAGTTATAGAGAAATGCCACCGGCTGTGAAGTAATTTGCAGGGTCATCAACAGATTATTCAGCGGGCCGTTTTGCTGCAACAATGCTATCCACGCCGAGGTGCGCACCAGAGCGCTGGACCAGAACGGAAGCAGAACGGCAAAGAACAGCAGCTTCGCCATCGCCGGACGCACCGAGGCCATCAGCCAAGCCAGCGGGTAGCTCATCACAATGCAGCCGATCGTCACCGCCATGGCGATAACAAAGGTATTTTCCAGCACGATGCGATAAATGGGCGTATCCCACAGGTGGAGATAGTTTTCGAGACTAAAGTGCCCCTGTGCCAGGAAACCTTGTTTAAGCAGTCCGGCAATCGGCCAGACAAAAAACAGGAGTAAAAAAAGCAGCAACGGTAGCGTCGCCACGAGGGCCAGCCCGGGCCATCGGATCCGCCGGGATGGGGTAAGGTTGTCGGTCAATATCGTTGCCACCATAACACACTCCGTTCTGGACGAGGCACCGTCAGAGGTACCCCGTCCGCCCAGTGACTCACTGAATCAACTTATGTTTCGCGCGCCGTTATTGCGCACGCACCTGGTTGTAGCGCTCAATGATGGCCGGGCCATTTTTGTCCCACCATCCGGCATCCATAAACAGAGTGTGCTGCAATCGTTCCGGGGTGGACGGCAAACGTTCCTGACGCGCTTTGTCGATGTATTGCATCGCCTCGCTGGTGGTCGGGCCATAGGCGATGTACTTACTGAACTCAGCCTGATGCTGCGGCGAAATAATATAGTTGAGTAGCTTCAGCGCCGCGTCGCGGTTGTGGGCCCCTTTGACCAGCGCAAAGTAGCCAACCTGCGCGACAGAATCATCCCATGACATTTTGATCGGCACGCCAGAGTCAATTCCCGACTGGAAGCGGCCGTTCCAGCCTAAAGCCATCACCACTTCACCGCTGGAGAGCGCCTGTACCGGTTCCGCGCCGCTCTTCCACCATTTCGCCACATAGGGTTTGATTTTCTTAATCTGGTTCATCGCCCGATCGACCCCCTCCGGGGTGCTGAGCGTTTTATAGACATCTTCCGGCTTGACGCCATCGGCAATGAGCGCGGCTTCGATAACCGTAGCCGGTTCATCCTGCAAGGTGCGTTTACCGGGGAATTTCTTCACATCCCAAAAATCAGCGAAGGTTTTCGGCTGCGGTTTCCCCTCCGGGAAGACCTTGCTTGAGAAGCCTATCAGGGTGGAGAAAATCTCAGACGGGACGCCGTAATCATTACGCGCGCCGGGGATAACATGCTGCTGATTAACCATTTCCGGGGTGATCTTTTCAAACACCCCGAGCTTAATGCCGCGAGCCAGGCGCGAGCTATTCTCCGTCACCACATCCCATGACACAGTATCGGTATCCTGCATGGCTTTTAGTTTACTGACCTGCGGGTCGGTATCCTCCACGACATCAATACCGGTTTCTTTATTGAAGGGCTTCAGCCAGGCTTCACGAATCGCATCCTGATAGGCTCCGCCCCAGCTAGCAAAATAGAGCTCATCCGCGCTGGCGGACAGGCTATAGCTCATGGTCAACAGGCCCAATGTCAGACAGCCTGCTTTGATCGATGGTTTCATCTGCTCACTCTCTCCTGGTTAAACATTCGCTCATCGGCACATTCGCCAGCGACGTCATTTTGGCTTTTACCCTTTGGCATTCTCATTGCATGCATTTGGTATACCAACTGTCTCGAGGAGTAATCATGCAAGAAGTGGACCTGAATTCAGATCTGGGTGAAAGTTTTGGTCAATTCAGCGTTGGCGACGATGAAGCCATGCTGGATCTGGTGACCTCCGCCAACGTCGCCTGTGGTTTTCACGCCGGCGATGCGCTGGTGATGTACCGCACTATCACCCATGCCAGAGCGCGCGGGCTGGACGTCGGGGCCCATCCGGGGTTTCTTGATCTTTGGGGTTTTGGCAGGCGCACGATTACCGGTGATAGCCCAGCGGACGTTGGCAAAATGGTGGTGTACCAACTGGGCGCCATGCAGGCCATGGCGCGGGTCTGCGGTCATATGATGACCCACGTCAAGCTACACGGCGCAATGGCTACCCAGGCCTTCACCGACGATGCCTTATCGGAAGCCATCGTCAGCGCTATTCTCGCCGTGGACCGCCAGCTGGTGCTGGTCACTACGCCGCACAATGCGACAGAACGCGCGGCGCGCAAGGCCGGGCTGCGCGTCGCCTGTGAAGTGTTCGCCGACCGCAGCTACGGTGAAAACGGATTGACTCTGCCGCGACATTTGCCGGACGCCATCATCCACGACCCCGAACGCGCCGCCAGTCGTGCGCTACAAATGATTGAAGAACAAGCGATTCGTACCATTAGCGGGGTCAAAATCCCAATGCCCGTTCATACCCTATGCGTCCATGGCGATAACCCGCAGGGCGTGGCCATCGCCCGCACGCTGCGCGAACGTCTGACCGCCGCTGGCGTCGTCATTCGCCCGCTCAGCCAGCTGAGTCATCTATAAGCCGTTGCAACATAAATGCACAAATGATGCGCACTTATCGTGCACATTTGCACCATCGACAGGCAGCCGCCGGTCACCAACCACCAAAGCATCGTCATGCCATCGTGGCATGACCAGTTAAGGAGAGAGAGATGAAAGACAGGGTTGAATGCCGTGAAAGACTACGCGGGATCTTCAATATTACCGTGACCCCTTTTACCGAACAGGGAGAGATTGATTTCGCCGGTCTGGCCGCCAATATCGAGCGCGTCATTGACCTCGGCTATGACGGCGTCCTGATAGGCGGAACCTACGGCGAATTCCCGGCGCTGAGCCCTGAGGAGCGAGCAACCATTTTCCGTCACGTGATGCAGGTTGTCGGCGACCGCGTTCCGGTGATGCTGTGCAGCGCAGGCTCCGATGCCCGGGTAGTCCGTGAATTAACCACGCTGGCAGGCGATCTCGGCGGCCTGCCGATGGTTACGCCGCCTTTTGTTTCCGAAGTCACCGATATGCAAATCGTGAATTTTTTCCAGCAAATGGCGCCGTTATCTAAAACCGGGATTCTGGTCTACAACGCGCCGGGTATCGGCATTACCCTCCCCCCTGCGCTTCTGGAGCAGTTGGCAGATATTCCGCAGGTTGTAGGCATCAAACAAGGCGACCTGAGTCCAACCGTTATTGACCAAATCGCCAACCGGTTGTCCGGGCGTCTGCGCCTGTTCTGCGCTTCAGACCTGGCATTTTTAGGCCCAATGATGTGCGGTTTCGATGGGATAAGCACGACCAACAGCGGTGCGCTGCCTGAGCTGGTATTAGCCAGTTTCCGCGCGCTGGAGCGAGGCGATGCCATCGCCGCCAGAGAGCTGCACCGCCTATGGTACGGCTTCCGTGCTCTTGCGCGTCGCCATGGCCAGCCGCAGTTGGTGAAGGCAGCAATGAATCTGCGCGGCTTCAACGGCGGACATGTACGTTCACCGCTAGTCGATGTTACCCCGGAGGTGATTGCCGAAACCCAGGCGGAGCTTCAGCGACTCGCCGCCGATGCCCGCAGCGGCGTCTCGCTACCGGCCTGAATCCCCTGAAACAAACGAATACGCCGCGCGATGAAATGCGGCGTCTAACCAAAGAGAGCACTATGTCAGCACAATTTCTCGCGCCGCGTATGCGGCGAGTTCGCCCGTCGCCGACGGCGGCCATCGCCGACCGGGTCCGTACCCTGCAGCAGCAGAAAATCGACATTATTAGTCTTGGCCTCGGTGAACTGGACTTTGCTACGCCTGCGGCGATTGGCCAGGCGGGTATCGACGCTATCCGTCAAGGTGAAACAAAATACACCGCGGTCGGCGGCACCGCCGCCCTTAAAGCCGCCATTATTGATAAATTCACCCGTGACAATGACCTGCGCTTCACCTCTCAGGAGATTATTGCCGGCACAGGTGCTAAGCAGCTGATTTTTAATGCGCTACAGGCCACGCTGAGCAGCGGTCTGGAAGCCATTATTCCCGCACCTTACTGGGTTTCCTATCCCGATATGGTAGCGCTGGCGGATGGCGAGCCCGTCATCGTTGCAACCCAGGAACAAAATGGCTGGAAGCTGACGCCGCAGTCTCTGGCCGCAGCCATTACTCCACGTACCCGCTGGCTTATCCTCAACTCCCCATCCAATCCAACGGGTGCGCTGTACAGCTACGAGGAGCTGCAGGCGCTGGCGAAAATACTGCAGGCTGCACCGCAGGTACTGATTCTGGCGGACGATATTTATGAGGCGCTGCGCTACGACGGCGCACCTTTCTGCACGCTGGCTCAGGTTGCGCCAGCACTGCGTGAGCGTATCTTGACGGTGAATGGCCTCTCCAAAGGGTTTTCCATGACCGGCTGGCGCCTGGGCTATGCCGCCGGGCCTGCCTGGTTAATTTCTGCAATGACGATTCTTCAATCGCAAAGCACCTCCAATCCTTGTTCGCTCGCGCAAGCTGCGGGCGTTGCCGCGCTGACCCAACCCGCCGATTTTCTGCCGCAGTGGCAGGCCATCCTCGTCAGGCGCCGCGATCGAGTGATGGCGATGATAGACCAGGTCGATGGGCTAAGCGCCAGCGCGCCGCAGGCCGCATTTTATATCTTCGCAAATTGTTCCGGCCTTATCGGTAAATCAACCCCCGCAGGCGTTCAGCTCAATGATGACGTTGCGGTTGCCGATTACCTGTTAACCGAAGCTCATGTTGCCACTCTACCCGGGACGGCGTTTGGCGCACCAGGGTATCTGCGTCTGGCTTACGCGCTGGATGATGCCCTGCTGGACTCAGCCTGTCAGAGCATCGCCCGCGCTTGCGGAGAACTCCGTTGATGTCTTAGCTAACAGGTGATGCCAGCGCAGAGATTATTTGCTCGCGCATAGCGCGGCTTAACAGCATAAACTCGCTGTTCTCCACGCTGGTGTTACGATTTTCGATCAACGCCAGCTTGACGCCTGGCCAGGTAATCGTATTGTGCCAGGCACCTTTCGGGATGCAGTACACCTTATAAGGTTCCATTGAAATATATTGAAAATGAAATTTTGCGCTATCATTTTCATCAATAACCAGCAGAGTACATTTCCCATCTAACAAAATAAAAACCTCGTCAGTTAATAAATGGCGTTCTAGCGTATCGATATACTGGATATCATTTTCGGGTTTCCAGTTTTTTATTCCGACAAACCAGTCAGCGCTTTCAACCATGCACTGCAGGCCAGTTCCATCATACTGTCCAATTTTTACCGAATATTGCATTATTTTTCCTCCAGACCGCGCGCGGGCGTACGAATCCCCTGGCGCCTGCGCGCAAGCTAAGTCGTTTGCTATAAAACCCGGTGTTTAAGGTTGTGATAATTTATCTAAAGTGACTCGCTTTACCGCTGGAGCCAGAAATACGAATATAGTTTTGTAGCGTTTCTTTAGCCTGATTTTCCATATTGATCATCATAGACATGAAATCAATATCCGGCGTCTCTTGCAGCATTGTTCTCAAGCCCTCTTTGCAGCTGACGAACGTGTCGGTACAAACGTTAATTTTATTAATGCCGCAAATAACGGCCTGGCGGATATTTTCTTCCCCGGAATCAGACCCTCCATGAAGCACCAGCGGTTTCTGAGTAGCTTGTTTAATTTGGCTGATACGATCAAAATCGATTTTAGGTGCACGATTGGCCGGGTATTTACCATGCGCAGTCCCCACGGCTATCGCCAGCGCATCAACTCCGGTAGCCTCAAAGAAATGGACAGCATCTTCAACGCGAGTATAGAGGTCAAATTTTTCATCATCCGCATTGGCGGCCTGACCAATAAAACCGATCTCTCCTTCAACTGTCACATTTTGCGAGTGGCATAAAGTTACGACATCTTTGGTGCGCCGAATATTCTCTTCCATCGGATATTCGGAGGCATCAATCATAATGGATGAAAACTGATGGCGAAAAGCGTGGGTAATACGCTCATAATCTTTACCGTGATCAAGATTCAGCGCTACCGGTACGGTTGCACGCGCTGCCAGAGTCCGTACAATCTTAGAGATAATTTCACCATCACCGTGCTTACTCATTTGCCCCTGACCTATATTAATAATGATCGGTGCATTCTCCTCTTGTGCTGCCCGAATCGCCCCACGGACTAACTCAAGATTAATAACGCTGGCGGAAATAACGCCATAATAATGGCGATTAGCATCATCTAAAATAGTTTTCATTGTGACATACATGTTTTATACCTCTGCATAGAAAGTGATTTTACACAACACTCATCCCTTCCAGATCTAATTATCTGAAATAACAGATGAACTCTTTAACTAACGACTAAAATTCTAGAACGTCTATTTCTTTAGCCATTCCGGAGAGCAATGACTCTATTTTTTCCATTTCATATGTTGACAAGATTGATTTCAGCCATGATTCGCATTTCACCGTTGCCATTTTCGCTACCGTATATTTCACTTGCGGGACGCTTAATGGCGTGACGCTGAGTTCATCAACACCGGCGGCAATCAGGAAAGGTAGCATATTTTTATTTGAAGCTATTTCGCCACACACGTGAACAGGAATAAGGTGTTTTTTTGCAGCATCAATAACTTGCTTAATCGCACGCAACACCGCAGGATGATGCGGCTGATATAAGTGCTGGACTTTGCTGTTATTTCGATCGCTGGCGGTGATATATTGCGTAAGATCGTTACTACCGATACTGAAAAAATCGCAGCGGCTGGCAAAAACATCAGCAAGCATGGCAGCAGCAGGTGTCTCAATCATTATGCCGACAGGTATATTTTCGTCATATGCAATTTGCTGCATACTTAATGACTGCTTAATATCAGCTATCAGCGCCTTTGTTTCCCAAAGCTCTTCCAGCGTGGCAATCATCGGAATTAATATTTTAATCCGGCCAAACGCCGAGGCACGAATAATAGCTCGCAGCTGTTGCTTGAAAATATCTTTATTATCCAGACAGTAGCGAACAGCTCGATAGCCAAGAAATGGATTCTCCTCCGCAGGAATACCAATGTAATCCGCCTGCTTGTCCCCGCCGATATCCAGGGTACGAATGACAATCTCCTTTTGTGCCATAAGCAGGGCCAGCGATTGATAAAAATGAAACTGTTCATCCTCATCCGGAAACCGATCTCGATTCATGTACAAAAATTCGGTCCTGACCAGTCCAATACCATCGGCATACTGTTCGAGAGCTTTCTGAGCTTCGCTAAGAGCCGTAATATTGGCGCACACTGCAATCTTCTCCGGCGTATGGGCAGCATCGATAACAAAACGCCTTAGTGCTGCTTTGCGCTGCGCTAATTGTGTAATGAGCTGTTGATACCGAGCGATACACTGCTCATCAGGATCAACATAGATAACCCCACTGTCGCCATCAACGATCGCTGGCTGACCGTCTACCAAGCTGTCGAGATCCATCGTGACACCAACAATGGCAGGGATCCCCAGCTCTTTAGCCAGAATCACCGAGTGAGAAGTCACCCCTCCGCGGCAAGTGATAAATCCCTGCAGCTGTTCAGGATTATAGACAATGGTATCCGCTGGCGTCAGTTCATCCGCAACAATAATCATTTTTTGCGGACAATCGGATAGCTCAACAATAATTTTATTCGCCAGGCAGTCCAGCAGCATTTTTTCTATTGCGCGAATATCCTCAACTCGCTGATTCAAATAAATCGACTTAGACTTTGATAAGCATCCAACCAACCTCTCTGTTTCATTGATAACCGCCAGCTCAGCGCACAAATCGGAGAAAATATTCTCCCGGATATTTGCAATATAATCTTCATCCTGCAACATTAACAGATAAGCTTTATAAATCTTAGCCATATCATCAG
This sequence comes from Klebsiella huaxiensis, assembly GCF_003261575.2. GTDB lineage: Bacteria > Pseudomonadota > Gammaproteobacteria > Enterobacterales > Enterobacteriaceae > Klebsiella > Klebsiella huaxiensis. The sequence goes on along the minus strand of NZ_CP036175.1, from coordinate 2,004,143 downwards.
TGTATTGCTGGCGTGCTTGCTGATGAAATTTAGCCATACTTTCAATGCAATTCTGTAATGCAGTTAAAAAGCGGTCCCACTCACAGGAGGGCTCTCTGGCATCAGAATATTCAGCATACCTGTGATTGTTACGTACCACCTGAATCTGACAAAAAGCGATTCCTGGCGACGCTGCAATGCCGTTCAAAATATACATACTGGACCTCAACTATTAAAATAATCTTGAGTAAGCGATGTACTATTTAATGCTAATCTCAAAATCGTCAACTTCTGGTTCCTCTTCATCGCCATCTTGCTGATCGGATGCTTTTAATACTGGTTTGAGGATGGTTAATACTGCGGCAGTAATCAGGCTGCCGATGATTAACGCAGCGACAAATCCCCATGGGTGTCCCATGATGGGAATAACAAAGATCCCACCGTGAGGAACTGTGCTGGTAACGTTCCACAGCATCGTTAGCGAGGCGGCTGTGGCGGAACCGGCCATACAGGCAGGAATGACCCGCAGCGGATCGGCAGCAGCAAACGGCAGGACGCCTTCAGTGATAAAGCATAATCCGAGAGGAAACGCGGCTTTCGCTGCTTCAATTTCTCCCTGAGAATAGCGTTTACGCCGAGAAATAAACACGGAAATCGCAACACCGATGGGAGGAACCATACCCGCGACAATTTTCGCCGCTTCCGGGCCATAAATCCCCTGAGCCAGCATGGCATTTGAGAAAAGAGATGCGGATTTATTTACCGGCCCTCCAAGATCAAACCCCATCATCGCACCAATTATCCCCCCGAGTACCATCCTCGATCCGCCCATAAGTCCCCCCATCCAGTCAATGACCGCCGCCTGAGCGATGGCAACCGGACGTCCCAGAAATAGATAAAACGCCAGGCCAATAATCAGGGTTGAAAGCAAGGGGATAAAGAGTACCGGCATCAGCCCCTGCATACTGGAGGGAAGCTTTAAGTAGCGACGAATCGCCAGTATGACGTAACCCACCAGGAACCCGGCCAACATTCCTCCCAGGAACCCGGCTTTAATTTCAATGGCCACAAACCCCAGAATCAGCCCAGGGGTAATACCCGGGCGATCGGCAATGGAATAGGCAATGCCGGCAGTAAGAACCGGTACAACGAGCCCCATTGCAACCACGCCAAGCTGGTTGATAAACCAGGGCAACGTTTGCGTCGCATTGGCAACAAATGCACCGCCAAATATTTTTGCAATCGCCATACAAAGCCCTGCTGCGACAACCACAGGAATCATGTAGGAAACGCCGGTCAACATATGCTTCTTGAAACCGATACTGTAAGACATACTATCGCCCTCATATTTAGGGTTAATTATTTTTGCATTTTTTCTTGTATTTTTTGAATCAAAGATTTAGGTGATTTGACTACGGTAGCAATAGGAACTTCGACCACATGTTTATCCTTAAAACGCTCTAACCCGCCAATCCCAATATCGGTCGCAAAAATAACAATGTCCGCATTAGCGATATCCTCAGGACTAAGTTTATCATCAACACCAATAGACCCCTGAGTTTCTACTTTGATGTTATGCCCCAGACTCAAGGCAGCCTGAATTAGTTTTTCTTTAGCGATATAAGTGTGGGCAATGCCTGCAGTACAGGCGGTAATTCCAACAATATTCATTGTACACTCCAGATTATTCAAAGGCAGACACCAGTTCGTCCGTCGACGCTGCTGAGAGTAATTTCTCGCAAGTTTCCTCCTTTCCTAACATGCGAGCTACTTGTGACATCATTTTAACGAAATAATCATTTTTATCTTTTTTATTTACGGCAAAAAGAATTATAACTTTTACTCTATTACCGTCCAGGGACTCCCATTCAATTGGTTTTTTTAATAAACCAATAGCGATACAGGTATTGTTAACAAAATCTGATTTACCATGAGGTATAGCAATAAAGCCGCCAATTCCCGTTTTACCTTCACCTTCACGTTGGTAAACATCCTGAATAAAAGCGTGTGGATCGTTAACTGCACCATCCTTATACAGCAGGTCAATTAATGATTCGAGCGCTTGCCGTTTATCGGTCGCTGGCATATTAATTTGCAGGGCGTTTTTATTGATAACATCTGAAAGCATCATAAAAATTATTGTCCTTATTACATCCTGATATCTGACATAGTATAACCGCATTAATTTAATGTATAAAAAAAGGCAGTGAGTTCATCGATCGCCTGTTCTTCATCCTCTCCCTCTACCTTGATAATAATTTTGTCGTTTTTACACGCCCCCATACTCAGTACGGAGGTAAAACTTTTTGCGTTAAAAATCTCGCCATCTTTTTCAAAGGTAATTTTACTCAGATAAGAAATAGATTTATCAACAAAGTCCGCTGCGGGTCTGGCATGCAACCCTTCATCACTTTCAATAATAAATTCGCACATTTTCATATTACATCCTCATACTTGTTCTCATCGATTAAAAACCGATATAGTTCTTGCTCAGAAGTACAGTTACGCAGTGATTTCATTAGCCCATCATTTTCCACCATCGCAGCTAGCATGGTGTAAAAACCGGCAATACTTCCATCAATTTTGCCATCAGACGATCTTTTAAAACCAACCATAAAGACAACATCCACCCCCTGCTCTCCTCCCCAGTCGACGGGTTCGCGTAGTAACGTTAATGAGATAAAATTCACCTTCACCAGACCCGGATCGCCGTGAGTAAGAACAACGCCAGGAGCAATTTCTGTTGGGGAAACTTTTTCTCTCTCTAACACAGAGGATAAATAAAGTTCATCACAACAGCCTGTAGCCGCCGCTTGCTGGCAAACATATTCCAGCACCGCATTGTTATGTTTAATTTCTGAAACGACGAATAGCATCTCAGGCAAGATATACTGATGATAACTTTTTACTTTACCGTCCGTTTTTTTCTGTAGCGTTTGCAGCATCTTACTTTTTTGCATCTTCTTAACGGTTTCTTTAATCAGAGAAAGATCATAAGGTAACAATACATCATTGACGTGGATAACAGCCTCTTTACGACGCTGTAGGGGCACTGTACTCACAACCAGGTCGCAGTAATTATTATCCAGTTGGTCTAGCTCTCTTAACGAAAAAATACCAACAATTTCAACCTGAGTTATTGCCCGCTGTATTTTTTGCGCGACAAATTGAGAAATGCCGATACCATAATTACAGACAATAGCGATTCTAATTTTTTTAAACGCTAAACTTTGTGCATTTTTAATACATAAGGTAATCAGGCTAATTTCTTGTTCATTCAAGGTTAGTTGATAACGTTGCTCATATAGCAAACTGCAAAGCTCAACTTCAAGATATAAATCAAGGTAAGAAAATTTGACCTGCCTAATCAATGACTGAGAAGCACCGGCTTCAGCCCGATTTATACCAAGGATGTTACGATAGACCATCGGTCTAATGAGTAAAATCAAGCGCCATAATAATTGTTTATCTCTCAGCAACCCGCGACTGACCACATGACTTAACGATAAAATAAACTCCTGAATAGTTTCCTCAAGATGCCGTGGCGAAGCACAAACCTGAACTCTGACGCTCTCATTATTAACGTCATTTAACTCGCTGGCGAGTAAAACAAGTGTCGTATATCGTACATCATCAGCTGAAAATACAATCCTGGTTGAAGTATGTAACTGCTGGCAAAGGTAATGCGCCATTTCTTGCTCAGGACCTACATCCCAGGCTTCCGATGCAGAAACAGTCAGGTAATCTTTAGCCATCTTCTGGCGATGCATAACAAGCACGAAGGAAAATATTAACCATACGCAGGAGTCATAGGTATAAGAGACATTATATTGCTGCTCCAATTCTTCAATCGCTCGCATAATCGGTTCAAAATATTGCATTTCTCTGGAAAACATCATTTTGAGCGTAAGATAATCGGCACCATCAAAATATTTTTTACTGAGAGCATGTGTAGATGAATAAAGATGCTCTGCGAATGCTTTTTTCTGACAACGCTTTAGTTCAATAAATAAATACCAAAATAACTTACGCCTAACTACCTCAGTGCAGGATAATTTATAGGTTGCGTTAGATTTGCAAAGTTCAATGCCAAAAGGCAGGAGCCAGGACTCAACTTCGAGCAGATATTTTTTTATCGCGCCTTTATCTAAATAAACACAATCAGCCAACTCCTGGGCGGACACTACCGGCTGTACCAGCAAAATCATTAGCATGCGGCACATGCGGTTTTTTATACGTTCATCAATTTTATTCTCAACAAAGGTCGTGGCTATTTTTTCGTAAGCCGTTTTTTCCATTTCGAGGAAAAATCCTTTATTAGTTTTAGCCAGCAGCCGACCGACATTATGATTAACAACTTCATTTCTGATAACATCCAAATCGCTTCTTACCGTTTTTTCTGAATAAGACACCTCATCAGCAATATCCTTTACTGTGACATAATCTCTGATCACCCAAAGCATCTCAAAAATTTTACGTTGTCTAACAGTAAATAACATCACGGCAATTACCCCATCAGAAATAATTATTGCAACAATATTATGCCCCAGCACCACCCGTATCATTCTTACTATCATCGATACTAGCAGCGACATTTTTTTAAGCAAAGTCAATTAATGACACAATCCAATGGTCATTATTCCTTTTTTTCCATATTCGGTGGATCAAGATCACATTTATCAAAGAGAGGACTTAAAGACTATTACTGCGAAATAAATCACAATTTATTCAATGAGAATGAAGTTTTTAGCGTGATACATCACACTTTATTGCCAGTTTTTTTTTGATTGAGGGTAATAATTCATCAGGAATCAATAAAACAGATGCTGATAGAGTATCAGGGAAGAATACGCTAACGGCGGTTAACTTCAGGTCATCGATAACCGCCAGGGATAGATAACGTTATCGCTTACATCGCCAGCCCGCCTCCGCCGCTGAACGGCTGCTCACCGGCGATTTTCATCACTTCCGCCCCGAAGGTCACAAACGGCGCACGACGGCTGGCATAGATCAGACCGCCCGCCTTAGGCCGTACCGCTTTGACCATATCAGTCAGCGGATCGATGATTTCCGCCACGACGTCATCGCGACTCACCCACTCGCCGGGCTGTTTTAGCTGGACCAGAATGCCGGTCGCCGGGGCGGTGACAATCTCTCCGGCCTCAAAAGGCAGCATCACCGTTTTCTGCTGCGGCACCTCAGGCTTATCGCCCGCCAGCACGCTGCGATATTGCAAATAGCGATAAATACGTTCGGCGTCGTCGCAGGCGGTGGCGTGATTCACATCCTGCTGGCCGCGCAGCTCTACGGTCACCGCCATACAACCAGGACGGTATTGCTGCCACTGTGGATACTGCACGGCCAGACGTCGCCATGGTAAACCACAGGCCTCATCAAACGAATTGCCTCCGCTCTCCTGCGACAGCAGCACCGCGCCAATGCCGAGAAATGCCGCCATAACGCCTGCTTCCTCCTGCCAGTCCGGGTCGGCGTACAAATGCAACATGGCCTGGTCGTCGCAGTGCAGATCCAGCACCAGATCGGCATCGCAGGCGAGACTCAGTAAATGATGACGCAGTGCCTGAACCTCGCTACCAGCAGGAAGCGTCGCCAGCGCATGCTGCATCGCCGCGCGCACCTGTTTTAGATATTCAGTGCGCGAAACAGGGGGCTCGGTGTCTAAGTGCTGGTGCGCCAGAGCAGCGAGGTCGGGAAAATCGCGGTTAAAGTTGCGCCCACTCGCCAGATCAAAACGACCAATACCGCTGTTCAGCAGTACCTGCGCCAGCCCCGGCGGGTTCGCCACCGGCACGAGAATAATTTCGCCGCGCAGTTCGCCGCGCCGCTCCGCCTGGCTGAGTAATCTTTTAAGATAGTGCAGAACCAGCATGCCCGGGATTTCATCGGCGTGCAGTCCCGCCTGCAGATAGACTTTCTCTCCTGTACCGGGTTCGCCGAAATGAAAATGGCTTAATTGCCGCTGCCCACTGAGGGCATGTTCAGGTAATGTATAATGTTTAATTTTCATTGGACGTCCTGGTTGTGGAAAAGAAAACCCGGCTTGACCGTATCGATCACAAGATCCTTGAAATCCTGCGCCGGGATGGCCGCATCTCTTATCAGAAGCTCTCGGAGCAGGTAAACCTCACCGCGCGCCCCTGCCTGGAACGCGTACGCGGCCTTGAGCGCGATGGGATCATTCGCGGCTACAGCGCCATCATTGAATTGCCTGAGCCGGAGCACGCTTTTGTGGTACAAGCGCAAATCGCGCTGGCTGACCACGGACGCTCGCAGCCGGTGTTTGAACAGGAGATGCGCCAGACGCCTGAAGTGCTGGACTGCTGGCTGGTCAGCGGCAGCTTTGACTTCCTGGTACGGATTGGCTGTCGCAGCATGGCGCACTACTGCCAGCTGGCGGATAGCTGGCTGACCAGTAAAAAGTTTCATGTTGATAAAATCGTCACCCTGACCGAACTCCAGTCCATTAAGCGCTCCTGATTAGCCGCGACGGATAAACGCCAGCCAGCGCCGTTCAGCGCGTGAAAAGGTGAATATCAGCATAAAAGTGCACAGCAGATACAGCGCGGCGGCCATCAGAAACGGAATAAACGGCGAATAGGTCATGGCGTAAAACGCGCGCGCCACGCCGGTGATATCCAGCAATGTCACGGTGCTGGCCAACGATGTGGCATGCAGTAAAAAGACCATTTCATTATTCAGCGCCGGGATCCCGCGTCGCAGGGTGGCAGGCAGAACGAGGCGGCGAACAATTTGCCATTTCCTCATACCGTAGGCCTCGCCGGCGACCCATTCCTGGCGCGGGAAAGTTAGCATCATTCCCGCCAGTAGCTCAGCGACGTAGGCTGAGGTATTCAGTACCAGCGCTAACGTGGCGCAGAAGGTGGCATCGCGAAACAGCAGCCAGAACGGCTGGTCGTTCATCCAGCCCGTCTGCACGATGTCGAACTGCGACAAGCCGTAGTAAATCAGCATCAATTGCAGATAAAGCGGTGTACTGCGGAAAAAGTAAGTAAAACCGCGAATGGGCAACGCCAGCGCCCGTGGACCGTAAACCTGCCCTACCGCCATCAGTATCGCCAGCACCATGCCTGGAATAATTGACAGCAAAAACAGCTCCGCCGTCACCGCCAGCCCGCTCGCAGCACCGTTACCATCGCTCCATAAATAGCTGGGAACCGCATCAATAAAGGTTTGTACATTCATAGCGTCGCTCCCGCCGTTGAAGAGCGCAGCGCATAGCGTTTAGCCAGGCGACTGAACAACCAGCTGGAAAGCGCGGTGATCACCATATAAATCAGCGAGACCAGGAAATAAAACAAGAAAGGCTTTTGCGTAGCGCGACCGGCCTGTTCAGCCAGCCATACCATATCCTCCAGACCGAGGATCGACACCAGCGCCGACGCTTTCATCAGCCCCAGCCAATTATTGTTGATACCCGGAATCGCGAAGCTCAGCATCTGCGGTAGCATCACCCGACGAAATACCGTCCACGGGCGCATCCCGTAAGCCTGTGCCGCCTCTGTTTGTCCGCTATCAACGGTAAGAAACGCGCCGCGAAAGGTCTCGGTGTAGTAGGCCCCGAAAACAAAACCAATGGCCAGCACGCCGGAAATAAAGGTGTTGAAGCGCACTGGCCCCAACCCCACTAAACTCAGCAGCAGATTCACCAGCATTTCGCCGCCGAAAAACAGCAGCAGCATAATTACCAGCTCCGGAATACCGCGCACCAGCGTGGTGTAACCGGTGGAAAACAGGCGCAGCCACGGCGGGCCAAAGAGTTTCACCAGCGAGTTAATCAGCCCCAGCAACAGAGCCACCAGTAATGAAGAGAGCATCACGCACAGCGAAAGCGCCGCGCCGCGTAACAACAGGGGTAAATAGTCTGCGACCATATTCAGCCTTCCGCGGATGTCGTAAAGCGGCGCAAGCCATTGCCTGCGCCCTCGCCTTCACGACTTATTTGCCATAAATATCAAAGCTAAAGTACTTTTTCTGGATAGCATCGTAGGTACCATCAGCGCGGATGGCCTTGATAGCGCCGTTTAGCGCGTCACGCAGCGCCGGATTATCTTTATTCACCGCAATCCCAACATCGGAAGAGATTCCGCCGTCCTGAATAACCGGGCCGGCAAAAGCAAATTTTTGCCCGCGCGGGGTATCAATAAAGCCGGTCGCCGCCTGGATATTATCCTGCAAAGCGGCGTCGATACGCCCGGAAAGCAGGTCGAGATAGACGTTATCCTGGTTTGCATAACCAACGATTTTCACGCCATGATTGGCCCAGTTAGCCTTAGCAAAAGCTTCATGAGTGGAACCTGTCTGTACGCCGACGGTCTTGCCTTTCAGGCTGGCAACTTCCGGCAGCAGCGGGCTACCTTTACGTGCGACCAGCTGCGCCGCGCTGCGATAGTAGCGATCGGTGAAATCCACTTCCTTTTTGCGCTCATCGGTAATATTGAGCGAGGCGATAATGGCATCAAATTTATGCGCGTTAAGGGCAGCGATCATGCTTTCGAATGGCTGCTTAACGAAAACGCATTTGGCTTTTAGCTGCGTACAGAGCGCGTTAGCGATATCGATATCAAAACCGGTAATTTCACCGCTGGGGGCCAGGACGTCAAAAGGCGGATAGCCGCCATCGACGCCAAAGCTGATGGTGTCAAACTGCTGGGCGGCCAGCGGCGCGCTGAGCGCCATACAGGCCAGTAATGCGGCAAGGCGTGTTTTCATTTCGGTTTCCCCGGTGTCGGCGCGGTGATTAAAAACGCAGTGAGAGGCAGGTCAGCCCGCCATCCATTTTCTTAAATTCGCTGGTGTCGAGTTGCACAATGGGCATTCCCAGCTTGCTGATTTCGCCCAGGGTATGGGGGTAACCCTGAGGCGTAATTAAAGTATCGTTGATCCACAGCGTATTACCGGCGTAGGACTCTTCTTCCGGGATAACGATGCTGTTAAAGCCGCTAAACGCCGGATGGTTAACGTAGCCTTCCGTCAGCAGCAGCGTATTACGACCAACATAGTTGACTATCGATTTCAGATGCAGACCGGCGCTGACTTCAATCGCCGTGACCTGATAGCCGTGTGGCTCAACGGCGGCGGCAAACTCGCGAATGCCCTGCTCATCGGTACGCGCCGTCAGGCCGATAAAAAACTGTTTGTCGACCAGCAGCACGTCGCCGCCGTCCATATGCCCACGCTCGCTCATCTGCACCAGCGGACGAAAGCCCGCCAGCACCGGCGCGATGGTGTCAACTTCGCCCTGGCGGCTCGGTGCGCCAGGATGGGTAATCACCGCCAGTTCCGGCATCACCACCGCGGTATCTTCAACAAAATGCGCATCCGGATAATCAGCCGCAGCAGGGAGTACGGTGACCTTCAGGCCAAGCTGCAACAGGGTTTCTACATAGGCGAGAAACTGGCGAGTGGTATTGGCAATATCCGGCGCGCCCAGTTGGGCAGTAGTTTGTCCTGCACCGCAGGTAGCGGCCGGAAGACGAGCGATAGCTTGGGTAAAATGCATAAAGAACCTTCTGGTATGGGTCGCTTTGATTAAGACAAAACACTGAGTAGATTTGATTATTAAACAGATACGACCGCCAATCAGGCTGAATCATCACTCCAGGCTGTGTATTCACGCTGTATATCAGTTCAGATTCGACGCAATCCGCTGTTGGTATCAAGAAACAACGGATACCAATAAATAAATATCGGCGTTCACAAGATCGGTGAGTAAAAATCGATAAGCGTAAATTACGCGTAAATATTCACCGTAAGCCTCTCAGCAAAAAGCGTTTTATCCAGACATATCTCAACAGTCTTTTCATAATTCCTCCATTTTTAAGCAGCGTTCACTGACTAAACTAGTATCATTCCGTGAAACGTTTCAGGATGAGATAGCAAATTAATGAAAGGTAGCAATAAAAGCCGTTGGGTAGCCGTGCTGGTAGTCGCAATCGTCGCGGGCGCCGCGTACTGGTTTTGGCAGGGTCGCGAAGCGGCAAACAGTACCTCTGTAACGGCAGCAGGCCCTGGCCAGCAGGGTCCAGGGCCTGGTGGGCCACGTCACGGTCGTTTTGGCGCAGCCCTTGCGCCGGTGCAGGCGGCAACGGCTACCAGCGAATCGGTCCCACGCTATCTCTCCGGCCTTGGTACGGTAACGGCCGCCAACACCGTTACCGTCCGCAGCCGCGTCGACGGTCAGCTTTTGGCTATCCACTTCACCGAAGGCCAGCAGGTAAAGGCGGGCGACCTGCTCGCCGAAATCGACCCCAGCCAGTTTAAAGTTGCTCTTGCCCAGGCTCAGGGCCAGCTGGCAAAAGATCAGGCCACCCTGGCCAACGCCCGCCGCGACCTGGCGCGCTATCAGCAGTTGGTCAAAACTAATCTGGTATCACGCCAGGAACTGGATACTCAGCAATCGCTGGTCAGTGAAACCCAGGGCACCATCAAAGCCGATGAGGCCGCCGTCGCCAGCGCCCAGCTGCAGCTGAACTGGAGCCGGATCACCGCGCCGATTGATGGCCGGGTAGGCTTAAAGCAGGTGGATATCGGCAACCAGATCTCCAGCGGCGATACCACCGGGATTGTGGTGCTAACGCAAACTCACCCTATCGACCTGGTCTTTACTCTTCCTGAAAACCAGATAGCCACGGTGGTTCAGGCGCAAAAGGCAGGCAAAAAACTGGTCGTCGAAGCCTGGGACCGTACCAACAAACAGAAAATCAGCGAAGGTTCTCTGCTGAGCCTCGATAACCAGATTGACGCCACCACCGGCACCATCAAGCTTAAAGCACGCTTTAATAATCAGGACGACGCCCTGTTCCCGAATCAGTTCGTCAACGCCCGGATGCTGGTGGATACCGAGCAAAACGCGGTGGTTATTCCGACCGCAGCCCTGCAAATGGGCAACGAAGGCCATTTCGTCTGGGTGCTGAATGACGAAAACAAAGTCAGCAAACATACGGTGACGCCAGGGATTCAGGACAGCCTGAAAGTGGTGATTAACGCCGGACTTTCCGCAGGCGATCGCGTGGTCACCGACGGCATCGACCGCCTGACGGAAGGCGCGAAGGTTGAAGTTGTAGAAGCTCACGACGCCACCACCGCAGCTGAACCGGCGAAAGCCACCAGCCGTGAATACGGTAAAAAAGGAGCGCGCTCCTGATGCAAGTGTTACCGCCGAGCAGTACGGGTGGCCCTTCCCGTCTGTTTATCATGCGCCCGGTAGCGACGACGCTGTTAATGGTGGCCATTATGCTGGCCGGGATTATCGGCTATCGTTTCCTGCCCGTTTCAGCGCTGCCGGAAGTGGATTACCCGACGATTCAGGTGGTGACGCTCTATCCCGGCGCCAGCCCGGACGTCGTGACCTCGTCGATTACCGCCCCGCTGGAGCGCCAGTTTGGCCAGATGTCCGGCCTCAAGCAAATGTCGTCCCAGAGTTCGGGCGGCGCATCGGTGGTCACGCTCCAGTTCCAGCTTACGCTGCCGCTGGACGTTGCCGAGCAGGAAGTACAGGCGGCCATCAACGCCGCCACTAACCTGCTGCCGTCAGATCTGCCCAACCCGCCGGTCTACAGCAAAGTTAACCCCGCCGACCCGCCGATTATGACCCTCGCGGTCACCTCTTCCGCGATTCCGATGACTCAGGTCGAAGATATGGTGGAAACCCGCGTGGCGCAGAAAATCTCCCAGGTTTCCGGCGTTGGTCTGGTGACCCTGGCGGGCGGTCAGCGCCCGGCAGTGCGCGTGAAGCTAAACGCTCAGGCCATTGCCGCCCTCGGACTGACCAGCGAAACCATTCGCACCGCGATTACCAGCGCCAACGTTAACTCGGCGAAGGGTAGCCTGGACGGCCCGTCGCGGGCGGTTACGCTTTCCGCCAACGATCAGATGCAATCGGCAGAGGATTACCGCCGCCTGATTATCGCCTGGCAGAACGGTGCGGCGATTCGCCTCGGCGACGTCGCAACAGTTGAACAGGGTGCGGAAAACAGCTGGCTCGGGGCATGGGCCAACAATCAGCGAGCGATCGTGATGAACGTCCAGCGCCAGCCGGGGGCCAATATTATCTCTACCGCCGACAGCATTCGCCAGATGCTGCCGCAGTTGACCGAAAGCCTGCCGAAATCAGTCAAAGTACAGGTACTTTCCGACCGTACCACCAATATTCGCGCCTCGGTCAGCGACACCCAGTTCGAACTGATGCTGGCCATCGCTCTGGTGGTGATGATTATCTACGTGTTTCTGCGCAACGTTCCGGCAACGATTATTCCCGGCATCGCCGTGCCGCTGTCGCTGGTCGGTACTTTCGCGGTGATGGTGTTCCTTGACTTCTCAATTAACAACCTGACGCTGATGGCCCTGACCATCGCCACCGGGTTTGTGGTCGATGACGCCATCGTGGTGATTGAAAACATCTCGCGCTATATCGAGAAAGGCGAAAAACCGCTGACCGCTGCCCTGAAAGGCGCAGGTGAGATCGGCTTTACCATTATCTCCCTGACCTTCTCGCTGATCGCGGTGCTGATCCCGCTGCTATTTATGGGCGATATCGTCGGTCGCCTGTTCCGCGAGTTCGCCGTCACCCTGGCGGTGGCGATCCTCATCTCGGCGGTGGTGTCGCTGACCCTGACGCCGATGATGTGCGCCCGCATGTTAAGCCACGAGTCGCTGCGTAAGCAAAACCGCTTCTCCCGCGCCAGCGAACGCTTCTTTGAACGGGTGATCGCCGTCTATGGTCGCTGGCTGAGCCGGGTGCTGAACCATCCGTGGCTGACGCTGAGCGTGGCCCTTAGCACGCTGGCGCTGTCAATCATGTTATGGGTGTTTATTCCGAAAGGATTCTTCCCAACTCAGGACAACGGTATTATCCAGGGCACGCTACAGGCCCCGCAGTCGGTATCGTTTGCCAGCATGGCCGAGCGCCAGCAGCAGGTTTCCGCGGTCATTCTTAAAGATCCGGCGGTGGAAAGCCTGACGTCCTACGTCGGGGTGGACGGCACCAACCCGGCGCTGAACAGTGCCCGCCTGCAAATCAATCTTAAGCCGCTGGACGAGCGTGACGATCGCGTACAAACGGTCATCGCCCGCCTGCAAAACGCGGTGGACGGCATTCCCGGTATCGAACTTTATCTTCAGCCAACCCAGGACCTGACGATTGATACCACCGTCAGCCGAACCCAGTACCAGTTCACTCTCCAGGCCAACTCGCTGGATGCGCTAAGCAACTGGGTACCGCAGCTTCTGACCCGCCTGCAGGCATTGCCGCAGCTCTCCGACGTCAGCAGCGACTGGCAGGATAAAGGCCTGGCGGCGTATATCAACGTTGATCGCGATAGCGCCAGCCGTCTCGGCATCAGCATGTCCGATATCGATAACGCGCTGTACAACGCTTTCGGTCAGCGCCTGATTTCCACTATTTATACCCAGGCAAACCAGTACCGCGTGGTGCTGGAGCATGATACCCAGGCGACGCCGGGCCTGGCAGCGCTGGATAATATCCGCCTGACCAGCAGCGACGGCGGGATCGTGCCGCTTACCGCAATCGCCAAAGTGGAGCAGCGCTTTGCCCCGCTGTCGATTAACCATCTCGATCAGTTCCCGGTCACCACAATCTCATTTAACGTACCGAACAACTATTCGCTGGGCGATGCGGTCGAGGCGATTCTTGGCGCTGAGCAGGCGCTGGAGTTCCCGAGCGATATCCGCACCCAGTTCCAGGGCAGTTCTCTGGCCTTCCAGTCGGCGCTCGGCAGCACCGTCTGGCTAGTAGTTGCCGCAGTGGTGGCGATGTATATCGTGCTCGGCGTGCTGTATGAGAGCTTTATTCACCCGATCACCATTCTGTCTACGCTGCCAACGGCAGGTGTTGGCGCGCTGCTGGCGCTGTGGTTGGCCGGTAGCGAGCTGGATGTTATCGCCATTATCGGCATCATTCTGCTTATCGGTATCGTTAAGAAAAACGCCATCATGATGATCGACTTCGCGCTGGCCGCCGAACGCGAACAGGGCATGCCGCCGCGCGAGGCGATTTATCAGGCCTGTCTGTTGCGTTTTCGTCCCATCCTGATGACCACCCTTGCCGCCCTGCTCGGCGCGCTGCCGCTGATGTTGAGTACCGGCGTCGGCGCGGAGTTGCGTCGTCCGCTGGGGATTGGCATGGTGGGCGGTTTGATGCTCAGCCAGGTACTGACCCTGTTCACTACTCCGGTCATCTATCTGCTGTTCGACCGCCTGTCACTGTATATGAAGAGCCGGTTCCCACGGCGTGAGGAGGAGGCGTAAGTGAAGTTTTTCGCCCTCTTCATTTATCGCCCGGTGGCGACGATTCTGATCTCGCTCGCTATCACCCTGTGCGGCATCCTCGGTTTCCGCCTGCTGCCGGTTGCGCCGCTGCCGCAGGTGGATTTTCCTGTCATTATGATCAGCGCCTCGCTGCCCGGTGCCTCGCCAGAAACCATGGCCTCTTCGGTGGCGACGCCGCTGGAGCGTTCCCTGGGGCGGATTGCCGGGGTAAACGAGATGACCTCCTCCAGTTCGCTTGGCAGCACGCGAATTATTATGGAGTTCAACTTCGATCGCGATATCAACGGCACAGCGCGCGACGTACAGGCGGCGATTAACGCCGCGCAAAGCCTGCTGCCGAGCGGTATGCCGAGCCGCCCGACCTATCGCAAAGCTAACCCATCCGACGCGCCGATCATGATCCTTACCCTCACCTCGGATACTTACTCCCAGGGTGAGCTGTACGATTTCGCCTCTACCCAGCTGGCGCAGACTATTGCCCAGATTGACGGCGTGGGCGACGTTGACGTCGGCGGCAGTTCCCTGCCCGCCGTGCTCGTTGACCTCAACCCGCAGGCGCTGTTTAACCAGGGTGTGTCGCTGGACGCGGTACGTACCGCTATCAGCAACGCCAACGTGCGTAAACCGCAGGGAGCACTGGAAGACGCCTCCCACCGCTGGCAGGTGGAAACCAACGACGAGCTGAAAACCGCCGCCGAATATCAACCGGTCATCGTGCACTACAACAACGGTGCGGCGGTGCGGTTAGGTGATGTCGCCAACGTCACCGACTCGGTACAGGATGTGCGCAACGCCGGGATGACCAACGCTAAACCGGCAATTCTGCTGATGATCCGCAAGCTGCCGGAAGCCAATATCATTGAAACGGTGGACAGCATTCGCGCCCGCCTGCCGGATCTGCAGCGCACGATCCCGGCATCTATCGACCTGCAAATCGCCCAGGACCGGTCGCCAACCATCCGCGCCTCGCTGGAAGAGGTCGAACAAACGCTGGTGATCTCGGTGGCGCTGGTGATCCTCGTGGTGTTCCTGTTCCTGCGTTCGGGCCGCGCGACGCTGATCCCGGCGGTGGCGGTTCCGGTCTCGCTGATTGGCACCTTTGCGGCCATGTATCTGTGCGGCTTCAGCCTGAATAACCTGTCGCTAATGGCGCTGACCATCGCCACCGGCTTTGTGGTCGATGACGCTATCGTGGTGCTGGAGAACATCTCCCGCCATCTTGAAGCGGGTATGAAACCGCTTCAGGCCGCGCTACAGGGAAGCCGGGAGGTGGGTTTCACCGTGCTGTCGATGAGCATATCGTTAGTCGCTGTCTTCCTGCCGCTACTGCTGATGGGCGGCCTGCCGGGAAGATTGCTGCGTGAATTTGCCGTCACCCTGTCGGTGGCGATCGGCATTTCGTTGGCAGTATCGCTGACCCTGACGCCGATGATGTGCGGCTGGCTGCTGAAAAGCGGCAAGCCCAACGAGCCAACGCGCAAGCGTGGTTTTGGTCGTCTGCTGGTAGCGATTCAGGGCGGGTACGGCAAGTCGCTGAAATGGGTGCTGAAGCACAGCCGCTTAACCGGCCTGGTGCTGCTCGGCACCATCGCGCTGAGCGTCTGGCTCTATATCTCGATTCCCAAGACCTTCTTCCCGGAGCAGGACACCGGGGTACTGATGGGCGGCATTCAGGCCGACCAGAGCATTTCGTTCCAGGCAATGCGCGGCAAGCTGCAGGACTTTATGAAGATCATTCGTGAAGACCCGGCGGTGGATAACGTCACTGGCTTTACCGGCGGCTCACGAGTCAACAGCGGGATGATGTTTATCACCCTGAAATCCCGCGATGAACGCCACGAAACGGCACAGCAAATTATTGACCGGCTGCGTAAAAAACTGGCGAAAGAGCCGGGGGCCAACCTGTTCCTGATGGCGGTACAGGATATTCGCGTAGGCGGACGTCAGGCTAATGCCAGCTACCAGTACACCCTGCTGTCGGACGATCTTGCGGCGCTGCGCGAGTGGGAGCCAAAGATTCGCAAAGCGCTGGCGGCACTGCCGGAACTGGCGGACGTTAACTCGGACCAACAGGATAACGGCGCTGAGATGGACCTGGTTTACGATCGCGACACCATGTCGAGGCTCGGTATCAGCGTGCAGGATGCCAACAACCTGCTGAACAATGCCTTTGGTCAACGGCAGATCTCAACCATTTACCAGCCGCTGAACCAGTATAAAGTGGTGATGCAGGTTGACCCGGTTTACACCCAGGACGTCAGCGCGCTGGATAAGATGTTTGTAATCAACAGCGAAGATAAGCCGATCCCGCTCTCTTATTTCGCCAAATGGCAACCGGCCAACGCCCCGCTATCGGTGAACCATCAAGGGCTGTCGGCGGCCTCGACCATCTCTTTCAACCTGCCGACCGGTAAGTCGCTGTCAGAAGCCAGCGATGCCATTAACCGGGCAATGACCCAGCTTGGCGTGCCGTCCAGCGTGCGCGGGTCGTTCGCCGGGACCGCGCAGGTGTTCCAGGAAACGATGAACTCCCAGGTGATCCTGATTCTGGCGGCTATCGCCACGGTCTATATCGTGCTGGGGATCCTCTATGAGAGCTACGTTCACCCGCTGACTATCCTTTCGACCATCCCTTCCGCTGGCGTCGGCGCGCTGCTGGCGCTTGAGCTTTTCGATGCCCCGTTCAGCCTAATAGCGCTAATCGGGATTATGCTATTAATTGGCATCGTGAAGAAAAACGCCATCATGATGGTCGATTTTGCCCTTGAGGCGCAGCGCAACGGCAACCTGCCGCCGGAAGAAGCCATCTTCCAGGCCTGCCTGTTGCGTTTTCGCCCAATAATGATGACCACCCTGGCAGCGCTGTTCGGCGCGCTGCCGCTGGTTATCTCCAGTGGTGATGGCTCCGAGCTGCGCCAGCCACTGGGGATTACCATCGTCGGCGGTCTGGTGATGAGTCAACTGTTGACCCTGTACACCACGCCGGTGGTCTATCTGTTCTTCGACCGTCTGCGGTTGCGTTTTTCGCGAACACTCCATCAACCGGTAAGCGAATAACATGACAGATCTCCCCGCCAGCGTGCGCTGGCAGCTATGGATAGTGGCCTTCGGCTTCTTTATGCAGGCGCTGGATACCACTATCGTCAACACCGCCCTCCCCTCAATGGCGAAAAGCCTTGGGGAGAGTCCGCTGCATATGCATATGGTGATCGTCTCCTATGTGCTAACGGTGGCGGTGATGCTGCCCGCCAGTGGCTGGCTGGCAGATCGAGTCGGGGTACGCAATATCTTCTTTAGCGCCATTATTCTGTTTACCGTCGGTTCCCTGTTCTGCGCTCAGGCTGCGACGCTCGATCAGTTGATACTCGCCCGCGTATTGCAAGGTGTCGGCGGCGCGATGATGGTTCCGGTTGGTCGTCTGACGGTGATGAAAATCGTCCCGCGCAGCCAATATATGGCGGCGATGACCTTCGTCACCTTGCCCGGCCAGGTTGGCCCGCTGCTCGGTCCGGCGCTCGGCGGCATCCTGGTAGAATACGCTTCCTGGCACTGGATCTTCCTGATCAACATTCCGGTCGGCATTGTCGGCGCCATCGCCACGCTATGCCTGATGCCCAACTACACCCTGCAAACCCGACGTTTTGATATCTTCGGCTTTATTCTGCTGGCGGCGGGAATGGCCACGCTGACCCTGGCGCTTGATGGTAAAAAAGGGCTTGGTATCTCTCCGCTATGGCTGGCGACGCTGGTCGCAGTCGGCGTTGCGTCCATTCTGTTCTATCTGTGGCATGCGCGCGGTAATCGCAACGCGCTGTTTAGCCTTAAACTGTTCAGCAATCGCACCTTCTCGCTCGGACTTGGCGGCAGCTTCGCCGGGCGCATCGGCAGCGGCATGCTGCCGTTTATGACGCCGGTATTTTTGCAGATTGGCCTCGGTTTTACACCGTTCCACGCCGGTCTGATGATGATCCCAATGGTACTCGGCAGCATGGGCATGAAGCGTATCGTGGTACAGGTGGTCAACCGCTTCGGCTATCGCCGGGTGCTGGTGGTCTCAACCATCGGCCTGGCGCTGGTCAGCCTGCTGTTTATGGCGGTGGCTCTGGCAGGCTGGTACTGGCTGCTGCCGGTGGTGCTGTTTCTGCAGGGGATGATCAACTCCAGCCGCTTTTCGTCAATGAATACGCTGACCCTGAAAGACCTGCCCGATGACCTCGCCAGCAGCGGCAATAGTATGTTGTCAATGGTCATGCAGCTATCGATGAGTATTGGCGTCACTATCGCCGGCATGCTGCTGGGTCTCTACGGTCAGCAGCATATCAGCGCCGACGCGGCGACCACTCATCAGGTCTTTCTTTATACCTACTTAAGCATGGCGGTGGTTATCGCGCTGCCCGCGCTGATTTTTTCCCGCGTACCGGACGACACCACCACCAACACCGTGATTGGTCGTCGCAAAAGGAGTGAATCTTGAAGTTCTGGCGTCCCGGCATTACCGGCAAGCTATTTATCGCGATTCTTGCCACCTGCATCGTGCTGCTGATCAGCATGCACTGGGCGGTACGCATCAGCTTTGAACGCGGGTTTATCGACTATATTAAGCGCGGAAATGAGCAGCGGCTGACCATGCTCGGCGATGCCCTGAGCGAGCAGTACGCTCAGCATGGCAGTTGGAAATTCCTGCGTAACAACGACCGGTTTATATTCCAGTTGCTGAAAACCTTTGAGCGCGACAACGACGACCGCTCGCCGCAGGGTCGCGGTATGGGGCACGGTCCCATGGATGAACCAGGACCCGGCCCAATTCCCGAGGATATGCCGCCGGACGCCGCGCCAGATCGACCGCTCGACGGTCCCCGAGATGATCGTGGCGATCGCGGTCCTGGTCCCGATATTCCTCCGCACGGCTGGCGCACCATGTTCTGGGTGGTCGATCAAAAAGGGCGCGTTCTGGTTGGTCCGCGCGAACGCGTGCCGAAAGACGGTACCCGCCGCAGCATTATGGTTAACGGCGCGGAGGTCGGCGCGGTGATTGCGTCGCCGGTTGAACGTCTGACGCGCAACACCGATATCAACTTTGACCGCCAACAAAAACGCACCAGTTGGCTGATTGTCGCCCTCGCTACGCTGCTGGCGGCGCTCGCCACCTTCCCGCTGGCGCGTGGCCTGCTTGCGCCGGTCAAACGACTGGTTGAGGGCACGCATCGCCTGGCTGCCGGAGATTTCTCAACCCGCGTCACCGCCACCAGCAGCGATGAGCTGGGGCGTCTGGCACGGGACTTTAACCAGCTAGCCAGCACCCTTGAGCGCAACCAGCAGATGCGCCGGGACCTGATGGCCGATATTTCCCACGAGCTGCGCACACCGCTGGCGGTGCTGCGCGGTGAGCTGGAAGCGATTCAGGACGGCATCAGGAAATTCACCCCGGACTCCATCACTTCCCTACAGGCCGAGGTCGCGACCCTGACCAAACTGGTCGATGATTTGCACCAGCTATCGATGTCCGATGAAGGCGCGCTCTCCTACCAGAAAACCTCGGTGGATATCATCAATCTGCTGGAAGTCGCCGCTGGCGCGTTTCGCGAACGCTTCGCCAGCCGCGGACTGTCGATTAGCGTTTCGTTGCCGGAGAGCGCGACGATTTTTGGCGACCGGGATCGCCTGATGCAGCTTTTCAATAACCTGCTGGAAAACAGCCTGCGCTACACCGATAGCGGCGGCAGCCTGCAGATCCGCGCCAGCCAGAGCGGCCATATGCTGGTTCTCGACTTTGCCGATAGCGCTCCGGGCGTCACCGACGAACAGCTGGAGCGTCTGGTTGAGCGCTTTTACCGTACCGAAGGTTCGCGCAATCGTGCCAGCGGCGGCTCTGGTTTAGGACTAGCAATTTGCCTTAACATTGTGGCTGCCCACGGTGGCACTTTGCGTGCCGGTCATTCGCCTTTGGGCGGGGTTAGCATTAAAGTAGAGTTACCTCTGGAACGTAATTTATCGAGAGACGTATGACTGAATTACCTGTTGATGAAAACACACCACGCATTTTGATCGTGGAAGATGAGCCCAAGCTGGGCCAGTTGCTGATCGATTATCTCCAGGCGGCGGGCTATGCGCCGACGCTAATCAATCACGGCGACCAGGTTCTACCGTACGTGCGCCAGACGCCGCCGCATCTGATCCTACTGGATTTGATGCTGCCAGGCACCGACGGGCTTACGCTATGCCGCGAAATCCGCCGCTTCTCCGAAGTTCCGGTGGTGATGGTGACGGCGAAAATCGAAGAGATCGACCGTCTGCTCGGACTGGAAATCGGTGCCGACGACTATATCTGTAAGCCCTACAGCCCGCGTGAAGTGGTCGCTCGCGTGAAGACTATTCTTCGCCGCTGCAAGCCACAGCGCGATCTGCAGGCGCTGGATGCGCAAAGCCCGCTGATCGTTGACGAAGGCCGCTTCCAGGCCTCCTGGCGCGATAAACTGCTGGATCTCACGCCCGCAGAGTTCCGTCTGCTGAAAACCCTTTCCCAGGAGCCCGGTAAGGTCTTTTCACGCGAACAGCTGCTGAATCATCTGTACGATGATTACCGCGTGGTCACCGACCGAACCATCGATAGCCATATCAAGAACCTACGACGCAAGCTGGAGTCGCTGGACGCCGAGCAGTCGTTTATCCGCGCCGTCTACGGCGTAGGCTATCGCTGGGAAGCTGACGCCTGCCGCCTGGCGTAGTGAGTCATCTGCTCAACATTTCCCCGGCTCGCCGCCATCTGCGGGCCGGTAGCCCGGACAGATGCGCAGCATCGCCTCCGGGAAATATCCACCGTCCCCCACGTCATAATCTGAGAATCCCCTCAAGAATAAGAAATCATCCGGCGACATGATATATTCCGTACGGATATTCTCTAATACTCAACTGCGCAAGGAATGCCATGAGTGATATTAATAAAAAATATAAACCGCGAAATATAATCAACTCACCCAATGTAAAGGCCGCCATTATTTCCCGCAGCCAGCAGCGCGGCGATGGCGAAAGTATTCAACGCTGGCTAAGTAACCATTTTTATCGCTGGGCCATCGGCTCGTTCCCCAACGTTTATCGCGTCCGCTCCGCCGCCGACTACGCCATTTACTGCGGGGCCGATACTGAAATCCCCGACTGGCTAATACTAAAGCTCGGCGGCGATGAAGCCTTCTACTATCTAAATCCGCAGCATCCGCAACTGCTGGCGATGGAAAGAGATTTACTGGAATTCCTCTCGCGTCAGGAAGGCACGCGATTGGAGGCAAAACGCCAGCGCATCAATTGCTTCACTGCGCTGGAAATGCGCAAGGCAGAACACCAAAAAATGCAGCGCTTGCGCCAGCAGGGTTGGTATCCCACCACCCCTGAGGCATTAAAACTGGTATTGACGATCGATAGCGGAGAACTCGTTGAATTCAATGCGGCCAGCCCTGCCCTGCGCAGTGAAATGGCGTATGAATCCTGGCATATGCAGCACTGCGTCGGGCAGTTTGACGATAAAGGCGCGCTCGCTGGCGGCTACGGCGAACACTACGCCCGGCAAATTGAACAAGGGAAACTACGCCTGTTCAGCCTGCGTGACGACAACCATATTCCCCACGTGACGATAAGCCTGTTGGTAAATAACGACGGTCTGAGCATTGAGCAGATTAAAGGTAAACAGAACCGACACCCGATCAAGAAATATGCCGCCGACGTTTTATCTCTGTTGTGCCATCTTGCCCCGCAATCTGGGCGCCACGCCGATTGTGAAGGCATGGGTATTGTTTATGAGGACACGCCGGAACATCAGGGCTGGAAATTTATTACCGATATCCATGATTTCAACTTTCTGCTTAACGTGCTGCATGACAATTTTCATTTAATGGAACACTTCCCCACGCCTCCGGTTGCTTTACAGTGGCTGCTGCTGCACAGCGCCCCAAAAGCGCTGTGCTATCTTCAGGTTATCGACCCCACAGTCGCGACCGCGGCGGAAATGCTCTTCCCACAGTATGAATGGCACCCGACGCTAGCCGGGAAAAATACCAGTAGTGAACCTTTCGAGATAGAGAGCCTGACGCTGCAAACCACACGCTACCTTCCTGTTACTGGGGAGGCTCGCTAATGTTCTGGATCGCTCTCATTGTTGCCACAATATTCTTTAGCTGGCGCAACTACAAAAAGAACAAACCGCTGGTTGCCGCCCGCATTGCCGAGGAGAAAGAAAAGGATCGCCTGAAGGACCTGCGTCGCGATACCCGACGGCGGCAGTGGGCACTGGCATTAGCCGACATCCTTGCCCGGCGCAACGGGCTGCCGACCAAAGGCGTTGATCTGGTCTTTAAACTTGACGATGACAAACGCCAGCATCTGGCGCAACAGCTGAAAAAAGAGCTGGGCCTGAAAGAAAACATTAATGAGGAGGCGTTGCGGCAAAAGGTCGAAGATATCTTGCGCCGCTGGCCGGCTGGCATCGGCAACTCACCGCGCACGTTTTACCACCACCTGGCGGTCCAGGGTCAGGTCCGCGACGCGCTGGCCTTCGACTGTATGCGCACCGCCTTTCTGACCCGCTGTATCGCCGGACTCGGCTGGTGCGACGAAAATCAGGCCTGGTTGGTGTTGTTGCTTAATGCCCAGCGCGCACAGGACTGTTTTGACTCATGGGAAGATTACGCCACCGCCTACGTTCGCGCTCGTCAGGTCTGGTTAACACTACATGATACTCCCGCGTCAATCTCAGGACGTGATTTACAGGAAGTTACTCATTATCTGAAAGACCCCTTCAGCCGCTGGCGACAGCTGCCGTGGAATAAATTCAAAATTTTCGAGCCAATTTAAAAGGACTACTTATGGAACAGGATGACCAACTCCTCAACGCCATGTTTGAGATGTGTAACCACAAAGATTCCCTCAATGATGGTCAACGCGAGTGGTATATCGCCGATATCCCCGGCCTGCTACGCGAAGCGCGCTATGACGAACTGGATACGCTTTACAACCAGGCGCTGACGGAGAGCTTTACCAGCCGCGAAGCGGAAAAGCGCTATTTCTTCGCCTGGAATCAAATGGACAACCATTTTTACGATATGGATGCGCTGGTTGAAGCCGGGCCGGAGGGCCTGGAGCTGATCAAAAACTGGCAGCGCGCCCGCCCCCGCGCCACTCACGCCTGGCTCGCCGAAGCGCAATACTGGAATCACCGTGCGTGGCTCTACCGCAGCTACGGCTGGGCAAAAGAAACCACCCGCGCGATGTGGATCTGCGCCGCCGCCTGCAACGAGCGAATGGTCATTGCCGCGCTGAATGCTATCGGCTGCGACCCGCGCCAGTGGATGGCGGCTTCCTTGACCAGCACCAACTCAAAGGTCTTCGGCCAGCCCGACTGGCTGGTTGAGTTCCTTCTGGGAGCGGAAGTCGGCGGACAGCCGCTGATGGAAGATCTTGCCGAATACCATCGCCATTCACCACAGGAAGTGGAAGCGTTGATGGCCCATTCCGGGCTGTCGTTTGCCGACGCGATATGCCCAATTCTACCGCGCCCGGCCGTACTGCCGGAGTGCGACGACGATGCGGGGCAAACATATTGGCTCACCGCCTGCCTGGCTATCTTCCCGACGGCATTCTACACGCTGGATGAATATATTCCGTTTCGTATGCCGCGCTGGGGAGGATCGCATGAGGAGATCCGCGAATTTCTGGAATCAAGCGTATGCGATCATCTTTCTGCCGCGGAGCGTGAGCATCTGGAGCTATTAATCTGGTGGGACGACCACCGCGATCTGCGCATCAAAGAGGTTGACTCCCCGGCAGAACAGGAACGTATTATCGCCAAAGCTGTAGAGATCGCGCAACGGGCGCATATCAAGGAATCTCGCCACAACGCACTGTCGTGGTTGCTGACTTGTTATAGCGATCTGGACGATAACGATGCGCTCTGGCGAACACTTCAACGTTCGATCATGGAAAAAATTAAGCTCAGCAATTACTTCACAGATGAAGCGATAAAGTTCGCTCTGCGCGATTTTCCTGATACCTGGTGGATTTATAACTTTCTCTGCCAGAATACACTGCAGACAGAATTCACCGTACCCAAAATCCGTCGCGGCTACTTCCAGTACGCTGGATTATTTGGTTTTGAAAAAGACGAGGCGCAAGGCATCGCCTGGCTCAATAGCGTAGCTGATATTCGATACAACTATAACTGGCGAGCGGCAATTAATAATTGCCGCTGGTTCCAGCTCCCGGAACATTTCTTACCACTGGCAGAACTGGGCGCGCAGAGAAATATTCCCGCTGCGCTAAACCTGCTCGGCCTCGAACACAACAATAAAGAGAACAACGGCCTGCTGCCTTACGATCCTGTCATCGCGCTAGACTATTTTCAGCACGCTGCGGCGATCCTGCATGAAAAAATAAAACAACGGGACAGCGAACCGTATCCACTCATCCTCAATGGAGGATATACCGAATATGAAAACGACCTACAGAATATTCATTTCAGTATCGGTATCTGCAACCAGCGCCTGAGCAAACAAGAATCCGATGCCGAAAAACGTTCCGCTTATGAAAAAGAACTGCTCGGCAATCTCTATCTGGCACATCAGTTCGGTCATGAAGAGGCATGGGGACTATTCCTGCTGAACATTTTCGAAGTGAAGGATATTACGCTGGCGCATGAACATCTGGAGCTGGTGTGCCAAGAGGCCAATAACGGTACATTGCAGGCAATGGTGACGCTATCGCGCCTGCACGGTAATAAACACGATCCAGTGCTGTTTAACATGAAGCTAAGCGCACGCTGGGCACATTTCGCTTTCACGCTATACCCGAATAATGAAATAGTCATGGACTGCCTGGACCACCTCCATTTTTCCAGCTTCTGGAAACGCTTTCGTTTCGCCTGGTATACCGTCCGCATCCCGGATTCAGAGCTGCCGGGTCAAGTGAACTCAATGGTGTAATGGAATGATAATAAAAAGAAAATATTTACCTTTTTGCGCTCTGCTTCTGCTCTGCGCCCCCGCCAGAGCAGAAATCACCGAGCAGCAGATCGAGGCTGATTGTACAAAAATCCCGGCTTGGGCCAATCAGGGCGAGCAGTTCTACAAAGCGAAAAACTACGCCAAAGCCCGCAACGCTTTTGAACAGCAGGCCGCGTGGAGCGAAAGCTGCACCCTTGACGACAGCGCCATCGCCACGGCTTACAACAACGTGGCGTTGACCTGGATGCGCGAAGGTCAATGGCGTAAAGCCCGCGCCTGGCTGATGATAAGACCGGACGATAGCAAGTCGATTTACAATCTGGGGCTTATTAAAGATAGGCTGGCGGCTCTGCCGCCTCCAGCTTCCGCTGCGGGTGAATATTGGAACTATTCCGGGCGCGCCTCCTGGAGCGTACTGACCATAAAAACGTTGCCCCAGCCATCGCGCTTTCAAGTTGATTTTCAGGGTTATTATTTCGGTATGATGGGGGTCTACGTTGGCCCCAATATTGGCGAATTTTCCGAATCGATATTGCTTGAAAATGGCAAAGGAGTCGTGGCGCTTCGGGAAGGAGACTATATCCGTTGTGATATTGCGCTGACGTTTTCTTCCGAAGCCATCGACGCCAGCACCGATACTCCCATGAACTGCGGTTTTGGTATGAACGTCAACGCTGATGGGCACTATCTGCGCGTTGATTAAGCCGGACGGTTTACTCCCCTCTCCCACAGCGCTACAATGCCCGCCCTTAATGTGGGGGCACTCCCCAACTCGCCGCACCGGGTGCGGCGAATCTGACCTGTCATCAGAACGAGAAAATCATGTTTAAACCGGAACTCCTTTCCCCGGCGGGAACGCTGAAAAATATGCGTTACGCTTTCGCTTACGGCGCAGATGCAGTTTATGCGGGCCAACCGCGTTACTCCTTGCGCGTGCGCAATAACGAATTCAATCACGAAAACCTGCAGCTCGGCATCAACGAAGCCCATGCGCTGGGCAAAAAATTCTATGTGGTCGTCAACATTGCACCGCATAACGCCAAGCTGAAAACGTTTATTCGCGATCTGAAGCCGGTAGTGGAGATGGGTCCGGATGCGCTGATTATGTCAGACCCGGGTTTAATCATGCTGGTGCGGGAAAACTTCCCCGAGATGGCAATTCACCTGTCAGTACAGGCTAACGCCGTTAACTGGGCGACGGTCAAATTCTGGCAGCAAATGGGGCTCACCCGCGTGATCCTCTCCCGCGAACTGTCGCTAGATGAAATCGCCGAAATTCGCAGCCAGGTGCCGGAAATGGAAATCGAAATTTTCGTTCACGGTGCGCTGTGTATGGCCTACTCCGGCCGCTGCCTGCTCTCCGGCTATATCAACAAACGTGACCCTAACCAGGGCACCTGCACCAATGCCTGCCGTTGGGAATATAACGTTCAGGAAGGCAAAGAAGACGACGTTGGCAATATCGTGCATAAGCATGAGCCGATCCCGGTGCAGAACGTCGAACCGACGCTGGGTATTGGCGCACCGACCAACCAGGTCTTTATGATTGAAGAAGCTAAACGTCCGGGCGAGTACATGACCGCCTTTGAAGACGAGCACGGCACCTACATCATGAACTCAAAAGATCTGCGCGCGGTTGCCCACGTTGAGCGTCTGACCCAAATGGGCGTCCACTCGCTGAAAATCGAAGGACGCACCAAATCGCATTACTACTGTGCGCGTACCGCCCAGGTTTACCGCAAAGCCATTGACGATGCGGCGGCGGGCAAACCGTTCGATACCAATCTGCTGGAAACCCTGGAAAACCTCGCTCACCGTGGCTACACCGAAGGCTTCCTGCGTCGCCATACTCATGAAGATTACCAGAATTACGAATATGGCTACTCCATCTCCGAGCGCCAGCAGTTTGTCGGTGAATTTACCGGCGAGCGCAACGGCCAGCTCGCCGCAGTGGCGGTGAAGAATAAATTCTCCGTCGGCGACAGCCTTGAGCTGATGACCCCGCAGGGCAACGTCAACTTTACGCTTGAGCATATGGAAAACGGCAAGGGCGAAATCATGCCGGTCGCGCCGGGCGATGGTCACACAGTATGGTTGCCTGTTCCGGAAGATATGGTCCTGCAGTATGCACTGCTGATGCGCAATTTTGCTGGCCAGACGACCAGAAGTCCGCACAGTAACTAGTTATACCCGTCATACTTCAAGTTGCATGTGCGTTGGCCGCATTCGTTCGCCCCGGTCACTTGCCGCGTTACTCGGCCTGTGGCCTCGCCCCTCCGGGGCCAGCGCAAGCGCTGTTCAAGGCACAAGTGCCTTGTCCTGCAACTCGAATTATTTAGGGTATAAATTGGGTTATTTTTTCGCGATGTAAAGATATTAGAAACGGATCACATACCGTTTCGTTCAAAGCAGATATCATCCATTTCGCTGAAAAACATAACCCATAAATGCTAGCTGTACCAGGAACCACCTCCTTAGCCTGCGTAATCTCCCTTACGCGGGCTTATTTTTTATTTATCTCCCCGGCCTTCGCTTCCTGCATGCGGTACACTTTATGCATTACTGTGCAATAAAGGTCCCCTTGATGATGTCAACATTTCCAGCCAGCTTACTGATCCTGAATGGCAAAGGTGCCAATGAACCGCAGCTGCGCGAAGCGGTTAAACTGTTGCGCGACGAAGGTATCGACATTCACGTCCGTGTCACCTGGGAAAAAGGTGATGCCGTGCGCTTTGTCGATGAAGCCCTCGGGCTGGGCATAGAGACGGTCATTGCTGGCGGTGGCGATGGCACCATCAACGAGGTCGCCACGGCATTGGTCGAGCGCGATGGCAAGATGGCGTTAGGGATTTTACCGTTGGGTACGGCGAACGACTTTGCCACCAGCGTCGGCATTCCTCAGGATCTGGCCAGCGCCCTGAAACTGGCGATTGTCGGGCGCGATGTGGCTATCGATATTGCGCGAGTCAACGACCAGAGCGGATTTATTAATATGGCTACCGGCGGTTTCGGCACTCGTATTACCACTGAAACGCCGGAGAAACTGAAAGCCGCCCTCGGTGGCGTCTCCTATCTGATCCACGGCCTGATGCGCATGGATACCCTTAAGCCAGACCGCTGTGAAATCCGCGGTGAGAATTTTCACTGGCAGGGTGACGCGCTGGTGATAGGTATCGGTAACGGACGTCAGGCCGGTGGCGGCCAGCAACTTTGCCCGGAGGCGTTAATCAACGACGGCCTGCTGCATCTGCGCATTTTTACCGGCGAAGAGCTGATCCCGGCGCTGTTCAGTACCCTGGCAAACCCGGAAACCTCGCCGAATATCATCGATGGCGTCTCCTCATGGTTTGAGATAACCGCCCCCCACGAGATGACATTTA
Organism: Klebsiella huaxiensis; assembly: GCF_003261575.2. GTDB lineage: Bacteria > Pseudomonadota > Gammaproteobacteria > Enterobacterales > Enterobacteriaceae > Klebsiella > Klebsiella huaxiensis. The sequence continues at coordinate 1,975,471 of NZ_CP036175.1, read as the reverse complement.
ACCTTGATGGCGAGCCGCTGAGCGGCAAAACCTTCCGCATGGAAATTTTGCCGGCAGCGCTACGCTGCCGACTGCCGCCCGATTGCGTGCTGTTACGTTAATTCAAGACTCGCATAGCAAAGAGGGTGCCCGGCTGGTATACAGCAGCCGGGTACGTTCGTTCAAGCGCTGGATATTCAGATAAAACGGCACCTGCGGCTGGATGAAGAAGGTCGGCAGAATGGATTTGATCTGCTCTTCTTCCTCAAGCTTACCGATACTGGCGGAGACCGTTTCGGAACGCAGGAAGTAGTGCTGACCATCGCGGGTAAAGCTAAACCAGATATTCTGATTGATAGTGAACGGCTTACCCTGCGGCGGCGTAATTTCACCACGGACGATCGCCAGACCGCGCTCATCATCAAATATGTAGCGTACAGAAATATCTCCCTGAAAACCCGAGTTAAATAAACTCAGCTCACCGCTACACTGGAAATGATCTCGTTGCCAATATTGCCAGGATTTTATTGCTAATGCCGTTAGTACACAGATAAAAATGATTACTATTAACCATTTAATTTCACCCCGGTGCATTCAGCATCTCCTTAATATAATAATTGGTGAGGCATTGATTATCACGCCATTGACTAAATTGCTGACGGCAGCTTATCACCGAGACGCGGGCCTGTCCGGGATAGAGTGTCAAATAGACCCAAGGGTATTTTTCACATTCAAATTCCTTTCGGTTAATGAATTGTTCATGTCGCTTGTGCTCAACCACATCGTTATTGGCAAAGAAGTGACATTGTTGCGAATATTTTACATTAATGGGCAAATAGTTTTGCAAATAAGATTTGAATTCAGCTTGCCAGGTAACAATCCCAACGACCAGACAGCTCAGTAATGCTGCGATGCCCCATAAGGCGGGACGCCGTAGCCGTAACTGCTTTTTTTCTGCAAACTTCGCAGCAGCGACCTCCTCTGCCACGGGCTCTACGATGGATTCTGTAATCGGCGCGGCATCGGACTCAGCCGGTTGGGATTCAATAACGGATAATGTTGCTTCCAGCCTGACGCCGACTCTGGGCACCGTCACAATAATTTCTTCGTCAACACCCAGTTCCTTAAAGGCCCGACGTAATAAAGAAATATTTTGATAAAAACCATTGCTGGTCACTTGTGAGCCATGCTTTATCCATACTTCCTGAAAAAAGGTTTCACGGGCAACCGTTGCGCCATGCTGCTGAATAAGGAGCATCAGGCAACGGCTAACGGGAATATTTAATGATACATTCTTCGTATCATCAGCAATAAGTGACAAAACGCTACGCTGAGGAATAAAATTAATTTTTCCGTTGATGGTATATATTTTTTCCATCCTGTTCCCTGAGTATTGTAACCATTTGGATGAGAGCGGCATGAAAACCAAGCTGTAATTGTGATAACTCGCCTTACGTAGACGACATCTTAGGATTATTCGCCAGCGAGTTTACTCTATTACGGAGAAGATCTGGAGATGCAACACACAGTTTTTCCTTACTATATAGAAGGATTAACTGAGTTTACATTGTTTGATATCTGGAAAACACGGAAGTAAACAGTGATTTATTTTATCTTTAATCATTCATATGAATTATAATTTCATATGAATTGGCTAGATGCAGTATATATTTCTGTTTTAGATCTAAGCACCATCTTTACACTAAAATACAACATTTATAGCTATAAATACATTTTCCTTCACTGCTTTATATAAAAAATAGCGCACCTCACGAGAGAATGCGCCGTATAGACTAGTACGCTGCCACTTCTCGTGCCATTTCACGCGTATACTGTTGGCTGGCATTGACCAACATCTGCGTATAGGCCGTTTGCGCCTCGCCATTCACCAGCGCATCCACGGTCAAAGTTTCGAGGATCTTACCGTACTGCATCACCGCAACCTTCTGGCATAAGTGGGCGATGACGCCCAGATCGTGGGTCACCATCAGGTAAGTCAGCTTAGCTTCTTTCTGCAATTCCGCCAGAAGATTGAGGATCTCCGCCTGCACTGACACATCCAACGCTGAGGTTGGCTCATCCAGCAGCAGCACCTGAGGTTCAAGAATTAGCGCTCTGGCAATCGCCACCCGCTGGCGCTGACCACCGGAGAGCTGGTGCGGATAACGTTCGCGAAAGGCGCGGTTCAGGCCGACCTTGTCCAGTAGCGTATTAATCCGCCGGTCGCGATCGTTAATGTTATGGATCTGCAGCGGTTCTTCCAGAATATCGCTGATGGTATGCCGCGGGTGCAGAGAGCCGTAGGGGTCCTGAAACACCATCTGCACCTGACGACAGCGTTCGCGGCTAATCTCATGCTCGAGCCGTTTCCCGTCAATGGTCAGCTCTCCCTGCCAATGGGTAAATAGCCCAGCAAGGCACTTCAGTACCGTGGTTTTACCGGAACCAGACTCCCCTACCAGACCGTAGATCTCACCAGGCTTCACGTGGAAATTGACGTCGTAAAGTACCTGATTGCGCTTCTCCCCTTCGCCAAACGCGAGGTTGAGGTTTTGTACTTCAATCATTCTGCGCTCCTTATTCCGTCAGCCAGCTGGCCTGGCGCTGTAATACCGGTAAAACCGGACGGCGATGCTGCATATCCGGCAGCGAGTTAATCAAGCCTTGGGTATAGGGATGACGGGCGTTATCGAGATCTTTAGCAGCAATGGACTCCACCACCCGCCCGGCGTACATCACCAGTACCCGGTCGCAGAAGCTACGTACCAGATTGATATCATGGCTGATGAAAATCAGCCCCAGGCCGCGCGACTGAACCAGGTCATCCAGTAGGCCCAGCACCTGCAGGCGTACCGACACGTCCAGCGCCGAGGTCGGCTCATCGGCAATCACCAGCTCCGGGTCGGTGATCAGCATCATCGCAATCATGATACGCTGCCCCTGACCACCGGAAATCTCATGCGGATAGAGCTGATAAACGCGCTCCGGCTGGCGAATGCGCACCACCTCCAGCATCTCCAGCGCCTTTTCTTTAGCCTCATCTTTACGCCCCGGATGGTGCGTGAGCCAGGCCTCAGCTATCTGATTACCGACGCAAACCACCGGGTTCAGCGAGTATTTCGGGTCCTGCATAATCATTGAGATGCGTTTGCCGCGTACGCCGCGCATTTGCGCCTCGCTGAGATGCAGTAAATCAAGGTCACCAAACTGCATCCGACTGGCGGTGACGCGGGCCTTTTTCGGATGCAGCTGCAACAGCGCGCGCCCGACGGTGGATTTACCCGAGCCGGACTCGCCAACAATCGCCAGTTTTTCCTGCCCCAACTGGAAGGAGACGCCGCGCACGGCATGGGTCACCGCGCTACCGTTAACAAAGTCGACGCACAGGTCGCGCACGTCGAGCAGAGGAGCATTATTCGCTGCGAGGATCGAGGATGTCACGTAAGCCATCTCCTAAGAAGTTGAACGCTAAGCTGTTGATCAGAATCGCCAGCCCCGGAATCGTTACTACCCACCAGCACTCCATCATGTAGGTGCGTCCGCTGGAGATCATCGCCCCCCACTCCGGCTCCGGCGGCTGCGCGCCAAGGCCAAGAAAGCCCAGACCGGCGGCGGTCAGAATGATCCCCGCCATATTCATGGTGATACGGATAATGACCGAAGGCAGGCACAACGGGACAATATGCCGCCACAGTACGCGAGCCGGAGACGCGCCTTGCAAACGCACGGCGGAGATAAAATCAGCCTGACGCAGTGACAGCGTTTCAGCGCGTGCCAGACGAGCAATCGGCGGCCAGGCGGTCAGCGTAATGGCGATAACTACGTGCTCCAGCCCCGGGCCTAAGGCGGCGACGAACGCCAGTGCCAGCACCAGACTTGGGAAGGAAATGAAGATATCGGTGACGCGCATCAGCACCATATCCACCTTGCCGCCAAAATATCCGGCGCTGACGCCGAGCAGCAGCCCAAGCGGGCCAACGGTGACCGACACCAGCAGCACGATATACAGCGTGATGCGCGAGCCGTACACCAGGCGGCTAAAAATATCGCGGCCAAACTCATCGGTACCAAACCAGTGCTGGGCGTTCGGTGCCACCAATGCGCTGTTCAGGTCCTGTACCAGCGGGTTATAAGGCGCGATCAGCGGCGCAAACACAGCCACGACGATCAACAGGAAGATAATCCCACCGCCGATAGCCGTTAGCGGGTTGCGCGCCATTTTGCCGATAAATCCGGCAGCCCGTGTCGCCGCACGTTGCAGCCGCTGGCGGCCTTCGCCCGCCCCGCCCGAAAGCGACGTATCCAGAGAAACGGTCATGATTTTGTCCTCGGGTCAAAGAATTGATACAGCATGTCGGAGAGCAGGTTGAGCATCACGAAGATAACCCCCACCAGCAGCACGCAGCCCATTACCGCATTCATATCGCCCAGCAGCAGGCTGCCGGTCAGATAGGAGCCAAAGCCCGGCCAGGAGAAGACCGTTTCAATCAGTACTGCGCCTTCCAGCAGCGCGCCGTAGGCCAACGCTACTACAGTCAGCAGTTGTACCAGGATGTTACGAAACGCATGGTTCCAGATAACCTGACGTTCGGTCAGCCCCTTCACCCGCGCGGTAATAATGAACTCCTGCGACAGCTGGGCCAGCATAAAGCTGCGGGTCATACGGCTGATGTAAGCCAGCGAGTGAAAGCCTAGCAGCGAGGCCGGTAAAATCAGGTGGTTAATGGCATTCCAGAACACCTGGCTGTTACCTGCCAGCAGTGCATCGACGGTCATCAGGCCGGTGCGACGTGGCACAATACCGTCCAGACCAAGGTCTACCCGTCCAGCACCGCCAACCCATCCAAGCCAGGCGTAAAACACCAGCAGCCCCATCATCCCAACCCAGAAAATCGGCGTTGAATAGCCGGCAAGGCTGATAATACGCACCACATAATCGGAGAGGCTGTTACGCCGCGCCGCCGCCAGCACGCCCAGCGGAATACCAAGGCCTGCGCCGACGATAATCGCCATCGTCGCCAGCTCCATGGTGGCCGGGAAGACGCGAATAATGTCGTCTACCACCGGTTTCCCGGTCAGCAATGCATTGCCCAAATCGCCATGCAACAAGTTGACAAAATAGATGCCAAACTGGGTGACCAACGACTGGTCAAACCCCAGTTGCTGATAAACCTGCTGGTAAGTGCTCTGGTCGGCATCCGGCCCAACAATGGCCAGTACCGGGTCGATGGGCATCACGCGCCCAATGGTGAAGGTCAGCAGCAGCAGGCCGAACAGCGTAATCGCCACCTGCAGCAGTCGTTTTGATAAGCGCCGGGTGCGGGAGCCAGGCGCAAGGATTGCCGTACTCATCCTTTCTCTCCTTCGCGGGTTTTATAGACTTCACGTAGAAAAGTGGTGGCGGAGGGGTGCGGCTGATAATCCTGCACCTCGTTGCGTACCACGACGGAATCGACCATTTGCGACAGCGGAATTAACGCCGGGATCAGCTGGTCATAGCGCTGCTGAATCGCCTGATAGCTCGCTACCTGTTGCTGCGGGTTACGCTCCAGCAGAGCGTGGTCAATCATGGAGTTCAGCTGCGGGTCGTAAAAACCGGTACGCCAGCCCTGGAAGTTGGTCAGGCGAGCTTCAGCGCTATTATCCGGGTTATAGACCAGCGCACGCAGGCTGGAGTGCGGGTGAGGTTCCATTCCGCTCCCCCCACGCCCGACTAGCAGGTCAAATTTACGTTCGCGCATCGCGCCGTAGATCTGATTGCCGGTGCCGGTGATGATTTTGGCGTTAATGCCCGCTTGCATCAGCGTCGACTGCACGGCAATGGCGATATTGAGGAACGGCTGATCGGAGAGCACTCGCAGCGTGGTATCAAATCCGTTGGGATAGCCTGCTTCCGCCAGCAACTTTTTCGCCCGCGCCACGTCGAGCGTGTAGCCCGGGTCAGGCAGTGTGGACGGCATGCCGGCTTTGATCGGCCGCTGATGCAGCACGCCGTAGCCCGGCATCAGCGCTTTATTGATACCCTGGTAGTCAATCAAATAGCGTACCGCTTCGCGCACTTTCGGATTGGCAAAATGATCTTCATTCATGCTCATAGCGACGTAGTACATGGTCCCACGCTGCACTGCATCGACGGTCAGTTGCGGGTCGCTGCGCAGGGCGTTGATATCGGAGACCGCCATGTTGTTAGCAATATCGAGATCGCCTTTCGCTACCATCAGACGCAGAGTTTGCGACTCCTGGAAGTGGCGCAGCACCACGCGGCTCATCTTCGCCTCACCGCGCCAGTAGTCAGGATTGCGCTTCATGCGCAGGACATCTTTCGCCTGCCAGGTTTCGAGGGTAAACGGCCCGGAACCGGCTTCATGAGTGGTGAGCCAGCGATTGCCCCAGTCCTTATCCTGCTCGTGGCTCTGCACCGTTTTACTGTCGAGCACGCCGAGGTTGCCCAGCGCCGCCAGCGAGTAAATCACCAGCTGCGGGTCGTTATCTTTCGGTAACACGATTTGTACCGTCACGTCGTCCGGGGCGCTCACCTGGTTATCAATATTTTTCTTGCTGAAGCCGTAGGATTTCCACACCGATGCCTGGGCGAGGTTGAGATGCAGAATACGCCGCATTGACCACACCACATCGGCGGCGGTCAGCGGATTGCCAGAGTGAAATTTCACGTCGTCGCGCAGATGGAAAGTCAGGGTTTTACCATCCGGGCTGATATCCCAGGATTTCGCCAGCGCGGGCCTGACGTTGGTTAGCTGTTTAGGATCAAGCTCCACCAGCGAGTCATAGAGATTGACCACAATCCCGACGACTTCGTTACCGGTCATCGCTGCCGGGTCAAGCGTCAGAAGGTTGTTCATATTCATGCCGATGATCAGTTGGTCGGGCGGCGTTTTCGCTATTGCCGCCCCACTTCCCATCGACACGGCGAGCGCGAGTAAGCACGCTCCCAGTAAAGAGGTTTTTTTCATATCTATGTTTGCCTGTACTGTAGGGTACATGTTGCCGGATGGCGGCGTTTTCGCCTTGTCCGACCTACCGGGCCATAGGCTCGATAAGCACAGCGCCATCGGGCATTTATTATTTTGAGTCAGTCGTGGCTAACGGTATTGGCTTCGATATACGCAAAATTAATATCTTCACCGAGACCTGGTCGTTGTGACAAATGCACTAATCCCTGGTCATCCATCGGGTCGACAATGCTGTTGAGATACGCGGCTGGCTCATCGTAATTGAGGAACGGGTGCAGCAGGCCGCGCTCGTACCAGCGGCAGTTGCGGATAGCCCCTACCACCGCGAGGCTCGCCGCGCCGTTGCCGTGGACTTCGCAATCCATACCGAACGACTCCGCCAGCGCAGCAACCTTCATGGTCGGCGTAATGCCGCCAACGCCGTTGGATCCGGCGCGCAGGATGTCGCAGGCTCCGGCTTTCACCCATTCGGCGCGCATATGATGCTTGCCACCAAAGCTCTCCGGCCCGACGATGGGAATCGACAGGTTTTCCGCCAGCCATGCGTAAGAGGACATCGAATCCTCTTCCATCGGCTCTTCAAACCAGGCGAAATTCAGTTTTTCCAGCTCTTTACCGATCCACAGCGCTTCTGTCCGGCTGTACCAGTGATAGCCATCAATCATCAGGTCGATATCCGGTCCTACTGCTTCACGCACCGCCGCACAGGCTTTGATATCCATCTTCGGATTTGGCGCGAAAGAGACTGGCGGCATCCAGGTATGCAGCTTGATGGCCTTGTAGCCACGAGCCACCAGCGTTTCAGCAAATGACGCATACTCATCCGGGGTCGACAGTCCGCCAGGCAGATCGTCGCCGCACATGGTGCTGCCATAGGCCGGAACCGTGTCGCGATAGCCACCGAGCAGCTTGTAAACCGGCATATTGAGCTTGCGACCAATTAGATCCCACAGCGCCTGCTCGACAAACGACAGCGCGCGTTCGGTCAACTGATGGGCGCTACCGCGCTGCCAGTGGTTAAGATCCTGCCAAATGCGTTCACGGTTGAACGGGTCCTGCCCCACCATCACCTTACGAAAGAAGGTATTCACCACAAACGGGCGCACTACTTCCGGCGGCGCAAAAGAAAAACCCTGGGTGCCATCATCGGCAGTAATGGTCAGCATCGCCATTTTTGCCATGCTTTCGGCTCCCGGATGGGAGTGCCCGGCGCTGTCGGAAACCCGACGAGTGGGATACTGGAAAACGGTGACATTTACAGATTCAATTTTCATTATCAGTCCTTATCGCAGCCAAACCCGATCTATATACCCGTCATACTTCAAGTTGCTTGTGCGTTGGCTTTCCTCGCTCACCCCAGTCACTTACTGGAGTAAGCTCCCGGGGACTCACTGCGTCGCCGCCTTCCTGCAACTCGAATTATTTAGGGTATAGACGAAAATCGGCAAAGTGGTTTCACATTATTGAAAAAACGTTTCAATATCTAATCTAAGCACAAATACGCAGCAGTGCCTCGGACAATCACCGCTAAGCAAGAGATTAAATTTGGGCATTGGCACGACAGGACGTGATTGTTTTCACAAAAGAAGAGCGAAATGTGAGGGCGATCGGCATGATGAAAAGAGGAGCGTGAGCGCAGAAAAGAGATTAACCGACCGGGTACATCCTGAAACTTTCTGCGCTCACAAATTACTGACTTATACCGCCGCCTCTGGCTCTACAGAAAGAGCTTCCAGCAGTTCAGGTAACGCCCGATAGCGACCGGCGGCGGCCTGAAAACGACCATGCAGGCAATCTTCGGCGATAACGATAGTGGGGATATTTGCTGCCTGAGCGGCGCTAAAACCGTTAAAGCTATCTTCAATCACCAGGCACTGACTGGCGTTGAGGTTGAGCTTGCGCAGCGTTGACAAGTAAACCGCCGGATGAGGTTTGCCGCATTCCTCATCATCCGCACTGGAAACCACGTCAAAATAGTGCCAAAGGGAGAGTTTGTTCAGTACTGCGGAAATAACCTGATGGGATGATGAGGTGGCGAGCGCAATGTGATAGCCAAGCTGGCGAAAATAGCTCAACGTTTCATGCACACCGTTCATCGGCTCACCTTCGGCGGCAATCAGGTCGGTAATTCGCTGCAATATGGCTGCTTCGAGCTGCTTTGGCGCAACGTCAAGCCGACAATGTCGGCACCAGGTGCGCACAATGTCATCAAGGCGTTTACCTTTGGTCAGCGTTTCACACTCATCGATACTTACCGTTGCCCCCCACTGCGCCAGCGCTTCAATTTGCGCCTGTCGCCACAGGGTTTCGGAATCAATAATCACGCCATCCATGTCAAAAATAACTGCTTTAATACTCATTATCCACCTCATTAAGGCTGGCATGAATCATACATACCAGCCCAGCCACATCACCTTAAGAGAACTCAACCTGCTCGCTGGCGGGCGCTTCCTTGTGGGAAAATCCCGGTTGCTCGACGCGAATAAACGCACAAAGGAAAAAGGCCACCACGTACAGCGCGGTATAGGCGATGACCACCCCGATAGTGCTGAAGAACGGCAGCAGTATCACCGCAATCGCCGGTGCGAGAAAGTTCGACATCCCCGCAGACAGGTTATACACCGAAATCGCCGCACCTTTGTGCTTGGGCTCCAGCGCCGGGAATACGGCAGCCAGCGGAACGAAAGCGGCGACAAAGATCCCCAGGGCGATAGCCGGAATCATCGCCATAGCAAAGTTATGCCCGAAGTGCTGCGGAATGTAATAAAACGCCAAGCTGGAAAGCGCCATACCGACGCAGCCGAACCAGCGCACCACTTTCATCCAGCCCAGTTTTTCGCCCAAAATCCCCCACAGTACGTTGGAGAAAATGGTGGTGAAGAAGAAGACGGCCCACACCTGCAACCATTCAGAAGTGGTGAAACCCAGCTCATCGACAAACATCATCGGCATGATTACCGCAAAGCCAAACAATGACAGCGTATTGATGATACGCACCATGCTGGACAACATAATATTGCGGTTGGTATAGAGCAGCGTCGCCGCGCGTCCCAGCTCGGAAAACTTCTCACGAGTGGTCAAATTTTGCATATGGTGTGGAGTTTGAATATTGCGCAAAGAGACCAGCGCAATAATCCCACCAGTGACGCAGAAAGCCAGCGCCAGCCACAATGTCCCCAGCTCGCCGATATGCGGGATGGTAAAACTCGGAATATAGCTGCCGAAAACGCCGATACCGACAGAGTAAACTGCCCAGAACCAACCGATGGCCGAACTGGCGCTGTCGCTTTTGACGTTATGGATAATGGCGACGATAAACGAGTAGAGGAACAGCGGATACGCGAAGCCACGAATGCCGTAAAACAGCAGAATCAGCGGGTAGTTGGCGTGTCCAAGGCCGAAAACCAGGAACAGTACGTGGAATACGCACCACAGTACGAAGCCAATCATCATGGTCTTTAGCGGGGTGATAATTTCCGCTACGACGCCGGAAATCCACGCTGATAGCGCTGCGGCCAATCCATAAAGGGTAAAGGCAAATGAGGCCTGAGCCGGAGAGAATCCTAACTCTGTAATGTAATGCGACAGGAATGCCAGTTCGAAACCGTCACCGGTCATAAACACGGCGATGGCGATGTATCCCCAGAACAGGTTCAGGGGTAAACCGAGCCACTGTTTATTATTTACGGACATAATGACCTCGTTTTCAGGGTACAGGAGGCCTCTCCGGGGAGTTCACCGGAGGGCCATTTTTAGGGTATGTTTTTAAAATTAGTGCTGACGGAAGTTCAGGTCGTTTAAATACAGAGCGTTAAACTGCACGTAACGTTGCATCAGAGTTTGATGACGAACCGGGTCCGCCTGCCAGGTCTGCCAGACTTCTGGTTTTTCACACACGGCGGCGATGGGCTTCCCTGCCGCCAGGCAGGCCAGTCGTGCCGCGCCCAGTGCGCCGCCGGTCTCCCCGCCTTTGTGGGTCACCACCGGCATGTCGAGAATATCGGCCAGCAGTTGCGCCCAGAACGGGCTGCGGGCGCCACCGCCAACCAGCGAACATTGATCGATCTGCGTGCCGCTCTCTTTCAGCACCCGCAGGCCATCGTTAATGCCAAAACTCACCCCTTCGAGCACCGCGTAGCCAAGCTGGGCGCGCAGGCTGGAATGGGTCATTCCCCAGAACATACCGCGCGCTTCAGGGTCGTTGTGCGGCGTGCGTTCTCCGGAGAGATAAGGCAAGAAGAACGGCGCATTGGCTTTCTCTTCAGCACTTAATTCAGCAATCTCCTCCAGCAACGCCACTTCCGTGGTGCCGGTCAGGCGACAGAACCACTGCAAACAGCTGGCAGCGCTGAGCATCACGCTCATCTGATGCCACAGATTCGGCAGAACGTGGCAGAACGCGTGTACCGCCGACTGCGGGGCCGGACGATAGGCGTCGGTCACCACAAACAGTACTCCGGATGTGCCGAGCGAAATAAACGCATCCCCCGGCGAGACCGCACCGACGCCAATGGCGCTCACCGCGTTATCACCGCCGCCACCGGCAACCACCACCGAAGCGTTCAGCCCCCAGCGTTTGGCTACCTGCGGATCGAGCGTGGCGGAAACCTCGCAGCCTTCAACCAGCGACGGCATATGGCTGCGCGACAACCCGCATTTATCCAGCAACGAGTCGGACCAGTCGCGTTTCGCCACGTCCAGCCACAGCGTCCCGGCGGCATCCGACATATCGGAGACTTTCTTCCCGGTCATCTGGTAGCGCAGATAATCTTTCGGCAGCAGCACCGTGGCGGTCCGTTTAAAGTTTTGCGGTTCGTGACGGCGTACCCACAGCAGCTTCGGCGCGGTGAAGCCCGGCATTGCCAGATTCCCCGCCACCTGATGCAGCTCCGGCGCCATCTCTTCCAGCTCTGCGCACTCCTCAGCGCAGCGGGTGTCGTTCCACAGAATTGCCGGGCGAATCACCTCCCCTGCCGCATCCAGCAGCACTGCGCCGTGCATCTGCCCGGAAAGGCCAATGGCTTTGATTGCCGGCCAGTGCTGGGCGCATTTTTCCCGCAGCGTGGTCATCAGGTACTCCGTCGCTTCCCACCAGGATTGCGGCGATTGTTCTGACCAGTGCGGATGGGGCCGCTGAATACTCAGCGGCGCGCTATGGCTGGCGATAACCTCATTGTTTTCATCAATGACCAGCGCTTTGACTTCCGATGTGCCGAGATCGATACCCAGATACATAGCCACCTCTTATTTAATCAGCGAGTAAACTGCGGCGACCTTCTCACGCATCAGCGCCAGGAAGTCAGCGTTATCGGCCAGTGCGCCAAACAGGGCTTTATCGCGGGCGTAAAGCGCTACCGGATCGCTAGCTTCAAACATTTCATGCACCGCCTGAGCGTCGAGGATGCCGTCCTGGTACTGATACGGCAGGGTTCCCTTGTGCCACTGCTCCATAAAGACGAAGAACAGCGCGGGCAGCATGGCGGTCGCTTCCGGGCGGACGCCGCGCTGGTAGCACTCCTGCAGAGTTGGTGCGATCATTGCCGGAATTTTCGAGAAGCCATCGGCAGCGACGCGCTGGTTAGTGTCCTGGATGTACGGGTTGGTAAAGCGCTTGAGCACCACATCGCGATAGGTCGGTAAATCAATGCCGTTATCGCCGAGACATGGGATCACATCTTCCGTGACGTAGCGATCAGCAATGGCATAGATAAAATCGGTCAGCGTGCTTTCATGAATATACTGCTGGCCGATTAACGTTCCTGCCCATGCAATGCAGCTATGCGAAGAGTTCAGAATGCGGATTTTCGCCTCTTCATAAGGGATAACCGACTCAACCATCTCCACGCCAACCGCTTCCAGGTTCGGGCGTTCATCGCGGAAGTTGTTTTCCACCACCCACTGGATAAAGGTCTCGCCCATCACCGGCGCTTTATCATCAATACCGGTTTGCGCTTTGATGCGCGCAGGCAGATCCGCCGCCGGACGCGGAGTGATGCGGTCCACCATGGTGTTCGGGCAGGTAGTATTAGCGGCCATCCAGTCGATCACCGCCTGTTTGCCGGTGAGCTGCAGAAACTCAACCATACCATCGTGGAAACGCTCGCCGTTGTGGCGCACATTATCGCAGTTCAGCAGAGTGAGAGGTCCGGCGTTGTCCGCCATGCGTTTTTCCAGAATCCGCGCGATGGTGCCGTAAATGGTTTTGCAATCGCCCTTAAGGTCGGCGATTAAATCGGGGTTGTTGGTTTCCAGTTTATGGCTGGTGTTCAGGTAATACCCCCCTTCCGTCACGGTGAAGGCGATAACTTTAGTCTGCGGATTTGCCCCTTCGTTAATCAGCGGCTGCAACCCGGCCTGCCACGGCAACAGTTTTTGAATGGAGGTGATTTCTTCATATTCGCGCTCCCCTTCCGGGCTCACGGTTTCCAGCACGTAGCGCCCACCCTGCGCCGTCAGAGCCTGAACGACCTGCTCAGCATCGTTGCGAATATTCCCCGCCGCGATGTGCCAGCGCTTATCCCCGGAGGCAATCAGACGATGCAGATACCACGCCTGATGTGCGCGATGAAAAGAACCCAGACCAATGTGAAGCCATGTGAATTGATTGTTCATGTTCTGCTCTCCTTGAGTTGATGGGGTCACTGTAATTGATCATTTGACCCAAATAAGAGCTATAGATCACAAAAGAGCAATTACCCAATAAAATTACAAATGACCAAAAAAGAGCAAAAGCTTGCCAGTTATCCCGACCGCAGCCAGAATGCGGTTATTCGCCAGGCGAATTTTTCGCTGTGGCCAGAAACTTAGGGCAGGAAACCATGAGTAAAGAAGATGATATCCGGCTGGATCAGAAGGTCCGCGCCGCATGGATGTACTACATCGCCGGACAAAACCAGAGCGAAATCGCCAGTCAGCTTGGTACTTCAAGGCCAGTGGTGCAGCGGTTGATTGCGGCGGCAAAAGAAGAAGGGATTGTATCGATTAGTTTGCACCATCCGGTAGCAAATTGCCTCGATTACGCGCAATTACTGCAGGAAAAGTACCAACTTATCGAATGCAATATCGTGCCCGCCTTTAGCGAAGAAAGTACGCTGGATAGCGTGTCATTTGGCTGCTACCAGCTGATGGCTCGCTATTTACAGGATGATAAAGAGAAAATCATCGGCCTGGGTTCCGGCCTGACCCTGAAAAAAACGCTACAGCGCATCGACTTCGATAGCTTAAATACCCGCTGCGTCGCGCTCATCAGCGCCATGGACGCCGATGGTCAATGTAACTATTACGATGACGTCCCTCTGCTGCTGACCAGCAAAATTAAGGCGAAGTACTATCAGTGGCCCGCGCCGCGCTATGCGCAGACCCAGGAGGAGTACGATATGTGGTGCACCAGCCGACTGTTCCGCAGCGTTTGTGACGTCGCCCGCCAGGCAGACGTTATTTTTGTGGGGATTGGACCATTAGGTACGCAAAGCCCGATATTTAAAGATGGCTTTATCAATCAGGCGCAGATGGATGAGGTGACCGCGCAAGGCGGGATCGGCGAGATCATGGGGCGCTTTATCGATGCCGAAGGCGGTGTGGTCGACAGCGAAATCAACAGAATGATCACCAGCTACGATATCCGCCAGAACCAGTGTCCACGTATCGCGGTGGCGTGTGGCGAATACAAACGCCCGGCTATCCTGGCGGCGCTTAAGGGCGGCTGGATCAACGGCCTGGTGACCGATGAACACACCGCCCGCTGGCTGCTGACGCGCTAACGTTAACAGCCGAATCAGCAACTGCTCATCAACAGCGGCGGGATCTCAATCCGCTGCTGGTTGGTATCGCCAGAATCGATAATGCTAAATACCGCCTCCAGCATCGCCGGTACGTCCTGCTGCACCATATCGATATCGTGCCCCAACATGTAGACAAACGGGTCCCAGTCAAAGCAGCCCATTGGCGGCTGACCGCTACCGGTGAGCCCCGCCTGCGACAACCATCGCACCACCCCTTCCAGCGAAATAGTCGAGTTGACGAACAGCCCCTGCAAAGGAATATCAGTCGAGCCAAACCGCTCTTGCAGGCAGGCCTCGACTTTTCCCTTTGAATAACCGGGAGCAAGAATATTCGCCTGCGGCACGTTCAGCCCCAGCTCGCGGTGCGCATCGTGAAAACCGCGTAAACGCTCGCTGGTGTTATGGTCGCTACTACGCCCACCGATAAAGGTCAGCGGCGCCAGCTCCCCCCGCCGGCGGACGCTGTTAGCCAGGATCTTGTGGGTCAGCGCTTTCGCGCCACCGTAGTTATCCGAAATCACCGAGGGCGCGATAGACCCAGGCAGGTCAAGGTTGACGGTTGGCACCCCCGCCTGCTGACATAAAGCGGTAATTTTGTCCGGGTTGGTCGCCCCGGTCGCTACCACCCAATCCACCTGCCAGGAGAGCATCGCTTTTACCGCTTCAATTTCCAGTTCCGGGCTACGACGGGTGCAGGTAATAATCGGCAGCAGGCCGCGCTCGCGGGCCATCTCTTCAAAAAGCTCGGCGACCGACCCGAAATAGCGGTTATCGTATTTGGGGATAATCATGCCGATGACGTGCGATTTTTTACTGCGCAGCATGCTGGCCTGGCGGTTAATTGCATAGCCCTGCTCTTCGGCAATCCGCGTTACCTTTTCGGCAAGCTTTGCGCTG
Organism: Klebsiella huaxiensis; assembly: GCF_003261575.2. GTDB lineage: Bacteria > Pseudomonadota > Gammaproteobacteria > Enterobacterales > Enterobacteriaceae > Klebsiella > Klebsiella huaxiensis. Next base: position 1,959,843 of record NZ_CP036175.1, on the reverse strand, counting down.
ATGCGGCGCTTTTTCCAGTTACCGTTAAGGATGGCGCTTACCGCGCTCGCCGACACGCCGGATAGCTCCGCCAGGTCGTAAATCGTGATTTTCTTCATTTTCCCAACTTGCGTCACAAATTCATTTCGCCGTTAATTTCCCCACTTGCTCAATCGATGAAGCTAGCGCAACATGAGCTTCATCGATTGAGCTTCCATTTCACTCCACGAAGTATTAGCGCATTCAGCGTTAATATTCCAGCGAATATGAAAAAATGGTGCTTATATTCAATAGCTTAAAATATTTAATTCAAAGCATCGAACGCGATGCCCTCGCGTCCGATAGTTCCAACCAGACTCTGTCGAGGATTATAAAATGAACCACTCTGTCTCCTCTATGAATACTTCCCTCAACGGTAAAGTTGCCGCCATCACCGGCGCGGCATCAGGTATCGGCCTCGAATGCGCTAAAACCCTGCTGGGGGCTGGCGCAAAGGTCGTGCTTATCGACCGTGAAGGTGAAAAGCTCAATAAAATTGTCGCCGAGCTGGGCGAAAACGCCTTCGCCCTACAGGTTGATCTGATGCAAGCGGACCAGGTCGATAATATCCTGCAAGGTATTTTAAAGCTGACCGGGCGTCTCGATATTTTCCATGCTAACGCCGGAGCCTACATCGGCGGGCCGGTTGCGGAAGGCGACCCGGACGTGTGGGATCGCGTACTGCACCTCAACACTAATGCCGCTTTCCGCTGCGTGCGTAGCGTCCTCCCGCATCTGATTGCGCAAAAATCCGGGGATATTATTTTCACCAGCTCTATTGCTGGCGTGGTGCCGGTTATCTGGGAACCTATCTATACCGCGTCGAAATTTGCCGTCCAGGCGTTTGTCCACACCACCCGTCGCCAGGTTTCCCAGTACGGCGTCCGCGTGGGTGCCGTGCTGCCAGGACCGGTGGTAACCGCCCTGCTGGACGACTGGCCAAAAGCCAAAATGGACGAAGCGCTGGCCAACGGCAGCCTGATGCAGCCGATCGAAGTGGCCGAGTCGGTGCTGTTTATGGTGACCCGCTCGAAAAACGTTACCGTTCGCGACATTGTTATCCTGCCTAACAGCGTGGATCTCTAACCGTCAACCAGACTGCTGAAGAGGATTTTATGCAAAGCAATACTCAAAACATTATTGGCGTGGATGTCGGTTCGGGCAGCGTTCGCGCGGGCGTATTCAATCTGCAGGGCGAGCTTCTCGCCCACGCCACCCGAGAAATCACCCTGTTCCGCAGCGCCGGAAGCGTGGTTGAACAGTCGAGCCGCGAGATCTGGCAGGCGGTGTGTTACTGCATCAAAACAGCGGTGACCAGCGCCGGTGTAGCACCGTCGTCGATTGCCGGTATCGGCTTCGATGCCACCTGCTCGCTAGTAGTGATTGGTGAAAATAACGCACCGCTGGCGGTTGGCCCTTCGGAAGATCCTGACCGCAATATTATTGTCTGGATGGATCACCGCGCCACCGGGCAAGCAGAAAAAATTAACGCCACGGGCCACGCGGTGCTGCAATACGTCGGCGGTAAAATCTCGCCGGAGATGGAAACGCCGAAAATTTTGTGGCTGAAGGAGAACCGTCCAAAAATCTATCAACAGGCGCGCCACTTCTTCGACCTCGCTGATTATCTCACCTGGCGCTCAACGGGCGATTTGGCCCGCTCGGTGTGTACCGTGACCTGTAAATGGACCTATCTTGCGCATGAAAAACGCTGGGATGCCGGGTACTTCCGCCAGATTGGCCTTGAAGAACTGGCGGATGAAGATTTTGTTCGTATCGGCCAGCGTATCGTCGATCCGGGAACGCCCTGCGAGGGCGGTCTGTGCGCAACAGCGGCAGATGAGATGGGCCTGCCCGTCGGCACGCCGGTGGCGGTCGGCATGATTGACGCCCATGCGGGCGGGATTGGTACCGTTGGCGTGCTTAACGGCGCAGTCAACAATATGGCCTACGTGTTCGGCACGTCCTCCTGCACCATGACCACCACCCAGGATGCCGTCTTTGTGCCCGGCGTTTGGGGGCCTTACTATTCCGCCATGGTGCCAGGGTTCTGGCTTAGCGAAGGTGGCCAGAGCGCAGCGGGTGCGGCTATCGACCAGTTATTGAGCTTCCATCCCGCCGCGGCAGAGGCTAAAGCGCTGGCAAAAGAAGCCGGTGTTCCGCTACCGGTGTATCTTGCCGACAAGGTGCTGGCGCAGGTGGATAATCCTTCCGAAGCAGTCAAGCTCGCTGCCGGTCTGCACGTGGTACCGGAGTTTTTAGGCAACCGCGCGCCGCTGGCGGACCCGAACGCGAAAGCGATTATCGCCGGACTGGGCATGGAGCGGGATCTGGAAAACCTGATTGCGCTGTACGTCGCGGGATTGTGCGGTATCGGCTACGGTCTGCGGCAGATTATCGATGCGCAGAAAAATTGCGGGATTGATAGCGAAAATATCGTCATCAGCGGCGGCGCAGGTCAACATCCGTTAGTTCGCCAGCTGCTGGCAGATGCTTGCGGCATTAACGTGGTTAGTACCGAGTCCAGCGAACCGGTGCTGTTAGGTTCGGCAATTCTCGGTGCCGTAGCGGGTAACATTGCCTCTTCGCTGCCGGAAGCGATGAAGCAGTTTACCCGTGTAGATAAAACTTACCGCTGCGAAGAGCAATTTAGCGCCGATCATCAGCGTCGTTACGAAGCGTACAAAACGCTCCAGCACACGGCACGACTGATTCGCGAATAAGCAGGATCCAGGAAGCGGCGCTTGGCGCGCCTGTCCGGGCCACTTTTCCCGTAGCCCGGACAGATGCGCAGCATCGCCTCCGGGAAACAACACGCAACGCAGCTTCAGGTGCCTTCGGTACTTATCAGGCGATAGTGACTTTGCTATCCAGATAAACATCCTGCACGGCATTAATCAGCTTCACGCCGTCAGCCATCGATTTCTTAAATGCCTTACGGCCCAGGATCAGCCCCATGCCGCCCGCGCGTTTATTGATAACCGCCGTACGTACAGCATCGGACAGATCGGTTTCACCGCCCGCCGCGCCGCCGGAGTTAATCAGCCCGGCACGACCCATATAGCAGTTCGCCAGCTGATAGCGCACCAGATCAATCGGGTTCTCGGTGGTTAATTTGCTGTAAACCCGGTCATCGGTATAGCCGAAGTTCACCGCTTTATAGCCGCCGTTATTCTCCGCCATTTTCTGCTTCACAATATCCGCGCCGATAGTGGCTGCCAGATGGTTGGCCTGGCCGGTTAAGTCGGCGGAAACGTGATAATCGACGCCATCTTTCTTGAATGCCGGGTTACGCAGATAGGCCCACAGCACGGTCACCAGGCCCAGTTCATGCGCGCGCTCAAAGGCCACAGAAATTTCCTCAAGCTGACGGCGAGACTGTTCAGAACCGAAATAGATAGTCGCCCCTACCGCCACGGCTCCCATATTGAACGCCTGTTCAACGCTGGCGTACAGCGTCTGGTCGTATTCAGTCGGGTAGCTCAGCGTTTCGTTATGGTTCAGTTTGACCAGGAAGGGGATACGGTGCGCGTAGCGGCGCGACACCGAGGCCAGCACGCCATAGGTGGAGGCCACGCAGTTGCAACCGGCTTCAATAGCCAGTTCGACGATATTTTTCGGATCAAAGTACAGCGGGTTAGCGGCAAAAGAAGCGCCAGCAGAATGCTCTACACCCTGATCAACCGGCAGGATAGACAGATACCCGGTTCCCGCCAGGCGTCCGGTGTTATAGAGGGTTTGCATATTACGCAGCACCGCCGGCGGACGATTGTTATCAACCATCACCCGATCGACATAGTCCGAGCCCGGCAAATAGAGCTGGTCGGCTGGAATAGTCATACAACGGTGCTGTAAAAGCGTGTCGGCATCTTTGCCAAGCAACTGCGTAATATCGGTCATAGCGATCTCCCGTAAGTGCCGGTCGAAACCGGCATGCATTTTCCCAACCCAATTATTTTGGGCAGGTTAAGCCTGGTACCGACTCAGCATATTTTCCAGCCGGGAGCGTATTTTTTCAGCACAGTCTGCTGGCACGTTGTCGTGCCGTTTACCACCAGGCGTGGAAATGATGTACCGGGCCGATCCCGTGCCCGACCTCCAGCGAATCTGCCTGCGCCAGCGCCGCAGAGAGCCAGCCCTTAGCCTCCGCTACGGTCTGCCCCCAATCATCGTAACGAGGACGTAACGCCGCCAGCGCCGCAGAGAGCGTACAGCCGGTGCCGTGCGTATTTTTGGTCTGCACTCTTGGCGCGGTAAAGCGCTGCTCGCCCTCGCGGGTAAACAACCAGTCCGGGCTCTCGGCATCATCAAGATGACCGCCTTTCATTAATACCGCGCCGCAGCCCATTCCCAACAGCGCTCTGCCCTGCTCCAGCATCTCCTGTTCCGTTCTGGCATGCGGCGCATCCAGCAGCGCCGCCGCTTCCGGCAGGTTTGGAGTGATTAGCGACACCTGCGGCAGCAGGCGCTGACGCAGCGTTTGCACTGCGCTGAGCGAGAGCAACGGATCGCCGCTTTTCGCCAGCATCACGGTATCCAGCACCACGTTTTTAATCTGATAACGCGCCAGCCGCTCCGCCACCGCTTCGACGATATCCGTTTCCGCCAGCATGCCAATTTTAGTGGTATCGATTCGCACATCGCTGAACACTGAATCCAGCTGCGCGGCGACAAAATCAGGTTCAATACGGTACACCGACTGCACGCCTCGGGTGTTTTGCGCCACCAATGCGGTGATGACCGAGCAGCCGTAAGCGCCCAGCGCTGAGAAGGTTTTGAGATCCGCCTGGATCCCTGCGCCGCCGCTCGGGTCGGTTCCGGCGATGGTTAACGCATTGATTCGTTTCACAGGCCACCCTCCGCGTACAGCGCATCGAGAAACGCCGGAGTAAAGCTGCCAGGGCCGCCCTGCTGCGCCGCTTTTCCACCCGCCAGTTTCATCAGGCCGCAGGCGGCGGCGACGTTTTCCAGACGGTCACCGGGCATCGCCGTGCTGGCGGCAACCACCGCCGACAGCGCACAGCCGGTGCCAACCACCCGGGTCATCAGCGGATCGCCGCCGGTCACCATACGCGTACGCTGACCATCAGTGATGTAGTCCACTTCTCCGGTGACCGCGACCACAGTGTTTAGTTGGCGAGCCAACGCTTGTGCCGCAGGCAGCGCGGCAGCAGCGGTATCAGTGGTATCAACGCCGCGCCCACCACCGCTCATCCCGGCAAGGGCCATAATTTCCGAGGCATTACCGCGAATGGCAGCAGGCTGTAGTGCCAGAAGCTCCCGACAAAATTCAGTGCGCAGAGTCAACGCGCCGACCGCCACCGGGTCCAGCACCCACGGTTTTCCCGCCTGCTTTGCGCTATGCGCCGCCGCACGCATCGCCATCGCGCGCTCTACGGTCAGCGTGCCGACGTTAATCAGCAGCGTGTCGGCAATGGCGGCAAACTGACTGGCTTCATCGGGGTCGATAACCATCGCTGGTGATGCGCCAATCGACAGCAGCACGTTGGCGGTAAAGGTCTGCACCACGTCGTTAGTCATGCAGTGAACAAGGGGGGAATGGCGGCGAAAAAGATGCCGCAGATGGGCAATATGCGCGGGGTTTAGCAGGTCAGACATCGTTTGCTCCCGCCAGGCGATGAAGAAGCGACGACCCTGCGGTCTCTGACTTCCCTACGCTGGCATTATCCAGATCAGGTGGTACGGGTTTTTCTCAGCCTTCACAAGGAAGGGCACCCCGAGTCATTGAGAGATAAAACGTTCTCAGCGGGCAGGTTACGGGAAGTCACCGGACAACGCAAGCCAGCCAGGAAGAGATGAATGGCGCAATAACGCCCTGACGACACGGCGCCTTGTTTGATTTGCGGCTTATCCCCACTCGCGTGGGGAACGTGCGGCCAGACGAACCGAACCATCACGATCGGACGGTTTATCCCCACTCGCGTGGGGAACGTCTGTCTTTCCCGGCTGAGAAGTTAACGACAATCGGTTTATCCCCACTCGCGTGGGGAACGTACTAAATATATCTTATTGTTTTATAATAAATTTATTCACACAAAACAATCTACCGACATTTTTGCAACAAATTGATTTTATTAAATAACGGTAACCCTTTGATTTTAATAGATACGATAAAGTATTTCGTTAGCTCTTTCGCATTTCACCAAAATGAACTGCGGTCATGGCATTCTACAGATTCACTTCCCGCAGTGAACTTAGCAGTAAAGAAAAACACGCTTCAATCAGCGGCGGCAAAGGCTGTGGCCCGCGCATCAGCGCGACGGTACGCGTTAAGGCAGGCTGCTGAAGCTGGGCAATCTTCAAAACAGGATCCTGAAGATGGGTGGTATAAAGCGCAGGCAGAATCGCCACCGCCAGCCGGGAACGCACCAGACCATAAAGGGTTTCAATATAATCAACCTGATAGCGCGTATTCAGCGTCAGGCGATGGCTCTCTGCCAGCGCGCCGACCAGACGCTGAATATTGCCCTTTGAGAACACCGCAATATCTCGCCCGGCCAACAGCTTCCACGGCACGTGCGGCTGCCCGGCCAGAGGATCGTCACAATGCAGCACGGCAACGAACGGATCTTCGCGCAGAGGATAAACCAGCAGTTCCGGCGGCAAAGAGCGATCAATTGCGCCTACGGCGAAATCTATTTTCCCTGACTGAAGCTCACAAAACAGAGCATCGTTAGTCTGATCGTGAAACTCCACCCTCAGGCGCGGAAAAGCCTGCGCCAGCGTCTGCGGCAGAAGCGGAAACAGCAGCGAGCTCACCGACGGCACCAGGCCAATGCGCACCGTGCCATCGCCGCCGGCCTCGACAATCTGCTGCATATCCTGAAACGCCAGCTGCGCCACGCTCAGCACCCGCCGGGAATGGGGCAAAATTGCGGACCCCAACTCGGTCAACGTCACTGACGACGCCGTGCGGTTAACCAGCTTACCGCCCAGTACTGCCTCGATTTGCCGCAGCGCGCTGCTTAGCGCCGGTTGGCTGATAGCCAGCCGGTTAGCGGTGTCGGTGAAATGGCGTAGCTGAGCCAGGGTCACAAAATACTGGATCTGCTTAAGAGAGAGCGCGGGCAGACGCTGCCAGGGTTCGGTCATTATGTTTTCGTCAACAGTGAGCATGCAGAATAACCCGAGGTTATCGGGCGATAAATTTATTCATCTGGGCAAACGTTTGCTCTGCCCCTAGAGTATCCCCATTATCCTTGTGCCGGAGTTGTTATGTCCAGCAGTGCTGAAACCCGCCGTCGCGCCGTTCAGGCCGCACGCGGCGAATCCCCATTCGATTTATTATTAACCGACGCGCAGATCGTCGATATGGCGACCGGCGAGATCCGCGAGGCCGATGTCGGCATCGTTGGCGAAATGATCGCCAGCGTGCATCCACGCGGCAGCCGCTCCGACGCTCAAGAACATCGCTCTCTGGCAGGATACTTTTTATCGCCGGGACTCATGGATACTCACGTCCATCTGGAAAGCTCCCATCTGCCGCCAGAACGCTACGCCGAAATCGTTCTTGCCCAAGGCACCACGGCGGTGTTCTGGGATCCGCACGAGCTGGCCAACGTGCTTGGCGTAGAAGGCGTGCGCTATGCCGTCGCCGCCAGCCGCTCTCTGCCGCTGCAGGTGATGGTCGCCGCCCCCTCCAGCGTGCCGTCCACGCCGGGGCTGGAGATGTCCGGCGCGGATTTCGCCGGCGCGGAGATGGCAACCATGCTGGCGTGGCCGGAAGCCCGCGGCGTCGCCGAAGTCATGGATATGCACGGCGTGCTGCACGGCAGCGAGCGAATGCAGGAGATTGTCCAGGCCGGTCTGGATAGCGGTAAGCTGATTGAAGGTCACGCGCGCGGTCTGAGCGGTGCGGATCTACAGGCCTATCTCGCCGCCGGGGTCACCTCCGATCACGAACTAACCTCGGCAGAAGATGCGCTGGAAAAACTGCGTGCAGGACTGACCATCGAAATTCGTGGTTCGCACCCTTATTTGCTGCCGGGCATCGTCAATGCACTGAAAACGCTACCGCATCTCTCCTCGCAGATCACCGTCTGCACCGATGATGTTCCGCCGGATATGCTGCTGGAAAAAGGTGGCATCATTGCCCTGCTCAACCTGCTGATTGAGCATGGTCTGGCGGCGACCGACGTATTGCGCTTCGCCACCTTAAACGCGGCAATCCGCTTACAGCGTAGCGATCTTGGACTGATTGCCGCCGGACGTCGTGCCGATCTGGTAGCCTTCGATTCATTAGAACAACTCAAAGCGCAGGAAGTCTACGTCGCCGGGAAGCTGATTGCCCGCGAAGGGACTCTGCTCCAGCCTGTTTCAGCGGCGGCAGGCGTGACACCACCGCGCAATACGCTTCAGCTTACACCGCTAACTCCTGACGACTTTATTCTCCGCGTTGGCGATATCCATCACGGCGTCGCCCGCCTGCGGCATATTCGCGGCGCGCGTTTTACCCAGTGGGGCGAAGTGGAAGTGCAAGTTCGCGACGGCAAAGTACAAATCCCGGCCGGGTTTAGCCTGATTTGGGTTAAGCATCGTCACGGCCGCCACGAAGCGAAGCCGCAAATTGCGCTGCTGGAAGGCTGGGGTGAGCTGCGCGGCGCGATCGCCACCAGCTATTCGCACGACTCACACAATCTGGTGGTGCTGGGCCGCGATGCCGACGATATGGCGCTGGCGGCAAACCAGCTTGTCGCATCCGGCGGTGGTATGGCGCTGGCGCAGCAGGGCAAAATCCTCGCTCACGTGGCAATGCCGATTGCCGGGATGCTTTCCGATTTACCGGCCCCGGAGCTGGCCCGACAGTTCCGTGAGCTGCGCGATTTAAGCAGCAAAGTTGCCGACTGGGAGCCACCTTACCGCGTGTTTAAGGCTATCGAAGGCACCTGCCTCGCCTGTAACGCCGGTCCGCATTTGACAGATTTAGGTTTGACCGACGGCAGCACCCGCCAGATAGTCGAGCCGCTGATAGACTGCCGGGAAACCCCGGAACACATAAAACACAACAATAAACATCAGGGAGCCTGAGCATGGCCGACAACACCCTTCACCCATCCACGCAGGGAAACTGGCTGGAGCGCCGTTTTGCCCTGTATTCTCGCGGCAGTACGCTGCGCACCGAATGCCTCGCGGGCATTACCGGCTTTCTCGCCGCCGCCTACCTGCTGGTGGTGATCCCCGGCCTGCTGGCGGTTGGCGGGATGGATAAAGGCGCGGCAACCACCGGCACGATTCTGGTATTCGTCGGAGGCACCCTGCTGATGGCGTTTTACGCCAACCTGCCCTTTATCGTTGGGCCGGGCATCGGTGGCTCGGTGCTGGTTGGCGTAACGCTTGCAGGTAGCGAGGGTATTGGCTGGCAGGTCGGCCTCGGCATCGCCTGCTGGTCAGGGATCCTGTTTTTCCTGCTGACAAAATTCGGCCTGCGCGAAGTGGTCACCCGCTCGGTGCCACAATCTATTAAACTCGGGCTAACCGCCTCGATCGGCCTGTTCGTTGCGGTACTGGGCTTTCGTAACGCCGGGCTGGTGCTGGCAAATGCCAAAACCAATGCCCTGATGCTCGGGGATTTCCTTTCACCGGGTGCGCTGGTCGCGCTCTGCGGGCTGTTTCTGGCGATTGCCCTACAGGCGCGAAAGATCCCCGGTTCTATTCTATGGGCCATTCTGGTCGCCACCCTGATCGGTATCCCCATGGGCGTCACCAAACTGCCAGGCAGTTTTATCGATATGCCGCATTCGCTGACGCCGGTGCTGGGGCAAATCGATATGCTGGGCGCGCTGAATATCGCTTTCCTGCCGTTTCTGTTCGTTTTTTTCGCCTCAGAGTTCTTTTCCACGATGGGCACCACGCTGGCGGTGGGCGGCGAAGCGGGCCTGCTGGATGAAGAAGGCAACATGCCGCATATCAATCGCCCGTTTATGGTCGATTCCATCGCGGCGGCTATTGGGCCGTGGCTGGGTATTCCGGCGGCGACCGCGCTGATTGAATCTTCGGCGGCGGCGGAAGCTGGCGGCAAAACCGGGTTAACTGCGCTGTCGGCAGCGGTAATGTTCCTGCTGATGCTGCTGTTTACGCCGGTGGCGTTGATGATCCCGAAAGAAGCCACCGCGCCAGCACTAATTCTGATCGGCCTGAATATGTTCAGCGGCCTGCGCAAAGTGGATTTAGGCAATTTCACCGACGGGTTGCCGGTACTGATGATGGTGATGATTACGCTGATTGCCAACAGCTTCGGTACCGGAATTGCAGGTGGGCTGCTGTTTTATGTGGTGATTAAGACTATTGCTGGCAAGTGGCGAGAAATCCCGATTGGCCTGTGGATCCTCGCTATTCCGCTGGTGTACTACTTTGCGACGCTGGTAAAGCATTAAGGTTCATGCCGCTAATTTTCCCGGAGGCGGCGCTTAACGCGCCTGTCCGGGCTACCAAACCCGTAAACCACGCGGATCCGTAGCCCAGCCAAGCGCAGCGCCGCCGGGAATGACACCAACGTTAGAGCCTATACTTTCTCGCACTCAGCTTTAACTGCCTCATACAGTAGCCGCACCGCAGAAGAAAGCTGTTTGCGGTGCGGGCAAATCATATTTAGCGGCACGACATCACCCTGATACTGCGGCAATAGCACCTGTAGCCGCCCTTCACGAATGTCATCGCTCACGTCCAGCGTGGATTTATACGCAATCCCCTCCCCGGCAATCGCCAGGCGGCGAATAACTTCAGCGTCATCACTCACAATCGTGCCGGAAACCTGCACATGGTGAACGTCTCCCCCAAAACTAAGCGGCCAGCGATCGAACGGCCTGCCGCGCAGCACGTAGGTCAGCGCATTATGCCGCGTTAAATCATCCAGCGTCTGCGGTTCACCGTGCTCGGCTATCCAACCGGGCGAGGCCACCAGCACTCGCCGGTTCTCAGGAGCAACCGGCAGGGAAATAAACGAAGCATCGTCGTTATCGCCATAGCGAAATGCCACGTCCACCGGGTCTTTAAACACATCGGTCCGATGATCGGAAAACAGGATCCGTAAACTCAGCGCGGGATGGCGCAGGCGAAAAGCGCGAAACACGCGCAGGAGCAAGTTACGCCCCAGATCGGACGGCACGGCAATTTGTAACGTCCCGCGAATTTCGTCATCGGGAGCCTGGATTTTTTGCAGTCCGGCGTGCAGCGTATCCAGCATCTGCGTGGCATAGGGCAACCAGGTCTCCCCTTCAGGGGTCAGACGCAAACTACGCGTTGAACGGGCAAAAAGACGAATGTTCAGCGTCGTTTCCAGACGCTTGATCGCCGCACTCACCTGCGCGGGCTGCTGCCCGGCCTCTCGCGCTGCCTCGCTAAAGTTGCTTAATGCCGCAGCGCGGACAAACAATGCCAGATCTTCCAGCCTGAACATAGGAGCTCCTGAATCAGGATTATTCTCAAAACCGACGCGATCCGCCGAAAAACGTACAGCATCACTGTTTGCTTACACTTTTAACCAAACCAATACTTGCCATTCCCCTGGCGCTTCAGGAATGATACGAGGCTGCGATTTTGTGTCCAGGATAATAATGAGGAAATTATGCGTAAAACAAAAATGATGCTTCTGGGCGTACTGTTGGCCTGTTCCAGCGGAGCGTGGGCTGCTGGCGGCGCTATACAGAAATATGAGCTGGATGGTGTTACCGCAGACTTCAAACAATTCCACATCGGCGATACCGTACCGCCGCTGTACCTCACGCCAGAATACAACATTAAGCAGTGGCAGCAGCGCAATCTGCCCGCACCGGACGCCGGTACTCACTGGACCTATATGGGTGGGAGCTACGTTCTGATTACCGATACTGAGGGGAAAATCCTCAAAATCTACGATGGCGAGATTTTCTATCATCGTTAAAAACCGAACGCCAGCGCGCGACCTGCCGCTGGCGTTTTTCTTTTCTATTCGTTAAAACGGTTTTGCTTTTGCATAAATTCCTCGACGGCAATATATGAAGCAATTTGCTCATATAACATCAGAATACTTAATATCAGATCGCCGCCGCTTCGCAGTAAATCATCCGGCGCAGTGCGGCTTTGATCACCTGATAAAAAAGTGATTTGTTCAAAAATTTCATAATATTCACCATAAGCGCCAATCGGAACCTCAGTTAGCGGGATGTTTTCCTGGCAATAACGCAACGCATCGGCTGCTTTCTCCGGCAAAGAGCGCGTATGCATAAAAATAACCAGCAGTTCTCGTAACTTAACGATTAGAGCAATATTATTCATCATTCACTCCGAAAATGTATTACGGATATTTTATTCCTTACCTCGTTTTTATCTACGCATGACTAATGATGACAACTGCCCGCCAAAAAAAATTAGATGAGGAAAATAAATTCCTGTAAAAAAACACCTCATCCTGGCGAATAAAAAATATTTCACTTCTATGTTAATGAAGCTCTCACAATTGCCGGAAGAATACAATGTTAATAATATGTTTTATTGATAAATCTCAACACGGCTGAATGTAAATAAAAATAAACAATAGTTAACATCAATGATATTCATTTGGTGATTAACTTATAAGGTAGAAAAGCGCAGTTATCTGCAGACATAAAAAAACCGCGCGACGTAAAACGCCGCACGGCTTAGCCTGAAAAGGTGATTACACCGCCCGGAAGGCAATCTCGCCGGGGATCACTTCGCCCTGCCAGTACAGCTGCGCCGCGACGCGGTCCGCTAGCTGGCGGTAAGTCTCGGTAAACTCGCTTTCCGGACGCGCAACCACCGTTGGCGTACCTTTATCGAGGTCTTCACGCAGCGTGATATGCAGCGGCAGCTGACCCAGTAGCTGAGTGTGGTATTTATCCGCCAGCTTTTGCGCGCCACCGGTACCGAAGATAGGTTCGTGGTGCCCACAATTGCTGCAAATATGCATACTCATGTTTTCCACAATACCCAGTACCGGAACTTCCACTTTTTCAAACATCACGATGCCTTTTTTGGCGTCGATCAGCGCAATATCCTGCGGCGTAGTGACCACTACCGCGCCGGTTACCGGAATGTTCTGCGCCAGCGTCAGCTGAATATCGCCGGTGCCCGGTGGCATATCCAGCACCAGATAATCGAGATCCGGCCACAGAGTTTCCTGCAGCATCTGCATCAGCGCTTTGCTGGCCATCGGGCCGCGCCACACCATGGCGTTATCGTCGGTCACCAGGTAACCGATAGAGTTGGTGGCAAGACCGAATTTCATAATCGGCGCCATGTGAGTACCGTCCGGCGAAGTGGGACGCTGGTCTTCCGCGCCGAGCATGGTCGGAATCGACGGGCCGTAAATATCGGCATCGAGAATGCCGACTTTCGCCCCTTCCGCCGCCAGCGCCAGCGCCAGGTTGACCGCCGTAGACGATTTACCCACCCCGCCTTTACCGGAGCTGATGGCGATAATGTTTTTTACGCCATTAATGCCGGGCTGATTTTTTACCCGCTGAAGCGTGGCGATGCTGTGCGTCAGCTTCCAGTCAATGGCTTTAGCGCCGGTAATGCGCAGCAGCTCGGCGCTGCACTGCTCCTTAAGCACCTCAAACGCGCTATGCCAGACAAACGGCATCTGAATTTCGATGTGTACGGTTTCATCCAGCCAGGCGACGTGATGCAGCGCCTTCAGCGTGGTGAGGTTATGTTTCAGGGTTGGGTGCTGGAAATTAGCCAGGGTCCCGGCGACCATCGCACGCAGACGCTCGGGGGATTTGGCCTGGGATTGCGAACTCATCCCGACTCCTTTGTTATTGTGGGTTGAATCTTATCCGTTAAGTTTACCTTAAAGGGAATAATTCCCCCACAATAAGCTTTGGGCTTACCAAATTATTGCCTTTGCGGTAACATCAAAAACCCTTTTTACAATAGAAGATGTAATGCCCACTATGACTCAAGTCGCGAAGAAAATTCTGGTAACGTGCGCGCTGCCGTACGCAAACGGCTCAATCCACCTCGGCCACATGCTGGAGCACATCCAGGCTGATGTCTGGGTCCGTTACCAGCGAATGCGCGGCCACGAGGTCAACTTCATCTGCGCCGACGACGCCCACGGTACGCCGATCATGCTGAAAGCGCAGCAGCTTGGTATTACCCCGGAACAGATGATTGGCGAAATGAGTCAGGAGCATCAGACCGATTTTGCTGGCTTCGACATCAGCTACGATAACTATCATTCCACGCATAGCGACGAAAACCGCGAGCTGTCGGAGCTTATCTATGGCCGCCTGAAAGAGAACGGTTTTATCAAAAACCGCACTATTTCTCAGCTTTACGATCCGGAAAAAGGCATGTTCCTGCCGGACCGTTTTGTGAAAGGCACCTGTCCGAAGTGTAAATCACCGGATCAGTACGGCGATAACTGCGAAGTGTGCGGCGCGACCTACAGCCCAACCGAGCTTATCGAGCCGAAATCCGTGGTTTCCGGCGCGACGCCGGTGATGCGTGAGTCCGAGCACTTCTTCTTCGACCTGCCGTCGTTCAGCGAAATGCTCCAGGCGTGGACCCGCAGCGGCGCGTTGCAGGAACAGGTCGCTAACAAGATGCAGGAGTGGTTCGAGTCCGGCCTGCAGCAGTGGGACATTTCCCGCGATGCACCTTACTTCGGCTTCGAAATCCCCAACGCGCCGGGCAAATATTTTTACGTCTGGCTGGATGCGCCAATTGGCTACATGGGCTCCTTCAAGAACCTGTGCGACAAGCGCGGCGACACCGTAAGCTTCGACGAATACTGGAAGAAAGACTCCACCGCCGAGCTGTATCACTTTATCGGCAAAGATATCGTCTACTTCCACAGCCTGTTCTGGCCGGCGATGCTGGAAGGCAGCAGCTTCCGCAAGCCGACCAACCTGTTCGTACACGGCTACGTAACGGTGAACGGCGCGAAGATGTCCAAGTCGCGCGGCACCTTTATAAAAGCCAGCACCTGGCTGAATCATTTTGACGCCGACAGCCTGCGCTACTACTACACTGCCAAGCTCTCTTCGCGCATTGATGATATCGACCTGAACCTGGAAGATTTCGTGCAGCGCGTCAATGCTGACATCGTCAACAAAGTCGTTAACCTCGCTTCGCGTAACGCCGGTTTTATCAATAAGCGTTTCGACGGCGTGCTCTCTGCTGAGTTGGCCGATCCGGCGCTGTACAAAACCTTTACCGATGCGGCTGCCAGCATTGGTGAGGCATGGGACAGTCGCGAGTTCGGTAAGGCTATCCGCGAAATTATGGCGCTGGCAGACGTCGCTAACCGCTACGTTGACGAACAAGCTCCGTGGGTGGTCGCCAAACAGGAAGGCCGCGATGCTGACCTGCAGGCCATCTGCACCATGGGTCTGAATATGTTCCGCGTGCTGATGACCTGGCTCAAACCGGTCCTGCCGCAGCTTGCCGCACGCGCCGAAGCGTTCCTCAACAGCGAACTGAGCTGGGATGCTATCCAGCAGCCGCTGCTCGGCCATAAGGTCAATACCTTTAAAGCGCTGTACAACCGTATCGAAATGAAACAGGTTGAAGCGCTGGTTGAAGCGTCGAAAGAGGAAGTGAAAGCGCTGTCTGCGCCGGTTACCGGTCCTCTGGCGGATGATCCGATTCAGGAAACCATCACCTTTGACGATTTTGCCAAAGTGGATATGCGTATCGCGCTGATTGAAAACGCCGAGTTCGTTGACGGTTCCGATAAGCTGCTGCGCCTGACGCTGGATCTTGGTGGCGAGAAACGTAACGTCTTCTCCGGTATCCGCTCCGCCTACCCGGATCCGCAGGCGCTGATTGGTCGCCTGACGGTGATGGTCGCCAACCTGGCACCGCGCAAAATGCGCTTCGGCATCTCGGAAGGCATGGTGATGGCCGCAGGCCCAGGCGGGAAAGATATCTTCCTGTTAAGCCCGGACAGCGGCGCTCAGCCCGGCCAGCAGGTCAAGTAATCCTCGCATAACGCGCTGCTCCGGCAGCGCTTTTTTTTATAAATTCTGAAAATCGCATTCTTGTCGTCCTCCCCCTCTGTGTTCTTAGTAATAACTGCTAGCATCAAATCCAAACTGGATAAAAACACAGGGAAGAAAATGAGATCTTTTATTTATCAGGACGAAAAATCACATAAATTCTGGGCGGTGGAGCAGCAAGGTAACGAGCTGCATCTGAGCTGGGGCAAGGTCGGCACCAGCGGTCAGAGCCAGATTAAAACCTTTGCCGATAGCGCCACTGCCGCAAAAGCCAAACAGAAACTGATTGGTGAGAAAACAAGAAAAGGCTATGCAGAAAATACCGCGGCGGAAAAACACCCACCCCAGGCAGTCGCCAGCCAATCTAATGACCGACCCTGGCTCGCTGATGATGCCCTTATACCTCTAACGGAGGAGATCGGCTGGTTTGCTTTCCATCACCGTAACCGCTCCAGACCGTTTAATACCACACCGGATGGCAATCAAATTTGGCAAAGCATTACCAGGAATGATAAAGCCACATTCAGGCCATCCGACTACCATTTTACATCACCTGTCTGGGAACAGGCTTACGTTGAGCTACACCAACGGATTAAACATAACCAATCCACCGGAAGCCTGTTTTCTGAAGCGGCTCTTCTCGGGCAAATGGGCTATTATTCTGATGATTTAATCGACCTCTTTGTGACGCAATACGGACTTGAAACCACGGTTGAGATCGCCTGTCATACCCTGCAAGTGACATGCGAGTACGATGATGACCTTGAGAAAACTGTCGTAGGTAGCGACTTTCCTGTTAACGAAATAGAATATCTGCCCGACTGGCACCCGCGCTTGTGTCATCATCTTTCATTAGCACCTGAGGAAGAGTGGCAGCGCTGCGTCCAAAAGCTGATTGCGGCTATTCCTGGGCTTTCCCCCTCTATGCAGCCGTTTGCCGCATTGATGTTGCCAGAGCGCCCGGATATCGCCAACGAGATAGTATTGCGTTTCGCCGCCGAAGAGATCCCGGCAATGGCGTGGTTGAAAATGGTCGTCGATGCCCCTTCAGCACTGACGACGCTAGAAAAATACCCGTTGCCTCCGCTTTACTCTCACCTTCTCCCCTATGTTGCCACATTGATAGCCAACCATGGCATGATCGGGGTAAGTCAACTCGTTAACGATTTGGACGAAAAGGAAGCAAGCACCCAATTACCTGAGCTTGAAGCTACTGACTATTTCACTAAGTGGTTAGCTAAAACGAACCATCCGGATGCGCTTAAGATATTAATTCTTGGTGCCGGCAACAAAAATAAGCGTCTGGGATATTTAAGTAAGGCCAGTCAAAAATATCCTCATGCAGCCATTGCCGCTTATGCATCGCTGCTGACGAGCGATGAAGATCCGATCTGGCGCAGAGCGCTAACGGTACTCATCAGCGCTGAACCAGCTCGGGTAGAGCAAGTTCTGCCATGGATTGACGCACACGCCGCAGAAACGTTAACCACGACGCAATCGCTTAGCGATTCATCAGCAGAATATGCCAGCCCGGAGACCCTACCAGAAATACTGGTATCCCCACCGTGGCTAAAGCAAAATCAAAAAAGCACATCACCCGTATTCAAGCTATTGGTGCTCCCCGTCGTTTCTACGCTGAGCCTGACGCCGGCAATAGCGGAAGAACTCAGTGGCTACGATTACAGTGATTACCAATCCCAATTCAATTACGCGGACCTACCGCCATTTGAAAGCTATCGTTGGGAAAAAGTGACAGAGCCATTCACCCCGGAACAAAACTTTCTGTGGCGTCTGGGATTTGAAAACTGGCAACAGTTAGACCCTGGCACATCGCAAAAAATGCCCATTCCGCAAAATGCTATCACAGCCCTGCAATGCAATGACTACGCCACCTTGATAAATGAATTCCATCAGTATACGGGTAAGCGGTATTCGCAATGGAAACTGCATCTGCTGGCCTGGATGCCGCGCGGGCAAGCATTAGCCCTGCTGGATGCTCTAGCTGATGAACCTCACAAAGGCGAAGAGGGGATCTTACCCATTTTTGGCATCGATGCCCTGCCGATATTTGTCCGTTATCTTAAAAACGATCGCCAGTCGCTGTGGCCGTTTACCCCCTATTGCGGCACAACCGATTTGGCACTACCGATGGCACAAAACTTCAGCCGCAAAAAAACGCTACGCGAAGACGCCCGCAGTTGGCTACTTGAGTATCCCGAACATGCCATTGCCGGGTTATTGCCCGCAGCGCTAGGAAAAGCGTGCAAAGACAGGGACGATGCTCAACAAGCTTTGCGATTACTGGCCGATAATAATCACCGTTCTCTGATAACCCAAATAGCACAGCGCTATCAACAACCGGAGATTATCGCTGCACTGGGAGACTTTCTCGACGTAGGAGACTTTCACGATTTCCCGGCGAAAATTCAGCCTTTGCCTGAATTTTATCAATTTGCACTGTGGCGCAGACCACAGCTCAAAAGCTCGGGTCTGCCGTTGCCGGATGACGCCATGCGTTACCTCGGCGATATGCTGAATTTCCCACGCGAAGTGAAACTTTACGCCGGACTGAATACCGTAAAAAGCATCTGTACTCCGACATCTCTGGCTAACTTTGCCTGGGATCTTTTTAACGCCTGGATTGAAGCCGGAGGCCCCTCAAAAACAAACTGGGGTTTCACGACATTAGCCTTTTTCGGTAATGACGATACCGCGCGAGCGCTGACGCCACTCATCCGCGCTTGGCCAGGTGAATCGCAGCATCAACGCGCAGCGCTTGGGCTGGATATTCTGGCGGAAATCGGCAGCGATATCGCCCTGATGTTACTCAACGGCATTGCGCAAAAAATCAAATTTGCGGCGCTGCAGGAGAATGCACAGAACAAAATCCAGCAAATTGCCGAAAGCCGCGGGCTGACTATTGCCGAGATGGAAGACCGCCTCGCCCCGGATTTAGCTCTGGATGACAGCGGTTCCCTGACCCTCGACTTCGGCCCGCGCCGTTTTACCGTCAGCTTCGATGAAGCCCTTAAACCCTTTGTGCGCGATGAAAGCCACAGCCGCCTGAAAGACCTGCCGAAGCCCAACAAAAGTGATGACGAAACGCTGGCGGCCGCAGCGGTCAACCGCTATAAATCGCTGAAAAAGGACGCCCGCACCGTCGCCGCCCAGCAGATCATGCGCCTGGAATCCGCCATGTGCCTGCGCCGCCGCTGGACGCCGGAGCAGTTCCGCCAGTTCCTCGTCGAGCATCCGCTGGTGCGCCACATCACCCGCCGCCTGGTATGGGGCGTCTATAGCGAAGAAAACACCCTGCTTACCTGCTTTCGCGTAGCCGAAGACAACAGCTACAGCGATGCCGAGGATAATCCGTTCAGCCTGCCGGAAGGGCAAATCGGTATTCCGCACGTACTGGAGATGGCTCCGGAAGACACCGCCTCCTTCGGCCAGCTGTTTGCCGACTACGAACTGCTACCGCCGTTCCGCCAGCTTGACCGCAACCACTACAGCCTGACGGAAAGCGAATGCGACGCCATGGAGCTGAATCGGTGGAACGGGCGACAATGCCAGGCAGGCCGCATCGTCGGGCTGGAGCGCAAAGGCTGGCAACGAATAGAAGAAAGCGGCAGTACCAGTGGAATGTATAAACCATCAACCTGCGGTGACATAGTGCTGGTCACGGAACCTTTTTCGCTGCTATATGGTGAAACCGGGTACGACGAACTCATCCCGCTCGATATGGTCAAAATCGTCGCTGAAGATGATATTTACTTCGGAAAACCAGCGTTTGCTTTCTCCACCCTCGACGCTATTGCCGCCAGCGAACTCATCAACGATATCGAATCGCTATTCGATTAAAAGGAATTGGTCATGAAAACGTTCATTTATCACGACGAAAAATCTCACAAATTTTGGGCAGTAGAGCAGCAGGACAACGAGCTGCATCTGAGCTGGGGCAAGGTCGGCACCAACGGTCAGAGTCAGATTAAAACCTTTGCCGATAGCGTCGCGGCCAGCAAAGCCGAGCTGAAGCTGATTAACGAAAAAACTAAAAAAGGCTATGTTGAAGATACCGCCGCTGTGCAACCCACCGTTGCCAGCCAGCCTTCTGAGCCAGCCGCCACGATAGCAGCCCCACAGCCGGAACACGTTCCCACGCCTGTTGACGTTAGCCGCCCGTGGTTGGCGGACGATGCTGAATTGCCGTTGTCGGATGAACTACTTGCGCAAGCGCTCCCTTCGCGCCTCTTCCCCGGCGAACCGATTGCTGCGCCTGAGGACAGTGAACTGATGAACCTCGGCAAGGAGATCCACAAACAATCTGGTAAAACCGTCACCTTCAATAACGCCAACTGCTCCGCATACTGGCAGCAAGTCATCAATGAAGCTCTCACCGATGGCCAGCTATCACCGGCCGCGCTGGCAGTTCAGGTCGCAGTGGCAACTCGCCGCGGCTGGCGCAGCGGTGACAATCCCGAACTGATGGACGAAATTGTTTACGTCTACGGGCTGGAATATGCCGTTGAGATGTTTATCGCCCTACAGCACATTGAATTTGAATATAATTATCAAACCGTTCAGGTCACCTTTCTCGCAGAACCAGTCTCAGCTCGTGGAGCGGGTATGTTCGACGTTCGCCTGCGTGCGCATCTGGCCCTTGCCGATGAACCACTCTGGCAGCGCTGCGTGGACAAACTCATCGCCGCATTGCCGGATATGCCTATCGGCCAACAGCCGCTGGTCGCGTTATTGCTGCCGGAACGCCCGGATATCGCCCACGACATCGCCCGCCGGGTGATGGCGCACAAAAATATCAGAACGGCAGAATGGCTGAAGCTGGTTGCCCGCGACCCGCAGGTCGTCAAAGCGCTGGAGCCTTACCAGGCGGAAAATCTGTTTAACGATTATTACCACGGCAGCGTCTGGAACGCGACGGTGATGCGCGAACAAGGTGTCGCCGGAATCTCCCGCTTTGCGCCCTACGTTCACGATGACCTGTGCGGCGAGCTGATAAGCTACGTTAATCATCCGCAGGCCCTGACGCAGCTGATCCGCGTGAGTGAACAAGGAAAACGCTGCCATGAACGGATGACTCAAGCCTGCACCCGTTTCCCACATGCGGCGCTGGCGGCATTAGCTGAACTGCTGACACAAAAAGAAGAGAAACGCTGGCGCATTATGCTGATGACCCAGTTGAGCGCCCGACCGGAACTGGTTGCGCAGATCGCGCCATGGATCTCTTCGCAGGCCGCAACGCTGCTGGAAACCTGCCAGCAGAAACTCAATCAGCAGACCGACTGCGCCAGTGACGATATGCTACCGCCGGTGCTGGTTTCCCCGCCGTGGGCGGCGAAAAAGAAAAAGTCCCCTATTCCCCAACTGGATTTATCACCACTGGCCTTAGACCCGGTCTGCATGCTGACGGAAGAGGCGGGCAAGCAGCTTCTCGAACAACGTAGCTGGTATGCCCAACAGGTGGAACTAAGCAGAGGGAAAGATGAAAAAAACTACCTGACGCGCTTAGGTAGTTTTCAGCGCTGGAATGGCAATAGTTATGACGACGCCCCCGATTCCGTACTTAGCGCCTGGCAAAGGCAGGATTATCCCGCGCTGATTGCCGAGTTTAAGGCCCACCACGGTTCTTCCTCACGCGAATGGGCAGTCTATATGCTCAACGCGCTGCCCACCGAGCAGGCAATCGTGGCCTGGAACGCTCTGAGCAAAGAGCCGCACACCGGCGCGGAATACGTAATGACGTATCTGCGTCTTGCCGGGCTGCCGGGCTTTATCCATTCTCTCTCACGTTACCCGCAAGAGAACTTATCCGTCGCTATCTGGTTTGCCGCCAGTGAACTGGCCCCAATGGTCGCTCGCGCCTTTAACAAACTTAAAACGGTGCGCGATGCTGCCCGCGAGTGGCTGCTGGCTTATCCGGAGCATGCCATTACCGGCCTGCTGCCCGCTGCCTTTGGTAAATCAGGCGAAGCGCAGGATAGTGCCCGACAGGCGATGCGTCTACTGGTAGACAACGGCCATCAGCCTCTGCTTGAGCAGGTCGCACAACGCTACAATCAGCCGGAGGTGATGGAGGCAGTTAACGCCCTACTCTCACTCGATCCGCTGGATAACCATCCGACCAAAATTCCAGCCCTGCCCGCGTTTTACCAACCCGCATTCTGGACGCGCCCGCAACTGCGTGAAAACGGCCAGGCTCTCCCGGACGCAGCATTAAAATCGCTCGGTGAAATGCTGCGCTTCCCGGTAGAAGAAGGCATTTACCCCGGCTTACAGCAGGTGAAAGATCTCTGCACTGCCGAGTCACTCGCCGCCTTCGCCTGGGATCTGTTCAGCGCCTGGCAAACCGCCGGAGCGCCATCCAAAGAGAGCTGGGCCTTTAGCGCGCTGGGAATTTTCGGCAACGACGACACCGCGCGAGCGTTAACGCCGCTGATCCGCGTCTGGCCGGGTGAATCCCAGCATAAACGCGCCACGGTCGGGCTAGATATTCTCGCCGCGATCGGCACGGATATCGCCCTGATGCAGCTTAACGGCATCGCCCAGAAGCTGAAGTTCAAAGCCTTACAGGAGCGCGCACGGGAAAAAATCGGCGATATCGCCGAGAGTCGCGAACTTACCGTTGCCGAGCTGGAAGACCGCCTCGCTCCGGATCTCGGATTGAACGATGATGGAACGTTAACCCTCGATTTTGGCCCGCGGCGCTTTATCGTTAGCTTTGATGAGGCGCTCAAACCATTCGTGCGCGATGAAAACGGCAGTCGTCTGAAAGACCTGCCAAAACCCAATAAGAGTGATGATGACACGCTGGCAACAGAGTCAGTTAATCGCTACAAAGCGCTGAAAAAAGATGCCCGCACGATTGCCGCCCAACAAATCGCGCGGATGGAGTCCGCCATGTGCCAGCGCCGCCGCTGGACGTCGGAGAACTTCCACCTGTTCCTGGTGAGTCATCCGCTGGTACGCCATCTTACCCGTCGTCTGGTATGGGGCGTCTATGGTGCCGACAACAAACTGCAGGCCTGCTTCCGCGTTGCCGAAGACAACAGCTACAGCACCGCCGATGACGATCTCTTTACCCTGCCGGACGGCGAGATCCGCATCGGTATTCCGCACGTACTGGAAATACCTGAGGGAGACGCCGCCGCCTTCGGTCAACTGTTCGCCGATTACGAACTGCTGCCACCGTTCCGTCAGCTCGATCGCAACTGCTACACCCTGACGCCCGCTGAACTGTCTGCCTCAGAGCTGACCCGCTGGGCCGGGCGCAAATGTCCGAGCGGTCGGGTAATGGGGCTGGCGAATAAAGGCTGGCTGCGCGGCGACCCACAGGACGGTGGCTGGATTGGCTGGATGCTCAAACCGCTGGGACAGTGGACGCTGGTGATGGAAATTGACGAAGGCTTCGCCGTGGGCATGTCACCGGACGAACTGAGCGCCGAGCAGCTGTTAAGCAAACTCTGGCTATGGGAAGGCAAAGCGCACCAGTACGGCTGGGGCAACAACGGTCCGCAAACAGCAACGTTTTCCGTACTGGATAGCGTCAGCGCCAGCGAACTGATTAACGACATTGATGCGTTATTTGAATAGAACAAGGAACGTTTATGCACCACACAGTAACCCTGCCATGGCTGGCGGATGACGCACAGCTGGAATTGATCTTTAAAAAGGGCAAAGAACCGTTAAGCCACCGCCGCTGGCCGGGCGAGCCGGTGCCGCCGATAGTGGAAGGCCGTATTCAAGCGCTGGCGAACGATATTCCCTCACGGTATCAGCATATTCGGGTTCCCACCTGGGACTATGAAAAATGTACGCCGGAGTGGCAGCAGGCGATTGCGCTGGCGCTCAGCTATATGGGCGAAGCAAAACCGGCGATGTCCGCGTGCGCGATGGCGGTGCTCACCAGACTAGCGGAAGACGATAGCCCTGAGCTACTGGATGAAATTGTCCAGTTGCACGGCGTCGAGTACGCCACTGAGGTGGTGATTGCCCGGCAAAACATCAAGGTGATGCAGAACGAGCATCGACCGCCAAATATTGTGCTTTGTCACCCGGACAAAGAAAGCGGCAGCGGTTTTCGCTCCTATACCTACAACGCCTTCGATCTACGTCTTCGCAAACATCTTTCGCTGGCGCAAGAAACTGTATGGCAGCGCTGTGCCGATAAGCTCGCTGCCGCGCTGCCAGACGTTCCGCTTCATCGCCAGCCGTTTATCGCCCTGCTGTTGCCGGAACGGCCGGAGATCGCCAATGAAATCGCCGAACTTCACAATCAGAGGTGCTACTATCGAGCCTCGAAAGAGTGGCTAAAAGCCGTTGCCACCACTCCAGCCGCGCTAGCTGAGCTGGAGGAGTATTGGGAACGCGATATTTTTACCGATCGCGAAGGTAGCGATATGTATTCCGAAAACCGTTACGGCTACGCCGCCTGTGCCGCTGTTCTGCGCGAGCAGGGGCTGGCGGCGGTTCCTCGAATGGCGGTCTACGCGCACAAAGACGACTGCGGCAGCCTGCTGGTGCAAATTAACCATCCTCAAGTTATTCGGCTGTTACTGCTGGTAGCGGACAAAAACAAACCCAGCCAGGAACGCGTCGCTAAATTTGCCAAAAAATTCCCCGCCTCGACGCTGGCGGCGCTGGCAGAACTGCTGGCGCTGCCGATCCCCCCTGCACGTCCAGGCTATCCTGGAATTGAAGAGAAAAAGCTCCCGCAGCAGCAGAAAAAACGCGCTGAGGGCTGGCGAATGCTGCTTCAGGCGCTGCTAAATACACACCCGCAGCTGGCTGAAGAAGTCACTCCCTGGTTAAGTTCGCAGGCGCTGGCCCTGCTGGCAACCTGTCAACAATTGCCTTCTTCAGGCGTAACGACAACCACCGATAACGCCAGCCTGCCGGAAATTCTGCTCTCGCCGCCGTGGCGCGGCAAAAAGAAAAAAGCCGCCAGCCCGCGCCTGGAGCTTCCCGTACTCCAGGTTGCTCCGCAGGAATACTGGCAGCAGGGGGAAAGAGAGGCGCTGGCCACCAGTAAGCCAGCCTGTTTCTTTAACGACCTGCCGTTGAGCGAACGACTCACCCGCAAAAAAGAGATGGTATTACAGGAGTTGGGCTTTGAGCATATGGATTATCTGTTCCACCAATACACCCTGAACGGACAACAAAGCCATTTAGAACCGTGGGATAGTATCTTCCGTAATAAACCGGTGTGGTGTGAAGCCGCTATTCGGGCACTTCGTAACGGTGATAGTAAAACGCTACTACAAGCCTGGCAAAGCCATCTGGATACGGGCTATAAACCCAACGACTGCTGGAATCTTTATCTGCTGATGCAGTTGCCCCGCGAACAGGCTGCGACGCTGTGGCAGCGCATCAATGAAGAGAACTTCAAATTCGTTGGGGCCGAATATATGCTGAGCATCCTCGGGACAGATGCCCTGCCCGGCCTGCAACTGGCGCTTCAGCATCGGTCAAAAGAGATCTTTCCGCTGCTGATTCATATCGGTGCGACGGAACTGGCGCTACCGGTCGCCCGCCTCTGGCGACGTTTCCAGGCGCAGAGCAACCTCGCACGCCAGTGGCTACTGCAATGGCCGGAACATGCCGCCACTGCGCTAATCCCGCTGGCGTTCGACAAAGCGGGCGATAGCCGCGAAGCAGCCATTAACGCCCTGCGCCTGCTGTACCAGCAAGGTCACGAAGCGCTGCTGCAAACGGTCGCCCTGCGCTGGAACGAACCACCGTTGTGGGCGGCCCTGAAGCTACTCCTGACGCAGGATCCGCTGGACAACTACCCGGCCCGGACGCCGAAAGCGCCGGACTTCTGGCAGCCCGCGCTTTGGCGCAGGCCGCGACTGATCAGTAACGACCAGCCGCTAACCGACGACGCATTGGAAATCCTCGGCGAGATGCTGCGCTTCGCCCAGGGCGGCCATCATTACTGCGGGCTGGATATTGTCAAAGCCGCCTGTCAGCCCCAGTCGCTGTCCGCTTTTGCCTGGGATCTGTTTAACGCCTGGCAAAGCACAGGGGCTCCCGCCAAAGAGAACTGGGCATTTCAGACGCTGGGCATCTTCGGTGATGAAAGCACCGTACGCTGCCTGACTGCGCTAATCCTCGCCTGGCCGCAGGAGGGGAAATCGGCCCGCGCCGCCAGCGGGCTGCATATCCTCACCCGCATCGGCAGTGATATGTCATTGCTCCAGCTGCACCATATCTCGCAGCGCGCCAAATCACGCCCGCTGCGCGAGAGCGCGGAACAGTATCTTAAAGAGGTTGCCGAAGCGCGTGACCTGAGCGAAGAGCAACTGCAAGACCGGCTGACGCCGACGCTGGGGCTGGATGATGCGCGGGCGCTGACCTTTGACTTTGGTACCCGTAGCTTTAGCGTGCGCTTTGATGAAAACCTGCTGCCGGTGATATACGACCAGCAGGGAGCGCGGCAAAAAAGTATTCCGCGCCTGCGTGCCGAGGATGAGCAGACCAAAGCAGTGGAAGCGCTGACCCGACTGAAAGGCCTGAAAAAAGATGCAACCCAGGTAGCAAAACGCCTGCTGCCGCACCTGGAAAGTGCGCTACGGCTAGCGCGGCGCTGGAGTCGAGCTGAGTTTCAGGCGCTGTTTGTTGACCATCCGCTGACCAGCCATCTGACCCGGCGCTTAGTGTGGGGAGTTTACACACCGAATGAACCACGACGTCTGCTCAACGCCTTTCGCGTCGCAGCAGAGGGCGAATTCTGCGATAGCCTGGATGAAACTATCGCCCTGCCGGAGGATGCTGTGTTCGGCATCGCTCATCCACTGGAAATGGGTGATAAAACGTGCGCGGCGTTCGAACAAATCCTCAACGACTACCTGCTGTTGCAGCCCTTCCGCCAGCTGGCGCGCCGTACGGTGCTGCTGACGCCATCAGAAGCGGGCAGCAGCAAACTGATGCGCTGGCAGGGAAAATCGACCACCTGCGGGCAGCTGTTGGGGATCCGCAGCCGCGGCTGGTGGCAGGCTAACGAAAACTGTTTCTGTTACGACCTCTCGCAGCATCGGCTGATACTGGAGGTTACGCCAGGGTTTGTTCACTACAACATCGACGCCAAAGCAAGCCAGCAGTTCGGCACCATTACGCTCTATCGCGACGAACGCCCCGCCGCCTTCTCGCAGCTTGATTCTCAGGATCTTAGCGAGGCGCTAAGCACGGTGGATATTATTTTCCGCTAAAACAAAAATGCAGTGAGTCGATTAACCACACGATTCAACTCCCCGCATGAGTCGGATAGTGGCTTTTCAGTTCCACTTACCTAATGAGCCTTTTTGACTACAAAATATGCAGGGAGATGTTGCGCTAAATATAGCTCGCTATAACAGCTCAGAAATAAAGGACTTCACGTTATCCACTGCGCATAAAATAACGCCTTATCTTATTACCGCTGTCATTTTAAGGAAGAAATATGTCACAACAGGAAAAACACCTTCAGCGCCCGCCGGCTGCCGTGCTGTATGCCGACGAACTCGCACGGCTTAAGCAGGATGACCCGCTCCCTTGCCCTCCCGGCTGGCAGTTGAGCCTGCCGGCGGCGCGGGCTTTTATCCTTGGTGATAGCGCTCGCAATATTAGCCGCAAGGTGGTTATTAGCCCCGCCGCCGTTGAACGGATGCTGGTAACGCTGGCGACCGGGCGCGGCCTGATGCTGGTAGGCGAGCCGGGAACGGCGAAATCACTGCTCTCAGAGCTGCTGGCTACCGCCGTTTGCGGTGATGCCGGGCTCACTATCCAGGGCGGCGCGGCCATTACGGAAGATCAAATCAAATACGCGTGGAACTATGCATTACTGATAAACCAGGGGCCGTCGACACAGGCGCTGGTGCCCGCCCCGCTGTATCAGGGAATGCGCGACGGTAAAATCGTTCGCTTTGAAGAGATCACCCGCACCCCGCTGGAAGTTCAGGACTGCCTGCTGGGGATGCTTTCCGATCGCGTAATGGCGATCCCGGAACTGACCGGCGATGACAGCCAGCTGTACGCCCGCGCCGGATTTAATATTATCGCCACCGCCAACACCCGCGACCGCGGGGTTAACGAAATGAGCGCGGCACTGAAACGCCGCTTCGATTTCGAAACCGTCTTTCCGATTATGGATTTTCAGCAGGAGCTGGAGCTGGTGGCCAGCGCCTCGGCCCGGCTGCTGGAGCATAGCGGCATCCCGCATAAAGTGCCCGACGCCGTGCTGGAGCTGCTGGTGCACACCTTCCGCGATCTGCGCGCCGACGGCGGCAAAAAAACGTCCATGGATACCCTCAACGCCATTATGTCCACCGCCGAAGCGGTTAACGTCGCCCACGCCGTCGGGGTGCGGGCGTGGTTTTTAGCCGGCCGCGCCGGAGAACCCGCCGATCTGGTGGATTGCATCGCCGGGACCATCATTAAAGATAATGAAGATGACCGCGCCCGCCTGCGTCGCTATTTTGAACAACGCGTCGGCACGCATAAAGAAGCCCACTGGCAGGCCTATTATCAGGCCCGCCATCGCCTGCCGTGAGGGAACACGCATGCCTGAGCAGCCGTTAATTATCGGCGTTCGTCATCACAGCCCGGCCTGCGCCAGGCTGGTGAAGGAACAGATTGAACAAACGCGTCCGCGCTACGTCTTGATTGAAGGCCCGGCAGATTTTAATCATCGGCTGGATGAGCTGTTTTTACCTCATCAGTTGCCCATCGCCATCTACAGCTACTGCCAGCATCAGGACGGCGGCACGGCTGGACGCGGTGCCTGGACGCCGTTCGCTGAATTTTCTCCTGAATGGCAGGCCTTGTTAGCCGCACGCGCAACCGGGGCGCACGTCCGATTTATCGACCTGCCGGTGTGGGCGCAGAGTGATGACGATGAAGAGAACGCTGACACTCGTCGCGCCGATGACCAGCAGCGCCTGCTCCAGGCCAGCGGGATGGAGAATACCGATACCCTGTGGGACCACCTGTTTGAAGACGAAACCCAACGTGCTGACCTGAAGCAGGCGCTGGAGACTTACTTTATCCGCCTGCGCGGCGACGAAAGCGGTGGTGAAAACAACCACCAGCGCGAAGTCTTTATGGCCCGCTGGCTGGCATGGGCGATGAGGCAAAATGACGGCACGGTAGTGGTGGTGTGCGGCGGCTGGCATGCCCCGGCGCTGGCCGCGCAATGGCGAAACTGCCCGGCGCAAACGCAGGAGCCTGAATGCCCGCCTTCGCCGACGCCCGATACCATCACCGGCTGCTATCTGACGCCCTATAGCGAAAAGCGCCTGGACGTGCTGGCAGGTTATCTTTCCGGGATGCCCGCACCGGTGTGGCAGAAATGGTGCTGGCAGCTCGGTCAACAGCAGGCCGGTGAACAGTTGCTGAAAAACCTGCTCACCCGTTTACGCCAGCGTCGCCTGCCCGCCTCCACGGCCGATCTCGCCGCCGCCCATCTACGCGCCATGGCGCTGGCACAGCTTCGCGGTCACGCCCAGCCGCTGCGTTGCGACTGGCTTGATGCGCTGGCGGGGTCGCTCATTAAAGAAGCGCTGAATGCCCGGATGCCGTGGAGCTATCGCGGCGTGATTCATCCGGATACCGACCCGATCCTGCTGACAATGGTCGATGCGCTGGCGGGTTCTGGCTTCGGCAAGCTGGCGTTGGGAACGCCTCAACCTCCGCTGCCGCTGGATGTGGAGCGCGAGCTGGCTCGGGTCGATATTACCCTGTCCGGTAGCCTGACTCTCAACCGCTTTGAGCCCGGGGGATTAGCGCAAAGTCAGGTACTGCACCGACTGGCCATTCTCGATATTCCAGGGATCCAGCGGCGACAGGGCAGCGCAATGACGCTTTCCGGTGACGGCGAAGAGTGCTGGTCGCTGTTTCGTCCGCTGGAACAGCATGCCGCGCTGATTGAAGCCGCCTGCTACGGTGCCTCCCTGGCAGAGGCCGCGCGCCAGCGGCTTGAGGTAGACATGCTGGATTCCATCGGCATCCGTAGCCTGGCCGCCAGCCTGAACCAGGCGGCACTGGCGGGGCTATCTACTTTCAGCCAGCAGATGCTAAATCAGTTGGCGCAGCTTATTGCCGGGGAGAGCCAGTTCGCCGAAATGGGCCCGGCTCTGGAGGTGCTTTATGCGCTGTGGCGTCTGGACGAAATCAGCGGTATGCAGGATGCCGTGGTGCTGCAAACAACGCTCTGCGCGGCGCTTGACAGGACGCTATGGCTCTGCGAGTCCAGTGGCGTTGCCGAAGAGGCGCAGTTTCACGCCCATCTGCATAGCTGGCAGACGCTGTGCCATATTCTACGCGATATGCAAAACGGCAGCGTTTTACCTGGCGTGTCGCTCAGTGCCGCCCTGGCGTTATTTGAACGGCGTATAAGAGCGTTCGATGCCGCCCCGCTCGACCGCGGTGCGGCGCTCGGCGCACTGCTTCGCCTTGAGCATCCCGCAGCAACTGCTGAAGCGGCCCTGACGTTATTGGCGCAGTTGCCGTCGCAGCGGCTGGGGGAAGCTGTGCACGGCATGCTGGCGCTAGCCCGCCATCAGTTGGCCTGCCAGCCCGCGTTTATCGCCGGATTCAGCGGATTACTTGCTCAACTGGCCGAGGATGAGTTCATCCTCGCCCTGCCGGATTTACGCGCGGCGATGGCCTGGCTGCCACCACGCGAACGCGGTGCGCTGGCGCGTCAGGTTCTCGATCACTATCACATGACCATGCTGCCGACGCATGTGCTTCAGGCACCGCTCCCCTGTACGCCGGAACGCTTTACTCGCCATCAGCAGTTAGAACAGCAGGCGCTGGCAGCGCTGCAGCACTGGGGAATTCACTAATGCATACGCTATCCGATCTTCTGACTACCCGAGAACTCCAGCGCTGGCGGCTGATTTTAGGCGAAGCCGCCGAGAACAGTCTTGGCGGGCTTGACGAACGCGCCTGCCAAATAGACCAGGCGCTGGAGTGGTTATATGGCCGCGACCCCGAACGCCTACAGCGCGGCGAACGCCAGGGCCGGCTAGAGGGCTCAAACCTGACGACGCCTGAGTGGATCAACGCCATCCATACGCTTTTTCCGCAACAGGTCATCGAACGACTCGAGAGTGATGCGGTGCTGCGCTACGGCATTGATGAGGTGGTGACTAATCTGGAGGTGCTGGAACGCATCGAACCTTCCGAAAGCCTGCTGCGTGCGGTGCTGCATACCAAACATCTGATGAATCCGGATGTACTGAACGCCGCCCGCAAGCTGGTACGCCAGGTTGTCGAGCAAATCATGGCCCGGCTGGCAAAAGAGGTTCGTCAGGCCTTTTCCGGCGCACGCGATCGTCAGCGTCCCTCGCGCATCCCGCTGGCGCGCAATTTCGACTTCAAAAATACTCTGCGCGCTAACCTGAAGCACTGGGACCCGCAGCGCGGCAAGCTGTACATTGAATCACCGAAGTTTATCAGCCGCATTAAGCGCCATAGCGAAAAATGGCAATTGATTTTGCTGGTCGATCAGAGCGGTTCGATGGTGGATTCCGTTATTCATTCCGCCGTCATGGCGGCCTGTTTGTGGCAACTGCCGGGTATCCGCACTCACCTGGTGGCCTTTGATACCAGCGTGGTAGATCTCACCGCCGACGTCGCTGACCCGGTCGAGCTGCTGATGAAAGTTCAGCTTGGCGGCGGTACCAACATCGCCCAGGCGGTGGAGTATGCCCGGCAGCTCATTGAACAGCCGCAAAAAAGCGTCATCGTGCTGGTGAGCGATTTTTTTGAAGGCGGTGCAACATCCCTGTTGATTCACCAGGTGAAGCAGAGCGTGCAAAGCGGTATCAAAGTCCTCGGGCTGGCGGCCTTAGACAATACGGCATCGCCCTGTTATGACCACGAAATGGCTCAGTCTCTGGTCAACGTTGGGGCGCAAATCGCCGCGATGACCCCCGGTGAACTGGCGGCCTGGCTGGCGGAGAATTTGCAATCATGATGCCTTTACGCCCCGAACTACTCGAGCTTACGGAGCAGGCGCTGATGGCGTTGAGCAATGCCGGATTCGTTAAACGCAGTATCAAAGAGCTGGATAGCGGTAATATTCCCGAGCTGGAGCAGGATGATGCTGGCACGCTCACCGCTCTGTTTAACGATGGGATCCGCACCCGGCTGGCAAAGGACCAGGCGCTGAAAGAGTCCAGTTGCACCTGCGGCGCCAGCGGCATGTGCCGCCATCGAGTGATGCTGGTGCTGAGCTATCAGCGCGCCAATATCAGCGACGACGTACCCGAAGAGGCGACGGAAAATACCGAGCGCTGGCATCCTGGATTGTGGCAGGAAGAGCTGGCAACCCTACCCGACGCCGTCCGTAAGCGGGCGCAACAGTTAGCGGATAAAGGGTTAGCTGTGGAGCTGTTCTGCTTGCCAGGCGAAATGCCTTCGGCAAAGCTGCCGATGAGCGATGTGCGTTTTTACTCCCGCAGCAGCATCCGCTTTGCCCGTTGCGATTGTGTGGAAGGATCGCTGTGCGAACATGTGGCGCTGGCGGTACAGGCATTTACCGACGCCGAAGCCCAGCAGCCCGGCTTTACTCATCTGGTCTGGCAAACCCGCAGCCACAAGGTGGCCACCAGCGGGGGTCCATTTGATACCCCAGAGGGCGAAGCCTGTCGGCATAGTCTCCAGCAGCTAAGCCACCTTCTGTGGCAAGGCGGTATCAGCCAGCCGCCGATCAATCTTGACGCCGCGTTTACCCGCGCACAGCGTGCAGCGCATGCGGCCAACTGGCGCTGGGTCGAAGGGGCGCTTGACGAGGTTCGCCAGGGAGTCGATGCGTTCCAGCAGCGTGCCAGCTATTATCACCCCGCGCAGCTACTCGCTCAGCTCGCCGGACTTAACGCCCGCCTTGAAAGCGCCGGACACATGGCGCAACTTGCCGTTCCGCCTCTGCCGTGGCTCACCATCGTCGGTCTGGGCGTTGCCGGTGAGGCACAGCTCGACCACGTGCGGCTTATCTCTTTAGGCATGCGCAGCTGGCAGAATAACCGCCAGTATGGTTTACGCATCTGGTTTAGCGATCCGGACACCGGCAGTATCCTGCATTTATCGCACAGCTGGCCGCTGGCTGAACGGGTGCAAAGCCCGGCATGGCAGCGTCGCCTGTTTACTTTTCAGGCCGGGGCGCTGGCGGGCGGGCAAATCATTTCCCAATCGGCGCGGCGTAATGCCAATGGCGAACTGCTGCTGGGCACACGCCACCGCCTGAGCAGCAACGTTCCGCTCACCCCGGACGCCTGGCTTATGCTCAATGCGCCACTGCGCCAGCCGGGCGTGGCGGCGCTGCGCGAATATCTGCATCAACGCGCCCCGGCCTGCGTACGTCCGCTCAACCAGGTGGATAATTTATTTATTTTGCCGATTGAGGCGTGCCTTGCCGTGGGCTGGGATGCGGCGCGACAAACGCTGGATGCGCAGGTTATCAGCGGCGAGGGGCAAGATAATCTTCTGCATCTGTCGCTCCCCGCTTCTGCCAGCGCACCTTTTGCCGTTGAGCGGATGGCGGTGCTGCTGGGGCAAGAAGACGATCCGGTGGTAATGGTTTCCGGGATGGTCACGTTTAATCATGGACAGCTCACCCTGGAACCGCTGGTGATGATGACCCGCTCGCGGGCCTGGGCGCTGGATGCCGAACCGCACCCCGCAGGGCCGTTGCCCGCCGCCGATTTATCACCGGCGGTATCTCAGACGGGATTGCTTTTACAGCGGTGCCAGGAGGTGTTAATCCAACTCCTGCATAATGGTCTACGCTACCAACAACAGAACCTTTTTCGTGAAGCGAGTACGCTGGCCGACGAACTGGCGGAGCAAGGTTTTAACCAGTTGGCTCGTTTGCTGCGCCAGCTGCATGAAAATAAATCCGCCATTGCGGATAACACATTGAATAAATTATCTTTACTCTATCTACAGCTGCAAATGGCACAATATTAAACAAAGGGAATCGTTATGCAATTCAACCGCAAGATTGTCACTATCCTGAGCGCAACCGTATTGCTGGCGGCTCTGGTCGGCTGCGATAACAAAAAAGACGAGGTTAAAGCCTTTAGCAACACCATGAACGGCGTTGAGCTGACGTTCACCTATCACTACAAAGGGGACATCGTGACGCGTCAGGATGCGGACAACACCATTCCTTATAAATCGCTCGGGGTGACTAACGAAGAGCAGGCGCGCAAGATTATCGACCCCATCGGTGCGGCTTACGGCAGCATTAAAGGCGTCACGCACAAGGTGGACTATAAGGAGAGCTACGCACAGGAGCATCTCTCTATCGACTTTAATCAGGTCAAAATCAGCGAACTGTGCAAACTGCCGGGAGCCAGTTTTACCGATTGCGCGCAAAAGTTTATTTCGCTTAGCGAGTCGGAAAAAATGCTGACGTCGCAGGGATTTAAAGAGGTGAAATAACGTCAATTCCCGGCTTACGCTGCGCTGAGCCGGGCTACAGGTTTACAGCCGCCTGCGGGGAATGTGCCGGATTGATGCATCGGAGCCGTTTCTTCCCGGTGGCGCTGCGCTGACCGGGCTACGGGGCTGTGCCTTCGGGTAGCCCGGCTAAGGCGTTTACGCCGCAAGCCGGGGAAGCATATCAGGATTTCGCGTGCGCGCGTTCGGTCAGGCCGCGCAGGAAGTAACGCAGGAACTGGTCACCGCATTCGCGGTAGTTTTTATGGTCCGGCGCGCGCATCATGGCGGTGATCTCCGGCATTGAAACGCGAAATTTCTGCTGGGTAAGGATAGCGAGAATGTCATCAGTCTTCAGGGAGAAGGCGATACGCAGTTTTTTCAGCACGATATTATTATTCACCCGGCGCTCCACCGACAGCGGCGGCGCGGATTCATCTTTACCGCGTTTGTCGTAAATCAGGCCGTTGAGGAAGTTCGCCAGCACGATATCCGGGCAGCGCACAAACCCCTCTTCGTCTTCTTTTTTCAGCCACGGTACCAGTTGCTCTGCACTCACCGGCGCATCTGCCAGAGTAAAAATGCGCACCAGGCCGTTATTGTTGGTTTTCAGGATGTAGCGCAGGCTACGTAAGATATCGTTACTGATCATAATGCCTTCATGATGAAAAATTCTGGCGCTAAGTCTACCACGATTCCGCCGTTTTACAGCCCAATCGCCTCTTTCAGGCTTTTCAGGTAGCGACGACTGACCGGTACAGTTTGCCCGGCGCGCATTAGCAGCTCCGCCTGACCGTTCTCCTCCAGGCGAATCTCCTTAAGGTGGGCCATATTGACCAGGTACTGGCGATGACAGCGCAGCAGCGGCGTTCGGTTCTCCAGCGTGCGCAGAGTCAGCTCGGTAAATCCCTCTTTCCCTTCGCTATCGGTGACGTAAATACCGCTCATTCGGCTGCTGACAAACGCCACGTCTTCCATTTGTAATAACCAGATCCGGCTGTGGCCAGTGCAGGGGATATATTTTAGCGCCTGCTGGGTATCGTCGAGGACGGTCATATCCTGCAGGCTGCGCTCATGGCGCAGGCGGGCCAGCGTTTTCTCCAGCCTCGTGGACTCAATCGGCTTGAGCAAATAATCAAACGCGTGCTCTTCGAACGCTTTCACCGCATATTCATCAAAAGCAGTAAGGAAGACGATATAAGGCCGATGTTCCGGGTCAAGCATGCCGACCATTTCGAGGCCGCTAATCCGCGGCATCTGAATATCCAAAAACAGCACGTCAGGGCGCAGTTTATGCACCGCGCCAATTGCCTCTACGGCATTCCCGCACTCGCCGACGATCTCAATATCAGGCTGGGTCTCCAGCAAGATACGCAGATTTTCACGCGCCAGCGGCTCGTCGTCGACAATTAAAACTTTTAACATGCGTTCTCCTCCAGAGGCAGTCGCAGCGTAACGCGGGTAAAACACTCCGGTTCGCAGGTGACGGTTATTCCGCAGTCGGCACCGAAGCGCGCCCGCAGTCGTCGGTCAACCAGGTTCATTCCCAGCCCGCTAGCGCTGGGTTTATCCTGGTAAAGCCCGGCGTTATCTTCAATATCCAGCTGCAACCAGCGCTCATATTGGCTCGCGCGAATGGTGATTTCGCCGACGCCAAGGTGCTGCGAAGTGCCGTGTTTAATCGCATTTTCGACTATCGGTTGCAGGGTAAAGGCCGGAAGATGATGCTGCGCCAGCGCCTCGGGCACCAGCATTTGAATCTGTAAATTGGCCTGAAAACGCGCTTTCTCAATCTGCAAATAGGCGTTCACATGTTCAATTTCATCTGCCAGGGTGACGATTTCCGCTGGCCGTTTCAGGTTTTTACGGAAAAAAGTCGACAGATATTGCACCAGCTGTCCGGCCTGATCGCTGTCACGGCGAATTACCGCCTTTAGCGTATTCAGCGCGTTAAACAGGAAGTGTGGGTTCACCTGAGCGTGCAGCAGCTTAATCTCCGATTGGGTCAGCAGCGCCTTTTGCCGCTCATACTGACCGGCCAGAATCTGCGCTGACAGCAACTGCGCAATCCCCTCCCCCAGCGTGCGGTTGATGGAGCTAAATAACCGGTTTTTCGCTTCATACAGTTTAATGGTGCCGATGATCCGCTGATTCTCACCGCGCAGCGGAATAACCAGCGTGGATCCCAACTTACAGTGAGGATGAATCGAGCAGCGATAAGGCACTTCATTGCCATCGGCATAGACCACTTCGCCGGTATCAATCGCCTTCTGGGTATACAGGGAAGAGATCGGCTTGCCGGGCAGATGGTGATCGTCGCCGATCCCGGTAAACGCCAGCAGCTTGTCGCGATCGGTGATGGCCACCGCGCCGATATCCAGCTCCTGAATAAGCACCTGCGCCACCTTCATGCTGTTCTCTTCGTTAAATCCCTGGCGCAGGATCCCTTCCGTTGAGGCGGCAACCTTCAGCGCCGTAGCCGAGAACGCAGAGGTGTATTTCTCAAACATCGCCCGCTTATCCAGCAGGATGCGCATAAACAGCGCCGCGCCAACGGTATTGGTGACCATCATCGGCGCGGCGATGCTCTGCACCAGATGCAGGGCATCCTGAAACGGACGAGCGATCAGCAGGATAATCAGCATCTGCACCATTTCGGCAACGAAGGTGATAGCGCCAGCGGTCAGCGGGCTGAAGACTTTATCCGGTCGCCCACGTTTCACCAGAATGCTGTGTACCAGACCGCCGAGCAGCCCTTCAACAATGGTGGACACCATACAGCTTAATGCCGTCATGCCGCCCATTGAGTAGCGATGCAGCCCGCCTGTTAGCCCCACCAGACCGCCGACTACCGGGCCGCCCAGCAGGCCGCCCATCACCGCACCGATAGCGCGCGTATTGGCGATCGAGTCTTCGATATGCAGGCCGAAATAGGTTCCGAGGATACAGAAAATAGAAAAAGTGACGTAACACAGCAGCTTGTGCGGTAGACGGACGGTGACCTGCATTAAAGGAATGAACAACCGCGTTTTGCTCATCAGCCATGCAATGACCAAAAATACGCACATCTGCTGAAGCAGCAGCAACACCAGATCAAACTCGTACATACCCGCAGACCACACTTCATTTGAAAGTGCGTAACATACACTGCCTTCTTATAACTTTCTTTGAAGCAATACAAGAAAATGATAATTCATGTTCAGGATCACACTTCTGATCGCTTTCCGCGCCCTTTATTGTGCAAAAAACAAGCAAAATTTCTCTCTTCATAAAAGAACTTCTACAGTTAATAAAGGAGAACGCGGCGGGAGGAGAGAATGGCGCTTTATACAATTGGTGAGGTCGCGCAGCTTTGTGACATCAATCCCGTGACTTTACGCGCCTGGCAACGGCGTTACGGATTACTTAAACCCCAGCGTACCGACGGCGGGCACCGATTATTTAATGAGTTCGAGATAGACCGCATTCGCGAGATTAAGCGCTGGATTGACTCTGGCGTGCAGGTGGGAAAAGTCAAAACGCTGTTGATGGATAACGAGCAGGAGATCGCCGATGGTTGGCGCGAGCAGCAGGAGATCCTGCTAGGGTTTCTACAAAATGGTAGCTATCACCGTTTGCGCCTGTGGCTTAAAGAGCGCAGCCGCAGCGAATCTGCACATATCCTGATCAAGCACCTGATTAATCCCCTACGCCAGCGCCTGTTGAGCCCGCAACCAACGCTGCTGGCGCTACGAGGTATTCTTGACGGTATTCTTATCAATCATGTCGCCCGAAGCCTGTCATCTGCTGCCAAACAGCCGGGTAGCCATGCGCTGGTGATTGGCTGGAATATTAACGATCTTACCCGGCTTTGGCTGGAAGGCTGGATAGCCTGCGAGCAGGGCTGGCAGGTTGATATCCTCGCTCATTCGTTGACCCAGATTCGCCCGGAGCTTTTCCCCGACAGCACATTGATGGTCTGGTGTGGTGATGTTCCCGCCAGCTCCCAGCAAGAACAAATGCGTCTTTGGGAGCAGCAGGGCCAGGTTATCTGGCTCAATAACTCTGCGGCATCATAGGCGAATATTTTCCCGGAGGCGGCGCTTGACGCGCCTTGTCCGGGCTACTAAACCCAGACCGCGCTTCCGTTCGGGCACGGACCCGTAGCCCGGTCAGCGCAGCGCCACCGGGGCGAAGCAGCGTAGATATATCAGGTTTGGCACATTTCCCGGAGGCGGCGCTTGACGCGCCTGTCCGGGCTACTGGCTCGCAGATACTTGTAAACCCGGAGGTAATGTCGTAGCTAAAAAGCAATTAATGTTTTATTAACACCTGCGCTTCACCGTATAATCTCCGCGTTAACATCAGGAGCCTATTATGAAGCCAGCGAAAATTGCGGTTATCACCCTATTCTTATTTATGGCCATTAGCGGCATCGGCGGCGTGATGCTGGCCGGTTATTCATTTATTGTTCGCGGCGGTGTCGGCTGATTAGCCGGTTCAGCCGTTCAAATCCGCGGTCGACGATAATCGCCGCCAGCGCCACCAGCAGCGCCCCCTGAATGACATAAGCAGTATTAAACCCACTCAGGCCAATAACAATCGGCGTGCCGAGAGTATTCGCGCCCACCGTTGAGGCGATGGTCGCCGTACCAATATTGACAATAGTCGACGTACGAATACCGGCCAGCATCACCGGCGCCGCCAGCGGCAGCTCCACTTTTATCAGCCTCTGCCAGCCGCTCATCCCCATCCCCTGGGCGATAGTTAACACCCCGGACGGCACTGCCCCGAGCCCGGCCAGCGTCCCCTGCAAAACCGGCAATATGCCGTATAGCGCCAGCGCAATCAGCGCAGGCTGCCAACCGAATCCCATCACCGGCACCGCAATCGCCAACACCGCCACCGGCGGAAATGTTTGCCCCATTGCAGCAATCGTCTCCACCAACGGGCGAAACTCCTGCCCCGCAGGACGCGTCACCGCAATCCCGGCCCCGACACCTACGACAGTCGCCGCCAGGCTGGAGAGCGCCACCAGCCAAAAGTGCGCCAGGGTGAGAGAAACAAAACTCTCCTGCTGATAAACCGGACGCGGCAGCTCGGGAAACAGCGTGCTGAACAGCGGCGCGCTGTGGGGCAACACCAGCAGCAGCGCGATAAACATTCCCGTTAGCCACAGCAACGGATCACGCAGAACTTTCACGCCGGACCTCCTCGCGCAGCAGGTCGGCAAAATGCAGCGTCCCGCAGGCCTGGCCTTGTTCATCAACCACCGGCAGCACCTCACGGCGATGAGCAACAAACTGAGACAGCGCCTCACGCAGGGTCATTGTCACATTCAACGCATCCCCCGCCAGGCGCTCATCGCGGCGCAGATAATCGCCAACGCCGCGCAGCGCCAACAGGCGCACGCCCAGTTCGCTGCGGCCAAAGAAGGTCTGTACAAACGCATTTTTCGGCTCAAGCAGCATCTGCAA
This sequence comes from Klebsiella huaxiensis, assembly GCF_003261575.2. Classification (GTDB taxonomy): domain Bacteria; phylum Pseudomonadota; class Gammaproteobacteria; order Enterobacterales; family Enterobacteriaceae; genus Klebsiella; species Klebsiella huaxiensis. The sequence continues at coordinate 1,919,966 of NZ_CP036175.1, read as the reverse complement.
AGGTTCGCCCTGCTGTACCACTTCGCCGCCGTCCATCAGCACCAGATGATCCGCCAGGCGCAGAGCCTCATCGATATCGTGGGTCACCAGCACAATCGTTCGCCCCAGCAGGCGGTGAATGCGAATCATCTCCTGCTGTAGCGCTTCGCGCGTCACCGGGTCGAGCGCGCCAAAAGGTTCATCCATCAGCAAAACTTCCGGATTGGCCGCCAGGGCGCGCGCCACGCCAACCCGCTGCTGCTGCCCCCCGGAAAGCTGGTGTGGATAGCGCTCACGTAGCAGCGGCTCCAGCCCCAGCAGCGCCATCAGCTCATCAACCCTCGCCTGTGTTTTCTGCCGGGACCACTTTTGCAACTGCGGAACGGTGGCAATATTCTGCGCTACCGTCCAGTGGGGGAACAGACCAATGGACTGGATGGCGTAGCCCATTCGGCGGCGCAGTTCGAGAACCGGCTGCTGGCGGATGTCCTGCCCAGCGAAACGAATCGTGCCGCTATCGTGTTCCACCAGCCGATTTATCATCTTCAGGGTGGTCGATTTGCCCGAGCCGGAAGTGCCAATCAGCACCGAAAATGCCCCTTCGCGCAGATGTAGATGAAGGTTTTTTACCGCAGGCTGTCCGGCAAAGGCTTTGTTGACGCCGTCGAACTCAATCACGGGCCTCTCCTTTCAGTAATGCGCCCCACAGCGCGAATAGCGCATCCACCACCACCGCCAGCGCGATGGTCGGGATAACCCCCAGCAGCACCAGGTCCAACGCGCTGCTCAGCAGCCCCTGGAAAACCAACGCACCGAAGCCACCCGCGCCAATTAACGCCGCCACGACCGCCATGCCGACGGTCTGCACGCTGACCACCCGCAGGCTGCGCAATAATACGGGCAGCGCCAGCGGCAATTGTACCAGGCGAAAACGCTGACCGCTGCTCATCCCCATCGCCACGGCGCTTTCCAGCGCTTCGCGGGGCACCTGTTGCAATCCGGTCACCACGCCGCGCACCAGCGGCAAGAGTGCATACAGCACCAGCGCAATCAAAGCAGGCGTCATGCCGGTACCGGAAACGCCAAGCTGCGCCATCCACGGGAACTGGCTGGCTAATCCGGCAAGCGGTGCGATCAGCAGGCCGAACAGCGCCACCGAGGGAACGGTTTGAATCATGTTGAGAACGGCAAAAACCGACGATTGCCAGCGGGGATGCCGCCAGACCCAAATGCCAATGGGCAACCCAATCAGCAGCCCTGGCAGCAGGGTGCCAAACAGCAGCGTGAGATGCTGATACAGCGCATCGTCAAAAACATCCTGGCGGTTGAAGTACTCTTTAAGCAGCGACAGGTCATCAAGCGCGCCTGACCACAGAAGCAGCGCAGGCAACAGCCAGATTTGCGCATTCAGCAGCCAGCGCCAGAGCGTGCGCGGCGTCAGGCGGCGAACGGCGTCGCTGGCGATCAGCAGACAGAGCGCCAGCGCCAGCCAAAGACCGCTGCCGGGCGAGGTGCGGGCCAACGGCGAACCGCTACGCGCCAGTTCAACCGCCGCCTGACCTGCGCCCAATAGCAAAAGCGGCAGCAGCAGATCCGACAGCAGAAAAATAAGCAGTAGTGGAAGACGTCCAGGACGCCAGCATAGCAGCCCAATCAGCAGCATTACCGCAGCCTGTATACCAGCCAGCCACGGCCAAACCTGCCACAGCCAGCGCCCCTCGCCGGATAACAGCCGGTTAGGGGCATAATTGATAAACGGCAGCGCCATCACTAGCAGCAACAACAGCGCCAGCAGCAACGCAACCCGGTTATAACAACGCATCGTCACGCGGGTTCTACTTCAGCAGCCCTTTTTGTTGCAGATAGTCAGCGGCGACCTTCTTCGCATCCAGGCCCTCTACCGCAATGCTGGCGTTCAGTTTTTGCAACGTTTTTTCATCAAGGCTGGCGAATACCGGCTGTAACCATTCGGCTATCTGCGGATATTCCTTTAACACGGCCTCACGCACGACGGGAGCTGGAGCATAAATCGGCTGCACGCCTTTCGGGTCGCTCAGAGTTTGCAGCCCCAGCGCGGCAACCGGGCCATCGGTACCGTAGGCCATCGCCGCATTCACGCCGGAAGTTTGCTGTGCCGCCGCCTTGATGGTGACCGCCGTATCGCCACCCGCCAGCGATAACAGCTGGTTTTGCTTGAGGTTAAAGTCGTAGGCTTTTTCAAACGCCGGGAGCGCGTCCGGACGTTCGATAAATTCCGCCGAGGCGGCCAGCTTAAACTCGCCGCCCTTTTGCAGATAGCTGGCAAGGTCGCTTAATGAGGTGAGGTGATTTTTCTCCGCCAGGTCCTGACGCACGGCGATAGTCCAGGTGTTGTTGGCCGGAGCCGGGGTCAACCAGATGAGTTTGTTCTTTTCCGCATCCAGCTTTTTGACTTTCTCATAGCCCTGTTGCGCGTTTTTCCATGCCGGATCGTTCTCTAGTTTGAAGAAGAATGCGCCGTTGCCGGTATATTCCGGATAGATATCCAGCTCACCGGCAGTGATTGCCCCGCGCACCACCGGCGTGGTACCGAGCTGGATTTTATTCACGGTTTTTACCCCGTGTTTTTCCAGCACCTGCAAAATAATATTGCCGAGCAGCGCCCCTTCGGTGTCGATTTTCGAGCCAACCTTAACCGGCTCCGCCGCCTGCAACGGCAGGCTTATCAGGGCCGTCAGCGCCAGCGCACCTGACCATTTGCTTGCCTTTATCATCCCGCATCCCTCATTAATTTGCGCTCCATTTACAGGAGCTTAAGAGGAAAGCGTAGTTCATTTGAAGCGTCGAGGAAAAAAGAAAAGGCCGATTAATCGGCCTTTAGGATAACGGTCCGCAGATGGCGGTGAACCTGTAGCCCGGTCAGCGCAGCGCCACCGGGAAGAAACAGCTCCGATGCATCAACCCGGCACATTCCCCGGAAGCGGCGCTTAACGCGCCTGTCCGGGCTACAAATCGCAATTACAGCAGCTCAAATTCGCTCTGCTTAACGCGGGCGGAGTCGACGCCGACAAAGACGTTGAATTTGCCCGGCTCGGCGTCGTACTTCATCTGCTGGTTCCAGAACTTCAGCGCGTCGACGTCAATCGGGAAGCTGACGGTTTGCGTCTCGCCCGGCTTGAGTGTCACTTTCTTAAAGCCGCGCAGCATTTTCACCGGACGGCTCATGGACGCGGTGACATCCTGCAGATAAAGCTGAATCACCGTCGCCCCTTCGCGCTTGCCGGTGTTGGTCACCTGCACGCTGGCGGTCACGCTGCCGTCGCGCTGCATGGTCGGCGCCGACATTTTCACGTCGGAAACGCTAAAGGAGGTGTAGCTCAGGCCGTAGCCGAACGGATAGAGCGGACCGTTGGCCTCGTCAAAATAGCGCGAGGTGTACTTGTTCGGCTTATCGGCATTATAAGGACGACCGGTGTTGAGATGGCTGTAGTAGGTGGGGATCTGTCCGACCGAGCGCGGGAAGGACATCGGCAGCTTGCCCGACGGGTTATAGTCGCCGAACAGCACATCGGCGATCGCATTTCCGCCTTCGGTACCGGCAAACCAGGTTTCCAGCATGGCATCAGCCTGCTGGTCTTCTTTCACCAACGCCAGCGGACGACCGTTCATCAGCACCAACACCAGCGGTTTGCCGGTGGCTTTCAGGGCGCTAATCAGGTCACGCTGGCTTTGCGGCAGCGTGATGTCGGTGCGGCTCGAGGCTTCATGGGCCATGCCCTGCGCTTCACCCACCACAGCAACCACCACGTCGGACTGCTTCGCCACTGCTACCGCTTCATCAATCATCTCCTGCGGCGAACGCGAGTCGACCTGCACCGCTTTCTCATACAGATTGAGGAAGTCGACGATGCCTTTATCGTTGGTGACGTTAGCGCCTTTGGCGTAGATAACCTTGCCTTTGTCGCCCAGTGCATTCTGGATGCCGGTCAGCACGGTTACCGACTGGTCGGCAACGCCCGCCGCAGACCAACTGCCCATCATGTCGCGCTTGCTATCGGCCAGAGTACCAATCACCGCGATAGTACCCGATTTTTTCAGCGGAAGCGTGTCGAGACGGTTTTTCAGCAGTACCAGGCTTTCGCGCGCCACTTCGCGCGCTTCTTTGCGATGCAGGCGGCTTTCGGCGTTAGTATCCTCTGGATCAGAATCTTTCGGCCCCAGGTGGCTGTACGGATCGTTAAACAGGCCCATATCATATTTAACGTTCAGCACGTGGCGGGCGGCGTCATCCAGCTCCGCCATAGTTACCTTGCCGGACTTCACCAGCTCAGGCAGATATTTGCTGTAGTACTCATCGCTCATACTCATGTTGATGCCGGACTTCAGCGCCACGCGCACCGCGTCTTCCGGGTCCGACGCCACGCCGTGTTTGATAAGCTCCTTGATGGCCCCGTGGTCGGATACGGTGATGCCTTTAAAGCCCCACTGGTCGCGCAGCACGTCCTTCAGCAGCCAGGCATCGGAGGTCGCCGGAGTGCCGTTGAGCGAGTTAAGCGCCACCATCACCGCCCCGCTTCCCGCATCCAGCCCCGCTTTATACGGCGGCATATAGTCGTTGAACAGGCGCTGGGGGCTCATATCGACGGTGTTGTACTCTTTGCCGCCCTCGACCGCGCCGTAGGCGGCAAAGTGCTTAACGCTGGTCATCACCGAGTACCTGTCCGCCGGGCTTTTTCCCTGCATCGACTCAACCATCGCCCTGCCCATCTCGGTTGTCAGGTAAGTATCTTCCCCGAAGCCTTCCGAGGCGCGGCCCCAGCGCGGGTCGCGGGAGACATCGACCATCGGCGCCCAGGTCATATTCAGGCCGTCGTCAGCCGCTTCATAAGCCGAAATCCGCCCAACGGTGTTGACCGCGTCCAGGTTAAAAGAAGAGGCCAGACCCAGGCTAATCGGGAAAACGGTACGCTGACCGTGCAGCACGTCATAGGCGAAAAACAGCGGGATTTTCAGGCGACTGAGTTCCATCACCTGATCCTGCATAATGCGAATATCGTGGCGGGTCACGGTGTTAAAAATCGCCCCGACCTGACCATCTTTAATCATTTCGCGGATGGCTTCTTTCGGGTTATCCGGGCCAACGCTAATTAAGCGCAGCTGACCGATTTTTTCATCCACCGTCATTTTGGTTAGCAGTTCCGTCACAAACGCATCCCGCGCCTGCGGCGTCAGGGGATGATTGCCGAACAATTCATCCGCCAGCGCGGGTTGCAGCGCCAGACTCACGGCAGCGCCTACAGTACAGAGCCATTTCATTTTTATCCCTCATTGTTCCAGTCGGCCAGTTCGGCGAAAAGATAGCAAAAATCCAAGTCTGACATAAACATAAACGAGACACCTGGAGAAAGCGCGCGTTATTCTCTGATTTTTCGAAACATTGATGCATCAAATTGTCATACAAAGGGCTATTCTTAAAGCTGATTATTTTGTACCACCACAAGGAGTGGAACATGTCATCTGCAATAACAAATAACAACGCTTTTCTGGCTGAACTGACTCGCCTGGTCGGCACTTCCCATCTGCTGACCGACCCGGCAAAAACGCAGCGCTATCGCAAAGGCTTCCGCTCCGGCCAGGGCGAGGCACTGGCGGTAGTCTTTCCCGGTACGCTGCTGGAACTGTGGCGCGTGCTGAGCGCTTGCGTCACCGCCGACAAAATCATTTTGATGCAGGCGGCAAATACCGGCCTGACCGAAGGCTCAACGCCGAACGGCAATGATTATGACCGCGAAATCGTTATTATCAGCACCCTGCGTCTGGACAAACTGCATCTGCTGGATAAAGGCGAGCAGGTGCTGGCTTACCCCGGCACGACCCTTTATTCGCTGGAAAAAGCGCTGAAGCCGCTGGGTCGCGAGCCGCATTCCGTGATTGGCTCATCATGTATTGGCGCATCGGTAGTCGGCGGGATCTGTAACAACTCCGGCGGCTCGCTGGTACAGCGCGGCCCGGCCTATACCGAGATGTCGCTGTACGCCCAGATCGATGAAAACGGCAAGCTCAGCCTGGTCAACCATCTGGGTATTGACCTTGGCACCACGCCGGAACAGATCCTCAGCCGCCTAGATGATGAACGGGTTAAAGATGAGGATGTGCGCCATGATGGCCGCCACGCCCACGATCATGACTACGTCACTCGCGTGCGCGACGTCAATGCCGATACCCCGGCGCGCTACAACGCCGACCCGGATCGCCTGTTTGAATCATCAGGCTGCGCCGGAAAGCTGGCGGTATTCGCCGTACGCCTGGACACCTTCCCGGCAGAGAAACGCCAGCAGGTATTTTATATCGGCACCAACCAGCCGGACGTGCTGACCGAAATTCGCCGCCATATTCTGGCTGAATTCAACAACCTGCCGGTCGCGGGTGAGTATATGCACCGCGATATTTACGATATCGCCGAGCAGTATGGCAAAGATACCTTCCTGATGATCGACAAGCTCGGCACCGATAAAATGCCGTTCTTCTTCACCATGAAGGGCCGCACCGATGCGATGCTGGAGAAAGTTTCGCTGTTTAAACCGCACTTCACCGATCGCTTTATGCAAAAGTTGGGGCACGTCTTCCCGGCTCATCTGCCGGAGCGGATGAAAACCTGGCGCGATAAATACGAACACCATCTTCTGCTGAAAATGGCGGGCGATGGCATCGAAGAGGCTCAGACCTGGCTTGGCGAATATTTCAAAAACGCCGAGGGCGATTTCTTCGTCTGTACTGCCGAAGAGGGCAGCAAGGCTTTCCTGCACCGCTTCGCCGCAGCGGGCGCGGCGATCCGCTATCAGGCGGTTCACTCAGATGAAGTGGAAGATATTCTGGCACTGGATATCGCCCTGCGGCGTAATGATACCGAATGGTTTGAGCATCTTCCCGCCGAGATAGACAGTCAGCTGGTACATAAGCTCTACTACGGTCACTTTATGTGCCACGTTTTCCATCAGGATTACATCGTGAAAAAAGGCGTCGATGCCCACGAACTGAAAGAGAAAATGCTGGTTCTGCTGAAGGAACGTGGCGCCCAGTATCCGGCCGAGCATAACGTGGGTCATCTTTATGAAGCGCCGGAAAGTTTAAAACGCTTCTATCGTGAAAACGATCCGACCAACAGCATGAACCCTGGTATCGGCAAGACCAGTAAGCAAAAATACTGGGGCGAAACGCAGGACAACTCTGCGAACGCGACCGACCCGCAATAATCCGCAAGAGGGACTGTTCAGCCGCTGGGCTTCTGTATTACGCTGCACGCCGGAGAAATCTCCTCTCCGGCAACCCCGCGTAAGGAACCCCAACATGTCCGCAGTGGATAAGTTACACGACGCCGACTTAGAGATCCGCGAAGCGCTGCCCGATGACGCCCACGCCATCGCCGCGCTGTACGTCTGGCACGTACTGAACGGACGCGCATCCTTTGAAGAGATCCCCCCAACCGTCGATGAGATGCGCAAACGCATCAAAAACGTGCGCGATAGCGGGCTGCCGTGGCTGGTTGCCCTGTGGCGCGGGACCATCGTCGGCTACTGCTACGCCACCTTTTATCGCCCCCGCCCGGCCTATCGTTACACCCTTGAAGAGTCAATTTACGTCGAAGCCGGCATGGGCGGACGCGGCATCGGCAGCGCCCTGCTCTCTCGCTTAATTGAAAAGTGCGAACAGGGACCGTGGCGACAAATGTTGGCCATTATCGGCGACGGCCACAGTAACGCCGCATCGATTGCGATTCATAAAAAGTTTGGTTTTAACGTGGCGGGCCAGCTGCGCAGCGTCGGCTATAAGATGGGCGACTGGCGGGATACTTTGATTATGCAGCGCCCGCTCGGCGATGGCGACTGGACGCTGCCGGAGTAATATTGGGCCCGTACGGCCTATACTTTCACATCGCGACAACGTCAAAATCCCCCGGTGGCGCTAACGCTGACCGGGCTACGAGTCCGTGCAATTTGCCGGTTTTGTAGCCCGGACAGGCGCAACGCGCCGCCTCCGGGGAAGTCAGATTAATCGTTCTGCGCGGTCTGCGCGCCGCCTTTTAGCATCGCATCGGCCATCTGCGCTTCGCGCTGCTTCTTATAGCTGAGCGCAGAAGCCGGAACCGGCATCACCTTCCCGGTTTCAATCCACGTTCTCAGGCGGCTGGCATCGGCAAAGTGGGTATATTTGCCAAATGCATCCATCACCACCAGCGCAACCGGGCGCTGATTAATCACCGTACGCATAATCAGACAGTGGCCCGCGGCGTTAGTAAAGCCGGTTTTGGTCAGCTGAATATTCCAGTTATCGCGGTACACCAGATGGTTGGTATTGCGGAACGGCAGCGTGTACGCCGGATGGGCGAAAGTCGCCATATCTTCTTTGGTGGTGCTCAGTTGACCAATCAGCGGATACTGTTCGCTGGCGATCAGTAGTTTGGTGAGATCGCGCGCGGTAGAAACGTTATGAATCGACAAGCCGGTAGGTTCAACGTAACGGGTACGCGTCATCCCCAGCGCCTGTGCTTTGGCGTTCATCGCGCGAATAAACGCATCGTATCCACCCGGATAGTGGTGCGCCAGGCTCGCGGCGGCGCGGTTTTCCGAGGACATCAGCGCCAGCAGCAGCATATTGCGGCGGCTGATTTCGCTGTTCAGGCGCACGCGTGAGTAAATCCCTTTCATTTCAGGCGTCTGGCTGATATCGACGGTCAGCATCTCATCAAGCGGCAGATGGGCATCAAGCACCACCATCGCGGTCATTACCTTGGTGATTGACGCCATCGGGCGAACCAGATCCGGCTGGCTGGCATAAATGATTTTTTTACTGGCAAGATCGACGATCATTGCGCTACCGGAAGCGATATCCGGCTGTGAAGCGGTAACCGCCGCATGGGTTTTAGCTATCGCCTGGGGCGCAAAAGGCACAGCCAGCAGCAAAGTCAGGCTGAGCAAAGAAACTCGAAATTTGGTCATCGTGAGCATTCTGAAAAGTATTTTTGCACGTTATGAACGTACGCCGCGGCGTTGGGGTGGTAACGCCGCTGGCAAAAATCATCATACCCCGGCAGAACGCTGGCTGGCTAATAAGAATCGTGAACAAATGCTGCATTGCCGACATAAAAATCTATTTATGTCGGCAATAAGTTAATCAGAAGAGTCGATATCCGTAACCCCAGAGAATCACGGTGATGGCGAGCAGCACTTCCAGCACCAGCACCCCAATCGCCAGAGTGGAACTGGCGAAGCTCAGCCCCTCTTCTTTATTGATACTCAAGAAGGTTGGAATGCCGAGATACAGCAGATAACCGGTATACAGCAGTGCGATGGTTCCGACCAGCGCGCACAGCCATACCAGCGGATAGAGCGCCACAATCCCGCTCAGGAAGATCGGCGTGGCGACATAACCGGCAAACACCATACAGCGTTTCAGAGAAGGCCGCTGCGGATAGTTTCTTGCCATCCACCAGATAACCCGCCCCATCACCGCCACCCCGGCGAGCATAACGGCGTAAAACAGCACAGCCAGCGCCAGCCCGGTCATCAGCGACAGTTTTACCACGGTGCCATCGCCGAAGTTCCAGCCCAGCTGCGTCGTGCCGATAAAGGCGCAGATAACCGGAACCGCCGCCATGACCAGCACATGGTGCGTATAGTGATGCGAAATGGTCTCGTTTTCGCTTTTGATAACGCTCATCTCTTGATTCGGATGAGAGAAAAGTCCCCAGACATGGTTCATAGCGTCCCCCTTGTCACGGCGTGGTACAGCACTGATCCAAGTATAATTCACCTTGCAGATTATTTTGTGTACAGCAATTAAAATGCGCTTCCCCGCATTTTTATCATCAGGGTGTATGATTAAGGGACTGACGTGTTAAGGAGTTTATCTTTATATGGATATCAATAACCTGATTTCCCAGTACGGCTACGCGGCGCTGGTCATTGGCAGCATGGCGGAAGGCGAAACCATCACCCTGCTCGGCGGCGTGGCGGCACATCAGGGATTATTGAAGTTCTGGCTGGTGGTTGTCTCGGTCGCCCTCGGCGGGATGATCGGCGACCAGCTGCTTTACTTACTTGGTAGACGCTTTGGCGGGCGCATTCTGCGGCGATTCTCGAGCCAGAAAAAGCGGATTCAGAAAGCCCAGCGCATGATTCAGCGACGCCCTTATCTGTTTGTGATTGGCACCCGTTTTATGTACGGCTTTCGGGTCATCGGGCCGCTACTGATTGGCGCCAGCCGCCTGCCGCCAAAGATCTTTCTACCACTGAATATTCTCGGCGCGATTATCTGGGCACTGATCTTTACCACCCTGGGGTATCTCGGCGGCGAAGCGATTGGCCCATGGCTGCATCATCTGGATGCGCATCTGAAACACTGGATCTGGCTGGTTCTGGTGGTCGTTCTGGTGGTTGCGGCGCACTGGTGGCTGAAGCGCCGCGAGGCGAAAAGGAAAGAGTGACGAGAGTTCCCGGAGGCGGTGCTGGCGCACCTGTCCGGGCTACAAAACCCACAGACCGCCCGGACCTGTAGCCCGGGCAGGCGCTTTGCGCCGCCCCCGAGAAGAATAATCAGAAGCCGCGTTGGGTGTGTCTTCCCGGAGGCGGCGCTGACGCACCTGTCCGGGTAACAAAACCCACAGACCGCACGGACCTGTAGCCCGGGCAGGCGCTTTGCGCCGCCCCCCGGGAAGAATAATCAGAAGCCGCGTTGGGTGTGTCTTCCCGGAGGCGGTGCTGGCGCACCTGTCCGGGTAACAAAACCCACAAACCGCACGGACCTGTAGCCCGGGCAGGCGCTTTGCGCCGCCCCCGGGAAGAATAATCAGAAGCCGCGTTGGGTGTGTCTTCCCGGAGCCGGTGCTGGCGCACCTGTCCGGGTAACAAAACCCACAGACCGCACACAGCGTTAGCGCCGCGTTACTTCGCCGCCTGATGATATCCGCCACCCAGCGCGGAGGTCAGCTGGATGCTGGCATCAAGCCACTGGCCGTGCAGGCGCAGCGCGGTAATCCGCTCCTGTAGCGCGGGCAGCTTCGCCAGGCTGACGCGTGAACCGGAGAGTATCCCGGCATTCATCCGCGCTTGCGCCAGAGCGACTATCCGCTGAGTATCTTTCTCTACCTGCTGTTGCTGCTGATTTTTTGCCATCAACGTCTCAACCTCGCTGGCCGTTTTCGCTACCTGATTAACCGCATCAACCACCGCTTTATTGTACTTCGCCACCGACAGGCTGTTCTGCGCGCTGGCGATATCCAGGTTCGCATTCAGGCGGCCACTATCAAAGATAGGCAGCGTCAGTCCGGCGGTGACACCCATCTGCTGCGCGGAGTGGCGGAACAGATCGCTGAGGTGCAGCGCATCCTGTTGCAGGAAAGCCATCAGGTTGATATCCGGGTAAAACGCCGCTTTGGCGGCATCGATTTCGCTCAGAGAAGCTTCGATATACCAGTGCGCAACCTGTAAATCCGGACGCCGCGCCAGCAGCTCGTAGCCTAGCTCCGTTGGCATCTGCGCGCTGACGGCTGGCAGTTCGGTCGGATGCAGATTCAGCGCCTGACTCTGGTTGTTGGTCAGCGCCATCAGCCGGGCCTCAATCTCTTTCATATTGCCCGCAACATCCGCGAGCTGCTGATCGGTTTTGCTGACGTTAATATCGCTCTCTGCCCCTTCGGCCGAGTTAGTGATCCCACGTTGATACAGCGCCGTATCCACGGTCACGATATTATTCTGCTCACTCTTCACCTGGGTCAGCACGTTTTTAATGGCGGCTTCGGTTTGCCATTGCCAGTAAAGGCGGGCGACGCTGCTGGCCAGCAGTTCGCGAGTCTGCGCCTCTTCAGCAACCTGAGCTTTAACCTCACCAATGCGTGCTTTTAGCAAAGCGCGATTTTTACCCCATAGATCCAGATCCCAACCCGCCGTCAGGCCAAAGGTTCCGTTGGTATACCACGGCCCGGTGTTGCCATCAGTATCGGTAGCAAACGGCCCCATCAGGCCTTCAGAGGACATTTTTTGCCGTTCAACGTCGGCGGAAAAATCCAGGCTAGGCCCCAGGTTAGACTGCGACATCCGCGCCTGCGCTTCCGCCAGCCTGATACGCTGTTCGGCAATCTGCATATCCGGCGCGTTAGCTAACGCGCGCTGAACCAAGCTATTGAGCTGCGGGTCGTGGTAATCCTGCCACCAGTTGCTCTGCGGCCAGCCGTTTTTTACGGCCGCGGGCAGTTCCATTGAGACGTGGGATGCCGGGGTCTGCTGCTGCACCGGGTTGCCAATATCGTGCGATGGCGCGCAGCCAGCCAGCGCGATAGCCAATGGCAGGCTGGCCAGGACGCGTTTGCTCAAGTTCAGGTTCATGAAATCAGTCAGGTAACTAAGTAAGGGCGGGTATAATAAATTAATTGAATATGTACCGTTTAGTAAAGCGTGTGACAAAACTATTAGCAGGCTAAAAATAAACTAAGACCCAAAATAATTCGCATTGTATGAAACGTATATTCACGGAGTGAAAATGAGTCAAAACATCTATGACGATCCCGCTTTTTTTGCCGGATACGCCACCCTCGATCGCTCGGTAAAAGGGCTGGAAGGCGCGCCGGAGTGGCCAACTATTCAGCAAATGCTTCCGCCATTATCAGGATTACGCGTCGTTGACCTCGGCTGCGGCTACGGCTGGTTCTGCCGCTGGGCGAGCGCCCAGGGAGCCGTACAAATAGACGGGCTGGATATCTCCCACCGGATGCTGGAGCGCGCCCGCGAAATGTCGCATGGCGAAGATATCCGCTATCGCTGCGAGGATTTGCAGACTCTTACCCTGCCTGCCAATAGCTGTGAACTGGTCTATAGCTCACTGGCGCTGCACTATCTACCCGACGTCGCGCCGCTGCTCGCCACCGTTTACCAGGCACTGACGCCCGGCGGTACTCTGCTGTTTTCCGCCGAACATCCTGTTTACACCGCCCCGCCACATCAGGGCTGGCGGGAAGATGAAAACGGGCAGAAGAGCTGGCCGGTGAGCCACTATCAGCAGGAAGGCGAGCGTATCAGCAACTGGTTTGCCGATGGCGTCAAAAAGCAGCACCGCAAACTTTCCAGCTGGATAAACCTGCTGGTCGCCGCCGGTTTTGTCATTGAGCATCTGGATGAGTGGGGGCCGACGGCGGAGCAAATTGCCGCCCAGCCCGCGCTGGATGAAGAAAAAGAGCGGCCGATGATTTTCCTGCTGCGCGCGCGTAAACCGGCGTAATCAGCAAAAAGGCCCGGAGGTCATCCGGGCCATGAAGATAATGTAAGCTATCGTGCACGCATTTTTGTCAGGTGGCGGCTAACGCCTTACCTGACCTGCGCCCCCCAGGCTATTACTCTTTTAAGCTGCCGCCGTTAGTGGCAATCACTTCTTTATACCAGTTGAAGCTTTTCTTGCGGCTGCGCGCCAGGGTGCCGTTGCCCTGGTCATCACGATCGACGTAGATAAAACCGTAGCGCTTGGACATCTCCGCCTTCGACGCGCTCACCAGGTCGATTGGCCCCCAACTGGTGTAGCCCATTAGCTCAACACCATCTTCAATCGCCTCGCGCGCCTGCACCAGGTGATCGTTGAGGTAGCTGATGCGGTAGTCATCGTTAATGCTGCCATCGGCTTCGACTTTATCCTTCGCGCCCAGGCCATTTTCAACGATAAACAGCGGTTTCTGATAGCGATCCCACAGCACGTTCAGCAACGTACGCAGGCCCAGTGGGTCAATCTGCCAGCCCCACTCCGAGCTCGCCAGGTGCGGGTTCGGCACCATGCTGAGAATATTGCCGCGCGCTTTTTTGTTCAGCTCTTCATCGGCGGTGACGCAGCCGGTCATATAGTAGCTAAAGGAGATGAAGTCGACGGTCTCTTTCAGGGCTTCGCGATCGGCAGCGGTGATCTCAATGTTAATGCCGTTATCGCGGAAATAGCGCAGCATATAGCCCGGATAAGCGCCGCGGCACTGTACATCACCAAAGAACTGCCAGCTACGGTTCTGCTGCAGGGTTTCAAAAATATCTTCCGGTTTGCAGCTGAGCGGATACATCAGGCCGCCGAGCAGCATATTACCTATTTTGCCCTCCGCGACGATCTCATGGCAGGCCTTCGTCGCCAGCGCGCTCGCCACCAGCTGATGGTGAATGGCCTGATAAACTTCGGCTTTGCTGCTGTCGGACGGCAGTCCGACGCCGGTCATTGGTGCGTGCAGGGACATATTGATCTCATTAAAGGTCAACCACAGTTTGACCTTCGCCTGATAGCGCTCAAACACCGTACGGGCATAACGCTCGAAGAAACCAATGACCTTGCGGTTGCCCCAGCCGCCGTAGTTTTTCACCAGCGCCCACGGCATCTCGTAGTGCGACAGGGTCACCAGCGGAGTGATATTGTGCTTCGCCATTTCATCAAACAGCTTATCGTAATAGGCCAGTCCCGCTTCGTTTGGCTGAGCATCATCGCCGTTAGGGAAAATACGCGTCCACGCAATCGATACGCGCAGGCAGTTAAAACCCATTTCAGCAAACAGGCTGATATCTTCCGGATAACGATGGTAAAAATCGATGGCGACATCTTTAATACTGCTATCGCCCGGTACGCGTTCCACAACCTCACTAAAAATACCGCCGTTTGGCTGGATATCAGAAGTCGACAGTCCTTTGCCATCCTCCAGATAAGCGCCTTCGACCTGATTTGCCGCGGTCGCACCGCCCCATAAAAACGCCTGTGGGAATGTTTTCATTCATCTCTCTCCTGTGATTAACGGGTTACGGACAACAGCGGCTGACCGGCATCCACCGCGCTGGCGGAGACAATATCGAGAGCACGATAATCGTCGCTGTTGCTGATAATAATGGGCGTTGCCAGGTCATAACCGGCATCCAGAATCGCCTGGCGGTCAAACTCCAACAGCAGATCGCCCGCTTTCACTTTGTCGCCCTCTTTAACATGAGCAGTAAACGGCGCGCCATCGAGCTTCACGGTATCGATGCCGACATGGATAAGCAGTTCGATACCGCTATCGCTTAGCAGGCCGATGGCATGTTTGGTTTGAAAAATTGAGGCGACTTCGCCTGAGAACGGGGCAATAACGCGGCCCACGGAGGGAATAATCGCTACGCCCTGGCCGAGCAACCCGCTGGCGAAGGTGCTATCAGGAACCTGATCCAGCGCCAGTACGCTACCGGTCATCGGTGCAAGAATGTCGTTTTCCGAGGCTGGCGCGACAACAACAGCAGCCTGTTCAGAGGTCGTGCGCGGCAATCCGGCGATAAAAGTCAGCACGCAGGCGATAACCAGCGCCACCACCATACCAACCACACCGCCCCAGACGCTGGCATCGACGCCGCCTGGCGGGATCATCAGCGCCGGTAAAAAGATATTCGGGAAGCCGAAAGAGTAGATGCTGGTATTAAAGAATGCGGTAATCGCGCCGCCAATCGCCCCGGCCACGCAGCCAAAAATAAACGGACGGCGCAGCGGCAGCGTCAGACCATAAATTGCTGGTTCGGTGATACCAAAAATCCCGGCGGAAAAAGCAGAGCCGGCCAACACTTTCTGGCGGGTATCACGAGTACGCAAGAAGATACCCAATACTGCGCCGACCTGGCCCATCACCGCAGGCAGCACCATCGGCCCCATGGTATCGTGACCCAGCACGGCCAGATTGTTGATCATCAACGGAACCAGGCCCCAGTGTAGGCCGAAAATCACGCACACCTGCCACAGCGCACCCAGCGCGGCACCCGCCAACCATGGCGCTACGGCGTAGATTATCTGGTAGCCCTGCGCCAGCAGTTGGCTTAGCCAGGTGGCTACTGGGCCGATAACCAGGAAGGTCAGGGGAACAACCACGCCCAGACAAATCGCCGGGGTAAAGAAGTTTTTCATTGCCGACGGCAGCAGCGCGTTGCTTCTGCGCTCCAGCCAGCAGCTGACCCAGGAGGCGAGAATAATCGGGATGACCGATGAGCTGTAGTTAATAAACGTCACCGGAATACCAATGAAATGCTCTACCGGCGCGCCCGGCGCCTGGGCGGCTTCGAAGGCCTGAATCATCAGCGGATGCGTTAGCGCGCCGCCAATCGCCATGGTGATAAACGGATTACCACCGAATTTCACCCCGGCGGTATAGCCGAGGAAAAGCGGGAAGAAGAAGAACAGCGCATCGCTGGCGGCAAACCAGATTTTATAGGTCGCATCGCCAGTATTGAGCCAGCCGCAAACCACCGCCAGCGCCAGAAAACCTTTCAGTAAACCAGTGGCCGCCAGCACACCAATAAACGGGGTAAAAATACCGGAAACAATATCGATAAGCTGACCAAGCAGCGACGTTTTCTCGCCCTTTTCCGCGACCGGCTGGCTCTCATCCGTCAGACCCGCTTCGCTACGCACCGCTTGCCAGACATCATGCACATGGTTACCAATGACCACCTGAAACTGGCCGCCGCTTTCTACGACCATAATGACGCCAGGATTCGCCTTCAGCCCTTCAGCATCCGCCTTTTTGCTATCTTTGAGCTTAAAACGCAGTCGAGTCGCGCAGTGAACCAGACTCACAATATTCTCTTTGCCGCCTACCCGGCTGAGAATATCCTGCGCGAGTGCTTTATATTCCATGCTGTTTTCCTTACATCCGCTGCCCGCAGGCATCGTTAACTGAGTATTAAAAATAAAAAAACCCGAGAACAACGCCGGGTTGGCGTTGCGCTCAGGTTTTGCCTGCATGATGCAGTAACAATCCAGTTTTAATGAAGGTGCTAAGAGCCAGGCCCGATAAGCGATTAGCGCCCCTCTTTTCTCACTCGTTCAATATGAATGGCGAGAAACATAATTTCTTCCGTCGTCAGCGGCCGCTGGTAGCTTTTTTGCAGGTGCCGGGCGACGGTTTCCGCACACTTCCACGCTTTAGGGTAGTTATCCTTTACCGCGCTGTGCAGCGTCACATCATCATCTTCGACAACCGTTCGCGTCAGCATACGCTGGGCGAAAAACTTGAGATGAGTGACAAAGCGCTGGTAGCTCAATGACTCTTCGTCATAGTTAAGCGTCAGCTGATACTTCACCAGTTGCAGGATCTCCTGCATCACCCGGGTAACATGCATCACCTCAGGCATTTCGCTGTTGAGCTGCGCCGTGACCAGATGCAGGGCGATAAACCCGGCTTCATCTTCGGCGAGTTCAACCCCGAGCCTTTTGGCGATAATCGTCCGCGCTTCCTGCCCTAACTCAAATTCCTTCGGGTACAGCCGCTTAATTTCCCATAGCAGCACATTACGAATCGCGAGGCCCTTCTTCTGCCGCTCAATCGCAAAATGGCAGTGATCGGTCAGGGTAATGTACAAACTGTCCTGTAACTTACCGAGACGACCACGTGCCAGATCGATAATCCGATCGCAGGTGGTCATCACTTCTAATGGTATCTGACTGAGTAATTCGCCTAAACGGCCAACCAGTTCATCGCTCTGCAGCGCGAAGACCTTTTCAATTTTACTTTCATCAAGAGAGTCACCAACGCGTTTTTGAAAGGCAAGTCCTCGGCCCATGACCACCTGTTCGCGCTGCTGCTCATCTACAACCACCACTACATTATTATTAAGTACTTTGGCGATTTGCATATGAACCCCAAAAACAAAAAAACCTGACCCCGACAGATGCCAGGAAATCAGGTTTTGCCTGCCGAAGCAGTAACAATCGGTAGTGAGTATTTCACTGTCCGCGGGGTAACCTCAACGGGACAAACAGAAAAATGTGATGCAGGTCAGATAGTTTCGTTACGCCAGCCGTTAATTGTGCGTGCAATGCTCGCTGAGTCCTGCAAGGTGCGTACCGCGCTGAAAAGCTCAGAGGCTTCAAGGTATTCTTTGCGCAAATAGCTTAACCATTGTTTTATACGCGCAACATGATAAAGGCCGGTGTCGCCCTGCTTTTCCAGCCGGGTATATTTTTGCAGCAGCTCGACGACCTGAGGCCAGGGCATGCGCGGTTCGTTATATTTTATCACCCGGCTTAAGTTTGGTACGTTCAGCGCACCGCGGCCAATCATCACCGAATCGCAGCCGGTCGCCGCCAGACAATCCTGAGCACTCTGCCAGTCCCAGATCTCACCGTTGGCGACCACCGGAATGGTCAGACGCTGACGAATTTCGCCGATGGCCTGCCAGTTAATACGCTCCGATTTATAGCCGTCCTCTTTGGTGCGACCGTGGACCACCAGTTCGCTGGCTCCCGCCTGCTGGACCGCGTCGGCAATTTCAAAGCGCCGATCGCCGCTGTCCCAGCCAAGACGCACTTTGACCGTCACCGGTAGATGATCCGGGACCGCTTCACGCATCGCTTTCGCGCCACGATAGATAAGTTCCGGATCTTTGAGTAACGTCGCCCCGCCGCCGCTGCCGTTGACCAGCTTCGACGGACAGCCACAGTTAAGATCGACGCCCCAGGATCCCAGCTCAACCGCGCGGGCGGCATTTTCCGCCAGCCATTGCGGATACTGCCCGAGCAGTTGTACGCGCACGCGGGTGCCGGATGGCGTCAGGCTATGGTTATGCAGCTCCGGGCACAGTTTATAGAATGATTTTACCGGCAGAAGTTGATCGACCACGCGTAAAAATTCGGTGATGCAGAGATCGTAATCATTCACTTCGGTCAGCAGCTCGCGCACCAGCGAATCGAGCACGCCTTCCATCGGCGCCAGTAATACACGCATATTGTTTATCATTGCCCGGAAAAAAAGAGGCGCTATGGTAGCGCCTCCCGGGGCGGGTTGAAAGGGGCGATGTCGGTTTTCCCGGAGGCGATGCTACGCATCTGTCCCGGCTACCGGCCCGCAGATCGCACCGCCGGAGAAACGCACTGCGGGTTAACGAGCTTCCAGGCAGTTATCCTCTTTCCAGCCGTACAGCCACTCGATGCCGCGATAAAACTCACTCTGGGTTTTGCCTTTCCACAACAGGTTGCGCACCTGGCGCTCCACTCCGGCGGCATGATAAACCCTCCCCATTTCGCGAGTCGACCAGACGATACGCGCGGTGCGCGGGATACGTACCGATTCATACAGCGCAAAGGCACGGGCGGCATCACCATCGCACTCCGCCAGCGCTTTACCTAAGGTAACCGCATCCTCCAGCGCCATGCAGGCCCCCTGAGCCATATACTGCGCCACCGGGTGCGCGGCATCGCCGACCAGCGTAATGCGATCGTTGCCCCATTTTTCTACCGGCTCGCGGTCGGCGGTAGACCAGCGGCGCCAGGAGGTGGGTTTGTCCAGCATCTGCCGGGGTCGAGGATGAATGCCTTTAAAGTAGGAGAGCACCTCCTCTTTACTGCCGTCACGCACGCCCCACTCTTCTTTTTCGCGGCTATGAAAGGTCACCACCAGGTTGTACTGCTTGCCACCGCGTAGCGGGTAATGCACCAGGTGGCAGTGTGGCCCGGCCCACAGAACCGGCGCATTAATACGTAAATCTTCCGGCATATCGGCGGCATCGACCACCGCGCGATACACTACGTGGCCGGTCACCCGCGGCGTATCGCCGAGCAGGCTCTGGCGCACCACTGACTTCACGCCGTCGCAGCCGATCAAGATATCCGCCGTCCAGCAGTTCCCTTTGTCATCAAAAACGGTCACGTCGTTGGCGGTCTGGCGGATATCCACCACCTGCGTCGACGTGCGATACTCGACGCCCGGGTGGGTCAGTACGGCTTCCCAGACGGTGGCGTGGATATCCACCCGATGGATAACCGCATACGGGCCACCGAAATGGTCGCGGAAGGCCTGCCCGGTCTCAATATGCACCACCTCTTCGCCGTTTACCGCATCCATCATCGTGATGTGATCGGTAAATACCGCTCGCTGGCGGGCGACTTCGCCAACGCCAAGGCTATCCAGCGCCGAGAAGGCATTTGGCCCAAGCTGGATCCCCGCGCCGATTTCGCCAATTTCGTGGGCCTTTTCTAATAGCATCACCTTGATTCCCTGACGCGCCAGAGAGAGCGCCGTTGCCGCCCCGCCAATACCGCCGCCGACAATGATTGCTCGCATCACTTTTGCCATGTTGCCTCCTAAGCCGGGATCTTATCTTGTTGGTTTTCCGGCGCGGCGGCGATGAACGCCGGGAGCCGGGTGCAGGCGTCATAGACCGCCTGACAGCGTGGGTAGTGGCTCAGATCGCAGCCCATTCGCAAAGCGTTAGCCCACTGCGGCACCAGGCAGCAGTCGGCCAAAGTTGGCGTATCACCCACGCAGAAATTGCCGGATTTGGCGTGGCGCAACAGCTGCTCCACGGCGCTCAATCCCTGCTGGATCCAGTGCGCATACCAGCGTTTTTTATCCTCTTCGCTCACCTTCAGCTCGTCGCCAAGGTAGCGCAAAACGCGCATATTATTAATCGGGTGGATATCGCAGGCGATGGCATAAACAATCTCCAGCACTCGCATCCGCGCAATATCCTCCTGCGGCAGCAGTTGCGGCTGCGGATAGTGGCGGTCAAGCCAGTCCACAATCGCCAGCGACTGGCCGAGGGATTCGCCCTCATCGGTAATCAGCGTCGGCACCAGGCCAACCGGATTCAGCCGCCGATATTCCAGCGCGTTCTGCTGGCCGATGCGGATATTCACGCCCACGCTCTGGTAGTCGATGCCTTTCAGCGCCAGCGCAATCCGCACGCGGTAGGACGCGGAACTATTAAAAAAGCTGTACAGCTTCATCATTCACCTCACACCACGCGAACGGAGATCGGCGTTAGTCCCTCTACGTTGCCGGTGATGACATCGCCTTTCACCACCGCGCCAACGCCTTCCGGAGTACCGGTGAAAATCAGGTCGCCGGGCTGCAGCTCAAAGAAACCGGACAGATAACTGATGGTCTCATTGACCGACCAAATCAGATGGCGGATATCGCTGCGCTGCTGATCTTCGCCATTGACCTGCAACCAAATTCCGGCCTCGTTAACGTCCGCCGTATCCGCTTTATGCAGTGGCGCAATCGGCGCGGAAAGATCAAAGGCTTTACCGATTTCCCACGGACGGCCCATCTGGCGCATTTCCATCTGACGGTCGCGGCGGGTCATATCCAGGCCGGTGGCGTAGCCCCAAACGTATTCATGAGCCTGCTCCAGCGGGATATCGCTGCCTTTTTTGCCAATCGCCACCACCAGCTCAATTTCATAGTGATAGTTATCCGTTTGCGATGGGTACGGCAGGCTCAGCGTTTCCCTAGCGGCAACCGGTACCACCGCATCGGCGGGTTTGCAGAAGAAGAACGGCGGTTCGCGATCCGGGTCAAAGCCCATTTCACGAGCGTGGGCGGCATAGTTGCGACCAACGCAGTAAACGCGGCGTACCGGAAACTGCTCATCGCTGCCAACAACCGGAACGCTAATCGGGGCCTGGGGTGCAAAAACATATTGAGTCATGAGTCTTTTCCTTATTCTTAATTTTTAATAACGCGCTTCGCGGAACAGGCCGAGAGCTTCCTGCACAGGACGATCCGAAAAGCTGAATAACACGGTATCTTCGGCAGAGATAAAAGAGACGGCATGCCAGGTCGGCACGACGAAGATATCTTTTGCCTGGAAAGAGAAGGATTGTTCGCCAATGGTCACCTGGCCGCTGCCTTCCACCACGTGATAAACAGTGCTGTCGGTGGTTTTCGCCGCACGTGAACTAAACCCTTTTGGCAACAGCTGCAGGAATGCGCCCATCGACGGCATCGGGTAGCCGCCGGTAACCGGGTTGACGTAACGCATCTTGTAGCCGTCCCACTCATCAGCATCGCCCATACGCATCAGGTCATGCAGCGCTTCGCGGCTGCGGTCATAGCGATAGTTAAAAATGGGCGAGGAGTTACCGGACTGATGGCGCAGCGGCAGCATATTGGCGGCATAACGCGGCAGATAATCCCCTTCTTTACGGGTTATCGGCTGCTGCTCTTCCGGGTAATCTTCAGCAAAGCCGCAGCCCAGATAGTTCACCAGCGGCAGGTCTAAACCATCCAGCCAGATAACCGGTTCATTGCCGGGGTTGCCGTGGTCGTGCCAGCGCCACTGCGGCGTCAGGATAAAGTCGCCGGCGCGCATTTGCGTGCGTTCGCCGTCGACGGCGGTAAACGCCCCTTCACCTTCAACAACAAAGCGCAGCGCCGACTGGTTATGGCGGTGGCTCGGTGCCACTTCACCGGGCATGATCAGCTGTAAACCGGCGTACAACGATGAAGTAATCGATGACTGTCCGCGCAGCGCCGGATTCTCCAGCACCAGCACGCGGCGCACTGCTTCTTTCGCGCCAATTAGCTCACCGCTTTCCAACAGTAGCGGACGAATCTCCTGATAATTCCAGTAAGCTGGCGCGCAGGTGGCGTTTGGCGTTTTCGGCACCAGGTGGTGCAGCGATTCCCAAAGCGGCGTCAGGTTTTGTCCGGAAATATGCTGGTAAAACTGCTGACGGCCGTTGTGTGCTTCCGTGGTGGATCGGGACATGAGCGTTCTCCTTATTATTTATTCACGATGCCTGCAGAAGGCAGCGCGGCAGGTACAGATGTCGGGTTGCGGACGGCAAGCGTCAGCAGAATAAGCATCACGGCGCTAACAACGGCCGGTACTGCGATAACAAAAAACAGGGTGTCGAAAGAGAAATTCATCGCCATCATCACGCCGCCGGAGAGTGAGCCAACGATGGCTCCGCAGCGACCCACGGCGTTGGACCAGCTCACGCCGGTGGCGCGGCTTTGCGTGGGGTACAACGTTGCGGTTAGCGCATTAAGACCCACCTGAGAGCCGCTGATACCAATGCCGGTGCCGAAAATCGCCAGCGCCATCAGCCACAAGCCGTTCTCGCTCAGGCCAATCATGACGATACAGACCGCCCCCAGACCGTAGCTCAGCGCCAGCACCCGATAAGGATTGAAGCGATCCATCAGCACGCCGAGCAGCAGCGCGCCAAAGGTACCGCCAATCTGGAAGGCAGCGGTGACCCACGAGGCATGTTGTAAATCAATCCCGCGATGATTAAGCAGCGTCGGCATCCAGCTGGAGAGCAGATAGATAATCAGCAGGCTCATAAAGAACACTACCCATAACATTAAGGTGATGGGTAACTGACGCCCGGCAAACAGCTGGCGAATGCTGCCTTTCGCACCAGCGGCAGGCTCATCAAGCCAGAAATGGGCGTCGTTGTAGCGTTCGCCGGTTATCGCGCCAACGGTTCTGGCGATAACCGCTTGCGGCAGCTGACGGCGAATTTGCCAGCGCGGTGATTCAGAAAGCAGCGGCACCAGCGCCACCGCCAGCATCAGCGGGAGAACACCGCCCAGCACCAGAATACCGTGCCAGCCAATCAGCGGCACCAGTTGGGCGCTGACCACGCCGCCAAGCGCCGAGCCAAGGGTGAAGCCGCAAAACATCAGGGTCACCAGCGCCCCGCGCCGCCGGGCAGGCAAGTATTCTGAGGTCATGGTGATGGTATTAGGCATCGCGCCGCCTAAGCCCAGTCCTGTCAGGAAGCGCAGGATAACCAGCGTCTCAAGGTCAGGGGAAAAAGCAGAAAGCAGGCTAAACAAACCGAACAAGGCCACGCAAAACTCAATCACCCGTTTGCGGCCAAAGCGGTCAGAAAGCGGGCCGCAAAGCAGCGCCCCGGCGGTTAAACCCAATAATCCTGCGCCAAATAACGGGGCGAGGTCACCCGCAGTTAACTGCCAGTGGCTGCGGATATCCGGTGCGATAAAACCAATGGCCGCGGTATCGAAGCCATCCAGCATGACCACCAGAAAACAGCAGATAATCACGCGCCATTGGCGGGCTCCGACCGGTACGGCATTCAATAGCGTTTGCAATTCAAGTCGTTGAGTCATCGTTATGCCTCAGTGCAGGTAGGGGTAGATGTTGTATTTATTTCTTTTATGTTGCGATTTTGTAACTCAAGCAATGAAATGTACAATGGTATTTCGGGCATAGACATAACCTGGAGGTTATCGCAAATGGCAGACTGGACGCAGAAATTGAAGCGGCACCATCTACAGATGCTGGTCGCGCTGGGGGAGCAGGGCAACCTCACGCAAGTGGCTAAAATGATGAACATCACTCAGCCCGCCCTTTCCAAATGGCTAAGCCAGTTTGAAGACGAAGTTGGCATCACTCTGTTTGAACGACATAGCAAGGGCCTGCGCACGACGGAAGGCGGAAAACTGTTACTTCAGCATGCTCAGCGGTTAATTAACGATATGTCGCGGTCGCAGTATGAAATTGAGCGTTTTAAACAGGGTGGACAGGTTGGCAGCCTGATGATCGGCTGTTCGCCGGTGGCGACCGACTGCGTCTCGCAGGCAATCCTCGAACTGCTCAAAGAGATGCCGACTCTACATCTTAATATCGAAGAGAAAGTGATGACGCCGTTGCTCAACGATCTGCTCGCCGGCGTGGTTGATGTGGTGGTTGGCCGGGTCGGCGGGCGAGCGCTGGAACTGCCGCTGAGCTACCGGGTGCTCTACACCGAGCCGGTGTGCTTCGTCGCCCGTCCCGACCACCCGCTGGCAGAAAAACTGCGCTTAAGCTGGGCCGACCTCGCCCACTGGCGCTGGATTGTCTGGCCAACCGGCACGCCGATTCGCCTGAGCATTGATAATGCGCTGGTGGATAATGGCGTAATGCTGCCGGAAAACACTATCGAATCAGCATCGATGAACGTCACCAGCAACCTGCTACAAAGCAGCGATATGGTATCGATTCTTTCATTGCGCCTGGCCCAGCGCTACGCCGCGCAGCACCAACTGGTGATTCTTAATTTGCCGCGCATTGAACAAAAAGGTAGCGTTGGCGTGTTCTGGCGAAAAAGTGAAGCGCCATCACTTGCACTTAACCGCTTTCTTCATTATCTATCCCTGCAGCCGTCGCCCTGAAATCAGTATGATCAAGTGTTCCAGATCTCTATCTCAGGTATGCGTAGAATTCATGATGTGATCGGTAGCACATTTTTGGGTTTAATTGTATGATGAATATGGTTCATCAAGGGTTATTACCATGAGTCAATCACTGATTATTGTCTGGCAGTATCTGCGCGCTTTCGTGCTGATATATGCTTGTTTATATGCCGGTATTTTTATCTCCTCCCTTCTGCCGATAACGATCCCTGGCAGCATTATTGGCATGTTGATTTTGTTCTTTTTACTGGCGTTGCAAATCATGCCCGCGCAGTGGGTTAACCCCGGCTGCAATGTTCTGATCCGCTATATGGCATTGCTGTTTGTGCCCATCGGCGTAGGCGTTATGCAATATTGGGATTTACTACGCGCGCAGTTCGGCCCGGTAGTGGTCTCCTGTGCGATAAGCACGCTGGTGGTCTTTTTGGTGGTCAGCTGGAGCTCGCACCTGGTTCACGGAGAGCGCAAAGTGGTCGGGCAAAAAGGACGTGATAAATGATCCATGAAATCTGGTGGTCGTTGCCGCTCACGCTAGCGGTCTTTTTCCTCGCCCGCAAGCTGGCGGCGCGGTTTAAATTTCCGCTGCTCAACCCGCTGCTGGTGGCGATGGTAGTACTGATTCCTTTTCTGCTGATAACCGGTATCTCCTACGAGCGCTATTTCCTCGGCAGCAAAATTCTTAACGACCTGCTGCAACCGGCGGTAGTTGCACTCGCCTTTCCTTTGTATGAGCAACTGCACCAGATCCGCGCCCGCTGGAAGTCCATCATTACCATCTGCTTTATTGGTAGCGTGGTGGCGATGGTCACCGGCACCACCGTTGCATTGCTGATGGGTGCGACTCCGCAGATTGCTGCTTCTATTTTGCCAAAATCGGTCACCACGCCGATTGCCATGGCGGTGAGCAGCAGCATTGGCGGTATTCCGGCGATCAGCGCCGTGTGCGTTATTTTCGTCGGTATTCTCGGGGCGGTGTTCGGTCATACCCTACTGAACCTGATGCGTATCCACACCAAAGCCTCACGCGGGCTGTCGATGGGTACCGCATCCCACGCATTAGGGACCGCTCGCTGTGCAGAGCTCGACTATCAGGAAGGGGCGTTCAGCTCGCTGGCGCTGGTACTTTGCGGGATTATCACCTCGCTGATTGCACCGTTTTTGTTTCCGATAATTTTGGCGATAGTCGGATAATTGTGATTTAAATCACATTTTACAATGCAACATGAATAAGTTGCACAAACAATGAGATGTTTATCACATATACAGGTTGTAACCACCCGTACACTAAATTTCCATTACATTGTTATGAGGCAACGCTATGCACCCACGTTTTCAAGCTGTTCTTCCCCAACTGGCGGCGGATCTGCAAGCGGCCATCGCCCCGATGCTGGCCGACCCGCATTTTCCAGCGATGCTCAACGCCGGGCAAGTTGCAGCGTTGCAAGGCGCAACGGGTCTGGATGAAGACGCGCTGGCCTTTGCTCTGCTACCGTTGGCGGCGGCCTGCGCCCGCGCTGACCTTTCTCACTTTAACGTTGGTGCGGTGGCTCGAGGCGTCAGTGGAACCTGGTATTTCGGCGGTAACATGGAGTTTCTCGGTGCCACCATGCAGCAGACCGTGCATGCCGAGCAGAGCGCCATTAGCCATGCCTGGCTGCGCGGTGAAAAGTCTCTGCAAGCGATTACCGTCAACTACACCCCTTGCGGTCACTGCCGTCAGTTTATGAACGAACTAAACAGCGGACTGGCGCTGCGTATTCATTTGCCGGGTCGCGAGGCGCATTCGCTCCAGCACTATCTGCCAGACGCTTTCGGACCGAAAGATCTGGAAATCAAAACCCTGTTGATGGATGAGCAAGATCACGGCTTCCCGCTCAGCGGCGACGCGCTGACTCAGGCGGCGATTCAGGCGGCTAACCGCTGCCATATGCCTTACAGCAAGGCCCCATCCGGCGTGGCACTGGAGTTGAAAGACGGGACTATTTTCACCGGCAGTTATGCCGAAAATGCGGCCTTTAACCCGACTCTGCCGCCGTTACAGGGCGCACTCAATCTGCTGAGCCTCAACGGCTACGATTACCCGGATATCCAGCGCGCTATTCTCGCCGAGAAGGCCGACGCGACACTGATTCAATGGGATGCGACCGTAGCGACGCTGAAAGCGCTGGGCTGCCATAATATCGATCGCGTACTGTTAGGCTAATCACAGACTGCGGGCCAAACGGCCCGCATTGTTGAAAATCCCCGCAATTAAACGACGGTTTCTTGCGCTTGCCCGGCGGGTAAAGTAGCCTGAAGGCTCCCTCGTTCACTATTGAGCCAAGTCCATGTTAAAGCGTGTGTTATACAGCCTGTTAGTCCTGTTCGGCTTGCTGCTGTTAACCGTGCTGGGCCTCGACCGCTGGATGAGCTGGAAGACATCTCCCTATATCTACGATGAGCTACAAGACCTGCCCTATCGCCAGGTTGGCGTAGTGTTGGGCACCGCCAAGTACTACCGCACCGGCGTCATCAATCAATATTATCGCTACCGGATTCAGGGCGCGCTGAACGCCTACAACAGCGGCAAGGTGAACTATCTGCTGCTGAGCGGCGATAATGCGTTGCAGAGCTATAACGAGCCGATGACCATGCGCCGCGATTTGATTAAAGCAGGCGTCGATCCGGCGGATATCGTGCTGGATTACGCCGGTTTCCGCACGCTCGATTCGATTGTGCGCACCCGTAAGGTGTTCGACACTAACGACTTTATTATTATTACCCAGCGTTTCCACTGCGAGCGGGCGCTGTTTATCGCCCTGCATATGGGGATTCAGGCGCAGTGCTATGCGGTGCCGTCACCGAAAGATATGTGGAGTGTGCGACTGCGCGAGTTCGGCGCTCGCTTCGGTGCGCTGGCGGACCTCTATCTTTTTAAACGCGAACCGCGCTTTTTAGGCCCGCTGATCCCTATCCCCGCTCAGCAAGAAGTCCCGGATGGCGTTCAGTCGTATCCGGCGGTCACGCCGCAGCAGTTGCTGGAATTGCAGAAAAAAGAGAAGTGATGTCGAAATTGATGAGTGATATAAGTTACTAAATTGCCAAATCGCTTTACACCTAAATGAGCGTGAGGGCTGACGTACCACTAGCCCTGCGATTGAGTGCCTTGATTCAAGCAACCACCTGCTGTACCCATCACTACATTCCGGCGCATAATGCAAAAGGCAGACGTCTTGACTGACGTCTGCCTTAACCCAATAGCGCTTATTTCTTCCGCGCGTACTTCAGTGAATCCAGCGCCACTGCGAAGATAATAATCGCCCCTTTAATAATGTACTGCCAGTAAGGGTTGACGCCGATATAGGTCAGACCGTAGTTGATGACGGTGAAGATGATAACCCCGGTCACCACGCCGAATACGGTGCCGACACCGCCGCTGAACGAAACACCGCCCACCACGCAGGCCGCAATCGCGTCCAGTTCGTACATAAAGCCGAGGTTGTTGGTCGCCGAGCCGATGCGTCCAGCCTCCAGTAATCCGCCGAATGCGTAGAACACACCGGACAGAGCATAAATCATCAGCAGGTTCAGGGCGACGTTAACACCGGAAACTTTCGCTGCTTCCGGGTTGCCGCCGATAGCGAAGATGTTTTTACCAAAGCGGGTCTTGTTCCACAGGACCCACACGAAGAAAACGGCAATCAGCGCATAGAAGGTGATATACGACAGGCGGAAGGTCCCTAACGCGACAAATCCCTGGGCAAACTGTGAGAAGTGGCTATCAAAACCAGAAATCGGCGACGCGCCAACGAAGTCGTAATACAGCGAGTTGATACCGTAAACGATGATCATCGTGCCGAGGGTAGTGATAAACGGCGTTACGTTCAGATACGCAATAATAATGCCGTTGATAAGACCAATCACTGCACCAATCGCGCAGACCAGCAGGATAACCAGCGGAATCGGCATGGTGGCCATTTCCGGGAACACTTTATTAGCATTGTCCACCGCCTGCAGCATCGTGGCGGCGATAACCGCCGCCAGCCCAACCTGACGCCCTGCGGAAAGGTCTGTCCCCTGGGTCACAATAAGCCCGGCAACGCCGAGGGCAATAATTATACGCACCGAAGACTGAGTCAGAATATTACTTAAGTTCAGCAGACTTAAGAAAGTCGGATCCTGGAAAATAATAATAGCCAGTAACACTAAAAGAACCACATAAATCCCGCCATCTTTCAGATAGGTGAGAAAATTCTTTTTATTTAACGCACTCATGGGAAGCCCCTGATCTTAAAGATGCAACGACGCAAGACGGAGAATTTCGTTTTGCGTAGTGGTTTTAGTCTCAACAATTCCGGCAACAAGACCATTGCTCATTACCAGAATACGGTCAGTAATACCCAGCAACTCCGGCATCTCGGAGGAAATAATAATGATCCCTTTTTCTTTTTTTGCCAGCTCAGCGATCAGCTGATAAATCTCGAACTTCGCCCCAACATCAATTCCGCGCGTCGGCTCATCGAGCATCAGAATTTCCGGCTGAGTTAATAGCCAGCGACCGATAATCACCTTTTGTTGGTTACCACCGGACAACGAACCAATTTGCGTATGCTGCCCCGGGGTTTTCACGCGCATCGAGTCAATAACCCATTGGGTATCGCTTTTCATGCGTGAGTTATCCAGTAGTCCGACCTTATTTTTATATTTTTTAATATTGGAGATCAGCGAGTTAAAACCGATATCCAAATAGGCGTAAATTCCCGTTGAACGCCGTTCTTCGGTAACCAACGCAAAACCATGGTTAATCGCTTCATTGGCGCTATGGTTATTAATTTTCTTGCCATGCAGTTTAATGGTGCCGCTGGCTTTTTCGCGAATACCAAATAAAGTCTCAACGATATCGGTACGCTTAGCGCCGACCAACCCGGCGATACCCAAAATTTCGCCTTTGTGCAGGTCGAAAGAGATATCACGGATTGACGGCTGGCGTAGCGAGGTCAAATTGCGCACCTCGAGAATCACCTCACCCGGCGTATTCTCACGGCTCGGGAAGCGCTGGTTCAGGGAGCGACCAACCATCATGGCAATGATCTTATCCATATCCAGCCCTTCCAGCGGCTGGGTGGCGATCCACTGACCATCACGCAAAATGGTAATTTCATCGCACAGCTGAAAAATTTCTTCCATCTTGTGGGAGATATAAACGATACCGCAGCCGCGCTCTTTCAGCTTGCGGATAATTTTAAACAGATGATTGACCTCTTTTTCGGTCAGCGACGATGTCGGCTCATCCATAATCACGATTTTAGCGTTATAGGAAAATGCCTTCGCAATTTCAATCATCTGCATTTGTGATACTGATAATGTCCCCACGCGCGCACGCGGGTCGATATCAATATCCAGTTCATCAAAGATAGCCTTGGTATCGCGATACATTTTGTCCTGATCGACGAACATGCCTTTGGTGGGATAACGCCCCAGCCACATGTTGTCCATCACCGAACGTTGCAATACCAGGTTTAATTCCTGGTGAACCATCGATATACCGTTTTCCAGGGCTTCTTTTGCCGAATGGAAATCGATCTCTTTTCCCTGAAAAAGAATACTGCCGGAATCTTTTTGGTAGATCCCAAAAAGGCATTTTAATAATGTGGATTTGCCCGCGCCGTTCTCCCCCATTAATGCATGAATAGAGTGGGGACGAACCTTGAGGTTCACATTATCGAGAGCCTTGACGCCAGGAAACGATTTGTTGATGTCGCTCATTTCCAACAAATATTCGCCTGACCGTTCGCTATTATTGCTGACCATAGTTATACCTGGCTGCGTGCGTGCATACCCCAGCCGACGAATTAACGTCGCGCAGGGACGAGTTCTGTATCAGGAATAATCGGGCGTACAGCACGTACGCCCGCAATTTATTAATCTACTATTTGCTGGTGAATTCGCTCAGATTATCTTTATCAACACCGACGTACGGTACGCGGACAATCTTATTATCAATTTTCCAGTTAGTACCAGCAGCCGCTTCTTTACCGTCCGCCAGGTTTTTCGCCAGATCGAAGGTCGCTTTCGCCTGGTTGTTAGCATCGTTCAGCACGGTACCGGCCATCGCGCCAGATTTAACCAGTGCCAGCGCTTCAGGCAACGCATCGACGCCGAATACCGGAATGCTGCTCTTATTGTGGGCTTTCAACGCTTCTACCGCGCCCATCGCCATCGCATCGTTGTTGGCGATAACGACTTCAATTTTGTTCGCATTCGGGCCAGACAGCCAGGCATCCATCTTATCTTTGGCCTGAGCGGTGTCCCACATTGCGGTATCTAACGCCAGTTGCTGAGTTTTAAAGCCCTTGTCATTCAGCTCTTTAATCACGTAGGTGGTACGCGCTTCAGCATCCGGGTGGCCCGGCTCACCTTTCAGCAGTACAAACTGAATCTGACCGTCTTTATTCAGATCCCAATTCGGATTTGCTTTCCAGTGTTTAGCAATCAGGTCGCCCTGAATCACGCCGGACTCTTTTGAGTCGGTACCGACGTAATACGCTTTATCGTAGCTATCCAGAGCCTTGCGGGAAGGTTCTTTGTTAAAGAATACCACCGGCACGTTCTGGCCACGTGCTTTATCAATAACCGTGCCCGCTGCTGCCGGGTCAACCAGGTTAATAGCCAGCGCTTTCACGCCTTTTGCCAGCAGGACATCAATCTGATCGTTCTGTTTAGACTGGTCGTTTTGCGAGTCATTCATCAGTAGCTGGACGTCTGGCGCTGATTTGCCGTCTTTTTCGATTGCCTTACGCACCACCGACATAAAGTTGTCGTCATATTTATAAATCGTCACGCCGATACGGGTATCTGCTGCGTGTGCCGCGGCGCCAAATAACATGCTAGCCATTACAGCAGACAGGGTTAACACCTTCTTATTCATGGAATCTCCGGTTTTATTATGCAGGGTCTTTGGTGTGAAAATGGCTGGCGGGAGTGTTACATTGATGTTACCGCACAGCGACATTCACGACTGTAATTCGGTCTTCCGTGTAGGGTAACGCTCCTGAAAAACGGCTTTATCTATCGTTTAACTGCCGATGACTACTGTAAAAGCGATTAATCACCGTGACATAGTATGTCCAGACTCGTAAACGCAGCAATCATAGTCAGCTTAATGTTAACAAACCGTGAAATCACTCACAGATTGAAAGCGGTTACATCAGGCAGATAATTAGTTAGTGATCGAACCCACAATTTGCCGCTGCGCCACCGAATGGCGACGCACCAACGTCGGCATAAAGCAGTGGCTAGCCTCACGATCAAGCTTTCCAGCCGCTCCCTGGAGCGCCAGCTCAGTCGCCAGTTTCGCCATCGACATAATGGGGTAGCGCACCGTTGTCAGCTGCGGGTCGGTATAACGGGAAATCGGGATATCATCGAAACCGATCAGCGAGAGATGCTGCGGCACGGCAATGCCATTGTCTTTCAGGGTAGTCAATGCACCAGCCGCCATGCTGTCATTGTAGGCAAAGACGGCGGTCAAACCAAGATTACGCCCCAGCAGTTCAACCATTGCGGCCTCTCCACCTTGCATATCCGGCGACCCCGAACCGACCCAGCTATCGGGAGCGGTAATGCCCTGCTCATGTAACGCCCTGAGCCACCCTTCCCGGCGCATATCATCATCTTCAATACCGTGATTGGAAGAGAGGTAGCCAATGCGCTGGTGACCATGATTGAGCAGCATTCGGGTTGCCATCAACGCGCCGCTAACGTTATCCAGCCCGACGCAGCGATGGGCATATCCCGGCACAATGCGGTTAATCAGCACCATTCCCGGCATATGCTCCATAAAATCACCCAGTTCCGCGTCGCTCAGCGCTTTGGAGTGGACAATCAGCGCCGAACAGCGCTGACGAATCAGCACCTCAATGGCGTTACGTTCTTTTTCCGCTTCATGATAGCTGTTGCCAATCAGCACATATTTCTGATGCTGCTGGGCGACGGTATCCACGGCTTTGACCAGTGCGCCGAAAAAGGCATCCGATACGTCCATTACCACCACGCCAATGGTATCGCTGACCTGCGTCGCCAGCGCCTGAGCGTTAGCATTGGGTCGATAACCCAACTGCGTGACCGCTTTCATTACCGCTTCTCGCGTATCCGGACTCACCAGCGCGCTGTTATTAAGCACACGTGAGACCGTCGCGACGGAAACACCCGCCTGACGGGCGACATCACGAATGGTGATCATACTCACCGACCTTTAGAGAATTGCAGTACGTCACACTCACCTCCTGTGTTCAGCAAGGTGGCTATTCTGGCAGCGACGCGCTGCACGCTACGTGAGTGATGTCACAAGGATGGAAACGGTTACATCCATTTTGTTAATGATTGTGATCCAGATCGTTATCTTGATGTATCTTTTAATGATGTCCCTGACGCACGCAGGGTTAATTGACGCCATAGCCACTCAACGGGGCCCTGACGGAAATGACGCAGCCAAAGCCACGAAAAGATAAGATTAACCGCCCATACCGGCGGCACGAAGGCTAACAGTTGTAAGCGGTCAAACTTCATAAACAGGCCAAAGCGGTAAAACAGCGTAGTGCAAATCAGGGTTTGCAAAAGATAATTGGTGAGCGCCATGCGCCCAACGCAGGCAATCGCCCCTGTAAGGCGAAACTTGCACAACTGCGGCCAAAATCCCCAGGCTAATGCTGCGTAGCCGATAGTTTGCAGCGGTGCGCTTAGCTCGCGCGGTGCCTGTAGCAAGAATGCGCACCAGCGGTAGTCCCAACCAACATGCCACTGGGCAAGGATAGAGGGTAAATTGACCGCCATTCCGGCAACAATTAACAATGCACCGGTACGACGATAGTGACGAAGGCTAAACTGCCCTTTGAGCCAGCCGCTGCGCATCAGCGCGGCCCCCATCAGCATCATTCCCGCTAGCTGCCAGCCGTACTGCGCACCCAGCGCCAGCAGGTTATCCGATAGCATATCGGCGCGATTGCTCACCGCTTCAAAGCCGCCCTTCAGCTTCCAGAACTGTTCATATTGCAAATTCGCCGCATCCGGCACCCATGAACGGTTGGGCGTATTGCCGGAAATCAGTCCCAGCAACAGCAGTACCGCCACGCCGATAACGTACAGCACCACGCCGGTATTAAAGAGGGATTTGACATCATGAGCATCGCGCACCATCCGCCATCCAACCAGTCCTACCAGCGCATAGGCCAGCAGAATATCACCGTCCCAGAAAAACAGGCCGTGAATGAAACCAAGCAGCGCCAGCAGCGTCAGGCGCGACTGGATCCAGCGCTTGCCGCGAGGCAGCAGAAGCTGAAGCCCTGCGCCAAATAGCAGTGCGAATAGCGTCAGAAATTTGACCTGCGCAAACAGATCGAGAATTGCCCAGGTCCAGGCGTCGCTAGCAGAAATGCTCCCGGACCACGCCGGATTGAGGTAAGCAGCCTTCGGCAAACCGAAGGCGCTTATATTCAGTAGCAGGATACCGAGGATGGCAACGCCGCGGACAAAGTCCAGCGTGACATTTCTCTCCATGCACCCTGCTCCGTCTTAGTTGTGGTGACGTACAGCGCGCAGGAACTCCTGGCGAGTATTCTGGCTGGATTTAAACAGGCCGCCCAGCGATGTGGTGGTGGTGGCGCTGGTCGCGTCGCGGATACCGCGCGCTTTTACACAGTAGTGAACCGCATCGATCGAGACCGCGACGTTGCTGGTGCCCAGCAGCGTTTGCAGCGCGGTGAGGATCTGCTGCGTCAGTCGCTCCTGCACCTGCGGGCGCTGGGAGAAAAACTGCACAATACGGTTGATTTTCGACAGGCCAATCACCGAATCTTTCGGGATATAGGCCACCGTCGCTTTACCGTCAATCGTCACAAAATGGTGTTCACAAGTACTGGTCAGGGTGATATCACGCACGGTCACCATTTCATCAACCTGCATCTTATTTTCGATGACGGTGATTTTGGGAAAGCGGGCATAATCCAGGCCGGAGAAGATCTCATCAACGTACATTTTTGCGATGCGATGTGGCGTCTCCATCAGGCTGTCATCACTTAGATCAAGGTTTAACAGCTGCATAATCTCGGTCATGTGTCCGGCGATCAGACGCTTGCGAGTTTCATTATCAATTTCTTGCACTGGCGGACGCAGCGGCGTCTCCAGCCCACGAGCGACCAGCGCTTCATGAACGAGTACGGCTTCTTTACTCAGTGATGACATTTTTGTTCTCCTGCAGGTGTGGCGCTCTTTGCTCTTCTGAGGGCAAAGTTTGTATTCATTGTGCGTGAGGTGACGCACAGAATCCAGTAGCCGCATCGATAATTGTTGAAATTGGCGTCACCTCTCGTTCCACGCCGCCAGACCGGCGTATTCCGATGCGTCACGCAACGCCTTACTCCCATTGCCGCAACCAACACAATACCAGGCACATAGCGCAATTCCTGACGCGATGGCAACTTCAGTATGTTGGCTAAAAGTTGCATTAATGATGCAATACGTTCCGAAAAGGAGAAAGTGAAAGTTACTCACGGGCGAATGAAATATCTGTATTATGGAAAATTACGCGCAAAACCCATAAGGAGCCCTGCATGGAACTGCTCGAAGAGCACCACTGTTATGAAGGTCGGCAGCAACGCTGGCGGCACGACTCCACGACACTGAACTGTGCAATGACGTTCAGTATCTTTCTCCCCCCATCTCGCACAGATACGCCGCCGCCGGTTCTCTACTGGCTTTCCGGGCTGACCTGTAACGATGAAAACTTTACCACCAAAGCGGGCGCACAGCGGGTCGCCGCCGAGCTGGGTATTGCGCTGGTGATGCCGGATACCAGCCCGCGTGGCGATAGCGTTGCTGACGATAGCGCCTACGATCTGGGCAAAGGAGCAGGCTTTTATCTCAATGCCACCCAGGCGCCGTGGTCCGCACATTTTCGCATGTACGATTATCTTCGCGACGAGCTGCCACAACTTATCACCAGCGAGTTCAAAGTCAGCGAGCGCTGCGCTATCAGCGGGCATTCGATGGGTGGTCACGGCGCGCTGGTTATGGCGTTGAAAAATCCGGGTCGTTTCACCAGCGTGTCGGCTTTCGCGCCAATCGTTAACCCGACTCAGGTTCCATGGGGTAAAAAAGCGTTTACCGCTTATCTGGGAACCGATGAAGCAACGTGGCAGGCGTGGGATAGCTGCGCCTTAATGCAAGCCAGCCAGGAGGAGAATGCTATCCCAACACTGATTGACCAGGGCGATAGCGATTCATTCCTCGCTGAGCAGTTGCAACCGGCGGTGCTGGCGGAAACCGCGCGCCAGAAAAGCTGGCCGTTAACCCTGCGTATTCAGCCCGGTTACGATCACAGCTACTATTTTATTGCCTCATTTATTGAGGATCACCTGCGTTTTCATGCCCAACACCTCTTTAAATAATCTTTTCAATACGCCGTGAAGAACGTTCACGGCGCATTCATATACAAAATCCCTCGCCATCAAATAGTCATAAAAACTAATATATACAGAGAGATAATGTATTTCCTGGCTTCGAGGCGTATGATTTTTAGCGGCGCTTGAGGCTTTCGCCTCATGGCAATATTGAGCTTTATCGTTGTACTGAGGCAGAAAGAAGAAAGCCCCGAAGGTAATATTACTCACCCACGAGGCTATCTGTATGTCAAGACAACATCAGGTTAGTCTCTTACCCGCCGAAAGGCAAAGAGAACAAGCCATGAAGGTGCCACATAACGCCCTGATCTGGTGTCTGCTAATCGTGCGTATACCCTTCATACTTCAAGTTGCATGTGCGTTGGCTTTCCTCGCTCACCCCAGTCACTTACTTAAGTAAGCTCCCGGGACTCCCTGCGTCGCCGCCTTCCTGCAACTCGAATTATTTAGGGTATATTGGAAATATTTGCGGCAGTATTCGTACCAATATTCGCCCCGGTAAGTAGCAACCTGGAGCGGTGGGATTTCCCACCGCTTTTCAGGCCTGAGGCTGTCCGGCTTCGCCACAAGCGCCTTTAGCGAGGGCTGACAGGGAAACCTGCCAGCCCTCTTTTATTGGCCTAATCAGAAGCGGTAATCGACGGCCATAAAGTAACGGCGGCCTTCTTCGGTGTAACTGTAATCATCTCTGTTCAGATCTTTATCGCCGACGTTAAGCACGCCGGAACGCAGTTTGACGTTTTTAGTCACGTTCCACGCCGCGCCGATATCAAACATAGTGTAGCCACCCGGCGTTTTGCCCGTAGAGCTGACCGCACGCTGCTCGCCGGTATAGTTGGCAGTCACGTAGAAGGACCAGTCGTCCAGCGGTTTCCAGTCGAGGGTGCCGTTGGCAGTATGGAACGGCAGCGTTTGCAGCGGTTTATCGCCGCCGTTACTCAGGTCGCGACCATCGTTATAGGTGTAGTTCACCGTCAGCTTCCATTCGTCACCGAACGGCACTTTCACTTCGGTTTCAACCCCTTTGATACGCGCCTTGTTGACGTTGAAGTAGCGGAAGACCGGCACTCGCTTGCCGTTGACCGTTTTCCAGCCGACAAAGTTCGGATAGCCCGGCGCTTCGCTAGCGCTGGAGGTACGCAGGATATCAATCATATCATCAACGTTGTTCTGGAAAGTCGTGACGCTCCCTTCCACACCTTCCAGCAAGCCCTCTTCGCCACGGTAATAAAGACCGAGCTCGAAGCTTTCGCTGGTTTCCGGTTTCAGATCCGGGTTACCGATAATACTGCATGAACCACGGCAGGAGTTGGTAGTCCAGTCTGGATTCAACTGCAGCAGGGATGGCGCTTTGAATGCCGTCGCCCAGCCGCCCTTCACGGTCACGGTGTCGGTGGCGGTATAGACCAGGTAAGCACGCGGGCTCCAGTGATCGCCATAAGTCTGGTGATCGTCCATACGAATACCGGTGGTTAACGCCAGCGGCTCGATGATTCGCCATTCATCTTCAAGGAACAGTGCGTACTGACTGGCGGAGGTAGATTTGCCGCCGCTACTCAGGTTAACCGGATCTTTGAGTTTGTCGTGGCGCCATTCACCGCCGAAGGTCAGTAGCTGGTTAATCATTCCTAGCGGCAGGACGTATTTACCATCTACGGAGTTGCTTTCAGAAGTGATCGTCCCGGCCTGGCCTGGGTTTTTATTATCGACTTTCTCACCGTAGAATTTCAGCTCGCTGTTGCCAACATCCCAGCGACCATTGTGGCTCAGAGAGTAGTTCTGGCGCTCAAGACGGTTACGGTCGAGAGAATCGGAGTCACGATCCTGGCGGTCAAAACCGTAGCCCGCAGTAATATCCTGATTGTCCGTTGGGGTCCAGGCAAACTCGACATTACCGTCGCGGCTGGTGAAGCCTTCAATGCGCGGCGTTTCGCCTGCAGCATTGCTGGAAGCCTGCTGATCGTCTTTGGCACGTTTAGCCAGGCTGCCGTAGGCCTTCATACCCAACACGCCGTCAATCAGCGGGCCGCTGGTGAAGAACTGACCGTTATAGGTATCACCGCGATCGCGATGTTCCTGAATGGTGGTGTCGGCGCTCAGAGTACCGGTCCACTGTTGGCCGACTTTTTTGGTGATGATATTCACCACGCCGCCAAGGGCATCGGAACCATAAAGTGAGGACATCGGTCCGCGCACAACTTCGATACGTTCAATGGCATCCACCGGGATCCAGTTGAGGTCAAAATCGTTGTGGCGGAACACGGCGTTTCGCGAGTTAACGCGTTTGCCATCAATAAGGATCAGCGTATAGCTGCTATCAAGGCCACGGATACTTACGCCTTTGCGGTTATCCCCTTCGTTGGTGAGTTGCACGCCAGGAACATCCCGCAGTACATCTTTCAGGTTCTGTACCGGTTTACGCTGCAAATCCTGTTGGGTGATAACGCTAATACTGGCAGGAGCATCTTTTACGCTCTGTTCAGTTGCCGCAGCGGTGACGACCAGCGTTTCTTCATTAACATCGGCGAGAGCCGGAAACGCCAGTGATACGACGGACGCGCATAATCCGGCCCGGACAAAAGGATTTAACCTGAACATTCCATATCTCCATGAGGTGTACTACAAAACAAACAAAAGGGTGCTGCTCACAGGTACTGTCGGCCTGTCGCTCTATCGGCGATATGCACGCTATTTTTTTACAGTAGATGTGGCTGGTCGCCCCTTGTCAGTCTGACCGTCTGCAAGATATGGGGATTGGCTTCATCCTGAATTTAGTGAAAATGATAAAGATAATGATTACAATTATCAATACAATTATGGAGAAATGTATCAATTTGTAATGAATTCAGGCATAAAAAAACCCTCTTTAAAAGAGGGCTTTAACTATTATGATCGCTCGCCTTAGCCTTTAAAACGCTCCGGGAACTTCATTTCGCTGTAGCGGACAAAACGCGTCCCCTTCGCCAGTTTGTAGCCAAACCAGATAACCAGGAACAGCGGTATACCAATATACGTTGCAGCGACGCCGCCCCAGTCGATGGTGTCTTTAAGGAACGCTTCATAGTTCTGACCAAGCGTAATAATCAGGCACAGAACAAAGGCAAAGATCGGTCCCAGCGGAAAGAATCCTGAACGATAAGGCAGATTATTCAGATCATGTCCTTGCAGCACGTAGCCACGACGGAAACGATAGTGGCTAATGGCAATCCCCAGCCAGGCAATAAAGCCGGTCATCCCGGAGGTGTTCAGCAACCACAGGTAAACGGTCTGATTACCGAACATTGAGCTCAGGAAACACAGTGCCGCAATCACCGTAGTGGCATACAGCGCATTACGTGGCACTCCGCCTTTTGACAGCTTAGAGAAAATGCGCGGCGCTTTACCATCACAGGCCAGGGTGTAGAGCATACGCGTGGAGGCATACATCCCGGAGTTACCCGCCGACAGCACCGCCGTCAAAATGACCGCGTTCATAATCGCCGCCGCCGACAGCAGACCCGCATGCTGGAACACCAGCGTAAACGGACTCACGGAAATATCTTTTACGTCGTTACGCAGCAGGCTCGGATCGGTATACGGAATGATCAGGCTGATAATCAGAATTGCAAACACATAGAACAGCAAGATACGCCAGAACACCTGACGCACGGCGCGTGGAATATTCTTCTCCGGGTTTTCTGACTCGCCCGCAGCAATACCGATAAGCTCGGTTCCCTGGAACGAGAAGCCGACAATCATCGCCACACCAATCATCGCCGAGAAACCACCAGCGAATGGTGCATCGTCAATACCCCAGTTGCTCCAGCCTGCGGGCTGTGCCCCTTTAAAGATACCGAGGATCATCATCACACCGACGATAATAAAGATAATGACGGTGGCGACTTTAATCAGGGAGAACCAGTATTCCGCTTCGCCAAAACCTTTTACCGAGATCCAGTTCAGCAGGAACATAATGCCGAGGAACAGCGCGCTCCAGATCCAGCCGGGCGCATCAGGGAACCAGTAGGTCATCACCAGCTGAGCGGCAACAAGGTCAACGGCGATGGTTACCGCCCAGTTGTACCAGTAGTTCCAGCCCAGCGCAAAGCCGAAGCCTTCCTCGACATAATTTTGCCCATAGGTGGCAAAAGAGCCAGATACCGGCATAAAAGCCGCTAACTCGCCGAGGCTGGTCATCAGAAAGTAGACCATCAGACCAATAAGAATATAAGAAAGCAGCGCGCCGCCTGGGCCCGCCTGAGATATGGTTGCGCCAGAGGCAACAAAAAGACCTGTACCGATGGAACCGCCAATAGCGATCATGGTCAAGTGGCGCGCCTTCAGTTCACGACGTAAACCGGGCGCTTCTGTGGTTTTAGTATCCGAAACCATGTGAAAATGCTATCCATCCAAAAAACGAGGCGAGATTGTAGCAGAGTGTCTGTGATCCATCCGATACAAATGCAAAGTTATAAGAGAGCTTCATGATCGAGCATGGATTATTAGTAAAGCATTAAATCCAGGAAATACCAGCCCTGGTTCTACACTTCGCAATAATGCAGAAAACGTTGTAATGCCTTAGAAATATGCTTCTGCCGGTGATGAATACGCCACAACGTGCGGGTTAAACGCGGCAGTGGGATGGTCAGCTCCACCAACGACCCGACCTCAAGCTGTTCCGCCACCACTCTTCGTGACAGGCAGCTAATCCCTAAACCATGACGCACTGCATGCTTAATGGCTTCAGAGTTGCCCAACTCCATCCCCAGATGAAACGCCGGTAAATGCGATAATAATAAGTAGTCGACAATTTCTCGGGTTCCGGATCCGTGTTCGCGCAAGATCCACGGCGCTTCCGCCAGCCGTTGCAGCGTCACCTCCCCCTCAAGGAGCGGCGAATCTGGCGGTGCGAAGACCACCAGTTCATCTTCCAGCCACGGCTCGGCAATGATATCTGCTGCGTGACAAGGGCCTTCAATCAGCCCGATATCCACTCGCAGGTCAGCCACCGCATTAATGACGTCCTGGCTATTCCCCACGCTTAGTTCCAGCGGTAAATCCGGGAGATCGCGTCGATAGTGCGCAATGATTTCCGGCAGAATATAGTTGCCGATAGTGCTGCTGGCATAGACGCGAATCGCGCCGTTGTCGCCGCGAAACAGCTGTTCTATCTCCAGCGCGCGCTCCAGCAGCGCCAGCGCTCGCGGATAAAGCAGCCTGCCATGTTCATTAACTACCAGTCGCTTGCCGACACGATCAAACAACTGCACGCCCAACTGGCCTTCCAGATCAGTCAACGCCGCGCTGACTGCCGATTGCGAAAGCGCCAGCATTTGCGATGCCTGTGTTGTAGAGCCGCTCTTTAAAACTTCAGCAAAAACTTCCAGCTGTCGTAGCGTGATATGCATAGCCCTTCCTGCCTTCATTTATATACAGCGTGGCTCTCCGACAGCTTGATGTTTGTGGAACAGTGCCCAAAAACGCGAAACAGCTCGTATACCACTTATTTCGATTAATTATAAATATATAATCAATTTTATATTTAAACCAGCGAGTCGTATGCTTTTCCCAGACAAAGGAGAAGGTTATGACAGCACTCACTTTACCGACTAAACATCGCCCATTGTGGCACTTTGCACCTGGACTGGCGCTGACTGCCGTATTAACTGGCGCTGCACTGTGGGCCGGTAGTTTTCCAGCCATCGCAGGTGCAGGCTTCAGCGCACTCACGCTGGCTATTCTGTTCGGCATGGTGATCGGTAATACGATTTACCCCAAAATATGGCAGTCCTGTGACGGCGGCGTAATCTTTGCCAAACAGCACCTGCTGCGTCTGGGCATTATTTTATACGGCTTTCGCCTGACGTTCGCCCAGATTGCCGATGTTGGCGTGAGCGGTATCGTCATTGACGTTCTGACGCTTTCCAGCACCTTTTTTATCGCCTGTTTTTTAGGGCAAAAGGTTTTCGGCCTGGATAAGCATACCAGTTGGCTGATTGGTGCCGGCAGCAGTATCTGCGGCGCAGCAGCGGTACTGGCCACCGAACCGGTGGTGAAAGCGGAAGCCAGTAAAGTCACTGTAGCCGTCGCGACGGTGGTGATTTTCGGGACCATTGCTATCTTCCTCTACCCGGCAATCTACCCTTTCCTGGCGCACTGGTTTACCCCGGAAGCCTACGGTATCTATATGGGTTCCACCATGCATGAAGTTGCCCAGGTTGTGGCAGCCGGTCATGCCGTCAGCCCGGATGCGGAAAACGCAGCGGTCATCGCAAAAATGCTGCGCGTCATGATGCTGGCTCCGTTCCTGCTGTTCCTGGCCGCTCGCGTTAAGCAGTTAACCCCGGTGGGAAGCGGTGAAAAAAGCAAAATCACCATTCCGTGGTTTGCGATCCTGTTTATTGTGGTGGCGGTGTTTAACTCTTTCCACCTGCTGCCGAAAGCGGTTGTCGATATGCTGGTGACTCTGGATACCGTGTTGCTGGCAATGGCGATGGCTGCCCTGGGTCTGACCACCCACGTCAGCGCGCTGAAAAAAGCCGGTGCCAAACCGCTGCTGATGGCGCTAATGCTCTTCGTCTGGCTGATTGTCGGCGGCGGTGCGATTAACCTGGCCATTCACAGCCTGCTGGCCTGAAACTCTTCGCTCACGAGGTTGTGCTAAGGCAGGTGTAACTCTCCGGCTAAGCCGCTATCATTACTCTCCAACCAGCGGCTTAACTGGAGTTTTTTTATGAAATATATTGGAGCGCACGTCAGCGCCTCCGGCGGAGTGGCCAATGCCGCCATTCGCGCAGCCGAAATCGGCGCGAC
Organism: Klebsiella huaxiensis; assembly: GCF_003261575.2. Lineage (GTDB taxonomy): Bacteria > Pseudomonadota > Gammaproteobacteria > Enterobacterales > Enterobacteriaceae > Klebsiella > Klebsiella huaxiensis. The sequence continues at coordinate 1,876,829 of NZ_CP036175.1, read as the reverse complement.
CGCCTTCGCCCTCTTTACCAAAAACCAGCGCCAGTGGCGCGCCGCTCCGCTAAGCGACGAGACCATTGCTGAATTTAAAGCCGCCTGCGAAAAGTATCATTTCGGACCCGGACAAATTCTGCCCCACGACAGCTATCTGATAAACCTTGGCCACCCGGTTGCGGACGCGCTGGAAAAATCCCGCGATGCCTTTATTGATGAACTCTCCCGCTGCCAGCAGTTGGGCCTGACGTTACTCAATTTCCATCCGGGTAGTCATTTACAGCAGATCCCCGAAGACCAGTGCCTGGCGCGCATCGCTGAATCCATCAATATCGCGTTGGCAAAAACCGAAGGCGTGACGGCAGTGATTGAAAATACCGCCGGTCAGGGCAGCAATCTGGGCTTTAAGTTTGAGCATCTGGCCGCCATCATCGACGGCGTGGAAGATAAATCCCGCGTGGGCGTGTGCATTGATACCTGCCACGCTTTTGCCGCTGGTTACGACCTGCGTAGCGCCGAAGAGTGTGAGAAAACCTTCGCTGATTTCGAACGCATTGTCGGTTTTCAGTATCTGCGCGGTATGCACCTGAACGATGCGAAAAGCACTTTCGGCAGCCGCGTTGACCGTCACCACAGCCTGGGCGAAGGTAATATTGGCCACGATGCTTTCCGCTGGATAATGCAGGCCCCCCGTTTTGACGGCATCCCGCTAATTCTGGAAACGATCAATCCTGATATTTGGGCGGAAGAAATTGCCTGGCTGCGGGCCCAGCAAACAGAAGAGGCCGTGGTCTGATATGAACGATAGGGAAAAGCAGATCCTTAAAATGCTGCGGCGTAACCCGCTCATTCAGCAGCACGAGATTGCCGACATTCTGCAGATTAGCCGCTCCCGCGTAGCGGCGCACATTATGGACCTCACGCGTAAGGGGGCCATCAAGGGCAAAGGCTACATCCTGACCGAGCAGGAGTATTGCGTCTCGCTGGGGGCCATCAATATGGATATTCGCGGGATTGCCGATATTCATTATCCGCAGCCGGTTTCAAACCCGGGTAATATCCAGTGTTCCGCTGGCGGCGTAGCGCGCAATATTGCACATAATCTGGCGCTGCTGGGCCGCGATGTGCATTTGATTTCCGCCGTTGGCAGCGATTTCTACGGTGAAACGCTGCTGGAACAAACCCGCCAGGCCGGGGTTAACGTGCAGAGCTGTATTCGCCTGCACGGCCACAACACCGCAACCTATTTATCCATCGCCAATCCGCAGGAAGAGACGGTTCTGGCGATCAATGATACCCATATTTTACAGTCGCTTACCCCACAGTTACTCAATCAGTACCGGGATCTGCTGACTCATTCAGGCGTGGTTCTGGTCGACTGTAATTTAACGGAGTCGTCGCTGGAGTGGGTATTTACGCTGGCAAGCGCTATTCCGGTGTTTGTCGATACGGTGTCGGAGTTTAAAGCACATCGCATCCGCCCGTGGCTGGGGAAAATTCATACCCTCAAACCTACGCTGCGCGAACTACAAATCCTCTGGGGACAGACGATATCCAGCGATGCAGATCGCGATCGAGCGCTGTCATGGCTGCACGAACAGGGAACTCAACGGGTGGTGATTTGTTCAGAAGACGATTCTATTTTCTGTAGCGAAGCAGGCGGTGAACGTTTCCAGATGAGCCTGCCAGGCCACACGACGGTAGACAGTTTTGGTGCTGACGATGCGCTGATGGCCGGGCTGCTCTACAGCTATCTTGATGGTAGCGATTTTAAAGAGAGCGCCGCTTTTGCCATGGCCTGCACCGCCCTCACCCGTGCCAGTGACAGTATCAACAACCCTTCTTTATCCGTCGATAACGCACTCAATTTACTTTCAGGCGTATAACACCGTGCACCGCAGAAGCGATGCACGGTTAACGCTATGCGAGTCCAATAAAGAACCCGGCGATGGTCGCGCTCATCAGGTTAGAGAGCGTTGCCGCCGCCAGAGCGCGCATTCCGAGCTGAGCAATTTCTGGCGCGCGCTGCGGGGAAATGGCGGAGAACGCTCCGACCACCACACCAATTGAGCCAAAGTTGGCGAAACCACACAGGGCGAACGAAATAATCGCGATGGTTTTCACATCCAACGTGCCGCCGGTTTGCAGGTAGGGCGAGAAGTTGAGATAGGCGACGAATTCGTTGATCGCCAGTTTCTGCCCAATCAGACTGCCAGCCAGGGTCGCATCGCTCCAGTCAACGCCCATGATCCACGCCAGAGGTGCAAGGATATAACCGAAGATCCCCTCCAGAGTGGCGTGGCCAAAACCAAACCAACCGCCAATCCCACCGATAATGCCGTTCAACAAGGCTATAATCGCCACAAACGCCATGACTACTGTTGCTACCCCAGCGGCAATTTTCAGCCCGGTCATCGCCCCGGATGCCGCCGCTTCAATAATGCTTTTCGGCGGCGTTTCGGTGAAAGAGAGATTCTCAAAAGTCACCTGCGATGCTTCGGTTGCCGGGCTGAGCATTCGAGCAAACAGGATCCCGCCAGGAATAGCCATCAACGACGCAGCCAACAAGTAGTCGATTGGTACGCCCATACCGGCATAACCAATCATCATCGACCCGGCGATTGAGGCCATCCCGCTACAAATCGCGGTAAACAGTTCATTGCGGTTAAGCTTGTCGATAAACGGTTTGACGATCGCCGGGATCTCGTTCTGCCCCAGAAAAATGGTGGTCACAGCAACAAACGATTCAATTTTGCTGATATTCAGCGCTTTCTGGAAGATTCCGCCGAGAATACGGATCAGCAGTCCCATTATGCCAAGGTAATAAAGGAGGCTTATCAGCGCGGTAACGAAAATAATGGCCGGCAGAACGCGAAAGGCAAACACAAACCCTGCACCGTCAAACAGCACATCCATCTTCGGGCCAACCAGCGAGCCAAAAATAAACGCGCTCCCGGCATCGCTATAGGACATAACTTTATGCACCCCAAGCGCCGCCTGTTCGACCAGCCATTTGCCCGGCGGAAAATAGAGCATTACCCCGCCAATCACAATTTGCAGCAACAGCGCTGCGCCTACGGTTCTGATACTGATGCGTTTTTTATTCACTGACAGCACAAAGGCAATGGCCAGTAACACTACCATCCCCAAAAGACTTCTCATGATGTCCATAATGATATCCTTACCTGGTGGAAAACCCGGCCTCAGGCCAGGTTTTCGGTGCATTTGATATCGGGGCGGGCAACCGCAAACAACCCGCAGTTGTCGTTACGCGATCTGCTGATACTCTTTGGCAATCTCGCAGGCCAGGATGGCGTTGTTAAAGACCAGTTGGATATTGGATTTCAGGCTGTCTCCACCGGTCAATTCCGCGACGCGGGCCAACAGGAACGGCGTACTCTCTTTACCCACCACGCCCTGCTCTTCAGCTTCTCTCACCGCCTGATCAATGGCGGCATTGATTTTCGCTTCCGGCATTGCGAACTGCTCAGGGATAGGATTCGCCACCACCATGCCGCCCTTCAGGCTCGACTGCCATTTCACCGCCATCGCTTTGGCAATTTCTTTGGCGCTGTTAAGCCGAATACTGACCTCAAACGGGCTGGTACGGCAGAAGAATGCCGGTAGTGCCGAGGTTTGATAACCAATAAGCGGAACACCGAAAGTTTCTAAATATTCGGTGGTTAATCCGAGATCGAGAATAGATTTAGCACCGGCGCATACTACGGTAACATTCGTATTTGCCAGCTCCTGTAAATCCGCAGAAATATCGAAAGTGTGCTCTGCGCCACGGTGTACTCCGCCGATCCCACCGGTAGCGAAGACTTTAATTCCGGCCATTGCGGCAATAATCATGGTAGAGGCAACGGTAGTGGCACCATTTAATCCCGCAGCAACCACAAACGGTAAATCCCGACGGCTAACTTTAGTGACATTATGCCCTTCACGGCCAAGAAGTTCTATTTCCTCACGACTTAAACCGACCTTCATCACCCCATGAATAATCGCAATTGTTGCCGGAACGGCCCCCTGCCGACGAATAGTTTCTTCCACTTCCAGCGCCGTTTGCGCATTTTCAGGGAATGGCATACCGTGAGAAATAATGGTTGATTCAAGCGCCACGATTGGCTGATTATTTTTCAATGCTTGCTGTACTTCCGCAGAGACCTGTAATAATTCAGAGGAAATATTTAATTCAGACATAATCTTTCTCCACTAACTTTTTTACGTTTGCGTAAGATAATTCAGGATTATTGGTAAATTCCGATGAGAGCGCGAGGGAAGAGCACCCTTGAGCGAACTGCACCGCTTGAGAAAATGAACAACCGTCCAGCCAACAGGAAGCAAGACCGGCCATCATGGCATCACCCGCGCCAGTCACATTCACAACCTGGGTTTTCAGCGGTGCCGACCAACCGTGTTCGCCATCCTTTTCGCTGTAGTAAACGCCATCTCCACCCATGCTCAGCACCAGGCGCTTCAGGCCATGCTGGTGAAACCAGTCGGCAACGCGAGCCACATCATCGGTGCCGGACAGCGAGATTCCGCTGAGGGTTTCCGCCTCGATGCGATTCGGTTTCAGGGTATGGATTCGCCCCAGATGCTGGCGAACTTTCACGCATTTCCAGGCGGAAACCGGGTCAACAAAAATGGGCGTTGAACCCGTATTTTCCATCAACCAGGCCAGCGCTGCCTCACTGATATTACAATCAACAACAATCACCGTGGCTTCACTGATAAAGGCCTGATGTTGGCTTAGAAATTCCGCCGTAATATGCTCAGTAATGCTCATATCATTTATCGCCACCAGCATTTCACCGGTATTATCAAGCAACGATAAATAGCTGGATGTACCCTCGCCTTTGATGACCTGACATTTATCGACATGTACCCCTGATTGTGCAGTCTGAGCCAGTAAAGAATGGCCATAAAAATCATCGCCAACGACGGATAATAACCATGAAGATTTATTCAATAAGGCAATATTTTGCGCTATGTTCCTACCTACCCCACCGGGCGTATACTTTATTTTTCCAGGATTTGAATCAGCATAGTTCAGCGACATATTAGAATAACCAGCAACATCCATATTTGCCGAACCAATAATCACAACATAATCATTTTCAGGCATATAAATACCTCCAGCACAGGATGCTGTAAAAATAGAATTATTTAATACAAAGAAATAGGTCTTACTCTATTCAGATTAACTCCAAAAACACATGTTTGATTATGAACATGTGTTTATAATAAGCAATGAACTTTCAAAGTAAAGGGGATGTAAATAGGATTTTCATATGAACATGAACCCAATCACAGATTTCGGCCAGTATGGTTTTTAAACAGTTTAAAAATGCGAAGGAGAGCACATATGACGAGATTGACGCAAGGTCCCGGCTGTATACAGGAACGCTAACCGTTCGCGCTATGAGGGGATTTTCTGATGAGAAAGGACCTGAGCTTAATTATTCTGCGCTCCAAAGGTTATCATTCGTTCCTGATGAGCCAGTAATCGCTTGCTTATAGCCCTGCGCCGCATCGCTATTATTTGGATCCAACCGCCAGGCTTTGGCATATGCCTGAGTCGCCATATCGACATTTCCTGATGCCATCCCAAGTCGACCAAGCATAACCCAGCCTTCTACACTACCAGGATCGCTATGCAAACGCGTACGTAAACCCAGAGCCAGGCGCACCATCTCCTCTTGATTGAGCGGTTTTTCTTTCGGATACAGGACTCGTTTCAATAGAGTTGGCAGCTGCGCCGTCGCCTGTTGCCAGATTTTTACTTGCTTGTAGCTACCGGTCTGGTAATAGCTGAGGGCCGCGACGACCAGCGCAACAGCGATCCCCGGAATATAAATGGCAAATCCACCCTGTTTACCCTCCGTGTGAATGTCGTCAGGAAATGCTTCCTGCTTCAGCCGCACGCGGCGGCGCGAACGGGCAAAAATAATCCAGCAACCAGTGGCGACAGCGGCAATCGGTAGCACCCACAGCAGAATAGTCAGCGGGGTTAATGGCGGATCGTAGGTGACGAAGTTGCCGTAGCGCGCCACCATATAATCGATGATCTCCTGCTTACTTTTCCCCTCCTGCATCAGTTCATAAACCTTCTGCCGCAGGTCAGTGGCAATCATCGAGTTGGAATCGGCGATACTGTTGTTCTGGCATTTCGGGCAGCGCAACTGCTCAGTAAGCTGGCGAAACCGCTGCTCCTGAGCTTCATCCTTAAACGGCATGACGTCGATGGCGGCCAGCACCGACCCGGAAACGATCAGCATCAGCACGCCCAGTAACACCCTCATTGCGCAGCCTCCCTGCTGTATTGCTCCCAAAGTGACCTGAATTCACACTCCCACACCCGCTCGTTGAGATCGCCCGCATGGCGATAACGAATAATCCCTTTTCCATCGATCAGGAAGGTTTCCGGTGCGCCGGAAACCCCCAGATCCATTCCCATCCTCCCATCGCCATCAAACAGGCTCAACGCGTAAGGATTTCCCAATACTTTCAGCCAGGTCATAGCTTTCTGCCGCTCGTCTTTGTAGTTCATCCCCACCACGCGGATCCCCTGCACCGCGAGCTGATTCAGATACTGATGCTCGGCGCGACAGGTCGGGCACCAGGTCGCCCAGACGTTGAGCAGCAGCGGTTTGCCTTGGGTTAGCGTATCTGCCTGATAGTGCTGCCCGGGATTCTCCAGCGACTCAAGACGAAAGGTCGGCACCGGTTTACCGATCAGCGCCGACTCCAGGATGATCGGGTCATCCCATTCAGCATTGCGCGCCAGTTGCCACAGCATCAGCGCGGCGATGACCACAAAGATCATCAACGGGATCAACAGTAAACTGCGCTTCATGCAGCCTCCGGCACAGGCTGTCGATAGCGCGGATCGCACAGACACAGCAGCCCGCCCAGCGCCATTAATAAACCACCCGCCCAAATCCAGCGAATAAACGGTTTGTAATACAGCCGCACGGCCCACGCGCCGTTGTCCAGCTCTTCGCCAAGGGCAGCATACAGATCACGAGTGAATCCACCGTCAACCGCCGCTTCGGTCATCACTGAGCGGGTACTGTTATAAAAACGTTTTTCTGCATGCAGTATCGCTTCCGCTTTGCCATTTTGCGTGACGCCAATCATAGCCACGCCGCCGCGATAGTTCGGCCCGGTCACCTCTTTGACTTCACGGAAGATGAAGCGATAATTATGAATTTCGATACTATCGCCCGCCTTCATTCGCACATCGCGCTCCACGCTGTAATTCTGGCTGAAAGCAATACCGACAACCGTCACTGCCACACCGACGTGACCGGCGACCATCCCCCAGTAGCTGAGAGTCATCTTTGCGCCGCGTGAAATACGCAAAGCGACTTCCGACATCGCCAGTACAAGGACCCAGCAGGCCATCGCCAGTCCGACCACCGTCATGGCGACAATCTTGCTTTCAAATAACCGCGGCAGGAGCAGAGACAGCGCCAGAGTGCTCCCCAGGGCGATAATCAGTAGACGCTGCAGCTTACGTGGACGATCGCGTCCCCAGCGCACCAACGGGCCGATGCCCAGCAGTAGCGCAAACGGTGCCATCAGCCAACTGAACATCGTGTTAAAGAACGGCATGCCGATGGAGATGCTGCCCATCCCCAGCTGTTTATGCCCCAGCGGCAGCAGCGTCCCCAACAGCACTACCAGCATGGCAGCGATCAGCAGCACGTTGTTACCAAGCAGCAGCGACTCCCGTGACCAGAGGGCGTTATTCACCCGCGAACGCACCCTGTGCCCACGGATGGCGAACAGCAGCAGCGAACCGCCGATAACCAACACCATAAACGCGAGAATAAACATCCCGCGCGACGGGTCGGAAGTAAAAGCATGGACCGAAACCAGTACGCCGGAACGCACGAGGAAGGTTCCCAGCAGGCATAGCGAAAACGCGCAAATAGCGAGCAGCAGCGTCCAGGCTTTAAAACTGGCACGCTGCTCCGTTACAGCCAACGAATGCACCAGCGCGGTACCGACCAGCCACGGCATCAACGAGGCGTTTTCCACCGGATCCCAGAACCACCAGCCGCCCCAGCCCAACTCGTAATAGGCCCAAACCGAGCCCAACACAATGCCCAGCGTCAGAAAGGCCCATGCCGCCAGCGTCCAGGGACGGGAAAAACGCACAAAGGTACTGTCCAGCCGCCCGCTCAGCAGGGCGGCAATCGCAAAGGCAAAAACCACCGAGAAGCCGACATAGCCCATATACAGCAGCGGCGGATGGAAAATCAGCCCCGGATCTTGCAACAGCGGATTCAGGTCGCGTCCTTCAATAGGGAACTCCGGCAACGTGCGGGTAAACGGGTTGGAGGTAAACAGGATAAACAGCAGGAAGCCAACGCTTATCATCCCCATTATCGCCAGCACGCGGGCGACGATATCGAGCGGCATGCGCTGACTCAACAGCGCCACAGCGAACGTCCAGCCGCTCATCAACAGCATCCACAGCAGTAACGACCCTTCATGCGCGCCCCAGGTCGCCGCCACGCGATACCACACCGGTAACTGGGTGTGAGAATTGCGGGTAACGTAACTCAGCGTAAAGTCGTTCACCACGAAGGCGTTGATCAGCACCATAAAAGCGCCCATTACGAGGAAAAACAACAGCCAGGCGAAGAACCGGGAAGATGCCATCATTCGCCTATCGCCACGCACAACGCCCCATAGCGGATAGATGGAGAGTAATAGCGCGATGCCGAGTGCCATGCACAGCAGTCCGTTACCGATTTCAGGCATCATGATGACTTGCTCTCCGGGCGACGATGGTGCTCCTGCATCGCTTTTTTCACTTCCGGCGGGGTGTAGTTTTCATCATGCTTAGCGAGTACTTCTTTCGCCAGCAGATGATTTTCCTCGCCCAGTTCCCCCTGCACCACCACGCCCTGCCCTTCGCGGAACAGATCCGGCAGAATGCCTTCATAACTGACGTCCACCGAGCCTTCAGCGTCGTAGATGCTGAAATTAACCTTCAGTGAATTTGGGTCGCGTCTGACGCTGCCGGGCGTCACCATTCCACCAACGCGCAGGCGCTGGCCCACCACCGGCCGTTGCTGTGTTTCACGCTTGCCATAAAGAATTTCACCTGGCGTATAAAACAGGTCGATGTTAGAGCGCAGCGCGTAGAGCACCAGCGTGATGGTCAACGTTAACCCCGCCAGTACCGCGAGGGCCACCCACAGACGGTTGCTAAGCCGAATATTCATACCGCCTCTCGCGCCGCTCGCATGCGGGCTTCGCGGGCTTGCTGTTGCGCCACGCTGCGTAAAATCGAACGATGTTGTCTCGCCGTGTGTAGAACCAGCACCGCCAGCGGGATAACCGTCATCGCTACCGCCAGCCAGATGTAAAAGGCATAACCGCCCATGGCGAAGAAATCACCCCAGGTTGCAAATGCATTGCTCATCGGCGGCCTCTTTTTAAAATCAGCTCACTCACCCACGGGCGACGTTCTTCCATTAACAAAATCAGGTTGCACATGCGCATAAGCGCCAGCGAAATAAACAGCAGCAGGTAGCCGATAATCGCCAGGCGCAGCGGCGTACGCATCGCCGGGGCAATGCTTTGCTGCATGTTGGTTGATCCCTGATGCAGAGTGTTCCACCACTCCACCGAGTAGTGAATAATCGGCAGGTTAACCACACCTATCAGTACCAGAATGCCCACCGCACGCCCGGCCAGACGTCGATCGTCAAAGCCGTGCCACAGGGCAATCACGCCGACGTAAAGAAACAGCAGCACCAGTTCAGAAGTCAGCCTGGCGTCCCACACCCACCAGGTACCCCACATCGGTTTCCCCCACGCAGAACCGGTCGCCAGCGCAATAAAGGTAAATACCGCGCCAACCGGTGCCATCGCCACCAGTGCCAGGTTGGCCATTTTCATCTGCCAGACCAGGCCTATAAACGCCGCAATTGCCATCAGGGCATAAATCCCCATCGACCACATCGCAGCCGGTACGTGCAGATAGATAATGCGGTAGCTATCTCCCTGCTGGTAATCCGCAGGCGCAAAGCCGAATCCCCAGCTCCAGCCCACTGTCAGCAACAGCGCACTGGCAATGCCCAGCCACGGGACCAGCCTGCCGCAGAGCAGATAAAGCTGCGAGGGATTCGCAAGCTGATAGAGTGTTTTCCACATAATTGAGTCACCAGAGCAGATAATAATGAATGTGTTGATAAAATCTTTGCCGGATGGCGGTGCAAACGCCTTATCCGGCCTGCAAGCTGATACGTAGCGCAGCCGCCGTCGCAAAGGGGCTCAACGTTGCGCTGCCCGCCAGCAACGCGCCCAGAATCGCCATGTAATCCTTAACAGGCAGATGCATAGCAGCCGCCTCCATCGCGGCGGTCGCAAAAATCAGTAACGGAATGGTCAGCGGCAGCACCAGCACGCTCAGTAGCACGCCTCCGCGCTTTAGCCCGATGGTCAACCCAACGCCCGGCGCGCCGAGAAAGCTCAGCGTCGGCGTTCCCAGCAGCAGGGTCAGTGCCATGATTTGCCAGCCGTAAACGTCCATTCCTAACAGCAGCGCCACCAGTGGTGAGAGGATAAGCAGCGGCAGGCCGGTCACCACCCAGTGGGCCATTACCTTCGCCAGTACCACCGCTGATAACGGCAGCGGCAGCAGCATCAGTTGTTCGAGGCTCCCGTCCTGTAAGTCGTCGCGAAACAGGCGCTCCAGCGCCAGCAGCGAGGAAAGCAGCGCAGCGACCCAGATAATCCCGGGGGCAATGCGTGCCAAAAGCTGCGGCTCAGAGCCAACACTCAGTGGAAACAACGTAATAACAATCAGGAAGAACCACAGCGGATTGGCGATTTCTGCACGATGGCGAAACGCCACCCTTAGCTCAAGACGAAAAATCCGCCACATCATCACCCAGCCTCCTCGCCGCTCAGCGCAATGCGGCGAATCTTATCGGTCGCCACGTTTATGGGCTGATGGGTGGTGAGAATGACAATGCCGCCCTGCTCGGTGTGCTGCGCCATCCGTTGCGTCAGGCGCTCCACGCCGTTCACATCAATGGCGGTAAAAGGTTCGTCGAGGATCCAGAGCGTAGCGCGCGTCAGCCAGAGTCGCGCCAGGGCAACCCGGCGCTGCTGCCCGGCGGAGAGTTGATTAACGGGAATATCTTCGTATCCACCAAGACCCGCCTGAGCCAGCGCATTCATACATTGAGCTGCGTTACCGTCATGATGGAAAAAACGCAGGTTCTCTAGCGCCGAAAGCCGGGTTTTAATCCCTGGCTGATGGCCAATCCACAGCAGGTTTTGTTGATAGCTGTCGCGCACACGATGCAGCGGCTGCGCCTGCCAGTACACTCCCCCGACGTCAGGGCGAGCCAGTCCACTGAGCAACCGTAGCAAAGTCGTTTTCCCTACGCCGTTGCCCCCGGTAATTTGTATCCACTCCCCCGCTTTCACCTGGAATGATAAATCGCTAAACAAGATTCGTTCATCTCGCTCGCAGCGGAGCTGTCTGGCTTCAAGCATATTACCCACTCTCTCTCGCTGATTTCGGCGAACGTCTCTTCATTCGTCGTAAAACCCATAGCAATCCCAGCATCATGGTGAGGTAACCCATGACGTAAATTCCCTGCTGTTTTCGCGCCCTGAGATCCGGATCCGCAGCCCATGCCAGAAAAGCGGTGACATCCCGAGCATACTGCTCTTCTGTTTCGGCTATCTGCGACGCCGTTTGCCAATGAATTTCGCCATCCGTAAGCGGCTTTGGCATATTAATCACGCCACCAGGAAAGTAGCGATTAGCCTTCATTTCAGGATCGTCGGGCCGGTAACCGGTTAATAGTGCGAAGACATAATCCGCCCCTTGATCCGTGTAGGGTAAAAAGGCATCAAACAGGAATTGTGGGAATCCGCGATCGTATGATCGGGCGCGGACGATATAGCTCAGGTCAACGGGTTCAGTACCATTGTTAAGGTATCGCGCTTCCTGAACGTTAAGATATGGCGATATAAAACTGTCATTTAGCGTACCGTCCCGCTCGCCAACCTGGCCGTCATCCTGTATATCAGGGAACTGATAGCCGCTGGCGATACTTTTTGCTTCTTCGAGCGTGAGTTCCGGGCCGCCGGGTCTGGTCAGGGTGCGAAAAGTGAGGTACTTCATACCGTGACAGGCGCGACACTTCTCTTCATAAACCTGCATGCCGCGCCGAAGCTGATCTTTATCATACTGGCCCGTGATGCCGCTAAAGCTCCAGTCCTGCCGCACAGGCGTGGGTTCTTTCGCCCAAGCAAAACCCAGCCCTAAAAGTGACAGACACAGAACGCTGAATTTCAATAATCGCGTCATCATCAGTCCTGTTTTTCCAGAAAACGGCGGCAGGGCAGCACGATTAAAAACCAGGCAAACCAGATCAGCGTTGAAAGCTGCGACGCCGCGCGGATCCAGCCCTCTTGATTGCGGAAACCGTCAATAAGGTCAGGTCCCACCAGCGCTTTTGTTCCCAGCCAACCTAAAAAGCAGGCATTGATAACCCACAGCCAAAATCCGCACTTAACCAGCTTGCTGTAATGGCGAAAACGGGCCCGAGAGGAATCTAGCCAGGGCAAGAAATAGAAAATCAATACCGAGCCGCACATCGCGACTAACCCGGCGAATTCATTCGGAAAACATCGAAGCATCGAGAAAAAAGGAAGAAAGTACCATTCAGGAGCCACAATCGCTGGCGTAACCGTTGGATCAGCTGGGATAAAGTTATCTGCGCTGCTCATGTAGTGCGGCACGAAGAATAAAAACCAGGCGAAGAGCATCAAAAACAGGGTGATTTTGATGGCATCAAGATCGGTGATTTTATAATCAAACAAAAGCTTTCTGGACTCTTTCTCACTAAAGGTCTTCTTCATCGCCTGCGCAAAAGCAGACTGGACACTACGAACGTGGAAAATCGTCACGACAACAATTGCGAAGGGAAGCATAAAGTGCAGAACAAAAAAACGGCCAAGCATCGGGGTACCAGGCGTATAGCCGCCGACCAGAAACGCATACAACGTATCGCCCACCAGCGGGATGGCCTGTGCAAAACGGGTAATGACGGTTGCCGCCCAGTAGCTTTTTTGCCCCCAGATGAGGCTATAGCCAAGAAGTGCGGTAATCATCAGCAAGACGTATAGCGTTACGCTAATCATCCACATTGCAACCCACGGCTTGCGATATACGTTGTAGTACATGCCGCGAAAAATATGTAGATAGCAGGCGAAGAAAAAAAGCGATGCGCCAGTGGCGTGCAGATTACGCAGCAGTTCTCCGTGGCTTACCGCGCGCATAATATGCATGATGGAATCAAATGCCAGCTCAGCCGTCGGCACGTAAAACATCGCCAGTACGATACCGGTAATGATTTGCACGCCGAGCATGACCAACAGAATAGCGCCGATAGCAAATACCCAGAGTCCGGCAACCGATCGGGGAAAAGGGATACGCCAACGGAGCGAATAAGCGCGCGCAGTCGTCATCTCAGACTTCCTTAGCGCCGATGCGCATGGTCAGACCATCGGGATGAAAAGTAAAGTCGGGCACGGCCAGATTCGCGGTCGCCGGTCCGCGGGTAACGCGTCCGGAGGCATCGAATTCAGACCCGTGGCACGGACAAACCCAGCCCTGCCCGCCAGTTCTGGCGTTTGGCACGCACCCGGCATGAGGGCAATATCCCTGAACAACCAGCCATTGGGGATAATCGGCATTAACCCTTTCGTTGTCTGCCTGTGGGTCAATGAGTTTATGGCTTTCGACATCCCGGGCGGCAGCTATCTCATCTGCAGTCCGATGGTGAATAAGAATGAGCTTGCCTTGCCAGACACGCCTAACGGTTTGACCGACAGCCACACCAGCAAGAGAGACATCGATCGGTTCATTTTCTCCGGCCATCTTTTCATCCGGTCCCAGAGCGGATACCAGCGGCCAGACGGCAGCGGCAACGCCTGCAGCGCCAACGAATTTTGTCAGCCTGCACAAGCAGTCGCGGCGCTGCTCCTGAATTTCATCACCGGTATGTTTGTTATCCGCCACAGCGCAATTCTCCCTGAGTGTCGCGAGCTACTGCTTGTCGATACGTGAGTAAATATCCTGGAAGCGTTTATCGGCAATTCCCGGTGCTTTAAACGCGCGATAGCTGTCCGGCAGAGTGACATCACCAACCTTAATCAACATCACCATGCCCTGCGCGTAGTGTGGCGTGCATTTGACGCCGTAAAATCCGGCATTGTCATATTTCACTTCGATCTCTTCATCGATTTTGCCCATAAACCCCGGATAATCCGCCGGAGACAGTTCCGGGATGGAGGCCGCGTTATGGCTTTTATGCTTACGGATAAACTTCACCGTATCACCAGGTTGGATCTCCAGATAATCCGGCTCATAGATCATTGGCCCTGCCGTCCCGCGATTTTTCATTAACACTTCATGAGTTTGTGCGAAGACTGAAGAAGTGAAGGCCAGTAAACATAAAACTTTCAGACTCTGTTTGAGGTATTTCATCGATTCTTCCTTAGAATTCATCAGGTCTCTGATAACGAATAAAGCAGCTTGTACCGCCAGGTTCGCGTTCAACAATGGCGTCAATACCAAACCAGGTGCTGAGGTGTTCCCGGGTAAAAATGGTGCCCGGTGCGCCCTGCATCACCATGCGTCCAGACTTCATCACGATGATGCGATCGCAAAACATCGCGGCATGATTGAGGTCGTGCAGGGCGGCAATCACCGTGAGCTTTTCACGTTTAACCAGGCTAAGCAGGCCAATCTGATGTTGAATGTCGAGGTGGTTGGTAGGTTCATCCATTAGCAACAACTGCGGCTGCTGTGCCAGCGCTCGGGCGATATGCAGGCGCTGCTTTTCTCCACCGGAGAAGGTATGCCAACAGCGATGCTGTAATGCATGAAGATCAACTTTCTCCAGCATGGTCTGCACGATGTCATCATCATTCGCTGACCAAGGTGACAGCAGGCTAAGCCAGGGGGTCCGTCCCAGCGAAACGGCCTGCAAAGCGGTAATACGTTCACCTGTCTCAGCCTGTTGTTCGACCAGCGCCACCTGCTGTGCAAGGTGGCGACGTGAGTAATGGTGGAGTGCTTTTTGCTGTAGCGTGATGCGTCCAGACGTGGGTTTCAACAAACCTGCTAACAACGAAATGAGTGATGTTTTACCCGATCCGTTAGGGCCAATAATCCCGACAAACTCGCCGGGAGCCACCCTGAGCGAGACATCATCAACGATCGCTTTGCCTTTTACCTTCCAGCGCAGGTTACACGCCTCGATAACGACTTCAGCCGAGGCTAAAGGAGGCAGTACAGAATTGACGGTCATTTGGCCTTATTTCCTCTGATCAGGATGATTGAAAACGCGGGCGCGCCGACCAGAGCCGTGATCACACCTATAGGTAATACTTGTCCGGGTAGTAATGTGCGGGAGATAACATCGGCAATGATGAGAAAAATCGCCCCAATCAGTGCGCTAACTGGCAACAGGCGATGGTGTTGGTTACCAACCAACATACGGGCAGCGTGGGGGATAACCAGACCAACAAAGCCAATGGCTCCGACGATGGAGACCATAATCGCCGTCATACCGGTGACAGCGGCGATAAGTACCGCACGAGTGCGTTTGACAGGAATTCCCAGCGATGCCGCAGACTCAGCGCCAAAGGAAAAAGCATCTAGATGGCGGGCATAACAGAAGCACAGTGCGACACCGACCAGGGCAGTAGGAATGGCTAAGACAACATCGGGCCAGCGCACGCCGCTCAGATTACCCAACAGCCAGAACATAATACCGCGCGCCTGCTCGGCGTTTGCTGAGCGGGTGATGACCAGTGAAGTAATGGCGTTGAATAGCTGCGAACTGGCGATCCCGGCAAGAATGATTTGGGTTGTAATGCCACCACCTTGCCTGCCGCCTGCAGCTATCGCCAGCAAAGCGACGAACAGAAATGCCGCCAGCGCACCAATGAAAGCACCAAATGACATGCTGATGATCCCGGCCCCCAGACCGGTGAGCGCAACCAGTACTGCACCGGTAGAAGCCCCGGCGGAAATGCCCAGCAGATAGGGCTCAGCAAGCGCATTACGCAGTATCGACTGTAGCACTACCCCGGACACCGCGAGGCACGCGCCGCAGCAGGCAGAAACCAGGGCTCGCGTCAGGCGATAGTTCCAGATGATCCCGGCATCCAGCGCATCGACTGGATAGTCAGTATCAAGCAGACGATTTGCCAGCGTACTGAGTACATGCTGCCAGGGGATAAGCGTTTCGCCAATGGAGATCCCCGCCAGCAGTACGCAGCACATCAGCACACTAACCCAAATGGCATGTCCACCAACTCTTACCGCAAGCTGACCAACAGCACGACGCATCCTGCGAGAATCACTCATGATTATATCTGCGTTCCTGAGTAACGGAGATGCGCTATGCCGGGCCAGGGCATAGCGCAAAACGTAGATTAATGAGAGGCCTGCGGATGCGCTAAGCCATATTCAACCAGGGCATCAGCCAGTTTTTCTAGCCCATCAATAGTTCTGATGCCGGCGTTCATTGTTTGTACGTCAATGACAGGCAGATGATTTTCCTTCACCGCAGGAAGTAGTTTGGCGACTGGGTCGGACTTGAGGTAATCCATCTTGACCTGCCAGTCATCGGCCGGGAAGCGGCGACGGCTCATCTCACCGAGTACAATGACCGAAGGATTGGCTTTGGCAATGGTCTCCCAACCTACCGTTGGCCACTCTTCGGCTGAATCAATAACGTTTTTCACGCCCAGCTTCTGAGCAATCCATGCGGCTGGACCAAACTTCCCTGCCACGTAAGGATCAAGCTGCAGGTCGGCGCTGGAGAACCAGAATACTGCTGAGACATTTTTATCCATGCCGGAAATTTTATTTATCGCTGCCACTTCACGCGCTTTAAGACTGGCAATCAGCGCATCGCCTTTATCCTGAACGTCGAAGATTTTTGCCAGATCAGCGACTTCCTGATACACCATGGCAATATCAAACATGCCTTTACGGACGCCATCACCGCCATCTTCGTTATCTTTCGCACAGTCGGCAGGCGCGGTGTAGACCGGAACGTTCAGTTCACTAAACTGCTCGTAAGAGGCAACCGTACCCGCAGGGCCGATTTGCCACTCAAACTGGCTGGCAACCAGCTCCGGTTTTTTAGCAATAATCCCTTCGAAGCTGGGAATATTTTGCGCAATGACGTCCACTTTCTCGTTTGCCGCTTTATACGCATCAGGTACCGGGCCAAACCACAGCGAAGTACCCACAACGCGATCGGCAAGCCCGAGTGAATAGAAAATTTCAGTGCTGTTCTGACCCACCGTCGCCACACGTTTAGGGGCCTGATTGAAGGTGATGTCGCGGCCGCAGTTTTTAATCGTTAAGGGATATTCAGTTTTTGCCGCACTGGCGACACTGGAGTTGAGTAGTAGAGTTGCGCCTGCAATAATCAGAAGCGTTTTTTTAGAAGTGAAAGAAGTAAAATTAGCGTGCATTATCATCGTCCCGTTGATGCCAGATCTGAAGGTCTGGTCATGGCTTATTTCGTTCCATATATCGGGAGGAGACATGAAGATAGATGACATTGAATCGTGAAATTTAAGAATAAAGATATGCAAAAAATGCAAATAAGCCTTACTTAGCCAAAATTTTATTCATAAATACACTACTGCCTGCGTCAAATAATTCATCCCATGGACCATCCCGTCCACTCAATGGTATACAACATTGTTGACAGCAGGTCTCCTGACTCACGGTAATCAGAATATCAGCCTTCCCATAAAGACAAGCTTTACAGTGACCTGCGGTTAATTAACCGCACAAGGATATTCAGCATCCGCCTACAGTTGCGGGGGCAGTTATGGCATTGAATTTAACAATTCGCACCATATTCCTATTCAAATACAAAAATGTAATGAAATGCTGTCGACAGCGACTCTAGCGGCAATTGTTAACAAGGTCAACTGTATGACGAAATGATTAAAACGTCATACAAATATAAAAACAACAATAAAATACAATCAGTTACAACCCAATCACTTGCCAGAAAGTTATGCTTGGAAATAATAATAAAAAGCTAAATGAGAATTAATTGACACTGATCAAACTATATACGCGGTTTGGCTATCTCAAATTAAACATATTGATCACTATCAATAATGCGGCCTATTAGCGTTGGGTTCATTTATTAATGTGATCTCTCCATATGAACCAACTGCCATTTATCTTGCATATCCATCACAACGCTAAAATGATTACGCAACCAGAAATGATAGCCTCCAGGCAAAAAATGATGCGTGTGAAGATATAAGGTTTTATATTGCTGCCGCCGACAGAATTCCTCAGCAAAAGCGATCAACTGACTACCGATGCCCTGTCTGCGATAGCGCTTATCCACATAACAGCGGCAAATTTCTGCGGTTTCAGACAAATTATAACGCCCGCGCAACTCAGCGAGCCTGTCATCATATTGACATACTGCCAGTGTAGCGATTAACTCCTGTTTTTCATCCCATGCGCAAAGCAGCAAATTTCTTTCCTGCGAAATATACTGCTGTTCGAGATTAAAAATGTCCTCATCGGCAGAAGGTATTGATCTACCAGCGTTGAAGAACAGATTGAGGTGCTGAACAAGGAACGACTGAACTGCGGGAATATCAGCGTGAGTCATTTCACGAAGCGTAAATGGAAACATAGTATGGCTGGCTCAAACTAGACAAGGAAAAAGAATAATAACAATTCAGGCAGGGAAAACCACTAGCGTCAAAAACAATAAAAAGGGCAGAGAAGACTCTGCCCTTAATGAAGGTATTACAAGGTCTATCAGGCGGCGTTTTCTTCCACCTGAACTTCAGGACGTTTCAGCACCGCGTAGGAGAGACCAGCAACAAGCGTACCGACAACAATCGCCATCAGGTAACCGAGAACCGGCGTAATCGCACCAGGAATCAGCAGAACAAACAGACCGCCGTGCGGTGCCATCAATTTGGCGCCAACCCACATGGACATCGCACCGGTCACCGCACCGCCAACGATACAGCAAGGCAGGACGCGCATCGGGTCACGAGCAGCGAACGGAATCGCCCCTTCAGTGATAAAGCACAGACCGAGGACCAGCGCGGCTTTGCCACCTTCTTGCTGCGCTTTGTCGAACTTTTTACGTGCAACCAGCGTTGCCAGACCCAGCGCCAGCGGTGGAACCATACCCGCCGCCATAATCGCCGCCATCGGAGCATAGGTTTGGGTACTCAGCAGGCCAACACCAAACGCATAGGCTGCTTTGTTTACCGGACCGCCCATATCGGTACACATCATACCGCCGAGGATCGCGCCGAGCAGAACCGCATTCGCCGTACCCATGGTTTGCAGCCAGTGGGTCAGACCTTCGAGGATCCCGGCAACAGGTTTACCAATCAGGTAAATCATCGCCAGACCGACGATCAGGCTGGAAACCAGCGGAATGATCAGAATCGGTTTCAGCGCTTCCATACTTTGCGGCAATTTCAGCTTCGTACTAATCGCTTTCGCTACATAACCGGCGAGGAAACCGGCAATAATACCGCCGATAAACCCAGACCCGGTGCTTACTGCCAGCATACCGCCGATAAGACCAGGGGTCAGGCCCGGACGGTCAGCAATAGAGAAGGCAATGAAGCCCGCCAGCACCGGAACCATCAGCGCAAAGGCTGAGCCACCGCCGATTTGCATCAGCGCCGCAGCCAGAGTATCCGGGACTTCAAAAGCTTTAATACCAAAGGCAAAGGAGAGTGCAATACACAGGCCCCCCGCGACAACCATTGGCAGCATGTATGAAACGCCGGTCAGCAGGTGACGGTATGCCCCCGCAGACTCTTTTTTCCCCTCCGTTGCCGCCTGGGATTTACCCGAAGGCTGGTACGGTTTCGCCTCAACGACAGCTTTATCCAGCTCCTGAGCGGTTTTCTTCAGCGCCAGGCCGGTGGTGGTGCGATACATCGGCTTACCAGCAAATTTCGCCAGATCGACTTCGATATCAGCAGCAACGACCACCAGATCCGCTTGTTCCACCTCTTCCGGGGTGATCGCGTTGCCCGCGCCCACGGAGCCACGAGTTTCAACTTTCACCCACCAGCCGCGTTTTTTGGCTTCGGTTTCAATCGCTTCCGCCGCCATAAACGTATGCGCTACGCCAGTCGGACAAGCGGTTACCGCCACAATGCGTTTCGGGCCGTTGGTCGCAGCCGGTAAAGCAACCGCCGCCGGAGCGGTGTAAGGCGTCGCGTGGCTTTTGGCTTCACTAAGGAACAGCTCCGGGTGAGCCACGGCGCGGTTAATGTCGCCGAGATAAACCTTCTTGCCGTTCAGCGCGCTATCAGCTGGCAGCGCTGCGCCCAGCACGATCGCCAGTTCAGCGTCGTTCGGGTTATCAATCAGTTCGAGTTGCGCTTTTTGCGCCGCAGTGCTCAACAGGGTCTTCGCCATATAGGCGCGAGCCTGTCCAAGCCCGGCATCAATAATCAGCAGCGTTTTCATTATGCCTCTCCTGCTGTTAATTAAAGGGTTGTAAGTCGACGCGCGCCATCATTGCGGCCAACTGGGTACGATCGGTAATACCGACATTGCTTTGACTCACCGCCAGCGCGGCAACCGCCGTCGCCAGACGCAGCGTATGCTCACTGGACTCGCGCATTAGCAGACCGTAAATCAGACCGCCAACCATAGAGTCCCCCGCACCAACGGTGCTAATCACTTCTACTGAAGGCGGCTTAGCAATCCACTCTCCGGATGCGTTAACCCACAGAGCGCCTTCTTCACCAAGGGAGATAACCACGTGGGCAATCCCCTGTTCACGCAGCGCGTGGGCGGCTTCAATCACATCTTTCATTTCAGGCAGCTTACGACCCGCCCAGATTTCCAGCTCGCGACGGTTAGGTTTCACCAACCATGGAGCCGCTTTCAGGCCAGCAACCAGTGCTTCGCGGCTGCTGTCAAAAATGATGCACGGGCACTGACTGCGCAGACGGGTCATCCAGTCGGTAAACGCTTCCGGGCTCACGCCGGACGGCAAACTACCGCTCACGCAAACCATATCGAACTGACCCAACCAGCTCAGGGAATCATTAACAAAACGTTCCCAGTCGCCTGGGGTCACTTCAAAGCCAGAGAAGTTGAAATCGGTCACTTCACTGTCTTTTTCCGTCAGTTTGACGTTGATACGAGTACGGCCCTGAACAACCTGAAAACGGTTCGCAATGCCCAGTTCACTGAACAGCTGCTGAAATCCATCCTGGTTGTCTTTACCGAGGAAACCACCCACGGTGACGTCGATGCCGAGATCTTTCAGCACTTTTGCAACGTTGATCCCTTTCCCGGCAGCATGTAAGCCAGTGGTACGCACGAGGTTAACCTCACCGCGTTCAATTTCCGGGGTAAACCCCACCAGGTCATAGGCCGGGTTTAAAGTAATCGTTGCGACACGTCTGCTCATTTATGCGCCCTCCCCAAGGCCTGCGGCGATAGCTTCGCCAATCGCATCCAGCGCCTGTTGCGCATCCTCACCTTGCGCGGTAAAGCGCAGACGGTGACCTTTCTTCACACCCAGCGCCACGACTTTCATCAGGCTGCGGCCATTGGCCGGTTTACCCGAACCATCAAGGTTGGTGACGGTAATGTCGCTGGAGAATTGTTTAATGGTATTAACCAGCATAGTGCCTGGACGCGCGTGCAGCCCGTGCTCATTGCGGATCACATATTCAGCGCTCAGCACGTCCTCAGCGATGGCATCATCGCTGGTCAGCAACGCCAGCAGCGTAGCGCCATCAGCTTTCAGCAAACGGTCAGCTTTTTTGTCGAGCAGTAAATTGGTCAGGCGATTAAGTACCGCTGTCGGCTGGTCATCAGCCATCGCTACGGTAATCAGCAGGGAAACCGGCTGCTCATCGCGAATAGAAGCGGTTGCTGCACGGCTGACCGCAACGGCGCTGCGCAGGTTACCTTCAGTGCTGTCGTTCAGCCAGATGCCCTGACCGAGGTTCAGCGGTTGTTCATTAATCGTTTTGCTGACAAAGGAAGCATCAACAGCACCAGCTTCTTTCAATCGCGCGGCGTTCAGCGCCTGCAGAGTCAGCAGATCGCTGGCGACAACGTCCAGGCTCAGCGTGTCATTGTCCAGCTTCAGCACTTCACTCTGCTTTTCACCCATCAGCAGAGCACGCAGTTCTTCAGCAGTGGTCGCGGATTTAAGCTGCTCAGCAACGGAATCATCGCTCAGTACATGGGTCAGTTGACGCAGCAGCCCCAGATGTTCATCCGAGCTGGCGGCGATACCGATGGCAACGTAAGCGGTCTGCCCTTCGCCCCAGGTCACGCCCTGCGGGAACTGATAAACCTGAACGCCGGTTTTCAGCACCTGGTCGCGGGTGTCGGTAGTGCCGTGCGGAATGGCAATGCCGTTACCCAGGAAAGTGGAGGTTTGCTGCTCGCGAGCCAGCATCCCGTTAATGTAGCCATCCGCCACGTTGCCCGCACTGACCAGCGCGGAAGCAACCTGACGAATTGCCTCTTCTTTATTACCGGCCTGCTGACCGGGATGAATATCCTGCACAGATAACTGGAACATGGTTCTCCTCTCCTGCTGAATTGAATCGTTTCAGCTACTTTGAGAAAAAATGCGTCATCTACCTGCTGGAGAATCTCCCGATGACGCTGAAACGTTTCAAGGAGTCTGTACCTTTATTAGTCATCGCGCAAGAAAACTTAGCAACCTGATAACAGAAGTTAGAGATACTGCACACTTTTGCTGAAGCGCAGGTGACGAATACCTTTCTGGTTCAGCTTTTTGCTGAAGTTGAAAATTTGAAACGTCTTTTTGATTTATTCGTGCCATGCCACTGTTCATTTTCTGACTGGCGGCGTAAACTCCGCGATTCCTGAAACCACAGAACATCGACATGCAAAACAGTAGCGCCGCCTTCCCACGACGCGGGTTTGATTTAACCTCCTCCGCCTTCCTGATCGTCGCCTTCCTGACGGGCATTGCCGGGGCGCTGCAAACGCCTACCCTGAGCCTGTTTTTAACTAACGAAGTACATGTGCGACCGGCGATGGTCGGTTTCTTTTTTACTGGTAGCGCGGTGATCGGCATTCTGGTGAGCCAGTTTCTTGCCGGACGTTCGGATCGCAAAGGCGACCGCAAACAGCTGATCGTCTTTTGCTGTCTGATGGGCGTGCTGGCCTGCGCGCTATTCGCCTGGAACCGTAACTACTTTATTTTGCTGTTTGTCGGCGTGTTTCTAAGCAGCTTTGGTTCCACAGCGAACCCGCAAATGTTCGCTCTCGCCCGCGAACATGCGGACAAAACGGGCCGCGAGGCGGTCATGTTTAGCTCAATTCTGCGCGCACAGGTTTCGCTGGCGTGGGTTATCGGGCCGCCGTTGGCTTATGCGTTAGCGATGGGATTTGGCTTTACGGTGATGTATCTCAGCGCGGCGATTGCCTTCGTGGTCTGCGGCGCTATAGTCTGGTTTTTCCTTCCCAGCATGCGTAAAGAGCCGAAAGCTGCTACAGGCCATCTTCAGGCACCGCGAACCAACCGTCGTGATGCGCTGCTGCTGTTTATCATCTGTACGCTAATGTGGGGAATCAATAGCCTGTACATCATTAATATGCCGCTGTTCATTATTAATGAGCTGCATTTACCCGAGAAACTGGCTGGATTAATGATGGGGACCGCCGCCGGGCTGGAAATCCCGACCATGCTGATTGCAGGCTACTACGCCAAACGTTTCGGCAAGCGTTTCCTGATGCAGATCTCTGCGGTTGCCGGAGTGCTGTTTTATGTCGGCATGCTAACCGTACACACTCCTGTGCTGCTGCTGGCCCTGCAGGTGCTGAATGCTATTTTTATCGGCATTCTGGCCGGTATCGGTATGCTCTATTTTCAGGACCTGATGCCAGGCCAGGCCGGGGCGGCCACGACCCTCTATACCAATACCATTCGCGTCGGCTGGATTATTGCCGGTTCGCTGGCGGGTGTTGTTGCAGAAGTCTGGAGCTATCACGCTGTATTCTGGATTGCGCTAGTCATGGGCATAGCTACCCAGGCCTGCCTGTGGCGTATTAAAGACGTGTAAAGCAGCGGTGTGCCGCATCAGCGGCACACCAGAGTATTACGCCAGGCCAATAAAAAACCCGGCAATTGTTGCGCTCATTAAGTTTGACAGCGTTGCCGCAGCCAGCGCCCTCATCCCCAGTTGGGCAATTTCAGACGCGCGCTGGGGTGCAATTGCCGAGAATGCGCCAACCACCACGCCAATTGAGCCAAAGTTAGCAAAGCCACACAGCGCAAACGAGATAATGGCGATAGTTTTCACATCCAGCGATCCCGGCGTTTGCAGGAACGGCGAGAAGTTGAGGTAGGCCACGAACTCATTAATCGCCAGCTTCTGGCCAATCAGGCTGCCTGCCAGCGTCGCATCACTCCAGTCAACGCCCATTAACCATGCCAGCGGTGCAAGGACATAACCGAAAATCCCCTCCAGAGTCGCGTGACCAAAACCGAACCAACCGCCGATACCGCCAATCACACCGTTGATCAGAGCGATAATTGCCACAAACGCCATCACTACCGTCGCCACGCCCACGGCAATTTTCACCCCAGCCATCGCGCCGCTAGCCGCGGCTTCAATAAAACTTTTCGGCGGAGTTTCGGTGAATGAGAGGTTTTCGAAAGTCACCTGCGATGCTTCAGTCGCCGGGCTAAGAAGGCGGGCAAACAGAATACCGCCGGGAATCGCCATCAACGATGCCGCTAACAGATAATCAATCGGCACGCCCAGCCCGGCATAGCCAATCATCGTCGACCCGGCGATAGAAGCCATCCCGCTGCAAATCGCGGTAAACAGCTCATTACGATTTAGCTTGTTAATAAAGGGCTTAACGATCGCCGGGATCTCATTTTGCCCAAGGAAAATGGTGGTCACGGCAACAAACGATTCAATCTTGCTAATATTCAGCGCTTTCTGGAAAATTCCGCCAAGAATTCGGATCAGTATTCCCATTACGCCGATATAATAAAGCAGACTAACCAGCGCGGTGATAAAAATAATGGCAGGCAATACCCGAAAAGCGAAAATAAAACCAGATCCATCGAATAAGAGGTCCATTTTCGGCCCGACCAGCGAACCAAAAATAAATGCGCTACCGGCATCGCTGTAGGTCATCACTTTATGTACGCCGAAAGCCGCCTGTTCTGCCAACCATTTTCCTGGCGGAAAATAGAGCATAACGCCACCAATGGCAATTTGCAGTACCAGCGCCGCGCCAACCGTGCGCAGACTAATTCTTTTTTTATTTACTGACAGCAGAAAAGCGATTGCCAGTAATACCACCATACCCAAAACACTTCTCATTATATCCATAATGATTATCTCTTGATGCCAGCAAACCCGGCATTACGCCAGGTTTTGGTATGTCTGATATTGTTGCGGGCGACCGCTTACTGCCCGCCTGTTTCTATACCCAATGGATTTCAAGTTGCTTCGAGGCGGCAAGAGAGAGAAGCCCCAGGAGCTTACTCAAGTAAGTGACTGGGGTGAACGAACGTAGCCAACAAAGAAGCCGCTTGAAAGACAACGGGTATATCGGGCGATAAAAGATATTCCACACGCCTGGAACAAAGTTAATTAGCGATACATCCGTACACACTCTTCAACTAAGCCCCAAAACCAGTTGGTATCAATAGTGATGCCCACTTTGGTATTCGGCGCTTTACCGAGCACGCCCAGTTCGTCGCAGACCGTACGGCCATAGCAGGGGCCGCTGTTAACATCCACCTCAACGTACATGTCTTGTGTTTTGATGCCCTGAGGATTAATCAGATAGCCAATGCAGGTGGCATCATGCACCGGACCACCCGCTAAGCCGTAGTTTTCAAACTGCGTTTTGAGGGTGAAATTCATGATATCGCTAAACAACTGTCCCGCCGGACCGCCGGCTTTTTCCATGCGTGCAATAACGTCAGCGGTGCAGACCGTCTGATTAGTCAAATCCAGGCCCATCATGACCAGAGGGACACCCGAGGTGAATACCACGCGAGCGGCTTCAGGGTCGGCATAAATATTAAACTCTGCCGATGGCGTAAAGTTTCCGGTACCATAAGCACCGCCCATTAATACAATCTCGCGAATTTTCGGCAGGATTTCTGGCTGCATTCGCATGGCGACGGCTATATTGGTTAGTGGGCCAACGGGGACCAGCGTGATGTCACCCTCACTGGCCATGAGCGTGTCAATAATATATTTAACTGCATGCGTACTTTCTGCTTTACGTGTCAATGGAGAGAACACCGGGCCATCAAGTCCGGTTTCACCATGAATATTATCAGCGACAATTTGCTGACGCATAATGGGCTGCGGCATTCCCGCATAAACGGGTACATTGATATCTAAATGTTGGCAGACGTTTAATCCATTGACCAGCGTTTTATCCAGCGTTTGGTTACCCGCAACAATCGTTATTCCTAATAAATCAATTGCCGGATGTCTGGCCGCCATAATTATCGCAATAGCATCATCGTGACCTGGATCGCAATCGAGTATAATTTTTCTTTTTTCCATTTTTATTTCCTCTTTTCGCTTTTAAAGCATATTTATGTTATTACAGCAGGGTTAAGTAGGTAGCTTTTGCAGCATACCAGGCAAAAACTGATACTGAATATGAGAAATCTCATACAGGGAAGCGACCGTGAAAGAAATCCAAAATGAAAATCTCAAACAGCAATTGATAAGCGACTCGGGGTACCTGGAAAAATTTTCCGTCGATGTTGTGCGGGATACACGATTGTTCCACGTTGTGGCAGGGGATTATATTGTCAAAGAGGGGGCTCAACCCGCGCACCTTTTTTACCTCGCACGCGGCCGGGCTAAGCTTTACACCACATCAGCTAATGGTCGGGTCTCGCTGATCGACTTCTTTGGCGCACCCTGCTTTATCGGCGAGATAGAACTCATTGACAAACATCACGATCCGCGTGGCGTTCAGGCCATCGAAGAGTGCTGGTGCCTGGCGCTGCCCATTGCTTCATTCCGCCCGTTGTTGCTGAACGACGTCATTTTCCTGCGTAATCTCTGTATCGCGTTAAGCCAAAAAAACTATCGCAACATCGTGTCACTCACCCAAAATCAATCTTTTCCGCTGGTGAATCGTCTGGCAGCATTTATTTTATTAACTCAGCATTGTGATATTTATCACGAAAAACATACGCCGGCGGCGGAATATATGGGAGTGTCGTATCGTCATTTATTATATGTGATCGCACAATTCTGCCAGGAAGGCCTGCTGGTTAAACAGAAATCCGGCTACGCTCTTGGTAATAAGAAGAAACTGATCGCCCTCGCGCGGGAGATGGACCCGGATAATAATTTTGCTGATTTACTCTATTGAGCAGCGTGTGGATTCAAGAAGTGCTCTGTTCAAGATGAAGAAGCCAGGTCATCGCGTCATCGCGATTCGTCGCGCACATCTCCACTTCAGGCTTCAGACTGCCACACACTTTAGGCCTTAACGGCGAGCCAAAAATATTGCACAGGTTGCTGTCTGATAGCTGTATGCACCGGGTGTTTGCGGGCTTGCCCTGCGGCATACCCGGAATGGGGCTGGAGATAGAAGGAGCGATACAGCAAGCTCCGCAGTCGGGGCGGCATTCCATAATCGACTCTTCTGATAACGCTTTTGGCGGCCCAGACTAAACGTTTTACCTGAAGATAGCAAAACACACGAATTCCACTTGCCTGAAAGGCCCGGCGCGAGTAGTTTTACGCGATATTTTTGACCCTTTATGTGACAGGATTACCGCAATGCCAAGAGCGAATGAAATTAAAAAAGGTATGGTGCTGAATTACAACGGCAAACTGCTGATTGTTAAAAACATTGATATTCAGTCACCCAGCGCCCGTGGCGCCGCAACGCTGTACAAAATGCGTTTCTCTGACGTACGTACCGGCCTGAAAGTGGAAGAGCGCTTTAAAGGCGATGATATCGTCGATACCGTGACCCTGACCCGTCGTTTCGTTGACTTCTCCTATATTGATGGCAACGAATACGTCTTTATGGATAAAGAAGACTACACCCCGTATATCTTCACTAAAGAGCAGATTGAAGAAGAACTGCTGTTTATTCCTGAAGGCGGGATGCCGGACATGCAGGTTCTGACCTGGGACGGTCAGCTGCTGGCCCTTGAACTGCCGCAGACCGTTGACCTGGAAATCGTCGAAACGGCGCCGGGCATCAAAGGTGCATCCGCGAGCGCCCGTAACAAACCGGCGACCCTGAGCACCGGCCTGGTGGTTCAGGTTCCTGAATACCTGAGTGCAGGCGAGCGCATTCGTATCCATATCGAAGAGAGCCGCTATATGGGCCGCGCGGACTAAGTCCTGCTTTTTTTTACCAAAATGAAACACAGAGGACAGCGCCAGGCTGTCCTTTTTTATTTGTACCTTATCTGGTATCGCGGATCGCCTGGCTCATATCAACGCCAGGTTGCAATCGTCGCTCTCCTCGCCAAAGTTATTATACCAATAATAACTTATTTGCCGCTGCTCCATGGTCATTGTTTCCACACCTGGCAACAAACGCAGCGTCCTTGATTGATCAAGCTCACACAAAGCGGATAAATTAGGCTCACCAATTTAATTTGTTGTCATATAACTTTACACTACTGAATGTTAATCGTCAGTTAATCAGGTGTATGAATAATGACTACCATTGCTACAGCTACGCTGCCGGAAGGCGTGCAGCTCCCTCAGTACGATCGCAACCAACTGCGTTCGCGTATTGTGCATTTCGGTTTCGGCGCGTTTCATCGCGCGCACCAGGCCCTACTCACCGACAGGGTGCTCAACGCCAGCGGTGGGGACTGGGGGATTTGCGAGATTAGCCTGTTCAGCGGCGATCGGCTTATGATCCAGCTTCGCCAACAAGATCATCTGTTTACCGTACTGGAGAAAGGGGCCGAGGGTAATCAGCCGATCGTTGTCGGCGCAGTGCATGAATGTCTGAACGCCAAACTTGATTCGCTGGCTGCCATTATTGAGAAATTTTGCGAACCGCAGGTCGCCATTGTTTCTCTAACCATTACCGAGAAAGGCTACTGCATTGACCCTGCCAGCGGCCTGCTGGACATGACGCAGCCACGCATTATTCATGACCAGGAAAACCCTGCGCAGCCGCAATCGGTGCCCGGTATTCTGGTCGAAACGCTGGCGCGCCGCCGCCAACGTGGACTGGCGCCGTTTACCGTTCTCTCCTGCGATAATATTCCCAACAATGGGCATGTGGTGAAAAACGCCGTGCTGGGAATGGCTGAAAAACGCGATTCGGAGCTGGCGCAGTGGATTGCTGAACACGTCAGCTTTCCCGGCACGATGGTGGACCGCATTGTGCCAGCCGCCACCGATGAGTCGCTGGCGGAGATTAGCGCCGTGCTGGGAGTGGAAGACCCCTGCGCAATTAGCTGCGAGCCGTTTATTCAATGGGTTGTCGAAGATAACTTTGTTGCCGGTCGCCCGGACTGGGAAGCGGCTGGCGTACAGATGACGGATGATGTGCTGCCGTGGGAACAGATGAAGCTGCGGATGCTCAACGGCAGCCATTCCTTTCTTGCCTGGCTGGGTTATCTGGCGGGCCACGAACATGTCAGCGACTGTATGCAGGACCCGGTTTTCCGCAGCGCCGCTTACCGTTTGATGCTTGATGAACAGGCACCAACACTCTCAATCACCGGTGTCGACCTGACGGCCTATGCTGACAGCCTGATCGAGCGTTTCAGCAACCCCTCGCTGAAGCATCGCACCTGGCAAATTGCTATGGACGGTAGCCAGAAGCTGCCGCAGCGTATGCTTGACGGTATCCGTATCCACCTTGCTCGCGGAAGCCAGTGGCCGCTGCTGGCGCTGGGCGTGGCGGGCTGGATGCGCTATGTTAGCGGCATTGACGACGCTGGAAATACGATTGATATCCGCGACCCGCTGGCGGATAAAATTGGAAGAATTGTATCCGCCAGCAATGAACAACAGCGCGTTAGCGCCCTACTCTCCCTTGAAGAAATTTTTGGCTGCGACCTTTCGCAAAATCCGCAGTTCGTCGCCAACATCACCGCCGCGTGGCATCAACTTGTGACCGCCGGCACTCGCCAGGCGATTAGCGCCGCGCTGGATTCTTAACAATTTCTGCCTTTTAGCGGATAGAGCCCCGTTCTGTCCGCAGTAAGACTTCTCTTTTCACTTTTTTTTCGTCAGGATAGTCTCAACTGTTACAACATTACATTTATCCTGGAGAAAAGGTGACCAAAACTAACTTGATCACGGGATTTCTCGGCAGTGGCAAAACGACCTCGATTTTGCATCTGCTGGCCCATAAGCCCGCGGATGAAAAATGGGCCGTTCTGGTCAACGAGTTTGGCGAAGTAGGCATCGACGGCGCACTGCTGGCCGAGAGCGGAGCTCTGCTTAAAGAAATCCCCGGCGGCTGCATGTGC
This sequence comes from Klebsiella huaxiensis, assembly GCF_003261575.2. Taxonomy (GTDB): domain Bacteria; phylum Pseudomonadota; class Gammaproteobacteria; order Enterobacterales; family Enterobacteriaceae; genus Klebsiella; species Klebsiella huaxiensis. The sequence goes on along the minus strand of NZ_CP036175.1, from coordinate 1,846,278 downwards.
TGTGTCAACGGCCTGCCAATGCAGGTTGGGCTCAATACGCTGCTGCGCCAGGGAAAACCAGACCGCTTGTTAATAGAGCCAACCGGTCTTGGCCATCCCAAACAGATCCTCGATATTCTGACCGCCGCGGTATACGAGCCGTGGATCGACCTGCGCGCGACGCTATGTGTGCTGGACCCGCGTCAGTTGCTCGACGAAAAGGTGGTGACCAACGAAAACTTTCGCGACCAGTTAGCCGCCGCCGATATTGTCATCACCAATAAAGCGGACCGCGCGACCAGCGAAAGCCAACTGGCCTTTGCAACATGGTGGCAGACCTATGCCGGAGAGCGTCAGCACGTCAGCGCCACCCAGGGCAATATTGACCCGGTATGGCTTGATTTGCCGCGCCGCAACGTCACGCCGCTACCTGAAAGCGCTGAACACGCGCATAGCCACGGGCAAAAACCAGGTCTGGCGGCGCTTAATCTCCCTAGCCATCAGCGCTGGCGCCGCAGTCTTAATAGCGGTCAGGGCTATCAGTCCTGTGGCTGGATTTTTGACGCCGAGACCATTTTTGACACCGTTGGCCTGCTCGAATGGGCGCGACTGGCGCCGGTCGGACGCGTTAAAGGTGTGATGCGTATTGCCGAAGGACTGGTGCGTATCAATCGCCAGCAGCTTGACCTGCATATTGAGACGCAGAACGTTGCGCCGCCGGATAGCCGCATTGAGCTGATCGCTGATTCCGATACCGACTGGAACGCGCTACAGGCCTCCTTGTTGAAGCTTCGTTTAAGTTAAGGCGGCTATGGTTGCCGTCGTTTTACACAACACGCGATAATTATGATTAAAAATCGAATTCCCCTTATCCTGCTGCTGAACGCGGCGGGTATAGCGCTATTTTGCTCGTGGTACTTTCCTGTTAACCATGGTTTCTGGAATCCGCTGGATTCCGCTATCTTCTATTTCTTTAACCACCTGGTTGGAGTGAGCCCTGCTTACACCTGGCTGCTGGCAATTATCAACAACCGCGCATTCGACGCCTGCTCGCTGCTGGCAATGGGCAGCCTGATGCTGAGCTTCTGGTTTAAAGAACAGAGCGCCGGACGCCGCCGGGTGATTATCATCGGCCTGGTAATGCTGCTCGCCGCCGTCGTCATCAATCAGTTGGCTCAGCATCTGATGCCGGTCAAACGCGCCAGCCCCTCGCTCTCTTTCACCGACATTACTAAAGTGAGTGATGTGATCTCATTTCCCACTAAAGATGCCTCTAAGGATAGCTTCCCAGGCGATCACGGCATGATGCTGCTGATTTTTGCCGCCTTTATGTGGCGCTATTTTGGTCATCGCGCGTTGGCTATTGCGCTGGTCATATTTGTGGTCTTCGCGTTCCCACGCGTAATGATTGGCGCTCACTGGTTTACCGATATTGCCGTCGGTTCATTAACTGCCGTATTGATTGGCGCGCCCTGGGTGTTGATGACCCCACTGAGCGATCAAGTGATATCTTTATTTGAACGTTATCTACCCTGCGGAAAAACAAAAAATTAAACTCCGCCTTACAAATGATTAATATCATCCATAAGGGATCGTTCTGGGTCCCTTTTCTCTCAGCTCATTTTTTCTCATCCCCCTATCATCTTCCCGTCACATTAATCATTATAGAAATGAGTGGATTGCATATTTTTTACCCACAACTGACGCTATTTTACCCTTTCCCGATGATTCACTTTTTGTCGCAAAAATACTTATAAGAAATTGCGCAAAACCGCTCGCCATCCCTTGTTTGATCGGGTAATCTCGATCTCGTTTTGCCTTTCCAGCGACATCAATTCAGAGAATGAATAAATTTGTGCGTTAGGCCACAATTTTATGCTTACGGAATTGTCTCATTGCGACCAGGTAATTAGGCTCTAACACGTTTGGCATTTTTTATAACGACATTGTCGTTAAGGACAACAAGGGATAACACACAGCATGGTCAAATCTCAGCCGATTTTGAGATATATCTTGCGGGTCGCCCCCGCGATTGCAGTTGCGGTTCTGCTTTCCGCGTGTAGTTCAAATAGTACCGCCAGAAATATGCATTCTGAGACGCTTGCTGTGGGTAGTGGCGATTTATCATCACTGCAAGCCTCTCAGGATGAATTTGAAACAATGGTTCGCAATCTGGACGTTAAGTCCCGCTTGATGGATCAATATGCCAGCTGGAAGGGCGTGCGTTACCGCCTCGGCGGCAGCACTCGTAAAGGCATCGATTGTTCTGCCTTTGTGCAACGTACTTTCCGTGAACAGTTTGGTCTGGAACTGCCGCGCTCAACTTCTGAGCAGCAGGATTCAGGTAAATCCATTACGCGTTCTCAACTGCGTACTGGTGATTTAGTTCTGTTCCGCGCTGGTTCCACGGGCCGCCATGTGGGTATCTACATCGGCAACAACCAGTTTGTTCATGCATCCACCAGCAGCGGTGTGACGATTTCCAGCATGGATGAGCCATACTGGAAAAAGCGCTATAACGAAGCGCGACGAGTTCTGAGCCGCTCGTAAACTCTTCTGATGTTGGTTATCCCTTGGCCAATACCAGTAAAAGGAAAACACTGCCGAGGCAGTGTTTTTTTTTGCTCGTCAGCGAATGAACCTGGCAATATAAGCTATGTCTTTAAGTGGGGATGGAAAAACGACTTTCTATGCCCCCCTGGCGCAAATCAATAACACGGACTGATATAGCCTATGCCTACCCGTCACTTCTCTCCTCGGCGTAAAATCTGGCTAACCAGCTTATGTATCGGAATCGCCGTCGCCCTGCTGGCCGGTAGCATTCAGTTTATGGTGATTTATCACAATCGGGCAGAGCGTTTCGACGTCATCATTGATAATGTTCATGCGTATCTTAAGAGCTACTTCCACGATTTAAATCAGACCATTGATGGCCTGCAACCGCTAGTCGATCAGCCCTGTGAAAATGTCGATTCTGGATTAACCGCCCATGCTGCATTCAGCCCAAACGTGCGTGCGTTCCTGCTGGTTAAAAATGGTTTCGCGTTTTGTTCCTCCGCCACCGGGGCAATGAATACGCCTTTAACCCAGCTCATCCCCCAGCTCGATATCTCTAAAGCGGTCGATATGGCCATTCTGCCCGGGACGCCCATGATGCCGCAAAGCGCCGCGCTGGCGATGTGGGTCCGCAGTCCGCACGGTGGAGAAGACGGTGTTTTTGTCTCGATTAATGCCAACCTGACGCCCTATATTCTCTACTCTTCCCGGCAGAACGATTTCAGCGGCCTTGCCCTGGCTATTAGCCACACTGCCATCTCCACCTTCAGCAATAAACTTATCGACCCGCAAACGCTACTCTCACCACCAATCCGCCAGGTGCAGATTGACGGTTTGCCGCTCAAAGTTTATCTCTACGCCAACAGCTGGCTGGCAGAAAATACCCAATTTTCCCTGCTGCTTGGCGTGGTATGCGGCCTACTGGCAGGTTTTTTGAGCTATTACGTCCTGACTATCAAATCTGACCCGCGCAAAGAACTGCTGTTGGCGATCAAAAACGATCAGTTTTACGTGGTTTACCAACCGGTAGTGAAATCCGACACGCTGCAAATTAGCGGTATTGAGGTACTGATGCGCTGGCGGCACCCGACCGCCGGGGAGATCCCTCCTGACGTGTTTATCACCCTGGCTGAAGCCCAGCAGATGATTATCCCTCTCACCCGCCATCTGTTAAAACTGATAGCCCATGATGCCATGACTCTGCAAAGCCTTCTGCCCGCCGGTAGCAAGCTTGGGATAAATATTTCACCCGCCCACCTGCATGCCGACAGTTTTCAGCAGGATCTTCAACATTTCGCGGCAACTATGCCTTCTGACCATTTTAGCGTGGTGCTGGAGATTACCGAGCGCGCGATGATCGATAAAAAACGATCGTTGGAGAATTTCGACTGGCTACATGAGCAAGGCTTTGAAATTGCGATCGATGATTTTGGCACCGGACATAGTGCGCTTATCTATCTGGAGCGCTATAACTTCGACTATCTGAAGATTGACCGCGGCTTCGTGCAAGCTATCGGCACCGAAACCGTAACATCACCGGTTCTGGATGCCGTGATCTCGCTGAGCCGCCGTCTGAAGCTCACCACGGTCGCCGAAGGTGTGGAAACGCAGGAACAGGCCGAATGGCTATGCCAGCACGGAGTGAACTATCTGCAGGGTTACTGGTTAAGCCGACCGCTGACCCTGGAAGCGCTGGTCGCCGCCCACAATGAACCCGCGAAATATTTCACAACCCGCTGAGTCTCCTTTATCATTCGCTATCAGAGGTCAGGCCACTTCAGGCCTGTCATTGGAGGACGATATCCTGGTTATGTTTGTACGCATCAGCCTGATACTGCTGACCTTATTTAGCCTGCAGAGCCAGGCGCAAGCGATTAAAGAGAGCAATACGTTCGCCATTATCGGCGAGCCTAAATACGTCGCTGGCTTTGACCACTACGATTATGCCAACCCCGCCGCGCCGAAAGGCGGTGCAATTACCCTTGCGGCCATTGGCACCTTTGATAACTTCAATCGCTACGCGCTGCGCGGCAACCCGGGCATACGTACCGAAACGCTGTATGACTCCTTGTTTACCACCTCTGATGACGAACCCGGCAGCTACTATCCGCTGATTGCCGAAAGCGCTCGCTATGACGAAGCATTTTCGTGGATGGAGATAACCCTCAATCCACGCGCCCGCTACCATGACGGCAGCCCAATAACCGCCAGCGATGTCGCGTTTACTTTTCAAAAGTTTATGACCGAAGGGGTGCCGCAATTTCGCCTCTATTATAAAGGCACCACCGTTAAAGCGATCGCCCCGCTAACCGTTCGCATTGAGCTGGCAAAACCGGGTAAAGAGAATATGCTCAGCCTGTTCTCCCTGCCAGTGATGCCGGAAAAATTCTGGCGTAACCATAAGCTCAGCGACCCGCTATCTTCACCGCCGTTAGCTAGCGGTCCATACCGCGTGACCGCCTGGCGTATGGGTCAGTACATCACCTACTCGCGAGTAAAAGACTACTGGGCCGCTGATTTACCGGTTAATCGTGGGCGCTGGAATTTCGACACCTTGCGCTACGATTACTATCTGGATGACAACGTCGCCTTTGAAGCCTTCAAAGCCGGAGCCGTTGACCGACGCGAAGAGAATATCGCCAAGAACTGGGCCACCCGCTATGTGGGGCGCAACTTTACCCATGGCTACATCGTCAAAGATGAATATACCAACACCTCGGCGCAGAATACCCAGTGGCTGGCTTTCAACATTCAGCGCCCGGTATTTACCGACCGGCGGGTACGTGAAGCCATAACTCTCGCGTTTGATTTTGAATGGATGAATAAGGCGCTGTTTTATAACTCTTACAGCCGCGCCAATAGCTTCTTTCAGAATACCGAATACGCGGCGCGTGATTATCCAGATGCCGAAGAACTTGCTCTGCTGACGCCGCTGAAAAAAGAGATCCCTGCCGAAGTTTTCACGCAGATCTACCTGCCCCCGGTCTCCAACGGCGACGGTTTCGAACGCGTAAACCTGCTCAAAGCAGATGCCATCCTTAACCAGGCGGGATGGGTGGTGAAAAACCAGCGGCGGGTTAACGCGAAAAGCGGCAAACCGTTACGCTTTGAGCTGCTACTTCCTTCCGGGAGCAGCGATCGCTGGGTTCTGCCCTTTCAGCACAATCTTCAGCGGCTCGGGATCGTCATGGATATTCGCCAGGTCGACAACTCCCAATACAGCAACCGCAAGCGCAGTCGCGATTACGACATGATGCCCAACGTCTGGCGCGCCACGCCCTGGCCCGGAACTGACCTGCAAATCTCCTGGGACTCTGAATATATTGACTCCAGCTACAACGCTTCCGGTGTACAAAGCCCAGCCGTCGACCAACTGATTGCCCAAATTATTCGCTGGCAGGGCAATAAGGAGAAGCTGCTGCCGCTGGGTCGGGCTCTCGACCGCGTGCTGACGTGGAACTATTACATGCTGCCGATGTGGTATATGGCGCATGACCGAACCGCATACTGGGATAAGTTCTCTTTCCCGCAGACCCGCGCGGTTTACTCTTCTGGTTTTGAAAACTGGTGGTACGACGCAAGCAAAGCCGCCAGGCTCCCCGCGGACAGACGTTAAGGAATTAAGATGGGTGCATATCTGCTCCGCCGACTACTGCTGATCATCCCAACGCTATGGGCGATCATCACCATTAACTTTTTTATTGTGCAAATTGCGCCCGGCGGCCCGGTCGATCAGGCGATTGCAGCCATTGAGTTCGGCGATCGCGGCAGTTTGCCCGGGGCCGGAGAAAGCGGAATGAGCGCCAGCCATGCGCGTACCGGCGTCAGTAACATTAGCGACGGACACTATCGCGGCGGGCGCGGGCTCGACCCGGAGGTCATAGCCGAAATAACCCACCGCTACGGCTTTGATAAACCGCTGCACGAACGCTATTTTAAAATGCTCGGCGATTATCTGCGCTTTGATTTCGGCGATAGCCTGTTCCGCAGCTCGTCGGTACTACAGCTGATTAAAGACAGCCTGCCGGTCTCCATCACCCTCGGTTTGTGGAGCACGTTGATTATTTATCTGGTGTCGATTCCATTGGGGATCCGCAAAGCAGTCAGCAACGGCAGCCATTTTGACGTCTGGAGCAGCACGCTGATTATTATCGGCTATGCGATCCCGGCATTCCTGTTCGCGATTTTGCTGATCGTTATCTTTGCCGGGGGGAGTTATTTCGATCTCTTCCCGCTACGCGGGTTGGTTTCCGCCAACTTCGATAGCCTGCCGTGGTATCAAAAAATCCTCGACTATCTCTGGCACATTACGCTCCCCGTCCTGGCGACGGTGATCGGCGGTTTCGCGGCTCTCACCATGCTGACCAAAAACAGCTTTCTTGATGAGATCCGCAAGCAGTATGTGGTCACTGCCCGTGCCAAAGGAGTGAGTGAAAAGCAGATCCTCTGGGGTCATATTTTTCGCAACGCCATGCTGCTGGTGATTGCTGGCTTTCCGGCCACCTTTATCAGCATGTTCTTTACCGGCTCACTGCTCATTGAGGTGATGTTCTCGCTAAACGGGCTGGGGCTGCTGGGCTATGAAGCCACCGTTTCCCGCGATTACCCGGTGATGTTCGGCACGCTGTATATTTTTACCCTGATTGGCCTGCTGCTGAATATCATCAGCGATATCAGCTATACGCTGGTCGATCCGCGTATCGATTTTGAGGGCCGCTAATGTCATTTTTTAGTCCCGTCAATCAAGCCCGCTGGGCGCGCTTTCGCCACAACCGTCGCGGCTACTGGTCCCTGTGGATCTTTTTGGTGCTCTTCGCCTGTAGTCTGTGCGCCGAGCTTATCGCCAACGATAAACCTCTGCTGGTGCAGTATCGCGGCAGCCTCTACGTTCCACTATTAAAAAACTACAGCGAGACCACCTTCGGCGGCAGCTTTGCTACCGCCGCCGACTATCAGGATCCGTGGCTGCAAAAGCAATTGGATGATAACGGCTGGGCCCTGTGGGCGCCGGTTCGTTTTGGTGCGACGACCATTAACTTCGCCAGCGACAGCCCCTTTCCGTCTCCGCCGTCAAAGCTGAACTGGCTGGGCACCGATGCCAACGGCGGTGATGTGCTGGCGCGAATCCTCTATGGGACGCGAATTTCTATTCTCTTCGGTCTGTTGCTGACCTTCTTCTCCAGCGTGCTAGGGGTAATGGCTGGTGCAATCCAGGGATATTACGGCGGAAAAATTGATCTCTGGGGGCAACGGTTTATCGAAGTGTGGTCAGGGATGCCAACTCTATTTCTGATTATCCTGCTCTCAAGCGTGGTCCAGGCCAATTTCTGGTGGCTGCTGGCGATTACCGTACTGTTCGGCTGGATGACGCTGGTGGGCGTCGTCCGCGCTGAATTCCTGCGCACCCGCAACTATGACTATATTCGCGCCGCGCAGGCGCTCGGCGTTAGCGATCGGGCCATTATTCTGCGCCATATGCTGCCAAATGCCATGGTCGCCACCCTCACCTTCCTGCCGTTTATTTTGTGTAGTTCGATAACCACCCTGACCTCACTGGACTTTCTCGGCTTCGGTCTGCCGCTGGGCTCCCCGTCTTTGGGCGAGCTGCTGTTGCAGGGGAAAAATAACCTTCAGGCTCCGTGGCTGGGCATCGCCGCTTTTCTGTCGGTGGCAGTGCTGCTGACGTTGTTGATTTTTATCGGTGAAGCGGTTCGCGACGCCTTCGACCCAAGCAAGGCGGTGTAGCATGACGCAACCTCTGTTAGATATCGATAACCTCTCCATCGCCTTCCGCCAGCAGGGTGAAACCACCACCGTCGTCAGCGAGCTGTCGCTGCAAATCGCGGCGGGCGAAACCCTGGCGCTGGTGGGCGAATCCGGTTCCGGCAAAAGCGTTTCGGCGCTGTCGGTGCTACGCCTGCTGCCCTCACCGCCGGTCAGCTATCCCAGCGGCGATATCCGTTTTCACGGTCAATCGCTGCTGCACGCTGATGAACACACCTTGCGCGGCGTGCGCGGTAACCGCATCGCGATGATCTTTCAGGAGCCGATGGTTTCGCTAAACCCGTTACATAACCTCGAAAAGCAGCTGTACGAAGTGCTCTCTTTGCACCGTGGTATGCGTAAAGAGGCGGCGCGCGGGGAGATCCTCGACTGTCTTGATCGCGTGGGGATCCGCAATGCACCGCGGCGACTAGGCGATTATCCGCATCAGCTTTCCGGCGGCGAGCGCCAGCGGGTGATGATAGCCATGGCGCTGCTGACGCGCCCGGAGCTGCTTATAGCCGATGAACCCACTACCGCGCTGGATGTGTCGGTCCAGGCGCAAATCCTCGCGCTGCTGCGTGAACTCAAGCAAGAACTCAACATGGGGCTGCTATTTATCACCCATAACCTGAGTATCGTGCGTCAGCTCGCCGATCGCGTGGCGGTGATGCAAAACGGCCGCTGCGTCGAGCAAAATAGTTGTCAGGCGCTATTCTCTGCGCCTGAGCATCCTTATACTCGCCGCCTGCTGGATAGCGAGCCGTCGGGCGATCCGGTGCCGCTGGCTCCCGATGCGCCGGAGCTGCTGCGGGCGGAAAACTTGAGTATTGCTTTTCCTATACGCAAGGGGCTCCTGCGCCGGGTCGTCGATCATAATCGGGTGGTTAACGCCCTCAGCTTTCATTTACGCGCCGGAGAAACCCTGGGTCTGGTCGGCGAATCAGGTTCTGGCAAAAGCACCACCGGGCTGGCGCTTTTGCGCCTGATTCACTCTGAGGGAACGATTAATTTTGATGGCGAGGCACTTCAGGGGCACAATCGTCGTCAGATGCTGCCGCTACGCCGTCGTATGCAGGTTGTTTTTCAGGACCCCAACTCATCGCTGAATCCACGGCTAAATGTCCTGCAAATCATTGAAGAAGGGTTGCGCGTACATCAACCGACGCTCACCCCTGCCGAGAGAGAGCAGGCAGTGATACAGGCGATGCAGGAGGTAGGACTGGATCCGCAATCTCGTCATCGCTATCCAGCCGCCTTTTCCGGTGGTCAGCGTCAGCGCATCGCTATCGCCAGGGCGTTAGTCGTTAAGCCTCAGCTCATCGTGCTGGATGAGCCGACCTCGTCGCTGGATAAGACCGTACAGGCGCAAATTCTGGCCTTGCTGAAGGCGTTACAGCAAAAGCATCAGTTGGCCTATATTTTTATCAGCCACGACTTACGCGTAGTGCGGGCACTGTGTCATCAAGTCATGGTGCTGCGGCAGGGAGAGGTTATCGAGCAGGGAGAATGCGAGCGTGTCTTTACCGCTCCGCAACAGGAATATACCCGCCAACTGCTGGCGCTAAGCTGACGGTCAGAATGGATTATTACCAGAGAAAGGTTCAGCAATCGCCACGCCGAAATTTTTCAGGCGGCAGGTTGCAGCAAACTCGTCCTGGCGATTAACAAACAGGCACGGTTCCCCTTCGCATTCAACGATAGAGCTGTCTACTTCGATGTCGCTGAGCGCCTGGCTAAGCTTATGCATGACCGACCATGCATTTTGGCCTTCCGGACTCAACAATTTCAAAGCAACAAGGCTGTTTTCGCTCTGCGCGCCGTTTTGCGGAATCGGTTCAACTCTTGAACCTGCAAAACCGGCCAGCCAGCGATAGCTCTGCGGCAGACGGTGTACGATAGAGAGTTGCAGTGTATTCACGTGTTTTCCCAGGAAGCAAAATACTTCACAATAATTTCACATCAATGCTAACACATTATTGACAAATAGTCCTGATTCCGCACGGAAAACGCTTACACCGGTATAATATCTGTGTTATTGGGTTGTAATGTAAAAGTTTAAAATCGTGCAGATGGAACATCTTCGGGCTATATGTACCCGTTTCTGTGATCTAAAACAACTTTTTTATCGCAACAATGCGACTTTTTAAGCGATCTGATTTTACATAAAAGAAACAAATCACCAAACCAAGAAGCAGGTTTCGGTTGATATGCATCAAAAAAGGGGCGAAATCGCCCCCTCGATGTAACTCAACGTGCGGTTTTTCGCCGTCGGCTGGCATAGAGATAAAAGAGAATGGAGCTGGTGGCACAGAAGGCGATAGAAATCAGCATCGGCCAGGCGGTGGTAAAGGTCGCCATTGAGAGGAGAGCACCGACAATCGCCCCAATCCCGAAGCGAAAGGTTCCCGCCAGCGAAGAGGCCGTCCCGGCCATATGCGGAAATTCATCAAGAATGACCGCCATCGCGTTTGAAGAAACCATAGAAACGCAGCCGATAAACGCGGCAACGCCAAACACCAACGCCCAAAAACCAACATCAAACAGCGCACAGACCACCATCCATACCGCCATCGCGAACTGGATCCACAGCCCGGCGCGGAACATATTTACCGCCCCAACCCGCCGCACAAACCGGCTATTGATAATGGTCATAATGAACAGGAAAACGACGTTCAGCGCAAAATAGTAGCCAAAGTGCTGCGGCGAAACGTGGTTGATATTGATATAAACAAACGGACCGGCGCTCAAAAACGAGAACATCCCGGCAAAGCTAAAACCGCTCGCCAGCATATAGCTCAGCACTCGTTTGTGGCGGAACAGGGTAGCAAAATTGCCAAGCGTAGTGCGGATATGAAACTTCTGTCGCCGCTCTGGCGGCAGGGTTTCGCTAATGAAGAAAGCGATCATCACCGACGCTAACAGCGCCGCCACCGCCAGGATCCAGAAAATCGCATGCCAGCTGAACCACACCAGCACCGCCCCACCAACCATTGGCGCCACCAGCGGCGCGACGGTGGTCACCAGCATGACGAACGACATCATCCGCGAGAACTCTTCTTTTGGATAGATATCGCGCATCAGGGCGTTAATCACGACGCTTGCTGCCGCAGCCGCCAGGCCGTGGAAGAAGCGCATCGTAATCAACATATCGATAGTCTGCGACAGCGCGCAAGCCACCGCCGCCGCCGCGAAAACCAGCGTTCCGCCGAGAATAACTGGTTTACGCCCGATACTGTCAGCCATGGGGCCATATAAAAGCTGACCCACAGCAAAGCCCAAAATATAGGTGCTGAGCGTCATCTGCGCGCTGCCATCAGGCACATTGAACTGCGCCGAAATCACCGGCAGCGCCGGGAGATACATATCAATCGACAGCGGCATCAACATGGCCAGCAGGCCAAGAATAAACACAATTCCTAATGACGAATTCTTCTTTGCCGTCACGTTTTACTCCGCGCATGTTGGCCACCAACGCTGGCTATTTCAGCTTCCGTCAGCGGACGATATTCACCAGGGGCCAGCGACTCATCAAGGGCAATGTCGCCAATACGTTCACGGTGTAACCCCACTACGTGGTTACCGACAGCGGCAAACATCCGCTTAACCTGATGGTAACGCCCTTCGCTAATGGTCAGGCGGACTTCGGTCGGCGTTACCACTTCCAGCACTGCTGGTTTTGTCAGCTCTTTCTCATTGTGCAGCTGAACGCCTTTAGCAAACTGCTCGGCGGTGGTTTCATCAACCGGGTTTTCCAGCTCCACCAGATAGGTTTTTTCACAATGATGGCGCGGGGAAGTAATGCGGTGAGACCACTGACCATCATCGGTCATCAACACCAGGCCGGTGGTGTCAATATCCAGACGTCCTGCAGCGTGCAGCTTGTGGGCTACCGGCTCATCGAGGAAATAGAGTACCGTCGGATGATCCGGATCGTCGGTAGAACAAACGTACCCCTGCGGCTTGTTGAGCATAAAGTAGCGCGGGCCGTTTTGTTGAGTCAGCGTATTGCCGTCATACTCGACATCATGCTCCGGTAGAAGCTTAAAAGAAGAGTCTTTTACAATTTCGCCGTCCACAGTAACGCGGCTGCCGCGGATTTCACGCCCGGCAATAGCCCGACTAACGCCAAGTTGCTGAGCGATAAACTTATCAAGTCGCATGAGATTTTTTTAGCCTGTAAAGAGTGCTGGAGCGGGCAACGCGCCCGAAAAAGAAGAATATCACGGGTTAGTATAACGAGCTCTTAACACCACTCAAGGGAAAAGATTCGTGGCATACTATTCGCGAGTTAATTAACCGCCATAAATTCATGACTTTTACATTACGCCCCTACCAAAAAGAGGCGGTCGACGCCACGCTCGCCTGGTTTCGCCGCCACCATGAACCTGCTGCCATCGTCTTACCGACCGGCGCAGGTAAAAGCCTGGTCATAGCCGAACTGGCGCGGCTGGCGCGCGGTCGCGTATTGGTGCTGGCGCACGTCAAAGAGCTGGTGGCGCAGAACCACGCAAAGTATCGCGCACTCGGCCTGGCAGCGGATATCTTCGCCGCAGGCCTGAAGCGTAAAGAGAGCCACGGAAAAGTGGTGTTTGGCAGCGTGCAATCGGTGGCCCGCAATATTGACCAGTTTCAGGGCGAGTTTTCGTTGCTGATCGTCGATGAGTGCCACCGGATCAGCGACGACGATGACAGCCAGTATCAGCAGATCATCAGCCACCTTCAGCAGGTCAATCCACATCTACGTCTGCTCGGGTTAACCGCCACCCCTTTTCGCCTTGGTAAAGGCTGGATTTACCAGTTTCATTATCACGGCATGGTACGTGGCGATGAAAAAGCGCTGTTTCGCGACTGCATCTACGAGCTGCCGCTGCGCTATATGATTAAGAACGGCTACCTGACACCACCAGAGCGGCTGGATATGCCGGTGGTGCAGTATGACTTCAGCCGTCTCCAGGCACAAAGTAACGGCCTGTTTAGCGAGGCCGACCTGAACGTTGAGCTGAAAAAACAGCAGCGCGTCACGCCGCATATTGTCAGCCAAATCGTTGAATTTGCCCAAACGCGCAAAGGGGTAATGATTTTCGCCGCCACCGTTGAACACGCCCGTGAAGTAACCGGGTTGCTTCCGCAGGGCGAGGCGGCTCTTATCACCGGTGAAACGCCGGGGCCGGAGCGCGATCGCATCATCGAAGCGTTTAAAGCGCAGCAGTACCGCTATCTGGTTAACGTCGCGGTGTTGACGACCGGCTTTGATGCGCCGCATGTCGATCTGATCGCCATCCTGCGCCCGACCGAGTCGGTGAGCCTTTACCAACAGATCGTCGGCCGTGGCCTGCGCCTGGCGCCGGGTAAAACTGACTGCCTGATTCTCGATTACGCCGGCAATCCGCACGACCTGTATGCCCCTGAAGTGGGAACGCCGAAAGGAAAAAGCGACAACGTTCCGGTCCAGGTTTTTTGTCCGGCATGTGGTTTCGCCAATACCTTCTGGGGAAAAACCACCGCTGACGGCACGCTGATTGAACACTTTGGCCGCCGCTGCCAGGGCTGGTTTGAGGATGACGAAGGTCATCGTGAACAGTGCGATTTTCGTTTTCGCTTTAAAAACTGCCCGCAGTGTAACGCGGAAAACGATATTGCCGCCCGCCGCTGCCGCGAGTGCGATACCATTCTGGTCGACCCCGATGACATGCTGAAAGCCGCGCTGAAGCTCAAAGATGCGCTGGTGCTGCGGTGTAGCGGTATGGTTCTTCAGCACGGTGCGGATGACAAAGGCGCTTGGTTAAAAATCACCTATTACGATGAAGATGGCGCGGATGTTAGTGAGCGCTTCCGCCTGCATACGCCCGCCCAGCGTACCGCCTTTGAGCAGCTCTTTATCCGACCGCATACCCGAACGCCGGGCGTGCCGCTGCGCTGGATAACGCCTGCCGATATCCTCGCCCAGCAGGCGCTTCTGCGCCACCCGGACTTTGTCGTTGCCCGCATGAAGGGGCAATACTGGCAGGTCCGGGAGAAAGTGTTTGATTATCAGGGGCGATTCCGCCGGGCCAACGAACTGCGCTAATCGTCCTCAGGACTGAGGTTTTGGTTGCTGCAAAAACGCAGGGCGGCTATAATGCCGCCCGCTTTTGCATTCGCGAAGCAGATAATCTGCCTGCTGCTGGGTCGCCTGTAGCAGGATTTATATATAGAGAGACGTCAATGTTTACTATCAACGCAGAAGTACGTAAAGAGCAGGGTAAGGGTGCGAGCCGCCGCCTGCGTGCAGCTAACAAATTCCCGGCCATCATGTATGGCGGCGAAGCTGCGCCAGTAGCAATCGAACTGGATCACGACAAAGTGTGGAACATGCAGACCAATGCAGAGTTCTACAACGAAGTTCTGACCATCGTTGTTGATGGCAAAGAAGAGAAAGTTAAAGCTCAGGCTGTTCAGCGTCACCCGTTCAAGCCGAAGCTGACCCACATCGACTTCGTTCGCGCTTAATCGCTCGCTGAAAGTTGTATGGCAAACGCCCCGCTCCGCAAGGTTCGGGGCGTTTTGTTTATTAGGCGAGTAGCGTTGAGGCATTCAGCGCGAGATGCTGCAACAGCATAATCGTTTTCGCATCGACGATTTCTCCTTCGCGAATAGCCTGCAGCGCTTTTTCCAGCGGCCACTCCAGCACTTCGATATCTTCTCCCTCCGTCGCCAGGCCGCCACCGTCGCTGCGCCGATCGTCGGCAGAGTATTCAGCGATGAAAAAGTAAAGCTTCTCCGTCACCGAACCGGGACTCATGTAAGCGGTAAATACCGGCTCGATCCGGGTGACGCGAAAACCGGTCTCTTCTTCGGCCTCGGCAACGATGCGTTCTTCCGGAGAAGCGTCATCCAGCAGTCCTGCGGCGGCTTCGATCAAAAATCCATCATGACCGTTAATCCATACCGGAAAGCGAAACTGACGAACCAGCACCACCGTTTGCTTTTCCCGGTTGTAGAGCAAAATCACCGCACCATTACCGCGGTCGTAAGCTTCCCGACTCTGCTCCTGCCAGCGCCCGTCCCGGCGCAATAACTCAAACGTGTAGGTTTTCAGTGTATACCAGTTGTCCGATAATAGCGTTTCGCGGATATGGCGAACGCGCGGCGCATCAGCGTGCATGTTTTTCCCCTTTTAGGTGACAGCGAGCACCATAACATGCATAATCGCGCACAAACAAGATAACTCATGAAGGTATTTTTGATGCTTGCCAGCCAGAGAAAACAGCAGATTTTGCATATCCTCGCCGAGGAAAAACAGGTGATGTCAGGCGATCTCAGCCAGCGTTTTAGCGTTTCAGAGGACTCCATTCGCCGGGATCTGCGAGAACTGGCTGCGGAAGGTAAATTGCAGCGGGTACACGGCGGTGCGCTGCCTGTTTCCGCGGCAATCGCGCCTATTGAAACAAGAAAAAACGTGCAAATCCCTTCAAAACAGGCAATCGCTCAACGCGCAGTGGAGCTTATTCAACCCGGTCAGGTGGTGATTATCGACGGCGGAACCACGACCGGAGAGATGGCGCGCCTGCTGCCGAATGACCTGGCGTGTACAGTGGTGACTCATAGCCCGGGGATCGCCGTCGAACTGGTGGAAAAACCGCTGATAGAAGTGATTTTGATTGGCGGTCGGCTATTCAAACATTCGGTGGTCAGCGTGGGCGCAAACGCGCTGGAAAGTATTTCCCGCATCAATGCCGACCTGTTTTTTATGGGCGTCACAGGCGTACATCATCGAGCCGGATTAACCACGGGTGATTATGAAGAAGCGGGGATTAAGCGCGCGCTAGCGGCACGAGCAGCCGAAACGGTGGTGATGGCATCACAAGAAAAGCTCAACTCCGCTTCGGCCTTTACCATCGGCGAATTGAGCCTCGCTAGCACACTGGTTGTGGATACGCCGTTAGATGATGTACTACGCCAGCAATTAGCCATTGATGGGGTAGAAACCCTTTACACCTTCTAGTTCACCGCTTTCAGGCTGGAGTCCAGAAGTAAAAACCCGACTCAGCGCCGGGATTTTTGTCAGTTACTTTCCGCCGGAGGTTCGGCGCTGCAGCTGATCGCGCAAGTTCGGCGGGGTACCTTTAATGGTTAAGGTATCCGTTGCCGGATCCCAGAACACACGCTCACCCAGCAACATGGCATCAAAGTTGATGGTTAACCCGCCGCCGCTGCCAGCAAACTTAGTTAACTGACGTAAAGTGCTGCGGTCTGCCGGGAAGCTCTCTTCCAGTTCATAGCCTTGTTCGGCGGTAAACTCCTGGAAGGTCTTCTCGCTGACGCCCGCCAGCTCTTTGGACAGCGACTCCAGCTCGATTTCCTCACCGGCCTGCAGCTGTTCGTTGCAATAGCTATATACCTGCTGGCGCACGTTCTGTCGCTCAGATTTATCCAGCTGCGCATCGGCGGCGAAATCATCCAGCGCCTGTAGCAGGCCACGGTTCTGCGCTTTTGCGTTCAACCCTTCGCTGGCACCGAGGAAGTCCATAAAGAAGTCGGCAACTTTACGCCCTACCCGGCCTTTTAAGAAGGTCAGATAACGGGTGGACTCCGGGTTTGTTTCCCATTCGGTTAAATCAATACGCGCAACAATATCGGCGTGATTGATATCCAGATAGTGGGTGGAACTGATATCGAGCTCTTCATTAACGCGCATGCTACTTAAGTTATTCAGCACAGCTACCAGCAAATATTCCACTGCCAGATAACGATACTGACAAAACAGGACAATACCGCCTTCAGCAAAAGGATATTTCGCTAATTCGTCACGCAGGCGACCGGTCGCCGCTCGGCTAAATGGCAGAAACTCCTCTTCACCCTGACGCTGTTGACGCAGGGACTGAGCCAACTCGCTCTCTTCGGTGAACAAACCGTAGGCTTTATTTTTTGCGCTGTAGACACGATGCAGTTCGGCCATCATCTCCACAACCGTCGCAGTCGGTTCCAGCAATGACTCGCGCAGCACCAGTTCCAGATTTTGTTCATCACGTTTGATTAACTGATGCAGGGCAATCTGGTCGATATCCAGACTCATGTTAAACTCTCCTTTTAGACTGGGAAGTATTCAACCACTGCAGGGACGACGACGCAACCAGCACGTCGCTCTTTACGAGCGAAGCCGCTCGCTTTTACGCCATGGTGAAAAAATGCGGAAAAAAAGCCGCTGCTACGGTAATATGTTGCCCTTTCACGAACAGACAGATTTTGAGTTTATGCCGCAAATATCCCGCTATAGCGATGAACAAGTCGAACAGCTGCTCAGCGAGCTGACGAGCGTTCTGGAAACACACAAAGCCCCCGTTGACCTTTCACTGATGGTGCTGGGCAATATGGTGACCAACCTGATCAATAGTAGCGTCGCGCCGGCGCAGCGTCAGGCTATCGCCCGTTCTTTTGCCCAGGCGTTGCAGTCATCTATCAACGACGATCCGGCGCACTAAGGATAACGAACAACAGTATATGGTGACTCTACGTCAGCCCTACCGAGAAAAAGTCTCCCAGATGGTCAGTTGGGGACACTGGTTCGCCCTGTTCAACATGTTGTTGGCAATGGCGCTCGGCAGTCGCTATCTTTTTGTCGCCGACTGGCCAACGACGCTTGCTGGACGTATTTTCTCGTACGTCAGCCTCGTTGGTCACTTCAGCTTCCTGGTTTTTACCAGCTATGTGCTGATTCTTTTCCCGCTGACTTTTATCGTCATCTCACAGCGTTTAATGCGTTTTATCTCGGTCATTCTGGCGACCGCAGGTATGACGCTGCTACTGATCGATAGCGAAGTTTTCACTCGCTTCCACCTGCATCTCAACCCCTTTGTCTGGGAACTGGTGATAAACCCCGATCAGAACGAGATGGCCCGTGACTGGCAGCTGATGTTTATCAGCGTGCCCGTTATCTTCCTGCTGGAAATGCTCTTTGCAACCTGGAGCTGGCAGAAGCTGCGAAGTCTGACGCGTCGTCGCCACTACGCCCGTCCGGTTGCCTGGTTCTTCTTTATCTCTTTTATTAGCAGCCATCTGGTCTATATCTGGGCGGATGCGAATTTCTATCGCCCGATAACCATGCAGCGGGCGAATCTGCCGCTCTCCTATCCGATGACGGCCCGCCGCTTCCTGGAAAAACACGGTTTATTAGATGCACAGGACTATCAGCGCCGTCTGGTAGAGCAAGGCGCACCGGAAGCGGTCTCGGTACAGTATCCGCTGAGCGATCTGCATTATCGCGATCTCGGCGCCGGTTATAACGTGTTGCTTATCACCGTTGATAACCTTAACTACTCCCGCTTTGAGAAAAACATGCCGGTGCTGGCCGGTTTCGCGAAAGAGAGCGTCAACTTCACCCAGCATATGAGCTCTGGTAACACCGCCGACAGCGGCTTCTTTGGCCTGTTCTACGGAATTTCTCCAGGCTATATGGATGGCGTATTGTCGGCCCGTATCCCTGCGGCACTGATTACCTCGCTGAATCAGCAGGGCTATCAGTTGGGGCTGTTCTCATCAGACGGTTTTAGCAGCCCGCTTTATCGTCAGGCGCTGCTCTCAGACTTCTCGCTGCCGGTCGCGAAAACGCAAAGCGATGAGCAAACAGCAAGCCAGTGGATTAACTGGCTTGATCGCTACGCCCAGGATGAAAACCGCTGGTTCTCATGGGTTTCGCTCAACGGCACCACCTTCGATAACGGCCAGCAGCAAAACTTTGTTCGCCGCTACAGCCGAGCCGCTGGCGATGTCGACACACAAATTGGCCGGGTACTGAACGCGCTGCGCGAATCAGGCAAACTGGACAACACGGTGGTTATCGTGACGGCAGGTCATGGTATGCCACTGAATCCTCAGCATGACCAGTTTGGTTGGTCTCGTGAGCAACTGCAGGTTCCATTAGTGATTCACTGGCCCGGCACACCGGCACAGGAAATTACTACGTTGACGGATAACAAAGACGTGATGACGACGTTGATGCAACGTCTGCTGCACGTTTCCACTCCGGCAAACGAGTATTCCCAGGGTGAAGACCTGTTTAGCGCCGCCCGTCGTCGCGCCTGGGTGACCGCAGCCAATAGTGATACGCTGGCAATTACTACGCCAAGAGTCACCATCGTGCTCAATCACAACGGGACTTACAATACCTGGAACAGCGAAGGTGAGAAGGTTAAGGCTCAAAAACCGCAGCTCAGCTTACTGCTGCAGGTGCTGACCGATGAAAAACGCTTCATCGCTAACTGATTGATTATTTATGAATCAATCAGTCATATCCCGGCTTGCATTCAGTTGGGGAACGGGTAATATTGTTCCCCACAAATCGGCACGTAGCGCAGCCTGGTAGCGCATCGTCATGGGGTGGCGAGGGTCGAGAGTTCGAATCTCTCCGTGCCGACCAAATCATTCATCGGTAAGTTGTTTCAACGACCGGTAACCCCTTAAGAACCCGCATTCTCTTTGAGTTTGCGGGTTTTTTAATGCTCAGTTATCCCATCTGTTTTTATCAAGAAACCACCACCACTCCGATTGTAAATCGAGGAAAAACTTCTATTATTTTATGGTATACGTCATTTCCCTGAAGGATTTACATGAGAGTTAATGGACTTACAAAAGGATTTTTCATCCTGATTCTGCTGATCGTCACCCTCGCGTTTTTCGACGTCCTTTCCCCTTATTATTCAGCTATTTTATGGGCGGCGATTCTGGCGGTCATCTTCAACCCCGTTAAGAACAAACTGCGTAGCCGCCTGAATGAACGCAACGGGCTTGCGTCACTGCTTACCGTCGTCATTATTTGTCTGATCGTCTTCACCCCTCTGGCGATTATTCTCTCGTCGCTGGCCTTTGAATTGAATGTGGTTTACACCAAGCTACAGCACAACGACACTCAGTTTCCGACGGTAGTCGCCAGCCTGTTTGCACACCTGCCTGAATGGGCCCGCAGCTTCCTCTCTGAGCATAACCTGGATAGCGCTGACCAAATTCAGCAGCAGCTTTCTGACGTTGCCCTAAAAGGGGGTCAGTATCTTGCCGGGAGCGCATTCCTGATTGGCAAAGGTACCTTCGGTTTTACCGTCAGCTTCGGCATCATGCTCTATTTACTGTTTTTCCTGCTGAAAGATGGTCCGCAGTTGGTGAGGCAAATTCTTGAGTCTTTACCACTGTCAAATCACGTTAAACAGCACCTGTTCGCCAAATTTGCCGCCGTCGCGCGGGCAACGGTAAAAGGAACCGTCGCGGTGGCGATTGTCCAGGGCGCGCTTGGCGGGCTGGCGTTCTGGATTGTCGGTATTGATGGCAGCATCTTGTGGGGGGCGCTGATGGCATTTCTGTCGCTAATCCCGGCGGTGGGCTCCGCGATTATCTGGGTCCCGGCGGCTGTCTATCTTTTTGCCACCGGACAGATATGGCAAGGTGCCTTTATCGTTGGCTTCTTCGTGATAGTGATAGGTCTGGTGGATAACATCCTCCGCCCTCTGCTGGTGGGCAAAGATACCAAAATGCCGGACTATCTGATCCTGATATCTACCCTTGGTGGGATGGAAATCTATGGTATCAATGGCTTTGTTATCGGCCCGCTGATTGCCGCGCTATTTATTGCCTGCTGGAACCTTCTTTCCGGGCGCGATCACGCCGGAAACATCGATGAGATAGATGAAGACTTCTTAGAAGAGGGAAAAAACCGCGAGGAGTAGCGCATTACCTTAATGAACAGGGGCTTCCCCCTGTTCAACACGATGACAAAAGTGATTACTTAGTGTAATCCTTAAGTTAAGGCCGTTACCCTCGCAATCTCAGCAGAATTTATAACTATATATTGTGAAAATTTTGGTAAACACAACCTACCTTCCATCTTGATAATGCTACTATTGTGCTGTTGAGGATTGATAACAAAGGATTACTCACGTGAAAAAAATCACTACGTTCGCCGTTTCCCTGCTGGCCGTTGCCTGCATTTCCACCAGCGCCCTGGCCGCAGAACAGCCGCTAGAAAAAATTGCCCCCTACCCGCAGGCTGAAAAAGGGATGAAACGTCAGGTGATTCAGCTCCCGCAGCAGCAGGATGAATCGGTGTTGAAAGTTGAGCTGATGATTGGCCAAACGCTGGAAGTCGACTGCAATCGTCACCGCCTGGGCGGTCAACTAGAAAGCAAAACCCTTGAAGGCTGGGGCTACGACTACTACGTATTTGATAAAGTGACCTCGCCGGTCTCAACAATGATGGCCTGCCCGGAGGGTAAAAAAGAGCAGCAATTTGTAACCGCAGGGCTGGGTGATGCAGGAATGCTGCGCTACAACAGCAAACTGCCTATCGTGGTGTATACCCCGGCTAACATTGAAGTGAAATATCGTATCTGGAGAGCGGACGAGACCATCGGCAATGCCGTTGAACGTTAATGCCTGAGGATAGAATCCGGCGGCCTGAGCCGCCGGACAATGGGTTACAGCGCAATATCAGCAATAGGTTTGCCTTCCGGCAGCGGCTTCAGCTCCGCCTGCGGAACATCATCAGTCACGGTAATCGGATCATAGTGTAGTTCCAGCACTTCACTGGTCCACGCCAGCGCCTTTTCGATTTCTGCCGCATTGCCATCCAGACGCGTACCGTAGCTCGGCACTATCTCTTTCAGCTTCGCCTGCCAGGCTGCTGAATCGACCTTGTCCTTAAACACTTTTTCCATCAGCTGCAGCATAATCGGCGCGGCGGTAGAAGCCCCAGGCGATGCGCCCAGCAGCGCGGCCACGGTCCCTTCATCATCGCTGACCACTTCGGTTCCGAGACGCAGAACGCCGCCTATCTTCTTATCGCGTTTGATAATCTGCACACGCTGACCTGCCTGCCATAAGCGCCAGTCTTCTTTACGCGCCTCAGGATAGTACTCGCACAGCGCCGCATGACGATCTTTGTCTTTTTGCAGCACCTGGCTAATCAGGTATTTCACCAGATCGAAGTTATCCAGGCCCACGTTGAGCATCGGCATGATGTTCGAGGTATTAGTGGAGGCCAGCAGATCCCAAAGCGAGCCGTTTTTCAGGAAACGCGTTGAGAAGGTGGCAAACGGCCCAAACAACACCACGCGCTTACCGTCGATAATACGGGTGTCGATATGCGGAACCGACATCGGCGGCGCGCCCACCTCTGCCTGACCATAGACTTTCGCCAGGTGATGCTCGACCACTTCCGGGTTCTCGCACACCAGGAACTGCCCGCCGACCGGGAAGCCCGCATACTCTTTGGCCTGCGGAATACCGGTTTCCTGCAACAGGGTCAGGGCTGCACCACCAGCACCGATAAAGATAAATTTGGCTTTGATGACGCGTTTCTGATGACGATTGTTGGCATCCGCCAGCGTCACGGTCCAGCTCTTGTCGGCATTGCGCTTAAAACGGCGCACCACGGTACCCAGTTGGAGAGAGAAATTTTCATGAGTTTTCAGCCCGGCAATCAGCTGACGGGTGATTTCACCGTAGTTGACGTCGGTGCCCATTTCCGTGCGGGTGGCAGCCACTTTCTGCTGCGGATCGCGCCCTTCCATCACCAGCGGAGCCCACTGTTTAATTTGTTGATGATCTTCAGAGTAGCGAATGCCGCGGAACAGTTCGCTTTGCTGTAAAGCTGCGTAGCGGGCGCGCAGGAAGTTGACGTTATCCTCACCCCACACAAAGCTCATGTGCGGTACGCTGTTAATAAAGGATTTCGGCTTATTGAGAATGCCGCGCGTCACCTGGTGGGCCCAAAACTGACGAGAAATCTGGAAGGATTCGTTGATATCAACCGCTTTATCGATATTAATTCCGTTAGCAGTTTGCGGCGTATAGTTCAGCTCCATCAGCGCGGCATGTCCGGTACCCGCGTTGTTCCAACCGTTTG
The DNA here is from genome assembly GCF_003261575.2 of Klebsiella huaxiensis. Classification (GTDB taxonomy): domain Bacteria; phylum Pseudomonadota; class Gammaproteobacteria; order Enterobacterales; family Enterobacteriaceae; genus Klebsiella; species Klebsiella huaxiensis. Next base: position 1,823,108 of record NZ_CP036175.1, on the reverse strand, counting down.
AGCTCTCTTCCGCGACGCTGGACATCTGCTCGACCATGGTAATAGACCAATCTGGTTCCAGTTCCTGGAGCCAGGTTCCCAACGTGGCGCTCATGATGCCGCCGCCGATCAACAATACATCCGTCTCTTGCTCATGGCGGGTGTTGGTCCGAGTGTTATTGGAACCAACCGCCTGTGAGCTGGGTACGGCCATCTTTTTCTTCATCGAATTTGAGCCTTACTTTTACTCGCTTTTGTTATATAGCGCAGGTGAAACGATTCTCGGCTTCAAAGGTAACACTGAAGAAAAAAAATTTAAATATTGTTTAAATTTTAAGTTTAGTTTTGAGATCTGTTATAAAAATGTTTAATAAATGTGTATTGCAAATCACATTTTGTACTGGTGTGAAGTCTGTTTCCGCGCTATCATCCCCGGTTTTGTGACGGACTGCACGAAAGCATCGGCTGATACCACATCCGTTTTTTTATAATCTGCGAACTTTTTTTATGCCCCCTGTTTCTGATTCCGCTACCATCGGCAACGCTGGCACATTAAGCCAGATACTGCGTTCGCCCGCGCTACTGACGCGCGAAACCCTGGCAGGCGTGCTGACCGCACTAGCCCTGATCCCCGAGGTTATCTCCTTTTCCGTTATTGCTGGCGTTGACCCAAAGGTTAGCCTGGTCGCTTCTGTGGTGCTGTGTCTGGCGATGTCGGTACTGGGCGGTAGACCGGCCATGGTCACTGCCGCTGCCGGTTCAGTCGCGCTGGTCATCGGGCCAATGGTGCACCAACATGGCGTTGGCTATATTCTGCCTGCGGTAATTCTTGCGGGGATGATTCAAATTTTGTTTGGTGTATGCGGTATGGCGCGCCTGATGCGCTTTATTCCGCAGGCGGTGATGACCGGTTTCGTCAATGCGCTAGGGATCCTCATTTTTTTCGCCCAGGTACCGCATTTCTGGAGCAAGCAGCCGCTGATTATCGGCTTGTTTGTTTTAACGCTGTTGATTGTGCTGTGGGCACCGCGCTACATCAAGGCCATCCCCTCACCGCTGATTGCTATCGTTCTGTTGACCCTGTTTACCGTTTTTAGCGGCCAACTGCTGCCTACCGTTGGCGATGAGGGCCCGATGGGCGGCGGATTACCTGGATTGACCAGCCTGATAGTGCAGCTGGACTTAACAACGCTGCAAATTATCTGGCCCTGCGCGCTCAGTATCGCCTTTGTCGGCCTGATGGAGTCGCTGCTGACGGCTAAATTAGTCGATGACCTGACCCATACCCCTTCCAGTAAATCGCGTGAGAGCGCTGGTCTGGGGATTGCCAATATTCTTGCCGGGTTTTATGGCGGCATTGCCGGATGCGCGATGATCGGCCAGACCATTGTTAACGTCGAAATGGGCAAAGCCCGCAGCCGCATCTCCACGATTGCCGCTGCCCTGGTGCTATTGCTGTTAGTGACCGCATTAAGCGAAGTGATGGCAAAAATTCCGATGGCCGTTCTCGCCGGGGTGATGGTCATTGTGGCGGTGAAAACCTTTAGCTGGCACAGTATTCGTCCGACGGAGCTGGCGCATAATCCGTGGCCGGAAACGCTGGTGATGCTGGTGACCGTCGGCGCAACCGTCGGTACCAGCAATCTGGCGATTGGCGTCCTGGCGGGTCTGGTCTCAATGGCCTTGATTCCCCGCCGCCTGCGCAATAAACCGCAGGCTACATCAGAAAAATCGTCGCCAGCCCAAGAAAAATAAAGAACCCACCGGTGTCGGTGATAGCGGTAATCATGACGCTGGAGCCGACTGCGGGATCGCGCCCCAGCTTGACCATCACCATCGGGATAATAACGCCCATCATCGCCGCCATCAGCAGGTTCAGCATCATTGCCAGCGTCATCACGCCACCGAGCTGCGGATCGTCGTACAGCCACCAGGTTATAGCGCCCATGATCCCGCCCCAGACGATCCCGTTGATCAGCGCAACGCCCATTTCGCGTAAAATCAGAAAGGTGAAACTTCCCGGCTGAATATGCTGCAACGCCATTGCACGGACGATCATGGTAATCGTCTGATTACCGGTGTTGCCGCCGATCCCCGCGACAATCGGCATCAGCGAGGCCAGTGCGACCAATTGTGAAATAGTATGTTCAAAACCGTCAATAACGCGGGAGGCGATAAACGCGGTGCACAAATTCACCGCCAGCCAGGCCCAGCGGGTTTTCACCGCTTTGCTCACCGGGGCAAACACGTCATCATCATTACTCAAACCACCCATTCGGCGTAAATCGTTGTCGGTCTCTTCGTAGACCACATCGACGATCTCATCGATGGTCAAACGCCCCATTAACTTGCCGTCAGCATCAATAACGGCGGCGCTAAGTAAGTCGTCACGTTCAAACGTTCGCGCCACCTTTTCTGCATCTTCATGCGGCTGGAAGGTAACCGGATCGCCTTCCATCACTTCCCCTACCCGCTTCTGCGCATTGTTAAGCAGGATGGTTTGTAGTTCCAGTTCGCCCAGCAGCAGCTTGTTGCGGGTGGTCACAAACAGCTTATCGGTGTTTTCCGGCATTTTGCCTAGCCGCCGCAGGTAGCGCTGTACCGCCGCAAGCGTCGCTTCCGGGCGAACGGTGATGACCTCGAATTCCATGATCGCGCCGACGGTATTATCGGCGTAGCGCATCATCTGGCGAATACGTGCACGCTTATCCGCAGGCAGCGTCGCCAGCAGGCGTCCGGTCAGATCACGCGGTAAGTGTTGCAGCAGGTAGACCTGTTCATCAATATCGAGATTTTGCAGCGCAAACAGCAGGTCATGATCGCTCATCTCTTCGATGAGATCGCCCCAGACGCTTTCCGATGCCTCGAGCAGCACCTCACCGCGTTTATCATCCGCCACCAGTCGCCAGAGCGCGTTACGTGCGTCGTAAGGCAACGCTTCGAGCGCATCGGCAAGATCCGGAGGCGGCAGGTGAGAAACCAGCACTTCCACTTCGGCCAGATCGTCGGCCAACGTACCTTCATCGTAGCGTTCAGCCAGGGTTAATTTACCCAGCAATGAGGAAGTGACGGCTTTATCGGTGCTCAGCAACCAAATGAGACGGGCGCGCTCTTCGTCGCGCAATCTGGCGCTTTTTTTATGCAAAACGGACATCGGTCAGGCAATCCTTGTAAAAATATCTGTCAGACCAGCAGGCCGGAAGCCTTAAGCATAGCGCGAGGAGGCGGAAATAATAACCGTTATGAATTTAGTCGATGGAAAAAAAAGCAGCCAGAGGAAATCCCGGAGGACGGCTAACGCCTCCGGGATGTAGCAAAGTTATCAGGCAGTACGGGCAACAGCATCGCGAGTCGCCAGTTCACGCTCTTTTCCGGTTAGCTCAGAAAGTTGGCCACCGCGCATTTCCAGCAGCCTGTCGGCATGCTGAAAGTAGTGGTCATCATGGCTGATAGCAAAAATGGTTTTACCCATTTGCTGCATCAGCGGCAACAGCACCTGGTAGAATTCCCGGCGGAAATGCGGGTCCTGATCCGCCGCCCACTCATCCAGCATGATAATATCTCGCTCTTCCGCCAGCGCCAGCAGCAGCGCTACGCGCTTTTTCTGTCCCTTCGACAGCTTCAGGTCGAGAATTTTACCGTTATCCAGCTCAAGCTTATGACCCATTTTCAGATAACCCAGCCACTTGTCTACCAGCGCTGAATCCGCCGTTTTCCCTTCCGGGCCCAGCAGTCTGTCGAACAGCCAAACATCGGTAAATACCGCCGAAAACAGCTTACGATAATCTTCCGGTTTATCTGCCGCCATCGGCTGACCGTCGAGCAAAATTTGCCCGGAAACCGGTTGATATAACCCGGTCAGCAACATGGCCAACGTCGATTTGCCGCTACCGTTACCGCCGATCAGGAACACCAGCTCTCCGCGCTTGAGGGTCATATTAATCGGCCCCACGGCAAAGCTGTTATCAGGATAATGAAACGCGACATCGCGCAGTTCCAGAGTCTGCCAGTGGGGATGTGCCTGGGGCTGCGGGAATTCAGCGCGATACGGCGCAAGGGAAAACTTATGCAGCTTATTGAATGCAACCTGGGCACTGAGCAGCGTTGGCAGCGCGCCAACTGCGGAAAGCAGCGGCGTGCGCAGAAATAACAGCGTCAGAGAGTAGGTTGCCGCCACGGCGGTATCGGCCCACCCGAGGCTATTAGCCATCCAGAAGACCAGGCCAATTGCGCCCAGCATCATAATATTCGACCAGTTCACCGCGCTCAGGTGGAAGGTGTCAGCGCGAACAATATGGTGGCGATATTCACGAGCATCAGGAAGATACAGCTGGTTAAACACATATTCAGCGCGTTCGCGATTAAGGGTCAGCTCTTTACGCCCCTCGAGAACCGTCTGGTAATCGTGATACAGCTTGTCTTCGGTTTCGCGCAGAGAGGCCATATGTTTATAGACCCGCGACACCAGCATAAAGCCGCCCCAGATGGTTAACGCCATCCATAGCGCAGTGATCAGCATCATTTTTCCCGACAGCCAGGCCAGGTAAGCGGCGGAACCGAAGGTCAGAATAATCCCCTGCACCAGCTCTGGCAGGCGCACGAAGGCTATGGTGATATTGCGAATGTCGCTGGTTAAACCAGCCAGCAGCGACGCGCTGCCGATTTTCTCAATCTTTTCGATTTGGGTATCAAGAATACGCTTAATAAATTCGCCGCGAAGACGATAGACGAAGTGGTGCCCGAGCGTGGTCAACGCCAGTTGTGAGCCAAGCGTGACCGCCATCAGCAGCAACAGTAGGCCCAAAAATTCCGGCAACACCGTCAGCGAGGTATCGGCAATGGTCATCAGGCGCAGGTTTATAAAGGCAATGAGCCCGATCCCGAGCGCCGCGCTGAGCAGACTTAAAGCAATAACGGAAATAAACGGCCAGCGATACTGACGCCAGACAAGAAGAAGAAGTTCCATAAGACAACCCGGGCAAGCAAAAACAGCCAGCAGTTTAAACTGCTCGCCGATGACAGCAAGAATAATTCTTATTTTTATTCTTTATTGCCTGCCAGACGAAAAGTGAGATTGTAGCGGCAGCTACCGGTGTCGGGATGAGTACCCTCTTTCAGCGGCTGAATACCGTGGTAAAACAGCCGTGATTCACCGCCCCAGACCACCACATCGCCGTGCTCCAGCAGCACCCGTCGGAGCGGATCGTTACGCTGTTTACCGCCAAACTGAAATACTGCCGGGAGCCCCAGTGAGACAGAGACAATAGGCGCGCGCAGATCGTGCTCATCTTTATCCTGATGCAGCGACAGCTTCGTCCCCGGTTGATAGCAGTTAATAAGACAAGCATCAGGCGCAAATCTCTCATAACCGCACGCAGAAGCAGCCTCTGTGGCCAGCTCGCGCAATAGCGGCGGCATCGGCGGCCAGCGTTTGCCCGTCAGCGGATCCTCGGGAGAGTAGAGATAGCCGTGCTGATTGGTAGTCCAGCCCAATTCGCCGCAGTTAGTCATCGCGACCGACATCGTATAGCCGCCAGGCGTCACCATCTGACGAAAAGGCGAACGGCTGGCAATATCAGTAATTGCCAACAACAAGGCCGGGGCGCGTTCGCGAGCATAGCGGCGTAAAATTACCGCCCCCGGTGCCAGCGGCTCTTGCCAGGGCGGCGTATCGGCAAAAAGATCGAGCATCAGTTCTCCTCAGTTTGCGCTTCGCGCGCTAGCAGTAATGCTTTACGCGCGATTCCCCAACGATAGCCGGACAGAGCCCCGCCCTCGCGAACCACCCGATGACACGGGATAACCATTGCTAGCTTGTTGGCGGCACAGGCGCTTGCCACCGCCCTGACCGCGCGGGGACGGTCAATACTTTGCGCCACCTGGCGATAGCTACGCGTTTCTCCCGCCGGGATCTGGCGCAGAGCCTGCCAGACCTGAAGCTGGAAAGCGGTGCCGCGAAGATCCAGCGGCAAAGAGATTAGCTGGCGATGGTCGTTAAGATGCGCAAATACCTGAGCGACTCGCTGATGAAAAACGTCATCGCCAGGCTGCAGACGTGCATTGGGAAATATTTTGCCTAATTCCTCATGTAGCGACGTATCGTCATCACCCGGCAGCACGGCGCATATGCCCCGTTCACTTTCAGCCACCAGGCAGCGTCCCAGCGGGCCGTCGTCACATACCCAGGTAATATCGGTATCATCGCCGCCACGGCGAAACTGGCTGGCGGTCATTCCCAGCGCGGCATCAGCCTGCTGATAGTAGCTACTGGTATCCGGAAAACCGGCGGCCAAAGCAGCGTCCGTAACCGTCCGCCCCTGACCCAACGCCTCGCGTAAACGGCGCGCGCGCCAGGCCTGTTGCCAGGCTTTGGGCGTCATTCCGGTAACGGATTTAAAAAGACGGTGAAAATGAAAGGGGCTGACCGCAAGCTCACGGGACAGCGCTTCGAGAGTTATCGGCGTTTCTTGCTCTAGCAGACGACAGGCCGCGGCCACTTTTTCCACTTTCTGCTGCTGTGGATCGGTTTTATCCGGCTGGCAGCGTTTGCACGGGCGAAACCCTGCCGCCAGCGCGGCTTCAACGTTGGGGTAAAAACGCACATTCTCCCGCAGCGCCCGCCGTGAACGGCAGGACGGACGACAGCAAATGCCGGTGGTCAGTACGGCAAAAACGAACTGGCCATCGGCACGAATGTCGCGCTCGCATACAGCCTGCCAGCGACGCTCATCGGTATCAATCATCATCGGTTTCATAACGGACTCCTGCAGTAAGTGTATCTTCAGTCTGGGCCGAAGTCCGTTAGCAAAAACCCGAAATCTTGCGGTTTAATTTTTCTCGCCGACAAGGAACGCGCGGAACTGCGGCGACATCCAGGTTTTAAACCCTTCACCTTCTTTGATAATCATATACACTGCCAGTCCCTGTTCACGCACTACGTCCTGCGCCCTCTTCGGCCCTAACACCATCAGTCCGGTATCCCAGCCGTCGGCTTCCAGCGCCGTTGGGGCGATAACCGTCACCGAAACCAGCTTATGATCGATCGGTCGCCCGGTTTGTGGATCGATAACGTGCGAGATGCGCTTACCGTCCAGCTCATAGTAGTTGCGATAGCTGCCGGAGGTGCTGATACCGTGGCCGTTAATATCAACGATCGCCTGAACGGCGTTTTCGCGGTCGGTCGGCTTCTGGATCGCCACCCGCCACGGCTGCCCTTCGGCATTCATTCCGCGACTCACCAGCGCGCCACCTACGGAAACCAGGTAACGCGAGATCCCTTCTTGTTCCATCAGGCGCGCTAAGTGATCGGCAGCGTATCCTTCGCCCACGGTGGAAAGATCGACAAACAGATCCGGAATGTCTTTTTGCAAAAACTGCTTGTCAGCCTGGTTAATAACCGTCAAATGCTGTAACCCACTGCGCGCTTTTGCCGCGGCAATTTGCTGCGCATCCGGCGTTTTTACCGGCTGTTTATCCGGGCCAAAACCCCATAAATTGACCAATGGCCCGACGGTAATATCCATCGCGCCATGGGTTTTAGCGCCAATGCTCAGCGATAGGGTGACGATATCCGCCATCGCCTCACTGACCGGCCAGGGGGTGGTGCTCGGTGAATGGTTGAAACGCATCAGCGCCGAATCGTTTTTCCATGTTGAGAGCAGACGATCGTCGGCATCCAGCTGAGCCTGCACCTTCTGGCGCAGCTCCTGGGCCTTTGCTTCATCAACATTGATCACGCTGACTCGCCAGAACGTGCCCATGGTTTTACCATCCAGCACGGTGGCAGCAGATTTTGGCGTCTGTGGAGAGGTGGCTGAATCACAGCCTGAAAGTAGTACGCAGACCCCAAACAGGGCGGCGCGGAAAAAAGTGATATCCATAAAAATTGGCTTCCTCTTACTGGGATTCAAAGAGTACACCAGCAAGGTTAAACCGGGCATAAAAAAAGGCGCCATCGGCGCCTTTTTCGAAACTTCAGCGTGCTTAGAACTGGTAAACCAGGCCCAGAGCAACGATGTCGTCGGTAGAAACACCGGCGTTACGAGTGAAGCTGTTGTCGTCCAGCAGGTTGATTTTGTAGTCAACGTAGGTGGACATGTTTTTGTTGAAGTAGTAGGTCGCGCCTACATCAACATATTTCAGCAGATCCTGGTCGCCGTAACCTTCCAGATCCTTACCTTTGGACTGCAGGTAAGCAACGGATGGACGCAGACCGAAGTCGAACTGGTACTGTGCAACCACTTCGAAGTTCTGCGCTTTGTTAGCAAAGCCCTGGTTGCCAGCGCGAGTTGCGTTGTAGGTCTGGGTGTACTGAGTCGCCAGGTAGATGTTGTTGGCGTCATATTTCAGACCACCGGTGTAGGTTTCAGCGTTGTCGCCGCGGCCCAGAGCAGGAACAGTGTTCTGCTGGCTGGTACGTTTAGAGTGAGAGTATGCGAAACCAGCACTGATACCTTCCCAGATATCATAAGTTACAGCAGTGCCGTAACCGTCACCGTTCTGTTTATTCCAGTCACGACCGTTGTTGGTCGAACCTTCACCGCTTACGCTGCCGTTTTTACCCTGGTACTGCAGAGCAAAGTTCAGGCCGTCAACCAGACCGAAGAAGTCAGAGTTACGGTAGGTTGCAACGCCGTTAGCACGAGACTGCAGGAAGTTGTCAGAACCGTAGGTGTCGCCGCCGAATTCCGGCAAAACGTCAGTCCAGGAAGTCACGTCGTAGACAACGCCGTAGTTACGACCGTAGTCGAAAGAACCCGCGTCGCCGAATTTCAGACCAGCAAATGCCAGACGAGTCCATGCCTGATCGCTGGAGCTTTCAGTGTTGTTCGCCTGAACGTTGTATTCCCACTGGCCGTAACCGGTCAGCTGGTCGTTGATCTGAGTTTCGCCTTTGATGCCCAGACGCATGTAGGTCTGGTCGCCATCTTGACCTTTGTCGTCAGAGAAATAGTGCAGACCGTCGATTTTACCGTACAGGTCTAATTTGTTGCCATCTTTGTTATAGACTTCAGCCGCATTTGCTGCGCCCGCTACCAGCAGAGCTGGTACCAGGAGGGACAGTACTTTAACTTTCATGTTATTAACCCTCTGTTTGTTATATGCCTTTTATTATTGCCACTGCTTACTGATTACCCTTCTAATCAGTCGGCTATTTCATTGTGCTGCAAAATACAGAATAATCCAACAAGAATATGATACTAAAACTTCTAAAATGTTTCCAAATGCGCACAAGATGTTTCAATTTGTAAATCAGAGGGAACTTTTTTTATCTCGATATAGACCATTTAAATAAGCACTAATAATCAAAAAATTAAAATTATCAAGCAATATCAATATGTTATTAGGTTGCACTCCTATAGCACTGAATGGTAAAACAAAAATCTCAACTGAGACTAAAATTAATCCCGCTATCATCATTAACTTTATTTATTACCGTCATTCAGTTCTGAATGTCTGTTTACCCCTATTTCTACCGGATGCCTCGCATCCGGTTTTTTTTACCCTTCTTTACACATCTTTAATTATTCCCATCCTGGCATAACAAAAAATAACGGTTATTAATCAAACAACTTACGCGCCGAGTTAGGGTTATTCGCACAATTTCTTGTTAATTAATGCTATTTAATTTGAAAAATCGGTAAGTAATTGTACAAAAACAATCGCACTGTTCATGTTTGTCAGCCGCCGCGGATCTAAGATGAATCTCAAGGCAAATAAAACAATGTATGATATTCAGTTGTATGGATTTACGGCATTAGCCTTTATACTGGCTATAGCATCCGTCCTGCTCCCAGTTACCCGGGCGCAACATTCCGTTTACAAACACTGATGAGTCATACTCTCACACGATGACCCCGAAAAAATTTTCCCTGATCCCCGGCAACATTACCCGTTTCTTCATTTTAATGGTCATCGTCCTGCTGGCGACGATGGGGGTCATGATTCAAAGCGCCGTCAACGCATGGCTGAAAGACAAAAGTTATCAGGTTGTCGATGTCAGCTATGACTTGCATAAGCGTATTGATACCTGGCGCTACGCCACCTGGCAAATATATGACAACATCGCGGCAACCTCTCCCGGCACAACCGGAGAGAGCGGTTTACAAGAAACGCGTTTGAAGCAGGATGTTTACTACCTGGAGAAACCCAGGCGCAAAACAGAAGCGCTGATTTTTGGCTCTCATGACAGCTCAACGCTGGAAATGACGCAAAAAATCACCAACTATCTCGACATCTTATGGGGCGCGGAGACCATTCCCTGGTCGATGTATTACCTTAACGGACTCGATAACAGCCTTATTTTAGTTTCAACGCTGCCGTTAAAAGATCTCTCCTCCAGCTTTAAAGAGTCAACCATCAGCAGCGTCGTGGAGTCCCGACGGGCCGAAATGTTGCTCCAGGCAAATACATTAGATGAACGTGAGACATTTTCGTCACTGCGTCATCTCGCATGGCAAAACGGTTACTACTTTACTTTACGCACCACTTTTAACCAGCCGGGCCACCTGGCGACCGTTGTGGCTTTCGATCTCCCCATTAACGATCTCATTCCTCCCAGTATGTCGCTGGAGAGCTTCCGTCTTGAACCCGATCCGTCGCAAAGCATCAGCAACAATCCGGACAAAGAAGCCACCGATATCGTCAGCATCAACTTTAATGCCCCGCGGATTGAAATTACCACCACGATTAATACCACCGGTATGCGGCTGGTTTGGATGGTGCCCTTCAGCGAGCTGATTCTGGAATCCTTACAGAATATTTTGCTACCGCTGCTGTTGAATATCGGCCTGCTGGCGCTGACGCTGTTCGGTTTCACGACCTTTCGCCACTACAGCGGCCGTAAAGACGTGGTCAGCACAGCGGTATCTTCGACAGCCAATAGCGAATTGCGCGCCCAACGCGCAATCCATGAAGAGATTGTCTCGCTGCTGCCATTGGGGCTGTTGGTTCATGACCAGGAGGCTAACCGTACGATAATCAGCAATCCTATTGCCGATCATCTGCTGCCGCATTTGAACCTGCAGAATATTATCAATATGGCCGATCAGCACCAGGGCGTCATTCAGGCCACAGTAAATAATGAATTGTATGAAATTCGCCAGTTCCGCAGCCAGGTCTCGCCGCGTACGCAAATCTTCATCATTCGCGATCAGGATCGTGAAGTTCTGGTCACCAGGAAACTCAAACAGGCTCAACGTCTGTACGAGAAAAACCAGCAAGGCCGCGCTGCCTTTATGCAGCATATCGGCGCTGCGCTAAAACAACCTGCGCAAACGCTGGCAGAAGAAGCGGCGGCGCTCGGTATTGCTGAAAGCCATAAGCTGGCCCAGCATGCAGATGAACTGATACAACTGGTGGATGAGATTCAACTGGCAAACCTCCTTGAGAGTGATAACTGGAAAAGCGCCCAGGGCCTGTTCTCCATACAGGGACTCATAGATGAAGTGGTACCTGAAGTCTTACCGATCATCAAACGCAAAGGGCTGCAACTACTGATTAACAATGCACTACCGGCAAATGAGCAACGTTATGGTGATCGTGATGCGTTGCGCCGCACACTTTTACTGTTAATTCAGTACTCAGTCACCACTACTCAGATTGGCAAAATCACTCTGGAAGTGAGTAAAGATGAGTCGGCAGACGATCGCCTGACCTTCCGTATTCTTGATACCGGTAATGGGGTTTCCGGTGACGAAATCGATAATATGCACTTCCCGTTCCTCAACGAGACGCAGTCAGACCTCTATGGTAAAGCTAACGCCCTTACCTTCTGGCTCTGCGATCGCCTGACCCGCAAGCTCGGTGGACAGTTGAATATCAAAGCCCGCGAGTCGCTGGGTACCCGCTATTCCTTACATCTTAAAATGGCGGCCAGTGAAGAAGAGAGTGATTCAGGGGAACATCTACTGGATGATGTTGTGGTATTGCTTGATGTTACCTCTAATGAGGTGCGCCGTATCGTTACGCGCCAGCTCGAAAGCTGGGGCGCGACCTGCATCTCGTCGGATGATAGAATAACAAGTCAACAATATGATCTCTTTTTAACGGATAATCCGTCTAATCTTACTGCTTCAGGCTTGCTTTTAAGCGATGATGAAGTCGGGATTCATAAGATTAGCCCAGGTCAGCTCCGCGTCAATTTTAATATCAGCACCGCGATGCAGGAAGCTATTCTACAGCTGATAGAGCAGCAACTGGCTGATGAAGAGGGGCAGCACTCTCCCCCTGAAAGCGTGAGTAACGCCGAACTGCATGCCAGCGGCTATTACGCGCTGTTTGCCGACACGGTACCAGATGATGTTAAGAGGCTGTATAATGAACTGGCAACGAGCGATTTAGCCGCGCTGGCGCAAACCGCTCACCGCCTCAAAGGGGCGTTTGCTATGCTTAATCTGGTACCCGGCAAGCAATTATGTGAAACGCTTGAGCATCTGATTCGTGAAAAAGATACTCAAGGCATAGAAAAATATATCAGCGACATTGACGTCTACGTCAAGAGCTTGCTGTAGCAAGGTAGCCTAATACATGAACAATATGAACGTAATTATTGCCGATGACCATCCGATCGTACTGTTCGGTATTCGTAAGTCACTTGAGCAAATCGAGTGGGTGAACGTTGTTGGCGAGTTTGAAGACTCCACGGCATTAATCAACAATCTTCCTAAGCTGGACGCTCACGTCCTGATTAGCGACCTATCCATGCCCGGCGACAAGTACGGTGATGGGATTACGCTTATCAAATACATCAAGCGTCATTTCCCGGATCTGTCGATCATTGTACTCACGATGAATAACAACCCGGCGATCCTGAGCGCGGTACTGGATCTGGATATCGAAGGGATCGTACTGAAACAGGGCGCACCGACCGATCTGCCGAAAGCGCTGGCCGCACTGCAGAAAGGCAAGAAATTCACCCCGGAAAGCGTTTCGCGTCTGCTGGAAAAAATCAGTGCCGGTGGTTACGGTGACAAACGCCTGTCGCCAAAAGAGAGTGAAGTATTGCGCCTGTTCGCCGAAGGCTTCCTGGTTACCGAGATCGCCAAAAAGCTGAACCGTAGTATCAAAACCATCAGTAGCCAGAAAAAATCGGCGATGATGAAACTCGGCGTGGAAAACGATATCGCCCTGCTGAACTACCTCTCTTCCGTTTCTCTGAGTTCGACGGATAAAGACTAACCGCTCTCTTCCCGGATAGCGTCACGCTATCCGGGAAAATCCCTTACGCCCTTCCCTTACGCACCCGTGTGGCATAGACCGTCAATGTTTGTTTGATAATATCAAGGGTTACCGGCTTGGATAAACAGCTATCCATACCGGACTCCAGACAGCGCTGCTTCTCTTCAGCCAGCGCATTAGCGGTCACGCCAATTACCGGCAACGTCAATCCCAGTTGACGAATGCGCTGAGTCAGTCGATAACCATCCATATTCGGCATGTTGACGTCACTGAGCACAATATCAATATGCTGTTTACTCAGCACGTTAAGCGCATCGACCCCATCGTTTGCGGTGACGCACTGATAGCCCAGAGATCCCAGTTGATCGGCCAAAAGACGCCGGTTGATTGGATGATCATCCACCACCAGAATCATCATGTCATCATTGTCGGCAGTTTGCGTTTCTGGCGCGGATAGCACGGGGTCGTTTTCCGCGCTATCGACGGCGATATGGAAGATGCGTCCGAGCAACGGCAGCAGCTCATGCGGCGTCGTGACGCTATGCAACCACTCACCCGGCGCTCGCTCTAGCGGAATTCCGATATGCCGACGGCAGAAGATAATCACGGAGTTTCCTGGCCATGCCGCATTAGTCTCGCTATCGGTCAGCAAAATATCATCCATTCCCGGCGCTTGCCCTTTAAAACGACGGACCGGAATACCGTGGTATTTCAGTAACGACTCGACAAATAGCGCCAAAGAGGTGTTATCAATCGCCAGCCAACAGCATTTGTCAGACAGGCTATCAACAATCAGCGGCGGCGTATTTTGTACGCCATACAGTGGAATTCGAATAGTGAACCGGCTACCCATGCCCGGTTCCGTTTCGACGGCAATATCGCCATCCATCATGCTGATAAGCTTTTCACAAATCGCCAGACCGAGACCGGTTCCCTGGAAGTTACGCTGCACGCCGGTACCGACCTGGAAGAACGGGTCGAACAGACGCACGACTTCTTTTGCCGGGATCCCTTCTCCGGTGTCGCGCACGCTAATTTGTAGGTAGTCGCCCGCCCGCTCTACATGCAGGATAATGCAGCCGGTATCAGTAAACTTGATCGCGTTACTCAGCAGATTTGAAATAACCTGCTGCAAGCGCATCGGATCGCCGGACATCAGCTGCGGCACGTCGGGTTCAATAAAGCAGTACAGCCCAAGTTGTTTACGCACCACCAACGGCAGGTAGTTAGCGGAAATGTGGTTCATCACTTCACGCGGCGAAAACTCCCGTGGTTCAATTTTGAGCTGCTCGGACTCAATTTTCGAGAAATCGAGGATATCGCTGATAATTTTCAGCAGCAGGCTGGAGGAGTTATTCATCGCCGTCACCAGGCGATCAACCCCCTTCGGCAGCTCTTTCGTCTGCAGCAAATCGAGATTGCCAATAATCCCGTACAACGGCGTGCGCAGTTCGTGACTGACGGTGGCAAGGAACATCGATTTCGACTGGCTGGCCTGTTCTGCGGCCTGGGCCATCTCCTGCAGCGACTCCTCCATTTTGACGCGCGCTGAGACATCCACCAGCACGCAAATCGCCACGTTTTCGTTACGATAGCGCGAGTGAACGAAGCTGATTTGCAGATTGGTATTATTACTGGTCAGCACGTCAACAAAGTTCACCTGCTGACCGCAGATGATCTGCGTTAACCGCTGCCGGTCCTCATGCGTCAACATGTTGAGATAGTTATGCGCCAGCTCGTTACTCAAGATATTAGTGCCGTCGAGCGTACGTAAAATACAGATCCCCACCGGCGCGGAAGCCACAATTTTTCGGTTGAACTGCTCATGCTCTTCCAGACGTTGGGCGTCATTTTCTGCCGGAATAAAAATCCGCCGCTCATACATCCGGGCCAGCGCAAAGAGGATAACCCCAGTCAGGATATTGAGCGCAATGGCGTTGAGGATCAGCATCCGGATGCGTTCTAACACCTGTTCCACCGACACTGAATAGACGATGCTCAAAGATGACGGTGGCAGGCTTTTTTTCATCGCCAGTTCGCGAAAGCCCGAGGTATAGCCAAACCATAACCGTTCCTGCATCCACTTCGCGTCAGGTTTAATATTGCTGTCTGACCCGGCGAGCGAAATGAGTGACTGACCGTTATCGTCAAGAATAGTGACGTTCATCGGCAAACTACCCGGAGTAAAGAAACTTTCCATGCGGATAGTTTGTTCCACGCCAAGCATCGCCTGCAGCCGGTTAGCCATATATATCGGCGTCAGCGCGTAAAAATACCCAACGCCTGGACGCACGCCCTGGCTTATCCAGAACAGGTTGTTGCCACGTTCGTTTTGTGGAGCATTATGATATTGCTCAATACGTTGATGTAAAACTTTAAGCGCCTGATCTCGCTCCAGCGGCACATCCCGCAGGCCGAAGTTAGCCATACAGAGGTTATCACTGCCAATCAAAAAGATACGGTTGAGATCATACGCCGTAGAGAAGTTGTCGCGCCAATAGCGCATGAACCACGCTAGCGACTGCAGAGAGTTACGCCAGGTGGTGCTCATTAGCGCGCAGTCGGAATCAGGGTATAGCGGTTCAAAATTAGGGATCGCAATATCGCCATTCTGTACTGGCGCATCACCGCCTTCACTGCCATTCATTGGCCGGTTACCCACGACGTATTTCAGCTCTTTGATAACATCTGCCGTGCGCTGAATATAACGCTGCGCCTGATCGGCATTCAGATTAAATTCCTGACGAATTTCCGATTCCCGATCATGCAGGGCATTAACGATGTAAAACACCGAGACAAAAGCGATCAGCATCCACAGCAGTACCGCCAGCGCTCTGAACAGGTAGCGTGAAACCTTTAACGTCGTATGGAAAGAAGCTAGATATTTCAATGTGGCGATGCTCGGCCGTCAGGGGCTCAACAGAATGGGGTTAAGGTAACGATAAAATAACAGTCCCGCAACGGGGAAACAAAAAGGGCCGGGGATAACCCCGACCCTTTCAGAACAATTACCGCAGAGAATTACTCTTCATCTTCGGCGATGTCGTCGTCAGTGTCCGCTTCCGGCGCGATATCCTCATCGCCTTCCGCTGCGCTGCCGTCGATGGCATCCAGTTCTTCATCATCAACCGGCTCAGCAACACGCTGCAGGCCCACCACGTTTTCATCTTCCGCGGTACGGATGAGGATAACGCCCTGGGTGTTACGCCCTACCACGCTGACTTCCGACACGCGGGTACGCACCAGCGTACCGGCATCGGTGATCATCATGATCTGGTCGGTATCAGTTACCTGCACCGCACCCACCACGGAACCGTTACGCTCGGTCACTTTGATCGAGATAACGCCCTGCGTCGCACGAGATTTGGTCGGATACTCTTCAGCCGCAGTACGTTTACCGTAGCCATTCTGCGTCACGGTCAGGATAGCCCCTTCACCACGCGGAATAATCAGAGAAACGACTTTGTCCTCGCCTGCAAGCTTGATACCGCGCACGCCGGTCGCGGTACGACCCATCGCGCGGACAGCATCTTCTTTAAAGCGCACCACTTTACCGGCAGCAGAGAACAACATGACTTCATCCTGACCCGAGGTCAGATCGACGCCAATCAGCTCATCGCCTTCGTTGAGGTTAACCGCAATAATACCGGCCGAACGCGGACGGCTGAACTCGGTTAGCGCCGTTTTCTTCACGGTACCGCTGGCGGTGGCCATAAAGACGTTCACGCCCTCTTCGTACTCGCGCACCGGCAGAATAGCGGTGATACGTTCGTTGGCTTCCAGCGGCAGCAGGTTGACGATCGGACGGCCACGCGCACCACGGCTCGCTTCCGGCAGCTGATAAACTTTCATCCAGTACAGACGACCACGGCTGGAGAAGCACAGGATCGTGTCATGGGTGTTGGCCACCAGCAGACGATCGATAAAGTCTTCTTCTTTAATACGTGCAGCTGACTTGCCTTTACCGCCCCGACGCTGAGCTTCGTAATCGGTAAGCGGCTGATACTTCACGTAGCCCTGATGAGACAGCGTCACAACAACATCTTCCTGGTTGATCAGATCTTCGATGTTGATATCAGCGCTGTTAGCGGTGATTTCCGTACGACGCGCGTCGCCAAACTGTTCACGGACCAGCTCCAGCTCTTCGCGAATCACTTCCATCAGGCGATCGGCGCTGCCCAGAATGTGCAGCAGTTCAGCAATCTGTTCCAGCAGCTCTTTGTATTCGTCGAGCAGTTTTTCATGCTCAAGGCCGGTTAGTTTCTGCAAACGCAGATCCAGAATCGCCTGGGCCTGCTGTTCGGTCAGATAGTACTGGCCGTCGCGTACGCCGAATTCAGGCTCCAGCCACTCAGGACGCGCGGCATCATCACCAGCACGTTCCAGCATCGCGGAAACGTTGCCCAAGTCCCATGAACGTGCAATCAAGCCAGCTTTCGCTTCCGCCGGGGTCGGCGCGCGGCGAATCAGTTCGATAATCGGGTCGATGTTGGCCAGGGCAATCGCCAGCGCTTCAAGGATGTGCGCACGATCGCGGGCTTTACGCAGTTCGAAAATGGTACGACGGGTCACCACTTCACGGCGGTGGCGTACGAACGCGGCAATAATTTCTTTCAGGTTCATAATCTTCGGCTGACCATGGTGCAACGCAACCATGTTGATACCGAAGGAGACCTGCAGTTGGGTCTGGGAGTAGAGGTTGTTGAGAACCACTTCACCCACCGCGTCGCGTTTCACTTCAATCACGATGCGCATACCGTCTTTATCAGACTCGTCACGCAGCGCGCTAATGCCTTCAACGCGTTTGTCTTTTACCAGCTCGGCAATTTTCTCAATCAGGCGCGCTTTGTTCACCTGATACGGAATTTCATGCACGATGATGGTTTCGCGACCGGTTTTCGCGTCAGCTTCCACTTCCGCGCGAGCGCGAATGTACACTTTACCGCGACCGGTACGATAGGCTTCTTCAATACCACGACGACCGTTAATGATCGCGGCGGTCGGGAAGTCCGGGCCCGGAATGTGTTCCATCAGCCCTTCAATGCTGATGTCTTCGTTATCAACATAGGCCAGACAGCCATTGATGACTTCGGTCAGGTTGTGCGGCGGAATGTTGGTCGCCATCCCGACCGCGATACCGGACGAACCGTTCACTAACAGGTTCGGGATTTTGGTCGGCATGACGTCAGGGATCTTCTCCGTGCCGTCATAGTTATCGACGAAATCCACCGTCTCTTTTTCCAGGTCGGCCATCAGCTCGTGGGCGATCTTCGACATACGGATTTCCGTATAACGCATCGCTGCGGCGGAGTCCCCATCGACAGAACCAAAGTTACCCTGGCCATCTACCAGCATGTAGCGCAAGGAGAATGGCTGTGCCATACGGACAATGGTGTCATATACGGCAATATCACCATGCGGGTGGTATTTACCGATGACGTCACCCACGACACGGGCAGATTTTTTATAGGCTTTGTTCCAGTCATTGCCCAATACGTTCATGGCGTATAGTACGCGACGGTGTACCGGCTTAAGGCCATCTCGGACGTCCGGCAGCGCACGGCCAACAATGACCGACATCGCATAATCCAGATACGAGCTCTTCAGCTCTTCCTCAATGTTGACCGGTGTAATTTCTCTCGCAAGGTCGCTCATCTAACCGCTATCCCTCTACTGTATCCCGGATTCAAAGGTCGCAAATTATAACACAGCCGCGGTGATAGAGGTAAACCAATACGGTTTATTCATGGCGGTCTGCTGATATACTCGCGGACCTGAACTGAAAAGGAGTAAAAGCGCCCATGAATGCCGAAAAACCGTCGGTGGCCCCCAACGTTGATCATAATGAAATCGCTAAATTTGAAGCCGTCGCATCGCGCTGGTGGGATTTAGAGGGTGAGTTCAAGCCATTGCATCGCATCAATCCTCTACGTCTCGGTTATATCGCGGAGCGCTCCGGCGGCCTGTTCGGCAAAAAAGTGCTCGATGTCGGCTGCGGCGGCGGTATTCTTGCCGAAAGTATGGCCCGCGAAGGCGCAACGGTGACCGGTCTGGATATGGGATTCGAACCGCTGCAGGTGGCAAAACTGCATGCTCTGGAAAGCGGCATTCAAGTCGAATATGTCCAGGAAACCGTTGAAGAGCACGCAGCGAAGCATGCCCAACAGTATGACGTGGTTACCTGTATGGAGATGCTGGAGCATGTCCCTGATCCGCAATCCGTAGTTCACGCCTGTGCGCGATTAGTAAAACCTGGCGGCCAGGTCTTCTTCTCTACGATTAACCGTAACGGTAAAGCGTGGCTAATGGCGGTGGTGGGTGCTGAGTACGTAATGAAGATGGTGCCGAAGGGAACTCATGACGTGAAGAAATTCATTAAACCCGCGGAGCTGATTGGTTGGGTTGATCAGACTATTCTGAAAGAGCAGCATATTACTGGCCTGCATTACAATCCGCTGACCAACACCTTCAAGCTGGCACCCGGCGTTGATGTTAACTATATGTTGCATACAACAGCCAAAAGCGCATAACGTCAGCTGCTTTTCTTATGATGATTGCGCGGCATCAAGCCGCGTGATTTTTTCTTCCGATGAAGAAATCAGCACTCGATCAAATTTTCATTTTTTTTTCTGATTTATTGACATCTCTTCCAGGCCTTATGTGGCGTGGACTTAGCGATCATTACGCTTCCGCAACCTCAATTTAACCTCAAAATCAACTCTTGTACTCAAAAGAATCCTTACTAGAATACTCACCATATAGCGTTTCTTTTATCGACCACCCCCTACATATAGTATTTATCCACAGAGTTAGTCACAACGGCTATCTGTGGATAAGTGGGGGATATTTTCTTTCACGGACAGGTATAATCCACATGAATCAGAGTCTGCTGGTGACAAAGCGTGACGGTAGCACCGAGCGCATCAATCTCGACAAAATCCACCGCGTGCTGGATTGGGCGGCAGAAGGACTGAATAACGTTTCGATTTCTCAGGTAGAACTGCGTTCACACATTCAGTTCTATGACGGCATCAAAACCGCCGATATTCACGAAACTATTATTAAAGCCGCTGCGGACCTTATCTCCCGCGAGGCACCGGATTACCAGTATCTCGCCGCGCGTCTGGCGATTTTCCATCTGCGTAAAAAAGCCTACGGCCAGTTTGAGCCGCCAGCGCTGTTCGATCACGTGTCAAAGATGGTGAAAAACGGCAAATACGATACTCATCTGCTGGAAGACTACACGGAAGAAGAGTTCAAGCAGATGGATTCGTTCATCGAGCACGATCGCGACATGACCTTCTCCTACGCGGCGGTTAAGCAGCTGGAAGGGAAATATCTGGTGCAGAACCGCGTGACCGGTGAGATCTACGAAAGCGCCCAGTTCCTGTACATTCTGGTTGCCGCCTGCCTGTTCTCTAACTACCCGCGCGAGACGCGTCTGGACTATATCAAGCGTTTCTATGACGCGGTGTCCACCTTTAAGATCTCGCTGCCAACGCCGATCATGTCCGGCGTGCGTACCCCAACTCGCCAGTTCAGCTCCTGCGTCCTGATTGAGTGCGGCGACAGCCTGGATTCCATCAATGCCACCTCCAGCGCGATTGTGAAATACGTTTCCCAGCGTGCCGGTATTGGTATCAACGCCGGTCGTATCCGCGCGCTAGGTAGCCCGATTCGCGGCGGCGAAGCGTTCCACACCGGTTGTATCCCATTCTATAAGCACTTCCAGACTGCGGTAAAATCCTGCTCGCAGGGCGGCGTGCGCGGTGGTGCGGCGACTCTCTTCTACCCAATGTGGCATCTGGAAGTTGAAAGCCTGCTGGTGCTGAAAAATAACCGTGGTACCGACGCTAACCGTGTTCGTCACATGGACTACGGCGTACAGATCAACAAGCTTATGTACACCCGTCTGCTGAAAGGTGGAGATATCACCCTGTTCAGCCCGTCCGACGTTCCGGGCCTGTACGATGCATTCTTCGCCGACCAGGACGAGTTCGAGCGTCTGTACACTCAATATGAGCAGGATGACAGCATCCGCAAACAGCGTATTAAAGCGGTTGAACTGTTCTCGCTGATGATGCAGGAACGCGCCTCTACCGGCCGTATCTATATTCAGAACGTTGACCACTGCAACACCCACAGCCCGTTTGACCCGGTTGTCGCACCGGTGCGCCAGTCCAACCTGTGCCTGGAAATCGCCCTGCCGACCAAACCGCTGGATGATGTGAACGACGAAAACGGTGAAATTGCGCTGTGCACCCTGTCCGCTTTCAACCTCGGCGTTATTGATAGCCTTGATGAGCTGGAAGACCTGGCGGTACTGGCGGTTCGCGCTCTGGACGCCCTGCTCGATTACCAGGACTACCCGATCCCGGCCGCTAAACGCGGCGCGATGGGTCGTCGTACTCTGGGTATTGGCGTGATTAACTTCGCCTACTATCTGGCGAAGCACGGTAAACGCTACTCCGACGGCAGCGCCAACAACCTGACGCATAAAACGTTCGAAGCCATTCAGTATTACCTGCTGAAAGCTTCTAACGAGCTGGCTATCGAGCAAGGCGCATGCCCGTGGTTTAACGAAACCACCTATGCGAAAGGCGTTCTGCCGATCGATACCTATAAAAAAGATCTCGATGCTATCGTCAGCGAATCCCTGCACTACGACTGGGAAGCCCTGCGCGAATCAATCAAAACACACGGCCTGCGTAACTCCACGCTCTCCGCGCTGATGCCGTCCGAGACCTCTTCGCAGATCTCCAACGCCACTAACGGCATTGAACCGCCGCGCGGTCACGTCAGCATCAAAGCGTCGAAAGACGGTATCCTGCGCCAGGTGGTGCCGGATTACGAAAAACTGCAAAACGGCTACGAGCTGCTATGGGAAATGCCGAACAACGACGGCTATTTACAGCTGGTGGGCATTATGCAGAAGTTTATCGACCAGTCGATTTCTGCCAACACCAACTACGACCCGACGCGTTTCCCGTCAGGAAAAGTGCCGATGCAGCAGTTGCTGAAAGACTTGCTCAATGCCTATAAATTCGGCGTGAAAACTCTGTACTATCACAACACCCGTGATGGCGCGGAAGATGCCCAGGATGACCTGGCGCCGTCCATTCAGGACGATGGCTGCGAAAGCGGCGCATGTAAGATCTAAGTTATTTTGCCGGGTGGCGCTACGCTTACCCGGCCTACGGTTTTGTAGGCCCGGCAAACGAAGTGCCGCCGGGCGATACAATCTCAACAGGACTCACTTCAATGGCATACACCACCTTTTCACAGACGAAAAATGACCAACTGCTTGAGCCAATGTTTTTTGGTCAGCCGGTGAACGTCGCCCGTTACGATCAGCAAAAATATGACATCTTCGAAAAGCTGATTGAAAAACAGCTCTCCTTCTTCTGGCGTCCGGAAGAGGTTGACGTTTCCCGTGACCGTATCGACTATCAGGCGCTACCGGAGCATGAAAAACATATCTTCATCAGCAACCTGAAGTATCAGACGCTGCTCGACTCCATCCAGGGACGCAGTCCGAACGTCGCTCTGCTGCCGCTGATTTCGATTCCGGAACTGGAAACCTGGGTTGAAACCTGGGCGTTTTCCGAAACCATCCACTCGCGCTCCTACACCCATATAATCCGTAATATCGTCAACGATCCGGCGGTGGTGTTTGACGATATCGTCACCAACGAGCAGATTCAGAAACGCGCGGAAGGGATCTCCAGTTATTACGATGAATTGATCGAGCTAACCAGCTACTGGCACCTGCTGGGCGAAGGTACACACAGCGTTAACGGCAAAACCATTACCGTTAACCTGCGCGAGCTGAAAAAGAAACTCTACCTGTGCCTGATGAGCGTGAACGCGCTGGAAGCCATCCGCTTCTACGTCAGCTTCGCCTGCTCATTCGCCTTTGCCGAGCGCAAGCTGATGGAAGGCAACGCCAAAATTATCCGCCTGATCGCCCGTGACGAAGCGCTGCACCTGACCGGCACTCAACATATGCTGAACCTGCTGCGTTCTGGCGTCGATGACCCGGAAATGGCGGAAATTGCTGAAGAGTGCAAGCAGGAGTGCTATGACCTGTTCGTGCTGGCGGCGCAGCAGGAGAAAGAGTGGGCGGACTATCTGTTCCGTGACGGCTCGATGATCGGCCTGAACAAAGATATCCTCTGTCAGTATGTGGAGTACATCACCAATATCCGCATGCAGGCAGTCGGTCTCGATCTGCCGTTCCAGACCCGCTCCAACCCGATCCCATGGATCAACACCTGGCTGGTGTCCGATAACGTGCAGGTTGCGCCACAGGAAGTGGAGGTCAGTTCTTACCTGGTCGGGCAGATCGATTCCGAAGTCGACGCCGACGATCTGAGCAACTTCCAGCTCTGATGAAACGCATTTTTCTGAAGATTTCTGACACTCGTCTTGAGTGTCAGGATGAACATCCCTCCCTGCTGGCAGCCCTGGAATCGCACAATATCGACGTGGAGTATCAGTGCCGCGAAGGCTACTGCGGCTCCTGCCGCACGCGGCTGGTTTCCGGTCAGGTTGACTGGCTAACCGAGCCGCTGGCGTTTATCCAGCCGGGAGAAATTTTGCCCTGCTGCTGCCGGGCAAAAGGGGACATTGAAATTGAGATGTAATGCTTAGAGCCTATCCCAACAGGCGTTATTGGCGCAGACAGTTTGGACCCGGACAGCGCGCAGAAATCGCCCCCTTCACCGTTGTTATCACCCCAAAAGTGCTCCCATGAAGCACGCGAATAAATAGCAATGCTTCGATAGAATGGCAAAGCGGATATAACGCAGTCACTACCAAAAAGGCCAGAGAAGAAAACATCAGAACCGTTTTATTCGAATATTTCCCTACCCGCTGCCCGGCAAACGGGCGAATAATAATCGCCGCGATCAGAAAACAGGTTACCAGCTGTCCGGCTTTGTCAGCGGTGGCATGCAAATTGTCGGCAATATAAGTGCCTCCATCAACGGGTCACAGAAGGCAAAATTTAAACGATCCGCTGCACAAAACGGCAATAAAATTTTCGTTTTAAGTTCGAATATGTTCGATATCAAACAAAAATAAATAAACACGTGCCTTAATGATGTAAAACGAACATCGGGGGCACAGAATGAATTCTGCCAACTCAGACTTCGAGGTCATTATTATTGGCGGCGGCGCAACGGGTGCCGGAATTGCGCGCGACTGCGCGCTGCGCGGACTGAAGGTGGCGCTGGTTGAGCGTTATGATATCGCTACCGGGGCTACTGGCCGCAACCATGGATTGCTGCACAGCGGCGCGCGCTATGCGGTCACCGATAGCGAATCAGCGCGGGAGTGCATCAGCGAAAACCGCATTTTACGCCGCATCGCCCGCCACTGTATTGAACCGACCAGCGGATTGTTTATCACCCTCCCCGAAGACGACCTGGCCTACCAGCAAACCTTTATTACCGCCTGTCAACAAGCGGGCATCGATGCCAATCCTCTGACACCTGCCGAAGCGCTGCGTATTGAGCCTGCGGTTAACCCAACGCTGCTCGGCGCGGTGCAGGTTCCTGACGGCACAGTCGACCCGTTCCGCCTCACTGCCGCCAATATGCTGGATGCTCGCGAGCATGGCGCCTTGATTTATACCGGCTGCGAAGTGACGGGTCTGCTGCGCAATGGCGATACCGTCAGCGGCGTACAACTCTACAACCACTCACAGCGTCAGGCGCAGGCTCTACGCGCCAGCGTGGTGGTTAACGCTGCCGGGATCTGGGGGCAGCGCATCGCCGAATATGCCGACCTGCGCGTCGCCATGTTCCCGGCTAAGGGCTCGCTGCTTATCCTCGACCATCGCATTAACCAGCAGGTTATCAACCGCTGCCGTAAACCTGCCGATGCCGATATCCTGGTCCCCGGCGATACCATCTCGCTGATTGGTACCACCTCAACGCACATCGCTTACGATGAGATTGATGACAATCGGGTCACCGCCGCCGAAGTTGATATTCTACTGCGCGAAGGCGAAAAGCTGGCCCCGGTGCTGGGCCGCACTCGAGTACTGCGCGCCTACTCCGGCGTGCGCCCGCTGGTCGCAAGCGATGACGACCCGAGCGGACGTAGCGTCAGCCGCGGCATCGTTCTGCTCGACCACGCCGAGCGCGACGGTCTGAACGGCTTTATTACCATTACCGGCGGCAAGCTGATGACCTATCGCCTGATGGCGGAATGGGCCACCGATGCCGTATGCCGTAAGCTCGGTAACGCCGTCGCCTGCACCACCGCCGACACGCCGCTGCCGGGCTCGCAAGAACCCACGGAAACCACCCTGCGCAAAATTATCTCTTTACCCGCGCCGCTACGCGGGTCGGCTATTTACCGCCACGGCGACCGCACCCCGGCATGGCTTGGCGATAGCCGTCAGCACCGTAGCCTGATCTGCGAATGCGAGGCGGTCACCGCCGGAGAAGTTCAGTACGCAGTAGAAAATCTGGCGGTAAAAAACCTGCTCGATTTACGCCGCCGTACCCGGATTGGCATGGGAACCTGCCAGGGCGAGCTTTGCGCCTGCCGCGCCGCCGGACTGCTCCAGCGTTTCAACGTCACCACTTCCGCCCGCTCGCTAACGCAGCTGTCCGAATTTCTCAACGAACGCTGGAAAGGCGTGCAGCCCATCGCATGGGGCGATGCACTTCGCGAAAGTGAGTTCACCCGCTGGGTCTATCTCGGCCTGTGCGGGCTAGAAAAGGAGCATCAGGATGAAGTTTGATTGCGCGATTATCGGTGGCGGACTCGCCGGACTCCTGTGCGGACTGGCGCTAAATCAACGCGGCCTGCGTAGCGTGATTATCAGCCGTGGTCAGAGCGCCCTGCACTTCTCTTCCGCCTCGCTGGATTTACTCTCCGCGCTGCCGAACGGCGAAACCGTCACCGATGTCGCTCACGGCATCGGCCAGTTAACAAAGCAGCTTCCCGAACACCCTTATGCCAGACTTGGCGTCAAACAGGTCATGGAGTACGCCGCGCAAACCCAGAGCCTGCTTACCTACTGCAATATCGCTATGCAGGGGGATACCAGCCAGCCGCATCTGCGGGTCACACCGTTAGGCACGCTACGCGCGGCCTGGCTTTCACCGCAGGAGATCGCCACCGCACCGCTGCCAGCCCGTCGGGTTGGCCTGGTCGGCATCAGCGGTTTTGCCGATTTTCAACCGCACCTGGCCGCCGCTTCACTGAACCAGAACGGCATCAGCGCCACTGCGCAAGAGATTGATTTACCGCTGCTCGACGTCCTGCGCGATAACCCGTCCGAATTTCGCGCCGCCAATATTGCCCGCCTGCTGGATGATGAAATCCACTGGCCCGCGCTGCTGATGGCTCTTCGTCCGCTGGCGCAACAACACGACCTGCTAATCATGCCCGCCTGCTTCGGTCTCGCCGACGACCGGTTGTATCGCTGGCTCCAACAGCGTCTGCCCTGCCCGCTTCGCCTGCTGCCCACTCTACCGCCGTCGGTGCCGGGCATGCGTCTGCACGCCCAGCTACAGCGGCAGTTCGTCCGCAGCGGCGGCACCTGGCTTACCGGCGACGAAGCGGTCAATATCAGCCACCAGGACGGCCTTGTTAACGCAGTCTGGACGCGTAACCACGGTGATATCCCACTGCGCCCGCGCTTCACGGTGCTGGCCAGCGGCAGCTTTTTTAGCAATGGGCTGGTCGCCGAACGAAACGGCGTGCGGGAGCCGATTCTTGGCCTCGACCTTCAGCAGACTCTGCCGCGCGAAAACTGGTATCAACGGGACTTTTTTGCCTCGCAACCCTGGCAGCGCTTCGGCCTGAAAACGGATGCCTCCCTGCGCCCGCAGCTTCATGGGGAGACGCTGGAGAATCTGTTCGCCATCGGTTCTGTGCTTGGGGGTTTTGACGCCATCGCGCTGGGATGCGGCGGCGGCGTCTGTGCGGTGACAGCGCTACACGCCGCGAAGCTGATCAGCGAGCTTGCCGGAGGTGAATCATGAACGACACCCGATTCGAACACTGTATTAAATGCACCGTTTGCACCACGACCTGCCCGGTCAGTCGGGTCAATCCACGCTATCCAGGGCCAAAACAGGCTGGCCCGGACGGCGAACGCCTGCGCCTGAAAGACGGGGCGCTTTACGATGAAGCATTAAAATACTGTATCAACTGCAAACGCTGCGAGGTGGCCTGCCCTTCAGATGTCAAAATCGGCGATATTATTCAGCGGGCACGCATCCAATACAGCCAGCAAAAGCCGACATTACGCGATGCGATCCTCAGTCATACCGATCTAATGGGGACGCTCTCCACGCCGTTTGCTCCACTGGTCAACGTTGCCACCGGTCTAATGCCGGTACGCCGGATTCTGGATGCGGCGCTCAAAATCGACCATCGCCGCACGCTGCCCAAATATGGCTTTGGCACCTTCCGCCGCGCCTTTCGTCAACTGGCCGCCCAACAGGCACAGTACAGCGAGCAGGTGGCGTTCTTTCACGGCTGCTATGTGAACTACAACCATCCTCAGCTCGGAAAAGATCTGGTTCATGTACTCAATGCGATGGGCATCGGCGTTCAACTGCTCAGCAAAGAGAAGTGCTGCGGGGTGCCGCTGATTGCCAACGGTTTTTTTGCTAAAGCGCGTAAACAGGCGCTGAGCAACGTCACCGCGATGCGGGAAAATAGCCTGCCGATTGTCGCCACGTCATCAACCTGCACCTTCACCCTGCGCGATGAATATCCGCACGTGCTTGATATCGACAACCACGACATTCGCGACCGGGTCGAGCTGGCAACCCGCTGGATCTGGCGTCAGTTGGATGCGGGTCGGCCTCTGAAGTTAAAACCGCTGCCGCTGAAGGTGGTTTATCACACGCCTTGTCATATGGAGAAAATGGGCTGGTCGCTGTATACCCTTGAGCTGCTGCGGCTAATCCCCGGATTACAGCTTGAAGTGCTCGACTCCCAGTGCTGCGGGATCGCCGGAACCTACGGGTTTAAGTCGGAGAACTACGACTCATCGCAGGCGATTGGCGCACCGCTGTTCCGGCAAATTGAAGAGAGCGGCGCTGACCTGGTAGTGACCGATTGCGAAACCTGCAAATGGCAAATTGAGATGTCCACCAGCAAACGCTGCGAACATCCCATCACCCTGCTGGCGCAGGCGCTGGCCTGAGGTCAGCGCCTGCGATGGGGAGACTAGTAGCTCCCCTTTCCCTCCGCCTGTTCGGCTACTGGTTTGAACATCGCCAGGCGCTTATCCAGTGCGCTGGTATAAAGGTTGGTATCGACGCCCACGGCAACAAAATTTGCCCCCCAGGCCAGCGCTTTGTGCGCCATCTCCGGGTCGACGGCCAGGAATCCAGCGGCTTTTCCCGCCTCGCGAATACGCCGGATGCTCTGCTCAATGATCCGCTGCACCTCCGGGTGACCGGCGTTATCTGGATACCCCAGCGAGGCCGATAAATCCGCCGGGCCGATAAATACGCCGTC
Organism: Klebsiella huaxiensis; assembly: GCF_003261575.2. Lineage (GTDB taxonomy): Bacteria > Pseudomonadota > Gammaproteobacteria > Enterobacterales > Enterobacteriaceae > Klebsiella > Klebsiella huaxiensis. Next base: position 1,794,452 of record NZ_CP036175.1, on the reverse strand, counting down.
AATGCCTTCCACTTCGAGAATTGCATCCAGGTTATCAAGCGCCGTTTTGCTCTCTACCTGGATCAGCAAACACAGCTCATCGTTAGCCTGCGCCATATAGTTTTCCACCCGTCCCCAGCGCGCGGCACGAGCGACTCCGGCCCCGACTCCGCGCGTACCCACCGGCGGATAGCGGGTTGCCGAAACAATCTCCCGCGCCTGTTCGGCGGTATCGACCATCGGGATCAATAGCGTTCTGGCACCAATATCCAGCACCTGTTTAATCAGGCTACGATTGCCCTCTACGGGGCGAATCACCGGCTGGCTGGCGTAGGGGGCGATCGCCTGTAGCTGGTGGTAGAGATCCTGAATGGTATTTGGCGCATGTTCACCATCAATCAGCAGCCAGTCGTAACCCGAGGTGGCGGCGATCTCAGCCATGTAGGAGGAGGTCGAGCTCAGCCACAGGCCAATTTGCGTTTCTCCCTTCAATAATCCCGCTTTAAATGGGTTCGATAAAATTGCGTTCATAGTTCTCCCTTAAATTAATGCTGTACGCTGCCAGCCTGCGGCACCGTGCGATTAACGCGCAGTGAAAAGATAATAACAACCCCAACAATCGCCACGCAGGCGAGCGTCAATAATCCGGCAGAATTGCTGGCAAAAATCGTTTCGGCCTGGACGCGAATAATCGGTGCCAGGAAACCACCAATCGCACCGAACAGGTTCACGAAGCCGATGCCTGCGGCCAACGCGGTGCCGGACAACAACTGCGTCGGCATGGTCCAGAAAACCGGCTGCACGGCAATCACGCCGACCGCCGCCACGCACAGCGCGATAATCGCCAGTACCGGTGACACCAACCCGGAGACTGCAATACCGATCGCCGCCGCCAACAGGGTGAACGCCGCAATATTGCGTCGCTCGCCGGTACGGTCGGAGTAACGCGGGATAAACCAGGTGCCAAACAATGCGGCAACCCACGGAATCGCCGTCACCACCGAGGCAAAGAATCCCACTTTGGTGCCCAGCAGAGCGGCAACCTGAGTCGGCAGAAAGAAAATCAGACCATACACCGCCACCTGAATCGTCAGGTAGATAATGGCGAGCTGCCAGACGCGCCCATTGCGCAGCGCATCGGACAGCCGCGACGTGACCTTTTTCTCCTCTTCGCTGGCAAGCTGGCTAATCAACGCCTGCTTTTCAGCGGCAGTCAGAAAACGTGCGCTTTGCGGCGTATCATCAAGCCAAAAGAAGGTAAAGAACCCGGCGCCAACCGCCAGCAGCCCTTCGATAACAAACATCCAGAACCAGCCTGGGTGCCCCATAAAACCGTGCATTTCCAGCAGCGCGCCGGAGAGCGGTGAGCCCAGCGTTAACGCCAACGGTGCGCCCATATAAAACAGCCCCATAATGCTGGCGCGGTTTTGCTGAGGGAACCATTGCGAAGTCAGATAGATCATGCCAGGGAAGAAGCCCGCCTCGGCAGCACCGAGTAAAGTGCGCACCAGCAGAAATTTCGTTTCCGTATCCGCCCAGGCCATCGCCGCAGACAGAACGCCCCACAGCAGCGTGGTGCAGCCGATCCACTTTTTCGCACCGAATTTACGCATCAACAGATTAGCGGGTACCCCCAGAAAGGCGTACACCACAAAGAAAATCCCCGCACCCAGCGCATAGGCTTCGTTGCTTAGCCCGGTATCCAACTGGTAGGTCTCTTTGGCAAAGCCAATATTCGAACGGTCAAGAAATGCGAGCACGTAAAGCGCCAGCATAAAGGGAATCAAACGGGCGCGGCTTTTCTTCACCACGCTCTCAAGCAAGGTGTTGCTCATCGTAATATCCTCAAAAATGGGCCGCACATCAGCGCTGTGCGGCACGGCGGGATCAGTGGCTATAAGGACGTTGCAGATTGCAGTCGCGGTTCAGTTCGACGCCAAAACCCGGTTTATCCAGCACGGATTTATGAATGCGTCCATTTTCCGGTACCGGTTCACCCAGCAGAATCGGGTCAAACTGCGGGCGCATCGTTGAGCAATCCGGGCTGGTCATCAGGAATTCGCTGAACGGCGTGTTGGTAAAGGTGATGACCGCATGGTGCGAATAGACCGATGACCCGTGTGGGACCACCAGTTGACCGCGCGCTTTAGCGATTGCGGCTATCTCCACCAGCGTAGTCAGGCCGCCGCACCAGCCCACATCAGGCTGCATAATATCGATGCCGGTTTCCGACAGCGTGCGGAACGATTGCAGCGTCCCGTGGTGCTCACCGCTGGTGACCATCATCCCGGCGGGCGCATTGCGTTTGAGTTCGCGATAGCCTTCGTACTGCTGCGGCGGCAGACACTCTTCAATCCACTTAAGGTTATGAGGCGCGCAGGCATGGGCCAACTTAGTGGCGTAATTAACGTCCTGGCTCATCCAGCAATCCAGCATCAGCCAGAAATCCGGACCGCATTTTTCGCGCATGTCAGCGACCATCGCGGCGTCTTTGCGGATCCCCGCGTCACCATCGTGCGGACCCCAGTGAGTTGGCATTTTGCCGCCGATAAAGCCCATCTTCTGCGCCAGGTCCGGACGGGCACCGGTGGCATAAAACTGAATTTCATCGCGCACCGCGCCGCCCAACAGTTTGTACACCGGCAGGCCAACCACTTTACCGAACAGATCCCACAGCGCGAGGTCGATACAGGAGATGGTGTTCATCACCAGGCCGCCGGAGCCGGAGTAGTACATGGTCGCGTTGAGCATCTGATCGTGGATCAATTTGATATCGCTGACGCATTTGCCTTCGATAAAACGGTTCAGGTGCTTTTCAACGATAAAGCAGCCCATTTCGCCCGCCGTTGACACCGCAAACCCGGTCTGCCCATTCTCCGCTTCAACCTCGACAATCAGCGTACCCAACACGTTGATGCCAAAAGACTGGCGGGACTGCTCATACTGTTTGTATTTGCTCATTGGGGTCGCGATGTGGTCATCAATCCAGTGGTTCGCTCCCTGGTCGTGATAATCGCCGCCGCCAGCGCCTTTCTCTGCGGTAGCGCCGCCGATAAACCAGGCGCGGACGTGTTTAATTTTCGGTAAGGTCATGATGTTCTCCTTGTTATGAAGCTTGTTGTTCGAAGGGGCTCTTCCACCCCAACAGACGGGAAATATCTTTGGCGCAGGCAATCGCCTTACCAGCGAGGTAATCACGATTGTCTTCATTGATTTGCAGGCGCGTCCCCACCACCGAGATAGCTGCGGTCAGCTCGTTATTGGCGTTAAATACCGGCGCAGCGACGCAGCGCACGTCGGGATAGTCTTCGCCGTTATCAAAGCTCCAGCCCCGAGCGCGAATACGCCCCAGTTCATCGCGAAGCTGCTGAGCATCAGTGATAGTGGTTGGCGTGGCTCGTTCCCACCGTAGTTCGCTGATAATTGACTCCTGAACTCGTTCGGGCTGCCAGGCCAGCAGGCATTTACCAATGCCGGAACGATAAAGCGACAGGCTCTTACCTTCGTGCGAACGTACGCTGATGGTGGCCGGGGATTCGACCTTCAAAATGTAGTAAGCGTTACCGTTATCGATGATGCCTAAGTGACAGAGCAGACCGCACTGATCCATCAGTTGCGTCAGGCGCGAACGCGCCAGTTCGCGCAGGTCCATTTTGCTCAGCGCATGTCCGGCCAGCTCAACCAGCTTGGTCCACAGGCAGTAATTGTCCTGATTATCCATGCTAAGAAAGCGCTGTTTTCTCAGCTCACCTAACAGCAGATAGGCAGTGCTTTTCGGAATACCCAGTTCGTCAATAATGGTCGCCGCGCTACAGGGGCCGATGCGGGCGATCAAATTGAGAATATCAATGGCGCGGGTCAGCGCCGGGACTTTGCTTGATTCCAACATACTGGACTCCAATCCTGAATACTGGAATCAGTGTTACGGTTGTCGGGGAAGTAAATTGTGAGCAACTTCAAATGCCGGGGCGATTCCAGAAGAGTGGACATTCAGAGGTATAAAAATGGGAGATGACGCACAGAATATTTAAAACGAAGTACAGCAGATTGGACTAAATACAGCGCCGGGAGAAGATCCCGACGCCAGGGACGACTTAAACTGAAAGGGACTCGACGACGTTAATCCAGCCATGTTCACCGGCTATCGGCTCACCGTTCAGCCAACGACGCAGCATATTCAGGGCCATCATCGCGCAGACTTCCTGACGCACCTGCACGCTGTGACGATTGGTACTAAATTTCACCCGCAGCGCGTGAGTGCCTTCCGGCGTTGAGAGCGCAAAGTTCAGGTGATCGCTCTCCTGACCGCTGACCGCCAGCGCCAGACCGGCAAAGTGTTTTTCGCGACGCTCAGCCGCCCAGCGCGCCGCCTGCGCTAACGTCTCTTCCTGTGCCGGAATCACTTCGCTCGCCAGCAGCGGTGCGTTAACGCGTGAAAGCTGTAGCGCCAGCAGGCCGCCGGTAAACTGTTCGCTTAGCGTCAGGCTCAGCTGGCGCTCTTGCAGGCGACGGGCAATCTGCGCCGGTAGACCTTCAGTGCCTTCAAAGATCACGCTTTCCCCGGCCACTTTCTGTACTTCCGGCCACAGCGCCAGCATCGCTTCGCGCTGCTCAGAAGGCCCGGTTAGCTTGAGTTCAATAATCGGCATTGAGGAGCGATAGCCCATCACCACGCCCGGCGGCAGTTGAAGGTGGTCAAGGCTCTGCGCCAGCTCGCTCTCCGAGCGACCAAAGGTGGTCAAACGCAGACACAGCGGTGGAGCCGGCAGCGGGAAACGTTCGCGCAAGCGCGGTAAGATTTCCTGCTCAATCATCACTTTGAATTCCGAAGGCACGCCAGGAGTGAAAAACATCAGGCAGCGATTGAGCTGCACGGCGAAACCGCAAGCGGTCCCGACCGGGTTATTGATCATCTCGGCGCTTTGCGGAATTTCCGCCTGTTTACGGTTGCTGGCGGCCATTGGCCTTCCGCGCTCGGCAAAAAAGCGCGTCATCATATCCAGCCACTCTTCGTGCAAAATCAACCCTTCGCCTTTGGCCGTTGCCGCAGCCAGCGCGCTGAGATCGTCGCTGGTTGGCCCCAGACCGCCGTTAACGATCAGCACGTCGGCGTGCTCGCTACGCTCGCGTAAAATCGCCACCAGAGCGTCAAGATTGTCGCCCACGGTATTGCGACGCTTTAAGGGTAATCCTTGATTAAAAAAGAAATCCGCCAGCCACGCGGCATTAGTATCGACGATTTGCCCATGCAGCACTTCGTCGCCGGTGGACAGCATTTCCACGTTTAGCATTGTGAACTCCAGCCTGATAAGTCGGAATACTATAGCGCAAAGCGGCTGAGAGAATGACTGAAAATCAGGCGCGGCAGAATACCACGCCCGGGAGGAATCAGAAGCTGGCGTTGACACCGACGTAAGGACCGTCCGCAACGGTGTTATCGCGGTTACCTTCTTTACCTGCAAGGTTGAGGTAACGATAACCAGCTTCAATGCTCAGAGGACGCATAATGGTAAAGCGCGCACCAGCATTGGCTTCCTGATAGCTGTCGATACCGCTGGAGAGTGAATCCGGGGAGTAATAATATTCGCCAAACAGACGGAAGCTGTCGCCGATTTTCCACTGCAGGCCACCGCCAACCGCCGCCGCGTAGCCTTCATCACCAGCCTTCGGGTTGGTGTAAACGCCCTTGCCGCCGACGGTTGCGAGGAATGGCCCCAGAGGGATGTTCAGACCCAGTCCCAGGCCTGCCGCATCACCATCATCATCGTTGTGCAGCCAGTTGCCGGTCACTGCCAGACCTGTAGATTCCGTACCAAAACCAACACCAAGATTGGTGTAGTGCTCACCGGCCTGCCCGCTGACGCTGATCGCATTTGCCGCCGTCGAGACGAACATCATGCCAGCGAGGGCCAAAAATATGCTTTTTTTCATTTTTACTCTATCCAGAAAACAAGAATTTAAAAGTCCCGAAAAACCGCGAAATTGTACTGCTGAATGCTAAGGAATCAATGCGCTAAAGTGACCTTTACCATTGTGATTGTAACCAGTTGCTACCGAATATTTGCCAACAGTCGCGGATATCAAATCGATAGCCAGAGCCAGATTGCCCGCACTGACTATTTATTCTACAAATAGCGCTCAGCTTATTTCGTCCCTTCAGGGAAATGAATAAGTTACATAAAACTTTGTCAGGAGATAAAGATGAGCAAGAAAGGATTAACGACGGGATCCGGCGCGCCGGTTGTCGATAACAATAATGTCGCCACCGCGGGCCCACGCGGCCCCATGCTGCTGCAGGATGTCTGGTTTCTTGAAAAACTGGCCCACTTTGACCGGGAAGTTATCCCGGAACGCCGTATGCACGCAAAAGGTTCCGGCGCTTACGGTAAACTAACCGTCACCCACGATATCACTCGCTATACGCGCGCAAAACTGTTCGCCGAAATTGGCAAAACCACCGACCTGTTTCTACGCTTCTCGACCGTCGCCGGAGAGCGCGGCGCCGCTGACGCCGAGCGCGATATTCGCGGCTTTTCCATTAAGTTCTATACCGAAGAGGGTAACTGGGATCTGGTGGGCAACAACACGCCGATTTTCTACCTTCGCGACCCGCTAAAATTCCCGGATCTCAATCACGTCGTGAAGCGCGATCCGCGCACTAATCTTCGTAACCCTACCTGGAAATGGGACTTTTTCTCCCTGCTACCGGAAACGCTGCATCAGTTAACGATTGATTTCAGCGACCGTGGCATCCCGCGTTCTTATCGTCATATGCACGGCTTCGGTAGCCACGCGTTCAGCTTTATCAATGCCGACAACGAGCGTTTTTGGGTGAAGTTCCACTTCAAATCCCAGCAGGGGATCGCCAATCTGATGGATAATGAGGCCAAACGCCTGGTGGCTGAAGACCGCGAAAGCTCTCAGCGCGATCTCTATGAGTCAATTGAAAAAGGCGATTTTCCGCGCTGGACCTTCTACGTGCAGATAATGCCGGAAGCGGAGGCCAGTCAGGTCCCTTATAACCCATTTGACCTGACCAAAATATGGCCGCATAGCGATTATCCGCTAATTGAAGTTGGGGTACTGGAGCTAAACCGTAACCCGGACAACTACTTCGCAGAAGTTGAGCAGGTCGCCATGAACCCGGCGAACGTGGTGCCCGGGGTAAGTTTCTCTCCGGACCGTATGCTGCAAGGACGACTGTTCTCCTATGGCGACACTCAGCGTTATCGTTTAGGGGTTAATCATCATCAGATCCCGGTGAATGCGCCACGCTGTCCGTTCCATAACTATCACCGCGACGGTGCAATGCGCGTAGATGGCAATAGCGGCAACGGCGCGACCTACGAGCCCAACAGCTTTGGCGTCTTTCAGGAGCAGCCGGACTTTAGCGAGCCGCCGTTAAGCCTTGAAGGCGCGGCCGCTCACTGGGATCATCGGGAAGATGGCGACTACTTTAGCCAGCCGCGCAAGCTGTTTGAGCTATTAAGCGAAGATGAGCATCAGCGTATGTTTCAGCGGATAGCCGGTGATATGCGGGATATCCCCGAATTTATTCAGCAACGACAGATTGGACTTTTCAGCGAAGTCCATCCCGACTACGGCGCGGGCGTAGCGGCGGCATTGAAAGCGTTAAAAGAGGCTAAATAAACCTTCGCGGTAGCTGCTAAGGCTGCCGTTTTCTCTGGCATGAATCTGGTATGAAGGAGAATTAATAGCGGAGTTTATCAAGCTGCCGCAGTGACAAACCGGTCAGCTTTGCGACCTGAGACGGCTCCTGCCCATCCTCCAGCATCGCCCGGGCAATACGTTCTGCCGCCTCCTGCAGCCCTTCACCCCGGCCTTCTTGCCGACCTTCCTGCCAGCCCTTACGACGACCCTTTTCTATTCCCGCCTTCATTCCCTGAAGGACTCCCTGTTTGCGGCCACGCTCTTCCAGAAACTGAGCAATATTCATTAGCGTCTCCTTATGCGGCTTAAGCGGTACCTTTAGCGCTAATTTGCGTAAAAAGGCCACGGGATCGGCGGCGTTACCCGCCTGAAGCATATAATTCAGCAACGTTTTAAACTGCCGACGGTTAGTGTATCCCAACGACAATATGCTGACCAGTTGCTCAGAAATGTCCATCATATCCCGCTGCCGGATATGTTTTTGTAGCAGCTCCAGCATGGCGACTCGTCGGTGCTGTATGAGCTGCTCATCCGGGATCGTCGTAATATCCACCAGTTGAAAATTCTGGCTATATAACCTCTCAGCCACCTCAGGCTGTGAAAAACCGTCCAGCCAACGCCTTGAGTGCGGACAGGGGCTGGTCTTGCCGTGATAAAAAAGCAGGGGAATGACCAATGAGATGCTTCGGCAAATGAATAAGTAAAAAATCGCGCGCCGTTGCCCGATGGGACAAAATATGTTTAAAAACCGCATCATGCGGTGAGTGGCTTGCTATCGGTTCCATGATGGCCTCTGATCAATAAACTTGCGGCCACCCTATCACCTCTCGCTTCCGCCGCGCGTTTTCGCTTGCTGTTTGCCGAGTCGACTCGCAAACTGGGCTATCTCAATGTTTACCCACGTCATCATTAAGGAAAAACCATGCGTCAAAGGACTATCGTCTGCCCGCTTATTCAAAATGAAGGTCACTACCTGCTGTGCAAAATGGCTGACGACCGCGGCGTATTTCCCGGCCAGTGGGCGCTCTCCGGCGGCGGCGTGGAACCTGGCGAACGTATCGAAGAGGCTCTGCGACGAGAGGTTCGCGAAGAGCTGGGCGAAAAACTACAGCTAACCAAAATTACGCCATGGACCTTTAGCGACGATATCCGGGTTAAAACCTATGCTGATGGCCGCCTGGAAGAAATTTATATGATCTACCTGATTTTCGATTGCGTTAGCGCCAACCGCGAAGTGACGATCAACGAAGAGTTTCAGGATTATGCGTGGGTGAAGCCGGAAGATCTTCCCCATTATGATTTGAACGTAGCGACCCGTAAGACGCTGAGTCTGAAAGGCTTACTCTAAACGAATGCTCAAGAAGCGCAGCCTGACCTTCAGCCCGCCCAACGTTTCGCTGCGCAGCAGCTGCGGATGGCTGCGGTGCAGGCGCGCAATATCGCTGACTAGCGCGAGTCCAAGCCCCACGCCGGGGTTATCACCGACGTTTTCCAGGCGATGAAACGGCATCAGCGCCTGCTGAATCTGCGTATTGTCAATCCCCGGCCCGCTATCCTCAACGTCCAGCAGTACCACGTTCCCATCGTAATGCAGGCTTAGCGTGACTGTCCCTCCCGGAGGCGTATAGCGAATTGCGTTATCCAGCAGATTCGCACACAGCTCGCTCAACAGCACGTAATCTCCGGCTATCATCACCGCCGATGGTTCGCCCTCATAACCAAGATCGATAGCTTTACTCCGCGCCTGCACAAGTCGGGAAAAACAGCTGTTCTGAACAATCTCATGAAGATCGACCGACGGGAAGGCATGTTCCCCCTGCTCTTTACTTTTGATGGTCGCCAGTTGCAACAAGCGCTCTGTTAATAGAATCGTACCGTCCAGAGTGTTACTCATCGCCGTCAGGCTCTCCCGCCAAAGTTTAGGATCATCACTGCCCAGCGCCACCGACGCCTGGGTTTTCAGCACCGCCAGCGGGGTTTTAAGTTGATGAGAAGCGTCGGCGCTAAAGCGCTCCTGGCGGGCAATCATCACCCGGAGACGGTCGATATAGCGATTAAAAGCGACAATTAGCAAACGGGTTTCCGACCACGGCAGCAGCTCCGGTAACGGCGTCAGCAGACCGGGTTCGCGGCGCACCATCAGCGCCGAAAGCCGACGCATTGGCCGCAGAACGCGGCGCAGCAGCCAACCGGTGAGCAGCAAGGTCAATAGCACCAACAGCCCCTGCGATATCCACGACGAGAATAGAAGCTGTCCCGCCAGCCAACGCCGTGATTGCAGCGTTTCAGCGATATAGATTTCCGCCATCCCGACAATTCCCGCCTCATTAACCGGCTGTAGCAGACGCGCTACGCGAATGGCCTGCCCGCGATACTCGGTATGATAAAACCACGCCAGCGCGGGATAGAGAGCGGTGCGAGAGGTCGATGGCGGCATCGCCGGAAGATCATCAAACCCGGAAATCACCTGCCCCTCAGGGTCAAGAACCTTATAATACAGCCGATCGTTCATATTCAGTTCAAAGCTATCCAGCACCACCCACGGCACATTCACCTCAAGCTTACCGTGGCGCACCACCAGGCGTTCAGCTACGGTTCGCGCAGATGAGAGCAGCGTACGATCGTACGCCTGCGTCGCCGCCTGTAGCGCACTGACGTAGCTATTGAAGGCCGAAAGCCCCCACAGTAAAACCAGCGGCAGGCCGAGAAACAGCAGCAGTTGAGCAAATAACGATTGCGGTTTACCCCACCTCATCAGCAAGCTCCAGTACGTAACCCAGACCACGCAGCGTTGTGATCCGCACGTTGCTCTCCTGAAGCTTTTTCCGTAAACGATGAATATACAACTCGATACTTTCCGGGCTAACGTCGTCGCTCAGGCTGAAAACCTGCTCGAAAAGCTGCTGGCGTGATACCGGGCGCGTGCGGCGAAACATCAGCACCGTCAGCAAAGCCAGTTCACGCGGGGTCAGCGACAGCATCTGCCCACGCAGCAAAAAATAGCCTTCATCACGATATTCCAGTTCGCCGATCTGCTGGATCTCGTGCACTTGCCCCTCGCTACGCCGCAGCAGCGCCCGCAGCCTGGCATCCAGTTCTTCAAGCTCAAAAGGTTTCGGCAAATAGTCATCGGCTCCCACGTTCAGTCCTTTTACCCGATCCGCCACCGCGCTGCGGGCGGTCAGCAGCAAAACGGGAAGCGTCTGTCCACGTTTTCGCAGACGCTGCACCACTTCCAGCCCATCGAACCCCGGCATACCAATATCCAGCACCGCCAGCGCATATTTTTCGCTTTGCAGCAGATGGTCAGCCGCCCGTCCGTCAAGTACGCAGTCCACGGCAAATCCACTCTGTACCAGCGCTTTTTCCAGCCAGTGAGCCAGCTCACGGTTATCTTCAGCCAATAAGAGACGCATATCACATCCTGTAAAGTTGCTGGCGCATTGAAAGGGAAATGAAAGGTAGTTGTTTTAACAATCACGCAACTGAATAACTACATGTCGGTTCACATAATCAAAAAAAACGTCTCTGTATCTGACTGAGGAAGCCTATGAATATCCCATTCCTTCGCCACGTTAGTGCCATCGCATTATGCCTTTGTACCGCCTCTGCTTGGGCCGCTGAGGTCCCATCCCGAACCGAATGCATTGCCCCAGCCAAGCCCGGCGGCGGCTTCGATCTCACCTGCAAGCTGATTCAGGTCAGTCTGATGGAAACTGGCGCTATCCAAAAACCAATGCGCGTCACTTATATGCCCGGCGGCGTCGGCGCGGTGGCCTACAACGCCATTGTTGCCCAGCGCCCTGGCGAGCCTGGTACCGTGGTCGCCTTCTCCGGCGGCTCGTTGCTCAACCTGGCACAGGGAAAGTTTGGTCGCTATGGCGTCGATGATGTCCGCTGGCTGGCCAGCGTCGGCACCGATTACGGCATGATCGCCGTGCGCACTGACTCCCCGTGGAAAGACCTGGCATCGTTTATGGCGGCGATGGAAAAAAATCCCGCCAGCATTGTCATCGGTGCTGGCGCGTCCATCGGCAGCCAGGACTGGATGAAAGCGGCGCTGCTGGCGCAAAAAGCCAACGTCGACCCACACAACATGCGCTACGTGGCGTTTGAAGGCGGCGGCGAGCCGGTCACCGCGCTGCTCGGCAATCATGTGCAGGCGGTCTCCGGCGATCTGAGTGAAATGGTGCCTTATCTCCAGGGCAATAAAATTCGCGTGCTGGCGGTCTTCTCCAGCGAAAGATTGCCAGGCGCGCTCGCCAACGTACCCACTGCCAAAGAGCAAGGTTACGATCTGGTCTGGCCAATTATTCGCGGCTTCTTCGTTGGCCCGAAAGTCAGCGATGCCGACTATCAGTGGTGGGTGGACGAGTTCAGCAAATTGCAGCAGACCGATGCGTTTAAAAAGCAGCGCGAACTCCGGGGCCTGTTTGAGTTCAACGTGAATGGCAAGGAGCTCGGCGCTTACGTCAAAAAACAGGTGGAAGACTATCGCCAACAGGCGAAAGCCTTTGGCCTGGCCAAATAATCAATGGAGGTTGCGATGAGCGATCGTATTTTTGCCGGAGTATGGCTGCTGCTCTGCGTGGGCGGAATGTTTATCGCCTGGCAAATTCACAGCGAGTACGCCTATGAACCCGTCGGCCCCCGCCCTTTCCCGGTGGGTATTATCGGCCTGATGCTGCTGTGTTCTGTGCTGCTGCTCCTGCGTCGGCCCGATGTCATCACATGGCCGGGGCGTCTGGTTTTACAACGTCTATTGACGATGGTGGTGGCACTGGTGGTGTATGCGTGGGGCTTTGAGTGGCTGGGGTTCCCCCTGTCAACCGCGCTGCTGACCGCCGTTTTCGGCCTGCTGTTTGGCGCGACCCTGCCCGCGGCCGGCGTTGCTGGCATCATCATGGGCATCACGCTGTGGTACGTCTTTGACGCCCTGCTTGATGTCACCCTGCCGCTCGGCGTCTGGTTGAGTTAACGGAGAAATTTATGGATATCTGGATTTATCTGTCGCAGGGCTTTGCCGTCGCCATGACGCCAGGCAACCTGATGATTGCGCTGATCGGCTGCTTTGTGGGCACCATTGTCGGCCTGCTGCCGGGCCTGGGGCCAATTAACGGCGTAGCGATTTTACTGCCGCTGGCTTTTGCCCTGCACCTGCCTGCGGAGTCGGCGCTTATTCTGCTAGCGACGGTCTATATTGGCTGTGAATATGGCGGACGCATTTCATCGATTCTGCTTAACGTGCCCGGCGATGCCGCCGCCATTATGACCGCCATCGACGGTTATCCCATGGCGCAGCAGGGGCGCGGCGGCGTGGCGCTATCTATCTCTGCCGTTAGCTCCTTTGTCGGATCAATGATTGCTACCATCGGTATGATTTTATTTGCCCCGCTGTTGGCCCAGTGGTCGCTGGCGTTCGGCCCGGCTGAATATTTCGCGCTGATGGTTTTTGCCATCGCCTGCCTCGGCAGCATGATGGCGCAGAATCCGCTGAAGTCGTTCCTCGCCGCGTTAATCGGTTTAGGGCTGGCGACGGTGGGCGTTGATGCCAACACTGGCGTCTACCGCTTCACCTTCGACAGCGTTCATCTTTCCGATGGCGTGCAGTTTATCGTGGTAGTGATTGGTCTTTTTTCGGTCTCGGAAATCTTGCTGATGCTGGAGAGCACCAGCGGCGGGCAGAAACTGGTCCGGAAAACCGGACGCATGCTGTTTAACGCTAAAGAAGCGGGTCAATGCATGGGGGCAACGCTGCGCTCATCGGTTGTCGGTTTCTTTGTCGGGATCCTGCCGGGCGCGGGGGCAACCATTGCCAGCGCCATCACCTATATGACCGAGAAAAAGCTCAGCGGCAACAGCGATACGTTCGGCAAGGGCGATATTCGCGGCGTGGCAGCACCGGAAGCGGCGAATAACGCCTCCGCCTGCGGATCGTTTATTCCAATGCTCACGCTCGGCGTTCCTGGTTCCGGGACCACTGCGGTGATGATGGGCGCGCTGACCTTATATAATATCACCCCAGGACCGGCGATGTTTACCGAGCAACCGGACATTGTTTGGGGCCTGATCGCCGCGCTGCTGATCGCCAACGTGATGCTGCTGATTATGAACATTCCGCTAATCGGCCTCTTTACCCGCATGCTCACCATTCCGCTGTGGTTTCTGGTTCCGGCGATTGCCGCCGTATCGGCGGTTGGCGTCTACGCCGTACACAGCACCACCTTCGACCTGCTGCTGATGGTTGGATTGGGCATACTCGGCTACATCCTGCGCAAAATGCACTTTCCAATGTCACCACTGATTTTAGGTTTCGTATTAGGGGAAATGCTGGAGCAGAACCTTCGCCGTGCGCTGTCGATTAGCAACGGCAACATGGCGATTCTGTGGCAAAGCGGGGTGACTAAAACGCTGCTGTTGCTGGCGGTACTGGTTATCGTGGTTCCGCCACTAGCGAAGTACTGGCGCAAGCGCCAGTTGATGACGAAAGGAGATCTTCCGGGAAGCTGACAGAATGCGCCTCGAGGCACGCCATTGCAGCATCCACTATCTTCCCGGTGGCGCTTCGCTGACCGGGCTACGGGTCCGTGACGTCTGCGGTCTGGTAGCCCGGACAGATGCGCAGCATCGCCTCCGGGAAACAGCGTGTATCGCGGCTTCCGTTCCCCCCCCCGGCCGCGCTGCTGGCCGGGGCTACGGGTTCACCGCGGTTAGCACTCTGGCGCGCGCATCGTCCCACTCGCGCCGTTCCTGCCCGCTGAGCTGGGCGGTCGCGCTACAGCGCATCGCATCCCATCCGGGATACTCATCGATCTGCAGCAAGTTATTCTGGCGCTGATTATCGTAAAAAGACCAGTTGCTGCCGCGAGACAGGTCTGAACTGACAAGATACCCCTCTTTTAACTGCAGATAGATCTGGTTATTGACCACCGTCATCGCCATCTCCTCCTGCGGGCGTTCATCCGCTAATCGCGGCAGGCGAATAGGGGTAAACATCCAGGTTTTACCGTGGTCGACTGAAACGTTGAAACCATACAGGCGAAAATGGAACTGCCCGTCGGCCATTTTTTGCGGCAAGCCGGTTCTGGGCACCACGACATACTGCTGCGCCGCGTGGAAATAGCGAAACGATGCCGGTGCGACCTGCCCGTAAGGCACGCTGCCTGAACGCTCCGTCTCTGGGGTCGTCCATTCGTTTGGCTTTAGATCGCCAATCCGCGAGACAATATCCCGTTGCGTATCCAGATACCACATCACTCCCGAACAATAGCGCGGTGCCCGCCCGTGTCGTCCCAGCTTACCTCTGTCGAGCACGATATAACGCCAGGCGTCAAAACGGTAAATCACCTGCGGCCAAATTTTCTGCCCGCGCCAGTGATGATCGTCCTCGCGAATATGGCCGGAAAAAGGGTCGTCAACGCTCCAGGCGTTGAAAGGCTGCGCCAGCAAAACGCAGAAAAAGGCGAGAATACGGAACTTGTTTTTCATTACCGTGCGTCCCTGTCAGTTAGTCACAACTCTCTTTTTGTAACACCGGTTCTGGCTATAACCATGTTCCTTGTTCAGAGCTAAAAGCTGTGTCCCTTCCCGGAAGACAACTCAGGAGAACCGTGCCGCTAACGTTCAATATTGTATTTTCCCGGTATCCATCTGATAGTAACGTCTTTAAACTTCTGGCGATATATTATGACTACCACAGTTTCCGGCTCGTTAATCAAATTCGCGGCCCTGGCACTTCTGCTGATTCTTATTTATACCGGCATCAGCGCGGGAGATAAGCTCACCTGGCTGATGGAAGTTACGCCGGTTATCATCCTCGTTCCTTTGCTGCTGGCGACGCACTCACGCTATCCGCTAACGCCGCTGCTCTACATTCTGATCTTCTTCCACGCCATTATTTTAATGGTTGGCGGGATGTACACTTATGCCAAAGTGCCTATTGGTTTTGATGTTCAGGCCTGGCTTGACCTGAGCCGTAACCCCTACGACAAGCTGGGACACTTTTTCCAGGGACTGGTCCCGGCGCTGGCGGCGAGGGAGATTTTGCTGCGCGGCGGCTACGTTCACGGACGCAAAATGCTCGCCTTCGTGGTCTGCTGTATTGCGCTGGCGATCAGCGCCGTCTATGAGCTGATTGAATGGTGGGCAGCGCTGGCGCTGGGGCAAGGCGCGGATGAGTTTCTTGGCACCCAGGGCGATCCCTGGGATACCCAATCGGATATGTTCTGCGCCCTGCTTGGCGCACTGACTACCGTTTTGCTACTGGGCCGCTGGCATACAAAGCAGCTACTCGACGTCCAGCGCTCCTGAACTACGGTTTCGCCTGCTGGTTTACCCAGTCACGCAGCGCCCGGCGGGAAATTTTAATGCCGCCGGTTTTTAGCGTTTCGGGCAGTGGTAACCAGCGTACCGGCTGCTGGAAACGCGCCAGCTTATCAGCGCACCAGCTTGCTAAGGTTGCCGGGGCGCAGTGTTCGCTGCACTCCACCACCGCCACCGGCCGCTGGCCAAACTCTACATCATCAAGCGGTACAATAAAGACCTGCTGAATCTGCGGATGAGCGCCAATGACCCGTTCCACCTCTTCCGGTTGAATGCCCTCCCCGCCGCTGAAAAAGAGATTATCCATTCTTCCGAAAATGGTCAGTTTGCCGTTATCAAACCTACCGCGATCGCGAGTGGCAAACCAGCCGTGCTCATTAACCAGCGGAACCATTTGCCCATCGCGCCAGTAGCCTTCAGCCATGCTGTCGGCCCGCAGCCAGACTTCGCCATCAACAATGCATAATTCGCGTCCCGGCAGCGGCTGCCCGACATCAGCCAGGCCGTCGGCCTCTTTGGCGCATACCGTGGAAGCAAACTCGGTCAGTCCATAGCCGCACCAGCAGCGAATACCGTTCTGACGGGCCTGTTCGGTGAGCGCAACCGGGATAGCCGCGCCGCCCAGCAGTACCGCTTTTAACGACACTTCAGCATCACCGTTAAGTAGACGCCAGAGCTGGGTCGGCACCAGCGAGGCATGAGTACAGCCCTGCAATGCCTGCTCCAGCGGCTGTTTGTCACGCACCGTCAGGACAGCGCCCGCATGCAGCCAGCGCCAGAGAATGCCCTGGCCGGAAACGTGAAACAACGGCAGCGACAGCAACCAGTCATCTTCCGGCGCAAGCGGGATCATCGCCAGCACGCCTTCGGCACTGGCGAGGTGGGCGCGAAAAGTATGAACTGCCGCTTTCGGCAGCCCCGTCGACCCTGAAGTTAAGGTCATGGACGCGATACGTTCTTCTTGCCAGGCAAACGCATGCTCGCCAGCCCCTGGCTGCAAAGCCAATAGATTGAGCTTTAGCGGCAGATCGTCGCCGTTCAGTATCAACGCATGACTCAGACCCAGCGACGGCAGCAGTTCTGCTAACAGGGGGGCAGGCAGTTGCGGGTTCAGCGGCAGGACGCGCGCGCCACATTGCAGGAGCGCCAGCCATGCCAGCAACGCATCGGGCTGGTTATAGCTCCGCAGCACGACGCCATCGCCTTCGCTGACGCCCTGGGCGTGAAACCCTGCCGCCAGCCCGTCAATTTGTACGCACAGTGCTCGCCAGCTCAGCCGCTGCTCATTCAAACGCAGCGCCTGCGTCTCCCCTCGCAGATGCCGCCAGTGACGCCAGGGCCAGTCGCTAAATGTCACAGCAACGGCTCCAGCTCATCAACGGTCAGGCACGGCAGGTCACTTTCCGGCCAGCGACGAACCAGCTGACCACGCATCAGGCTCAGGGTATCGAGACCGGGAATGGTATCCGGCGTCAGCCAGGCGGCTATCCGCGCCAGCTGCGTCAGGCCAAAACTCGACTCAATGGATGAGCTGATGACCGCCGTCAGCCCCAGAGCATGAGCGGTTGCCACCTGCTGCTGCACCTTTTTCAGGCTGCCCGTTAACGTCGGTTTAATCACCACGGCCCGCAAACCCGGCTCGGCGGCAAACTCAAAATCCGCCTCGCGCAGGCTCTCATCCCAGGCAATTGCGATACCCGTTTCCTGTGCAAAAGCACGCGAGTCGTCGCGAGTTTTGCAGGGTTCCTCAAGGAAGGCGATACGCTCACGATATTGCGGATCGACGTATTTGGCGAACTGCTGGGCTTTCAGCGGCGTCCAGGCACGGTTGGCGTCAAGACGCAATGTCAAATCAGGGATCGCTTCCAGCAGCAGGTTCACTACCATGCCATCGCGCACCGCCTCATACAGGCCAACTTTGACCTTCGCGACTTTCTCGCCAGGCATCAGCGAAAGCTTCGCAAACAGCTCGTCCGGGTCGCCGGAACAGAGCGGTGCCGCACGATAGTCCGCCGCCTGCGGCAGATCGTCATCCAGTTCCGCCAGCGCGCAGCTCACGCCGAAAGCCGCTGAAGGCAGCGTCGGCAGCGCGGCGTCTTCACCATCGCGCCAGGCTTGCGCCCAGGCAAGCAGCGCCGCCTGCGCTTCGTCCAGCGTCTCAAGGCTGAATCCCGGCAGGGGAGATATTTCTCCCCAACCTTCGCGCTCGCCGTCGCGCAAGCACAGGAGCAAGCCATCGCGGTTTTTTAACCGCCGTTCACGCAGCACCACCCCCGCGTCCATCGGTAGCTGCCAGCGGTAAACTTGCGCCTGTCGCATTATGGATTCCGTTTAAATTTGCTGAAGTCCGGCTGACGCTTCTGGTTGAACGCGTTGCGCCCTTCCTGACCCTCTTCGGTCATATAGAACAGCATAGTGGCATTGCCCGCCAGCTCCTGCAGCCCCGCCTGACCGTCGCAGTCAGCGTTCAGCGCCGCCTTCAGGCAGCGCAGCGCCATCGGGCTGTTTTGCAGCATTTCACGACACCAGCGCACGGTCTCTTTTTCCAGGTCCGCCAGCGGAACCACGGTGTTGACCAGGCCCATATCCAGCGCGGCTTTCGCGTCGTATTGACGGCACAGGAACCAGATTTCGCGAGCTTTTTTCTGCCCAACGATGCGCGCCATATAGGATGCGCCCCAGCCGCCGTCGAAGGAACCGACTTTCGGGCCGGTCTGGCCGAAGATGGCGTTTTCCGCCGCGATGGTCAGATCGCACATCATATGCAGTACGTGGCCGCCGCCGATGGAGTAGCCCGCGACCATCGCCACCACCGGTTTCGGACAGGTGCGAATTTGACGCTGGAAATCGAGCACGTTGAGGTGGTGAACGCCGGAGTCATCCTGGTATCCGCCGTAGTCGCCGCGAACTTTCTGATCGCCACCGGCACAGAACGCCTTGTCGCCTTCGCCGGTCAGGACGATAACGCCGATATTGTCGTCATAGCGGGCATCCGCCAGCGCCTGAATCATCTCTTTGACGGTCAGCGGGCGAAAGGCGTTGCGGACCTGCGGGCGGTTAATGGTGATTTTAGCAATCCCATCCGCCGACTTTTGATAACGAATGTCGGTGTAGCCTTCAGAACAATCCTGCCATTCAACCGGGGCGTAAAGCATTGCTTCATCAAGAGAGATCATAAAGTGTCCTTCAGTTAACTCGCTAAAAACTGCGCCAGACAAGCAACTACCGCGGCAGGGTTTTCCCGATGCGCGTTGTGTCCAGCATGATTAATCACGTGCGTGGTTGCGGATAACTCATCTGCGATGGCGCGAAACTTGCCATCTCTTTCGCCGCAAAGGTAATGAAATGGGAAATCACGAGTGCGTAATGCCCCACGGAGATCGGGCTGTTGACCAAGTGAGGTCGCCAGCAGCATCGCCGCTAACGCTGCGCCGTTGTTACGGCTACGCAGCGCAACCAGCGCCGCGCGCTGGGGCTCATCAAGAGAGGCAAAGACCGGCTGCTGATACCAGTCGGCGAAAACCTGCGCCAATGGCTCAGAGCAAAAGCGTTCAGCCCATGCTGCATCGCTTCGTAGGCGCAGCAGACGCTGGCTGTCATCCTGCAAGCCCGGATGCCCGCCTTCGACGACCAGCCCGCAGAGCCCTTTACGCGGCTGGCAGGCATAAAACATGGCTACCCTTCCGCCAAGAGAGTACCCCACCAGCCAGTACTTTAGTATGTTGTAACTATTGAGCGTATTCTTAAGGAGCTGGCAGACATCAGCAAAGTCTCTTGCTTCGATATTCGCCGATCCTCCGTGGCCCGGTAGATCAATATACAAACACGGATATGCGCTGAACGCCTGCCCCACCGTCCGCCATTCGTGGCGGTCGCCGGAAAAGCCGTGCAAAAAGACCAGCCAGGGATATCCCGGCAGGCCCTGTTCAGCCACCGCGTGCAGCGTCATAATTGGCTCACCTGCGCCAGTAACTGCTGTAAAGTTTGTGCGCCGTCGGTTTCATTGACCACCATTTCAATCAGCGTTGCGCCAGGCCCTCGCCAGGCAACGTCCAACGCGTTCTCCAGCTCATCCCATCCCGCCGGGCGATGGTACGTCAAATTGAACATCGCCGCCGCATGCTCGAAGTGGATATTCTGCGGCATCAGATAAAACTGGCTGCGCTGGTCCTGCGGCGTCGGCAGCAGAGAAAAAATCTGCCCGCCGTTATTGTTGACGACAATCAGTACCAGCGGAGCTGAAGCTTGACGCATCAGCGCCAGCGAGTTGAGATCGTAGAGCGCAGACAGATCGCCAACAATAGCCAGCGTTGGGCGAGCGCTGGCGCGCTGCACTCCGGTAGCCGTCGCCAGCAGGCCGTCGATTCCGCTGGCACCGCGATTACTGTAAACCGGGTAGCCTGCCGGTAGCTGCGACAGCGCGTCAATTAAGCGCACCGCCAGGCTGTTGCCGACAAACAGCTGGCCCTGATCCGGTAGATAGCGGTGAATGCGCTGCGCCAGCTGCGCCTCACCGAATTCCTTGCTGCTGGCAACCGCCGCCTGCCATGCCCGGCGCGCCAACTCAGGAATCACGACGGCCCACGGCTGGCGCTTCTCCGCCGGGTGTAGATCCAGCCAACGATCGATGGAACAGACGAGACGACGCCCCCGATGCTGCGCCGGGTCAAGCCGCCCCGGCAGGTTATCCACCAGCCAGTACTCTTCAGGCTCACAGGTCGCCTGCCACTGCAAAACGCGTTTGCCGGTCAGGCTGCTGCCCAACTGGACAATGATTTGCGCCTGCGCCAGTTCGCTGACCGCTTTTGCGTTTCCGAGCCACAGGTCAGCGCACGGTAACGGCTGTCCGGTTTGCGAGAGCACATCGCCAATCAGCGGCCAGCCGAGCGTTTTCGCCCATTCGGCCACTTTCTTGCCTTCTTCGGCGCTCATGCGCCCGGCAACGATCACGCCGCGTTTTTGTCGCCAGAAAAACCAGTCGCGCTGCTTATCACTTGAAAGATGCAGAGATTGGCGCAGCCACGGTTTTTCACTCTGCCACCAGTCACCTAGCTGCTGCTGCCACTGGATGCCGGTATCGTCCATATCGCCGTACAACGGTTCGGCAAACGGACAGTTGATATGCACGCCGCCGGAATGCAGCGCGCCAAGCGCCTGATCGAGGGTCGAGACCAGCCAGCGGGCAGGAATATCCTGCGACGGTCGCGGCAGCGATATCGTCTGCGATGGATGCGAGGCAAACATACCCGGCTGGCGAATGGCTTGATTGGCACCGCAGTCGATCAGCTCTGGTGGCCGGTCAGCTGTAAGCAAAATGAGTTTCTCGCCAGTCAATCCGGCCTCTATCAGCGCTGGATAGAGGTTGGCCGTGGCGGTACCGGACGTAACAATTACCGCCACCGGCTGGCCGCTGGCTTTCGCCAGGCCCAGCGCCAGATGGCCGAGACCGCGTTCGTCAAAATGGGTATGATGGATAAAAGCGCGGTTTTCCGCCGCCGCCAGGGTTAAGGGCGTTGAGCGCGAGCCGGGCGCAATGCAGATATGCTGCACGCCGTGGCGCGTTAAAGCTTCAAGGATCACCGCCGCCCAGCGTCGGTTAAATGCGCTTACTGACATGAATTTGTCCGGTATCAAATATTGAGGCTAAGTATAGATAATACAAAGTGATCGAGCTTTGATATGCATCGTTTTATCTAGGTTTCTGCAAGCAGTAACGAGCGCAATCCCGCCGCTTTGTTGTCAATTTCCAGCCACTCTTGTTCAGGGTCCGAACCGCTGACGATTCCTGCCCCGGCGTACAATCTGAGCTTGTTTTGCTCTACTTGCGCCGAACGTAGGGACACGCAGAATTCACTTTGCGCCAGCGATAGATAGCCAGCGGAACCGGCATACCAGTCGCGGGTAAAAGGTTCGTGGCGGGTGATAAAATCCAGCGCCGTCTGTCGAGGTAAGCCGGCAACCGCCGCCGTGGGCTGGAGCCGGTGCAGGCAGCGGGCGTCATCAGGTTTATCCAGCGCGGCCCAAATACAGCGCCGCAGATGCTGTACTTTACGCAGGCGGACGATCTGCGGCGGCAGTACCTCCAGCGCGCGAGTCTCCCCCTGCATTCGCTGACAAATATCTTCCACCACCAGCATATTTTCGCGCTGGTTTTTATCATCACTCATCAGCCAGTCGCCTAAACGCTGCGCCTGGCACTCGTCTTCATGGCTGGCTACGGTTCCCGCCAGCGCTTCGGTACGCAGTAGCGCACCGCGACGCCGCCACAGTCGTTCCGGCGTGGAACCCAGGAAAGCTTCCTGTGAGGTAAAGGCCATCAGGTAATGGAAGCAATTGAGGTTACTCCGGCGACTGGCGGCCATAATCGATCCGGCGTTTAACAGCGCGGCAAAATGCAAATCGGTGGCGCGAGACAATACCACTTTATCCATTTCCCCTGCCGCTATCGCCTGAGTGGCCTGCATAATCAACTCTCGCCACTGCGGATACGCCGGAAAATGCTGTTCGCTATGCAGATAAGGTATCGCCGTAGTTTGCGCTTGCTCCGTCGTTAACAAACGAAGGAATTCCCGCGCCGCGCGGGCATCGTCACAGAGCGAAGTATCGCTGCACAGCACCAGACGTAGCGTGGCGTTACCGCCCAGGCGATGCCACTCCAGCCTCGGCAGTATCAGCATGCCCCGCTGCGGATCAAAGGCGTTAAGGCCGCAAATCCGCAGGTCGTCGCGCCCCTGTCGCTGCAAAAAAGCGTGCGCCTGGCTCAGAGAAGAAAAGGTTTTTACCGCCCCTAGCGCAGCCAGCTCTTCATCACCGTTGCGCTGCTGCCAGTAGAATTGCGGCCAATGCGGCTGATGGCAGCACCACAACAGAGGATCAAAAGCGTCATTCAGCACAAAGGGGATATCGAAAATTCGCGTGCCGGGCGATGGCGGGAAATCTTCAGCCAGACAGCCGGACAGGCTTTCCAGCGCGGTGGAAACAGACAGCACGCAAACCTCCACGGAGTAAAAACCCCACATTATACGGGGTACTGCGATGAAATAGCAGTACCCACGATGAGGGAGCGGCTTTAACCAACACGATGGTTAGTGGGTGGCAATTTCGCGCGCCATGCCGATATGATCGATGCCGTCCTCGTCATAAACCTCGGTGACCGGCACAAAGCCGAAGCTGGCATAAAATTTTTGCAGATGCGCCTGAGCGCCAAGATAGATAGCCTTTTGCGGCCAGTGCTGACGACAGCTGGCCAGCGCCTGCTCCATCAGTTGGTAGCCTAGCTTCTCGCCGCGCACCGCCGGGCTGACAATGACCCGCCCAATCACCACCGGCTCAAACTCATCATCGCTCTTGAGAATACGCGCGTAGGCCACCAGTTCATCGCCGCGCCAGCCGAGAAGATGACGGTTTTCGCCCACCAGATCGTCGCCGTCAACGTCCTGATAGGCGCAGGTTTGTTCGACAACGAACACCGCGCAGCGTAACTTGAGTACAGCATAGAGCTGTGGGACGGTCAGTTCGGCGTGGTGAAGATCCTGCCATGTAATCATCTGCTGTTCCTTAATTGGTATACTTAGAGCCTATCCCAGTAGGCGTTATTGGCGCAGCCAGTTTGGGCACGGACAGCGCGGAGAAACCGGAGCGTACACGTAGTACGTGAGGATTTCGAGCACTGCCCAGGTCCAAAATGGCAAGTGAAATAGTCCTAATGGGATAGGCTCTCAATCTTTGACTTACGCCCTAAGGACACTGGACGATGGAATTACTATTTTTGGGGACATCCGCTGGCGTGCCCACCCGTACGCGTAATATGACGTCGATAGTGTTGAATTTGCAACAGCCAACAACGGCTGAGATGTGGTTGTTCGACTGCGGGGAGGGAACCCAGCATCAGTTTCTGCAAACCCCTTATCACCCCGGCAAACTGAATAAGATTTTTATCACCCATTTACATGGCGATCATCTGTTCGGCCTTCCCGGTCTGCTATGCAGTCGCTCGATGCAGGGTAATTCGCTGCCGCTGACGCTGTATGGGCCAAAAGGGCTTAAGGAGTTCGTAGA
The DNA here is from genome assembly GCF_003261575.2 of Klebsiella huaxiensis. Taxonomy (GTDB): domain Bacteria; phylum Pseudomonadota; class Gammaproteobacteria; order Enterobacterales; family Enterobacteriaceae; genus Klebsiella; species Klebsiella huaxiensis. Next base: position 1,770,422 of record NZ_CP036175.1, on the reverse strand, counting down.
AACCGCGCTGCGCCTTAGTGGTTCCTGGACCGATTATCCGCTAACCATCGTCGAGGTCGGGCCTGGTTTGGTGTTTGATGAACAGGGCTATCGGGTTAGTGCATATCCGTTAAATCATCCGGTTGAGTGTTATGGCTATCGCATCGAGCAGCACGATAAACCAGGTGCTCTTGATGCCGCCCGGCTTATCGCTGACGGCGTCCCCTCCGGTCCGTTGTTCCACCGTTTAAAGCAAGGATTAACGGTTGAGCTGGAAGATGGGCGGATAATTGACGGTAGCCGCTATCTTGGTCCGGCGACACCGGGGAAAAAGCTGGCTATTTTCGGCGATACGGCACCCTGCCCGGAGGCGCTGGAACTGGCACGCGACGTGGATGTCATGGTCCACGAGGTCACTCTGGAGCAGGTGATGGCGGAAAAAGCCAATAGCCGCGGGCATTCAGTCAGTCAACAGACGGCCGCGCTGGCGCGCGATGCAGGCGTCGGTACGCTTATCGCCACTCATTTTAGCTCACGCTATGATGTTAAGGGCTGTCAGCGCCTTCTTGCTGAATGTCAGGAGATTTTTCCGTCAACTTTGTTAGCGGAAGATTTTCTGGCCTATACCGTGGACTAAAAGCGGGCGTCGCGCGGTGAATAACGGCCGCGCGTTTACGCCCGTAAATTACTCTTCAACATAACCGTTATAACGCAGGATAGATTTTAAATTCCGATAGCCAAGGTAATCCTGAATAGAATCGTCATCAATGCCTTTCTTACCCAGTTCATAGCCACAGGCATGACGTAGCATTCGTGGGTGAACATTCTGCTTTAGCTTCGCTAGTTCACAGCATTCGCGAATAATTTGATAGAAACGCTGTCGGGTCATCTTATTTCCCCTTGAGGAGAGAAAAAGAAGATCGCTATGGGCCGGGTAACATTCCCGAGCCAGCAGCCAGCGCTGCAACGAAATAACCTCTTTCGGCTGCAAAGGGTGATAGCCTGATACACCGTGGCGAGCCCGGCGAATATAGACCCGCTTACCGGGCAAGTCGACATCACTCAATGTTAATGCCGTGATTTCATTAATTCGACAACCGTGCAGAAAGCACATTTGAATCATGCAGCTATTTCTTTCCGGGTGAGCACAATAATGTGCAGCAAGAACCAGACGCTCAACGTCTTTCTCGCTAAGATATTCCGTTTCATCCTGCATACGACATTCCTTTTCATCCATTTAACTCATAAAATTACTGATAGGTAAAAGTCAGTTGCACCACTGATTCGAATTTCCCGACCGTTACCCCTCCTTGGGTTGAATATAAGCGAGCCGCCAGCGGGAATTCACCCTTGCCGGTACTGCTGTTAATAGCAATGGTCATTTGATCCTGATTTTTATATGTTATTGAATGATCGGTACTGGTTATCTGCAGCGCGATATTCTGCGCCGCATCACTGGCAGCCATATTGGCGAAATGCGTAGCGTCATCGCCATCGGTGACACCATCAAACTTCACCGTCGCTTTGGTGGTTCCTGCCGGGCAGTTTTCTATATTTAAGCTAAAGGTTTTCCACCCTGAAACGTCACCAGCCGATTGAAAATCAATATTCAGGAGCGTACCAAAATTAACCTCCTGATATTTTGTATCGGTGCTTACGTCACAGGGAAGATAATAAATATTACCTTTAACATTCAGAGGAATTCCGCCCCAGGATGAAAAAACAGGCAGCAACAATACCAACCACAGTGCCTTTTTCATTATTCTCTCCTGTTATTCAATTTCTGCCTGAATGGTTGCCGTAGCCGTAAATCCACCGCCATCAGGTAAATTGCCTGTAGTATTAATCGGATAGATTTTCATGGTCGTATTCCCAGTCTGGGTCGAATAATTCAGATTGACCGGCAGAAGCCCTGAGATGACCGGAATTTTGACACCGGTAATATTTTCAATCCGTACCGCAATATCGCTATTGGTGGTCACCAGCGCAGTATTGTCATGGCTATCCTGTGTTCCCTGGAATGAAAGGGAGATTTTGACCCCAGCGGAAATATTGGTGCAGGCCACGGTCATATTTACCGTATGCGGGGTAAATCCCGTCGGCATTTGGTTTGCCGTCTTAAAATTATTGGCGGCAATATCGCCAAAATCAACATTAATCGGCTGACCGGTATTTATCTCACAGGATTGCGGTACCGTAACCGAACCGCTCATTGTTATCTGCGTCATCGGAATAGAGCTGTAGCTCCCCGCTCTCCTTGTTCCATAGACATTAAGTATTATCGTCGGAGGAATTGTCACCTGACCAACAAATGGCCGGGTAAAGTAGAGTGAAATATATCCCCGTGAACCTGTATCAAAAAGCGTACCGCCAGTATTACAAACAAAAGAGTTATTATTCAGATTACTTGCATCCTGAACAGGTGTCGGTACAAATTGATTTAGTTTTCCCGCAATATATAGCTCGCTGGCGATCTCCAAATACTGATTAAGTCTATAATAATTAAGCCCGCTACGTGTTTGTGTCGCGACAAGCCCAGGAATGGTTGTTTTATACAATATGGGTATGCCAGTTACCGTTTCGCAATCACATTTTGCCTGATAGCTTCCCCCTGTATTCCACTGATATAGGCGAGGAAACTCCATTCCGGCCTGGTTTTGCGAAGGATTAGTAAAGGTTTCAATAAATGAAAAATGGTCCTGAAAAGGGGCTTTGGTCATGGTTTCACACCATTCGGTGGCCGCCATCGCCTGCGGCGATATCACCAACGCCGTCAGGCCTGCCAATATTCCCCATGAAAATCGTTTCATTGTCTCTGCATCCTTTCGATTAGCGGCATAGCCCCTGGGCTACAATAATACCGGTGAGGGTTTTACCTGACGGCAGCGCATACTGGATCCGGCAGCGATCTTGCGTGCCAGAGCCCCATTTCACGTTGAGTACACCGTTAGACTCCAGACCGGTCAGGTAGACTTGTCCGCCCTCGCCAACGATAAATGCCTGCTCTGACGCCGCAGCTCCAGGTACGCTGACCATGGCACCGAAAGGTACAGGCTGGCCATTCGCCCGGCGCACCGTCATCAGCACCCGGTTCCCCACGCTGGTGGTATAGCTTGCGCGAACTACCGCCCCACGGGTTGGCACCACCGTCTGAGTGGTTAGCTCAAGATCGACATCGTCTGGCATCGTGCTAGTGTCAAGGGTCAATATATTCTTACGATACGGCGAGGTATAAGGCACCACGGCATAGCCTCGCCAGTCGGTCCTGACGCCGGTCTGGTTGTTGACACCAACGCCTGAGGCACCTGGCGCTTTAACTAAAGCCAGGGTTTCACCAAAAGGCTGCCCCAACGTCAGGCCATTTTCATGCGCCAGCACCCCGCCGCGTAGGGCGTAGTTCAGGCGATGGCTGTATTTATCATGGCTGTAGCCGCCAGTGAGCTCAGCATAGGTCGCACGCCAGTCGGCATTGATGTTGCCGCTCTCCCCTCTTCCCTGGCTGGTATAGCCTTCCTGTACGCTCCAGCTCAGGTTATTACGCTCCAGTAAGGTGCCGGAGAGGCCCAGATTATTGCTGGTAGAGCCATTTTTACTGCTATTCAGGGAGTAGTTGGCATAAACCGGCTTCGGTAGCCATTCGCCCAGAGGAATGCTAATGCTCAGCGCGAACAAGTGATCTTCGTCATTACGCTTACCGGTGCTATGGTCAGTGGTATTGCGGTTATAGCTGTAGTTCATGCTATAACTGATGCCGCGCCAGCTGTTGTTGTAGCCGACGCCGACGGACTCCATCGTGCGCCCGGTGTTCCAGTAATCTTCGCGGATATAGCTTAACGACATCGACCCCATTTCTTCGCCCAGGCTCTGGCTCAGAGTAACTTCTCCCCGGTTGCGCCGCCGTTCGATTGAAGAGGTATAATTGTCATCCCGGTAGGTATCCAGCACTTCCTGCATATCCCAGTAGCCACTGGTCGCATAGCGATATCCTGCCAGAGAGACGTTGGTGCCCAGTCCCGGGAGATCTTTGCTGTAACGGATGCGTACGGACTGCCCACTCTCTTTGTCTTTATCCTGGCGGTTCGACCAGGCTTGAGTGACGTCCGTTGATACGGCGCCAAGCTCACCGAGGTTTTTCCCCATCCCCAACGCCAGCGACTGATATTTGCTGCTAAACTGGCCGCCGCCGTAAAGGGTTATCCCCCACGGCAAGCCGTAAATAGCCGTCGCTTGTGTGAGCGGTGTTTCATCAATGCTATTGTCGTAGGCTCGGTATACGCCGGAGGTCACGCTATATTTGAGGCGGCCCTCACGCTGCAGAACAGGCAGGGAAGCATATGGCACTATCAGGTTCTGCTCGCTGCCATCGGATTCTTTGATAGTGACCGATAAATCGCCCGATCCGCCAGTTGGATACATATCGGTGATTTCAAAGGCTCCGGGAGAGACATAGGTCTGATAAATCTCATAACCGTTCTGACGAATAATGACCTGAGCATTCGTACGCGCAATCCCCCGGACGACCGGCGCATAGCCGCGCAGGCTTTCCGGTAGCATATCGTCATCGGAAGCCAGCATCGCCCCGCGGAAGGGAATACCTTCAAAAACGTCAGCATCGGTGCTGCTGTCGCCCAGCGTCATCACCCCTTGCAGGGCATTAATATTGCGCTGAGCATAGGTATAAACCGTATCCCAACTGTTACTGGACTCTCCTCCACTGCTGCTGCGATTCCAGGTCGTGTAATTGCGCAAACGCCACGGCCCGATATTGATACCGGGGCGCAGGTTAACGTATTGATTATCGCTGTTCGGCGTGTCGTTCTTGCGCGACCAGTTATTTGCTCCACTTAAAGAGTAGTTCAACAGAAGTGCAGTCACCCCGTCATCCCACTGTTTCGGGTCAACCCAGCCCCGCGCCGCGCTGGAAACCGCCGCCTGAGGGAAGCTTAATAGCAGGCGCTGCTGGCTAAAACGGAAATCAGCCTTTGCCTGAGGTATAACCTCCAGATCCGCGCAGTCCGCCGATTTACGACCTAATTCAGGAAATTGCTTGACTCGCACGCCCCATTCGGCAAGCTCTTCAACTTTCAGACAGGGCTGCAGTGCCGCTTCGCCCGGTACTCGGCTTTGCTGAAAGATGACATCCCGGGTCTCCATAAAGATATTGTTGAGGTAAATATCGACCCGATAGGTTCCCGGCTGCTGCCCTCCGGCCTGTTCGTAAGCCGATAAATCCCTGACGCCCATCTGCGGGCCATCCATTTCCAATAATGCAGGGTTAAACACATCCCGCGCCAGCGCATCATCACACCACGGTATCAAGGCAACGGCCAGAGCTCCGGCTATCCGGTTAAGCCGCCATTTGTTATGGTTATTTTTCATTCTCTCTGGAACTCCCTGGCCCGATAGCCTTTACAAATTAGCGTTATGCTGTGCGCCAATACCGCCGTAATCATTAATCAGTTTCCACCGCAAAGAGCCCATGCTACCGCGCGGTAAGTCAAAGCTTGCCGTCGCGCCAGGCGCCACCCAGTTGGCTTCTTTAACTTCTGCGCCACCGATTTTTACCTCGGCGAAATTCATATAAAACGCAGTGGGATTAGTGACCTGCAGCGTATTGCCACTGCGCGTCCAGCGAAGCTGCTCCGTCACTGTTTCCGGCGTTCCCGCAACGGATTTCGGCCGATAAATTAATTTGATACGGGTTTTAATGGCGATTTGTAATGTGTTGGCGCCAGCCTTAGCCTGTGAGGATGGAATCGCTTTGATATTCATCCAGAACATACTTTCTTTGTTTTCCGGCAATCCACCGCTATAAATCACTCGCAGGCGGGTCTGCTGCTCACCATCCAGGCGAAATAAAGGCGGCGTTAACAGAAAAGGGGCGGTCCCTTTATCGGTCTCGACCCAGCTTTGGATAAGATAGGGTGTAGCGTCATTGTTGGTTACGCTCAGAGAAGACTCTTTTTTGCCACCGGGATAAATCAGGCGAGTACCGCCAGTGACAACGCCCGCATGTGCCACAGCGCCCATCAACAGCCATCCAGCCATCAGCACTTTCAGGTATTGTTTCATCTACCAGCTCCCTGGAAAAGCGAGCCAATTACGGCTCGCTAGCACGGTCAAATAGACGGAGAATCAGTTGTAGCTGATTGTGAAGTTAGCGGTACCGTTAGCTTTACCAGCAACAACAGTAGTGTCAGTCTGGATATAACGAACGCGGAATGGCAGATCGATATTGCCGGTAGACGGGATGGTCAGGCTGGTAGAACGGGTGAACAACGGCAGGGTATTGTTGTTGCTACCATCAACCAGCTGCAGAGCTACGCCTGTAGCGACACTAGGTTCTGCGGTCAGTTGCAGTTTGTCATTGTCGCCGCCAACGTTAGTGCCGGAGAACAGCACCGATGCTTTAGTCACAGTAGTCGGGCAGTTTTCCAGTTTGATATCGAAACCTTGCTCAGCCGCAGTAGAACCGGGACCGGTAAACGCTGTCTTGGCGATCTGTCCCATTTGGACTTCCAGCGGGTTAGACAGGTCGTTGACCACGTCGCAGCCGGCATCAATGATTTCGCCAAGAAACTTCACCTGACCATCATCTGCCAGCGCAGCACCAGAGAACGTCGCGCAACCGGCAACAACAGCAGCAAGTAATGTTTTTTTCATGATTAATCCTTTTCAATGCAGTCAATGCATTAACTTAAAAGCGCAATACCGTGCGCATCCTTTTATTTACGTTTGATATTAATAACGCACCAAAACATTGACCCATGAAATGGATATAATATTTTGAAGTGGTCATTTTGTATCAATTTGACCACTTCAATTAATTGGAATATAAATTGCCAGGGAAGGCATTTTTGATCTTATATTTACAAGGATAAACCCTAATAAACATGATAAAAAACTAACAGCTGGAGCGAGATACGATTCATACGCACTACAAATTTATCTCAATTAACAAATAGACATATTATATGGTTAATGTAATGACATGAAAAATATAATAAAAAAAATTGTTAGACACAAATTGACATTGTTAATAACCATAGATAGCATAGGAGTCAGTTTGATACAAAATGACTATTTCATTTACCAAACCTCCCTAAACCTCGCATCATTACTTGCAGTATAAATAACCGTATGTTGAATATTCCGATGTCCGAGAAAGTCCTGAATTAATCGCGTATCCACACCGTTATTCGCCAGCGCAAAGCCGCACGCATGGCGCAGCATATGCGGATGGGCGTTGATTTCAAGTTGAGCTTCAAGACTGAGGTTCTTCATCATCTGATATATTCTCTGCCGCGATAAAGGCTGACCATTACGTGATAAAAAAAGCCAACCTGAGTTATTCCCCGGATAATCCTTGCGCACATTTAACCATTCACTGAGAATCTTCTCTTCTCGTTTATAAATAGGATGGGTTGTTGAAAAACCATTCTTCAGCCGCCGAATATAAATAACCCCACTTTGAATATCGATATCAGATAGCTTCCAGTGACGAATTTCACTCACTCGGCACCCATGATTAAAACACATCCACAATAAACAGACATCACGCTCCGGATTTGCCCCTCGCCTTGCCGCATCAACCAGACGCTCAACTTCCCCGATGGTTAAATGCTTACGCCTTGTTTTCATTCACTTTCTCCATCAACAACGCACAACAGTGTGCGTAGTAATAATAGTACGGAAAATAAGAGGATGAGGGGAAACGTAAAGTGAGGCTAATATGACAAACCGCATGACAAATACGAATATTAAAGAAAATATACATCCATTTTTCACCGATAAAAAAAGGACCGCCGAAGCGATCCTTTTTCTCAGATAGTTGTCAGGTTACATCAGCGGCATCGCCAGCTGCACGATGCTAATCAACGGCTGCGGCCATACGCCAAGCACCAGCACCAACAGCGCGGAGATCAGCACTACGATGCCCCCGGCGCTGTACTGCCAGTTAGACGGCGCATCGCGATTGAGTTTCTCCGGTGCGCTCAAATACAGGCTTACCGCAACGCGCAGGTAGTAGTAGAGACCGATTGCCGAACCGACAACCACCGCCCCTACCAGCCACCACAAGTGCGCATGTACACCGACCGCCAGCACGTAGAACTTACCGATAAAGCCCAGCGTCATCGGTATACCGGCGAGGGATAGCATCATCACCGTCATCACAGCCGACAGGATCGGGCGATGCCAGAACAGGCCTCGATATGAATAGAGCGAATCCGCATCCGGCCCGCGATACGGGCTGGACATCAGGCTCACCACGCCAAACGCGCCGAGACTGCTGAACAGATAACCGGCCAGATAGACGCCCACCGCTTCCATCGACATCTCGCCGCTCTGCAGAGCAATCAGCGCCACCAGCAAATAGCCAAGATGAGAAATGGAAGAGTAGCCAAGCAGGCGTTTGATATTGGTCTGGCTCAACGCCATCAGGTTACCGAAGATAATCGACGCGAAAGCGATAAGGCCCAGCACCACGCGTACGGCCTCGCTGTTGCCGACTGGCACATACAGGAACAGACGCATCACCACGCCAAAGATAGCAATCTTGCTGGCGGTCGCCAGGAAGGTTGATACTGGCGCAGGCGCGCCCTGGTAGACGTCCGGCGTCCACAGATGAAACGGTACCAGCGACAGCTTGAAGCCCAGACCGACAATCATCAAGCCCACACCAGCCAGCAGCAACGGTTCATGTAGCGTGCTGTCAGCCAGGTTCTTACCCAGGGCGAGGAAGGACAGGTTACCGGAGTTCGCATACACCAGCGCGATACCGAACAGCAGGAAAGAAGAAGCGACGGCAGACAGAATGGTGTATTTGATACTGGCTTCCAGCGAGCGTTTCTGACGGAAGGCGTAACCCACCAGACCAAACAGCGGCAGAGAGATAAGCTCAATACCGAGGAACAACGCCGCCAGATGGTTAGCGCCCGCCAGCAGAATACCACCCAACGCGGCGATCAGCACCAGCAGGTAGAACTCTTCTTTATTGTCCTTGTAGCCCTCAAGCCACGGATAAGCAAAGGTACAGGTCGCCAGACTCGCTAGCAGCACCAGCCCGGTATAGAGCATGGAATAGCCGTCAACGCGAATCAGCGGCGTCACGTCCATCGCCCCATTCTGCCCCACGAACCAAAGTGAGACTAGCGCGACGTTGAGGCCGAGAACCGATAGCGTGGCATTGAGGAAATGATTGCGTCGCCACGCAATGGAGAGCATCACAACCACCACCGTCAAGCCGACGATCAGCAGCGGTAGCAGTGCGATCAGTTGTTGTGGAGTTATTGTCATGGCGAATTACGGCCTTGTAGTAGAAACAGAATTAACAAACCACTGCTGAATATTGCTCATCGCAGAGTGCGAGGTGTCCAGAATCGGCTGCGGGAAGAAGCCCAGCAGCACCAGCAGAACAACCAACAGCAGAACGATAGACAATTCACGCAGGGACATTCCCGGCAATTCTTTTGCAGCAATTTCGCTCTTTGCTTTACCAAAGTACGCGCGATGCAGCATCGACAGCGAGTAAACGGAAGCGAACACCAGACCAAAGGTGGAAATAATGGTAATCACCGGTACGGTTTTATAGCTGCCGAACAGAATCATAAATTCGCCGACGAAGTTACCAGTACCCGGCATCCCCAAAGTCGCAACGGCAAAGAACATTGACAGTGCCGGAAGCCACTTAATTTTGCTCCACAGGCCGCCCATCTGGCGCATATCGCGCGTATGCAGACGTTCATACAGCTGGCCGCACAGAATGAACAGACCGGCTGCGGACAGACCGTGCGCAATCATCTGAATCACCGCTCCCTGATAAGCCAACTGGCTGCCGGTGTAGATAGCAATCAGCACAAAGCCCATATGGGAAACAGAAGTGTAAGCAATCAGGCGTTTGATGTCGTACTGGCTGAAAGCCATCCACGCGCCATAGAAAATGCCGATAACGCCCAGCCACATGGCAATAGGTGCAAATTCAGCGGAAGCGTTGGGGAACAGCGGCAGCGCGAAGCGCAGCAGACCGTAGGCCGCGGTTTTCAGCAAGATCCCCGCGAGGTCAACGGAACCCGCGGTCGGCGCCTGCGAGTGCGCATCCGGCAGCCAGCCGTGCAGCGGAACTACCGGCATTTTCACCGCAAAAGCGATAAAGAAGCCCAGCATCAGCATGTATTCCACACCATGCGACATCGGCGTCTTCAGCAGCTCTTCATAGTTGAAGGTCCACACGCCGGTGGCGTTGAAGTGAACAAACGCCAGCGCCAGAATGGCAATCAGCATCACCAGACCGCTCGCTTGGGTATAAATGAAGAACTTGGTTGCCGCCGTGATACGCGTTTTCCCGTCGGAAGCCTTATGACCCCAGAGTGCTATCAGGAAATACATCGGCACCAGCATCATTTCCCAGAAGAAGAAGAACAGGAACAGGTCGATAGCCAGGAACACGCCAATCACGCCGCCCAGGATCCACATCAGGTTAAGATGGAAAAAGCCCTGATACTTCTCGATTTCGCGCCATGAACAGAGCACCGCCAGCACGCCGAGCAGCCCGGTCAGCACCACCATCAGCAGCGACAAACCGTCGATCGCCAGATGAATGCTAATGCCGAAGCGCGGGATCCACGGCATCACGAATTCTGACTGCCACTGCGGAATACCGCTAGATTGCGTGAGAGAGTAGCCACCCTGCATCCACAGTTGCAGGCCAAGCACAAACGTCAATCCCATGGTGATCAGCGCGATCCAGCGCGGCATCTTCACGCCGAAGCGTTCAGTCTGCCAGCACAGGAAGCCGCCGATAAAGGGGATTAATATCAACCAAGGTAATAACATGGTGATCTTTGTTCCTTGTTTAAGTCCTGTTCAGGCTATCTCACTCGTCATAGCGAACCCCGGCTGTGCTCGCAATCCTCACGTACTCCAGTACGCTCCGGTTGCTGCGCGCAGGCGGTGTCCACTCTGACTTCGCCGATAACGCCTGTCCTTTTAGACTTGATTTTCAACGAATTTTAAAAAATTCTCTTCGGGTTTGTAGGCCCGGCAAGCGCAGCGCCACCGGGCAAAACACTCCCAATCCTCACACTCAATGCAATACCATCAGCAGCGCCAGCACCACGACCGCACCGATGCTCATGGAAGCCACATACCAGCGCAAATAGCCGTTCTCGCTTACCACCAGGCCTTTGCCTGCGAAGCGGGAAAGGATCGCCGGGATGTTCATCAGCGCATTCAGCGGATCGCTTTTCAGCAGCCACGCCACGCCGAGGAACGGCTTCACGAACACTTTGTCGTATAACCAGTCAAAGCCCCAGGCGTTATACCACCAGGTACCGAGCAGACGGCCCGGTGCGCTGTTGGCAATCGACGTCACCAGCGTGCGTTTACCCAGCCACAGCCATGCAGCAATCAGAATGCCTGCTATCGCCACAACGCCAGAGGTAATCTCCAGGGTCATGACGCGACCATGCTCAAGCTCAGTGGTTGACGGCAATACACCATGCAGCGGCGGCACAATCAGCGCGCCAACGAAGGTGGACAGCACCATCAGCACAATCAGCGGCAGATGATGGGTAATCCCCTTCCCTGCGTGCGCGTGAATTTGCTCTTTGCCGTGGAACACGATGAAAATCATGCGGAAGGTATACAGGGAGGTCATAAACGCTCCGACCAGACCGGCAACCATCAGATTGAGATGACCGTTAGCCATCGCACCAGCCAGAATCTCATCCTTACTGAAGAAGCCTGCGGTAATCAGCGGCAGTGCGGACAGCGCCGCGCCCCCCACCAGGAAGCAGACATACACCAGCGGAATAGACTTACGCAGGCCACCCATCTTGAAGATGTTCTGTTCGTGATGGCAGGCCAGAATCACCGAGCCGGACGACAGGAACAGCAGCGCTTTAAAGAAGGCATGCGTCATCAGGTGGAAAATCGCCGCATCCCACGCCTGTACGCCGAGCGCGAGGAACATGTAGCCAATCTGGCTCATGGTGGAATAAGCGAGTACGCGTTTGATATCGGTCTGCACCAGCGCGGCGAAACCCGCCAGCACCAGCGTCACCGCACCGACGATCCCCACCAGATGCAGAATTTCCGGGGTCATCAGGAACAGACCATGTGTGCGGGCAATCAGGTACACACCCGCGGTCACCATGGTTGCAGCGTGGATCAGCGCAGAGACAGGCGTCGGGCCTGCCATCGCGTCAGCAAGCCAGGTCTGCAACGGCAGCTGTGCGGATTTACCCACCGCGCCGCCCAGCAGCATCAGGGTCGCCCACGTCAGCATATTGTTGCCGGCTTCAAAATGCGCAGGCGCCAGTTCGACCATTTCGCGGAAGTTCAGGGTGCCCAGTTCGTTGTAGAGAATGAACAGCGCAAACGCGAGGAACACATCGCCAACGCGGGTCACCACAAACGCTTTCATCGCCGCAGCGCCGTTCTTCGGATCGGTATAGTAGAAACCGATCAGCAAATAGGAGCACAGACCCACACCTTCCCAGCCGAGGTACATCAGCAGCAGGTTATCAGCAAGAACCAGAACCACCATGCTGGCGATAAACAGGTTGGTATAGGCGAAGAAACGGGAGTAGCCCTCTTCACCGCGCATATACCAGGAGGCGAACATGTGGATCAGGAAGCCGACACCGGTGACTACGGAAAGCATGGTCAGCGACAGACCGTCCAGCACCAGGTTGAAGCCGACGTTGAAATCGCCCACCGACATCCAGGTCCACAGCGGAACGCTGACCGCCTGCCTGCCGTTAGCAAAGAAGTCGATGCCAACAAACGCCGTCACCAGCGCCGCCAGGCCAACCGAGCCCATCCCGATGGTGGCGGACAGATTCTCCGACCAGCGCCCGCGAGAGAAGGCCAGCAGAACAAAGCCAATCAATGGCAAAAGAATGGTTAAGGCAAGCATGTTCATCCGCGCAACTCACTTACTGAATCGATGTTCAGGTTCTGGCGACGACGATGGAGCTGCAGCAGCAGCGCCAGGCCGATACTCGCTTCTGCGGCGGCAAGGGTGATGGCGAGGATATACATTATCTGACCATCAGCCTGGCCCCAATAACTCCCGGCAACCACGAAAGCCAGCGCGGAGGCGTTGATCATGATCTCCAGGCTAATCAGCATAAACAGCAGATTACGACGGATTATCAGCCCCGTCAGGCCAAGGACAAACAGGACGGCGGCGAGGATCAGTCCATGTGTTAAGGGGATCATGCGTGTTCCTCCGTTTTTCTTTTGTCGCTGTCGTTCTGACGGTTGCTCAGCACTTCCCCGACGCGCTCTTCGCGGCCGATATGGAAGGCGACAACCAGGCCCGCCAACAGCAGCATGGAAGCCAGTTCCACCGCCAGTACGTACGGACCAAACAGCGCAATACCCACTTCTTTGGCATTAATCGCCGCACCGTCGATCCCCTGGTCGTTAAGACCGAGTATGGCGTAAACGATAACCACCAGCAGCACAGCGGAAAGGATGGCCGGGCCAATCCAGATCCCCGGTTTCAGCCATTGACGTTCCTGCTCGATTTCGCTGCCGCCCAGGTTGAGCATCATCACCACGAAAACGAACAGCACCATAATGGCCCCGGCGTAAACGATAATTTCCAGCGCACCGGCGAAGTAAGCGCCCAGCGAGAAGAACACCCCGGCAATCGCCAACAGCGAAATAATCAGGTACAGCAGCGCATGCACCGGATTGGTGTGGGTGATCACCCGCAGGGTGGCGAGGATGGCTATCAGGCCACAGATATAAAAAGCGAATTCCATTGCCCTCTCCTTACGGTAACAGGCTCTTGACGTCGATAGGCTTGGCTTCGTTCTCTGCTTCGCCCTTATCTTTGCCGTCGATTGCCATACCCGCCATCCGGTAGAAGTTATATTCCGGGTATTTGCCCGGACCGGAAATCAGCAGATCCTCTTTTTCGTACACCAGGTCCTGACGTTTGTATTCGCCCAGTTCAAAGTCCGGGGTCAACTGGATCGCCGTGGTCGGGCACGCTTCTTCGCACAGGCCGCAGAAAATGCAGCGTGAGAAGTTGATGCGGAAAAACTCCGGGTACCAGCGACCGTCTTTGGTCTCCGCTTTTTGCAGAGAGATACAGCCCACCGGACACGCTACCGCACACAGGTTACAGGCAACGCAGCGCTCCTCGCCGTCCGGATCGCGGGTCAGCACGATACGACCACGGTAGCGCGGCGGTAGATATACCGGCTCTTCCGGGTACATCTGAGTTTCACGTTTGGCAAAGGCGTGCATCCCGATCATGCAGATACTGCGGACCTGGGTGCCAAACCCTACCAATAATTCTTTTAAGGTCATGGTCTAAAGCCCCTTATGGCTGCTGCCAGAGAATGACAGCCGCCGTTACCAACAAGTTGACGAGCGTCAGCGGCAGGCACACTTTCCAGCCGAAGGACATTACCTGGTCATAACGCGGACGCGGTAAGGACGCACGAATCAAAATGAACATCATCATGAAGAACGCGGTTTTTAGCGCAAACCAGATGAATGGTGGTAAGAACGGACCTTGCCAGCCACCGAAGAACAGCGTCACGATCAGCGCTGATACGGTAACAATCCCGATATATTCGCCAACGAAGAACAGACCGAACTTCATGCCGGAATATTCAATGTGGTAACCATCTGCCAGTTCCTGTTCCGCTTCCGGTTGGTCAAACGGGTGACGGTGACAAACCGCCACACCCGCAATCGCAAAGGTCACGAAGCCAAAAAACTGCGGAATAACGTTCCACAGATGTTCCTGGTTATTGACGATGTCGGTCATATTGAATGAACCGGCCTGCGCCACCACGCCCATCAGGGACAGTCCGAGGAACACTTCGTAGCTCAGGGTTTGCGCAGAAGCACGCATTGCACCCAGCAGAGAGTATTTGTTGTTGCTCGACCAACCGGCGAACAGCACCGCGTACACCGCGAGGCCTGCCATCATCAGGAAGAACAGGATCCCGATGTTAAGATCGGCAACCACCCAGCTTGGGCTGACCGGCACAATGGCGAAGGCCAGCAGCAGCGAGGTGAAGGCGATAACCGGTGCCAGGGTAAAGATCATACGGTCCGAGAATTTCGGTACCCAGTCCTCTTTAAAGAACATTTTGATCATGTCGGCAACGAGCTGTAGCGAACCGCCCCAGCCCACGCGGTTAGGTCCGTAGCGGTTCTGGAACAGGCCGAGCAGACGACGTTCGCCAAAGCTCATGAACGCGCCGCAGGTCACCACCACCAGCAGAATCACCACCGCCTTGAGGATGCCTAACAGAATGTCGATGAGATCGGGAGTTAACCAACTCATGCTTTCGCCTCCTGCAAAGTATCAATACGCGCGCCGGTCAGTACCGGTGCGATGCCCGGCATGCCCATCGGTAAGCCAACCTGCCCTGCCGTCAGCCCCGCCGAAATCACCAGCGGCAGACTAAGGGTCTGACCTTCAACGCTGAAGGAGACCATCGCGCCGTTATTTACGCCCAGCTTCGCGGCATCTGCCGGGTTAAGCTTAACGTACGGCTGCGGCATGCGGCTCTGGAATACCGGAGAACGCTGCGACATTTCGTCGCTGCCGAACAGATGGTAGTAAGGCGCAATACGCCATTTCCCTTCTTCAGCTTCGAAGCTTGCCGGTACCACGGTAAAGTACTCCAGACCGCTGGCGGAAGCTTCAATCAGACGCACGCCCGGATCGCCATGGCGCAGTTTCCCGCCCACCTCATCCTGGAACTTGTTCCACGCCTGCGGGGAGTTCCAGCCCGGCGCCCAGGCGAACGGAATCTGCGAACGCGGAGCGGATGGCTGGTTGTTCCCTTCCATGGAGAAGGCGAACATGGTGTCTTTATCCTGCGGCTGACGCGGTTCATGCACGCTAATGTTAGCGCGCATCGCCGTACGGCCGCTGTAGCGATGCGGTTCACGAGCCAGTTTCTGGCCGCGAATGCGGAAGGTCGCATCCGGCGCGGCGTCTTTGATACCGGCCAGTTGCGGCAGTGCGGCAATCGCAGCGTCAATAACGTGATCCAGCTGCGTCCAGTCGACCTGACGGTTGTTGACGGTGCTGTGCAACGAGTGCAGCCAACGCCAGCTTTCCAGCATCACGGTTTTCGCATCGTAGTAGGCCGGATCGTAAACCTGGAAGAAGCGCTGGGCGCGACCTTCGTTATTCACCACCGTGCCATCGCTTTCCGCAAAGCTTGCCGCGGAGAGCACCAGATGCGCTTTATCCATAATCGCCGTACGCTGATGGTCGACCACCATCACCAGCGGCGCTTTCGCCAGCGCCGCATCAACGCGGGCGGCAGAAGCATGGCGGTGCAGGTCGTTTTCCAGCACGATAACCGCATCGGCGGCACCGGTTTCCAGTTCGCTCAGCGCCTCTTCAAGAGAGCCGCCGCCGATCATGCCGAGGCCAACACTGTTCACCGCGCGGGCAACCATCGTTACGCCAACGTCAGCACCGCGGCCTTTAAGGGCTTTCGCCACGTTGGCCGCAGCCTGAATGACCTCAATGCTGCCAGCATTGGTTCCAGAAACAATCAGCGGTTTTTTCGCTCCGGCCAATGCCTGAACGATCACATCGACTTTACCTTTCAGATCGCTGCTCAGCCCTTCCACAACCGGGGCGCTGTCATCCAGCGCATGGGCAATAGCAAAGCCGAGGCGCGCCTGATCTTCTACCGGCGCACGGTAGGTCCACGCGGCGATATCGTCAAGGCGAGTATCATCAATATTGGTCACAAACAGCGGATGCTTCGCGCGCTGGCCAATGTTAAGGATCGCGGCGATCTGCCAGTCGGCGACTTTCTGCGCCGCCGCCATTTCACGTGCTTTGCCTTTCACCGCCTGACGCACCGCCAGCGCAATACGCGCGCCGGTCTGGGTGATGTCCTCACCGAGGATCAACACCGCATCGTAGGATTCAATTTCGCGCAGCGCCGGGGTATGAATACCGCCATCGCGCAGCACTTTCAGCATCATCTGCAGGCGTTCTTGTTCACCTTTAGCAATGCCGGTATAGAAGTTATCGGCGCCGACCAGATCGCGCAGCGCGAAGTTGCTTTCGATGCTGGCGCGCGGGGAGCCGATACCAATGACTTTCTTCGACTGGCGCAAAATATCCGCCGCGCCCTGCATCGCCTGTTCGGCGTTGAGGGTGATGAAGTCGTCGCCACGGCGCTGAACCGGCTGACGCGGACGGTCTTTCAGGTTCACATAGCCATACCCGAAACGACCGCGGTCGCAGAGGAAGTAGCGGTTAACGGTACCGTTGTAACGGTTTTCGATACGGCGCAGTTCACCGTAACGCTCACCGGGGCTGATGTTGCAGCCAATGGAACACTGCTGGCAGATGCTTGGCGCAAACTGCATGTCCCATTTACGGTTATAGCGCTCGGAGTGCGTTTTATCAGTGAAGACGCCGGTCGGGCAAACTTCAACCAGGTTGCCGGAGAACTCGCTTTCCAGCACGCCGTCTTCCGGGCGACCGAAGTAGACGTTGTCGTGCGCGCCATAAACGCCCAGGTCGGTACCATCAGCATAATCTTTATAGTAACGAACGCAGCGATAGCAGGCGATGCAACGGTTCATTTCGTGCGAGATGAACGGCCCCAGGTCCTGGTTACGATGGGTACGCTTGGTAAAGCGGTAGCGACGGAAGCTATGACCGGTCATCACGGTCATATCCTGTAAGTGGCAGTTACCACCTTCTTCGCAGACCGGGCAGTCGTGCGGGTGGTTGGTCATCAACCACTCAACGACGCTCTCGCGGAACTGTTTCGCTTCGGTGTCGTCGATAGAAATAAAAGTGCCGTCGGATGCCGGTGTCATACAGGACATCACCAGGCGGCCACGCGTGTCTTCCGCGTTTTGATATTGCTTCACCGCACACTGGCGGCAAGCACCAACGCTTCCCAGCGCCGGATGCCAGCAAAAGTATGGAATATCAAGACCAAGAGAGAGACAAGCCTCTAGCAGGTTGTCCGCTCCATCGACCTCGTATTCTTTGCCGTCTACATGAATCGTAGCCATTAGCGTGCTTCCAAAATAAATAATTCTTTAGATTACCAGCGCGTCTTAAGCAGGTTCGGCTGAATACCGTTGATTGCATGGGTATTGCTGAACTGCTGCTTGATGCCTGCCTCGAATTCTTCGCGGAAATATTTAATCGCGCTCTGCAGCGGCTCAACCGCGCCCGGCGCGTGCGCGCAGAAGGTTTTCCCCGGCCCGAGGAATCGACACAGTTGCTCAAGTGTTTCGATATCCCCCGGCTGACCTTCGCCGCGCTCCAGAGCGCGCAGAATTTTCACGCTCCACGGCAGCCCGTCGCGGCACGGCGTACACCAGCCGCAGGACTCGCGGGCGAAAAACTCTTCCAGGTTGCGCACCAGCGATACCATGTTGATCTCGTGGTCAACGGCCATCGCCAGCGACGTCCCCAGGCGGCTCCCCGCTTTACCGATGCTTTCGAATTCCATCGGCAGGTCAAGATGCGCTTCGGTCAGGAAGTCGGTTCCCGCACCGCCCGGCTGCCAGGCTTTAAACTTCAGGCCATCGCGCATGCCGCCCGCATAATCTTCGAGGATCTCGCGCGCGGTGGTGCCGAAAGGCAGCTCCCAGACGCCCGGATTTTTCACCCGACCAGAGAAGCCCATCAGCTTGGTGCCGGCATCTTTACTGGTGGAAATGTTCTGATACCACTCAACGCCGTTAGCCAAAATCGCCGGGACGTTGCACAGGGTTTCGACGTTGTTAACGCAGGTTGGTTTACCCCATACACCGGAGCTTGCCGGGAACGGCGGCTTGGAGCGCGGGTTCGCGCGGCGGCCTTCGAGAGAGTTAATCAACGCGGTTTCTTCGCCGCAGATGTAGCGCCCTGCCCCGGTGTGGACAATCAGTTCGAAGTCAAAACCGCTACCAAGAATGTTTTTTCCCAGCAGACCCGCTTCGTTCGCTTCGGCAATCGCCCGGCGCAGATGCTGAGCCGCTTCAATATATTCGCCGCGCAGGAAGATGTAGCCGCGATACGCTTTCAGCGCAAACGCGGAGATCAGCATGCCTTCAACCAGCAGGTGCGGCAGCTGTTCCATCAGCAGGCGGTCTTTATAGGTGCCCGGCTCCATTTCATCGGCATTACACAGCAGGTAACGGATGTTCATGGATTCGTCTTTCGGCATCAGGCTCCACTTCAAGCCGGTGGAGAAGCCCGCGCCGCCGCGCCCTTTCAGGCCAGCGTCTTTTACCTGATTAACGATTTCGTCCGGTGCCATCCCACAAAGCGCTTTACGCGCCCCGGCATAACCGTTTTTACTCTGGTATTCATCCAGCCAGACCGGCTGTTTGTCGTCACGCAGACGCCAGGTTAACGGATGGGTTTCGGCAGTACGAATAATGGTTTTCATTTATACCGCTCCAGGAGGTCAGGAATCGCTTCCGGCGTCAGATAACTGTGAGTGTCCTCATCAATCATCATCGTCGGCCCCTTGTCGCAGTTGCCCAGACAACAGGTCGGCAGCAGAGTGAAACGGCCATCAAAAGTGGTTTGACCCGGTTTGATGTCCAGCTTCTTCTCGATAGCCGACTGAATGCCCTGGAAACCAGTGATATGGCACACCACGCTGTCGCAATAGCGAATCACGTGACGGCCTACTGGCTGGCGGAAAATCTGACTGTAGAACGTTGCCACTCCTTCTACGTCGCTGGCCGGGATCCCCAGCACATCGGCGATAGCGTAGATTGCGCCGTCCGGCACCCAGCCGCGCTGCTTCTGAACGATCTTCAGCGCTTCAATGGACGCCGCACGCGGGTCTTCGTAGTGGTGCTTTTCGTGCTCAATCGCCTCACGCTCTGCCGCACTCAGCTCAAAAGCCTCGGTTTGTGGTTGTTGATTCTCGTGCATAATTAGCGGTCCACGTCTGACATAACAAAATCGATACTACCCAGATAGACGATCAGGTCTGATACCAGGCTGCCGCGAATCGCCGCCGGGATCTGCTGCAGGTGCGCATAGCTCGGCGTGCGGATACGGGTGCGGTAGCTCATGGTGCTGCCGTCGCTGGTCAGGTAGTAACTGTTAATACCCTTCGTCGCTTCAACCATCTGGAAGGATTCATTGGCCGGCATGACCGGGCCCCAGGAAACCTGCAGGAAGTGCGTAATCAGGGTTTCGATATGCTGCAGCGTGCGCTCTTTCGGCGGCGGCGTGGTCAGCGGGTGATCCGCTTTGAACGGGCCTTCCGGCATGTTATCGAGGCACTGCTGAAGAATGCGCAGGCTCTGGCGCAGCTCTTCCACTTTTAGCATCACGCGGGTGTAGCAGTCGGAAACACCGCCGCCGGTCGGGATTTCAAAGTCGAAGTTTTCATAGCCAGAATAGGGACGCCATTTACGAACGTCGAAACCAATACCGGTGGCGCGCAGACCTGCTCCAGTAGTGCCCCACTCCAGCGCCTCTTTCGCGCCATAAGCAGCCACCCCTTTTGAACGGCCAATAAGGATGGTGTTACGCAACGCGGCTTTCTCGTAGGAGTCCAGACGCTTTGGCATCCACTCAAGGAATTCACGCAGCAGACGATCCCAACCGCGCGGCAGGTCGTGGGCGACGCCGCCGATGCGGAACCAGGCCGGGTGCATACGGAAGCCGGTAATCGCTTCAACCAGATCGTAGATTTTCTGACGGTCGGTAAAGGCGAAGAAGACCGGCGTCATCGCACCGACGTCCTGAATAAAGGTCGAAATATAGAGCAGGTGGCTGTTAATGCGGAACAGCTCGGATAGCATCACGCGGATCACGTTGACGCGATCCGGCACGGTGATCCCGGCTAGTTTTTCCACTGCCAACACGTACGGCATCTCGTTAACGCAGCCGCCGAGGTATTCAATACGGTCAGTGTATGGGATGTAGCTGTGCCAGGACTGGCGCTCGCCCATCTTTTCAGCGCCGCGGTGGTGGTAGCCGATGTCTGGTACGCAGTCGACAATCTCCTCGCCATCAAGCTGCAGAATAATACGGAACGCACCGTGTGCAGATGGGTGGTTCGGGCCGAGGTTGAGGAACATGAAGTCCTCGTTTTCAGTCCCGCGCTTCATACCCCACTCTTCCGGTTTGAAGGTCAGCGCTTCCATTTCCAAATCCTGTTTGGCTTTGGTCAGCTCAAACGGATCGAATTCGGTGGCGCGGGCCGGATAGTCTTTGCGCAGCGGGTGGCCTTCCCAGGTTGACGGCATCATGATGCGACGCAGATTCGGGTGACCATCGAAGGTGACGCCAAACATCTCCCAGGTTTCACGCTCATACCAGTTGGCGTTGGGGTACAGTTTGGTAAAGGTCGGCAGGTGCAGATCGTTTTCCGAAAGCGCAACCTTGAGCATGATGTCGCGATTGCGGTCTACTGAAATCAGGTGATAGAAAACGGAAAAATCCGCGGCGGGTAAACCGTCGCGGTGCGTGCGCAGACGTTCATCCATGCCGTGCAGGTCAAACAGCATTACGTAAGGCTTTGGTAATCTCTTCAGGAAATCACCCACCTCAAGCAGCTGTTCGCGCTTCACCCAAACCACCGGAACGCCGGTGCGGGTTGGCTGAACGGTAAAGGCATCCGGCCCAAAACGGTTGCGCAGTTCGCCGATCACCGGGTCATCAAGGTGATCGCGGGTTTGCCAGGCTGGTGCGGCATCATGCGCAGTTAAATCGGTCATATTGTTCACCATTGCAAAAGGTCCGTGGTGACTGCCGGGCGAGGCTTCGCTGCTTTAGTAGATTGATTTGCGAAGTCTTTTTCCCGCCCGCAGGCGCAAGTTAAATCTCGTCCGGAGTCCGCAGATTGGTCACTGCAATACGTTCGCCGCGTTTACGCTCGCGTTCCGACTGCATGTTGGCGCGATACACGCCCTGATCGCCAACCACCCACGAAAGCGGACGACGTTCTTTACCAATGGATTCCTGCAGTAGCATCAGCGCCTGCATATAAGCTTCCGGACGCGGCGGGCAGCCCGGGATGTAAACATCAACCGGAATGAACTTATCCACACCCTGTACGACAGAGTAAATATCGTACATACCGCCGGAGTTAGCGCATGCGCCCATGGAGATAACCCACTTTGGCTCCAGCATCTGGTCATAAAGACGCTGAATAACCGGGGCCATTTTGGTGAAGCAGGTGCCCGCCACTACCATCAGGTCCGCCTGACGCGGGGAAGCACGCAGCACTTCGGCGCCAAAACGCGCAACATCGTGCACCGCGGTAAAGGACGTCACCATTTCCACATAGCAGCAAGAAAGGCCGAAGTTATAAGGCCAGATTGAGTTCTTACGGCCCCAGTTCACCATGTCATGCAACGCGTGTTCGAGTTTTCCCATATACACGCTTTTGTTGACTTCTTGCTCAAGGGGGTCAGTTACGATCTCCTGTTTTTGCAGGGGGTAACGGTCGTTCTCACCGTTAGGATCGATGCGGGTGAGCGTATAATCCATCTTATTGCCTCGCTTTTACTGCGTATGACGGTTAGTGGGACTGTCTGTTTCCGGGTTAACCAGCGTGCGACGGGAGCGCGCAGGCGTCCAGTCCAGTGCGCCGATACGAACGAGGTAAACCAGACCAGCCAGTAACACTAAAATGAAAATTGCGGCTTCCACAAAGCCGACCCAGCCGCTTTCACGGATAGAAGTCGACCATGCGTAGAGATACAGGGCTTCCACGTCGAAGATAACGAAGAACATGGCAACCAGATAAAACTTCGCAGAAAGGCGTAAGCGAGCTGAACCAACGGAGTCGATCCCGGATTCAAATGGCGTGTTCTTGCTACGCGCGCGCGCGCGTCCGCCGAGGTACCAGCCGCCGACAAGCATCAGGCAGCACAGACCGATAGCGATGATGAGAAATATAGCGAATGCCCAATGATGAGCGATGACTTCAGTGGATGTTGACATACGCATTGCTTAACCAAAAAAGTGTAGCGCTAAAACCCTCTGCTCTTACTGGCAGATGAACGCCACAGCGTTTCACGGGGAGGAATAAAAAAATAGCCGTGCAAAAAAGCGTCCCTGGTTGATGCGGAAGGCCAGTTGCGGTGGCTTTTTACTCCTTTCATTAACCTTTTGTCAACTTCAACAAAAGTTTTAACAACATTAATTTACATTGGATTTTTTTCATTAACATTAAATGCCCTTTGATGCGGAATAACCTTGCATACCATTCGGATTTAATGCTGTTGAATCGTGTCCGTTTCCATCGTAAATCAAAATTACCCGGCTATTTTGACAGGATTTAGCCACGATTCCTCCCCCTAAGGAGGGGTATTTTCTTGATCTGTGACACGCTTTTGTTAATTGAACCCCAAAAACAGCAACAAACCATCCGGTTTTTTAACATTAGCAGGAAGTATTGAAAGTGCCGAGAAAAGTACAGAAGTGGGATGAAGCGCAAAACTAACTCACTGATTTTAATAAAAACAAATCAATAATATATTCAATTCCTCAATAAAATTTGAAAAAAAAGAACCACAGTGCCCATTTCAGCTTTCTGTGGTTCTTTTTTACACTTACATTTTGTTACCAGTTTTTGTGACGTTTGTTAGCTTTTTGCCCTTCAGGAAACCAGGGAATTATCTCCCCCTTCAGGAGTATAAACATGCTCTGTCAACAACAGTTCGCGATCCGCACTTAGAGACTGGAAAATGGTGCGAGCTAACTCACTGGCCTTCTGTTGATCGCAGAGCAACACATAGTGTGTATCCGGCAACACAGGTAAGCCATCGCTCCTGCCTGGCACCCGGAGCGCCGGGTTCATCATTTCAACGGGTTGTGCGGTCACGCCAAGCCCAGCCTTCACCGCGGCCTTAACGCCCGCCAGTGAGGATGCCGCATGGGCCAGATGCCAGGGCAACTGGGCCGTATTAAGTACCGAAATGATATCCTCCCGGAACGGACCCGGCGCATCCAGTAAGATAAGCGGTATAGATTCGCCTTGTGGAAGGTCATAATCTGCTGCGCAGTACCACAGCGTCGGTGAACGACGTAACGTCAACGTCTCGAAGTTGTCCGTTTGACGGGTTGTCAGCGCGAGTTCAATCCCCCCATTCTTTAGCATCTCTACTACATCAACATGGCTGAGAACTTTGATTTCCAGCGTCAATTTGGGATAAAAACTTCCGATTCGATTCAATAAGAACGGTAAAATTGTATCTGCCGTCTCATCGGATGCACCGATGGTTAGCGTTCCCTGTAGGCTGCCGAACATTAACGACATACAGGCTTCGTCATTGAATCGCAGAATTTTCCGCGCATACCCCAGTAGCTGAATACCCTGTTCCGTGAGTAATTTATTGCGCCCGTGGCGAGCAAAAAGTTCTTTTCCAACCAGTTGCTCCAGTCGTTGCATCTGCTGGCTTACCGCTGACTGTGTGCGACACACCGCCACGGCGGCAGCGGCAAACGTATTGAGATCGGCGACGGCAACAAAGGTTCTCAGTAAATCGAGGTCTAAATTTAGTATCGGGCGATTTTCATTTATCATAGTTGCTTCACTTACAGGCGACTGATTCTTGCCTTGTTGATGCTGTGTCCAGCTTCCGGCTATTCCTTAAGCCTCGTGTTATCCGCAATGGATGAACAACTGGAAGAACGTTATTGCATTTGAAAGCACTCGTTCGCAGCAAATGTGCGAAATTTTTGAGTAATATTTTGTTCGTAGACCTAAGCACTTTTAATTAGGGCATTCCCGCTTTATGTGATGTAACGCAAAAAAAATAGCTATCAACGACCATTAACCGCGCTCTACAAGCAAGTAAAGCTTGTTGCAGCAATCGGGAGGACAAACAAAAAAACCTGCAATAACAATGTATTAATAAAAAAACGCTGCCTGACATAGCGGCATATCACTATTAACGGCGATATTCTAACCGAAAACCGCAATATTTATAAGTGTTATTCAGTATTATCTCAGATAATTTTAAACATTTTTCAGCACTTTAATTAAATTAACAAATCTAAGAATATTCCTTTCAAAAAATAGGATTCATTAATTTATTAAATGTTTTCCATTAAAAAATGACTGCCACGTTTGTTACAAACTTCAGCGTATTGTGAGTTAAATTTTATCAAAAATGAATAACGTGTTTTATGCGCAAAAAACCAGCGTCCGTCGCCTTCCTTAAGCACAAACCAGATAAACTTTCATAAAAGATCATGCATGCACAACATAAAACCACGACATTAAGAATATAAGGCATATTGTATAAACTGACCGACCATTACGCAGATAAATTGATTACACTAAAAAAACATTAATGGCAAAATCTTCTCCTGTTAACCCTTCAAAACAGCGGGGATGCGGAGTACATTATTCCGTGCTGACTTCCACGGCAGGGAGTGGCGATAACAGCTAAAAGGTCAAAGGTTCATGTCCCCCATCGAAAAATCCAGCAAGTTAGATAACGTCTGTTACGATATCCGCGGCCCGGTTCTGAAAGAGGCTAAACGCCTTGAAGAAGAAGGCAATAAAGTCCTGAAGCTGAACATCGGCAACCCGGCGCCGTTTGGCTTTGACGCACCTGATGAAATTCTCGTCGACGTCATCCGAAATCTCCCGACAGCCCAGGGCTACTGTGACTCTAAGGGCCTCTATTCCGCCCGCAAAGCCATTATGCAGCACTACCAGGCCCGCGGCATGCGCGATGTCACGGTCGAAGATATCTATATCGGTAACGGGGTTTCTGAGCTTATCGTGCAGGCCATGCAAGCGCTGCTTAATAGCGGCGATGAGATGCTGGTACCCGCGCCCGATTATCCTTTATGGACCGCCGCAGTGTCTCTTTCCAGCGGAAAAGCGGTGCACTACCTGTGTGATGAGTCTTCCGACTGGTTCCCCGACCTCGATGATATCCGCGCTAAAATCACTCCACGTACCCGCGGCATTGTGATTATCAACCCGAATAACCCAACGGGTGCGGTGTATTCAAAAGAGCTGCTGATGGAGATCGTCGAGATCGCCCGTCAGCATAATCTGATTATTTTCGCTGATGAGATCTACGACAAGATCCTCTACGATCACGCACAGCACCACTCTATCGCGCCGCTGGCGCCAGACCTGCTCACCATTACTTTTAACGGCCTGTCAAAAACATACCGCGTTGCAGGCTTCCGTCAGGGCTGGATGGTGCTTAACGGACCGAAGAAGCACGCGAAGGGCTATATTGAAGGCCTGGAAATGCTGGCCTCTATGCGCCTGTGCGCCAACGTCCCGGCTCAGCACGCGATTCAAACGGCGCTTGGCGGCTATCAGAGCATCAGCGAATTTATCGTTCCCGGTGGACGTTTATACGAACAGCGTAATCGCGCGTGGGAACTCATTAACGAAATTCCTGGCGTATCCTGCACCAAGCCGAAAGGCGCGCTGTATATGTTCCCGAAAATCGACGCCAAGCGCTTCAATATTCACGATGATCAGAAGATGGTTCTCGATTTTCTGCTGCAGGAAAAGGTCCTGCTGGTTCAGGGCACTGCCTTTAACTGGCCGTGGCCGGATCACGTGCGTATCGTGACCCTTCCGCGCGAGGACGATCTGGAAATGGCCATTACCCGCTTTGGGCGCTTCCTTTCCGGTTATCACCAGCTCTGATTTAACGCCTCCTGCCGCCGGAATTTGCATCCGGCGGCAATCCCTGCGCACAATGACACCCGACGTCGTAACTGATTAAGGGTCCCTAATGAGTCAGAGTCACTTCTTTGCCCATCTCTCCCGTTTGAAACTGATCAACCGCTGGCCGCTGATGCGCAATGTGCGCACCGAAAACGTATCTGAACACAGTTTGCAGGTGGCGATGGTTGCCCATGCGCTGGCAGCCATTAAAAATCGTAAATTTGGCGGCCAGGTCAATGCTGAACGGATTGCATTGTTAGCGATGTACCATGATGCTTCGGAAGTCCTGACCGGCGATCTTCCTACTCCAGTGAAGTATTTCAACTCGCAGATTGCGCAAGAATACAAAGCCATCGAGAAAATCGCTCAGCAGAAGCTGATCGATATGGTTCCTGATGAATTACGCGATATTTTTGAGCCGCTGATTGACGAGCATCACTATAGCGATGAGGAGAAATCCCTCGTTAAACAGGCTGATGCGCTATGCGCCTATCTTAAGTGCCTGGAAGAACTGTCGGCGGGCAACAACGAGTTTCTGCTGGCCAAAGGTCGTCTTGAGAAAACGCTGGAATCACGCCGCAGCGAGGAGATGGACTATTTTATGCAGGTATTTGTGCCGAGCTTCCATCTTTCGCTGGATGAAATTAGCCAGGACTCACCTTTATAAACAGGCTTATCCCCGGTCAGCAGATGCATGACCGGGGCGATTACTCTGCGGAATCAGAACGGAAACAGCACCGGGATCAGCAGTACGCACACCACCATGACCATCACGGTAAACGGTACGCCAATCTTTACGAAATCGCTGAATGAATACTTACCCGGCCCAAGCACCAGCGTATTCACCGGCGACGATACAGGCGTCATGAATGCCGCTGAAGCCGCCATTGCCACCACCATCGCAAAGGGGTAAGGCGATACTCCCATCGACTTCGCCGCCGCCAGCGCAATGGGCGCCATCAGCACCGCGGTGGCGGTATTTGAGATAAACAGGCCAATCGCTGCACACATCACGAACAGGCAGCCAAGCATCAGATATGGCCCTCTACTGCCCGCTACGTCCATCAAGCCTTTAACCACCAGATCCACACCGCCGGTTTTTTGCAACGCCAGGGCAAAAGGCATCATCCCGACAATCAAAATAATACTCGGCCAGTGAATCGCTTTGTATGCGCTCTCGGCGTTAATACAACGGAATTTGCCCATCAGCAAACAGGCGATAATCGCCGCTATCGGGTTGGGAATTTCGTCAGTCAGCATCAGCGCCACCATCAGCACCAGGCAGAAAATGGCGTGCGGTGCCTGACTGTGCGCAGGTGAGGCATCGTTGACTTCAATTGGCATATTCAGCACCACAAAGTCGCGGCCCCGCTTAGCCAACAGGGCAATTTGCCGCCAGTTACCAACCACCAGCATGATATCGCCAAGTTGCAAAGACTCATCGGTCACCGCGCCATCAAGGGCTTTACCATCCCGCTTTAGCCCCACGATGTTTAGATCGAAACGAGTACGGAAAGCGATTTCGCGCACCGTTTTGCCTATCAGCTCAGAATCGGGGATCAGCGAAACCTCCGCCATCCCAACGTCCAGAGCCTGGTCGGAAAAATACTCGCCGCGCAGGATCATCGGTTCGAGCATTTGCTCGCCGCAGAACTGGCGTAAATCCACATCCGAGGCGGACATATCGATCAGCAAAACGTCACGGGCGCGAAATTCGGATACCCCGTTGACGTTAACAATAACCCGCCGAAAGCGCCTCCAGCGCTCAACGCCAATAACGTTGGCTCCGTAGCGCTCGCGAAGTTTTAGATCGTCCAGACGCTGGCCAATCATTGGCGATCCGGGACGAATTGCCAGACGGCGCGCTCTCCCCGTCAGATGGTAATCTTTAATTAAATCGCGGAAGGTGCTTCTTTTGCGCCCATCGCGCACCAGCTCACCTTCCTCACCCTTAAGCATAAAGCGCATCACCAGCATATAGAAAACGCCCAGCACCAGTACAACGAGCCCTATTGGCGTGACGCTAAAAAAGCTGAATCCCTGTAACCCTTCTCGCAAAAGCTCGCTGTTGACGACCAGGTTGGGAGGCGTGGCGACCAGGGTCATCATCCCACTGATCAGTCCGGCGAAACTGAGCGGCATCATCAGGCGCGAGGGCGATGTATTCATGCGCATTGAAACGCTAAGCACCACAGGAATAAAAATAGCCACCACGCCCGTTGAGCTCATAAAAGCGCCCAGTCCGGCAACGGTCAGCATTAAAAAGACCAGCATTTTGGTTTCGCTGTTACCGGCAACCTTCACCAGCCAGGACCCCATTTTGGTAGCGACTCCGGTACGCACCAGACCATCGCCAATAATAAATAGCGCGGCGATAAGAATGACGTTGGGATCGCTAAAACCTGAGAAAGCTTCGCTGAGGGTCAGCGTATCGCTAAGGACAAAAGCAACAATGACTAACAGTGCGATAGCGTCCATGCGCACTTTTCCGGTGGCAAAGAGCACGACGGCTACGGCAAGAAGAGATAACACCCAAATCAATTCACCGTTCACAACTTATCCTTGTCAGAAGATGGAGTTGGAAGTTTGGCATAAAAAAGCCCCGCCAGTGCGGGGCTAAATCATGAGATTAGTCTTTAAGGCTAACATTCACATTACCGTCGGCCAGACGCTCAACCTTCAGGCTCTCAAGCGTCGTTAACACAAAATCTGCTTCATCAAGCCGCGGCGCATCCGCAGGCACATTTACTGCGATAGTCCGGCAGCCAGCAGTCAGCCCGGAGAGCAGCCCGGCTGGGGCATCCTCCACGACAGCGCAATCTTTCGGCTCCAGACCCAACAGTTCAGCCCCCAGCAGATAAGCGTCCGGAGCGGGCTTTCCATGTTTCACGCGCTCGGCGGTGACGAAAACATTGGTGTCAGGCAAACCCGCCGCACGGTGACGCGCATGGGCGACAGGTATCGAGCCCGACGTCACGATCGCCCAGGGAATACCGGCTTCGTCGAGAGTGTTGAGTAACGCAACAGCCCCAGGCAGCGCCGTTATGCCATCCGTATCCGTCGCCTCTACCGTTTCCAGCCGGGTGAACTCGGCCTGAATCTCTTCTTCGCTGCGGCCGGGTAGAAAATGACGCAACGAGGTTATCGCCTGTTTGCCATGAATGAAGTTCAAAACTTCATCGTGCGGGATACCGAACCGATCCGCCCATTTGCACCACGAACGCTCCACTACCGGTAACGAATCGACCAATGTCCCGTCAAGATCAAACAGGAAACCTTTACACTGCACGGGAACCTCCATCAGGCATTGATAATTTGATTAATTTCGTTGCTGCTTAAATGATACTGACGCGGGCAAGAGTGCCAGGCGTTAAGCATACGCTGGTATTTTTCCCACATCGGGGTTTGAGAATTGAAGCCGTGAGTCCCGGCGTCGAAATGGCTGTAACGCCCTTCAATGTTAACGATAAAGCGAACATATCCGAGGTAGCGGGCTTCAGTCGCCACGTCAAAGCCAAGGAAAGTCACCCGACGCTCGTCGATTCCGCTGGAATCCTTGAGGTTAGTCCAGGAGACATGCAATGCGTGATACATCTCCATGATATCAATGACGGTACGGCAGGTTTCCTCTGTCAGCTGGCCAAATTCGCGGTCCAGCTCGCGCATCTGCAACCCATATCCACGCTCAATGATGGTCTGTAGACGACGGTAACGTTCAGCGTTGTCCGGGTCGAGCATCGTCATCATCTTGTACTGATTCGACAGAATCAGACGCTGCGCATTGGTCATTTCCATTTTTGACTCCTGTAGCACTTTACGACGTGAAAAAAGAAGGCGCATGAATCATGCGCCTTCTTTTATATGCGTTTTCCTGATGCAATTACAAATCATCCAGGAAAGTTTTATCCAGTTGTTTGAAGGCGCGCTTAAGCGTGTCAGCTAAAGCCTGATAATCGGGCTTGCCGTCAACCGGCGCCAGCGCCTGCCCCGCCTCCTGCAGTTTACCGCGAACTTCATAAAACCAATTCAGCACCGATGGCGGCAGTGGCGTGACTGAACGTTTCCCCAACCACCATAAACCTTGCATCGGCAGGCTTAGCGCAAACAGTGCCGTGGCGACAGCTGGACCTAATTGCCCGCCAAGGGCGATTTGCCAGCACAGTGTGAAGATAGCGACTGGCGGCATAATGCGAATCGCATAGCGGGTTGCGCGAATAATGCGGTTTTCGATAAATACCGGAGCGAGACGTTTATCCAGAGGCCAGGTCTTTGCGTAATGCTGCCCATGGCGAAACAAGCCAAAAAAGCTAACGGGGCGATTCTCGGGACTGGACATGGCTTTACCTCAACTTTACATATAAAACTTAAAAAATTCGTGCAAAACACCAACTGTGCATGACAACGTTCAAAAGATTTTGGCAATGGTTACGCAATCAGGTATTCTGTGCCGACCTGAAGGGCAATTAGACCCTTTTACCAGATTAGTCAAATTATCGCATATTCTGCCATTAGCTGAAAATTAGGCAAAATGGCATAAAATCAAATGTACTTCTCTCATCGTGCCCGAAAACAGTACAAGGCATGATGTTAATCATAAATGTCGATGTCATCCTGCGCTACGCTTTGTGACACACTGACGTTTTTTTAGCCACGTATCATAAAAAGGTACTTCCATGTCGAGTAAGTTAGTACTGGTTCTGAACTGCGGTAGCTCCTCACTGAAATTTGCTATCCTTGATGCCGTCAACGGTGACGAATATCTGTCCGGTTTAGCCGAATGTTTCCATCTTCCTGAAGCACGTATCAAATGGAAAATGGATGGCAGCAAACAAGAAGCCGATTTAGGCGCAGGCGCTGCTCACAGTGAAGCTCTTAACTTTATCGTTAACACTATTCTGGCACAAAAACCAGAACTGTCTGCTCAGTTGACCGCAATCGGCCATCGCATCGTTCACGGTGGTGAAAAATACACCAGCTCCGTAGTAATCGATGACTCTGTCATTCAGGGAATCAAAGACTCCGCGTCTTTCGCTCCGCTGCACAACCCGGCTCACCTGATCGGTATCGCAGAAGCGCTGAAATCCTTCCCGCACCTGAAAGACAAGAACGTTGCCGTGTTCGACACCGCGTTCCATCAGACCATGCCGGAAGAGTCTTACCTCTATGCCCTGCCGTACAGCCTGTACAAAGAACACGGCGTACGTCGCTACGGCGCGCACGGCACCAGCCACTTCTATGTGACTCAGGAAGCCGCTAAAGTTCTGAACAAACCGGTTGAAGAGCTGAACATCATCACCTGCCATCTGGGCAACGGTGGCTCTGTTTCTGCTATCCGCAACGGTAAATGCGTTGACACCTCCATGGGTCTGACCCCGCTGGAAGGCCTGGTTATGGGTACTCGCTCTGGCGATATCGACCCGGCAATCATTTTCCATCTGCACGATGCCCTGGGCATGAGCGTAGACGCCATCAACAAAATGCTGACTAAAGAGTCTGGTCTGCTCGGCCTGACCGAAGTGACCAGCGACTGCCGCTACGTTGAAGACAACTACAAAGAAAAAGCAGATGCTAAACGTGCAATGGATGTTTACTGCCATCGCCTGGCAAAATACATCGGTTCCTATACCGCGCTGATGGACGGTCGTCTGGACGCTGTTGTGTTCACCGGTGGTATCGGTGAGAACGCGGCAATGGTCCGCGAATTGTCCCTGGGCAAACTGGGCGTACTGGGCTTCGAAGTTGATCACGAACGTAACCTGGCTGCCCGTTTTGGCAAGTCCGGCTTCATCAACAAAGAAGGCACCCGCCCGGCTGTCGTCATTCCGACCAACGAAGAGCTGGTCATCGCGCAAGACGCCAACCGTCTGACCGCCTGATTCCACACCGCCAGCCATAACCCTAAATAATTCGAGTTGCAGGAAGGCGGCGACGCAGCGAATCCCCAGGAGCGTACGAGGAGTACGTGACTGGGGTGAACAAGTAAAGCCAACGCACATGTAACTTGAAGTATGACGGGAAGCTGGTGGTGCAGTTTTGTATCCCGCCCGATACTGGCGGTAACGAAAGAGGATATATCGTGTCCCGTACAATCATGTTGATCCCTACCGGAACCAGCGTAGGCCTGACCAGCGTCAGCCTCGGCGTTATCCGTGCTATGGAACGTAAAGGCGTTCGTCTGAGCGTCTTTAAACCTATCGCTCAACCGCGCGCCGGTGGCGATGCGCCAGACCAGACGACCACCATCATTCGCGCGAACTCCGACCTTCCGGCCGCAGAACCGTTGAAAATGAGCCACGTCGAGTCGCTGCTCTCCAGCAACCAGAAAGACGTGCTGATGGAAGAGATCATCGCCAACTACCACGCCAACGCTCAGGATGCTGAAGTGGTGCTGGTTGAAGGTCTGGTCCCGACCCGCAAACACCAGTTTGCCCAGTCCCTGAACTATGAAATCGCGAAAACGCTGAACGCGGAAATCGTCTTTGTGATGTCCCAGGGCACAGATACCCCGGAACAGCTGAAAGAGCGTTTTGAGCTGACTCGCAGCAGCTTCGGCGGCGCGAAAAACACCAACATCACCGGTGTTATCGTCAACAAGCTGAACGCTCCGGTTGATGAACAGGGTCGTACTCGCCCTGATCTGTCCGAAATCTTCGACGACTCTTCCAAAGCGAAAGTCGTGAAGATCGACCCGGCTCAGCTGCAGAACGGTAGTTCATTACCGGTTCTGGGCGCGGTACCGTGGAGCTTCGATCTGATTGCTACTCGTGCGATTGATATGGCGCATCACCTGAACGCCACCATCATCAACGAAGGCGACATCAAAACCCGTCGCGTGAAGTCCGTCACCTTCTGTGCTCGTAGCATCCCGCACATGCTGGAACACTTCCGCGCAGGCTCTCTGCTGGTCACTTCCGCAGACCGTCCTGACGTGCTGGTCGCCGCCTGCCTGGCAGCGATGAACGGCGTAGAAATCGGTGCCATTCTGCTGACCGGGGCCTATGAAATGGACCCGCGCGTAAGCAAACTGTGCGAACGCGCATTTGCGACCGGCCTGCCGGTATTTATGGTTAACACCAACACCTGGCAGACCTCTCTGAGCCTGCAGAGCTTCAACCTGGAAGTTCCGGTTGACGATCACGAGCGCATCGAGAAAGTTCAGGAATACGTTGCTAACTATATCAACGCCGACTGGATTGAATCCCTGACCGCAACTTCCGAGCGCAGCCGTCGTCTCTCTCCGCCAGCTTTCCGCTATCAGCTCACCGAGCTGGCGCGTAAAGCAGGCAAGCGAGTAGTTCTGCCGGAAGGTAACGAACCGCGTACCGTTAAAGCGGCGGCTATCTGTGCCGAACGCGGTATTGCGACCTGCGTACTGCTGGGTAACCCGGATGAAATCACCCGCGTTGCCGCCTCTCAGGGCGTAGAGCTGGGTGCTGGTATCGAAATCGTTGACCCAGAAGTCGTTCGCGAAAGCTACGTTGCCCGCCTGGTTGAGCTGCGTAAGAGCAAAGGCATGACCGAAGCCGTTGCCCGTGAGCAACTGGAAGACAACGTGGTTCTCGGCACGCTGATGCTGGAACAAGACGAAGTCGACGGCCTGGTTTCCGGCGCGGTACATACCACAGCTAACACCATCCGTCCGCCGCTGCAGCTGATCAAAACTGCGCCGGGTAGCTCCCTGGTCTCCTCCGTATTCTTCATGCTGCTGCCGGAACAGGTTTATGTTTATGGTGACTGCGCGATCAACCCGGATCCGACCGCTGAACAGCTCGCTGAAATCGCTATCCAGTCTGCAGACTCCGCAATTGCCTTCGGTATCGAACCGCGCGTTGCGATGCTCTCCTACTCCACCGGCACCTCTGGTGCAGGCAGCGATGTAGAGAAAGTACGCGAAGCGACTCGCCTGGCGCAGGAAAAACGTCCTGACCTGATGATCGACGGCCCGCTGCAGTATGACGCCGCAGTAATGGCTGACGTTGCGAAATCCAAAGCGCCGAACTCTCCGGTTGCCGGTCGCGCTACCGTGTTCATCTTCCCTGACCTGAACACCGGTAACACCACCTACAAAGCCGTACAGCGTTCTGCCGACCTGATCTCCATCGGGCCGATGCTACAGGGTATGCGTAAGCCGGTGAACGACCTGTCCCGTGGCGCGCTGGTAGACGATATCGTTTATACCATCGCTCTGACCGCGATTCAGTCGTCCCAGCAGCAAGCATAATCTGCCTCCGGCATGAAAAAGGCGACCGTCTGGTCGCCTTTTTATTTACAGCAGCTCTCGCGCCGCCGAGACAATATCATGCGCCGTCAACCCATATTCCTTCTGCAAGAAATCCTGAGTTCCCACCTGACCGTAGCGCTCTTTCACCCCCACGCGGCGCATCGGCACTGGACAGGTCTCCACCAGCACTTCCGCCACCGCAGAGCCAAGCCCGTTGTGGATACTGTGGTTTTCGCAGGTCACAATGCGCCCGGTTTTTTCGGCATAGTTTTTTACCAGCATGCGGTCGATAGGTTTCAGGGTAAACATATCAATGACCGCCGCGCTGACTCCTTCTTGTTCAAGCTGACGCGCCGCCTCCAGTGCTTCCGCCACCATGATACCGTTGGCGATCAGCGTGATGTCATCACCCTCGCGCAGGACGTTACCTTTGCCGATGGTAAACGTTGAACCCGGCGCGTACACGCTTGGTGCCTGCTTGCGAATCGTACGTACCCAGTAGAAACCCTCAAGGTCTATAAGCTGGCGCAGTACATCATCAAACATCACCGCATCGGTCACTTCCAGCACCACCGAGTGCGCCAGGCCACGCACAATGCCCATATCCTCAAAAGACATATGGGTTCCGCCATTATGGCAGGCGGTAATACCAGCATCCGAGGCGATTACTTTGACGTTATTACGCTGATAATCCAGCGACATAAACAGCTGGTCAAAGCAGCGGCGGCTGGCAAAAGCGGTAAAGGTGTGCACGAACGGCTTGCGCCCGGTTAACGATAGTCCGGCGGCAGTGCCAATCACGTTGGCTTCCATAATGCCGCAGTTGATAACGTGCTGGGGGTATTCCCGCGCTACGCCGTCCATCGCCATGGAGCTCATCAGATCCGCTTCCAGCGCGATAATTGAGCTACCGGCTTCAATCTGCTGCGCGACAAATCCGGCATAGACTTTGCGCATCTCCATGGCGTCTTTTTGTCCTGCGGGTGCAACCTTAATCATGTTCGGCCTCCAGTTGGCGAATAGTCTCGTTTAGCGTCTCTTTCATCTCCGCAGTCAGGCGTAAGTGATGGTTATTACTGAGCTTTTCGAGATACGGAACCCCCTGTCCCTTAACGCTATCAAGGATCACCACACGTGGACGCGCATCGGCTGGCAGAACAGGCTGTACCGCCGCCAGCAGCCCGGGGATATCATCACCTTTGACAGTAACGACATCAAAACCAAAGGCGCGGAATTTATCTTCCAGATTAAAAGCGCGGATAATTTCGTCCAACTTGCCGTCAAGCTGGAGCTTGTTCCAGTCAACAAACACGGTCAGGTTATTCAAACGGTGGTGGGCAATAAACTGGAATGCTTCCCAGCACTGGCCTTCATTCAGCTCGCCATCGCCGACGATGCAGAATACGCGATTCGCCCGCCCCGCGAGCTTATGCGACAGCGCCATCCCCCCGGCGATTGAGATCCCCTGCCCCAGTGACCCCGTCGTGGCATCCACGCCGCGCGTTTTTAATCGATCGGGATGACTTGGCAGCCGCGTACCGTTCTGGTTGAGCGTACTGAGTTCTTCCATGGGGAAGTACCCCTTAATCGCTAATGTACTGTAGAGCGCCGGGCCAGCATGACCTTTCGATAACACAAAGTAGTCACGCTCGGGCCAGTCAGGGTCAGCGGGGTCGATTTTCATCACCGCACCGTACAGTACTGCCAGCGTTTCCACCACCGACATGCTGCCGCCGTAATGGCCAAAACCAAGATCCGTTAGCGATTTAAGGGTTGCCACGCGAATATCACGCGCCAGTTTGGTCACTTCTTGCACATTCATGATTTAGCTCCGCTGTTCTCCTGCGCGCCGCCGCCCGCAGATTTCTTTTTCGCAAACACGTTGTACACCACCAACAGAGCGAACAACGCCACAACAAGACCAGTGATAGCAAACGGTGACAGATAGCGCGCCAGGTTGCCCAGCACGATACCAACGGCGCCGAAGTCAGCATCCGAGAAGGTAGTGTTGGCAAAACCAATCGCCCCCAGCACTGGCAGCAACAGCACCGGCAGGAAGGTGATCAGCAGACCGTTGGCAAAAGCACCGATCATTGCTCCACGACGACCTCCGGTAGCATTGCCGAACACCCCGGCAGTTGCACCGGTAAAGAAGTGCGGTACTACACCCGGCAGAATCAGCACCCACTTAAACTGACCACAGAGGAACAGCCCGACCAGACCACCGAGGAAACTAAACAGAAAGCCGATCAACACAGCGTTCGGGGCATAGGGATAAACCACCGGGCAGTCCAGTGCCGGACGGGCGTTTGGCACCAGTTTTTCCGAAAAACCGGTAAACGCCGGGACGATTTCCGCCAGGATCAGGCGTACGCCTTGCAGGATGATGAACACCCCGGCCGCGAAGGTAATCGCCATAATGATGGCGTATACCAGGTAGTTCTGACCGCCGCTGTAGGTGCTTTCAACATACTCACGCCCCGCGCTTACCGCCATAATCAGGTAGATAATCATCATGGTCAGTGAAATGGAGATGGAGCTGTCGCGCAGGAAGCTCAGGTTCTTCGGCAGGTTCATCTCTTCGGTCGAACGCGAACCTTTACCGCAGACGCTACCAATCCAGCCTGAGAGCACATAGCCCAGCGTGCCAAAATGGCCGAAGGCAATATCATCGGTACCGGTAATCCGCTTCATATAGCGCTGCGCCAGCGCCGGGAAGAACGCCATCACCAGTCCGAGAATCAGCGAGCCGGTAAACACGAGCCCGACGCCTTCGAAGCCCGCCACGGTGAGGATCACGCCGATCATACAGGCCATATAGAAGGTGTGATGCCCCGTCAGGAAGATGTATTTCAGACGCGTAAAGCGGGCAACCAGAATATTCGCTACCATACCAAATGCCATAATAAGGGCAGTTGATGCACCATATTTTTCCAGCGCAATAGAAACAATCGCCTCATTATTAGGAATAATCCCCTGAATATTAAAGGCGTGTTCAAACATTCCCCCTAGCGGATTAAGCGAGCCAACTAATACCGTCGCACCACCACCCAGAACGATAAAGCCCAGAATAGTTTTTATCGTTCCTTTCACGACATCGGAAAAAGATTTCTTTTGCGCTACCAGACCAATTAGCGCAATTAACCCGACCAGAACAGAGGGTACTTTGAGAATATCAACAACAAAATTCAGCGTTTCAAGGATAAACATATCCGCCTCGCTATAAAGAGTTATTGTTTGGCGAACCACGCGCGCAGCTGCGCTTCGAGTTCATTAATGTCAATGATGTTGGTGATCACCACCAGCTGGCTTTCCGGCACGCTGGCGCTGGCGGCAATATCTTTTGCCATCACAAATAAATCTGCCGCGCCCGGCGTTGCCGATGAGAGATCGGAGTGCTCCACTTCAGCTTCTATTTCAAGTTTTTTAAGCACTTTTTTAATATTCATCTCAACCATAAAACTACTGCCCAGGCCTGAACCGCAAATTGCCATGATTTTCATTATTATCACCTTTTTTGGGTAGAGTTCGTCCGCATCACGCTAGCGCGCAATGGGTTATAAATCGGATTATCGAATTAACTCAGAATCGTGCAATTATTTTTTTTATGTCCTCCAGGGTTTTCGCCTGATGTAATTTTTCCATATCTTCATCACTGGAAAATAATTCCGCTAGCGCGGAGATCATTTCGATGTGGCTGTGCTTATCCGGTGCCGCAAGCATAATAATAATATCAACCGGGTCGAACTCTTCAGAACCAAATGACACTCCCTGTTCCAGCTTCAGCAGCGATAAACCTAAGCCTTTCGCCCCCTCTTCCGGCCGCGCATGCGGCATTGCCAACCCCGGAGCCAGCACATAATACGGCCCCAGTTTATGGTGTTGCTCAACGATCGCCGTCACATACTCAGGCGCGATAACGCCGGATTCAAGCAACGGCCTGGCGCAGATATCCAGCGCCTGCGGCCAGGTTTCTACTTCCTGCTGGAGCGTAATGGTTGCATCAGAGATCCATGTTTTAAGCATCTTGTCCCTCGTTATCAGCAAAAGATGAGCAAACTTTATTCAAGCTAACAATAGTTAACTGCGAGAACGATCACAAAGATAGCGCTACCAACAGATAACATTCAGATTTGTGATAGCGCTATCAATTCATCATCATCATGTGAAAACGCAAAAAAAGTAGGCATTTAAAGCGTATACTCCAAAACACGTGAAGTGATGGATGATGATAAAAAGCGTCTGTTCAACAGGAATGTGTATGTCTCTAACCCGAAAACGGCGTAGTACCGGCAAAGTGACGATCGCCGATGTTGCTCAGCTTGCTGGTGTGGGCACGATGACCGTTTCCCGTGCTCTGCGCACGCCGGAGCAGGTTTCCGATAAACTGCGTGAAAAAATTGAAGCGGCAGTGCAGGAACTGGGATATATGCCCAACCTTGCCGCCAGCGCGCTGGCTTCAGCCTCTTCAAGAACAATAGCGATGGTGGTGCCAAATCTTGCTGAGTCGGGATGTTCAGCAATGTTTGCCGGACTTCAGCAAGTCTTACAGCCGGCAGGCTATCAAATCATGCTGGCGGAATCACAGCACCGGCTGGAGCAGGAAGAGAAACTGCTGGAAACCCTGTTGGCTTCCAATATCGCCGCCGCCATCCTGCTTAGCGTTGAACATAGCGATACCGTACGTCACTGGCTGAAGAATGCCTCAATTCCGGTGATGGAAATGGGTGCGATGCGCGCCGACCCCCTCGACATGAATATCGGTATTGATAACGTCGCAGCGATGTTCGAACTCACGGAGATGCTCATCCACCGCGGCTACCAGAATATTGGTCTATTGTGCGCCAACCAGGAGCAGTGGATTTTTCAGCAGCATTTGCAAGGGTGGTATAAAGCGATGCTGCGCCACCATATGTCGCCCAATCGGGTGATTAACGCCGCCCTGCCGCCTAATTTTTCCACCGGCGCTTCACAACTGCCTGAGTTTTTACTGGCCTGGCCGGAACTGGATGCGCTGGTTTGCGTTTCCGATGAACTGGCATGCGGCGCACTGTATGAATGCCAGCGTCGGCGTATTAAAGTTCCTGATGATTTGGCCGTCGTTGGCTTTGGAGATAGCGATGTCAGTCGTGTTTGCCAACCGCCGTTAACCACGATGGCGGTGCCGCACCACAAGATTGGCATTGAAGCCGGGCGTGCGCTGCTGGAGCGCCTGAATGAGGGGAGCTGGAGCGACAGAAAGCCCATCACCTCCAGCTTATGCCTGCGGGATAGCTGTTAGGCGGCTACTCCGCCTCTTCCTGTTTTTCAGCTTTCGATGACTCATTATTAGCATTACGGGTCATCCATAGAGCCAGCGCTTTCAATGAATCCGGCGTGAACTCGTCGCAGCGTGCGGTGATCTCCACCGGCGTCAGCCAGCACACTTCACTCACTTCCTCTTCTTGCAGGGCGAAAGGTCCGTGCGATACGCAGCTAAACAGGCCACCCCAGACTCGGCAGTGTTTATCTTCGTAGTAGAACTGTCCGTGGTCGGCAAAGGGTACACCGGCGATGCCGAGTTCCTCTTCCGCTTCGCGGCGCGCTGACTCCAGCATTTGCTCATCCGCCTGCACCACGCCGCCAGCGGTGGCATCCAGCATTCCCGGATGGAAATCCTTAGTTTCGGTACGGCGCTGCACGAGGATTTTGCCCATCCCATCATGAACAACAATGTAGGTCGCCCGATGACGCAGACATTCCGCACGCATTTGCTCGCGGCTGGATTGTGCTATCACCTCGTTGTTTTCATTAACAATATCGACCCATTCTGTGCTTGCCAAATGATTCTGTTCCGCCATCAGGAAACCTTACTTTTTAAAGCGCTCTCGCGGCGCGTCTATACGGTTGTGGGGTAAATTACGGGTAAATTGCGACCTCTGCAATAACCTGATGATCATCGAGTGCTAAAACCTGCAATTGACCCTCGTTCAGCAGCCCGTAGCTGGCCGCAAATCCCCCTTTGGGGATGCTGACCGAGCCGGGGTTGAAGAGAAAAATATCGCCGCGTTTCTCTGCAACCGGAATATGAGTATGACCATAAGCCAGCACATCGCCAGCGGCGAGCGGAGGCAAATTATCGGGGCTATACAGATGCCCGTGGGTCAAAAACAGGCGAGTTCGCTCGCTTAATACCTGCTGCCAGGGAGCAGTAATGGGGAAATGGAGCAGCATCTGATCGACTTCGCTGTCACAATTACCGCGTACGGCAATCACTCGCTCTGCTACGCTATTCAGCTTCTCCGCAACCTGGTCGGGGGCATAACCGTCAGGAAGGGCGTTACGCGGCCCGTGATTGAGCACATCGCCGAGGATAACCAGCCACTGCGCCCCACTTTGCGCGAACAGTTCAAGAACGCGTTCAGTTGCGGGCAGCGAGCCGTGGATATCCGATGCAAACATCAGCTTCATACATTCCATCTCCACGCATTACGATGCGTCTATGATAACGGAACCGCTGAGGCTTATCAGCCAGCACGTTTAGCCGACAGTGCGACGTAGCGCTGAACCGACGCCCGCTGCCACTGGAAGGTGGCGTACTCCACCAGCGCCGCTGGTACCTCATCGCCGTTGAGTACCAGTCGATTGAGCATCAACGCGAGATCGGTATCGGCAATAGACCACTCACCAAACAGATTCTGACCGCCCTGCGCCAGTAGCGCCCCGGCGGTTTCAAACAGTTTTGCGGCGCTTTTCTGCCCGGCTTCGCTGAGCGGCGGTTTCTTTGCCCCAGCAAACACCACGATCGTCGAACGCTCTTCGCGAATAGGCATCAGATCGCTGCGCAGCCAGGCCTGCACCTGACGCGCCCGCGCGCGCTTTTGCAGATCATGGGGATAGAGACGTTCCCACTCCGGAGGCGCAAAGCGTTCGTCCAGATATTCGGTAATCGCCGAAGATTCACTCAGGGAAAAGCCATCGACCTCCAGAAGCGGCACGCGCCGGGTAGCAGAATAGCCTTTCCAGCTGCTTTGCAGATGCTCGCCGCTGTCGAGATTGACGGTTTTAAGGGTAAAAGGCAGGCTCTTTTCCTGCAGAGCAACATACACGGACATCACATACGGCGAGAAAAAATCAGAATCGGACCACAGGGTAATAGCAGACTGGCTCATGGCATCCTCAATGGCTAATGTAATGGGGCGATAAGCCAACATATCCTGTCTCTCAGAGGATGTCACTGACCGCCGCCATGAGGATTTTGCCTATACCCTTCATACTTCAAGTTGCTTGTGCGTTGTCCTGTAACTCGAATTATTTTGGGTAGATATCTCAAACGGCAACTCTTACCGCAAACTGAGTCAATCTGCGAATCCCCTGAGTTCACCTATACTCAAGAAGTTTGCGACCTGTGACGGCGGGAGATTCTCATGATCGATCTTTACTATGCACCCACCCCCAATGGCCACAAAATCACGCTCTTTCTTGAAGAAACGCAGCTGGCTTACCGCCTTATCAAGGTGGATGTCGGCAAAGGGGAGCAGTTTCATCCGCAATTTCTCGCCATCTCCCCGAATAACAAGATCCCGGCGATCGTCGACCACGATCCCGTTGACGGCGGCTCGCCGTTGAGCCTGTTTGAATCCGGCGAGATCCTGCTTTATCTGGCGGAAAAAACAGGCAAATTGCTTAGTGGGGAACTGCGCGAACGCCACGTTACGCTACAGTGGCTGTTCTGGCAGGTCGGCGGTTTAGGACCGATGCTCGGGCAAAATCATCATTTTAACCATTTTGCCCCACAGGCTGTTCCCTACGCCATTGAGCGCTATCAGGTAGAAACGCAACGTCTGTATGGCGTATTGAACCGACGTCTTGAGCAAAGTCCCTGGCTGGGTGGAAACCACTACAGCATCGCCGACATCGCCTGCTGGCCGTGGATTAACGCCCATCAACGCCAACGTATTGAGCTCGCGAATTTCCCGGCAATACACAACTGGTTCGAGCGTATTCGCCAGCGCCCGGCCACCGTTGAAGCGCTCCTGAAAACAGAAGGCCATTAACCCCCTGCTCGCCCGGGATGCTTTGATGTATGATTGCGGAAATTACTATACGGAGGAAACCTGCAATGTCT
The DNA here is from genome assembly GCF_003261575.2 of Klebsiella huaxiensis. Taxonomy (GTDB): domain Bacteria; phylum Pseudomonadota; class Gammaproteobacteria; order Enterobacterales; family Enterobacteriaceae; genus Klebsiella; species Klebsiella huaxiensis. The sequence continues at coordinate 1,727,467 of NZ_CP036175.1, read as the reverse complement.
CAACCAGACGCCATTATTCGAATTAAGAACCTGCGCCTGCGTACTTTTATTGGTATTAAAGAGGAAGAGATCGCCAACCGCCAGGATGTGGTGGTTAACGTCGCTATCCACTACCCGGCGGATCAATCACGTAACAGTGAAGATATTAACGATGCGCTGAACTACCGCACTATCACCAAGCGCATCATTAGCCATATCGAGAATAACCGTTTCTCTCTGCTGGAAAAATTAACTCAGGATGTGCTCGACATCGCACGCGAACATCATTGGGTCACATATGCTGAAGTAGAGATCGATAAACTGTACGCACTGCGCTACGCCGATTCGGTATCCATGACCATGAGCTGGCGGCGGTAGACGCATCTTAGGGAGGCGCTATGAACGTTCTGCTAACTGGCGGTACCGGCCTGATTGGCCGCCATCTAATCCCTCGGCTACTGGAGCTGGGGCATCAGGTAACGGTTTCAACGCGCAGCCCTGAAAAGGCGAAAAATCGCCTCGACTCTCGCGTCACCCTGTGGCGCGATTTCGAGCACCAGGCAAACCTCAACGGCGTTGATGCCGTCATCAACCTGGCCGGCGAGCCTATCGCCGACAAACGCTGGACGGCAGAGCAGAAACAGCGTCTCTGCCACAGCCGCTGGGATATCACCCAAAAGCTGGTCACGCTGATCAACGCCAGCGATGCTCCGCCCGCAGTGCTGATTAGCGGTTCAGCCGCTGGCTATTATGGTGATATCGGCGAAGTGGTGGTCACCGAAGAAGAACCACCGCATAACGAATTTACCCACAAACTTTGCGCCCGCTGGGAACAGATCGCTTGCGAGGCGCAAAGCGAACATACCCGCGTCTGCTTGCTGCGCACCGGCGTGGTACTGGCACCACGAGGCGGTATTCTGGCCAAAATGGCCCCCGCATTTAAGCTCGGCCTCGGCGGCCCTATCGGCAGCGGTAGACAGTACCTGGCGTGGATTCATATCGACGATATGGTTAACGGTATTCTATGGCTACTGGATAACGACCTGCGCGGCCCGTTTAATATGGTTTCCCCCTACCCGGTGCGCAACGAACAGTTTGCCCACGCGCTGGGTCACGCACTGAACCGCCCGGCGATTTTCCGCGTTCCGGCGGCGGCTATTCGCCTGCTGATGGGCGAATCATCGGTACTGGTACTCGGCGGCCAGCGCGCGCTGCCGAAGCGCCTGGAAGCCGCCGGATTTGGTTTTCGTTGGTATGACCTGGAAGAAGCTCTGACCGATGTACTGGGATAGCTCAGGGCTATTATGCCGCCGGGAGACCTTGCCGGTCTCCCTGACTTAAATAAATCCCCTACGCGCCATGGAACCCTCCTCGCAACAATCAAAACCCGCTCGCTCAATACCCGCTTAATTGTGAATCTGCTTCCAGTGATTATCTTTCCACTCTGTCATAACCCCCTGGTGTGCAATTTTGCATCATTGCGCGTTGACATTCGTCAACATTGTATTCAAAATAACCAGGACATACTGATGAAGGAACATCCAGATAAACATATCAGAGCAGCCATCGACTATGCGCTCACAAGGGGTTGGATTTTTATCGCTGGCGGTAAAAGCGCCCACTGTTTTGGACGGCTAATGTGCGGGACGACCCGGCATCGGGAACATATGATGAGTATCTGGTCAACGCCGGCAGTCCCCATTAACCACGCCCGGCAGATTATTAGAATGGTCGACCGCTGTCAGGTGCCTTTATCAGCTCAGATTAACCACAAGAAGGACTAAATCATGGCGCTGTATAATTTTACCCTCACGCTTTCTGGCGTTACCGCGCACACCGTGGGTCTGGAAGATTCGCTGCATGCGGCGGGCTGCGCTGATGCCCTGGTCTGCTTTTACGGCACCGCAGTCTATCTGGATTTCGATCGCGAAAGCGACTCTCTTGAGCAGGCTATTCTGTCAGCCATTGCAGATATCGAATCCGCTCTCTCCCTCAGTGCCCGGGTTGAATCCGTTGATTCCGCCCTGGTAGGTTTAAGCGATATTGCCGAACTCACCGGCCTGACACGGCAGGCCATCGCCCTGCTGAAAGATGGCGCAAGAGGCTCAGGTCAGTTTCCTGGACCGGTGCAGCGCGTTAAGGGCAATTCCCCTTTGTGGCGCTGGAAAACCATTGTTGGTTGGCTGGTAACGGAAAACAGAATCCCCGAAGACTCGCCGCTGGTTGCCCACGCCGAGGTTCTGGATAACCTGAATCTGGCGCTCCAATTGCGAGCCACGCGGGAGAGCAAAACCGTCCTTCACTACCTTCAAAGGCTTGAAAAACACCGGGTTGATTCGTTAAATATCGGATAACACCGTCATATAATTCAGTACATTGTGGTGTTAAGGTGAATAGACTCTCCACTGTTATGGCTTGTTTATGATAACGCTCACCACGCCGCGCTTACTTCTTTCTCCATTTAACTCATCTGACTGGCCCTTTTTCCTGCGTCTACGGCAAGACCCAGAAGTGATGCGTTTTATGGGTGAGATCCTTGAAGAATCGGCGCTACGTACGCTATTTGAGGCTCGCTGCGCAGATACTGGCGTCTTCGTGCTGCGCGATGCCAGCGGCACGGCGATGGGTGATATCGGCCTGCGTATCAGCACTAAAAATCCGCATGAAGCAGACGTGGGTTATGCCCTCCTCCCCGAAGCTCAGGGACAAGGGTTCGCCCGCGAAGCGCTACAAGCAATTTGCGATTACGGATTTAACCAACTCGGCGTTCAGGCGATTAATGCATGGGTGTTGGGCACTAATTCGGGATCTTCCCGCCTGCTGGAAAAACAGGGTTTTATCCGCATTCAGGTGTTCGAAAAAGCTTACCATCTAAACGGAATAGATTACGACGACTGGGTGTATCGGCTGGAGCGCTAGCTGTCCCGGCGGAGGGTATTCCGCCGGGTCAGGGTTGATGTTACTTCAAAGAACCTTTCAGGAACTGCTGCAGGCGCTGGCTTTTCGGATTACCGAAGACTTCGTCAGGGTGCCCTTCTTCTTCAATTTTACCCTGATGGAGGAAGATCACGTGCGAGGAAACATGGCGGGCAAAGCCCATCTCATGCGTCACCACAACCATGGTTTTCCCCTCTTCCGCCAGTTGCTGCATGATACGCAGCACTTCGCCCACCAGCTCCGGGTCAAGCGCCGACGTTGGTTCATCAAACAGCAACACATCAGGCTCCATTGCCAACGCGCGGGCGATGGATACACGCTGCTGCTGACCACCGGATAGGTGGACCGGGTATTTAATCTGCTGGCGCTCATCAATACCCACTTTCGCCAGGTATTTCACTGCCCGATCGCGCGCTTCCTGTTTGCTCAGCCCCAGAACCTGAATCGGCGCTTCCATGACGTTTTCCAGTACCGTCATATGGCTCCACAGGTTGAAGTGCTGAAACACCATGGTCAGACGAGTACGCAACAGGCGGAGTTGGTTTTTATCAGAGACCTTGAGCTGGCCGTCTTTATCACGAACCAGGCCAATATTCTGCCCATTAACTACAATCGTGCCTTCACTGGGCTTTTCAAGGAAGTTAATGCATCGCAAAAAGGTACTTTTGCCGGAACCTGATGAACCGATGATGCTGATAACGTCCCCGGCTTTCGCCCGTAGCGAGACGCCTTTCAGCACCTCGTGTTCGCCGTAACGTTTATGGAGATCGATAACGTTTAATTTATTGTCGGACATGGCGTTCTCAGTGCGTTGAAGAAGGTTTGATATGCTGCAGCCAGCGCTTTTCCGCCCTGCGGAACAAGCTAATCAGCACATACGAGATAATGAGATACAGTACTGCGGCAATGCCAAAAGCAGTAAACGGCTGGTAGGTCGCCGAGTTAATATCACGGGCGATTTTCAGCAGGTCCGGCACCGTCGCGGTAAAAGCCAGCGCGGTGGAGTGCAGCATCAAAATCACTTCATTGCTGTACGCAGGCAGAGCAATACGCAGCGCGGAAGGCAAAATAATGCAACGATACATTTTGACCGATGAAAAACCGTACGCTCGCGCCGCTTCAATCTCTCCGGCGGGAACCGAACGAATCGCGCCAGCGAAAATCTCCGTGGTATAGGCACAGGTATTTAGCGTCAGCGCCAGCACCGTACAGTTCAGGCCACTACGGAAGAAAGCATTTAGCAGTTCGGTACCTTTGACAACTTCCAGCGTATACATCCCGGAATAGAACACCAGCAGTTGGACGTACAGCGGCGTACCGCGAAAAATGTAGGTAAACAGCCAGATAGGGAACTGGATATATTTATTGCTTGAGACGCGACCAATGGCGAGAAAAACCGCCAGAATGCCCCCCATCACCACTGACGAGATCAGCAGCCAGAGCGTAATCGCTACCCCAGTAAAGCGGTATCCGTCAGTCCACAGCAGAGATTTCCAGTACTCCTGAATAATTTCAATCACAGGTCAGCCCTCTTCACGCCTACAGAATAACGGCGTTCAAGCATCAGCAGTACACCATTGGAAACCGTGGTAAATACGAGATAAATCAGGCCACAAACGATAGCGAAGTAGAAGGGCTCCCAGGTGCTTTTGCCTGCCAACTGGGTTGCCTTGACCACATCTTCTAGCCCCAGTAACGAGACCAGCGCTGTCGCTTTGAGTATCACCTGCCAGTTGTTGCCTATTCCAGGCAGCGCATAGCGCATCATCGCCGGGAACAGGATCCGGCGAAAAGTCTGCCCGCTGCTGAATCCGAAAGCGGTGGCCGCTTCGATATGCCCTTTCGGTACGGCCAGAAAAGCGCCGCGAAAAGTTTCGGTGAAATAGGCGCCATAGATAAAGCCCAGCGTGATAATCCCCGCCACCATTGGGTCGATATCAAACTGCGCCAGGCCCAGCGCGTCAGTCACGCTGTTAAGCGCAATCTGCAGCCCGTAAAAAATCAGCAGCATAAGCACCAGATCGGGCACACCGCGGATTAAAGTGGTATAGCCTTCGAAAATCAGCGCCAGCGGACGATTGCTGGAAAGCTTGGCTCCGGCTCCGGCCAGACCGATAAGCACCGCCAGAACAACGGAGCTTAATGCCAGCTCGAGGGTGACCAGCGCGCCCTGAAAAATAACCTGTGAAAACCCGTACAGCATGCTGTCTGCCCTGTCTGTCATCAACCATCGCGCGCCAAATTACGCGCGATGGGGTACGCGAAATGGTTAATCGCCGTACACGTTAAAATCAAAATATTTCTTCGCCAGCTTGTCGTAGGTGCCGTCTTTTCGCATCTCGGCAAAGGCTTTATTCAGCGCTTCACGCAGTTCGTTATCATCTTTACGCAGCCCCATGCCGGTGCCGACGCCAAACAGCTTCTCGTCTTTAATCGACGGACCGCCAAACTGATAATCTTTGCCAATAGGCTGTTTGAGGAAACCTTCGCTAGCGGCAACTTCATCCTGGAACGCGGCATCAATACGTCCAGCAGTCAGGTCAGAATAGATATTGTCCTGCCCCTGATAGGAAACAATTTCAATTCCTTTCGGCGCCCAGTGTTCATTGCCGTAGGTTTCTTGCGTAGTTCCTTGCAGAACACCGACGCGTTTGCCTTTCAGCTTCGCGAGGTCAGGCGTAACATCGCTGCCTTTTTTCACCACCAGGCGAGAATCGGCGGCATAGAGTTTGTCGGTGAAAGCGATTTCCTGCTGACGTTTTTCGGTGATCGAAAGCGAGGACATAATGGCATCAATCTTCTTCGCTTTTAAAGATGGGATCAACGCGTCCAGCGGGTTCTCAATGAAGGTACATTGCGTATTGATGCGCTTACACAGCTCTTTTGCCAGATCGATGTCAAAACCAATCAATTCACCCTGTGCATTCTTCGATTCGAACGGGGCATAAGTAGGGTCGGTACCGATACGGACTTTTTGCGGAATTGCTGCGAATACCGTGGAAACGCTGGAAAGGGCCAGCGCTAAAGAGAGAGACAACGCCAGTTTTTTCATAACTATCCTCAACAGACTGTCATTCTAACGGGTTTATTAGAAATACTTACGGCAGTTATCGTGCCATTATTCGCCCCGGTAAGGCAAAACATTCTGCGCCGGAAAGCAAATTTTTTCGCATCAGAAACGCTTAACTATGCACTTTCTATCGCAATGCGAGCGCTATACTGCACCAGATTGATCCACCAAAAGTGTGATTGCACCAATAAGGGGCAGCAATAGATGTGCGTGGCCCGGAGTCCCGGGCCAACAGTGGTCTTAGTCGCCGTATACGTTAAAGTCGAAGTATTTTTTCGCCATCTTATCGTAGGTACCATCTTTACGAACTTCAGCCAGCGCTTTATCAAACGCGGCTTTCAGCTCGCTATCGTCCTTACGCAGGCCGATACCGGTACCATCACCGAAGAATTTTTTGTCTTTAACGGAAGGGCCTGCAAAAGCAAAATCTTTACCGGCAGGTTGTTTGAGGAAGCCTTCGCTGGCGGCCACTTCATCCTGTAATGCGGCGTCCAGACGGCCTGCTGCGAGGTCGGAGTAAATCAAATCCTGGTTCTGATAAGCAACAACATCTACGCCATGGCTGCGCCAGCGCTCATTACCGTAGCCTTCCTGAGTAGAGCCCTGTAATACGCCGACATGCTTGCCTTTGAGAGATTCCAGCGTTGGTTGAATCGGTGAACCCTTAGCGGCGATCAAACGGGAATCCGCCGCGTAGAGCTTGTCAGAGAAGGCTATCTCCTGCTGACGTTTTTCGGTAATCGACAAAGAAGAGATAATGGCGTCGATCTTCTTCGCCTTCAGCGAAGGGATCAGAGCGTCGAAATCGCTGCCTACCCAGGTACATTTCACGTTGATACGTGAACAAAGCTCATTGCCCAAATCGATGTCAAAGCCGACGAAATCCCCTTTCGCATCCTTCGATGAGAAAGGCGCGTAGGTGGCATCGGTGCCAATACGTATACTTTGCGGCAGCGCGGCGAATGCGCTGGAAGCGCTGCAAATTCCCATCATTAAAGAGAGAGCCAGGACCGTCTTCTTCATAGGTTACCCTTAAGTGTCGTGATGTTGTTATGCGATGCGTTGTCTTGTTATGAATACTGCCAACAGCTCTTACACGTTTTATAGTGCACGTTTTATGCCATTTTCTCAGTGCGTGCTGGAAATGGCGTTAAATTTGTTAAATAAAGGTTGCAGGTTTGTCTTAAAAGCGAAGATACCAGCAATAACGGATAAACCGCAGTGCCGGAGCGCAAAAAAACAAATTAAATGTTGAGGATTTGATCGAGGCGACAAAATTGCACTGCAGGAGCGCAATTGTGAATAAAGCGCACTATGTTAGTGCGATCTACGCGCCCTGCCAGCGGGTAAAGAGGTCTTCAGGAAGGGTAATATCGAACTGATCAATAACGCGATTGACTGTCTGGTTAATCACATCATCGAGGGTATGCGGACGATGATAGAACGCCGGCACCGGCGGCATAATCACCGCGCCCATTTCCGCCGCCTGAACCAGTAAACGCAAATGGCCCAGATGGAATGGCGTTTCCCGCACGCACAGCACCAGCGGGCGCCGCTCTTTAAGCACCACATCCGCGGCTCTGGTCAACAGACCATCGGTATAGCTATGAACAATGCCGGAAAGGGTTTTCATTGAGCACGGCAGAATCACCATCCCGGCGGTTTTAAAAGAGCCGGAAGAGATGCTGGCGGCAATATCACGGGCATCGTGAACCACGTCAGCTAACGCCTGCACTTCGCGCAAAGAGAAGTCAGTCTCCAGCGCCAGCGTCTGGCGCGCGGCCTGACTCAAAATCAGGTGCGTTTCTACATCAGGAACATCACGTAAAATCTGGAGCAGCCGCACGCCGTAAATTGCGCCGCTGGCGCCAGAAATACCAATAATCAGTCGTTTCACGATATTTGCCCCTTCCGCTCAATGGCGCAGACTTTGCCGGATTATAGCTCCGGACGCAACCGCAACGAACTTTCGCGAACCACCAACCGCACCGGCAACAACAAGTTTCTCTCACCTTCATCGCTCAGCAAAAGACGGAACGCATCGCGGCCAAGCTCGCGCTTATCAATGGCTACCGTGGTTAATGGCGGATATGCCCAGGCCGCGGCATCGATATCGTCAAAACCGACAATCGCCACCTCTTGCGGTACGTTGATGCCTTTGCGCGCGCAGACCCGCATGGCCACCAGCGCAGCCATATCGTTATAAGCAAAGATAGCATCCGGCGGCTGCGGCAACGCCAGCAGGCTCTCCATCCCCTCCACCAACGCCTGCTCAATCTCCTTAACTGGCGGTACCTCGACCTTATAATCAGCAGGCAGCGAAATCCCTGCGTCAAACAGCGCTTGCTGATAGCCTTCAACACGCTGGCGAATACTGTAGTGGCGCTGCGAATGACCAAGAAAAGCAATACGTTTTCTTCCCTGCTCAAGCAGATGGCGGGTGGCGACAAAACCACCATGATAGTTATCCGGATTCACACAAGGAAAATCTGCCGCCCACAAATCGACAAGGGCAACAGGTAACGCGGTTTTACGCAGTTCAGCTAACACCTCAGCTTCCAGATAACCCGCACAAATCAGTGCATCAGGCTGGTGCAGATTAATCAGCTCGCTGACCGAGTCTCCGGGGCCAATGGGCTGGAAACTCATGGCAATTTCATTTTCTCGACAGGCATCCGCAACGCCGAGCATCACGGTCGAATAGAACGGCAGCGCGCTGGCGATATTGTGTTCCCGGTGCAGCAGAAAAAGCAGGCGCTTGATACGCCCGCTGCGCAAGCGGCTAAAATCATAGCCTTCTGCTTCCGCTATCGACAAAATCCGCTGGCGTGTCTCTTCACTTAGCCCCGGCTGCCCTTTCAACGCCCTGGAGACCGCGGCAATAGACACACCACAGGCGGTCGCAATATCTTTAATTCTGGTTTTTTTTGCCATTCCGTTCGTTTTCACCTGTCATGCGGGGTTTATGCTGATTGTCCTTTTAGCGCCTGCTCTCCAGCTTAGCCTCGTCGTGTACGTACTTTGCTATCTCCATCAACGCCCCTTGTATCTCGTCGGGCGAATGTATGAAGCAGTCACTAAGGATATCACGCAGCGGATGACGATTAACAACCTGAATATTTTTATTTTTTACTAAACAAAAAATCAAGTTTGTCATCCCACCTCACAAGTCATCAAGCGGACATCGCTCTGCCTGCTTATGCGTACCACAGCACTACAAATAAGGTTTTACCCTCTTATCGGGCGGCATCCAGGATGTCTCACAGACAAACCACATACTTTGCACTCTTTAAAACGTGATAAAGATCTACATTAAAAATTTATTTCTAGTAAAAATAAAGATCAAAATCACAAGGCGAAACGTCAAGAATGTACGCATAACTATGATCAGATCTATGCTCTCCGTCGTTTTATATTTACTAAAAATAACCAGAGATACGTCGTAATGACTTGTTGAATCATCACCATTGCTAAGGCAAATAAGGATTGGTTATGGCTACTGCCGATAATCTGGATACCGATGTGCAGATAGTTGATGCGGGAGAAACGCTCTCAACCCGCGAAAAAATAGGCTATGGACTGGGAGATGCCGGTGGACACTGCATCTCGGATTTGATCAGCGGCTTCCTGCTTTTTTTCTACACCGACGTGTTTGGCCTGAGCCCGGCCATCGTCGGCGCGATGTTTTTTACCTTGAGAATCGTCGATGCGGTATCCGACCCGGTTATGGGCATTATCGCCGACAGAACCCGCAGTCGCTGGGGTCGTTTTCGTCCGTGGCAGCTATGGACTGCCGTTCCGCTTGCGGTTATCGGGATCCTGACATTCACCGTGCCGGACATGAGCCCGAACATGAAAGTCGCCTGGGCCTTCGGTACCTACTTCCTGCTCTCTGTGGGCTATACCGCCAACAACGTCCCCTACTGCGCGCTGATTAACGCCATGACCAACCGTCACGATCAGGTGATGTCCTGCCAGTCATGGCGCTTTGTCTTAAGTGGCATCGCCGGCTTCCTGGTCTCTGTCGGACTACCGTGGATGGTCGAATTCTTTGGTCAGGGCAATCTGGCTAAAGGCTACCAGTATGGCGTAACCGTGCTGTGTGGGATTGGTGCAGTCATGTTTTTACTGTGCTTTTTCTGGGTCAAAGAGCGAGTTCCTCTATCGCTGGCCGGGAAATTCACTTTGCGCCAGCATCTGCAAGGGCTGCGCAAGAACGACCAATTACTCATGATGCTGGTGATGTCTTTCCTGTTGGTGAATATTCTGTGTATTCGCGGCGGCGGCTATATGTACTTCATCTCCTATGCGCTACAGGGCAGCACTGGCTTTATGTCGCTGTTTTTTGCCATCGTCACGCTGGCCGCGATTATCGGTGCAGTGATCGTCAATCCGCTTTCCCGCCGTGTCGATATGGTCAAGCTGTACTTCTATACCAACCTGGTGCTGGTTGTTTTCGGCCTGGCGATGTGGTTCCTGCCGACCGGACCGCAGCACCAGACGCTATGGCTGGTCTGTATCCTGATTAACAACATCGTGCTCGGCTTCACCCTACCGTTGCACTTCTCGATCATGGCGTTTGCCGATGATTACGGCGAATGGAAAAACGGCGTGCGCTCTTCCGGGATGAACTTCGCCTTCAACCTCTTTTTTATCAAACTCTCATGGGCCTCATCCGGCGGAATAATCAGCATTCTGCTGATTATGGTGGCCTACCAGCCGGGACTGGAAAACCAGACCGCCGCTTCTATTCAGGGCATCACCCTGCTGCAAAGCGTTGTACCGGCAATCTTCCATCTGGTGCTGGCCTTATGCCTGCTTAAGTGCCGTCTGAACGGCCCAATGATGAACCGCATTTCCACCGATCTTCACCAAAGACATTCCCAAATTTCCTGAGGTAAACATGAAGCAGTCCGATGTAATTGAAGCCGACCTGAACCGAATTACCGTTACCGACCCTTTCCTGGGAGAGTATCAACGTCTGATTCGCGATGTCGTCATTCCTTATCAGTGGGAAGCGCTCAATGACAACATTCCCGATGCGGAACCAAGCCACGCGTTGGCTAACTACCGCATCGCCGCAGGATTAGAGGATGGTCAGTTTTACGGTATGGTTTTTCAGGATAGCGATGTCACCAAATGGCTGGAAGCTGTCGCCTGGTCATTGAGCCAGAAGCCTGACGCAACCCTTGAACAAACCGCTGATGAAGTGATTGAGCTTCTGGCGAAAGCCCAGTGTGCAGACGGCTATCTGAATACCTGGTACACCGTTAAAGAACCGGGGCAGCGCTGGACTAACCTCGCGGAATGCCACGAACTTTACTGCGCGGGGCACCTGTTTGAAGCGGCTGTCGCTTTTTACAATGCTACGGGGAAGCGCCGCCTGTTGGAAGTCTCCTGCAGATTTGCCGATTACATTGATACTGTTTTCGGTCCAAAACCCGGCCAGCTTCGCGGCTATCCGGGGCATCCGGAAATCGAGCTGGCGCTGATGCGTCTTTACGAAGTCACCCGGGAACCCCGATATCAGGCGCTGGCCTGTTTCTTTATCGAAGAACGCGGTAAGCAGCCTTACTATTACGACATTGAGTTCGAAAAACGCGGCGGCACCCGACACTGGATCGGCTGGGGCGACGCCTGGCCAGGAATGATAAAAGACAAAACTTACACTCATGCGCACAAACCACTCTCCGAACAGAGCGAAGCGGTTGGCCACGCCGTCCGTTCCGTCTACCTGATGACCGGCCTGGCGCATATCGCCCGTATGACTCAGGACGAAGAGAAACGCCAGACCTGTCTGCGAATCTGGAACAATACGGTCCAGCGGCGGATGTATATTACCGGCGGCATTGGCTCGCAGGGGATCGGTGAAGCCTTTACCAGCGACTACGATCTGCCTAACGATACCGCTTACGGCGAAAGCTGCGCCTCTATCGGCCTGATGATGTTCGCCCGCCGGATGCTGGAAATGGAAGGCGACGCGCATTATGCCGATGTCATGGAGCGCGCGTTCTACAATACGGTACTCGGCGGGATGGCGCTGGACGGTAAGCATTTCTTTTACGTTAATCCGCTGGAAACTCACCCCAAGAGCATCCCGCATAACCATATTTACGACCATATTAAGCCGGTTCGCCAGCGCTGGTTCGGCTGCGCCTGCTGCCCGCCAAACATCGCACGCACGCTGGTCGCTATTGGTCACTATCTTTTTACCCCGCGCCAGGACGCGCTATTTATCAATTTCTACGCCGGGAGCGAAGCCCAGTTCACCATTAACGACCGGCCACTGGCGCTGAAAATTAGCGGTAACTACCCGTGGGATGAAGAGGTCAACATCACCTTCACCCATTCACAGCCCGTCGCCCACACTTTGGCGCTGCGTCTGCCGGAATGGTGCGAAGCTCCGCAGGTACTGGTCAATGGCGAAACCGCGCAAGGAGAACGGCTCAAAGGCTATCTGCATATCACTCGCCAGTGGCAACAGGGCGACGTCATTACGCTGCATCTGCCGATGACTATCCGTCGCGTCTACGCAAATCCGCTGGTGCGTCATAACGCGGGCAAAGTGGCGATTCAACGTGGGCCGCTCGTGTACTGCCTGGAAGAGGCAGATAACGGCACGGAGCTGCACAATCTGTCGCTCCCGCGCGGCAGTCAGTTTCATGAGATGGCAGGAACTGGCGTTTTGAAAGGAAAAGTCTTGATTATGGCGGAGGGTTTGCGCATGCAGACAGCGCCAGAGGACACACCGCTGTACAGTTTCGACAGCCCACAGGCGAACGTTGAAAAGCAAACTTTGACGTTTATTCCGTGGTTTAGCTGGGCCAACCGCGGCGAAGGCGAAATGCGGATTTGGGTCGACGAGGCTTAAAAGCAAAAAGCCCGCGATCTCGCGACCGCGGGCTTTTCCAGGCGAAGGGATTACCCTTCGTTATGCATCTCTAAATTTTCCACTTCGTTTTGCAGCTGAACCGCTTTCGCATCGTCGTTACGCAGGGAATCGAGATAATCCAGATACTGCTGATCGACGTCTTTGGTAACGTAGATACCGTTGAAAACCGAGCATTCGAACTGCTGAATATCCGGGTTCTCCGCACGGACTGCGTCAATCAGATCGTCCAGATCCTGGAAAATCAAACCATCTGCACCGATGATCTGACGAATCTCGTCAACTTCACGCCCGTGAGCAATCAGCTCAGTCGCGGTTGGCATATCAATGCCATACACGTTCGGGAAGCGAATTTCCGGCGCCGCTGACGCCAGATACACTTTCTTCGCCCCAGCTTCGCGCGCCATCTCGATAATCTGTTCCGAAGTAGTGCCGCGAACGATGGAGTCATCGACCAGCAGCACATTCTTATCGCGGAACTCGGCACGGTTGGCGTTGAGTTTACGACGCACCGACTTACGACGCAGCTGCTGGCCTGGCATGATAAAGGTACGACCAACGTAGCGGTTTTTCACGAAGCCCTGGCGATACGGCTTGTCAAGGATACGGGCAATTTCCAGCGCGATATCGCAGGAGGTTTCTGGAATCGGAATCACTACATCAATATCAAGATCTTCCCACTCGCGAGCAATTTTCGCCCCCAGCTTAGTCCCCATATTCACACGGGCGCTGTAGACGGAAATTTTGTCGATGAATGAATCCGGACGCGCGAAGTAAACGTATTCGAACAGGCACGGATTGCTAACCGGGTTCTCGGCGCACTGGCGAGTGAACAACTGGCCTTTTTCGGTGATATACACCGCTTCGCCAGGCGCAACGTCACGTAAGAACTCAAAGCCCAAGGTATCCAGAGCAACACTTTCCGAGGCCACCATATACTCAGTGCGGCCATCGCCAATATCACGCTTGCCCAGCACCAGCGGACGGATGCCGTTCGGGTCGCGGAAGGCGACCATGCCGTGGCCGATAATCATCGCCACGCAGGCATAAGCGCCGCGAATCTGGCGGTTAGTGGCGGCAATCGCCGCAAAAATGTTGTCTGCTTCCAGCGGATAATGGCGGAAATTATCCAGCTCGCTGGCAAAAATGTTGAGCAGGATTTCGGAGTCGGAGGTGGTGTTGATGTGGCGGCGTTTTTCTTCAAACAGCTTTTGACGCAGCTCGTGAGCATTAGTCAGATTGCCGTTGTGCGCCAACGTAATGCCATATGGAGAGTTGACGTAGAAAGGCTGAGCCTCGGAGGCGCTGGAGCTGCCAGCCGTCGGGTAACGAACGTGACCAATCCCCATATTGCCTTGCATACGCTGCATATGGCGAGCTTCAAACACATCGCTCACCAGCCCGTTCGCTTTACGCAAACGAAAACAGTTGTTCGCATCGATGGTGATGATGCCTGCGGCATCCTGCCCACGATGCTGAAGCACCGTTAACGCGTCATAAATCGACTGGTTTACCGGCATAACACCGGCGATACCGACAATACCGCACATACGTCTTTTCCTCGTTAAGCTACATCCCAACGCTTATGCTTTGGGCAAGAAACTTGACGAGCTCTGCAGATAGTCAAAGAACCATCTGATAACGAAACTGAACTGTGGGATAAGCTCAGACTTTTGCCAGTCATCGCTTTTCGCCATACTGGTAAAACTATCGAGAAAAAACAGAATCGCAGAGACGATTAGCACACCGCGCAGGGCGCCAAAACAGATCCCCAACACCCTGTCGGTACCCGACAGGCCGGTTTTCTCCACCAGCTGACCTATCACAAAGTTAACGATAGCGCCGACGATAAGCGTCGCGATAAACAGTATCGCGATAGCAATCCCATTTCGGACCAGTTCGTCTTCAAAGCCCGTGAACCAGACAGCCAGGTAAGTGTAGTAATGACTGGCAACAAAGAAAGCGCATCCCCAGGTTACCAGCGATAAAGCTTCACGAACAAAGCCGCGGATCAGGCTGACCAAAGAGGAAAAACCAATCACCGCAATTATGGCGTAATCAATCCAGACCATATACGTCCCACGATTTTACGCCCTGTCGTCCGGTTCGGGGCGCATTCTAACAGAAAAAGAAAACGTTTGCGTAGGGATTTCCATGCCCTACAGAAATAAAAATGGCGCTGAAAAAACATTCAACGCCATACTGCCTTTCGCCTCTTCAGGGCGCGTCAGACAGGGGTTTCCGTGCTCTGGCCCTACCTTTCTTTATTAAAAAAGAGAAGGTTAGTTCGGGCTAAAGCCCATGACTACACCGCTAAGTCCGGACAGCTTGTTCAGCTCGCCAAGTTGCCCCTTCAGCTTATCTTTCGAAGCATCCGGGCCGACCAGAATACGGGTGATTTTACCCTGCACCGGCGTCGAAGGCGACGTATAAACTTTGAAGCCAGCGGCGCGCAGCTTACCGACGATCTCGTTGACCTTATCGGCGTTCTTCAGCGCACCTAACTGCACAACATAGGCTTTACCGGTCGGAGCCGGAATTTCAGCCTGCTGTTGCGGTTTAGGCGCGGGTGTCTGCACCGCGACCTGCTGCGGTGGCTGAGGTTGCGGCTTCTCTACCGGCTTCGGTTGAGGTTTAGGCTGCGGCTGTGGTTTTTGCGCGACAACCGGCTCCTGCACCACATCAAAACTGTTATTGTTCACCGGGATCCGCGAAGGATCAAGCGACGGTGCCGCTGCATCCCCAGCTCTCACCTCTTCGGCGGCCCCTTCCGGAGGCTGCGAAGGCAGCGTCTGAGTCGCTGCTGGTAGCATATCTGGCTCATCGCGGTCGCCTGGTTTTGGTACCAGTGGGATTGCGGCAAACTCATCCTGATAATGTTTTTTCTGACCATCAAGCAGCCCTGGCAGGATAATAACCCCCAGTGCCACCAGTACGATCGTCCCGACTAAACGGTTCTGAAACTTACTCGCCACCGATTCTCCCCGCGTCTATCTCTTCCATTACATGCGCCACCGTGTGGAATGAACCACACACCAGCACCGTATCCTGTGGTCTGGCATCTGCCATCGCAGCGTACCAGGCCTGCACAACGCTGGTATAGACTTTGCCTGCGCGTAAATGTTCCAGCAGTTGCTCTGCCGTCGCGCCGCGCGGCCCTTCCAGCGGCGCACAGTACCAATCGTCAACTTCCGCCTTCAGGTTTTCCAGCGTACCGGCGATGTCCTTATCATGCAGCATACCAATAACCGCCAGCACGCGCCCCGTTTTCGGTAAGGTTTTGAGACGCCCGGCGAGATACGTCGCCGCATGCGGGTTATGAGCAACATCAAGGATGACTCTCGGGGTGTCGCTAATTATCTGAAAACGCCCCGGCAGCATCGCCTTTTGAATACCGTCGCGAATCGCCTGCTCGTCAACCTTGAGCTTGCTGGCACGCAGGGCAGCGAGCGCAGTTGCGGCATTCGGCATAGGTACCTGTGGCAGCGGCAGGTCGGTGAGTGCGCCGTTTTCATCACTGAAAGACCAGCTCTGCTCACCGGCCTCATAGCCCCAGTCAACGTCGCGGCGCAGGAGTTGCGCGCCCTTTTCGCTCGCAACCTCGGCGATAGTCTGGGGCATATCGGGTTCACCAACGATAGCCGGTTTACCACCGCGAAAAATACCTGCCTTCTCGCGGCCAATGCTTTCGCGATCCGGTCCCAGCCAGTCCGTATGGTCAAGCGCAATACTGGTGACTACCGCCACGTCGGCATCAACAATATTAGTCGCATCCAGGCGACCGCCGAGACCCACTTCAAGGATAACGACATCCAGTTGCGCCTGCTGAAATAGCCACAGCGCGGAAAGCGTACCAAATTCAAAATAGCTCAGAGAAATCTCGCCACGCGCCGCTTCGATTTCAGCAAAGGAAGTGGTATGCGCAAGTTCCGACAGCTCTTCGCCTTGTACGCGCACCCGCTCGGTATAGCGCACCAGATGCGGCGAACTATAAACACCCACTTTGAAGCCCGCGGCCATCAGTACCGATTCCAGGGTACGGCAGGTCGTTCCTTTGCCGTTGGTTCCCGCCACCGTGAACACAAACGGCGCAGGTTTTAATACCGCCATCCGCACAGCCACCTCGCTGACGCGCGCCAGTCCCAGGTCGATTGTTTTGCTGTGCAGATGTTCCAGATAAGAAAGCCACGTAGCCAGGGGCGACGCGGCCTGAGGAATAGGTTGTTTTTCCATGATGTCCGGCAAGAGTTAAGATAACTACGCGTATAAAAAAGGGCAGCACCGTCAGGCCTGCCCTCTGTATTATCAGGCCTCTGGTTCCTGATCCGGCTCCGGTGGCACCACCTCACCTTCGTGAACGGGTTCCGGATTTGGCGCCGGAAGGTTCATCAGCTTCGCCAGAATACTGGCCAGCTTCAGACGCATTTCCGGGCGACGAACGATCATATCGATCGCCCCTTTTTCAATCAGGAACTCACTGCGCTGGAATCCCGGCGGCAGCTTCTCACGAACGGTCTGCTCAATAACGCGGGGACCGGCAAAACCGATCAGCGCTTTTGGCTCAGCGATGTTCAAATCGCCCAACATAGCAAAGCTCGCCGAGACACCGCCCATGGTTGGGTCGGTCAGCACGGAGATATACGGCATGCCGCGCTCCTGCATTTTCGCCAGCGCAGCGGAGGTTTTCGCCATCTGCATCAGCGACATCAGCGCTTCCTGCATACGCGCGCCGCCGGAAGCGGAGAAACAAATCAGCGGACAGTTGTCTTCCAGAGCCTGTTCAACCGCACGAACAAAGCGCGCGCCGACGACAGAGCCCATTGAACCGCCCATAAAGGAGAATTCGAAAGCGGCGGCAACAACCGGCATTTCATGCAGGGTGCCTTTCATGACCACCAGCGCGTCTTTTTCGCCAGTCTCTTTCTGGGCTGATGCCAGACGGTCTTTATACTTTTTCGAATCGCGGAACTTCAGCACATCTTTTGGCTCGAGCTCACTTCCCAGCTCCACGAGGGAACCTTCGTCCAGCAGGCTATGCAGGCGGTTACGCGCCGACATACGCATGTGGTGATCGCACTTAGGGCAAACCTCCAGGTTGCGCTCCAGCTCTGCGCGGTACAGTACCTGACCGCAGCTGTCGCACTTGGTCCATACACCTTCAGGAATACTCGCCTTACGGGTGGGGGTTATATTGCTTTTAATTCGTTCAATCCAGCTCATTGATAACCTTTCTACCTGAACCTGGTCGATGCCAGTTTTGTCGCAAGGGGCGCATAATGCCATTTTTGCCCCTTACAGACCATGAATGTTGCACATTAAATCATAACATCCCGTAACATGGGATAAAAAAGTGGTCGAACCGCTCACACTTCACTCTTCGGACGGCGGCATACCGCCCGAAGATAACCGCAACGTTATTTCGCCTGTTTCGCCGCAGCACGCTTGTGGCGAATGATTTCAATCACCCCTGGCAGTACGGAAAGCACGATAATCGCCACGATTAGCAGCTTAAGATTTTCCTGCACGATCGGCAAATCGCCAAACAGATAACCCGCGTAGGTGAACAGCAGCACCCACAGCAGCGCGCCAACCACGTTATACATCGCAAAATGACGATAGGACATATGTCCCATTCCCGCCACAAACGGCGCAAAGGTTCTGACGATCGGGACAAAACGAGCAAGGATTATGGTCTTGCCGCCGTGGCGAGCGTAGAAGCCATGGGTTTTATCCAGGTAGCTGCGGCGGAAAATTTTTGAATTGGGATTACTGAATAACTTTTCACCAAACAGCCGCCCGATGGTGTAGTTCAGGGCATCGCCGATAATCGCAGCAACCACCATCAGCGCCACCATCAAGTGCACGTTGAGATCGTTAGTCGGCAACGCCGACAAAGCACCCGCAACAAACAGCAGAGAGTCACCTGGCAGGAACGGCGTGACCACCAGGCCGGTTTCACAGAACAGAATCAAAAACAGAATCGCGTATACCCAGATGCCGTATTGCGCGACCAGCTCAGCCAGGTGCACATCAATGTGTAAAATAAAATCAATTAAAAAACGAATCAGATCCATAGTTTGCGTTAGCCCTTAATAACCAGGTTAGTCCGCCAGAAACAGCGGGCCCATCGGCATTACCGGCAGGTCGTAGCGGGCCGGATAATCCACCGACACCAGATACAATCCTTCCGCTTTTGCCGTTGCAGCGGCCAGAGTCCTGTCTTTTGCCGCCAGAAGTTCTGCAATCCAGCTCTCTGGCTGGTTACCGGCACCTACTTCCATCAGACTGCCTACAATATTCCTTACCATATGATGTACAAAGGCATTCGCTTTGATATCCACCACCACATATGCACCATAACGGGTGACGTTAATATGCATCACGTTACGCCACGGGGTGCGCGACTGGCACTGTACCGCACGAAACGAGGTGAAATCATTTTCCCCCAGCAGACACTGGGCTGCGCGCTGCATCCGCTCAGCATCCAGGGGATGGTAATAGTGAGTCACGCCCCGACCTAATACCGCCGGTCGCAGGCGATGATTATAGATGACGTAGCGATAGCGGCGCGCCGTGGCGCTGAACCGGGCATGAAAGTCCGGTGGAACTTGCTTAACCCAACGTACCGCGATATCGCCAGGTAAATTCGCATTAACTCCCAGCGTCCATGCCACGTCTTTACGTAATGCACGGGTTTCAAAATGCACCACCTGACCGGTACCATGAACTCCGGCATCGGTACGACCGGCACATAATACGCTCACCGGTTCATTAGCAACCTGCGAAAGCGCCTTTTCCAGTTTTTCCTGCACGCTGCGAACTTCATTCTGCCGCTGCCAACCGTAGTATTTGCTACCGTCATACTCGATGCCCAGCGCAATTCTATAGACCGGCGGCTGCTCCATCTCAGACATTAGTACAAATACTCCTGGACCAGTTTCTCAGCGATTTTCACCGCCATCAGCGCGCCGCCAAAACGGACGTTATCGGCCACTGACCAGAACTGCACCTGCTCCGGCATACCATAATCATTATGCACGCAGCCGATGGAAAGGCGCACGGTGCCGGAAGCGTCGCCGACCTGAGTCGGGAACTCACCTTCTTCGGACAGCTCGATATCTTCACCACGGGCAAAGGCATCACGCGCTTCTTCCGCCGACAGCGGGCGCTGCGCTTCAAAGCCTACCATTTGCGCATGACCGTAGAATACCGGGGACTGCACCACACTTGCGGAGATCATCAGGCCGTCATCTTGCAAAATCTTGCGGACTTCATCGACGATACGACGCTCTTCGCGCACGCTACCTTCACGATCGGGCAATAGCGGCAACATGTTGAACGCCAGCTGGCGGCCAAAGAAATCGTCCTCATCAACCGGAATGCCGTTAAGCAATTTAGCGCTCTGCCCCGCCAGCGCATCGACCGCTTTTTTACCGTGAGCGGAAGCAGACAGCAGATTGGTCACGCTAATACGCGACAGGCCACCCTGATCGATCAGCGGTTTTAACGCTGCAAGCAGCTGGCTGGTCAGGCTATTCGGTACCGCAATAACGTTGCGATTACGGTAATCCGCCAGTACGAACGGGTTCACATCCGGCACCACCAGCGGCACGTCCGGTTCAAGCGCAAACAGACCACTTAAATCAATCACCAGACAACCCGCGTTAGTGGCGTCTTCGATATACGCGGCGCTCGCTTCTACACCGGCGGCAAAAAAGGCCAGCTGGGCCTGAGTCCAGTCGAATTCAGCAGCATCCTGAACGATAACCGACTTACCCGAAAAACGCAGATGCTCACCGGCGCTTTCATTACGCGCCAGCGCATAAATATCCCCCACCGGGAACTGACGATCGGCAAGGGTTTCGAACAGGGCTTCGCCTACGGCGCCCGTTGCGCCCAGTACGGCAATATTCCAGCCTTCAGACATGGTGGTGTACTCCAGAAAAAAGCGGCCCTGCCGGATTATCCAGCAGGAGCATTAAGAAGATATTAACGGATGGGATGATGCATGGCATTAAAGCCTAACTGACGCAACAGCGTCGCCGCCGGTTCGTCGCTGCATTGAACATACAACGAAGACCATTCACGGCGTTCCTGATAATTTTTGCGCAGCTTGTCGAACTCACCAGCAACCCCTGCGACTTTTCGCAGCGGCGCATCATCGCGGCGCACATCATACACCAAATGCGCCAGTCGTTTTAGCGTTGCCTGATCGAGCGGCCCATGCAAAGTGATGCGACCAAACTCAGGCGCGGGCAACAGAGTGTCCAGAGCCACCTGCTGCGGATGACCGATAAATGCGCTGTAAGCCTCAAAAACCTGCGTCGTACCACGCGCTTTGCCTTCAAGGGTATAGCCCGCAATATGCGCGGTGCCAATATCAACCCGCTTAAGCAATTCGGTATTGAGATCGGGCTCAGGCTCCCAGACATCAAGCACCACGCTTAGCGCCTGATTATCCTGCAAACGCCTGAGCAGCGCGGCGTTATCAACCACCGGCCCACGGCAGGCGTTAATTAAAATCGCCCCCGGCTTAAGGCGGCTAATCAGCGTCTCATCCGCCAGGTGCAATGTTTTATACGGCCCTTCTTTATAGAGCGGAGTATGGAAAGTCAGAACATCAGCTTCCTGCACCAGCTCATCAAGAGTGCGGAAATCGCCTTCATCACCGCGATCGGCGCGAGGCGGATCGCAGAGCAGGGTTTTGATCCCCAGCGCCTCAAGGCGTTTTTGCAGACGCCCGCCGACATTGCCTACACCCACGATCCCAACCGTGCGATCGGTCAGCGCAAAACCATCACGTTCAGCCAGCATTAACAGCGCCGAAAACACATATTCTACTACAGCGATGGCATTGCAGCCTGGTGCTGCGGAAAAACCAATCCCCGCCTGCTGGAGCCACACCTGATCGACATGATCGGTACCCGCAGTCGCGGTGCCGACAAATTTGATAGCCCTGCCAGAGAGCAGCGTTTCGTTAACTTTGGTGACCGAGCGAACCATCAGAGCATCGGCGTCATTCAGCGCTTCAGCCGGAACAGGACGACCAGCAACGGCCTTCACTTCCCCCAGGCGACTAAAAAGCTCACGCGCATAGGGCATATTTTCATCAACGAGGATTTTCACGGTTCAGTACCTGTCTGAGAGCGAGAGTAAACCGGGGAAGTGTGCCATAATCTCGCCGCCAGGAACATCATCCCCCGGCCTTATGTAGAAGGATTAGTCATGACACAACCCGTTTCAGGTATGTCCGATCGCCCTCCGGGGACAGGCGAACCTCCGCTCACCACGCAGCAGCGTACCGTACTTGAGCGGTTGATTACGCGTCTGGTGGCGTTAACATCGCAGCAGAATGCCGAGGTGTGGGCCTGCGTTAAACACGATCTGAGCCTGAAAAACGACGCGCCGCTGCTGGCGAGCCATTTTGAGGCCGCCGAGCACAGCCTGAACCAGCGCTTAATCCTCGCGCAACAAAATCATCATCGTCGACAAATTCTGGCGCAGCTAACCGAGCTTTTGAATCAGGGAAATAATCGCCAGGCGGTCAGCGATTACATCCGCCAGCATGATGGACAGACAGCACTGCAAGCATTGACCCTCCCGCAGCTGGAAAATGTCCTGCAATTACTGCAAAGCGGTCAGTTGTCGATCCCTCAGCCACAGCAGCGCCCGCCAACACGGCGTCCACTGCTGCCAGCAGAGCACAATACGCTGAATCAACAGGTGACAAAACTTGCCGCTGCCACCGGCGAATCCAGCAAACTTATCTGGCAATCCATGCTGGAACTTAGCGGCGTAAAAAGTGGGGAACTGATCCCGGCCACCCACTTTACTCCTCTGTCTTACTGGCTACACGCGCGGCAAACGCTCAGCTCGCAGACAGCGCCGACGCTAACCTCACTAAAAGCCGCGTTAAAACAGCCCCTGGAAACCGGTGAGTGGCAGAGAGTCATGGATTTTGCGCAAAGTAGCTGGCATGCATCGGCTCAAACGCCGCTCAGCCCAGCTCAGTTGCTGATGTTGCTTAACAAAATTTTCGTGCTCAGGGTCGCCAGAGCGCAGGAAACGCTGGCGATCCCAGCAGTCCAGGCTCCGCCATCGTCACCGTGGTTAGTATTTAAAAAACCGTGGGTTATCGTGCTGACGTTAATCGTAGTGCTTGGCCTGTTGTGGCTGGCGGCCTGAATCCTGTAGCGATAGCAAACGTATGATGGTGGTCATTACGGCATCATCATCATTTGTTCCGGTAATAAAGTTCGCCGCCCGTTTCGTTTCTTCAAACGCATTACGCATCGCAAAGCTCCAGGTCGCCCGAGTCATCAGTTCGATGTCGTTCAAACCGTCGCCAAAGACCATCGTCTCCTCTGCGGTAGCATTCAGTTGGTTTTGTAAAATCTCTACCGTATGGCCTTTGTGAACTCCAACGTCAGCAATATCAATCCACGCATCTTCTGATACCACTATATAGGCCTTATCAAAGTAAGGGGCGAGGAATGGTTTAATTTGCGGGCAGCGCCCTTTAATATCAAATACGGATATTTTCACAAAGTCATATTTCACTTCAGAAAAATCAGCAACCTGAATCACTTTAGCATACGACATTTTGACTTTTTGCAACATTTGCGGAGAGACAGAATCTCGAATAAATGCGCCTTCGGCGGTACAGGCAATAATGACAGGTTCCTTATTCACCTCTTCCAGTACGCCAATCATCTCGCGTCCCAGGGCATTATCAATAAGGGATTGATAAATATACTCTCCGCCGTGCTTAATTCGCGTGGCGCTATCGCCAAGGATCCAGAAATCGCTGGCCTCTTTACCGAATAATTCTTCGACACGTTCACATTGTTTGCCAGTACAGAGGGCAAAATTTACTCCTTGTTCCTGCATGATCTGTTTAACCTGCGTGAACAGCTGACGATTATAATCGCCATGACTATTCAGAAATGTTCCATCAAGATCGGTGATAATTAGTTTAATCATTATAATATTCCATTAGGATAGAGTGACTTCACTATAGCCGGATAAATAGCGATGGGAAGCCATGTAAAAAATGATTTTCAAGTAACATGTCACATCAGAAAAACAAGATGTTTTTTATTGCATTAACGCCCGCATTGGGCGGGCGTTAAGTGAATTATTCAGCGATTACCACCAGACTTCAGCCTGAACGCCAAACATAAACTCATCCTTACTATTGTCATTAAATTTAAACTGCGACAGCTCGTTGTCGAGAATATTAATATATGTTCCGTAGAAGCGAATTTCAGGACGAGAGCCTAACAGGCTTGGTCCAACCTTGAGGGCGTGATAAAGCGTCGTTTTATACGCAGACTCTTTCAGAGAGCGCCCCTGCTCAGTTTTGTTTTTCTGCGCAAACCAGCCTAATTCAACGCCGCTTTGGTTCCAGGTATCCCAAATCCATGCCGGGCGGATCACCGCCCGGAAGCTATCAAAGTCGCTGTGCGCCCCGCTTTCATAGCTATAGATATCGCTACCGTGCGACCAGACCAGCGCGTTGGCCATAATAATCCGCTCGGCCAGATACATTTCGCCCTGAGAAATCAAGCGCCAGGCAACCCCATTCGAGTGATCGCCATAGTAGTAACGTCCCGCCGCCATTGAGTTACTGGCCCCGGAAAAATTAGAAAAACTACTGGCGTAAGAGTTATTCGCCACCTGTAGGGTAAACTCATTAAAACCTTTGCGATCCAGTTCCTGACGCACAATTCCGGTCGCCATCCAGGTATCTTTAAGTTTAAAGTAGCTGCCGTTATCCTCGTTTTTCTCCTGCTGATCATTCTTATTGGCAAAAGCGTATTTACCCATCAATGACAGCGCTCCATCCCGCCACAGCGGAATATTGCGGTAACGAATATCAACAGAGTTGGTATTCATTTGCGTGGTGTTCGAGAAGTCACGTGAATACACATCAACATCATTGCGGCTTAGCGAAGCGTCAAGTTGGCCCACGCCCAGCGCCCAGTTCTGAATACCTACGCCGGCTGCCACATCTGTGGTAAGCGATTTCCAGTCCAGCATCTGAATCTCATATTCCGGCAGTTTATGCTTACCAACCCAAAAATCGGCCTCAGGAGCAAATGGCAAGAAGCCTCTGGTGGTAAGGAAAATATCGCTGAACTGGAGGATATTTTCGTTGTCGCTATCGCCAAACCACGCATCATTATACTGTTCGCCAACGTTGCCATCATAGGTCACGACCGCATTGGCCGTTTTGCCATCCTGGTTATAAACACGTTGGTTGAGCGTCAGGTCAAACCAGCCGCTCATTTCGTTACCGAAGCGGCCCAATGACCCTGCGGCATAAGTCTGCGATGAGCCATGGTTAGAGGTTCCCCACCCGGAACGTAAATATCCCTGATAGCTAAAGCCGATATCGTCTTTAATAAACTTGCTGAGATCCTTCATGGTGACGCTTTCAACTTTCGTTTTCTTACCATCGGTATTAATTACGGCAACCTGCTGCGTCGCAGTGACCTCTGCCGGGATGGCTCTCTTGCTGATTTCACTATTCTCATTCGCAATATTATCGGCGACCGGCGAGGTGGCACCAGGATAGCCCGCAGTTACCTCTCTCTTTTCGTTCTCTTTGATGCTTTGTTGTAATACCGCCACTTTATCTTTATAGCTCGACAGTTGCGATTGCGTTTTTTGTAGCTCTTTTTTATTTGCTGATAATTCAGACTCCAATAATTCAAGGCGCTGTTCAATTGTTAATTTTGCCGCTATTGCGTCTGTTGATGAATAAGCCAGAAGTACGGATAAAGACAATAAGCTAACCTTCAATTTACTTGAATACATAGAATACCTTTATAGATTGTTATAATTTGCCTTCAGTCAGTCGACTGAAGGCAGGCAGAATCATTCAGCAGTTGCAGCGGTGTTTACCTTATTCGCGGCAATCACAAAGGGTAAATAGATAATCGTGGAAACGGCCAGACACAGGATGCCAACAAACAAGGCCAGCCAGTTACCACCTGTGCCAAAGAAGGCAATTAGCGGCCCTGGCGTCGTCCACGGAACGGCATAAGCGATCGGCGGAATAAACTCCATGCTGATAAAAAAGTAGCCAATTAATGAGTTTACAAAAGGTACCAGAATAAACGGGATGACCAAAATCGGGTTAAGAACAATCGGCAGGCCAAACATCACCGGCTCATTAATATTAAACAAACCCGGGACAAACGCCATTTTCGCCAGATCGCGGTAATCTTTTCGCCGCGAAGCGATAAAGATCGCCAGCAGCAGGCCCAGCGTCATTCCTGAGCCACCACAGTTTGCGAAAGCATCGTTAATGCCGGTCCAGGTTATCGGGTAAGGTGCTCCCCAGGTGGTACCGTGAGAAGCTGCGTAAGAGAGGTTTTCCAGATTAGCTTCAGAAAAAATAGCTTCCCGAATCGCCGCCACGGTATTCGGCCCATGAATCCCTAATACCCACAGAAAGTTTGCCACCAGCCCGAGTACCAGCACCGTGACGATATTGGTCCCCATATCTTTTAGCGGTGCCTGAATCAGCGTGTAAATCAGATCGTTCAGGCCGTCAGGAGAAATACGCGTCAGCAGATAGTTGATGATTGAGAAGAAAATCATCACAAAGAAGATAGGCAGCAGAACCTTAAATGAGCGTGCCACAGCAGGCGGAACCGCCGCTGGCATGTTAATTGTCACTTTAGGGTTGCGCGCCAGGCGGCTGAATATCTCACTGGAGATCAGAGCCACGATAATAGCCACAAATAGCCCCTGTGGGCCAAGGTATTTCGTGGTCAAATAAGCCTGTCCATCAATGATGGTATAAGGCGTATACACGACAAAGAAAGCACCGATTGCCGTCAGGCCGCAGAGCAGATCATCCTGTTGGTAGCTGATGGCAATATTGCGGGCCACAAGGAAGGTTATCAGTACGGCCATAATATTGACTGAGCCGTTCATCACCGGAGTAAAAACTTGCTGCGCATCGGCAAGGTTTGGGAATATCGCTCCTAGATGTAAAATACTCGCGATAAATCCATCCGGGGATAAAATAGCAAAGTTGATTAAAATAATCAGCGAGCTGGCCATGACAATTGGAAAAGAGAGAATAAATGCATCACGGATGGCTGAAACGTGGATCTGAGAATTTAATTTAATGGCAATGGGGACGAGAATTTTTTCCATGCCACGTTCAAAGGTATCCATAAAACTCATGATGAACCCTTATTTATCATAATAAATTATAAAACAGGATATGCAGGCAATGAATCCCACACGCTTTATTGGAGTTAAAATCAGAAAGATGGTTAATTTGTCAGTAATGCCAGCGCGTTTTCTAATACGGCTTTGCCATCCATCTGACCATAATATTTCATATCAATCACGGCAACCGGTATCCTACCTTGCACAATTTCTTCAATTTCACGCTTCTGAAAACGGACCTGAGGGCCTAACAGGACGACATCCACTTCATTTTTTTTGATTATTTCCTTGGCCTCTGAAATAGCCAATGCGTTGATATTAGCAGCAATACCAAACGAATCTGCATGTTCCTGCATGCGTTTTACCAGCATGCTGGTTGACATTCCAGCGGCACAAACCAGTAATATATTTTTCATTTATCCTGCCCTTTTCTATTTATGAAACTCAATTGACGTGCACTTTAATAATTGTTAATTTTCTTATCCGTCATTTTGATCACAATTAGCAATACAAAAGTTGTGCAAAAACAAGGTAAAAAATGAACATGTTGCCATACTTTTAATCCTGTAAGATTGTAACCCTATGTATCTAAAAGAACTAAAGAGGTTCAAAAGTGGTTTATAAAAATGTGGTCAATTTACTAAAAAGCCGAATTAATAGTCCGCTGTATAGCATTGGTGATCTTCTGCCAGCAGAAAAAGAATTAGCCGAATTTTATAATGTCTCACGCAACACTTTGCGTAAGGCGCTAAAAGCGCTGGAAGAGGATGGGCTCATTGAGCGTCGACATGGCTCCGGAACCTGGATTAGAAATAAACACTTTCAGGCATCCGTTACGCACCTGGATAGCTTTACTGAAATTGCACGTAATGAGGGGAAAACCCCATCCAGCCAAATCCTCAAGTTTGAGTTGCAAACCGCGTCCGAGGAGATTGCCAAAGGGTTGCAGTTGCAGCACGGTGAGCTGGTTTATTATGCTAAAAGACTGCGTTTTATCGATAATATCGCCATGCAATTAGAAGAAACCTGGCTCTCGGCAACGCGCTTTCCTGATCTGACGATCGCCCACATGAAGAAATCGAAATTCTCGTATATCGAAAACGAATGCGGTGTAAAAATTGACGGCTGCTATGAATCGATTGTTCCCATCCTCCCGTCACCGGAACTGGCTAAACTTCTGCATATCAGTACCAAAGACCCTATCATCAGAATGCAAACGCAGGCGATAGATGAGGATCACCAGCCTATCGACTACTCGATTTTATACACCAATATGTTTGAGTTTCAGGTGAAATACTATCTACCGCGCCAGGCACCATCCGGCCCTCGTATGCCAAGGGCCGAATCATAGACTTACTTACGTAATGACACTAACGTAATGAGGATCCCCAACACTGCGCATATCGCGGCGGCCAGGAAGACGGAAGAATAGCCTAAAGAGGTTGCAAGCAGCCCGGTTAGCGGACCAGTGACGCCGTAAGAGATATCCTGAAATGCGGCATAGCCGCCCAGCGCTGTTCCTCTCACCTGCGGCGGTACGCGTTTCACCACCTCCACCCCCAAGGCCGGGAAGATAAGTGAGCAACCGCAGCCAGTCAACGCGGCACCCGCCAACGCCACCCAGGCATTTGGTGCCTGCCAAAGCAGAGCCAGACCAATAGCCTCAACCAGCAGCGAAACGATGGCGACTTTTACCCCGCCAAAACGATCCGGCATCCAGCCGAACAAAATACGCATCAATACGAAAGCGCCGCCGAATGCGGTCAGCGTAAAACCAGCCATTGCCCAGCCGTGGCTGGCGAAATACAAGGAGACGAACGTGCCAATCACCGCGAAGCCGACGCCCTGTAATCCAAGGCCGATACCGGGGCGCCAGATCATCCCTACAACGCTCCATAGCGACGGGCGCTCACCACCGTGAGCAGGTATTTTACGTACCGTGCCGTTAATCGCCCAGGCGACTAACGGCAGCGCCATGGTGACGCAGGCCAGCACCGCTACGCCATAATGACTATAGATCAGCAGCCCCAGCGGAGCCCCGGCCGCCAGCGAGCCGTATATCGCCATGCCGTTCCATGACATCACTTTTCCTGAACGTGCAGGGCCAACCAGCCCCATCCCCCAGCTCAGATTACCGGTAAGCAGTTGGCTTTCACCAAAGCCGAGGATCAAACGCCCAAGTACCAGCAGGCCAAACTTCGCCAGAACGGATACCGGCAGCAGCGCAGCGCATAGCCAGGCAC
Organism: Klebsiella huaxiensis; assembly: GCF_003261575.2. Lineage (GTDB taxonomy): Bacteria > Pseudomonadota > Gammaproteobacteria > Enterobacterales > Enterobacteriaceae > Klebsiella > Klebsiella huaxiensis. The sequence continues at coordinate 1,698,156 of NZ_CP036175.1, read as the reverse complement.
CGCCTGCCAGCGCGCAGGCCAGCATGCCCTGAAGTACAGAGCGCTTTGCACCATACTGATCCGCCAGGCGACCGGCATAGCCGCGTGTTAACACGGTAGCAAGGAACTGGATACCGACGGCGACGCCAACCATGGTGTTACCAAAACCCAGTTCCTGATGAACGAAAAGCGGGATCACCGGCAGCGGCAGGCCCACGGTCATGTAGGTAAGAAAAACGGCGAAAGTAATACGAAACAGCGATCCATTCGCTGAAGAGGTGTTTTTTGTTTCAGTCGCTGCGGACATGCTTTACTCCAGTTCGCAGAGTAAGGCGAGGTGATAACCACGCCATCTCCACCTGATTATCAGGGTTAAGGCGCGTTGGATGACGTTAAACGCTTACGCATTATTGGGGAGAATAATGTTGTGGCAGGAGTTTGCCTGCTTGCGCAGGGGTCTGTCAAGAAGACAAAAAAGGGAGCCCGTTGGCTCCCTTCTCAAGGTTTGCTCGTTACGCGCTGTATTTGCGCATCACCAGCGTGGCGTTAGTCCCGCCAAAGCCGAAGCTGTTAGACATCACGGTAGTCAGCGCGCGTTCAGTAGGCTCGGTCACGATGTTCAGACCTGCAGCCTGCTCGTCCATCTCTTCAATGTTGATGCTTGGGGCGATAAAGCCATGTTCGAGCATCAGCAGAGAGTAGATAGCTTCCTGCACGCCAGCCGCGCCCAGAGAGTGGCCGGTCATCGCTTTTGTGGCAGAGATTGCCGGGCTGTTATCACCGAACACTTCGCGAATAGCACCCAGTTCCTTCACATCACCAACCGGTGTAGAAGTACCGTGGGAGTTCAGGTAATCAATTGGGGTATCAACGCCGTGCATCGCCATCTTCATGCAGCGCACCGCGCCTTCACCTGATGGAGCAACCATGTCAGCACCATCGGACGTTGCGCCGTAGCCAACAATTTCAGCATAAATGTGCGCGCCGCGCGCCAGAGCGTGTTCCAACTCTTCAACGACAACCATACCGCCGCCGCCTGCGATGATGAAGCCATCGCGATGCGCATCATAGGTACGGGACGCTTTTTCCGGCGTTTCGTTGTATTTGGTGGACAGAGCACCCATCGCGTCGAACTCACAGGCCATTTCCCAGCACAGCTCTTCGCCGCCGCCAGCAAACACGATATCCTGTTTACCCAGTTGAATTTGCTCAACAGCATTACCGATACAGTGTGCGGAAGTCGCACAAGCAGAGCTGATGGAGTAGTTCACGCCATAGATTTTAAATGGTGTGGCAAGGCAAGCGGATACTGCAGATGCCATCGCTTTAGTCACCACATAAGGACCTACGGCTTTCAGACCACGCGGGCTGCGCATTGCGTCAGCGCCGAAAACCTGAGATTTAGAAGAACCGCCGGAACCGGCAATCAGACCCACGCGCGGGTTTTGCTGATAGACTTCTTCTTTCAGGCCAGCATCTTCAATCGCCTGCTGCATGGAGAGATAGGAATAGATAGAGGCATCGTTCATGAAACGAACCACTTTACGGTCGATCAAACCAGTTGTGTCCAGTTTGACATTACCCCATACGTGGCTGCGCATTCCCGAATCTTTAAACTCTTCAGAGAAAGTGATCCCGGAGCGTCCTTCACGCAGAGATGCCAGGACTTCCTGCTGGTTATTACCAATACTGGAAACGATGCCCAGGCCAGTAATCACTGCACGTTTCATTCAATACCTCTGTAAGTCACACTATATTAAGTTTCGAGTCGCACAATAGCGTACACTTGTACGCCGAACAAGTCCGATCAGCCAAATTGTGTATAAATTTGCGCCCTCAGGCACACATCGTTAAGATCGTTCTACGCCTTGTGATTCGAGTAACTTACGTGAAACAAAACGCCATACAACCCGCCAACCTGGAATTCAATGCTGAGGGTACACCTGTTTCCCGAGATTTCGACGATGTCTACTTTTCCAATGATAATGGCCTGGAAGAGACTCGCTACGTTTTCCTCGGCGGTAACCAGCTTAACGAACGTTTCCCCATTCATTCGCACCCATTATTTATCGTTGCTGAAAGTGGGTTCGGCACCGGGCTAAACTTTCTCACGCTATGGCAGGCGTTTGACGTTTTTCACCGCGATAATCCAGAAGCTACCCTGCAAAGATTACATTTCATCAGTTTCGAAAAATTTCCGCTGAAGGCCGACGATCTTTCTCTGGCACACCAGCACTGGCCGGAGCTTACGCCATGGGCTGAACAGCTACAGGCGCAGTGGCCGCAACCGTTAGCGGGCTGCCATCGTCTGCTACTGGATGACGGACGTGTAACGCTGGATTTGTGGTTTGGCGATATCAATGAACTCACCAACGAGCTTGATGATTCGCTTAATCAGCAGGTGGATGCCTGGTTTCTCGATGGCTTTGCGCCTGCAAAAAACCCGGATATGTGGACGCCGGAACTCTTTTCAGCGATGGCCCGACTGGCGAGGCCCGGCGGAACTCTGGCTACCTTCACCTCAGCAGGTTTTGTTCGTCGCGGGCTGCAAGAAGCTGGTTTCAGCATGCAGAAACGCAAAGGTTTTGGCCGCAAACGCGAAATGCTTGTCGGCGAAATGAAGCAAACGCTCGACTTCGCCTCGCGCACTCCGTGGTTTGCCCGTAGCGGAACGGAGCAGCGCGATGTGGCGATTATCGGCGGCGGCATCGCCAGCGCCCTGCTCTCTCTGGCGCTGCTGCGTCGTGGCTGGCAGGTGACGTTATATTGTGCCGACAGCGCCCCCGCAGAAGGCGCATCCGGCAATCGTCAGGGGGCTCTTTACCCTCTATTGAGTCAACACGATCCGGCCCTCGCCCGCTTTTTCCCGGCGGCATTTACCTTTGCACGTCGCCTCTACGACACTCTTCCAGTGCAGTTTGACCACGATTGGTGCGGCGTTACGCAGCTAGCCTGGGATGAAAAAAGCGCACAGAAAATCGCCCAGATGCTTGAACTCAATCTGCCGCCGGAAATCGCCGTTGCCGTTAACGCCCAAACCGTTGCACAAACCTGCGGCGTCGACACCGACTGCGGGGGAATAACCTACCCTGCCGGCGGTTGGCTCTGTCCACAGCAGCTAACTGCCGAACTATTCGCCCTCGCGGCTACTCGCGGGTTACATGTTCACTACGATTATCCTGTTGAAACTATCAGCACTGATAATGACGGCTGGCAATTAAATCAGCGGCAGCACCATGAAGTCGCGGTACTGGCTAATGGTTATCAGGTAACTGACTTCAGTCAGACCACACACCTTCCCATGTATCCAGTTGCTGGTCAGGTCAGCCATATTCCCACCACGCCAGGACTATCACAGCTACGCCAGGTGCTGTGTTATGACGGTTATTTGACCCCGCAAAACCCAAACAACCAACAGCACTGCATTGGTGCCAGCTATCATCGTGGGCAAACGGATACCACGTTTAGCGCTGTAGATCAGCAACAAAATCGCCAACGCCTGATTGACTGCTTGCCGCAGATTAAGTGGGTGCAGGAGGTGGATGTCAGTGCCAATGAAGCGCGCAGCGGCGTGCGCTGTGCAACACGCGATCATTTGCCGATGGCAGGCAATGTGCCCGACTATGATCGCACATTAAGCGAATACGCCTCGCTGGCCGAACGCCAGGAACGGGCCATAGAGGCCCCAATTTATCGCAATCTGTATTTGCTTGCCGCACTCGGTTCGCGCGGATTATGCTCCGCTCCGCTGATGGCCGAAATTCTGGCGGCGCAAATGAGCAACGAGCCGTTACCGATGGACAGAGAAACTCTGGCAGCGCTGAATCCGAATCGTTTGTGGGTAAGAAAGTTACTGAAAGGGAAAGCGGTGAAATAGTCAAAGAAACTGGCCCGATAGGGTAAAATCGGGCCACTAATCAGGCAAAAACGTTATTTCCGCAGCGCCTGCTGATACAAATTATCCCACATGCCCTGCACCAGAATCTGATCGGGTGGCGACAGTTCGCCAGCGTTGATCGCTTTCGTTAGGCTTTGGGTCACCTTATCATTCACCGCTTGCGCAGTATGCTCGTCCTCACCTTCCAGCTCAGCCACCGCCAGCGTCAGATGGCCGCGCAGATAACCGCCGGCAAATAGTTCATCATCACTGGCGTGGTCTACCATATCGTCTATTAACGCCAGAATGCGTGATTCAAACTCCGCGATCATCTTCTTTCCTCATATTATGTAAAGTGTGGCCTTAGTGCAGGTCTTCCGGCCACGGGAATTGCTCAGCCGTCAAAGGCGGCGTTTGATAATATTCTTGTAATGCTTTGATAAAGCGCGCCGGACGCTCGGGGATCCCCTGCTCCAGATAGACCATCACCTGAGCATGTACTCGCCGTTGAAAAACGATACGGTCAGGTTCAAAATCGCCTTCCAGGTTGTCGCAACTGACGTTAAACGGATAGCCTGCCGCCACGCAAAATAGCCAGTCGAACGCCTGCGGTTTCACCTCAACGTCTTCAAATTTAGACTGGGTCATCGCATCACGGCCATCAGGGCAGTACCAGTAACCGAAGTCAACCAGCTCGCGACGCGCTTTACCAGCGATACACCAGTGCGAGATCTCATGTAATCCGCTGGCGTAAAAGCCGTGGGCAAAAACGATGCGGTTATACGGTGCATCGCCATCAGCCGGAAGATAGATCGGTTCGTCATCGCCTTTAATCAGACGGGTATTAAAATCATCGGCAAAGCAACCGTCGAAGATTTCAATCAGCTGTTCGTAATTATGCGTACTGTTCATTAGTTCATCCCCAACCAGTGGAGGATCTCCTGTCCATGGCTGTCATAAAGAAGTTTTGCACTCATCACCGCCGACACGACAACAATCATCGGTCGAATTAGTGATTGTCCTTTGCTCAGCACCAGCCGCGAACCGGCGCGGGCACCAATAAATTGTCCTACCATCATTACGAAGCCGGTGGCCCAGATAACTTTACCGCCAATGATAAACAGCAGCAGGCCGCCAACGTTGGAGGTAGCATTAAGCACTTTGGCATGGGCGGTCGATTTAGCGAGATTGAACCCGGCCAGAGTCACAAAAGCCAGCGCATAAAAAGAACCTGCACCCGGGCCAAAAAAGCCATCATAAAAACCCACGCAGCCGCCAGCCACCAGAGCAAACGGCAGACCGTAAAGACGACGCTGACGGTCTTCTTCGCCGAGCTTTGGCATCAACAGAAAATAGAGGCCAATGCCGATAATCAGTATTGGCAGAATCTGCTTGAGAATATCGGACTGGACGTGCTGCACCAGCAGCGCGCCGCCAGTTGAACCAACAAACGTCATCAGAATATTCAGCTTCTGATCGGCGAGATTCACCACCTTGCGGCGGATAAAATAGAGGGATGCGGAAAGCGAGCCACCACAAGCCTGTAGCTTGTTGGTCGCCAGCGCCTGTGCGGGAGGTAGACCCGCAGCCATCAATGCTGGTACGGTTAACAACCCGCCGCCCCCCGCCAGGGAATCAATAAACCCCGCCAGAATAGCCACGAAAAACAGCACAACCAGTACCGCCGGTGACACCATAAACAGATCGATAAAACTATCCATTAAAGAACATGCTCATCCAGTAGAGCCTGGCAGGAAGGCGGCAATGGAGGCGGCGTCTTCTTCGCAGGAGAGGTTGATCCTGGTTTCGGTGGTTCAAACCAGCTTTGTAATTCCGCGCCGCAACCATCGCCTGCCGGAGGTGGAGCCTGATCTTCACACTCAAGACTCCCCGCAGGACAGCGCAGGCGCACATGCATATGCGCACGATGTTGGAACCATGGTCGAACTTTACGCAACCAGTCGCGATCGTTACCCGCATCCAGGCACAACTGCTGCTTGATCGCCGGGTTAACGAAAATGCGCGTGACTTCGCTATCTTCCGCCGCCATCTTAATCAGATGACTGATTTGCGGACTCCACAGTGACGGCACTACGCGTTTGCCATCACGCGCAACCAGATCCAGAGCCTGTGGCTTCATGAGCTGCGCTGAACTCCAGCGCGCCTGCGGGAGCTGGAGAAAGATATCCACATCCAGCCCGGACTGATGGCTGGCGTGGCCGCCGTTGAATCGACCACCAGCCGGCATACCCATGTCACCAATCAGCACCGTCCCCATTCCTTTGTTGTGCGCCTGATTGCTCAGGCGCTGAATAAACTGAACGAGATCCGGATGGCCGAAATAGCGGCGCTGATCGGTGCGCATCACCTGATAGCCGGTAGAATTTAACGGCAGCGCCTGTGCGCCAACGATACAGCCATTAGAAAACGCGCCAATAGACTGTGAACTTCCGCTGATAGGCTGCGTGATTTTCTGCCACGGCGTTGCCGCCAGGCTGGTACTGCTGGCAAGGAGTGTCAGCAGTGCGATAACGGTTTTTTTCATCTATTACCAGCGTGGGATTGATGTCGTCACGTCGCCGTTCTGCGCGCGCTGACGCATAAAGTGATCCATTAAAACGATCGCCAGCATCGCCTCGGCGATCGGAACCGCACGAATACCGACGCAAGGATCGTGACGCCCTTTGGTGATCATCTCGACTTCTTCGCCAAAGCGATTAATCGTGTGCCCCGGAACAGTAATACTGGAGGTTGGCTTCAGGGCGATATTCGCCACAATTTGCTGGCCGCTGCTGATACCGCCCAGCACGCCGCCGGCATGGTTGCTCTGAAAACCCGCTTTAGTAATTTCATCGCGGTTTTCGCTACCGCGAAGTTTCACCACTTCAAAACCATCGCCAATTTCCACACCTTTTACCGCGTTGATACTCATCAGCGCGTGCGCAATATCCGCATCCAGACGGTCAAATACCGGCTCACCCAGTCCCGGAGGCACGCCATCCGCTACCACGGTCACTTTTGCCCCGATGGAGTCACCCTCTTTTTTCAGGCCACGCATTAGTTCATCAAGCGCCTCGATTTTATCCGGGTCCGGACAGAAGAACGGATTTTGCTCAACCTGATCCCAGTCTTTTATCGCTAGCGGAATATCGCCCATCTGGGTCAAACAGCCGCGAATGACAATACCGAATTTGGCGGCGAGGAATTTTTTGGCAATCGCCCCGGCAGCCACGCGCATCGCGGTTTCACGCGCGGAAGAACGACCACCGCCGCGATAGTCGCGCAGGCCGTATTTCTGCTCGTAGGTATAGTCAGCATGACCCGGGCGGAAAACGTCTTTAATCGCGCCGTAGTCCTGGGAACGTTGATCGGTGTTCTCAATCAGCAAACCAATGCTGGTACCAGTGGTCACGCCTTCAAAGACGCCGGAAAGAATTTTCACCTGATCCGGTTCACGACGCTGGGTGGTATAACGCGACGTTCCTGGCCGACGACGATCGAGGTCGTGCTGTAGGTCAGCTTCGGTCAGTGGAATACCTGGCGGCACGCCATCAACGATACAGCCCAGCGCCAGGCCGTGCGACTCGCCGAAGGTAGTAACGCGAAAGAGTTGTCCAATTGTGTTTCCTGCCATCACGGCTCCGTTATTGTCGTTATGTTTGCGTGTTTATTGTTTTAGTCTTTATAGATGCTGAAATGCGCACGGGCGTCAATCAGTTGCGATTTGGTCAGCATAAAGACGCCATCACCGCCGTTGTCAAACTCCAGCCAGGTAAATGGTACGTCAGGATACTGTTCCATCAGATGTACCATGCTGTTGCCGACTTCACAAATCAGGATACCATCATCGTTAAGATAATCTGGCGCGCAGGCCAGAATGCGGCGAGTCAGCTTCAGACCATCGCTGCCTGAAGCCAGTCCCAGAACCGGCTCATGGCGATATTCGCCCGGCAGGTCGGACATATCCTCTTCATCCACATAAGGTGGGTTAGTCACGATCAGATCGTATTGCACCTTCAACAGGTCGCGGAACAGATCGGAGCGAATCGGCGTTACGTTGTGAATTAAACCGTGATCTTCGATGTTTTGCTCGGCAACAGCCAGCGCATCCGGGGAGATATCTACCGCGTCAACTTCCGATTCCGGGAAGGCATAAGCACAGGCGATTGCAATGCAACCGCTACCGGTGCACATGTCAAGAATGTGCTGCGGTTGATGGTCAATCAGGCCAGCAAACTGATTATTGATAAGCTCGCCAATCGGTGAACGCGGCACCAGCACGCGCTCATCAACGTAAAACTCATGGCCACAGAACCAGGCTTTATTAGTCAAATAAGCCACCGGAATACGCTCATTAATACGACGAATCACGCGCTCAACGATGCGATGCTTTTCACTGGAAGTCAGGCGCGCGGTACGCATATCTTCCGGAATATCCAGCGGCAAATACAGCGACGGCATCACCAGTTGCACCGCTTCATCCCACGGGTTATCAGTACCGTGTCCGTACCAGATATTTGCAGCGCTAAAGCGGCTTACCGCCCAACGCAACATGTCCTGAATGGTATGAAGCTCATTAACAGCCTCATCAACAAAAATTTTATCCACGCTATCCTCCAGGACACGCTCTGCTATAAATTCGGCGGCTAGTTTGCCACGAAGACGGGGATAAATCAGCATTCTTACGTCAGGCTAAGGGGGAAATATACGTTTTCCTTGCCTGGATGTATGACGAGTCGGGTAAACTAGCGACAAAGAAAAAATGAGACCAGGTAATGAAAAAGAAAACATCGCTAAGTGAGGAGGATCAGGCATTGTTCCGGCAACTGATGACCGGCACGCGTCAGATTAAACAGGACACTATCGTTCACCGCCCGCTGCGCAAAAAAATCTCTGAGGTGCCGCCAAAACGGTTACTTCAGGAACAGGCAGACAACAGCCACTTCTTTTCGGATGAATTTCAGCCGCTGCTTAATACCGAAGGCTCGGTTAAGTATGTCCGTTCGGACGTCAGCCATTTTGAGCTAAAAAAATTGCGGCGAGGTGACTATTCGCCAGAGCTGTTCCTTGATCTGCACGGCTTAACCCAACAGCAGGCTAAACAGGAACTGGGCGCGTTGATTGCCGCCTGTCGTCGCGAACATGTGTTCTGCGCCTGCGTGATGCACGGGCATGGGAAACACATTCTTAAGCAGCAAACGCCGCTATGGCTGGCGCAACATCCGCAGATCATGGCATTTCATCAGGCACCAAAAGAGTACGGCGGTGACGCCGCACTGCTGGTACTGATTGAAGTTGAAGAGTGGCAACCGCCGGAGCTTCCGTAGTTCGTCAGCCCCGGAGGAGATTAAATCGCTTTCGCCATCTTCAAATTGCAGGGGCTCATTTGCCAGGTGAATTCACCTTTGCCTTCAGCATCAAGCGTGACGCAGGCAATAGCAGATGTGGTGAACATCGGGGGAGTTTCCCCCGGGCACAGCTCTGAGACGAGGTACCCCACTAAAGGCAGATGCGACACGACCAATGCCGTCGCCACACCTTCATTTGCCAGCGCCTGAAGATAAGCGCTGACCATACCAACATCGCCGCACGGCGTGAGTTCCGGCATCACGTCGACATCTTTCGGCAGATTCATGCACTCCCCAACAATCTCCAGCGTCTGTTCAGCACGCAGGTAGGGACTCACAAGAACCCGCTCAATATCCACTTTTTGACCTTTCAGCCAGGTTGCCATCTGACGAGACTCATCACAACCGCAGACGGTTAGTGGACGAACCGAGTCACTGGCTGCATCGAGGGCAGCGTCGCCGTGACGCATAATAAAAACTTGCATATTGCACCGCTTTTGTTAACCAGAAGCACCGTAGCCTTACCAACGTAAACAATACGCAGGTGACCCGGTGGCCGGGCATTGTGCCTGATCCATTCAACGAATGAAACGCTGTTTTTTACCTCAATGGCGTAAGTATAGTCAACTATTGCTTACAAAACAGCCAATGGCCAGCATCATTCATTGCCGGATTTACCTTCTTTGACCACAACTTAGGTCGTCCGTTCATCAGTGGGCCAAAAGGTCGCCCCCTGCTCAGCCATGTGTAATAAAGTGTCACATGGTGTAAAACGCGGGCCATACTGTGCGGCCAGGCGCTGCAAAATTGCCGCGACTTCTCCCGCACCCAGCTTATCTATATAGCGGAACGGGCCACCAAGAAACGGCGGGAAACCAATACCAAACACGGCACCGATGTCACCATCGCGCGCACTGCGGATAATTTGCTCATCGAAGCAGCGCGCTGACTCATTAAGCATCATCATCACACACCGTTCCGCCACCTGCTGCGCGGACAATTGCTCCCGCGCAGAAGAAACTCCCAGTAAAGAGTAAATCGCAGTATCGGGCCGTTTTTTGCTTTTACGCCCTTTCGCCTCATAAAGATAGAAACCCCGGTTATTTTTTCTACCTTTGCGATCGTCATTCAGAATCGCGCTAATGATGTTTGCAGGCGGGCTAAAACGTTCTCCCCATGCCGCCTCCAGAACCGGGATAATTTTGGTCCCGGTATCGATACCGACCTCATCAAGCAGTTGAATAGGTCCGACAGGAAAACCAAATTTTACCAATGAGTTATCAATATGTTCTATCGGTTCACCTTCCATCAACAGGCGCATCGCTTCATTAATGTAAGGGGCCAGAATACGGTTAACATAAAAGCCCGCTTTGTCAGCCACCACGATGGGTGTTTTCCCCTGTTGCTTCGCCAGTTTTACCACCGTCGCGATAGTTTGCTGATTGGTACCGGCATGCGGAATCACCTCTACCAACGGCATTTTCTCTACCGGACTGAAGAAGTGTAGGCCGATAACCTGCTGCGGCCTGCTGGCTTGTGCCGCGATCTCACCGATCGGTAATGATGAGGTATTAGAGGCAAAGATCGTCTCAACGCTACAGTGCTGCTCAACCTCGTTGACCATTTTTTGCTTGAGGGCAAGGTCTTCAAACACCGCTTCGATAACCACATCACGATGTGCAAATCCCTGGTAATCCGTAGAACCCGAGATCAACGCCAGCTGACGATCGCGCTCGCTAGCCCGCAGATAGCGGCGGCGAACCTGTTTGTCGAGCAGATCCCAGCTGTACTTCATGGCGTGATTGATCCCGCGCGGTTGGATGTCCTTAATGCGTACCGGCAATCCTCCTTTACAGGCGGTGACGTAAGCAATTCCCCCTCCCATCAGCCCGCCGCCAAGAATACCGACACTGCGCAACGCGCCGGGTTCCGCATCCGCACCGCGATCTTTTTTAAGATCGGTACTGGCGAAGAAAATGGCTCGCAACGCTTGCGATTGCGGCGTCATCGCCAGCTCACCAAAGGCTCGCGCTTCTTCGGCATAACCACTACTGCAACCCTGCGCCAGCCCGGTTTCAATCACCTGTAGAATACGTTTGGTCGCTGGATAATTACCCTGCGTTTTTTGATGTGTCTTTTCCGCCACCAGGCGAAATAGCAGACTACGACCTAATGGTCCGGCGAGGATGCGATCGCGTACAGGAACAGTGCGGCTTACCGGGCGTCCTTTCAACGCCAACTCTACTGCGGTTTGCAACAAAATGGCCTGCGGCACCACTTCATCAACCAGTCCCACTTTCAGGGCCTGACGCGGGCGAAGCTGCTTGCCGGTCAGGATCATATCCAGCGCGCTACTGACGCCGATTAATCTTGGTAAACGCTGGGTACCACCGGAACCTGGCAGCAGGCCCAATTGAACTTCGGGCAAACCAAGTCGGGTTTTATCATCATCGCTGCACACCCGCCCGTGACAAGCCAGCGCCAGCTCAAGGCCACCACCCAGACATGCGCCGTGGATAGCAGCAATAACCGGAATCGACAACCCGTGGATCTCCGCCATAATCTGCTGCCCTTGACGGGCCAACGTTTCAGCCTCCAGGGCAGAAACGCAGCGGGCAATCATGTTGATATCGGCCCCGGCAATGAAATTATCTGACTTTGCCGAAATGAACACCGCACCGCGCAGGTCTTTGTTGTCGCGAAGCTGACGGATGATTGCCCGTACTTCGCTGGCAAACTCGGCTTTCAAGGTATTCATTTTTTCGCCAGGAGCATCAATCGTAATCACGGCAATATTGTCCGGGCGAATCTCAAGCGTAAACGCCGACAGGGTGTCCATTATTCGGCCTCCAGAATCATAGCTGCACCTAAACCACCCGCAGCGCAGGCAGTGACCAAACCAAATCCGCCTCCACGACGCCGCAGTTCGTGTAACGTTTGGGTGATCATTCTCGCGCCCGTGGCGGCAAAAGGATGACCATAGGCTATGGATCCGCCGAGCACATTGAACTTGCTCTCATCAACCTCTCCTGTTGCCTGTGAACGGCCAAGCACTTCACGAGCAAAGCGGTCGCTCGCCAGACATTGCAAATTAGCCAACGTCTGCGCGGCAAAGGCTTCGTGCATATCAATCAGGGTTAAATCAGCCAGCGTAAGTCCTGCCCTTTCCAGCGCCAACGGCGTCGACCATGCCGGTCCCAACAGCATATCCTGCTGGACAGCAATGGCGCTGAAAGCATAGCTGCGCAGATAGCCCAGCGGGACAAACCCCAGCTCTTTAGCCCGGGATTCAGTCATCATAATCACCGCCGCCGCGCCATCGGTTAACGGCGTACTGTTAGCAGCGGTCACGGTCCCGTGTTTGCGATCAAAGGCCGGGCGTAACTTTTGGTAATCAGCAAGCGTTGAATTTTTACGAATATTATTATCCTGAACCAGCGGTTCACGGAAAGGCGGGGTATATGCCGTCATCACTTCTGCTGATAGTTTGCCCTCTTCCCAGGCCTTCGCGGCAAACTGGTGCGAGCGAAGCGCTAGCTGATCCTGCTGTTCACGGGGAACACCCCAGGTTTTTGCCATCTGTTCAGCGGTGTCCCCCATCCGTAGACCGGTGGAATATTCGGCAACCGCTGGCGGCACAGGAAGAAGATCGCGAAAGCGTAGACGGGAAAAGAGCTTGAGGCGCTGACTCAGGGTGCGTGCTTTATTGACATCAACCAGGACGCGGGCGAGTTTTTTGCTAACACCGATGGGCAACACGGACGAAGAGTCGGCCCCACCCGCGATGCCCGCCCGGATAGTTCCTGCCATCAGACTTTCTGCGACATTGGCCACCGCCTGAAAACTGGTCGCACAGGCGCGACTGACGCTGTAGGCATCGGTATGTACGCTCATACCGGTTCCCAGAACAATTTCCCGAGCGATATTTGGCGCTTCCGGCATCTGCACAACCTGGCCAAATACCAGCTGCTCGATTATTTCCACAGGGATATCGCTGCGGGCCAGCATTTCGCCAACCACCAACTTACCGAGATCAACGGCAGGAATGCCATGAAACGCCGTCGCCTGTCTGGCAAACGGAGTACGTAAACCGCTGACTATAGCAATGCGATCGCCCTTGCGGGTGACTAGCGGTAATGCCTGACTCATAACACTCCCCTGTTAACCGATAAAACAAAGTGGTCTGACCTGATAACAGTTTTAACCAATATTTTACATTAAGCCAATCGGGGAACAGAAAAAGTGGGAGCCAAAACACATTGGATAGAAAAGATAACGCCCCTGCGCAGAGGGGCATTTGGGGAAAGACTAACGCAAGCCGAGCTGGAAAATCAGGGTTTCAGCTTCACAGCAGAATACGAAATCGATATCCAGCTGTACGCCACCATCGACATCAGTAAAGGTCGGGGTGATTTTGCACGGCTCAGATTCAACGTTACGCGCTCTTTCGCTCAATGCGGAGAGCGTTTGCTCTGCTTCGGCACGGTTAGCGAACACGCGGCTGTAAGAGGCGGTGCAATCGGAGTTGTCCATTATGGTGCCAACATCCATACAGCAGCAAACCGGGGTTTCATCAGCACTGCATTTACTCATCGTAGATTTCCTCTGTATATGCACTCAAGGTGCCAGATAAATAATCTGTTTATTTTACGCCCGGCGAATAACCGCCTCCAGCCGTTAATGGTGACAAATGAGATAAGTGAGCGAAATCACACTTAAAAATGATCCAAAACAAAAATCCCCCATTTCGAACATGAGGTACAACAGCAAATTTGCCAGCTGGATCGCGTTTTTCGTATCATAATTGAAAAAACTTATAAACAAACTTGCAACATATCATCTGGTCAGACCTATACTCAGCGCACTGGTCTGATTTCTCTGTCGTAAAGCAGACCCTACACTTCGCGCTTCTGTTACGGCATGTAACATTGTTTAAATAAAAATAACTCTATGAGGTTATGGGCATGAGCCAGAAAACCCGCTTTACCCAATCTGCCCTTGCAGTGGCTGTAGCAATAGTTTCAACCCAAGCCTGGTCAGCAGGCTTTCAGTTAAACGAATTCTCTTCATCGGGCCTTGGTCGCGCTTATTCAGGTGAAGGGGCTATTGCTGATGATGCGGGAAACGCCAGCCGTAACCCGGCGTTAATTATGATGTTTGATCGTCCAACCTTCTCTGGCGGTGCTATTTTTGTCGATCCTGATGTCAACGTGAGCGGTAGTTCAGTTATCGGTAACGATGCCAGCCAGGACAATATTGCACCAACCGCATGGGTACCCAACCTACACTTTGTCGCGCCGATTAATGAGCAGTTCGGTTGGGGTGCCTCCCTCACTTCTAACTATGGTTTAGCCACAGAGTTCAACAATGATTTTGCCGCAGGCTCAATGGGTGGCACCACTGACCTTGAAACCTTAAACCTCAATTTGAGCGGTGCATATCGTCTTAACGATCACTGGAGTTTTGGCCTGGGCTTCGACGCCGTATATGCCCGAGCCAAGCTGGAGCGCTATGCAGGTGATTTACCGGAAATTATTGGTGCGCAGCTACCCGGCATGGTGCAGGAAGGCAAACTCTCCCCGGCTCAGGCAGCCGCAATAGGTCAGCAAGCTGGTGGTATCAGTCGTGATACTCAAATCGCTCGCCTGAAAGGTGATGAATGGGGCTTCGGCTGGAATGCCGGTATTTTATATGAAGTCGATAAAAACAACCGCTACGGCTTAACCTATCGCTCTGAAATCAAAATTGATTTTGACGGCGATTATAAGAGCAGCTTGCCGTCATCACTTAATCCTATCAATTCAGCACTGGGTCTCGGCCTGCCTTACGGCACCGGTGGTTCCACTATTGGCGGCTCTTTGACATTGAACCTGCCAGAAATGTGGGAAATCTCAGGCTATAACCGCGTGGCGCCAAAATGGGCCGTTCACTACAGCCTGGCTTATACCAGTTGGAGCCAGTTCCAGGAGTTGAAAGCAACCAAAACTAGCGGTGGCGAAACGCTGTTCTATAAAGATGAAGGTTTTAAGGATTCCTATCGTATCGCTCTGGGCACCACCTATTACTATGACGATAACTGGACCTTCCGTACCGGTATCGCATTTGATGATAGCCCGGTCCCGGCTTCCAATCGTTCGATCTCTATTCCGGACCAGGATCGTCTGTGGCTCAGCGCCGGTACGACCTACGCCTTTAATAAAGATGCATCAGTGGATGTGGGCGTTTCCTATATGCACGGTCAGCACGTCGAATTTGAAGAAGGCCCGTATACCTTCAAGTCCGAGGGTAAAGCCTGGCTGTACGGCGCGAACTTCAACTACCGCTTCTGATTATCTGAAGGGACAAAAAAGGGTGAACATGATGTTCACCCTTTTTATTTCCAGAAATAGATTACTGCGAATCGATATCTTTAAGATCGCCCTCGATCGCCTGCGCGTTCGGGTTTTCATTCGGAGAAAGTTTACCGCCGTTAGCGATAAAGTCGTGACGCTGAAAATAGGCTTCACGCATTAAGATATACGGATCGGAAGACTGACGAAGCAAGCCATCGGAATCCAGCAGCTGTGCACGAGTTTCAATTCCCTCAACCATCCATTTACCGATAGACATTGGCCAGGTCAGCCAGGAAAGGACCGGATAGAAGTCATCAGCCATATCGCCCCCCTCATCACGAAGGGTGAAGCTGCCGTAGAAAGGCAACTGCATGTATGGACCGTAGCCAACGCCATAGTGGCCGAGAGTGCTACCGAAGCGGCTTGGCTCTACGCGCTGTAGTTTCGGGTTCGCCATTCCAGCCACATCAATCAAACCGCCCATCCCAAGGAGGGTGTTCAGGAAGAAGCGGGTAAAGTGCACCATTCCTTTATAGGGATCGCCCTTCAGGAAGGAGTTCACCATTACCGCTGGTTCTTCAAGGTTGCTGGTAAAGTTACTCAACCCATTGCGCGCAGGCTGCGGAACATAATCACGCCACGCTACTGCAACAGGACGAAGAACATAGGGATCAACGACATTGAAGTTGAAGTTGAACATCGTGCGGTTAAAACCTTCAAGCGGATCTGAACGCCCCTGCGGTTGATCGCCAGAACTAGAACTGGCACATCCGACCAGCAATGTGGCGCCAAGCGCAAGCGCCGACAGGCGAAAATTCATAGGTGTCTCCCTGTTAATTTTAGCTATCGCTGGGGGTTATCCGGGGACAGCTGCCTCCATTAAGATATCGCCCGTAAGCATGTGCCTGCTTTCAGCATAGCCTTCTTTGGCATAATTGTTGCCCCACAATTCTATACATATTTTGCAATGTCCGTATTGCTAATCTTGTCATTGTGAAGAATTTAGGAGGTTATCCAGACATGGATAGCTGAAACATCTCTACGCTTATAATTAAGTTCAATAGCAGGGGAAAATTCATGAATCCGCAAACTCACCATGAAAGTGAAGAGATCGAAGTAGAAAGTGATGAAAAACAACAAGGTGAGAAAATTGAGATTGATGAAGAGAGATTGCCTTCTCAAGCAATGGCGACCCATGAAGAGATTCGCCAGGAAGGAGAGAAAGAACTTGAGCGTGATGCCATGGCGCTGTTGTGGTCAGCCATCGCAGCAGGCCTTTCGATGGGAGCTTCGCTGGTAGCAAAAGGCATCTTTCATGTGCATATTGGTGAAATTCCCGGCGGTTTTTTACTGGAAAATCTCGGCTACACTTTTGGTTTTGTTATTGTCATCCTCGCGCGCCAACAACTGTTTACCGAAAACACCGTTACCGCTGTATTACCCATAATGCATAAGCCCACGCTGAGTAATATTGGTCTTTTGTTGCGCCTTTGGGGCGTAGTGCTGATAGGTAATTTAATTGGCACCGCGATTGCGGCATGGGCATTTGATATCATGCCGGTGTTTGATGACCCCACACTTGAGGCCTTCCAGAGCATCAGTTTAAAAGTGATGAGCAACACCCCCACGGAGATGTTCGCTAATGCGATAATTTCCGGCTGGCTGGTCGCCACCATGGTGTGGATGTTTCCTGCGGCAGGCTCTGCAAAGATTGTGGTCATTATCCTGATGACCTGGCTCATTGCACTTGCTGATACGACTCATATTGTGGTCGGCAGCGTCGAAATTTTCTATCTGGTATTCAATGGGACGCTACCGTGGCAAGAATTCATCTGGCCCTTTGCTTTACCGACTCTTGCCGGCAACGTTTGCGGCGGGACCTTTATTTTTGCCTTACTTAGCCATGCGCAGATCCGTAACGACATGGCCCACGAGAAAAAATCCCGAGCTAAAGCAAAAAAAGGGCATTAAGTGGCGACAGTTTGAGCAGTCAGACCATACCTGCTTAACCTGCAAGGAAAAAAACGCTATAATCCCGACGCTTCGTCCCCTTAGTTAAATGGATATAACGAGCCCCTCCTAAGGGCTAGTTGCAGGTTCGATTCCTGCAGGGGACACTTTCCAACACCACCTTCATTATATTCACTCGTATCGCCCGATTTACCATTGAACGGTTGATCGTGCTTATCAAGCAAAGTTCGCTTTTTACCCGGTCCCTATTACGCCATCTTCTTCACGCCTGATAATGCACCATACTGAAATCCTTGCTACCTATGATAACTGGATTAAATACAAAAAATAGATAATTAAAACAACAAAAATTCACGAGATAAATAATAAATTAAACTTATCATATCAGCGAAGTTTTTTATCATAGACATATTTAACCGTTATAAAATAGCTGATAGAATGTGCATCTTAAATAACATTTAAGCCAGTCTCAATGGGAAACAAGATTAACGCTAACCTTTAATCAATTCGTTAATGTGAAGTTAACAGCATAAAAAATGAGAAAGGTTCATCAAAACACATTTTAAGTTAATTCAACATCATTTTCACAAGACAATACCATCATGAACAAAAAAGAACGAAACATATGGAAGTTAAACAATCTTCCGCCGCTGGAATACTGTTCAATTTCGCGTGCACAAAAATTATTAAACTGTGAACTAGAAGATTTGCTTCACTGGCATGATATTGGAGCCATCAATCTTTGTCTTAAGTTAGGTAAAACACATGGGACATTAAAAAGTGCAATTAGACATGACATGGGCAGTAGTAAGCCCTATTTTTATAATGCCTCAAATATTGATGAAGTCAGCAGAAGCGAAAGATCCTGGTCGCAGCATTCAAAAATAAATACTATCCTGACGCTCAACGAAAGTGAGCCTAATCTGGAGACCCAATACGGCTCTCCTGTAACACAGTTCAAACTCAAAGTTTCTGTTTCAGGCCTGTGGTACAGCCACTCCAGAAATCTAATGGAGATACTGGAGAACCCAGAAATCACCCTTTCAGAACAAAGAATAAGCATTATATCTCCAGCAAGAAATGTCGTCTTTTGCCACTTTACTCCTGATGAGGATGAGAAACCGACAATCTCGTTGAATAAGCTGTATATCACCAATCAGGCTATTGAAAAAATTCACGAGCATACAATCAGCAGCCGCCCCCTGGAATGCTCAGAAAAACCATTAAATATTTTTAAAGATAAGATAGTTCATGACGATTCATTTATCCCACAGAACAAACTTTTACTTGAATTCATCAATTACATCATTCGCTCCAACCCTGCTTTCAATAGTAATATTCTGAATGCCACTGGAAACGTCAAAAGTGAAAAATTTAGTATGGTAATGGAGAAACTCATTGCCGAGGGGATGATTTCAAACTACATTGATACTGAAAACCCAACTTCAGATACTATTTTCAAATGATAACAAAATCATTTTGTCTATATATGAAAATAAAAACCAGCATCGAGCGCCCGCTCAATGGCGCACTATCTAAGATAATCCTAAAATAAACCATGCACCCAAACTTCGCTTCATAGCTGAATTCTAAAAGCATTATTAAAATTAGTTATAACTGATTTTACATCAACCTGGACGACGCTCATCAGTGTGATTATGAAATCATCTTTTAATGGACATTAGCATTCGATAATTTGAGTTTTCCTTTATAGAATCTGGCTGCTGTATATAGCACTGTCGCCACCATGTTGTAAACATCCAACATGGTGGCGAGCACACGCCTTCTTATGAGCTTTGCAACATTCAACATGACGACTAAGCAGGTCACCAGAAGTTTCATCAGCTCACCGCTCTTTCGCTTTTTGCCATAGGGCAACAGGCACTTTATCGCCTTAAGCAATCCTTTGAAAAACACCGTTTATCTAAAACGGGATGCGACTCTCCAGGGTTAATTGGAACTAAAAAAATCTCAAAATCAAACAGCTATGCTTGTTCGAAAACGGTTCTTAGCTGCCGTCGCCAGAATAGAATTTAATACCAAATGAAATTAATGTGTCGCCGAATCACGACACTCGTAAGTAACTAAAAATTAATAAAAAAATGGGCCTTGTCTCCCTCTTTTTTTAGGCGTACATTAGCGCCATCTGGAGCAGTTAGCGCAGAGAATTTGTAGCTACCGCCAGCAACAAATTGTTCAATTTTTGTTGGCGGTAGTTAAAGCAGGTCATGAAAATTAAATTCATTTAGGCGTCTCGCAGAGCGCACGGAGTGATGAGTCGTGAAATACTTTTTAATGGGCATTTCTTTTATGGTCATCGTTTGGGCCGGTACTTTCGCCCTGATGATCTAGCCATAACGATGTTAAAAAAACGGGAGCCCGCTGGCTCCCGTTTTTCATTCGTTGCTTTCGCTTGTCAACCTGGTCGAGGCTGGAAGAAGTCCGTCGGCGCGGAACATAGATTTAATGCCGCGTATGGCCTGGCGAATGCGATCGCGGTTTTCAATTAAAGCAAACCGTACATGCGTATCACCATAATCACCAAAGCCAATACCCGGCGAAACGCAGACTTTGGCATCCTGTAGCATTTTTTTGGCGAACTCTAGCGAGCCCATCGCCGCGTACTGCTCTGGGATTTTAGCCCACACATACATCGACGCCTTCGGACACTCCACCATCCAGCCCGCCTCATGTAACCCTTTCACCAGCACATCGCGACGGCGCTTATACTGCTCGGCAATATCACGCACACATTGCTGATCACCCTCCAGTGCAGCAATAGCCGCTACCTGCAGAGGAGTGAAAGTACCGTAATCGTGGTAACTTTTAATTCGCGCCAGCGCATTGACCAACGTTTTATTACCGACCATAAATCCGATACGCCAGCCCGCCATATTGTAGCTTTTAGATAGCGTAAAGAATTCGACGGCAACGTCGCGCGCGCCGGGAACCTGCATAATAGAAGGCGCTTTCCAGCCGTCGTAAACAATATCGGCGTAGGCCAGATCGTGGACTACCAGTACGTCATAACGCTTCGCCAACGCGACAACTTTCTCGAAGAATTCCAGCTCGACGCACTGCGCGGTCGGGTTGGATGGGAAACCCAGGATCATCATTTTCGGTTTCGGATAGCTCTCGCGAATAGCACGCTCAAGTTCATTGAAGAAATCAACGCCTTCAACCAGCGGTACCGAACGCACCTGGGCTCCGGCAATCACCGCGCCGTATATATGGATAGGATAACTCGGATTTGGCACCAGCACGGTATCACCATGATCGAGAGTTGCCAGCATCAGATGCGCCAGTCCCTCTTTTGAACCAATGGTGACAA
The DNA here is from genome assembly GCF_003261575.2 of Klebsiella huaxiensis. Lineage (GTDB taxonomy): Bacteria > Pseudomonadota > Gammaproteobacteria > Enterobacterales > Enterobacteriaceae > Klebsiella > Klebsiella huaxiensis. The sequence continues at coordinate 1,677,318 of NZ_CP036175.1, read as the reverse complement.
TCGCTTCTGACTCCGGATCGATCTCAACGTTGTAACGATCCTGATACCAACGTGAAATAGCGCGGCGAAGACGAGGAATCCCACGAGAAGTGGAATAACCATGCGTATCAGGGCGCTGGGCAACGGTGCATAATTTCTCAACGATATGCGGCGGGGTCGCACCATCGGGGTTACCCATGCTGAAATCAATAATGTCTTCACCACGGCGGCGCGCAGCCATCTTCAGTTCAGCAGTAATATTAAAAACATACGGGGGGAGACGATCGATACGCGTGAAACGGCGTTCAGGACTGAATTCAGCCATAGATTCCTCAGATTAACGTTAGCGCCCGGACCGTCCGAGCGACGCTGCCGCAGTTGCGGCACGCTTAGAAAATAACCCGAAAAAATTCATGTTGTCGAGAGGGAAGATAAAAAATAATTGCTGGTGAATAAAACGGGCATCAACGCCACTAAACACGGCACAAATCATGTCTAACTACGTGAGTTCACTAATAAAAATTAACAGACTGATATCTTTTAATTTACTTCATTTATCTACAATGAGTGGAGATGATTGAATCTCCAGGATTCGCCATCAATCCCCTTTTATTTGTGTGACTTTTCCCTATTCTTGCCTTTGGCTAGCCTTCTGCTGCAAGGTTTTCTATCATATTCCTTTCTCGCGATTAACACGGCGTACACATGCACGAAATATTCACAATGCTGCTGGCAGTTTTTGACCGCGCGGCATTAATGTTGATTTGCCTTTTTTTCCTTATCCGTCTGCGCCTGTTTCGCGAACTTCTGCATAAATCCGCGCATACACCAAAAGAACTGCTGGCCGTTACCGCGATTTTTTCCCTGTTTGCCTTGTTCAGTACCTGGTCCGGCGTGCCGGTAGAGGGATCGCTGGTCAACGTGCGTATCATCGCAGTCATGTCCGGCGGTATCTTATTTGGCCCTTGGGTCGGAGCGATCGTGGGCGTGATTGCCGGCGTGCATCGCTATCTCATCGATATCGATGGTGTCACAGCCATCCCCTGTTTCATCACCAGCATTGTCGCCGGCCTGCTCTCCGGTTTTATCAGTCGAAAAATCCCTAAAACGCAACGCTGGAAAGCCGGGATTCTTGCCGGGATGCTGTGCGAAACGCTGACCATGATCCTCGTCGTGGTGTGGGCCCCTTCTCTCTCGCTAGGAATGGACATTGTCTCCAAAATTGGGATCCCGATGATCCTCGGCAGCATCTGTATCGGTTTTATCGTCCTGTTGGTGCAAAGCGTTGAGGGTGAGAAAGAAGCCAGCGCCGCTCGTCAGGCAAAACTGGCGCTCGATATCGCCAACAAAACGCTACCGCTGTTTCGCCATGTTAACAGTGAATCTCTGCGACAAGTGTGCGATATCATCCGCCGCGATATCAATGCCGATGCCGTCGCGATTACCAATACCCAGCACGTGATGGCTTATGTCGGCGTGGGAGAAATCAACTACCGTGATAACGACGACTTTATTAGCCCAACGACGCAACAGGCGATCCGTTACGGAAAAATCATTATTAAAAACAATGATGAAGCTCACCGAACGCCGGAAATACACTCCATGTTGGTCATTCCGTTATGGGAGAAAGGCGTCGTCACCGGTACGCTAAAAATCTATTATTGCCACGCACATCGCATCACTTCTTCGCTGCAGGAAATGGCAATTGGCCTGTCGCAAATTATCTCTACACAGTTGGAAGTCTCTCGTGCCGAACAGCTTCGTGAAATGGCCAATAAAGCCGAACTGCGCGCGCTACAGAGCAAAATTAATCCCCATTTTTTATTTAATGCCCTGAATGCGATTTCGTCTTCAATACGCATGAATCCTGACACCGCGCGCCAGCTGATTTTTAATTTATCGCGCTATTTACGCTACAACATTGAATTAAAAGATGATGAACAGATAGACATCAAAAGAGAGCTGTATCAAATCAAGGACTATATCGCGATTGAACAGGCCCGCTTCGGCGACAAGCTGACGGTGATTTATGATATTGATGATGAAATCAGCTTCATGATCCCCAGCCTGCTTATTCAGCCGCTAGTGGAAAATGCTATCGTTCATGGGATACAGCCCTGTAAAGGTAAAGGCGTGGTCACCATCGGAATTAATGAGTGCGGAAATCGTGTACGAATTAGCGTTCGCGATACCGGCAACGGCATTGACCCGGCGGTCGTAGCAAGAGTGGAAGCCGACGAAATGCCGGGGAATAAAATTGGTTTACTGAATGTTCATCATCGGGTCAAGTTGCTGTACGGCGAAGGTCTGCATATCCGACGCCTGGCCCCGGGAACCGAAATTGCCTTCTACGTGCCAACCCAGCATGCGCCCCAGGCGGCGACGGAGTCTTTGCTGTCATGAGTGGAGATAAGATGAAAGTCATCATTGTTGAAGATGAATTCCTGGCACAACAAGAGCTCACCTGGCTGATTAACACCCATAGCCAGATGGAAATTGTCGGCACCTTTGACGACGGGTTAGACGTGCTGAAGTTTTTACAGCACAACAAAGTCGATGCCATTTTTCTCGACATTAACATCCCCTCTCTGGATGGTGTTCTGCTGGCGCAGAATATCAGTCAGTTTGTGCACAAACCCTTTATTGTCTTTATCACTGCATGGAAAGAACATGCAGTAGAAGCTTTTGAGCTAGAGGCATTTGATTACATCCTGAAACCGTACCAGGAATCGCGCATTATTAACATGCTGCAAAAGCTGACCAGCGCCTGGCAACAGCAGCAAGTCAGCACCGGTACGGGGGCGGTATCCAACCCCACGCGGGAAAACGACACGATCAATCTAATTAAAGATGAACGCATCATCGTGACCAGCATCCATGATATCTACTACGCCGAAGCGCATGAAAAGATGACGTTCGTTTATACCCGTCGGGAGTCGTTCGTGATGCCGATGAATATCACGGAGTTCTGTAACAAGCTGCCGCCAGCACACTTCTTCCGCTGCCATCGTTCATATTGCGTGAATCTGAATAAAATTCGCGAAATTGAACCCTGGTTCAACAATACCTATATTCTGCGGCTTCGCGACCTGGAGTTTCAGGTCCCGGTGAGCCGCAGCAAGGTCAAAGAGTTTCGCCAGCTAATGCATTTGTAGAGATGACCCGGATAAACGATTTATCCGGGTAAGAGGCGGGTTTAGAGAACCTGACCGAGAGTCTGACGCAGGTGCGCACCGGAACCCAGCAGCCCAGGGTTGTCATGGACAATCAGATATACCGGGATATCCTGCACAAAGGCTTTAAAACGGCCTTTATCTTCAAACCCACCGCGAAAACCGGAGGCTTTAAAGAAGTCGAGGAAGCGCGGAACAATGCCACCGGCAATATACACGCCGCCAAAAGTCCCCAAAGTTAGCGCCAGGTTACCGCCAAAGCGGCCCATGATGACGCAAAATAGCGACAGTGCGCGGCGACAATCGATGCAGGTATCGGCCAACGCACGTTCAGTTACGTCTTTAGGCTGTAGGTTTTCCGGCAGACGCCCATCGGACTTCACAATCGCCCGGTAAAGATTCACCAGCCCCGGCCCTGACAGCACGCGCTCGGCGGAGACATGCCCCAGCTCGGTACGCAGTTCTTCCAGAATAATGCCCTCTTCTTCGCTGTTCGGTGCGAAGTCAACATGTCCGCCCTCACCCGGTAGGCTCACCCAACGCTTATCAACATGCACCAGGTGAGCAACGCCCAGACCGGTACCTGCACCATAGACGGCAATGGGCTTGCCTTCCACCGGTTGCGCACCGCCGAACTGAATCAGATGCTCAGCTTTCAGCATCGGAATCGCCATCGACACGGCTGTGAAATCATTAATGATTTCCAGATGAGAGAAGCCCAGGTTCTTTTTCATCTCGGCAATAGAAAACGCCCAGGTATGGTTAGTCATCGCCACCCAGTCGCCGGTAATTGGGCAAGCAATCGCAATACAGCCGTCTTCCACCTTGACGTCATGCTCCTCCAGATAGACCTGAACAACGGCCTCAAGACTTGGATAATCGAGCCCGGAATAGGTCTTGGCACGGGAGATTTCCCCGCTTGCAATATCACATAACGCCAGACGAGCATTCGTTCCGCCAACGTCCCCTACTAAAGCAAATTTTGTCATTCCGTTACAGCTCCGCTAAAGTCAAAATGATTCTTTTGGCACACTGTAAATTCATGACGCCTTAACAACAACGACCAACGTATAAGCACCCCTGGTTTAGCGATCTGCGTCACAGTTGCACTGTAATTCATGAAAAATTGTAAATCGAATATCTTACAATTGTCAGGCTGCATCTTTACTTTATCGTTTCAGCATCATTTGCATTGACGCCCATAAAGCTCCCAGGCAATGAGCGCTCCAGGATACTTAAAAGGATACTATTCATGCTGCACCCACGCGCCAGAACGATGCTGTTATTATCGATACCCGCGATCATCATTGGTATCGCATCCAGCCTCGTATTGATTGTGGCGATGAAAGTTGCAGCTATTTTGCAAAATATCCTTTGGACTCGCCTGCCGGCGAGTTTTGGCATTAATGCCAGCGACCCGGTCTGGACTATCGCTCTTCTTACCTGCACCGGTATCGCCGTCGGCCTGGTGGTACGCTTTAGCCCGGGTCACGCCGGGCCAGATCCTGCGACAGAGTCATTAATTGGCGCACCTGTCAGCATCAGCGCGCTGCCGGGCCTGCTCACCGCACTGATCTTAGGTCTGGCTGGCGGCGTTAGTCTTGGGCCTGAGTATCCCATTATGGTAATAAATATTGCCCTGGCAGCCGCACTTGGTACCCGGTTATTCCCGCGAGTTAGCGCCCTGGACTGGACGATTCTTGCCGCCTCAGGCACCATTGGCGCGCTATTCGGTACTCCGGTTGCGGCTGCGCTCATCTTTTCGCAAACGCTCAATAGCAGCAACGATGTCCCATTGTGGGATCGGCTATTCGCACCGCTGCTTGCGGCAGCTGCCGGTTCACTGACCACCAGCCTGTTTTTTCATCCCCAATTTTCGCTACCGCTTCCGTATCTTCCTGAATTGCGCTTTGTGGATATTATTAGCGGTGCCATCGTGTCACTTATCGCGATTGCCGTCGGTATGGTCGCCGTTTGGTGCCTGCCGCGCCTGCATACGCTGATGCAAAGCCTGAAAAGCCCGATATTAACCTTGGGGATTGGCGGCTTTTTATTAGGTGTACTGGGCATCATCGGCGGGCATGTTACGCTGTTTAAGGGTCTGGATGAGATGCAGCAACTGGCGCTTAGCCTCACCCTGACCGCTAATGATTACATGCTTATTGCTCTGGTGAAGCTGGCGGCACTGGTGCTGGCCGCCGCCAGCGGCTTTCGCGGCGGGAGAATTTTCCCGGCGGTATTCGTCGGCGTAGCGCTTGGGCTGATGCTGCATGCGCACGTTCCCGCCGTCCCGGCAGCCATAACCATCTCCTGCGCCATTCTCGGGCTAACGCTGGTCGTAACACGGGATGGCTGGCTGAGCCTGTTTATGGCCGCGGTTGTGGTCCCGGACTCTACCCTGTTGCCACTGCTGTGTATCGTTATGCTACCGGCCTGGCTAATATTAGCCGGAAAACCGCTAATGATCGCCAGGAAGCGCGGCGATTAAACGCGGCTATTTCGCTCCTCCAGAGCTTGAGTGACAGCGCGCAGAAAATCAGGGATATCCATTTTTGGCAGCATCACCTCCACCAGCGTCAGCCTGTCTGAGGTAACGCTGCTGGCCATCGCCTCCTCCAGTTCCGGCATACGCGCGACTCGCCAACAGCGAGAAGGAACATCAGGGGCGAAGGCTTCCGGCAGGCGATTCCAGTCCCAAAGCGCAATATCGTTATACCGTTGCTCGGGGCCATGAATCGCGCGCTCAACCGTATATCCCTCATTGTTAAGCAGTAAAATCAGCGGACGTTGCTTATCACGCAGCATAGATCCCATCTCCTGAATAGTAAGCTGCGCGGCACCATCGCCAATAATCAGCACCACTCTTCTGTCCGCCGCCGCTATTTGCGCCCCGTAGGCCGCCGGGAGGGTAAAGCCAATCGATCCCCATAGCGGCTGGACAATCAGCGTTGCGTTGGCGGGAAGCTTGAGTGCGGCGGCACCAAAAGCTGCAGTCCCCTGATCGGCAAGAATAATATCTCCAGTACGTAGTTGTTTCTGTACCGCGCTCCAGAAGTTTTTCTGCGTCAGACTATCACCCGCTGCATTATCCACACCGAAAGCCGAAACCTGTGGGGGCAGCCACTCTGCAGCCAGGTTTGCGGCAAGATTAATAAGGATATCAAGCGCCTTATCCATCGGAACCCGGCTAAACCAATGGTCGCCGACTCGGACGGCAAACGGCTGGATTTCAATTGTTTTTTCCTGAGGAAGATGCTGAGTGAAACCGGCGGTGATGGTATCGGTAAATCGCGTCCCCACGCAGATTATCGTATCGGCATTTTCAATCGCTTCACGAGTTTTATCAGCGCTGGCGATCCCGCTGTAGGTTCCGACAAAACCCGGCTGCTGTTCATCAAAAAGTCCTTTCCCCATCAGCATCGTGGCATAAGAAATCGGCGTTTTCGCCACCCACTCTCTGAGCGTGTTTTGCAACCCATAACGCTGGGCGAGGAAGTCAGCCAGCAGCGATACGCGACGGCTGCTTCTTAGCATCAACTCCGCATGATCACGAAAACCAATCAGTTGGTTCTCATCAGCGGGCAAGCTTTCTATAAGCAAACGGCTGGCTGGCGGCGTAGCCTTTGCTTTTGCAACATCGGCGGGTAGCATCAGATAGCCAGGACGATGGTGAGTTAGCATCTCGCTCAATACGCGATCGATCTCATGGCAGGCATTTCCCATCGCCAGCACAGCTTGAGAGCAGGTAATGTGCTCACTCATACGCGAGAAATGGCTAAAGTCACCATCACCGAGCGTATGGTGCAGCAATTCACCACGCTGCTGCGCGCCGGTACAGGGGGCTCCTACGATATGCAGGACTGGAATATGCTCTGCATAGCTCCCGGCAATACCGTTAAGTGCGCTCAGTTCACCGACGCCAAAAGTAGTCAGTAGCGCGCCGGCGCCTTTGATACGCGCATAGCCATCGGCGGCATAGGCCGCGTTTAACTCATTAGCACAACCTACCCACCCTAAGTCCTGATGCGCAATAACGCTGTCGAGAAACTGTAAATTGTAATCTCCAGGGACGCCAAACAAGCGGTCAATGCCGCAATCTACGAGACGATCCAGTAGGTAATCGCCAATGGTGTAAGTCGGTTGCATATCCATACTCCTCCTCGCGTACAGGTAATTTGAGTATTGAATACGCTGATGCGCTGTCCAGATTCCGCACCACAAATGTGGTGGAAAGCAAAATTTACGTGTTTGGGGAGTGTACTCAGCGGAAAACATTCTTTAGTGTAAACGTATACACACCCTGTTTTATCTGCGGAGGAAGTATGGTTTACCAGGCAAATGCGACGCGATATCAGACGATGGAATACCGCCGTTGCGGCCATAGCGGATTGAAGCTACCGGCTATATCTCTTGGACTTTGGCACAATTTTGGCGATGAAACTTTGGTGGAAAACAGCCGTCAGCTTCTGCGCCATGCATTCGATCTCGGCATTACTCATTTCGATTTAGCAAACAACTACGGGCCGCCTCCGGGTTCGGCGGAGAGCAATTTCGGCCGGATCCTGAGGGAAGATTTCTTGCCTTATCGTGACGAACTGATCATCTCCAGTAAAGCCGGCTACACCATGTGGGACGGGCCTTATGGCGATTGGGGCTCACGCAAGTATCTGGTTGCCAGCCTCGATCAAAGCCTGAAGCGAATGGGGCTGGAATATGTCGATATTTTCTACCATCATCGCCCGGATCCCGAGACACCGCTTCAGGAAACGATGCGCGCGCTGGATCATATCGTTCGCCAGGGTAAAGCCCTGTACATCGGGTTATCTAACTATCCGCTCGAACAAGCCCGGGAAGCCGTCAACATCCTCAACGATCTCGGCACGCCGTGCCTGATTCATCAACCCAAATATTCGATGTTTGAACGCTGGGTTGAAGATGGGCTTCTGGATTTCCTGCAAACTGCCGGGGTGGGAAGTATAGCGTTTTCACCACTGGCGGGCGGTCAGTTGACCAACCGTTATCTACATGGGATCCCAGCGGACTCGCGCGCCGCCAGCGGCAGCCGTTTTCTACAACCGGATCAGCTCACTGATGACAAACTGGAGAAAGTTCGTCAACTGAATGCGCTGGCCGAATCTCGTGGGCAGCAGCTCTCGCAGATGGCGCTGGCCTGGGTACTGCGCGAGGAGAAAGTGACCTCGGTGCTGATTGGCGCAAGCAAAACCTCGCAATTGGATGACGCGGTTGGCATGCTGGGAAATCGCCATTTCAGCACCGAAGAAAATGCAGCCATTGACGCGATCCTTGCGGTGTAAACTCATTTTTACTTTAGCAAAAAGTGCTCTCCCTTGCGATTTAGGAGTTCCTCCGATGCGACGGGGCTTTACCGCCCCGTAATATCAGGTTAACAGGCCGACAACGGCCCCGATCGTGAAGGAGAAGAGTATGTTCAGGTCACTGATTCTGGCTGCAGTACTACTGGCTACAGCGCCATTGGTCGCGAATGCTGGTGAAATCACCCTGTTGCCATCAATAAAATTACAAATTGGCGATCGCGACAATTACGGTAACTACTGGGACGGTGGCGGCTGGCGCGACCGTGATTACTGGCGCAAAAACTATGAATGGCGCGACAACCGCTGGCGTCGCCATGACAACGGCTGGCATCGAGGCTGGGACAAGCGCAAAGCCTACGAGCGCGGTTATCGTGAAGGCTGGAACGATCGCGATGACCGACGCGGCGGCTGGGGACGTGGTCCTGGCGGACGCGGGCATGGCCACGGGCATCACTAACAGCATGGGGAGCCAGATGGCTCCCAATTTTATTTAAGGATTAGCTAAATATCGTCCCGACGATCAGCCAACCGTTCAGAACTACCACAATCGCGACTATCGCCCATCCCAGCAATTTTACCCAGCGGGCATTAACTAAATCTCCCATCAGCTGTGAATTACTGGTGAAGATCAGCAGCGGCACCAGCGCCAGTGCAATACCAAAGCTCAGCAAGACCTGGCTCATGACCAAAATGCGAGTGGGATCCAGCCCCATCAAAATAACAATGAATGACGGCAACATGGTAATCGTCCGGCGAACCCAAAGTGGAATATGAAAGCGGATAAAACCCTGCATTACCACCTGCCCCGCCAGCGTACCCACTACCGTAGATGACAATCCCGCAGCCACCAGACTAAGGCCAAAAATAGTCGCCGCCGCGTGGCTCAACAACGGTTCCAACGTCAGGTAAGCCTGATCCAGGTCAGCAATCCCCGTATGACCATTAAAATGAAAAGCTGCGGCGGCGGTCGCCATCATCGCCAGGTTCACAAAGCCTGCAATAGTCATGGCAATCGCCACATCCCAGCGCGTCGCGTTATAGCGCTCTTTGCGTGTCCCACCGTGTAGATGCTGAGTTAGTGAAGAATGTAAGTAGATGACGTGGGGCATAATAGTCGCCCCCAGCACACCGGCGGCAAGAAATACCGCTTCGCTGGTGGGTAACGATGGAATGAGCATCCCTTTTGCCAGCGGTGCCAACGCCGGCTGGGAGAATATCAACTCAACAACGTACGCCACGGCGACAAACAGCAGCAAGCCACCAATCACTTTCTCCAGCGGTTTTTGTCCACGACTCTGAAGCATCAAAATCAAGAAGGTTGCCACACCGGTCAGTACCGCCCCTTGCAGTAAGGAGACGCCAAGAATCAACTTAAAGCCGATGGCCGCGCCGATGAATTCAGCAAGATCGGTCGCCATAGCGATGATCTCAGCCTGTACCCAATAAAACCACACCACCGGACGCGGATAATGGTCGCGAATCTGTTCCGCCAAATTTTTGCCAGTAGCAATGCCCAGCTTCGCCGACATCACCTGAATCAGCATCGCCATCAGGTTCGCCCAGACCACAACCCACAGCAATTGATAGCCAAAGCTGGCCCCGGCCTGAATGTTGGTGGCGAAATTACCCGGGTCGATATAGCCAATGGCTGCAATGAACGCAGGCCCCATCAAGGCGAGCTTAATCTTGCGCGCTGCGCGACCGCTGCTATTCTCAACGCGACTGCTTGTCATTTTCTGCCTCTGGAAATATAGCCTTTGCTATGTTTCATGCTATCAAAATGCGAATGATTATCAAGCTCATTTAAAAAGGTGATAATAATTGCTGTGATAGAAGGGAACGATAGCGGGTCGGCAACTGAAAACTGCAGCTGGTAAATTGTATTTATACGACCTTCAGAATAGTACAACGATGCAACTTTTAAAACCTTTACGTAACATAACAAAAATGCATGGTTGATCACTATTTTTGCCATTAGTCACATATGCTTGCAATAGTGTGTGCTATCTCTCGTTTTCTTTGCTCCCGTTACATAGAATGTGCAAAGAAATTTAACCTGCCTCATATTTGGAGCAAATATGGACCGCGTCTTGCACTTTATTCTCGCGATCGTAGTGGTTGCTATTCTGGCCCTGTTGGCTAGCCACAACCGTAAGCAGATTCGTATTCGTTATGTCATTCAACTGCTTGTCATTGAAGTTCTGCTGGCCTGGTTCTTCCTGAACTCTGACATTGGTCTGGGTTTTGTGAAAGGATTCTCCGAGATGTTCGAAAAACTCCTCGGTTTCGCCAATGAAGGGACAGACTTCGTCTTCGGCAGCATGAACGACAAAGGCCTGGCTTTCTTCTTCCTGAAAGTGTTGTGCCCAATCGTCTTCATCTCAGCGCTGATCGGTATTTTGCAGCATATCCGTATTCTGCCTATCGTCATTCGCGCCATCGGTACCGTGCTGTCCAAAATTAACGGCATGGGCAAACTGGAATCCTTTAACGCAGTCAGCTCGCTGATTCTGGGCCAGTCCGAAAACTTCATCGCCTATAAAGATATCCTCGGCAAAATGTCCCGCAACCGCATGTACACCATGGCGGCGACGGCGATGTCTACCGTATCCATGTCTATCGTAGGCGCATACATGACCATGCTGCAGCCGAAATATGTTGTTGCGGCACTGGTACTTAACATGTTCAGCACCTTTATTGTGCTGTCATTAATTAACCCATATCGCGTTGATGAAAGTGAAGAAAATCTGCAGATGTCTAACCTGCATGAAGGACAAAGCTTCTTCGAAATGCTGGGGGAATACATCCTTGCAGGCTTTAAAGTCGCGATTATCGTTGCCGCGATGCTGATCGGTTTTATCGCACTGATTTCTGCACTGAATGCCCTGTTTGCCACCGTTACCGGCTGGTTCGGCTATAGCATTTCCTTCCAGGGGATCCTCGGCTACATCTTCTATCCGGTCGCATGGATAATGGGTGTACCGGCGGGCGAAGCGTTGCAGGTGGGAAGCATTATGGCCACCAAACTGGTTTCTAACGAATTCGTCGCCATGATGGATCTGCAGAAAGTGGCCTCAACCCTCTCTCCACGTGCGGAAGGCATCATCTCCATCTTCCTGGTGTCCTTTGCCAACTTCTCCTCAATCGGTATCATCGCCGGCGCGATTAAAGGGCTGAATGAAGAGCAAGGTAACGTGGTTTCTCGCTTCGGCCTGAAGCTGCTTTACGGTTCTACTCTGGTGAGTGTGCTTTCTGCATCTATTGCTGCACTGGTATTGTAATCTGTAACTTGTATTGAAAAAGCCGGGCGAGTCCCGGCTTTTTCATGCCAGCAGTTCGCTCAGTGGCTGCGGCTTGCCAATCAAATAGCCCTGTAAATAGTCGACCCCTAGCTGTAGAAGCTTTTCCCTCTGTTCCTGAGTTTCAACATACTCTGCAACCACCTTCATATTCTTTACCTTCGCCATTTCAATAATCGATTCGATCATGATGGTATCTAGCGGATCGGTCTCAATATCACGCACAAAGCAACCGTCTATTTTGACGATATCAGCCTGTAAACTTTTCAGGCGTTCATAGTTAGCGTAGCCGGTACCGAAGTCATCAATGGCGATACTACAGCCAAAATTTCGTAGCAGGTGGATATTATGCAGACTGATTTCAACATCAGAAAATGCCTGCTCTTCAGTCACTTCGATAGTTATGAACTCCGGTGACAAGTTATAGCGCTTAAACAGTGAGATAATTTGGGCTGCGCTATCGTTTTGCATCAACGTGTAAGGCATTAAATTGACGGAGAAATGCATCCCTGGATATTGATGCGCCGTGCTGAATAGCGTTTCCAGAACCTGCATATCAAAACGCTGACTCAGGTTGAACTGCGCAATCAGAGGAATAAACCGATCGGGAGTAATGATGCTGTTACCACAACGCATACGGCTAAGTATTTCGTAATAACCGTTTCCTGAAGCATCCTGAATAGGCTGGGCATACAACACAATCTCGCGGTTGTTAAGCGCCTGTTTAACCAGGGCTAACAACCGTAACTGGTCAGTAGTTTGATCGGATATTTGCTCTTGAGCTATATCTAACGCTAATACTCGTCGAGCCTCTCCCGCTTGCTCCGACAGCCAACTTAGCTGACCCAACATTGGATGAAGTTCCGATTCTATACCGTTATAGCGACCCCAGGACGCGCCAAATTCTAGATCCAACGTCTGATTATGCCAGCTGTATTTTTTGTGATTAAGTGTTGAGATAATATGACTGAGGCGTGCCGCAGGCTCCGGACCATTCAGTACGAGTAACAGCTCGCTGCCGGGCAGCTGAAAGATCCTCTCACCCTGACTGAGTAACGGCTGCATTTTGCGGACAATTTGTCGTTTGCTATCGACTCTCATCATCATGCCGTAATGACGACTGAGGAAATCCAGATTTTGAATCCGTAAGCTGCTGATAACGACTGTTGGATTACGGTGCAGATAGCTCTCCAGTGCACGCAAATTCGGTAAACCGGTTAGCGGGTCTTCCTCAGCCTGGTCTCGCCATCTTAGCTTTATCCTCTCGCTACGAGCATAAATATCAACCATATAAAACAAACAGATGGTGAAAGAGATCAGCACAGAGAGGACAAACGAGAGTGAATATTCAGTCTGCACGCCATGTAAAAAATTCTGGTTGTGCGCTACGAGTAAAAATGCCGAAACAGACCATGAGATGCGAATTAGCATATGATCCAGGCGACTAATCCCAATGAAGTGCAGGATGAATATAAGGGGGACTAAATAACCTGCAATGAAATCAGAATCATAAGGTGAACAGAGTATAAGTAATATAGTCGCCAACGCCGCAAACCAATATAGCGTAAATACCCGCTGCTCGCGCGTACGCCACGATTGAGAAAGATTGCGCCAGAATGCACGCGCATACTGCGGACTGATAATCATCCGCAACGGATAATAAAAGAATGTTGTAAAAATTAATGCTGCACTAATTAGGCTTTGGATATCAATAATCGTGTAGATAACCGACATATTGCCGAAATAACTGGAGATGGCCAACGGAAATGAAAAAAAATGTCCTGCCATATACATGGTGATCTTCAGCAGAATGGGAGCAAAAAAACCGCCCCAAAACACCCTCACCCCCATATGCTTTGCCGTCAACCCTGCACGCCAGCGTTTTCCAAGCTGAAGGCGGACAATAGCACACGCAACAAAGACCGAGAAAAGCTGACAAAACAGCAGGATTGCCGCCTGCGGTAGCGTCAGGTCAATAATCCAGGTATTAGTCACCGCAAACGTAATAATCAATGGCGCAACGGCATATCGGCCAAAAATAAAAAGCACCGAATACATTACACTCATCGGCAACCACGCCAGATAAATTTGATTTCCATCAATGAGCGTTTGCGGGGAAATAAATCTGGATAGAGGAATCGCGATAAAACAGATCAATACAGCCAGCAGAGTTTTTTTGATCTTAATGTTAAGATGATCAATCATTATTGTTAATTAAAACTCCCACCGCGCTAAATACATTTAAGGCGTAAATGTTATGTCGCTTAATAATGACAGGCAAGATTTTAAATCGTGAAAAATTCTGAAATTACTCTTCGCTAAGATTGCTGGATACTTACTGACTTATTCAGAAGCTACTTTACGTTAGCGCGATGAAAAACAAAAACCCCCGCCGTAGCGAGGGTTCTGAATTTGGTGGAGCTAAGCGGGATCGAACCGCTGACCTCTTGCATGCCATGCAAGCGCTCTCCCAGCTGAGCTATAGCCCCACAATGTTTTACGTTCCAAAACCTGATGGGAACAGGATTTGGTGGAGCTAAGCGGGATCGAACCGCTGACCTCCTGCATGCCATGCAGGCGCTCTCCCAGCTGAGCTATAGCCCCAACGTAAAGCTGTCGTGTTGACGGGCGGCATAATATGAATTCCTTCGTCAGGTGTCAACGGCAAAATGAATCCCCCCCATTTGATCGCTGAAAAAGCAGGCAAACGGCTGACATTGCGAGCCTTATCGCAGCGAGAAGCTAAACATGTCACCCTTTCACTTAAAAGGATGCTATAACATGGACAACTAATTCCCCCATATTTACTCAGGAAATAGTATGCTCAAGGAACGAATGACACCTGAAGAAATAGCACATCTGACTGGCTTCAGTCGGCAAACGATCAACAAATGGGTACGTAAAGAAGGATGGCAGACGTCCCCGCGTCCTGGTGTACAGGGCGGCAAAGCGCGTCTCGTACATGTTAACGAGCAAGTTCGCGAGTTTATTCGCAGCGCACAGCGTGTGGCTGAAAATCCAGTCCCCTATTCCGCAACCGACAACGATCTGGAATCTCTACTGCTCACGCTGAGTAAAGAGATGACAACGAGCGAACAAAAGCAGTTTATGTCACTGCTGTTACGCGAAGGGATCATCGGGTTACTCAATCGTCTGGGCATCCGTGACCAGTAAAATCATGATGAAACTCAAAGACAAAATGACCCCAGCGGAGCTCGCTGAGTGCCTAAACCTCGCCAGACAGACGATTAATCGCTGGGCCCGAGAACAAAAGTGGCGGACGGAAGCCATACCCGGCGTCAAAGGTGGACGTGCTCGCCTTATCGTTATCGACAAGACGGTCGTCGATTTCCTGGTGAATATCCCCGCGCTGCGGCATCTGACCATGGAATATCAGCTAGCGGAACAGCCAGGCAACTACTTCGTTAATGACGCTGACGCTATCTGGCGTCAAATCGTCGAAACGCTCCATCTTATGACTCCCGCGGAGCAGTTACATCTGAGGGATCTTCTCGCACGCGAAGGGATTAGTGGATTCTTATCCCGGTTAGGCATCACTGACGCTGAGAAATAAGCAAAAAAAACGGCAGAGTTAATCACCTGCCGTTTTACTCATCCTGCAATCAAAATCAGGATTGTTGGCTTTCACGCTCGGCAATAAAGGCCAGCGCTTTATTGATGCGTTCTACACTGCGTAATTTACCGATTGCATGTACGGTGACATCCAGTGCTGGCGACTGCCCTGCACCGGTCACAGCGACGCGCAGCGGCATCCCCACTTTACCCATGCCAACTTCCAGTTCATCAGCCGTTGCCTGAATTGCGTGGTGAACGTTTTCTGCCGTCCAGTCGCTGATGGCCGTTAACTTATCGCGCACCACTTCAAGCGGTTGACGGGCAACCGGGCGCAGATGTTTTTTCGCAGCATCAGCATCAAACTCAGCAAAGTCTTCATAGAAGTAGCGACAGCTCGCCGCCATCTCTTTCAAAGTCTTACAACGCTCGCCCAGCAGTTTCACTAGCTCAGACAGCTGCGGGCCGTTACGGGTGTCAATATTTTCTTGCTCAATGTGCCACTGTAAATGCGTCGCGACATATTCCGGAGCCAGTGAGTTGATATAGTGATGGTTCAGCCACTGCAGTTTTTCGGTGTTAAACGCGCTGGCAGATTTGCTCACCGCCCCCAGACTAAACAGCTTGATCATCTCTTCACGAGAGAAAATCTCCTGGTCACCGCTGGACCAGCCGAGGCGCACCAGGTAATTCAGCAGCGCTTCCGGCAGATAGCCATCGTCGCGATACTGCATAACGCTGACTGCACCGTGACGCTTGGAGAGTTTTTTGCCATCATCACCATTGATCATAGAGACGTGCGCATAAATCGGCACCGGCGCGTTCAGCGCTTTTAGAATGTTAATCTGGCGCGGGGTATTGTTGATATGGTCTTCACCACGAATCACGTGGGTGATTTCCATATCCCAGTCATCAACAACTACACAGAAGTTGTAGGTCGGGGAACCATCGGTACGGCGGATAATCAGATCGTCCAGCTCCAGGTTGCTGAATTCGATAGGACCGCGGATCTGGTCATCAAAAACAACAGAACCTTCCTCCGGGTTGGCAAAACGCACTACGCAAGGCTCGTCATCTGCGTGATGTTCGTGACCATGGCGGCAGCGGCCGTCGTAACGCGGCTTATCGCCTTTTGCCATCTGCTCTTCACGCAGGGCTTCCAGACGCTCTTTAGAGCAATAGCATTTATAGGCCGTGCCCGCTTCCAGCATTTCATCAATCACGGCGTTGTAACGATCAAAACGTTTGGTCTGGAAGTACGGACCCTCGTCCCACTCCAGGCTCAGCCAGTTCATGCCATCCATGATGGCTTCAATAGCTTCCGGCGTGGAGCGTTCAAGATCGGTGTCTTCAATACGCAGCACAAACTCACCGCCGTGGTTACGTGCAAAAAGCCAGGAATAGAGAGCAGTACGCGCACCGCCAACGTGCAGATAGCCTGTTGGGCTTGGCGCGAAGCGAGTTTTGATTTTCATGAATTGGCCTTACGTTTGATAAAGATGCCGACAGGCGGCAGTGTTCGTTGGATTTTATAGGACAATATTCTAACACTGTGGGCTGATTCCTCAATGTTGTTGGTGTTTCAACGTCACGCTTTGCTCTTTTTGTTTATAAATCATGCGCCATAGATGGGTTCGCAATCGTTTTGTTTAATTTTACGACGAACAAACAAATTATTAAGAAAAGGCGTTGACTCATTTTCAACTCTCCCTATAATGCGACTCCACACAGCGGGGGTGATTAGCTCAGCTGGGAGAGCACCTCCCTTACAAGGAGGGGGTCGGCGGTTCGAACCCGTCATCACCCACCACTACTTAACGTAGTCTCCGCCGTGTAGCAAGAAATTGAGAAGTGGGTGATTAGCTCAGCTGGGAGAGCACCTCCCTTACAAGGAGGGGGTCGGCGGTTCGATCCCGTCATCACCCACCACTTTCTCGCCAGCTGGATTTCTTGCAATAAAATGAAGTACTGAAGTGGGTGATTAGCTCAGCTGGGAGAGCACCTCCCTTACAAGGAGGGGGTCGGCGGTTCGATCCCGTCATCACCCACCACTTCGGGTCGTTAGCTCAGTTGGTAGAGCAGTTGACTTTTAATCAATTGGTCGCAGGTTCGAATCCTGCACGACCCACCAATGTAAAAAAGCGCCCTAAAGGCGCTTTTTTGCTATCTGCAATATACAAGATTTAAACCTATATGATGATGTTACGCTTATCAGGCCTCCGGTACGTTGTAGACCCGATAACACGTTCGCACCACCATCGACGACTTAATTACCCCGTCAACGCTTCCACTAGCTTCGTCAGCGCAAGCGTCGCCTGAGACTCTTCATAGACGATATATAAATCAGCGGGAATACGCTCCTCCAGCGGACGAAATACAACGCCAGGCCAATTCATCTGCGCATAGCTATCCGCGATTAGCGTAATACCAATCCCCATGCTGATCATCGCCAGAACCGTTTGTGGTTCCATCACTTCACGAACAATCATCGGCGAAAATCCGGCAGTCTGGCAAACGCGTTGCAAAAATGCCCAGTCGGTATGGATCGAGGGCATGGTGACAAAATATTCATTTCGCAATGCCTCCAGGGGAACCACACCGTGGGTAGTCAGGTGGTGTTCTTCCGGCATAGCGACCAGAAAAGACGATTCATGCAAACGTAAACTGGTAAACCCTTCCGTTGGCTCGGTGGCCATCCGCCAGATTCCCGCATCCAGCTCTCGCCGTTCCAGTAGCGCCATCTGCATCGCAGGCATTTTTTCGCGAAACAGCACCTCGACATTCGGATTGTCCTTTAAAAAACGGTGCATCACGGGGCGCATTTTCCCCCACATTGCCGTCCCCACTACGCCAAGCTCAATACGCCCTGCTTCACCGCGTCCAATTTGCTCAACCCTTGCCAGCGCCTGATTGGCACTAGCCAGCAGGCGGCGAGACTCTTCCATCAGGATCTTACCTGCATGTGTTAACACTACGCTGCGGGAATGACGAACAAACAGTAGCGTACCAAGCTGCTGTTCCAGTTCTTTAATGTGAATACTCAGCGGAGGTTGCGACATATTCAGGCGAGCAGCAGCGCGTCCAAAGTGTAGTTCTTCTGCGACGGCAAGAAAATAACGCAGTAACTTCAGATCGGTACGATACGTGCGTTCCATCAATAATGCGCTCCTGAAGCGAAGGATAGTACGCAAAGTTACCACACTGTATCGCAGAAAATGAAACGGCGGGCACAGAGTTCCCGCCATTGTAGAATGGTTAGTGGGCCAGCGATCTCTGCGCCAGCTTTTCAGGCTCATGTTTGTACCTGAAGAACAGCGCAAAAATAACCGCCAGTACCAACGAATAAGCTGCGAACAGTAGCCAGATAGTTTGCCAGTCTTTCACACCGTCAACGGAGAAGTAATCCACCGCCATACCGCTTAAAATCGATCCAACCCATGCGCCAACACCGTTCACCATCGTCATAAACAGCCCTTGCGCACTGGCGCGAATGTTGGAGCTCACCTCCTGCTCAACGAACACCGACCCTGAAATATTGAAGAAGTCGAATGCACAACCGTAAACAATCATCGACATCAGCAACAGCACAAAACCAAACGGAGACGGATCGCCAAAGGCAAAGAAACCAAAGCGCAGCGTCCACGCCAGCATACTCATCAACATCACCGTTTTGATGCCGAAGCGTTTTAGGAAGAACGGTATGGTAAGGATAAAACCGACTTCCGCCATCTGCGAAACGGAAAGTAAAATAGAGGGATACTTGACGACAAAGCTGTTGGCAAACTCCGGATTACGGGCAAAATCGTGCAGGAACGGGTTACCAAAAACGTTGGTAATTTGCAGCACCGCTCCCAGCATCATCGCAAACAGAAAGAAAATTGCCATGCGCGGGTTTTTAAACAGCACAAATGCATCCAATCCTAGTTTACTGGCAAGCGTTGTTACTTCCTTCTTCTCAGCCACCGGAATCTTCGGCAACGTAAACGCATACATCGCCAGCGCCAGCGAAGCGCCTGATGCGATATACAGCTGCGCACTGCTCAATTCCAACCCCATGAGACTCACCGTCCACATGGCGACAATAAAGCCAATCGTGCCAAACACGCGAATAGGAGGGAAGGCGGTAACTGGATCCTGTCCAGACTGTGCAAGGCAGGAATAAGAGACGCTGTTAGACAACGCTATCGTCGGCATATAGGCCATTGCGTTAATCAACATCACCCAGAACATCGTATCCGGATCGGTGACGGTAGTGGCATACAGCAGCACCCCGGCGCAAACCAGATGGCAAAGCATATAGGCGCGTTCTGCGCGTAACCATTTGTCGGCAATGATCCCCATAATGCCGGGCATGATAATGGCTGCCAACCCTTTGGAGCTATAAACCATCCCGACGTTTGCGCCAGTAAAGTCGAGGGTGTTTATCATGTAAGAACCCAGGGTCACCAGCCAGCTTCCCCAGATAAAATATTGCAAAAACGACATGACCTTTAATCGGGACGCAATACCCATTTTTCGTTCCTTGCCGTAGAGATAGAGTAAGAGAAAGACCCCGTGCGCGGGGTCATTGTTATTATTGATTTCAGGCCAGTTTACGTAAGAAACCGCAGATCAGATTAATAAAGTTTTGGCGAGATAACTCAGCCGCTGCCAGGGTCTGCGCATGAGATAATTTCACATCACCCAGGCCTTCAGCCAAATTGGTAATAGCAGAGACTGCAACCACTTTCAGGCCACAGTGCCGCGCAGTGATGACTTCTGGCACGACTGACATACCAACGACATCGCCACCGATAATCTGCATCATGCGAATTTCTGCCGCCGTTTCAAAGTTCGGCCCAGGATAGGAAACAAATACGCCCTCAGTAAGCGGAAAGCCCTCTTCTTTCGCAACGGTCTGCAGTACGGCGCGGTAATCCGCATCATAGGCATTCGCGAGTGAGAAGAAACGGTCGCCAAAGCGCTCATCGTTCAACCCAACCATCGGTGTTCCCGGCATCGTGTTGATATGATCATTTAGCGCGACAAGGCTACCCGGCCCCACTTCCGGGCGCAGGGAACCCGCCGCATTGGTGCAAAACAGCAGTTCACAGCCCAACAGCTTCAGGGTCCGAATCGCATCGGTCATAATGGTCATGCCACGGCCTTCATAAAAATGTCCCCGACCTTTCATGCAGGCGACCGGAACGCCAGCCAGATGACCCAGCACCAGTTCTCCGGCATGTCCATGGACGGTGCTGACCGGGAAACCTGGCAGTTTCTCGTAAGAGATAGCCACTGCATCTTCAATTTGTTCCGCCAGGGCACCTAAACCTGAACCAAGAATAAACGCCACGCGCGGCGTAAAATCAGGCTTATAACCACGAATGATATCTGCGCTATACCAGGGATTCTGTGACAAAAGGGAGTGGCTCATGATAGATCCTTAAGGCTGAATAATCGGAAAAGTGTTGTGTACCTCTTGTTTATAACGAGAGAAGACAATCGTTTACCAATACACTTTCCCGTAATGATTGATATCCTTTCTATATTGATGGCATAAACCTCATTCAGATCGTTTACCTATCGATTATCAATAATTAAATATTGGTTTCACCATCCCCTTTTTGAATAAGATGTCGTCTGCTGGGGCCCACAGCAAAATAAAATAAACACCTACATTTTTATATTTCTGGTAGATGGAACACCCCATGAATAAAACGCTTATAAATTTAAGTTTTGCCGCCGCATTGGTTTTACCTCATACCGTACAGGCTGAATTTAAAGGTGGCTTCGCCAATCTTGGTCTGCATTACCTTGACTGGACATCACGCACGACAGAGAAATCTGGCAACAAATCCCACAAAGATGATTTCGGCTATCTGGAACTTGAAGGCGGTGCAAACTTTAGCTGGGGGGAAATGTATGGATTTTTTGATTGGGAAAATTTCTACAATGGCCGTCATGACAAACCCGGTAGCGAACAACGCTATACGTTTAAAAATACCAACCGTATTTATTTGGGCGACACTGGATTAAACCTCTATTTACACGCATACGGCACCTACGGTTCGCCCGCTCGAGTGAATTTCCATGATGATATGTTTCTCTATGGTCTCGGATATAATTTCACCGGCAACGGTTATTGGTTTAAGCCCTTCATCGCCAAACGCTATACCGACCAAACGTATTATAGCGGCGACAATGGTTATGTGCTGGGCTGGGTAGCCGGATATAGCTTTATGCTGGGTAGTGAAAAATTCACCCTGACCAACTGGAATGAATATGAATTTGATCGCGCTGCAACCTATGCTGCGGGCAACGGTGGTAAAGATGGCCTTAACGGCGCTGTGGCGCTGTGGTGGAATGCGACACCTCATCTGACAGCAGGCGTTCAGTATCGCTACGCGAAGAATAAGCTTGGGGAAACTTTTCTTCAGGACGGCATTATTTACTCCCTCAAATATCAATTTTAATCTTTTGCGCCTGCCTGAAGCGGCAGGCCGACTATATTTGATAGAGAGGATCTGCCGCACGGCATGCGGTCAACTCGCTGGCCTGGGACCTGACGACCTCCCACAACGCCTCTGCAGCAGTTGATAACGACCGGTTTTTGCGCCGTGCCAGCATCAGTTGCCGTTCAACTACCGGCGTTAATCGTTTCACCTGCAAATGGCTTCCCTGAGGAAGCGGCAGGGCTAACGCCGGTAATATACTGATGCCAATTCCCGCTTCAACCATCGGAAATAGTGTCGCCGGATGGCCAATCTCCTGCACAATCTTCGCTTCAACGGAAAATCCAGCGAGAGCCGCATCGATAAGCGGACGGCTACCGGACGCATAATCCTGTAACACCAACCGCTGCTGCTGTAGCTCCAGCCAGCCCACTGAATCTCGTTGGGCAAAAGAGTGATCGTGGCGGCAAAGCAACAAAAACGGCTCCGCCAGTACCGTCTCGCACTCTAAATCGGTTGCGGCTCCAGGATCGATAACGATGCCAAAATCCACCTCTCCCTGACGGATGCTCTCCAGCACCCATTGCTGAGGGCGGTCGTGGAGAACAAAATCGATCTCAGGGTAGCGTCGATTAGCGTATGCAATGCACTGCGGGATCAGGTGGGCAGAAATGGTCTGACTGGCGGCAACTCTGACAGTTCCAGTAAGTTGCTGCCCGACGCGTCCGGCCTCACGCAGCGTACTATTCAATTCATCCAGCAGACGCTCCAACCTGGCTGCCAACTGTTGGCCCGCCTCCGTGAGCACCACTTCCCGGGTAGTTCGATCGAGCAGACGCACACCGGTTTGATGTTCCAACTCTTTGACGCTATGGCTCACCGCCGACTGGCTTAGCCCGATACTCTCCCCTGCCCGGCTAAAGCTCCTGGCACGAGCGACTGTCACAAACACTTTTAACTGACGTAGCGAGTAATTCATCTCTTTTTTTCATGAATAGATGCAATAAATCGATTTTATTTCTCAAACTAAAGAAAGCACAATAGCGGCATCGATTTTCAGGAGCGTTTATGAAATTTTTCCGCATTCTTGATCCATTTACTCTGACCTTAGTCACCGTCGTCCTGCTGGCTTCTTTTTTTCCCGCTCGCGGCGCATTTGTCCCCTTCTTTGAACATTTAACCACCGCCGCCATCGCTCTGCTGTTCTTTATGCACGGCGCAAAACTTTCTCGTGAGGCCATCGTTGCCGGGGGAAGCCACTGGCGTTTGCATCTTTGGGTAATGTGCAGCACCTTTATCGTCTTTCCCGTTCTTGGCGTGTTGTTCGCCTGGTGGGCACCCATTAACGTCGATCCGGCGCTATACACCGGCTTTATTTATCTCTGCATTCTGCCCGCCACCGTCCAGTCCGCTATCGCGTTTACTTCGCTGGCGGGCGGCAACGTGGCGGCGGCGGTATGTTCGGCTTCGGCATCAAGCCTGCTGGGTATTTTTATTTCGCCCTTGCTGGTCGGCCTGCTGATGAATCTGCACGGCGCAGGCGGCAGTCTGGAGCAGGTCGGCAAGATCATGCTGCAGCTTCTATTGCCGTTTGTGCTGGGGCACCTTTCTCGTCCGTGGATTGGCGATTGGGTAGCGAAACGTAAAAAATGGATCTCTAAAACCGACCAGACCTCTATCCTGCTGGTGGTTTACTCGGCGTTCAGCGAAGCGGTCGTTAACGGCATATGGCACAAAGTCGGTGTCGGCTCGCTGCTGTTTATCGTCGTAGTCAGCCTTGTGCTGCTGGCGATTGTTATTGCGATTAACGTCTTTGTGGCGCGCAAGTGCGGGTTCAATAAAGCGGATGAGATTACGATTGTCTTCTGCGGATCGAAAAAGAGTCTGGCAAACGGAATTCCGATGGCCAACATTCTCTTCCCGACCTCAATACTGGGGATAATGGTGCTGCCGCTGATGATCTTCCATCAGATTCAGCTGATGGTGTGCGCCGTGCTGGCGCGTCGTTATAAGCGCCAGGCCGAAGCATTACAGGCGCAGGAAAAGACCCGCGCCTCCGAAGCTTAACGCGGGCGCTTAAGGGGCTGAACCAGATCGGTTAGCCCCTCGGTTTTAATCAACAAGGTTAACGCCATCAGCTCGCCAAGATGCCCGGCTGGAAATTGATCTTTACGGGCAAACCACAGCAAATACTCTTCCGGCACATCAATTAAACGACGCCCTTTATATTTGCCAAACGGCATTTCCGTATTAGCAATTTCAATAAGCTGGTCTTTATCCACGCGATTCTCCGAGCAGACGCACCATTTCAGCTTCATCTATCACCGCAATGCCCAGTTCCTGTGCTTTAGCCAGTTTGGAACCTGCCGCTTCTCCGGCAATCACCAGATCGGTTTTCTTCGATACGCTGCCCGCAACCTTCGCGCCCAGCGCGACCAGCTGCGCTTTAGCATCATCGCGCGATAGCTGGCTCAGGCTACCGGTCAGAACCACCGTTTTTCCGGCAAATGGGCTATCAATTTCTTCGGCATTGACCACTACCGGCGCAGGCCAGCGGACCCCTTCTTTGCGCAACTGAACAATCACTTCGCGGTTACTCTCCTCAGCAAAGAAATTGCGCACGTGTGTGGCGACAACAATCCCGACATCAGGCACTTTTTGCAGCTCTTCAATCGATGCCTGCTCCAGCGCCTCAATGGTACCAAAGTGGGCCGCCAAACCTGCTGCCGTGGCTTCGCCTACTTCGCGGATCCCTAACGCATAAAGGAAACGGGCAAAGGTCGTTTCTTTCGATTTTTCCAGAGCATCCACCACGTTCTGCGCTGATTTTGGCCCCATGCGGTCCAGTCCAGTGAGTTTACCCGGCGTCAACTGGAAAAGATCGGCTGGCGTATGGACGTACTCTTTCTCAACCAGCTGGTCGATGATTTTATCGCCCATTCCCTCGACATCTAACGCGCGACGAGAAACGAAATGTTTGAGCGCTTCTTTACGCTGAGCGCCGCAAATCAGACCGCCAGTACAGCGCGTGACAACTTCACCTTCCACACGTTCAACATCGGAATGGCATACCGGGCAATGCGTGGGGAACACGATTTCACGGGTCTTTTCCGGACGCTCTGAAAGGACCACGTTCACCACCTGAGGGATAACATCTCCGGCACGACGAATGACCACCTTATCGCCGATACGCAACCCCAGGCGGTCGATTTCATCCGCATTGTGCAGCGTCGCGTTGCTGACCAGCACTCCTGCGACATGGACCGGCTCCAGACGGGCAACTGGCGTGATGGCACCGGTACGCCCGACCTGAAACTCGACATCACGAACAAAGGTCATCTGCTCTTGCGCCGGAAACTTAAACGCCACCGCCCAACGCGGCGCGCGGGCCACAAAACCAAGCTGTTCCTGTAGAGCCAAAGAATCAACTTTGATGACCACGCCGTCGATATCAAAGCCCAGGTTCGGACGATCTTCCTCAACTTTGCGATAGTAAGTAAGCACTTCCTCTGGCGTATGGCAGAGTTTTACGCGCTCGCTGACCGGCAGCCCCCAGGCCTTAAACTGCTGTAAACGCGCAGAATGGCTTTCCGGCAGCTCACCACCTTCCAGCACACCCACGCCGTAGCAAAAGAAAGTGAGCGGTCGCTTCGCCGTAATTCGCGGATCGAGCTGGCGCAAAGAACCGGCGGCCGCGTTACGTGGGTTAGCAAACACTTTCCCACCGGTGCGACGCGCCTCATCATTAATTTTTTCAAACCCGGCCTGCGGGAGAAATACCTCGCCGCGAACTTCCAGACGCTGCGGAATATCGTCACCACGCAGCTTCAGGGGGATGGCGCGAATGGTGCGTACGTTGGAGGTAATATCTTCTCCGGTGGTCCCATCGCCTCGGGTCGCCGCCTGCACCAGAACGCCGTTTTCATACAGGATGCTAACCGCCAGGCCATCCAGCTTCAGTTCACAACAGTAAGTCAGATCATCAGTATTTTTCAGACGGTCCTGAACGCGCTTATTAAACGCGAGGAAGCTCTCTTCATCAAAAACGTTATCCAACGACAACATTGGCACTTCATGACGAATCTGGCTAAATGAGGCCAGAGGCGCAGCGCCAACGCGCTGAGTGGGTGAATCAGGCGTAATCAGTTCAGGATGTTGAGCTTCCAGTTCACGTAATTCACGCATCAACCGATCGTATTCCGCATCAGGAATTTCCGGTGTATCCATGACATGGTACAGATATTCATGATGGCGAAGCGTGGTTCGCAGTTCAGTCAGTTTTTGTTCGTTCGATTCCATATCACACCATCAATGATAAAAAACCCCCGACGGGCGGGGGTTCAGGATAAGTAGACGAAACTCAGGAAGATGAATCAGGCGTTAGCCTCTTTCACTTCGCGAATGCGGTCCTGGTATTCACGCAATTTTTGCGGCGTCATCATACGACGCTGATCGTCCAGCACGACACCACCAACTTCATCGGCAATGTACTGCGCAGATTGCAGCATCAACTTAAAGTTTTGCAGCTCATCGCCAAAGGACGGAACCTGCATAAAGATAGTGATCCCTGGCGTCATCATATCCGCCATGCTATCCGGATTGAATGTGCCTGGTTTTACCATATTCGCCAGGCTGAACAAGACCTGGCCGCTACCGTCAGGACTGAGGTGGCGATGGAAAATATTCATATCGCCGAATTTGAAGCCCGCCTGTTGGATGCTGTTGATTAATAGCTCACCATTAAGCTGCGAACCATGGTGCGCGGCAACGTTCATCACAATGACCGTTTCTTTACGCTCTTTAGGCTGCGGTGCCGGCTGCGGTTCAGGAGCAGCTTGAGGTTCAGGTACCGGCTGCGGAGCGACTGCAGGTTGTTGAACCGATTGCGGCGCATGCTGAACTGGCTGCTGCACATGTTGAACAGGTTGCTGGGGCTGCGGCGGCACGGGCTGCTGTGTCGGCGCAACGTGATGCGGTTGCTGAACCGGAGCCTGTGTATGAACCGGCTGCTGATGTGGCTGCGGCTGATGAGATGGCTGCGGCGCACGAGCAGGCTCCTCCTGATGCACAGGCTGTTGCGCCTGACGCTCATAAGGCGGCTGATACTGGTGTTGTGGTGCCTGATGAGGTGCTTCATGCTCCCCATGAGCCCCATTCGGCGCGTGATTAACCCGATGAACCCGGACTTCACCAACGCCTTCAACATCGCCATCAAAATCATCGCCTTCCGACTCTTCATCGTCGCGAGACTTCATACGTTTTAGTGGGCGATCGCGAAACATCGAAGAACGTTCTTTACGGCTGGTCCAAAAACCGTGCACCAGTAAAGCGATTATGGCGATCGCGCCAACAATGATTAATATCAGACGCAAATCCTGCATCATTATATTCTCTGTTGTTCTAACACCTTGCCACCACGGCAAACATTTACTCACTAAGAGTATTTGTCGATTACATCAAGTGCAAGTGCGTCTGGGGCTTTCACTACATAAAGATGAACTAAATCGTGCTTTTTGCTGTTTTTTCGAACATTTCCTAACTGGTTATTGTCTGCTAACCCGATAAAATATCCAGGCATTCAGTCTGGATGTCAAAAAAGGAGCATTGCCTGACTATGGTTTCATCATCCGCAACGACCCCGCGTAGTGGCGTCTATTATTTTTCGCAGGGCTGGAAACTGATCGGGCTACCGGGGATCCGTCGATACGTATTCCTCCCTTTACTCGTCAACATCATTTTGATGGGTGGAGCCTTCTGGTGGTTATTCACTCGTCTGGGTAGCTGGCTCCCCTCGCTGATGAGCCATGTACCGGAATGGCTGCAATGGCTTAACTACTTGCTGTGGCCGATAGTGGTTATCTCCATTCTGCTGGTCTTCGGCTACTTCTTCTCGACGATTGCCAACTGGATTGCCGCCCCCTTTAGCGGTCTACTGGCCGAGCAGCTTGAAGCGCGCCTCACCGGCGCAACGCCTCCAGATGTCGGGGTTTTCGGCATAATGAAAGATGTGCCGCGCATTATGAAGCGTGAATGGCAGAAGTTTGCCTGGTATCTCCCACGGGCAATCGTGCTTTTGATTCTCTATTTCATTCCCGGCATCGGCCAGACCGTTGCTCCCGTACTGTGGTTCCTGTTCAGTGCCTGGATGCTGGCAATTCAGTACTGCGATTACCCTTTTGATAACCATAAAGTGCCGTTTAAAACCATGCGTGAGGCGCTGCGTACCCGCAAAGTAACCAATATGCAATTTGGTGCCCTGACCAGCCTGTTTACCATGATTCCGGTGCTGAATCTGGTCATTCTGCCGGTGGCCATTTGCGGTGCAACAGCAATGTGGGTCGATTGCTACCGCGACAAACACGCCATGTGGAAGTAATCCCCTCCTCTCTTCTTGCGGAGCGGCTTATGCCGCTCCTTATTACTTCTGGCTTGCCATTATTTCTCTTGCGAATATAGATATGCTAAATCCTTACTTCCGCATATTCTTTAAGCGGGTATGCTGAAGCCGTACTCCCAAATTTCATACAGTTAAGGACGGGCCATGAGTAAGATTTTTGAAGACAACTCCCTGACTATCGGTCATACGCCGCTAGTACGACTGAACCGAATCGGTAACGGGCGCATCCTGGCAAAGGTAGAATCGCGTAACCCGAGCTTTAGCGTGAAATGCCGTATCGGTGCCAATATGATTTGGGATGCCGAAAAACGCGGTGTACTAAAACCAGGCGTTGAGTTGGTAGAACCGACCAGCGGTAACACCGGTATTGCACTTGCCTACGTCGCAGCAGCACGTGGCTATAAGCTGACGCTGACAATGCCAGAAACTATGAGTATCGAGCGCCGCAAACTGCTAAAAGCGTTAGGTGCCAATCTGGTATTAACCGAAGGTGCGAAAGGCATGAAGGGTGCAATCCAGAAAGCCGAAGAAATCGTCGCGGACAACCCAGAGAAATTCTTACTGCTCCAGCAGTTCAGCAACCCGGCCAACCCGGAAATTCATGAAAAAACCACCGGCCCAGAAATCTGGGAAGATACTGACGGCCAGGTTGATGTCTTCATCTCCGGCGTCGGTACTGGCGGTACGCTGACCGGCGTAAGTCGTTACATCAAAGGCACCAAAGGTAAAAAAGATCTGATTACCGTCGCGGTTGAACCCACCGACTCCCCGGTTATCGCCCAGGCGCTGGCAGGTGAGGAGCTAAAACCCGGCCCGCACAAAATTCAAGGCATCGGCGCAGGCTTTATTCCGGGCAACCTGGATTTGAAGCTGGTTGATAAAGTCGTTGCTATCACCAACGAAGAAGCCATTTCAACCGCTCGTCGCCTGATGGAAGAGGAAGGTATTCTGGCCGGTATCTCTTCCGGGGCAGCCGTTGCTGCTGCGCTGAAGCTTCAGGAAGATGAAGCCTTTACCAATAAGAATATTGTGGTTATCCTACCCTCTTCAGGTGAACGCTATTTAAGCACTGCTTTGTTTGCCGATCTCTTCACAGAGAAAGAACTGCAACAGTAGTGCCAGCCTGTTAATATCGTGTAAAAAAGCACCTTTTCAGGTGCTTTTTTGTGGCACAGTTCAAATTTTTACCCCTCCTGGCATTGATTCACTTCGTTGGGTCTGGTATTTAACCAGCACATTTATTTTGATGCGCGAAATTATTCGGATTTGGATTTCCATAAGCTGAATCGATTTTATGATTTGGTTCAAGTCTTCCTTTCGCGGCATAATGTTTAATGACGTGGTAGACGTCAACGGCCTGAAGGTTCACGCTGCGATTCACTGCTGCTGGTGCCGGAGCCGGACACGTAATGCCGGCGCTAACGATACAGGCTAAAGTTTGGCCGTTAGGCTAAACTTTAGGTCCACAACACTAAACCTATAAGTTGGGGAAATATAATGTTCCAGCAAGAAGTTACTATTACCGCTCCGAACGGTCTGCACACCCGCCCTGCTGCTCAGTTTGTTAAAGAAGCGAAAGGCTTCACTTCTGAGATCACTGTTACCTCCAACGGCAAAAGCGCCAGCGCCAAAAGCCTGTTCAAACTGCAAACTCTGGGTCTGACTCAGGGTACCGTTGTGACTCTTTCTGCCGAAGGCGAAGATGAGCAAAAAGCAGTTGAGCATCTGGTTAAACTGATGGCTGAACTCGAGTAAGTTCACGGGTTCTTTTTAATATCAGTCACAAGTAAGGTAGGGTTATGATTTCAGGCATTTTAGCATCCCCGGGTATCGCTTTTGGCAAGGCACTCCTGCTGAAAGAAGATGAAGTAGTCATCGACCGGAAGAAAATTTCTGCCGATAAGGTTGATCAGGAAGTTGAACGTTTTCTGAGCGGCCGCACCAAGGCCTCCGCCCAGCTGGAGGTCATCAAAACCAAAGCTGGTGAAACTTTCGGTGAAGAAAAAGAAGCCATCTTCGAAGGGCACATCATGCTGCTGGAAGATGAGGAGCTTGAGCAGGAAATCATAGCCCTGATTAAAGATAAGCATATGACTGCCGATGCGGCAGCCAATGAAGTTATCGAAGGTCAGGCGACTGCACTGGAAGAACTGGATGACGAATACCTGAAAGAGCGTGCCGCTGACGTACGCGACATCGGTAAGCGCCTGCTGCGCAACATCCTCGGCCTGGCCATCATCGATCTGAGCGCGATTCAGGATGAAGTTATCCTGGTTGCCGCTGACCTCACCCCGTCTGAAACCGCACAGCTGAACCTGAACAAGGTGCTGGGTTTCATCACCGACGCGGGCGGCCGTACTTCCCACACCTCTATCATGGCGCGTTCCCTTGAACTTCCAGCCATCGTGGGCACCGGTAGCGTTACCGCTCAGGTGAAAAACGGCGATTATCTGATCCTCGACGCGGTGAATAACCAGGTTCTGGTTAACCCAACAAACGAACAAATCGAAGAACTGCGTAATCTGCAGGCTCAGGTTGCTGAAGAGAAAGCGGAACTGGCTAAACTGAAAGACCTGCCGGCAATTACGCTGGACGGCCATCAGGTTGAAGTCTGCGCTAACATCGGCACCGTCCGTGACGTCGAAGGCGCTGAGCGCAACGGCGCGGAAGGCGTAGGTTTGTATCGTACTGAATTCCTGTTCATGGACCGCGACTCGCTGCCGACTGAAGAAGAACAGTTTGCAGCTTACAAAGCGGTTGCTGAAGCGTGCGGCTCTCAGGCCGTTATCGTCCGTACCATGGATATCGGCGGCGACAAAGAGCTGCCGTACATGAACTTCCCGAAAGAAGAGAACCCGTTCCTCGGCTGGCGTGCTATCCGTATCGCAATGGATCGTAAAGAGATCCTACGTGACCAGGTACGCGCCATCCTGCGTGCTTCAGCTTTCGGTAAACTGCGCATTATGTTCCCGATGATCATCTCTGTTGAAGAAGTTCGCGCGCTGCGCAAAGAGATCGAGATCTACAAACAGGAACTGCGTGACGAAGGTAAAGCTTTTGATGAAGCCATTGAAATTGGCGTAATGGTAGAAACCCCTGCCGCCGCGACAATCGCTCGTCACTTAGCTAAAGAAGTTGATTTCTTTAGTATCGGTACCAATGATTTAACGCAGTATACTCTGGCAGTTGACCGTGGTAATGATATGATTTCACATCTTTACCAGCCAATGTCACCGTCCGTCCTGACGCTGATTAAGCAAGTTATTGATGCTTCTCATGCTGAAGGTAAATGGACTGGCATGTGTGGTGAGCTTGCGGGCGATGAACGTGCTACACTTCTGTTGCTGGGTATGGGGCTGGACGAATTCTCTATGAGCGCCATTTCCATCCCGCGCATCAAGAAGATTATTCGTAACACGAACTTCGAAGATGCGAAAGTATTAGCAGAGCAGGCTCTTGCTCAACCGACAACGGACGAGTTAATGACGCTGGTTAACAAGTTCATTGAAGAAAAAACAATCTGCTAATCCACGAGATGCGCGGCCCAAATTACTGCTTAGGAGAAGATCATGGGTTTGTTCGATAAATTGAAATCTCTGGTTTCTGATGACAAAAAAGACACCGGAACTATTGAGATTGTTGCCCCGCTCTCTGGCGAGATCGTCAACATCGAAGACGTGCCGGATGTCGTTTTTGCGGAAAAAATTGTGGGTGATGGCATTGCCATCAAACCTACTGGCAACAAAATGGTTGCGCCGGTAGATGGCACCATCGGTAAAATTTTTGAAACCAATCATGCGTTCTCTATCGAATCTGATAGCGGCATTGAGCTGTTCGTTCACTTCGGTATTGATACCGTTGAACTGAAAGGCGAAGGTTTCAAACGTATCGCTGAAGAAGGCCAGCGTGTGAAAGTCGGCGACCCGGTTATCGAATTCGATCTGCCGCTGCTGGAAGAAAAAGCCAAGTCTACCCTGACTCCGGTTGTTATCTCCAACATGGACGAGATCAAAGAGCTGATCAAACTGTCCGGTAGCGTAACCGTGGGTGAAACCCCGGTTATCCGCATCAAGAAGTAATTCATGCCGCAGAAGAATGGCGCCTCTAAGGGCGCCATTTTTTTATATCGTCGCTTTAAACGGTCGATAGCATTTCTCCCTCGACAACACCTTCATGCCCTCCGGGGAGCTTTCCAGAATCCGCTTCTCGCTGTCAGAGACCAGCAAATCACACTGATATCCGCCAACCGCCCCAAACAGCGAGCTGACTTCGCAGGCATCTTCCAGCGCCTCACTGCCTGAGGTATCAAAATGTCCAACAACTCTTCCCAGCTGACGAACCACTAAACGGTAGCTCTTCATACTCCCTCCTCTGGCGGTGGAAGAATTAACTCATCACAACCCTGTTCATCAGTCCAGGTCATCACCGTCAGTACCCGCTGCGCAGCGGCACGCGCGGCATCGCTCAGCGGCATCCCGCAAACTAAACCGCTAACCAGCTCGGCGCAAAAAAGGTCTCCCGTGCCCTTCAGATCTGTTTCAACACGCGGATGTTCCACCATCTCAACTGACTCTGCGCTAACCACCAACACGTTGATCGAGGAGTTATCAATTCCCGGCGCGCTGGTAATCACTACCCATTTCAGCGAATCAGATAGCAGGCAGCGTGCAGCGATAATCGCCTCCTGCTGATTGTGGCAAGGCAGGCCGCTTAGCGTCTCCAGCTCAAACAGGTTAGGCGTGATAACCTGCGCCAGTGGCAGCAGATGGATGCGATATGCTTCGGGAATCTCCGCCTTGACGTAGATGCCGCTATCCACATCGCCAATGACCGGGTCGACCAGAATGCAAAGATCTGGATGATGCTCGCGGATGCGGCACAACCATTGCGCTAACCGTTCAATCTGCACCGCACTGCCCATATAGCCAGTGGTGACCGCTCGCAGTTCGCGCAGAGCATCACGCTCTTCCAGCGCCTTTAAATACCCGACAAACCACTCTTCCGGAATAACGCCGCCATAGTACGTATCATAATGCGGGGTATTGCTGAACAGCACCGTCGGCACCGCCATCACCCGCAGGCCGTGCTGCTTTATCGCCGGTATCGCAATGCTATTTCCGACGCTGCCGTAGACCACTTGCGATTGCACGGCCACAATATCGACCTGTAGCGCCCGACTTTTATCGTTGAAGAGCACCGATTGTATTTCGTCTTGCTGACCCATCCTTTCTCCTCCCGCTGGACAGCGGGTCATACTCTGATTATCATTCGTCCTATGCTAAAATTCATTTTGTCATAGGTCAATAATGTTTGTCGGAAAAACTGCTAGTGAGATCTTCGATAACGTCCGTCATCTGGTACAAAGCGGCGTATTAAAACCAGGCGATGTTCTGCCGCCGGTTCGCGAGCTGGCTACCAATCTCTCGGTTAACCGCAACACCGTCGCTTCAGCCTATAAGCGGTTAGTCACCTCCGGATTAGCCATCAGCCAGGGGCGTAATGGTACGGTCATCAAGACATACAATACTCTCCCCGAGCTTGAAGGGGGCGATCCCTCTTCGCCGTTGAAAGATATTTCCAGCGGCAATCCTGACCCTAATCGTCTGGCCGACATTAAACGCTACTTCAGCGCTATCGCAGTCACCCCACGTCTGTACGGCGATGCAGCAGTTGAACCGCAGCTTGCCGCCTGGGCCCGCACCTGGGTGAATAAAGACTTGGGCATAGACGCCGAGATTAACCTCGCCAGCGGCGCTATCGATGCGCTTGAGCGTCTGCTTTGCGCCCTGCTGTTGCCCGGCGATAGCGTGGCTATCGAAGACCCCTGCTTTCTCAGCAGTATCAACATGCTGCGCTATGCCGGTTTTAACCCTTCGCCAGTGCCGGTGGATGGTGAAGGGGTGCAGCCCGCAGCGCTTGAAGAAGCGCTACGCAACGGCGCGCGCGCGGTCATTATTACCCCCCGCGCGCACAACCCCACTGGCTGTAGCCTCAGCGAAACACGCGCCCGGGCGATACGTGAAATACTTGCCCGCTACCCGCAGGTTCTGGTGATTGTCGATGATCATTTTGCGCTGCTGTCCGCTACGCCATGGTACTCCCCGCTGGCCGCTGAAACTCAGCGCTGGGCGCTAGTACGGTCGCTGTCAAAAACGCTGGGACCGGATATGCGTCTGGCCATTGTCGCCAGCGATCCAGACACATCGGCGGCGCTGCGTCTGCGCCTGAACTCCGGTAGCCAATGGGTCAGCCATCTGCTGCAGGATCTGGTGCTGGCCTGCCTGAATGATAGCGACTTTATGGCATCTTTAACGCAGAGCCAACGCCACTATCGCCAACAACATGAAAAACTGGTCACCGCGCTCTCTCAGCGTGGACTCACCCATTTTACGCCTGGAGACGGTCTTAACTTTTGGCTTCCCCTGGAGAAACCCAGCCAGCCGATTGCCCTACGTCTGGCGCACGCGGGTTGGCTGGTTCGCGAAGGAGAAACGTTCGGTGTTGGCACACCGTCGCACGGACTCCGCCTTTCGCTCGCCACGCTGAACGATGATGAAATCAATAAACTCGCCGATGATTTATGCCAGGTATTACAACAACATTGACAGGAGTTAACGCTATGCAGATCCACTTTATTGTCCATGAAGTCTTTGAAGCGCCGGGAGCGTATCTGCATTGGGCGCAGGCGCGCGGTTACGCTACCAGTTGGTCACGCGTTTACGCGGGTGATGCACTGCCAGAAAATGCGGATGACTTTGATATGCTGGTTGTGCTGGGCGGCCCGCAATCGCCGCGCACGACGCTATCTGAATGCCCTTATTTTGATACCCACGCCGAGCAGCGCTTAATCGCCCAGGCGATTGCTGCCGGGCGAACGGTCATTGGCATTTGCCTCGGCTCGCAACTGATTGGCGAAGCGCTGGGCGCGCCGGTGATGCAAAGCCCGGAAAAAGAGATTGGTCATTATCCGCTAACGCTAACCACTGCGGGCCTGCAGGATAGCAAACTCTCCCACTTTGGCCCTTCACTGGTGGTTGGCCACTGGCATAATGACATGCCGGGACTGACCCCGGAAGCGGAAGTGATGGCCTCCAGCGAAGGCTGCCCGCGGCAGATAGTGAAATATCGCGACCGGGTATATGGTTTCCAATGCCATATGGAATTTGATGCTGAGGTCATTGAACTGCTGATTGCTCATTCGCAGCCAGAGCTCAGCGCCGCCAGAGGCAGACGTTTCATCCGCAGCGAACAAGAAATGCGCGGCTGGGACTACCGTGAGATGAATCAGAAACTGTGGACGTTTCTCGACAAACTGACGATGAATTAACCAAAAGCGATCGTTTTTCTTAAAGCTAAATCCCCTCACTGCGGAAAGAGTAAACTTTATCGCGAACAAACCACTATGGAAGGGACTCAAGATGAAGAATATTCTCTGCGCGGTGATGGCATTATTTCTTACACTTCCCGCCTTTGCCAAACTCAACGCTTATCAAGAAGCGCGCATTAACGCGATGCTCGACGCCCTGGCGCAAAAGAAAGATCTGATCTTCGTGCGCAACGGTGATGCCCATACCTGCGAGGAAGCAGTCTCACACCTGCGGCTAAAATTAGGCAATACCCGAAATCGCATCAATACCGCCGAGCAATTTATTGATAAGGTAGCATCATCGTCGTCTATTACTGGGAAGCCCTATATCGTCAGGATCCCTGGAAAAAGCGACGAAAACGCGCAGCCGTACCTGCACACCCTGATCGCTGAGACGGATAAAACGGTCACGGCGGAAAATCAATAGCTCACAAAAAGGGCCATCAGAGATGCATAATCCCAACCCGCAGTTAAAAGCCGCCATTGAAGCCTGCGATCGCGCCATCTCGCAGGAGGATTACGCCAGCCTGATGGAGTATTACGCCGAAGACGCCGCGCTGGTGGTTAAGCCGGGAATGGTAGTCAGGGGCAAAGAGAATATCCGCAAAGCGTTTATCGCCATCGCCGATTATTTTCAGCACCGGCTGGTGGTGACGCAGGGGAAGATGGAGATTATTGAAGGCGGCGGCAATGCGCTGGTGATTATGGAAACCCGGCTGGATATCCCGACGGCGGAAGGCGGCACGACACAGGTCACGCGGCGCGCAACCTATGTCTTTCGCCAGCAGGGTGAGCGCTGGCTATGTACCGTAGATAACTCCTACGGTACCGACCTGCTCGACGCTCCCGAGGTTTAAATCCCCGCGCCCTGGGCGAAGTGCTCTTCGCCAAAGACCCCGGTAGAGAGGTAGCGATCGCCCCGATCGCAGACGATCGCCACCACTACCGAGCCAGGGTTTTCACGAGCAATACGTAATGCGCCAGCCACCGCACCGCCTGAACTGACGCCGCAGAAAATACCTTCCCGTACCGCCAGCATTCGCATGATGTTTTCTGCATCCTGCTGATGAATATCCAGAACTTCATCCACCAGCTGTGCGTTAAAAATGCCCGGCATATATTCGGCTGGCCAGCGGCGAATCCCCGGAATACTGCTTCCCTCTTCTGGTTGCAGCCCGACAATGCTCACCGCTTTATCCTGCTCGCGCAGAAAGCGTGAAACGCCGGTAATGGTCCCGGTTGTGCCCATACTGGAGACAAAATGGGTGATTCGTCCATCAGTCTGCTGCCAGATCTCCGGCCCGGTGGTGGTGTAGTGCGCGTAAGGGTTATCCGGATTATTGAACTGATCCAAAAGCTTACCTTCGCCGCGTTGGGCCATTTCCAGCGCCAGATCGCGCGCCCCTTCCATGCCCTGCTCTTTGGTGACCAGAATCAGCTCAGCGCCGTAGGCGCGCATAGCGGCACGACGCTCCTGACTCATGTTATCCGGCATCAGCAACTTCATCTGATAGCCTTTGAGCGCAGCAATCATTGCCAGCGCGATGCCGGTATTGCCGCTGGTCGCTTCAATCAGCACATCGCCGGGTTTAATCTCGCCGCGCTTTTCGGCTTCAACAATCATCGACAGCGCCGCGCGATCTTTCACCGACCCCGCAGGGTTGTTCCCTTCCAGCTTGACCCAGATTTCGCTGCCGTTGTCAGGCGCAAGGCGTTGTAATTTCACCAGAGGCGTATTGCCAATTGTTTGTTCTAATGT
The DNA here is from genome assembly GCF_003261575.2 of Klebsiella huaxiensis. Classification (GTDB taxonomy): domain Bacteria; phylum Pseudomonadota; class Gammaproteobacteria; order Enterobacterales; family Enterobacteriaceae; genus Klebsiella; species Klebsiella huaxiensis. The sequence continues at coordinate 1,640,002 of NZ_CP036175.1, read as the reverse complement.
ATTCACGGTTTTTGCCCAATAAAAAGGCCGGGTGAGAGTTTACCCGGCCTGCAAACGTCCCCGGATGGCGACGCATTGCGTCTAACCCGGGCTACCAAATCCTGCCGTTGCGAAAACGGCGATAAACTTGCGGATTAAGCTATCAGGCCGATTCAGCCAGAGCAAGCTCCCCGCGTGGCTCGATACGTTCATTGCCATTGTACAGGCGTGCATTTTGCAAGCCGACAAACAGGCGCTCCCCGCGATACGGCGCATCTTCTCCCTGCAATACCACGGTCAACGGTTCGTCATACCACCCAAGGGGCTGAACAACTAATTGGGTGTAGTGGCCTTTGGGGCTGGCTTCCAGTACCTGTACCGGCAGCGGCGAATCAAGGCTGGTGCGACGGCTGATATCCACTTCCCACGGACGCAGGAACAGATCGACCGGTCCCTGGTATGCCGGGGTATAGCCCAGCGGCCAGCGATGCGCGCCGACGTGGAACTGACCGCCGCGAATGGTGCCTTTCAGGCGGTTAACTTCGCCCATAAACTCCAGCACAAAGCGGGTGGCAGGCTCACGCCACACCAGGTCAGGCGCATCGGCCTGTTCGATATTGCCCTGGCTCATCACTACCACACGATCCGCCACTTCAGTGGCTTCTTCCTGATCGTGGGTCACAAATACGCTGGTAAATTTCAGCTCTTCATGCAGCTGACGTAGCCAGCGCCGCAGTTCTTTACGCACCTGAGCATCCAGCGCACCGAAAGGTTCATCCAGCAGCAGGATTTGCGGTTCAACCGCCAGCGCACGAGCCAAAGCCACGCGCTGCTTTTGCCCGCCGGAGAGCTGGGCCGGATAGCGATCGGCCAGATGCGCCAGCTGCACCATTTCCAGCAGTTTGGTCACTTTTGCTTTAATACCGGCAGCATTCGGACGTTCACGCTTAGGCAGCACCGTCAGGCCAAAAGCAATGTTGTCGAACACCGTCATATGGCGAAACAGCGCGTAGTGCTGGAACACGAATCCAACTTTGCGATCGCGCGCATGCACGCGGCTCACATCGGTGCCGTGAAAACGGATATGCCCGCTGGACTGATTCTCCAGCCCGGCAATAATACGCAGCAGCGTAGTTTTGCCAGAGCCGGACGGCCCCAGCAGCGCAACCATCTGTCCGGAGGGGATATCCAGTGAGATATCATTCAGCACCTGGGTGCGACCAAAAGACTTCTTAATATTGGCAATCTCAATGCTCATGATTTCCCTCCAGTTGCGCGCGTTTTTCCTGATTGGCCAAACGCCATTGCACCATACTCTTCAAAAACAAGGTCAAAATAGCCATTAACGTCAGCAGGGCGGCGGCAGTAAACGAACCGACGGTATTATAGTCCTGCTCAAGTAATTCAATTTGCAGCGGCAGCGATAAGGTTTCGCCGCGAATCGAGCCGGAAACCACCGACACGGCGCCGAATTCACCGATGGCACGGGCGTTAGTCAGCACCACGCCGTAAAGCAGCGCCCAGCGGATGTTCGGCAGCGTAACCCGGCGGAACATCTGCCAGCCTGAAGCGCCGAGCAAAATCGCCGCTTCATCTTCATTACTGCCTTGACTCATCATTACCGGCACCAGCTCGCGAACCACGAACGGACAGGTCACAAAGATGGTCGCCAGCACCATGCCCGGCCAGGCGAACATGATCTGCAGGTTGTGCTCATCGAGCCAACCGCCCAGCGGGCCGTTAGAACCGTAAAACAGCAAATAAACCAGCCCCGCCACCACTGGCGAGACGGCAAACGGGATATCCAGCAGCGTCAGCAGCAGCTGGCGGCCAGGAAAAGTAAAGCGCGTCACCAGCCAGGCAAGCAGCACACCGAACACCAGGTTCACCGGCACGGTAATCAAAGCAATCATCACCGTCAGCCAGATAGCATGCAGCATGTCCGGGTCGGCAAGGTTTTGCAGCACTGGCATCAGACCTTTGCTAAAGGCCTGCACGAAGATATAGACCATCGGCACAATCAGAATGAAGGCGGAAACCAGCATCCCGGTACCAATCAGAAACCATTTTCCCCAGTTAATGCGGGGCGCGTCATAACGCTTCAATTGAGCAACGATCGCCATTAGTGACCTACCACACGTCGACCAAAGCGACTTTGCAGGGTGTTAATTGAGAACAGCAGCAGTAACGATGCCGCGAGGATCACCGAAGCAATCGCGCTGGCGGCAGGGTAATCAAACTCCTGCAAACGAACGAAAATCATCAGCGAGGTCACTTCCGTTTTCCACGCGATATTACCGGCGATAAAAATCACCGCACCGAACTCGCCGAGGCTACGGGTAAACGACAACGCAATCCCAGCCAGCAGCGCCGGAGACAGCTCCGGCAACACCACTTTGCGAAAGCTCTGCAGACGCGTCGCGCCCAGCGTTTCCGCAGCTTCTTCATACTCCGGACCCAGCTCTTCGAGCACCGGCTGCACCGTACGCACCACAAACGGGATGCTGGTAAAGGCCATCGCTACTGCGATACCCAGCCAGGTATAAGTCACTTTGATATCAAACTTCGCCAGCCACTCGCCGTAAAAACCGTTGACCGAGAATAGCGACGCCAGCGTCAGGCCCGCTACCGCCGTCGGCAGGGCAAACGGCAGATCCATCAACGCATCCAGCAGCGTACGGCCCGGAAAACGGTAGCGCGTAAGGATCCATGCCATCAGCAAACCGAATACGCCGTTGAAAATCGACGCCACGAAGGCCGACAGCAGGGTGACTTTATAGGCCGCCACCACCTGAGGATTAGTGACCACATCCCAGTACTGAGCCCAGGTCATCTCAGAGAGCTGCATCACCAGCGCGCTCAACGGCAGCAGCAGAATCAAGCAAACAAACAGCAGACTGGTGCCGAGGCTCAGGGTAAAGCCCGGCAGCACGCGCTTTGATGCAACAGCAAACATTACTTACGCCCCGCCGCCAACAGTTTGTCCAGCTCACCGCCGCTGACAAAGTGTGTTTTCATCACTTCCGGCCATGATCCAAACTGGTCTTCCACGCGGAACAGTTCAGTCTGCGGGAATTTATCTTTCAATCCATCCATCACTTTCGGGTTGTTCACGCGATAGTAATAGTCGGTAATAATTGTCTGCGCTTGTGGGCTGTAGAGCCATGTCAGATAGGCCTTCGCCGCCTTTTCCGTACCGTTGGCTTTGACGTTTTTATCCACCCAGGCCACCGGGAATTCAGCCAGGATATTGGTTTTAGGAATAACCACCTCGAATCCCTGATCTTCGTACTGTTTGCGGATGTTATTCACTTCCGATTCAAAACTAATCAGTACATCGCCCAACCCGCGTTCCGCAAAGGTGGTAGTAGCACCGCGACCACCGGTATCAAACACTTCGACGTTCTTCAGAAACTGAGTCATAAACTGCTCGGTTTTGGCTTTATCTCCACCGTCAGCTTTATCCGCGGCGCCCCACGCGGCTAAATAGGTATAACGCGCGTTGCCTGAGGTTTTCGGGTTCGGGAAAATCAGTTTCACATCGGAGCGCACCAGGTCATTCCAGTCGTGAATATTTTTCGGATTGCCTTTGCGCACCAGGAATCCCATGGTGGAGTAAAACGGCGAGCTGTTATTCGGCAAACGGCTTTGCCAGTCGGCCGGAATCAGCTTGCCTTTGTCGTGCAAGATCTGCACGTCGGTCACCTGGTTATAGGTCACCACGTCGGCCTTCAGGCCTTGCAGAATCGCCAGCGCCTGTTTTGATGACCCGGCATGAGATTGTTTAATCGTCAGCTTGTCGCCGCCATTATCTTTCGCCCACTGCTGTTCAAACGGCGGGTTAAGGGCGGCAAACAGCTCGCGGGAAACATCGTAGGAACTGTTCAGCAGTTCCGTCGCCTGCGCCTGCGCAACTAACAGCACAGAAGCTGCCAGCGCCAGATATCCTTTTTTCAGTGATTTAACGGCCATTGCGCACCCTTATCAATTTGATGACTTTCTGGTGATCATCATATTTATAACGGTGATGAAAGGAGTAACGGTTTTATATACCGTTTGGCGATTTGGAAGTCGAAAAGAGAATAAGTAAATAGAATTGCTTTGCCAGATGGCAGAAAACAGGCCTCTCTTACGGATGAAGGAGAGGCCTTTACGCTTACAGCGCCTGAATACGCTCCAGCGACGGCGCGAAGTAGTACCCGCCGGTCACCGGTTTAGTAAAGCGCAGCATCGCATCGCGCTTACCATCGGTATCGCCGAACATACTCAGCAACTGCTGCTCAATATTGTACAGGCGCGCGCAGTAGGCACAGAAGTAGAGACCATGAACGCCGCTGGCGGTGCCGTACGGCAGGCTCTGGCGCACAATCTTCAGCCCTTTACCATCTTCCTTCAGATCCACGCGGCTCAGGTGGGAGGTTTCCGGACGATCGTCGCCGTCAATCTCTTCGTTGGCTTCTTTGGTACGACCAATCATCATTTCCTGATCAGGAACGCTCATGCGGTTAAGCTGTTTGAGGTTATGCTCCCAGCGCTGAACGAAAACGTAGCTGCCGCCTGCATCAACGCCATCTTTGATAACGGCGACTTCACGGCGCGTCTCTTCACCCGCCGGGTTTTCGGTGCCATCAACAAAGCCGCTCAGGTCGCGCTCTTCAATCCAGCGGAAGCCGTGAATCTCTTCTTTAACGTCAATGATGTTACCAAACACAGCCATTGCCGCCTGGGCAACAGAGAAGTTCACCTCATGCTGCGCGGACAAAATGTGGATCAGCACATCATACTGAGTTGATGGCGCCAGACCTTTACCATAGACCGGGAAGTCTTTTAACTCTTCCGCGCCCACGCCGCCGCTCAGTTGACGCCAGACGTTATGGCCAAAAGCAACCACCGCCCCTAGCTTAGCATCCGGATATTTCGCCTCAAAAGTAGCTAATTTATCGGCAAAAACCTTGCTGGCTTCACGCAGTGCATCAACGTCGCCTTTAACATTCGCTTCAATCCAAATCGCCGCACGGCAATGTTCCGGCAAAATGCCGCTCTGAACCTGAGACATCGCTCCTCCTGAAATTATACAGCCACAACGCTGTGGCATTTTTAAGGCGCTATTGTACTCGTTTTTTCAGAACGTCGAGTCACTTCAGATCAAATTAGCGACGCCAGATAATCTCGCTCACAGGCCAGCTCTTCAGCGTGTCGTCAGAAGGCATCAGCTCTTCAGGCCCGCTCCAGTTGCCAGTGAATACATAGCTGATGTGCTGGCTGCCTTCGGCTTTACATTCCACAACCGTGCCGTTGTCATGATGGCCTTTCTGACAGTTGCCGAAAGCTTTACTGTAGATGTCGCTAAACGGCGTGCCAACTTTCACGCCGCTGGCGGCTTCGATATTGCTATCGCGCACGTCGATACGGCTGATGGTGCCGCTCTCACCGTTGATGGTTAGCGCGACCTTGTCATCTTTTAACGCTTCGAAATAGCGCACGATGTTGCCGTTGGCGGTTTTCATACCGCTGCGCAGGCGATAGTTGCTGCCAATCGCATCGCTGATGGCCTGCTCGCTCATCGGCGTCGCGGCGGTCAGATTGCCCACGCCCTGCTCGGTAACCTCCGTTGAGGAACCAAACCAGTTCCACGGATAGGCAGCTGACCAGTTGACCGCGCTCATTGTTGAGCAACCGGTTAAGACCAGCGGTAATGCGCAGAGAAGTAAACGTCGCGATTTCATGACTCAGTCCTTTCTTATTAATTCAACGCATGTTGGAGTACACGATCGGCAAAAAGTGCCCTTAAAGCTGTTCGTCACGAAAACAGGCTTTCAGTCGACGGCTGCTCAACAGCCACCAGAGCGCGTAAAGATCCGCCGCCAAAAGGGCGATGGTCAACGCCGAAGGTGATTCACCGCTCAGCCACAGTAACGGCTGCCAGACCAACAGCAATACTTGCGAGAAGACCAGCAGCCAGCGCATCAGCGGCCAAAACCGAGGAAATTTTTGACGGTGTCCGCTGACAACAAACGCCAGCACTGCCGGAATACCGGGCAGCAACCCCAGCCAAAAATTGTCATGATTCGGATAAAACAGATTCAGCAACGCATCGCCCTGTTGGCGCGACGCGCCTGCCATCAGAAATAGCACCCACGTCCGCGCCTGCAACAGCAGCACGCACCAAAAAAGGAACGGCAAACGCAGGCGACCATGGCTATCAAAATCGGAGGGGATAAATTCAGTATTCTTCATCTTCAATTAAGCGTTTACCGAGGCACAGCACGTCCGAATGCTCATAGCCGAGCCGCTCGTACATCCCCTGAACCACGTCGTTATCTTCACGTATCATAATGTTGATTTTTGGACAGCCGCGGGCAATCAGCTTTTTCTCCAGCCGGTTAAGCAACGCATTCGCAATGCCGCGACCACGGTATTCAGGGTGCACGCCAAGGTAATAAGCCGACCCGCGATGGCCGTCGTAACCCCCCATTACCGTGCCGACAACTTCGCCATTAACCTCAGCAACCAGGAACAAGCTGGCATCGTGGTTCAGCTTACGTTCAATATCCATTTCCGGATCGTTCCATGGCCGCAGGAGATCGCAACGCTCCCACAAGGTAATCACCTCTTCAAAATCTTGCTGGCGAAAAACGCGTATCTCCATGGTATTGCCCACCATTAACGGTTAAAAACAGTGATTATGGCGCGATTGCGCTCGATAGCCAATATCAGGCGCAATGAGCCGCAAAAAATGGCATAATGTGACTTTGTCATGTATTGAAATGAAAAGTAAAACAATTCTTATTTTGAATGGTCGTATCAGAAAACACGATACGATATAACATTGGTTACCACTTGTTTGCAATTCAGGCCGAATGAGCACTTTTAAACCCTTAAAAATACTTTCTTCGCGCCGCCAGGTGCTGAAAGCCGGGCTGGCAGCAATCACCCTTTCAGGGATCGCCTCGCAGGCCAGCGCGAAAGAACAACCGTTAAAAACATCTAACGGTCACAGCAAACCCGCCGCGAAGAAAAAAGGCGCTAAACGCGTCGTGATGCTCGACCCGGGCCATGGCGGTATTGATACCGGCGCTATTGGCCATAACGGCTCAAAAGAGAAACACGTCGTGCTGGCTATCGCTAAAAACGTGCGCAGTATTCTGCGCAGCAACGGCATTGATGCGCGGCTGACGCGCAGCGGGGATACTTTTATTCCGCTGTACGATCGCGTGGAGATAGCTCACCAGCACGGTGCCGACCTCTTCATGTCGATTCACGCCGACGGTTTCACCAACCCGAGCGCAGCCGGGGCCTCCGTATTCGCCCTTTCCAACCGCGGCGCCAGTAGCGCCATGGCAAAATACCTCTCCGATCGTGAAAACCGTGCGGATGAGGTCGCTGGTAAGAAAGCGACGGATAAAGACCACCTATTACAGCAAGTGCTGTTTGACCTGGTACAAACTGATACCATCAAAAACAGCTTGACGCTCGGCTCGCATATTCTGAAAAAGATCAAGCCGGTGCATAAGCTGCACAGCCGCAATACTGAACAGGCGGCGTTCGTGGTGCTAAAGTCGCCATCGATTCCTTCGGTGCTAGTAGAGACGTCGTTTATTACCAATCCAAACGAAGAAAAACTGCTCGGCACCACCGCGTTCCGGCAGAAAATCGCCACGGCGATTGCTAACGGCATTATTAGTTATTTCCACTGGTTCGATAACCAGAAAGCCCATTCGACGAGACGTTAATGAAACCCGACGCGCAGCAGGTAAAAGCATTCCTTCTTCAGTTGCAGGATACTATCTGCCAAAAGCTCAGCGTCGTTGACGGCTGCGATTTCGTTGAAGATAGCTGGCAGCGTGAAGCCGGCGGCGGCGGACGCAGCCGGGTACTGCGCGATGGCGGTATCTTTGAGCAGGCAGGCGTGAACTTTTCTCACGTACACGGCGATGCGATGCCGGCTTCTGCTACCGCTCACCGCCCTGAGCTAGCGGGACGCAGCTTCGAAGCCATGGGCGTGTCGCTGGTGGTGCATCCGCGCAGTCCGTACATTCCCACCAGCCATGCCAACGTGCGCTTTTTTATTGCGGAAAAACCGGGCGCTGACCCAGTGTGGTGGTTCGGCGGCGGCTTCGATTTAACCCCCTATTACGGTTTTGAAGAAGATGCCGTTCACTGGCATCGTACCGCCCGTGATTTATGCTACCCCTTCGGCGAAGAGGTTTATCCACACTATAAAAAGTGGTGCGACGACTACTTCTTCCTCAAACATCGTAACGAGCAGCGCGGTATCGGCGGGCTGTTTTTCGATGATTTGAATACCCCGAATTTCGACCATTGTTTCGACTTTATGCAGGCGGTTGGCAACGGCTATACCGACGCATATTTACCGATTGTCGAGCGACGTAAAGAGATGCTCTGGGGCCAGCGCGAGCGCGATTTTCAACTCTACCGTCGCGGGCGCTACGTAGAGTTCAATCTGGTGTGGGATCGCGGAACCCTGTTCGGCCTGCAAACAGGCGGACGCACCGAATCCATCCTGATGTCGATGCCTCCGCTGGTCCGCTGGGAATATGATTATCATCCAGAAGCGGGCAGCCCGGAGGCGGCGCTAGGCGAATTTATTCAGGTTCGCGACTGGCTATAAGCGCCCCATCATTATGCCCACTGCCGCATCCTTTGATGCAGCGTCAGCGACGGTTTCTCGGCGAACAACTGCTGATAATCGGTGGCGAACTGCCCCAAATGCCAGAATCCCCACTGCATCGCGGCATCCTTAACCGTCGTGCTCTGCGACCAGGGGCTAATCAGCTCCCGGCGCACCGCGTTTAACCGAATGCGCTTCAGCCACGCGTTCGGGCCAATCCCCAGAATGGCGTGAAAAGCGTTTTGCAGCGTGCGGCGGCTAACATGCAACTGATTACATAAGTCGAGAACGGTCAGCGGCTCCGACATATTCTCCAGCACATATTCCCGCGCTCGGGATAATAGTCGTCGATAGCTTTGATGGCTGATGCTCTCGGCGGTGACCATCGGCTGCGCCTCCTCCAACATCGCCCCCATCGCCAGCAGTAAATTATCGCCCAACACTTTGCGTACAGCGGGTTGATGGAGGTTTTCCGGGTTCTCGCTAAACGTCGCCAGCGCCTGCTGCACAAAACCCCATAGCGCCGCTTTGTGCTGTTCTTTCACCTCCAGCGCCGACTGGTTACGCAACATATGCAGCACTCTTTCCGGATGATGCAGGAAGCCGGCCTGGCGGGAAATCACATCTTCCGAGATAACCACCCCAAGAATGGTGTAATCATCCGGCGTACTGAGTTCAAACTCCGTACCGCCGGGTCGGGTAGCGATTTCCGCACTGCCAATACACTGCGAGCCAATAAACCCCTGCTCGCCGCGGGTTGCCGGAATGCCGAACCAAAAAGAGTTAGGCCATACCAGGCAGGATTGGCGCAGCGCCAGGCCAGTATATTCGCGAAAAACCTGAATATCATCGAGCAGGATTTCGGTGAATTCACCGTGGAATTTTCCCGGATGAAGTTGATCGTAAATCTGCTGCCAGGCGGTAATCGTCAGGGCATGTTCATAAACATCGGTGGTACGCCGCTGGTGGACGTTATCCACCTCCACCATCGGCGTCAGCTTAACGTCTTCGGGTAATGCTTCATGATAAAGATGGTGCAGGTTTGCCGGTTTTTTCTTTTTCATGATCTTTTGAGCCGGGAACACTGTCGCGCTCCCGGCACCTCCGACTGGTTAATTTTTTAAGCGATAGCGACTACTGCGTTTACGCAACGCCCCGGCAGAAAAGAGCTGCTCCAGCGCCTTTCTGGCTTCTTCAAGCGACCAGCCGAAATGCGCGGCCACCTCCCCTGCCGTCATTCCCTGACGCACCGATGTCAGCACCGCCACCAGGGCTTCTGATGACTCCGTCGTTGCAGGTGCCTCCGGCGTTTCCTGTTGGCGTTGAAAGCCACTAATCAGCCGCTGGGTATCCTCTTCCGGTCGGCCAATTTCCCGGCGGCTAATAACACGGCCCGTGCGCTGTGCAGCAGCGCTTCCGGCATCCAGCGCCGCACGGCATGCCGCCAGATCGCCTTCAATCACCAGCGTCAGCCTCCCCGGGTCGAGAACTTCATGGCTGAGTAGACGCACGTTGGCCGCTTTCAGCATGGCATCCGCCGCGTCAACGGCGGCAACCATGCCATCCACTTCCAGTAATCCCAGCGCGTTGATCATCACAGCCCCCTTACGCGCGCTGGATTGGATGACGGGCTATATCCAGAACGGCATCAGTAAAGGCATTGCAGGCGGCTTTACAGGCAGCCTGGCTCCCGGTCAGAAACGCCGCCGAATAGTTGGTTTCTGACGGCGGTGGCACGTAGGTCACCAACTGGACGTCCGCTGATTTCAACGCTGCATCGATACCAAACGTCGCTTCTAAAGGCGGCGCGACCAGATAGGCCAACGGGTCACCCAGCGCAATGCCTGAAGTCGACGAGAGATACGAGCCGGTGCGCGAAACTACATGTGCCAGAAACGCCGTATCTTCGGCGTCATTGGCCCACTGAAACGCCGCGCCGCCTTCAATATGCGCGACCATCGCATCCAGACCGGCGCGAACCTCCGCCGGGTTAGGCCCCCCCAACATAATCAACACTTCCCCCGCTGTCGGCGAGGGACCGTGAGCCGCCCCGGCGTACAGAGAGCGGCCATAAACCACTTCCACCATTGCCTGTTTTGTCGCTTCGTCAGCGGCAATATAAGTCACGTCATCAGAATCTGCCGTGATGAGTCCGAGGCTACGTATATGTGGCGGTAATTTAAGTTCGCGCGCGAAACCGTCATTCACCGAAGCAATCACGCGCATGGCCGTCACCGAGGGGCGAATTAAATCTAATGCAGGCATGATGCCTCCTTAACGAGTCATGTTGATGCCGGAAGCCTTCTGCTCCAGCATGCGTTTGGCCAAATCAACGATCACCGCGGCCGCTTCTACCGGCGGCGTACCGCCCTGGTGAATATTCGAAATACAGGTACGATCCGCTTCAACGGTAGTCGCCACGCGCGGAGAGTAAACGGCGTAGCAGGAGAGGCTTTCCGACTGCCCTAGCCCCGGACGCTCACCCACCAATAGGACAACGACTTTCGCACCGAGAATTTCGCCAATCTGATCTTCGATTTTGACGCGCCCGTAGCGCACGAAGAACGGCGTGCCGACCTTCAATCCAGCCTGTTTCAGGCCCGACAGCAGCGGCGGCAAGATCTCTTCATAGTTGACGGTGATCGCGTCGGTCGAGAGGCCATCGGAAACCACCACCTGCACATCCGGGCTCATTACGCACTGTGACTTCAGCGCGTCAATCGCTTCAGCACTCAGGCGACGCCCCATATCCGGGCGCGTCAGGTAGAGGTTTTTGTCGCTAATTTCTGAACGCACTTCCAGTAGGCCCTGGGTTTTCACCCACTCTTCCGGCACCTCTTTCAGCACCGTATCTTTGGAGCGTGAATGGTCGGCAAGAAAGCGCAACAGCGCGAGGGTGCGCGGGCGTGGACCGGCACGACCGGTACAAACACGCGCCACGGTGCTGCGCTTCAGCTCGGCCAGCACTTCCGCACGATGCGGCTGCTGCACGCCAATCCAGGCCTTGGCTTCAGGCGAACCTAAATCCAGTTCGCAACTCTCCGCGGCAACTTCACACTGGCTGGCGCACTTCGTCACCGCCGCCTGCGGCGCTGCCGCCGTGGTTTGCGGTTGTCCCATTGACGCCATCACGCTACGTACAATTTCTTCAATCTGCTTTTGATCCATCATGTGTCATCCCCGCGTCATCAAAAGAACAGTGACGGATCGCCCGCCCGTTTGGTCAGGCGACCGTTTGCCATAATGCCCATGGTTTCCAGCCAGCGTTCGAACTCCGGCGACGGCCGTAAATTCAGTAACTGACGGACGGTGGCGGTATCGTGAAACGCGGTGGTCTGATAGTTGAGCATGATGTCGTCGCCGAGCGGCATGCCCATGATGTAGTTGCAACCGGCGGTGGCGAGCAGAATCATCAGATTTTCGTTGAGGTTCTGGTCGGCGTCAGCGTGGTTGGTGTAGCAGCAGTCGCAGCCCATCGAGATGCCGCTCAGCTTGCCCATAAAGTGATCTTCCAGACCCGCGCGGATAATCTGCCGGTCGTTGTAGAGATACTCTGGTCCGATAAATCCCACCACGGTGTTAACGAGGAACGGATCGTAGTGCCGCGCCAGCCCGTAGTTACGTGCTTCCATCGTCACCTGATCGGCACCGAAGTTCGCGCCAGCCGACAGCGCCGAGCCCTGCCCGGTTTCAAAGTACAGGCAGTTTTCCCCGGCGATACGGTTGAACTCCGCACCAACCGCGCGCGCTTCATCAAGCATCGCCAGCTCCACGCCAAACTCTTTTAAGCCCTTCTCACTGCCGCAGATACTCTGGAAAATCAGCCCGCCCGGCGCACCGCGACGAATCGCTTCGATCTGGGTGGTGACGTGCGCCAGTACGCAGCCCTGGGTCGGGATATTGAATTTGTCGATAACGCCGTAAACGGTATCGAGTACGCGGGTCAGGTTCTCCACGTCGTCTGTGACCGGGTTAACACCGATTACCGCATCACCCGCACCAAAGGAGAGTCCTTCGTAGATTTGTGCGGCAATACTCTGCACATCGTCACGGGTATCGTTCGGCTGCAGACGGCAGCTAAAGGTGCCCGGCAGGCCGATGGTAGTGTTGGCTTTTTTGATTACCGGCATTTTCTTCGCGCCGTAGATCAGGTCAGCGTTGGAACTGATCTTCGCCACCGCCGCCACCACTTCAGAGGTCAGCCCTTTGCGCACAAACGCGATATCGTCGCTGGTCACTTCATCGTTCAGCACGTATTCGCGCAGGTCGCTGATGGTCCAGTTTTTAATACGGTTATAGGCGGTTTCGTTGACGTCGTCCTGAATCAGACGCGTTACGCAATCCTCCTCGTAAGGGATCACCGGGTTATTACGAATATCGGCAACTGTCATATCGGACAGCACCTGCTTCGCCGCTACGCGCTGCTGAGAACTCTCCGCCGCCACGCCCGCCAGCACATCCCCCGAACGCAGTTCGTTGGCTTTAGCCAGCACCTCTTTTACATCCTTAAACTGATAAACATTGCCGAACAATGTGGTCTTTAGTTTCATAAGTCGTTCCCTCAGGAAGGAAATGCGAGTGATTTCACCGTCACCGGCACAACCGATCCGCCAAAAAGAGGCGTACCAATGTCGATATAGTCCCCCGCCCGGACGCTCACCTCATCGATGACCGCCAGCGGGAGTTGTTGTAACTGCGGGCGCAGCAGCATGCCCAGCGCCTTGCCAAAATCCTGCTCGGCTACCACCAGCAGGGGATGCGGATTGGGAAAACGCGCGATAAAGGCGACAAGCGCGTCAATAACCGTAAGTAATGCGGCGTAGCGCACCGGAAGCGATGCGGGAAGCGCCAGCACGTAAGCATCGGTTTGAGGATCCAGATCGAGCTGTACCAGCGCCTGCTGCCAGGCCGTCACGAGGTCAGCAGACTCAAGCGGGATCGCCACCGGCAGGTTACGAATCGGCAAAGCGACATCGTCCAGCCAGATGGTGCTCCCGGAGAGCGACAGCGTGTGCGCTCCCGCGCCAATCACCGTGGCGCGCACGGTTTGCGCTGGAAACTGCACGTTCATTTCGCGCAGTCGCGGATGCTCATGCAGCGCCGTCGCCAACAGCGGCCCAATATCAGAAAAACAGAACGGATCGGCGGGCTGGTTGCGATAGCACTCGCCCACTCCGCCGGAAAGGGTAATCACATCTGGCTTCTTATCGGCGGGCAGCAATCCGGTTTGCATCAGCTTTTGCGCCAGTGGAGAGAGCATGCCGTCGATAACCTCGACGATAAGCGTCGCCATCCGTCGCGCCACCTGAATCAGCTGGGTAGCGTTAAGCGAACGGGCATCGGTGCCAGCACCGAAAACCTCATCGACAATCCTCTGTCCCGGCTGATGGGCATGAACCACGCGCCCTTGCCCATCGGTCTCCAGCAGACGGCCACCAACGTTCAGGCAGGCGGTGCCGCTGACTTTTCCGGCATCAAACAGGGCGTAATTCGAGGTACCACCACCGATGTCGATGTTCAGCACCCGACACAGGCGCTGTTCTGACAGGGTTTGCGCCCCGGCGCCGTGACCGGCAATCACCGACTCCAGATGCGGACCGGCGCTGGCAACCACAAAGTCCCCCAGCGACTGCGACAGCGCCATCACTGCCGGACGAGCATTGCGGGTTTTCGCGCTTTCCCCGGTGATGATGATTGCCCCGGAGTCCACCGATTCGGGGGCAATACCTGCGGCCTGATACTGGGCCAGAATCAGCGCCTTAAGTTCAGCTTCCTTCAGACCGCCCTGCTTATCGACAGGGGTAAAGAAGACCGGGCTTTGCCAGCTAATTTCGCGTTTGATGAATTCGTAGCGCGGCACCTGCGACACTGCCGCACGGTTCACCAGCTCAAGGCGCGAAAAGATCACCTGGGTGGTGGTGGTGCCGATATCGATACCGACGCTCAGCAGCTGGCGTGTATTCACGATTGCGCCTCCACTTCGGTTTCTGCTGGTGCAGAAACGTTTTCATCTTTCGGTACCAGCATCATCGCCACGCCAATCGCCGTCACACCGCCGATCAGCTTGCCGACAATCATCGGGAAGATCATGGCGTTCATATTGGCGGCGGCGAAGCCTAAGTGGTCACCCAGCGCAAAAGCAGCGGAGACCGAAAACGCGCAGTTGATGACTTTGCCGCGAGTATCCATCTGCTTCATCATGCCGAACATCGGGATGTTGTTGGCCAGCGTCGCGACCATACCAGCAGCAGCGATATTGTTAACTTTCAGCAGATTGCCGACGCGCATCAGCGGTTTTTCAAACCAGCGGGTCAGCAGCAATACCATCGGATAGGCACCGAGCAGTACGCAGGAGATGGATCCGATAACTTCAATGGCGCGCATCACTTCGCCGGGCTTGTCGTCGGCCGCCATAAAGATAGGGTCAAGACCGGGGATCAGATCCCAGCCAAGCAGGAATTTGATCACCGCAGCGGCAAGTCCGATGGTGATCAGCGCCACGAGGAACTTGGCAAAGATCTGGAAGCCGTTGATCATTTTTTCCGGGATAAACTTCAGCCCCAGCGCCACCAGCGCAGCGACAATTAGTACCGGGATCATGTTCATCAGGATCAGCGCGAAGGTGAACTCCACCGGCTGGCCATTAACCTCAACACCGGAGTACATCGCAATCAAGCCACCCGCAATACAGCCGATCGGAATGGTGACAATCCCGGCCAGTACGCCGAGCGCCAGATAACGACGATCGGAAGGCTCGATAATGCCGAGCGCGACCGGTATGGAGAACACAATGGTTGGCCCCATCATGGAACCCAGAATCAGGCCGGAGTACATCCATGCTGCAATGTCGCCGCCTGCCAGCTCTTTGGCGAGGAAGAAGCCACCCATATCGCAGGCCAGCAGCGTCCCGGCGAACATCGATGGGTTTGCACCGAGCATTTCATACAGCGGAATAATCACCGGCCCGAGCAGATGCGCCAGTACCGGAGCCAGCGCGGTCATACCGACCATCGCCAGGCCCAGCGCGCCCATCGCCATAAAGCCTTCTTCGAACTGACTGCCGGATCCCTCGATACTTTTACCTATCTTACCGAGGAAGCGCGCCGAGCCGCCGAACTGCGACAGGATCCTGTCCACGGCGGCAATCAGCATAAAGAACATCATGATGTACATGATGATTTCGTTAATTCCCATAGCCCTTACTCCCTGTCATTTATGATTTGTAGATACTGTGAACACCTGGAACTCTTGAGTGATGTGCCGGTGTTGTAGCCCGGACAGGCGCTACGCGCCGCCTCCGGGATAACCCGCCAGCCCGCATCATTCCCGGTGGCGCTTCGCTGACCGGGCTACAGGGTCACCGCAATCCTGTACTCCGGGAAATCGCATCATTGTGCCGCCGTATACAGCTGGATAATCTGCTCCTGGTTGGCGGTCCGCGGGTTAGTACGCAAACAAATATCCCCCAGCGCCGCCTGCGCCCATCCACTGAAGTGTTCAGGTAACGCTCCGGCATCCGAAAGCCGTTTGGTCAGGCCCACTTCAGCAATCAGCTCGCACACTTTGGCAATTGCGTCGTGGTCATCGGTTTTCTTGCCGGTTAGCGCCCGGCCGATATGGCTAAAGCGTTCGCGGCACACCATGCGGTTAAATCCCATCACCGTCGGCAGCAGCATGGCGTTAGCCTGGCCGTGCGGAATGTGCAGCGCCGCACCCGGCTGGTGCGCCATCGCGTGACATAAGCCCAGACCGGCGCTGGAAAAAGCCATCCCGGCCATGCACGAGGCAAGCAACATGCTTTCGCGCGCAGCGAGGTCGTGGCCGTAGCCCACCGCTTTCGGCAGCGACTGAGCAATCATCGCAATCGCACCAATTGCCAGGCTGTCGGTGAACGGTGTCGCATTGAGCGCGCTGTAAGCTTCTATGGCATGAGTCAGAGCATCGATACCGGTCATCGCCGTCACGTGAGGAGGAACACCTTCAGTCAGCGCAGCGTCAAGAATCGCCACGTCCGGCATCAGAGAAGCATGCGCCAGCACCTGCTTACGCCCGCTGACCGCATCGATAATCACCGTCACGTTGGTGGTTTCGGAGCCGGTTCCGGCCGTTGTCGGCACCGCAATCAGCGCCAAACGCGGGCGCAATGCGCTGGTTTCGGTCATGGCGCTCAGCGTCTGCTCAGGGTTGGTGACCAGCAGCGCGACCGCTTTTGCCGCATCCAGCACTGAACCGCCGCCAAAGGCCACCACGCCGTCGCACTGTGATTCGCGTAGTTGAGCCACCGCCGCGCAGACGTCGGTAATGCACGGCTCACCCGGCGGGCACGGCCAGACGGTCATCGCCACGCCCTTCATCGCCAGGCTGCGTTCAAGCCCGGCGGTCATTCCCGCTTGATGCAAAAAACTATCAACCATCACGAACAGATGGCTCAAACCGCGAGTTTGCGCTTCCTGCCCGCAGGTGCTGAGCGCGCCGAGGCCGCACAGCGTGACCGGCGGTACACTAAAGGTTTTTACGCGTTGCAGATTCAGGGTATCGAATGCCTGAAAGAGCGCCGTCTGCAATTCAGCTTGCATAGATTCCCTCCGCTTTCTCTCTCCCGCTGTTGGCAATTGCCAGCGGGGTCATAAACAGGCTGTGCTGGGGCAAATGCACCTGCAATTCCGGGAAGCGCTTGCGAAACAGCGCATCCACGCCCGGCTGCATACAGGAGCCGCCCGCCAGCCATAAATCAGCAATTCCCTGCCCTTCAATATGGTGAGCAACAATCTCGGCCATCTTTTCGTATACCGGCTTCACCACCGGCCAGATCTCCTGGGCGTTGCTGCGCTTGTACTGCTCCGCTTCTTCCAGTTGAATACGGCGATTTCCGGCAAGCGTCAGGGAGATGTGATGACCACCAGTGGCTTCGTCGGCGGAGTACGTCACCTCGCCCCGTTTGACGATAGCGATGCCGGTGGTACCACCGCCGATATCCACCACGCCCGCGTTATCCAGCTGCAGCAGATCCGCCACCGCGGTCGGTTCATCCAGCACATGGCTGACTTCCAGCCCGGCGGACTCCAGCACATTGATCGAAATACGCGGATCGGTGCCCGGCGGAAACGAGGTCGCCGCGTGGGTAAAACGGCAACCAAGCTGCTGTTCGAGGGTGTCGAGATGGCGGCGCACGATGGTGACGGCACCGAAGAAATCCCAGACGATGCCGTCACGCACGACGTCAGCCCAGTCCAGGCACACCGCCACCGGCTGCCCTTCACTGTCGATAACCATCGACACCACGTCGCAGGTGCCTAAATCCACGCCCAGCCACAGCGGTGATTCACTGGCGGCAGGCGTCTGATTACACAGGGCAGCCGCTTTTTGCAGTCTGGGGGTGAGCCACAGCTGTTCGTCGTGCGCCATCTCTTTCACTCCTTATACGATGCGGAACGCATCCACCAGCACACAGCGCCGCAAGCGAACAAAGGTGCGCGCACTGGTCACCCCTTCCCCGGTCGGCGTGGTAATGGTCATGGTGGTCCAGCCTTCACCGCCCAATCCAAGCCCGGCAATGCACGGTCCGTTTTTGACGAAAATGCTGGTGTCGATGGCGTTAGCCATCCGGTTCATGTTGTCGATATTGCGCGAGTGCATCGCCGCCGTGTGATGGCAGCCGCCTTCAAGCTGGACCGCCAGAGCGATGGCCTCTTCGACGTTGGCAACTCGTACGACAGGAAGCACCGGCATCATCAGTTCGGTCACCGCGAACGGATGGCTGGCTGAGGTTTCAACGAACAGCAGGCGCGTTTGCTCCGGGACGTTCAGACCGATGGCTGCGGCAATCTTGCCCGCATCGCGCCCGACCCAATCACGACTGACGGTGCCTTTGCCGCGCTCATCGACATTTTTCAGCAGCACCGGCTGGAGCTGCTCGGCCTGAGCGTGGGTCAGTTTCACCGCATGTTGGCCTTCCATCAGGTGCATCAGCTCATCGGCGACGCTATCAACCACAATCAGCACCTTCTCGTCGGCGCAGATGATGTTGTTATCAAACGACGCACCTTTGACGATGGACTGCGCGGCGCGCGCCAGGTCGGCAGTCTCGTCAACGACTACCGGCGGGTTACCGGCACCGGCGGCAATCAGACGTTTATTGGTATGCTTGCGCGCGGATTCCACCACCGCTTCGCCGCCGGTTACCACCAGCAGTCCGATTCCGGGGTACTTAAACAGGCGCTGGGCGGTTTCGATATCCGGGTTCGCCACGGTGACCAGCAGGTTTGCCGGGCCGCCCGCCGCAACCACCGCCTGATTAAGCAGCCCGATCGCACGCTGAGAAACGCCTTTCGCTGCCGGATGCGGCGCAAAGACTACGCTGTTGCCAGCGGCAATCAGGCTGATGGCGTTGTTAATGACGGTCGCGGCCGGGTTGGTGGACGGCGTTACCGAAGCCACTACGCCCCACGGCGCATTTTCAATCAGCGTCAGGCCATTATCTCCAGTCAACACCTGCGGGGAGAGACACTCCACGCCCGGCGTACCGCGCGCCTGAGCGACGTTTTTGGCAAATTTATCGTCGACGCGTCCCATGCCGGTTTCAGTCACGGCAAGTTCCGCTAATTCCTGGGCGTATTTTTCGCCCGCTTCACGAATGGCATGAATGGCAAGCTGGCGCATCGCCACGCTCTTCAGCCCCTGTTGGGCGACTTTCGCTGCCGCAACGGCGTCATCCAGGGAGGCAAAGACGCCCATTTCATGAACGGCGCCAGCAGGCTGACTGCTGTCTTTCATCTTCAGCAGTACCGCTTTGATGACCTGTTCAATATCCTGTTGATTCATTTTCTTATGCCCTATTTGTGAAAGATCACCTGACCACCAGCCACCGCTTCATCGACGATGCCAATCACGCACAGGTCGACGGGAGAGGATTCACGCGCATGCGCCTGGCGGGCTGAGCTACCGCTAACCAACAGCACCCACTCACCGGGCCCCGCGCCAATATTGTCGATAGCGACGGCGCTCTGCCCGTCGGGATTACCCTGGGCATCAATCATTTCCACCATCAGCAATTTGTCGTGCGCCAGTCCCTGATGGCGGACGGTACAAACAATTTGTCCTGTGACGATTGCCAGTTTCATATCCGCCTCCGTGGCTTATTTCAGGTAAAGCAGTTCCCTGCCCTCCGTAGAGAGCCATTTGCAAAAGGGAGAACGTGACGCCAGCAGGTGACGTCACAGAGAGCGGTTACAGGTTGCTGCTGTCGCCTTTAAAGCTGATCGGAAACACTTCTTCCAGATCGCCATGCGGACGCGGAATAACGTGTACCGAGACCAGCTCGCCAATGCGCTGCGCCGCTGCGGCACCGGCATCCGTCGCGGCTTTACACGCCGCCACATCGCCACGCACCATGGCAGTACACAGGCCGCCACCGATCTGCTTCACGCCAACCAGCTTCACGCGTGCGGCTTTAACCATTGCGTCAGAAGCCTCAATCAGCGCAACCAGGCCCCGGGTTTCAATCATTCCTAATGCTTCCATTGTGTTTTCCTCTTAATCAAAGGGGGTCCAGAACGGGACCTATACAACGAGTGTTTGCGAGTCGTTTACCCGATTCGCGTCAGTCTGGCGCGGCACGGCTGCCACTAACGCCAGTTCGATAATTTCCTGCACGCTACAACCTCGGGAGAGATCGTGAAGCGGCGCGGCAAGCCCCTGAATGAGCGGTCCAACGGCGCGATAGCCGCCCAGCCGCTGGGCGATTTTGTAGCCAATATTGCCCGCCTCCAGCGATGGGAAGACCATCACGTTCGCATTGCCTTCAAGCGGGCTGGCGGGCGCTTTCTGCGCGGCGACATCCGGCACGAAAGCGGCATCAAACTGCAGTTCGCCGTCCACCATCAGCTGCGGCGCACGCTGGCGGACGATCTCGGTCGCCTGCTGTACGTTGGCAACATTGGGGTGGCGGGCGCTGCCGTTGCTTGAGAAAGACAGCATCGCGACGCGCGGCTCCTCGCCGGTAATGACTCGCCAGGTGTCGGCGCTGGCGATAGCGATATCCGCCAGTTGCGCCGCCGTCGGTTGCGGCACCACGCTGCAATCGGCGAAGCCTAATGCCGGTCCGATGTACTGCGGCAACATCAGGAAAATCGACGACAGCGTTTTGCAACCCGGCAGCAGGCCAATAATCCGCAATCCGGCACGCAGCACGTTCGCCGTAGATGAGAGGTTGCCAGCAATACACACATCAGCCTTACCGGCGCTCACCATGGCGGCGGCGAACATCAGCGGGTCATTGAGTTTTTCCAGCGCATCCGGCGGCGTTTTCTCTCCGGCACGGGCCAGCCAGCGCTCGGCAAACGCTTCGCGCATCGACAGATTGCTATGCGGGTCGATGACCTGAATACCGTCCATCGGCACGCGGTGGCTGAGCGCAAACTGGCGCAGAGCAAACGGACTGGCGACCAGAATCGGCCTTGCCAGCCCCTGCTGTTGCAGGTAGTGCGCGGCCTTCAGCACGCGAACATCCAGCGCGTCCGGAAAGACCACCCGAGCGGGTGAATGCAATGCAAGTTGGCGAGCGCGTTCAATAATCATTGCTCCCCTCCCAGGCGTTGTTGTATTTGGCTAACGGTGAGCGAATGCTTCGTGACGCACAGAATCATCATCACGTAGACGGTACTGGAGAGGCGGTTTAGCGCCTGCAGAATGTCCGGGCGCAATACCTCAAAACTGCGGCTAATAAAGACCTGGGCGGCAACCGTTTCTGCCTCACGCACCTTGGTACGCAACAGATTCAGCAGCGCAGCATCGCGGCCATGACTGGCTTCCGGCACCAGATGATCGTGGTCGAGATAGCGCAGCGGCTGATGGGAAAGCCGGTGCAGCTCATCTTCGTTCAAGCCGACGATGGACTGCGCCGCCAGCGGTTCATCCATGGCGTCGGCGCGCATAATGTTGCCCAGACGCGAGCGAATATCCGCCAGCCACGGCTGCCACGGTTCCGCCAGTTCGATTTGCAGCCACACCGCCAGTGCGATAGTGCTATCGAGCACCGCGCGAAAGCCCAAACGCGGGTCGCTTTTGGCGACCATCTTGTCTGCCGTCAGATGGGTCAGCGTGTCGGGCTTTTTCACCACCGGCTGGCGACACAGCTCGCAGCACGCCTGCGGGTGCGTTTCGCTGCTGGTTAAGCCATGTACCGGCTGCGGCTGCTGCTGATCATCATCAACAAACAGGCTTCCCTGTTCGTCGATAAACTTAATGCGCAGACGGCGGCTTTCCAGCAGTTCCCGAGCTGATGGCGTCAGGCGAGCATCGGCGGGCAGATGAATCTCTGCTCCTTCGCTGAGCGTGTGGTTTGCTCTGAGCCAGGCTTCGGTGATGAAATCTTTCATAGCGATTGCCAGTTCGCAGGCCAGGCAACGTACAGGAAGCGCACGCTCGACGGAGTGCCGAACTCGATGCTCGAACCTTTCGGGATAAACATCACGTCACCGGCTTTGGCAATCATGGTTTCGCCTTCATGGCGCACGTGCAGTTCGCCCTCCAGCACTATATCAACCTCGTCGTAATTCAGCGTCCACGGGAAAAAAGCGTTTTCCCACTGCATAAACCCGGCGGCCATACTGCTGCCGTCCTGGTCGGTGACTAAGTCCGTTAAGCCGACGCAGTGCGGTTCGGCACCGTCGAAGCGGCCAAACTTGACGCTGCTGCCGTCAATGACTTTTACGCCACCTTTGCCAGTGACCGATTTAAAGCTGGGCTGCATATCGCCCTGCGCCAGCGACTGTTTCTCCTTCATCACCTTGTCCATCAACTGCGCGACCAGACTTTCGGTAAACTGTCCTTCCGGCAGCTGCGCGATGATGGTTTCACGAATGCGCTGACTTTCCGTTTTCTCCTCTGCTACCGGTGCCGCCACCGCAGGTGTGGATTCATCGCATTCGGTAATGGCGACGCCCAGCAGATCCGCAACTTCGCGGGCCTCCGGGGTGATGATGCTGGCGCGCAGAACAATCGATATCTTCTGTTCACCGCGTGCGTGGGCCGCACGAATATCGTTAGCTGTGATGAGTTTCTTCACCTGCCCCTTCCTCCTTTTGGCTGAGCTCTGTCAGATAATCCACCAGGTGCTGTACGCTTTGCGGGTCGTGACCATTGAGTTCAAAAATCGGCTCCTGAAACCCCATTGCGTGAAGTAACCGTCGCGTTGCGGCAACGTCGGCATCCGGCATATCCGTTTTGCTGATTGCGGCGATTTGTCGTTTACTGGTGCCGATATCCAACAGCCCGGCAGGTAAGCGACTCTCTTTGTCATTGGCTGCATGGACATAAATCAGCGTATCCACATCCTGTAGCGTGGTAATTAACGCGTGATACCAGCGCGGATGACTGAAATATTCCCCAGGCGTGTCGATATCGCCACTTTCATTAAATTCCACGGCCTGCGTTTTCCTGGCGAGGGAATAATTCCCCTGCAACGCGTTAAATAGCGTTGTTTTTCCCGCGCCCACCGTACCGACAAATGCAATACGTTTCATCGCCGCCTCTAATTAGCTTTTTGTTAACTCGCAGAGGGTATAATTTAATAATCTGCCCAGTCCGCTAACCGTTTGCAGTAGCGCCTCTTCTACCGCGCCGACCGAACCATAGATAACCAGCGCGCCGCTAAATCTGTCGAGAAAACCGATATGCACATCGGCGGCCTTCATCGCTAAATCCCCGGCGATCATCGCGGTTTCCCCTGGGGTCAGGGTCATAATGCCGATAGCGCCGGATTCGGGAACGCCGATCTTTTTCGCCAGCTCTGCACCGGGGTGCGCAATCAGATGCGCCAGCGTAACCTGCTTGCCGGGTACAAATTCCTGAATGATGCGTTCTTTATCCATGGCTCACCGCTCCGCTAAAACTTGAGCTAATCGTGACAAGTTTTTGCTGGAGTAAATAACAAAATTCGGCAAGCTGATTTAAAAGGTGAGATAGATCACTTATGAACAAAAATAAAAAAGCGCGGGAAGATTTCCCGCGCCTGAATTAATTAAACGAATATTACAGCGGTTGAGTTTGCGCTTCGACAACCGCCAGTGCGACCATATTCACAATTCGGCGTACTGAGGCAATAGGTGTCAGAATATGCACCGGCTTCGCCACGCCCATTAACACCGGACCTACGGTGACGCCTTCGGAGCTGGAGACGCGAAGTAGGTTGTAACTAATACGTGCCGCTTCCATATTCGGCATTACCAGGATATTCGCCGAGCCTTTCAGCGGACTGTCCGGCATCCGGTCGTTACGAATGCTTTCCACCAGCGCAGCATCACCGTGCATTTCACCATCGATCATCAAATCCGGCGCACGCGCTTTCACCAGTTCCAGCGCCTGGCGCATTTTGCTGGCGGAAGGGCAATCCGACGAACCGAAGTTCGAGTGCGACAACAGCGCCACCCGCGGTTCGATACCAAAACGACGTACGCTCTCTGCCGCCATCAGCGCAATTTCAGCAATCTGCTCTGGTGACGGGTCGTGGTTAACATAGGTATCGGCGATAAAAGTGTTGCCGCTCGGCAACAACAGCGCGTTCATCGCTCCGGCGGTATGGACGCCATCACGGTAGCCAAACAACGGCTTAATGACGTGGAAATGCTCGTGGTAATCACCAATGGTGCCACAAATCATTCCGTCCGCTTCTCCACGCTGTACCATGATTGCGCCGATGGCGGTGGTGTTGCTGATCATCTCACGCTGCGCCTGTTCTTGCGTAATACCGTTGCGTTTCATCAGGCCGTAGTATTCCTGCCAATACTCTTTAAAACGCGGATCGGACTCGTTGTTGACGATTTCAAAATCGACACCCGGTTTAATCTGCAGGCCCAGCTTCTGAACGCGCATCTCAATAACGCTCGGACGACCAATCAGAATTGGCTTTGCCAGCCCCAGCGTCACAAGCTCCTGCGTCGCGTGCAGCACGCGGTTATCTTCACCTTCCGCCAGCACGATGCGCTTCGGCTCTTTACGCGCCTGCGAGAAAATCGGCTTCATAAACAGGTTGGTTTTGTAGACGAACTCGCTCAGTTTCTCGACGTAGGCATCAAAATCGGCAATCGGACGCGTGGCTACGCCTGAGTCCATCGCTGCTTTCGCCACCGCGGGAGCGATCTTAACGATCAGGCGCGGGTCGAACGGTTTCGGAATGATGTATTCCGCACCGAAGCTCAAATCCTGATCGCCGTAGGCTGAAGCTACAACTTCGCTCTGCTCGGCGTGAGCCAACTCAGCAATCGCATTTACCGCCGCCAGCTTCATCTCTTCGTTAATCGCCGTTGCGCCGACGTCCAACGCCCCGCGGAAGATGAACGGGAAGCAGAGTACGTTGTTAACCTGGTTTGGATAGTCGGAGCGACCGGTGCAGATAATGGCGTCGGAGCGCACCTCTTTCGCCAGCGGTGGCAGAATTTCCGGCTCCGGATTAGCCAGCGCCAGAATCATTGGCGCGCGAGCCATTTTCTTGACCATCTCCTGGGTCAGTACTTTCGGGCCCGAACAGCCAAGGAAAATATCCGCCTCCTCAATCACGTCATCCAGCGTGCGTTTACCGCTGTCTTCCACCGCGTAAGCCGCTTTGGTTTCCGCCATGTTCGGCTCACGGCCTTTGTAGATAACCCCTTTCGAGTCGCACACCACGATGTTGTGCTTCTGCATCCCCAGCGCTACCAACAGGTTCATACAGGCGATCGCCGCCGCGCCTGCACCGGAAACCACCATCCGTACATCGGAGATGTTTTTTTCCACCACCCGAAGACCGTTAAGAATCGCCGCCGTACTGATAATCGCCGTACCGTGCTGATCGTCATGGAAGACCGGAATATTCATGCGCTCGCGCAGCTTCTGCTCAATGTAGAAGCACTCCGGCGCTTTAATATCCTCCAGGTTGATACCGCCGAAAGTCGGCTCCAGCGCCGCGACGACGTTGATAAATTTGTCCGGGTCCAGTTCATCGACTTCAATATCAAACACATCGATACCAGCGAATTTTTTAAACAGAACGCCTTTCCCTTCCATCACCGGCTTACCGGCCAGCGCGCCGATATGGCCAAGTCCCAGAACCGCCGTGCCGTTAGAGACCACCGCAACAAGGTTGCCACGCGCGGTATATTTGTAGGCCGCCAGCGGATCTTTTTCGATTTCCAGACACGGGGCGGCAACGCCCGGCGAGTAGGCCAGAGCCAGGTCACGCTGAGTCGCGAGCGGTTTAGTCGGGGAAACCTGGATTTTTCCGGGAACAGGGAATTCATGGAAGTCGAGGGCGCTTTGTTTTAACTGCTCATCCATTTTATCTTTCCTTTCACATATCGATCGTAGGGGTGAAGCGTAATGGCGTATCGGGTGTTCACCCTAAAGGGCCACCTAGTATCTCGCCTGACGGCTTCGTAAACTTTGAACACCGCCAAACTCTCGCCAAAACAAAGTTATATTTGTTATCGATTTATAATGTTTATGTAACTTAGATTAGGAAGCAATGATAGCCCCATCTGCTATGCTTTTTAGTTATGCAACTCATCACCCTCTCTATCCTAAGCCAATAAAAACTCACGCAACGTATTGTTTCAGGAGCACATTATGTCCCGAAGAGAACTTGCCAACGCGATTCGCGCCCTGAGTATGGATGCTGTTCAGAAAGCCAATTCCGGCCATCCCGGCGCCCCAATGGGTATGGCGGATATCGCCGAGGTGCTGTGGAATGATTTTCTCAAGCACAACCCCGAAAACCCGCAGTGGTACGACCGTGACCGCTTTATTTTGTCTAACGGCCATGCTTCGATGCTGCTTTACAGCCTGTTGCATCTGACGGGCTATGACTTACCCATTGCGGAGTTGAAAAACTTCCGTCAACTGCACTCAAAAACCCCAGGCCATCCGGAAATTGGCTATACCCCAGGTGTTGAAACCACCACCGGGCCGCTGGGACAGGGGCTGGCGAATGCCGTCGGTCTGGCTATCGCCGAGCGCACGCTGGCCGCGCAGTTTAATCAGCCAGGACACGAGATTGTCGATCACTTCACTTATGTTTTTATGGGAGATGGTTGCCTGATGGAGGGGATCTCCCACGAGGTGTGCTCGCTGGCAGGCACGCTGGGGTTAGGCAAGCTCATCGGCTTCTACGATCACAACGGCATCTCCATTGATGGCGAAGTTAAAGGCTGGTTTACCGATGACACAGCAAAACGCTTCGAAGCCTACCACTGGCATGTGGTACATGAAATCGACGGCCACGATCCGGAAGCGGTGAAGAAAGCTATTCTGGAAGCCCAGAGCGTGAAAGATAAACCGTCGCTGATTATCTGCCGGACGGTGATTGGCTTTGGTTCGCCAAATAAAGCCGGCAAAGAAGAGGCCCACGGCGCGGCGCTAGGCGAACAGGAAGTGGCGCTGGCGCGGCAGAAACTGGGCTGGCACCATCCCGCTTTTGAAATCCCCAAAGAAATTTACCGTGCCTGGGACGCCCGCGAAAAAGGCGAAAAAGCGCAGAAAAACTGGCAAGAGAAGTTTGCCGCATACCAAAAATCCTGGCCGGACCTGGCGGCCGAGTTTACGCGTCGCATGAGCGGCGGTCTGCCTGACTCCTGGAATGAAACTACGCAGAAATATATTGCCGACCTACAGGCCAATCCGGCGAAAATCGCCACCCGTAAAGCATCACAAAACACCCTAAATATTTACGGTCCGCTGCTGCCGGAACTGCTCGGTGGTTCGGCGGATCTCGCGCCAAGTAACCTGACCATTTGGAAAGGTTCTACCTCGCTAAAAGAAGATCTGGCGGGCAACTACATTCACTACGGGGTACGCGAATTCGGCATGACCGCCATTGCCAACGGCATCGCGCATCATGGTGGGTTTGTCCCCTATACCGCTACCTTCCTGATGTTTGTCGAATATGCCCGCAATGCGGCGCGGATGGCGGCGTTGATGAAAGCGCGGCAAATCATGGTTTATACCCACGATTCTATTGGACTTGGTGAGGATGGCCCAACTCACCAGGCGGTGGAACAGCTTGCCAGCCTGCGCCTGACGCCGAATTTCAGCACCTGGCGACCGTGCGATCAAGTGGAAGCCGCAGTGGCGTGGAAACTGGCGGTAGAGCGTCACAACGGACCGACTGCGCTCATCCTCTCCAGACAAAATTTGACGCAAATGGCGCGCACGCCGGAGCAGGTGCAGAATATTGCGCGCGGCGGATACATACTGAAGGACGCTGGCGGCAAGCCGGATCTGATCCTGATCGCCACCGGCTCGGAAGTGGAGATTACCGTGCTGGCAGCGGAGAAGCTGCTCGCCAACGGGGTAAACGTTCGTGTCGTCTCCCTGCCGTCAACCGATGTGTTTGATACCCAGGACGAGGCGTATCGGGAATCGGTCCTGCCATCGGGCGTAGAAGCTCGCGTCGCCGTCGAGGCCGGGATCGCCGACTACTGGTATAAATACGTTGGCTTGAAAGGCAAGGTTGTCGGTATGACCGGCTTTGGCGAATCGGCTCCGGCGGATGACCTCTTCCCGTTCTTCGGCTTTACCGTTGATCATATCGTCAGAGTAGGGGATGAGTTACAGAACGGGTTTCACCGTTGAGCGTCTTATCAGCGTGGCGGCTGCGCGACTGAACGGGTAACCCATAAAGTGGGCCAGGCGTCTGGCCCCTGCCAGTTATCGCATTGCGGCTGCCGGGCGTAGCGCACAAGGCTAAACCGCTGGCCGTCATAGCGCCAGCGCGTTTGCGTCCCGCAGTCGCCGGGCGCACGCCCTTTATCCAGCGTCACCAGCTCCTGGTGCCGATCGTCATAGCTGGCGTTAACCAGCTCAATCGCGCGGGGCGCATCGCCGGGGGGCTGGAAAGGCAGCGTCAAGCGTAGCGGGCGGGCAATAAATGGACGCTGGCGCGACACCAGCCAGGCCAACCAGATGGTGTTGTAAGCGCCCGCTTCACAGCTGGTCATCAGCAGAACTTTATCGTCAGTCAGCGCGGCAACCCGTACCTCGCGGCGAAACGGGTCCAGTGAACAGGCGCTGTTATTCATTCGTTCGTTACCGTAATCCATCAGATCGTTAAGCTCATCACGACTGAGGGGCGATTGCGTCATATCCACTTTCGCTACCGTCCGCAGCGCAGGCGCTGGCGGAACGCTAAGCGGCGGCTCTTCTCCCTTACCAATCCACGCCGTTTCGCTACCCACTCGCTTTTGTCGGTTATCAATAAACAACAAAGCGGCCTTCAGCCCCTCCAGAGAAATCTTCTGCAGGCCATTTTCGAGGGTAATCGCCTGCGCTTCCTGCACTTGTTGCAGGAAGGCATCAATGGTGACGCTATCGTCGGTTTTAAGGAGTTTATCGGCAATCTGCCAGTGTTCATCGCCCAACGTCAGGGACTGACCGTCGAGGAGAAGGCGAGGCGCAATCGGTGCCAGGGTAGCAACCGGGTTGCCCACGCCACCAAGTTCGATGCGCAGGCTGGCGTTAGTGGCCGCTCCGGCGCTGCGAGTGAGGGTCATTACCAGCCCATGATGTAACCCAACGTTGCGGGCGACGCAGAAGTTTTGATTATTGCAGGTTACCATCCAGTCGCTAAAGAGCTGTTGCGCCGGCGCCGCCCACGCCAACGAAGTCGGTAGCAAACCGAAAAGCAGGAACAAAATAACCCGATACAACATGAGCGGCACGACCCCGGTGAGAACACGATTAACAGCGGTTATGTTCACCAGCGACGAGCTTTTACTCAATCGGATTTATCAGATATCCCGCGTCATTAGCCCGGAAGTTTGCAAATATTGCAGGAGGATCACCGCTTTGCCATCACGTATTTCCCCATTCGTCACCATCTCCAGCGCCTGGCTGAAAGGCAGCTCAAGCACGTCAATCTCTTCATCATCAACCCCACCGCCATCGGTAGCCCGCTGGGCATCGCTGTATTCAGCGATAAAGAAGTGGATAAGCTCGGTGACGCCACCGGGGGACATATACAGCTCGAACAGTTTACGCACTTCGCCGACCTCAAAGCCGGTCTCTTCGATAGCTTCTTTGCGCACGCACACTTCTGGCTCGTCGTTATCCAACAGCCCAGCGCAGGTCTCAATCAACATGCCGTCTTCGTTGCCGTTTATCCACGTCGCGACGCGAAACTGGCGCACCAGGACCACGCTTTGCTTGCGGCGGTTATAGAGCATGATGGTGGCGCCGTTGCCGCGATCGTAGACCTCACGTTTATGGCGAACCACGCTGCCGTCGCTGCGCGTCAGCTCGTAGGTCATATTGCGTAAAACGAACCAGTTTTCGGAGAGAATTTTATCTTTGATAACGTTGATATTGAGTGACATACGGGCCCCACGGCATGAAATAACGTCGCCATACTACGCCGTGGGACCTGCTTTGTCGCTAGTGAAGAGGAATCGGTTTAACGTCGAGGAAATCCATGATCCCCTGCGCCGCGTGGCGGCCTTCGGCCATCGCGGTCACCACCAGGTCGGCACCGCGCACCGCATCACCGCCAGCAAACACCTTGCGATGGGTGGTCTGGTAACGATAGCGGCTTTCGACATTGGCTTTGATTCGTCCGCGACTGTCGAGCTGTACGCCGACCGACTCCAGCCACGGCATGCCGTGCGGATGGAAACCAAAAGCCATAATTACCGCATCAGCGGGCATGACGAATTCACTCCCTGGGATCGGCGACGGGCTACGGCGACCCTGGGCATCCGGTGCACCAAGCTGGGTACGCAGGAAGCGCACGCCGTTGACGTTACCCTCAGCATCCAGTTCCAGCGTTACCGGCTGAACGTTGAACTCAAACATCGCACCCTCTTCGCGCGCGTTTTTGACCTCTTTTTTCGAGCCTGGCATGTTGGCTTCATCGCGACGATAGGCGCAGGTCACCTGTTTCGCACCGTGACGCAGTGCGGTACGCACGCAGTCCATCGCCGTATCGCCACCACCCAGCACGACCACGTTCAGGCCTTCTGTGTTGACGTAAGGCTCTTCCGGCAGCTCCAGAAGCCCCATCACCTGCTTGGTGTTGGCGATCAGGAACGGCAGCGCATCGTACACGCCGGGGGCGTCTTCATTCGGCAGATCCGCTTTCATGGAGCGATAGGTTCCGGCACCAATAAACACCGCATCATAGTCCTCAAGCAGCGTGGTCAGCGGGATATCCTTGCCTATCTCGCAGTTCAGCTCAAAGCGTACGCCCATCTGGGTAAAGATTTCGCGTCGCCGGGCAAGGAGTGACTTATCCAGCTTGAAGGCCGGGATACCGAATGTCAGCAGACCGCCGATTTCCGGATGGCGGTCAAACACGACTGGCTGCACGCCATTGCGCACCAGGCGGTCGGCACAAGCAAGCCCCGCAGGACCGGCACCAATAATCGCCACCCGCTTGCCGCTTTCGACGACCTGCGAGAGATCGGGTCGCCAGCCGCTGGCCAGCGCCTGATCGGAAATATAGCGCTCAATATTGCCGATAGTGACCGAACCGTGCTCATCGCGCAGCGTACAGGCCCCTTCGCACAGGCGATCTTGCGGACAAACGCGGCCAGTGATTTCCGGCAGGCAGTTAGTTTGATGAGAAAGCTCAACGGCTGCTGAGATATCGCCCTCTTTCACTCGCTCAATCCACTGCGGAATATGGTTATGCAGCGGACAGGTCCATTCGCAAATACTGTTTTCTCCACACTTCAGGCAGCGTTCCGCCTCGCGGTTGGCCTGGTCGGCGCGGAACGGCAGATAGATCTCAGAAAAGTTGGCTTTGCGCGCTTCAGCGGACAGCTTGTCAGGCTCACCGCGCGATGGCGTGGCGGCCATCTGGGCAACCTTTCCGCCCGAACACGGCGATGTTACTGCGCCCGGGTGGCTATGCCACGGCTGCGCTTCCAGACGCGCTGCGCGCTGACGCCGCTGTCTTGCCAGATTTAACAGCGTGTTGTCCGTCGCCAGCTGCAATGCTTGTGCCGGGCAGTTTTGCACGCAGGCGGGCCCCTCTTCACGACCAATACACAAATCGCATTTGTGCGCCGTCGCTTTAAATTTCCCCTCCTGTACTGGGGTGAGAACAATTTGCATCACGCCAAACGGGCAGGCAACCATACAGGATTTGCAACCGATACATTTCTCCTGATTAACCTGCACGCTGCCGTTAAGCTGACTGATTGCGCCATTTGGACAGCTCCGGGCGCAAGGAGCTCCTTCACAATGGTGACATGTTACTGCGTTACGTTTTTGCTCGCTTTTGATAACCGTAATACGCGGCAAGAAACGCTGCGGGGTCAATACATGCTGCTCATCGTTGTGCGCCATGACGCAGGCAACTTCACAAGCCTGGCATCCGATGCACTTATGACTATCGCTTAAAATAAAGTGGTTCATGACATCCTTCAGTCTTATTGGTGAATAACCCCTCAATTCGCATGCTTATCTATTACCCGACAAAACGGTGCAGGGACAATGTGCATTTGCACAGGTTGCCGATTTTTTGGTGATAACCCGAGTTGGATCAATTTTTTTGACTTAAATGAAATTACGTTTTATTTAGCTAAGTAATAATTGGTTACGTTAGAGGTCAGGCGACGATGCGCAGAAAAGCAGAAGATTGGTGGAGATAGCAGGACAGTTCTTTACGCTGCCATAAAAGGCACATGATAAATTACACTATCTCCTTAATTTCTCCACGATTGCCTGAGGGCTTGCCGCTAGAGTGTCACAGGCTATGCAATAACAAAAAATGTGCACAATGAGGTTCTAATTCTGATGGCGAATTTTTTCATCGATCGCCCCATTTTTGCGTGGGTCCTGGCAATCCTTTTATGCCTGACCGGTACGCTCGCAATCTTGTCGCTTCCCGTTGAGCAGTATCCCGAACTTGCCCCCCCTAACGTGCGGGTGACGGCGAACTACCCCGGCGCTTCAGCACAGACGCTGGAAAATACCGTGACTCAGGTTATCGAGCAGAATATGACCGGCCTCGACAACCTGATGTATATGTCATCCCAAAGCAGCGGCACCGGCCAGGCAACCGTAACGCTGAGCTTTACCGCCGGCACCGACCCGGATGAAGCCGTCCAGCAGGTGCAAAACCAGCTGCAATCAGCAATGCGCAAACTCCCGCAGGCTGTACAAAACCAGGGCGTCACGGTGCGCAAAACCGGGGATACCAATATCCTGACCATCGCCTTTGTCTCTACCGATGGCAGCATGGATAAACAGGATATCTCCGACTACGTCGCCAGTAATATTCAGGACCCGCTGAGCCGCGTAAACGGCGTCGGTGACATCGACGCGTACGGCTCCCAGTACTCAATGCGCATCTGGCTCGACCCGGCCAAGCTCAATAGTTTTCAGATGACGGCAAAAGACGTCACCGATGCCATTTCCTCACAGAACGCGCAGATCGCCGTCGGCCAGTTAGGCGGCACGCCGTCGATAGATAAGCAGGCGCTTAACGCCACGATTAATTCACAATCGTTACTACAAACCCCGGAGCAGTTTCGCGATATCACCCTGCGGGTTAACCAGGATGGTTCCGAGGTTACTCTCGGCGACGTCGCCACCGTCGAGATGGGGGCGGAAAAATACGATTATCTTAGCCGCTACAACCGTCAGGCCGCTTCCGGCCTGGGAATAAAACTGGCATCCGGCGCTAACGAAATGGCGACCGCCGAACGCGTTATCAACCGCCTGAACGAGCTATCGCAATACTTCCCGCACGGTCTGGAATACAAAGTTGCCTACGAAACTACTTCTTTCGTGAAAGCATCAATTACCGACGTAGCGAAAACGCTGCTGGAAGCCATCGCGCTGGTGTTCCTCGTGATGTACCTGTTCTTGCAGAACTTCCGTGCCACGCTGATCCCCACCATCGCCGTTCCGGTGGTACTGATGGGAACCTTCGCCGTCCTCTACACCTGCGGTTACAGCATCAACACCTTAACCATGTTCGCCGTGGTGCTGGCGATCGGCCTGCTGGTGGATGATGCCATCGTGGTCGTGGAAAACGTCGAGCGCATCATGAGCGAGGAAGGTCTTTCGCCGCGAGAGGCGACGCGAAAATCGATGGGGCAGATCCAGGGGGCGCTGGTCGGCATTGCCATGGTGCTCTCGGCGGTATTTGTGCCGATGGCCTTCTTCGGCGGCACTACCGGCGCTATCTATCGTCAGTTCTCAATAACGATTGTCTCAGCGATGGTGCTATCCGTCCTGGTGGCGATGATCCTGACGCCAGCGCTGTGCGCCACCTTGCTCAAACCGATTCATAAAGGAGAATCCCACGGACAACGGGGCTTCTTCGGCTGGTTTAACCGCATGTTTAACCGTAATGCCGACCGCTACGAATCCGTCGTCGCCAAAATTCTTCACCGTTCGCTGCGCTGGATAATGCTCTACATCCTGCTGTTGGGCGGGATGGTATTTCTGTTCCTGCATCTTCCTACGTCATTCCTGCCGCTGGAAGACCGCGGCATGTTTACCACGTCGGTGCAATTGCCCAGCGGCGCGACCCAGCAGCAGACGCTGAAAGTGGTACAGCAGGCGGAAGATTACTTCCTGAAACAGGAGAAACAGAACGTCGAATCGGTATTCGCCACCATCGGCTCCGGCCCCGGCGGCAACGGGCAGAACGTAGCGCGCATGTTCGTGCGTCTGAAAGATTGGGACGAGCGCGATCCGACAACCGGTTCATCCTTTGCCATCATCGAACGCGCAACCAAGGCGTTTAACAAAATTAAAGAAGCGCGCGTGTTCGCCAGCAGCCCACCGGCTATTAGCGGGCTGGGCAGCTCCGCCGGTTTCGATATGGAGCTGGAGGACCACGCCGGTAACGGACACGAAGCGCTGATGGCCGCCCGTGATACCCTGCTGGAGTTGGCTGCCAAAAATGACCAATTGACCCGTGTTCGCCATAACGGCCTCGACGATAGCCCGCAGTTGCAGGTCGACATCGATCAGCGTAAAGCGCAGGCGCTGGGCGTGTCCATCGACGATATCAACGATACGCTGCAAACCGCCTGGGGCTCGAGCTACGTCAATGACTTTATGGACCGGGGTCGCGTGAAGAAGGTTTATGTTCAGGCCGCAGCGCCATATCGCATGCTGCCGGACGATATCAATCTTTGGTATGTACGCAACAACAGCGGCACGATGGTGCCCTTCTCCGCCTTCGCCACCTCGCGCTGGGAGACCGGCTCGCCGCGTCTGGAGCGCTACAACGGCTACTCGGCGGTGGAGATCGTCGGTGAAGCCGCCCCGGGCGTCAGTACCGGTACCGCCATGACAATCATGGAAGAACTGGCCCAGCAGCTACCGAATGGATTTGGCGTGGAGTGGACGGCGATGTCTTATCAGGAACGCCTCTCCGGCGCGCAGGCCCCGGCGCTGTACGCCATTTCGCTGCTGGTTGTGTTCTTGTGTCTGGCGGCGCTGTACGAAAGCTGGTCGGTGCCGTTCTCGGTGATGCTGGTGGTACCACTGGGGGTTATCGGCGCGCTGCTGGCGACCTGGATGCGCGGTCTGGAAAACGACGTTTATTTCCAGGTGGGTCTGTTAACGGTTATCGGCTTGTCGGCAAAAAACGCCATTCTTATCGTCGAGTTTGCCAATGAGTTAAACCAGAAAGGTGAAGACCTGCTTATCGCGACGCTATCGGCCTGTCGCCAGCGACTGCGGCCAATCCTGATGACTTCGCTGGCGTTTATCTTCGGCGTGCTGCCGATGGCGACCAGCACCGGGGCCGGTTCCGGCAGCCAGCATGCGGTGGGGACTGGCGTGATGGGCGGAATGATCTCCGCTACCGTGCTGGCAATCTTCTTCGTACCGCTGTTCTTCGTGCTGGTGCGCCGTCGCTTCCCGCTTAAGGAACGGCCGCAATAACAAAGAGATAAGTCTGCTTTATTTTACCGGGATTAATAACAGAAAAGGCGACCGAAAGTGTCGCCTTTTCATAATTGGTCGTTTCGACTGCATTATTATTCTGCCCGTGGAATCGCCCTACTTACATTATGGAAATTTATTTACGAAGCATACCTTCAATAAAATCTTTCCAGTTCCCTAGGGAAGGTGCGAACAAGTTCCTGATATGAGATCATCATATTCATCCGGAGCGCATCCCAGAGGGACATCATGAGCCATCAACTCACCTTCGCCGATAGTGAATTCAGCACTAAGCGCCGTCAGACCCGAAAAGAGATTTTCCTCTCCCGCATGGAGCAGATTCTGCCATGGCAGAATATGACCGCTGTCATCGAGCCGTTTTATCCCAAGGCGGGCAATGGCCGACGGCCCTATCCGCTGGAGACCATGCTGCGTATTCACTGCATGCAGCATTGGTACAACCTGAGCGACGGTGCCATGGAAGATGCCCTGTACGAAATCGCCTCCATGCGCCTGTTTGCCCGATTATCCCTGGATAGCGCCCTGCCGGATCGCACCACCATCATGAATTTCCGCCACCTGCTCGAGCAGCATCAACTGGCCCGTCAATTGTTCAAGACCATCAATCGCTGGCTGGCCGAAGCAGGCGTCATGATGACCCAAGGCACTTTGGTGGATGCCACCATCATTGAGGCACCCAGCTCTACCAAGAACAATGAGCAGCAACGCGATCCGGAGATGCATCAGACCAAGAAAGGCAATCAGTGGCACTTTGGCATGAAGGCCCACATTGGTGTCGATGCCAAGAGTGGCCTGACCCACAGCCTGGTCACCACCGCGGCCAACGAGCATGACCTCAATCAGCTGGGTAATCTGCTTCATGGAGAGGAGCAATTTGTCTCAGCCGATGCCGGCTACCAAGGAGCGCCACAGCGCGAGGAGCTGGCCGAGGTGGATGTGGACTGGCTGATCGCCGAGCGTCCCGGCAGGGTAAAAACCTTGAAGCAGCATCCGCGCAAGAACAAAACGGCCATCAACATCGAATACATGAAAGCCAGCATCCGTGCCAGGGTGGAGCACCCGTTTCGCATCATCAAGCGGCAGTTCGGCTTCGTGAAAGCCAGATACAAGGGGCTGCTGAAAAACGATAACCAACTGGCGATGTTATTCACCCTGGCCAACCTGTTTCGGGTGGACCAAATGATACGTCAGTGGGAGAGATCTCAGTAAAAACCGGAAATAACGCCAGAAATGGTGGAAAAAATAGCCTAAATAGGCTGATTCGATGTGTTTGCGGGAAAAAAATCGGCCCAGATCCGCGAAATTTTAATCAGCGAGTCAGCTTGGGAAGAAATGACCTGCTTATTCGCACCTTCCCTAGTTCATGCTCAATCATAATAGCCTCTCTTATTATTATGGGTGATTTTATGCAAATTCGTTGATGGTGAAAAGTGTGTTTACGCTATCGCTCTGATTACTTTAATTACCGCCTCCAGAAAAAGCCCTTTCATTCGTAAGCACTATGAGCCGAATTTAACCCGTTTAATGTGACCAATAGCAACATTCAGCAACATTTGTTCATCAGCACAATCCGCCCTCACTCGGCTTGTGACAAGTCACAGCGTAAAAGCAGGTCAAAAAACAACCAATAGATAACGTTCAGGATATATCACGGGTAAAAAACGATATTTATTAACGTAATTCACGTATTATTTATTAACGACTTATATATTCGGAACATTCCTGGTCAAACGTTTAATTCAATGGAAAAGGTTTAATCATGCTCACCATGTACGGGATAAAAAATTGCGATACCATAAAAAAGGCCCGCCGCTGGCTGGAAGCCCAGCAGATAGAATATCGCTTTCATGATTATCGGGTTGATGGTCTGGACCGCGAATTATTAGATACCTTTATAGATGAACTCGGCTGGGAAGCGCTGCTCAATACCCGCGGCACCACCTGGCGCAAGCTAGACGAAACGGTCCGCGCAGGTATCGATAACGCCGATGCTGCGGCAAAACTGATGCTGGAAATGCCGGCAATCATCAAACGCCCATTGCTCTGTGCGCCCGGTCAGCCTATGCTGCTGGGTTTCAGTGAATCTAGTTATCAGCAGTTTAACGAGGTGTAGTCTATGTCTTGCCCGGTCATTGAGCTGGCTCAGCAGCTTATTCGCCGCCCTTCCCTCAGTCCCGATGATGCGGGATGCCAGGCGTTAATGATTGAACGTCTGCGTGCGATTGGCTTTACCGTTGAACCGATGGATTTCGGCGATACCCAAAACTTCTGGGCCTGGCGCGGGCGCGGGGAAACGCTGGCTTTCGCCGGCCATACTGATGTCGTCCCTTCTGGCGATGCCGACCGCTGGATTAACCCGCCTTTCGAACCTACTATTCGTGATGGAATGCTGTTTGGCCGCGGCGCGGCAGACATGAAAGGCTCTCTCGCTGCGATGGTGGTTGCCGCTGAACGCTTTGTCGCCCAGTATCCGAACCATCAAGGTCGCCTGGCATTTCTGATCACCTCAGATGAAGAAGCCAGCGCCAAAAACGGCACCGTTAAAGTCGTGGAAGCGCTAATGGCGCGTAACGAGCGCCTGGATTACTGTCTGGTCGGAGAACCCTCCAGCACCGAAGTTGTCGGCGACGTCGTCAAAAATGGCCGTCGCGGCTCCCTGACCTGCAACCTGACCATTCACGGCGTGCAGGGGCACGTGGCCTATCCCCACCTCGCGGATAACCCGGTCCACCGCGCCGCGCCGATGCTGGCAGAGCTGGTGAATATTGAATGGGATAAAGGTAACGATTTCTTCCCGCCAACCAGCATGCAAATCGCTAACGTGCAGGCCGGAACCGGTAGCAACAACGTGATTCCCGGCGATATGTTCGTGCAGTTCAACTTCCGCTTTAGCACAGAATTGACTGACGAAATGATCAAAGCGCGCGTTGTAGCACTGCTGGAGAAATACGAACTGCGCTACAGCGTTGACTGGTGGCTTTCGGGCCAGCCGTTCCTGACCGGCCGCGGTAAACTGGTTGATGCGGTGGTGAACGCCATTGAGCACTATAATGAAATTAAACCGCAGCTCCTGACCAATGGCGGCACCTCCGACGGGCGTTTTATCGCACGCATGGGGGCGCAGGTGGTAGAGCTGGGGCCAGTGAATGCCACTATTCATAAAATCAACGAATGTGTTAATGCCGCCGATCTCCAGCTACTGGCGCGAATGTACCAACGCATCATGGAACAGCTGGTCGCCTGACGGCATCAATAGATAAGAGGTAGAGCGCATGGATTGGCTATCGAAATACTGGTGGATCCTGGTGTTGGTATTTTTAGTGGGCGTCATGATCAACGTAATTAAGGATCTTACCCGCGTTGACCATAAAAAATTTCTCAACAATAAGCCGGATCTTCCGCCGCATCGCGACTGCAACGATAAGTGGGACGATGATGATGACTGGCCAAAGAACGACCAGTCGAAGAAAAAGTAAGCGTCTTACTTCAGTTATGTCTATGGGTCCTGCAGATCCGGTAGTCCGAACAGATGCACAGCATCGCCTCCGGGAAATTAACACAGTGTGCCGCTATTTTCCCGGGGGCGGCGCTCAACGCGCCTTGCCCGGACTACGGGTTCGGGCAAGGTACACTTTTGTAGCCCGGACAGATGCGCAGCATCGCCTCCGGGTTTTTTATTTACAGCAGCTCGATAATATCGCTGTCTTTTGGCGTACTGCCGCTGAGCGCTTCGTCAAAATAGTGCTTCGGTACGGTAAAACGCAGATGATCGAGCGCAAACTGCATGCTGCGATCGTCAATGGCGTGTCCCAGGTCCTCAACAATATCCAGCGTTACGTCACCGCCTGCCTGCTGAAGCGCTTCTTGCCCGGCTACCGCCCATGCCAGATCGATAACGCGATCTTCACCGCCGTGAATCAGGTGGATAGTCGTCGCCGTGGTCGCCTTCTCCGGCAGAGATGCATAGCGACCGTTAAACGCAATTACCCGCGATGCCAGCCCCGGCTGCGTTTTAATGCTCTCCAGCGACATAATCGCCCCTTGCGAGAAGCCAATTAACGCCGTTGCCTGCGGGCCGACGCCGCTTTGCTGCTGCCAATAGCGAACGGTCTCGATAAAGGTTGGCATAATGGCGTCTACACGCTGCTGGCGGTTTTCTTCGGTAACGCCCTGCACGGAGAACCACTGGCGTCCAGGGGGCGGGCCGCACGGCTCCGCGCCACCGATACTGACGATCAGCGCATCCGGGAAGAGCGGCGCAAACCAGCTGCCGATTTGCCCCATGGCAACCGGGTTATCGCCGACGCCATGAAACAGCAGCAGCAGTTGCTGTGCAGGGGTCGCGGGGCTTTGAACAACAAAATGATCGTGTTTCATGGCTGTCTCCTTAATGTCTGCAAGGAAGTTTACGCCGCATGCGAAATATGACCATGCCATTTAACTGAAGGAGTTAGTTAAAAAAATTGCAGCATTTTGACCTGCTGGCGCAGAGCATCAGCGCGAGTTGCATTGAGAGTAGATAACGCCAGCGCCGCCTCTTCGCGCAGCCTGGCCAGCAGCGCTTTTCGCCCGGAGAGTTGTAACGTGCGGCAAAGTTCCGCTTCATCCTGGCGCTCCAGGCGCGCGCGCAAAGCAGGCAGCGGTATATTCACCTGCATGAGCAGCCGATTTAGGCTACCAACCGCCGCCAGCAGCGGGCGATGGGCAAACGCAAAGCCCGCAGCCTCCAGCCAATCCTCTTCAGTAAAGATAGCCGCTTCTTCCAGTATAGTCAGCGGCAACGACTCATTTCGCCAGTCGCACAGCCAGTGTTCATCGCGCAGCAGCCGACGGATTTCTTGTTGAGCCAGATGTCGGCCAGCCGCGCTGATGGGATAGAGCGCCATCGCGGTATAACAGCCGCTGCTGGCTTCCCGATGAGTACCCAAGCGCACCAGCATAAAACCACAGCTATCCCAGAAGCGCCACAGTTCGGGTGTGTAGCCAAAACTGACCGAGAGATAGTCCCGCTCCGACGCCTGAGACGCCGCCCAATCGACCAGCCGTTGCCCAAGCCCCTCGCGCTGGCGCACCGGGTGTACGGCAATGCGACTGATACGCAAACCCGTCAACGTTGCCGCCAGCGGGCTACCGCCGTGCGCCGCCAGCGACTGTGCAACCAGATTGCCACGTGGGCGGCGATATCCAGCCCATACGGCCTGGCTAAGCGATGACTCCAGCCCTCCCTCCTCCACCAGCCACAACGCTCCGACGACGCGGTTTACGCTGCGAGCGCAGGTAAAATGCTGCCCCGGCGCATCCATCATGCGGCGTAAATCGAGAGGAGAAGTGCGATAGTGCGCCCCGGAGAGCAGTTGATACATCGCTTCCGGTAAAGCGGGCTGCTGCTGCCAACTGGTCTGACTGACGTTTTCCAGTACCGTGTCGCCAGCAGGCGTATGCTGGAAGGTCTCATCGCTAAACAACAGCAACTGCGCGATAGCCGCCTCCAGCGGACAGCCCAATGCCCAGCGGATGGGCGTCGTCAAACTAAACTGCCGCAAATGGGCAAAACCGGCGCAAAACTTAAGCAGGAAGCCGCGCCCGGTGCCTTCGTAGCCCTGCACGGTAGTGGTCAGCAGCGTCCTCGGGAAACGAGCGACAAGCTGGCGCAACAGCGGCCCCGGAATAGCGGCGGCCTCATCAACAATCAGCCACGAAGCGTTGCACTCTGATGCCAGTAACGCATCGGGAGCCATAAAGCGAAAGCCCTCACCTGCAAAAGTCGCCATCACATCTGTGGCTCCACGCGCCGGTGCCGTGACGATGGCATCCCCTGCCAGTTGGCGAATAAGCATTCCCGCCAGAGCGGATTTGCCTCGTCCGCGCTCTGCGGTTAAGGCGGCGATACCGGGAGGGAAGTCAGCCAATTCGGCAAGAACGGCTGCCTGCTCCGCCTGCGGCTGACCATCAGCGGGATGCCAGGATTCACGAAGCGGGAAAGCGGGTAATGTCAGCTCATTCCCCTGCCGCCAGAGGACAGAATCATTATCGGCAATAATTTGCTGGCAGAAGCGATAGACAAAATTTGGCGTGGGGACCGGCTCGGGAGTGTCGCTCCAGCGCAGAGAGTCTGCGTCAGGCCGGGTCGGCCATTGGGAAAAATCGGGGAGCAGCAAGATCAGCCAGCTTCCTGCGCGCAGCGTACCGGCTAACGCAGCAAATGCCGCGACGTCGAACCCCTCGCGCGCATCGAAAAAAGCATGCTGGAATTCCCGGCCCAGCAGGGTCTTCAGCGCACCGGGAGGCGTATACGGCTCCGGTACCGGCTGCGGGCCAACCCACAGCCCATCATCAGCCAACAGAGTACGCAGATTTTGCGCCTGGTTGAAAGTCCAGGCATCATCGCCGCTGAGCACCAGCAGACGACGGATGCCCTCACGCGCCATTTGCGCCGTCAGGTGAAGCAGTTCATCCATGACAGACGGCAATTACAGCGCTTTGCCAAAGGTGTTGCACTGCGCCGGGTCGCCGCTATCGAAGCCGCGTTTAAACCAGGTATAGCGCTGCTGCGATGTACCGTGAGTAAAGCTGTCCGGCACCACGCGTCCCTGGCTTTGCTGCTGCAAGCGGTCATCACCAATAGCCTCTGCGGTGTTCAGCGCCTCTTGCAGGTCGCCAACCTCCATCACGTCCTGCTTCTGCATATTGTAGCCCCAGACGCCCGCGAAGCAGTCCGCCTGTAGCTCCATTTTCACTGACAGGCGGTTCGCTTCCGCTGGTGAAGCATTCTGCTGTAGCTGGCGCACTTTCGACTCAATACCCAGCAGCTTTTGTACATGATGGCCGACTTCATGGGCGATAACGTAACCCTGAGCGAAATCACCGCCCGCGCCGAGCTTAGTTTTCATCTCATCGTAAAATGACAGGTCGATGTACACTGTGCTATCTGCCGGACAGTAGAACGGTCCCATTACCGACTGGCCAGTACCGCAGGCGGTTCGTGTCGCGCCGCGATACATCACCAGCTTAGGCTGCGGATACTGACGACCCATGTCTTTAAAAATCGCGCCCCAGGTATCTTCCGTATCCGCCAGAACCACTTTAGTGAACTTCGCAGCTTCTTCATCCTGTGGACTAATAGAGCGTTGAGTGGTGGTTTGCTGTTGTGACACCGGTTCACCGGTTAACATGCCGGTTAAATCAACGCCGTAATATCCCGCCACCACAATGATAATCAGCAGCACGATACCGCCTTTCCCGCTGGGGAGACGAAAACCGCCACCTCCGCCCATCGGTGAACCGGATTGACCACGTCGATCTTCAACATTGTCGCTTTCGCGACGTCCTTGCCAGCGCATAAGCACCT
Organism: Klebsiella huaxiensis; assembly: GCF_003261575.2. Taxonomy (GTDB): domain Bacteria; phylum Pseudomonadota; class Gammaproteobacteria; order Enterobacterales; family Enterobacteriaceae; genus Klebsiella; species Klebsiella huaxiensis. Next base: position 1,597,145 of record NZ_CP036175.1, on the reverse strand, counting down.
CAATTCATCATAAAACCAATGTATGAGATCGTAGGCGGTTCAGCGGAGGATTACCACAGGAAACAGCAAGAAGAGCGCCAGAAGAAGGGGTTTTCCTCTGGCGTCGGGGGATTAGTCCAGTTCTACGCCCAGACGACGGGCAACTTCTTCATAGGCTTCAATCAGGCCGCCAAGGCTCTGGCGGAAACGGTCTTTGTCCATTTTATCCATGGTCTTTTTGTCCCACAGACGGCTGCCGTCCGGAGAAAACTCGTCGCCCAGCACCACTTCGCCTTTAAACAGACCAAACTCCAGCTTGAAATCCACGAGGATCAGACCTGCATCGTCAAACAGCTTTTTCAGCACGTCGTTAGCTTTGTAGGTCAGTTCCTGCATACGCGCCAGGTTCTCTTTGCTCACCCAGCCGAAAGTTTCGCAGTAGGACTCGTTGACCATCGGGTCGTGCATGGCGTCGTTTTTCAGGAACAGGTCAAATAGCGGCGGGTTCAGCTCGATGCCCTCTTCAATCCCTAAACGTTTCACCAGCGAACCGGCAGCGCGGTTACGCACAACGCACTCCACCGGCACCATATCCAGCTTTTTCACCAGACATTCGGTATCGGACAACAGCGCTTCCATCTGGGTCGGGATACCCGCTTGCGCCAGTTTGCTCATAATGAAATAGTTGAACTTGTTGTTCACCATGCCTTTACGATCGAACTGCTCAATGCGAGCACCGTCACCTGCTGACGTATCGTTACGGAATTCGAGTACCAGCAGATCCGGGTTTTCGGTGCTGTAAACGGTCTTCGCTTTACCACGATACAACTCAGCTAGCTTTTGCATCTTTGTCACTCCAGTGATGATTAACGATAAAAATTTGTGCTTTTCTGCTGACGCACACGTTTGCGTCACTATACATTAAAAAGGGCCGGATTACTCCAGCCCTGTTTATTACTTACTTAATGCGGCCTGGAATACGGCAACCAGGGCATCATTTTGCGACTGCGTCAGGGTATGTCCTTTCGGGTCGATAAACTGCAGACTGCTGCGGTTATCGAGGTCTCCAACCTGCAATTTATAATCGCCGGATACCAATTGCGGGTCACGAGCGCCCAGATCGGTCCAGCCGCTGTCGGATAGCGGTTTGTAGGTCACAGAGAAGCTGCCCTGAGAACGAGAGCTATCGGTTACCTTCATACCCACTTTTTCCAACGCGCCCGGCAGGCGTTGCCACACCAGGTTAAACGGTGCGCGAACGACCAGCATCGGCAGGCCGGTATCATCCGCACCGCTCTGCACGTCGAAGGTCGCCCCGGCACTTTTCTGCGCGGCGTTCTGAGCGCTGGTGGCGTTCAGATCCAGACCTTCGGAAATGACGTTCAGCATGGCAGTACTGTAGCGCTGCAGCGAAGCCGGATCGGCAACCGGTTTACCCGCCTGCTCCAGATTCACCAGCTTCACGACCACTGCTTGCTGATAGCCCTGCTGTTTAACTGAGATTTGATAGCGACCACGGTACTGCTGGTCTTCATCGAGGCGATTCCATTCGACCCAGTCGGTATTCAGCGTCTGGCTGGCATCGTCGCGTTTCGCGATAGTGTAGTTTTTCGACTGCACGATGCTTGCCACCTGCGCCCACAGCGAACCGCTGCGACCGTTCTCCACCATCAGCGTCGCGGTATCACCGTTAAACTGAGTGCGCGCGCCGCTAACCAGCGCCAGAGGCTGAGCCGGAGGACGGATATCCAGAGCCTTGCCTGTGTTACCGGTGCTGGCAGCAACCGGAATATTATAATCACCCACCTGAACCGGCAGGATCATCCCTGCTGGCGCGTGAAGTTCACTAAGCGGCGTTGCCTGCAAATAGGCCTCGTCGCCGCTCACCTGACGCTTATAGCGCGAGTCAGAACTACAGGCCGCGAGGAGTAGAACCAGCGAAACACCCGCAACCTTCGCCAGGCGCGACTTCTGTACTGAGTAAGCCATCAAATCTCCCTAAACTTTACAGCAAACCGGCATGCTTCAACGCTGCGGTGACAACCTTAGTACCGTTTTCGGTAATCGGGGTCATCGGCAGGCGTAGCGTATCGGTCGCCACAAGACCCAACGCCTTACATGCCCATTTGACCGGGATAGGGTTGGGTTCGACAAATAATTTTGTATGCAACGGCATCAGACGCTGATTAATCGCCCGAGCTTCGGCGAATTGACCAGCCAGAGCCAGTCGGCACATTTCAGCCATTTCGCGCGCCGCAACGTTTGTGGTTACGGAAATCACGCCGTGACCGCCAAGCTGCATAAAGTCCATTCCGGTCGCGTCATCGCCGCTCAGCAGAATAAAGTCATCTGAAACCAGCTCTTTGATCTGATGAACGCGACTTAAGTTCCCCGTCGCTTCCTTAATACCGATAATATTTTTAACTTCCGCCAGACGACCGACGGTTTCCGGCAACATATCGCAACCGGTACGGGACGGCACATTATACAGGATTTGCGGCAGGTCAGTATGTTCTGCAATAGCTTTAAAGTGTTGGAACAGGCCTTCCTGGGTCGGACGGTTGTAATAAGGCGTAACCGTCAGGCAGCCAACCACACCGCTATTGTTAAACCGCTTGGTCAGGCTAATCGCCTCTGCGGTTGCATTTGCACCGGTACCTGCGATAACCGGGATGCGTCCGTCAGCCAGCTCCAGCGTCTGCATAACTACGTCACCATGCTCTTCATGGCTCAATGTTGCGGACTCTCCGGTAGTGCCTACCGAAACGATCGCCGAGGTACCGCTGGCGACATGGTAATCAATCAGTTTTTTCAGGCTTGACCGGCAGACGTTACCGTTTTCATCCATCGGCGTGATAAGCGCTACAATACTTCCCGTAAACATGGGCCATCCTCAGAGCAGAAGTGGGACAAGATTCTCAATGTTACGTTTGGTGCTGCAATAAAAGCAAGAGACCCGATGCCATCAGGGATGTTGTATGCCGGTTTTTTTTATGCTTTCCTAATGTTACCTCACCTTTTTAAAGGAAGAACAGGTTTGACAGCCTCATTACAACACTATCTGGTTATTACCGCATTGGGTGCTGATCGCCCTGGCATCGTGAATACAATCACTCGCCACGTCAGCAGCTGCGGCTGTAATATCGAAGACAGCCGGCTGGCCATGCTTGGTGACGAGTTTACGTTTATCATGCTGCTCTCCGGCTCGTGGAATGCGATTAACCTGATTGAATCGACTCTGCCGCTGAAAGGTGCCGAGCTTGATCTGCTGATCGTAATGAAGCGTACAACCGCAAGGCCGCATCAGGCGATGCAAAACACCGTCTGGGTTCAGGTTGAGGTGCCGGATTCGCCGCATATTATTGAGCGATTTACTGCCCTGTGCGATACGTGGAAAATGAACATTGCCGAGCTGGTCTCCCGCACCCAACCGGGAGCGAACGACGATTCAGCGCAGCTTTTTATCCAAATCACCGCCCATAGCCCGACTACGCAAAATGCATCAAATATCGAACAAGCGTTCAAAGCCCTATGTACAGAACTGAATGCACAAGGCAGTATTAACATCGTTAATTATTCACAGCATGATGAACAGGATGGAGTTTGAGTAATGAACCCACTGAAAGCCGGTGATATTGCACCGAAATTTAGCTTACCAGACCAGGACGGCGAGGAAGTAAATTTGACCGACTTCCAGGGACAGCGTGTTCTGGTTTATTTTTACCCGAAAGCCATGACCCCGGGCTGCACCGTACAAGCGTGCGGTTTACGCGATAATATGGACGACCTGAAAAAAGCAGGCGTTGAAGTACTGGGTATCAGTACTGATAAACCAGAGAAACTCTCCCGCTTCGCCGAAAAGGAGTTGCTGAACTTTACTTTGCTGTCTGACGAGAACCATCAGGTATGCGAACAGTTTGGCATCTGGGGTGAAAAAACGTTTATGGGGAAAACCTACGACGGTATTCACCGTACGAGCTTCCTCATCGATGCCGACGGCAAAATCGAACATGTGTTTGATGATTTCAAAACCAGCAATCACCACGACGTGGTGCTGAACTGGCTGAAAGAAAACGCCTGACGCGCAGACTAACGCAAGACGCCGGGTCGGTTTCAAACCGCCCGGCGTCTTTTTTTCCGCTCATCAGTAAGCGTTGCGCTAATTCTCTTCTTCTACGTCTTCCACTATCAGGCCATCCGGCCAGGCATGCACCACCGCTTTGATTAGCGTCGCCAGTGGAATCGCGAAGAACACACCCCAGAATCCCCACAGGCCGCCGAAGATAACCACCGACAGAATAATCACCAGCGGGTGCAGGTTAACGGCTTCGGAGAACAGCACCGGCACCAGCAGGTTGCCATCCAGCCCCTGAATAATCAGGTAAACCGCGAACAGGCTCCAGAACTCGGTGCCCGCGCCAAACTGAAACAGCGCCACGCCGACCACTGGAATGGTAACCACAAAAGCACCAATGTAGGGAATCAGTACTGAAAACCCAACCAGCACCGCCAACAACAATGAATAGTTAAGCCCGAAAAGGATAAAACCAATCCACGTCGCCACGCCGACGACGATCATCTCCAACACCTTACCGCGAATATAGTTGGTAATTTGCTGATTCATCTCTTTCCACACCTGCCCTGCCAGCCCGCGATTGCGCGGCAGCACACGGCGCACGGCGTTAAGCATCTGCTCTTTGTCTTTTAGCAGAAAGAAAACCATCAGCGGCACCAATACCAGATAGACCGCCAAAGTCAGCAGCCCGACTAGCGAGGCAAGCGAATATTTCACTACCGAATCACCGACGGTTAACATCCGCCCGCGCATATTCTCCGCCATGGCGTCGATAATTCCGGCATCCATTAAGGCCGGATAGCGGCGCGGCACCGTCGCTGCAAAATCAGAAAGTTTGTTCAGCATCCCCGGCATATCACGAATCAGATAAATGCCCTGCTGCCAGGCAACTGGCATCACCACAAACGCCATCAATAGCAGAATGCCGACGAACAGAATCAGGACGACCGAGGTGGCCCAGGTACGAGAAAAACCGATACGCTCCAGCCTGACCGTTGGCCATTCAAGCAGATAGGCCAGCACGATGGACACTAATAGAGGTGCCAGCAGGCCGCTGAAGAAAAACATAATGCCGAAACCGGCCAGCAAAATGACCAGCAGCGCTATCGCCTCCGGATCGCTGAACCGACGGCGGTACCACTGCATTAACATCTGAAGCATAAAACCCTTCCCTGAAGAGCAAAGCTGTAACAATCTCGGGAATTGTATCGAAATGTCACAAAAAAGACTTCGCTTTTTATGGGTAAAACCACAAACATTAATGACCGGGTGAATATGATATTTGCAACGCCGCTAGCGACGGCTAAACTCGCTGAACTTGCTTGCGGTCAGGGAACATTACGCCGCACAATCGGTCAAACTGGCACACCTACATTACAGGATTGAGGTTATGTTCAGGCAGTTGAAGAAAACGCTGGTGGCAACCGTCATAGCGTCGCTGACGCTGGGTTCGATATTACCTGCTTTTGCCGACTCCGCAGACACCCTGCCGGACATGGGCACCTCCGCAGGAAGCACGCTCTCCATTGGCCAGGAAATGCAGATGGGGGATTACTACGTACGCCAGCTGCGCGGCAGCGCACCGCTAATCAATGACCCGCTGCTGGTGCAATACATTAACGGCTTGGGTATGCGTCTGGTTTCGCACGCCAATTCAGTGCGAACGCCGTTCCACTTTTATCTAATCAATAACGATCAAATTAACGCCTTTGCATTCTTCGGCGGTAACGTTGTGCTGCACTCGGCCCTTTTCCGCTATTCCGATAACGAAAGCGAACTGGCGTCGGTCATGGCGCACGAAATTTCTCACGTCACCCAGCGCCACCTTGCCCGCGCGATGGAAGACCAAAAGCGTAACGCTCCGCTGACCTGGGTCGGCGCGCTGGGATCGATTCTTCTGGCGATGGCAAGTCCGCAGGCCGGGATGGCGGCGCTCACCGGGACCCTGGCGGGAACCCAGCAGGGAATGATCAGCTTTACCCGGCAAAACGAAGAAGAGGCCGACCGTATTGGTATTCAGGTTCTTCAACGTTCTGGTTTCGATCCGCAGGCGATGCCGGCATTTATGGGCAAGCTGCTTGACGAATCGCGCTACTCTACTCGTCCGCCGGAAATGCTGCTGACGCACCCTCTGCCGGAAAGCCGTCTGTCCGACGCCCGCAACCGCGCAAACCAAATGCGCCCGGTCGTCGTCCAATCCTCGGCTGACTTCTATCTGGCGAAAGCCCGTACGCTTGGCATGTACACCTCCGGCGACAACAAGCTGAGCAATGATCTGCTAAGCAGCTGGGAGAAAGGTAATATCCGCGAACAGCATGCTGCACAATACGGTCGCGCCCTGTTGGCGATGGGTAGTAACAATTACGATCTGGCGCGCAAAACGCTGCAGCCGCTGCTGAGTGCCGATTCGCAAAATGCCTGGTATCTTGACCTGGCAACCGATATTGACCTTGGGCAGAAGAAAGCGACGGAGGCGATTAATCGCCTGAAGAGCGCCCGTGAGCTTCGAACCAATCCGGTGCTGCAATTAAACCTTGCCAACGCCTTGCTGGAAGGCGGGCAACCGGCAGAAGCGGCGAATATCCTTAATCGCTACACTTTTAATTATAAAGATGACGTCAACGGTTGGGATTTACTGGCGCAAGCGGAAGCCAAGCTGGGCAATCGCGATCAGGAGTTGGCCGCGCGGGCTGAAGGCATGGCGCTGGTTGGCCGACTCGATCAGGCCATTACGCTGCTCAGCAGCGCCAGCTCGCAGGTGAAATTAGGCAGTTTGCAACAGGCTCGCTACGATGCGCGCATCGATCAGCTGCGCCAGCTGCAAGAACGTTTCAAACCGTACCAGAAAATGTAAGGAGATCTCATGTCCGATACGGTCAAAATCTATCACAACCCTCGCTGCTCCAAGAGTCGTGACACATTAAGCCTGCTGAAAGCCAACGGCATCGATCCTGAAGTGGTGCTCTATCTGGAGACGCCGCCGGACGCCGCCACGCTGCGCCAGCTGCTGAAGATGTTGGGGATGGCCAGCGCTCGTGAATTGATGCGCCAGAAAGAAGATCTGTATAAATCACTGGATCTCGCTAATCCACAGCTTAGCGAAGATGCACTAATCCAGGCGATGATCGACAATCCAAAGCTGATTGAACGGCCTATCGTTGTGAGCCACGGCGAAGCAAGAATCGGCCGCCCACCTGAACAAGTTCTGGAAATTGTGAGCTAAAAGCAACGCGCCGTAACGGATTTGAACGTTGCGGCGCAGCTTAAAGCTTCAGGATTTCTTTCACGAACGGGATCGTCAATTTGCGCTGAGCGGTAATCGAGGCGTGATCCAACTGATCAAGAGTCATAAACAGCGAGCGCATTTCGCGATCCAGCCGCTTAAGTAGAAAACGACACACATCTTCCGGCATCTCGAAGCCGCGCAATCTGGCACGCAGTTGTAGTGCCTGAAGCTTATCTTCATCCGACAGCGGCTGTAGCTTGTAGATTTGCCCCCAATCGAGGCGCGATGCCAAATCCGCCAGCCCCAGTTTGAGCTGGCGCGGTGGTCGGTCGCCGGTAATCAGCAGCCGGGTCTTGCCTGATTCAAGGATCCGGTTATAGAGATCGAAGATCGCCATTTCCCACAGTTCATCGCCCGCCACGCATTCAATATTATCGATGCAAACCAGCGAAAGTTGCTCCATTCCGTCCAGCACTTCTGGCACAAACCACGTCCGTTTATCCAAAGGAACGTAGCCCACCGCGTCGCCACGTTGGGAGAGTTCCGCGCAGGCGGCGTGCAATAAATGGCTGCGCCCCGCCCCTTCGCGTGACCAGATATAGATGTATCCGCTATGTTCCTGCCGCAGCACGTTCTGAAGGGCAGCAAGAAGAGAAGGATTATCGCCCGGCCAGAAACTCGCGAAAGTTTCATCATCGGGAAGATACAGTGGCAAAGAGAGCTGTGCCGGTGCGTTCAGATGGACCTCAACATAGGCTTTCAGAAAAACGCGAAGAGTTTAGCACACAAATAGGTAAGGAGAGAACCGGGCGGGATCACCGCCCGGTATAAGGATCAATGTTTTGCTTCTTCGCTATCCGCCGCGTCGAGGACAACCTCTTCCGGACGCAGAACGCTAATCAATTTGAAGATCAGGCTCAGGCAGATACCCACGATGGTCGCCAGCGCCATACCTTTCAATTCTGCGGCACCAATATGCACCTTCGCACCGCTAACACCGATGATCAGGATAACGGAGGTCAGAATCAGGTTCTGCGCTTTGTTGTAATCCACTTTTGATTCAATCAGCACGCGAATACCTGATGCACCGATCACGCCGTACAGCAGCAGAGAGACGCCGCCCATAACCGGCAGCGGGATAATCTGGATAGCCGCCGCCAGCTTGCCAACGCAGGAGAGCAGAATCGCGATGATCGCCGCCCCGCCGATAACCCAGGTGCTGTAAACGCGGGTAATCGCCATCACGCCAATATTCTCACCGTAGGTGGTGTTTGGCGTCGAGCCAAAAAAGCCGGAGATAACGGTCGAAAACCCGTTAGCAAACATAGAACGATGCAGGCCCGGATCGCGGAGCAGATCTTTTTTGACGATATTCGCCGTCACGACTAAATGCCCAACATGCTCGGCGATAACGACCAGCGCGGCGGGCAGAATGGTGAAAATCGCAAACCATTCAAAGCGCGGCGTGTAGAAGGTCGGCAGAGCGAACCAGTGAGCCTCGGCGATTGGCGTGGTATCGACTGCGCCCATGACAAAAGAGAGCGCGTAGCCAACTAGCACGCCGATTAAAATCGGGATAATTGCCAGGAAACCGCGGAACAGAACGGAACCGAAGACCGTCACCGCCAGCGTTACCATCGAAATGATAATAGTCCTGGTATCCGGAGCTTGCCCGTCCGCAGGCAGCAGTCCGGCCATGTTCGCCGCAACGCCCGCCAGCTCCAGCCCGATAACCGCAACAATCGCGCCCATCGCCGCAGGGGGAAACATCACATCCAGCCAGCCGGTACCGGCTTTTTTAACAATAAAGGAGACGATGCAGAACAGCACGCCGCACATGATAAAGCCGCCAAGGGCAACTTCGTAGCCCAGCGGTAACAGCAGCAGTACCGGGGAAATAAAGGCAAAGCTCGATCCAAGGTAAGCCGGGATTTTGCCTTTGCAGATGAAAAGATATAACAGCGTTCCGATGCCGTTAAAAAGCAGTACCGTGGCCGGGTTGATATGAAACAGAACGGGCACCAGTACCGTAGCGCCAAACATGGCGAACAGATGTTGCAAACTAAGCGGGATTGTCTGTAAAAGCGGCGGTCTTTCACTCACCCCGATAGCACGGCGCGTCATGGCATTTTCCTCTGAGAGTCGTTTGTTGGTTGTTGTTGGTGTGTTTTATTCAAAAAAAAGCCGACTATCAAAGTCGGCTTTTTCTACTTCATCATTTATTTCGTACCAAAAATCTTATCGCCGGCATCGCCGAGCCCCGGAATAATGTATCCGTGCTCGTTAAGCCCCTGGTCAATTGACGCAGTGTACATTTCCACATCCGGATGCGCTTTCTCCAGCGCGGCGATACCTTCCGGCGCAGCCACCAGAACCAGCACCTTAATGCTGGTGCAGCCCGCTTTTTTCAGCAGGTCGATAGTAGCGATCATTGAACCGCCGGTTGCCAGCATCGGGTCAACTACCAGCGCCATACGTTCGTCAATATTGGACACCAGCTTCTGGAAGTAAGGAACCGGCTCAAGGGTTTCTTCGTCACGGTAGATACCCACGACGCTGATACGCGCGCTCGGCACATGCTCAAGCACGCCTTCCATCATTCCCAGACCTGCGCGCAGAATCGGCACAACGGTAATTTTCTTACCTTTGATTTGCTCGACTTCTACCGGACCGTTCCAGCCTTCGATGATGACTTTCTCGGTCGCCAGATCGGCAGTGGCTTCATAAGTCAGTAAGCTGCCCACTTCTGAGGCGAGTTCACGGAAGCGTTTGGTGCTGATGTCGTGCTCGCGCATCAGGCCCAGCTTGTGTTTGACGAGTGGGTGTTTCACTTCCACGATCTTCATTCTCTTTCTCCTCTGAGGGGCAGCCACAAAAAAAATCGCCGGATTATACCGCCTTTTACCTTTTACGCCATAGCCGATATGTTTGACCGGGATCAACCAAAATGCTTTACGCTGCCTGAGCCAGTATAAGACAAAATAAAAAAACCCCGCGAACGCGGGGCTGGATGGGGCTTTGCGGCAATTTACAGCTTTTCGCCGTTGCTACAGATAACTTGCTGATACCAGGCAAAAGATTTCTTGCGGCTACGCTCAAGCGTACCGTTGCCTTCATTGTCTTTATCAACATAGATAAAGCCGTAGCGTTTTTTCATCTCGCCAGTGCCCGCCGAGACCAGGTCGATACAGCCCCAAGGGGTGTAACCCATCAGGTCAACGCCGTCTTCAACAACTGCTTTTTTCATCTCGGCAATATGCGCAGAGAGGTAGTCGATACGATATTGGTCATCCACCGAGCCATCAGCCTCGCGCACGTCGATAGCGCCAAAACCGTTCTCGACGATAAACAACGGCAACTGGTAGTGATCCCAGAACCAGTTCAGGGAGTAGCGCAGCCCGACCGGGTCAATCTGCCAGCCCCAGTCCGACTTCTGCACGTACGGATTGGAAACCAGGCTGGTGGTTTCATCATAATCCAGCCGGGGATTATCCTCGGACGCTTTGGTGGCGAACGACATATAGTAACTAAAGCCGATATAGTCGACGCAGCCCTGAGTCAGCGCCACGCGATCTTCTTCGGTAATATCCAGCGCAAAACCGCGACGCTCGAAGTAGTTCAGCAGGTGCTGAGGATATTTGCCGCGCACGTGAACATCAGTGAACCAGTAGCGACGATGCATGGCGTTCATCGCCATCATCATATCGTTGGGCGCACAGCTCAGCGGGTAAATCGGGCACATGGCGATCATGCAGCCAATCTGCAATGTCGGGCTAATTTCGCGAGCCACTTTAACCGCCAGGGCGCTGGCGACCAGCTCATAGTGCGCCGCCTGATACATAATCGGCTCGCGGTCTTCTCCCGGCTGATACTTCAGTCCGGAGTTAGTAAATGGCGCAAAATCTTCGTGGAAGTTCGCCTGATTGTTGATCTCGTTAAAGGTCATCCAGTACTTCACTTTATGCTGATAGCGGGTGAACACGACCTGCGCAAAGCGAACGAAGAAATCAATCAGCTTACGGTTACGCCAGCCGCCATATTCCGTCACCAGGTGGTACGGCATTTCGAAGTGGGAGAGCGTAATGACCGGTTCGATGCCGTGCTTTAGGCACTCATCAAAGAGATCGTCATAAAACTGCAGTCCGGCTTCGTTCGGTTCCAGCTCATCGCCCAGCGGGAAGATACGCGTCCAGGCAATTGAGGTACGGAAGCATTTAAAGCCCATTTCGGCAAACAGCTGAATGTCGTCTTTATAGCGATGGTAAAAATCAATCGCCTCATGATTAGGGTAGTTTTTCCCCGGCTGCACGCCATCGGTGATTTCACGCGGCACGCCGTGCGCGCCTGCGGTCATCACATCGGCGACGCTAGCGCCTTTACCGCCCTCTTTCCAGCCGCCTTCCAGCTGATGCGCTGCGACCGCACCTCCCCACAGAAAACCTTCTTTGAATCCAGACATGTTCTCTCCCTATCTATGCGCAGTCGCCGCTATGCGACCGATTTTGCTGATTGAAATGGTAAACAGCGCCAACTAACCCGGCGTCGTTGCCGTGGCTGACGGTGTCGATATAGTCCGCAATGCCAAACCAGGCCAGGTGTTCGCGCAGCAGCGCCAGAAAACCCGGTCGTTCAACGATCCCGCCGCCGATTAAAATCGTTTGCGGATCGAACACGTTGACGAGGTTATAAAGCCCGGTGCCGAGACCGTTAAAAAACTCGGAAACCAGACGCCGACAGGTGGCGTCGCCCGCATCGTAGCGGTCAAAAATTTCCTCACCGGTCACTTCATCCAGCGATTTACCGATATGTTCAGCATAGCGATGGCGCAGAACGCGCAGTGTGCAGTTTTCATTCATCGAGTAGCGCCGCACATCGCGGGTACCGGGACGCGCAGTTTGCATATAGCCGAATTCACCGGCGCGAAAACGCGCGCCATGCACCAGTTGGTTATTACAGAAAATCGCTCCGCCGATACCGGTGCCGATGGTCAGAACCAGGAAATTAGCCATTTCTGCGGCTTTGCCCTGCCAGCGCTCGGCCAGCAGCACGCAGTTAGCGTCATTTTCAATGGCGACCGGCAAACGCACTTGCTCTTCGAGCCAGGTTTTAATGGCGAAATTATCAAATTTACGGATGGCGCCGCCCATTTCGATAAAGCCAGTGTGCGGATTCACATAACCGGGAGCGCTGATAGCCACCCCTTCACATTCTGGATGGGCAGCAATCCACGCCAGCATCGCCTGCAGAATCTGGTCGCCATTGCTGTCGCTTATTGACTGTTTACCTTTATCCAACAGCGCGCCTTCTCGGGTCATTACGCCCATTTTTAACGCCGTGCCACCAATATCAAATGCGGCAATTTTCATCCTCGACTCCCTTACTAAATCCCATCCAACTCGCGGTTTATCTGTTATTGATAAAAAAGAAACCGGTTTCATTAACATGATGGTGATTCCCTGACCCAGTGGCAAGCAGAAGAATGTACCCGGTTTCATTTTCGTGAACAGTATCAAATTTGCGCACATAGCGGCTGTTTTACGTCGGCTGCAAAGCAGGCTCGCAAACGTTTGCTTTCCCTGTTAGAATTGCGCCGTTTTTTATTGCTACCGCAAACGCGTGGAGACTTCGCAGTGACCGATAAAACCTCTCTCAGCTATAAAGATGCCGGCGTAGATATTGATGCAGGCAACGCTCTCGTCGACCGTATTAAGGGCGTGGTAAAGAAAACCCGTCGCCCGGAAGTGATGGGTGGACTGGGCGGATTCGGCGCACTGTGCGCATTGCCGCAGAAGTACCGCGAGCCGGTTCTGGTTTCTGGTACAGACGGCGTCGGCACCAAGTTGCGTCTGGCGATGGATCTAAAGCGTCACGACACCATCGGTATCGATCTGGTCGCCATGTGCGTGAATGACCTGGTCGTTCAGGGTGCTGAGCCGCTGTTCTTCCTGGATTACTACGCAACCGGGAAACTGGATGTGGATACCGCAGCCAGCGTGATCAGCGGTATCGCCGAAGGTTGCTTACAGTCCGGCTGCGCGCTGGTCGGCGGCGAAACGGCGGAAATGCCGGGTATGTATCATGGCGAAGATTACGACGTGGCGGGTTTCTGCGTCGGCGTGGTAGAAAAATCAGAAATTATCGACGGCAGCAAAGTAGCTGATGGCGATGTGCTGGTGGCTCTGGCCTCCAGTGGCCCACACTCTAACGGTTACTCTCTGGTGCGTAAAATTATCGAAGTGAGCGGCGTTGACCCGCAAACTACCGACCTCAACGGTAAGTCGTTGGCGGATCACCTGCTGGCCCCGACCCGCATCTATGTGAAATCCATTCTCGACCTGATTGCTAACGTTGACGTTCACGCCATCGCCCACCTGACTGGCGGCGGTTTCTGGGAAAATATCCCGCGCGTCCTGCCGGACAACACTCAGGCAGTCATCGATGAGTCTTCATGGCAGTGGCCGGAAGTGTTCAACTGGCTGCAAACTGCCGGTAACGTCAGCAGCCATGAGATGTATCGTACCTTTAACTGCGGCGTGGGCATGGTTATCGCCCTCCCTGCTGAAGCTGCGGACAAAGCCATCGCCTTCCTGAATGAGAAAGGTGAAAAGGCGTGGAAAATGGGTTATATCAAAGCCTCTGATTCCGAACAGCGTGTGGTCATTGAATGAAAAACATCGTGGTGCTGATTTCCGGCAACGGCAGTAATCTGCAGGCCATTATTGACGCCTGCGCCCGGAAAAAAATCAACGGCACCCTGCGAGCAGTCTTCAGCAACAAGGCCGATGCGTTCGGCCTTGAGCGCGCGCGCGAGGCCAATATTCCGGCTCATGCGCTCACCGCCAGCGAGTTCGCTAATCGTGAAGCTTTCGATCGCGAACTGATGCACGAGATTGACGCTTATGCGCCGGATCTAGTGGTACTGGCCGGCTATATGCGCATTCTCAGCCCGGCGTTTGTCGCTCACTATCATGGGCGCCTGCTGAATATCCACCCTTCCCTGCTGCCAAAATATCCGGGCCTGCACACTCATCGCCAGGCGCTGGAAAATGGCGACGAGGAACATGGGACATCGGTGCATTTCGTCACCGACGAACTGGATGGCGGGCCGGTAATACTTCAGGCGAAGGTACCCGTTTTCGCCGAAGATACCGAAGATGAGATCACCGCTCGCGTCCAGGCTCAGGAGCACGATATCTATCCGCTGGTGGTCAGTTGGTTTGTCGATGGTCGCCTGCGTACCGATGGCAAAGAAGCCTGGCTCGACAAAATAAAGCTACCGCCCCAGGGCTACGCCGCTGAAGAATAACCCATCGCCCTGCGTTTTATCCATGCGGGGCTTTTTTTTGATTAAAATCGTTTAACAATCAATCATGTCGAAGAAATAGTTCTTCTTACTGTCATATTGTTGTGACACAGTGAATCGCTATGCGGAAAATTTCGTCATAATAGTCTATGTCCTGTGAGTAAAACGGAGTGTGAGTTGTAATGGGCCAGGAAAAGCTATACATCGAAAAAGAACTCAGTTGGTTGTCCTTTAACGAGCGCGTACTTCAGGAAGCGGCGGACAAAAGCAATCCGCTGATTGAACGCATGCGTTTTTTAGGAATTTACTCCAACAACCTCGATGAATTTTATAAAGTGCGGTTTGCCGAGCTTAAGCGCCGCATCATCATCAGTGAAGAGCAAGGCAGTACCGCCCACTCTCGTCACCTGCTAGGCAAAATCCAGGCTCGTGTACTAAAGGCCGATCAGGAATTTGATGGTCTGTATAACGAGCTGCTGCTGGAAATGGCGCGTAACCAGATTTTTCTGATTAACGAGCGTCAACTCTCCGTCAACCAGCAGTCCTGGCTGCGAAATTACTTCAAGCTCTATCTTCGCCAGCACATTTCGCCGATCCTGATTAATCGTGAAACGGATTTGGTGCAATTTCTGAAAGATGATTACACCTATCTGGCGGTAGAGATCATCCGCGGGGATACTATCAATTACGCGCTGTTGGAAATTCCGTCAGATAAGGTTCCCCGTTTTGTAAACCTGCCGCCGGAAGCGCCTCGACGCCGCAAGCCAATGATTTTGCTGGATAACATTCTGCGCTACTGCCTGGATGATATCTTTAAAGGCTTCTTCGATTACGACGCGCTGAATGCCTACTCGATGAAAATGACCCGTGATGCCGAATATGATTTGGTGCACGAGATGGAATCGAGCCTGATGGAACTGATGTCCTCCAGTCTGAAGCAGCGTCTGACCGCAGAACCGGTACGTTTTGTCTATCAGCGCGATATGCCTGACGCAATGGTCGAAATGCTGCGCGATAAGCTGTCTATCTCCAACTACGACTCCATGCTGCCTGGTGGACGCTACCACAATTTTAAAGACTTTATCGGCTTCCCAAATGTTGGCAAAGCCAATCTGGTCAACAAGCCGATGCCGCGCCTGCGTCATTTGTGGTTCGATAAGTTCCGCAACGGATTTGACGCGATTCGCGAACGCGACGTGCTGCTCTATTATCCGTACCACACCTTTGAGCACGTGCTCGAACTGTTGCGTCAGGCCTCTTTCGATCCGAACGTGCTGGCTATCAAAATCAATATCTACCGCGTGGCCAAAGACTCACGGATTATTGATTCCATGATCCATGCCGCTCACAACGGCAAGAAAGTCACCGTGGTAGTAGAACTGCAGGCGCGTTTCGACGAAGCGGCCAATATTCATTGGGCCAAACGTCTGACCGAAGCCGGCGTGCACGTTATCTTCTCCGCGCCGGGGCTGAAGATTCACGCCAAACTGTTCCTCGTATCCCGTAAAGAGGGTGATGAAGTCGTCCGTTATGCGCATATCGGTACCGGCAACTTCAACGAAAAAACCGCGCGTCTTTACACCGACTATTCATTACTGACCGCCGATGCGCGCATCACCAATGAAGTCCGCCGGGTGTTTAACTTTATCGAAAACCCATACCGCCCGGTCAGCTTCGACTATCTGCTGGTATCGCCGCAGAACTCGCGCCGTCTGCTTTATGAAATGATCGATCGCGAAATCGCCAATGCGCAGAATGGCCAGCCTTCCGGTATTGCCCTGAAGCTGAATAACCTGGTTGATAAAGGCCTGGTAGACCGTCTCTACGCGGCCTCAAGCTCCGGTGTCCCGGTTAATTTGCTGATTCGCGGCATGTGCTCGCTGATTCCCGGTCTGGAAGGGATCAGTGATAATATTCGCGTGATCAGCATCGTGGACCGTTTCCTTGAGCACGACCGGGTCTATAGCTTCGAAAACGGCGGCGATAAACAGGTTTGGCTATCGTCCGCAGACTGGATGACGCGCAATATTGACTATCGTATCGAAGTCGCCGCGCCGCTGCTGGATCCAAGACTAAAACAGCGCGTGCTGGATATTTTCGATATCCTGTTCAACGATACGGTAAAAGCACGCTATCTTGATAAAGAACTGAGTAATCGCTACGTGCCGCGCGGCAACCGCCGTAAAGTTCGCGCACAGATGGCGATATACGACTATCTCAAATCACTTGAACAGCCCGATTAACCTATGCCAATAAACGAAAAAGCCCCTCGGCCGCAGGAGTTTGCTGCGGTCGACCTTGGTTCGAACAGTTTTCATATGGTGATCGCCCGTGTCGTTGACGGGGCAATGCAGATCATCGGTCGCCTTAAACAGCGGGTGCATCTGGCCGATGGTCTGGATGAAAACTCTGTGCTGAGCGAAGAGGCCATTACGCGCGGGCTGAACTGCCTGTCCCTATTTGCTGAACGCCTGCAGGGTTTTTCCCCCTCCAGCGTCTGCATCGTCGGGACGCACACGTTACGCCAGGCAGTAAACGCAGCTGAGTTCCTCAAGCGCGCAGAAAAGGTTATCCCCTATCCGATAGAGATAATCCCTGGCAACGAAGAAGCGCGCCTGATTTTTATGGGTGTTGAGCACACGCAGCCAGAGCGAGGCCGTAAACTGGTTATTGATATCGGCGGCGGCTCTACCGAGCTGGTTATTGGCGAGGATTTCGAACCTCGCCTGGTGGAAAGCCGTCGCATGGGATGTGTGAGCTTTTCCCAGGTCTATTTCCCTGGCGGTATTATCAGCAAAGAGAATTTCCAGCGCGCGCGCCTGTCGGCGGTACAGAAACTGGAAACGCTGGCCTGGCAGTTCCGCATTCAGGGCTGGAACGTCGCCCTCGGTGCCTCCGGCACCATTAAAGCTGCTCATGAAGTGCTGGTCGCTATGGGCGAGAAAGATGGCTTTATTACTCCTGAACGCCTTGAAATGCTGGTCGAAGAGCTGCTGAAATATAAAAATTTCGACTCTCTTAGCCTGCCGGGACTTTCTGAAGACCGAAAAGCCGTTTTCGCGCCAGGCCTGGCTATTCTCTGCGGCGTGTTCGATGCGCTGGCGATTAAGGAACTGCGCCTGTCCGACGGTGCACTGCGCGAAGGCGTCCTGTACGAAATGGAAGGGCGTTTCCGCCATCAGGATATTCGTAGCCGCACCGCGCAAAGTCTGGCTAACCAGTACAATATCGACCGCGAACAGGCGCGTCGGGTGCTGGAGACAACCACGCATATGTTTGAGCAGTGGCAGGAGCAGAACCCTAAGCTTGCCAACCCACATCTCGCGGCGCTACTGAAGTGGGCAACCATGCTACACGAAGTCGGCTTAAACATTAACCATAGCGGCATGCATCGTCACTCGGCTTATATCCTGCAAAACAGCGACCTGCCGGGCTTTAATCAGGAACAGCAAATGCTGATGGCGACGTTAGTTCGTTATCACCGTAAAGCGATCAAGCTGGATGATTTGCCACGTTTTACACTGTTTAAGAAAAAGCAGTTTCTGCCGCTGATCCAGCTCCTGCGCCTCGGCGTGCTGCTGAATAATCAGCGTCAGGCGACGACAACGCCGCCGACCTTAACGCTGAAGACCGAAGCTAACCACTGGACGCTTGTTTTCCCCCATGACTGGTTCAGTCAAAATGCGCTGGTGCTGCTCGATCTGGAAAAAGAGCAGGAGTACTGGGAAGGCGTTCCGGACTGGTGGCTGAAGATTAGCGAAGAAGAACAGCCTGATATAGCGCCTTAATCCACCTCATATGGGCCGGACTGACCGGCCCATTCAATGATGTTCAACCATCGGCAAGTCGCTCAAGTGGTGCGGGTTTACCGATATCGTAGCCCTGCATATAATCGATTCCCAGCGAAATCACCGCCTGGCGAATTTCCGCCGTTTCAACATATTCCGCCACCACCTGCATATTTTTCATTCGTGCCAGAAGACAAATGGATGCGACAGCCTGATAGTCCAGGCTGCTGGTCAGCAGATTACGAATAAAGCTACCGTCTATTTTCAGCAGATCAGCATTCATTGTTTTTAGCCGCGCATAGCTGGCATAACCGGTACCAAAGTCATCAATGGCCACGCGACACCCCATATCCTGCAAGTGCGCCAGGGTTTGCCGCGCCTGCTCAGGATTGGTCAGCGAATGGTTCTCGGTCAACTCAAAAATAATCTGCCAGGGTTCGATGTCATAACGTTCCAGCAGCGCTTTTACCTGATGATGAAAATGGCTATTACTCACTGAAAAAGGCGAGATATTAATCGCCAGGCGCATCCCCGGCAGCTTCTTGCGCTGCTTGTCCATAAAGATGAGCGTATGCTCCAGAACCCAGCTATCAATGCGCGCAGAGAGGCCAAACTCATACGCTACCGGTAAAAAAACGTCCGGCATGATTATCTTATCGCTGTCATCCAGCATTCGGAGTAAGACTTCATGATAACTATCACCACGAATGCCAACGATCGGTTGCGCCATCAGAAGGAATCTATCCTGTTCCAACGCCTTCACCAGCTGGTTCATTATCGTGACTTTGTCTTTCAACTCTTGCTGCAAATTGATAGCACCGCGGCGCTGCAAGTTTTCCGGACTCCCGGTCGCCAGCGAAAGGTCGGCAACGCTATTGAGCTCGCCAAGCAGTAAATGCAGATGAACCACCGGGGAGCGAACGTTGCAATAGCTAAACCCCACCGGGGGCTGCAGTGGCATACCATTCCAGACAAAACGAAACTTTTTGAGATGCTCATACAACAGGGGAATTCGCTGCTGGTGGTCTTCACTGTTGAGGCGGACCACCAGCTCATGCCCGGCCATCTGATAGACATCCTCCCCCGGCATCAAAAACCCGCCAAGTGACTCTGCCAGCTGCTGCTTGTATTGAATACGCAACAGAACGCCATAATGGCGGCCTAATATTTCCAGCTCAGGAATACGTAAGAGGCATAGCACTGACCAGGATGAATGATTCAACGCGCGGCTCAACGCGCGCAAATTGGGCAAGTGAACAACCGGGTCGAGAAAGGCCATTCGGCGCACGCGAGCGTAGATAGCCCTCTGCTGAGTCGCCAACATTGCCATGTAGGCGATAATAAAAGAGAAGACCAGATAGCTAGAGGAGGTAATAGCCAGCTGATTGTTATAAATCGGAGAAAGCGGTAAGTATTGATAATGAAAATGAATTATAACAATCAAAACCGGCGGCCAAATCAATGATATGAAACGATAACCAAAGCGCATCGCCCCCCATAAAATGACTGGCATAAGTAATGACAACGTATAGTTTGTGCTAAAAATAGTACTAGAACTGTTCAATGGCATTAATAGTAAGATTAGTAACACTAACAATGCTGCTGCCCATAAAATGATCTCAAGGCATTTTATTTTCGGATCAATTTGCAGGCGAACCTGAGAAATAAATCCACGGATATAGAGTGGATTTCGGATAATTCGAATCAAAAAATAGCATAACGGTATACCGGTCAAACACCCCACCATCAATGCCTGAAAAGCGATTAACGTACGTAAACTAAAGGGATTTACGCCCAACAGCCCCGTGGCACGAGGATGAATACCAAGGTATTCGGCAAGTTGAGAGAGAACCAGAAAAATCAGCGATGGTAGCAGCATTTGCCAGAACAATCGGTGAGGCATCAGTCCGACGTTACCGTGAGAGATTTGCTGCCTGCGCGGCACAAAAATACGATAACCTCCCCAACACAGCACCGCTGGAATAAGGAAATGGAAAATAACGCCAACGGAATCTTCCGCCGTCATGCCGTACGTAATGGAAAGTAGCAGGCCGAGCACGATCCCCGGCAACGCAGCCCAGCCAAAAAAAAGCATCAGGCTAAGCACTAATCCCAGAGGCAAATAGTAAAGAAAAACGTCATTGCCATTCAGCACAGCAACGGTATTGGCCCATCTTGATACAGGAAGCAAAAACGTGGGTAAGACGAGCGGTAATGCCCACCATTTATCCCGATATTGCCTGTAAAGTTTAATTAATCTCATAGATGCTCAACGATAACCCTAAATCCTGCAGGGTATATTCAGGCAGGCATCCGACCAACCATCATAATCGCGCCAAAAATAATAACGCAGAACTGGCTGGAGATTTTAGTTATCAGTGAGAACAGGCGATTGATATAAATCAAAAAATCACGCAGCAAATATTAATAAATCTTATTTTTTAGCACTCAAACGCCATAAACAGAAAGCATGTAAATACGACAATCATCTTATATAACATTAATTAATGTTTTGACCGTCGGATTTTTACATCCGCATCAATTGACCCCACCGCTTTCCTGTGCCTTAATACGCATATCGCCCGCCCTGCGGGTATACTTCAAGGAACCTTTTGTGAGTCAGGCACCCAGTATGCGTAAACGACATCGATTTAACCGTCGCATGACCCGTATCGTACTGCTAATCAGCTTTATCTTCTTTTTTGGACGTTTTGTCTACTCCTCTATCGGCGCCTGGCATCATCATCAGGACAAGAAACAATCGCAACAATCGACCATCACCGTTGAGCCGTCAGCCCCAGCGGACGCACCCGTACGAAAATAAGCGCACGCGGTACCCAACTATCTGTTGCCCACTTGATGTAGTAAACGCAGCATCTCAGCAATTCCCTTGCTGATGACTTTATCTTGCCGCATAACTACACCTAACTGACGATGCAACAGCGGGGTCAACGATTGAACTTTTAAGCCGACGCGATCCTGTGGATGCTCTACCGCCATTCGCGGCACGATACTGAACCCCAGCCCCGCCTGCACCATGCGTTTAATCGCCTCAATGCTGCCTAACTGCATCACTGGCACGACCATCAGTCCATTAGTGCGAAACCAACCGTCAATCAGATCCCGGGTTCCACTCCCCACTTCAAAAGCAATTAGTGGCAAGGATTGCAGAATCTCTGGTGTCAGACGCGATGGCAACTCGTCCTGTCCATCGCTGAAAATACACACAAACTCTTCATCTAAAACCGGCGTCACCGCCAGACTGCGCCCGTTTGCCGGCAGCGTACACAGTCCCAGGTCAAGCCGGTTCTCCTCAATAGCACGGACCACCTCCAGAGTATTGCCGACCGTGACCCTAACCGTCAGCAGAGGATGATCTTGATGCAGCTTCTGCAGTAGCGGAGGTAAAAGGTGGATACAGGCAGTTGCTCCGGAGCCAAGCGATATTGATCCACTGATTTCACGGCTAAATTCACTAACTGATTGCACCGCCGCGCTTACCGCCAGTTCAATCTTCTCGCTGTGCGCCAGCAAGGCAATTCCGGCCGCCGTCGCTTTAATACCGCGCCCGGTTCGTTCAATCAATCGCGTCTGTAGAAACTGCTCCAGCTGACGTACCTGCAGGCTTACCGCGGGCTGCGATAATCCCAGCACGTCAGCAGCGGCGGAGAAGCTCCCACGCTGTACCACCAGACGAAAAGTTGCCAGATTTCCCAGATTGAGCATCATCATCACAAAGTTTCTCTTATAGGGGTCATAAACGAACTGGCCTGCCTGCACAATGGCTTGCAGGGTATGCTGCCGACAACAGCGTAACAGAATGGAAGATGATGAAAACACCTGAAAAATCACTCTCTGCACCAGGCTTTGTCACCCTTGCCGCCGGATGCAATCAACTGATCAACTGGGGGATATCGTTTTATATGCCCGGGACTTTCGCCAGAGCTATTGCCCAGGACACCAACTGGGCCGCAACGCAAATCTACCTGGGCCTGACTATTGCGATGTTGATGATGGCGCTAACCTCTCCGTTTATCGCCCGACTACTGGCCCACTTTGGCGGCCAACGGGTGGTTATCTCCGGCACGTTGATGATCTCAACGGGTTGCCTCATCATAGCAAATATTCACGGCTTGACGAGCTGGTTCGCCGCCTGGATATTGACAGGTATCGGCATGCGACTGGCGCTGTACGAGACGATGTTCGCTGCGCTGGTGAATCTTTACGGACAGCGTGCCAGGCTAACTATCTCGCGCGTGACTCTGGCCGGAGGATTGGCCTCGGCTATTTTCTGGCCATGCGGAACATGGCTACTGACGCAGATGGACTGGCGGCATGCTCTGCAGATCTACGCCCTTTTTGGTCTGGTTAGTGCCGTGTTGTTGTGGACTATGCCGAATCATAAACTCCCCTCGCCAATACGGAAAAAACCACACAATCCGATTTCCCGCCACGATCGGCGCCCAGCTCTGCTGTATGCGGCACTGATTGCGCTGGTCACCTTTGTCTCCAACGGCACATCGACGCATCTGCCGGAGTTTATTGCCAGCTACGGACTTCCTGTTGCAGTGGGAATGCTCTGGGGGATTGGGCAAACCGGCGCTCGCTTTCTTGAACTGGCATCCGGTTCAGCATTAACGCCATTGAGGCTAACACTATTGACCACCATGCTGATGCCGCTCTGCTTTGTGCTTGGCCTGAGTGGGCCTTATTTGTCCTGGGCGGCCGGTGGGTTCGTACTGGGCTATGGCGCAATCAACGGTTTGACAACCATATTTAAAGCAACGCTGCCGTTACAACTTTTTGCCGCCGAAGATTACGCCCATCGCACTGGCATTCTGTTAATTCCCGCGCAGCTGTTAGCAGCCGTATCGCCTTTTGCCTATGCGTGGCTTAATCATCATCTTGGGATTCAGGGAAGCCTGGCGGTTTCCGCTACACTAACGTTGATAGTGGTAGGGTTGGCAGTATCGATTACATTCAACCAACATATAAAATTACCGCTAACGGCTGGCAAGCGATCGTAAACAGCGAGGATAAAAAACCCTCTTTTCAAAGAGGGTTTTAGTTAGCAAAAATTTAGCTATTACGAGGAGAAATTATTCCCACTCAATGGTCGCTGGCGGCTTACCGCTGATGTCATACACCACGCGGGAAATACCGTCGACTTCGTTGATGATGCGGTTGGAGACGCGACCAAGGAAATCGTACGGCAGATGCGCCCAGTGCGCGGTCATAAAGTCGATGGTTTCGACAGCACGCAGGGAAACCACCCAGTCGTACTTACGGCCATCGCCCATGACGCCGACGGAGCGAACCGGCAGGAAGACGGTGAACGCCTGGCTCACTTTGTTGTACAAGTCAGCTTTGTGCAACTCTTCGATGAAGATGGCATCAGCGCGACGCAGCAGGTCGCAGTACTCTTTCTTCACTTCGCCCAGCACGCGCACGCCGAGGCCCGGTCCCGGGAACGGATGGCGATACAGCATGTCGTACGGCAGACCCAGCTCGAGACCAATCTTACGCACTTCATCTTTGAACAGCTCACGCAGCGGTTCAACGAGGCCCATCTTCATCTCTTTCGGCAAGCCGCCCACATTGTGGTGAGATTTAATGACGTGTGCTTTACCGGTTGCAGATGCCGCAGACTCAATGACGTCAGGGTAGATAGTCCCTTGCGCCAGCCATTTGACATCTTCCAGCTTCAGCGCTTCTTCATCAAACACTTCAACAAAGACGCGGCCGATGATTTTACGTTTTGCTTCCGGGTCATTTTCACCTTTCAGCGCACTCAGGAAGCGCTCTTCACCTTCAACGTGAACGATGTTCAGGCCGAAACGATCGCCGAACATGTCCATTACCTGCTGAGCTTCATTCAGGCGCAGCAGGCCGTTATCAACGAATACGCAGGTCAGATTTTTACCAATCGCGCGATGCAGCAGCATCGCGGTAACAGAAGAATCTACGCCGCCGGACAGGCCGAGGATCACTTTATCGTCGCCAACCTGCTGACGAATGCGCTCAATGGCATCGTCGATAATTTTAGCTGGCGTCCACAGCGCTTCACACTGGCAGATCTCAAGCACAAAGCGCTCAAGCATACGCAAACCCTGACGGGTATGAGTGACTTCCGGGTGGAACTGCACGCCGTAGAAACGCTTCTCTTCGTTAGCCATAATGGCAAACGGGCAGGTTTCGGTGCTGGCAACGGTGACGAAGTCAGACGGGATGGCGGTCACTTTATCACCATGGCTCATCCAGACGTCCAGCATAGCTTTGCCGTCTGCGCTCAGCGCATCTTCAATGCCGTGGATCAGCGCGCTATCGGTCTGAACTTCAACCTGCGCATAGCCAAATTCGCGCTCATTAGAGGCTTCAACGTGGCCGCCCAGCTGCATCGCCATGGTCTGCATGCCGTAGCATACGCCAAATACCGGTACGCCAGCTTCAAACACATACTGCGGCGCGCGCGGACTGTTATTTTCAGTGGTACTTTCCGGGCCGCCGGAAAGGATGATGCCGTTAGGGTTGAACTCGCGGATTTGAGCTTCAGTGACGTCCCAAGCCCACAGTTCGCAATAGACACCTAATTCACGAACGCGACGCGCCACCAGCTGGGTGTACTGAGAACCGAAGTCCAGAATAAGAATACGATGTTTATGAATGTTATCCGTCATTGACGATAATTCCGAGGCAAGTGATACAGGTTAAATAAATCGCCCGGCGCATGGCCGGGCGAAGAAAATCAGGAGCCCATGCGGTAGTTAGGCGATTCCTTGGTGATCGTCACGTCGTGAACGTGGCTCTCCTGGATACCCGCGCCGCTGATGCGCACGAATTCCGCTTTGGTCCGTAGGGTGTCGATGGTACCACAACCGGTCAGACCCATACAGGAGCGCAAGCCGCCCATCTGCTGGTGAATGATCTCTTTCAGGCGACCTTTATAAGCGACGCGACCTTCGATACCTTCCGGTACCAGTTTGTCGGCGGCGTTATCGGTCTGGAAGTAGCGGTCAGAAGAGCCTTTGGACATCGCGCCAAGGGAACCCATACCGCGGTAAGATTTGTAAGAACGCCCCTGGTAGAGTTCGATTTCGCCCGGAGACTCTTCGGTACCGGCCAACATGGAGCCAACCATTACGGCAGCTGCGCCTGCGGCAATCGCTTTGGCGATATCGCCAGAGAAACGGATACCGCCGTCAGCAATAACCGGAATACCGGTGCCTTCCAGCGCTTCAACCGCGTCAGAAACGGCGGTAATCTGCGGAACGCCCACGCCGGTCACGATACGAGTCGTACAAATGGAACCTGGGCCGATACCCACTTTGACCGCACTGCAGCCCGCTTCCGCCAGGGCACGTGCGCCTGCACCGGTAGCCACGTTACCGCCGATGATTTGCAGGTCAGGATATTTGGCACGCGTATCACGGATACGCTGCAGCACGCCTTCAGAATGACCATGGGAAGAGTCGATCAGCAGAATGTCAACGCCCGCAGCAACCAGCGCATCAACACGCTCTTCGTTGCCTGCCCCCGCACCAACCGCCGCGCCTACGCGCAGGCGACCATGCTCATCTTTACAGGAGTTTGGCTTACGTTCTGCTTTCTGGAAGTCTTTAACGGTGATCATGCCGCGCAGATGGAAGCTGTCGTCAACAACCAGCGCTTTCTCAACACGTTTTTCGTGCATTTTGGCAAGCACTACTTCGCGGGTTTCACCTTCACGCACGGTGACCAGGCGCTCTTTCGGCGTCATATAAACGCTGACTGGCTGGTTCATATCAGTAACGAAACGCACGTCACGACCAGTGATGATACCGACCAATTCATTGTCTTCAGTCACGACCGGATAACCGGCAAAACCGTTACGTTCGGTCAGCTCTTTGACTTCACGCAGGGTGGTTGTCGGCAGGACAGTCTGCGGGTCGGAAACCACACCGGATTCATGTTTTTTCACGCGCTTAACTTCTTCAGCCTGGCGCTCAATGGACATGTTTTTATGAATAAAGCCGATACCACCTTCCTGTGCCAGGGCAATCGCCAGACGCGCTTCAGTCACGGTATCCATTGCAGCGGAAAGCATAGGAATGTTCAGACGAATGGTTTTCGTCAGTTGAGTGCTGAGATCGGCGGTATTTGGCAAAACGGTTGAATGTGCTGGAACGAGGAGGACGTCGTCAAACGTCAGGGCTTCTTTAGCGATACGTAGCATGGGCAATATCTCGACCTGGGTGGATAAATATTGCCGTGGCATTATACAGAGCGTAACCGATTGCATCTACCCTTTTTTGCAAATAATACTTGCGATCCCCTCTCAGCAGGTTACTATCTACTGAATAACCTGCTGATTTAGAATTTGATCTTGCTCACATGTTGCCATCTCAATCCCCCTCAATTTACACGGTTAGCCGCCTGAATCAGTCGGTTCGTTTGCTGCTGGAACGTGAAATGGGTCAGGTATGGATTAGCGGCGAGATCTCGAATTTCAGCCAGCCCTCTTCAGGTCACTGGTACTTCACTTTAAAAGACGATAACGCCCAGGTTCGCTGCGCGATGTTCCGCAACAGCAACCGCCGCGTGACGTTTCGTCCGCAGCATGGGCAACAGGTGTTGGTTCGCGCCAACATTACGTTGTATGAACCACGCGGTGATTATCAAATCATCGTCGAAAGCATGCAGCCTGCGGGTGAAGGCCTGCTTCAGCAGAAATATGAACAACTTAAGGCAGCATTGGCTGCGCAAGGACTGTTCGATCAACAGCATAAACAAGCACTCCCCGCTCCAGCACACTGTGTCGGCGTCATTACGTCGAAAACCGGGGCCGCGCTGCACGATATTTTACACGTGCTCAAACGTCGCGACCCTTCCCTGCCGGTGATTATCTACCCGACCGCCGTTCAGGGCGATGATGCGCCAGGACAAATCGTTCGCGCCATTGAGCTTGCCAACGCACGTAATGAATGCGATGTGTTAATTGTCGGGCGCGGAGGCGGTTCACTGGAAGATTTGTGGAGCTTTAACGACGAGCGGGTAGCCCGGGCTATTTTTGCCAGTCGTCTTCCAGTAGTCAGCGCTGTGGGTCATGAAACCGATGTGACCATTGCTGATTTTGTCGCCGATCTGCGCGCGCCTACGCCTTCCGCAGCGGCAGAGATTGTCAGCCGTAATCAGCAGGAGCTGCTTCGCCAGCTACAATCCGGGCAGCAACGTCTGGAGATGGCGATGGACTACTTCCTTGCCAACCGGCATCATCGCTTTACCCAGATTTTTCACCGCCTGCAGCAACAGCATCCCCAGCTACGTCTGGCCCGTCAGCAAACGGAGCTGGAAAGATTGCGTCAACGTATGCGTTTCGCTCTTGAAACGCAGATGAAGCGCGTTGACCAGCGCCAGCAGCGCGCCACGCAACGCCTGAATCAACAAAACCCACAGCCGCGTATTCATCGCGCCCAGAGCCGTATTCAGCAACTGGAATACCGGCTGGCGGAAAACATCCGCGCCCGTTTAAGCGATCAGCGCGAGCGCTTCGGTAATATGGTGACTCACCTGGAAGCCGTCAGCCCGCTGGCAACGCTTGCCCGCGGCTATAGCGTCACTTCCGCCAGCGACGGCAAAGTCCTGAAGCAAACCAAACAGGTTCGCGAGGGGGATTTACTCACTACCCGCCTCAACGACGGCTGGGTAGAGAGCGAGGTAAAAACGGTGACGCCCGTGAAGAAAACCCGGGCGAAGAAGAAGTAACGTCGGTTATTCGGTTTCCACCCACTCCACGCGTTTTTTCGAAATCAGCCCATGTCCGTTCTGGCAAAAATAATCTACCGCGCCACAAGCTTTTAAAACTTCCAGCGGCTTGTGGCAGTCCGGACAGCGTGCTTCCACAACATAATCTTTTGCACAACGATCGCAGTGGGCGCTATTAGCCTGAATATCAAGCTGCGCGTGGCAGACGGGGCAATCAAATTCCATAGTGACTCCTGACGACGTTTATATTTCGTTATTTTATCACGTTTGCAGCGAGTAGGGGCCGAGAAGCAGCTGTTGCAACTGGATAATCATTAATGACAAACAGGCTATTCATCCATCACCGAGTTTCGTTTTATTCACCCTGCATGCTGAATCGCGATTGAGCAAAAGCGTCATAGATTTTCTCATTAGTAAACGGCGTAAAGGTGGCCCGTTTAGCGGCGGCAACCAGCGCGGCACAATATTGTTTGTTGCCTTCACTTGTAGTGATGCTATTCAGTTGTCCGTTGTAGCTAAAGCTCATGTGTATCCTGCATTTTTTGCCCGTCCATGTGTAGCGATCGGATAGCTGGGACTCTATGGACGCTTTAATCGCTCTGGCCTGCTTGCCATATTCATCGTCATCAGTGAAGCGTCCAGAGTCACAACTCCCTAACGCCGTCGTTTTATGGCAATCAGAAGGACGCAACGGCGCACAACCACTAGTAAAGATGACTAAAATACCCATTATCATTACCTTTTGCATATCACTGTTTCCTCCCTTTAAACAATTCTCTATAAACTGTTTTAAATGAATTCTTCTTATCTAAAAGGAACTCCTCTACTTTTAATGCTACCCGGTTGGTTTGGCGCTGGCACCTCTACGGAGAACGGACATGGCCTGAAGTTAATGGTAATGATGTTATTCCTGGAGGGCTTCCCTTTAACATATCGCCATTTGTTCATGGCTGCCCTGACCTCGTTATCAAACATTCCGGAAGGGTCAACACTTAACAATTGAATGTTAGTGACGAGGCCATTATCGTCTACATCAAATTGCGCCTTAACCTGACCTGAGATTCCTTTTTTCTCAGCTTTAGCGGGATAAACAGGCTTAATTCGAGGTTCAATAGGTTGTGATTCAGCGGCATACGCGATTGGGGTAATAAACAGCATCAGGATAGCTAAAATTTTTTTCATTTTGACCTCATTGTCATAGAAGCATTAACCCTCACTGATTTTTCTCATATTTATACAACTACCTCAAGCAGGTTTACCTTATTGTGGTTAATTGGCGATCGCGCTAAATAAAAAAGCCCAACAGATGTGGGCTTTGGAGTCTTTATTCAGGCAAATAGCTTATTTGCTTTTCTTGATATGTTTGATGAGACGCTTACGCTTACGCATCTGGTTCGGCGTCAGGGTATTACGTTTATTAGCAAACGGGTTTTCCCCTTCTTTGAACTGAATACGAATCGGCGTACCCATCACTTCCAGCGATTTGCGGAAGTAGTTCATCAGGTAGCGCTTGTAAGAATCCGGCAGATCTTTCACCTGGTTACCATGGATAACCACGATTGGCGGATTATAGCCACCGGCGTGAGCATATTTCAGCTTCACGCGACGGCCTCGCACCAGCGGCGGCTGGTGATCTTCGGCAGCCATGGTCATGATGCGAGTCAGCATGGCGGTACCCACGCGACGGGTTGCGCTGTCGTAGGCTTCACGTACGGATTCAAACAGATTACCTACGCCGCTGCCGTGCAGTGCGGAGATAAAGTGCACGCGGGCGAAGTCGATAAAGCCCAGACGGAAGTCCAGGGTCTCTTTCACTTGCTCTTTTACTTCCTGACTCAGGCCGTCCCATTTATTGACGACAATCACCAGCGAGCGGCCGCTGTTGAGGATAAAGCCCAGCAGAGACAGGTCCTGATCGGAAATACCTTCCCGTGCATCAATCACCAGCAGCACGACGTTAGCATCTTCAATAGCCTGTAGCGTTTTAATCACCGAGAACTTCTCTACGACATCGGTAATTTTTCCGCGCTTACGTACGCCCGCGGTATCAATCAGCACATATTCACGCTCATCGCGCTGCATCGGGATATAGATACTGTCGCGAGTGGTACCGGGCATATCGTAGACCACCACGCGGTCTTCACCCAGAATACGGTTGGTGAGCGTTGACTTACCGACGTTCGGACGTCCTACAATCGCCAGCTTGATTGGCAGATCCTGCGGGTTAAAGTCATCTTCCGGCTCTTCAACTTCTTCGCCATTCTGCTCGGCTTCAAACTGCGCCCAGTATGCCGCGTCTTCGTCAACTTCTTCCGGCGGGTTCACTTCGTCAACCCACGGAAGCAGCACGTGCTCCAGCAGGCTGGTAACGCCACGACCGTGCGAAGCGGCAATCGGGTAAATCTCACCCAAACCCAACGACCAGAAATCAGCAACTGCCTGATCGGCATCGATACCGTCAGTTTTGTTCGCCACCAGGAAGGTCGGTTTTTCGCGAGAGCGCAGATGCTTGGCGATTGCTGAATCCGCAGGCATCAAGCCCGCGCGCGCATCGACCATAAACAGCACCACGTCCGCTTCTTCAATCGCCAGCAGCGACTGTTCCGCCATCCGCGTTTCTACGCCATCTTCGGTACCGTCGATCCCGCCTGTATCAATACAGATAAATTCACGACCTTCTACTTCAGCACGACCGTACTTACGGTCACGAGTCAGCCCCGGAAAATCCGCGACCAACGCATCACGAGTGCGCGTTAAACGGTTGAAAAGCGTGGATTTTCCAACATTAGGGCGCCCGACAAGCGCGACCACAGGTATCATGTTAAATGCCTCTTACAAAAATCGATACAACGTCGCTTTTCACGACGTTTCTAAAAAAGTCAAAACGGCCCCTGTCTGCCAGGGGCCGTTTCTCAAAAACAAACTACCGCTGTACTTAACGCGTAACTGCGTACAGCGTGCCGTCTTTGGCCTGAATCAGCAGTTTACCGTCAGCAACTACCGGGTCGGTCAGGAAGCCGGAGCTATCCATTTTCTGCTGGGCCACAAAGTGGCCATCTTCCGGGTTGAGCCAGTGCATATAGCCTTCGCTATCGCCAACGACCAGGTTTCCATTATACAACACTGGCGCAGTTAACAGGCGATGCAGTAGATCGCTTTGCGTCCACAGCGTCACGCCACCGTCAGTGGTCAGCGCCAGCACACGGTCATTCTGGTCAACCAGGTAAATACGGTTGCCGTCAACAATGAAATCGTTCACTGAACCCAGCTCGCGTTTCCACATAATCTGGCCGCTACGCAGATCCAGCGCCGTCAGGTTGCCGTTATAGGCCAGCGCATAAATTACGCCGTTAACGATAACCGGAGTTGTATCGACGTCGTTAAGGCGGTCGATTTCAGTCGGGCCGGTCGCGGTAGAGATACGCTGCTGCCAAATCATCTGGCCCTGCTGCATTAGCACCGCGCTTACGCGACCGTTGTCACCACCAACAACGGCAGCACCGTAGGCGGTAGCGGGAGCGGATTCACCACGCAGGGAAAGCGCTGGCATATCAAGGTTGACGGTCCATTTTACTGCACCATCAGCCTCGTTCAGAGCCTGCAACTGACCGTTGGTCGTATGAATCAGAACCATGCCGTCGCTCACCACCGGACGAGAAATGGCTTCACCCGCCACGCTCGCTTCCCACGCGACGGTGCCATCGCTGGTATTCAGCGCAAAGACTTTGGCTTTTTCACTACCGATATAAACATGACCGCCGGAAACGGTCACGCCGCCGGAAAGCAGTGCAGGCGCGCGGGAGAACCAGCCGTCTTTCTCTGCCAGGTTAACCGACCATACTTCTTTACCGTCACCTGAATTCAGAGCTTTAACAGTGCCTTTCCGATCGGCGGCATAGACAACGCCATCGGCAAACGCCGGGTGAAGATTAGAGTAAAATTCGCCGATACCGCCGCCAACTGAGGTGCTCCAGGACGTGGACGGCGTAAACTGGTTTTCCACCGTCGGCAATGGTGACATTTTCACCACATCTTCTTCGCTATTAAACAGCGAACAACCGCTCAATAAAGTAACGGAAAGCAGCCCTGGCAAAAGTAATTTACGCAATTGCATCGAGTCCCTCTCAGATGGACAAATTATTTATTTTCATACGCATCATTTCGCTGAGCGCCGGTGAAGCATCACTTTTCTCGCCCGCTTCCCAGGCCGCTTTAGCCCCTTGCTTATCGCCTTTACTCAGCAGGATCTCACCGCGCAAATCAGCAACAATTGAGGTCCAACCTTCGCCTTTAACGGCATCAAGGGTTTTTAACGCGGCATCAGGCTGTTTCAGCTGCAGCTGAACGCGAGCAAGACGCATATTGATAACCGATTTCAGATTATCATCAGAAGCGGCTGTCAGCCCCTGCTGAAGCTGCTTTTCAGCGTTCTGCAGGTCGTTCTTATCGACAAACTGCTGCGCCAGCTCAAGAGACGCAAACGCACCGTAGGTGTTTTTACTGTCAGCGGCAAATTTCTGCGCCGCGTTCAGTGCTTCTGGCTTATCCGATTTAAGCGCGGAAATCGCATTCTCATAGGCCAGAGACGAACCTCTGGCAGTGTCTAACTGATGGGATGTCCAGTAGCGCCAGCCAACCAGTGCGCCAACGCCCAAAACCACTCCGACGGCCAACGCTTTGCCATTTTCGGCAAAGAAACGCTTCAGCGCATCGACCTGATCGTTTTCGTTATCGTAAGTTTCCACGCAGTCCTTCTCCTGACTAATGATTCCCGGGAGATTAACCCAGAAGTGTGCGCAAATGCGCGGCAACGCTATCCTGCGTTACGGTAGTTTGCTCACCTGAGCGTAAATCTTTCACTACCACGTTTCCGTCAGCGACTTCTGACTCACCCACCACCAGAGCAATACGAGCGCCCCATTTATCCGCACGGGCAAACTGCTTCTTGAAGTTGCCGCCGCCGTGGTTGGTCATCAGCTTAACGCCGGGTAACGCATCACGAACCTGTTCAGCCAGACGCATAGCAGCAATCTGGGTTTCGGTTCCGGAGGCTACCAGGTATATATCGACAACAGGATCTGCTTTAAATTCCGGATTCACTGCCTGGACCAGTAAAACCAGACGTTCCAGCCCCATAGCAAAACCAACACCAGGGGTTGCACGGCCACCAAGTTGCTCAACCAGACCATCATAACGGCCCCCGGCACAAACAGTGCCCTGTGAGCCAAGGCTGGTCGTTACCCACTCAAACACAGTGCGGTTGTAATAGTCGAGACCACGCACCAGGCGCTGGTTCACGGTATAGCTGATACCGGCGGCATCCAGCAGAGCGCACAACCCGGCGAAGTGCTCTTTAGACTCTTCGTCAAGATAGTCACCAAGCGCTGGCGCGTCGTTCAGCAGCGCCTGTACGTCCGGGTTTTTGGAATCCAGTACGCGCAGCGGGTTGGTGTACATGCGGCGTTTACAGTCTTCATCAAGCTTATCTTTAAACTGCTCAAGGTAAGCCACCAGCGCATCGCGATAGTTGGCGCGCGCCTCCAGCGAACCGATGGAGTTCAGCTCCAGCGCAACATGGCTGGAGATACCCAGCTCACGCCACCAGCGAGCGGTCAGCATAATCAGTTCGGCATCAATATCAGGCCCCTGCAGGCCGAACGCTTCCGCGCCAATCTGGTGGAACTGGCGATAGCGCCCTTTTTGCGGACGCTCATGGCGGAACATCGGCCCGATGTACCACAGGCGCTGTTCTTGATTGTACAGGAGACCATGCTCGATACCGGCGCGTACGCAGCCAGCCGTGCCTTCCGGACGCAGCGTCAGGCTATCACCATTACGGTCCTCAAAGGTGTACATCTCTTTTTCAACCACGTCGGTGACTTCACCGATCGCGCGTTTGAATAACGGGGTCTGCTCTACAATCGGCATACGGATTTCGCTGTAACCGTAGCTACCGAGCACCTGCTTCAGTGTGCCTTCAATGCGCTGCCAGAGAGCGGTTTCGCCCGGCAGATAATCGTTCATGCCGCGGATGGCTTGAATGTTCTTTGCCACGTTTATTCTCTTTATATATACAAAAATGAACCCCGGCGCCTCGCGCCCGCAGGTTCAATCATACACGGGAAGCGTATCGCTTCCCAACACGTTATTTTGCTTCAACCTGTTGAATATCGATACGACGTGCTTCATCAAGCATCGATGCTTTGGCACGGATACGCGCTTCCAACTGATCGATCATATCGTCGTTATCCAGCCTGTCTTTACGTACGCCATCTTCGTACAGGCCACTTTTCTTATTGCCACCGGTTACGCCGAGCGTAGATACCAGCGCCTCACCAGGACCGTTTACCACGCAGCCAATGATCGAAATATCCATCGGCGTAATGATATCTTCCAGACGCTGCTCCAGCGCATTAACAGTGCCGATAACGTCAAACTCCTGACGCGAGCAGGTTGGGCAAGCAATGAAGTTAATGCCGCGCGCGCGAATACGCAGAGATTTCAGAATGTCGAATCCGACTTTGATCTCTTCAACCGGATCTGCTGCCAGCGAAACGCGCAGGGTGTCGCCAATGCCTTCATTAAGCAGCAAACCGAGGCCAATAGCTGATTTCACCGCACCGCTGCGGGCGCCACCGGCTTCGGTGATCCCCAGGTGCAGGGGCTGATCGATCTGCTTCGCCAGCAGACGGTAGGATTCAACCGCCAGGAATACATCGGAAGCTTTTACGCTGACTTTGAACTGTTCAAAGTTCAGGCGATCGAGATGATCGACATGACGCATGGCAGATTCCAGCAGCGCCTGTGGCGTCGGTTCACCATATTTTTCCTGGAGATCTTTCTCCAGAGAACCGGCGTTCACCCCGATACGAATGGGAATATTTTTATCGCGAGCGCAATCTACGACCATGCGTATACGCTCTTCATTACCGATATTACCTGGGTTAATACGCAGGCAATCGACGCCGTATTCCGCAACCTTCAGCGCAATACGGTAATCAAAGTGGATATCGGCAACCAGCGGGACATTAACCTGCTGTTTGATAAGTTTGAATGCTTCAGCCGCGTCCATTGTCGGCACGGAAACGCGGACAATGTCTGCGCCAACGCGTTCTAACGCTTTAATTTGATTGACTGTCGCCGCCACGTCAGTGGTGCGAGTGTTGGTCATCGACTGTACGGCGATAGGTGCACCATCGCCAATCGGCACATTCCCAACGTAAATTCGTTTAGATTTTCTACGTTGAATCGGAGCCTGGTTATGCATGAAAAATCTCCCGCGTTACCCGTCTATTACTGCGCCGGTGATTGTTCGGCATTAAGGGTCAGACGCGCAACCTGGTTAGTTCTGATAAAACGACTCAAATCGACGGGTTTACCCAGATACTGAATCTGTACAGCTGCCGGTGCGCCAATTTTCAGCTTATAAGGTGCCTGACCGCTCAGATTCAGGTTGCCACCTTTACGTTGCAAACCGCTGAACAACTTTTTACCGGTGGCATCGCTCACTTCCAGCCAGCAATCAGCGGAGAAGTTCAGCACCAGATCCTGAGCTGAAGCCGCCGTAGCGGCCACGTTTGCCTGATCGGTGGGTAGTGGAGAGGTTGGATTCACCGCTGCAGGCGCTGGAGTTGCCGCAGTGTCGACATTTGCCTGAGAAGGCGCAACAACGGCGTTGTTATCTACCGGGGCCGGAGCCGGGGTTGACACCGCTGGCGCAGTAGAAGTATCTACCGGCGCGCTGTTAGCAACAGCGTCCGGTGCAGAGTTCGCCGAATCATTATCCAGAGGAATATTTTGGCTATTATTATCGCCAGAATTCAGTTCAGCGGTGGATTGATCGGCCATGGTGGAGATCTCGTCCTGCTGCGCTTTGTGGTCTTGCCACCACCAGGCGCCGCTGAGGCCGATCACCACAAACAGGACCAGCCAGGTAAAGCTCATCAGCCAGCCATCACGCTTTTTACGACGTTTGCCCAGCGAGAAACTCTGCATTGGCGCAACTTTTGCCGCGCGAATGGGAGCCTGTTTCGCCATCATTGGCAGCAGTTCTTCTTCAGGAATGTGCACAAGGCGGGCATAAGAACGGATATAGCCGCGCAGGAAGGTTGAAGCAAGATCGGCTGGGGCCTTATCGTCTTCAATATCACGAACCGTGGAAACCTTCAGGCATAAGCGCTCAGCCACCGCTTGCTGGCTGAGTCCGAGTTGTTCGCGGGCCGTACGCAGACGCGCGCCCGTGGTGTTTGCTTCTTGATGGTCTTGAGTGGCTTCAGTATTCATTCGCTACAACTACTGGTACGTGAAATTTAAAGTTCAGCGCCGGTAACCCCGCGCCGCGAGACATCTGCTCAACGTCAGACAAACAGTATAAGGCCGTATGACGTACTATCACAGAGACTTATCAATATTGAATGCTAAGCGGTTGTTGTACCGCTACATACTGCCTCAAAGTCGACAAAAACGCACCGTAATTATTAACCAAACCAGTGTATTTCGCCCGGCTATTCAACATAAATATGCAACGCACAACCCGGGTTGCGCGTTGCATCATTTATCAGATTGCCTTAACGTCGATCGCTTCACCCTGCATACGCTTACGCAGCGTGCGCTTGGTGCGGTCGATTACATCACCCGCCAGCTGGCCGCAGGCGGCATCAATGTCATCGCCACGGGTTTTACGCACAATCGTGGTAAAACCGTACTCCATCAACACTTTGGAGAAACGGTCGATACGGCTGTTGGAGCTACGGCCATACGGCGCGCCCGGGAAGGGGTTCCATGGGATCAGGTTGATCTTACACGGCGTATCTTTCAAAAGTTCGGCCAGCTCATGCGCATGCTCGGTACCGTCATTGACGTGATCCAGCATAACGTATTCGATAGTCACGCGACCCTGGTTGGCGTTGGACTTCGAAATGTAGCCACGCACCGAGTTCAGGAAGGTCTCGATATTGTATTTCTTGTTGATCGGCACGATTTCGTCACGAATGGTGTCATTCGGTGCATGCAGAGAGATCGCCAGCGCAACGTCAATCATATCGCCAAGCTTATCCAGCGCAGGTACCACACCTGAAGTCGACAGAGTCACGCGACGTTTGGACAGGCCAAAGCCGAAGTCGTCGAGCATGATTTCCATCGCCGGAACCACGTTGGTCAGGTTCAGCAGCGGTTCACCCATCCCCATCATTACCACGTTGGTGATCGGACGTACGCCCGTTGCCTTCACCGCGCCGACAATTTTCGCAGCACGCCAGACCTGGCCGATAATTTCCGATACCCGCAGATTACGGTTAAAGCCCTGCTGCGCCGTGGAGCAGAATTTACACTCCAGCGCGCAGCCAACCTGGGAAGAAACGCACAGGGTCGCGCGATCGTCTTCCGGGATATACACAGTCTCAACGCGCTGATCGCCAACGGCAATCGCCCATTTGATAGTGCCATCGCTGGAGCGCTGCTCTTCAACAACTTCGGGTGCGCGGATCTCCGCGATTTCCTT
This sequence comes from Klebsiella huaxiensis, assembly GCF_003261575.2. Classification (GTDB taxonomy): domain Bacteria; phylum Pseudomonadota; class Gammaproteobacteria; order Enterobacterales; family Enterobacteriaceae; genus Klebsiella; species Klebsiella huaxiensis. The sequence continues at coordinate 1,559,534 of NZ_CP036175.1, read as the reverse complement.
CAGTTTGCCGCGCAGGACTTTGTTGATGTCGGTCATCTCATCAAAGTTATCGCAGCAATAGTGATACATCCATTTCATCACCTGATCGGCGCGGAAAGGCTTTTCGCCCATATCTTTGAAAAACTCGCGCATCTGCTGACGGTTCAGATCCAGCAGGTTGATTTTGGCATCTTTATTCGGCACCGTCAGAGCGGCGCTATCAGGTGTGACTATTTGTTCAGACATAATTGATCCCGGCCTCGTTATTACACGTTATGGCCCCTGGAGGGTTGAAAAAGAAACGCCCCGGGAGCAACTGCTCGTCCGGGGAGCTGTATTCTACAAAGTCTGGCGCATCAATACCACGCTTGCACGCAGTCAATGATAAAAAAATCGTAACCACATACTTAATCCTCTATGGCTCTTCGATTGTCGCAAGGCGGCAAGCAAGTTAAGCCCCGGGAGCATAGATAACTATGTGACCGGGGTGAACGCGCGCAGCCAACACCGCGACGGTCGAAAAGACGACGAGGATTAGCGGGTGCGTGGGCAAACCTCGCCTTCCGCAAAGAAGAACGCGATCTCGCGCGCAGCAGATTCAACAGAATCGGAACCATGGGTACCGTTCTCGGTGAAGCTATCAGCGTAGTCAGCGCGCAGAGTACCTGCCAGCGCGTTCGCCGGGTTGGTTGCGCCCAGCAGGTCACGGTGACGCTGAACCGCATTTTCGCCTTCCAGCACGGAAACGACGATCGGGCCGGAAGTCATAAATTCAACCAGGCCGTCGAAGAATGGGCGGCCTTCGTGCTCAGCATAAAAACCGCGAGCCTGCTCAACGGTCAGGTGCAGCATTTTGGTGCCGACAATTTTGAACCCTGCAGCTTCAAAGCGAGAAAAGATGCCGCCAATAACGTTTTTTGCCACCGCGTTTGGTTTGATGATGGAAAAAGTACGTTCAATAGCCATGATAACCTCTTATATGTGTTGTTCTGTTTTGCAGATGAGCAGATAAATACGGCGCGAATTATAATCATCATCTACAGCGGTTGCCTATGTGTTTAGGTAACATTTTTTTAAAAAAAAGCGACCTTAAACAACAAATCCGACCAATCTATGACAGCTCCGCTTATTGTACGGTGAAATTCGCGGCAACAATTTGCCCGGCCTCATCCATCACTACCAGTTGATAATTTTCGACGCGTTCCAGGCTGAGGGTCGTGCTGGCCCCTTCCACCGCCAGCGGTTCGCCGTTCAGAAACCACCAGCGCCGCCCTTCCCCGCCGGTCGTTTGCAGCGGTAGCATAACCTTCTGCTCACCGGGCAGACGTTTAATCACCGATCCCTCGCGAATGCCGGATAGCACCAGCGGCGCGGGGTCCGCGGTTTGTACTGGCGGACAATCAGCCGATACTGCAGGCAGCCTGGCGCGACGCCGTTCGCCAACGGGGAGCCAGGGTTCGAGCGGCAGCGGCCAGACGTCGATATTTTTTTCCACCGCGCCGGAGCAATCTGCCGCCACCCGCAGCCCTTTGTCATTCAACCATACCGGGAAACGAATGCCGCGAATCCCTTCCTGACCGGGCAGCAGCAGCGTCGGCGGTTGGCTCTCATCCAGCAGCCAGGTTGCCAACCGTCGGCGACAGTTCGCATCTCCTGATGCTAAATGCTGCCCGCCGGGCCAGCAAATGTTCCCGGCGCTGACCGACGATGGACGCGGGTCGGTCGGCAATCCGCCGCGACCCATCGCTGGTCGCGCCAGCAGCATATTATTCACCTGATTAAGCAACGGCACCGCGCTGGCGAAACCAAACTGCCCGACCACCGGCGTGCCATCGGGCCGCCCGGTCCAGATGCCGATCAGATAGCGGGCATTAACGCCGATCGCCCAGGCATCGCGATATCCGTAGCTGGTGCCTGTTTTCCACGCCAGCGGTACCACCCGCACCAGCGATGCATCAGGAACCGGCTGCGCTTCACCAGCAAGAATACGCCGCACAATCCAGGCTGAACCCGGCGACAGTAGCGGTCTTTCCACTAGCGGAGCGTTCGGTGTGATGCGTAAGCGCGCGGCCTTGCCGTGACGGGCAAATGCGCTATACGCCGCCACGATATCCTCCAGCCTCGCCCCTGCGCCGCCGAGGATCAGCGACAGATTCGGCTCCGCGCCCGTTGGCAGCATCAGCGGCAGACCAGCGTTGCGCAGGTTAGCAGCAAACCGCTTCGGCCCGTAGGCCTCCAGTACCTGCACCGCCGGAAGGTTCAGCGAACGAACCAGCGCTTCGCTAGCGCTCACCGGCCCATGAAAACCGCTGTCGAAGTTGCCCGGCCGGTAATCGCTAAAGCGTCGCGGGACGTCCTGCAATAAAGACGCCGGATGAATCAGCCCCTCATCCAGCGCCATACCATAGACAAACGGTTTCAGCACCGAACCGGGGGAGCGGACCGCCGACACCATATCAATATGACCAAAACGGCTATCATCGCTAATATCCGCCGAACCTACCCAGCCGCGCACCTTCATATTGGTATGGTCAACCACCACCATTGCCAGCGAGCTGCGCGGCGGCAGGCGCGATTTCCAGTTTAACGCCAGATCTTCCAGCTGCCGCTGTAGCCCGGCATCCAGCGTCGTCACCACCTTATCTTCACGGCTGCCCGCCAGCGCGCGGCGGGAAAAAAGCGGCGCCAGCTGCGGCATCTGACGCGGGAATAGCCATACCGGCTCTTCGATAGCTTCACGTACCGGTTTTTCCGGCCACACGCCCTGGCTCTGCATCCGCAGCAGCACTTTATCGCGCGCCGCTTGTGCCCGCTCGGGCCAGCGGTCCGGGCGCAATCGGCTCGGCGCCTGCGGCAGTACCGCCAGCAGCGCCGCTTCGCCGTAGCTTAGCTGAGCTGGAGGTTTCCCAAGGTAAGCCCAACTGGCCGCACCGATCCCCTGCAGCGTGCCGCCGAACGGCGCCCGGTTGAGATAGAGCGTAAGGATCTCGCTTTTTGACAGATGCCACTCCAGCTGCAGCGCCCGCCATAGCTGACGCAGCTTGCCGCCGAAGGTGCGAGGATGAGGATCGAGAAGGCGCGCCACCTGCATGGTCAGCGAGCTCCCCCCGGAGATCACCCGCCCGGAGGTCAGATCCTGCCAGGCGGCACGCGCGATCGAGAACGGATTAACGCCAGGATGATCCCAGAACCAGCGATCTTCATACTGGATCAGCGCCTGCAAATAGCGCGGTGAGACGTCACCGAGCGTCACCGGATAGCGCCAGACACCCTGCGCATCGGCAAAGCGCCACAACGGCGTCCCGTCTTCCGCAACCACAACCCTTGCGGGCGTAACCTCATGTAGCGGCAGCGGCCATAGCCTGTCAGCCGCCAGCACCGCAAGCCACAGAAGAAAAAAGAACGCCGCCAGCCAGCGCCAGCGGCGTTTTATCGCGGTAAAACACTTCATTTATGGAGTAACAATCAACGGACCACTGGCCGCGCCGGTTGCCCGCCACTGCGGCACATACATCGATTCCACCTGCGGCTGCGGAACCTGATAAGTCCCCGGCGTCACCGCCCGCGCCAGATAAACCAGGGTCACCGGCTGTCCTTCGTTGATAGCCACCGCAGCGACAAAACGATCGTCGCGAAATTCAATGTGCTGGATATCCGCCTGCTGCATCTGGTTGAGCAGATTCTGCACCACCTCGCCATTCTCCTGCAGGCTAGCGCTGCTGTTGGCCAGATTCTGGTTTTCCAGCTCCAGCCCTGCCGGAAGTAAATCGACCACCAGCGCGTCCGGTACGTTGCGTTTGGCTGTGACTTCCAGCTTCACCAGTACCAGCTCACCGCTGCGCAGTGAAGAGAGCGATTTCTGCTGACCCTGAGTATCGAAAATTTGCCGTTCAATACCCAGCACGTTACCGCCAGGCTGTGGAGCGCTCTGCGGATACCCGCTGCTGTCGAGACGTAGCCACAGCGGCTGTTGACCGGTGTTGGTCACCTCCAGCGTCGCCAACTGGTCGCCGGTCAGGTTGCGAGTTTGCGCTTTGTCGCCGGAGAGCGGTTCGGACTGCAGCGAGGTTTGCACCTGCCAGTTGCTGGGAACGTCCTGCAACGAGCGCCCGGCAAGGAATAGCGCGTTGGTCTCCTGCGTTGAGAGCCAGCGCTGACCATAAGCCTCTTCAGCCAGGTTACTTAGTAGTCTGTTTTGCGCCTCTGGCAGCAGCTTGTTCTCTTCCAGTAACGCCAGTTTCAGCGCATCGTCGCGCAGCTCGCTACCGTAGTCGCCGAGCCAGCGATTTGCATCCTGACGCGGCGTAGACATTGCCAGCTTCAGAGCTTCGTCACCGCGAGGCGCATCTCCCATCGCTTTCAGCGCAACGCCTAACTGCAACAACGGCAGACCAGAACGCGCCTGCTCGTGGCGATTCCAGATTTCGCGCAGCGCGCCGAGCGGTGCTTTTTGCTGCCGCGCCAGCACCAACGCAGCATAGGCCTGAGCAGCAAAGCGGCTGGCCTGGGCATCATCGCTATAGCGAACGGTCATCAGACCCTGTTCCTGTAAATACCGCAGCAGGCGCTGGTTGCCGTTGTTAATAGCATTCGTCGGCACGCTATAGCCCTGCTCTCCCGCTCGCACGAGGAAGTCCATCGCGTAAGCGGTCAGCCAGTACTCTTCCGGTCCTTGTTTATCCCACAGGGCGAAACCGCCATCATCGCGCTGCATTTGCAGCAGGCGCGAAATGCCGATATCCACCGCCGCGCGCCGTTTTTCATCACTGTCTCCGCTGATCCCCAACGCTTTTAGCTGAACGGCGTTGGTATAGAGCGACGGGAACAGTCCGCTGGTGGTTTGTTCCAGACAACCGTAAGGGTAAGCTTTGAGATCGCGAATATAGCGCGCCAGATTCAGCGGCGGCTTACCACTGAATACCAGTTGCCCTTGCAGCGTGGCGGGCGAGAAGCCCTGACTTTGCCCAGCCGGAGCCTGCCAGCCTTCGCCCGGCTGCAGAACCGCGCCGGAATTCACGGTTTGTGCCGGAAACGCCGGACGCACGCCCAGCGTCCACTGTTTTTGCATCGGGGTGAAGGTTTCACCAGGCAGGTTCAGACCGCTGATAGTGGCGTTAACATGGCCGTCACCAAAGCCTTCATGGGCGCGAACGGGAACAAACAGAGTGCTGCGCGCGCCGGGCGCCAGCTGTACCGGCGGTATTTCCCCGCCTTCAAGCTGCAGCAGGCCGCTGGCGTTCAGCGCAACGTTGAGCGTTTGCGGCTTATCGGTCAGGTTGCTGAGATCCAGCGCCAGGCGTGTCGTATCTCCGCTGGCGAGGAAGCGCGGCATGTTCAGCTCGGCAATGACCGGCGCTGCAACGATCACTTTATCTTCACTACTGCCAAAATCATCAGCGCTCCACGCCTGGGCCATCACCCGCAGTTCGCCGTTAAAATCGCCAATCGGTAACGTTACCGTGCCTTCGCCTTTCTCATCCAGCACCACCGGCTGCGCCTGCTGGGCGACAATGGTTACGTGATTAACCGGCGGTTTGCCGCCGCGCTTGAGTTCGTCGCCATCGCCGCCGAAACGCAGGCTAGCGAGTCTCCCCTGCCCTTCAATGACCTGACCGTAGATATCGTAAATATCCGCGCCGTAGCGCTTCTGACCGAAGAAAGCGTTCCACGGATCCGGCGTCGCATAGTCGGTAATATTCAATACGCCGCTATCGACGGCGGAGAGCAGAACGTTGACCTGCTTCGGCGTCTCGCCTTCTTTGACGCTGGCTTTCACTTTCACCGTCAGCGGTTGGTTCGGACGCATTTTATCCGGCGCTTCCAGCGCCAGATTCAGACGGCGGTTTTCATCACCAAGCGGCAGATGCAGCAACCCCACAGCCCGTTTTGGCGTCGCGGAGCGTGATTTATCCCCCGGACGAATCACCAGGGTGCTGAGATACAGGTCGTGGCGATTCCAGGCTTTATCCACCGGAATCGACAAATCCATACCTTCCGCCGGAACATCAATTTCCTGCCACCAAAGCGGCCCCTCACTTGATTCCACCAGCGCATAGCCTTTACCGGCTGCCGGAGCGGCAATGTGCAGCTTGATAGTGTCACCCGGTTTATAGGCTGGTTTATCCAGCTTCATGGTAACGCGGTCCGGACGCGCGGCCCCCTGACCATCGCTGTTATCCTGCCAACTGTATCCGGCCCAGAAACGCACGCTGCTGACAACATCGTCCGGCCCTTTGACCTCCAGTCGATAAGAGCCCCACTCAACCGGGAAGCTGACTTTTGCCGTTTGCCCGGCAGTAAGATCCAGCGACTCCTCTCCTTCCTGAAGATCTTTTTGATCGAACTGCGACTGCCAACCTTCACTATCGGACCAGTTCCAGTAGTAATCGCGGCGTTCGCGAATCAACCGCACCTGTAGACCAGAAACCGCCCTCTTCTCGCCTTTGGCGTCGGCATAGACAATCTCAAACGCCGCGTTGCCGTTTTCATCCACCACCGGCTGTTTGATGGTGCTGTCAGTGCGATAGTCGTATATCTCTTTCAGGGCAAATTCCGGACGAATGCCCGGCAGCGCCTCGGCAGGCCAGATTGGCTGCCTGACGGTGCGCGTAACCGGGCGACCACCGGATTCCAGCAGGCTGGCCTGCAAAATTACCTGCAGCGGCGAGTGGCTCTCCTGCCACTGGCTGGCGGTGGTCACTTGCGCATGACCTTGCTCATCGAGCGTGGCCTGTACTTCATCCAGGCTGCGGGAAAGGTTCTCTTCGGCAATATCGCCAAACTGGAAGCCCGGCAGCGCTTGCACCGCATCGCGCAGCGGGCGAAGGAACAGCTTGCCCTGTAACTGGTTGCCGCTGGCCGGCGCGCCGTACAGATAAGCGCCGGTCACGGCAAAACTGACATCAGTAGCGGGCGCAATCGGCGCATTTTGCGGCGTCAGGTTCAGCGCCATGCGCTCGGGCATAAAATCTTCAACGTGGAAATCCCACTCGCGCGGCTGGTTGTCGCCAGTGCTGGCGCGGATATGCCACATCCCGGTTGCCGCGCCGCTATCGAGCGAATACGTAAACTGGTACAGACCGTTAACTGGCTTGCTTACCGTCGAACGAATCACCTGGCCGTCCGGCTGCACCACTTCCAGCTTCACCGGCTGCTCGGCCAGCGGTTTGCCGTCGCTATCGCGCAGTAACGCGTTGAGAACCACCGTTTCGCCCGGTCGATAGAGATCGCGCGGGCCGAACATAAACAGTTGCTTAGTGAAGCCCGGCGCACCGGCAATCGAAAACTCCGCCAGATCCAGCGCCGGGAGTTTGAGGTCGAGCAGTGTGGTTTGCCCGTCCTTGCGCGCCAGCAGCAGCGCCGCGTCTTTATCAGTTTGCAGCGTGACGTGTCCCTGAGCATCGCTCTTCGCTTGCGCCAGAGTCTGCCCTTTGGCATTCAGCAGTTGAACGTCAATGTCGGACTGCGCAGTACCGTTTTCGAGGCTCTGGGTAAAGACATCCAGCCGGTTGTGGTAACGGTGTGCGGATACGCCGATATCACTAAGGGTGAACAGCGTCGCGGCGTTGCTGTAGTTATAGTGGCCCGCCTGATTCATCACCGCAATATAGACGCCCGGCTCTTGCAGAGGCTTGATATCCGCCAGCGGCAGCAGTAATTTTTCGCGCGTATTGCGCGCCGGGTTAAGGTCGAAACGGCCGGTATAGACCAAATCGGCCATCTTCAGCAGCTCATCCGACTCCCAGTTGCTCAGCGAATTACGGTATTCCCACTGGCTGACAAAAGCGGAGAGTGATTCCGGTTTGATGCGGAAAAAGTTCACATCGACGTTATCGACATTCAGCGCCATCACCGGTAGTCCGGCAACGACTTTCCCCGGCAGTAGCGAGCCACGGCTGGCAAAACCAATGCTTGGGGCAATATCGCGGGTGGTAATGGTTTTTTCGAAGCTGCTGTCAAAAGTCGCTTTATTCAGCGCCGCCAGGGTTGGGTCCACCGAAACAATCAGCTCACGTTTTGGCTCCAGATGGCGCAACCGTAGCTCTTTAAGATTTGGCGCCAGCTCCCAGGCACCGTCGACTTTGCCGCTCTTTTTGTCGACCAGATGTACGCTGCGGGAGAAATCCTGATCCGGCTGTAAAGGGACAGAAAAAGTCAGCACCAGCGTCGCCGCGCCTTCGAGCTGCACTTCCGAGGCATCCAGCAGCGTTAGCGCTTTGCCTTGGCTTTTTTCCGCCAGCGCCGCCAACTGGGCACTGTCCGGTTTCGCATTGTCTTTATCCGCCGCCGTGGAGGCCGCTGGGGCAGCCGCCTGTGGTTTGCCGCTGTCATCGCAGCCGGTCAACGATAACGCAGTAAGTAGCGCCAGAGATAGCGCCGCCAAACGAAATGGTTTCATCCTTCTAACCCCTCGGCCCGAGGGCCAGATACATTCAGTGAACTCATTATTATGCGTGAACGGCAGAATTACCAATAGCACGCTCGTTAACAATGTCCGGCAAAAGAGACCTCTGAACTGAGCATCAGGATTCATGAATTAGTCAAATAGGCTAACCCAGGATTTTTCTTACTTCCTCTGAAAAAGGAATTTATTGCTGTCTTGTTATTCTGAGTATCTATCCAAAGCAAACCTATATATACCCTAAATAATTCGAGTTGCAGGAAGGCGGCAAGTGCGCGAATCCCCAGGAGCTTACTCGGGTAAGTGACTGGGGTGAATGAACGTGGCCAACGCATATGCAACTTGAAGTATGACGAGTATAAATTGACAAATCTCGCATTTTCAATTAATTGATATATATCAACGCCTCTAAAGCATAAATTATCTCCCTGGCGAAGATATTATCTGCGCGTTCCGCAGTTACCTGACAACACAATATCCACCCGTCCCATAAACATATATGGGATAAATAATATGGAAGTTATTTATGTCACAAATGGTCGCACTGTCGATTATTGTTTTAATTCTTTATATCGGCGACGTTGTTTCTACCCGCACAAAAGCCTGGATCCCTTCGGTATTTGTCTGCGCAGTTTTGTTTCTGATTGGTTACTGGACATTTTTCCCTGCGGATATTATCAGCCGTGCTGGGATAGGCACCCCTGTTGCCATAATGCTGATGTATTTATTAATCACGAATATGGGCACCCTGCTGTCGCTTAAAGAGCTGGCCCAGCAGTGGAAAACCGTGGTTATCTCCCTCGCAGGTATCGCCGGAATAACGGCCGCCGTTTTTGCGGTATGTATGGTGATGTTCGACCGCAACACCGCGCTGGTCACCATTCCTCCGCTGGTCGGCGGTATCGTCTCATCGCTGATTATGTCGCAAGGTGCAAGCAACGCCGGTCTGGTTGATCTATCGGTTTTTGCCATATTGGTTTACGTGATGCAAGGATTCGCCGGATATCCTCTAACCGCCATCATGTTACAACGCGAAGGCAAAACGCTGCTGGCCCGCTACCGCAGCGGTGAGCACCACCATGATGACGTCCCGGACGAGCACGCTATGCTCGCCGTCGGGGAAGAGAAAATGCCGCGCCTGTTCAGTAAAATCCCTGGCAGCTATAACAGCAACTACTTCAAATTCCTGCGCCTGGCGCTGGTCGGCTGTCTGGCCTGGTTTGTTGCCGACCTTGCCAGGCCAATAGTGAACATCAGCCCATTTGTACTGTGTCTGTTTTTTGGCGTGGTATTTACTTCGCTGGGCTTCCTCGAAAAACACACGCTGCATAAGGCCAACGGCTTCGGCTTCGCCATTATGGGATTGATGCTATTTATCTTTGATACGCTGAATAAAGCGACCCCGGAGATGCTGCTGCGCCTGCTTTTCCCGATGGTAGTATTAATCGCCACGGCGGTTATCGGCATGTTTATCGTCTCCTGGCTGGTTGGGAAACTGCTTGGCGTCAGCGGCCCGATGGCATTCGCCATCTCTCTGACCGCGCTGTACGGTTTTCCCGCCGACTATATTATTACCAACGAGGCCATCAACGCCCTCACCCACGATGAAAAAGAGCGCCAGATGTTGACCCACCATATGCTGGGCCCGATGCTGGTGGGCGGGTTCGTCTCCGTCACCATGGTTTCGGTGGTATTGGCTGGAATACTGGTCGGTTACCTGACACCGATCGCTGGTTGAGCGCGTTGAATTTTTAGCAAATTATGGAGCCATTGATGATTAACCCTGCCATTACCGAGATTATCGCCAGAGAAGAACCGGCGATGATCGCTTTTCGTCGCGACCTGCACGCCCATCCTGAGCTGCCGTGGGAGGAGAAGCGCACCACCGATCGCGTCGCCGCTGAACTGGAAGCCATCGGTATTCCATACCGCCGTACCCATCCGACAGGCATTATCGCCGATATCATCGGCGGTCAGCCGGGTAAAACCGTGGCCCTGCGCGCCGATATGGACGCTTTGCCGGTGCTGGAGCTCAACGATCAGCTCGACTACAAATCGCAAACGACGGGAAAAATGCATGCCTGCGGCCATGATTCCCATACCGCTATGCTACTGACCGCTGCCCACGCGTTATATGAAATCCGCGAGCAGCTGGTAGGCAACGTACGTCTGATCTTTCAGCCTGCGGAAGAGATCGCTGAAGGTGCAAAGGCGATGATTAAGCAGGGGGCTATCGACAACGTGGATAACGTTTTTGGGATGCATATCTGGTCGGGTACGCCATCCGGCAAAATATCCTGCAACGTCGGCTCATCCTTTGCCTCGGCGGATTTGCTGAAAGTAACGTTTCGTGGCCGCGGCGGTCACGGCTCGATGCCAGAAGCGTGCGTCGATGCCGCCGTTGTCGCTTCTGCATTTGTGATGAATCTCCAGGCCATCGTGGCGCGTGAAACCTCGCCGCTGGAGTCCGCCGTGGTAACCATCGGCAGAATGGACGTCGGCACGCGCTTTAACGTCATCGCTGAGAACGCCGTTCTTGATGGCACCGTGCGCTGCTTCAGCATTGAAGCGCGTCAACGTCTGGAGGCGGCGATTACCCGCTATGCAGAGCATACCGCCGCAGTCTACGGCGCGACGGCTCAGGTTGACTACTGCTACGGTACGCTGCCGGTGATCAACGAGGAGCGCAGCGCGCTGCTGGCGCAGTCGGTTATCCGCGATGCGTTTGGCGACAAGGTTCTTTTCAACGAAAAGCCGACCACCGGTGGAGAAGATTTCAGTTTTTATATGGAGAATATCCCCGGTGCCTTCGCGCTGCTCGGCTCAGGTAACAAAGAGAAAGGTAGCGATTACGCGCACCATCACGGCTGCTTTAATATCGATGAGCAGGTGATGAAAAGCGGTGCCGAGCTGTACGCACAGTACGCCTGGCGCTACCTGCAGCAAAGCCAGTTTTAACAGGCTACTCCCCCGACGCCGTTCGGGGGAATATCACATTACCACCGCATCCCCTTGAAAATGCCTTGTCGATATCGTTAAAAACAACAACAATCACTCTATTGTTGATGACACGGAGGCACTTATGTCTACCTCGTTTTTTGTCGCTGCCGACTGGCTGGCGGAACATATTGATGACCCGGAAATCCAAATTATCGATGCGCGGATGGCCCCGCCAGGGCAGGACGATCGCGATATCAACGCTGAATATCTGGCAGGCCACGTTCCTGGCGCCGTCTTTTTCGATATCGAAGCCCTTTCCGACCATACCAGCCCGCTGCCGCATATGATGCCGCGCGCGGAGGCATTTGCCGTTGCCATGCGCGAACTTGGGGTGAACAGCGATAAGCATCTGGTGGTGTACGATGAAGGTAATCTCTTCTCCGCACCGCGCGCCTGGTGGATGTTGCGTACTTTCGGTGTCGAAAAAGTGTCGATACTTGCGGGTGGCCTCGAAGGCTGGCGTCGCGATGAGCTACCGCTGGAGCAAGGCCTTCCTGAATTGCCGGAAGGTGATTTTGACGGCCGCTTCGATCCGCTGGTGATCAAACGCCTGACCGATGTATTGTTAGTTAGCCATGAAGGATCGGCACAGATCGTCGATGCTCGCCCGGCGGCACGCTTTAATGGTCTGGTGTCTGAACCGCGTCCAGGTCTGCGTAGCGGGCATATTCCCGGCGCACGAAACGTCCCCTGGACCGAGCTGGTGATTAACGGCGAACTCAAAACCGTTGATGAGCTGAACGAGATTTTCGCTCGTCAGGGCGTTGATTTTGAGCGGCCGATTATTGCCAGCTGCGGATCCGGCGTAACGGCGGCAGTGGTGGTATTAGCGCTCACCACCCTCGGCGTCAACGGCGTTAGCCTATATGACGGCTCATGGAGTGAATGGGGCGCGCGGACGGATTTGCCGATTGAACCGGCGCAGTAGATAGCAGATAGAACAACGGGGGCTTAAGCCCCCGTTGTGTTTAGATAATACGATTTTGCTTAAAGTCACGCAGGAAGCTGCCCCAGCGCTTTTCATAGAACGGCGTGATGTGGGCAATCATAAAGTGGCTGATGCCCTTTTCGCCCTCCACCACCTGGCAGATATCAATTGGTTCGTCGCCGGGAAGCGTATCAGTCGCTACGCTGCCGGTTGCCTGAATGATCTCCTCGACGTCACCTTCCGCTTCAATACCAATCAGCAGGTTAGCTGGCGCATCGGCGCTGTCTTTAATTGAGCATAAAAACGCACGTTTCACCGTTTTCAGCGTTTTGAACAGCGTAGTCAGCGAATCAACCATCTGCGCAGGCGGTTCAGCAACTTCGGACAACAGCAGCGGCGCGCCGCCTTCGAGCACGGTCTGAGTACTGAGCGGGCTTCCCTCTTCGCCCAGCAGGTGGCTAATCTCTCGCGGCGCAAACTCTTTGCCGGTTGGCAGTTTGGCATTGAGATACAGCGTCTCGCCGAGGGTCATAGCGAACAGCGTTCGCACCGGCATCACCACAAAAGACTGCTCGTCTTCCACGGCCTGTTGCAGCGCTTCCAGCGAGGTGAAAAAAGGAATCACCGAGGTGCCGTCATCTTTTTCCCAGTGCTGCAAATCCAGCACGCTGTCTTCGACGACCTGCTCGCCCGGCGCGCCTGCGCCAGGCACCCAGACGGTGGCTTCCAGCAAGGTGCGGAAAAACGCCGGACGATGGCCTGGCTCAGTCGCCGCCTTTTCCAGCAGAGTTTCTAGCTCATTTTTAGTTTCGGACATAGTGGTTCCAGAACGGTAATACCCCCTCACCCAGGGAAAAGAGTAAGGTGAGGGGAAAAGGTTATTCCGCAGTCAGCAAATTCGCAATGGTGCGCACACCGAGGCCTGTCGCCCCCGCCGACCACTGCTCAACGGCAGATTTGCGGTAGGTCGCAGAGCAGTCGATATGCAGCCAGCCTTCATGATAGTTCTCGACGAAGTGGGACAAGAAGCCTGCTGCCGTGCTGGCACCCGCCGGATAGGCCGCGCTGCCAGTATTGTTCAGTTCCGCAAAGTTCGACGGCAACTGACCGCGGTGGAACTCGGCCAGCGGGAGACGCCAGAACGCTTCGTTCTCGGCCCGAGCGCTTGCCAGCAGACGATTCGCCAGATTGTCATCAAAGCTGAAGAGCGCATGATAATCGTTGCCCAGCGCGGTTTTTGCGGCACCGGTTAGGGTAGCAGCATCGATAATCAGCTCAGGCTTCTGTGCACAAGCATCAATCAGGCCATCCGCCAGCACCAGACGGCCTTCGGCATCGGTATTCATGATTTCAACGGTTTTGCCGTTGCGATAGCGAATAATGTCGCCAAGTTTGAAGGCGTTGCCGCTAATCAGGTTATCGGCACAGCACAGATACAGCTTCACGCGTTTGTTCAGGCCACGAGTGATAGCAAACGCCAGCGCACCGGTCACCGTCGCAGCACCGCCCATATCGGATTTCATCGAATCCATAAAGGCGCTTTGCTTGATGCTGTAGCCGCCGGAGTCAAAGGTAATGCCCTTACCGACCAGACAGGCGTAAACCGGGACTTCTTTATCGCCGGTTGGGTTATAGTCCAGCGCCAGCAGGACCGGCGGACGCTCAGAGCCGCGGCCAACGGTGTGCAGACCCAGATAGTTCTGCTCGCGCAAATCTTCGCCCTTCGTGATGCGATAAGAAACATTGTCACAGGCGACGCTGCACAGCAGGTCAACCGCGCGCTGCGCTAACTGCTCCGGCCCCAACTCTTCTGCCGGGGCGTTGATGGTGTCGCGGACCCAGTCGATGATGGTCAGGCGGCTATCCAGTTCACTCTTCTGCGCATCGTCCAGAGTTGGCCACTCAACTTTACGGCTGCCTTTTGGACCTTTATAACCGGCCCAGAACGCCCACGCACTGTCTGTATTCCAGCCTTCGCCATCGAGCGCAACGTGTTTGATGCCCATGCCGTCAATTTTACGCGCTGCGCGCTGGATTAAACCCAGGTCGTCTTTATCGTTCAGGTGCAGGGTGATACCGTCATTATTAATGCTGTAAGACGCTTTTTCTCCCCAGCGCGCATCGGCTGGCTGAGCGGTCAGCGTAATTTTCATAGCTTCGGTCATTATCATTATCCTTCTTAGCAAACGGGCCACCGAATGGCAGCCCGTTAGATCTTTTGCTAAATGATTCGCGTTGCAGGAAGGCGGCAAGTGAGCGAATCCCCGGGAGCATAGCAAACTATGTGACTGGGGTGAGCGAACGTAGCCAACGCACCTGCGGCGCGAATCATGACGCAAAAATTATTCTGCTTCGTCTAACCAGACTAGCAGAATCGCCTCCAGAATTTTTTCATTGGATGCGTTTGGATCGTCATTAAACTCTTCCAGCTCGCAAACCCACTGATGCAGATCGGTGAAGCGAACGGTTTTCGGGTCGAGATCCGGAAAAGCATCGTACAGCGCTTCGCCGATTTCACGACTATCGGTCCATTTCAGTCCCATATTAATGCTCGCGTGCGTGATTGATGGTGTAGCGCGGAATTTCGACGACCAAATCGTCATCGGTCACGCGCGCCTGGCAGCTCAGACGGCTGTCGGGCTCAAGCCCCCAGGCCTTATCCAGCATGTCGTCTTCATCTTCGGTACTTTCAGCCAGCGAGTCAAAGCCTTCGCGCACGATGCAGTGGCAGGTGGTGCAGGCACAGGATTTTTCGCAGGCGTGTTCAATCTCAATACCGCTACGCAGGGCAGCATCAAGGATAGTCTCACCGATCTCAGCTTCCACAACTACGCCATCCGGACACAGGTCCTGGTGGGGCAGAAAAACAATTTTTGGCATTTTAAACCTCGTCCACGGATTGGCCTTTCAGCGCGGTACGGACCGATTGATCCATACGACGTGCGGCAAATTCCTGGGTTTGTGTGTCGATATTTTTAATCGCTTCTTTAATCGCATCGGCATCATCGCCTGCCGCTGCGGTGCGCACTTGCTCCGCAGCGTCATCGATAGCTTGACGCTCTGCGGCGCTTAACAGCGCGGCGTCGGCGGCCAGCGCACTCACCAGACTTTCCAGAACGCGTGCGGCTTCGACTTTTTGCTCGGCCAGCATCCGCGCCTGAACGTCCTGCTCGGCGTAGCTCATCGAATCTTTAATCATGTTGGCGATCTCGCCATCGGTCAGGCCGTAGGACGGTTTCACCTGGATGGAGGCCTCAACGCCGGTCGATTTTTCCATCGCCGTCACGCTCAGCAGGCCGTCAGCATCCACCTGGAAGGTGACGCGAATATGCGCCCCGCCCGCCGGTAGCGCCGGGATCCCACGTAGCGCAAAGCGCGCCAGTGAGCGGCAGTCCTGCACCAGTTCGCGCTCGCCCTGTATCACGTGGATAGACATCGCCGTCTGGCCATCTTTGAAGGTGGTGAACTCCTGCGCGCGCGCCACCGGAATGGTGGTGTTGCGCGGGATGACTTTCTCGACCAGACCGCCCATAGTTTCCAGCCCAAGAGAGAGCGGGATAACGTCAAGCAGCAACAGTTCGCTGTCCGGCTTATTGCCGACCAGGATATCCGCCTGAATCGCCGCGCCGATGGCAACGACTTTGTCCGGGTCAATAGAGGTCAGCGGCGTGCGGCCAAAGAACTCGCCAACGCGTTCACGGACCAGCGGTACGCGGGTTGAACCGCCGACCATCACCACTTCCAGCACCTCTTGCGCCTCAACGCCCGCATCTTTCAAGGCGCGACGGCAGGCCAGCAGCGTGCGTTTCACCAGCGGCGCGATCAGGTCATTAAACTGGTTGCGGGTAATTTCGCCCTGCCAGCCGCCAACGTCCACCCGCGCCACATCGGCATCGCTTAGGGCAATCTTCGCAGCGATAGCCGCATCGAGCAGCTCACGCTGCAGGCGGTTGTTGCTACGATCGGCAATACCCGCCTGTTCGCGGATATGATCGGCCAATAGGTGATCAAAATCGTCGCCGCCGAGCGCGGAATCGCCGCCAGTCGCCAGCACTTCAAACACACCGCGACTTAAACGCAACACGGAGATATCAAAGGTGCCGCCGCCGAGGTCATAAACCGCAATCACTCCTTCCTGACCGGAGTCCAGGCCGTAGGCAATCGCCGCCGCGGTCGGTTCGTTCAGCAGACGCAACACGTGCAGGCCCGCCAGACGCGCGGCGTCCTTAGTCCCCTGACGCTGGGCGTCGTCGAAGTAGGCCGGAACGGTAATCACCACCCCGTCAAGCTCGCCCGCCAGCGCTTCGGTAGCACGTTCGGCAAGTGCCTTCAGGATATCGGCTGAAACGCGAATCGGGTTGAGCAGGCCGCCAGCGGTGTGAATCATTGGCAGGCCGTTTTCACTGGCCTGCAGTTGATACGGTAGATGCGGATACCGAGCTTCGATATCCGCCAGAGAGCGTCCCAACATGCGTTTAACGGAGCTGATGGTGTTGACCGGATCCAGTGCCGCGTTCTGTCGCGCGTCATAGCCAACCGTCAAACCTGAAGCCTGATAGTTAACCACTGACGGCAGCAGATAGCGCCCTTGATGGTCAGGCAACGTTTCGGCCTGACCGCTACGCACGGTAGCAACCAGTGAATTGGTGGTGCCCAGGTCGATACCGGCCGCCAGACGACGCTGGTGCGGCGCGGCACTCAGACCAGGCTCACTAATTTGTAATAAGGCCATAATTGCTTCCGAAAATTAAAAATCGAGCAGTTTTTCTTCGAGTTGTTCCGCACTGCTTCGCAGTTTATCGAGAAAACGCAGCTTGCGTACAGTATCCGCTGCCACATCCCACGCCTCGTTATTCAGTTGTTCGACCATCAACTGATGGCGGGTATCAAACAGCACTTTTACCCGCTTGATAAAGCTTTCCAGACGCGCTTCATCTTGCGCCTTGCCTATCTCATCGAGCTCTTCGCGAAGTTCCAGTTGTTCCATCAGGAACGCAGTATCACGCACGGTGTGCTGCTCGCTGGCGAGATCAAAACCGTGAAGCGAAAGGAGATATTCGGCGCGGGTCAATGGATGGCGAAGGGTTTGCCATGCCTGATTGATAGTCGCAGATTGCTGCACCGCTGCAAGCTGTTCAGCTGCGCTGCCGTTGGCGAATTTATCGGGGTGGTACTGGCGCTGTAAATCCTGATACCGGGCAGCCAGGGGTTCTAATGAAAGGGTATAGCTGGCCGGTAACCCGAAGAGGGTAAAATAGTCCATAGCAACCTCAGGGTTAACGAGATAAAGCAAACCCCACTTACGGACGTCCGCAGCGGGGTTTTGATTA
Organism: Klebsiella huaxiensis; assembly: GCF_003261575.2. Classification (GTDB taxonomy): domain Bacteria; phylum Pseudomonadota; class Gammaproteobacteria; order Enterobacterales; family Enterobacteriaceae; genus Klebsiella; species Klebsiella huaxiensis. Next base: position 1,541,896 of record NZ_CP036175.1, on the reverse strand, counting down.
CATTGCAATTATACGTTAAAGCTTTCGCCGCAGCCGCACTCGTCTTTCACGTTAGGGTTGGTGAACTTAAACCCTTCGTTCAGACCTTCTTTGACGAAGTCCAACTGAGTGCCGTCAAGGAACTGCAGGCTTTTGCCGTCGATCACTACCTTGACACCTTTATCTTCAAACACGGTGTCCTCTGCCGCCGGCTCGTCAACAAATTCCAGCACGTAGGCCATGCCTGAACAGCCCGAGGTGCGAACACCTAAACGCAGGCCAAAGCCTTTGCCACGGTTGGCCAGGAAGGTATTAACTCGCGACGCTGCGCTGTCGCTAAGAGTAATCGACATACAATAACCTCTTAATTATTTCGCTTCACGTTTGCTTTTGTAATCCGCAATCGCGGCTTTAATCGCGTCTTCCGCCAGGATAGAGCAGTGAATTTTCACCGGTGGCAGTTCAAGCTCGTCTGCAATATCGGTATTTTTAATCGCCTGTGCTTCGTCCAGTGATTTCCCTTTCACCCACTCGGTGACCAGGGAGCTGGAGGCAATGGCGGAACCGCAGCCGTAGGTCTTGAAACGCGCGTCTTCAATGATACCTTCATTGTTGACTTTAATCTGCAACTTCATCACGTCGCCGCATGCCGGTGCACCGACCATGCCACTACCGACGCTTTCGTCGCTGTTGTCGAAAGAACCCACATTACGTGGATTTTCGTAATGATCGATTACTTTTTCGCTGTAAGCCATGATGAATTCTCCTTATTGGTGCCGAATTAGTGATGTGACCATTCAATGCTGTTGATATCCACGCCCTGTTTGAACATTTCCCACAACGGAGAAAGATCGCGCAGACGGCCGATGGAGTTACGAACCAGCTTGATGGTGTAGTCAATCTCTTCTTCGGTAGTGAAACGACCTAAAGAGAAACGAATGGAGCTGTGCGCCAGCTCGTCGGTCATGCCCAGCGCGCGCAGCACATAGGATGGCTCAAGGCTCGCGGAAGTACAGGCTGATCCGGAGGAAACCGCCAGGTCTTTCAGCGCCATAATCAGCGACTCGCCTTCAACGTAGTTAAAGCTGACGTTGAGAATGTTCGGCGCGCCCTGCTCGAGGTCACCGTTGAGGTACACCTCTTCCATGTCTTTCACGCCTTCCCACAGACGGTTACGCAGACCGCGCAGACGGGCCATTTCGGTCTCCATCTCTTCTTTCGCGATACGGTAAGCTTCGCCCATGCCGACGATCTGGTGGACAGGCAGAGTACCGGAACGCATGCCGCGCTCGTGACCGCCGCCGTGCATCTGCGCTTCGATACGGATACGCGGTTTGCGACGCACGTACAGCGCGCCGATGCCTTTCGGGCCGTAAATTTTGTGACCAGAGAAGGACATCAGGTCAACTTTCAGCTGGCTCAGATCGATAGGCAGTTTGCCCACGCTCTGAGTCGCGTCAACGTGATAGATGATACCGCGGGCGCGGCACAGTTCGCCGATGGTCGCGATATCCTGTACCACACCGATTTCGTTGTTAACGTGCATGATGGAGACCAGAATGGTGTCATCACGCATCGCCGCTTCGAGTTCTTTCAGATCGATAATGCCGTTAGGCTGCGGAGCGAGGTAAGTCACTTCAAACCCTTCGCGCTCGAGCTGACGACAGGTGTCCAGTACGGCTTTGTGTTCGGTTTTGCTGGTGATGATGTGCTTGCCTTTTTTCTGATAAAAGTTGGCTGCACCTTTAATCGCCAGGTTGTCGGACTCAGTCGCACCGGAGGTGAAGACGATTTCGCGTGGGTCAGCACCGACCAGCTCGGCAATCTGATTACGGGCGATATCTACCGCCTCTTCAGCATGCCAGCCAAAACGGTGTGAACGGGAGGCCGGGTTACCAAAGTTTCCGTCCAGGGTTAAACACTGCATCATTTTCTCGGCAACACGCGGGTCCACCGGCGTGGTTGCGGAGTAATCGAGATAGATCGGTAATTTCATTGCTCTATAAACTCCGTACATCGCTTCAATGCAATGAACCAGGCTACCGGTTGGATGTACGACCGAGTAGACGGGATATCGAAACATCCCGGCCTGATTCGAAAATCTTTTTTATAATCTTTTCCCCTGCCTGTTTCAGCTTGCAGCCAGGTAGCCGCAAGATGAAACGAAGTGAGGACTACGCGCGCAGTTTAACGTCGATAGCGTCCTGAACACGGGTATTACGCTGGGATTCATGACTATGCTGACGACCGGAAACATCAAGGATTTCCTGGTTATTCACCAGTTCGCCCAGCGTGATGTTATTCAGAAAACTGGTCAGCCGCTCGCTCAGATCGCGCCACAGCGCGTGAGTGAGGCACTTATCGCCACCCTGGCAGCCGCCTTTACCCTGACAACGAGTGGCGTCAACGGATTCGTCTACTGCGCTGATAACTTCGCCAACCGCGATGCTACCCGCTTCTTTACCTAACAGATAGCCGCCGCCTGGGCCACGGACGCTGGATACCAGGCCGTTTTTACGCAGGCGAGAGAATAACTGTTCCAGATAGGAGAGCGAAATTCCCTGACGCTCTGAAATATCAGCCAACGGAACCGGACCCGATTCAGAGTTGAGCGCAACGTCAAGCATCGCGGTCACGGCATAACGCCCTTTAGATGTCAGTCTCATGTCTTACTTAACCTCAAACTCGCCCCTGCCCGGGCTTTTTATTAATATGGGTATTGCATAGCAAGGGCAAGTCTGACATTCCCGAGTAAATTGGTCAACTATTTACTTGACTGTTTTAGTCAAGTATTTGGCTTTCAGTGCCGTTTTACCTCAGCACGACCAGATGCTCTCACCCCGGCCCTCTCCCACAGGGAGAGGAAGGGAGATTACTCTTTATTCTTTTGCTGCTGCTCAATCGACGCCAGCATCCCGCGCAGGATGTTCAGCTCCTGACTTTCCGGGCGCGCACGGGTAAACAAACGACGCAGCTTGTTCATCACCTGGCCCGGATGGCTGGCGCGGATAAAACCGGTCGCCAGCAACGTCTGCTCGAGGTGACCGTAGAAGCGCTCTAAATCATCCACCAGCGGGTACGGGGTCTCTTCGTGCTCAACGACGGGTTCGTCTTGTTCCTGCGCCGCCAACCAGGCCATACGCACTTCGTAGGAGATAACCTGCACCGCCATCGCCAGGTTCAGCGAGCTGTATTCCGGGTTCGCCGCAATCGCTACGTGGTAGTGGCATTTCTGTAACTCGTCGTTAGTCAGGCCAACGCGCTCGCGACCAAATACCAGCGCGACTGGCGCATGCTGTGCCTCAGAGACGCTTTTCAGGCCACATTCACGCGGGTCGAGCATCGGCCACGGCAGCGTGCGGGAGCGTGCGCTGGTACCGACCACCAGGCTACAGCCCGCCAGCGCTTCATCAAGGGTATCAACGATGTTTGCGTTGCCAATCACGTCGCTGGCACCGGCCGCCAGGGCGATGGCCTGGGAATCGGGTTTAACAAGCGGGTTGACCAGCCAGAGGTTGGTTAACCCCATGGTTTTCATTGCGCGGGCGACGGAGCCCATATTGCCGGTGTGTGAGGTTTCTACCAGTACGATTCGAATATTTTGCAGCATTATGGTTCTTCGGCTAAAGATTATTCATGCATGCTATCATAAAACGGAGACATAAGCAGATTTCACTGTTACTATATGCGCCGTTTTTTCCCGTTCTTTAACATCCAGTGAGAGAGACCGATGCATCCGATGCTGACCATCGCCGTGCGCGCAGCGCGCAAGGCGGGTAATTTAATTGCCAAACACTACGAAACCCCTGACTCCGTAGAAACCAGCCAGAAAGGCAGCAATGATTTTGTGACTAACGTCGATAAAGCCGCTGAAGCGATTATTATCGAAACCATTCGCAAATCTTACCCGCAGCACACCATCATCACCGAAGAAAGCGGTGAACATGAGGGTGAAGATAAGGATGTTCAATGGGTTATCGATCCACTGGATGGCACCACCAACTTCGTAAAACGTCTGCCACACTTCTCCGTATCCATCGCCGTACGCATTAAAGGCCGTACTGAAGTGGCTGTGGTTTACGATCCAATGCGTAATGAACTGTTTACTGCAACCCGCGGTCAGGGCGCACAGTTGAACGGCTACCGTCTGCGCGGCAGCAGCGCTCGCGATCTGGATGGCACCATCATCGCCACCGGCTTCCCGTTCAAAGCGAAACAGCACGCAACCTCTTACATGAATATCCTCGGCAACATGTTTACTGAATGTGCGGACTTCCGCCGTACCGGTTCCGCGGCTCTGGATCTGGCCTACGTTGCCGCAGGGCGCGTTGATGGCTACTTTGAAATCGCGCTGAAACCGTGGGATTTCGCGGCAGGCGAGCTGATCGCTCGTGAAGCAGGCGCGATCGTTTGCGACTTTACCGGCGGCCATAACTATCTGATGTCCGGCAACATCGTTGCAGGCAACCCGCGCGTCGTAAAAGCCATGCTGGCGAATATGCGCGAACAGCTGAGCGAAGCGCTGAAGCGTTAATTTTTTATCATTGAGTAAAAAGGGAAGCTTTGTGCTTCCCTTTTTTATTATTTCACTAAGCTAGCTACAATCCGCACGGCGGTATTTATCGCCATACACAATATCGCTACGCCGTTAAACAGAGCGAAATGCGCGCGCCATTTCTGACAACCCGCTTCGCCAACCCAATGGCGTATCAGGCAGGCTATCCAGCCTGTCACCAGCCTGGATAATAAAACCCCAACCATCACCGGAACAAATAGTAGCCACCCCAACTGCACATAGTCATTTTCACGTGCGCCATGCAACAGCAATACAATGTGAAATGGCAAATAAAATGCCAGCGCAAAAATAAGCGGCAGTTGGAGATTACTCACCGGAATTTCAGGCGTTTTCACCAGTCGCCAGGCATCGCGAACCAGCATCAGCCCCAACACAAGCGTGGCGAGATAGCAGATATAATTGAAAATTGAGACAAAACGCAGCAGCGTATCGGTGGGCAGGTCGCGCATAAATCCAATGCGCCAGAAAATAATGATCAAGAAGCCGCATTGCAGGATCCAACTGCGTACTATCCAGCTAAAAAAATGTCTGCGCGACGGCTGGTTATGCAGCATCCAGGCGACAATTGGCATCTTACTGTGCCCTGGGTGCAAAAAAGCCAGCACAAAACCGGCAATCAACAGCCTGCCGTAAACTGCTAGCGGAAGGCTTTCTACGTCCGTTTGCCTCAGTCCGATAAGCTCATACAAAGTTGAGTAGATGCGAGGGAGATCGCCAGGCCACCAGCTTGCTAACTCAGGCCAAAAATAGATGATAGTCAAACCAACCAGCAGCCCTGCCGCGGCGGAATGCCAAAGAAAACGCGTGGAAATAGCAGAATGGTTAACGGTCATTATGACTCCTTGTCATGACCCGATTACAAAGCTGAAAACTAAAACATCAGCGGATGGGTAACAATCATCCGCCGATATTTTCAGATTTCAGCCCGGTAAAGTCGATTAAAATGGCCTTAACCCCCGCCCCACCGGCACAGCGCTGCTCCACATCACTACCGCCGCCGCCAGTAATATCACGCCGCCAGCGAGCGCCAGCGTTGCCCAGCCAACCTGCTTCCACAGCGCCGGAGCCTGCCTGGCGCTCAACCTGACCGCCAGTTGACGAAAACCGTGGACCAGCAGCGCCAGAGCGCTAATCGTCAGCGAGGTTCCCGCAGCCATCGCCAGCGCCGCCGCCATCCCCCAGCTAAATACGCCGATGACCTTACTGAACAGCAACACCATAATCGCCCCTGAGCAGGGTCGCATCCCCATCGACAGTACAATCACCAGCCGTGCGCGCCAGTCGTCGCCGCTTTGCATCTGCTCCGGCCCCGGCATATGTTGATGCCCGCATCCGCAGTTAGCATCATGTACATGGTGTGGGGTAAACGCGGTAAATTTCGGTCGTCGCAGCAGCGCCCACAGCTTTTTCAGCGCCCGCCAGCACAGCAGCAATCCCAACGCACCGACCAGCAGGTAGCTCCCCTTCTCTAGCCAGAAGCTACTCTGATGCAGCTGCCTTGCCGGAAGCTGTAGCAACGTGAGCACCACCACTACCAGAGCGATAGCGACCATCCCCTGCAACAGTGAAGCCGCCAGGGTCAGGCCAATACTCGATTTCAGCTTCGAGGGATGGGTCGCCAGCCAGGTGGTAATCACCACCTTGCCGTGCCCCGGCCCCAGCGCGTGCAGAATACCGTAAGCAAAACTAAACCCCAGCAGCGAGAGTCCCGCGGCTGACGGGTTCTCCGCCACCGCTTGCAGCAGACGGCTCAGTTCGAGATTCAATGCCCGCTGCCAGACGGTGCTTTGCAGCAGCACCTCAGGCCAGGCCCGCCATAGCCAAAAGCCCACGCTTGCGGCCAGCAGGATAAAAAGCACCAGCGGCCACAGCTGACGCCATCGCGAGGAACGGCCGGTTTGAGCGAAAATTAGTGACATTGCAGCGTGACCTTTTGCGCGAAGTAGTTCCCCAGTTCCATATCTTCCGGCGGCGCATCCGCTTTATCCAGCGACTGGGCATAGGACAGCATTTTTTCATTGGGCTTCGGCGTCATGACTTTCGCCGTGCACGTCGCCTTTATCGCAACTGGCAGGACGAAGTCAGAATCTTTGTCGTAATACATATCAACATAATAAGTGGGATCGTATGTCGAGAAGGTGAAGGTTTGCCCGGCCAGAGGCTGCGGCTTCGCCAACGGCAGAGTGAAGGTAAGCACTGCCTGAAGCCCGCTACGCTCAAGCCCATAGCCGTCCGGGCGATTATCAAACTTGATCCGCTGACCGTTATGCCACAGCTCGCTAAAATAGTGCTGACCCAGCACGTTCGCCATCACTTCCGCCGCCAGCTTTTTCCAGATTTCACTACCGGGTTTGGCATTACCGGCATCGTAAAGCAGGTCAGCGGAGGTGATTTCATCCATCGTCCAGCGCATTTTAAATCCGGTGAGCAGACCGTTTTCCGCCACGGCCTCCGTTTGCAAACTGATGAAACTGTGCGGATGCGCCGCCGCTGATAGCGATAAAAACATGAAAAACGCCGCGCTGACGCATTGTTTCACTCTCTTCATCTGTTCCTCACGTGAAAAATTCTGTGAACCTCGCCAGCAATCCTGATGTAAAGACGCGGGACTGCCCTGCTCACCCTAAATACATTAACTACTCTTAACGAAAACCCTAACTGGAACTAACCGGATGATGACAGTGATTGAACCACCATCTGTGCTTTCCAGTCCACAGCGCCGTAGCCAGGTGCTCCTGATGTTTTATCTGCCAGGGCAAAGCGTGACGCCCGAATGGCTGGGTAGCCTCACTCAGGTTGATGAGGATACCGCCAGGCAGGACATCGCGGAGACAGGACGTGAAATTCAGCGTTATCACCGCTTGACCCTTGCGTCACAGGCGGACGGCAGCTATCGGATGGAAGGTGCCGCGCTCGATCAACGCCTGTGTCTGCTGCAAGGCTTACGCCGCGGGCTGCGCTTATGCCCGCATTTTATTAGCCACCATTTTACCCCGGCATTAAAAACGCAGCTTAAACAGCAGGGTATCGCACGCACGCTGTACGACGACACTAACCTTCAGGCGCTGGTTAACCGCTGCGCACGGACCATGAACCGCCAGTTTGATTGCCGCGATGTGCATTTTCTGTGTCTCTATTTACAGTATTGCCTGCTACAACACCATCTCGGACAAACGCCCTCTTTTACCCTTGAGCAACAGCGCTGGGCGCAAACCGCCGCCGAGTTCTCTATCGCCGAAGAGATTGTCCGCCACTGGCAGCGGCGGGTTGCCACCTCACCGCATGCAGGGGAACAGCTGTTTCTGGCCCTGCTGTTTATGCTGCTGAAAACGCCCGACCCGATCCGCGATGGTCATCAGCAGGACCGTCGCCTGCATCTGGCGATCTCGGGATTAATTCATCGCTTCCAGAACCTGGCGGGCCGCCCGTTTAGCGACGAGCAGGGGCTGAGCGATCAACTCTATATCCACCTATCTCAGGCATTACACCGCAGCGTGTTTGCTATCGGCATCGATAACGCGCTACCAGAGGAGATCGGCCGTCTTTATCCACGATTAATGCGCACGACTCAAACTGCGCTGGAAGATTTTGAAGCTGCCTGGCAGGTGCATTTTAGTCAGGATGAAGTCGGATTAATCGCGGTAATTTTCGGTGCGTGGCTGATGCAAAAAGGCGACTTGCAGGAGAAGCAGGTGGTCCTGCTTACCGATGATGATCCAGGTCTTGAACAGTCGCTGGAGCAACAGCTGCGCGAGCTGACCCTGCTACCGCTCAATATTAAATATTTGAGCGTAAGGACTTTTCAGAAGGAGGGCGCGCCGAAGGGGATAACGCTTATCGTCACCCCCTATACCACGGCGCTGCCGCTGTTTTCGCCACCGCTGTTTCATGCTGAAGAGACGTTCAGCGATCACCAGCGGCAGCAAATTTGCAAAATGCTGGAGGGCTAAGACACTGCTTTTGGCCGTAGCACCAGCGCCGGTAAAGCCACCAGCGCCATCACCCAGAACACGCCCTGGTGCAGGTGCTGATAAAGGAAACCGGAAAATACCGTCATGACCGCAATGCTGCCGCCCATCGCCACGGCGGAGTAAACCGCTTGCAGACGGATCACTTCGCTACCCTGACGAGCGGCGATATAGCGCATCGCCGCCAGGTGGCACACCGTAAAGGTGCCGCAATGCAGGATTTGCGCGACGATAAGCCACGGCAGCGCCGTGGTCCAGCCCATGAGCGTCCAGCGGATCAGCCCGCACACGGCGGAAAGCAGCAGTAAATCACGGGCGCTGAAGCGACGGAACACCTTTTTACTCAATGCGAAAATCACCACTTCCGCCACCACGCCCAGCGACCATAAATAGCCCACGGCAGAGGCCGAATACCCCGCCTCCTGCCAGTAGATAGCGCTAAAGCCATAGTAGGCGGCGTGCGCCCCCTGTAACAAACAGACGCAGGCGAGGAAACGCCAGCTTTGCCGCACCAGCGTGAGCCATGCCGACATTCCCGCAGCGTCCTGCTGGCGGGATTCCCCCTGCGGCTGCACCGAGGGTTTAATCAGCATGCCGAGCAGCATTGAGGCGATACCAAGGCTGAGCATCACCAGAATCATCCGCGAGTCATAAAGGCTGACCAGTTTACCGGTCAGCGCCGAGCCAATCACAAAGGCTATCGACCCCCACAGGCGCACGCGCCCGTAGTCCATCGTTATCTGTTTTTGCCAGGTATTCGCCAGCGCGTCGGTCAGCGGCACCAGCGGTGAGAAAAAGAGGTTAAAACCGACCATCACCACCATCAGCCAGGCCACGTGGTTTCCGGCCCAAAAGGCGATAGCGAAGAGAAGCGTCAGCAGCGCCAGAATGCGCAGCGCCGAAATCAGCCGGGAGGGATCGCTGACCCGTGGCGCAATCAGCAGGCTGCCAAGAAAACGCGCCACCAGCCCGGCGCCAAGCAGCATGCCGATCGTTTCCGGCGTCAGCCCCTGCCCGGAGAGCCATACGCTCCAGAATGGCAGGAAGATGCCGTAGCTAAAAAAATAGGTGAAATAACTAAGCGCCAGCCAGCGCGTGGAGTGCAAGACCATGATTTCCTCCCGAATGGAGGCGACAGTCTGGCGATAAAGCGGAGCGGGTGCAAGATGAAGTTATCCCTGCCCGTTTCCGGGCAGGTCAGGCTTAAACAGAACGGATTTTCAGCACCATTTTTTGCCGCATGCTTTCACCACGCGAAAGCATAGTCAACTGACCAAAGTCCGGACGATGATGATCGTCTGGCGCATGACTCATTGGCTCAAAACAGAAGAAATCAAACTCATAGCCCTTATCAAATGCTGGATCGGAAACGAAAACAAAATAACAGGGTGCAGGAGGCTCCGTCGTCATAGAGAGCTGATAGCCAAGCCCTGGCTGTTGGATTATCGCTACACCATCCCAACCAGAGAAGCCATTATTCACCCAATGCCCAGGTAACGGCGCGGGCTGATTGAAATCCAGTGCCTGCGGCAAACTCTCCTGATACTCCCCGGTTAGCCAGCCTTCTCTCTCAAGCCAGTAGCCGGTGGTATGCGCCTGTACCCGAGTTTCCGGCGACAGCGGAAAATAAGGGTGCCAACCGAGACCAAACGGCAACGCATCGCCATCATTAGTCACTACCAATTCCACCTCAACCCCGCTTCCGCTTAAGGTAAAGATCTGCTGCACAGTGTAATGATAGATGCCCTGGCGGTGGACATACTCTAACTTAAGCTGTACGGGAGACTGCTCAACGCAGCGCCAGATATTCAGCCAGCCATCACCGTGAAGGTAATGACTGTCCCATTCAACGTTGGGCCGTAGCTGATGCTCTCCTGCTGGCGATTGAAACCGATTACCGCTCACACGATTACCAAACGGTACCAGCGGGAAGCATGAAGACTCCACCGCCACACCGCTCTTCAGGCCCGGGCGCAGCACAGGGATCATTTTCCCCTGATGCTGCCACCATAGCCCTTCAATCGCGCCACCTTGATCCGCAATCTGAAGTTTCAGTTCGCCATTATCCAGAGTAAAAAACGTCATCTGGTCTCCTTAATCTGGAAAGTTAATCACCACTTTGCCGCATTTACCGCTCGCCATCAGCGCATAGGCTTCCCCCGCCTGCTCAAGAGAAAAACGATGAGTAATGGCGCTATGTGGCCACAGCTTCCAGTCGGTCAGGTCGCGGGCACATTTTTCCATATGGAACAGGCTGGTCACCCAGGAACCGATAATGCGTCGCTGGTGGTGCATCAGATCGGCGCTAACTTCAAACTCAACCTTTCCGGTTTCCCCGATATAAACCACCCTTCCCCAGTCCGCCGTAGACTGCAATGCCAACAAACGACCTGCCGCATTACCAGAACAATCCAGCGCGACATCCGCCCCGCCGTGAGTCAACTCGGCAATCAGCGCCGGAAGGTTCTCCGTTGCCGCCAGGAAACCATTGTCCATCACACCCAGTTGCTTTGCCGTCGCCAGGCGATCCGGTAGCATGTCCACGCCAATCACGCGTTTCGCACCGCGACCTTTTGCCAGCATCATAGCCATCATGCCAACAGGCCCTAACCCGACAACCAGCACGTTGTCGCTTCCGGAAACTTCACCGCGCAGAATACCTTCGTACGCCGTCCCCACGCCGCAGCTAATAAACGCGCCGTCTTCATAGCTCAACGCATCCGGCAGATGAATCAGGTCTTTTTCCTCCGCCAACAAATATTCCGCGTGTCCACCATCGCGCTGCCAACCATAGGCTGCTTTGCCTTCTCCGGTACAGGAGATAGGAAAACCACGGCGACAGTTGGAGCAGAAACCACAACCGGAAATATGGTAAACCAGCACCCGGTCACCCGCTTTAAAGTGGCGGCACCCTGCACCCGTCTCAACAATTTGCCCGCAAGGCTCATGGCCATTAATAAACCCCTGATACAATGGTTTGTCCGGTGCTGCAGCGGTGCCGCGATGTTGATGATAAATATAATGGACATCGCTACCGCAAATTCCTGAAGACTTCATTTTAATCAGGACCTGGTTAATCCCCGGCGTGGGTACAGGAACTTCCCGAAGTTCAACGGTTGAGTTTCCTGGTAAATAAGCAGCCAACATTGTTTTCATAATTCCCTCTATACAAATTAATGTTTAAGTTTACTGTTGCGTTGGGTCAGCAATATATTTGCCAGGACAGCCACCACAATAATTAATCCGCGAACGACCTGCTGGAAGAATGAGTTAATCCCCAGAAGCACTAATCCATTGCCAATAAGAGTGATAACCAGCACGCCTAATAAAGTGCCGAATAGCGAACCACGCCCGCCGGACAGTGCGGTTCCGCCGACCACCACTGCGGCAATAACGTCAAACTCCAGACCGTTTGCTGCACCCGCATTACCCGAGCCAAGCCGCGCCGCCAGGAGAATACCGGTAATCGCAGCCAGCAAGCCTGAAAGTGTAAAAATCAAAATACGCACTCGCTTGACGTTAATCCCGCAGAGTTGCGCTGCAGTAGCGTTGCCGCCAGTGGCAAAAACAGAGCGACCAAAAGCGGTCTTACGACTGATAAAGACAAAGAGAACAAACAGAATCAGCATAATTAATGCCGATATTGGGATGCCAAAGAGCTGCCCGCCAAGCCAGTCCAGTACTTCATTTTCATCGATGGGGACCGGCAGCGCGTTGGTCATGAACAATCCCATGCCACGCAATGCACTCCATAAACCTAACGTCGCGACAAAACTGGGAACACTGAATACGCCGCGCAAAACCCCGGCGAGCGTGCCCAACACAGCGCCCAGTATTAACACCAGCAGGCAGGCAATGCTAAGCGGTACCTGAAACTGCAGCAGGTAAGCCAGACAGACAGAGATAAACGCCACCATTGGACCGACGCTGACATCTATCTCGCCAGAGATAATAATGAGCGTCATGGCCCATGCAGCAATACCAATCGTCGCGGTATCGCGCAGCACGTTCATTTGATTGTTTAAAGAAATAAAGCCCGGTGCGTTAAAAGAAAAGACCAGATATAAAATAGCAATCACCACCAGCAGACCAATTTCATTAATATGGCGGCTGATGAACTGCTTGGGTGTGGCATTTTTGCCTTGCGGCAGCGTTAATGATGAGGCAGACATCTTTTAATTCCTCAATAAACGTAATGACTAATGCGTGGATAAAATTGCCGACATTAATTCATCGACATTTACAGGGGCTAAAAGCTCGCGGGTAAACTCGCCGTTTTGCAGCAGCAAAATACGATCGCAGACTAAAGGCAGCTCTTCTATTTCACTGGAAATGAATATGACGCTTTTACCTTCGGCGGCCAGTTCCCGCACGATACGGTATATCTGCTGCTTGGCTTCGATATCAACTCCGCGCGTCGGCTCATCAAGTAGCAAAATTTCGCTTCCGGCGTAAACCCAGCGACCGATCACTACTTTTTGCTGATTGCCGCCCGATAACGTCCCGATTGCGGTCTCGGTATTTGCGGCTTTGACCGTCATGCGACTCATGACTGCCGCGGTTAACTCCTGAATCCGCTGCCAGTTCAATACGCCACGTCGACTCACTTTATGTCGGTTGGTCATCACCGTATTTTCATCCACGCCCAGTAGCGGAACAATCCCTGCTTCCTTACGGTTTTCCGGGGTATAGCCCACGCCACTCTTGAGCATCGCGGTATATTGCGGGTGTGGAATGTTGGCACCATTCAGCGTGATTTTTCCATCAGCAAACGTTTCTAAGCCGATGATAGCTTTGAGTAACTCACTACGACCCGAGCCCAGCAGCCCGGCAATACCCAGCACTTCACCGCGGTGCAATGTAAAATTGATATTGTGAAGCTTGGGCGGATGACACAACTGAGCAACCTGTAAAACCGGGATTGTCAGCGGTTCTTCAGATTTAACCAGAGGAAGATCGACATGCTCCCTTCCCAGCATCAGCGAGACGATTTCCTGCGTTGTCGTACTCTCCAACGTGACATCGCCAGCAACCTGACCATCGCGCATAATCGTGGCGCATGAAGCGATGCGGCGGATCTCCTCCATGCGATGACTGACATAAACCACGGCAACGCCCAGCGCAGACATGCGCTTCACCGCGTTGATCACCAATTCGACCTCCGCATTCGCCAGTGAACTGGTCGGCTCATCAAGAATGACGACCTGCGGCTGACCTTTCATCACGCGAGCAATTTCAACAAGCTGCTTTTGCGCCGGGCTAAGCGTGTCGACCAGCGCATCCGCTGGGACGTCAACACCGAGCGCCGCCAACGCTTCCCTGGCCTGGCGGGCCATGATGCCCTGGTCAATCATGCCATTACTGCGCGGCCACTGGCCAAGGCAGAGATTCTCCGCCACGGTCAGCCCCTCAACCAAGCTCAGCTCCTGATATACGGCTCTGACCCCTAACTCTGCTGCGCGCCGCGTCAGCGTTGCATCGTTACCTTCAAGCCGGGTTCCGTTCAACCAAATTTCGCCGCTATCCGGGCTTTCACTACCGGTCAACATGCGGATTAAAGTGGATTTTCCTGCGCCATTCTTTCCCAATAGCGCCCGAACCTCACCTTTTGAGAGCGTAAAATCAACGTTATCCAGCGCCACAACGCCGGGGTAACGCTTATTGCCTCCAACGATCTTCGCAACCGGCGTCGACGTTTTTTCTATTACCGTCATGACATCTCTACCTCAGTTAGCAGACAGGGGTGATCAAGGCAGACCGTCAACATGTGTAGCCAGCCACTGCTTACCGTCTTCAGATTTAGCGTAGGTATCGATATCTACTGGAATGATTTTATTGGCTGGCGGGGTTTTGTTAATGACATTCATGGTTTGCGCAAAAACGGCATTGCCCATTTTCTTGCCGGAAATATCCACGACGGCTTTCAGCACCTGATAGCTTTGCAGCTCCTGAGCAATCTCCGTCGTCATATCAGAGCCAAACACGGCGATCTTACCCACTTTACCCTGATTACGAACCGCTTTGACGGCCCCCAGCGTCGCACCGCCAGACTCACCCATAATGGCGTCGAGGTCAGACGTGGAGATAATCAATTTCTCGCCAACTGAGATGGCTTTATCAAGAACGGTGCCTTCCTGATTCGCGACGATCTGCATATCCGGAACGCGTGCCTTCAGCGCGGCTTCAAAGCCTTTTCGCCGCTGTACACATACTTCAAATGCTTCACAGTTGATGACCGCAATTTTCGGCGCACTGATTTTATTGGCAATGAAATAATCGGCTGCGGCATCACCGAGTTTTTTGCCGAACTCTAGCGGATCGCCGACCAGATAGGCAGAGACATATTTATCTACGCCTTTCTCATTGATGCAGGTGTTGTAGCAAATCACCGGAATACCGGCCTCATTAGCTCGGCGAACTGCACGGCTACTGCCATTTTCTGAGACAGCGGAAAGAATAATGGCGTCTACGCTACGCGCAACCAGCGTATCGATAAACGAACTCTCTTTAGAGATATCGCCCTGGGCATTGGTTTCAATCAGCTGGATTTTCGCTTCAGCGCTTTTTGCGGAATCCTGCACACCCTGCCGGACGCCAGCATAATAGCCCTGCGTATCAAGGTAGATAGCCCCAACGGTGATATCTTTTTCTGCGCTATAGCTGGGTGATGAAATACTCAACAGCGTTAACAGTAAACATGAAAAAAATGAGACTGCCTTATTTTTAGACATACGTGCCTCCTGTAGGGTCAGGCATTTATTGTTGTTTGGCTTCTGCGATAAATGGGCATAACGCAGAACGATTTCACATATTCTAAACATCTCGAGGAAAGCGGCGGGTCAGGCCGCTCAAAGATTACAGTAAACACTCTTTAGTTAATGAGGTGCAGCACAAATGGCATTGTCTGTCGGAACAACGCTGCTTTTGCCCAAGCTGGATTCAGCATTTCTAGTTCGGAAAGCGCCTGTTCGTATTGCAATCCCCCCCCTAATCCTGCCGTTGCCAGAGTGCGCACAAACAAACATTTCTCCTGATGTTGTTTTTGGATATCGGCATATAACGCCAGCAGGTCCGGCTGGGATACCGCGAAGAAATCGGCCTCGATTTGCGCCGTTTCCATATGCTGAGCCCACTGCAACATTTCAGTGAAAAGCTGCTCGCTGGCCAGACTATCGCCAAGCATCCGCAGCGCTACGCCTTGCCAGAAGAGATAGTCCACAGGCTGATCGTTGTAATAGCTATGAATATTGATCGCCCGATCGCCAAACACCGCCTTGTGGAAGCATTCGACAGCGCGGTCTTCCCTACCCTGCTGTCTGGCACAAACCCCCAGCCAAAACCAGATATCGTTATCGGTCTGTCCCGGTAGTCGCCCTTCGCTAAGGTTATCCGGATAGTGCAGTGCCGATAACAGCAGCGCTTCTGCCTGCTGCGGTTGCTGCTGGTGAATATGCTGCCAGGCACGCAATAGTTGGTTGATAACAAACTGGCTGGTCACTTTTCCTTCACCGCCTTCCCAGGGGTGAAATTTACGCGAGGAGAGCACGCAGGCCGCCTGCTCAGTTTTCCCGGCGAGATGCCAGAGATGCAGTAGCTCCGCAGTTAAATCATCACGTTTCAAAGCCGTTGCGAGATGGGCTTCCAGCCGGGAAAGACGTTTTTCCGGCTCCGTCGCGGTCAACTTATCCAGCAGATCGCGTTCAAAGAGCAAACGAGCATCTTCCGGTTGCTGAGCGCAGGCTTTATCCAGATACGTTGCCGCTAGTTCAGCATTACCTTGCTTATTCCATGCATGAATTGCCAGCCCTCGCCATGCATCGGCAAAATCAGGAGCCATTTCAACGCAGCGATGCCATAGACGAGTCGCTTTCTCATAGTTACGGCGACTATAGTGGAAGCAGGCGAGCAGGTGCTGAGCAAAATAGCACTCGGTTATATTCTCCAGCGCCGCCACTTCCACCAGCAAATTGGGGAAACGCACGAAGTCAGGAAATACCTCGCGAGCGCGGTTTATTAGCGCAGAGCGCTCATCCCCCTCGCTCAGGCTGGCTTGTAAATAGAGAGGCAGCGTTTTCTGACAGTTAAGCCTGGCCAGCACGACCTTTGCCCGATCGACCATTCCCCAGCTCAGCAATAATCCGGCGGTTTGCAGGGCGTTAATGTCCCGCGACTGGCATACGGCTGACCATCGCGCCATATCCGTTTCGGCCCCTGATATCACTGCGTTTAGCCACCACAGGGTCGGATTTAGCGGATAATCACGCAGCAGTTTCTCGACGTGCTGCTGCGCCTCGCGGCGACGGCCCGTGAGATGCAGTAACAAGGTTTCCAGAGACAGCACGTCCTGGTTGGTCGGGCACGCCAGCAGGCTTTGCCGACAAAAACTCAACGCATCGTCATAACGCTCGTTTCGCGTAGCCAGCCTGGCAAGCCCATAATATCCACCCGCTTTGCTGTTGCCGCTCCACACCGCGCGCCAAAAATCCTCTTGCGCATCGTGCCACTGCTGTAGACGCTCTCCGGCACTGGCGCGGATCATGCTAGCCTGCCCACACTGAGGGTTTTTATTCAATTGATGGGCGCGCGCCAGCGCCCGAGTCGCATAATCGATTGTTCGTGGGTAGTCTGCGCGATTATATTCCAGCATCGCCAGCGCCAGGTTGCAGCGATAATCCTGTGGATCCAGTTCAATGCCGCGAAGGTAATAGTCGAAAGGTGAACGGCTGGCGTGGTGATACTGCTCCAGGTGCTGACCAATAAACCACGCCTCATCGACGCTGTTTATCTCTCCCGCGCTTAACGGCGTTATCGCCACTTCCGGTAACGGTAACTCCTGCGGTTGATGTTCCTGATAACGCAATACGCACTTGCCATGACTATCAAGCAATTCCACCGTCAGGCGAGCAGGCTCGATACCGACTAGCGCGCCCTGAACGGCGGTACATGGCGTCAGCTCAATCATTTCATCCAGCAGCGGCTGCGGATTGCCCTCTTCACGAAGGGTAAGGCGATGTGCGCTAAGAGGAGAAATAGCATAGACGCCCCATGCAATGCCGCCATCTTCTCGTTGCAGCTTAATCACCGCATCACGCGAAGCGTTCTGCACCATACCCAGTGAATGATAAGGCAGGAAATATTGCTCGAAGCGTTTTTCTTCAAACGGATCGAGCCAGGTAAAGTCAGGCTGGTTGTCGGCAAAAATACCGGTCATCAGTTCGATATATGGCCCGTTCTCATCGGTCAGATTTTTATCCCACGCCTGACCAAATTCGCTGTACCCCCAGCTCCACTGTTTTTTCCCCGGCGCAATGTGATGATCCGCGACGTGCAACAACCCGCCATTTTCATCGTGACACCAGGCACCGACAAAATCGTACTCTGATTTTTCAGCCATGTAGGAGGTCGGGACCGGGACGTTCTTATAGCATGAGATATCGACGCCAGCCGAATAGTCCACCTTGTAATAAGTGCCGGTGGCGATCGGGAAGCCTGAAACTGCACGTTTGCCGTGATCGAATACCGCAGTCACATCCGGCGGGAATACGCTTTGATGCCCGTCGCCACCTTTCACCGCAGGATTCGCCCACCATAAGAAATGGCGCGGCGTGGCATTGTTGTTGTAGACCCGGCTGCCAATTTCCAGCGCCGCACGCTCCGGGCGCAGCGTAAATCCGGTCATTACCTGCAGCCCATGCATCGGCTCGGTCTCGCCAACCCAAACGGTTTTTGAGCCATCATCATTTTCGCTAATCGTAAAATCTATCGGCATATAGGTGGTGGGACGGTGGTGCTGCGGCCAGTTAAACTCAATTCCGCCGGAGATCCATGGGCCAAGCAAGCCAACCAATGCGGGCTTGATGACATCATTGTGATAAACGAAATCGCGCTGTCTGACCTTATCCCATGCACGGTGTACGCGCCCCCCTAACTGGGGCAGGATCATGATCTTGATATAGTCGTTTTCCATCCATACAGCCTGCCAGGCCTTTAGCGTTTTATCCTCGCTCAGCGTATCCGTTACACCATAGGGATACACTGCCCCGGAAGACCCTTGATAAACCCGGTTCTCCAGAAACATGGGGTGAGTATCCTGCGCCCCTGTTTCATAGGTTGGAATCTGTACCGTTTCCTGCCAAACGTTTACTGAACTCATAATGCCCTCAAAGTTAACAAGACATACTGAAGTGAAATAATGAGAGCAGTTTAATGGACAGAATCACGGCTTTTACGCACAATAATCACGCAATTTAGTTAACAAGGTTTAGTTTATGAAAGCCTGTATTAACAATCAGCAGATTCGTCATTACAACAAGGGCGTACTACTGGAATATCTGTACCGCAAGAAACGGGCTAGTAAATCGACACTCGCGCGGCTGGCGCAAATCTCTATCCCTGCGGTCAGCAATATTCTCCAGGAGCTGGAGGAAGAAGGACGTGTCGTTAACGTCCAGGACGATCGTCTGTCGCGCGGGCATAGCAGCGGTGCCTGGCTTATCGCGCCCGACGGCGACTGGACATTGTGCATGAACATCACGCCAACCAGCATCGAGTGTCAGCTTGGCAACGCCTGCCTGAGCGCGAAAGGCGATGTGGAATACCATGCCATTGATGCCCCTACCCCCCAGGCATTGTTGGCTGCCATTGAGAAATGCTGGCATCAGTTCCGTAAGCATTGGCCAAATCGCAAAATCAACCTGGCGCTGGCGGTTCATGGACAGGTTGATGCGGGAACGGGAGTCTCACAAACGATGCCGCAGGCTCCCTGGAAGCAGCCCGTGGAGATGAAATATCTACTGGAAGAAAAGCTCAATGTGCGCGTCATGGTCGATAACGACTGCGTGATGCTAGCGCTGGCGGAAAAATGGCAAAACGACGGGCAGTACCGGGATTTTTGCGTGATCAACGTTGATTACGGTATTGGCTCCTCATTCGTTATCAACGACCAGGTCTGGCGCGGTAGCCTTTACGGCAGCGGACAAATCGGCCACACGATTATCAATCCTGATGGTGTGGCCTGCGACTGCGGGCGATACGGCTGCCTGGAGACCGTGGCTTCCCTTAGCGCATTGAAAAAGCAGGCAAGGATGTGGCTTAAAACACAGCCCAACCTCGCGGATAATCCGGAAGCGCTCACCATCGATGCTTTAATTGAAAAATGGCAGCAGGGTGATTCCCGGCTGCATACATGGGTTGAAGACTCGGCAAATGCCATCGGGCTTAGCCTCTACAACTTTCTCAATATATTAAATATAAACAATATCTTATTGTACGGTCGCAGTTGCGGCTTTGGCGAGAAGTGGCTAAATACCATCATCAAACAAACCGGTTTCAATCCGTTTGATCACCGTGATGCCCCGCGAACCCGCGCTACCCAAATCGGCTTTGGCAAGCTGACCCGCGCCCAGCAGCTGATGGGGATCGGTTATCTGTACGTTGAGGAGCAGTTACAAACGCTGCGTTAATCGCGAGCGGCGCGTGGCGGAGCGCAAAATTGTGTATTACGTTTAAATCACACGTCTCTCATAACGAGCTGATTATGAACACACTACGCTATTTTGATTTTGGCTCTTCCCGCTCCCTGCTGCTGTTGATTGCCCGTATCGCGGTAGTGGTTCTGTTTATTCTTTTTGGCT
The DNA here is from genome assembly GCF_003261575.2 of Klebsiella huaxiensis. GTDB lineage: Bacteria > Pseudomonadota > Gammaproteobacteria > Enterobacterales > Enterobacteriaceae > Klebsiella > Klebsiella huaxiensis. Next base: position 1,521,740 of record NZ_CP036175.1, on the reverse strand, counting down.
ACCCAAAACTGCTGGGCTTTAGCGGTACGGTGCAATATATGGCTTCATCCGGCGCGCCGATGCCGACGCTGGCGGCGATTATTGCCATCATAATGGAAGTCCCTGCGGCCATTTTGATTGTGCTGGGCTTTTTCACCCGACCGCTGGCGGTGCTGTTTATTTTTTATACCCTGGGCACGGCGGTTATTGGCCATCACTATTGGGATATGTCCGGCGATGCGGTACTGCCAAATATGATTAACTTCTGGAAAAACGTCAGTATTGCCGGAGCCTTCCTGCTACTGGCGATAACCGGACCCGGTGCTATTTCGCTCGATCGGCGTTAATCCGCCAGACGCAAAAAAGGCCGCAATCGCGGCCTTTTATTCGCTTTAAATAACAGAGCGTTATGCGTAAACCGGGAAGCGTGCGCAGATATCCAGCACTTTACCCTTCACGCGCTCAATGACCGCTTCGTCATTGATGTTGTCCAGCACGTCGCACATCCAGCCGGCCAGTTCTTTCACTTCCGCTTCTTTAAAGCCGCGACGAGTGACCGCCGGAGAACCGATGCGGATACCGGACGTCACGAACGGACTTTTCGGATCGTTCGGTACGCTGTTTTTGTTGACGGTGATGTTGGCACGACCCAGCGCCGCGTCAGCTTCCTTACCGGTCAGGTTTTTGTCGACCAGATCCAGCAGGAACAGGTGGTTTTCAGTGCCGCCGGAAACCACTTTGTAGCCACGGTTCAGGAACACTTCCACCATCGCTTTGGCGTTTTTCGCCACCTGCTGCTGGTAGACTTTGAACTCTGGTTCCATCGCTTCTTTCAGCGCCACGGCTTTCGCCGCGATGACGTGCATCAGCGGGCCGCCCTGAGCGCTTGGGAATACGGCTGAGTTCAGTTTTTTGTACAGCTCTTCGCTACCGCCTTTCGCCAGGATCAGGCCGCCGCGCGGACCCGCCAGGGTTTTGTGGGTAGTCGTGGTGACAACGTGAGCATGCGGAACCGGGTTCGGGTAAACGTCAGCAGCAATAAGACCGGCAACGTGTGCCATATCAACGAACAGGTATGCACCAATGCTGTCTGCGATTTCACGCATTTTTGCCCAGTCAACCACACCGGAGTAAGCGGAGAAGCCGCCGATAATCATCTTCGGTTTGTGGGTTTGCGCCTGCTTCGCCATGTCCTCATAGTCAATTTTACCGGACTCATCGATGCCGTAAGGGATGATGTTGTACAGTTTACCGGAGAAGTTAACCGGGGAGCCGTGAGTCAGGTGACCACCCTGCGCCAGGTTCATACCCAGAACGGTATCGCCCGGTTGCAGCAGCGCGGTGTAGACCGCGAAGTTAGCCTGAGAACCGGAGTGCGGCTGAACGTTAGCGTAGTCGGCGCCGAACAGCTCTTTTGCGCGGTCGATAGCCAGTTGCTCAACGATATCAACGTATTCGCAGCCGCCGTAGTAGCGCTTGCCCGGATATCCTTCAGCGTATTTGTTGGTCAGCTGAGAACCCTGTGCCTGCATAACGCGCGGGCTGGTGTAGTTCTCGGAGGCGATCAGTTCGATGTGCTCTTCCTGACGTACTTTTTCCTGCTCCATAGCCTGCCACAGTTCGGCATCATAATCGGCAATGTTCATTTCACGCTTTAACATCCGCATCTCCTGACTCAGCTAACGATAAAATTTCTGCCTAAAAAGGCGGTCCAATCGGACAACGGCCCACAGTATAACTGAATCATTCTGTGATAACAGGTCTTGACAAATGATTTTACGCAAACGATTGGCTCCGCATTACACAAGGCTTTGAGCAATAACGCTCCTGAGATTATCAACGGATTTCTTTTCAGGTTTGTGATGCAAATAATTCATGTTGTAACCACCTTACGGCAAAGTGTTAAAGAACCATTTACAAAGCAGGGGTATTTTTATAAGATGCATATAAAATACATCATTAAGATGACTCATATAAGGAAGCTGCTATGCTCGACGCTCAAACCATCGCAACGGTGAAAGCCACCATTCCCCTGCTGGTTGAAACCGGTCCAAAGCTGACCGCCCATTTTTACGATCGCATGTTTACGCATAACCCTGAACTCAAAGAAATTTTCAACATGAGTAACCAGCGCAATGGCGATCAGCGTGAAGCGCTGTTTAACGCGATTGCCGCCTATGCCAGTAATCTTGAGAACCTGCCCGCCCTGCTGCCAGCGGTCGAGAAAATCGCCCAGAAGCACACCAGCTTCCAGATCCAACCAGAGCAGTACAATATTGTCGGTACTCACCTGCTGGCCACCCTTGACGAGATGTTCAGCCCGGGCCAGGAAGTGCTGGATGCCTGGGGCAAGGCCTACGGTGTTCTGGCTAACGTCTTTATTAACCGTGAAGCACAAATCTACAGCGAAAGCGCCAGCAAAACCGGCGGCTGGGAAGGCACTCGCGCGTTCCGCATCGTGAAGAAAACTCCGCGCAGCGCACTCATCACCAGCTTTGAATTTGAACCCGTCGATGGCAGTGCCGTAGCTGAATATCATCCAGGCCAATATCTGGCGGTCTGGCTGAAGCCGGAAGGTTTTCCGCATCAGGAAATTCGCCAGTACTCTCTAACTCGTAAGCCCGATGGCAAAGGCTATCGTATCGCGGTTAAGCGTGAAAACGGCGGACAGGTTTCAAGCTGGCTGCATGATTGCGCCAAAGAAGGGGATGTGATTTATCTGGCGGCACCAGCAGGTGATTTCTTCCTCAACGTCGCTGTGCAAACACCGGTCACGCTGATCTCCGGTGGCGTAGGCCAAACGCCGATGCTGGCGATGCTGGATGTCCTGGCGAAAGCGCAGCATCCGGCGCAGGTTAACTGGTTCCATGCGGCAGAAAACGGCGACGTTCACGCCTTCGCTGACGAAGTTAGCGCGCTGGGCAAAACCCTACCGAAGTTTGCATCTCACATCTGGTACCGCAGTCCGGGCGAAGCGGACCGCCAGGCTGGCGTATTTAATAGCGAAGGATTGATGGATTTATCGGTACTGGCCGACAAGCTCAGCGACCCGCAGATGCAGTTTTATCTGTGCGGCCCGGTGGCGTTTATGCAGTTTGCCGCGAAGCAGTTGGTTGAGCTGGGCGTAAACAGCGAGAACATTCATTACGAGTGCTTCGGCCCGCATAAGGTGCTGTAACCAGAGCGACGGATACAGGCGACCCGGGAAGTGACCGGGCCGCCATCTAGTTTATCCGATTAAATCGCTTCGTCGTCTTCTTCACCGGTACGAATACGAATCACGCGCGCAACGTCAAAGACAAAGATTTTGCCATCGCCAATTTTGCCCGTCTGGGCCGTGCGGATAATGGTATCGACGCAGGTATCGACGATGTCATCGGTAACAACAATTTCGATTTTCACTTTCGGCAGAAAATCCACCATGTACTCCGCGCCGCGATACAGCTCGGTGTGCCCCTTCTGACGGCCAAAGCCTTTCACTTCCGTTACCGTCATCCCGGTGATGCCGACTTCGGCCAGCGCTTCACGCACGTCATCCAGTTTGAATGGTTTAATAATCGCATCAATCTTTTTCATGGTTTTCCTGTCTTAGAGCCTATCCCATTAAGGCTATTTTACTTGCCATTTTGAACCTGGGCAGTGCTCAAAATCCTCACGTACTACGTGTACGCTCCGGTTTTTCCGCGCTGTCCGTGTTCAAACTGCCTGCGACAATAACGCCTACTGGGATAGGCTCTTAATCGCGTAACCGGTTGCTAACCGTATCATAACTTGCGTCATCTTGCGGAGCTACTCTTTAAAGTCGTTGGCTTCAAGCTCGTGGCGCGACAGCAGCTTATAAAACTCGGTACGGTTGCGCCCCGCCATCCGAGCCGCATGCGTGACGTTGCCTTTGGTGATTTGCAGCAGCTTGCGGAGGTAGTTCAGCTCAAACTGATTACGCGCCTCGACAAACGTCGGCAGAGCGGTATTTTCCCCCTCCAGCGCCTGCTCCACCAGCGCATCGCTGATCACCGGCGAGGAAGTCAGCGCCACGCACTGCTCAATCACGTTCACCAGTTGGCGTACGTTCCCTGGCCATTTGGCGGCCATCAGCCGCTTCATTGCATCCGTGGAGAAAGCGCGAACAAACGGTTTATGGCGATCGGCAGACTGGCGCAGCAGATGATTAGCCAGCAGCGGGATATCTTCAGTGCGATCGGCCAGCGGGGGAATTTTCAGATTCACCACGTTCAGGCGATAAAACAGATCTTCACGAAACTCACCGCGGGCCATCGCTTTCGGCAGATCGCGGTGGGTAGCGGAGATAATCCGCACATCAATATCAATATCGCGATTGCTGCCCAGCGGGCGTACTTTGCGCTCCTGCAGGACGCGCAACAGTTTCACCTGTAGCGCCACCGGCATATCGCCTATCTCATCAAGAAACAGCGTGCCGCCTTCGGCAGCCTGAAATAAACCTTCGCGATTGCTAACAGCACCGGTAAAGGCACCGCGCGCGTGACCAAATAGTTCCGATTCCAGCAGCTGTTCGGGTAACGCGCCGCAGTTAATGGCGATAAAGGGTTTGTCACGGCGCGGGCTGGCGTTATGGATTGCCTGAGCAACAATCTCCTTCCCGGTACCGCTTTGCCCATTGATCAGTACGCTCACGTCCGACTGCGCCACCATTCCGGCCTGCTCCAGCAGCCGCTCCATCAGCGGGCTGCGGGTAACAATCGCCTGGCGCCAGCGCTCATCGGTTGTCGGCGCGCTTTGCTCCAGCGCGTCATCGATGGCCTTATACAGGGCGTCTTTATCCACCGGTTTGGTCAAAAAGCTAAATACGCCCTGCTGCGTCGCGGCAACAGCATCCGGAATGGAGCCATGCGCGGTCAGGATAATCACCGGCATTCCCGGCTGTACCTTCTGGATTTCGCTGAACAGCTGTAAACCGTCCATCTCATCCATCCGCAGATCGCTGACCACCAGATCGACTTTGTCACGCCCCAGAATGCGCAGCGCCTCCGGGCCGCTTTCGGCAGTGACCACACGATACCCTTCGCTGATAAGACGCATACCCAGCAGCTTCAACAAGCCCGGATCGTCGTCTACGAGCAGCAGATGGGCGGGTTTACGGATCGTCATGAATCACCTCCGGGACTTTCTCGCTGCCGTGCCCGGCATCAGAACTGAAATTGCCTCCAGGCTTACGGCTGGAGAGCTGGCGCTCAATATCGGTGAGGTTTTCCAGCTTACGAGTGGTGAGCTCAAGCTGGCTGCGTAACTCCAGCGCCTGCTGGTGCAGCGCCTCAAGCTCGGCATCGCTGGATTGCTGCAATTTGGCGTAGCGGGAACGCTCATCAACCAATTGAAGCTGTCGGCCCTGGCCTTCGCGCCAGAGCTGATAAAGCGGGCGTACCTGCACGGCGATTTGCGGGCTGAAAGTATCCAGACTATTCACCAGCGCCCGGCGTTCATCTGGCGTAATTTTGGCATCCGCCAGCAAAATGCCGCGCTTAAAAGCATCCTGCCAGCTGTCATCATTATGCAGCTTAGCTTCCGCACGCGCCTGCGCCGGGGCCAGACGATCTGCACAATCGATCCCCCGCAACCAGTAGAGCGGGTTTTTATCGCTGGTCTCGTTTTGCAGATCCCAGATGTCGGCGCACTCTACCGAGAGAAAATCGGCGACCTGATGCTGCGGCAGCGCGGAGAGCGTTTTACCATCCGCGGCCTGTGGTGATGTGGAGGCGGAACATCCCGCCAGCGCCAGGCAAGAAATACCTGACAGCAGCCATCCCCTAAGAGGACGGACAAATGCGAAGAAGTGGGACATATTCACCCAATATTAATTTATGCGTTGTTTTTTCCAGGCTCAGCGGCGGGCAGCGTGATACGAAAACAGATAAGCCCAGATTTATCATCAACCAGGCTCAGCTCGCCCTGCATTTGCCGTACACAGTCACGAGCGATGCTTAGCCCCAGACCGCTGCCTTTTACCGCCCCTTTACGCTGGTGGCTTCCCTGATAAAAAGGCTCGAAAATCATCTGTTTTTCCGCAGGCGGGATCGGCTCGCCATTATTGATAACGTCAATGCACACCTGCTCGCCGTGCCGATAGCTATGAATTTGAATGTTACCGGATTCAGCACCATAGTGCACCGCATTGGAGTAGAGATTGTCCAGAACGCTCACCAGAAGTTCGGGCTCCGCCAGGCAAAAGCGCTGGGTGAGCGTCAAGTCGGTTTGCATCATTTTAGCTCTTGCCGGCAGGCTATGGGCGGAAACCACATTGTTCACCAGCTCAGCGAGATTGACCGTCTCGCGTGCAACCGGGCCATCGGCCTGCTGCCGGTTGTAATCCAGCAGTTGTTCAATCAGCTTTTGTAGATTGCGGCTGCTACTATCAAGAATCTCCACGATCTCCTGCTGTTCGGGCGTTAGCGGCCCGGCCACGCGGTCAGCGAGCAGTTCCGTCCCTTCACGCATGCTGGCCAGCGGCGTTTTCAGCTCATGGGAAAGATGGCGCAAAAACTGATGACGCTGGGATTCCAGCCAGGCGAGACGTTCGCTCAGCCAGATAATGCGTTTGCCGACGGATCGCAGCTCTCGCGGGCCGGTAAACATCGCGGTATCATCCAGCGATTTTCCTTCACCCAGCCGATTAATCATTCTCTGAATACCTTTCACCGGGCCGATAATCATGCGGGTGAAAAGCAGTACCAGCGCCAGGCTGAGCAGAAACAGAACCAGCGCCTGCCAGCCGAAGAACTGGCCGCGTTCGGCAATCTCCTGTTGTAGCTGCTGCCCGCGAGAGTAGACCACCGTTCGGGTCGCCTGGACCATATCGCTATTGGCAGCGGCAAAAGCTTCCAGGCTGGCGGCAGATTTCGCCGTCGGACCGCTATTTTTGCACTGGAGTTCCGCCAGATCGTCGAGATCCTGACGTAGCGCCTGCCAGATTTTTTCATCCGGCAGGACACCCGCGTGAGCATCAAGCATTTCACTGTAGCGCTTACGCTGATTTTGATAGACCCGCGCCAGGGTTGGATCATCCAGCACGCAATACTGCCGGTAGCTGCGCTCCATCTCCAGCGCAGCATTGATCATCGCCTCGCTGCGCCGGGCGTCGATAAGAGTGGTGCGATTGATATGCGCCGCCTGCGCGCTCAGCGCGTTAAGGCTTTGCCACGCCTGCCAGGCCAGAACCAATAGCGGGAGCAGGATCAGCACAAAGGAGAGCGTGACCAGTTGGCGCAGTGAACGGGGGAACAGGGAGAGTCGCTTCAAGGATATCGTCTCAATCATTAGCTCACTACGATGCTAACTGAGGACGCAATAAACATCTACGCCAGAAATAATAAAGCCAGGCTACAAGAGCCTGGCTTTATTAAGCAATGAGGCGGTGCCTTACTCGACGTTTCGCCCGATGACTGATAAAGCAGAGCTGTTATCAGGAGTTGGACGGCAGGCACCTGTTTGTGCGTCATTCGAGGTTTATGTAGCGCTTCCCGAGGGGGCTGACATAAGAAGGTGAATGAGCCACTGGTTATAATTATGCACGAACTATGCCAAATCGCAAAATATTTTATTAACACAATGAAATATAATGTCTTTTTACCATTTTATCACAGTAATGATAATGGTCATTATCTTTGCAAAGTGTCGCTAATTAGCAACACCGAATAAGTGATTTATTAACACCATTTTAAATCAATGAGTTAAGTGTCACCTTTTAACGACACCGCTATTGCACGTTTGTCGGCGATCCCCGACACCTTTTTCTCACGGTCATCACAAACAAAAAAGCCCCCTGCGATTACAGGAGGCTTAATGAGGTTTGCAAAGAAGACTTAGCCCAGCTGTTTACGCGCGTTGCGGAAAATACGCATCCACGGACTGTCTTCGCCCCAGTTTTCCGGATGCCAGGAGTTCGACACGGTACGGAAGACGCGCTCCGGGTGCGGCATCATGATAGTCGCGCGTCCGCTTTCGCTGGTCACCGCGGTAATGCCGTTTGCCGAACCGTTCGGGTTAGCCGGGTAGTTCTCCGTGACCTTACCAAAGTTATCGACGAAGCGCAGCGCCACCAGGCCTTTACTCTCAAGCTGGGCCAGATGCGCACCATCACGAACTTCTACCTGCCCTTCACCGTGAGAAACGGCAATCGGCATCATCGAACCTACCATTCCCTCCAGCAGCAGCGACGGGCTTTGGGTCACTTCAACTAGGCTGAAACGAGCTTCAAAACGGTCAGAGTGGTTGCGCACAAAGCGCGGCCACAGGTCGCTGCCGGGAATCAGTTCACGCAGGTTAGACATCATCTGACAGCCGTTGCACACGCCCAGCGCCAGGGTCTGTGGGCGATGGAAGAAAGTAGCAAACTCGTCGCGTACGCGGTCATTGAACAGAATAGATTTCGCCCAGCCTTCACCCGCGCCTAAAACATCACCGTAGGAGAAACCACCGCAGGCCACCAGCGCCTGGAAATCAGCAAGACCGGTACGGCCCGCCAGCAGGTCGCTCATATGCACGTCGATAGCATCAAAGCCCGCACGATGGAACGCTGCCGCCATTTCTACATGGGAGTTCACTCCCTGCTCGCGCAGCACGGCAACCTTCGGACGCGCGCCGGTGGCGATATAAGGCGCAGCGATATCCTCATTGATATCGAAAGAAAGCTTCACGTTGAGGCCCGGATCGGCATCGTTAGTTTTCGCCTCGTGCTCCTGGTCGGCACACTCTGGGTTATCACGCAGACGCTGCATCTGCCAGGTGGTTTCAGCCCACCACATACGCAGCGTAGTGCGGCTTTCGCTGAACACCGGATGACCGTCGGCAGTGATGACAAAGCGATCGCCCGTGGTTGCCTGGCCAAGATAGTGAACGCAATCCGCCAGGCCATTTGCGGCCAGCAGCGCTTCCACCGCCTGACGATCGGCGGCACGAACCTGAATCACACCGCCCAGCTCTTCGTTAAACAGCGCAGCCAGATGGTCATTGCCGAGCGCGGCGATATCCACGTTAACGCCGCAGTGACCGGCAAAGGCCATTTCGGCCAGCGTCACCAGCAGGCCGCCGTCGGAACGGTCATGCCAGGCCAGCAGTTTGCCTTCGGCAACCAGCGCCTGCATCGCATCCCAGAAGCCTTTCAGCTGAGCAACATCACGAACGTCTGCCGTAACATCGCCAAGCTGACGGTAAACCTGGGCCAGCGCGGTCGCGCCCAGCGCATTGTTTCCCTTACCTAAGTCAATCAGCAGTAGCGCATTATCTTCGCCAGAGAGCTGCGGGGTCACAGTGCGGCGTACGTCTTCCACACGGGCAAAAGCGGAAATCACCAGCGACAGCGGGGAAGTCATTTCGCGCTGCTCGTTGCCTTCCTGCCAGCGGGTTTTCATCGACATAGAGTCTTTACCCACTGGAATCGTCAATCCCAGCGCCGGACACAGCTCTTCGCCAACCGCTTTAACAGCTTCATATAAGCCAGCGTCTTCACCCGGGTGACCGGCAGCGGCCATCCAGTTTGCCGACAGCTTCACGCGATTGAGCGCGCCAATCTGCGTCGCAGCAATGTTGGTCAGCGCTTCGCCCACCGCCAGACGAGCGGAAGCAGCGAAGTCCAGCAACGCAACCGGCGCACGTTCGCCAATTGACATGGCTTCACCGTAATAGCTGTCGAGGCTGGCGGTGGTTACCGCGCAGTTAGCGACCGGGATCTGCCACGGACCGACCATCTGATCGCGTGCGACCATGCCGGTCACGGTGCGGTCACCGATGGTGACAAGGAAAGTTTTCTCCGCCACGGTCGGCAGATGCAACACGCGATTTACCGCGTCGGCAATAGTTATGTCCTGGCGTTCCAGACTCTGCCCCTGCGCTTTAAGGGTCTGCACATCGCGGGTCATTTTCGGCGTTTTACCCAGCAGCACGTCGAGCGGCAGATCAATCGGTCGATCGTCAAAATGGGTATCGTCAAGGCTCAGGTGCATCGCTTCAGTCGCTTCGCCAATAACTGCGTACGGTGCGCGCTCGCGACGGCACAGCTCATCGAATAGTGGCAGCTGCTCCGGCGCTACCGCCAGAACATAGCGCTCTTGAGATTCGTTACACCAGATTTCCAGCGGGCTCATGCCCGGCTCATCGCTGAGGATGTCGCGCAGCTGGAATTTACCGCCGCGTCCGCCATCACTCACCAGCTCCGGCATGGCATTGGACAAACCGCCTGCGCCGACGTCATGAATAAACAGAATCGGGTTGGCATCGCCCAGCTGCCAGCAGCGGTCAATAACTTCCTGGCAGCGACGTTCCATTTCCGGGTTGTCGCGCTGTACGGAGGCAAAATCCAGGTCTGCATCAGACTGTCCCGACGCCATTGAAGAAGCAGCACCGCCGCCGAGGCCGATGTTCATCGCCGGGCCGCCAAGAACAATCAGCTTCGCGCCAACGACAATCTCGCCCTTCTGCACGTGTTCGCCACGAATGTTGCCGATACCGCCCGCCAGCATGATGGGCTTGTGATAGCCGCGCAGCTCTTCGCCGTTGTGGCTAATCACTTTCTCTTCATAGGTACGGAAATAACCGTTCAGCGCCGGGCGACCAAATTCGTTGTTAAACGCCGCACCGCCCAGAGGGCCATCGGTCATGATATCCAGCGCGGTCACAATACGATCCGGCTTGCCGAAATCTTCTTCCCATGGCTGCTCAAAGCCAGGAATACGCAGGTTGGAGACGGAGAAACCCACCAGCCCTGCTTTCGGCTTAGCGCCACGACCGGTCGCACCTTCGTCACGGATTTCACCGCCGGAACCGGTCGCCGCGCCTGGCCACGGAGAGATCGCCGTCGGGTGGTTATGGGTTTCAACCTTCATCAGAATATGCGCGTCTTCTTGGTGGAAGTCGTAGCGGCCCGTTTTGTGGTCAGCAAAGTAACGTCCCACCGCCGAACCTTCCATTACCGCAGCATTATCTTTATAGGCCGACAGCACGTAATCCGGAGTTTTCTCAAAGGTATTTTTGATCATCTTGAACAGCGACTTCGGCTGCTGTTCGCCATCGATGATCCAATCGGCGTTAAAAATTTTGTGTCGGCAGTGCTCGGAGTTGGCCTGCGCGAACATATAGAGTTCGATATCGTTCGGGTTACGGCCCAGCTTATGGAAGGCATCCTGCAGATAGTCGATTTCGTCCTCCGCCAGCGCCAGCCCCAGACGGAGGTTGGCGTCAATCAGCGCCTGACGACCTTGTCCCAGCAGGTCAACGCTGGTTACCGGGGTCGGCTGATGGTGAGCAAACAGCTTTTCACCCTCTTCCAGCGCGCCAAATACGTTTTCCATCATTCGATCGTGCAGTTCAGCCGCCACCTGCGCCCACTGCTCTTCAGTCAGGCAGCTCGCTTCAACGTAGTACGCAACGCCGCGCTCCAGGCGCACAACCTGAGACAGGCCACAGTTACGGGCAATATCGGTAGCTTTAGAAGACCAGGGAGAGATGGTGCCAGGACGGGGGGTAACGAGCAGTAGCTTGCCGGTTGGGGTATGGCTGCTTAAGTTCGGGCCATATTTTAGCAACCTCGCCAGATTCTCACGATCGTCGCCGCTTAGCGGGGCGCTGAGATCGGCAAAATGAACATACTCGGCATATATAGTGCTTACCGGAAGGTTGGCCGCCTGGAAACGTGCCAGCAGTTTATTGATACGGAATGCCGACAGTGCAGGTGAACCACGCAAAATTTCCATCATAAGTCTCTCGTCTTCGAAGCTTTCAGGGTGAGCCGGGGGAAACGGGCGCCATTATAGTGAATCCTGCGTCCCGACGAAACCGTTTGCGTAGAAATAAAATGGTTGCCAGGGTTTATCAATAAATGTGACCCGACTCGCGAATAAGTTGCCAACTGGCGCATTCTTAAGCAAAATGCCGCTCATTCGACGACAACCTTTTACTTTTTCCGGTCATAGTCTGCTGAGGAACGCAAAGCTGCAGAAGATTAACTATCTGAAAAAACTAAAGATTAATTATCTGCTCATCGGCATTGTAACCCTCTTGCTGGCGGCTGCCCTGTGGCCGTCTCTCCCGTGGATGGGGAAACCAGAGAACCGTGTGGCGGGGATTATGGCGCGCGGAGAACTGCGCATCAGCACCATTAATTCGCCAATGACCTTCGCGACCCTCAATGACAAAACCTACGGTTTCGATTATGAGCTGGCACAGCAGTTTGCCGACTACCTTGGGGTCGAGCTGAAGGTGACCGTCCGACAAAATATCAGCCAGCTATTCGATGACCTCGATGAGGGAAAAGCCGACATGCTGGCGGCAGGGCTGGTCTACAACTCTGAACGGGTAAAGAACTATCAGCCCGGGCCAACCTACTATTCCGTTTCACAACAGCTGGTGTATCGCAAAGGTAGCCTGCGCCCGCGCAGCCTCGCTAATCTTACCGCGGAGCAGTTGGCTATCGCCCCCGGGCACGTGGCGATTAACGACCTGCAGGCATTAAAAGAACAAAAATATCCGGACCTCGACTGGCGCGTGGATGATAAACGCGGCACCACGGCGCTGATGCAGGCGGTGATCGACGGTAAGCTCGATTACACCATCGCGGATTCGGTCGCCGTCAGTCTGTTCCAGCGCGTCCACCCGGAACTGGCCGTCGCGCTGGATATCAGCGATGAGCAACCGGTGACCTGGTTTAGTGAAAAAGGCGAAGATAACTCGCTGTCGGCGGCGATGCTCGATTTCTTCAATAACATTAATGAAGACGGCATCCTTGCGCGACTGGAAGAGAAATACCTCGGCCACGGTAACGATTTTGACTATGTTGATACGCGCACCTTCCTGCGCGCCGTGGAGAACATTCTCCCAGACCTACAGCCGATGTTCGAAAAATATGCCCGACAAATAGACTGGCGCCTGCTGGCGGCCATCTCATGGCAGGAGTCGCATTGGGACCCTCAGGCTACCTCTCCGACCGGCGTACGCGGAATAATGATGCTCACCCGCAATACCGCCCTGAGCCTGGGACTGACCGACCGTACCGATGCAGACCAAAGCCTCGACGGCGGCATGCGTTATCTACAGGATATGATGAGTAAAGTGCCCGACTCCGTTCCCAAAGACGAACGTATCTGGTTTGCGCTGGCGGCTTACAATATGGGCTACGCGCATATGCTTGACGCGATGGCGCTAACCAAAAAGCAGAAAGGTAATCCCAATAGCTGGGCCGATGTGAAGCAGCGTCTGCCGTTGCTGAGCCAGAAAAACTATTACAGTCGGCTGAAGTACGGCTTTGCGCGCGGTCATGAGGCCTACGCCTATGTCGAGAATATCCGCAAATACCACATCAGCCTTGTGGGTTACCTCTCTGAGAAAGAGAGAAAAGAGGCGCAGATTGCGGCGCTTGGCGAACACTATCCGGCGGTCATGCCGGATGAGTTAAATAAAGAAGAACAGTACGCCATGTCCTTTTTCAGCTTTCGCGCCGAAACGCTGGTCGATAACGCAAAATTTAAAATCCCAGGACTGGGCCATTAATCTTCCGTTTGCTGACGCGCCTTTTTAAGCAGTTTTTTCTCTTCGCGCCGCCAGCGGAAAAAATCGCTCAGCATACCGGAGCACTGTTCTGCCAGGAGTCCTTCGGTTATTTCTACCCGATGATTCATCCCCGGATGATGCAGCACGTCGATCAACGACCCGGCAGCGCCGGTTTTCGCATCCCTGGCACCGAATACCAGCCGTGAAATGCGGCTATGCACCATCGCCCCGGCGCACATTACGCAAGGCTCAAGGGTGACGTACAGCGTCGCGTCAACCAGACGGTAGTTTTGCAGCACCATCCCCCCCTGGCGCAACGCCATAATCTCAGCATGCGCAGTAGGATCGTGACGGCCAATTGGCCGGTTCCAGCCTTCACCGATGACCTGATGATTGTGCACCAGCACCGCGCCGACCGGCACCTCGCCCTCTTCCCAGGCGCGTTTCGCCAGCGTCAAAGCATGACGCATCCAGTATTCATCATTTAATTCATGGTCAGACAAAGCGGGCACTCCTGCGGAAAAAGCGGGGCGCATTATACATGGACGCTATGTATTACACACTATTCTAACTGCTGAAGATCGCCTTGTGGGGTTACTCGCCAGCGGTGCTGGCAAAAATAGAGCAGCGGATTGTCCTGTTCGCTGTCGCTATAGCCACTGTACAAGCGCAGCGGAGCACCGATTTTTTGCTCCAGTTGCGCGACTTTTTCGTTACCCAGACAGCGCAGCGTTAAAACCCAGCCGCCGCAACGGCGCTCCATCCGACTGGCAATCAGATTCACTCGCGGCAACCATGCAGTATCAAAATAGACCTGCTCCACCAGCGACTGCGGCGACCCGGTAATCAACCAAACGTCCGCATCGGTGCTGGTCAGATAATCCGTCAACCGTGACTGAACAACAGGAAAAGCCGTGACATGCTGCCGGAACCAGTGAACAAAACTCGCCTCAAGACGTTTCAGATGCCTCTCACTGCGCCCGAAAGTCGTAGCCCACAGCAGCAGACTCATCGGCCAGCGTGCGGCCCGACCGTTTAGCAACAGCCCGGCAAGAATAACGGGCAACAGAGGAAGAACCAGCAATGTATTCAACGGCTGATGACGTAGCACATAGCGCAAGAAACTGCCGAACATGTCCTGCTGATGCAAGGTGCCATCCAGATCAAAGAAAACCACTCGCCGCATGCTACTATTCAAAACCGACTCCTCTGGATTAACACCTCGATAACCAATAGCTTAACAGCCTTACGCATTGAATAGCGAAAACATCCGCCATCGTTGAGCCGGGATTAAGGTAAAACCTCCTTGCAGAGAAATCTGAGCGGTTGAATTTTTAATTCGCACTATTCCCCTTATAATTGAATACAAAATTCTTTCAGCCGAGGGTGAAAGCTGTCCTCCGGAGCCGCTATGAACTGTTTGACCCGAATCCGCCAACGCTACCCCACGCTGGCCACAAGTGATAAAAAACTGGCCGATTTTATTCTGGCCCAACCGGATCAAACCCGCCACCTCAGCTCACAGCAGCTGGCGGGCGAAGCCGGAGTCAGCCAGTCGAGCGTGGTGAAATTCGCGCAAAAGATGGGTTTTAAAGGTTTCCCGGCGTTGAAACTGGCGTTAAGCGAAGCGCTGGCTAGCGCCCCCACTCCGCAATCCATACCGGTGCACAACCAGATTCGCGGGGATGATCCTCTCCGACTGGTGGGCGAAAAGCTGATTAAAGATAATATTGCAGCAATGCATGCCTCTCTGGACGTCAACAGCGAAGAAAAGCTACTGGAAGCCGTTGCGCTACTGCGCAATGCCCGGCGGGTCATTATTACCGGTATTGGTGCATCGGGTCTGGTGGCGAGGAACTTTAGCTGGAAGCTGATGAAAATCGGCATTAACGCCGTTTCTGAGCAGGATATGCATGCCCTTCTGGCAACGGTACAGGCGATGGCGGCAGACGATCTGCTGCTGGCCATCTCCTACTCTGGTGAACGACGTGAAATTAATATGGCGGCAGGTGAAGCATTGCGAGTGGGGAGCCAGATCCTGGCGATCACCGGTTTTAACCCCAATGCCCTTCAACAGCAGGCAACTCTGTGCCTGTATACCATCGCTGAAGAACAGGCTACGCGCAGCGCCGCGATCTCCTCAACCAGCGCGCAAATGATGCTGGCCGACCTGCTGTTTATGGGGCTGGTCCAGCAGGATCTTGAACGCGCCCCGGATCGCATTCGTCATAGTGAAGCGCTGGTGAAAAAGCTGGTCTGAAAGCGGGCTCTTCTGCATTTCGCAAAAGAGCCCCTGGATTTATTGCGCTTCTTTGGCGTGAATCAGCTGAGTCAGAAGCTTGTTAACCGGTACGGCAATATTGTTCTGCATCCCAATACGCGCAATCGCCCCATTTAAATAGTCAATTTCAGTGAGTCGCCCTTTATGTAAATCCTGATACATAGAAGGATAGTGATGGCCGCTTTCGCGTGGGTCGAATACTTTCTTCACCGTATTCATCACCATTTCCTGTGTCAACGGAATATTCTGGCTGGCTGCTACCAGAACAAACTCATCTACCACTGCCTGCGCTAAATCTAATGCTCCCGGTCGATTGCCAAAACCGCCAACATTACAATCCAGCAGTGCACAATAAGTATTCATTACGCTATTAAAAGCCGCTTTCTTCCAGATTGATAATAATACGTCAGGACTAATTTCCGCATTCAGCCCGGCGCTATTAAGGGTGGCAACCACTCTGGCTTCCTGGTCAGCATCCTGACTGGCAATGGGCTGCAGCTCAATCGTCCCCGTGCCGGTGGCCATAATATGTCCGGCACCCTCCAGTTCGCTCGACCATAACGTGACGCCAGCATAGATTTTTTCCCGATCAACGTAGTTTGCCAGCGTTTCGATATTTCCCAGACCATTAGATAAAATCATCACGACTTTCGCTGCGGGTAGCAACGGCTTAATACGCTGTAGCATGCTGTCCAGTTGCATGGCTTTGGTAAACAGAATAACCAGTTCAAATTCCCCCAGTGCCTTATCAGCCATAACTGCGGGTATCGGATAATAATGTTGAGTCGTTTCCGTTTCGACAAACAATCCCTTACTGCAAATAGCATCAACATGTTCCTGCCAGCTATCGATAAGCGTCACGTCATGTCCGGCAGCCAGTAACATATAGCCAAAACGGCACCCCATAGCCCCTGCACCTGCGATTGCAATTTTCATCTTTATTTCCTTATGATTTGATCAATGTATTTTGGCTAAAACCATTCCAACATAACGTTTAGTCACCAGCGTGAGCACTACCCCAATAAGCAATAAGACCGTGGTGAGAATAAATACCGTATTATAACTCCCTGTATATTTCGCTATAGCTGATGTAACATACGGCGCAATAACCGCACCAACGGCAAAACCAAAATACATAAATCCATAGTTTAATCCCTGATTACGCATGCCAAAGTTCTGGCTGGTCAGTCCGGGGAAGATAACTAATATCCCGGCATAAGCAAAGCCAACGCCCAGCGCACTGAAATAGAACACCGAAGTATTACCGTTAAAAAAGAGCAACAGCAACATACAAAGGCAGGTAAAGAGATAAACAATCACCAGCGTATTATACCCGCCTAACTTATCGGTCAAACCTCCCCAGAACAGGCGACCAATAGAGTTAAATATCGATACCAGACTGACAATCAATGCCCCGGATATTAAACCATATTGCGTCATACCAATTTGTGCAGAGCTTGAACTGATCACCATTCCGGAGAATACGCCCAGCGCCAGAATCATAAATAGTAGCCAAAAACGCAGGTCCTTAAGCATGTGTCGATAATCTTTATCCATTGGCGATGCTTTAATTCCCCCACTATCTTTTGCAGGTGCGCTTCGAATAAAGAACTGCACGATAAAAATGACCACCAGATATACAATCCCAAGATACAATAATGCCCGGCTGACATCATGGGTTTGCGACATAAAGTATTCGGCAAGGCGGGTGCATAGTAGCGTCCCTACACCAACACCGGCCAGAACGATGCCGCTGGCAAGTCCTCGCCGATCAGGGAAAAACTTCAAGATATTATTAAGATTACCCGTGAAAGCCAGTCCCGATCCCAACCCGGCGATGACCCCATAGGTTAAGAATAACATTGGCAAATTATCCACGAATCCGGACAAGATAAAACCTAAAGAAAACAGGATGCCACCGATGACAATCGCCTGTTTTCCTTTGCCGTTATCGATCATCCTCCCGCCCCAAATCATCGGTAAAGGAATGATCCCCATATTGATAGAAAATGCCAACGCCAGGGTCGCGGGGTCCCAGTGATATTGCTCCATTAATGGCGTTTTAAAATAGCTAAATGCATAGACGCCCCCGAGTACAAAATTTATGCACACGTGGGCGGCAAGCATTCCCCAGCGGTTGATTGATACCGACATAACTTTTCCTTTTTTAAAATGCACTGATCACAGTTTAAAAAAAGCAAAATAGGCAAACAATTTGGTATTTTTTATAATCGTTATAACAAAACCCAATCGATTGGCGTTAAATTTTAATGAATATCAAACAACTGCATTCCTTCCTGATATTGTGTGATGAACTACATTACGGTCGGGCAGCCAGTCGCCTGTTTATCACTCAGCCATCATTAAGTCAGCAAATCAAACAACTTGAGTCATCACTTAAGACAATATTATTTAAGCGCAAAGGAAGAGGCATTGAATTAACAAAACCAGGCTTTATTTTGCAACAGCACGCTAACAAAATAATGCTGGATTTAAAAAATGCTGAAAATGAACTTCTTCCCTATCAGGATCAACAGCGCGATACGATTTCCATCGGCGTGTCAGGCAGCTACTTGTTATTACCTGCATTCCGTAGCTTTATGGCACACCACCCGGAGATATCGTTAAATGTTAAAGAGTTCTCAACGGAACAAACCATTAAAAAGCTGACGGATAACGCTGTCGATATTGGCATCGTTTATCGGACAACGCTCCCTGCCCAACTAAGCTCGACCATGCTGTTTGAAGATGAAATTATTGCTGCAATCCCACTTTCTCATCCTCTGGCAAAACGCGAACGTCTGCATCCAAAAGATTTAAACGACCAACCCATAATCGTGCTTAATGACTCTCTGCTATTAAGAGGAATCATCACGACTGAATTTAATCACCGCAAAGTCGCCCCTAACATTATCTGCGAGCTGGATAACCACTACTCATGCCTTGAGTATGCTGAAGCACAAATTGGCATCGCATTTATTACCCGCTCGCTAACGCGTTTATCCACGCCCAAAAATGTCCGTCTGGTTTCGCTTGGTATTCCGGCTTTTTTCATCCCAGTGATGCTCGTACATAGCAATGACCTTTCGCTGGACAACGCAACTATCTGCCTGCTCAAGCAGATCAAAAATTTTTACACTACGGATAACGAATTGACGCCAGAAAAGAGCTGGCCTGAGCAGAAAATGGGCGTATAATGCCCGCCCTATTTGTGTTGTTTCTGAGAATTTCCTGATGGCGCTGTTAATCACCAAAAAATGCATCAACTGCGATATGTGCGAGCCAGAATGCCCGAATGAGGCGATATCAATGGGTGATAGCATTTATGAAATTAACAGCGACCGCTGCACCGAGTGCGTGGGTCATTATGAAACGCCGACCTGCCAGAAAGTGTGTCCAATCCCGAACACTATTCTGAAAGATCCGGCGCATAGTGAAAACGAAGAGCAGTTGTGGGATAAATTCGTCCTGCTGCACCACGCCGAAAAAATCTAGCTTTCGACGATGACCGTAGCGCAGGCATAGTGGCGCTCATCGGCCAGCGTCACATGAATGCTGCTGACTCCTAAACGTGCCGCCAGATTTTTCGCCTCTCCCCACAAACGCAGCTTTGGCTTACCTAGCTCGTCGTTGTAAACCTCAAACTGATTAAACGCCAGACCGTTGCGAATGCCGGTCCCAAGCGCCTTGGCTGCGGCTTCTTTTACCGCGAAGCGCTTAGCCAAAAAACGGACCGGTTGCTGATGCTCTTCCCATATCGCCCACTCATGGTCACTAAGTACGCGACGGGCCAGGCGATCGCCGCTGCGGGCGATCACCGCTTCAATACGGGCTATTTCAACAATATCAGTGCCCAGTCCGAGGATAGCCATTACGCGCGCGCTTCCTGCATCAGACGCTTCATTTCCGCAACCGCCTCTTTCAGGCCGCTCATCACCGCACGACCAATAATCGCATGACCGATATTCAGCTCGTGCATTTCCGGCAGTGCCGCAATGGCTTTAACGTTATGGTAGGTTAGACCGTGACCGGCATTAACCTTCAGCCCAAGGCTGGCGGCGTAAGTTGCCGCTTTAGCAATACGCTCCAGCTCTTTTGTCTGCTCAGCATCGGTTGCAGCATCGGCGTAGCAACCGGTGTGAATTTCGATATAGGGTGCTCCCACGTCCGCTGCGGCCTTAATTTGCGCATTATCAGCATCGATAAACAGGGAAACCAGAATACCGGCGTCGGCAAGGCGCTTACAGGCATCGCGCATTTTGTCGAGCTGGCCCGCAACGTCCAGCCCCCCCTCGGTGGTCACTTCCTGGCGTTTTTCCGGCACCAGGCAGCAGAAATGTGGTTTCGTCTCGCAGGCGATATTCAGCATCTCTTCCGTCACTGCCATCTCAAGATTCATGCGAGTATCGAGAGTCTGGCGCAGGATACGCACATCGCGATCGGTGATGTGTCGGCGGTCTTCGCGCAGATGGACGGTAATACCGTCAGCACCAGCCTGCTCGGCGATAAAGGCCGCCTGCACCGGGTCAGGATAAGCGGTGCCGCGAGCGTTGCGTAATGTCGCAATGTGGTCAATATTGACCCCTAACAGTAATTCAGCCATGACAATCCTCGTTAATCGTTATTGGTTTTATTGGCTCGCGCCGCCCGCGCGGGCATAAACTGGCGAAAAAGCTCCCGGCTTTTCAGCGGTTTCCCACCAAGATACGGCTTCAGGGCGATACGAGTGAAACGTTTTGCCGCACGCAGCGCATCGCTGTCTGGAAATTCGCGGCTCGCCAACGCCTTAAGATGGTGCCCGGTAAAGGTGCTGTTATCAATAACCACGCTGGCGATAAAGCCTTTTTCTTCACGGTAGCGATAGGTCATGGCGTCGTCAACCGCTTCACCGCTCCCGGCACAGTGGAGAAAATCAACGCCGTAGCCAAGATGCCCCAACAGCGCCAGTTCAAAGCGACGCAGTGCAGGTTCAGGAGAACCGCTTGCACCAGCCAGAGACTGGATGCAGTGCAGATAATCGAAGAAAAGTTCGGAGAAGCGCGTTTCATGCTCAAGCACGCGGGCAAGCAGTTCGTTAACGTAAAGACCGCTATAGAGCGTGATACCGCTGAGAGGGAGCGCCAGCGAGACAGCTTCCGCGCTGCGTAGCGTTTTGACTTCACCACGCCCGCCAAAGCGAAGCAACAAGGGGGTAAAGGGCTGAAGAGCGCCTTTGAGATTAGAACGTTTGGAACGTGCGCCTTTTGCAACAAGGCGCACGCGGCCTGACTCTTCCGTGAAAACGTCCAGCATCAGGCTGGTTTCGCTCCAGGGACGACTATGCAGGACAAAAGCGCGCTGCCAGCCTTCCATCATACTCGTCGTCTTTCAAGTTGCAGGTGCGTTGGCTGCGCCCGTTCACCCCAGTCACTTACCTGAGTAAGCTCCCGGGGATTCGCGGTCTTGCCGCCTTCCTGCACCTCGAAAGCCATAGAGTATGAAAACTACTGGTCTTCGCCGTAACCGAGACTGCGCAACGCACGTTCGTCATCGGCCCAGCCGGATTTCACTTTCACCCACAGCTCCAGGTGAACTGGCGCTTCAAACATATCCTGCATGTCTTTACGCGCTTCAATGCCGATGGTTTTGATTTTGGCCCCTTTGTTGCCAATCACCATCTTCTTCTGCCCTTCACGCTCAACCAGAATCAGACCATTGATATCGTAGCCACCGCGTTCGTTAGTCTGGAAACGTTCGATTTCGACGGTCACGGAATACGGCAGCTCAGCGCCAAGGAAACGCATCAGTTTTTCGCGGATGATCTCAGAAGCCATAAAACGCTGAGAGCGATCGGTAATGTAATCTTCCGGGAAGTGATGAATTGCTTCCGGCAGATGCTTACGCACGATACCGGCGATGGTATCCACGTTCAGCCCGGTTTCCGCGGAAATCGGCACGATATCGAGGAAATTCATCTGACTGCCGAGGAACTGCAGGTGTGGCAGCAGATCGCCCTTTTCCTGCACGTTATCGACTTTGTTCACCGCAAGAATAACCGGTGCTCTGGCGTCGCGCAGCTTACCCAGAACCATTTCATCATCTGCCGTCCAGCGGGTACCTTCAACAACAAAAATCACCAGTTCAACGTCGCCAATCGAGCTACTGGCCGCTTTGTTCATCAAGCGGTTAATAGCGCGCTTCTCTTCCATATGCAGGCCAGGGGTATCAACATAAATTGCCTGATACGGACCTTCAGTATGAATACCGACGATACGGTGACGTGTGGTCTGCGCTTTGCGTGAAGTAATAGAAATCTTCTGCCCAAGCAGCTTGTTCAACAGCGTTGATTTCCCGACGTTAGGACGACCAACGATAGCAACAAACCCACAATAATTTTTTTCTTCGCTCATTCCAGCTCCAGCTTTTTCAACGCCTGTTCGGCGGCAGCCTGTTCCGCCTTGCGACGGCTAGAACCTGTGCCAACCACCGGTTCACTCAGGCCGCTAACCTGGCAGTGGATAGTAAATTCCTGGTCATGCGCTTCACCGCGAACCTGAACCACCAGGTAGGACGGAAGCGGCAGGTGACGCCCCTGCAGATACTCCTGCAAACGGGTCTTAGGATCTTTTTGCTTATCGCCAGGGCTAATTTCGTCCAGACGACTTTGGTACCAGGAGAGAATCAGGCGCTCGATGTTTTGAATATCACTGTCGAGGAAAATCCCGCCGATTAATGCTTCAACGGTATCCGCCAGAATGGATTCACGGCGAAAACCTCCACTTTTCAATTCACCCGGCCCAAGACGCAAACATTCACCCAACTCAAACTCGCGAGCCATTTCTGCCAACGTATTGCCCCGCACCAACGTCGCGCGCATGCGGCTCATATCACCTTCATCGACCCGAGGGAAACGATGGTAGAGCGCATTTGCGATGACGAAACTCAATATAGAGTCACCTAAAAACTCCAGGCGCTCATTGTGTTTGCTGCTGGCACTGCGGTGAGTTAATGCCTGTTGCAACAGCTCCTGATGATGAAAAGTGTAGCCCAGCTTCCGTTGAAGCCGATTAATTACGATGGGATTCATGCGTTACCAATAAATGAATGCGTCAAAAATGCAGCACACGAAACCGACCTGAGTAAAAGCCAACGCGGTTTCGTGTGCTGTGTCAATCTTACGAGAGACAACCTAAAACTTCGGGGGGATATTCTATACGCAACGACAGGGGATGTCGTTAGTTTGAATAGATTTAAATCTTAAATAATTCACGCTGCAGTTATTGCAACGGCAGCGTGAATAGAGGTAGGAAAATTACTGGATACCACCGATACGTGACAAGCGTACTCCAGTAGGCCACTCGCCTTCCTGTTTTTCAAAACTCATCCAGATTGCGGTTGCTTTACCGACCAGATTTGCTTCCGGTACAAAGCCCCAATAACGGCTGTCGGCGCTGTTATCGCGGTTGTCACCCATCATAAAATACTGCCCCGGCGGCACAATCCAGGTCGCCAACGGCAGACCAGACTGCTGGTAATACATCCCCACCTGATCCTGAGCAATCGGCACGGTCAGAATACGGTGCGTTACCTCACCCAGCGTCTCTTTGCGCTCGGTCAGACGAATGCCGTCAGCTTTGGTTTCACCTTTCGGCAACTGCCAGAAACCGCTGGTTGCTTCACCGCCGTTACGACGGGAAAAAGTCTGCACGAAATCGCTCGGCTCAACGTTGGAGTAAGTCACCGGCAGGGCATTGCCACAGGCCTGGCCTGAACTACAGCCCGGCAGGATGGTGACTTGCTTGCTAATCGGATCGTATGTGACTTTATCACCCGGCAAACCGACAGCACGTTTGATGTAGTCCAGACGCGGATCTTCTGGATATTTGAAAACCACGATATCACCCCGTTTCGGATGACCCGTTTCAATCAGCGTTTTCTGGTAGATAGGGTCTTTAATCCCATAAGCAAACTTCTCAACCAGAATAAAATCGCCGATCAACAATGTAGGCATCATCGAACCCGAAGGGATCTGGAAAGGTTCGTAAATAAACGAACGCACTACCAGGACAATCGCCAGGACCGGGAATACCGAAGCACCGGTTTCCAGCCAGCCCGGTTTAGGGCTGACTTTCTTCAGTGTTTTTTTGTCCAACTGGTCGCCGGTCGCTGCCTGAGCTGCGGCCTGACGTTCACGACGTTTTGGCGCGAAAATAAATTTATCCAGGCACCACAATAGACCCGTCACCAGGGTAGCGATGACCAGGATCAGGGCAAACATGTTCGCCATGCCAACTCCTTAGGGTTATTTGCCGTCTTTACCAACGTGCAGAATGGCGAGGAACGCTTCCTGCGGCAGCTCAACGTTACCGACCTGCTTCATGCGTTTCTTACCGTCTTTCTGCTTCTGCAGCAGCTTTTTCTTACGACTGACGTCGCCGCCATAGCATTTTGCCAGGACGTTTTTACGCAGCTGTTTCACCGTTGAACGGGCAATAATGTGGTTGCCGATAGCGGCCTGGATAGCGATGTCGAATTGCTGACGTGGGATCAGCTCTTTCATCTTCTCTACCAGTTCGCGACCGCGGTATGGCGCATTATCATTGTGCGTAATCAGCGCCAGCGCATCGACTCGCTCGCTGTTGATCAACACATCCACGCGTACCATGTTGGAAGCCTGGAAACGTTTGAAGTTATAGTCCAGCGACGCATAACCACGGGAAGTAGATTTCAGACGGTCAAAGAAATCGAGCACCACTTCCGCCATCGGAATTTCATAGGTCAGCGCAACCTGATTACCGTGGTAGACCATATTGGTCTGAACACCGCGTTTTTCTATGCACAGGGTAATGACGTTGCCCAAAAACTCTTGCGGCAGCAGCATATGACACTCAGCGATCGGCTCACGAAGTTCCTGAATATTGTTCAGCGGCGGAAGTTTAGACGGGCTGTCGACGTAGATAACTTCTTTCGAAGTCGTCTCTACTTCATAGACTACCGTCGGCGCCGTGGTGATCAGATCCAGATCGTATTCACGCTCCAGACGTTCCTGAATGATCTCCATGTGCAGGAGACCCAGGAAGCCGCAGCGGAAACCAAAGCCTAGCGCAGTAGAGCTTTCCGGCTCATAGAACAAAGAGGCATCGTTGAGGCTCAGTTTGCCCAGCGCATCGCGGAAGTTCTCATAATCATCAGAACTTACCGGGAACAAGCCAGCATAAACCTGTGGTTTGACCTTTTTAAAACCTGGCAGAGCTTTATCTGCTGGGTTACGGGACAGAGTCAGCGTATCGCCAACCGGTGCGCCGAGGATGTCTTTAATCGCACAAACCAACCAGCCGACTTCGCCGCATTTCAGCTCGGTGCGATCAACCTGTTTCGGCGTGAAAATACCGAGACGATCGGCGTTGTAGACCTGACCAGTGCTCATTACCTTGATTTTGTCGCCTTTGCGCATGGTGCCGTTTTTAATACGCACCAGCGAGACAACACCCAGGTAGTTATCAAACCAGGAGTCGATGATCAGTGCCTGTAACGGCGCTTCCGGGTCGCCTTCCGGCGGCGGAATATCGCGTACCAGACGCTCCAGGACATCGGGCACGCCAACGCCGGTTTTCGCCGAACAGCGCACTGCATCGGTAGCATCAATACCGACGATGTCTTCAATTTCTTCCGCTACACGTTCAGGATCGGCTGCAGGCAAGTCGATTTTATTCAGGACCGGCACCACTTCCAGATCCATTTCCATCGCCGTATAGCAGTTAGCCAGCGTCTGAGCTTCAACGCCCTGACCCGCATCAACCACCAGCAGTGCCCCTTCACACGCCGCCAGTGAACGAGAAACTTCATAGGAGAAGTCCACGTGCCCCGGGGTGTCGATAAAGTTCAGCTGATAGATTTCGCCATTGGTCGCTTTGTAATCCAGCGTGACGCTCTGTGCCTTGATGGTAATCCCGCGCTCGCGTTCAAGATCCATGGAATCCAGGACCTGGGCTTCCATTTCACGATCGGAAAGGCCACCGCAAATCTGGATAATTCGGTCAGACAGAGTCGACTTACCGTGGTCAATGTGAGCGATGATTGAAAAGTTACGTATATTCTTCATATTTAGAGTTAGTTATGCCTTACGCGTATCATGAGGCCGCTATTCTGTGCCTGACGTTTTTTTGATCCGAAAACGCCGCATTCTACACTACATCCACGAAACCAGGAAATGCTCTTACGGCTAGCATAGTCGGAGTAAATGACGAGATCTTGCGGGAGTTGTAAATAAAGATTAGGGCCAGTGAAATCACTGACCCAATGGTGCGGAAGGCGTCTCAATGCGAACTAAATCTGGCGGTAAACCGACGCTAATAATCACCGGTTGCCACGACTGACGAGCCGCTAAACCAGGAGAAAGACCACGAGCCACCAAAAACCCGCCAACGCCGCCAAGTATTGCCCCACATAGCGAAGCAAAATCATTCGCGAACAGAACCTGGAAGATAGACGCCATCAAGAACAGTCCAACTAACGGCGCCATATAGACCAATATGGCTGAGCCAAGCAAACTGCTTTCGGCAATCCCCAATTCTACTTTTTGCCCGGCAGCCAGCGGCTGTTCACAAGGCACGCTAATTGTATGGCTGGTTTGCGGCCCGAGCTTATTCAACACTCGACTACCGCAACCAGCACGGGAAGCGCAACTACTACAGGATGCTTTAACATCGCAATGCACCTGCGCAATTCCGTTATTCCAGGAAACGACCGTTGCCCACTCTTTGATCATTGTACGGCCTTGAATTTAATGCTGTCAGAAATACGCTTCGCGGTTTGCGGGGGCAGTTCGCCAACAATGGTTATCTCTGCATTATCGCGCACGATGGTAGCCACGGTGCGACGCCCGGTACGCAACAACTGATCGCTGCTATTTGCTGCGGCGCGATTAATATTGATGGAGAAACTAAATAGCCCATCAGAGTAGAGGCGGGACTCTACCGGACCATCAAACGTTGGTAGACGACGCTGGCTACTGGAGACTTCCGCAACACCCTGCGGCAGCCAGGTAGGTGCCCAGTTGAAGCTAGCCTTATCGCCACCTTCTGGTACGGAAAGCTGCGGCGGCAGGCTCGCCTTTGCCAGAGTTTCCATACTGGCGCTAACATTGTCGCCAACGCTGAAAGAAACGACCCGGAACTGCTCAAGGGTTTCCCCATCGCGATCGAGTAAATCAACACGCAGCGGCAGCTTTGTTTCAGCATCTAGCCAGGCGATGTAGCTATAACGCGTACCGTCACGGGCCACGACTCGCACCACGTCGCATAAACGATCGGCAATACGCGTACGCCCAACAGAGATGAAATCATAATACGACGCCAGCCGTTTGAAGTCGCTGTACACCAATGAAGGCAGCGAATCTACGATATAGTCACCATTCAACGTGAACGGATCGAGGCCTGGTTCAAAATAGCTAATTTCAGTGCCGCGCAGTACGACTTCCCTGCGAGGGCCGTCTAGCTGTAATAGCTGAGCGAGGGGGCGGTTATTCAGTTTCGCGTGTCGATAGCGCAGCGACTCAACGCCCTGCTTGTTGATGCTGACGAAAGACAGCTCGTAATTGAGGGACTGGCTAGCCAGGTTCATCTGCTGCAACAACGCCCCGGACGATGTATCAGCCGAGGCGTTGGCGGAGAAGAACAAGCTGCCTGCCATGAGCGACATGGCACACAAAAGTTGCTTCATTACTGCGATTGCGTTCCTAAAGTTTGATAGCCCGGCACCTGAACAGCGGCTTGCTGAGTCTGGGCCTGACCAAACTGAAGCTGTTCAGCATGCAGGCGACGCTGCAATTCATAATCCTGCAGCATAGCATTAATTCTGCGGCGCTGTTCCTGCACTTGCGCCTGCTGACCGCTGCCTGCTGAAGCATCCGCTGGCACGCCCAGGCTAACCGGGCTGGCTTTCCCCATCATCGGCATGGTGTTAAACACCGGTGCTTCAGGCTGCTGAGATGCATCAGACTGCCCATTATACTGCTGGACGCCGACGATAACAGCAAGGGAAACGCACGCAGCAACTCCCATTTGGGTTAAGGAACTTGCCCATGGGCGCACTTTTTGCCAGAAAGGCATCTGGCGCCACTGATGCGGGGCAGGCTGAGATTCAGGAATTAGAGGAACCGTCTGACGAACGGGCTCATTTTCAATGGCGGCCATGACGCGAGCGGAGATATCAAAATGGAGCATCTCACTGGTATCGCCTCGCAGCGTATCGCGGATGAGATGGTAGCTCTCCCAGGTTTTTTGCATTTCAGATGAACGACCTAGCTCATTGAGCAGTTCGTTATCCAGCGTTTCACCATCCATTAAGGCCGAAAGTTTTTCTTTCTGCATGCCTGATACCCTTTTCCAGTATTCCGCTATCGTCAACGCCGGATTAGCGGTTGAACTTTATTATCAATAGCTTCTCGTGCCCGGAAGATACGCGAACGCACTGTACCCACCGGACAATCCATGATGGCGGCTATTTCTTCATAGCTCATGCCATCCAACTCCCGCAAGGTAATTGCCATGCGTAAATCTTCCGGGAGCGATTCGATGGTACGAAAAACTATTTGTCTCAGCTCTTCTGACAACATTAAGTTCTCAGGGTTCGAAATTTCTTTCAATGCCCCGCCACTTTCGAAATTTTCTGCCTCATTGGCATCAACATCGCTAGATGGCGGACGGCGCCCCTGAGCAACCAGATAATTCTTCGCCGTATTGACGGCGATACGATATAACCAGGTGTAAAAAGCACTATCCCCCCGGAAAGAATCCAGCGCACGCCATGCTTTTACGAACGACTCCTGAACAACGTCAGCGATATCGCCCGGTGGCACGTAGCGGGAGACCAGGCTTGCAACCTTATGCTGATAGCGTACCACCAGCAGGTTAAATGCTTTCTGATCTCCTTTCTGGACCCGTTCAACAAGGACCTGATCCGTTAACTGCTCGCTCATCCGAGGTAATGTCTCCCCAAACCCAATTCCCATGCGTATTCAAAACACCACCCAATGACTGCATAAATGAGCAAGCTGAGGGTTGGAGTGTCTGAAAACAATAAAGTTCCGTTACGCCTTTTTTTTTCGTCTGGCACCGGCTGACGGGTCGTTATCTCTCATTATATGCCCCGGTAGCTAAACGATATGTAAGATAATAAGAAAAAGCGCAAAGCCCGCCAGAAGGGTAACGTAACCCGACTTTTATTTCACTATAAAATCTGAAGCTAACGAGTTGCTTCGCAAAACTTTTCTTACATTTACAGCCCACCCCATCAAAGCATTATGTTTAGCCGCCACAACATTGAGTAAAAAAAATGTACGATTCAGCGCAGGCTGGTGCTATTGTGCTGCAATCCTGTTTAGTAAATTAAACAAAGCTCATGAAAACAACTTCTGATTCCTCTTGTGATGTACTGATTGTTGGCAGCGGTGCTGCCGGATTGTCACTTGCTTTGCGGCTGGCGGAACACTGCACAGTCACGGTACTGAGCAAAGGCCCTATCAGTGAAGGGTCAACTTTCTATGCTCAAGGCGGGATCGCCGCCGTCTTCGATGAAACCGACAGCATTGAATCCCATGTAGAAGATACGTTGGTTGCCGGAGCCGGCCTTTGCGATCGCCATGCCGTTTCTTTTGTCGCCAGCAATGCCAAACCCTGCGTTCAGTGGCTTATTGATCAGGGCGTCCTGTTTGATACTCAGGTTCAGGCTAACGGAGCTGAAAGCTATCACTTGACCCGGGAAGGGGGTCATAGCCACCGCCGAATTCTCCACTCAGCCGACGCGACGGGTAAAGCCGTAGAGACAACGCTGGTCAGCAAAGCGCTTTCTCATCCCAACATCCGCGTGCTGGAACGCAGCAACGCCGTTGACCTAATTATCTCAGATAAAATCGGCCTGCCGGGAACGCGTCGCGTTGTGGGGGCCTGGGTCTGGAATCGAAATAAAGAAACGGTTGAAACTTGTAGTGCGAAAGCGGTGGTACTGGCTACCGGAGGCGCGGCTAAGGTATACCAATATACGACAAATCCAGACGTCTCTTCCGGTGATGGGATCGCCATGGCCTGGCGCGCAGGTTGTCGGGTCGCCAACCTTGAGTTCAATCAGTTTCACCCAACCGCCTTATACCATCCGCAAGCGCGCAATTTCCTGCTGACAGAAGCCTTGCGCGGTGAAGGCGCACTGTTGAAGCGCCCGGACGGCACTCGATTTATGCCGGACTTTGACGAACGCGGTGAACTGGCCCCCCGCGATGTGGTCGCCCGAGCCATCGACCATGAAATGAAACGCCTTGGTGTTGACTGCATGTATCTCGACATCAGCCATAAACCCGCAGAATTTATTCGCCACCATTTCCCGATGATTTACGAGAAGTTACTGGGACTGGGAATCGATCTGACAAAAGAGCCGGTGCCTATTGTTCCGGCTGCTCACTATACCTGCGGCGGTGTGATGGTTGACGATAACGGGCGTACTGATGTCGACGGCCTGTACGCCATCGGCGAAGTCAGCTATACCGGATTACATGGCGCTAACCGCATGGCTTCAAACTCGCTGCTGGAGTGTCTTGTTTACGGTTGGTCCGCAGCCGAAGATATCGTTAAGCGCATGCCTTTCGCGCAGAGAGTCAATGAACTTCCTTTATGGGACGAAAGCCAGGTCGAGATCCCCGACGAACTTGTTGTTATCCAACATAACTGGCATGAGCTGCGCTTATTAATGTGGGATTATGTCGGCATTGTGCGCACCACCCGCCGACTTGAGCGCGCCCTGCGACGCATTACTATGCTGCAGCAGGAACTGGACGAATATTACACCCGCTTCCGCGTCTCCAATAATTTGCTGGAGCTGCGTAACCTGGTCCAGGTTGCCGAGTTGATTGTGCGCTGCGCCATGCTACGTAAAGAGAGCCGTGGTCTGCACTATACGCTGGACTATCCGGAACAGTTGCCGACTAGCGGACCGTCAGTGCTGTCGCCACTGGTTCACATAAAAAGATAGAAATCCTCGGTCAGAGCGGTAAATCCTTCGGAATACTGCTGCTCTGGCCCACGGATAACCAACCTGTCGCTAAAGCACTCACCCGCTGTCGGCGAAAAAGCCATCAGAACCCGATGCGGTGGACGCATTTCCGTTTCCGCCACGTCGGTACGTAAACGTAGATGCCAACCCATGTTCTGCGCCCGCTGAACAAATGTGTTGCCGATATCAACCGGCAACACAACGCAAAAAAATCCCTCTTCCGTAATGGATTCAGCGGCACAGGTTAACAGCGTTGTATGATCGAGCGTGGTGGTATAGCGGGCCTGCTCACGCTGCGAGGTCGCGCAGGGGACACCTTCAGCAAAAAAAGGCGGATTACTGACAATCAGTTCGTAGCGTCGGGTTTGCGGCGACTGCCATTGCTGAATATCAGCCTGGTGGATCTGGATACGTCCGGACCACGGGGATTCTTCAGCGTTTTCCCGCGCCTGTTCTGCCGCATCTTCGTCCAGTTCTACAGCGTCAACAGTGACCGCCTCCACGGTTCGCTGCGCTATCATTAGCGCAAGCAGGCCGCTGCCAGTACCGATATCCAGTACGTGCTTAACCTGCGCTATCGGAGCCCATGCGCCAAGTAAAATGCCGTCAGTGCCCACCTTCATCGCACAGCGATCGTGGGCGATAAAAAATTGTTTAAACGTAAAACCATTGCGCGGCAGCGCAAACTTCGACTGAGACATCCTCGATAACCTTGCGGGCAAAAAACTCCTGGGCTTAAGGCTATGCACAATACCGGAGAACAGATAGCCTTACAAACAGATGAACATTGCGTCCGTAACGTCTATAATCGGCGGTCCACTCAGAGGTAGATCATGACTGTAACGACTTTTTCCGAACTTGAACTCGACGAAAACCTACTGGAAGCGCTCCAGGATAAAGGTTTCACACGCCCGACAGCCATTCAGGCCGCCGCTATTCCGCCTGCGCTTGATGGCCGTGACATTCTCGGTTCAGCCCCGACCGGCACCGGTAAAACAGCGGCGTATTTGCTGCCAGCGTTGCAGCACCTGCTCGATTTTCCACGCAAGAAGTCCGGTCCGCCGCGCATTCTCATCTTGACGCCGACTCGTGAGCTGGCGATGCAGGTTGCTGACCATGCGCGTGAACTGGCAAAACATACTCATCTGGATATCGCCACTATCACCGGCGGCGTAGCGTATATGAACCACGCGGAAGTGTTCAGCGAGAACCAGGACATCGTGGTTGCTACAACCGGACGCCTGCTGCAATACATAAAAGAAGAAAACTTCGACTGCCGCGCCGTTGAAACGCTAATCCTTGATGAAGCAGATCGCATGGTCGACATGGGTTTTGCTCAGGATATCGAACATATTGCCGGTGAAACCCGCTGGCGTAAGCAGACTATGTTGTTCTCCGCCACTCTCGAAGGCGACGCGATTAAGGACTTTGCTGAACGTCTGCTGGAAGAGCCGGTAGAAGTCTCTGCCACCCCTTCCACTCGCGAGCGTAAGAAAATTCATCAGTGGTACTACCGTGCTGATGACATCAAACACAAAACGGCACTTCTCGTTAACTTACTGAAGCAGCCTGATGCCACACGTTCTATCGTCTTTGTGCGTAAACGCGAGCGTGTTCATGAACTGGCAGGCTGGTTGCGTGAGGCGGGTATCAATACCTGCTGGCTCGAAGGAGAGATGGTTCAGGCAAAGCGTAATGAAGCTATTAAACGTATGACAGATGGTCGTATGAATGTGCTGATTGCGACTGATGTCGCTGCTCGTGGTATCGATATTCCGGATGTAAGCCACGTCATCAACTTCGATATGCCGCGCACCGCAGATACTTATCTACACCGCATCGGTCGAACGGGTCGCGCAGGGAAAAAAGGCGTCGCCATTTCTCTGGTTGAGGCTCATGACCATCTGCTGTTGGGCAAAATTGGCCGTTATATTGAAGAGCCGTTAAAAGCCCGAGTCATCGATGAGCTGCGCCCAACGACTCGCGCACCGAGCGAGAAGCAGACTGGTAAGCCATCTAAGAAAGTATTAGCGAAGCGTGCAGAGAAAAAAGAGAAAGAGAAAGAGAAGCCGCGCGTGAAGAAACGTCACCGTGATACCAAGAATATTGGTAAGCGTCGCAAGGCAAGCGGGAGCGATACGCCGCAGCAGCCAAACGAAAAATAAAAAAAACGCCGGGATATCCCGGCGTTTTCACATCAAAACTTAATCTTACAGGCTTTCGGTAAAAGTACGGGCGATAACATCGCGCTGCTGTTCCGGAGTCAGAGAGTTAAAACGTACCGCGTAACCAGATACGCGAATAGTCAGCTGCGGATATTTTTCCGGATGTTCAACCGCATCCATCAACGTTTCGCGACGCAGTACGTTTACGTTCAGGTGCTGACCACCTTCAACGCGAACTTCCGGTTTCACGTCTACCGGAATTTCACGGTATTCGATCTCGCCCAGTTTGCTTACCGCAACCACGTCATCTTCAGCATAACCGGCTTTAGCGCACAGGCAGCGTGCTTCGCCTTTTTCACTATCCAGCAGCCAGAAAGAGTTCAGCAGGTCGTCGTTTGCAGCTTTAGTAATTTGGATACCAGTAATCATTTGATGCCTCCCAGGCAGTGTTTATTCGATTATTGGCCTTCGCGGCCAATTGGTAAAACCATTGTTGTATGAGTGTATATATAACAGCCGAGAACCCGGCATTCATTGATTTAAATCAACAAAAACCACTCAACAAAAGTGGGTATGGATGGATATTATTGTTTTACATCAAGTTACGCCATATCCAACACTAAATAAATTTGTAAAATTTCAATTTTTTTTGCATGCAGAACGTCAATCGCGTGGCGCAAATTTTGTGTTGTAGAAAGATGCAGTTAAGCTATGGCGATGACACTTTGCAGGAGAGCAAAATGACCACCCCATTAACATGGCACGATGTACTGGCAGAAGAGAAGCAGCAACCTTATTTTGTTAACACCCTGAAAACCGTTGCTGAAGAACGCCAATCTGGCATCACCATCTACCCACCGCAAAAAGATGTCTTTAATGCGTTTCGTTACACCGAATTAAGCGATGTCAAAGTGGTGATCCTGGGCCAGGATCCCTACCACGGACCCGGGCAGGCTCACGGCCTTGCCTTTTCTGTTCTACCAGGAATTGCGACACCACCATCACTGCTTAATATGTACAAGGAACTGGAAGGGACGATACCTGGATTTCAGCGCCCGACTCACGGTTATCTCGAAAGCTGGGCACGTCAGGGCGTGCTGCTGCTCAATACCGTATTAACGGTACGGATGGGGCAAGCGCACTCACACGCCAGCCTCGGATGGGAAACCTTCACCGATAAAGTGATTTCATTGATCAACCAACATCGGGAGGGTGTGGTGTTCCTGCTGTGGGGGTCACATGCGCAAAAGAAAGGGGCGATTATCGATCGTCAGCGCCATTGCGTACTGAAAGCGCCGCATCCGTCACCGCTTTCTGCCCATCGCGGGTTCTTTGGCAGCAACCATTTTGTCCAGGCCAATCAGTGGCTGGCTGAACGCGGCGAAGCACCGATTGACTGGGTTCCGGTGTTACCAACTGAAAACGAGTAAATGGCCGTCCGTATGAATCTACGGACCAATCATCGCTCAGATTCAGGACAAAAAAATACCAGCATTCGCATTACAGCTGTGCTGGCATTTTTTACTTTGAATTAAGGTATCAAGCCTTATTCTGACGCCACCACTCTGCCAGCAATACGCCGGTAGCAACAGAAACGTTCAGGCTCTCCACATTACCAGTCCCTTCGATAGCCACATTCAGATCGGCACTGGAGATCGCCGCATCGGACAGACCATCACTCTCTTGCCCTAACACCAGCACCATCTTCTTCGGCAGCTCGGCTTTAAACAGCGGAGTACCATTATGGCTGGAAGTAGAAACAATCGCGTAACCCGCGCTGCGGAATCTCTCGAGCGTATCAATGAAGCTATCGCCAGTGATCGGTTCAACGTGCTCTGCGCCACCTTCTGCTGTACGGATTGCGGCACCGGACTCCAGTACTCCAGCATCCTGCACAACAACGCCTTTAACGCCGAAATGCGCGCAGCTACGCATGATCGCGCCGAGGTTATGGGGATTACCCACATCTTCCAGCGCCAGAACGCAATCTTCAGCATCAGCTTTAGCAACCCACTGTTCAACCGATGTGCCATGGCGCTTTTTAATCAGGAAGCAAACGCCGCCATGATGTTCAGTACCTGAAGCTTTAGCCAGTTCAGCTTCATCAACAACGTGATAGGCTTTGCGATTTGCCGCCATCCAGCGCAGAGCTTCTTTAAAGCGAGGCGTTACGCTCTGGATAAACCAGGCACGCACGATGGCATCTGGACGGCTCTGGAATAAGGCCTGGCAGGCATTTTCACCATAAACGCGGGTCTCTTCCGCACGCTGACGACGCAACACTTCCGGATCGATAAAGCTTTTACCGCTGATCCCACCGTGATCGGCTTTTACCGGATTTTCTTCTCCAGGCACACGAGACACGGTACGCCACGGAGAC
Source organism: Klebsiella huaxiensis (assembly GCF_003261575.2). Classification (GTDB taxonomy): domain Bacteria; phylum Pseudomonadota; class Gammaproteobacteria; order Enterobacterales; family Enterobacteriaceae; genus Klebsiella; species Klebsiella huaxiensis. The sequence continues at coordinate 1,486,402 of NZ_CP036175.1, read as the reverse complement.
GAGCCTTCACCACCGAAATCATCACGCTTGCGATCGTCACGTTTACGGTCACCACCGCGGCTACTTCTTTCATCGCGCGCAGGGCGGTTGCGGCCGTCAACGCGTGATTTTCCTGGACGACCTCCCCCTTTCCCGGTACGCGGGTTTTGGGTGCGTTTCTCAGAATCATCATCACTGCGGACATACATCACTTTGACCTTGCCGCTTTTATTTTTCAGTTCGTCGCTCATCAATTTTCTCCACCTGCGCTGCGCGAAGCGCGCAGATTACCCGATGTGTCATCACTTAGCCATTATTTCATTTAAAAGCCTGGGTCTATCGTATTCATCGAACAAAACACATTGTCCTTTAATAGCTAGCCATCGATAATATGTAACATTACAGATACAAATCGGCCACGTGCCACGCTGCAACCCATAACCAGAGGTTAGTTATGAATACCGTTTGTGCCAGTTGTCAGGCTCTGAACCGCATCCCAGACGATCGTAGCGCTGATGGCGCAAAATGTGGGCGCTGCGGTCACGATCTTTTTGACGGCGACGTAATCAACGCGACCGGGGCAACGCTGGATAAACTACTGAAGGACGATCTCCCCGTCGTTGTCGATTTCTGGGCGCCATGGTGCGGCCCCTGCCGTAACTTCGCGCCGATCTTTGAAGATGTAGCTGAAGAACGTAGTGGCGAAATGCGTTTCGTGAAAGTGAATACCGAAATGGAACGAGAACTCAGCGCTCGCTTTCGCATTCGTAGCATCCCGACCATTATGATGTTTAAAAATGGCGAAGTCATCGATATGCTGAGCGGTGCCGTCCCTAAAGCGCCTTTCGATAGCTGGCTAAACGAAGCCGGCCAGCAGTAAACCTGACGGGGCACTGCTTGTGCCCCGTTTTTACCTCTGCGACAATGGCGTTTTTTCTTAGCGATCTCCATGACTGATAACGCCGTCCTTCGTCTTCGCGCTGAACGCCTCGCTCGCGCCACCCGTCCTTTCCTTGCTCGCGGCAACCGCATTCACCGCTGCCAGCGTTGCTTGCTGCCGTTGAAACAGTGCCTTTGCGAGACCCTCAACCCGGTTGCCGCTTCCAGTCGTTTTTGTCTGGTAATGTTCGATACCGAGCCGATGAAGCCCAGCAATACCGGGCGCCTTATTGCCGATACTCTTCCGAATACCGAAGCGTTCCAGTGGTCACGCACCGAGCCGCCACAGGCGTTGCTTGATTTAGTCACCAATCCCCATTACCAACCAATGGTGGTTTTTCCTGCTTCTTATGCCGGCACCGAACGCCAGGTGCTTGATGCACCACCTGGGGGCAAACCACCGCTATTTATTATGCTCGATGGTACCTGGCCCGAAGCTCGAAAAATGTTCCGTAAAAGCCCCTGGCTGGATGCACTGCCGATTATTTCCGTTGACCTGTCCCGTATCTCTGCTTACCACCTGCGGGAAGCCCATGCGCAAGGGCAATACTGCACTGCCGAAGTGGCGATTGCATTGCTGGATCTCGCGGGAGATAAACCCGCAGCCACAGCGCTTGGCGAGCACTTTAGCTTGTTCAGGGCCCGCTATCTGGCAGGAAAAACGCAGCATAAGGGCAGCATCACAGCATACCAGACAGAAAACGTTTAAAATCATTCGGTCACTGGAGATTTAAGGAGACCGGTATGAGCCAACGAGGTCTGGAAGCATTGCTGCGGCCAAAGTCGATAGTCGTAATTGGCGCATCAATGAAACCACAGCGTGCCGGTTATCTGATGATGCGCAACCTGCTGGCTGGCGGGTTTAATGGCCCTGTGCTTCCTGTGACGCCAACCTGGAAAGCGGTTCAGGGCGTGCTGGCCTGGCCGACTATCGACAGCCTGCCATTTACACCCGATCTTGCTGTGCTGTGCACTAATGCCCGGAGAAACCTTGATTTGCTGGAAGCCTTGGGGCAAAAAGGGTGTAAAACCTGCATCATTCTGTCTTCAATACCCGACCAATATCCTGCGCTGCTTAAGTGTGCCGCCCGCTATCAAATGCGGCTGCTCGGGCCAAACAGTCTCGGCCTGCTTGCGCCATGGCAGGGGCTCAATGCCAGCTTTTCTCCGGTTCCAATTCATCGCGGTAAACTGGCGTTTATTTCCCAGTCAGCAGCGGTCTCCAACACTATCCTCGACTGGGCGCAGCAGCGAGAGATGGGTTTTTCTTACTTTATAGCACTGGGTGACAGTCTGGATATCGACGTCGATGATTTACTCGACTTCCTGGCTCGCGATAGCAAGACTAGCGCCATTCTGCTCTACCTTGAGCATATTAGTGATGCCCGACGTTTTGTTTCGGCGGCGCGTAGCGCATCGCGTAATAAACCTATCCTGGTGATTAAAAGCGGGCGTAGTCCGGCGGCGCAGAAACTGCTGCACGTTAATTCAGGGATGGATCCTGCATGGGATGCTGCTATTCAGCGTGCGGGCTTATTGCGGGTACAGGACACGCATGAGCTGTTCTCCGCTGTCGAAACCCTCAGCCATATGCGCCCACTGCGCGGCGAGAAACTGATGATTATCAGCAACGGAGCGGCTCCGGCTGCGCTGGCGTTGGATGAGCTCTGGCTGCGAAATGGTAAACTTGCTGCTCTCAGCGAAGAGACCAGCGACAAACTGCGCCAAGCATTACCTGCTGGCATCGATATCGCCAACCCCTTAGATCTCCGCGATGATGCCAGTAGCGAGCATTACCTTAATGCGCTGAACGCCCTGCTTGATAGCCATGACTATGATGCACTGCTGGTGATCCATGCCCCAAGTGCCGCCGCACCGGGAACGGAAAGCGCACTGGCGCTAATTGATGCCCTGAAACGCCACCCACGCGGTAAATACGTTACCGTTCTCACCAACTGGTGTGGCGAATTCTCTTCTCAGGAAGCACGGCGTTTGTTTAGCGATGCGGGCCTACCGACTTATCGGACTCCCGAGGGCACTATTACTGCCTTTATGCACATGGTGGAATACCGACGTAACCAAAAACAGCTCCGGGAAACGCCGGTTCTGTCAGACTCGTTAACCGCCAACACTGCTGAAGCCCGAGACTTGCTGCAACGCGCAATCAATGAAGGCGCAACGTCGCTGGATACCCATGAAGTGAGCCCCGTTCTGCGCGCTTATGGCATCCATACTCTGCCGACGTGGATTGCTGCCGATAGTGCTGAAGCAGTACATATCGCCGAGCAGATTGGTTATCCGGTGGCGCTGAAGCTACGCTCGCCGGATATCCCCCATAAGTCAGAAGTTCAGGGGGTTATGCTTTATCTACGTACTGCCATCGAAGTACAGCAGGCGGCGGATGCTATTATCGATCGCGTGAAAATGACCTGGCCGCAGGCGCGTATTCACGGACTGCTGGTACAAAGTATGGCCAACCGCGCCGGGGCACAGGAGCTTCGAGTGGTAGTGGAGCACGATCCGGTCTTCGGGCCACTGATCATGCTGGGTGAAGGCGGCGTCGAGTGGCGTGCAGAAGATCAGGCTGCCGTCGCGCTACCGCCGTTGAATATGAACCTGGCGCGCTATCTGGTCATTCAGGCAATCAAGAGTAAAAAAATGCGCGGTCGCAGCGCGCTACGACCATTAGACATTCCTGGCCTGAGTCAATTGCTGGTACAGGTATCTAATTTAATTGTCGACTGCCCGGAGATTCAGCGCCTGGACATCCATCCTTTACTCGCTTCCGGTCACGAGTTTACTGCGCTTGATGTCACGTTAAGTCTTGCCCCTTTTACCGGGGATAGCGAAAGCCGCCTGGCCGTGCGTCCCTATCCGCAACAGCAGGAAGAGTGGGTGGTAATGAAAAATGGCGAACGTTGCCTGTTTCGCCCTATTCTTCCAGAAGATGAGCCGCAGTTGCTGGCCTTTATCGGACAAGTAACGAAGGAAGATCTTTACTATCGTTACTTCAGCGAAATCAATGAATTTACGCATGACGATTTAGCCAATATGACGCAGATAGACTACGATCGAGAAATGGCTTTTGTTGCCGTGCGTGCAACGGCAGAGGGAAATGAGATCCTCGGGGTAACTCGCGCGATCTCCGACCCGGATAATATTGATGCCGAGTTTGCCGTGCTGGTACGCTCCGACCTGAAAGGTCTGGGCTTAGGCCGTAGGCTACTAGAAAAATTAATTGCTTATACGCAAAACCACGGTCTGCAACGACTTAACGGCATCACAATGCCTAACAATAAAGGCATGATAGGCCTTGCCAGAAAGCTGGGATTTACGGTTGATATCCAGTTGGAAGATGGAATTGTCAGTTTGTCTCTACAACTTGCACCAGCGCAATCATAAACGGGTGAGCGCAATTGTTGACTACTTTAACGGGTAGTAATGGTATTATTGCCCGCTTACGTCGTCTGCATGGTACAGAAGACCCTTCAATAAACAGAGAAGAAACGCACTGTGATGTTGTCAAAATTTAAACGAAATAAACATCAACAACACCTTGCCCAACTCCCTAAGCTTTCTCAGTCAGTTGATGATATCGAGTTTTTTTACGCTCCCGCAGATTTTCGGCAAGCGTTACTGGCAAAGATAGCTCAAGCCACCCAGCGTATTTGTATTATTGCGCTCTATCTGGAACAGGATGATGGCGGCAAAGGAATTTTGCAGGCACTGTATGACGCTAAACGTCAGCGTCCAGAATTAGATGTTCGGGTACTGGTCGACTGGCATCGAGCCCAGCGTGGTCGTATAGGTGCCGCGGCCTCAAACACCAATGCCGATTGGTATTGCCGTATGGCGCAGGAAAATCCCGGCGTCGATATTCCGGTTTATGGCGTTCCGGTAAATACCCGGGAGGCACTCGGCGTTCTCCATTTCAAAGGTTTTATCGTTGATGATTGCGTTCTCTACAGCGGCGCGAGTCTGAATGATGTTTACCTGCATCAACACGATAAGTATCGCTATGACCGCTACCAGTGCATTCGCAACGGTAAAATGGCCGATGTTATGTTCGATTGGGTTGAGAATAACCTGGTGCAAGGTCGTGGGGTTAATCGCCTGGACAAGGCCGATCGACCGAAAAGTCCGGAAATCAAAAATGATATCCGTCAGTATCGTCAGGAACTTCGCGATAGCAGCTACCATTTTCTCGGCGACGCAGATGAAGATCAGTTATCAGTAACACCACTGGTTGGCTTAGGCAAATCAAGCCTGCTGAATAAAACTATCTTCCATCTGATGCCCTGTGCAGAGCACAAGTTGACCATCTGCACACCTTATTTCAACCTACCCGCTCTACTAGTGCGTAATATCATTCAGCTACTACGTAGCGGAAAGAAAGTTGAAATTATTGTCGGCGATAAAACGGCCAACGATTTCTATATCCCAGAAGATCAGCCGTTTAAAATCATCGGCGCACTTCCCTATCTCTATGAAATTAATCTGCGTCGCTTCCTGAGTCGACTGCAGTATTATGTCAACACTGACCAACTGATTGTCCGTTTATGGAAAGATGACGATAACAGCTACCACCTGAAAGGCATGTGGGTTGATGACGAATGGATGTTGCTGACGGGAAATAACCTGAACCCTCGCGCATGGCGACTTGATCTGGAAAATGCCATTCTTATCCACGATCCGAAACATCAACTTGGCGCAGTGCGTGAAAAAGAGCTTAATCTCATTCGCAAGCATACGACAATCGTCCAACACTACCGTGATTTGCAAAGCATTGCTGATTACCCGGTAAAAGTTCGCAAGCTGATTAGGCGTCTGAGACGTATCCGAATCGACCGTCTTATTAGCCGTATCCTCTGAATTTCCGCCCCACTATATGTGGGGCTTTTTGTGGATTTTATATGCGCATTATCGTGATTATCGCTCTGCTATTATTGCTAACCGGTTGTAGTCATATGGCTAATGACTCCTGGAAAGGCCAGGATAAAGCACAGCATTTCCTCGCCTCAGCAATGCTCTCTGCTGCAGGTAATGAATATGCCCAGCACCAGGGCTATAGCCGCGATCGTAGTGCAGCTATCGGTTTTATGTTTTCCGTGAGCTTAGGTGCATCTAAAGAGTTGTGGGACAGCCGCCCCGCAGGAAGCGGCTGGAGTTGGAAAGATTTCGCCTGGGATGTAGCGGGTGCCACTACAGGCTATGCCGTATGGCAGCTGGCCCATCAATAATTCTACAAACGCAGACCTTTACCTTTGCGGTGCAAAGTCAAGGAGACCAGGAAAGCTATTGCCCCCATTACGGTCACATACCAGTAAAAGGCGTGCTCGATTCCGGCCGATTTTAACGACAGCGCGACATACTCCGCTGAGCCGCCAAAGAGCGCGTTGGCAACCGCATAAGATAATCCAACCCCTAAGGCACGTACCTGAGCCGGAAACATTTCGGCCTTCAGGATCCCGCTAATTGAAGTATAGAAACTCACTATCAGCAACGCACATATAACCAAAGCAAATGCTGCATACGGTGAACTCACACTCTGCAATGCATTCAGGATAGGAACGGTAAAGACGGTAACCAATACGCCGAAGCAGAGCATTGAGGTTCGGCGGCCAATCTTATCCGAAAGAGCACCAAAAAGCGGTTGAACCAACATATAAACGAACAAGGCTGCGGTCATGATCATGCTGGCAGTACCCGCCGTCATACCAGCAGTGTTGACCAAGTATTTTTGCATATAGGTTGTAAAGGTATAAAAGCTTAACGAACCAGCGGCAGTAAAACCGAGTACCATAATAAATGCCTTACGGTTACGCCATAGCCCTTTAAACGAACCCGCCTCTTTTAGCGCACGAGTTTCCTGTTTAGAGGTTTCATCTAATTGACGACGCAGCCACAGAGCAACGATGGCTAATACGGCGCCAAGGGCAAAGGGGATGCGCCATCCCCAGGCATGAAGATCTTCATCACTAAGGATCTGCTGTAATGCGACAACAACAAGCACCGCCAGAAGTTGGCCACCAATCAACGTGACATACTGAAATGAAGCGTAAAAACCTTTCTTACCTTCCACCGCAACTTCACTCATGTAGGTTGCGCTGGTGCCGTATTCTCCGCCGACGGAAAGGCCCTGGAACAGGCGTGCCAGCAGCAGCAATGCCGGAGCCCAGGTCCCGATAGTGGCATATCCCGGTAGACAAGCAATCACCAGCGATCCGAAGCACATCATGCATACCGAAATCAGCATAGAAGCTTTACGTCCGCGACGATCGGCAATGCGTCCGAATAACCACCCTCCGATAGGACGCATCAGAAAACCGGCAGCAAACACCCCCGCCGTTTGTAACAATTGCGTGGTGGTATTTCCCGAAGGAAAGAAGATGTGTGCGAAATAGAGTGAGCAAAACGAATAGACGTAAAAATCAAACCACTCAACCAGATTCCCTGATGATGCCCCCACAATTGCCCATATACGACGCCGGGTATCAGCATGATCAAGCGATCCGCGTTCGTGAATGCTACTTTCTGTCATTGTAATTTTGCTCCAGCAAGAACTGCAATCTGCCGCGTCGGGTGAACCAACTCATTCAGATAAATCAATTAGTGAATTAAATGTTATATAATTGTTATAATTTTATATGTGACGATAATCACATTTTATTTCGTTATATGAGTGTTCAAGATTAATGCGAATGCCCGGCCAAGGATAAAGTGAAATATGAGGGCAAGAGAGTTTGCGCAGGCTTTTATGTTGTAGAAAAGGGAGAATATTCTTGGGATTGAAGAGGATTTGTTTAGTGTTTAAAAACGCAAAAAGCCCATCCTGACGGATGGGCTCTTCACTTAATTAATGCCTGGCAGTTCCCTACTCTCACATGGGGAGACCCCACACTACCATCGGCGCTACGGCGTTTCACTTCTGAGTTCGGCATGGGGTCAGGTGGGACCACCGCGCTGTCGCCGCCAGGCAAATTCTGTTTATCTGTATCAAGCTGAATTTCTCTCAAACCCGCCAAAACATCTTCGGCGTTGTAAGGTTAAGCCTCACGGTTCATTAGTACCGGTTAGCTCAACGTATCGCTACGCTTACACACCCGGCCTATCAACGTCGTCGTCTTCAACGTTCCTTCAGGACCCTTAAAGGGTCAGGGAGAACTCATCTCGGGGCAAGTTTCGTGCTTAGATGCTTTCAGCACTTATCTCTTCCGCATTTAGCTACCGGGCAATGCCATTGGCATGACAACCCGAACACCAGTGATGCGTCCACTCCGGTCCTCTCGTACTAGGAGCAGCCCCCCTCAATTCTCCAGCGCCCACGGCAGATAGGGACCGAACTGTCTCACGACGTTCTAAACCCAGCTCGCGTACCACTTTAAATGGCGAACAGCCATACCCTTGGGACCTACTTCAGCCCCAGGATGTGATGAGCCGACATCGAGGTGCCAAACACCGCCGTCGATATGAACTCTTGGGCGGTATCAGCCTGTTATCCCCGGAGTACCTTTTATCCGTTGAGCGATGGCCCTTCCATTCAGAACCACCGGATCACTATGACCTGCTTTCGCACCTGCTCGCGCCGTCACGCTCGCAGTCAAGCTAGCTTATGCCATTGCACTAACCTCCTGATGTCCGACCAGGATTAGCTAACCTTCGTGCTCCTCCGTTACTCTTTAGGAGGAGACCGCCCCAGTCAAACTACCCACCAGACACTGTCCGCAACCCGGATCACGGGTCCACGTTAGAACACCAGCCATTAAAGGGTGGTATTTCAAGGATGGCTCCATGCAGACTGGCGTCCACACTTCAAAGCCTCCCACCTATCCTACACATCAAGGACCAGTGTTCAGTGTCAAGCTATAGTAAAGGTTCACGGGGTCTTTCCGTCTTGCCGCGGGTACACTGCATCTTCACAGCGAGTTCAATTTCACTGAGTCTCGGGTGGAGACAGCCTGGCCATCATTACGCCATTCGTGCAGGTCGGAACTTACCCGACAAGGAATTTCGCTACCTTAGGACCGTTATAGTTACGGCCGCCGTTTACCGGGGCTTCGATCAAGAGCTTCTCCGCGAGGATAACCCCATCAATTAACCTTCCGGCACCGGGCAGGCGTCACACCGTATACGTCCACTTTCGTGTTTGCACAGTGCTGTGTTTTTAATAAACAGTTGCAGCCAGCTGGTATCTTCGACTGATTTCAGCTCCATGAGCAAGTCACTTCACTTACCATCAGCGTGCCTTCTCCCGAAGTTACGGCACCATTTTGCCTAGTTCCTTCACCCGAGTTCTCTCAAGCGCCTTGGTATTCTCTACCTGACCACCTGTGTCGGTTTGGGGTACGATTTGATGTTACCTGATGCTTAGAGGCTTTTCCTGGAAGCAGGGCATTTGTTACTTCAGCACCGTAGTGCCTCGTCATCACACCTCAGCGTTAAATGACGTTCCGGATTTACCTAAAACGCCCGCCTACATGCTTAAACCGGGACAACCGTCGCCCGGCTAACATAGCCTTCTCCGTCCCCCCTTCGCAGTAACACCGAGTACAGGAATATTAACCTGTTTCCCATCGACTACGCCTTTCGGCCTCGCCTTAGGGGTCGACTCACCCTGCCCCGATTAACGTTGGACAGGAACCCTTGGTCTTCCGGCGAGCGGGCTTTTCACCCGCTTTATCGTTACTTATGTCAGCATTCGCACTTCTGATACCTCCAGCAACCCTCACAGGCCACCTTCAACGGCTTACAGAACGCTCCCCTACCCAACAACACATAGTGTCGCTGCCGCAGCTTCGGTGCATGGTTTAGCCCCGTTACATCTTCCGCGCAGGCCGACTCGACCAGTGAGCTATTACGCTTTCTTTAAATGATGGCTGCTTCTAAGCCAACATCCTGGCTGTCTGTGCCTTCCCACATCGTTTCCCACTTAACCATGACTTTGGGACCTTAGCTGGCGGTCTGGGTTGTTTCCCTCTTCACGACGGACGTTAGCACCCGCCGTGTGTCTCCCGTGATAACATTCTTCGGTATTCGTAGTTTGCATCGGGTTGGTAAGTCGGGATGACCCCCTAGCCGAAACAGTGCTCTACCCCCGAAGATGAATTCACGAGGCGCTACCTAAATAGCTTTCGGGGAGAACCAGCTATCTCCCGGTTTGATTGGCCTTTCACCCCCAGCCACAAGTCATCCGCTAATTTTTCAACATTAGTCGGTTCGGTCCTCCAGTTAGTGTTACCCAACCTTCAACCTGCCCATGGCTAGATCACCGGGTTTCGGGTCTATACCCTGCAACTTAACGCCCAGTTAAGACTCGGTTTCCCTGCGGCTCCCCTATTCGGTTAACCTTGCTACAGAATATAAGTCGCTGACCCATTATACAAAAGGTACGCAGTCACCCAACAAGTGGGCTCCTACTGCTTGTACGTACACGGTTTCAGGTTCTGTTTCACTCCCCTCGCCGGGGTTCTTTTCGCCTTTCCCTCACGGTACTGGTTCACTATCGGTCAGTCAGGAGTATTTAGCCTTGGAGGATGGTCCCCCCATATTCAGACAGGATACCACGTGTCCCGCCCTACTCTTCGAGTTCACAGCCTGTGTGTTTTTGTGTACGGGAGTATCACCCTGTACCCTGCGACTTTCCAGACGCTTCCACTAACACACAAACTGATTCAGACTCTGGGCTCCTCCCCGTTCGCTCGCCGCTACTGGGGGAATCTCGGTTGATTTCTTTTCCTCGGGGTACTTAGATGTTTCAGTTCCCCCGGTTCGCTTCGTTAAGCTATGTATTCACTTAACGATAGTGTGACGAATCACACTGGGTTTCCCCATTCGGAAATCGTCGGTTATAACGGTTCATATCACCTTACCGACGCTTATCGCAGATTAGCACGTCCTTCATCGCCTCTGACTGCCAGGGCATCCACCGTGTACGCTTAGTCGCTTAACCTCACAACCCGAAGATGTTTCACTTCATGATTGCGAAAATTTGAGAGACTCGAACACACCGTCATTCTGTTCTTATTACGGAGAACAGACGCAGCGTGTCGTTTCAATTTTCAGCTTGATCCAGATTTTTAAAGAGCAAATATCTCAAACGTAACTCACTGAGTTAGTTTTGAGATATCGGTGGGTTGTGTCTTTCACTCACAGCCAGCAAGTGGCGTCCCCTAGGGGATTCGAACCCCTGTTGCCGCCGTGAAAGGGCGGAGTCCTAACCGCTAGACGAAGGGGACACGAGGTGTCGCGACTTCGCAGCCGTCTTGCTTCTTTACATTCATCAGACAATCTGTGTGAGCACTACAAAGGCAGGTTCTTTAAGGTAAGGAGGTGATCCAACCGCAGGTTCCCCTACGGTTACCTTGTTACGACTTCACCCCAGTCATGAATCACAAAGTGGTAAGCGCCCTCCCGAAGGTTAAGCTACCTACTTCTTTTGCAACCCACTCCCATGGTGTGACGGGCGGTGTGTACAAGGCCCGGGAACGTATTCACCGTGGCATTCTGATCCACGATTACTAGCGATTCCGACTTCACGGAGTCGAGTTGCAGACTCCGATCCGGACTACGACATACTTTATGAGGTCCGCTTGCTCTCGCGAGGTCGCTTCTCTTTGTATATGCCATTGTAGCACGTGTGTAGCCCTACTCGTAAGGGCCATGATGACTTGACGTCATCCCCACCTTCCTCCAGTTTATCACTGGCAGTCTCCTTTGAGTTCCCGACCGAATCGCTGGCAACAAAGGATAAGGGTTGCGCTCGTTGCGGGACTTAACCCAACATTTCACAACACGAGCTGACGACAGCCATGCAGCACCTGTCTCACGGTTCCCGAAGGCACCAAGCCATCTCTGGCAAGTTCCGTGGATGTCAAGAGTAGGTAAGGTTCTTCGCGTTGCATCGAATTAAACCACATGCTCCACCGCTTGTGCGGGCCCCCGTCAATTCATTTGAGTTTTAACCTTGCGGCCGTACTCCCCAGGCGGTCGACTTAACGCGTTAGCTCCGGAAGCCACTCCTCAAGGGAACAACCTCCAAGTCGACATCGTTTACAGCGTGGACTACCAGGGTATCTAATCCTGTTTGCTCCCCACGCTTTCGCACCTGAGCGTCAGTCTTTGTCCAGGGGGCCGCCTTCGCCACCGGTATTCCTCCAGATCTCTACGCATTTCACCGCTACACCTGGAATTCTACCCCCCTCTACAAGACTCTAGCCTGCCAGTTTCGAATGCAGTTCCCAGGTTGAGCCCGGGGATTTCACATCCGACTTGACAGACCGCCTGCGTGCGCTTTACGCCCAGTAATTCCGATTAACGCTTGCACCCTCCGTATTACCGCGGCTGCTGGCACGGAGTTAGCCGGTGCTTCTTCTGCGAGTAACGTCAATGAAAATGGTTATTAACCACTCCCCCTTCCTCCTCGCTGAAAGTACTTTACAACCCGAAGGCCTTCTTCATACACGCGGCATGGCTGCATCAGGCTTGCGCCCATTGTGCAATATTCCCCACTGCTGCCTCCCGTAGGAGTCTGGACCGTGTCTCAGTTCCAGTGTGGCTGGTCATCCTCTCAGACCAGCTAGGGATCGTCGCCTTGGTGAGCCGTTACCTCACCAACAAGCTAATCCCATCTGGGCACATCTGATGGCATGAGGCCCGAAGGTCCCCCACTTTGGTCTTGCGACGTTATGCGGTATTAGCTACCGTTTCCAGTAGTTATCCCCCTCCATCAGGCAGTTTCCCAGACATTACTCACCCGTCCGCCACTCGTCACCCGAGAGCAAGCTCTCTGTGCTACCGTTCGACTTGCATGTGTTAGGCCTGCCGCCAGCGTTCAATCTGAGCCATGATCAAACTCTTCAATTTAAGTTTGATGCTCGTGAATTAAACTTCGTAATGAATTACGTATGTTCACTCAGAGACTTGGTATTCATTTATTGTCCGAAGACATTAAGAATCCATGTCACTTTGAGTGCCCACACAGATTGTCTGATAAATTGTTAAAGAGCAGTGCAACGCGGCTTTCACTCACCGTTGCGAGGTGGCGTATATTACGCTTTCCTCTTTCAGAGTCAACCTTATTTTCAGGTTTTTCTCTTCAACCGACCCGGCTGTTTGTGTGAAGTGATTCACATCTGCCGTGTCAGTGGGAGCGCATTATAGGGAGTAATTCCGAAGTGACAAGGGGAATTTCCAAAAAAAGATCCACCCGATTACTTTTCGAGCAAAAATCTTATCCAGTTTAAATTATCGCCTGGTTTTTAAACAAAAACGAGCCCAATGGGCTCGTTTTTGTTGTTTTGTGATTTACTGCACTGCCACAATCCGATCGTCTTTCACAATTAATTGCACTTCTTTCCCTGGAATCAGCTCCCCAGAAAGAATCTGCTGTGCCAGCGGGTTTTCGATCTGTTGCTGGATAGCCCGTTTCAGTGGACGTGCACCATAAACAGGATCGTAACCATTTTCGCTCAGTAACTTCAGCGCATCATCAGATATGCGTACTTCATAACCACGCTCCTCCAGACGTTTGTACAACCGCTGCAGTTGAATCTGCGCAATTGAAGCAATGTGTTTTTCACCCAGCGGGTGGAATACAACGACTTCATCAATACGGTTGATAAATTCCGGGCGGAAACTTTGACTAACAACCCCCAGAACTATGTCTTTCATGTGGCTATAATCCAACTCCCCAAAACGTTCCTGAATAAGATCCGAACCAAGGTTAGAAGTCATAATGACGACCGTATTACGGAAGTCGACCGTTCTGCCCTGCCCGTCAGTCAAACGACCATCATCCAGAACCTGCAACAGAATGTTAAAGACATCTGGATGCGCTTTTTCCACTTCATCCAATAGGATGACGGAATAAGGACGACGGCGAACCGCTTCAGTCAGATAGCCACCTTCTTCATAACCGACATATCCCGGAGGCGCCCCCACCAAACGCGAGACGGAATGTTTCTCCATAAACTCGGACATATCGATACGAACCATCGCATCGTCGCTATCAAACATGAAGTTGGCCAGCGCTTTACAAAGTTCCGTTTTACCAACACCGGTTGGCCCAAGAAACAGGAATGAGCCAATCGGTCGGTTCGGATCTGACAGGCCAGCACGGCTACGACGGATCGCATTCGATACCGCTTCAACCGCCTCATTCTGACCAATCACGCGATGGTGCAAGTCCTGTTCCATACGCAACAGCTTTTCGCGCTCACCTTCCAGCATTCTGGCGACAGGGATTCCGGTCCAGCGAGCCAGCACTTCCGCAATTTCTGCATCCGTTACTTTATTACGCAACAGGCGCATGGTCTTGCCTTCAGACTGAGTTGCAGCCGCCAGCTGTTTTTCCAGCTCAGGAATTTTGCCATATTGCAGTTCAGACATCCGTGCCAGATCGCCGACGCGACGCGCCTGTTCAATGGCTATTTTTGCCTGCTCCAGCTCAGCCTTAATCGTCTGAGTTCCAGAGAGCGAAGCCTTTTCAGCCTTCCACTCTTCCTCTAATACTGAATATTGGCGTTCTTTATCCGCCAGCTCTTCATTCAGCATATCCAGCCGCTTGATACTGGCTTCATCCGACTCTTTCTTCAACGCCTGCTGCTCCAGCTTGAGCTGAATAATACGGCGGTCAAGGCGATCGAGCTCTTCCGGCTTCGAGTCAATCTGCATACGAATGCTGGATGCGGCCTCATCAATCAGGTCGATAGCCTTATCCGGCAACTGACGGTCGGCAATGTAACGATGAGACAACGTTGCTGCCGCCACAATCGCCGGGTCAGTGATCTGCACATGGTGGTGCAGTTCATAACGTTCTTTCAATCCACGCAGAATCGCGATGGTATCTTCAACTGTCGGCTCCGCGACGAACACTTTCTGGAAACGACGTTCCAGCGCAGCATCTTTTTCAATATACTGGCGATATTCATCAAGCGTTGTAGCACCAACGCAGTGCAGTTCACCACGAGCCAGAGCCGGTTTCAGCATGTTCCCGGCGTCCATTGCACCGTCTGCTTTACCCGCGCCTACCATGGTGTGCAGCTCATCGATAAACAGAATAACGTTGCCTTCCTGCTTAGCAAGATCGTTCAGCACGCCTTTTAAGCGCTCTTCAAACTCACCACGATACTTGGCCCCCGCCACCAGCGAACCCATATCCAGCGCCAGTACTCGGCGGCCCTTCAGGCCTTCCGGTACCTCACCATTCACAATTCGCTGCGCCAGTCCTTCAACAATGGCCGTTTTACCGACGCCTGGCTCACCAATGAGCACAGGGTTGTTTTTGGTACGACGCTGCAGTACCTGAATAGTACGGCGGATCTCTTCATCACGGCCGATCACCGGGTCAAGCTTGCCCTGCTCGGCACGCTCGGTCAGATCGACAGTAAATTTTTTCAATGCCTGACGTTGGTCTTCAGCACCCTGATCGTTCACGCTTTCACCTCCACGCATTTGTTCAATCGCCTGACTCACATTGGCGGTTGTTGCTCCGGCGGATTTCAAAAGGTCGGTCAGCGTACCGCGTGATTCAAGCGCCGCCAGAACGAACAGTTCCGACGAAATAAAGTTGTCCTTTCTCTTTTGCGCCAGCTTGTCGCAAAGGTTCAGAATACGCACCAAATCCTGAGATGGTTGAACATCACCACCGGTACCTTCCACCTGGGGTAAACGGCTCAGTGCCTGTTCAATATTGGTGCGTAACTCTCCGGCGTTGATGCCAGCTGAAGTTAATAAAGGACGTACCGATCCCCCTTCCTGATTCAGCAAGGCGCTCATTAAATGAAGAGGTTCGATGAATTGGTTGTCGTGCCCAAGTGCAAGCGACTGGGCATCGGCAAGAGCAAGCTGGAATTTATTGGTAAGACGATCCAGACGCATAACTCCTCCCATAACAGGTCAAATTTGCTACTGGAGATTAAATGAGGTCATCCCTCAATTATTCAAGGTGAAAGACCTGAACTATGCAAAAAATAAGTCTGCCTTCTGGATCGTCTTAGTCCGGCAGGTTATATCAGCCAGATGAAACTTGCCATACGCCCTGTCGTCTTGTCGCGACGATAAGAGAAAAAATCATTCTTTTCACTTAGAGTACAGCGGTCGCCACCGAAAACCAGCTCCACGCCGGCATTCGCCAGGCGCTGACGAGCCAGTTGATAGATGTTTGCAAGGTATTTCTCGCCCGTAGGACGAAATGCGCTCTCCGCTTGGACATCCTTTTCCATAAAGGCTTCACGTACTTCAGCGCCAACCTCAAATGCTTCCGGCCCAATAGCCGGGCCAAGCCAGGCCATGATATTTTCTGCTCGATCGGCAAAACAGGAGACCGTTTCTTCCAATACGCCTTCGCATAACCCACGCCAGCCGGCGTGAGCTGCCGCGACCTCAGTGCCTGCACGGTTACAAAAAAGCACCGGCAGGCAGTCAGCTGTCATTACCGCACATACCGTACCCGGCACATTGCAGTACGAAGCATCCGCACGTTTTGATTCATACGGCCCGCCGTCAAGTTTCAGTACCGCCGTGCCGTGAACTTGCTCCAGCCATACCGGATATGACGGCAGACCTCCTGCGGCAAACATCCGACGACGATTCTCTTCTACGTGCTGTAGATTGTCGCCACAATGAGCACCAAGGTTGAGTGAATAATAAGGATACTGGCTCACCCCACCAATACGAGTTGAACTACAGGCAACCACGCCTTCTGGTGCAGCCCATTGCGGAACAATCAATTTAGTCATAACCAGTCGATATCGTCCTTATGGTCTTCAAAATCAGCACGCATGGCATCAATCAAATCAACCATATCTTGTGGAATCGGCGCGTGCCATTCCATCTCAATGCCGCTAACCGGATGGTATAAACGCAGCATAGTGGCATGCAGAGCCTGGCGATCGAACTTACGCAGCGCTGAGATGAACTCTTCCGAAGCCCCTTTCGGCGGACGCGGGCGCCCACCGTAAACCTGATCGCCCACCAGCGGATGGGTGATATGCGCCATGTGCACACGAATCTGGTGCGTACGGCCGGTTTCCAGGCGCAAACGCAGACGAGTATGAATGCGGAAATGCTCCATTATACGATAATGCGTCACCGCCGGTTTCCCCATTGGGTGCACCGCCATATGAGTACGTTTGGTAGGATGGCGACTGATCGGTTCTTCAACCATTCCCCCAGCCGTCATGTGACCAATCGCCACCGCTTCATACTCACGGGTGATTTCACGCAGCTGCAGAGACTCCACTAGTCGGGTTTGCGCCGGGATAGTTTTCGCCACCACCATCAAACCGGTGGTGTCTTTATCCAGACGATGCACGATACCCGCACGCGGTACATTGGCGATGAGCGGATAGTGATGCAGCAGCGCATTCAGCACAGTACCGTCAGGATTGCCCGCGCCGGGGTGTACAACTAAACCGCGCGGTTTGTTAATTACGAGGATGTCATCATCTTCATAAACGATATTGAGCGGAATATCCTGCGGTTGAAAACGGACTTCTTCTTCGATTTCAACATCGACAGAAATCGTCTCTCCCCCCAGCACCTTCTCTTTCGGCTTGTCGCTGACATTACCGTTTACCAGCACTCTCTGGTTGAGGATCCATTCTTTTATGCGTGAACGCGAATAATCCGGGAACAATTCGGCCAAAGCCTGATCTAAGCGTTGACCGAGTTGTTTTTCGGTCACCGTTGCGTTGAGTTGTACTCGTTGTGCCATATACAGCTTCTTCGTTTAACGTTGGGTTTTACGGCTTTGCCGTTTAATATAGTGTGCTATTGTAGCTGGTCTTAATCGGGAGCAGGAACAGAGATTCTCCCGCATAAACATTTTGAGGAAGTCAAAACGTCATGACGCGCATGAAATACCTGGTGGCAGCAGCCACACTGAGCCTGGCTTTGGTGGGTTGCTCTGGCTCAAAGGAAGAGGTGCCCGATAACCCGCCGAATGAGATCTACGCAACCGCTCAGCAAAAGCTGCAGGACGGTAACTGGAAACAAGCAATAACGCAACTGGAAGCGTTGGATAACCGTTATCCCTTCGGCCCCTATTCCCAACAGGTACAGTTGGATCTAATTTATGCGTACTACAAAAACGCGGACCTTCCGCTGGCTCAAGCAGCCATCGATCGCTTTGTGCGCCTGAACCCTACGCATCCTAACATTGATTACGTCATTTATATGCGTGGCCTGACAAATATGGCGTTGGACGACAGTGCGCTGCAAGGTTTCTTCGGTGTGGATCGCTCTGACCGCGATCCACAACATGCACGCGATGCCTTTAATGATTTCTCCAAACTGGTTCGTGGTTATCCAAACAGCCAGTACTCAACCGATGCCTACAAACGTATGGTGTTCTTGAAGGATCGTCTGGCGAAGTATGAACTGTCGGTTGTTGATTATTACACCGATCGCGGTGCGTGGGTTGCAGTTGTGAACCGCGTAGATGGCATGCTGCGTAACTATCCAGATACTCAGGCCACTCGCGATGCACTGCCGAAGATGGAAAACGCTTACCGCCAAATGCAGATGAGTGCTCAGGCTGACAAGGTCGCGAAAATCATTGCGGCAAACAGCAAAAACACCTGATAGCCTTTAGATAAGCAAAACGGCAGTCAGAATGGCTGCCGTTTTTTTATTCATTGAAGACCCTTAGCTGAAGCGGTTTAGCGCCGGGTTAACTCATCAAATATGGCTCTCTTTCTTCCATTCGACAAGTAAAATCTCATCTGTTCCTGTCCTGCCTCACAAAATGAATTTGTTGACAAAAAGTGACAATAAAATGTGATTTAAATCACGCATTTTGACATTGGGCGAGGTATGCTGAATTCACCAAGACGGGAAAGACAAGAGGTAAAATTTATGACAATGAACATTACCAGTAAACAAATGGAAATTACTCCGGCAATTCGCCAGCACGTCGCAGACCGTCTCGCCAAATTGGAAAAATGGCAAACTCACTTAATTAACCCGCACATTATCCTCTCTAAGGAGCCGCAGGGTTTTGTCGCTGATGCAACTATCAATACGCCAAACGGCCACTTAGTTGCCAGCGCACGGCACGAAGATATGTATGCCGCAATCAACGAATTGATCAACAAGCTGGAACGGCAGCTGAACAAAGTGCAACACAAAGGGGAAGCCCGCCGCGCCGCAACATCGGTGAAAGAGGCAGGCTTTGTGGAAGAAGAAGAGTAATCCTTAACTTAAGCTTGTGTCATGCCACGCGCCTTCGGGCGCGTTTTTTATTGACAGAATGAAAACAGTACAGGTACTGTAATCCCCACTAACTCAAGGAATTCATCGTGAAACTGATCCCGTTCTTCTTCGCATTCTTTTTTACCTTCCCCTGAATGGGAGGCAATTCGTCGTGTGATAAAGAATGCGAAGACGAACTACAAGGCCTCCCAAACGGGAGGCCTTTTTTATTGATAATCAATAACAAGAAAGGCAACACATATGACCGAGGAAAACCCATTACTGGCCCTACGCGATAAGATAAGCGCTCTGGATGAGAAACTGCTTGCGCTGCTGGCGGAGCGCCGCGGCCTGGCCATTGAGGTTGGGAAAGCTAAGCTAGCCTCACACCGCCCAGTACGTGATATCGACCGTGAGCGCGACCTGCTGGAACGCCTGATGACAATAGGGAAGAACCACCATCTTGATGCTCATTACATTACGCGACTGTTCCAGTTGATCATTGAAGACTCGGTCCTCACTCAGCAAACGCTATTGCAGCAGCACCTGAATAAAATCAACCCGCACTCCGCGCGCGTGGCGTTTCTCGGACCTAAAGGCTCATACTCGCACCTTGCTTCTCGTCAGTATGCCGCCCGCCACTTCGAACAGTTTATCGAAAGTGGTTGTGCTAAATTCGCCGATATCTTTGAGCAGGTGGAAACCGGCCAGGCTGACTATGCCGTCGTCCCGATTGAAAATACCAGCTCCGGCGGTATCAATGATGTTTACGACCTTCTGCAGCACACCAGCTTATCTATCGTTGGCGAACTGACTCTGCCTATCGATCACTGCGTATTGGTCTCAACGTCGACCGACGCACAACAGATTACGACGGTTTACAGTCATCCGCAGCCGTTCCAGCAGTGCAGCCAGTATCTTAGCCGCTACCCGCACTGGAACATTGAATATACCGACAGCACATCCTCAGCAATGGAGAAGGTAGCACAGGCTAACTCTCCAACTGTTGCCGCTCTGGGCAGCGAAGCTGGCGGAGCGCTCCATGGTTTACAGGTGCTGGAACACTGCCTGGCTAACCAGACGCAGAACATCACCCGCTTCCTGGTTCTGGCACGTAAAGCAGTGGAAGTCTCCGATCAGGTTCCGGCGAAAACCACCCTGTTGATGGCAACGGGTCAGCAAGCCGGGGCCCTGGTTGAAGCGCTGCTGGTGCTGCGTAACCATAACTTGATCATGACGAAACTGGAATCACGCCCGATTCACGGCAATCCGTGGGAAGAGATGTTTTATCTGGATATCCAGGCCAACCTGGAATCAATGCCAATGCGTAAGGCACTAAAAGAGCTGGCCGAGATAACCCGTTCAATGAAAGTGCTGGGATGCTATGCCAGCGAAAACGTGGTGCCGGTCGATCCGGTTTAACGTTCTATAAAAGGTAATTTCTTCATCCCTGCCACAGAAACAGGCAGGGTGAAGATAGCACCGGAAAGCGGATACTTCGCCACTTCATCGGCATCCATATTCTCTCGAGTGGTGGTGATATAAAGCGTCTTCATATCAGCCCCGCCGAAACAAACCATCGTCGGGCAACGCACCGGTAAACGGTACTCCTCCAGTTGCTCGCCCGTCGGAGAAAAGCGCGCAATACGCCAACCGTCAAACATCGCGCTCCAGTAGCAACCTTCAGTATCGATGGCCGCGCCATCAGGAATGCCCTCGCCGGGCTGAAAGCGACGAAAGACCTCACGCTTACCCGGCTCACCCTGTTCATCCAGCGGCGTACGATAAATAACAGCATTTGGTGTATCCGAAGTATACATCCAGCACTTATCTTCGCTAAATGCCAGACCATTGGCGCCGTGGATATCACACTGAATAACCTGCGCAGAGAGATCGTTATCAATACGCATCAAAAGCGCGCCGTTAAAGTCACCCGGCCCCCAGAAGGTCCCCGCGTAAAAGCGACCATCGCGATCGGTTCCACCATCATTAAAACGAGCTAACTGCGGATTACCAGGGTTATCGCACACTTTTCGCTGCAGCAGGCCATGAGCATCAGTAAGCCAGATGGCGCTACGTAAAGCGACAATGAAACCGCCCTTCTCCCGCAGCGAAAAACAACCCACCTCTTCGGGAAATTGCAGCACCTGATGTTCACCGGTCTGCACATCGTAGCGGTGAATCTCACACTCCATTATATCGGCCCAGTACAACACCTGTTCGGCCTCGCTCCAGGTCGGACATTCCGGCAAATGTCCTGCGTAATCAAACAGCGGTTGTGGTTCAGCCATCGTTCTCATCCCTATAAAAAAAGCCAGTGGATAACCCCTCTGGCTTTAATTGTATACGTGTTTTACGACCTACTGCCGATTATCATTGGCCTGCCGCAGCAACGTCCGGCTTTCGCTCTGGAAGCGCTGAGCGTAGTCACCAAACCAGTGCTCAATCTTACGGAAGCTATCGATAAACGCCTGTTTATCCCCCTGCTCCAGCAGGTTAATCGCTTCACCAAAACGCTGGTAATAGCGTTTGATCAGCGCCAGATTGTTTTCTGAGGACATAATAATATCAGCATAGAGCTGCGGATCCTGAGCAAACAGTCGGCCAACCATCGCCAATTCCAGGCGATAGATAGGAGACGATAGTGCCAGCAACTGCTCAAGGCGTACATTCTCTTCGGCCAGGTGAAGCCCATAAGCGAAAGTCGCAAAGTGGCGCAGCGCCTGAATAAAGGCCATATTCTGGTCATGTTCGACAGCGCTAATGCGGTGCAGTCGCGCACCCCAGACCTGAATTTGCTCCAGGAACCACTGGTAGGCTTCTGGCTGGCGACCATCGCAGTACACCACTACCTGTTTCGCCAGGCTACCGCTATCCGGACCGAACATTGGATGCAGACCCAACACAGGCCCTTTATGCGCGGCTAACATCGCCTGTAAAGGTTCGGCTTTGATTGATGCCAGATCGACCAGGATGCAGTCCGCTGGCAGCGGCGGCAGCTGTGCAATCGTTGCCACAGTCGTGTGAATTGGCACGCTGACGATGACCATACCCGCGTCAGCAACCATCTCCTCCGCCCGTGACCAGTCATCTTTCTCCAGGATACGAACCTGATAGCCGGAAAGCGTCAGCATCTTCTCAAACAGACGTCCCATCTGCCCACCGCCACCGACAATAACTACCGGGCGCAGGTTCGGATACAGCGTTTTAAAACCTTTGTCGTTCTCGCTGGAGTAAGACTCGCGCATCACGCGACGCAGTACATCTTCGATAAGGTCTGGGGGAACACCGAGCGCTGCGGCCTCTTCACGCCGGGAGGCCAGCATTGCCGACTCACGCTCAGGAACATAAATCGGCAGCCCATATTGGCTTTTAACTTCACCGACTTCAGCAACCAATTCCAGACGGCGCGCCAGAAGCTCCAGCAACGCCTTATCGACTTCATCAATTTGATCGCGTAACGCGGTCAGTTCAGCAACCATACAATCCTCTTACACTACACGGGCCGCCAGATGGCTGCGCAGATCCCTATCAAGCTCGCGGAGCAACGCGTCGGTGGTTTCCCAACTGATGCAGGCATCGGTCACAGATACACCGTATTTCATATCGCAACGCGGCTGCTCAGATGACTGGTTACCTTCATGAATATTACTCTCAATCATCAGGCCAATTATGGAACGATTGCCATCTTTGATTTGCGCAACAACGGATTCTGCAACCGCAGGCTGGCGACGGAAGTCTTTATTGGAATTCCCATGACTGCAATCTACCATCAGCGACGGTTTCAGTCCCGCCTGAGTCATCTCTTTTTCACATTTCTCAACATCTTCCGGACCGTAGTTCGATGCTTTGCCACCGCGCAGAATCACATGACCATTCGGGTTGCCCTGAGTTTGCAACAGACAAACCTGCCCCGCCTGGTTGATACCGACAAAACGGTGCGGCATAGCTGCAGCGCGCATGGCGTTAATTGCCGTCGCCAGGCTCCCGTCGGTGCCATTTTTAAAACCCACCGGCATAGACAAGCCAGAGGCCATCTCGCGGTGAGTCTGAGACTCGGTGGTACGCGCACCAATAGCAGACCAGCTAAACAGATCGCCGAGGTACTGAGGACTATTTGGATCCAGCGCTTCCGTTGCTAACGGCAGCCCCATATTCACCAGATCAACCAGCAAATGGCGCGCAATCTTCAGACCACCTTCAACATCAAACGAACCATCCATATGCGGATCGTTAATCAGCCCTTTCCAGCCGACGGTGGTACGAGGTTTTTCAAAATAGACGCGCATTACCAGATAGAGGCTATCGCTGACCTCTGCGGCAAGGGCTTTAAAACGGTGAGCATATTCAATCGCAGCTTCTGGATCGTGAATTGAGCAAGGACCACACACCACTAACAGACGCGGATCGCGTCCGGCAATAATGTCGGAAATAGTCTGACGAGACTGCGCAATTTGCGCTTCCTGCTCAACGCTCAGCGGGAATTCAGCCTTCAACTGATCCGGGGTGATCAAAACATGTTCGTCGGTAATGTGTACGTTGTTCAGCGCGTCTTTTTGCATGATTGCGATCCTGTATAGCTCGTTTGCGATAGTTATTTCCTCAACGAGGATGACGTAACGATACCATACAAAGTAAAGATTTCAATCCATATTCCGTAAATTTTACTTTACACATGCAAATTAAAAGGCGCTAAAATTCATCATTAATGTACAATAAAATTTACAACCCTAAAAAATCAAACTTGCAGTCTCGGTTTATCCTTTTTCTTTACGAAAAATCCTGGTGAGAATTATCTTAAAGCCATACGGCTGACTAATGACGATTTTGACCAATAATGCTATTCTTCGCCCGGGTATCAGCGATCTGCATCCCCCACGCTATGACAACCTGACGGATCCACAATGACAGTTCTTCACCGTCTCTTTTTGACTTTAGTATTATCGATCGTGGGTATCTCCGCTGTTGCCTCCGGACCTCCTGAAAATGTTCGCGCAATCGTTTCAGGAATTGTGACTTATACACGCTGGCCTGAGTTATCTGGCCCACCCAGGTTATGCATTTTTTCGACATCACATTATATCCGCAGCCTGGCTGAAGAAACTCCGGAATCTTTGCCCTATCAGCCAATTGTTATACGTAATATAGAGGAAGCCTTACAAACGACCTGCGATGGTTTTTATTTTGGTAGTGAATCACCCACCGAGCAGTCTGAATTTACAACCAAATATAGATCCCGCCCCTTATTACTTATCGCAGAACAGAATCCTGATTGTTCTATTGGTAGCGCTTTTTGTCTGCTTATAAATGACGAGAGAGTAAGATTTTCCGTAAATCTGGATGTCCTGACGCATAGCGGCGTGCGGGTCAATCCAGACGTACTGATGCTTGCCCGGAAGAAATCACATGAATAAGGATCTTTCTCAGGCTCCGCGCCCCACATTTAAAAAAGCACTACGCCGTATCAGCATGATAAGCGTGGTTATCTCCATGACCTTAGTCTGGCTGTTGCTCAGCACAGCCTCCATATTTACGCTAAAGCAATATGCGCAAAAAAATCTGGAACTTACCGCCGCCACCATGGGACGTAGCCTGGAAGCCGCGCTTGTTTTCGGTGATAGCTCAGCAGCCGAAGATACGCTCGCAACGCTAGGAAGACAGGGGCAATTTTCCAAGGCAGTCGTGCTGGATAACCAACAAAAACACTTTGCGGCATGGCATAACAATCATCTGGTCAACCAGGAAAAAATCAGCGGCGTTATTAGTAAATGGCTGTTCCCGGAACCAACGGTGCAACCTATCTGGCACCAGGGGAAAATAATAGGCGAGCTTCGTCTGACAGCACTGGACAAACTAATAAGCCACTTTCTCGGCGTCTCGATTATTGTGCTAACCGGGAGTATTTTTCTGGCTTCATGTATTGCTTTACTCCTTACTCACTCTCTACACCGCGGGATTGTGACCGCGCTACAGAGCATTACCGACGTGGTTCACGACATTCGGGAAAACCGTCATTTTTCTCGCCGGGTTCCCGAAGAACATATCGAAGAGTTTCACCTGTTTGCCCAGGACTTTAACAGTCTACTGGGAGAAATGGAGGACTGGCAGCAGCAGCTTCAGGCCAAAAATGCCCAGCTCCTGCGCAGTTCACTGCACGATCCGTTGACCGGACTCGCTAACAGAGCCGCTTTTCGCAATGTCATTAATGAGTTAATGAAAGACGAAACCGTACACAGTAGTTCTGCGTTGCTGTTTCTCGATGGCGATAATTTCAAATACATTAACGATAATTGGGGTCATGCCGCAGGCGACAAAGTATTAATCGAAGTCGCCAGCCGCCTTAAGACTTTTGTTGGTAAACAGCACCAGGCATGGCGCCTGGGCGGCGATGAATTTGCCATTTTGCTACGTAATGTTCGTACAGAGGCTGAAGTCCAGGCGCTCTGCCATTCGTTATCCGAACAGTTTCTCCAGCCGTTTAATCTACATAACGGCCACACCGCCAGGCTGTCACTGAGTATGGGTTATGCTTTAACCTGGGAACATGCGTCAGCGGAAAATCTGCAAGAGCTTGCCGATCAAAATATGTATCGGATGAAACACCGGCGCTTACAGCACACGAAAAAATAAAAGGAATCACGATGATCGGAAAATATTTTGCTCCTGCTTTACTGGCCGCACTTTTTCTCACCGGCTGCCAGGCCCCACAAGGGAAATTTTCTGCGGAACAAATTACAGCAATGAAATCATATGGCTTCACTGAGACTAACGGCGACTGGTCATTAGGATTATCTGACACCATCTTATTTGACAAAAACGACTACCATCTGCGCGCCGATAGTAAACAGCAAATCCATACTATGGCTTCACGTCTGGCTACGACCGGTATTACGCACAGTCGCCTGGAAGGTCACACCGATAATTATGGCGAAGACAGCTACAACGAAATGTTATCGCTTAAGCGCGCTAACAGCGTGGCAGATGCATGGGCCGAAGGTGCCAATATCCCGCGCACTAATTTAACAACCCGCGGATTAGGTAAAAAATACCCGATAGCCAGTAACGATACTGCAAAAGGACGTGCTGAAAACCGCCGCGTCACGGTCGTCATCAGCACGCCTTAAACAATCTACTCGACTGATTTAGCCCTTATCATCGCCGTTGCTACGCGCCAGCGCAGGTAATCAACGGCGAGACATACAGCGAGGCTGATCCCCATTAGGGGCAGTGCCAACCCTAACAACGCCGCAATAATGGTAGTAACCATACGAGCGGGCCATGCTAAACCAAACCACGCCTGTATTAGCGTATCGGCCGGGTTAAACGCCGCTTGGACCGGACGGCGGATCCACCACAAACGGTACCCCACCACTATCATCACGCAGAGTGCAGTACCGAAGGCGATAAGTAACAGCTGGTTTACGAGGCCAAACAGAATCCCCATATGAAAATCAACGCCCCAGCGGGTTAGCTTCGCCATTAATGGAAAGTCAGAAAAATGAGTACGATCTACGATCTGCATATTTGAACCGTCGATCGCTACAGCATCAACCTGTGTAGGCCAGCTCCTGTCGATTTCATTTACCGTCCACGCCCGCCCGGAACCCGACGGCGGGCGAATCTCCAGCTTGCTGGCATCCAGACCCGCCGCGCGAGCAACCAGCAGAACCTTGTCAAAATCCTCTACGTCAGGGGACGATGCCATCCCCCCCATAGCCATATCCTCCATATGGTGTTCTGCATGCGGATCGTGAACTGCTGGAGCTGCACTTTGCAACTGCGTATTAACCTGCGGCGTCAGCCAACCAAAAGCGGAACGTATCTTATCAACATTACCACCGGCCCATTGCGACCAGGTTAAACCAGTCGCAGAGAACAGCAGCATGCCAATCAGCAGCGCCCATCCAAGGGAAACATGCAGGCGTCGGCTATTCTGCAGCTTATTGTTAATCCGACGACGCGGGCGGGTTATCGACCACAGCGAGATTCCTCCGAGAGCGGCAACCCACATCCATGAGGCCGCCAGTTCGCTGTAAAGTCGCCCAGCGTTACCCAGGAGCAGTGAGCGATGGGCATAATCAATCCACTGACGCAGGGGCAATATACCGCTGGTACCGTAAACCGCCATATCGCCTCTCACCCGCAAGGTTACCGGATCAACAAAAATTGCCCGCGTTTCAGACTCGCCAAGATTAGGATCGGCGAACATCACTCGGGTTGTCTCTCCCGCGCTTATCGCAGGACGAACAGCCTGTAGACGGAGATTTCTCTGGGTAGCCTCTTTCGCTACCATAATTTGCGCACTAAGTGGCTGTTTTTCCCCATCGAAAGTGCCATAAAGCGCATCCTGATAAAGCCAGTTTTCCAGTTGCGGAGTTGCGACATACAGCGTACCGGTCAGGGCAGCGATAAAAATAAACGGCCCGATAAACAATCCGATATAGAAATGAAGGCGACGCAGCAGGTTTAGCCATGTCGCGCGCGAGGTGCAGGCAGTCATACTTTTCCTTTTCGAAAGCAAAAGAGAACGTTGCGCAGTGCGCACTTTATTTTTTATGCAAAGGGAGAAGCAGACTGGCGGGGAGGTGCGCGAGTGTGAGGATAAAGCCAATGTAAGTCATAACGGTATTTCAGTACCCTTCGGGCTACAGGAACTCGCTGACGCCGAAGCATCAAGCTGACCAGCAGCATCAGCGCGAAGATTAAGCCCGGCACATGAGCCAATAGCACACAGTAACCGCATGCCTCCCCATGATCGGCTGGTATGTGATGTGACGTCTGTATGACAGTCGCATCACTCTGTATCATGGTCATTTCAGATGATGACATGTCATGCGGCATGTCCATCATCGTATGATGCATACCGTTCATCGGATCTTTTTGCAGGGAGATTGAAATCAGCGGGGCTACCACGATCAGCAGGATCGCAAACAGCGCCAGCCATGTAGCCCGCCCTTGAGATGCTGATTGATAAAAAATATTGCTGACCACCGCCCCTCCAGATGAGGGCGACATTGTAAATGATTCACAACAAAATGGTTAAAATAAAGATAAAAAAAAGGGCCAACCCATCAGGCCAGCCCTTTCATTCAGGATGTCGCGAAAGCGAATCTTAGTTAAGACGCTCTTTGATACGAGCAGACTTACCGGTACGCTCACGCAGGTAGTACAGTTTAGCTTTACGTACAGCACCACGACGTTTGACAGAAATGCTGTCAACTACCGGAGAGTGAGTCTGGAAAACACGCTCAACGCCTTCGCCGTTGGAAATTTTACGAACAGTGAATGCAGAGTGCAGACCGCGGTTACGAATAGCGATAACCACGCCCTCGAATGCCTGCAGACGTTTTTTGGAACCTTCAACAACCCATACTTTCACTTCCACGGTATCACCCGG
Source organism: Klebsiella huaxiensis (assembly GCF_003261575.2). Taxonomy (GTDB): domain Bacteria; phylum Pseudomonadota; class Gammaproteobacteria; order Enterobacterales; family Enterobacteriaceae; genus Klebsiella; species Klebsiella huaxiensis. The sequence goes on along the minus strand of NZ_CP036175.1, from coordinate 1,457,895 downwards.
ACGGAAGGAAGGTACGTCCTGCTTCATCTGTTCTTGTTCAAGTTGCTTAATAATGTTGCTCATAATTTAATCTCTTATCCTGGGTAAACTGATATTGGGGGCTTACGCCATCCCATCATGTTTATGTTGCTGTTGCGCAAGTTCCTTTTTGAACTCCGACAGCAACCTTGCTTGCTCTTCAGTCAGAGCCAGGTTTTCCAAAAGTTCAGGTCTTCTAAGCCAGGTCCGGCCCAGCGACTGCTTCAAACGCCAGCGACGTATCTCAGCATGGTTTCCCGACAGCAATACTGACGGTACTTCCATCTCTTCTAACACTTCAGGACGGGTATAGTGTGGGCAATCCAGTAATCCATCAGCAAAGGAATCTTCCGTTGCCGAAGCCTCATGACCCAGAACCCCCGGAATAAACCGGGAAACAGAGTCAATCAGCGTCATTGCTGGTAGCTCACCACCGCTAAGAACGTAATCGCCGATTGACCATTCTTCGTCAATTTCGGTTTGGATTACGCGCTCATCTACGCCTTCATAGCGACCACACACCAAAATCAGTTTCTGATTCGTTGCCAGTTCGCTGACGCCAGCTTGATCAAGCTTGCGTCCCTGAGGTGACAGATAAATCACCTTTGCGCCTTCACCTGCCGCGGCTTTTGCTGCATGAATGGCATCCCGTAAAGGTTGCACCATCATTAACATCCCCGGTCCGCCGCCGTAAGGACGATCGTCCACGGTACGGTGCCGGTCATGCGCGAAGTCACGAGGACTCCAGCTCTGAATGTTCAGCAGGCCATTTTTTACTGCCCGGCCAGTCACCCCGTAATCGGTAATTGCGCGGAACATTTCAGGAAACAGGCTAACGATACCTATAAACACAAGCCAATCCCCATAGTGCCGTTTATTTACCGTTTATCCGGAGAATTTAAAAACCAGGATCCCAATCTACTTCGATTGTACGAGTAGTGAGATCGACTTTCTTGATAACCTGCCCATCGAGGAACGGAACCAACCGCTCCTTGATACCAAATGCATCTTTCAGGTTTGCCTTAATGACGAGAACGTCATTAGACCCGGTTTCCATCATGTCGATGACTTTACCGAGACCATAGCCTTCAGTGGTTACTACCTGGCAACCCATAAGGTCTTTCCAGTAATAATCACCCTCTTCAAGCGCAGGCAACTGCGAAGAATCCACAACAATTTCGCAATTGGTCAATAGATTCGCAGTATCGCGATCGTCAATGCCTTTCAGCTTGATGACGATATCCTGATTATGGTGGCGCCAGCTTTCCAGCTCAACGACCTGCCACTGACCCGCTCTCTGGATTAACCAGGGCTGATAGTCAAAAATGCTTTCGGCGTCTTCGGTGGAGGAAAACACTCTGAGCCAACCACGGATACCGTAGGAAGAACCCATCTTGCCCAATACAATCGGATCAACAGGTGCTTGTGCGGTGTGTTGCTTGCTCATCATGACCACCGTGACAGATTAAGCTGCTTTGTTTGCTGCTTTGATAAGCGTTGCAACGCGATCGGAAACAGTAGCGCCCAGGCCAACCCAGTGAGCGATACGATCCAGATCCAGACGCGTTTCTTCTTCGTTCGCAGAAGCGATCGGGTTGAAGAAACCAACGCGCTCAATGAAGCGACCGTTGCGTGCATTACGGCTGTCGGTAACAACAACCTGGTAGAACGGACGCTTTTTTGCGCCGTGACGTGCTAAACGAATAGTAACCATAACATCCTCTTGTGTGAATAAAACACCGGGCCCCATCGAGGAACGGAGCCCGGTGTCATATTAAAAGCCCGAAAATTTTACTGATTTCTGGGGAAATTGCAATCAGCATATGATTCACATATGCCAAACAAGGGTTATAAGGCGTATATCGGTGCGGCCAGTTTAGTTCCGGCGCGCGCGCAGAAAGCGGAGCGTACACGTAGTACGTGAACATTTACTCGCTGCGCTCGCCCTTCGGGCCGCCCTAAGGGCGTTCAAAACACGATTGTGTTTTGTCGAGCACACCCCGAGAGTAAAATGGCAAACAAGATAGCCTTATATCCCTTGTTTTAGCGGCCGGGGAATCCCGGAGGCATCATCCCCTTCATGCCCCGCATCATCTTCATCATGCCGCCTTTCGACTTCATCTTCTTCATCATGCGCTGCATATCGTCAAACTGTTTGAGCAAACGGTTCACATCCTGCACCTGCATTCCGCAGCCAGCGGCGATACGGCGCTTGCGCGAACCTTTGATGATTTCTGGTTTAGCACGCTCTTTCAACGTCATCGAATTGATGATCGCTTCCATACGCACCAGCACCTTGTCATCCATCTGTGATTTAACGTTATCCGGGATCTGCCCCATGCCCGGCAGTTTGCCCATCAGGCTGGCCATACCGCCCATGTTTTTCATCTGACGCAGCTGTTCAAGGAAGTCAGTCAGGTCAAAACCGTCACCTTTTTTCAGCTTGGAGGCCAGCTTCTCAGCCTGCGCGCGGTCGACTTTACTTTCGATATCTTCGATCAGCGACAGCACGTCGCCCATGCCAAGAATACGAGAAGCGATACGGTCAGGATGGAACGGCTCCAGCGCTTCGGTTTTCTCACCGACGCCGAGGAATTTAATCGGCTTGCCGGTGATATGACGAATCGACAGCGCTGCACCACCGCGGGCGTCACCGTCCACTTTGGTCAGCACGACCCCGGTCAACGGCAGCGCTTCGTTAAAAGCCTTCGCCGTATTCGCCGCATCCTGGCCAGTCATCGCATCGACAACGAACAGGGTCTCTACCGGGTTAAGCGAGGCATGGACCTGTTTGATCTCATCCATCATCGCTTCATCAACGTGCAGACGGCCAGCGGTATCCACCAGTAGCACGTCATAGAACTTCAGCTTCGCTTCTTTCAGCGCAGCGTTAACAATATCAACAGGTTTCTGACCAACATCAGACGGGAAGAAATCGACGCTAACCTGCTCAGCCAGCGTTTCCAGCTGTTTGATCGCCGCCGGACGATAAACGTCCGCAGAGACAACCAGCACTTTCTTCTTGTGCTTTTCACGCAGAAATTTACCCAGCTTAGCCACGCTGGTCGTTTTACCTGCACCTTGCAGGCCCGCCATCAGCACAACGGCTGGGGGCTGTGCGGCTAAATCCAACGCCTGGTTCTCTTCGCCCATCGCCGCAACCAGCTCGTTGCGCACGATTTTGACGAATTCCTGGCCTGGGGTCAGGCTTTTGTTAACTTCATGGCCTACCGCGCTTTCTTTTACACGGCTGATAAAGTCACGGACCACAGGCAGAGCGACGTCTGCCTCCAGCAGCGCCATGCGCACTTCGCGCAGGGTATCTTTAATATTGTCTTCGGTAAGGCGTCCGCGGCCGCTAATGTTGCGCAGCGTACGCGACAAACGATCGGTTAAATTATCAAACATTGTCTCTCGCCTGAGGTGGAAACGGTCGGTCGCCGCAGCGACACAAAAAAACGGAATGGGCGCAGTATAACACGACATAAACGCGAATGTGCTGCAACGGTTGGAGCCTGAGTCACGTGACGTTATACTGCTTCTCTTTACTATTTAGTCAACAGTCGACGCCCATATGCCTGTTTTTGCTCTACTCGCCCTTGTCGCCTATTCCATCAGCCTCGCGCTGATCGTCCCTGGCCTGCTGCAAAAAAATAGCAGCTGGCGGCGGATGGCGATTCTTTCCGCAACTATTGCGTTGATTTGTCACGCCTTTGCGCTGGAGTCACGCATTTTCCCTGGCGGCGAAAGCGGGCAAAACCTTAGTTTATTAAACGTGGGATCGCTGGTTAGTCTGATGATTTGCACGGTAATGACCATCGTTGCGTCACGTAATCGCGGTTGGTTATTGCTGCCTATCGTCTACACCTTCGCGTTGATCAACCTCGCTTTCGCCACCTTTATGCCGAACGAGTACATCACGCATCTGGAGACCACGCCGGGTATGTTGGTGCATATCGGCCTGTCGCTTTTCTCCTATGCTACGCTAATTATCGCAGCCCTTTACGCACTACAGCTGGCGTGGATTGACTATCAATTAAAAAATAAACGACTGGCCTTTAGCAGCGAAATGCCGCCACTCATGAGCATTGAACGTAAAATGTTTCATATCACCCAGATCGGCGTAGTTCTGCTAACTCTGACTCTGTGTACCGGGCTGTTCTACATGCATAACCTGTTCAGCGCGGAAAATATTGATAAAGCCGTGTTGTCAATCGTGGCATGGTTCGTCTATATCGTCCTGCTTTGGGGCCACTATCATGAAGGGTGGCGCGGACGCCGGGTCGTCTGGTTCAACGTGACAGGTGCAGGGCTGCTGACGCTGGCTTACTTCGGTAGCCGTGTATTACAACAGTTCATGAGTTAAGTCTTTAAGGAACCCTAAGTGGAACATATCTCCACCACCACGCTGATCGTTACTCTGATCATTATGGTGATTATCTCGGCCTATTTCTCCGGTTCAGAAACCGGCATGATGACGCTAAACCGCTATCGTCTGCGCCATATGGCAAAACAAGGCAACCGCCAGGCAAAACGCGTCGAAAAGCTGCTACGCAAACCCGATCGTTTAATCAGTCTCGTGCTTATCGGCAATAACCTCGTCAATATCCTCGCCTCGGCGCTGGGCACCATTGTTGGTATGCGCCTGTATGGTGACGTCGGCGTCGCGATTGCCACAGGTGTCCTGACCTTTGTGGTGCTGGTGTTTGCCGAGGTGCTACCAAAAACAATTGCTGCGCTTTATCCGGAGAAGGTCGCCTATCCAAGCAGTTTCCTGCTAGCCCCTCTGCAAATACTGATGATGCCGCTGGTGTGGCTGCTCAACACCATCACCCGAGTCCTGATGCGCATGATGGGCATCAAAACCGACATCGTTATCAGTGGCGCATTAAGTAAAGATGAATTACGTACCATCGTTAATGAATCGCGATCGCAAATCTCCCGCCGTAACCAGGACATGCTGCTATCCGTGCTGGACCTGGAGAAAGTCAGCGTTGACGACATCATGGTTCCCCGCAACGAAATCGTCGGCATTGATATTAACGACGACTGGAAGTCAATTGTTCGTCAACTGACCCATTCTCCACACGGACGCATTGTGCTGTACCGCGATACCCTGGACGACGCAATGAGTATGCTACGCGTACGCGAAGCCTATCGCCTGATGACGGAGAAAAAAGAATTCACTAAAGAGGTAATGCTGCGCGCCGCCGATGAAATTTACTTCGTACCAGAAGGCACGCCGCTCAGCACCCAACTGGTGAAATTCCAACGTAATAAGAAGAAAGTTGGCCTGGTGGTTGATGAGTATGGCGATATTCAGGGCCTGGTGACGGTTGAAGATATCCTCGAAGAGATCGTAGGTGATTTCACAACATCAATGTCGCCAACGCTTGCAGAAGAAGTCACGCCGCTTAACGATGGCTCAGTGATTATTGACGGCACCGCCAACGTACGTGAAATTAACAAAGCGTTTAACTGGCATCTGCCGGAAGATGAAGCCAGGACGATTAACGGAATTATCCTCGAAGCTCTTGAAGAGATCCCGGCGCCAGGCACTCGCGTACGCATCGAACAGTATGATATCGATATTCTTGATGTTCAGGAGAATATGATTAAACAGGTGAAGGTAATGCCTGTGAAACCCATTCGCGAGAGCGTTGCGGAGTAACGGCTAATCCAGAAGATCACAGCAAATTTCGGTTCACCATTAATAGCAAAACGGCTACCGGAGGTAGCCGTTTGAAGTCATTTACTTGGCTTTCGCCACGGTCACCATCGCTGCGCGAATAGTACGACCATTCAGGGTATAGCCCTTCTGCATCACACCCAGCACCTTGCCAGCCGCGACATCTTCAGACTCAACCATCGCAATGGCCTGATGCACGTTCGGATCCAGCGGCACGTCGGTATCAGCAATCACTTCCACGCCGAACTTACGCACAACATCGAGCATTGACTTCAACGTGAGCTCAATACCTTCAACCATCGGAGCCATATCCGGATTCGCTTTATCAGCCACTTCCAGTGCGCGATCCAGGCTATCGATTACCGGCAGCAATTCATTGACGAACTTCTCCAGCGCGAATTTATGCGCTTTTTCAATATCCAGCTCGGTACGACGGCGCAAGTTGTCTTCATCAGCTTTTGCACGCAGCATCACTTCACGCTCACGCTTCTGTGCTTCAACAAGCTGTGCTTCCAGATTCGCAATGGTTTCATCGCGCGGATCCACCTGCTCAGCCGAAACTTCAGGCTCTAGCGCCTCAACGTCGTCGTGCTGCTCCGTGATAATTTCTTCCGGGGCTTGCCCCTCAGGCGTTTTCTGTTCTTTACTACTCATGAATTTCTCCGCGTTTTTTTCGCATTCATCTCGCTAACTTCGCTTATTATGGGGATCAGTTTCCGGGTTTCAAGTGAACACGGCCAGATTGTCACTATTCATTTAACGCAAGGACATCCAGATCATGAAGAACCACTTCAAGTGTATAGGCATTGTGGGACACCCTCGTCACCCAACCGCGCTGACCACACATGAAATGCTCTGGCGCTGGCTGTCCAGCAAAGGTTATGAAGTGCTGGTTGAGCAGCAAATTGCTCATGAACTACAGCTTAGCAATGTTAAGACCGGGACACTGGCGGAAATAGGCCAGCAGGCTGATCTCGCCGTTGTCGTTGGCGGCGACGGCAATATGCTCGGCGCGGCGCGCACCCTGGCGCGCTACGACATTAACGTTATTGGGATTAACCGCGGTAATCTCGGTTTTCTGACCGACCTCGACCCGGATAATGCGCTACAGCAACTTGCCGATGTTCTCGAAGGCCACTATATCGCCGAAAAACGCTTCTTATTAGAAGCACAGGTGTGCCAGCAGGATTGCCAGAAACGCATCAGCACAGCAATTAACGAAGTCGTCCTGCATCCTGGTAAAGTCGCGCACATGATTGAGTTCGAAGTCTATATCGATGAGGTTTTTGCCTTCTCTCAACGTTCCGACGGCCTGATTATCTCCACACCGACCGGCTCCACCGCCTATTCACTATCCGCTGGCGGCCCAATCCTCACACCATCGCTGGATGCTATTACCCTGGTGCCCATGTTCCCGCATACGCTTTCCGCCCGCCCGCTAGTGATTAACGGCGACAGCACCATCCGCCTGCGCTTTTCTCAGCGCTGCAGCGACCTTGAAATTAGCTGCGACAGCCAGATAGCACTCCCCATTCAGGATGGTGAAGATGTGCTAATCCGCCGCTGCGATTATCATCTCAATCTCATCCATCCCAAAGACTACAGCTATTTCAATACATTAAGCACCAAGCTTGGCTGGTCGAAAAAATTGTTCTGATTTTGTAGCCTGCCTCTTTACTGGATAAAAAACCAGTCTATACTGTACGAAAACACAGTAATGGTTTTTCATACAGGAAGGCACTATGTTGGCACAACTCACTATCAGTAATTTTGCTATCGTTCGTGAGCTGGAAATCGATTTTCACAACGGTATGACCGCCATCACCGGTGAAACCGGTGCTGGTAAATCGATTGCTATCGACGCGCTGGGGCTGTGCCTCGGTGGTCGGGCTGAAGCCGATATGGTGCGCAGAGGCGCCAGCCGGGCTGATTTATGCGCACGCTTCTCCCTGAAAGACACACCTGCTGCTCAACGTTGGCTGGAACTGAACCAACTGGAAAGCGGACGTGAGTGTTTACTTCGCCGTGTTATTAGCGTAGACGGTCGCTCCCGCGGCTTTATCAACGGTACCGCAGTCCCTCTCTCCCAGCTTCGCGAGCTGGGTCAGCAGCTTATCCAGATCCACGGCCAGCATGCACACCAGTTACTGACTAAATCCGAACATCAGAAAACACTGCTTGATAGCTATACTGGTGAGTATGTACTTACTCAGCGTATGGCTGAACACTATTCCCAGTGGCATCAAAGCTGCCGCGAATTGGCTCAGCATCAGCAGCAAAGTCAGGAACGCGCAGCCCGCGCAGACCTGTTGCAATATCAATTGAAAGAGTTAAACGAATTCAGTCCGCTGTCGGGTGAATTTGAGCAAATTGATGAAGAGTACAAACGTCTGGCTAATAGTGGCCAACTCTTGACCGTCTGCCAACACGCGCTAACGGTACTGGCAGATGGTGAAGAAGCCAATCTGCAAAGCCAGCTTTATACCACTAAACAGCTGGTAAATGAGTTGGTTAGTATGGATAGCAAACTTTCAGGGATACTGGATATGCTGGAAGAGGCGTCTATCCAGCTCATCGAAGCCACCGATGAGCTACGCCATTATAACGACCGTCTCGATCTCGATCCGAACCGTCTGTTTGAGTTGGAACAGCGTATCTCCCGACAAATTACCCTGGCACGTAAGTATCAGATTACGCCCGAAGAGCTTCCGGCATTCCATCAAGCTTTGCTGGAAGAGCAGCGTCTTCTGGACGATAGCGCAGGTTCTCTGGAATCCCTCGGTCAAATGGTAGTCGAGCACCATCAGTTAGCGCTGGATACGGCAAAGCAGCTGCACGCACTTCGCCAGAAAAGTGCCGATGAGCTGGCTCAACTGATTACGGAGAGTATGCACTTACTTTCCATGCCGCACGGGATGTTCGCCATTGATGTCTCGTTTGATGAACGTCACCTTACCGCCGAAGGTGCAGACCATATAGAATTCCGGGTGACCACAAACCCCGGACAGCCGCTACAGTCGATAGCCAAAGTCGCTTCCGGAGGCGAACTCTCTCGTATCGCGCTGGCGATTCAGGTTATCACCGCACGGAAAATGGAAACGCCGGCATTGATTTTCGATGAGGTGGATGTTGGTATTAGCGGTCCGACAGCAGCGGTAGTTGGCAAACTGCTGCGCCAGTTAGGTGAATCAACCCAGGTGATGTGCGTAACCCATCTACCTCAGGTAGCGGGCTGCGGTCATCATCATTTCTTCGTCTGCAAGGAAACCGATGGAGAGATGACGGAAACGCATATGCACCCTCTGGATAAACGCGCACGTTTGCAAGAATTAGCCCGTCTGCTAGGCGGTAGCGAGGTCACCCGCAACACCCTGGCAAACGCGAAAGAGTTGCTCGCTGCGTAAACTTTTTGATTTTCGCAGAGTCATAGTGAACAGCAAATTGCCGATAGACCTGCAGTCGAAGGTTCCCAACCGGGCAAAGGTCTATTATCATCGGCATATTACAGATGAGCCACGTACTGCTCGGGCCCAAAAAGGAATCAAATCACTATGCGCTGTAAAACGCTGACTGCTGCCGCAGCGGTTCTTCTTATGTTGACCGCAGGCTGTTCCACTCTGGAACGAGTGGTTTACCGTCCTGACATCAACCAGGGTAACTATCTGGCACCGACCGATGTAGCAAAAATTCGGGTCGGCATGACACAACAACAGGTCGCCTATGCACTGGGTACTCCAATGATGTCGGATCCGTTTGGTACCAACACTTGGTTCTATGTTTTCCGTCAGCAGCCTGGGCATGAAAAAGTCACCCAGCAGACTCTTACCCTGACTTTCGACAGCAGTGGAGTGTTGACTAATATAGATAACAAACCTGCTCTGACTACCGAGTAAGGTCGTAAAATGCAAAAAAGCGCTCAATGAGCGCTTTTTTAATGTCCGAAAAATGATTACTTTCCAGCGCTTTTCTCGGCCCGCTGGCGACGCAGCTCTTTCGGGTCAGCAATAAGCGGGCGATAAATTTCCACACGATCTCCATCATGCACTTCATCATGTAGTTTTGCCGGGCGGCTATAGATGCCCACTTTGTTCTTTGCCAGATTAATATCATCGCGTAGCGTCAAGAGGCCGCTGGCGACAATCGCCTGCTCGACCGTCGACCCCGCCTCCAGCCTGACGCTCTGCAGATACTGCTTTTCCGGCAACGCATAGGCTACTTCAACAACGATTTTAGCCGACACTGTAGACCTCTTTAGCGCGGACCGTAAACGCCTGCACCATGTTCATGGCCAGTTCTTTAAAAATGCGGCCAAAAGCCATTTCAATCAGCTTATTGGTGAATTCAAAATCGAGATGAAACTCAATTTTGCACGCTTCCGGACTTAACGGAATAAACGTCCAGCCGCCAATCAGTTTTTTGAACGGCCCATCGACCAGGCTCATCAAAATGCTCTGGTTGCTAGTCAGCGTATTGCGGGTAGTGAAAGTCTTGCTGATGCCAGCTTTGGACACATCAACCGCCGCAGTCATTTGCGTCGGCCCAAGTTCCAGAACACGGCTACCGGTGCAACCAGGCAAAAAATCAGGGTAGGACTTCACATCGTTTACGAGTTGATACATCTGTTCCGCACTGAAAGGTACCAGCGCGGTACGGCTAATCTGAGGCATAGCAGGTTCCACATATAAACACGGCGCAAATAATATCATTTATCTGCTGCTAAAAAAAACGCTGTACTGCAACTCGTGCTAAGATAGCTCATTACACCTCGCAGGATGGATTGAGGTACGACTGTTTTAAGACGATGACTTCAGGATACTATGACTAAGAAAAAAGCCCACAAACCTGGATCAGCCACCATTGCGCTGAATAAACGCGCCCGTCATGAATACTTTATCGAAGATGAATACGAGGCTGGTCTCGCCCTGCAGGGTTGGGAAGTAAAATCTCTGCGTGCAGGAAAAGCCAACATCGGCGATAGCTACGTCATCCTGAAAGATGGCGAGGCTTATCTGTTCGGTGCTAACTTTACCCCAATGGCTGTGGCTTCCACCCACTACGTCTGCGATCCAACGCGCACCCGCAAGCTACTGCTAAACCAGCGTGAGCTGGACAACCTCTATGGACGTATTAACCGAGAAGGTTACACCGTAGTTGCTCTGTCTCTTTACTGGAAAAACGCTTGGTGCAAAGTAAAAATCGGCGTAGCTAAAGGTAAGAAACAGCACGACAAGCGTACCGATATAAAAGATCGTGAGTGGGCGGTGGATAAAGCCCGGATCATGAAACACGCTGGCCGTTAATTCCCCTTCTTAATGAGGGTCAGTTTTCTGGCCCTTACGCTATATCATTGTTGATGCTGATTTTTCACCCAACCCGCCGCTATAATCCTCGAAACGAGGGCTGGTAAGCACATTCATAAATCTGTTATACTCAACGTACACATTGGGGCTGATTCTGGATTCGACGGGATTTGCGAAACCCAAGGTGCATGCCGAGGGGCGGTTGGCCTCGTAAAAAGCCGCAAAAAAATAGTCGCAAACGACGAAAACTACGCTTTAGCAGCTTAATAACCTGCTAAGAGCCCTCTCTCCCTAGCTTCCGCTCTTAAGACGGGGATCAAGAGAGGTCAAACCCAAAAGAGATCGCATGGATGTCCTGCCTGGGGCTGAAGTGCTAAATCTAATCAGGCTAGTTCGTTAGTGGCGTGTCTGTCCGCAGCTGGCGTGCGAATGTAAAGACTGACTAAGCATGTAGTACCGAGGATGTAGGAATTTCGGACGCGGGTTCAACTCCCGCCAGCTCCACCAAAATTCTCCATCGGTGATTACCAGAGTCATCCGATGAAGTCCTAAGAGCCCGCACGGCGCAAGCCCTGCGGGCTTTTTTGTGCCCTCATTTTGTCCCGCGAAGTCTGATGCCGACTAATTAAATCCGAACCTTTTAGGCACCTTGTTAGGCACCTCATAAAGCTTTATTGTTTTTGAGGTGCCTAAAACTATGGAAACCCGGCAATGGCAAGACAAACCAAACCTCTATCCGTTAAAGAAATTGAATCTGCTAAGCCCAAGGAAGCGGACTACGTTCTCTATGATGGTGATGGCCTTGAGCTACTAATCAAATCCAGCGGAAGTAAAATCTGGCAGTTTCGCTACATTCGCCCTGTCACTAAGAAACGTGCGAAGAAGAGCATAGGCCTCTACCCGTCAGTTACCCTTGCCGATGCCCGAAACTATCGGGCAGAGTCCCGCTCTCTTCTGGCGAAACAAATTGATCCCCAGGAACATCAGCAGGAACAACTGCGCAGTTCAATTGAAGCCAAAACCAATACTTTCCAGCTCGTAGCTGAACGTTGGTGGAATGTGAAGAAAGCAAGCGTGACAGCGGACTATGCAGAAGATATATGGCGCTCTCTTGAGAGAGATGTCTTTCCTGCAATTGGGGACGTTAGCGTTACAGATATTAAAGCTCACACACTGGTTCAGGCCGTTCAACCTGTTCAGGCCAGAGGAGCACTGGAAACCGTTCGTCGACTATGCCAACGCATTAATGAGGTCATGATCTATGCCCAAAACACAGGGCTGATTGATGCTGTTCCCAGCGTTAATATCGGTAAAGCCTTCGAGAAGCCTCAGAAAAAGAACATGCCCAGCATTCGACCGGACCAGCTACCTCAACTGATGCAGACAATGCGAACAGCCAGCATTAGCCTTTCCACACGCTGCCTGTTCATGTGGCAACTTCTTACTATTACCCGCCCTGCCGAAGCGGCTGAAGCTCGCTGGGAAGAGGTAGACATAGAAGCGCGAGAGTGGAAGATTCCTGCAGCACGCATGAAAATGAACCGCGACCATACTGTTCCATTGTCAGATGAAGCAATTGCTGTTTTGGAAGTGATGAAACCATTAAGCGGCAACCGAGAATTTATCTTTCCCAGCCGTATCAAACCAAAGCAACCAATGAATAGCCAGACCGTTAACGCATCGCTAAAACGTGCAGGTTTTGGTGGCGTGCTCGTTTCACATGGTTTGCGTTCTATCGCCAGCACAGCCCTTAATGAGCAAGGCTTTCCACCAGATGTTATTGAAGCTGCATTGGCACATGTGGATAAGAATGAGGTACGTCGCGCTTATAACCGCAGTGATTACCTTGAGCAACGGCGACCGATGATGCAATGGTGGGCTGATTTTGTTATGGCTGCTGATCGCGGAAGTATGATTGTGGGAGGTATGAGGGGAGAGCGTTTAACGGGATGACGGATAATTAATGACAGTTCCCACTTTAGTAGTGGGCCAGATGAGAATTTATATTTCAAGCGAAAGCTAATAGTTTTAGAAATCAAACTAATTAGCATAATATCTCTTAATTGAAGGGATATGGAGCCGCAGAAATAAATGAAGACACGGCAGTATGCGCAAAAATCAATCTTCGATCTGGAAGCAATCTTCGAGCAGTCCAGCAACAATGTTAGCGAACTTGAACAGTTGTTGAGCGAGCTGACCTTTCGCAACACTGCCAGGGCGCGGACGCTGACGGCTAAAATCGAGCAATCTCTATTTGCACTAAGCGGCCACAGCGTGGTCGCCATGTCGGCTTCCAGCCCATCAACACACCATCCCGATTCGGTGTCCATTCAATCTTCTCGAGTTGTGCCCCACAATTCGCCTGCTGCGGAAGAGCAACTTCAACTGAAGGCCATCCCAGACTCTGCCATACGAGAGCAATTCGACAAAGACCAAATCGACCTTGGTCCGATCCCGTCTTTTTCTCCATCAGGTAAGGCGAATGATGCGCGAGCAATACTGGCAGCATGGACAGCCCTCGAAGCACTGTCGCCTCAAGCTTATAAACGCCCAGAGGATATGGCAACCGGCGACCGCTCTAGGGTTGCTCTATTGGAGCGAGGTGTTCCATGGGGACCAAATGCCCGCAGCAAGCCCAGTTATAAGCTTTATTTCGAGGTCGTCCTCGGCTCCATCGCTCTCGACAAGGCGACGGACGAGCTGGTCAAGGTTTTTGGCGAGGATGAGGAGCGTTCACGCCCGGACGGTAAGAAAGCGGCCATCGGCTCGATCCTGATCGACAAAGAAGGCTTTGTGCTTGAGGACAAAGGCGTTGCCGTGTCCAGTTTTGCCTGGGCACTCAAGCCGGCTCTCGATCTGAAGCTTGGGAGTTTAGGGAATTGGCCGAATGTTGAGCCGCGCATTATCGAGCATCTGGATCGAATGGTTCGCCACCACAACAAAGATGGAGAACCCATACCGATCGATTTGAATGTTGTTCATAACGCTTATAAATGGCTTGTATCGCAGTTCAGTGTACCCGAGCATTTGGTTGAGCCACCCACATTCGCGATTAAGGTGTTTCATCATTTCAAGGCTAAGGCGCCGCCTGAACCTTCGTTACTGAATTCCTTCTATCTTGAAGATCTCGGTGAAGCAACCAAATTGCTCGAGACGGGCAAAGCCGGAACCGGTTTGCGCCGCTACATGGGAATTGGAAGACCTGACCAGAAAATCGACGTGCTATCGCCCATTTCCGCAGTTGAGCCGTTCGTCGCACCGTCGCTCATGCCGCAGGCTCGTTGGCCTTCGAAAGGCGGCCATCCACTGGTGCTGCTTCAACAGGCTGCCGTGAATGCGGCGCGTGCTGAGCTGAATGATGCTCCAGGTATCATCGGCGTCAATGGGCCTCCGGGAACCGGAAAGACCACTCTTCTCCGGGATATCGTCGTTGGATGCATTCTCGATCGGGCCACGGCGATGTCCGGCTTCAACAAACCGCAGGATGCCTTTTCCACAACAGGCGAGAAGCTGGCATTCGGTTCCAATGCATTCCTGCACTTCTACAAGTTACATGCATCCTTGAAGGGCCATGAGATCGTCGTAGCCTCCTCCAATAACAAAGCGGTCGAAAACGTCAGTAAAGAGCTTCCTCTCAAGGAAGCCAATGGTCGCCATGAACAGATCGCCTACTTCCGGTCCATCAGCGACCTGATTGCGAATCCCAAACGCGCCGGCTATTTCGAAGCCGAGGCCGAGGGGGACATCCCCTCCGACACTGTCGAAACCTGGGGGTTGATCGCCGCAGCTCTCGGCAAGAGCAGCAACCGAGGCGCGTTTCAGCAAGGTTTCTGGTGGAATGAAGACGGTGGTTTCCTTACCTACCTGAAAGCAGCTCGCGGCATAAATGTCATGCGTGAGATCAAGGACGAGCGAACTGGCGAAACCATCGATCGCGTGATGCCCAGCGTGGTTGTCAATGAGCGGCCCAGCACCAACGAAGCGGATGCTGCTGCGGCCTGGCAGAAAGCGCGAACCGCCTTTCTTAAACTTAAGGAGACGGTAGACGCCGAAATCGCCAGCATCGAAGAGATGCGACGGGATATCCAGGCGCTCAAGGGAGCGATCACCGAACTTCAAAGAGCTGAACAGCGTCGACCGAGTCTGAATGAAGCCGTCGAAGAGGCACACAAGACTGCTGAATCCTGCCAACGAGAGCATGAGAAGGCAAAATCGCAGATCGAGCAGGACAAGATCATGCTCGACAGCCATCTTGCTTGCCGTCCAGGTTTCTTCTCCCGTTTGTTTGCGACTGCGGCCTGGAAGTCGTGGAGATCGACACTGCAGAAGCTCTCGGCGACCTTGCAGCAATCAGTCATACGGGCGCAGGGGACGGACGGTGCCCTAGAGCTTGCAAGGGCTGAGTGGGGCAATACTGAGTCCCAGTTACAGCAACTCGACCAGGAAATTTCCAGCAAATGTCAGGCTGTCTCGGAATTGAAGGCAACCGAGGCACAGGCACGAAACCGTATGGGAGACAGGGTCGTTGATGCGAGGTTCTTCGAGCTCGAGCACGAGGCTATCCACCTCACTGCACCCTGGCTTCCCGATGAGGTTCATCGCCTGCGGGAGGATCTTTTCGCCGCTGCCCTGACTGTGCATAAAACGTTCATCGATGCTTCGGCCAGCCGCTTGCAACACAATCTTGGGTTATTGATGTCAGGCATGGTAGCTGGTGCCTTCCAGTCTTCCGCTCACCGTGAACTTCTCCCCGACCTTTGGTCAAGCCTTTTCGTGGTTGTGCCGACCGTGTCCACGACATTCGCCTCTGTTCGGACGATGTTCGGGGATCTGCCACCAGAGAGCATTGGTTGGCTTCTGGTAGATGAAGCGGGCCAAGCCGTTCCTCAGGCAGCAGTTGGAGCTATCATGCGGGCAAAGCGCTCCATCGTGGTAGGTGACCCGTTGCAAATCCCACCTGTAGTTTCACTTCCTGAAAAGCTGAACGCCGAAATCTGCAAGTTCTTTGACATTGACCAAGTCGAATGGTCTGCCCCCGCAGCATCTACGCAGACCCTTGCTGATCAGGCATCGCGCTTCAAATCCACCTTCGTCATGGACGTAGGTGATCGAGAAGTCGGGCTGCCATTGCTCGTTCACAGGCGTTGCCAGAACCCAATGTTTGATGTTTCTAACTCCATCGCCTATGCCGGGCAGATGGTCCATGCTGTCGGGCCTAAAAAACCCGGATCTATCGGCTCGGCTTTGGGGAGATCTCACTGGGTGGATATCAATGGCGATGCTGAGACGAAGTGGTGTCCCGACGAGGGCGAAGCGGTTGTGCGAATGCTCAAAGAGCTGGCAGCATCGGGCATTACAAATCCGGACGTATTTATCATCACACCATTCAAGATCGTAGAGCAGAACATGCGTCGGCGTCTCGACAGTGAAACTGATTTGCTGCGAACGTTCGGCGTAAAGCTGGATGAATGGTGCCGTGATCGTGTAGGCACAATCCACACGTTCCAGGGCCGAGAGGCGGACACGGTAATCCTGTTGCTGGGTGCGCCGAAAGCGAGTCAGCAAAGGGCACGTCAGTGGGCGGCAAGCCCACCAAACATAATCAATGTAGCCGTCTCACGCGCCAAGCAAAACCTGTATGTGGTCGGCTCGGCTGCTGCATGGGCAGGGGCGGGAACTAGCCTTCAGGTCCTGCATCGGCAATTGGCGAAATCAGCCTAACAATCTCCGAGGTGGCCCTCATTATTGAGGGCTCATCGCGACTCATTTTTGGCTAACTTCAGTAATGGGCTGGCCGCTATGTGTTAAAATCTGACATTGCTCACATAATAGTCAAGCAGTCACTTTTCACCGCCCATCCAAGCTTGATAATTCTTACCGCTCCCCTTATATCCACACTGAGGAATAACCTCTGACATGGCTAAGGAGTATGATTATGGGGCTTAAACCTGGTCCAAAACCAATCGCAAAATCAACAGGAAAACCCGATCAACGCAGACGTGATAATAAGGATACACCCGGCAATACCCCAGGACTGAAACCAAGCAAATCAACTGGGAAGTAATCGTTTAAGGGTATGGAGAATTCATCTATACCCTTATCTCATCAAATCAGTCTGCTTTAGCCCGTTTAGTGCCAGAAGCGGACATTGTTAAGTCCGCCTTCCATTGGCTAAAGAGGAGTTGGCCAGTTAGCGCTGTCCAATACTTCGGCTTAACCGTAGCTTTATCATTTATGTACTGATGAAAATGTGGATTAAAGAATCTTGCATGATAATTTACCTAAGTGTAAAGTTCATTTAGTAATCGCTGATTATGTTACATAAATGAATAAAAAGCTCACAAGGAAAAGATAATGGAAAGAAGGAACATAAATAATAATATTAAAAAAATGATTTTTAGCAAATACAGCGGCAAATGTGCAATATGTGGCATATCAAACGAAGACGTACGGCTGGAAATTAGTCATATTTATCCTAAATCTTTTGGTGGGGAAAGCATAGAAGAAAATTTAATTCTAGTTTGCCCAAACTGTCATTTTAAATTGGATCAGGCCATCCTCAACGAAAGAGAGTTCATAACTGCACTTGTTGATCTTTTAAAGAATTCCCATAAATACAAGAACATTGAAACAAACAAACAGCTAGGTAATCAGATTAAGATCGAGGTTGATATTTACGCAGAATTGACGGAGACTCGTGAGGATAAAAAGGAAATAGTTGTAGAATGCAAATCCTTAAGAGCCATTTCAGAATTTTATATAGATAAGGTCATTGATGAACTTGAAACAGTAAACAGCATATACCCTAGCGCAAAAATAATATTTGCAACCCCTTCAAGAATTCCAGAAAAAATAAAAGAAGCACTTATAAGACATGATATTTTTGCTTGGGATATTGATTATATACTTAATGAATTTAGTGATGAAATAGGAAAATCGAATAACCCATATCTAAACTTACTGATTGGGAGTGTTGGCCAAAGCAAATCTAATCTTAAGATTCGAAATCTAAGTGACAGGCTTAAAAAATGCTCACCTGGAAAGAAAGAATGGTCTATATATCAAAAACTGATAGGTGAAATTCTGGCTGAGATCTTTTGTCCTCCACTACAATCCCCTATGCCTGAAAACAGCGATTACTTAAAGACCAATAGAAGGGATTTTATATTATCAAACTATGCCAAAGATGGATTCTGGGAATTTCTTCGCAGTAATTACAAAGCTGATTACATTGTGGTCGACGCAAAAAATTATTCTAATAAAATCAAAAAGGATGAGGTACTTCAAATAGCGAATTATTTGAAACCTCATGGTGCAGGAATGTTTGGGATGATATTTACTCGCAAAGGCGGAGATAGCCGAGGATGCGAAACCACATTAAGAGAACAATGGATATTACATGGGAAATTAATTTTAGTTTTAGATGATGAAGATGTTGAAAATATGCTGGTTGCTTCTTCAACTGGAACAACTACTGACATTATTGGCCAAAAAATAGAAAAGTTCAGGCTTTCAATGTGAATTTTAATTAAGTAGTGGCTAATTAGCGGAAGTGATTGTACGCAGATCGCTCAGAGCAGACCTTCTGCTCCGTGAATAAGCCAGCGTCGGGCCAGGAGCGGACATAAGATACATCTTTTCTGGTTATACCGAGCAGTAGTGTAGCGTCAATCCGCATAAATAAGACACCATCAGAAATACAAAGATCTGTTAATATACAAAAGAAGTAATAATAAATGGTGGAGCCCCAACTTACAGAGAGGATCATCGCACCATGAAGCTGTACATAACTGGAAACGGGTTTGATTTACACCATGGTCTTGATACCAGCTATTTTTCTTTTGCCTATTTTCTGCGTTCGCGCCAGAGGGATTCGTACAACAACTTAGTTGAGTTTGTTGGTTTCACGGACCTGCCTGAAAATATGGATAAACTGAATAAGGATGAACATCCTCTGTGGTGTGAATTTGAAAGTAATCTGGCAGGGTTAGATTCTCAGGCCGTACTGGATGCATTTACCGATTATCTCCCAAATCTGGGTGACCCAGATTTTCGTGATAGAGACTGGCATGCATTTGATATTGAAATGCAGCGAATCCTTGAAAATTTGACTGATGGTCTTTTCACCCAGTTTACGTCGTTTATTTCCCAAGTGAAATATCCAGAGCTTACCGCTGATAAAACACTGCAACTATGCAACAACGCCCTATTTATAAATTTTAATTATACCAGAACTATTGAGTACTATTATGGCATAAAAAGTAGCCAGATTCTTTACATCCACGGCAATGCATCCTTACCTGGAGATAGGCTTATTCTTGGACATGGTATTGATCCAGAAAATTTCAAAGAACATCCTCAAGAACCGCCCACGGACGTAACGGATGAGGAGCTGGAACAGTGGTATCAGCACATGTCTGATAATTACGATTTTGCATATGAAAGCGGAAAACAGACTCTGAATCGGTACTTTACACATTCATTCAAAAATACAGAGGAAGTGATGTATGCAGGCCAAGCATTTTTCTCTCAACTCAACGCGGTAAACGAGGTGATCATTGTTGGACACTCTTTATCGGCGGTCGACATGCCTTACTTCGCTGCCATTAAACAACACGTGCAGCCCAATTCGACCTGGACAGCGACATGGTTCCTTGAAAAAGAACGTGAACAACACCTACATGCGTTGCAGAGCATAGGCATTGAACATCCCCTAATTGTGCCAGTCTGTAGCCTGCTGGTACGATCGTGACTACAAAGAAAATAGTGCTCGGCTAAACAGGCGTGTTAGTAAAAGGGGTTATGTCCGCTTTTCGCTCAAAGCAGACCTTATGGCCTCGATTTCTGGCAGATCAGAGCCAAGAGCAAAAATTGATATCCTCAATCGGCCTCAAGCTTAAGGGGAACATCTCCCCCTTTTTATGTAACCAGTTTACTGAAGATGTTCTTTCAGCCAGGTACACGCGCCTTCAATGTCATACGCTTTTTCCCCAAATCCTTTCGCAAGCAGAAACTCTGGTAAATATTCATCATATTTATCTAAGTACTTTTCTGGAACATTTACAGCAAGATCAAACGCTGAAGGCAAGCCTGACAGCAGCATACCTTTAAGTGCCTGTTGAACAGAAGCGACACTTGAGCCGTCAATTTCTATAATTCCAGCCAATGAATTAGCTTTAAAACCACAGCGTATGAGCAAGGCTGTAATCGTATTGACAACTTTATCCCCCATCCAGGGTATTACATAACAGTGTTGTCCACTCGTAATAAAACACTCATTTTGAAGTTTAAAACGCTGAAAGTTACTACAGCCTTCCGCAAATAGGTTTCTGGCGGCAGCATCGGCATAATCTACTTTGTTGCTACCTATTGCTATGCGGTAATCACCTTCCCTATAGATAGCGAGCATTTCCTGACGAACGGCATCATGAACAGACATACCTCCCCCACTAAATTGTGGTGGCTGACCGCCTTTGGTCGCCTCTACATAGATAACTTTTTTCTCTGTCTCGATCTCTGTCACTTTCCAGCGCCGCCCACCGAAGATGATGTGTTGGTCTGGTAGCAGTGGGGAGTCCACAGGCACTGTTCCAAGGGTTCTGTTTCCGGTGACAATGCGGAACTCTTCTGGTGTATTGAACACGGCATAAAACGTGTAATGGTTAGTCAGTTTCTCCCCCTCTGCCCCAACAACCATTTCGCCGCTAGCAAGTTGAGTGAGTAGGCCACATGCTCCCATATGTTTAAGCAGGCTTTTGAAATCGTTTAAATCTACATTTCTAAATGGTCCTGTCTGGCATAGTTGCGACCAGAGCTGGTCGGCACGAACTCCGCCCCATTGTGCCGTAATAGCAAGAATCTGGTGCAACAGCGTGGAATAATGCATCTGTCGAGCATCTGCTGGTTCAAACCATTGTTTAGAGATCATCAATCTGATCATTGCCATCGACTGGACCAACTGCAGCCGTAGGTGGTCAACGATACTGCTAGTTACACTAAGCTCATTTTCTGTAATTAGCATTCTTAGAACTGATGGAGAGTTGCGTCGCCCAGAACGTCCCATACGCTGACGTAGACTGGAAACAGAATGCGGAGGCGTAACTTGTATAACCGACTTAACCTTACCTATATCAATTCCCAACTCGAGCGTCATTGTACAAACAGCTGTTGTGGGCAGATTTCCTTTCTGAAGACGAGATTCAAGCGCCTCACGTAATTCCTTGGCAAGGGAACCATGGTGGGGAAAGAATTCATTCGGAACAATTTGTTCCTCACACATGTCGCTCAGCGTTGCCGCAATGCTTTCAGTGCGCTTTCGACTGTTTGCAAAGACCAGATGAGAATCGCCACGGCAAAGTCTAAAAATATCAGCGCAAACGTCATGTTCAGCTGAACTCTGAAGTTCTTCCTCTTTTTGGATCACTCGCTCCAGGTACCCTTTGACCTGTACCTGAAGAGTGGCCGTGCTATTACTATCTGTAACAGTTACGCAGGGGAGTCGTTTGTCCGGGCGCAACATTTCGGGCATTTTATCCAGTTCCCCCAGCGTGGCACTCAACGCAACGCGGGGAATTGGATTTACCTGGCGTCCTAGCACATGGTCAATTCTATTGAGCAGAGAAAGCAGCTGTACACCACGCTCTGAGCCAATAAAAGCATGAAACTCATCAATAACGATGTATGCGACTGAAGAAAACGCCTGTTTGAGCCAGCCCATTGAATTTATGAGCAAAGACTCAAGTGACTCAGGTGTAATCAGTAAAATGCCAGCAGGGTTCGTCCGAGCCTTCTGCTTTTTGCTTTGTGGTACATCCCCGTGCCAGGGAGTCACTGGCATTTCCAATGCATCTCCAAGGCTCCCAAGACGACGGTACTGATCGTTAATCAATGCCTTCAACGGACTGATATAGACGATGCCAAATCCATTCGTGAGATCTGCAACTGCCGAACAGGCAGGAAGAAAGAAAGCCTCAGTTTTACCCGCTGCTGTACCTGCACTGATTAGCACGTCTCGATCACGGGCTAAAATTGCCGGGATAGAACTCTCCTGCAAGGGCCTTAATGTAGACCACCCCTGCTTGTAAACCCACTTACGGACGCGGGGATCGAGGCTATCGTAGGCACTGCTCATAGTTTGAAGTTCGCCAGTCCGTCGTCGTCATCGCTTTCCTCCGTAGTGGCGTCATCCATATCGCTGGGCCTGTCCTCTTCAATCGCCACACCCTTGATTAGTGTTTGCCAGTTCATCGTTCTGTTTTGTTCCAGCACGGCCAGCATGTCCAGGAAACCTTTTATCGTATTACGGGGGGTACGGAAGTAAGCGTCTCCAATGGTTTTACTACAGTGATGCAGGAATCCAGTCAGTGCCTCATCTGGTACCAGATAATTCTCTGGATCTCCACCTGCATAAACATGACGAAGATTTCTCAGCAAAATATACAGTTCCTCAGGGGTGAGGCTGGCAAGATGCAAAGTGGGGGATGAGTAGTCAATCACTCCTGCTTTTTGCGCGAACCGGTTTTCCGCCAGACGCGACTGGAGCGCCTCATAGCTGTAAAGACCTTTACGCGGATCGAAAAGAAACTCTGGCGTACCCCCGAGGATAAAACCAATGTTCTCGGCTGAGCCTTGCAGGCAGTCATTCAGGATCCGCAAAATCTGTTCGTAGTTCGCTGTTCTTGCTTGCGTATTATTCAGCTTAAAGAGGTTCACCATTTCGTCGAGGCTGACCAAAAGACCGGCATAGCCTGCCTGGCGGACAAAAAGGCTCATCAGCTTCAAAGAATCATAGAATGAAGCGTCTGAGATAATAGTCCGAACGTCGAGATCGTTACGGGCATCAGTTTTGGTGGTGTACTCTCCCCGCAACCAGCGAATAGCATTGGATTTTAGCGTTTCATTATCCTGTTCATGCCCGCGCCAGAATGCATCAATGACCTTCGCAAAGTCATATCCACCCACCATATCTGACAGAGCTGCCAGGCGTTTATGAATAACTGATGAAACCTCGGAGCCGTCCGTGTCCGCTTCCTTTCTTGCCTCCGTAACGAATCTTTCAACAACGCTAAGTAACGCATTACCATCCGGCTTGTTTCTGGTGGACATGTTTTTCATAAGCTCAGAATAGAGATTACGAGCCTGACCTCCCGATGAGTGAATGCGTCTGTCAGGAGAAAGGTCTGCACTGACTGACACCAGCTTCTTCTCTAGCGCAATAGAGCGCACAACACTCAGAAAGAACGTTTTACCAGAACCATATTCACCGATGATAAGTCTGAAGCTTGCACCACCGTCAGCAATCCTCTCAATATCCTGGTGGAGAGCAGTGATTTCATTCACGCGGCCAACCTGGATATGCTGAATGCCTATCCTTGGCGTTACACCTGACTTAAGTGACTGAATAATAGCGTCACGTTCTTTCACTCTTATACGTGTTACAGACATTCACTATCCCTCTAATTCTTTGGCAATTTCCAGGTCAACCCAGATATCATCATCGGCATCGTCCAGCACCGGAGCATCAACCACCGCATAGGACCAGTCATTGATCACCTCAAGCGCACCGCCGAGCATCAAATTCAAATTTCCGCACAAATCTGTCGCCTCTTTTCGGGACCACTGTTCTTTCTCCAGCAAACTGCGATAAAGCTGGCTATGTGCGGAGTCAAGCCCCCCCGTTTCCGTTAATGAGGCTGGAGCGCTATCTAGCTCTTCCGGTTCTTCTTCGGTGAAAATTGTGTCCAGCAATTTACGAACATCATCCGTGGCAGATTCGTGGCGGGCAAGTACATTAGCATCCAGTGTGAACCCTGCTGCTGGCTGATCAGTTGGTACAGACGAGACGAGCTCATGTTCAGTTGCGGAATGCTGATGGATATTGCTCGAGACAGATGAGGGATCCAGCCCCAAACTTGAATAAATCTTCTCAAGCTGTTTGATTTCGGCAGGCGCTATTTTCCCATCCGAACAGGCAACACTAACGATAACCTTACCCACAGCAGCTTTTTCTGCGGCCCCCATCAATTCAATCCTGCTTTTCATTCCTGTCATATTGGCTGGGGTATGAAGTTGCCACGTTAAATACGCATGTAGAGAGCGTTTTTCATCATCGGTGAAGCCAGGATTGTTGTTGATGGCATTCTCAAGCACTTTCTGTTCAGCTTGATCAAGAGAATCGTCAATCAAGGCGACCATCGCCCCTAATCTGAGCGTCATTACGGCTGAGATAAATTCAGGAGAAGGTGAGAAGCGTCCACCTTCGGCGGCAGGGAATAGAACAAGTGTCCCATCAACATCCGCCTTCACATGGTGATAATACGGGTCAGGTGCCAGACCGTAGCCCATCTTCAGAGCAAAGGCCTGCATCAAATCGGCCTCTTTTTTATTGATCTTATTGGGGCAACTGGCATTCATATGTGCCCAAAAGTCAGCAACTGAGACTAACCCCTCCTTGACGAGGATCGCCTCATCAGCCCAGCGTTTGAATGAGCTTAATATTTTTTCTGAGCTTTCATTAACGATCTCTGAAGGGAGCAACATAATTGCAGCCGTATCATTGACTGACGTACCTTTCCTACCAAGGTAGCGACTATAAGCATCAAGTTCATCCGTACATATGTCGGCAAGAGCCATAATTTTCTGGACAGGGCTCTTCAACGCACTTGGATCAGGCAGGTCGGGAACAGGGAGTCGAACACCTCGCAAACTAGGACTTGCTGGTGTGTAATCTAACCTTAGGCGCGTTTTATTCGCCTTAACGACCATCCCTTCACCATATTTGAGGGTGTAACGCCGTTTGAAAAGCGCAGCAAACTCTTTAGCACAGCGGCGAGCCGGGGTACGCAGCGAATACTCGGTGTGGTTTATTAACCAGTTCAACGCCAGTTCAGCTGATACAGGAACTCCTTCATGTACAGTTTTTGCCAGAGCCAGCTTAAATTGCATGCTGTTGCTGAAACCTGAATTGCTATCGAGCTCAGTGGCTAAGCCCATGTTCGGGCGCAGAATAAACATGGCTTCGAGTAACTGGGCCGAATATCCACGGAATGAGCGGTTCTCAATGAATACGGATCTTAACCGAGCGACTTCTTTGAACAGATTACGGAACTCAGCATCAGGGAATTTTGGGTCAGTGGAATCTATGAGCGCTTTTCTTTCCAGGCCGTAGAGGTAGATAAAAACATAGCCGATAGGACACGATGGATCAGACCTATCGCTGGCGAGCCAACTGACATACGCACCGCGTGCTTCTGGGGAAAGAGAGGAAAAACTGGGCCAGTATCCTAAGGAAGGTGCGAACAAGTTCCTGATATGAGATCATCATATTCATCCGGAGCGCATCCCAGAGGGACATCATGAGCCATCAACTCACCTTCGCCGATAGTGAATTCAGCACTAAGCGCCGTCAGACCCGAAAAGAGATTTTCCTCTCCCGCATGGAGCAGATTCTGCCATGGCAGAATATGACCGCTGTCATCGAGCCGTTTTATCCCAAGGCGGGCAATGGCCGACGGCCCTATCCGCTGGAGACCATGCTGCGTATTCACTGCATGCAGCATTGGTACAACCTGAGCGACGGTGCCATGGAAGATGCCCTGTACGAAATCGCCTCCATGCGCCTGTTTGCCCGATTATCCCTGGATAGCGCCCTGCCGGATCGCACCACCATCATGAATTTCCGCCACCTGCTCGAGCAGCATCAACTGGCCCGTCAATTGTTCAAGACCATCAATCGCTGGCTGGCCGAAGCAGGCGTCATGATGACCCAAGGCACTTTGGTGGATGCCACCATCATTGAGGCACCCAGCTCTACCAAGAACAATGAGCAGCAACGCGATCCGGAGATGCATCAGACCAAGAAAGGCAATCAGTGGCACTTTGGCATGAAGGCCCACATTGGTGTCGATGCCAAGAGTGGCCTGACCCACAGCCTGGTCACCACCGCGGCCAACGAGCATGACCTCAATCAGCTGGGTAATCTGCTTCATGGAGAGGAGCAATTTGTCTCAGCCGATGCCGGCTACCAAGGAGCGCCACAGCGCGAGGAGCTGGCCGAGGTGGATGTGGACTGGCTGATCGCCGAGCGTCCCGGCAGGGTAAAAACCTTGAAGCAGCATCCGCGCAAGAACAAAACGGCCATCAACATCGAATACATGAAAGCCAGCATCCGTGCCAGGGTGGAGCACCCGTTTCGCATCATCAAGCGGCAGTTCGGCTTCGTGAAAGCCAGATACAAGGGGCTGCTGAAAAACGATAACCAACTGGCGATGTTATTCACCCTGGCCAACCTGTTTCGGGTGGACCAAATGATACGTCAGTGGGAGAGATCTCAGTAAAAACCGGAAATAACGCCAGAAATGGTGGAAAAAATAGCCTAAATAGGCTGATTCGATGTGTTTGCGGGAAAAAAATCGGCCCAGATCCGCGAAATTTTAATCAGCGAGTCAGCTTGGGAAGAAATGACCTGCTTATTCGCACCTTCCCTAAGGGCGGTGCAAATATCGCCAGAAACATTATCATCGCACCTGCTGCTATAAACCGGATGATGAAGGATTTTATCCCCTGCTGTCAGTCAGGAGTGCTGAGTGGCATAAAAGCAATGGAAACACCTCAACCGGTTAAATCGACCTTACTGAAAGCGTTAACGGATAAATACGGTTCAGATGCTGTACAGGAAGCATTGTACGGAGTTAAGCATCTTGCCTTTGCTGATTTAAGTCTGTCACGCAGGCTATTTGACACTGATATTTACGCATTCCCTCCACTAACCCGTCTGTTAAAAGAGGAAGCCTTACGCCTGAATTTGATGTCACTATGGGAAACGCTGGTTTGTACCGAAGTCAGCGTCTGGCTTAATGCCGGGCCTGCGAATGAATTATTTGCCGTTGCCGCGTTTCATGCGTTGCTGAACGGCGACGCCGACCACCTGCTGGAGCAATGTTATCGTTTAGTCGATGAAATCAGGGTGAAGCACAAGCGGGGGTCTCAACAAATCTACGACGAATTTCAGCATATACTCAGCCAGTACATGGCAAAATATTTTCACATTGACACCAGCGACCACAGAGCCTGTAATCTCTTCTATAACCGCTTTTTTAGTGTTCCTCCTGTCACAGAGGACGGTGTCTGCGCCATACCGCCTCAGTGATGCATTTCCTCAGCCTGTGTTCAATAAAATCTCAGATATATATCACCCTTCCGAAGTGAAACCGGACCATCGATAAACTCGGGCGAGGTTTACGGTAAATATATTTACTGAACCACGATCAATTTTGTCGATCGGTTCGATCGAATTTCATCGTTATCCCCTCTTTTTTGCAGCTATAAAATCCCAACGGGATGCTTATGACTGTCTGTCTTCTACTAAAAAACATGCAGATACCCTTTCCGGGTAGCGTTTTACGAAAACCAGAGGTGCACAAAAATGAACAGAAAAATGATTCACCCTTTACTACTGACCTGTGCGCTGGTACCGGCAGTGGCAATGGCCTTCGGTAATCAAACCACCTGGACCCGGGGCTGGGGCCAGGGAGTATCAGAGTTTGTTATCAATGGGGAAAGTCAATCGCAACTGTCTCTGACCTGTGAGGATTACGGCTCGCAACCGGCCACGGTCATATTCACTGACGCCAGCGGGCATCAGGTCAGTATGGATGAAGATAAAAACCTTCAGGTCAGTATCGACGGTGGAGCCCCCATCGACATCAGCGAATCTGGCAGTCGAGTGGGCGGTAATAACCTGGCGCTGGCCTGGGGTCAGCTACGTAATGGCAAACAGGTCTCAGTAACCGGAGACGGTGTTAAGGATGCCACATTCACGCTGGCTGGGGCAGCAAAGGTATTGCCAGTATTCGGGACCCACGGCTGCGTGGGTAAAGATGCACTCTAGCCTGCATCTGAATTTAATACCTGTTGATTACGTTATTTTTAAAAGGAACAGTTTATGAAATTTAAACACATGCTGGTGCCCGCACTGTTTGCACTGTCAGCCCTGGCGCTGGCAGAGCCAACGCCATCCATCAAAGTGGAGACCAGTAATCAGGTTCACCCTGCCGGAACACGCTACGTCACGGTCGTGGTCACTGCACTGGATAACACCGTGAAAGTCGAAAATATTGACGTGAACCGGGGAAACTGTCGCATTGCCAACCAGAAATATCTGTACTCCAGCAATAAAGAAACTATTTTGCCTGCTAGCCTGCGTTACGGGCAGTCCGTCAGCGTGAGTTTTTATAATAACTGCGTGGCTTCAGAAGTCGTCGTCACTACTGATAAGGGGGGATGGCGTTACACTTACCACTGAGTCCCCCGCCCCTGATTAACGTTTCCCAACCTAAAAAATTCCACATGACCAATGGGCTGCCGCTGCGCAGTCCAGAGTAAATCCTATGACCTTTCTGAAAATGCTGGTGACGACCTTGGCCCAGGCACTGACCTGGTGCGGCGGGCATCAGGCCCGTCAATTTATTGAAATTCGTCTGCGTCAGGCAGGCTACGATGACAGCAGCATTGATACAGCCCGGGAAGCGGTCACGTTGCTGGTCACTGCACTTATCACCGCCCTGATGGCGCAGATACTGAAGATTCTGGATACGCTGTAATCCCGCCCTATCCGTTCATTGAGAACAACACATCCAGCCCCTGCCTCCTCACGGAGCAGGGGCTTTTGCTTTTACGCCTTCAGATTAATCAGATGAGGAATCAACTATGCGATTAGCCAGCCGTTTTGGTCGGGTGAACCAGATTCGCCGTGACCGTCCCTTAACCCACGAAGAACTGATGCAACATGTCCCCAGCGTCTTCGGGGAAGACAAGCACGACTCCAGAAGCGAAAAGTACACCTACATACCCACTATTACCCTGCTGGAGAACCTTAAACGTGAAGGGTTCCAGCCATTCTTTGCCTGTCAGTCACGAGTGCGCGACCAGAGCCGACGGGAACATACAAAGCATATGCTGCGCCTGCGTCGTGCCGGTCAGATAAACGGTCAGCAGGTACCGGAAATCATCATTCTGAATTCGCACGATGGCGCATCAAGTTTTCAGTTACTGCCGGGAATATTCCGAAGCGTCTGCACCAATTCGCTCGTTTGCGGACAGTCGTTCGGCGAGATCCGCGTGCCACACAGGGGCGACGTTGTCGGGAAGGTGATTGAGGGGGCCTATGAGGTTCTCAGCGTCTTTGACCGGGTGGAAGAGAAACGTGACGCCATGCAGTCCCTGCAACTCCCGTCACCCGCACAACATGCACTGGCTACAGCGGCGCTGACATACCGTTTTGGGGAAGAGTACCAGCCAGTAACCGAAGCGCAAATTCTTGCACCCCGCCGCCGGCAGGACGAGAGCGATGACCTGTGGACCACTTACCAGCGCATTCAGGAAAACCTGCTGAAAGGCGGGCTAAGTGGCCGTACCGCGCAGGGTAAACGTACCCACACCCGCGCAGTAAACGGGATTGATGGAGACGTTAAGTTAAACCGTGCGCTCTGGGTGATGGCGGAGAACATGCTGAACCTGTTGGACAGGTAATCACCCGCGCCCCGCCACCGAAATCAATCCCCGGCCCGACACTTCCATTCAACATCTCCATGCATAAGGAAAATTAACATTACCGACATTATTAATATTAACGATAACCATCAGCGACCTCTGCAGGCTGGCGATAACGGTTCTGCACCTGCTCTGGCAGCCACGCCCGTACCGGACGAACAGCGTGTGGAATTCTGGCCGCAGCACTTTGGCAACATCCCGCAGTGGATAACCCTTGAACCGCAGGTCTTTGCGTGGATAGACCGGTTCTGCGCTGACTACAGCGGCGGTATCTGGAATTTTTATACTCTCAGCAACGGCGGGGCCTTCATGGCTCCGGAAACGGACAACGATGCCTTCTGGTCGCTGTTCAACACCATGAATGGCAACGCCGCAAACATGAGCGCCGAAGCTGCAGGGATTGCGGTCTGTCTTATCGCTTACAGTCATCATGCATGCCGCACAGAATGCGACGCCATGACGGAGCATTACTGGCGCCTGCGTGACTATGCGCTGCATCACCCGGAATGCAGCGCCATCATGCGCATTATCGACTGAGCGTTCCGCCATGCCGTATGAACTGTCTCACCTTAATAACCTGTGGTATGCGCTGGGGAAAACAACGGTCGGGGATGAGGACGGTGACCTTGTGACCGACGAACCCTTCCTGCATTTCCCGACAGGTACCCCTCTCTTCCATATCTGGTCATGGTTTAAATCCCTGCACGACGGGTTCGTCGTTGCCGTGAAACTGTACAACACATCTGCGCCCGACGCGTCAACCGACAGGAAAAGCAAATGAATACCACCACGTGTCCCCCCGACAGCGGGGAAATATCTCCCACCGCACAGCGCACCATCAGACGCGCACTGACCCTGCTGGAACGCCAGTTACGCGAACCCGGCGAGGCATTCATCTCCTGCCAGGCGGTCCGTGACTGGCTCCGTCTGCAGCTCACCACGCTGGAGCGTGAAGTCTTCATGGCGCTCTTCCTTGATAACCAGCATCGTCTTATTGCTCATGAAACGCTCTTCACCGGCACCATCAACCATACGCAGGTACATCCCCGTGAAGTGATAAAGGCAGCACTGAAACACAATGCGGCTGCCATCGTACTTTCACACAATCATCCTTCAGGTTATGCGGAACCCGGCCATGCCGACCGACTGCTCACTGACCATCTGAAACAGGCACTTAAACTCGTGGATATCTGCCTGCTGGACCATCTGGTCGTGGGAGGCATGGACATCGTCTCGTTTGCCGAGCGTGGCTGGCTTTAGGGAGAGAATTACGATGAAAATCATCAGCAAACGTCAGGCAATGGCGATATACCGCCAGCATTCTGAGTCCCGGCTGTTTCGTTTCTGTACCGGGAAATATAAGTGGTCCGGCAGTATCTGCCATTACCGCGGCAGGGAAGTGCAGGATATCCGGGGTGTGCTGGCCGTGTTTGCTGAACGCCGACAGGACCGCAATGGTCCGTATGTGATCCTGCGCAGCGTCATCCTGAACTGACTTACCGTTAAGGAGTACTTACATGCAGAAAGCAACCCGTGTAATCAACCATAACATCACGGAACCCTGGTGGGGCCTCAGACGCAACATCACGCCGTGTTTTGGTGCACGGCTGGTACAGGAGGGTAACCACCTGCATTACCTTGCTGACCGCGCCAGCATTGCCGGGACATTTAATGACGCAAATTTACGCCATCTGGACCAGGTATTTCCGGTACTGATGAAGCAGATGGAGCTTATGCTGGCCAGCAGCGAACTCACGCCCCGCATTCAGCGCTGCATCACGCTCCACGTAAAAGGGCTGATATGTGAGGCCGATACACTCGGCTCCTGCGGTTATTTGTACATCGTAATTTATCCGGCGTCTGCAACAACCGAATAAACCCCGGACGCTTTTCCTTAGTCAAACTAGCCAACAAAGAGCGCAAACCATGCAAATACATTCCCTGTCCCTTCAAAGGGCGGCATCGTCACGTCTGTCGTCAGTCGAAATCTGGCGAAAATTACTGATGTATCTGCTGAAACAACACTACGGTCTGATGCTGAACGACACACCGTTTGGCAACGACGAAGTGATCCAGAAGCACATTGATGCGGGAATCTCACTGTGTGACGCGGTGAATTTTATCGTGGAAAAGTACGACCTGGTACGTACTGACCGTCACGGCTTCAGCGTGAAAGAGCAGTCTCCGTTTATCGGTAGCATTGATATGCTCCGCGCCCGGAAGGCTACCGGGCTGATGACCCGCAAGGGATATAAAACCGTTACTGACATCACAGGTGGCAGATTCAGCGGAGGGAAATAATGACGTTAGCCCTGATCGTTGACGACGGCACCGTCAACGATCAGTCCCTCAGGCGCCAGTACAACGACTGGCGCTTTTATCAGATCTCCATCAGCTGATACAGATGTTCGCTCAGACAGCGCGTATGGCGGTAACACCTTAACGGAGATATCTGTCTGCAGTAGAAGAGGGTACGGCAGGACGCCGCCAGAACATCGGGAGTCATATCGTCTGTCAGAAGGGAGCTTAATTCCGGAGCGTTCAGTAAAATGAAACACTTCTCCGGGAGCATGCCACCGGCATTCCCTTTCGGAAAATAACCGCCCAGATACAGTAAGACGGCCAGCAGGCGAAACTGCCGGGTGAGTACCGCTTCGGTGTCCCGGTAATGTGCGGCTATCCACAGGCATTCCCGCAACATAAATCGCCGGGTCCGTCGGGTCAGGTCACCGCCTTTGTCATACCAGCGTTCGACGATATCCCTGGCAGAGCGAATGGAGTCATCACCCGTTGTCGCAGTTTGCCACGACCGCGCCAGAAGCGTTGCGATATCCATGGATTAACGCCGCACCTGCGAAACGGCTGCGGGAGTATTGCGGACACCAGGCAGATAAATATTGCGGACCAGCTTCAGGAGGAAAAAGACATCGCTCAGGTTGCTCACGCCTGGTACCAGATGGCGAAAGGCTATCCGCGCACGAAAACGCGCCCGGACCGCCAGCCGGTCATTCACCCTGCGCCGGTACAGGCCCAGAAAATGGCGGCTTTCCACCAGCGCATGCCTGACCAGCGCGCGTCTGACAGACCGGTACTGCGTCTGTGCACTGAGTGCCAGAATATCTGCAATCACGTCGCTATAGCTGAACGCGCGGATATCGTAATAATCCGGGCGGTGGGTAATTGACGCCGGGTTATTCACCCACAGGTAATCCTGTCTGTCAGAGAAATAAAATCGGCCATCTGCGGCGGCAAGCTGTATCGTCCAGAGAATGTCCTTGTGGCTTTTCCCTTCCTGGAATCGCAGGCCATGCTCGCGGATATACGCTGAACGAACCATCTGCAGCCACAGGTAATGCGGCCACTCCCCCTGACTGACGCAATGGCGTATCCACTGCTGACCCGTCAGCGTCTGACCGTAAGGCTGTCTGCGGTGAACGGAATGCCGCAGATGTCCGGCGCTGTCTGTATGCCGGGCATTGAAAAGGACGATATCAGCCTGTGCTTCGCGTGCTATGCGCAGCCGTTCCTGCAGAAAATCTGCCGCAACCCGGTCATCCGCATCCAGGAACACCACCCATTCACCACGGTGAATCGCCAGTGCAGTATTACGGGCAGCATACACGCCCTGATTTTCCTGACGAATGAGAATAAGTCGTTCATCTGTAATGGCGCTGAGTAGCGTCCATGTTTCGTCGGTTGAGCCATCATCCACAACAATGATTTCAGAACTCAGCGTTGTTTCGCCAAGCAGTGTCTGGACCAGAACCCCGATACTGTCAGCCGCATTGAAGGCAGGAATGATGACGCTGATATCAATGTTGATTTTCATTGAGCAAAGGGAATGTAAGCAGAGGGAAACTTCAGAGCTGTCACCCCATCAGGGGCAATAACCTGCCGGGTAAGAAATATTATCAGGAAGAGCGTTCAGGTGATTTTTGTACATGTGCGGATACCACCCGTTTTTCTCTGATTTCCTGGTTAACCACCATCAGACAGTCATCGCAGAATTCTTTATCCAGCCCGAAAATCCGGTCCAGAACGCCTCTTTTCTTGTTACATCTGGCACATCTTTTCATTCCATCACCTGCTGTCGCATCCCGGTGCCGTGCCCGCAGGACAAAAGAAAGCCGCCCACCAGAAGACAGGAAATAAATTAATAAAAAATACGTTAAATGAGTTTTTAGGAATTTAACACAGGCGCTACCGGGCCGGATAATTCATTTTGCAGATCAATTTTTACTAATCGATCGGTTTAATCGATCATCTTTTTCACTCTGCGTTACACGCCATCCGTTTTCCTGCTCTCTTTACCGGCGCGATGGGTTTGTCGATCAGGAAAGGATGCACTACCAGTTGGATAGTCAAACCATTCTCGATAACTGACATTATGTGGAATAGAAAATCTACAAAAATTATTAATGCTTTGAATGGCTGCTATGAGCAGACATGTCTGCCCCCTGATCGACTCTTTCGTGCCAGGAGCGGACATAATGAATGCTATGGCTTATTAGATCGGATATCTAAAAGCTCATGGCTCGTCTGGATGGAATAATTTCAAATGTTAACTGCAAGATAATAAGTATAGTGATTGATACCAACCTGCACCTTTTATAATTACATTTAAATTCTTGTAACTTATATGATACGAATCACAAAAATCAATATTGTAAATATAATAAGGGCTTACACATGTTTAGGGTTTTGTTAGCTAGTGTTCTTTGCTTAAGTTTAACAGGGTGCGGATTGCCTAAATCCCATGCCAAAACTGAACATGAGTTTCTGATTACCCCAGGTATCGGCATAAAGAATCTGTCCTTAAATGACTCCATTCAGCACGCCAAAACCCAATTCTCCGGAGAATTTGTAGTAAAGGATGGTTACTTATTGCTTCCCACTAAGGGATTAGATGCGTCATATGGAGAGGATGGAAGAATAAGAGCGATTTTCCTCTACTACAAGTTACCAAGATATGTGACTTTTGACGGTATAACTGATAAGGGTATAGGAAAAGATAGTTCTATAAAAGACGTTCTTAAGGCTTATGGACACCTA
The DNA here is from genome assembly GCF_003261575.2 of Klebsiella huaxiensis. Classification (GTDB taxonomy): domain Bacteria; phylum Pseudomonadota; class Gammaproteobacteria; order Enterobacterales; family Enterobacteriaceae; genus Klebsiella; species Klebsiella huaxiensis. The sequence goes on along the minus strand of NZ_CP036175.1, from coordinate 1,423,287 downwards.
CTCGTGAAGGCGATAGTATAATCTCGGAGTTCGGTTCAGTTCCTGGTGCTCACGAACACACTATCACTTATGCCCATCAAGGAATCCAATTCACTTTTTGGGATGACACGCTCGCAGACATCGTGCTTTCTATCCGCCCAGTCCAGACCAACATGAGCAGCAAACTGATCTATGGCAGTCATCACCAACTCCTTTTAACCGGGGATTGGTATGAATTCCACGCTCTTCGAAAGAAATATAGCCAGCAGTTTATCTGCATGCCCTGAGTATTCGTTAGCGAACGTGGAGCACTTACTGGCTCGAAAGCAAAGCGGCAATCATCAAATCACATGATTCTGGCACAATATTCGTAACCAGTAAGCGCATACCCTGAATCACTTAAAAGTGTAACCCTCAGGGTTCGAATGACTATACCTGGCACAAAGCAGTCAGAAAAGGATTGGCATGTCCGCTTAGAACGAGGTGCGGAAATTCATGAGACATTACTAATAACATAAATTCTCAATTAATTGTGAGAAGATGAGATTATAAACGATTTTTAAGTACGAATCTTATTAAGTAATCCGCCAGAACCATCCTTAAAATATGAATTATAATTTTATTGTAATCTATAGCTGAGGTTTATGAAATACAGAAATATATCATCATATTTTCAACTGGAAATTTACCACTAGATGTATAAAAAACATCAGCCAAACTTTATATGCAATTATAATTACTGTTGGGAATAATTTTAAAAAAGCTTAACAAAATCACGCTTGAAATTACCACGAGTTTTAGTGTTGACTGAGCCTCTCAGCTTGAAGAATTCGTCTGGAACAGAAATATGGGGAAATATCCCCATTTCATTTTAAATAATTTCTATAGTATATACAAAAATAGTCACATATTGTTAATGTCAACTCCTAGTAATTCAGTCAATCTTGAAATGAGTCGTTGCTTTCTCTCACTCGGAGTTAGTTCATTATTGTTCACTATTGCTTTATAATTTATATATATTTCTCTAAACTCTGCATCTGAAAAGCCTATAGTGATATTTTCATCTTCAACAACCTCAGATGTTTTTGCTATTACCTCTGTGAATCTTGATAGATTGCACATCCTAAATGTCTCAGTTCCTTTTTTTGTTTTTGGAATGTGGTAAACCTGTTTATTAATATTATAATCCACAGCCATATGAACACTGTAGTCATCAAAATGAGGATTTATTATTATATAATCATTGCTATTTTTAGGATATTTTACAGCAGCTATAACACTTGGTTCTAAAACATTAAACTCACCTTTCTTAGTATTGCAATCCTTGCATGTCAGTGCATAATTATGCGGCTCGTAGGTGAATTGAGGATGTGTGTCTTTGGGGATAATATGATCTATATCCCAGCAATACCCATGGAAGTCTTGCCTGAATCTATTGCAATAAGCACAATGATAATCTTGCTGCGCAAGATAATGCTTTCTTATCGCTCCCCTCAGCTTAACTCTAATTTTGTCAGTTCCGTCCCAGTGGCCTGAATCACCATCAAAAGTCTCCACATGTCTGAGTAAGTCACCTTTGAACTCGATTGCTTGCAATATCATTAAAATTCCCTTAAATTAGCAATAGCTTTAATTTGTCTGTACATTACCAATACAGGATCGCAGTCATCTATTTTTTCATTTCTAATTAAATTTTGAACACCATCAATAAAATTTTCATCTTCATAATTTATCTCAATCTTTTTTGTCTGTTTAGTAAGAATTAATAATAACTTATTTATTATTGCCTCATTATCAAAACCAGGGCTTTTAAAAATCTCCACTAGTTGATGAGCAGCGGACTTTCTTCTATACGATGATGCTGAATGTAACTCTTGCCAATTTGTTGAAATTATTTCCCCACTTGTTGAAATATGATTTCTGTTATTTTTATGCATAGGATTTAAATTTAACAAAGACACTATGCAACCATTATTGCTCTGTAGTCCTGAAATTATTTGTGGCGAGTGTGTCGCAATAAAAATATGACTTTGCAGATTTGATGGACATAAGCAGTCTAGAAACTTCATATAGTTTATTTGCCACTCAGGGTGAAGACTATTTTCTGGTTCATCAATGCAAATCAAAGAATTTTTTTTCGCGAAAATGGATATGAGTATTGCATTTAAAAGTAAAGATTGTTGTCCAGAACTAAGGTCATGATGGCTTACCCATTTCAAAGAGTTGTCACGCTGAACTTTTATTTTTGTAGGGGCAATAAAACCCACTGCTATTCCGATTTTTAATAGGTCAGTATTAGTCTGTTCTGATAGAATCTGATATCTAGGAGAATCAAAGTGTAAAACACCCTCTCCTAAGCTAATTATTTTATTGTCAATACAATCATAAAAATTGAAAAAATCCTCAATATCACTTGAGCTAATGTGATTCATCCTAGCGAGATAAAGAAAATCCCTAGAGATGGAATGATCAACTGAGACATGACTAGGTTCATTTAATTCCGGACGCTGGTACGCATCCTTTATTTTACAAATTCTATCAACATTTAACTCTAAATTAAATCTAATCTCAGGATGTATTCCGATCATGGAAAAAGCTTTAAAGCATCTTTCTTTATCCTGTATGGTTCTCACCGTTTTGTTATTGACTTCATTTTGTGTATTAGTTATTTCCCTTAATGATGATTGGATTACTTCATTTAAGGCTCTCCCTACTTCCAAGGTAGGATCTGCTTGGATATAATAATCAGGATTATAGATTTTATTTTTTTCCAAGAAGGTTTTTTTTAGCGCAAACTTATTATATCGAGCATTGCATATGGCAATTATTCTCGATGGTTGCGATTTTGACGAAGAAGAAACTTGACACTCTTTACTTTTCCTAGGGTTGATAAATAGAAAGCTATTAATAGCTTTGCTTAGTAAAGTAGACTTACCACACCCATTCTCACCTGTAATTAATGTGTAAAAGCTCTCATTGTTCAATTTATTGTCAATGCTAACTATAACGTCATCTTTTCTGTGATTTTTTATTGTATCAAGCTTAAACATTATGATCTCCCTATATTAAGTTAGAATCGTATTCGTAGGCTTACGATTTAACCTTCTATCTTCTATTATATTTTTTAATTTATAACTTGTGAATATAATTTTTCACCCTACGTGAATTATAAAAAAAAGTACGCGCGTATCGTCCACTAAAGCAATGCGTACTTTTCAACGTCCACTCCTGGCACGAAGCGGAAGTCACTAAATCAGTCTAGGTTAATCAAAGGGGAGCAGCTCATATTTTCAATACGTCAGCCAAATGGAATTGGGACTGATTGATTATCTAAAATCAGTGGATTTATCTAAACGCTTAATAGCTACATAGTCTTCTTAGATTATCAGAAAGCTGAACTTTAACATCTATCAGACTCACCCCCCATAATTTGGCTAACTGGGTCTCAGCAATCTCACTATCCCATGGCATTAGTGGATCATTACGAAACTTACCAAATGGCCCATCGGTTTCTGTAAGAATGCGTGATTTAGGAATTGTTAAAGCCAAGGCCTTCCCCTTAATTGTATTGAGCATAGCAGGCCCCACAGAGAACCAACACCCTAAATCGATTGCTCTTTCTAGCTGCTTGGGTGTCCCAGTGAACCAATGTAATATCGCTATCCCATCAATATTTTTAATTTCATCAATGGTAGCTGATGCACTTCCCCGACTATGAATAGTCATAATCTTACCTCCAGCACGATGCACACTATTGAGTATGTGTCGAAATACCTTCAGTTGGACATCCCAATGCTCTTTAAATCCCTTACCACCATCAAGCCCTATTTCGCCAACATACCTCGTCTCCGAAAGTAGTGAATCAAACAGCTCTAACTCATGCGATCTTTGATGTGCAATTTGGGGATGGAGCCCAAGAGCAGTTCGGATTCGTTGGCTTCCTTTAGCCAGCGAAGAGGTCCCATGCCATGCTCTGGGGGTCGTTGTTACCGACAGTATATAAGTCCCTCGACGCTTGCACTCCTCAGCCACCTGTTCTGGCTGAGGATATAAGTCAAGGTGACAGTGCATGTCGATGCTCAAACAATACCCTCACTCAGTAAGTAGTTTTCGACCTCATTTAGCCCTTCCATAAACACCTGCTTGAAATTATTGAAAGCAGCCACAGGCAAGGGACCGCTCTTGGCGACCCATGCTCCTATTTTCAAAGTGGATTTCTGTGCTATTGCAATCCTAAGAGCGATAAGGTCATCCCTGCGATCAATTTCATTCATTACTTTAGCCAGAGACTGGAAAGTGTAATCTGCATCTCTACTAATCCCCCCAGCATGAAGCGATGCCCGTCGAATGATGCACGGTACACATACCCCGCATTGTTGATTCGTGCGTTTCCAATGACTGCAAGATACTGTACTTTCTACAATTTCAGTTAAGAGTGGCTTATTCAAACATTGATGAGCCATTTGCCCCTTTGTTTTGAACTGATATAGATTGATTATTTGGCAAGGAATTCCAACCGCATCAAAGAGTTGTTGTATGCTGGTAATAAAATATGGATGTGTTGTTCGTGTACTCAACGTACCGATCCGGCGTGGGGTTAGTGGTGCATTTAACGAGATAAACCCATTTTCAGGCACAAAAAGATCGATCTTTTCTTGTTGAGATACTTCTTGTACAGCACAAGCGCCCACTGCCGCAAAAGCAAGAAAATTGAGGCTCCGCGTTCGCATCGTAATATCAGTCACCCCTTGATAGTGATGCGGATCAGCATTAATTTCAAACCGCGAGTATCGACCATTCAATCTTTCAGCAATTTGATCTTGTCGTGACTTATCTCCTTTATAAGCATGACTAACCAAAAGCGGAGCACGCCCCACTGTCAGAAGATCTATTGCGCCAATAGCCGAATCCAATCCTCCTGAAAATAAGCTGACACAATCAAGTTCTTTGAGCTTAATCAGGTGAAACCTTGAATGTTGACTATATGGTTCTGGCGGTGCATAACCACCAGTGCAAAACTCGAAATCCCAGATGTCTCCACTAAGGAAATGCAAAGCGCTTTCAAGTTCCTTCTTTAGGGCAATCCATCGAGATGGCTCATGAAGGGGAAGTCGTAGCGAGAATTGACGAGTCCAACCATCCTCAGAGCTTTCACGCTGAACGAAGGTATCAGCCGCTGTAACCGCTAGTGCAATGCTCAAAAAATCCATGACCTGAGCTGGAATTTTGACTCCCAAGCGCTTAATTCGCTCAATCGCAGGATTCCCAATAATAGATATATCACCCCGCCCCTGCCCACTTAATCCATAAAGCTGTACGGGCAACAAGTTCTCACCTGCTGGCGGTAAGAGACGATGATCATGATGGAAAACTAATTGTGTCATTGGTAGGCCTCCCATTCTTGCCAAGCCTCAATGATTACCTGACGCTCAATTTTAACCATTTGATTTTTAGAAAAAGTTCTGATGTTGCCAACAAGTTTTGGAGCCATATGCTTATCAACAACAACTTTGATCAACTCTCGAAGTTCAGTTTCTGCATGGATGGCTTTTGAAGGAGTATCCGCTTTATTCCATGCCTTGTTAGAATCCATAACCATTTGCAAAAAAATGCTTTCAGCAAGATAACAAATCATTGTGTCAACGATCACACCATCTGTTATTTGTTGGAGATCGAAAATTGCTACACCATCGAGGGCTTCCACTAAGGCATGGTTCATGGCTGCACAAATCTTCTCTGAATCACCATCCTGCGATGTTAAAGCTTGAGCAATAGCTGATATTGCCATTTCGCATGGAAGGCCAGCTAAACTGCCCAAATCAATGCTTGGTTCTCCTGGAGCCGAAGGTACTCCCGCCAAAGCCCCAAACAATCCCCCCCCTGCCTGTGTGACACTCCCTAATCGTCGAGCTGCACTACTGCTACCTCCAGAGGCCTTTCGCGCGTAATGCCCTATGGCTTTTCTGAAGTCTGCTCTATTACCGTTTGAAACCGCATTCCCCAAAGATTCCCGGAACGGCGCGAACCTTCTTTCTTGTGGTGGGGGTAAGGGTTGCTGTGGCTGATCATCAGCCCAAGGTGGAACCAGTGGCGAACCACCACCTGGCCCTGTACTTGATTGTGAAGTTCCCATTAAGCGTCCTTATTCCATTGCTCATCTTTGAGTGCTGCAGCCATCCATACCGGTGGCTTCGTTCCCTGCTGCAATTCCTGCAAGTAACGAATTAATATACTGGCAGCATCTGCCGAGTGGCGAGCCAAGAGGCATGCACCAGAAAAACCCTTAGGTCTACGAGTCCAATCCGATGCTTGCCTTAACTGGCTAATTAGACCTTCCATTACAGGCACTTGTTCCTCACGAGGAAGCGTTTCCAAAAGAGCTTCTGCTGCGGGAGAGCTGGTATTTTTCATTTCAATGAGTGCATTCAGTGCTTCCCGTCCATACGGCGATAAACCAACCACATATGCACCTATTGGCATAGTTTCTCTGGACAGATATATGGCGGCTCTCAAATCGATTCCACCAAGGCGCGGTTCAAGCTGAGCCCATTGAGCAATGAAAGCTTTAGTTGTTGGATTATCAGTCCATGTCTTTGGCGCTTCAGTAGGTATTTGACCGTCAGCTTCCTCAAGCTGTTTAAGCAATTGGGGCATACCTTGTTCAATATCCACTAGGTGATATAAGTCAGCGGTACCATCTACTCCAACACAGCGCTCAAAGATTACTAACTTAGTGATGATTGCTTCATCCAAAGGCATTGCTCGTCGCTTAGCAATTTGAGATCGCATTTTGACAACATTCAACAAACGCTTAACGATCCTAGGATTGCCATGGATAATTGGCGAATTGGCTAATACAGGAGCAATACGGTCCGCACGAGCAAATGCCAAAGCGAGGTTACTATCCTCAGATTCACCAGTCATTTTTAGAGCGTCCTGGCGTGTGATAGGTTCATCTTTCCAAGATTGTTGTAATGCCTTTTCTAGGCCGTCACGGAGCTTAGTAAGTTTTTCGCCTTTTAAGCCATGCTCAATGGCATAAAGCATGAACAGATATGAACGAATCTCACGCACCCCAGCTTTTGGCACCCGAATAGGAACCTGGATGAGCTTATCGAGATAGTCTATTTGATGGCGCTGTGATGCCCCCTTGAAGTAATCAGCTACAGAAGAACGAATCATGTCCTCATCTGCTGCAATGATAAAGGCTGTATTAGTTAAGAAAAGGAATAGCCTGATTGCTTCAAGTGTATGGATAGCATTAGCCGGTAGGCAGCGATCGAGGTTATCAATTACCACGATGAGTGGCTTACCAAGCTCTTCTAAAATTTCCCCATATTCCTGACGAAATGCATCAATCTGCTGAGGAGGGCTTTTTTTAGCCTCAGGTTTAATCAAACCACCAGCCTTCTCTTTGCCTTCTTTAGCCAGATTGCCCAAAGCCTCATATTCTTCCTGGCTCTGGATACCGTCGGTAGCATTCCTAAACGCGCCAATTCCCCTAGAAAGTAAACCGCCAGTAGGGACTCCAGCAAATAAAGCAGCTCCTTCCGCCAGAAACCCCATTGCTCTAAATCCATCAACCCGGCTCAGAAGTCTCTTTGCTTTTGAGATAAGAGTCGTATTTCCACCCGCAGCTTTTGTCAATGCTGTAGCGATGACTTCAAGTAGGGCAGCACGAGCATCGTCGTAGCCCTGATAAAGCCAAGAGTCAAAATTAATTACTATCCAATCTTTGTCATCTTGCTCAAGTTTTTGCTCTATCAGTTTCAAAAGTGAAGATTTGCCAGCCCCCCAGTTACCAAAAATGCCTATTGATACTGGCAACATATTTTCGGTAGTAAGCACATCTACTGCTAGCTGAGATACTTCACCAAAATTTAGGTAATCCTCTGATGATTCCTTATCTGACCACATCTATTATTTATCCTTTATTTCTCTCGACTGATGGAAGTTTCAAATCAACCAGGGCAAAGTTTTTTAAAGATGTATGTTTCGGTTCTCAACTTGTTAGGGGTTTAACTCAACCATCTGATTTTACTTTAAATTCTCGGATAAGTGATATGTCCTAGGATCGCACAAATCAGCCTGTAATCGGCTACATAGAAGACCTCATGGTCCTCAGTACTTTGCTCACCGATGAAGAAAATCTGAGCCCTGTCTTTTAGCTTTTTCTTCCCCGCATCCTTCGCTTCTTCTTGGACGGCCTCCAACTCGTTTCGAAGTGCTGTGCGTTTAGCTTGGGACCAGCCGCTCCATTCCACATGGAGTTTGTAACTTCGAGAAGGCCTGAGCTTTCCGGATTCATCTTTAACCCATTCTCCCGAAAGAGGAATGACAATCCGATTCTCATCTTGCTCAAATTTCTGCCACAACAACTGTGAGTAGAAAACTCGCGGTTCCGGATAGGGCTGAATCGGATCTTTAAGTTTTTTAAAGACAGTCATGTAAGTATCGGCATCAATATCCGGTATATGTAGTGACATACCTCGATCATACGGGAAGCGAATAAACGCTCTACAAATCTGACGAATAGCATTAACCGGACGACGCGATTGCCGAGTTGGGGTATTGCCTTTACTGGATGTTGATGATGCAGAACGTGTTGTGCTCGAATTGTTTTCACCACCCGTTGAGTCAGGATCAACAACTGGACGTTTTTCAATCAACTTTAACCCTGCTGGCATCAAACCCGGTGCGCTGTCCAAGAGATGGCGGACGCTTTTCTTCTGGCCCTGCTTAGCAACAGTGCTCTCAGCATCAGCATCGCAGTTAATGTGTTCTTTTCCTGGCATTTTATTAAACGACGGTCTTTTCTTACTGCCTTTTTGCCAAGCGGAAGGATACATTTCGATTCCCCAGCAGACATAACCACTGGTATCAACGATATCCAACAACCAGAGCTCTTCAGCATCCACTTTTTCTCCGGTGCGTTTGTCACGAGCAGATTCCATCCTTTCCTCCTAAAATGAACAGCCCTCGAGTTTTCTCAGGTTGAGATCCCAACAGCCCTGCTTTATCACCTGGCCCAGCGCTGTTAGGTTACCTAGTTATCCGCATCTCAGATGCCGTCACCCCTTCAGGTGTTGGAACGAGTGACCACAAGCGTGCATCAATGCCATCATTTTGCAGTTTGCGCATGAAATAACGCGCCTGAAGGGCATCATGTGTTGCAATTACAACCTGGAAGCCATGATCAACTATGTAATCACGCAGTAAATCGAATACGGACGCTGCGTGGACCAAGTCATGATGCTGTGTTGGGTCATCCAGAAGCAGGCAGCGCCATGAGGACCACTGGTGTTCCAATGCCATGGAGAGCAAGAAGGTAAGCTGTAGATCAGTTAGCTGAGCTTCGCTGGCTATCGCCGGAACCGGTACTGACTCCCCATGTAACGGAACAGATACTTCAGCATGTTCCTTTCTGTAGATACTGCGAAAACCCAAACTGGTGCCAGTAAAGCGCTGTTCTCTGACTACGCGTTTGAGCAAAGCCTGCCACCTTGGAACGACAGAGAGCACATGTTTTTGTACATTCGAGATCTCAGTAGATAGGCAACGATTGAGCGTCTCCATCGCTTCAGATAATTGCAGCAACTGCATCTGATTTGTTCTCTCGTTATCAATTCGCTGGCTAAGACTTGTAGCGAATTCCTGCTCCGATGATGTTCCTCGGCGACGATCTATAAGCCCTTGTGCCAAACGAGTCTGTTCCAGCTTGCTCCAAGTACCAATCTCAATTTTGAGTGTTTGTAACTGTTCTGAATGTCGGGACAGGTCAGCAACGGATGACTGCAGTTGAATCTCTTTACTGCTCGCCACTTCGAGAGCGGGATCGCCGGGAAAGGACAGTTGTCTCCATGAATACCGGATTGAGGCTAACTGAACCTGAGCGTCAGTGATCTGCTTTTCGAGGCCATTTATCTTATTATTAACTTCAGCTAAAGGGATATTCTGTCTATCCAATGCAGATTGCTCAGCCTCAATTTTTGATTTTAATTCAGCTAGTTGAATTGTATTTTTGTTTTGTTCAGTGGATAAATCAGCCAGCGTTTTTGAAGGGAGTGCCCCTGCTGTTATTGCAGCTAATGCAGCGGTTGTTTGTTCAAGGCTAGCCAAGACTTCGGCCCGATTCTGCCGCGCAGTATCCAGTTCGCGAGTCGACGATTGGTATGCGTTTTTAGACGCTTCCAATATTTCAGGTGTCGGTAAGGGGGCAAGGTTAAGCTGTTTTTCGTCAAGCTGCTGTTTAGCTGAAGCATTTGATTCTTCGCGACGTTGGATAGATGCTTTCGCTAGTTGTACCGTATCTCCGTCAAGAAGGATGTTTGTTTTGAGTTGATTGATCTCCGCTACTGAGCGAACGATATCGCCTCGCAGTTCAACAATTTTACTCTGGCACGTTTTCAATTCTGTTTCGGTATGCGTCACTGTTTCTGTGCATTTCCGCAAGTGATCGGATGCTATTTTAACGCGCTGTTCTGCTTCGATGACTTTGGGGTCTATAGCCTCTAATGATCTAGTAACGCGTTCATGAAGAACGGCAGCGCCGTGCTCCACTCCACATAAAGGGCAGTCCCCTCGATCCTCTGGTAAATGTGCGGCAATGGTGGCTACGGATTGCCTTATAGAGTCAGCAGTAGACGTGAGCATCTCATGGAACTGCTTCGCTGAAAGCTCATCTGTTTCAGCTGATACCTTTAACGAGTTCGCGGTATGGAGATGCTCCTGAAGTACACGCTCCTGAATTTCCTCATTGCTAACCAAGTCGGTAATTGTCGCAATATGTTGAAGAATGTCTTCCCAGCGCTTGATAAGTTGATGAGCAGTAAGTACTTCACTATCTACAAGCTGCAGAGACTTACGCTGTTTATTTATAAGTTCATGCTCAATACGGAGCTGTTCGTTCCCCTCATGTACGTGCCTCAAGGCTGATGCTTGAGACTGGGCGTCGACCAACGCTTTGTCAGCTGACGCCAAGTCAAGCTTACGTTGTTCGAAGGCCTCTTTGGTTCGCGCCTCACTATTGAGCCGGTTAAGCTGCTGTATAATTACATCACGTTCTGCTTCAGCTGTGACGAGTTCCTTCTGGAGTTTATCTTTTTTATCAACTAGCTGAGATCGTACCTGTTGTTTTTGTATCAGCTCCTCTTTAGCAGTTATAAGCGCATTACCAAGCTGCTCAGAACGCGCTTGCTCAGAAACGAACCGGCCAATTAGTCCATCCACTTCCATAAGCGCTGAAATCTGTTCGCGAAGTCGGCTCAGTTTTGCTTGTACTGTTTGCTCTAATGCATCGTGCATAGTTTCCAGATTGCTGATACCCACTGGCGGAACTAATAAACCTACTGGCAATTGTTCTGCACTCTGAGTATTGCGAGCGATGTCTGAGATTGATTCTGCGATGTTTTCTTTACTGCGCAGGGCCCCCTGAGATTGTGATGCGGCCTGGTCCCGATCAAGAATCAGACTTTGCCATTCCGCAAACTCAGCTTCCAGCGCCTCAAGGGCTCCCTTTGCATGCTTCAGCTTCTCAGTGAGAACGCGGCGAATGCCGCCAAGAGCATTACTAACGAGGGTTCCATCTTTACCGATTGGCAAGCGAGCCAGTTGAGCGCCCGCAACTTTTGCATCCGCTTTGACCAGCCATTGTCCCTCGCGCTGATCCAGTAAGTGGGTAAGTCTTAATAAAAAGGGGATGTCCTCCGACTTCGTATCCGGAAAAAGAGAGCTTAAATCACCAGTCCTTTCGACGTTACCTCCGTTGCTCACCTGCGCAGAGGCTTGTACATCCCCAAAATCCAAGACCACCTTAGCGACTGTCTGGCTGTCCCTGATAATGGGTGAGAGATTCTCGCCTAGACGAGAAATATTACCCGTGAGGCTAAATTCGATCGCTTCGAAGAAGGCCGTTTTCCCCGTACCGTTAGGGGCCAGTAAAATGGTTGCACCGCCACTGAGCTCAATTTTGGTGTCGGTACCGTATCGGCGGACGTTTGAGAGCGTGATAGATTTAAGTTGTTTCATTGAAAGTCCCGTTCTCCAAACATCATATCCCTCAGCGCATTAACAATTTCATCGCCAGATTTCTCAGAGAGCAACAATTCACGCCATGTTTCGAGGTGAGGTTCTACCCAGGAATGTGCTTGACTCATCGAGTTCAGAGACGCTAGCAGAGGATCGCTGATATCATTCCCACCTCTCGCAGGTGTTAAAGACGCCAGAAAACTTCGATCAAGGAAGGAGTCAATATCTTCCTGCTTTCTGAGTACCACCTTCCTGCAAAATCGATCGTCCGTTTCAAAACGGGCAGCATCTTCTGACTCAACTCCATCGATGAGCATAAACATGTAAAGGTCTGCTGTCTGCGGCTCTGCAAGTATGTCCCGGATATCAGCGGCCCACCGGAAAGCACTCTGGATATTATCCACGTTACTAGGAAATGCTGTGATCAGTACTGTTCGCCATCCAGCATTTTCCCGATTAATGCGCCTGAGTTGTATTACAGTCATGCCGATATCAATTGAGGGTGAAACCATTTCGTCCACATCTGGAAAATGAACTTTATAGCGGCCCTTAGCACGCTCGGTTATAGCAGTAACGAGTTCTTGGATTGTCGGCATTTCAGGATCCCTTCGCATTCTTCTCAATGGCCAAATCACGAGCGAGCTTTCGATCTTGCCACTGCTTAGTGAAATGTTGGCGTACGGAGTCAAGTGTTCCGTTATGTAAATGACGAAACATACCAGACCGCGTGATGAGCAGGTGAGGTTGACGCTCCGCGGCCATACTGGTCGCGGTCTCTGCGTCGTCAGCCATTCCTATATTCAATAATTCTGATGGGGATGTACTCACACCCGATAAGATAACGATGGGATCCGGATTAGGGCCAATAACGTCTATTAACGGATCATCAGAAAGCTCACGTACTCCCGAAAAACCACCCGCAGGACCAGACCAGTACTTAAGAGCAATGCTCAATACTGGGCCACCTTCCTGAAAAGATTCCCAGTTATTACTGCCCTCAGGCAAACCCACTGCAACCAGTAATAAGGTTTCAACAGCGGTAACAAGAAGATTTAAAGTACGAAGGCCCAGGCGAAGCGCATGCTTTTCATTTTTTCTCTCAGTTTTCGGATAGAGAAGCTGCTCCATGAATTTTCGGCGGTTTTCAGGTGCAGCTGAGAACCCGCTCAGCCATGACTGCCAAACCGTCTCCATCGCATCTGCTAGCGCCAAATCTGAGATTAAGCCAAGTTTTTCTGAAACCCCTTGGAGAAGGCGTTGCCACAGCACGTCGTCCATGGCTTTAGCAAGCGCTTCAGCTTCACCTCGAGCAGCACTTAATGTCTTGAATTCATAATCCTGTGCACACGATAGGCGTTCGGCATTTTCAAGCCAAGGCAGGTCACTGAAGTCATGTTCTGCACAGCCAAGTGTGTGTCCAATTTCATGACCAACGCTACTGCGCCACGCTGGTTCACCTAACATCAGCCCCTGACTGCCTTGGGGTAAATGCAAAGCCATACGCACAATGGCAGAAAGAAGAGTCAGATTATCGCCTGCTGGGGGGGAGTAATTGGCATACACTCTGAGCTTGCGGTTACCGGGCTCACGGCTCCACATGTGCTCAACGACTCCTTTTGCGGACCTTTCTGTTGGACCGGCAAGATCAAGCGTTCCGGCTAATGACCAAGTTTTACTAGTCATAGTAGAACCATCGCTTAACTGATACTGCACCCAAGTTTCAAAATCAGGGCGCAGTTCACTTCGCAGTTCCTGGACGACGTCATGGCATCCCAAGGCTGCTACGTCAGATGTTTCTGCCGCGATATAGGTAATTAAACGGTCCAGTGTACGATTCGGATCGCTGAAGTAACGGCCAAGCGTGTGAATTGTCCGATCTTTTAATGCCGCATCGTTACCGATACAACTGATTTGAACCCGGCGAAGGACATTTCGTATTTGGTTCCAGTCTTCGAATCCGCACCAGGTTGTTAGCCATTGATAAGCCCTCGTGGTTGGGCCATCCTGACGCTTAGCTAACTCCTCTACACTGAGTCCTGTTTGGCGACAAAGATCAGAGACTTCTTCTAAATGATTAACTGTAAAATTATCTTTTATCTGAAGGTGCAGACCCACGAGGGTGAGTCTGAACTCACGGTTGGGAGATTCATCAAGTTTTCCCGCTTTCGCGATTCTGGCAAGACTGGAAAACGCCGAGTCTAAAACGGAATTAGCTGGAGAGGTGGGTGAGGAACCCTTTCTGGGTTTTTTAGCGAGTTGTACAGCTTTATCAGGATCTTTGGTACAAAAGTCAGTTGACTGGCGTTTGATCTGTAAATGCTCATAGTGGTCTGTGGTGTGCATAATTACCACATCGTCCCACTCGTCAATGCCACCTTGTTCAGCACCAATCGACAGAGGCGACAGCCTTCCACTTAAGAATTTCTCAAGCATGTCCGCCAGAAGTTGAGCTATCACCAGCTTTTCGTAGTCAGACTTCCGCTCTAACCGGAACCTTCTGAGCATTCAGATTTTCCTTATTGCATTTTCTGCCCTGAAAAAATATCGGATATGCTAACTGAATTAGCAAGGGTTTTATAGAGAGCTTGATTTCATCTTGCAGTAAGAAATAAACGTTTTTTTATGATTCTTTGTGGCTTACAGCGCTGATAACCTCTTGATGACATATAAATTGAGTAGCGTACCAGTTAGCGATGTGGTCGCGTGCACACACGCCCCTTTGCGATTTAGCCTGCAAGTGGGCGAGCGTGTTATGCCCCTTGTTGATCTATCCCCCATACGCCTGCTATCGCCGCTGGCGCTTTTTATTGACGGAGAAAATCCATGACGACCCAAAATCAGTGTGAACTGGTAGACAGTTTAAAAGCCAGACGAGCTATGAAGGAAACCAGAACTTAAGGTGTACCAGTCTTTTTCCCACAACCCATATCTTTACTGGGCAAAAAAGGTAAAAATACTTTTAGGCACCACATTAGGCACCATCACAAAGTTGAATTATAATTTAGATCATATACTTCAACAAATTACGGCACCAATTCAGACTCCGCCAGCCCAAAATTCTCCATCGGTGATTACCAGAGTCATCCGATGAAGTCCTAAGAGCCCGCACGGCGCAAGCCCTGCGGGCTTTTTTGTACCTTCAATTTATCCCGAAAAATCTCAAGCAAACTAATTTAATCTGAACTTTTTAGGCCCATTGATAGGCCCAACGAAAAGAACTATTGTTTTCGTTGGACCTAAACGCATGGAGACACCCCATGGCAAGACGAACCAAGCCGCTAACGGATTCGGAAATCAAAGCCGCAAAATCTAAAGATACCGATTACCAGCCAGGATGATGACAGGTTGACGCTGCCCATCAAATCCAGCGGTAGTAAAATCTGGCAGTTTCGCTACATTAGTCCTGTAAGCTCACGAAGACGAATGTCGGCTCCGGCCAGTTCTGCTTTATAGTCCCGTGCTATACATCGGATGCTTTTTAAACGGCGAAGGTTAGCAGGTACTTTATCGATCGCACGGCGTGTTCAGTTCGACTCCCCTTCACGCAAGCCACTATTTTTGACTGGCCGTTATTACGAACATTTGCGCTTTCCTGAAGGCATTTGTCTGGTACCTGAGATAATCAGCCAGCTATGCATTAAATACCGTTTCAGCGCTAATCTTTATCAACATCGAGAAAACGAATTAAGATCGTCTTCGATTTGAAGGACTTTCACCAGTGCAGCGACAAGACATCGAAAAGAAAATATAAAAATGTCTCTTCACTCAATCTACTATTAATAACCTAAGGCTGTAACTCAAAAGTAATTGAGATCAGCGTGTCTGGGTTAATCTCGGTAGGGGGAGTACTATATAGCGATCCTGCCTGACCATAGAGCGTGACAATCCCACCCTTGAGACCTGATGACAAGACTTTGCCTATAAGAGGATCAATATCTTTATTGTTCACAAACGTTGAATTCATAGTATTCAATATAGGCGTACCATCAAGTTTTTTCTCCAGTATATTCATAGACAAAGACTCGTTAACTTTGTACTGGACCTTCCCTTTTTTCTCAATAACGAAATAAACACCATTAGGCAAGATTTCATATTTCTTACCTTTAATTTTGGCCATGATTCTTTTTTCGATATCAACATACCTTGATGACATTTGATCGTTAAGAGTATTAACGATAGTCTCTATTTCATCTTCTTTAATTTTAATTTTTTTATTGTAAGCATCATTAAACCCTGAAACCAACGCTGAGGGTGTCAGCTTCACATCATTGTCGGCCATTTTATTCACATCTGATAGCGCCTGAGTGAGGTAGAAAACGCCTAGTGCATAGGCATTTTTATTACTTTTATCAGCAAGATTTATAACCTTTTCTTTTATAGATAAGCTATCAAGCGTCGACTGTAATTTTTTATTTTTTTCGTTTAAAGCAAATATCGAAGCATCATATTTTTTCTGCGCCGTATCTGCAGCAGTAATCTGTGCCGACAGCAAGTGGGTGGTGTTATCCCTCGTTTTCTGCGCAGCCTCGGCGGCGGCGGTCAGCTCGGCATTCTTTTTCGTCAGCGCCTCAAGGGCGACTTTCTGCTGACTTTCACCCTGTGAATTCTGCGTTTTCAGCGCGGCAATCTGCGCCGACAGCGTGTGGGTTGTCTCATCCAGCTTTTTCTGCGCAGCCTCGGCGGCGGCGGTCAGCTCGGCGTTCTTTTTCGTCAGCGCTTCAAGGGCGACTTTCTGCTGACTTTCACCCTGTGAATTCTGCGTTTTCAGCGCGGCAATCTGTGCCGACAGCGTGCGGGTAGTCTCATCCAGCTTTTTCTGCGCAGCCTCAGCGGCGGCGGTCAGCTCGGCGTTCTTTTTCGTCAGCGCCACAAGGGCGACTTTCTGCTGACTTTCACCCTGTGAATTCTGCGTTTTCAGCGCGGCAATCTGCGCCGATAGCGTGCGGGTAGTCTCATCCAGCTTTTTCTGCGCAGCCTCGGCGGCGGCGGTCAGCTCGGCGTTCTTTTTCGTCAGCGCCTCAAGGGCGACTTTCTGCTGACTTTCACCCTGTGAATTCTGCGTTTTCAGCGCGTTAATCTGCGCCGACAGCGTGCGGGTAGTCTCATCCAGCTTTTTCTGCGCTGCATCAGCAACCACACTCAACTCAGCATTCTTTTTCGTCAACGCGCTGATGGTATTTTTCTGTCCATTTTCACTTTGCGCATTCTGTGCTCTTAGAGCACTCTGCGTTTTTAGCGCAGCAATCTGCACCGACAGCGTGCGAGTCGTGTCATCCAACTTTTTCTGCGCGGCCTCGACGGCAGCGGTCAGCTCGGCATTCTTTTTCGTCAAGGCGTCAAGACTGGTTTTCTGGGCGCTGTCTTGTGGCCCAATCTGTGCTTTCAGCACCGCGATCTGTGCAGACAGCTCACGCGTCGTTTCATCCCGTTTTTTCTCAGCCGCTTTCGCCGCAGCGCTCAGTTCTGCATTCTGTTTCTTAAGGGCATTTATCGAAGCTTCAGTTTTATTATTCTGATTTATTTTCTTTCTGGCTGTTTCCTGCTTCAGAGGCACTTTTTTACTGCGATTATCTTTCTCTTGATTAACCGAAGTTGGTTCTTCTGAGGCCGACGGATTTTTTATTTCGAGTTTCGATATACTATCAAGGAAATCTCCCCCCTCAGAATGAGCAGGGAGAACAACAAAAAGGGTAGAGAGAGCCAATACAATCGCCAGAGTGCTAAGATCGTATACATTCAGTTTCCCCTTGCGGTATGTCATCTGGCCAGCCCATTGCTAAGTTCAGCTTTTCTTGCCCGGGCTTCAAATTCTTTAATTAATTTCTGGGAAATGCTATTACACTTATCGTTGATCTTATATTCAAAAAGCGGAGTAATTGTTGATTTTACGCTGGCCGACGTTTGGCCTGAAACAGAAGCATAAAACTTGGCATCGCTGATCAAACCATACAGCTCACTTGAGTCCTTCTGAAACTTACTATCTAGCTTAACCAGAGCATCCGCATCCTGGATACATTGCTGTAAAGCAGGAACCTGGGCGGGCTGTTCGTTTTGACTAACTTCCTTTTTTATTAATGCACTATCTGTTTTTTTTATATTAGCACACCCCTGCAACAGGCCAACCGAAATGCAGACTAACATAAATAAGCTATTTCTTATCATTTTCATAATCCGTTAGATAAAATAATTCAAAAATATATCAATCGATTCCAGCAGAAAAAATTTCAATAGACAATGCTATTAGTCGAATTTAATACCAATTCGGATAAAACACACAATTTGATTATTTTTTAACCACAAAAGAGATAGGAATAATCCTGGTACAATGCGATATTTACATCCAATAACTTTCTTAAAGGCAAAGACGAAATAGCGGATTATCTTTTTTATTCCTGATATAAATCGGCAATTTCGCAAAACAAATTAGACCAGGATCTTTCTAAAGAGCCCCATACGTTACTCACTCCACTTCGGTCTGGCCACCGTATTCTTCTTCAGGAGATTACGGAACTCCTTCAAGTAGGGTTCATTACTGCGCCCACGTTTGCATATCGCCGAGAAAGGTGATTGAAAGCCAAACTCATTGGGCAACAGCACCCGCAGGCGATTCTCTTTAATCCACGGCCAGGCATAGTGTTCAGGAAGATAACCGATATATTTTCCGGACAAAATCAGCAGCAGCTGCGCATCAACGGTCTCAACCGTAGCGCTGCCCTTACTGAACCCGCGCCGCCTGAGATCGCTGGTATTCCAGTAGCTACGCGTCACCAGCGGACACTGGCTAATCAGGTCTTTGTCCAATTGCCGGCTGAAGAACATCGGATGCAGATCGCTGCAGTAGAGCCAGTGCTGCTCCCGGTAAAGCGGTTCGCTGATGATGTTATGCACCCGCGAGTTATAGCTACCGATGGCGAGATCGATATGGTTATTCAGTACGCCATTAAGCTGTTCCGCTGGGGTACGGATAATCAGTTTGATATGCACATGAGGAAACTTATCGCTAAAGCTGCGCAGCACCACCGGCAGCGATAGTGCGGTTTCGGTTTCGATGGAGTCGAGGGTTGAGATACAAATCGTCCCGCTGTGCTCACCCTTCAGCAGCGCCGACTGCCGCTCCAGCTCGTTTAGTTCGCTCAGCACGCGGATCGCTTGCTGTAAAAAATGCTGCCCTTTCTCGGTCAGAGCAAAGCCGCCGCGCCCGCGCTGGCACAGGCTAAAACCAAGTTGTCCCTCCAGCTGCGACATCGCATTGCTGATCGCGGAAACAGAAATCCCCAGCTCCTGCTGGGCCCGGTTATAGCTCTCAAGGCGGGCCACCGCTTCAAAAACCTGTAGCTGTCGAATGTTAAGCGTTGCGTCGTTCAGCATGGCGTTTAGTTCACTAATAAATGAACTAAGTATTTGCGGTAGACGATTTAAAGTCCAGCACATCTTTCGCACTATCCCTCCTGTTGAGTTTTGTCTGTCAGATTCAGGAGCTGAAATGGATAACGTCTTTCATCAACCACAAGGTGGCAATGAAATGCCGCGCTTTGGCGGTCGCGCAACGATGATGCGCCTACCATTTATCGAAGATTTACAGGGGCTTGATGCAGCATTTGTCGGCATCCCATTGGATATTGGGACTTCCCAACGTTCCGGGACACGCTACGGGCCGCGCTATATTCGTACCGAGTCGGTCATGATTCGTCCGTACAACATGGCAACCGGCGCGGCGCCTTTTGAGTCGCTGTCGGTGGCAGATATCGGCGATGTACCGATTAACACCTACAGTCTGCTCAAATCAGTGCAGATCATCGAGGATTACTACACTGGTTTAAATAGTTTTCCGCTGATCCCCCTGACCCTGGGGGGCGACCATACCATCACCCTGCCGATTCTGCGCGCCCTGACCAAAAAGCATGGCCCGGTTGGGCTGATTCATGTCGATGCCCATACCGATACCAACGATGAAATGTTCGGTGAAAAAATCGCTCACGGTACCACCTTCCGCCGCGCCGTCGAAGAAGGCCTGCTGGACCTCAAACGCGTTGTCCAGATAGGCCAACGCGCCCAGGGCTATGCCGCCGGTGACTTCCAGTGGGGCGTCGATCAGGGCTTTCGTCTGGTTCAGGCGGAGCAATGCTGGCACAAGTCTCTGGCACCGTTGATGGCCGAAGTTCGTCAGCAAATGGGCGATGGCCCGGTTTATCTCAGTTTTGATATCGATAGCCTCGACCCGATCTGGGCGCCAGGAACCGGGACCCCGGAAGTGGGCGGCCTGACGTCAATTCAGGCGCTGGAGATTGTCCGCGGCTGCCGCGGCCTGAACCTGATTGGCTGCGACCTGGTCGAGGTCTCCCCACCTTATGACGTCAGCGGTAACACCTCGCAGCTGGCTGCCAACCTGCTGTACGAGATGCTCTGCGTTCTCCCCGGCGTGAAATACGAATAGAGGATAAACCATGCAGCTCAACGTCTTTCGCACGCTATGGGGCGTCACCTCCCCGTGGCAGCAAACGGTTAGCGAACTCAAAAGCGTCGGCTGCTGCGGCATTGAAGCGCGGGTGCCGCTCACAGTAGAAGATCAGCAGACGCTGGCCCGGCGCCTCGAAGAGTCGGCACTTGAGTATATCGCCATCGTATTCAGCGGCGGCGGCGTTATCCCTGCCCAGGCCGAAACGCCAGAGCAGCACCTGGAACGGTTAAAAGAACGCTTTACGGCAGCGAAAGCGCTCAATCCGCGCTTCGTCAACCTGCTGGCCGGTAACGACCGCTGGCCGCTGGCGCAGCAGGTCGATTTTCTCGGTAAAGCTCATGAGCTGGCTGCCGATTATGAGCTGACCTGCAGTTTCGAAACCCATCGCGCCACGTCGCTATATAGCCCGTGGCTAACGCTGGAGATTATCCAGCAGCTACCGCAACTGCGCTTTACCGCCGATATCAGCCACTGGATTGTGGTGAGCGAGCGCCTGCTGGATGACCCCTGCGATGACTTCAGCACGTTTATCGACCGGGTCCACCATATTCAGGCCCGCGCCGGATATGACCAGGGCCCGCAGGTACCGCATCCGGCAGCACCGGAGTATCAGGCGGCCTTGCAGTTCCAACAGCGTTTCTGGCAGCAAATCTGGCAGTCGCAGCGCCAGCGCGGCTACCAGCAAACCACGCTCACGCCGGAATTTGGCCCCGATGGCTACCTGCACCACCTGCCGTTTACCAACGTTCCAGTGGCCGACTTATGGTCGCTGAACGCCTGGATGGCGCAGCATGAACAGCAGCATTTTGTTGAATTTACTTCGCTCACTCAATAAGGAACGGTAGAAATGACCGCCGCAAAAAGTTCTTTCACTGAATTACCGACTATCGATATCAGCGACCTGACCTGCGACGATCTCGCTAAGCGCCAGGCGGTGGCCGACACTATCGGCCAGGCCGCCCGCGAGGTTGGTTTTTTCTACATTACCGGCCACGGCATTGCGCCTGAACTGATAGCCGGGATCCGCGACGCTGCAAAACAGATTTTCGCTCTGCCTATGGAGCGCAAGATGGCGTACTACATCGGTCAGTCGAAAAGTCATAAAGGCTACGTCCCCGAGGGGGAAGAGATCTACGGCTCCGGCAAGCCCGATCATAAAGAAGCATTCGATATCGGCTTTCAGGCCGCCGACGATCACCCTTTCGTTATCGCCAAAACGCCGTTGATTGGCGCCAACGAATGGCCGGATATCCCGGAGTTTAAATCCCGGGTGCTGGCTTACTATGAAGCGGTGTTCGCCCTCGGACATCGCCTGTTTGACGCCTTCGCTCTCGCCCTTGGCCTGCCGGAAGGCTATTTCCAGTCGATGGTCACCTGCCCGCCCTCGAAGCTGCGCCTGATCCACTACCCCTTTGACGCCAGCGCCGAAGATGTTCCCGGTATTGGTGCACATACCGACTATGAGTGCTTCACCCTGCTGCTCGCCGACCAACCTGGCCTTGAAGTGCTTAATGAAGATAGCGACTGGATCGATGCTCCACCGCTGAAGAACGCGACCGGAGAAGAAGCTTTCGTGATTAATATCGGCGACATGCTGGAAGTCCTGAGCGCTGGCACATTTGTTGCAACAGCACACCGCGTACGCAAGGTGCCGCAGGAACGCTACTCATTCCCGCTGTTTTTCGCCTGCGACTACCATACGCTGATCCGCCCGCTGCCGGGTTTCCTTGAGGCAGGTGAAGCCAGTGAGTATCAAGAACTGAGCATTGGTGAGCATATGTGGAGCCAGGCGTTGCAGACCTATCGCTACCTGCGCGAAAAAGTCACCCGAGGCGAGCTCCAGCTCCCTGAACGCGCCCGCGGCACCAACACCTTTGGTCATCTGAAAAAACAAGCACAGCAAAAATCCGTTAATAACCCGTGAGGATAAATGATGAAAAAAACGCTAAAAAAAATCTCGCGCCGTGTGGCTTTATCCATCGCCGTCACCGCTTGTTTTTCACCGTTAACCCAGGCCACAGAGCTGCTGACCGATGGCGTATTCAAAGTCGGGATGGAGGTGACCTATCCACCTTTTGAGTCTTACGACAGCAATAACAATATCGTGGGGATCGATCCAGAATTTGCGGCGCTGATCGCCGAACAGCTGAAAGCCAAACCGCAGCTTATTGACACGAAGTTCACCAGCCTGATTTTAGGCATTGGTAAAAAATACGATGCGGTGATTTCCGGCATGTACGTGACTCCTGAGCGGCAGAAACAGGCGGATGCCATCCCTTACGCATTATCCGGCGCGTCAATTATTGCGCTGAAAAACAGCCCCATTCAGCCAAAAACAGAAGATGAATTATGCGGCGTGAAGGTTGGTCTGCAGGCGGGTACCGCCTGGGTTTCCAGTCTGAAAACCCACTCCGACGAGTATTGTCTGAAAAACGGCAAACCGGCGATTAGCATTCAGGAATTCCCGACGGCACCAGAAGCCTCACAGGCACTGATGTCGAAAAACATCAATGCCCAGTTAGAAATCGCCCCGGCGGCGCAAATTATCGTTGAGAAAAGCCGCGGTCGCCTGGCAATCAGCTCCAGCCGTCTGGTTTATCCGTTACCGCTGGGGATTTATGTCGCCAAAGGCAATACCGAACTGGCCGAGGCCATTAAATCAACGTTAGCCACCCTTAAAGCCAACGGCAAATATGACGCCATCATCAAGAAATACAACTTAGAAAGCATCAATTAATACAATAAAGAAACAGGAGTCGGTATGGAGTTCGATTGGGGATACTTTTTCTCATTATTTAGCGTTGGGGCATTCTGGCAAGCATGTGTCACCGTTGTTGTCGTCAGTTCATTGTCCTGGTTTATTGGCCTGATATTAGGTTTTCTTTTAGCCTGCGCCAAACTCTCCGGCCCGCGCTGGCTAAAGGTTCCCGTCGAACTCTATATTTGGTTTTTCCGCAGCGTACCGCTGATGGTATTACTGGTCTTTGTCTATAACTTACCGCAGCTATTTCCGGCCACCCAACCGCTGCTCGGCATTCCGTTTATTGCCGGACTGGTGTCGATGACGGTAACCGAAGCGGCCTATATGGCGGAGATCCATCGCGGCGGCCTGCTTTCCGTCGCCAAAGGGCAAAGCGAAGCCGGGCACGCATTAAGCTTTAGCTTTATCGGTATTCAGCGCTTAATTATTATCCCGCAGGCGTTTCGTATTTCGTTGCCTACGCTGATAAACGAATATATCACCATCATTAAACTCAGCTCGATTCTGTCGGTCATTTCACTGCCGGAGCTGCTGTTGACGGGCCAGCGCCTGTACGCGCAGAACTTCCTCGTCATGGAGACGCTGCTGGCGGTCGCCGTCTATTACGTCATGGTGGTCACGGTCTTTACCTGGCTGTTCCGGGCGCTGGAAAACCTGCTGGATATCCAGCGCAAGCGCCCACAGACGCTCAATGACAACGAATGCGAAACCCTGCGCCAGAATCTGACACCGCCGGTGCAGGCGCAAAAATCGCAGCCTACCAGCGGCAACCCACCGGCCCTGGATTTACGCGCCATCGAAAAATCCTGGGGCCAGCACCACGTGCTAAAAGGCATCGATCTGAAGGTCGAAAATGGCGAGGTGATCAGCATCATCGGCCCATCCGGGTCCGGCAAAACGACCCTGATTCGCACCATTAATGCCCTTGAAAGCATCGATGCCGGAGAAATCATTCTTTACGGCGAGGATTATCTGAAAGGCGCATCCATTGTTGATAAACAGCAAATGCGCGCGGGCGTGCGCCGCATCGGCATGGTGTTCCAGGGCTTCAACCTGTTTCCCCATCGTACGGTGCTCGATAACGTGATGCTCGCCCCGCTCTATCACAAGCTGCTCGACCGCCCTGTCGCCCGGGAGCAGGCGCTGTGGCTACTGGACCGCGTCGGTCTGCTGGCTCACGCCGAAAAATACCCGTACCAGCTCTCCGGCGGCCAGCAACAGCGCGTGGCCATCGCCCGCGCTCTGGCGCTTAAACCGGACATTATGCTGTTTGATGAACCCACATCAGCGCTGGATCCTGAGCTGGTTGGCGAAGTGCTGAAAGTCATTCAGTCCCTGGCCCGTGAAGGGATGACGATGATTATCGTGACTCACGAGATGGACTTTGCCTTATCGATTTCTGACCGGGTAGTGATGATGGAAAACGGCGTGGTGCAAAGCGATATGCCACCGCAGCGCATTCGCAACGATGTCGCCGATCCGTCCCTGACCCGCATTCGTGAATTTATGGGAGTGCAATAAATGGCAACTGAACTGGAGCTACGCCAGCAGCTGGCCGCCGCCTATCGTCTGGCGGCGCTATTCGGCTGGGAAGACACGCTGTATACCCACTTCTCCGTGCGCCTGCCCGGCGACGGCGAGCCGCGTTTTTTGATTAACCCCTTCGGTATGATGTTTGATGAAGTGACCGCCAGCAACTTAATCGTGGTCGATATGCAGGGCAAGGTTGTCGAAGGTAGCGCTCCGGCAAACTCGGCAGGCTTTACCATTCACAGCGCGGTACATATGGCTCGCGAAGATGCCCACTGCGTGATCCACACCCACACCCTGCCGGGAATGGCGGTCGCCGCCTGTGAAGATGGGCTGCTGCAGCTTAACCAGATCAGCACCGAGTTTTATCGGCGCGTCGGCTACCACCCGTATGAAGGCGTAGCATTCGATCTCGATGAACGCGTACGGATCCAGCAGTCGCTCGGCACTAACATCGCCATGATCCTGCAAAGCCACGGCCTGCTGTCGGTCGGTCGGACCGTCGCCGATGCGTTTTACATCATGTATTACCTCAACCGTGCCTGTGAGATCCAGATGGCCACCGCGCAGCTGGCGCCGCTCAGCCCCATTCATACGATCCCTGAGCATTTAAGCCAGCACGCCTGTGAGCAGCTCATGGGGGTTGAACATGAACGCCAGCTGGTGTGGCAGGCGTGGCTACGCCGCCTCGATCGTCTTGATACTTCATATAAAAGCTAATGCCTATGACTCAGTTAACCGTCGTCGTGGATTGTAATGATCCTCAGTACGCCCAGGAAATTTGCGCCGCGTTCGCGCTGTTTCCGGAAGTAAAAGCGGTTCTGCCAGAGGACCCCGCCGCCCGCGAGGCGCAATATGCCAGCTGCTGGTTTCCTGACCCACAGCTGCTGGTCCGCTCGCCTGAGCTGAAACTGATCCAGGCCGCATCTGCTGGCGTCGACCATTTACCCGCCAGCGTTTTTGCCAGCGACGTTCCGCTCTGCCGGGTGGTTGACGAAGATTTTCGCCACGGCATGTTTGAATACGTTCTGTGGGGCGTGCTGTGGTTTCAGCGCAGTTTTGACCGGGCGCTGGCCCACCAGCGCGAAAGAACGTGGAAGATTTATCCGCAGCGAGCGGCGGCCGATTATCACGTTGGCGTCATGGGCCTCGGCGAAATTGGCGGCTATATCGCCGCGCAGCTTGCCGGATTGGGATATAAGGTTTCCGGCTGGGCGCGCAGTGAAAAATCCCTTGCTGGCGTGCGTTGTTATCACGGAGATGCTCAGGCTGGCGAATTTCTTGGCCAACTGGATGCGCTGATCAACGTCCTGCCGTTAACAGAGCAGACGCGAGGCATCCTTGCCCACCCTTTACTGGAGCAACTACCTGACGGTGCAGCGCTGATTAACTGCGGACGCGGCGAGCATATGGTGAATCAGGACGTACTTGAAGCACTGGAGAACGGCAAGTTGTCCGGCGCGGTGCTCGACGTGTTCCCCGTCGAACCGCTGCCGCAGGAAGACCCACTGTGGCAGCATCCGCAGGTGGTTATCACCCCGCATATGGCCTCTATCGCGCAAACGGTGGTGGTTGCCCGTCAGCTGCTGGACAACATCCAACGGCTGCACCAGGCGCTGCCGCTGAAAAATCTTGTTAACAAACAGAGCGGTTATTAATCCCGAAAACGTCAATAGCCTCATATCCGCTGCTACGCTTAATGGTCTGTCCGACAAAAAATAAGGCTATCAGCATGAATATTGATTTATCGGGGAAAGTCGCACTGGTTACCGCCTCCACCGGCGGTATTGGTTTCGCCATCGCCACAGGTCTGGCGGCCAGCGGCGCGGAAGTGATAATTAATGGTCGCAGCGAGCGTAGCGTGAGCGCGGCCATCGCCCGTTTACAGAATGAGGTTCCCGACGCGAAACTGCGCCCGGCGATTGCCGATCTCAGCAGCGCTGAAGGCGTCAATCAGCTGGTGCAGGCTGTTAACGGAGTCGACATTCTGGTCAATAACGCAGGTATTTACGGCCCGCAGGATTTCTATGCAACCGATGATGCGACCTGGGAAAACTACTGGCAAACCAACGTGATGTCAGGGGTACGTCTTTCTCGCGCCCTGCTACCGGCGATGGTGCAGAAAGGCTGGGGTCGGGTTGTGTTTATCTCTTCGGAATCGGCGCGTAACATTCCGGCGGATATGATTCATTACGGCGTGACGAAAACCGCTCAGCTGTCGCTGGCCCGCGGGCTGGCGAAGTTTGTCGCCGGTAGCGGCGTCACCGTCAACAGCGTGCTGCCGGGGCCAACTATCTCTGATGGCTTTGCTGAGATGATGAAAGATGAAGTCGCGAAAACCGGGAAATCGCTGGAACAGCTGGCAAAAGAGTTCGTGATGGCGAACCGTCCAGGCTCGGTGATTCAACGTGCGGCCACGGTGGAAGAAGTCGCCAATATGGTGGTTTACGTCTGCTCGACTCAGGCTTCAGCAACGTCAGGCGCGGCGCTACGCGTGGATGGCGGCGTGGTGGATGATATTGTCTGATAAGCTGCGCCCGGCCGCTGGTTAGCGGTCGGGCGTTTTTGCTGGCTCTTTAACGCTGGTCATTTCGTACTTGCCTTCCGGATCCATGGCGTTCACCGCTTTTTGCAGCTCCGCCAGAGCAAACTTAAGCGAAGCGACCTCTTCACGCAGCGCCTGCACTTCTTGCTCCTGAGTCACCGCACGGTTGGTTTTCGGAAAAGCTTCGAAGACATCTTCTTCGAGGAACATACGAACCTGACGATTATCTACATTCACCAACTGATATTTCAGCCGGCCACTGTTGATTGCGTTATAGATAGTTTTACGACTGACCATCGCTAACTCTATGACGTCGCTGATTCGTAACATCTTGTCCCTCGTCGGTTGCGGCTTCACCGTATTGAGCTCATCATTTTATCTTACTGCGTGACGACGGCATCGGTGAACACTTTTGCAATCTCCTCTGGCGTCATTTTCACGATATCGTTAACTCGATCGCGATCGGCCAATAATGCGAACAAGGATTGAATAATTGCCACTTTTTCGCAAGTTTTATCAATCGCCATCATCACGACTATCTGCGGGACAACGCTCTCTTCAGGCTCGTCGGTACGCTGAAATTCAACCCCCGCCAGGTTAATGCCGATTGCAAAACCGGTCTGGTTAACATGCTCAAACTCGGTATGCGGAATGGCGACGCTATGGGTCTCCATAAATATCCCGGTGGGATAGACTTTTTCCCGTTCAAGTACCCCATCGGCAAAACTTGGTTTAACCAGTCCGTCGGCCTGCAGGCTATCTGCCAGTCGGGTTAACAAAACCGTCCGACTCACGTTCCCGGTAAACTTCACCACCCGCTGTGCGCTAAACATCATTTTCCGGCCTCCACGCTCACTTCTGCTGCCGCTTGCTCATTCTCCTGCGCCAGCTTACGGCGGTTCCACAGCACCAGCACGATGGTGCACAGCGTCAGGATACCCACACCGATCTCTTTGAGGTGGAAGCTCTGGATAATCGCCCACGGCAGCATCGCCCCGGCATAATCCACGCTGCTAATACTGGTGGTCCCCTGCGGCAGCGAGAAGCCGGTGCTCACCGCGGTGCTGGTGACAATCGGCGCCAGGCTGGTACCAATCAACAGCGCCAGACTTAAGGTTAACAGCCCGGTCAGTAGCGTACGGAACATATCACCGCGACAAACTGCCGTCACCAGCACGAAGGCGAACGGTAATCCGGTAAGGGACGCGAACGGCAGGAACTGGTTGCCCGGAATAATCGCCGCCAGTACCAGCATCACCGGGATCATCAGCATCGATACGGACAGCGTCACCGGGTGCCCAACGCTCACGGCTGAATCCAGGCCGATAGCGATTTTGCCGAATGAACCGGCACGCGACTGAGCTATCTCCTGAATACGTTCGCTAATCGGATAAACCCCTTCCATCAGCATTTTCGCCATCCGCGGAATAATGGTCATCACCGCCGCCATGGTAATTGCGGTTTGCAGAATAGCTTTCACTTCGATACCCGCGATAATACCCAACAGCGCACCGATAATTGCCCCCAGAGAGGCCGGATCGCCGAGAATAGATAAGCGTTTCTGGATAACTTCGGTATCAATTTTGATATCGCGAATAACCGGGATGCGGTCAACAATGGCATTCACCAACCACGCGGCCGGGACAAATGATGCGGAAAAACCGTGCGGTACCGAAATAGACGGCAGATTCAGGTATTTCTCAACATCACCACTGGTGCGGTCAGCAATCACCATCGTAATAATACAGTTGATACCGGCGGCAAATATTCCCAGCCACAAGCTGTCGGTAATAATCGTCACCAGGGAACCGGTAAAGGCATGATGCCACAGGTTCCAGATATCCACGTTCAGTACCCGCGTGGTTTTGGTGTACAACATCAGAACGTTAATCGCGACGCACACCGGAATCACCAGCGCGCCGACCCGGGTCCCCATCGCTACCGCTGCGGCGGCAGGCCAGCCCACGTCCAGTACGTTGAGATTCAGACCAAAACGCTCCACCAGCGCATGGCTTACCGGGGTCAGGGAATCGATCATCAGATTAACGGTAATGCTTAAGCCGATAAAACCAATACCAACCATTAAACCGGCTTTTAATGCTTTGCTCAGCGACAGGCGTAATATCAAACCGAGGAGCATAAATATTAGCGGCATCATGACCGATGCCCCTAAACCTACAATGTAATCAACAATAAACATGGCTTAACCCTCGGCGAGAATTAATTCTTTGACGCTGCTGAAAACTTTATCAGTACCCATACCGGTTAATAGCGGTAGAGCGTTAACAACGGGAATAGAAAGCGCAACCGGTGAAGTGGAAACAATAAAATCTACATCGTCGCGGGTTTTGGCTTCAGCCACGGTTCCCTGGGAAATACGCACTTTATCGAGAATATTCTCTTTTTTCAGGAAGTCCTGGAGCTTATTTAACGCAACGGTACTGGTCGCAACACCGGCGCCGCAGCAAATCATCATGTGTTTCATGAGCAATCCTCTCTGTTTTGGTGAGAGGAATTAAAGCATGCAGAGAAGATATGAATTGTGATCAGTGTGTAATTTTACACACTGAATACACAATGAATTGTAGGGTAAAAAGTAAGGCATTGATAAGTAGTGATTTTAAATCATACCAAACGGTTTAATCACGCTAAAAATGTGATAAGTATCTCATTACAGTGTCCGTTCACCTGTATATTTTAGATTTTTTACACACTACTGCACCGTGTCATCGGTGATGCCATATACCGCATACTTTTTCAGCAAGGCGCTGTACTCACCATTTTCACGCAGGGCTTTCAGTGCGGAGGTCAACTGTTGCGTCAGCGCCTGGTTGCCCTTCTTGATGTAAATACCCAGCGTTTGAGGATATATCGTCTGCGGAGAACTGACCTTCAGTCGCCCTTTGCTGCGCTGGGTGAACAGGCTTACCACACCTGCAATATCTACCTGAGCCTGAATATTGCCGGAGAGCAGTGCCTGCAGCGTCTCCGGCGCGGTCGGGAACTCTTTAATCTCAATCGCCCCTTTACCCTG
The DNA here is from genome assembly GCF_003261575.2 of Klebsiella huaxiensis. GTDB lineage: Bacteria > Pseudomonadota > Gammaproteobacteria > Enterobacterales > Enterobacteriaceae > Klebsiella > Klebsiella huaxiensis. Next base: position 1,392,953 of record NZ_CP036175.1, on the reverse strand, counting down.
TGCCTGGCAATAGCTCGCCGAAAGCTCATGCAGCTTTTTCACCCACGATGTACCCTGCTGTAGCCCAATGGTTAAACCACAAAGTTCGTTTTCCGTTTGCGGCGCAACTTTGCTATCGCTGCGCACCATGATATAGGCCCCCGTTTTAGCATAAGGGATCGCATCCGCCTGCAGGGTACGCTCCGCAGTGATATAGAGCGCAGAGATGACCGCGTCCTGACGTCCCCCGCTCAGGCCGAGGATCAGGCTGCTAAATTTGGTATCCACCAGCTGTAGCGTCAGGCCCGCTTTTTGGCTTAATAACGCCGCCAGTTCAGCATCAAAGCCGACGATTTTGTCATCCTGCCAAGATTCAAAAGGCGGGTAGGCGACTTCCATCGCTATCTTCAGCTTTCCCGGCGTCAGAGTCGCATCCGCCGCATTGGCCGCCGTGACAAGGCCTGATGCCAGAACCAACGCGGTGGCAAGATAGCGCAATGAGAGATTTCTTTTCATCATAATTCTCCGCTGTTATTGAGAAATACGCCGATGATGGGCATCGGCAAGCTGGCACAGGAGTTCAAACATCATGGTCGCGCCGGTCAGGCTAGTGAGATTGCCCTGGTCAAAGGGCGGCGAGACTTCCACCACGTCGGCACCAATCAGATTCAATCCAGCAAGCTGACGAACGCAGCGCTGAGCCTGCAACGTAGTCATACCGCCAATTTCCGGCGTTCCGGTACCGGGCGCATAGACCGGATCCAGCACATCGATATCGAAGCTGATATAGGTAGGCTGCTCGCCAACAATCTCACGCGCCCGCTGCATCACCTTGTCGATACCCAGCTCGTCCACCTGCTCCATACGGATGATGGTGATACCGTTCTCTTCCGCCCAGCGGTGCTCATCGGCGGAAAACAGCGCTCCGCGGATGCCGATTTGCACCGTGCGTTGCGGGTCGAGAACGCCTTCTTCTACCGCACGACGAAACGGAGTACCGTGGGTAAAGCGCTCGCCGCCGAAATAGCTGTCGTTAGTATCCGAGTGGGCATCAAAATGGATCATCCCCAACGCCTTATCCCGTCCGAGCGCCCGTAAAATCGGCAGCGTAGTGAGATGGTCGCCGCCCGCGGTTAGAGGCATCACCTGCTGCTCATCAAGGGCGCGATACCATGCTTCAATGCGCGCCAGGCTATCCTGCATATCTACCGGATTGATACGCACATCCCCCAGATCGCCAACGCGGGCGTAATCATAGGGAGAACGGCGGGTGGTCTGGTGGACCCGACGCACCAGGCTTGAGGCATTGCGTAGCTCGCGTGGCCCGTGGCGAGTCCCCGCACGGTTGGTGGTTCCGCCATCCCACGGCACGCCCACCACGCCGATATCCAGATCGGCGGCCTGTGGCGCAAAAGGCAGGCGAAAAAAAGTGGGTAACCCGCTAAAACGCGGAATTTCGCCATCCTGCGGCTGCGGGTATTCATGTTCAATTAAGGATGTCATTGCTGTGTCTCCAGGGCTTATCGGGCGATGAAGACATACTGCTGAACGCGGATGAGAGAAAAAATAGTCAAAAGCAAAAAATTAGTTTAGAAAAATAAAAACAAAACCCGGGGCTTACAGCGGAGCATCCCCTTATGTCAGTTGGAAAATTTCCGAATCTGCGGCTGTTACACGTTTTTATTACCGTGGCGAAATATCAGGGCTTTGCCAATGCGCAGCAGGAACTTAACCTGACCGTTTCAGCCATCAGCAACTATATGAGTGAACTGGAAGAGAAGCTCGGCATCACCCTATGTCGTCGCGGTAGAGGCGGTTTTTCTCTGACCGAAAAAGGGGAAACCGTGCTCCAGCAAAGCATCGATCTGCTGAATTCGATGGAGGATTTTGAGCGCAATACGGCGACGCTGCGCGGCGAGCAGACTGGGATTTTTAATCTTGGCGTAATTGACTCGACGATTACCGACCCGATGCTGCCGATGAGCGAAATCATCGCCACGTTTAGCGAGCGCTTCCCGCTGGTGCATATTAATTTACAGGTCAGAAGCCCGAACGCGCTTTTGCAGGGCGTACTGAATAATGAACTGGATCTCGCCGTGGGCACCTTCTCTTTACAGGCCAATAGCGTGGTGTCTCACCCACTTTATCGCGAACAAAACTGGCTCTATTGCGGTGACAAACACTCTCTGTTTACCGTTAAGCACCCGACGGAAGCGCTTATTTCCGAGATGCGAATGGTCACCCGCAGCTACTGGAGCAGCAGCGATTTAGGGCGCAAAGGCTTTAAGCAGAGCGTCGCGAGCGCAGAAAGTATGGAAGCGCAGCTGATGCTGATTTTGTCCGGCAAATACGTCGGCTATCTGCCGGAACACTACGCTTTGCCCTGGGTGCAATCGCAAAAGCTGCGCGCCCTGCTGCCGACGGAATATGGCTATCAGGCTCCCTTCTCGCTGATTTTCCGCCGGGGTCGCAGCAAAGAAACCTTAATTCGCTCAATGCGAGACGCCGTGCGTGCTGGCGTTAAATCACGCAAAAATTAGGTTCGTTTCGCTGCTCGTCCGCCGACCAGCAACGCAAGCAACGCGATGACAATCGGCACCAGCGATCCCCACAGCACGGCGTTCCAGCCAAAGAGGTTCATCAGCGCACCGGAGGAGAAAGAGCCAATCATCATAACGCCGAAAACAATAAAATCATTCAGCGACTGCACCTGGGTTTTCTCTTCCGGACGATGGAAATCCATAATCTGCGCCGACGCGCCGGTAAAGCCAAAGTTCCAACCTAAGCCCAGCAGGATAAGCGACAGCCAGTAGTGCATTACGTCAATACCGGCCAGGCCGACCATCACCGACACCACCAGCAGAATTAACCCAGCCGCGTTAATACGCCGGGCTCCGAATCGATTGATTAATTTACCGGTGAAAAAACCGGGGCCATACATGGCGATAACGTGCCACTGGATCCCCAGATTCGACGCCTGTTGCGAGATGCCGTGCATATGCATGGAAAGCGGCGCTGCGGTCATCAGAAAGTTCATCACCATATAGGAGATTGCGCCGCTGAACACCGTGCGGGCAAAGCCCGGCTGGCGCACAATTTCGCCCAGCGGACGCCCGCCGGATTTCGCCTGCGCCACCGGCTCGGCGGTTTTTACCCCCAGCAATACCAGCGCCGATACCGCAGCCACCAGCCCCTGGGCGATAAAGGTCATCGCAAAGGTGTGCGGCGGCCACAGGTTCATGGTACCTGTGACCAACATCGGCCCGATGACCCCGGCGGCCACCCCGCCGCCCATGACCAGGGAGAGCGCCCGCGCGCGGCGCTCGTCGCTGACGCCATCTGTCGCAGCAAAGCGGAACGACACCGCCACTGCCGCATAGGCTCCGCCGAAAAAGGCCGCGATACAGAACAGCCAGAATGAGCTGATAACAACCGCCAGCGCCGCCAGTAGCCCGGTCAAAACACCGGCCCCGGTGCCGGTCATGAAGACCGTTTTACGCCCACGCTTTCTGGCCAGCGCTCCAAACGGCAAAATACAGGCCGCCATGCCCAGCACAAAAATGGTGATCGGCAGCGTCGCCAGCGTGGGATTCGGTGCAATGGCGTTACCCACAATTGCCCCGGTGGCGTAAAATACCACCGAGTTTGCCCCCGCCAGCGCCTGCGCCGTGGCCAGACGAACAATATTCTGGTTTTGCTGCCTGACAGGCAGCGTTGTTTCAGCGCTCATTGATTTTCGTTATCCTGAATTCGTTTTTATTTATGCCAACAGTCTTGATGACATAATGAACGTAATCAGGCATTCCGACCAGCCATCACGCCACCATCAATATCCCATACCGCACCGGTCACCCAACCGGTACTATCGCTGAGAAGGAACGCCACGGTTTGCGCGATATCCTCAGGCGTGCCAACGCGGCCAATCGGATGGAAGCTGTCAAAGCTGTTCATCACCGCCTTCACCTCCTCTTTCTCGATAAAGCCTTCATAAATCGGCGTATGTACCACCGCCGGGGATACCGCGTTTACGCGAATACCGCTGCCACCCAGCTCAATCGCCAGGTTTTTAGTCAGCGCATGCAGACCCGCCTTTGCCATTGAGTAGGCCGATGACGGCGTCGCGCCGATGGCCTGCTGCGCCCACATTGAACCAATATTCACAATCGCGCCTTTGATACCGGCGGCCAGCATGTTGCGCACCACTTCGCGGGTGATAAAAAAGGTCGCCCGATTGAGATTCATATACACATCATAATCGGTCATTTCATGTTCAATAAACGGTTTCGGGAAGAAGACACCAGCAGCGTTAACCAGCAGGCTGATATCCCGATGCTCGGCATTGATAGTCGTCATGACCTGCTGCATACCCGCTTCGCTCATCAGATCGGCAACGATAATATCCACCTTGCCGTAGGCCGCCAGCGCATGACGCGCCTGCTCCGCCTTCTCCTGACGATTGCCCACCAGCACCACGCTGCCGCCATTCTCAATCACCCGTTTGGCCGTCGCCAGACCCATACCGCTGGTCCCACCGACCACTAACAGTTTTTTCCCAGTAAATACTGTATTCATCATTAACCTCTTCACGATTGATTTGTGTGGCCTAAGCATGCCTGTCTTAAGCCGGGTTGACGAATGAGAAGAAATAGCGTCATAACAAAGAAAATCTATCTCTATGGTATATACTGAGGCGAAAAATCACTGAGAGATATCCGCTATGCGCTCGCTTAACCGACTGAAATGGCTCCACGCTTTTGAAGCCGCCGCCCGCCACGGCAGCTTTACCGGCGCGGCCCGGGAACTGGGCGTGACGCCCGCCGCCGTCGGGCAGTTAGTCAGGGCGCTGGAAGATTGGGTCGGTCATCCGCTGCTGCACCGCGCACGCGCGGGCAAAGAACGCCTTACCCTGGTGAGCGAAGCGCAGGAAGCGCTACAGGATATTACCCTGGGGCTGGATAAGCTCGAGAGCGGGCTGAATAAGCTCCGCGGCCGCCGGGCGCGCTCCGTGGTGGTGATCACCGCCTCACAAGTTCTGATGATGAACTGGCTGATGGAGCGCTTGAACCGCTTCTCTGAGGCCTATGAAAATATCGACCTGCGCCTCAACGTCACGGAAAAGCTGATGGATGTCTCCCACGGCGAAGCTGACCTGGGGGTTCGCTGCGGGCGCGGTGACTGGTCCGGCGTCGATAAAACCTGGCTGATGGATGAAGAGGCGGTGCTGGTGTGCAGCCCGCTAATTGTTCCTCCGGGAAAAATCGCCTGCGGCGACTGGCTGGCGGAGCAAAAGCTGATTCATGATGATACGCCGCATCCCGGTGCCAGCTTTCCTTCCTGGGAAGATGTGTTGGAAGCGGCTCAGGCTCCGGCGGCACGCGATAGCGGGCTGCATATCAACTCCACATCGGCGGTCATCCTTGCCGCACTTAGCGGGCGCGGCGTTGCTATTGTGCGCCATGCGCTGGTTAAACAGCTTCTCACCACTGGCCAGCTGGTTCAGCTACATCCCGATAACCGCTGGCCGTTGACGTGGTCCTACTACATCGTGACTCCACAGCATGCCGTAATGCGCCCGGAGGTGAAGGTGTTTTATGACTGGCTGCTTAACGATGTGCTGACTGAAAATCAGGAACGCTAATATTTCGCCAGCACCACATAGAAAACCTTTAGTGCCTCAGGATTTTAGCTGGTCATGAATCCGCCACTTCTGCTTGAGTACGTTTTTATCCTGACTCTCCAGCCACTGGTTAACCTTCTCCAGCAGCTGCGGGTTGTCTTTGTTCATCATATAGACTTTGAAACTGGCGGTTCCGGGGAACGGCGTCTCGTTAGCTACGCAAAAAACGCCCGGCTCATTGCTTTGGTAATAGACCCCTTCGATCAGGTCGGTCACCATCATATCCGCCGTTTTCTGCCGCAGCGCTTCAAGGTTATCGATATTGTTTTTCACCCGAATAATCTGCGCATGCTTGATATGTTCATCGACAAAACTTTGGTTGGTACCGCCTGGATTCACAACCACCTTCACATTCGGCTGGTCAATTTTCTCCAGGCTGCCGAGCGCGGGGGCCGCCGCGCAGTTAGCCAGCGCAATTTTACCATTCGGTACCACCGGCTGGCTTAGGGCAAAATCTTTTGCCCGCGCCGGGGTTTGTGTCACCCCACCCATAGCGATATCAAACTTATCTGCCTTCAGGTCAGCGGAGAGCGTCGGCCAGCTGGTCTGCACGAAGCTCACCTTCAGGCCCAGCCGCTTGCCAAGATCTTTCGCCATATCAACGTCGTAGCCCAGCAGCTCCCCGGCTTTATTGTGAAACGCCAGCGGCGCGTAGTCTCCCGGCACACCGACTTTCAGCTCGCCGCTTTGTTGAATACTGTTCATGTCGCGCGCCTGAGCGCCGCAGGCGATGGCAGCGATGACGAAAGCAATACCTGACTTCAACTTCATCTTTTTGTCCTTGTCCAAATGTGAACCGCTTCTGATTAAACCGCGCTACGCTGCGGATTTTGCTTATTAGCCATAACAGCTTTAATCATGGATGCCGTCAATACCGGCGGCGAGAAAGTCAGCATCGTCCCTTCAGCAACGCACTCGGTGAACAATTCACAAAAGCGCTCAACCTGATTCACCGGAAACGCAGCAATATCCTGGGCGGAGAAACGCCACCATCGTAGCGCCAGCAGTTGTTCAATAATCGCGTCGTTAAAGCGCATACGGATCGGTTTTGCCGGGTTGCCGCCAACGATGGTGTACGGCGCGACGTCTTTGACCACCAGCGCGTTGGCCGCAATAACGGCCCCATCGCCAATAGTAATGCCCTGCGCCAGGGTAACATTCTGACCAATCCACACATCATTACCGATGGTTATTGGCCGGGGCGTTTTCTCAAAGGGATAAAATTGATTGGGTTTACCGCTGTCGGCGGCAAGAGTCGACATGACGCCGGAGAGATGGGCATAAAACACCGGGCTGGCGCTGGCCCACTCCAGAGGGTGTCGGTCGCCAAGTACCTGCAAGCGATCGGCAATCGAGGTATAACGCCCTACCTGAATCAGCGCCGGAAGCAGGGTTCGCGTATAGCTAAAAGCGCCCATGGAGGCCAGACGTTCACCGCAGCGCCCCCAGTAAGTGGTATAAGGTTCGGTGACTAGATTTTCCGGTATATCAATTAGCAGGTCATCACGGTAAAAGGCATGGGCGCAGGTAAGCTTCTGCCCGCCGACAAAAACGCGATGCGCCTGCAATAAAGGTTTTAGCTCACCAAAAGCGATTTTCATCTTCGATTTTCCCGCACAAAAGTATTCCAGGTCAGCCGCTTAATCTCTCGATCATTGATAGCGTACCGATCTGCTCATTGTGCAAAAAATCGTAATGACATCTCTTTTTTGTGAGCTACAGCGCGAAAGCGGCGGCTCGTTTTTATACCGGTAACTTGCTGGCCTCATTGATTTTTACGCTCGTCCCTTCGGCGAGCGCAATAAACCCCATCTTTAGATGGGCATAATAAACCCGCAATCTTAACCAAAGATTGCGGGTTACGTTAATTAACGAAGGGCTTAACCGCTATTCGATCAGAACAGACCTAACGGTGCAGTACCGTAGCTCACCAGCAGGTTTTTCGTCTGCTGGTAGGCATTAAGGGCCATTTTATGCGTTTCGCGCCCAACGCCAGACTGTTTGTAACCGCCGAAGGCCGCATGCGCCGGGTAGATATGGTAGCAGTTAGTCCACACACGACCGGCTTTAATACCGCGCCCCATGCGATACGCCAGATTGGTATCCCGCGTCCAGACGCCAGCGCCGAGACCAAACTGGGTCTGGTTGGCAATAGACAGCGCCTCCGCTTCATCTTTAAAGGTGGTGACGCCGATAACCGGGCCAAAGATCTCCTCCTGGAAGCTGCGCATATCGTTACGGCCCTGAATCAGCGTCGGCTGAATATAGAAACCGTTATCCAGTTCGGCGGAGATATTGCCGCGTTCCCCCCCGGTCAGGATCTTGCCGCCTTCGTCGCGGGCGATCTTGATATAAGAAAGGATCTTATCGAACTGCTGACGCGACGCCTGAGCACCAATCATCGTGTCGGTATCAAAGGGATCGCCGCGGCGGATTTGCGCCACTTTTGCCATCACCCGTTGCATAAAGGGTTCATAGATAGACTCCTGAATCAGCGCGCGGGACGGGCAGGTACAGACCTCCCCCTGGTTAAAGAAGCCGAGCACCAGGCCTTCAACTGCCTTCTCAATAAACTCCTCTTCGCCTTCCATCACGTCGGCAAAATAGATATTCGGCGACTTACCGCCGAGCTCGACGGTACAAGGTATGATGTTCTCAGCAGCGCAGGCCATGATATGGCGTCCAACCGGCGTTGAACCGGTGAACGCAATCTTAGCAATACGTTTGCTGGTCGCCAGCGCTTCACCCGCCTCTTTACCAAAGCCCTGCACCACGTTGAGTACCCCTGCCGGGAACAGATCGCCAATGATCTCCATCAGCAGAGTAATACCCAGCGGCGTCTGCTCCGCGGGTTTCAGCACGACGCAGTTACCGGCCGCGAGCGCTGGAGCCAGCTTCCAGGCGGCCATCAATAGCGGAAAGTTCCACGGAATAATTTGCCCGACCACGCCTAGTGGTTCATGGAAGTGGTAGGCCACAGTAGTCTCGTCGATCTCCGCCGTACTCCCCTCCTGCGCGCGCAGGCAGCCGGCAAAATAGCGGAAGTGATCGACCGCCAGCGGCAGGTCGGCGTTAAGGGTCTCGCGGATTGGTTTGCCATTATCCCAACTCTCCGCCACCGCCAGGTATTCCAGGTTAGCCTCGATACGATCGGCAACCTGCAACAGCAGATTAGCGCGATGCTGAGCCGAGGTTTTGCCCCAGGCATCGGCGGCCCGGTGCGCCGCATCAAGGGCAAAGTCGATATCTTTGGCATCAGAACGCGGGAACTGCCCAATATCGCTACCATCGACCGGGGAGGTATTCATAAAGAATTCGCCGCCGATCGGTTCAATAAATTTACCGTCAATAAAGTTACTGTAAGCAGACTTCAGTGAAACCAAAGCGCCCGGCGTGCCAGGATGTGCATAACGCATCGCAAATCTCCTTCATGTAGGGTTGAGGCGCAGCGGCATATTAGTTTTGTACGATCGCTCGCTGCACCTAAACGCTATTGCAGGGGTTATGCCACTTTTCTTTTTTCTTAAAACTTATTTATATTCAATAAATTAAATACTCACTCCATTTTTCTGTTGCGCCTATTTTTTCTTATGTGTCGCAAATCGCAACATCAAATAAACCACACAGCTACAATATTGCAACACAACTAACCCGCCATGAGGTGTCACGTGCGAGGAAATCCGTTTTCCCTGACGTCGGAGGTCAAAGCGAGCCCACTGCTGAGCGATTCCTGGTGTCGCAGCCAACGCTATGGCCTCGACCCCGCCACGGATGACTTTCCTCGTTTGCACGCTAGCGAACTGGCCGACAGGCTTGCCAGCCATCACCGCATACAAAGGCTGACGCAGCCGGTGGTCAATGGGCTATCAGGCAAGGTTAGCGACCTGCAATCGGTGGTGATTCTCTCCGACGCCAGCGGCCTGGTCCTGCAAACCTTCGGCAACCTGGATGCCATGCAGAAGGCACAGCGCTTTGCCTTAGCCCCGGGAAATCTGTGGAGCGAGAGCGGGCGCGGCACCAACGCCATAGGCACCGCGCTGGCGATTGACGACTGCTGCGAAATCGATGGTCGTCAGCATTTCCTGACCAGCAATCAGGAGCTTTATTGCGCCGCCGTGCCGCTGCAAAGCCCCGACGGACAAATTGCAGGCGTGCTGGATATCTCCGGCCCGGCCCACTATCCGCATACCCAGACCCTGGCCTGGGTAAAAGGCGCAGCGAAACAGATAGAATATCTGTGGGTCAAACAGAGCCTGCATCCGCAGCAGTGGCTGATGAGCCTGCATCCCCGGGCCGAAAAACTCGACAGCGTGGAGGAGTTGCTGCTGATTTTTACCGATAATGTGCTGACCGCCGGTAACCGGCTGGCGATGCGCGAACTCAGCCTCAACGCGGCGCAGTTTGGGCACATCACCTTCCAGCAGCTTTTCCCCCAACTTCAGCAAACCGCCGTCAGCGTGCCGCTGCCGTTCACCGCTGGACGCCAGAACTACTATTACCGCTTACGCGCGCCAAATCGCACCAGCGTGACAATGCCAGAGCGGCCAACCATCAACTTCCCCTTCTCCAGCCAACATGAAGGCGAAAAGCTGGTACGCCTGCTTAACGCCGGAATTGGCTTGTGTATTGAAGGGGAGACTGGCTGCGGCAAAGAGTACGTCAGCCGTATGATTCATCAGCACAGCCGCTGGCACAGCGGTAAATTCGTCGCCATCAACTGCGCCGCCATTCCCGAGTCGCTGATTGAGTCCGAGCTGTTTGGCTATCAGCCCGGTGCTTTTACAGGTGCCAACAAAAACGGTTATATCGGCAAGATTCGAGAGGCCGATGGCGGCGTGCTGTTTCTTGATGAGATTGGCGATATGCCATTAGCACTACAGACCCGACTGCTGCGGATCCTTCAGGAGAAAGAAGTAACACCGCTTGGCGCCAGCCAGAGTTCACCTGTCAACTTCGCGGTGATTTGCGCCACTCACCGCAACCTGGCCCAGCGCGTCGACGAAGGTACCTTCCGCGAAGACCTGCTCTATCGACTGCGCGAATATGCCCTGACGCTGCCGCCGCTGCGCGCCTGGACTGAACTACCTGCATTTATACAGCAGTTGTGGCGGGATCTGGGCGGAGAAAAACGACGGGTCACCCTGACACCTGAGCTATGCGAACACCTGGCGGCGCTGCCGTGGCCAGGAAACGTTCGTCAGTTGCAAAGCCTGATGAGGGTACTGCTGGCGCTGACCGAAGAGGGCGAGAGGCTGGGGATCAATGCTCTGCCCAATGAATATCGTACCCAACCCGTCGCTCTCGCACCGCGCGGGCTTCAACAGCATGATGCCCAGTTGATTGCCGACACCCTGGCAAGCTACAACGGCAACATCAGCAAAGCCGCACAGGCGTTAGGTGTGGCGCGCAGTACCTTGTATCGTCGCGCCGCCCGTCGTGGAAGTCATAAAGCATAGCGCCCTGCTTTCGCTCAGGGCGTGAAGCGCGGCGGTAGCCAGGAGAATATCCGCCTGCTCATCGCTTCGCACAACGAAGTTAAGCGCCGTCCAGCGCCCTGCCAGATAAGCTTCGCGATGCAGACACCGCAGGCCGAAACCAGCACCGACCCTGCCATATCCAGCGGAAAGTGAACCCCCAGAAAGATTCGTGCCCAGGCTACGGGCAGCGCCGCAAACAGCAAAAAAAGCCCCGCGGCGCGTAAACGCAGCGACAGCAGTGCAAAAGCAGCGCTAAACATCACCGTTCCATGGTCGCTCGGGAAAGAGTTATCCGCCGGATGGCTTATCCAGGTATGGCCAAGAGAAATCATAAACGGCCGCGGGTGAAACCACAGCATGCCACAGATAAATCCCAGCCCCAGCGCGGTCAAAATGCTCAGGGTACAAAACAACGCCTGCCGATGCCCCTGCCGCCCTCCTGAAAACCACAGCCAGAGCAAAATGAGCGGCACCACAAAGATTATCCCACTAGCCGAAAAGCGAGCCAATGAGAGGATAGCGTCCGGCGTGCCGGGCGATGCATTCAGCGCTAAAAAAGCGCTTTGATTGAAGGTTTCCAGTGCGTTCATAGCAATAACTCGTGCAGTCATATTACCGTCATTATCGCTATCCAGGCTTAAGTTACGCTTAACCCGGCGGCAATGAATTATCCTGATTTCTGACAAACAATTTAGCCGCAGAAGCATCCATTGCTGGCACAATATTATCTTTTACTTTAGACTTTACTAAATTTAGAAAAGACTAAAATAAATGAATACACCCGAACAGCTACAGACCAGCGCCGGGGAAGCCGCCGCCCTGTTGAAAGCCATGAGTCACCCCAGCAGGCTATTGATTCTGTGCATGCTTTGCGAAACCCCGCACACCAGTGCTGGTGAGCTTGCGCGGATCACCGGCCTGAGCCCTTCGGCAACCTCACAACATCTCACCCGTATGCGAGACGAAGGGCTTATCGGCAGCGAACGCCAGGCGCAGCGAATTCACTACTTCATCACCCAGCCCGCGGTTCAGCAAATCGTCGCTACGCTAAAATCCATCTATTGTCCTTAAGGAACGTTCATGACAATCGCCACTCTTTCCCCTACTGAAGCTCAGATGCTCATCGCCCAGGGTGCACGGCTGATCGACATCCGCGATGCTGATGAGTACGCCCGCGAGCATATCCCTGAAGCTGAACTGGTGCCGCTGAGTACGCTGAACAACGGAGCTTCGCTGCACGCAAGCGCTGACGAAACGATCGTGTTTCACTGCCAGGCGGGCTCGCGTACCCAGAATAATGCCGCTCGTCTGGCGCAAGCTGCCGCTCCGGCACAGGTAAAACTGCTGGCGGGAGGAATTCAGGCGTGGAGAGCTGCGGGGCTGCCGGTGCAAGAGGACAAGTCGCAGCCGCTGCCGCTGATGCGTCAGGTGCAAATCGCCGCGGGCGTGCTGATTTTACTCGGCGTGGCGTTGGGCTATTCCCTCGGCAGCAGCTTTTTCCTGCTCAGCGCATTCGTTGGGGCCGGATTAACCTTCGCCGGAGTGACTGGTTTTTGCGGTATGGCGCGTCTGCTAGCGGTGATGCCGTGGAACCGTCGTTAACGTCTACCTCTTTCGGCCAGTTGTTTATACCCGTCATACTTCAAGTTGCTTGTGCGTTGGCTGCGTTCACTCACCCCAGTCACTTACTCATGTAAGCTCCTGGGGACTCGCTCTCTTGCCGCCTTCCTGCAACTCGAATTATTTAGGGTATAGCGCGCTTTTGCTAAGCTATGGTTATTAGCAGCAATAATTTTTATCAGTACAAAGGAGAAGAACCATGTTTTCAGTTGGCGATCTGGTACAACCGCGTTTAGGCGGGCCGAAATTGAAGGTTGTGGAAGTCCATGACGATCAAATTGTTGCCGTTCAGGCGAGTAATGAGCAAGGTGAAAAATATACGCTAAAGTCAGTCGACGTTACGGCTTATAAAGAAGATGGTGATTTTGGCGTGTGCTAATCAAACCCGTAAAGACCACGGTGGGTTTCCCCACCGTTTTCAATATTACATTTCCAGCGTTTAGATAATTCAGGATATATCGCCAGTAGAGAATCAAAACGCTGCAGATGCTTGCGAAGAATAGTCATGCACGAAATACGAATAGCCACCCAACAACCTAAATAGCACGTCATGCTACATTAAATCCAAACCAGGCATAAAAAACTCCAAAAGTGACACAAATCACAGCAAGACGCGATCCTGTCGCAAAATCGGCCATCGCTAAACGGTACCGATCTCATTCTTATTACGTACTCTCTAATTATCTTATTGATAAATAAAATAAAAATAATCAAAGAGAACAAATGTAGCGTAACGGACAAAAAACGTCCTGATGCAGAGTATTTTATCGACAAAAAGCCATTAAATAAAAATTTATAGCTAGTTGCCACTTTTAATGCAGAGATATAATCTACGCACATCAAAACAGACAGCCCAAAAACGCTGATTAACTGCGAATGATTTGGCTTTATTGACTTTAATTTCGAGGAGCATACCGATGTTCTCTGCGCAGTCCCGCTTGCGTCACGCGGTAGCAGACACCTTTGCGATGGTGGTTTACTGCACCGTTGTAAACATGATGATCGAAATTTTTCTCTCCGGCATGTCCTTCCAGCAGTCATTATCGTCGCGACTGGTAGCGATTCCGGTGAACATTATTATTGCGGTACCTTACGGTTTTTACCGCGATTTCGCCATGCGCCAGGCGCGTCGCATCAGCCCATCTGGGTGGATGAAGAATATTGCTGATGTAATTGCCTATGTGACATTTCAGTCACCGGTATACGTGGCGATTCTGTTGGTTGTTGGCGCTGAATGGCAGCAAATTGCCGCGGCGGTCAGTTCAAATATCGTGGTATCAATGCTGATGGGTGCGGCGTACGGCTATTTCCTTGATTACTGCCGCCGCCTGTTCCGCGTGAGTCCTTACCAGCAGGCTAAAGCCTGAGTCATTCAAAAAAGCGACTGGTTACGCCAGCCGCTTTTTTTCAACTATATTGCGCCTCGCCAAATAAGCCATTCAGAAAACGCTCTAGCGCCATGCGCGAACTAAAACCGTGCGGAATACCATAATGCTGCTGGACATCGCCCGCTAAATACAACGGAAACTGCTCGTAATGATCGCAGGTTTTAATATCCGACGCAGGATCCGACAACGTCGTACTACGTTCTTTTAACGCAGGATGAATAATTAACGCGGTACGCCCCATACGAGCTTCACGGTTCACATAAACATAATCATCGCCACGACGATATCCATACGCCTTTTGCGTCACAACATCCATGGTGAAGCCGGATTTTTCAAGAACACGCGCCACCTCATCGGGTCTTAAATACATACTGATTCCTCGTTATCTTTCACCGCACGTCAACCTTACCTTATTCATTAAAGACAACGCTTTCGGATAATTCCATAAACCACCTCCTACAGCATAATTCGAAATCGTGTCCTACACTTAAAGACTCAATGGAACTAAGGGAGAAACTCATGGCCAATCGAGCAAACCGCAACAACGTAGAAGACAGCGCTGAAGATATTCATAACGATGTCAGCCAATTAGCGGATACGCTGGAAGAGGTGCTGAAATCGTGGGGCAGCGATGCGAAGGACGAAGCCGAGACCGCGCGTAAAAAAGCCCAGGCGCTACTGAAAGAGACTCGCGCTCGCCTTAACGGTAATAATCGCGTACAGCAGGCCGCGCGTGATGCTGTGGGCTGCGCCCGCGATGTAGCCGGAAGCGCTGACAGCTACGTGAGAGACAAACCGTGGCAAAGCGTCGGTGCCGCAGCCGCCGTTGGGGTATTTATTGGCGTATTGCTGAATTTGCGCCGATAATCTAATTGCCAAACCAATGAAGATAACAAATACGCGTCTACCCCTGCACACTCCAGTATGCAGGGGTTTTTATTACCCTAAGAATTTTATTGCCCTAAGAAAACAGAGCTAACCTGAGCTGACGCACCACGTCGATTGCCCTCTCTGCCGACGTCAGATTGGTAAAACTCATCAGCAGTCCCTTCTCCCCCTGACTATCAATTCGCCAGTCGCTCAGCGCCTGCACCGCCAGACCGGCTTGCCTGCCGCGCAGGGCCAACTGACGATCGTCTCCCTCAACGTTAACCACCATCTGAATCCCACCCAGTTGGGGAACCGCCGAAAATCCCTGCTCCCGAAGCGCCGACTCCAGCCACTGGCGGCGCTGCGCATAGCTGGCGCGCATTTTCTTCAGATGACGCCAGAAATGGCCCTCGCGGATAAAATCGGCCAGCGCCTGCTGCCATAGCGTCGGCACGCTACAGCTCATCAGCGCGGCCTGTTCACGAAACTGCGCCACTAGCGGTTCCGGTACCACCAGCCAGGCGGCGCGCAGTGCCGGAAAAAATGATTTACTGAACGCCCCGGCGTAGATGACCCGTTGCGGGGCGTCGAGGCTTTTTAACGGCGGCAGCGGCTTACCGTGATAGCGAAACTCACTATCGTAGTCATCCTCAATAATCCACGCGTCGTTCTGCGCCGCCCATTGCAATAGCTGCCTGCGCCTGGCCAGCGATAGCGCAACACCGAGCGGGCTTTGGTGAGCTGGGGTCAGCAGAGCAAAATGCGCATCCGGATAGTGCTGCTGCGCCCAGGCGATATCCATCCCCTCATCGTCAACCGGGACGGGATTTATCTTTACCCCTTCCCCACTCACAATGGGTCGGATCAGCGGAAACCCAGGGTCCTCCATCCACATGTTCTGGCCCGGTCGGGCCAGGGTGCGCAGGATAAGGCGCATTGATGCAGCATAGCTACCGGTTACCAACACCTGCTCAGGCCGACACTCAATACTGCGCGATAGACGTAAATAATCAACGATGGCCCGGCGCAGGATCATCTCGCCGCATGGATCGCCGGGAGCAAGATCAGAGCGCGTTTGCGTGCGCAGCCGTCGGCCCATCACCCTCGCCCACAGCCCGCGAGGAAACAGATCCAGCGCCGGGAGCCCAAGTTGAAACGGCAGCGGTGCCATCGGTTCGTCGCCCGCACCAGGCTGTACAGGAGCGCATTGCTGCGGACTGAGACGCTCGCTGACAAAGGTCCCCGCCTGCCCGCGCCGCTCCAACCAGCCCTGCGCCACCAACTCACCCCAGGCGTTTTCTATCGTCGCCCTCGACACACCGAGTTCCTGCGCATAGACCCGACTCGCCGGCAGCCTGCCGCCTGGCATCAGTTCGCCACTCTCAATGGCCGACTTAAGCTGTCGGGCAATACGCTGATAGTGCAGGAGTTTTTTGGCATGCATTATGGTCTGCTTTTTTCATCACAATATGGCTATCTTATGCAGTCCATTATAGTGCTATTTTGCTGACGTCTTAATGAGGAGAGTAAAATGACCACACTACGTCAGCCGTACAATGAACTGAGCCCGGAAGTCTATAACGCACTGGTGCAGGCGAGCATTGCACTGGAAAAAAGCGAGCTGGGTAACACGTTGATAGAGCTGATTTATTTGCGGGTGTCGCAAATAAACGGCTGCGCCTTCTGTCTGGAGATGCATAGCAAAGCGCTGCGTAAGTCCGGCGTGGCGCAGAACAAATTAGACGCCCTGGCAGGCTGGCGAGTCAGCGCTCATTTCAGCGATGCTGAGCGCGCGGCGCTGGCGTGGGCTGAATCGGTCACCCATATCGCCGAAAGCCATGCTGAAGATGATGTTTATCTGCCGCTGCTGGAGCATTTTAGCGCCCGACAGATTAGCGATTTGACTTTCGCCATCAGCCTGATGAACGCCTTTAACCGCCTTGCAGTGAGCATGCGCCTGTAATTTCACGACAAAAAAACCTGCCCCCCGCGGATTCCTTCAGTGGGGGTTTCTTTTTGCAAAAACCATATATATTGAGTTGTTGAACTTTTAAATAACTACATCTAGTATTTCCCTCAACGATAACCCATAACGCATGACGTCATTTTTTGTGTCGTGCTGTTATCTTAAATGGAAATACGAATCATGCGCATTACTATTTACACTAAAAACGACTGCGTGCAATGCCATGCCACCAAACGAGCTATGGAAACCCGCGGGTTTGAATTCGACATGGTCAACATCGACCACCATCCTGAAGCCGTCGATATGCTGCGCGAGCAGGGCTTCCGCCAGCTGCCGGTAGTGATTGCCGGGGAAACTCGCTGGTCCGGCTTCCGCCCGGACATGATTAACCGCCTGCGCCCGACAACCTCAGCGGCCAGCGTATGAGCCTGATCGTCTACTTTTCCAGCAGTTCCGAAAACACGCATCGGTTCGTCCAGCGTCTGGGACTGCCCGCAGTGCGTATTCCGCTTAACGAGCGGGAGCGCATCCAGGTAGACGAACCCTACATTCTCATCGTCCCCAGCTATGGCGGCGGCGGCACGGCGGGCGCGGTTCCGCGACAGGCGATCCGTTTTCTTAACGATCCGCATAATCGCCAGTTGATTCGTGGCGTGATTGCCGCGGGTAACCGTAACTTCGGCGACGCCTATGGCCGCGCTGGCGACGTTATCAAGCAAAAATGCGGCGTACCGTATCTCTACCGTTTTGAGCTGATGGGCACCCCACAAGACGTCGACAACGTGCGTAAAGGAGTAAGCGAATTTTGGCAACGACAACCGCAGAACGTATAGCCACCGAGGTGCCTGATTTTCACGCCCTCAACGCGATGCTGAATTTGTACGACAGCAACGGTCGCATCCCGTTTGAAAAGGACCATCAGGCGGTGGAGGCGTTTATGGCCAGCCACGTTGAGCCGAATACCGTGCCTTTCGCCAGCCAGGATGACAAGCTGACGTGGCTGGTCGCCGAAGGCTATTACGACGCAAAAGTGCTGGCCCGCTACGACAGGCAGTTTATCCTCGAGCTGTTCGCGCACGCTCAAGGCTACGGTTTTCGCTTCCAGACGTTTCTCGGCGCATGGAAGTTCTACACCAGCTACACGCTGAAAACTTTCGATGGCAAGCGCTATCTTGAAGACTTTGCCGACCGTACCTGCATGGTGGCCCTGAGTCTGGCGCAGGGCAACGAGGCGCTGGCGCATCAGTTGACCGATGAGATCCTCTCCGGGCGCTTTCAGCCCGCCACGCCGACGTTTCTTAACGCCGGTAAGCAGCAGCGCGGCGAGCTGGTCTCCTGCTTCCTGCTGCGTATCGAAGACAATATGGAATCTATCGGGCGCGCGGTCAACTCGGCGCTACAGTTGTCAAAACGCGGCGGCGGCGTAGCATTTCTGCTCTCTAACCTGCGCGAAGCTGGTGCGCCGATTAAACGCATCGAGAACCAGTCCTCCGGTGTGGTGCCGGTGATGAAAATGCTGGAAGATGCCTTCTCCTACGCTAACCAGCTTGGCGCGCGCCAGGGGGCCGGAGCGGTCTATCTGCATGCCCATCATCCGGATATCCTGCGTTTTCTTGATACCAAACGCGAAAATGCCGATGAGAAAATCCGCATTAAAACGCTCTCCCTCGGGGTGGTCATCGCGGATATCACCTTCCAGCTCGCGAAAGAAGATGCGCAGATGGCGCTGTTCTCGCCCTACGACGTCGAGCGTCTGTACGGTAAACCGTTCGGTGATATCGCGGTGAGCGAAATGTATGCTGAACTGGTTGCCGATGAGCGGGTAAGCAAACGCTGGATCCGTGCCCGCGAGCTGTTCCAGCGGCTGGCGGAAATTCAGTTTGAATCCGGCTATCCGTACATCATGTTTGAAGATACGGTCAATCGCGCGAACCCGATTGCCGGGCGCATCAATATGAGCAACCTGTGCTCGGAGATATTGCAGGTCAATACCCCCTCTACGTTTGATGAAAATCTGGATTACGCCAGCATCGGCCGGGATATCTCCTGCAACCTCGGTTCGCTGAATATCGCCCACACCATGGACTCCCCTGACTTCGCCCGCACGGTCGAGGTGGCAGTGCGCGGTCTGACGGCGGTGTCCGACATGAGCGATATCCGCTCTGTGCCGTCGGTAGCGGTGGGCAATGCTGCGTCTCACGCCATCGGTCTGGGGCAGATGAATCTGCACGGTTATCTGGCGCGGGAAGGCATTGCCTACGGCAGCAAAGAGGGATTGGATTTTACCAACCTCTATTTCTATACCATCACCTGGCACGCGCTGCGCACCTCGATGCTGATGGCCCGCGAACGGGGTGAGCATTTTGCCGGGTTCGAGCAGTCGCGTTACGCCAGCGGCGACTATTTCCAGCAATATATTGAGGGTGACTGGCAGCCGAAAACGGCAAAAATTCGCGAGCTGTTCGTCCGTTCGGGTATTAGCCTGCCCGACCGCGATATGTGGCGGCAGTTGCGCGATGACGTGATGCGCTACGGTATCTACAATCGCAACCTGCAGGCGGTGCCGCCGACGGGGTCCATTTCATACATTAACCACGCGACCTCCAGCATCCACCCGATCGTATCGAAGATAGAGATCCGCAAAGAGGGGAAAACCGGACGCGTTTACTACCCCGCGCCGTTTATGACCAACGACAATCTGGCGCTGTATCAGGATGCCTATGAAATTGGACCGCAGAAAATCATCGATACCTACGCCGAGGCGACGCGCCATGTCGATCAGGGGCTGTCGCTGACCCTGTTCTTCCCCGATACCGCCACCACTCGCGATATCAACAAAGCGCAAATTTATGCGTGGAAGAAGGGTATCAAAACGCTGTATTACATCCGTCTGCGCCAGCTGGCGCTGGAAGGTACCGAAATCGAAGGCTGCGTGTCCTGCGCGCTGTAAGGAGAACAGGATGACCCATTTATCGCGTATCAGCGCTATCAACTGGAACAAAATTGAGGACGATAAGGATCTGGAGGTCTGGAACCGATTGACCAGCAACTTCTGGCTGCCGGAGAAGGTGCCGCTGTCCAACGATATCCCGGCCTGGCAAACGCTTACTCCGGCAGAGCAACAGCTGACGATTCGCGTATTCACCGGACTAACGCTGCTGGATACCATTCAAAACACCGTCGGCGCTCCAGCGCTGATGGCCGATGCCCTCACCCCGCACGAAGAAGCGGTGCTGTCGAACATCAGCTTTATGGAGGCGGTGCACGCGCGTTCCTACAGTTCGATTTTCTCCACCCTGTGTCAGACCAAAGACGTGGATGCCGCTTACGCGTGGAGCGAACAAAACGCGCCGTTGCAGCGCAAAGCGCAGTTGATGCTGGAGTTCTATCAGGACAATGAACCGCTGAAGAAGAAAATCGCCAGCGTATTTCTTGAATCCTTCCTCTTCTATTCTGGCTTCTGGCTGCCGATGTATTTCTCCAGCCGGGGAAAAATGACCAACACCGCCGATCTTATTCGCCTGATTATCCGCGATGAAGCGGTACATGGTTACTATATCGGCTACAAATTCCAGAAAGGGCTGGAGATTATCAGCGCCGAAAAGCGCGAGGAGCTAAAAAACTTCGCCCTCGACCTGCTAATGGATCTCTACGATAACGAGCTGGCCTATACCCGCGAACTGTACGCCGACAGCGACTGGATTGAAGAGGTCAACGCCTTCCTGTGCTACAACGCCAACAAGGCGCTGATGAACCTCGGCTATGAAGCGCTGTTTCCGGCGGAAATGGCCGCCGTCAACCCGGCCATCCTCGCAGCGCTCTCACCAAATGCCGATGAAAATCACGACTTCTTCTCCGGTTCAGGATCGTCGTATGTGATGGGAAAAGCAGAAGAAACCGTCGACGAGGATTGGGACTTTTAACCTTACTTTCACCAGGAATATATCAACATATTTCCTGGTGATTTATTTCACATTATTCACTTTCATCTCACTCAATATCTTTCCTTCATCACCGCGTCATATTCAACAGAATCTTGTCGATTTCAGGCGAAATTATCGCAACATAACCAAAAAATATTAGTTGTCAGTAATTCACGCTCAGCCCTTATATCACGGGGGATGCGCTGGCATTCTTTCGTTTGAATTTCCGCCGTAAATCAACATAAAGGGTTGTCTCAGATTCTCAGTATGTTAGGGTGTAAAAAAGCAATTATCTCCACCAGGTACTATATCGATATAAATAAATTACAGGAAACTTTCTATTGCATGGCAATTAAATTAGAAATCAAGAATCTCTATAAAATATTTGGCGAGCACCCACAGCGGGCTTTCAAATATATCGAAAAAGGATTATCGAAAGAGCAAATACTGGAAAAAACGGGACTTTCGCTTGGCGTAAAAGACGCCAGTCTGACCATTGAAGAAGGCGAGATATTCGTCATCATGGGGCTCTCCGGCTCGGGGAAATCTACCATGGTTCGCCTTCTCAATCGCCTGATTGAACCCACCCGTGGACAGGTGCTGATTGATGGCGTCGATATCGCCAAAATCTCAGAGGCCGAGCTCCGCGAGGTGCGCAGAAAAAAGATTGCAATGGTATTTCAATCATTTGCGCTGATGCCGCATATGACCGTGCTCGACAACGCCGCTTTCGGCATGGAACTGGCAGGTGTTTCGCCTCAAGAACGCCAGGAGAAAGCGCTGGATGCGCTGCGTCAGGTGGGCCTGGAAAACTATGCTCACTCTTACCCGGATGAACTCTCCGGCGGGATGCGTCAGCGCGTTGGTCTGGCCCGCGCGCTGGCCATTAACCCCGATATCCTGTTAATGGATGAGGCCTTCTCAGCACTCGATCCCTTAATTCGCACCGAAATGCAGGATGAGCTAACTAAATTACAGGCAAAGCATCAGCGCACCGTGGTATTTATTTCCCACGATCTCGATGAAGCAATGCGCATTGGCGATCGCATTGCCATTATGCAAAACGGCGAAGTGGTCCAGGTCGGCACACCAGATGAAATACTGAATAACCCGGCCAATGATTATGTCCGCACCTTCTTCCGCGGCGTCGATATTAGCCAGGTCTTCAGCGCTAAAGATATTGCCCGCCGTAGCCCGGTTGGTTTGATTCGTAAAACGCCAGGATTCGGCCCGCGTTCTGCGCTGAAATTATTACAGGATGAAGACCGCGAATATGGCTACGTCATTGAACGCGGAAATAAGTTTGTTGGCATTGTCTCCATTGATTCACTGAAGGTCGCGCTGAGCGAAGGCCAGGGAATCGATGCGGCGTTAATTGACTCCCCGCTCGCGGTAGATGCGCAAACGCCGCTCAGCGAACTGCTTTCTCACGTCGGCCACGCACCGTGCGCGGTGCCGGTTGTCGATGAAGGGCACCAGTACATCGGCATCATTTCCAAACGTATGCTGCTACAGGCTTTAGATCGCGAGGGGGTAAACAATGGCTGATCAATCTAACCCGTGGGACACCGCACCGGCGGCGGATAGCGCGTCGCAATCCGCTGATGCCTGGGGCACATCCACGCCCGCACCGTCCGATGGCGGCGGTGCCGACTGGCTGAGCAGCGCACCCGCGCCCCAGCCAGAGCACTTCAACATTATGGACCCGTTCCATAAAACGCTTATTCCGCTTGATAGCTGGGTCACCCAAGCCATTGACTGGATAGTGATGCACTTTCGCCCAGTATTTCAGGGGATCCGCGTACCGGTGGATTACATCCTGAGCGCGTTTCAGCAGCTCTTGCTGGGGATGCCTGCACCGGTGGCGATTATTATTTTCTCGCTGATTGCCTGGCAGATCTCCAGCGTCGGTATGGGTGCCGCAACGCTGATTTCGCTTATTGCTATCGGGGCCATCGGCGCCTGGTCGCAGGCGATGGTAACCCTGGCGCTGGTGCTGACCGCGCTGCTGTTTTGTATGCTGATCGGCCTGCCTCTGGGGATCTGGCTGGCGCGTAGCCCGCGGGCGGCAAAAATTATTCGCCCGCTGCTCGATGCGATGCAAACCACTCCGGCATTTGTCTATCTGGTGCCGATCGTGATGCTGTTCGGTATCGGTAACGTTCCGGGCGTGGTGGTGACCATTATCTTCGCCCTGCCGCCGATTGTTCGTCTGACGATTCTGGGGATTAACCAGGTACCTGCGGATCTGATTGAGGCTTCACGCTCCTTCGGCGCCAGCCCGAGTCAGTTGCTGTTTAAGGTTCAGCTACCTCTGGCGATGCCGACCATTATGGCCGGGGTTAACCAGACGCTGATGCTGGCGCTGTCAATGGTGGTTATTGCCTCGATGATCGCCGTTGGCGGCCTTGGCCAAATGGTACTGCGCGGCATTGGTCGCCTGGATATGGGTCTGGCGACCGTTGGTGGCGTCGGCATTGTTATCCTCGCCATCATTCTCGACCGCCTGACTCAGGCCGTAGGACGTGACTCGCGCAGTCGCGGCAACCGCCGCTGGTATGCAACCGGCCCACTGGGGCTTATCACTCGCCCTTTCTGTAAATAAGAGCACATCCCCCCGGCAGTCGGGGGGATGGACTTCCCTTCTGATTAATAAAAGGAACAACGATGCGACATACAGCGATTCTTGCCACAGCGTTTACCGCCCTCATTTCCACCACCGCCTTCGCCGCGGACCTGCCAGGTAAAGGCATTACCGTGAAACCGGCGCAGAGCACTATTTCTGAAGAAACCTTCCAGACCCTGCTGGTCAGTCGCGCGCTGGAAAAGCTAGGCTATACCGTCGAGAAACCCAGTGAAGTCGACTATAACGTCGCCTACACCTCTATCGCCGCAGGTGATACCACCTACATCGCCACCAACTGGAAGCCGCTGCATGATGATATGTACGCCGCCGCCGGTGGTGATAAGAAATTCTACCGTGAAGGCGTTTTCGTTACCGGTGCCGCTCAGGGCTACCTGATCGATAAGAAAACCGCCGAGCAGTACCACATTAAATCGATCGATCAGCTAAAAGATCCGAAAATCGCCAAACTGTTTGATACCAACGGCGATGGCAAAGCCGATATGACTGGCTGTACGCCGGGCTGGGGCTGCGAAGCGGTCATTAATCACCAGATTGATGCTTACGGTCTGAGCAACACGGTCGTGCATAACCAGGGCAATTACGCCGCGATGATGGCCGATACTATTGCGCGTTATAAAGAAGGCAAACCGGTGCTTTATTACACCTGGACGCCTTACTGGGTCAGCGACGTGCTGAAACCGGGTAAAGATGTCGTCTGGTTACAGGTACCGTTCTCCTCCCTACCGGGCGAGCAGAAGGATATCGACACCAAGCTGCCGAACGGTATGAACTACGGCTTCCCGGTTAACACCATGCACATCGTGGCAAACAAAGTCTGGGCTGAGAAAAACCCGGCGGCGGCGAAGCTGTTTAGCATCATGAAGCTGCCAATTGCCGACATCAACGCCGAGAATGCGATGATGCATGCCGGTCACGGTTCAGAAGCGGATATTCAGGGCCACGTCGATGGCTGGATCAAAGCCCACCAGCAGCAGTTTGACGGCTGGGTGAATGAAGCGCTGGCCGCGCAGAAATAATCCCCCTCTTTAGGGTATTCCCCGGAGGCGATGCTGTGCATCTGTCCGGGCTACAAAACCGCACGACTCGTAGCCCGGGCAAGGCGCTCTGCGCCGCCCCCGGGGAAAGCTGCATCCTGCACAACACGACACTTCTTGTTCTAAATGATGGATTGATATGCAAATAAATTGCATAACTTTAGCCATCAGCCTGCTAGATACTGTTAAGCTACGCCGCTCTCTGCTAAGGTTAATCCACCTATGCAATCATGTGATTTTCACGTGCGTTATTAATAAGTAATCCCTATGGAAAACCCTGGCGCATTGACGCACACTCCTGCTGCTGACGAAGCCACGCTGGCTGAAGGCATCAAAGACAGCCTACCCATTGTCATTAGCTATATTCCCGTCGCCTTCGCCTTTGGCCTGAATGCCACCAAACTTGGTTTTACGCCGCTGGAAAGCCTGTTCTTCTCATGCATTATTTACGCGGGTGCCAGCCAGTTCGTGATCACCGCGATGCTGGCCGCTGGCAGCTCGCTGTGGGTGGCGGCGCTTACCGTCATGGCAATGGACGTTCGCCACGTGCTGTACGGCCCTTCCCTGCGCAGCCGCATTCAGCGCTTGCTGAGCAAGAAAAAAACCGCCGTCTGGGCGTTCGGCCTGACCGACGAAGTTTTTGCCGCCGCCACCGCTAAACTGGTACGCGATAACCGCCGCTGGAGCGAGAACTGGATGATCGGTATCGCTTTTATGTCCTGGGCTTCGTGGGTCTTCGGCACATTGGTAGGCGCTTACTCAGGCAGCGGTCTGTTGACCGGTTTTCCGGCAGTAGAGGCTGCGCTTAGCTTTATGCTTCCGGCGTTGTTTATGAGTTTCCTACTGGCATCGTTCCAGCGCAAACAATCACTCAGCGTTACCGCCGCGCTGGCGGGCGCGCTTGGGGGGATTATCCTCTTTTCTATTCCTGCCGCGATCCTTGCCGGAATTGTCTGCGGCTGTCTGACCGCTCTGGTACAGGCCAGTATTCAGGGGATGCCAGATGAACAGTGATGTCCTTATTATCGGAGTCGTGGTCGGTTGCGTAAATTATCTGTTCCGCTATCTGCCGTTGCGCCTGCGTACCGGGAACTCTCGTCCCACTCGTCGTGGTCCGGTCAGCGTCCTGCTCGATACCATCGGCATCGCCTCTATCTGCGCGCTGCTGGTTGTCTCCAGCGTGCCGGAAATTCTCCACGATGCCCGCCGTTTTCTGCCGACACTGGCTGGCTTCGCGGTGCTGGGTCTGGTCTTCTGGAAAACGCGCAGCATTATTATTCCTACGCTTTTAAGCGCATTAACCTATGGCGTAGTGTGGAAAATCGGCACATGGCTATAAGCTTAAAGTATCAATATCAATCAATAATTCATTTGATTTATTTGTCACAATAGTTATTATATCGGCTGTAATTAATGAGGTCATAACCAAAATGGATAGTTCGTTTACTCCCATTGAGCAAATGCTCAAGTTCCGCGCCAGCCGTCACGAAGACTTCCCTTTTCAGGAAATTCTGCTCACTCGTCTTTGCATGCATATGCAAGGGAAACTGCTGGAAAACCGTAACAAGATGCTGAAAGCGCAAGGGATTAACGAGACATTATTTATGGCGCTGATCACGCTTGAGTCTCAGGAAAACCACAGCATTCAGCCTTCTGAATTGAGCTGTGCGCTGGGCTCTTCACGTACCAACGCTACGCGCATTGCCGATGAACTGGAAAAGCGCGGCTGGATTGAGCGCCGCGAAAGCGATAACGATCGTCGCTGCCTGCATTTACAACTTACCGACAAAGGTCATCAGTTTCTGCGCGAAGTGTTACCGCCGCAGCACAACTGCCTGCATCAGCTCTGGTCTTCTTTAAGCACCAGTGAAAAAGATCAGCTCGAGCACATCACCCGTAAGCTGCTTGGTCGCCTTGACCAAATGGAAGAGGATGGCGTGCTTGCGGAGTCTCTGCGCTAAGCGTGGAATCAACCGCTCAACAATTTTTCTGGATTGACAAGGAAAACGGACAGGCCAGCAGATCTTCTGCTGGCCTTTCTGATAAACAGGTCGGCTCAGCCGATGTGAAATAATAAGATCGTGGAGAATAACATGAGCGCAAATGCGGAGAGCCAAACCCCGCAGCAACCGGGCAGCAAGAAAGGTAAGCGTAAAGGCGCCCTTCTGCTGCTGACCTTGCTCTTTATTATTGTTGCCGTGGCATACGGGATTTATTGGTTTTTGGTACTGCGTCACTTCGAAGAGACGGACGACGCATACGTGGCAGGGAACCAGGTACAAATTATGGCTCAGGTGTCCGGCAGCGTGACGAAAGTCTGGGCTGACAACACCGACTACGTGCAAAAAGGCGATCCGCTGGTCACCCTCGACCAGACCGATGCTCAGCAGGCGTTTGAAAAAGCACAAACCCAGCTCGCCTCCAGCGTACGCCAAACTCGCCAGCAGATGATCAACAGCAAACAACTGCAGGCCAGTATCGACGTCAAAAAAACCGCCCTTTCCCAGGCGCAAACCGACCTCAACCGCCGAATTCCGCTAGGGGCCGCCAACCTGATTGGCCGTGAAGAGCTGCAGCACGCTCGCGACACGGTTGCCAGCGCGCAGGCTGAACTGGACGTGGCTATTCAGCAATACAACGCGAACCAGGCGATCGTTCTGGGAACGAAGCTGGAACAACAGCCTGCGGTGCTGCAAGCGGCGACCGAAGTCCGTAACGCCTGGCTGGCCCTGCAGCGGACGAAAATCGTCAGCCCGATTAGCGGCTACGTTTCTCGCCGTTCCGTACAGCCTGGCGCGCAAATCAGCACGACCACTCCGCTGATGGCCGTGGTTCCGGCCACCAATCTGTGGATTGACGCCAACTTTAAAGAGACTCAGCTGGCGCATATGCGCATCGGTCAACCGGCGACCGTCATCAGCGATATTTACGGCGATGATGTGAAATACACCGGTAAAGTCGTCGGCCTCGATATGGGCACCGGTAGCGCCTTCTCGCTGCTGCCTGCGCAGAACGCCACCGGTAACTGGATCAAAGTGGTTCAGCGTCTGCCGGTCCGTATTGAGCTGGATGAAAAACAGCTGGCGGAGCACCCGCTGCGCATCGGCCTTTCAACGTTGGTTGAGGTGAATACCACTGACCGCGGCGGCGAAATGCTGGCAAGCCAAGTCCGTAGCTCTCCGGTCTATGAAAGCAACGCCCGCGAAATCGGCCTTGAGCCGGTCAATAAACTGATCGACGGTATCATCCAGGCTAACGCCGGATAATTCGGGGTGAGCGTAATGCAACAGCAAAAACCGCTGGAAGGCGTGCAGCTGGTCATTATGACCATTGCGCTGTCGCTCGCGACCTTCATGCAGGTGCTGGACTCCACTATCGCCAACGTGGCCATCCCCACCATCGCCGGTAACCTTGGTTCATCATTGAGCCAGGGAACCTGGGTTATCACCTCGTTTGGGGTAGCGAACGCTATCTCCATTCCGATAACCGGCTGGCTGGCAAAGCGCGTTGGCGAAGTGAAGCTGTTCCTCTGGTCGACGGTGGCGTTCGCTATCGCCTCCTGGGCCTGCGGCATGTCAAACAGCCTGACGATGCTGATTTTCTTCCGCGTGATTCAGGGGATCGTCGCCGGTCCGCTGATCCCGCTGTCGCAAAGTCTGCTGCTCAGCAACTATCCACCCGCTAAACGCTCTATTGCGCTGGCGCTGTGGTCAATGACGGTGATCGTCGCGCCGATTTGCGGCCCGATTCTTGGCGGCTATATTAGCGATAACTATCACTGGGGCTGGATCTTCTTTATCAACGTCCCGATTGGTATCGCCGTGGTAGTGATGACGCTGCAAACCCTGCGTAACCGAGAAACCCGCACCGAGCAGCGGCGAATTGACGGCGTGGGTCTGGCGCTGCTGATTATCGGTATCGGCAGTCTGCAGGTGATGCTCGACCGGGGTAAAGAGCTCGACTGGTTCGCCTCTAATGAGATAATCATCCTGACGATCGTCGCGGTGGTGGCGATAAGCTTCCTGATTGTCTGGGAGCTGACAGACGACAACCCGATAGTCGACTTGTCGCTGTTTAAGTCGCGAAACTTCACTATCGGCTGCCTGTGTATCAGCCTCGCCTATATGCTTTACTTTGGCGCTATCGTGCTGTTGCCGCAGCTATTACAGGAGGTCTACGGCTATACCGCGACCTGGGCCGGCCTGGCCTCAGCGCCGGTTGGGGTGATCCCGGTGATCCTGTCGCCGATTATCGGCCGCTTCGCGCATAAGCTTGATATGCGCCGGCTGGTCACCTTCAGCTTTATTATGTATGCGGTCTGCTTCTACTGGCGCGCGTGGACATTCGAACCGGGTATGGACTTCGGCGCCTCGGCGTGGCCGCAGTTTATTCAGGGCTTCGCGGTGGCCTGCTTCTTTATGCCGCTGACCACCATCACGCTTTCCGGCCTGCCGCCGGAACGGCTGGCGGCGGCATCGAGCCTGTCGAACTTCACGCGTACGCTGGCGGGGTCTATCGGTACCTCAATTACCACCACTATGTGGACCAACCGTGAGGCGCTGCACCATGCGCAGCTTACCGAGTCGGTGACGCCGTATAATCCCAACGCCCAGCAGATGTACGATCAGTTGCAGGGGTTAGGAATGACCCAGCAGCAGGCATCCGGCTGGATAGCGCAGCAGATAACCAATCAGGGGCTAATTATCTCCGCCAACGAAATTTTCTGGTTCTCGGCAGCGATATTTATCCTTCTGCTCGGGCTGGTGTGGTTTGCCAGACCGCCGTTCAGCGCCGGGGGAGGCGGAGGCGGTGCCCACTAAGGTTTGATAAAAGGGATCTGCGGATCCCTTTTTTATTGCCGGAAAATGCAGGTTGTCCAATTTGCACTAGTTTCTGTCTAGTTTGCTAAAGCTGCCTTCTTGCCATGTCATGCACGATAAATATCCAACAAGAGGAGAAAATCATGCTGACTCATCCCGGCGAAAAATATCGCCCCTACCCGCCAATCGCCCTGCCCGACCGCCGCTGGCCAGATCAACAAATCACCCGAGCCCCCCGCTGGCTTTCCACCGACCTACGCGATGGCAACCAGGCGCTGGCCGAGCCGATGGATAGCGCGCGCAAGCTCCAGTTCTGGGGTTTACTGCTGGAATGCGGATTTAAAGAGATTGAAGTGGCTTTTCCTTCGGCTTCACAAACCGATTTCAACTTCGTGCGTCAATTGATTGAAGAGCAGCACATCCCACAGGATGTGACAATTCAGGTGCTGACCCAGGCGCGGGAAGATTTAATCCTGAAGACCTTCGAATCGCTTCGCGGTGTACACAGCGCCACCGTTCATCTCTATAACGCTACAGCGCCGCTGTTTCGCGAACTGGTTTTCGGGATGAACAAAACGCAGGTTGTCGAGCTGGCGACTCGCGCCACCCGGCTTATCCGCCAGCAGTGTGAACAGCAGCCGCAGACCCGCTGGCAATACGAGTACTCACCGGAAACCTTTTGCTTTACCGAGCCTGAATTTGCGCTGGAAATTTGCGAGGCGGTGGCGGAGATCTGGCAGCCTTGCGCCGAACGGCCAATGATTATCAACCTGCCCGCGACGGTGGAAGTGAATACGCCCAACGTTTATGCCGATCAAATTGAGTATTTCTGTCGCCACTTCTCACGCCGCGCCGATGTATGCATCAGCGTCCATCCGCATAATGACCGCGGAACTGGCGTTGCCAGCGCAGAGCTGGCGGTGATGGCCGGAGCCGACCGCGTCGAAGGCTGTCTGTTCGGCAACGGCGAGCGCACTGGCAACGTCTGCCTGGTGACGCTGGCGATGAATCTCTACAGCCAGGGCGTTGACCCACAGCTCAAATTCTCAGAAATGAACCGGGTGGTCGAAATTGTCGAAAGCTGCAACCAGATCCCGGTGCATCCGCGTCATCCCTGGGCGGGGAGCCTGGCCTACACCGCCTTTTCTGGCTCTCATCAGGATGCCATCAAAAAGGGATTCGATGCCCGCCAGCCCGGCGATCTCTGGGAAATGCCCTACCTGCCTATCGACCCGCAGGATATCGGTTGTAGCTATGAGGCAGTGATTCGCGTTAACAGCCAGTCCGGCAAAAGCGGTAGCGCATGGTTGATTGAACAGAATCACGGCCTCAAACTGCCGCGTGCATTGCAACAGGATTTTAGCTTGCACGTACAGCAAGCAACCGATACTCATGGTAAAGAGATGACCCAGAACGCGCTGTGGCAGCTGTTCCGTGCTCGATACGGCCTGGTGGCCCAGCCGACGCTTGCGCTGCTGGATTACAAAAGCGATAGCCAGCAGGACGGGCAGCTTACCCTACAGGCAACCCTGCGAATCGCCGGGGAAGCGCGACAACTGCAAAGCCGCGGCAACGGGCTACTGTCTGCGGCCGCCAGCGGGCTGAGTGGCTTATTAAAGCAAAACTTCGTTATCAAAGATTATCATGAGCACACCCTTGGGGAACGTAGCGATAGCCGCTCAGTGGCCTATATTCGCTGCATTTTCCCGAATGGAGACAGTCGCTGGGGAGTAGGGATTGATAACGATGTAGCGCGCGCTTCACTTCAGGCTCTGTGTAATGCCATTAGCGAAAACCATCATTCCGGTGAGCGGAAATAGTCGCTGGGAGCCACGCCGATAATCCGGCGGAACATGGCGCTAAAAGCGCTATGGCTGCCGTAACCAAGATCCAGGGCCACCCGCAAAACGGAGTGGCCATGCGCCAGGCGGACCAGCGCTTCCATCAGCTTCGCCCGGCGCACCCACTCGCTCCAGGTTAATGTAGTCTGCTGCTGAAAATGACGATTCAGCGTACGCTCGCTCATGCTGCTCTCTTTCGCCGCCTGGGCGCTGCTCCACGGCTCGCCGGGTGCTTCTCTCACCTGTTGGCATAAACGGCGCAACGCTTCGTTTTGTGGTTCCGGCAGGCCGAACGGTAGCACCGCCATGCCGCGGATTTCATCAAGGATCAGTTCATAAATTCGTTCATCGCGACTGCCCGACGCGTACGATTCCGCCAGCGTCAATGACGCGACAATCAGCTCACGCAGCAGCGGAGTCACCTGCACTATCTGACAAGATGAAGGAAGATCGGCGCGTGCGAGAGGGTCGATAAACAGGGTTCTCGCCGCCACTGAACCCGTAACCCTTAACGTATGCGGCGTACCCGCAGGCAGCCAGACGCCTCGTCCCGGCGGCACAACCCAATAACCCTGTGCAGTTTCCACCCGTACCACGCCGCTGAGGATATGTAGCAGTTGGGCGCAATCGTGCTGGTGCCATGGCTCGCTATCGCCATGGACGTAATCATGGGCAAAGGGCACCAGTGCACGGTGTTGAAAGTTAAAGGTTAAAGTCGTCGACATCGCGGCGTTGGGGAATAGCGGCCCGACAGCATTGACCGGGCCGTGGCTGAAGCACTAAATGTGCAGTTCTTGCAGTTTTTCTTTCGGCAGCGCCAGCTCATCATTGCTGTTAACGCGTACGTCGCGCTCAATGATATGACGAGCGATATCCTGGGCTTCTTCCAGCGAGTGCATGGTGTAGGTTCCGCACTGGTAAACGTTCAGCTCCGGGATCTGGTTCTGTTCTTTCACTTTCAGCACTTCGGCCATCGCCGCTTTCCAGGCATCCGCAACGCGCTGCTCGTCTGGCGTACCGATCAGGCTCATATAGAACCCGGTACGGCAACCCATCGGAGAGATATCGATGATTTCCACACCGTTACCGTTCAGGTGATCGCGCATGAAACCGGCAAACAGGTGCTCAAGCGTGTGAATGCCTCTTTCCGGCATCACTTCCTGATTTGGGATGCAGAAT
Source organism: Klebsiella huaxiensis (assembly GCF_003261575.2). GTDB lineage: Bacteria > Pseudomonadota > Gammaproteobacteria > Enterobacterales > Enterobacteriaceae > Klebsiella > Klebsiella huaxiensis. Next base: position 1,360,532 of record NZ_CP036175.1, on the reverse strand, counting down.
CGCAGATCAAAAACGGTAATTTCATCGCCGTGAGGCGTGTTCATTTTCTTCGCGACACGCACCGCAGGCGCTTCCATTCGGGTATGGTCGACTGTGAAACTATCTAACAACGGCATTCTTCACCTCCGATAGTGATTTTTTTAAAAATAAAATGAACTCTTTTTGAGACGGCGAGTCTGAATATATGAAAGACGCGCATTTATTATCATCATCATCCCTGAATCAGAGATGAGAGTTTGGCCACATTGATTGTGGCCGTTTTCTTTTCTACAGCCTGTAAAACTACAGGTGCCTTGCCAACAGCGCTTCAAACGGCTCGTTATCTTCCGCTTCCACCTTCTGCTGACGCTGTATTGACGCTTCACGCTCGGTAATAAAATCCTCTTCGCGTAAAATTTCCAGCGGCTCTTCGCGCAGCATCGTACGATATTGATCGGCAAGCTCCCTGCCAGTGCCACCAATCCCTTCTTCAAGCATAGAACGCAGAATGCGCGCCGAGAAGGTCAATTCCGGGTTATCAAAGCAGGCAACCAGCTCATCACAAACCTGCTGATATGCCTGACATCCATGGATGCTATCTAACGTTTGCGCCACGCAGCGTAAATCACGGAACAGATCTTTACCCACCTTAGCCAGCGGGAATTGAGCTGTTTCGCAACCAATACCCAACGTCAGACCCGGCTTGCGGCCTTCCAGAATAACGCGATTCCAGTTGGTGCGCGTGCACAACAGTTCATCGCTGCTCATCTCTGGCGCATCGGCCAGCACACACCAGACCATAAACAGATCCAGGAAGCGTACCTGCTGCTCGTCAACGCCAATCGGTGAGAACGGGTTAATATCCAGAGAACGCACTTCGATGTATTCAATACCACCGCGCAGCAGCGCGTCGGAAGGCGTTTCACCGCTGCGGGTGACGCGTTTAGGGCGAATCGGCGCGTACAGCTCATTTTCGATCTGCAATACATTGCTGTTGATTTGCAGACGCTTTCCGTCTTTCTCCAGCCCAATCTGTGCGTACTCTTCGGAAGGCGTTTTAATCGCCCGCTTCAATCCTGCCACGTACTCATACAGATCGTTAAACGTAATTCCGAGATTACTTTGCGACTTATTGGTATAGCCCAGATCGCTCAGACGCAGAGAGGTAGCGTAAGGCAGGTAATACATGCCGTTGCTGGCTTCTTCAAACGGCAATGTCGTCGGTTTCCCTTGCAGGAACGAAGAACAAATTGCCGGAGATGCGCCGAACAGGTACGGAATCACCCAACCAAAACGGTAATAGTTACGAATGGAACGGAAATAACCCGCTGAAATGGCCTCTTTACCGCTTTCAACATCCTCAACGCCACATTTAGCCTGCCAGAACGCCATTGGCAGAGAGAAGTTATAGTGCACGCCGGAAATGGTTTGCATGAGAGCACCATAACGGTTCTTCAACCCTTCGCGATACAGTGTTTTCAGGCGACCAATATTTGATGTGCCGTACTGCGCCAGTTCAATATCCTGACCGGGTGCGATGTAGCAAGGCATACTCAGCGGCCACATCCGCTCTTCGCCAATATGGCGGGCGGTATAGCGATGAACATCGCGCATTAAGGTGAGCATATGCTGGATATCGCCATCAACCGGCGTTATAAATTCCAGCAAGGCTTCGGCAAAATCGGTGGTAATCCATTTATGCGTCAGCGCTGAACCTAAGGCTTGCGGATGACCGGTAGTGGCCAGCGTGCCGTCAGCGTTGACGCGCAGCGTTTCGCGCTCAAGACCGCGTTGAATACCCTGTAAAGCCTGAGGATTTTTTTCCAGCCAGGCCAGCGCCTGTGATACGTCCGGGATCAATTTGACCTCCCGCCTGTCGAATTCGTTTGAATTAGCATAATTGTAATGGTTGAACAATCAGTCCAATTAGTGCCACCACGTCATGCCCTGAAGCGTTATCGCCGCAATGACGATATAGCGTAATGCTTTGCCAAGGCATAAGAAAAAGAGTACTGGTCCCCAGGAAATGCGCATCCATCCCGCCAGTAAACACAGCAAATCACCTATAACAGGCGCCCAACTTAATAATAGCGTGACCGCGCCATAACGGCTTAACCAGCCGGACGCCTTCTCCTGCCAGCGCGATGTTTTGCGTAGCGGAAACAGGCGCCCCAGAATAACGTTAGTTACCCCTCCAAGGCTATTACCGATTATTGCTATTAAAACCAGTAACCACGGTTTGCTAACTCCCGCCAGCAGCATGGCAACCAACACCACTTCCGAGTTGCCTGGAAGCAACGTTGCGCTCAAAAAGCTACTGGCAAACAGCGATATCAGCGACAGCGCGTCGCTCACAGCAATCGCACGTCCACGGCATCCATTCCGGCGCGCTTCGCCGCCTGTAGGCCGAAGTCCGCATCTTCGAAGACAACGCATTTATCTGCCGCAACGCCCATGAGATCCGCACACAGTAAGAAGGTGTCGGGTGCGGGTTTATGGTTTACAACATGATCGGCGGCAACAACCGCAGAGAAGTAGTGACGAAGGCCCAGATGAGCCAGCAGCGCTTCAGCAACGGCGCTCTCGCTACCAGTACCGACGGACATCGGGCGACGACCGTGCCACTCCTTAACCACCTCAATCAACGGCAAAGGGCGGACGCTATCCAGAAGCATCGCTTTCACGGCGTCCGTTTTTTCTTGTGCCAGATGATGAGGGTCTAAATCCGCGTGATTTAATTCGATAACGGCCTGAGCAATACGCCAGGTTGGAGAACCGTTAAGCGCAACCATGGCCTGCATATCGAAACGCATACCATAGCGTCCCAGAACCTCGTTCCATGCCTTACGATGCGTCGGCTCGGTATCGAGGATCGTGCCATCCATGTCAAAAATCAGTCCTGCGTAACGTTCGTACATCGTGTTCTCACCAGCCGGTTCAGGAGAGGTTACTGTATCGCAAAAGGCTGGCTTTGTCGCTGCTGGCGGTAGATGCAACAAAGGCGCCCGATGGCGCCTTTATCTATGCGGGTGCAGTTTGATGGGTTTATTTGACTCTTAAATCATTCTCAACCACACGAACACCCTGCACTTTGCGCGTCACTTCTACCGCGCGTTTAGCACTATCGGCGGATGAGACAAAGCCGCTCAGTTGTACACGACCTTTAAAAGTCTGGACGCTAATTTCTGAAGACTTAATCTCTTTATCATTGAAGAGCGCGGTTTTTACTTTAGTCGTCACGACGGTATCGTCAATGTATCCACCGGTACTTTCTTTGGTGGACGATCCGGCACAGCCCGCAAGCGTGGCGGCTACCAGAAGCGTCGCGCAAAACGCAGATGTCGCTTTGAACCATTTCATGGATTTCTCTCCTTGCACTTATATCACCCAACATCAGGTTGGTATACAAGGATAAATTATAGTGGAAAGAGCGACTTGCCAATGAAAAAAGTGCTGAGGAAGATTGTGAATTATTGCGCTGGAGATGACTTAAGGAGAGTGTTGCTGCTATTTCGGAGAATATGGTGCATCCGGGAGGATTCGAACCTCCGACCGCTCGGTTCGTAGCCGAGTACTCTATCCAGCTGAGCTACGGATGCATCGGGAAACTTGCTTTACTGCAGATTTTGATACCGTTGCTAAAACCGTATCAAGTAAAAGATGGTGCATCCGGGAGGATTCGAACCTCCGACCGCTCGGTTCGTAGCCGAGTACTCTATCCAGCTGAGCTACGGATGCATCGGGAAACTTGCTTTACTGCCGATGTTGATACGACTACTAAGCCATATCAAGTAAGAGATGGTGCATCCGGGAGGATGACTCACTCTGTTCGCCCTTCGGGCCGTTGCTGAAGCAACGTTATCCTCCCTGGTGCTGGCGACTATCTCGCAGACCATGAAACAACAGTATCGCTGCTATCTCGGAGAATATGGTGCATCCGGGAGGATTCGAACCTCCGACCGCTCGGTTCGTAGCCGAGTACTCTATCCAGCTGAGCTACGGATGCATCGGGAAACTTACTTTACTGCAGATTTTGATACCGTTGCTAAAACCGTATCAAGTAAAAGATGGTGCATCCGGGAGGATTACTCGGCTGCGCCTCACCCTTCGGGCCGTTGCTAAGGCAACGTTATCCTCCCTGGTGCTGGATATAATTTCGCAGACCATGCAACAACAACATCGCTGTTACTGGGGAGAACATGGTGCATCCGGGAGGATTCGAACCTCCGACCGCTCGGTTCGTAGCCGAGTACTCTATCCAGCTGAGCTACGGATGCAAAATGGCGGTGAGGCGGGGATTCGAACCCCGGATGCAGCTTTTGACCGCATACTCCCTTAGCAGGGGAGCGCCTTCAGCCTCTCGGCCACCTCACCACACGCCTCTTTCGAGTGCTTCGAAGAACTTGTTTCTGCTCTTCGTCGCTGCGATGGCGCACATATTACTTTCTGGTACTTATAAGTCAAACCTTTTTTCGAGACCTTTTTTTCGTTTGCACACTTCCCGCGCAATTAGCCTGTGAAAACGGCAAAAAGAGTATTTTATCAACAAGAAATTGGTAATTACGCCGTTGCTAACGCAAAAGATAACTGTAGCGGATGCTGGGCTTTAGATAAAAAAGAGAGGCTGTCAGAGAAGAAAAATAAGGAAAAACGACATCTGGAGGGATGCGCCTCACAAAATAGCGAGGCGCGAAAACCTTAGTAACTGGACTGCTGGGATTTTTCAGCCTGGATACGCTGGTAGATCTCTTCACGATGCACGGAGACTTCTTTAGGGGCGTTTACGCCAATACGTACCTGGTTACCCTTAACCCCTAAAACTGTCACAGTGACCTCATCTCCAATCATGAGGGTCTCACCAACTCGACGAGTCAGAATCAGCATTCTTTGCTCCTTGAAAGATTAAAAGAGTCGGGTCTCTCGTATCCCGGCATTATCCATCATATAACGCCAAAAAGTAAGCGATGACAAACACCCTACGGTGTAAGCAGTCACGGCATCACATTCTGTTAAACCTAAGTTTAGCCGATATACACAACTTCAACCCGACTTTATCGTTATCAGTGCTTCTCGCGCAAGATGCTGTAATCCGAGAATGACAGCATCTATGCGTTTATAGTTATTACAGTTTTGCGCTTACCCAGCCTTTCACACTGGCCAACGCAGCAGGGAGGGCAGACGCATCGGTACCGCCAGCTTGCGCCATATCCGGACGACCGCCCCCTTTACCGCCCACCTGCTGGGCGACCATACCAACCAGCTCCCCTGCTTTCACGCGGTCTGTCACATCCTTAGACACACCTGCAATCAGAGAAACCTTACCTTCTGCGACCGTGGCTAATACGACAACCGTTGAACCCAGTTGGTTCTTCAGATCGTCAACCATGGTACGCAGCATTTTCGGCTCAACACCAGCCAGCTCGCTGACCAGCAGCTTAACGCCGTTAATCTCTTCCGCTTTACTGGAGAGGTTTGCACTCTCCTGCGCCGCAGCCTGCTCTTTCAGCTGCTGCAGCTCTTTTTCCAGCTGGCGACTACGTTCTAATGCAGCACGCACTTTATCGCCAACACTGTGAGTATCACTCTTCAGCAGTTGTGCGATCTCACCGAGCTGATCGCTTTGCGCATGCAGCCACGCAATGGCACCTTCGCCGGTGACCGCTTCAATACGACGCACGCCTGCGGCGGTGCCGGATTCAGACGTAATACGGAACAGACCAATGTCACCAGTACGTGAGGCGTGAGTACCACCGCACAGTTCAGTGGAGAAATCACCCATGCTCAGTACACGAACGCGATCATCATACTTCTCGCCAAACAGCGCCATCGCGCCAGATTCACGAGCCGCATCAATGTCCATGATATTGGTTTCGACAGGCAAGTTGCGACGAATTTGCGCATTCACCAGATCTTCTACCGCACGGATCTCTTCCGGCTTCATCGCTTCAAAATGCGAGAAGTCAAAGCGCAGTGCTTTGTCATTAACCAGAGAACCCTTCTGCGCCACGTGCGTACCGAGAACCTGACGCAGCGCCGCATGCATCAGGTGCGTTGCGGAGTGATTCAAACGGATACGCTGACGGCGAGCCTGATCAACATCAGCCTGTACGGCGTCGCCCACTTTCAGTGAACCGCTGACCAGTTTACCAATATGGCCAATTGCCTGACCGTATTTCTGTGCGTCGTTGACCTGGAAGGAGAAGCCAGCACCCTTAAGTTCGCCTTTATCACCCACCTGACCGCCGGATTCCGCGTAGAACGGCGTCTGATCCAGAATAACAACCGCTTCCTGGCCCGCGTTCACGGCATCAACCGCTTTACCGTCGATAAACAGCGCGGTCACTTTGCCATTCAGCTCCAGGCTGTCATAGCCTTTAAACTCAGATGCACCCTCAACGCGAATCATCGCATTGTAGTCCGCGCCAAAACCGCTAGATTCGCGCGCACGGCGGCGCTGCTCTTCCATCGCCGCTTCAAAGCCCGCTTCGTCAACTTTAATGTCGCGCTCGCGGCAGACATCCGCGGTCAGGTCGACCGGGAAGCCGTAAGTATCGTACAGACGGAAGGCTGTTTCGCCGTCCAGCGTGTCACCTTTCAGCTTAGCCAGTTCTTCGTCCAGCAGCGCCAGGCCACGCTCCAGAGTACGGGCAAACTGCTCTTCTTCGGTTTTCAGCACCTGCTCTACCTGAGCCTGCTGCTGTTTCAACTCTTCACCGGCTGAACCCATCACTTCAATCAGCGGGGCAACCAATTTCCAGAAGAAAGAGTCCTTCGCGCCCAGCATGTTGCCATGACGAATTGCACGACGAATGATACGGCGCAGTACATAGCCACGGTTTTCATTCGATGGAATAACGCCATCAGCAATCAGGAACGCACAAGAGCGAATGTGGTCAGCAATAACGCGCAGGGACTTGTTAGACAGATCGGTCGCACCAGTTACGTTAGCCACGTTCTTAATCAGCTCGCGGAACAGGTCAATATCGTAGTTGGAGTTCACGTGTTGCAGAACAGCCGCGATACGCTCCAGGCCCATACCGGTATCAACGGACGGCTTCGGCAGCGGTTCCATGGTCCCGTCGGCCTGACGGTTGAACTGCATAAAGACGATGTTCCAGATCTCAATATAACGATCGCCGTCTTCTTCGGGGGTTCCCGGAGGACCACCCCAGATGTGATCGCCATGGTCGAAAAAGATTTCGGTGCACGGACCGCACGGACCGGTATCGCCCATCTGCCAGAAGTTATCGGAAGCAAAAGCTGCGCCTTTGTTGTCGCCGATACGGATGATACGCTCGCGCGGAACACCGACTTCATTCGCCCAGATGTCGAATGCTTCGTCATCAGTTTCGTAGATGGTCACCCACAGTTTTTCTTTCGGCAGCGCAAACCAGTTTTCACCAGTCAGCAGTTCCCATGCGTATTTGATGGCGTCCTGCTTGAAATAATCGCCGAAGCTGAAGTTACCCAGCATTTCAAAGAAGGTGTGGTGACGTGCGGTGTAACCGACGTTTTCCAGATCGTTGTGTTTACCACCCGCACGAACGCAACGCTGCGCGGTAGTTGCGCGCGAATAATTACGTTTGTCGAGACCAAGGAAAACATCCTTGAACTGGTTCATCCCGGCATTGGTAAACAGCAGGGTCGGGTCGTTATGCGGCACCAGGGAGCTGCTCGCAACTACCTGATGTCCCTTACTATGGAAAAAGTCGAGAAACGCCTGACGGATCTCAGCGGTGCTCTTGCTCATAATTATCCTGAAATCAAGCTAACGAAATGTCGCTGGCAGCCACTACTCAGTATCGACCGGCAGGCTACTCACGAAAATAAAGTGGGAATAAGATAAGTTTTCTTTACGGGGAAGTAAAATCCCCGATGGGTCAATCTGCAAAATTTCGCCAGATTTCCTGGATATCTTCCATTAGATAGCCGCGATAGAGCAAAAAGCGCTGTATTTTCACCTTTTCTGAAAATGCAGTGGGTAAGGGTTCGCCATATTTTCGTTGCGCCTGCTCCCTTGCAAGCAGCGCCCAGTCGATTTCACACTCTCGCATAGAGGACTCTATCGTTTCACGGGAAATCCCCTTCTGCTTTAGTTCCTGACGAACGCGCGCCGGACCGTATCCCTTCCGACTGCGGCTGGCAATAAACTGGCGAACAAAGCGATCGTCGTCCAGATAGCGGTTATCAATGCACCACTCAACGACTTTATCGACCTCTTCCGGCGTCACATCGAGCGCTTCCGGGCCGTTTTTACTCATTACGGGAGCAGCAAGTTTGCGGCGCAGTTCCTGTTCGCTGTGATCGCGCATTGCCAGAATACGAATGGCGCGATCCAGCAGGCGTGCATAGCCGGAACGGCGGGATGAAGTTTCAGTCACGGGCAACCTCGCTAATCAAAAAGCAAAAGGGCCGCATAAGCGGCCCCTTGTTAGACTTTCTGACGATATCAGAAATCTTGTTCAGTTTCTTCTGCGCTGTTTCCGTCAACTGCGAAGTCTGGAGTGGAGTCCTGATTGCTCAGCAGCAGTTCACGAACTTTCTTCTCGATCTCTTTCGCTGCAGCCGGATTCTCTTTCAGCCAGGAAATCGCGTTCGCTTTACCCTGGCCAATCTTGTCGCCATTATAGCTGTACCAGGCACCGGCTTTCTCAATCAGCTTCTCTTTCACACCGAGGTCAACAAGTTCACCGAAGAAGTTAATACCTTCACCATAGAGGATCTGGAACTCAGCCTGCTTGAACGGCGCGGCGATTTTGTTTTTCACCACTTTAACGCGGGTTTCGCTACCTATGACGTTATCGCCATCTTTCACCGCACCGATGCGACGGATATCCAGACGAACAGAGGCGTAGAATTTCAGTGCGTTACCGCCGGTAGTCGTTTCCGGGTTACCAAACATCACGCCAATTTTCATACGAATCTGGTTGATGAAGATAAGCAGGGTATTGGACTGCTTCAGGTTACCAGCGAGCTTACGCATTGCCTGGCTCATCATACGTGCCGCGAGGCCCATATGAGAATCGCCAATTTCACCTTCGATTTCCGCTTTCGGCGTCAAGGCCGCAACGGAGTCGACAACGATAACGTCTACTGCGCCAGAACGCGCCAACGCGTCACAGATTTCCAGAGCCTGTTCGCCGGTATCCGGCTGAGAGCACAGCAGGTTGTCGATATCGACACCCAGTTTGCGAGCATAAACAGGGTCCAGCGCGTGTTCTGCATCGATAAACGCACAGGTTTTACCTTCACGCTGAGCGGCGGCGATAACCTGCAGCGTCAACGTGGTTTTACCGGAAGATTCTGGCCCGTAGATCTCGACGATACGGCCCATAGGCAGACCGCCAGCGCCCAGGGCGACATCCAGTGAAAGCGAACCGGTGGAGATAGTTTCCACATCCATGGAACGGTCTTCACCCAGGCGCATGATGGAGCCTTTGCCGAATTGTTTTTCGATCTGGCCCAGTGCTGCCGCCAACGCTTTCTGTTTGTTTTCGTCGATAGCCATTATTACTCCTCTCATGCCGGGTGTAACCGGGTAGTGAATTCTGTTCTGCTGAGGCAATTATACTGTATAGTCATACAGTATCAAGTGTTTTGTAGAAATTGTTGCCAGAGGAGTTTTAAGGCATACGCCGTCGCCTGACGACGTACCGACTCCCGGTCTCCAGCAAAGCATTCGCGCTGAGTCACGCCTTGCCCATTGGCGCTGGCCACGCCAAACCATACGGTTCCAACCGGCTTTTCCTCGCTGCCGCCGTCCGGCCCGGCAACGCCGCTGACCGAAATGGCATAATCCGCTCGCGCCGCGCGAAGAGCGCCAATCGCCATCTCCACCACCACCGGTTCACTCACCGCGCCATGATCAAACAGAGTCACCTCGCTAACGCCAATCATCTGCGATTTCGCTTCGTTGCTGTAGGTGACGAAACCGCGCTCAAACCATGCCGAGCTGCCCGCAATATCGGTAAGCGTTTTGGCGACCCAACCGCCAGTACAGGATTCCGCCGTGGTTACCGTCGCGCCGCGCGTTTTCAGCGCCAACCCCACCTGTTCGCTCAGTTGCATTAATTCCGAATCTGTCATTCGTCGCCCCACCTAAGCCGTATAAAGAGGTCATCAAAGATAGCACTTTCAGCAGAGATATGGGGATGAGGTGGCGAATTTACGAGGAGTCTTCCGAAAAACATTGCCCGCACTGGCGGAGCATTTTCGGATAGCAGCCGGATGTCACCGGTGCCACAATTCACCGTACATAAGGAAGAGTTAAATTAGAGGTTACCAGGAATGGCTAAAGCACCGCTTACCCCAGAACAGAATTTGAAAAAAATTAGACACGTTCGCCTTTGTCTATTTTTATGCGGCGTATTTTCGCTGCTCACCGCGCTACTACACATTTTCACCCGTCCATTCAACCCGCTGTCCGAAGGCGTACAGATATTACTGGGCGTGGGCTGCGTTATCTACGGGGTCACGTTGACCAAAAAAATCAAGCAGATGCAAGCAGAACAATAAAGTTAAATAACCGGCCTATCGCGGGCCGGATTCATTTATTTCATACTGGCAGCAATCAGCTCTACGTTGTGACGCAGCATTTTCACGTAGCTGTCCGCTACGCCACCCGGAGCGGAAAGCGCCTCAGGATAGAGTTCACCGCCCGGCTGCGCACCCGTTGCGCTGGCAATCTGTTTGACCAATCTGGGGTCAAGCTGGTTTTCCATAAACCAGGTATGCACATCGTCAGCTTTAATTTGTTTAATTAATGCCGCCACCTGCGCCGCGCTGGCTTCACTTTCCGAAGACAATCCTTGCGGCGCAAGGAACGTCACGCCATAGGCGCGGCCAAAGTAGCCGAATGCATCGTGGCTGGTTAACACCTTGCGCCTGGCCTGTGGGATAGTGATGAACTGATCTTTCGCCCAGCTATCCATCTCGTTGAGCTGGCTGATATAGCGCTTACCCGAGGCCTCCAGCGCCAATTTATCTTCCGGGTCTGCTTTTACCAGACCGTTAAGGATATTTTGCGCATACAGCGCACCGTTAGCGGCGCTGTTCCAGGCGTGCGGATCGGTGACCGTTTCACCATCTTCTTCAAGCGTATGTGTTTTCACTCCAGTGGAAGCAACAACCAGTTCACCTTTAAACCCGGACGCTTTAATCAGCCTGTCCAGCCAACCCTCCAGCCCCAGGCCGTTCACCACCACGACATCAGCTTTGCTAAGCAGCGCGCTGTCTTTCGGTGACGGTTCAAAGGTATGCGGGTCGCCGTCAGGCCCCACCAGCGTATCCACATGCACATGTTCACCGCCAACCTGTTGCACCATGTCGCCTAAAACAGAAAAACTACTCACCACGTTCAGCGTTTTTGCCATCACCCCTTGCGACGCCAGACCCAACGCCAGCATGAGCAAGATCCCGGTACGTTTCATCATTTTCCTCACCCCATTAATTTACGCCAGCCGACAACCAACCGACTGCGCGTGCCAAAAAACACCGAAACAAAAAAGATGCCGCTGGCGGTCAAGACGATAGCCGGACCGGCTGGTAGATTCGCCGCCCAGGAGAGACTCAGCCCCATCCACGCGCAGACGCCACCAATAAGCGCAGCCAACAGCAAAATACCCGGCAACGTCCGCGCCCAGCAGCGAGCTGCTACCGCAGGCAGCATCATGACGCCCACTGCCATCAGCGTACCGAGTACCTGAAATCCAGCGACCAGATTAAGCACCAGCAGCGCGAGAAACAGACCGTGCAGCAGAGCAGGCAATCTTCGCGAGTTCACCTGTAGCCAGACGCTGTCGAAGGCTTCGCTGACCAGGCCGCGATAAAAAAGAGCAATACAGATCAGCGTCAGGCTGGCGACGCCCGAAACGAACAACGCCGAATCGCTGTCTACTGCCAGAATCGAACCAAACAGCAGATGCAGCAGGTCGACGTTAGAACCGCGCAGCGATACCAGCGTGACGCCCAGCGCCAGGGAACCGAGATAGAATCCGGCGAAACTGGCGTCCTCTTTTAAGGGCGTACGGCGGCTGACCCACCCCGCCACCAGCGCGACCGCAATCCCGGCAATAAATCCACCAACAGTCATCGCCAACAGCGACATACCGTTAAGCAAGTAACCCGCCGCCACGCCGGGTAAAATAGCGTGTGACAGCGCATCGCCCATCAGGCTCATACGCCGCAGGAGCAAGAAAACGCCGAGTATGGTGGTGCTGAGGGAGAGCGCCAGGCATACCACCAGCGCGCGACGCATAAAGCCAAATTCGATAAAGGGTTGAAAGAAGGTGTGCCAGATCATGCCAGCCTCGCGGAGTTAAATGCGGACAGCACACCGGGAGTTTCGCCCCAGCGGGCATTCTGCGACGTCAGCAACAGCGTTTCCGGGAAATGCTCGGCGACCCGCTGGTTATCGTGCAGTACCGCCAGAATCGTCTGCCCCTGTTGATGCATTTCGAGGATCAGCGTCATCAGATCGCGACTTGTGGCTTCATCAATGCCGGTAAACGGCTCATCGAGCATCACCAGCGGCGCGCGCTGTATCATCACCCTGGCGAACAACATCCGCTGAAACTGGCCGCCGGAGAGCTCCTCAATCGGCGTTTTCGCCATCGCTAATAGCCCCACCCGCTCCAGCGCCGTGCTAATACGCTGACGAATTTCTCCCCGTACCCCGCGCAGCAACGACACGCGCGGCCAGGCGCCCTGGCTGACGACGTCCTGCACGGTGAGTGGAAACTGCGACTCCAGAGAGTGGCGCTGAGCCAGCCAACCGATAATCGGCCGTCCGTCACGCCAGTTCAGACGGCCACTCACCGGTGGAATAAACCCGGCCAGCGTCTTTAGCAGCGTCGATTTACCGCAGCCGTTCAGGCCAACGATAGCCGTCATGCTGCCCGTTTCGATCGTGCCGCTAAGCGATGGCGTAATGGCAAGGCCTTCATAGCCAGCCACCAGATGATCGAGCTCTATCATGGCAACGACACCGCCCACCAGGTTGCCAGCCACAGCACGGCCAGCAGAAAACAGGCGATAATCAGCCGCGTAACGCCGGAAGCCATCAATATGGAAGTCAATTCTCACACCCCAATAAAACGTTATAACATAACAATATTGAAAAATGCGTAGAATGTAAATTGGTGTCAACGAAAGGAAATGCTGCAAAATGTTACAAACACCTCTCCGAACGGAGAGGTGCATAAAGGGCAAGATTACTGCATACGGGCCTGAGAAACCGCCAGCCCCAGCTGCCAGACGGCCATCGCATAATGAGTGCTGTGGTTATAGCGGGTGATGGTGTAGAAGTTCGGCAGGCCGTACCAGTACTGGTATCCGGTGCCTATATCCAGCCGCAGCAGGCTCACCTGCTGATGGTTACCCAGCGACTGAGTCGGAGTTAATCCCGCCGCAGCCAGCTGCGAGACGCTGTATTTGGTTTTGAAACCGTTATCCAGACCAGGCGCCTGGCCCATCGCCTGCACCGCAACCACATCGCCGCTCACCCAGCCGTGCTGCTTAAAGTAGTTAGCCACGCTGCCGATAGCATCAACTGGATCCCACAGGTTGATATGCCCGTCGCCGTTGAAATCCACAGCGTACTGGCGATAGGAGGATGGCATAAATTGGCCATAGCCCATCGCTCCGGCAAACGACCCTTTCAGGTCCAGCGGATCATCTTTTTCACTGCGTGCCATCAGCAGGAAGGTTTCCAGCTCGCCGGAGAAGTACTCCGCACGACGCGGATAGTTAAACGAAAGAGTTGCCAGCGCATCAAGGATGCGGGTTTTGCCCATCACCCGGCCCCAGCGAGTTTCCACGCCAATAATCCCGACGATAATTTCCGGCGGCACGCCGTAAACCTGATACGCACGGTTGAGCGCGTCCTGATACTGGTTCCAGAACACCACGCCGTTCTGCACGTTATCCGGGGTAATAAACTGTTTTTTGTAGCGCAGCCAGGCGCCGTTTGGCCCTGACGGCGGCAGCCCGGTCGGCGCCTGACGGTCCATCAGACGCAAAACATAGTCCAGACGTTTGGCCTGCGAGAGGATTTCATGCAGCTGCTGGCGGTCGAAGCCATGCTTGCTCACCATTTTATCGATGAACTGCTCCGCCGCCGGGTTATTGGCGAAATCACCGCCCATCTGCATCACGTTATGCTGCGGCTCCAGCAAAAAACCGCCCGTGCCGCCCGCCATTTCCGTTTCTGCGGGGGTTTGAGGTTTGCTGCTGCAGGCAGCGAGAAGGACACACAGGGGGAGTAAAGCCAGATAACGACGCTTCAACATGGGACATCCATTTAACAAATCGGCAAGGGGTAATTATGGTAAAGCATGCGCCCGCTCACAAGGAAGCGGCGGCGATGTAAATTCTTTTTTATTGTCATTTTTCGCTCATTCACCGCCTCTCTCATTTTTCATTTCAGCTAATACCTTTCAAAATAAAATATTTATCTTTCATTATGCGATCAAATTAACACTTTTATATCTTTCAAAGTGATTAAAATTAGCTGCCAGTTAGCAAGAAAAATAACACGCTGAAGGAGAGAACAATGATTGAAGTCATTACCCACGGTGCCGAATGGTTTATCGGCCTGTTTCAGAAGGGAGGCGAGGTGTTTACCGGTATGGTCACCGGGATCCTGCCTTTGCTGATCAGTCTGCTGGTGATCATGAACGCCTTGATCAACTTTATTGGTCAGCAGCGGATCGAAAAGCTGGCGCAACGCTGCGCCGGTAATCCGATCTCCCGCTACCTGCTGCTGCCCTGCATCGGCACCTTCGTTTTTTGTAACCCGATGACCCTGAGCCTTGGGCGCTTTATGCCCGAGAAATACAAACCAAGCTATTACGCGGCGGCCTCCTACAGCTGCCACTCAATGAACGGTTTGTTTCCGCACATCAACCCCGGCGAGCTCTTCGTCTATCTCGGGGTAGCCAACGGGCTGACCACTCTCGGCCTGCCGTTAGGGCCGCTGGCGGTGAGCTATCTGCTGGTGGGCCTGGTGACGAACTTCTTCCGCGGCTGGGTGACCGACCTGACCACGTCGATTTTTGAGAAGAAAATGGCCATCCAGCTTGAGCAGAAAGTCCATCTGTCAGGAGCAACATCATGACACGTATTCGTATTGAAAAAGGCACCGGTGGCTGGGGCGGCCCGCTCGAACTGGACGTAGTTGCCGGTAAAAAAATTGTCTATATCACCGCAGGCACCCGTCCGGCGATCGTCGATAAAATCGCGAGCCTCACCGGCTGGCAGGCGGTCGATGGTTTCAAAGAGGGCGAACCGCCGGAAGCGGAAATCGGCGTGGCGATTATCGACTGCGGCGGCACCCTGCGCTGCGGCATCTACCCAAAGCGTCGTATCCCGACCATTAATATCCACGCTACCGGCAAATCCGGGCCGCTGGCGCAGTACATCGTCGAGGATATTTACGTTTCCGGAGTTAAAAGCGAGAACATTCACGTCTTAACAGATAACGACTCCCCTGCTCCACAGGACACGCCAGCTCAACCGGCGGTCCGCGACTATGACACCAGCAAGAAGATAACCGAGCAGAGCGACGGCCTGCTGGCGAAGGTCGGCATGGGCATGGGTTCCGTAGTCGCGGTGCTGTTCCAGGCAGGTCGCGACACCATCGATACGGTGCTGAAAACCATCCTGCCGTTTATGGCCTTCGTTTCAGCGCTGATCGGCATCATCATGGCCTCCGGCGTCGGCGACTGGATTGCCCACGGTCTGGCGCCGCTTGCCAGCCATCCGCTGGGCCTCGTTACGCTGGCGCTTATCTGCTCCTTTCCGTTGCTGTCACCGTTCCTCGGCCCTGGCGCGGTTATCGCCCAGGTTATCGGCGTACTGATTGGCGTGCAGATTGGTCTTGGCAATATTCCACCACATCTCGCCCTGCCCGCACTGTTTGCCATTAACGCCCAGGCCGCCTGCGACTTTATCCCGGTTGGTCTGTCTTTGGCCGAAGCGCGACAGGACACCGTGCGCGTCGGCGTCCCGTCGGTGCTGGTGAGCCGCTTCCTGACCGGCGCCCCAACGGTGCTGATCGCCTGGTTTGTTTCCGGATTTATTTACCAATAAGAGGTTCCTGAAGATGACCGTGATTTACCAGACCACCATTACGCGTATCGGTGCCAGTGCGACGATGGCGCTGGAAGACCAGATGCTGATCACCTTCCGCGAAGGGGCCCCGGCCGACATCGAAGAGTATTGCTTTATTCACAACCACGGCGAGCTATCCGGCCCGCTGGTCCCGGGCGCGGAGCTTCAGCTTGGCGAGCAGCGCTATCCAGTGACCGCCGTCGGCGACGTTGCCGAGCAGAACCTGCGCGAGCTCGGCCATATCACGCTGCGTTTTGATGGTCACAGCGAAGCGGAATTCCCCGGAACCGTCCACGTGGCGGGCCCGGTGCCGGAAGAGATCGCCACCGGCTGCGTACTGAAATTTGTTGCTTAAGTTGTAAGGAGAAAAA
Organism: Klebsiella huaxiensis; assembly: GCF_003261575.2. Taxonomy (GTDB): domain Bacteria; phylum Pseudomonadota; class Gammaproteobacteria; order Enterobacterales; family Enterobacteriaceae; genus Klebsiella; species Klebsiella huaxiensis. The sequence goes on along the minus strand of NZ_CP036175.1, from coordinate 1,344,072 downwards.
TATGAATCAGGTTGCTGTTGTCATCGGTGGGGGACAAACCTTAGGGGAGTTTCTGTGTCGCGGCCTTGCTGCAGAGGGCTATCGCGTGGCGGTTGTCGACATCCAGAGCGATAAAGCGACTCGCGTCGCGCAGGCCATTAATGCTGAATACGGCGAAGGAACGGCCTACGGCTTCGGCGCAGACGCCACCAGCGAAGCCAGCGTCGTCGCCCTCGCCCGCGGCGTTGACGAAATATTTTCCCGCGCAGACCTGCTGGTCTACAGCGCCGGGATCGCCAAAGCGGCCTTTATCAGCGATTTTGCCTTGGGCGATTTCGACCGCTCGCTGCAGGTTAATCTGGTGGGCTACTTCCTCTGCGCCCGCGAGTTTTCCCGCTTGATGATCCGCGATGGCATTAAAGGACGCATCATCCAGATCAACTCGAAATCCGGCAAAGTGGGGAGCAAGCACAACTCCGGCTATAGCGCGGCGAAGTTTGGCGGCGTGGGGCTGACGCAGTCTCTGGCATTAGATCTCGCGGAGTACGGTATCACCGTCCATTCGCTGATGCTGGGCAACCTGCTGAAGTCGCCGATGTTCCAATCGCTGCTGCCACAGTACGCCACCAAGCTGGGAATTGCCGAGAGCGAAGTGGAGCAGTATTACATCGATAAAGTGCCGTTAAAGCGCGGCTGCGATTATCAGGACGTGCTCAACGTGCTGATGTTTTACGCCAGCCCGCAGGCGTCATACTGCACCGGGCAGTCCATCAACGTCACCGGCGGACAGGTGATGTTTTAAAACGTTGCGCGCTATTTCCCCGGAGGCGATGTTGCGCCGCCTCCGGGGGAATTTTCGCACACACCTTAAGGAGATTTTATGGTTACCGCACTCATCACCGTCGCCGCCATCGCCTGGATAACCCAGCTAGCCTTTGGCGGCTGGCAAATCCGCCAGTTCAATCGCGCCTTCGACCAGCTATGCCAGCAGGGCCGGGTTGGCGTAGGTCGCTCCTCGGGCCGTTTTAAACCGCGCGCCGTCGTCGCCATCGCCGTCGACGAGCACGATCGCATTCGCGATACGCTGTTAATGAAAGGTCTCACCGTCTTCGCCAGACCACAAAAAATTCCTGCTCTCAACGGCAAACATCTCGAGGAATTGCAACCTGATGTGATCTTTCCCAATGATCCGCTCTGTCAGAATGCACTATTATTAGCGCTTAATCCGAAACATGGATAATTTCGTTGTGAAAGTTAATATCTTGCGAAATTATCACTTCGAAACTTTAAACGCAGGATACAACGCCTATGAAACCACGTCAGCGCCAGGCAGCCATTCTCGAGCACCTGCAATCGCAGGGTAAATGTTCGGTCGAAGAGCTGGCGCAACACTTCGACACCACCGGTACCACCATCCGCAAGGATCTGGTCATCCTTGAGAATGCCGGTACCGTTATCCGCACCTACGGCGGCGTGGTGTTAAATAAAGACGAGGCCGACCCGCCCATCGACCACAAGACGCTGATCAACACCCATAAAAAAGAGCGAATTGCCGAAGTTGCGGTGGGCTTTATTCACGATGGCGACTCGATCATTCTTGACGCCGGCAGTACGGTGCTGCAAATGGTGCCGATGCTCAGCCGCTTCAATAACATCACCGTGATGACCAACAGCCTGCATATCGTCAACGCCCTCTCCGAGCTCGATAATGAACAAACTATCCTGATGCCGGGTGGTACCTTCCGTAAAAAATCGGCTTCCTTTCATGGCCAGCTGGCGGAAAACGCCTTCGAGCACTTCAGCTTCGATAAACTGTTTATGGGAACCGACGGGATTGATTTAATCGCTGGCGTCACCACCTTTAATGAGGTTTATACGGTCAGCAAAGCGATGTGCAATGCCGCCCGCGAGGTTATCCTGATGGCCGACTCATCGAAATTTGGCCGCAAAAGTCCCAATATCGTCTGCGGTCTGGAGAGCGTGGACAAACTGATTACCGATGCCGATATCAGCCAGGAATTCAAGCAAGCGCTGGAAGAAAAAGGCATCGAGGTCATTATTACTGGAGAACATCATGAGTAACTTTCTGTTAGAAGCCGGACGCCAGACCCTGATGCTGGAGCTTCAGGAGGCGAGCCGCCTGCCTGAACGCCTGGGCGACGACTTCATCCGCGCGGCGGAAATCATCATCCACTGCGAGGGAAAACTGGTGGTCTCCGGTATCGGTAAATCAGGTCATATTGGCAAAAAGCTGGCCGCCACCTTCGCCAGCACCGGCACTCCGGCATTTTTCGTTCATCCGGCGGAGGCGCTGCACGGCGACCTTGGGATGCTCGATAGCCGCGACGTGATGCTGTTTATCTCTTACTCCGGCAGCGCTAAAGAGCTGGATCTCATTGTCCCGCGCCTGGAAGAAAAATCCATTCCGCTGTTGGCAATGACCGGGAAATCCAAATCTCCGTTGGCATTGGCGGCTAAAGCGGTACTTGATATCGCCGTAGAACGCGAAGCCTGCCCAATGCACCTCGCGCCGACCTCCAGCACCGTTAACACCCTGATGCTCGGCGACGCGCTGGCGATGGCGGTGATGCAGGCTCGCGGCTTTAATGAAGAAGATTTTGCCCGCTCGCATCCGGCTGGGGCGCTGGGCGCACGACTGCTGAACAAAGTTCACCATCTAATGCGCCGCGATGGCGACGTGCCGCGCGTGGATGTTGATACCAGCGTGATGGACGCGATGCTCGAACTCAGCCGCACCGGCCTGGGGCTGGTGGCGGTCTGCGATGAGCGCAATCACGTCCAGGGCGTGTTTACCGACGGCGACCTGCGCCGCTGGCTGGTAGGCGGCGGCAGTTTGCAAGATGTCGTCAGCCAGGCAATGACCCGCAACGGCGTAACCCTGCAAGCAGAAAGCCGCGCGGTAGAAGCCAAAGAGCGCCTGATGAAGCACAAAATCAGCGCCGCGCCGGTGGTCGATGACAACGGTCAGCTGGTCGGCGCAATTAACCTGCAGAACTTTTATCAGGCCGGGATCCTTTAAGCCCGAGACGCTTCGCCAGCCGATGCAGGTTGGCGACGTCGAGATCCAGCGCGCGGGCGGCAGCGGCCCAGTTGCGATTGTTATCCGCCAGCGCTCTGGCAATCGCTTCGCGCTGGAAGGCTTCCGTCGCCTCGCGTAAATTCACCACTTCCACCACCGGCTGCGGGCTTACGTCAGGCAGACCCGGCGCTTCCGTGGCAAACTGAAAATGCGGCGGCTCCAGTACGACTTCGTTACCCGCCTGAGTTGCCCGCGCCAGCACTACCGCCCGATGAATGGCATGCTCCAGCTCGCGCACGTTACCCGGCCATGACCACGCCAGCAGTCTGGCTCGCGTCGCGTCGCTTAAAATCACCTGCGACAGCCCCATACGTAAACGACACTGCTCACAGAAATAGCCCGCCAGCAGCACGACGTCATTTTCCCGCTCGCGCAGCGCCGGAACCGACAACGGGAACACGCTCAGACGATGGTAAAGGTCGGCACGAAAACGCCCTTCCACCACCTCCTGACGCAGGTCGCGGTTGGTCGCCGCCAGCACCCGTACATCAACCCGCAGGCTGCGGTCATCGCCGACGCGCTGAATATCGCCATACTGCAGCACCCGCAGTAGCTTGGCCTGCAGCGCCAGCGACAGCTCGCCAATTTCATCAAGGAACAGCGTCCCGTTGTCCGCCATTTCAAACTTGCCGCTACGGTTGCTTATCGCTCCGGTAAATGCCCCTTTAACATGGCCAAACAGCTCGCTCTCCGCCACGCTCTCCGGCAAAGCCGCGCAGTTAAGGTAGATCAACGGATTGGCCGCCCGCGGCGACCCCTGATGCACCGCCTTCGCCACCAGCTCTTTGCCGGTGCCGGTTTCGCCACTAATCAGGACGTTCAGGTCGGAAGCCGCGACGATATCGATCTCTTTTTTCAGCTGTAAAATCGGTGCCGACAGGCCGATTATCTCCTGACGCTCGGACGCCGGGTAAGCGATAGCCTGCTCCGGAAGCACGTTTTGATTCTCCAGTCGGGCGATCAGCAGCGCGTTATTCAACGCCCCGGCCACCAGAGCGGCAATCAGGCGCAGCTCCTCATCGCTAAAACTGTCAAAGCGGTCCGCATCCATTCCGTCGAGGGTGAGCGCGCCAATCAGGGTTTGCCCGGCAAATAGCGGCAGTCCGACGCAGGCATGCACCTTCAGGCTCTCCTGACCGGGGATCAGTCCATCATAGGGGTCCGGCAGGTCGCTGTCTGCCGGGAACCGCACCACGTCCCCGGCGCGAGCAATCGCCTCCAGCCGTGGGTGACCTTCAAGGGCGAAGCGCCGCCCAAGTACATCCTGCGCCAGGCCATCAATCGCCAGCGGCACAAACTGATGCGCTTCGTAGCGCAGCAGCGCCGAAGCATCGCAGCCGAGAATCTGCCGCAGGGTGGTAATCAGGCGCGAGAAACGGTCGGCATGACCGAGATCGCTTTGTAAATCAATGGCGATTTTCGCCAGGGCCTCGACGGAGAAACTCATTGTCGCCTCATAGTCATTCTGACAATAAAGATAGTCATAACGACTATTTTAACCATTGTCATTTTGACATCAATAAATTTAGCTAAAAATATTAAAACCTTAAAATTCAATATATTAAAAAGTTGGCACGTAACTTGATATAAGCAAAAAATCTTATTTGAAACAACGTTGAATTAATTGAGGTTGCTATGTCTATTCTGGTTAAAAATAACATTCATTGGGTTGGCCAACGTGACTGGGAAGTACGTGATTTTCACGGAACCGAATACAAAACGCTGCGCGGCAGCAGCTACAACAGCTATCTCATCCGCGAAGAAAAAAACGTGCTGATCGATACCGTCGATCATAAATTCAGCCGCGAGTTCGTACAGAACCTGCGCGGTGAAATCGACCTCGCTGACATCGACTACATCATCATTAACCACGCCGAAGAGGATCATGCTGGCGCACTGACCGAACTGATGGCGCAGATCCCGGACACCCCGATTTACTGTACCTCCAACGCCATCGACTCCATCACCGGCCACCACCATCACCCGGAGTGGAACTTTAACGTAGTGAAAACCGGCGACAGCCTGGATATCGGTAACGGCAAACAGCTGATTTTTGTGGAAACCCCGATGCTGCACTGGCCGGACAGCATGATGACCTACATGACCGGCGATGCAGTACTGTTCAGTAACGATGCCTTTGGCCAGCACTACTGCGATGAACGTCTGTTCAACGACGAAGTGGATCAGACCGAACTGTTCGAGCAATGCCAGCGTTACTACGCCAACATCCTGACCCCGTTCAGCCGCCTGGTGACGCCGAAAATCACCGAAATTCTCGGCTTCAATCTGCCCGTCGACATGATTGCCACCTCCCACGGCGTGGTATGGCGTGAAAATCCAACCCAGATCGTTGAGCTGTACCTGAAATGGGCGGCGGACTATCAGGAAGACCGTATCACCATTTTCTACGACACCATGTCCAATAACACCCGCATGATGGCGGATGCGATTGGCCAGGGCATCAACGAAGTTGACCCAAACGTGGCGGTGAAAATCTTTAACGTCGCCCGCAGCGATAAAAACGAAATCCTGACCAACGTATTCCGCTCCAAAGGCGTTCTGGTCGGCACCTCCACCATGAACAACGTGATGATGCCGAAAATCGCCGGCCTGGTAGAAGAGATGACCGGCCTGCGTTTTCGCAACAAGCACGCCAGCGCCTTTGGCTCCCACGGCTGGAGCGGCGGCGCAGTTGACCGTCTCTCTACCCGTTTACAGGATGCCGGTTTTGAAATGTCCCTGAGCCTGAAGGCCAAATGGCGTCCGGACCTCGACGCGCTGGAAATTTGCCGTCAGCACGGTCGCGAAATTGCTCGTCAATGGGCGCTGGCTCCGCTGCCGGAAGCCGCTGCCAAACCAGACCAGGCACAAGAAGCCTGCGCCTGTGCCGCCGCAGCGGCAGCCGACCTCGGACCGATGATGCAGTGCAGCGTGTGTCAGTGGATTTACGATCCAGAAACAGGCGAGCCGAACCAGGACGTCCAGCCGGGTACGCCATGGAGCGAAGTCCCGGATAACTTCCTCTGCCCGGAATGCTCGCTGGGTAAAGACGTGTTTGATGTTCTGGCATCGGAGGCAAAATGAGTGATGGCATCGTCATCATCGGCTCGGGCTTCGCGGCCCGTCAGCTGGTGAAAAATATCCGCAAGCAGGACCCGCAAATCCCGCTGACCCTGATCGCCGCCGACAGCATGGATGAGTACAACAAACCGGACCTCAGCCATGTGGTCAGCCGTGGTCAGAAGGCCGACGACCTGACCCTGCAAACGGCGGGAGAGTTTGCCGAGCAGTACAATCTGCGCCTGTTCCCGCATACCTGGGTGAGCGATATCGACGCCGAGAATCAGGTAGTGAAAAACCAGGACCGTGAGTGGCGCTATGACAAACTGGTGTTGGCTACCGGCGCGACGCCGTTTATTCCGCCGGTACCGGGACGCGAGCTAATGCTGACCCTCAACAGCCAGCGTGAGTATGGCGCAGCGCAGAGCCAGCTGCATGACGCCAGACGCGTACTGATCGTTGGCGGCGGGTTGATTGGCTGCGAGCTGGCGATGGATTTCTGCCGCGCCGGGAAAGCGGTGACGGTGGTGGATAACTCCGCCAGCGTGCTGTCAGCGCTGATGCCGCCGGAGGCCAGCAGCCGCCTACAGCATCGTCTGACCGATATGGGCGTGCACCTGATGCTGAAATCCCAGCTGGAAAGCCTTGAGCAAAGTGCCAACGGCATTCGCGTCACCCTCGACCGTCAGCGCACGGTGACCGTTGATGCGGTGGTCGCTGCCGCTGGCCTGCGCCCGGAAACGGCGCTGGCACGGCATGCCGGTCTGAAGATTAATCGCGGCGTGGTGGTGAACAGCCAGCTGCAAACCAGCCATCCGGCAATTTACGCTCTCGGCGACTGCGCGGAAATCAACGGCATGGTGTTGCCGTTCCTGCAGCCGATTCTGCTGAGCGCTATGTGCCTCGGTAAAAATCTGCTGACCCAGCAGGGCGAGCTGAAGCTGCCGCCGATGCTGGTGAAGGTCAAAACGCCGGATTTACCGCTGCATCTGGCGGGCGATACCCAACGCGAGGATCTGACGTGGAATATCGTTGCCGCCAAAGACGGACTGGTGGCGAAAGGCGTGGATGCCGAAAACCAGCTGCGCGCCTTTGTAGTTAGCGAGGATCGAATGAAAGACGCCTTTGCGCTGCTCAAGCAGTTGGTGAGTTAGCCTGTATGAACTGACGTTATCCCCGGAGGCGGCGCGTTGCGCCTGTCCGGGCTACCAGACAGCCACATAATCGGTAGCCCGGACAGATGCGCAGCATCGCCTCCGGGACGATCTCCCCAACCTACCGCGCCAGGTTATCGTACCCGCGCCAGCGGTAGTTAAGCACCGACAGCACCCAGCAGGCAACAAACAGCCCCACCACCACAAAACCAGCGTTGCCAAGATTGTCGTTCAACGCGCCAACCCAGCGCCAGACCCCGCCACTCAGGGAAAACTTATCCATCAACAGCCCCAGCGCTTCCAGTCCGCCAATGAACAGCGCCACCACCACCGACGTCCCGGTAATGGTCATATTGTAATAGAGCTTGCGCTGCGGCTTGCTGAATGCCCAGCCGTAAGCGCCGACCATCAGCACATTATCAAGCGTATCCACCAGCGCCATGCCGCTGGCGAACAGCGCCGGAAAAACCATAATCGACCAGATCGACATCCCGCTCGACGCGCTGGCGGCGGAAATGCCCAGTACGCCGATTTCCGTCGCCGTATCAAAGCCGAGGCCAAACAGAAAGCCCACCAGATACATCTGCCAGCTGCGGCTTATCAGGCGGAAGGTTTTACCAAACAGCCAGCTCATCATGCCGCCGCTGGTCGCCACCTCATCGCTCACCTTTTCGCCCTGCTTCCACGCCTGAAAGCTGCGCCAGACGCTGCGCAGAATAACCAGGTTGATAAACGCCATCGCCAGCAAAAATAGCGCCGACACGGCGGTGCCAATAACGCTGCCGGTATCATGAAACCAACTCATCTGCTGACCAAACGCGGTGGCGGTCGCGGCAATCGCCGCCGAGGCCAGCACCACAATTGACGAGTGGCCCAGCGAAAACCATGCACCCACGCCGAAAGGCCGTCGCCCCTGCTGCATCATTTTGCGGGTCACGTTGTCAATTGCCGCAATATGATCGGCATCCACCGCATGGCGCAGGCCGTAACCCCAGGCCAGCAGACTGGCGGCCATCAGCGCGCCGCTACCGCCAAACGCGGCAAACGCCCAGCCCCAGGCCAGCAAATTGGCCACAACCAGCCCCATCACCAGCGCCGCTGCACGCGGCTGCTGGCGTAAAATCATCACTATCATGTCGGAGTCCTTTAAGCCTGCAGGCGGGCCGCAGCGATAACCGCCTGGCCGAGGGCTATTGCGCCATCGCCTGCGGGCAGTTGCTGCGGAAAGAGCAGAGTAAAATCGGCCAGATAAAAGGTCAATCGCGCCACCAGCAGCCGGTTATGCAGCACCCCGCCGCCAAAGGCCAGGGCATGAATATCCCGCGCGCTCGCGCAATCACGCATCATCGCCGCCAGCCCGCAGGCCAGCGCATCGTGAAAAGCCCAGGCTTTTTGCGCCGGATTGGCCTGCCAGCCGAGCCACAGTCGCCAGAACGTCGCCAGGTCCAGCTCGCCGTCGCGCCACGGTAACGTCACCGGGTGATCAACGCTTTCGCAGGTGGCCGCCAGCGCCTCCAGCCGACAGGCCGCTTCGCCCTCATAGCTCAGAGTTAGCGGCGCGCAGCCCAACGCGCAGGCGACGGCGTCAAACAGGCGTCCGCACGACGACGCTTTAGGCGCATTAATACCGCGCTCAATGGCCCGCGCCAGCAGTGGCCAGTTTTGCTGACGCAGCGCGGCGGTTTCGGCATAGTTCTGCCAGTCAGGCACAAACGCCAGGCAGTGAGCGAGCAGATTGCGCCACGGCTGACGCGCAGCAAGGTCACCGCCGGGCAGCGCCACCGCGGGCAAGCCGCCAAGCCGTTCACATTCGCGATAGTTAACCCGCAGGCACTCGCCGCCCCATAGCTGACCATTTTCCCCCATACCAATGCCGTCGAGCATCAGGGCGATTACGTCGCCGCCGTCCAGCGGCCAGCGATGTTCAGCCAGGCAGGCGGCAGCGTGGGCATGATGATGTAAAACGCGCTCCACCGGCAGCGCCAGCGACGCCGCCCACTGCGAAGCGCGATAGCCGGGATGGGCATCAACCGCCACCCGCTGCGGCGTAAAAGCGTAGATTTCCTGCATCAAATGCAGCGCCTGTCGCCACTGCCCTTCTACGCCTTCTTCACTCAGGTCGCCAAAATGCTGACTGAGCACCGCTTCATCGCCGCGCAGCAGGCAGAAGGTATTTTTCATATCCGCGCCGAGGGCCAGCAGCGGCGGTACGTCGTGGAATCCCGGCGGCAGCGGCAGCGCGTCCGGCACATAGCCGCGAGCACGGCGCAGCATCTCGCCGCTTTGCCGCACCACGGAATCGTCCATCCGCTGCACAATCTCGCGGTTATGCAGCAGAAAACCGTCGGCAATCCCGGCGAGATCTGCCAGCGCCTGATCGTTAGTGAGCGCAGGCGGACGGCCGCTAAGATTGCCAGAGGTCATCACTAAGGGGCGCGCCAGCGCCTGCGAAAGTAAATGCTGCAATGGATTAGACGGCAGCATCCCCCCTACTTCCGCAAGCCCTGGCGCAATTTGGTCGCACAGGCCAGCAACCTGCGTTTTGTCCAGTAACACGATCGGCGCGGCGGGAGAGGTCAGCAGCTTAAGCGCCTGTTCGGGCAGCCCCGTAGCCGTCGGCAGCATTACCGCCAGCGGTTTTGCCGGGCGATGCTTGCGCGCCCGCAGCGTCGCCACCGCATCACGATTTCCGGCATCGCATAGCAGATGGAAACCACCCAATCCCTTTACCGCCACAATATCGCCCGCCAACAATCGGGCAATCGCCGCCTGTAACGCTGCCTCGCCAAACAGATTAGCCACATCCCCACGCCATTCCAGCTGTGGCCCACATTCAGCGCAGGCAACCGGCTGAGCGTGAAAACGGCGATCGGCAGGATTACCGTACTCCGCCGCACAGGACGGACAAAGAGGAAACGGAGACATGGAGGTCAGCGGGCGGTCATAAGGCATAGCGCGAATAATGGTAAAACGCGGCCCGCAGTGGGTGCAGTTGATAAACGGATAGCGGTAGCGGCGCTCCTGCGGGTCATTCATCTCCGCAAGACATGCCGGACAGGTGGCGGCATCGGGTACAATCTGCGTACGCATGCTCCCGGTCCCGCTTTGACGGATGGTGAAACCCGACGGCGCGATGGCCCAGGCAAACGGCTGAGCTTGCGTGCTGTCGATCCGCGCCAGCGGCGGGCAGCGCTGGGTTAAAGCGGCGAGGAACGCCGCATCACCGCCACCAAGCCGCACCAGTACGCCATCACCGTCGTTGCATACGTCGCCGCATAGCCCCAGCTCCTGCGCCAGCTGCCAGACAAAGGGGCGGAACCCCACCCCCTGCACTTTACCGCGAATGCGTATTTGCACCCCGTTCATCGCGCGGTCAAATTACCAGGCCAGTGCCGTACGGCGGCGTTTTTCGATATTCATCTGTTCGAGCTTGTTGCGATCGACGCACACCAGCGCGTGGGTCGGACAGGCCTCCATACAGGCCGGCCCCGCTTCGCGATGATGACAGAGGTCGCACTTGTTGGCTTCCGCTTTTTCCGCCATCACGTTCAGCCCCGCGCCGCTGTGGCGGATAACCGGACGCACGACCACTTCCATCGCGCCATACGGGCAGGCCACCACGCAGGTTTTGCAGCCAATGCAACGCTCTTGCATCACGTGGACAAAACCCTTTTCGCGGCTGATTGCGCCGTTCGGGCAGACGTTAGCGCACGGCGCGTCTTCGCACTGACGACAGGCGGTGGCCGTCGACACATTGACGCCTTTAATCACGTGAATACGCGGTAAAAAGTTTTTTGGCGTCAGCGCGGCGCAGTCCTGATGTTCCTGATGAGAGACCACGCAGGCTACTTCACAGGTGCGGCAGCCGATGCATTTGCTCGCGTCGGCGATAATGAAACGGTTCATCCATTTCTCCAGCTGTAAGAAGGTGATGCGCCGGAGTATGCATAATACGTTCCAATTTTTATTGCATTGATAATAAAGGGAATAAATAACAGGAATACTGTCATCGTCACAACTGACGATGACAGATGACGACGTCAGGCATGCGGGCCGGGAACCATTGAGTCGCGTTCAATCAGCTCGCCGGGGAAGGTTTGCTGATATTTTAAATCACCGCCGTCGAGCATAAAAATCAGCCGGTTGATACTCTCTTTGATCATCTCCGTGACCGGCACTTTGACGCTGGAGAGCGCCGGAACCATATAGGGCGCCAGCACGATATCGTCAAAACCCACCACCGATACCTGCTCTGGCACTTTTACGCCAAGCTGATGCAACTGCTTCATCGCACCGATCGCCATATCGTCGTTACTCGCGACCAGCGCGCTGTAGCGGGCGTTACGCTGGCGCAGCGTCTCCACCCCGGCAGCGCCGGTTTCCGGCGTCCACCTTCCTTCAACAATCAAATCGTTGTTCAGGTCGATGCCGTGGCGAGACAACGCATCTTTATAGCCCGAAAGACGCTCAACGCCGGTTGGCGAATCCAGCGAACCGGTAATAAAGGCGATATCACGATGGCCCAGCGCGATGAGCTTTTCCACCGTCATCATCGCCGAGGCCTTTTGATCGGACCAGACGCAGTGGCTGGCGTTGCGGCGCAGGCGACGGTTAAGCACCATAATCGGCTGCTCATGGCTCTCAATAATCTCATCCATCTCATCAACGCTGAGAAAACGCGGGTAGATGATAATCGCGTCGCAGCGCAGGTCGAGCAGATATTGAATCGCCTCGCGCTCTTCCTCCGCGCTGTGCTTACCGTCAGCAAGGATCAGCTGCCGCCCTTTGTCTTCGGTCATCCGCGCCACGTGATAGAGCAGCTCGCTGAAGTAGACGCCGTGATAAAGGGTGTTGGTCACCACCAGCCCGAGGGTCTGCGTCTTTTTGGTCGCCAGGTTGCGCGCCAGCAGATTCGGCCGATAGCCACTTTCAGCCACCGCCTGGAACACGCGGTCTTTGGTCTCCTGACTGACATAGCCGTTCCCCGACAGCACCCGCGAAACGGTGGCTTTCGACACCCCCGCGCGCTTCGCGACCTCCAGCATTGTTGCCATGTGGTTATTCCTGTTGCCAATGTTGCCCGCAGTGTACTGCACGCGCGACGGTTTTTCAGCATTTGCACACATCTCCCCCCGTGCTGACAAAGCGATCAAAGTCACAAAATTAAGATCTTAATTTTTTATATCTTGTAACTACAAATGAAACTATTGATGATTATGTGGAACCGGTTTCCTATGTATGCATGATACCGCTCCGTTTACGGCGCGATGACAAGCCAGTACCCCATTGATAAACAGGATAAAATCCGATGTCTAAAAATTATGCAGCCCTGGCGCAGCAGATCATCACGGCGATAGGTGGCGTAGATAACGTCGCCGCCGTTACTCACTGTATGACGCGCCTGCGTTTCGTGGTCAAAGACAGCGAGCAGGTCGATAGCGCCACCTTGAAAGGGTTAAAAGGCGTACTCGGCGTGGTGCGTAGCGACAACCAGTGTCAGGTGATCATCGGTAATACCGTCTCCCAGGCGTATCGCGAGGTGGTGGCCCTGCTGCCGGGGGATCTACGCCCTGCCGAACCACAGGGGAAACCGCCTATCACCTTAAAACGCATCGGAGCGGGGATCCTTGACGCGCTGATCGGCACCATGTCACCGCTGATCCCGGCGATTATCGGCGGATCGATGGTTAAGCTGCTGGCGATGATCCTGGAGATGACCGGCGTGCTGCCCAAAGGCGCGCCAACGCTAACCATTCTGACGGTGATCGGCGACGGCGCGTTCTTCTTCCTGCCGCTAATGGTGGCGGCTTCCGCGGCGGTGAAATTCAAAACCAATATGTCGCTGGCGATTGCAATTGCCGGGGTACTGGTGCACCCGAGCTTTATCGAGCTGATGGCGAAAGCCGCCCAGGGCGAACATGTTGAGTTCGCCTTGATTCCGGTGACGGCGGTAAAATACACCTATACCGTGATCCCGGCGCTGGTGATGACCTGGTGCCTATCGTATATCGAACGCTGGGTCGATCGAATCACCCCGGCGGTGACGAAAAACTTCCTTAAACCCATGCTGATCGTACTGATTGCAGCCCCGCTGTCGATTCTGCTGATTGGCCCGCTCGGCATCTGGATTGGTAGCGCCATTTCCGCGCTGGTTTATACCATTCATAGCTATCTGGGCTGGCTGTCGGTGGCGATTATGGGCGCCCTGTGGCCGCTGCTGGTGATGACTGGGATGCACCGCGTCTTTACCCCGACTATCATTCAGACCATTGCCGAAACCGGTAAAGAGGGCATGGTTATGCCGTCTGAAATCGGCGCCAACCTGTCGCTGGGCGGATCATCGCTGGCGGTGGCGTGGAAAACCAAAAACCCGGAGCTGCGCCAGACGGCGCTGGCGGCCGCGGCTTCCGCCATTCTGGCGGGGATTTCCGAACCGGCGCTGTACGGCGTAGCGGTGCGCCTGAAGAGACCGCTGATTGCCAGCCTGATCAGCGGCTTTATCTGCGGCGCGGTGGCCGGGATTGCTGGACTTGCCAGCCACTCGATGGCAGCACCGGGCCTCTTTACCAGCGTGCAGTTCTTCGACCCGGCTAATCCGATGACTATCGTCTGGGTCTTTGGCGTCATGGCGCTGGCGGTCGTGCTGTCGTTTATCCTGACCCTACTGCTCGGCTTTGAAGATATTCCGGTTGAAGAGACCGCCGCTGACGCCAGACAGCGCCAGACCACGGCTCAAACATCACACGCCTGAACACAATTTTGCTAACGAGGTAACGCATGGCGACTTTTCCACAGGGATTTTTATGGGGCGGCGCACTGGCCGCCAACCAGTCCGAAGGAGCATATCTGGAGAGCGGTAAAGGGCTGACCACCGTCGATACCATTCCTCACGGCGCTCACCGCCTGCCGGTCAAGCTGGGGCTGGAGAAACGTTTTGAGCTGCGCGACGATGAATTTTACCCGAGCCACGAGGCCATCGATTTTTATCATCGTTATAAAGAAGATATCGCCCTGATGGCGGAGATGGGTTTTAGCGTGTTTCGCACCTCTATCGCCTGGAGCCGCCTGTTTCCAAAAGGTGATGAACTTGAACCCAATCAGGAAGGGATCGCCTTCTACCGTTCGCTGTTTGAAGAGTGCAAAAAGCACCATATCGAACCGCTGGTCACGCTGTGCCATTTCGACGTACCGATGCATCTGGTGACGGAATACGGCTCCTGGCGCAATCGTAAAATGGTGGAGTTTTTCACCCGCTATGCCCGCACCTGCTTTGAAGCTTTTGATGGTTTAGTGAAATACTGGCTCACCTTTAATGAAATCAACATCATGCTGCATAGTCCATTCTCCGGAGCCGGGCTGGTGTTTGAAGAGGGCGAGAATCAGGATCAGGTGAAATACCAGGCCGCGCATCATGAACTGATAGCCAGCGCCCTGGCCACCAAAATCGCCCATGAGGTAAACCCGCAAAATCAGGTCGGCTGTATGCTGGCGGGCGGCAATTTCTACCCTTACTCCTGTAAGCCAGAAGACGTATGGATGGCGCTGGAGAAAGATCGCGAAAATCTGTTCTTTATCGACGTCCAGGCGCGCGGCGCATACCCGGTATGGGCTGCGCGGGTATTCCGCGAAAAAGGCGTGACGGTTGTGAAAGAAGCGGGTGATGATGAAATCCTACAAAATACCGTTGATTTCGTCTCTTTTAGCTACTACGCCTCGCGTTGCGCCTCGGCGGAGATGAACGCCAATAACACCAATGCCGCCAATATCGTTAAGTCGCTGAAGAACCCGCATATTCAGGCCAGCGAATGGGGCTGGGGTATCGACCCACTCGGCCTGCGCATCACCATGAATATGATGTATGACCGCTATCAGAAGCCGCTGTTCCTGGTGGAGAACGGCCTCGGCGCGCGCGATGAGATTGACACCAACGGCGAGATTAACGACGACTATCGCATTAGCTATCTGCGCGAGCATATTAAAGCGATGGGCGACGCCATCGAAGACGGCATTCCGGTGATGGGTTACACCAGTTGGGGCTGCATCGACCTGGTATCCGCTTCTACCGGTGAGATGAGCAAACGCTACGGCTTTGTCTACGTTGACCGCGACGACGCAGGCCACGGCACGCTGGCGCGTAAGCGCAAAAAATCGTTCTGGTGGTATAAAAAGGTGATTGCCAGCAACGGAGAAGATTTGGCGTAGTTTGCTCCGCAGGCTGAGGGAGCCTCAGCCTCACCAACACCTGCAACACGGAAATTTTCCCGGCTCGCGCTGCGCTTGTTCATCAACGCCTGCAAGCCGGTAGCCTGGACAGATACACCAAGCACCGCCTCTGGGAAAATTATTGGCCTCTGATTACCTCCCCGGGGGCGGCGCAAAGCGCCTGCCCGGGCTACGAGCCCACCTCCGCCCGCGGACCGATAGCCCGGACAGATACACCAAGCACCGCCTCCGGGAAAATTATTGGCCTCTGATTACCTCCCCGGGGGCGGCGCAAAGCGCCTGCCCGGGCTACGAGTCCACCTCCGCCCGCGGACCGATGGCCCGGACAGATACACCAAGCACCGACTCAGGGAAAATTATTGGCCTCTGATTACCTCCCCGGGGGCGGCGCAAAGCGCCTGCCCGGGCTACGAGTCTACCTCCGCCCGCGGACCGATAGCCCGGACAGATACACCAAGCACCGACTCAGGGAAAATTATTGGCCTCTGATTACCTCCCCGCGGGCGGCGCAAAGCGCCTGCCCAGGCTACGAGTCCACCTCCGCCCGCGGACCGGTAGCCCGGACAGATGCGCAGCATCGCCTCCGGGAATGGCAAACGCTACGGATGACAAAAGATAAATTCCCGCCACTCTTCACTCACATCGTACTGCATCAAAAAAGCATCTTTTTCATCAGGGGCCAGATTATGCCAGAAAGGCCGCCATATATTTTCCCACCAAAACGCCAGCCGCCCCTGCAAACTGCCATAGCCCTGCGGTCTCAACGACGGAAAAGCATCCCACGGCAATGGCGGGGAAACAGGCAATGTTTTGACAGCATGAACAAACTCTGCGGAATTTGTCACAACTCGGACCAGGTTGTTATTGAAATCTTTTTCAAATGAATAAGTTAATACTTTCTTGTTGCTGATAGCCATTGCGTCACGATAGCCACACCGGGCCAGCACAAGCCCGTCACTAATCACCCCTTGCTGGATAATCTGAGTAGCATCAACGCTAAATATATCGGCGATATTTTCCTTTATCAGCGACAGCTTTTGATCCGAACAAACAAAAATGGCGTGAACAGCATAGATCTGCTGCTTTGCCAACGAGATAAACGGTGGATAATCTCTTTCGGAAATAGACATTTGAAAATTATCATTGGCAAAAATATCCATCAGCTCAGCATTTTTGCAAAAAAGTCGCTTTATATATTTAATGACCTTGATTTTCATCTTTGATAGTCCATTACCCACCCTGGCTTCCCTGCTGCTTACAATCATACATGAATCCCCGAGACCGGAGGTAAAAATGTAGCTTGCAAGACCAAGGGATAACCAAAAAATCTTATTCAAGCTAATCACAACCTGATGTTTCCAGTTTCATTTATTGCATTTTATTTTGTCGAGCTTGCTTCCAGTTTCAGGTTTGCCATTCAGTTCTTTTACTGGCATTTTATTCAGTAGTTTTTAAACGCAAAATAGAGTTTCACCACATTCCCTTGCGCAACGGAAAATAAATAAAATATGGAGAAGACTATGATAGAAGAAAAAAACAAACCAGAATCGCCTGTTTCTAAACCATTTCGTCATTTAAAAGTGGGTTATATCAGGCGTAAAACCCGGCAAAGCCAACGCGGTCAGCAGCATTCATCGTTGAATCTCAATGGCGACTGGCTGGAAGCGGCGGGATTCCCTATAGGTACGATGGTAAAAGTATCGGTGATGCAGGGAAAGTTAATTATCGAGCAGGTTAATACTTAATACGTTCTACGACGACTTGGTATTTATTAAGCTAAAACGTTATTGCACCACGTTATTTTCACACAAATATCCCTATCATACTTCAAGTTGCATGTACGTTAGCTGCGTTCACTCACCCCAGTCACTTAATTTAGTAAGCGTCTGGGGATTTATTCCCTTGCTGCCGCCCTGCAACTCGCATTATTTATGGTATAAAGCCAACGGTACAATTTTTTTTCAAAATAAAGTCAGCATGGCAGCTTCAATAAATTTTATCCGCCATGCCTTTTGAAGGGAATTTTGCCGGAGAGTATCTGCTCTGCGACATTAATCTCACTCTTCCGCCGCCTCCAACTGCGAAAACCCACCGTTCCCCTGCCAGCCGTTCAGCTTGTGATACACCACCTCGACCGCATCCTTAATCGGCTGGGTCATCGGGTAATAAAAACCGACGATATCCGGCTGAATGCCTAAGAAGATCACCTCGCCGATATCCTCTTTCAGCTGATCGATAAGATAGTTAAGCGGCATATTGTGGGTGGTCATCATAAACATCTCGGCGATATCGTCCGGGTCGACGATGCGGATTTCACCGGGGTTCAGCCCCATATCGGTGGCATCGACGATCAACAGGCGCTCGGGGCGCAGTTCACGAATAGCGACGATGTCGTTTTCCGGGGCGCTGCCGCCGTCAATCACCACCCAGTCGCCAACCGGGTTAGCGGC
The DNA here is from genome assembly GCF_003261575.2 of Klebsiella huaxiensis. Taxonomy (GTDB): domain Bacteria; phylum Pseudomonadota; class Gammaproteobacteria; order Enterobacterales; family Enterobacteriaceae; genus Klebsiella; species Klebsiella huaxiensis. Next base: position 1,326,106 of record NZ_CP036175.1, on the reverse strand, counting down.
GCACATCTCCGCCAGCAGCGGGCCTGCGCCGTCGTCACCCATCATGCTGTTGCCGACACAGAGTAAAACATCAGTCACGAAGCCTCCTCACCATCAGGTAGATGGCGCTTTCCTGGTGAATATCATGCAGCATACTGAGCATAATTTTGCTCCACGCCTGCTGCTCAGGGGTTTGCCTGACCTGCGCTTTATCGAAGGCGTTGGCGAGCATGGTCACGTGATTGCTATCGATGACAATCTCGCCGTATTTCGGCACGCCTTCCATTTTGCGCCGCGCGGTGCTGCCTTCTTCGAGAGTGGCAATCCACGCCAGGTACGCTTCCCACGGGCAGCTCAGCGCCGCTTCCAGGCAGTCGATCACGCCGAGGTGGTGGCCAATCGCCAGGCTGTAATAGACCACCTGCTGCGCCTGATCGGGCGTGGCATCGTTCTCATCAATAAATTTACGGCTCAACTGACTGAACACCACCGTTTCGCTCATCGGATACGCGCTCCCTCTACCACCTGGTTCAGATGGGTGACGATCTCGGTCAGACGCGGATCTTTCTCCACCTCCAGCCAGCGCACCACCTGATTATCGCCCTGTCCGAGCAGGCGCATGTAGTCGTCGGCAATCTGGCGACCGTAGCGATAGCCCGCAAGGCGACGCGCTTCGCGGTCGATACGCACACGCAGCGGCTGCACCATGTCCGGGTGAAGAATCTCAGCCGCCTGTTCGTCCTGTTCACCCGGCAGGCGAGCGTGGATTTTCTGCTCCAGCAGGCCCAGCGCCATGGCGAAGCCGTACAGCGTCGCGGCTGGCGTCGGCGGGCAGCCGGGAATATAAACATCTACCGGCACGATTTTGTCGGTCCCGCCCCACACGCAGTAGAGGTCATGGAAGATGCCGCCGCTGTTGCCGCATGCGCCGTAGGAGATACAAATTTTCGGATCCGGCGCAGACTGCCAGGCACGTAATGCAGGCGAACGCATCGCGCGGGTCACCGCTCCGGTGAACAGCAGAATATCGGCGTGGCGCGGCGAAGGGACCACTTTGATCCCAAAACGCTCGGCATCAAACAGCGGCGACAGGGTGGCGAAAATCTCGATTTCGCAGCCATTGCAGCCGCCGCAGTCGACGCGGTAGACGTAGGCGGAGCGCTTAATTTTCTTCAGCAACGCGGTTTTCATGCTGGCGATGGATTCATCCACCGTCATCGGCACCGGAATGCCGTTTTCATCGCGCGGGCCTAATAAATTGCTCATCAGCTGGCCTCTCTCATATGGCGAGTCAGTTCAATACGGTCGGACGGCACCAGACATTTCTGGCGTTTGCACTCCGGGCAGGTCTCAAAGCTTTCGCGATGCAGCTCGGCGCGGGTGTCGCCGTTGTGCTTAAGCAGCGCGATGGCGTAGTCGATCTCTTTTTGCACGGCGAACGGGCGTTCGCACACCCGGCAGTGGCAGATGTCGAAACGCGATTGCTGGAGAAAATCCTCTTTCTTCCACACCGCCAGCTCGTACTCCTGAGAGAGCTTGATTGCCGCCGTCGGACAGACTTCTTCGCAGCGCCCGCAAAAGATGCAGCGCCCAAGGTTGAACTGCCACGCCAGCTGGTTGGTGGTGAGATCGGTTTCTACCGTCAGGGCGTTCGACGGACAGGCGTTAACGCAGGCGGCGCAGCCGATACATTGCTGCGGATTATGCTCCGGTTTGCCGCGGAAATTTTTATCCACCGGCATCGGCTCCAGCGGATACGAGTGCGTCGCGGTGCCGGTTTTGATGACTTTTTTAATAAAGGTAAACATGGCGATTCCTTATTTCAGCGGCGAGTTCTTACGCTCGATGCTGTAGCGCTCCAGCTCTTTGTACGGCACCACTTTGCTCTTCTTCTTGCGCACATCGACCACGGTCATGCGGTCGGTACAGGAGTAGCAAGGATCGAGGCTGCCGATAATCAGCGGCGCGTCGGACACGGTGTTGCCGCGCAGCATATAGCGCAGGGTCGGCCAGTTGGCGTAGGTTGCCGCCCGGCAGCGCCAGCGGTACAGCTTCTGGTTATCGCCGGTCATGCTCCAGTGGATATCATCCCCGCGCGGCGCTTCCGAGAAACCCAGCGCGAAGCGGTGCGGAATATAGGTGAAACCTTCTACCGCTAGTGGGCCGCCCGGCAGGTTATCGAGGCCAAAGTCGATCATGTTCAGCGCGGTGTAGACTTCGTTGATGCGCACCTTCAGGCGAGAAATCACGTCGCAGCCCTGCTCGCTGTGCACGATCATCGGCAGCAGGCCGTAACCGACGAACGGGTGATCGGCGCGGGTGTCGCGGGCATGGCCGCTGGCGCGCACCATCGGGCCGACGTTGCTGAAGTCGCGGGCGATCTGCGGGTCGAGACGACCAATGCCCACGGTGCGCTGCTCCATATTCGGCGTGCTGAGCAGCATATCCACCAGCTCCTGCACGTCGCGGCGCATCTGCTGCGCCAGCTGACGGGTCTGGATCATGTCCTCTTTCAGCAGGTCGCGACGGATGCCGCCAATCAGGTTCAGACCGTAAGTTTTACGCGCCCCGGTGAGAATTTCCGCCATCTTCATCGACGTTTCGCGCACGCGGAAGAACTGCATAAACCCGGAGTCGAAGCCGGTGAAGTGGCAGGCCAGGCCGAGGTTGAGCAGGTGCGAGTGCAGACGCTCAACTTCCAGCAGAATGGCGCGGATCATCTGCGCACGTTCCGGCACCACGATGCCCATCGCGTTCTCTACGGAGGTGGTGTAGGCGGTACTGTGGGCAAAGCCGCAGATGCCGCACACGCGATCCGACAGGAAGGTGACTTCGTTGTAGCCCATGCGGGTTTCCGCCAGCTTTTCCATCCCGCGATGGACATAGAACAGGCGATAGTCGGCGTCGATAATATTTTCGCCGTCAACGAACAGGCGGAAGTGGCCCGGTTCATCGGAAGTCACGTGCAGCGGGCCAATCGGCACCACGTTGTTCTTTTTCGTACCCAGTTCATTAATGAATTCATAGGTTTCAGCATCGGTGGTCGGTGCCGGGCGCTGACGGTAATCCATGCTGTCTTTACGCAGTGGATACAGCTCATCCGGCCAATCGTCCGGCAGCACCAGGCGGCGTTCGTCCGGCAGCCCAACCGGCACCAGGCCGTACATATCGCGCACTTCGCGCTCGCCCCAGACCGCCGCAGGCACGCGTGGCGTCACCGACGGATACTCCGGTTTATTGGCATCCACTTCCACGCGCACGGTGATCCAGCACTTCGTCCCCTGTTCCATCGACAGCACGTAGTAGACGGCGTAGTGGCCGTTCAGCTTGCGCTCATCGTTGCCAAACAGCACCGACAGCCAGCCGCCCTGCTTGTAGTAAAGGAACTCGACCACTTCCGGTAGATAGTTGACCTTCACCGTCACCGTAAGCTGGTCTTTGGTCTGCCAGGCTTCATCCAGCACCACGCCCGGAAAAGCCTGATGCAGTGCGGCGAGATAGTGTTGACCGATTTTTTCTTCAGACATGCTCAAACTCTCTTAAATCACGCCACCAGCAAGGAGACGAAGGCTAAAAAGGCTAAACCGAACCCGGTCCAGGTAATGCGCCCGGTGATATCCAGGCGCAGACGCGCCATGCTGTTTTCGAACAGGGCGATAATCAGTACGCCAACCACCAGCTTGACGACGGCAACCACCAACGCCAGCAGCAGACCGCCGACGCTAAAACTGGTCATCTGCCCCCACGGGATAAACACGCCGACAAACATCTGCAACACCACCAGCTGTTTAAGGCTGATGCCCCACTTCAGCACGCCGAAGCCGCTTCCGCTGTATTCTGAGAGCGGACCTTCCTGAAGCTCCTGCTCCGCTTCCGCCAGGTCGAACGGCAGCTTGCCCATTTCGATAAAGGTGGCGAAGGCGCAGGCGCACAGCGCCAGAACCAGCGGAATACTGCGCGCGGCAGGCCAGTGATAAATGGTGTCGGTGATGCTGCTGATATGGGTGGAACCCGCGACCTGCGCCGCGACCCACAGGCCGAGCAAAAGAATCGGCTCCACCAGCACGCCGAGCATCGCTTCGCGGCTGGCCCCGATAGCGGTAAACGGGCTACCGGTATCCAGGCCAGAAATGGCGAAGAAGAAACGGGCGATAGCGAACAGGTAGATCAGGGTAATCAGGTCACCCAACCCCGTCATTGGCGAGTCAACGGTGACCACCGGCAGCGCGGTGGCGATGGTCAGCATCACGCCGACCATCACGTACGGCGTCAGACGGAACACCCAGCCGGAGGCATCCGGGCCAATACTCTGACGGCCCAGCAGTTTCAGGATATCCCGATACTCCTGCAATACGCCGGGACCGCGGCGGTTATGCAGACGTGCGCGCGCAACGCGGGTGATCCCGGACAACAGCGGCGCGGCGGCAAACAGCACCAGCGCCTGCAACAATGCAATTAATACACTCATTCTCAGGCTCCTCGGGAAACCACAATCACCACCAGCACCGCCAGCTCAACCAGCGCCACGCCGCGAAACAGCGCGGGTGCGGACGCGTTCTGCCAGCCGGGAACCAGGCGTACCGGGTTTAGCCAGTGGCGCAGCTTCAGCATCGGCGCAAAGGCTTCTTTCACCGGCATAGCGAAACCGTGGGCGGTCACCACCATTGATTTTTCATGGTCGTAGCCGCAGACCCAGGCCGCACCGCGAGAGCGCGCAGGCAGGCGGTCGCCTTTGAAGAAGATCATCAGCAGCAGCGGCAGCAGCGGGCAGGCAATCAGCAGAATGGCGATCAGCGGCTGGGACACGACGCTGGAGACTTCCGCCTGAACCGGGAACGCCCCGCTCACCAGCGGCAGCAACCACGGCGCGGCAATCCCGCCAATCACGCAGCAGACCGCAGCCAGCACCACGCTAAAGGTCATCAGCCACGGTGCGCAGGTGGCATTCTCCGCCTCTTTGCTGCGCGGTGCGCCAAGGAAGGTGACGCCGTAGACTTTCGCCATACACATCACCGCCAGCGCGCCGGTAATTGCCAGCCCTACCGCCAGCAGCGGCCCCAGCAGACGGCCAATAAAGGCATCGCCAGTACTTAGCTTGAAGAAGGATTGATAGATAACCCACTCCCCGGCAAAACCGTTCAGCGGCGGCAGCGCAGCCATCGCCATCAGCCCCACCAGCATAGAGAGCGAAATCAGCGGCATTTTTTTGCCGATCCCACCGAGCTTCTCGATATCACGATGACCGGTGCGGAACCACACCGCCCCCGCGCCGAGAAACAGCGTGGTTTTAAACAAGCTATGGTTGATCAGGTGATACATGCCGCCGATAAAGCCCAGCACCATCAGGGTCGGGTTATGGGTAGCGACGCCGGTGACGAACGCCCCGAGGCCGAGCAGGATAATGCCGATGTTTTCCAGGGTGTGGTACGCCAGCAAACGCTGAATATTGTGCTCCATCAGCGCGTACAATCCGCCGATAAACGCGGTGATCATCCCCAGCACCAGCAGCATTACGCCCCACCACAGCGGCGGTACGCTCCCGGCCAGAGACACCGTCAGGATGCCGTAGAGACCGACCTTCATTACCACCGTCGAGAACAGCGCAGCAGCCGGAGCGCTCGCGCCCGCGTGAGCCTGCGGTGCCCAGCCGTGCAGCGGGATAACCCCGGCCAGCAGCGCAAAACCCACCAGGCCCGGCAGCCACAGCAGCGCGTTTTGTGGCGCAGCCATCGCCAGTTGGGTGATCTGCGCCAGTTCAAGGGTGCCGTAGAACGACCACACCAGCCAGCAGCTCCATGCCATGAGCAGCGTACCGAGTCGACCCAGCGCAAACCACAGCTTGCCGGACTGCGCGCAGCCGGTAAGAAACGCCGCGCAGAGCGCCATAATCTCCGCCATCACCACCAGCGCGCCGAAGTTCGTCACCACCACCGCGCAGGTCGCAGCGGCCAGCAACAGGTTCACCAGCAGGCCGTTCGCTTTGACCTGCGGATGGCGATGCCAGGAGATATTGAACAGCGAAATCGGCAGCGCCGACAGGCCAATCGCCAGCAGCCACAGCGCGTTGACGCCGCCAACCCGCATGGTCAAATGCAGCATCTGCAACATACCGCCGCTGATGCGCTCCGGCATCAGCAGCGCCGTTCCACCTGCCAGTACCAGCATGATGCTGGCGACCGCGCCGCCAATCCCGGCAATCGCCCCGCTCAGCGGTTTACGCATGGTGAACAGAAATGCCAGCACCGCGCTGGCGGCGTACCAGACCACAGCCTGATTCACTAATGAAATCACACTCATTTCACGTCCCCTTGTTGCGCCTGGAACAGCGACAGATCGCCGAGGTCGGTATTAAAGGTCAGCTGCCGTTTCCGCTTGCTGGCCAGGGCGATATCGCGGATATCCACCAACAGCAGCGCTTTAGTCGGGCAGGTGCGTACGCACGCGGGGCCCTGCTCATCGAAGTGGCACAGGTCGCATTTGACGGCGATGGCGCGCACGCCGGGAACCCAGTCAAGCAGCGAGCTGACGCGGGCCGGGGCTGGTGGCGCGGCGGGTGCCATTGGCGTGTTGGCGTTAGCCGGAATATCCAGCGGACGGCTGCCGGAAAACTCAATGGCGCCGAACGGGCAGGCAATGCCGCACAGCTTGCAGCTCACGCACAGGCTCTCGTTGAGCTGCACCGCGCCATCGACGCGATTAATAGCGTTTACCGGGCAGACGGCGGCGCAGGGCGCATCTTCACAGTGGTGGCACATCTGCGGCGCAGATTCTTTCTCATTGCGCATTAACCGCAGCCGGGGCATGGATTGCAGGCCCTGCTGGCGGTGAGTCTCAGCGCAGGCGGCTTCGCAGGTACGGCAGCCGATACAGACGGTGGAGTCAGCAATTACAAAACGGTTCACCGGGTCATCCTCAGGTGAAAGTCATTTTTGACGAAAACAGGCGGCGTCGGTGTCAGCTTCGACACTTGTCGACACCTGACGATTAACGGGCCAGCGTCAGGTGGCTTAAATCCACCGGCTGGTCTTGTTCCATAGCCTCATAAAGGCGGTCATAAACGCTGGCGATCGTCGCCAGATAGTGCTCCAGAACCTGCTCGCGGGAGCGGTTGCTGATCCGGCCATCAATGGTGCCGTCTGAGCCCAGCGTAGCCTGCGCAATCAGACGTCTGTCGTCACCGTCTTTGCTTTCTACGTAATATTCGATGGTGTGGCTGTTAAAGCCCTCCGCCAGCGCCACGTAGACCTGAAAATGGCCAAACAGAACGAAGCACAGTTCTTTATCCGGCGCGCAGCTCATGGCGTGATGCAGACGCGCTTTCGACAGGGTTATCCCCTGAACCAGCGAGTTGCAGTAGGTATGCCACTGCTCCTGATGCTGGCGGTGACGATCGGCGATGTAATCCGCCTTTTCACTTAATTCCCAAATAGTCATCCCGGATCCCCCGTTGTATGAGATGCACCGGTAAAGCATTTTTCATGCCAATATTTAATTAATTGATTTTTAATGAGTTTGATAAATCGATAAAGCGGAAAAGACATGTCGATGACGATGTCTGAAGGGTGTCATCGACATTTTGATGACATTAGCTATGACCTGGCATCTTTATTGCATTAATGGGCCATCGCGATACGGAGGCACCATGCACGAAATCACTCTAAGCCAGCGGGCGCTGGAAATTATCGAACAGCAAGCGCAGCAGGCCGGCGCACGTCGGGTAACCGGCGTGTGGCTGAAGGTCGGGGCTTTCTCCTGCGTGGAAGCCAGCGCGCTGACCTTCTGCTTTGAGCTGGTGTGCCGCGGCACGCTGGCGGAAGGCTGCGAACTGCATATCGCCGAACAACAGGCTGAATGCTGGTGTGAAACCTGTCAACAGTACGTGCATCTTATCTCGCAGCACGTCCGCCGCTGCCCGCAGTGCCAGAACGACCAGCTGCAAATTGTGGCAGATGACGGCTTACAGATTCAGCGAATAGAAGTAGATCAGGAGTAAATTATGTGTACAACCTGCGGCTGCGGCGAAGGCAACCTCTATATAGAAGGCGACGAACATAACCCGCATTCGGCGTTTCGCAGCGCCCCCTTCGCACCTGCCCCGCGCCCGATGATGAACATTACCGGCGTCAAAACCGATAACTTCTCCCCAACCCGTTCGGACGTGGGCGACCTGCACTACGGTCACGGCGAGGCGGGTACTCATGCGCCGGGCCAAAGCCAGCGGCGGATGCTGGAAGTGGAAATCGACGTGCTGGATAAAAACAACCGTCTGGCCGCCCGCAACCGCGCGCGCTTCGCCGCTAAAAACCAACTGGTGCTCAACCTCGTCTCCAGCCCCGGCTCCGGCAAAACCACCCTGTTAACCGAAACCCTACTGCGGCTGAAAGAGAAAACCGCCTGCGCGGTGATCGAAGGCGATCAGCAGACGGTGAACGATGCCGCGCGCATTCGCGCCACCGGTACCCCGGCGATTCAGGTCAACACCGGCAAGGGTTGCCACCTCGACGCGCAGATGATTGCCGACGCCGCCCCGCGCCTGCCGCTTGCCGACAACGGCATTCTGTTTATTGAAAACGTCGGCAACCTGGTGTGCCCGGCGGGCTTCGACCTCGGCGAGCGCCATAAGGTGGCGGTGCTGTCGGTGACCGAAGGCGAAGACAAACCGCTGAAGTACCCGCATATGTTTGCCGCCGCCAGCCTGATGCTGCTCAACAAGGTCGACCTGCTGCCCTATCTCAACTTTGACGTGGAAAAATGCCTGGCCTGCGCCCGCGAAGTGAACCCAAATATTGAAATCATTCTGCTCTCCGCCACCAGCGGCGAGGGCATGGGCCAGTGGCTTAACTGGCTGGAGACGCAGCAATGTGCATAGGTATTCCGGGACAAATCTGCGCCATTGACGGCAATCTGGCGAAGGTCGAAGTGTGCGGCATTCAGCGCGAAGTCGACCTGACTCTGGTGGGCGCGGTTGACGATCGCGGCCAGCCGCGTCTCGGCCAGTGGGTGCTGGTGCACGTCGGCTTCGCCATGAGCGTAATAAACGAGGCCGAAGCCCGAGACACTCTTGAAGCGCTGCAAAATATGTTTGAAGTGGAGCCGGACGTCGGCGCACTGCTGTACGGCGAGGAGCGGTAAATGCGTTTTGTTGATGAATACCGCGCCCCGGAGCAGGTGATGCAGTTGGTGGAACATCTCCAGCAGCGCGCGCGCCTGCTACCGCATACCGCCGAACGTCCGCTGCGCATAATGGAAGTGTGCGGCGGTCATACCCACGCCATCTTTAAATTTGGCCTCGACCAGCTGCTGCCGGAAAACATCGAGTTTATTCACGGCCCCGGCTGCCCGGTGTGCGTCTTGCCGATGGGGCGTATCGACGCCTGTATCGATATCGCCAGCCGTCCGGGGGTGATTTTCTGCACCTTCGGCGATGCCATGCGCGTGCCGGGAAAAAGCGGTTCGCTGCTGCAGGCAAAATCGCGCGGGGCCGACGTGCGGATTGTCTATTCGCCGATGGACGCCCTGAAGCTGGCGCAGCAGAACCCTGAACGTGAAGTGGTGTTTTTCGGTCTCGGCTTTGAAACCACCATGCCCGCCACCGCCCTGACCTTGCGTCAGGCCCGCGAGCGCGGCGTCGAGAACTTTTACTTTTTCTGCCAGCACATTACCTTGCTGCCGACCCTGCGCAGCCTGCTCGACCAGCCGGATAACGGTATCGACGCTTTTCTCGCCCCCGGCCACGTCAGCATGGTCATCGGTACCGAAGCCTACGGATTTATCGCCAGCGACTATCATCGTCCATTAGTGGTGGCCGGATTCGAACCGCTTGATCTACTGCAAGGCGCGGTGATGCTGGTTGAGCAGACAATAGCGCGGCACAGCGAAGTGGAAAACCAGTACCGCAGGGTGGTGCCTGATGAAGGCAACCCGTTGGCGCAGTCGGCCATCGCCGACGTTTTCTGCCTCAGCGGCGACAGCGAGTGGCGCGGTCTGGGGGTGATTAACGACTCCGGCGTGCACCTGACGGCCGCGTATCAGCGTTTCGACGCAGAAGCGCATTTCCGCCCGGCGCCGCAGCGGGTCTGCGACGATCCGCACGCCCGCTGCGGCGAGGTGCTGACCGGCCGCTGTAAACCGCACCAGTGCCCGCTGTTCGGCAATACCTGCAACCCGCAAAGCGCATTCGGCGCGCTGATGGTCTCATCGGAAGGCGCTTGCGCCGCCTGGTATCAATATCGCAGTCAGGAAGTAGAAGCATGAAAAGCATTCAGTTAGCCCACGGTAGCGGCGGTCAGGCGATGCAGCAGCTGATCGCCTCCCTGTTTATGCAGGCTTTCGCCAATCACTGGCTGGCGGAGCAGGAGGATCAGGCGCGTCTCGATCTCGCCGATCTTATGGCCCAGGGCGATCGACTGGCTTTTTCCACCGACAGCTACGTTATCGATCCGCTGTTTTTCCCCGGCGGCAATATTGGCAAGCTGGCGGTCTGCGGCACGGCCAATGATGTGGCGGTGAGCGGCGCGATCCCGCGCTACCTCTCCTGCGGGTTTATTCTCGAAGAGGGGCTGGAGATGGCCACTCTCGAAGCCGTGGTGAACAGCATGGCGCAGACCGCGCGGGAAGCCGGTATCGCCATTGTTACCGGCGATACCAAAGTGGTGCCGCGCGGGGCAGCGGATAAGCTATTTATTAATACCGCTGGGATCGGCGTCATCCCCACCGGTATTCGCTGGGGCGCACAGCAGATTAGCGCCGGCGATGTCCTGCTGGTCAGCGGCACGCTTGGCGATCATGGCGCGACGATCCTCAACCTGCGCGAAGAAATGGGGCTGGATGGTGCGCTGTCCAGCGATTGCGCGGTATTGACACCATTAATTCAGCCCCTGCGCGAGCTGCCTGGCGTCAAAGCGCTGCGCGATGCGACCCGCGGCGGCGTTAATGCAGTGGCCCACGAGTTCGCCGCCGCCAGCGGCTACGGGATTGAGCTGCATGAGCAGAAGCTGCCGGTGAACGATACCGTACGCGGCGTGTGCGAGCTGCTGGGGCTGGACGCGCTTAATTTTGCCAATGAAGGTAAGCTGGTGATTGCCGTTGCCCGCGAGGCGGCGGAAAGCGTACTTGCGCATTTACGGTCTCACCCGCTAGGACGAGATGCGGCGATAATCGGCGACGTTGTAGAACGCCGGGGAGTGCGATCCATTGGCCTGTACGGCGTGAAGCGCACGCTCGACCTTCCCCACGCCGAGCCGCTGCCGCGCATTTGTTAACGGGGTTCGGGAGAGTTCCCGGAGGCGGCGCGTTGCGCCAGTCCGGGCTACAAAACCGCACCAGTAGCCCGGACAGATGCGCAGCATCGCCTCCGGGGAAAACATCAGAATCTCAACATCATTATCCAGCCCAAACCATCGGGCACCCACGGATGGGTTAACAGCGGCAACAACCGCTTTATTAACATACTATTATTTGTGTCATCACTTTCTTCTGCACTGCTTTGTAGTGCTTTTTGGACTTAAGCAATGTCGTATACACCGATGGGCGATCTTGGGCAGCAAGGTCTGTTTGATATCACCCGTATTTTATTACAGCAGCCGGACCTGGCCGCGCTGAGCGAAACGCTGACCCGCCTGGTACAGCAGTCCGCGCTCGCCGACCGGGCGGCGATTATTCTGTGGCATTCCGGCAACCACCGCGCGGTCCGCCACGCCTGCGACGACGCCGGGCATCCGGTCAGCTACGAAGATGAAACCGTCCTCGCCAACGGCCCAGTTCGACGCCTGCTGTCGCGCCCGGACGCGCTGCATTGTGATAGCACCACCTTTGCCGAAACCTGGCCACAGCTCTCCGTCAGCGGACTCTATCCCGCATTTGGCTACTACTGCCTGCTACCGCTGGCGGCAGAAGGCCGCATCTTCGGCGGCTGCGAGTTTATTCGCGATGACAACCGTCCGTGGACGGAAAAAGAGTACCAGCGACTGCATACCTTTACGCAAATCATCGCCGTGGTGACCGAGCAGATCCAAAGCCGGGTCAGCAATAACGTTGACTACGACCTGCTGTGCCACGAGCGCGATAATTTCCGTATTCTGGTCGCCATCACTAACGCCGTACTCTCGCGGCTGGATATCGACGAGCTAGTCAGCGAAGTGGCAAAAGAGATCCACCGCTACTTCCGTATTGACGCCATCAGCGTGGTGCTGCGCAGCAACCGCAAAGGCAAGCTCAATATCTACTCCACCCACTATCTCGACGCCAGCCATCCGGTGCACGACCAGAGCGAAGTGGACGAAGCCGGAACCCTGACCGAGCGGGTGTTTAAAAGCAAAGAGATGCTGCTGCTCAACCTGCACGAACACGACTCGCTGGCACCTTACGAAAAAATGCTCTTCGAGATGTGGGATAACAAAATTCAGACCCTGTGCCTGCTGCCGTTGATGTCCGGCAATACCCTGCTTGGCGTGCTGAAGCTGGCGCAGTGCGATGAAAAGGTTTTCACCACCACCAACCTTAAGCTGCTGCGGCAAATCGCCGAGCGCGTGTCGATTGCCGTCGATAACGCCCTCGCATACCGCGAGATCCAGCGTCTGAAGGAGCGTCTGGTCGATGAAAACCTCGCCCTGACCGAACAGCTCAATAACGTTGAAAGCGAGTTTGGTGAAATCATCGGACGCAGCGAAGCGATGAACAGCGTGCTCAAGCAGGTCGAAATGGTGGCACACAGCGACAGTACGGTGCTGATCCTCGGCGAAACCGGCACCGGCAAAGAACTGATTGCCCGCGCCATTCATAACCTCAGCGGGCGCAACAGCCGCCGGATGGTCAAAATGAACTGCGCCGCTATGCCCGCCGGGCTGCTGGAAAGCGACCTCTTTGGTCACGAACGCGGTGCCTTCACCGGCGCCAGCGCCCAGCGCATCGGCCGTTTCGAACTGGCGGATAAAAGTTCGCTGTTCCTTGATGAAGTGGGCGACATGCCGGTAGAGCTGCAGCCGAAGCTGCTGCGCGTGTTGCAGGAGCAGGAGTTCGAGCGCCTCGGTAGCAATAAGTTGATTCACACCGACGTGCGCCTGATCGCCGCGACCAACCGCGATCTTAAGCAAATGGTCGCCGATCGCGAATTCCGTAGCGATCTCTACTACCGCCTGAACGTCTTCCCGATCCACCTGCCGCCGCTGCGCGAGCGCCCGGACGATATCCCGCTGCTGGTAAAAGCTTTCACTTTTAAAATTGCCCGTCGTCTGGGACGTAATATTGACAGCATTCCGGCAGAAACCCTGCGCACTCTCAGCCGCATGGAGTGGCCGGGTAACGTGCGCGAACTGGAGAACGTCATTGAGCGTGCGGTGCTGCTGACCCGCGGCAGCGTGCTGCAACTATCACTGCCGGAAATGAGTATCGAGCAGGAACCGCTGGCCGCAGAAGTGCTGCCGGAAGAAAGCGAGGATGAATACCAGCTGATTATCCGGGTACTGAAAGAGAGCAATGGCGTGGTCGCCGGACCGAAAGGCGCGGCCCAGCGTCTGGGGCTAAAGCGCACAACATTGCTTTCAAGAATGAAACGGCTGGGCATCAACAAAGACGATCTGCTATAACCATTGGAGTCATTAATAACACATTGAATGGAGGCATTATGGCGGTATCAGCACGTAACCAACTCACCGGCACGGTCAGCGCAGTCGCAACCGGCGCGGTCAACGATGAAATCGAACTGACGTTAGCGGGCGGCGCAAAGCTGGTGGCAATCGTTACCCACAGCAGTAAGGAAGCGCTGGGGCTGGCGACCGGTAAAGAAGCCATTGCGCTGATTAAAGCGCCGTGGGTCACGCTGGCGACGGAAGATTGCGGTCTGAAGTTCTCCGCCCGCAACCAGTTTGCCGGTAGCGTGACCCGAGTAACTGAAGGCGCGGTTAACGCCACCGTGCATATTCAGGCCGACGCGGGCTTTGAAATCATTGCTGTCGTCACCAATGAAAGCCAGGAAGAGATGAAGCTGGCACAGGGCAGCCGCGTGATTGCGCTCGTTAAGGCTTCCGCCATTCTTATCGCCACCCGCGCTTAAGTCACATCCAAAATGCTGTTTCATTTCGATTTAAATGAAACAGCGTTCTGTGAGACAACTCGCGTTACCCGCCGCTAATCAATGATAAATAAGCTTTTTCCTCATGGAGATGCTTATGACGCGTTTACCTCTGGCGGCGATTATCACTCTGCTTTTATCTTCTCCGGTCGCCTTCGCGGCCCTGCCCACCTTTTCAGTCTGGCCCGGCGGTGAAGCTCCCGGGGCGAAAAATAGCCCGGCAAGCGAGTCACTTGTGGAGCGTAGCAAAGACCCCACTTTGCCCGACCGTGCGGTAACCGGTATTCGCGCCCCGCAAATCACCGTTTATACGCCGGAGAAACCCAACGGTATCGCGCTGCTGGTGACGCCAGGCGGTTCTTATCAACGGGTGGTGCTGGATAAAGAGGGCAGCGATCTCGCCCCGGTGTTTAACGCGCAGGGCTATACCTTGTTTGTTATGACCTACCGGATGCCGGGGGATGGTCATGCGGAAGGCAGCGATGCGCCGCTGGCCGATGCGCAGCGTGCGCTGCGTAGCCTGCGGGCGCGTGCCGCTGAGTGGCATATTGACCCGCAGAAAATCGGCATCATGGGTTTTTCTGCCGGGGGGCATGTGGCCGCCAGTCTGGAGACCCGCTACGATGAGCAGGTCTACAGCGCTGTGGATACTATCGACCAGCAGAGCGCGCGACCGGACTTTGTGGTACTCGGCTATCCGGTGATTTCTATGGTTCCGGCAATCGCCCACCCCGGTTCGCGTAAAGCGCTGATTGGTGATGCGCCAACGGCGGAGCAGCAGCGTCGTTATTCACCGGAGCAAAACGTGGCTTCCGTGACGCCACCAACCTTTATTCTGCACGCGGTAGACGATCCTTCGGTACCGGTGGATAACTCGCTGGTGATGTTCAACGCTCTGCGCGCTCATAACGTGCCGACGGAGCTTCATCTGTTCGCCGTGGGCAAGCACGGGTTTGGGATTCGTGGAGCTAAAGGCCTGCCCGCCGCCGAATGGCCGCAGCTGGCAATGAACTGGATTGCCTCGCTGCCGGAGATGAAAAAGTCGCGTGATTAATCCCCGGCTACCTGTCCGCAGACGGTGGTGAACCCGTAGCCCTGCTGGGTACGACTTCCCGGAGGCGATGCTGCGCATCTGTCCGGGCTACGGGGGTGCACCATCGGGTAGCCCGGACAGGCGCGTCAAGCGCCGCCTCCGGGGGATTTTACGGTGCTATTTATCGCAGCTAAAGCCGTTGCTGGTCGCCAGTTCGGCAAACCACAGCGCGTTGCGTTTTATCTGCCGCTCTCCGGTTTGCAGGTTGAGCCGCCAGAAACCGTAGCGCCGCTTGAACGAGTTAATCCACGACCAGTTATCGATGAAGGTCCATTGATGCACGCCAAAGCAGTTGGCACCGTCAGCAATGGCGCGATGCAGCTGCACTAAATGCTCTTCCATCAGGCTGATACGGAACGAATCATCAATCACTCCGTCTTCACCCGGTTCGCCTTCCGACTCAATATCCATCGCGATACCAATTTCGGCGAGGAACCACTTTATATTGCTGTAGTTATCGCGAATATTCGCGGCAATGTCGTAAATCGCCTGCGGCAGAATTTCATTGTTATCACGATACGGGTTAAAGCGCCCTTCTGGATTCACGTAGTTTTCGAAGTAAAACTCCGGCGTGAAATAGTCCAGCGCATAGTCGCTTTCACGCGCCTTCACCCGCCGCGGCACGTAGTAGTTGACGCCAAGAAAATCGACGTGCGAGCCGGTTATCAGCTCAACGTCGGCTTTTGTTACCTCCGGCAGGCAATCGTGAGCGGCCAGAATTTCGCACAACTCTTTCGGGAACTGATGCTTCACCAGTGGGTCGAGGAAACTGCGGTTAAAAAACAGATCCGCATACCACGCCGCCTTTTTGTCCTCCGCGCTGTCGTTGCGGGTATAGGACGGCGTCAGGTTCAGCACCACGCCAATCTCGCTCTCCAGCGCCAACGCGCGAAACTCGCGGACGGCTTTGGCGTGGGCCAGCATAATGTTGAACGCCACCTGCGCCGCCAGCTTGCCGTCTTTTTTGCACGGATAGTGGAAATCATACAGATAGCCGCCCTCAACCGGCACAATCGGCTCGTTGAAGGTAATCCAGTATTTCACCTTGTGGCCAAACAGCGCGAAGGCGGTGCGGGCAAAACAGGCGAAAAGGTCCGTCACATGCGCCGACTCAAACCCACCGTACTGCTTTTGCAGGGCTTCAGGCATGTCAAAGTGATAGAGGTTGATCATCGGCTCAATGCCGTTTTCAATCATTTCATCCAGGTAATCGTTATAGAAACGCACCGCGTCCGCATTGGGCGTGCCGGTTTCGAAATCATCAATGAGCCGCGACCATTGAATCGATGTCCGAAAGGAGTTGAAGCCGGTCTGCTTCATCAACGCCACATCCTGCGGATATTGATGATACGTGTCGCAGACGGTTTGCGGCCCAATCTGCTGATAAAAACGCTCCGGCTGTTCGGCAAACCAGCTATCCCAAATCGAACGGTGCGGCTTGTTGCTTATGCCCTCCGTTTGCGGGCCTGATGCCGCCGCGCCCCAAAAAAAGCCTTCCGGAAACTGATACCGGGTCATAACGCCTCCTGTAAGTTAAAAAAGGCTGCACCCAACGAGCGCAGCCAATAAGTACTACTCTGCAACCACTTCAATTGACTTGATAAACATATAGCCCCAGTCACCGGCGAATTTACCGAAGTCGACGCGGTTATCACCGGCCTTCAGCTCAACGGGCACCAGCAGCTGCTGGCCCTGCTCATCGGTCTGCGGGAATTCCACCGCGATTGGCGCGCCGCCGTTAACGATAAACGAGTTTTTCTTACCGCCCCATTTGCCGTTGAACGTCACCCGCAGCTGATACTTTCCAGCCCACGGCGCGGCAACCTGCCAGCTCACCTTATCGCCATCGTTGGCGAACGGCCCGAGGAAACCGTCATCGCCAATCGTCAGTGCGTCTTTCTCG
Source organism: Klebsiella huaxiensis (assembly GCF_003261575.2). Classification (GTDB taxonomy): domain Bacteria; phylum Pseudomonadota; class Gammaproteobacteria; order Enterobacterales; family Enterobacteriaceae; genus Klebsiella; species Klebsiella huaxiensis. The sequence continues at coordinate 1,309,063 of NZ_CP036175.1, read as the reverse complement.
CTTTTAGCCGCCTCAATCTTGCCCTGGCTAACGTTAAACACCCCGCCGCCAAAGCGGCAGTAATCGGCAGGCGCTTTACCAACGGCTTGCGTCACCGTCACCTTGACGGTTTTGCTGCTTTTGAGCAGGCCGTCATCGGCTATAAAGGTCAGGTCATATTCACCGGGCGCGCTAAACCAGGCGCGGGTTTCGGCTTTATCCGTGGCACAAAAATGGGCCTGCGCGTTGCCGCCGTTGCTCCAGCCCACCTTCACGTTACGGTCCGGTAGCGCGTCATCGCGCCAGCTCGCGGTTAATTGCACGCCCTGATCCTGAGTCGTGGTGAGCTTATCGACCAGCGTTACCACCGGAGCCTGATTCTGCTGGGTGTGCTTGACGCTAATCACGTTCGAAGGCACCGAACTACCGCTCTCGTTTTTGGCAATGACGCGGTAATAGTACGTATTCCCCAGCCGCAGGCTGCGATAGTCATCGCGGAACAGATCCATCGTTTGCGGGTTCCACTCGTTAACGCCGTCTGAAATATCGCGCCCCACCACTTTCCACGGCCCTTTTGCCGAATCAGCGCGCTCCACGTCATAGGCGCGTCCTACCGCCGCCCCCAGCCAGTTGATGGCAAACGGTGAATCCGTCGCCCGCAGCTTCGGCGCGTCCGGCTTCGGCAGCGGCGGCGCTTTCTCCTGCCCGCTCATCTGCGCCGCTGCTGTCCGCACCAGGTCAACCACGTCTATTTCCTGGTTGGCTTTACCCTCTACCGGAAAGCCCGGCAAGTGGTAGCTGTAGTGACCCGTGGACTCTTTATGCCAGTAGAAGCCGCCGTCGTGACGATGGCCACGGAAGCCCCAAATCAGCCCGCCCGCCGCCTGCGCGCCGTTGACTTCGCTATGTACGATCGACTGCATAATGGCGTTGAGCTGCTTCGCGTCCAGCAGACCAAATTCGCCCACCATGTACACTTTCTTACCCGCAGCCGCCGTCAGATCTTTTTTTACCTGATCGGGATGGTTGTTATCGGCATTGGTGTAGTAGTGGTTGCTGACGATATCGACATTCGGATCGTTGAGCGCAAACGCATTGATTTTCTTATAGGTGCCATCAATCACCAGTTGATGCGGCGCCCACTTTTTGATCCACGCGGCGGTCTGCTGAAGGAACGCGGCATTGGTGTCCTCCAGCTCGTTGCCGGTCTCCCAGGCCATGATCGCTTTTTCGTCATAATACGGACGACCGGTCATGCTGTTGGTGCGGGTGATCACCTGGCGAATCACGTCGAGATAGGCCTTGAAGGTTTTGCTGTCGGTCCGATAAAAATCCTCTGGCTTCTCATGATAGAACGCCGCCAGCTGCTCGCGGCCGCCCCACCACCACCAGTGATCGATAAACGGCAGGATCAGGCGCAGCCCCTGTTTGTCCGCTTCGGCGATCATATTGTCGTAGACCCGCATCGCCTTTTCGTTGAGGCGCGGCATACCGTCGGCGCTTTCCGGAGCCAGGATATGGGTTTCGCGAGCGCAGGCCTGGTCAAACTCCTGCTGCACCGAGAGCACATACACCCGCTGCGCTTTGGCTCCGGTTTGCACCTGCGCCTTAATCCAGTTTTCCTGTTCGTCCGCCGTCGGCCAGCGAAAGTATTGCCCCCAGCCGCGCGAATCGGCTTTGCAGGTGCCGCGCGCATCGTCTTCAATACGGTGCAGCTCCGGCGCGTGGATGCCCGCAAAGCGGAAGACCTTGTCGCCGTCTTTTAGCGTTGCGCCGTCGCGGGTAATAAAGTGTTCAAAGTGCGACTGCTCTGCGGCCATCGCCCCTGCGCTTCCCAGCGCCGAAAGCAGCACCACGAGCATCAGTTTTTTTACCGGCTTGATCATCGTTATCTCTCCTTAGAACCAGACTTCGGCCTGCACGCCAAAGTTCAGCGTGTCGGTGTCGCCGCTGCGCGAGTAGCCGCCAGCGGAAATGGTGTTGGTGCTCCAGTCGTAGTTGCCGTCCAGCGCATCGGAGACACCTTTGTCCCACTTGGCGTAGGTAACGAAGAAGCGCAGTTGTGGGCGAGTCCAGAAGCCGGAGTCAAAGGTCAGGGTCGGCGCAACGGTGATTTTGGTCAGGCCGCCTTTGCCTTTGCCGTCCACGCCTTTGTAGTTTTTATCGTCGAGATATTCGTAGCCCAGCTCATACTGCATGGCGAAGTTTTTAGTGATCTGCTGGTACGGGCGGATCCCGGCAACCCAGCTGGTGCGTCCCCAGCCGTCGGCATCTTCCGTCCACCAGCGATAGTTTTTATCTTTCTGATAGTAGGCAAAAGTCGAGATTTCCCAGTCGCCCAGAGAGGCCATATTATCCAGTACCACGCGCCAGGACTGGGTGTCTTCGAGGTTAGCCCATCCCCAGCCGTTTTTACCCAGCGAGTCCCCTGCCGCCAGGCCGCGCCCGTACTGGAAGACCACGCGAGAGTAGCCGCCGGTCAGGCCGTAAAAACCGTCAAAGTTGTAGACCCCGGTCACGCCGTAGCCCTTTTCCGCCGAGGTCGGGTGATTCTCGTTGCGGTTCATGTGGTGACCAATCAGCTCCAGATCGAAGCCGGTGCCGCCGATCTTTTTCAGCCACAGGTTGAGCGAGTAGTCATCCGGGTAGCCCTGATCGCCTTTATCAACCGGGTAGGCTTTGGTTTCGTCGGTCGGTGAGAAAGCGTAAACCCCGGCGTCAAAGCGGGCGAAGCCGAGATCCATATTGTCGAAGCCGCCGCCGGTACCGTTGTACTGAATGTACTCCCAGTCGAACTGATGGCTGGAGGTGTTGGAGCTGCTGTAGCGCTTACCGGCCCAGAAGGTCATTTCCGGGGCGAAGTCGAGGTTCGACAGCTCGGCAAAGCCTTCGCGGAACTGAACATCATGCCCATCATCATCCTGACAGTTCCAGTCGGAGGTACATTTTGACTGGTGGGTAATGTTGGCCTGGACTTTCGCCACCACGCCGCTGTCCGACGTTAACGTCACCGTCGGGATCAGTTCGATCTTGGTATCTTCTTCGTTGCCCAGACGCCATTTGCCGTCCGGCATCAGGCCAACGGAGTCGGCGCGGTTGCCATCAGAGTTAGCGAGGATCCCCGAACGGATATAGCCATGGAGCATAAAATCGTATTTCTGCTCGGCGCTGGCGCAGTCGCTCATCACCATGAGGGCGAGTAAAGACAGAGGTATTGAATGATTTAGCCTGATCATTTTTTTTCCTTGGTTATTTTTTATTAACACTGCCTGAGAACGGAAGGAAATTTACGGATCAAAAACGGAAATGTACATCCACCAACGGAAAGCGCTTTCCGTAATTGCCGGATGAGTTCACAAATTTGACGATAGATAGCAAATATTCGTGATGAAGTTCACATAACCAGGCGGAAATAAAAAAGCCCGCACGCGGCGGGCCGATTCAGGCAGGGGAAAAGCTTAGCGTTCGGCGTCGGCGAGCTGGCGTTCGTAGACTTTGAAGAACGGGCGATAGAGCATCCATGCGTTAAAAATAGCGAACAGGCACATACATAAATTTTTCCAGCTACCGTTGGCTGACCAGGCCGCACCGAGCGGCGACGGCATCGACCACGGCAGCATCGCCACCGCCCGGTCGAGAATCCCAAGCTGAGTTAAATACCAGGCGATACAGGCATTTATCAGCGGCACAAAGATAAACGGCAGCAGGAAAACCGGGTTCATGATGATGGGGAAACCAAATAAAATCGGCTCGTTGATATTAAAAAGAGAAGGCAGCAGGCCAATTTTTCCCACGCTTTTTAGCTGCCGCGAACGGCTGCGCATCGCCATAAAGACCAGCGGCAGGGTGGAACCGATACCGCCAATCAGCAAGTAAAAATCCCAGAATCCCTGGAGGTAGATATGCGGTAGCGTGGCGGAACCGGCGGCCAGCGCCTGCTGGTTTTCAAACAGATAGGTCATCCAGAACGGGTTCATAATCCCGGTGATAATCAGCGCGCCGTGAATCCCGACAAACCATAGTAAGTTACAGATAAATAATGAAATCAGCACCGCCGTTAAGATATCTGAGGCCACCACCAACGGGCGTACCGCTTCGCTAATCAGCTCCGGTAAAATGCGCCCGGTGCTCTGTAGCAGCAACGCATTGATAACGCTGATAGATAACATCACCACCAGCAGCGGGATCAGCAGTTGGAAACCATTGCGGGTCATCACCGGCACCTCTTCCGGCAGACGGATACACCAGCCCTTCTTGTAGAAAAAACGGATAATTTCAATCGAGTAGGTACTTGAAATCAGTGCGGTAAAAATCCCCATCCCGCCGAGAAAAATATTGGTCGCCCCGTTATCGCGAAAGCCGATAAACAGCAAAAACGCCAGACAGCCAGTTAACCCGCAGAGCCGCTCCGGCAGTCGGTACTGCTTGGCGAGGCTGGCGCTGGCACCGAAGGCGACAATCAGCGCCACCAGCCCAATGGTGAGTTCAAAGGTCGGCAGCAGAATGGGCCGCAGCTGGAGATAGAACTGGCCGAAAGCCGATGCGCCATCAATGGAAACGGGCGGAAACAAAATCGGCACCAGCAAACTTCCGACAATCACAAACGGCATCGCCAGCGCAAAGCTGTCGCGCATCGCCGTAATGTGGTTATTGCGCGTCAGAACGTTGGCCAGCGGCGCCAGCCGCTGTTCGATGATATCGACGACAACATTCATCAACTGAATGTTCATAGTCCTGCCTTATAGGAATAGTTTTATCGCCGGGATGATCGCGCACTCCTGAGTAAAGTAAAAGCCCGCCATAGGTGATCGTGGTCACAATAAATAAATCCACGAACGGAAAGCGCTTTCCGTTTTATATCCATTATGACTATAGTCGGCACATCCAACTCATCAGGAGCGGTTTATGAAAAAGATAATGTTGTGTTGTTCTGCGGGCATGTCCACCAGCCTGCTGGTGAAAAAAATGGTCGCCGAAGCCGAGCAGCGCGGGCTGCCAGTAGAGATCAACGCCTTTGGCGTCGCGGAATTCGATCAGCAGGTGGGAAATTACCAGGTGGTGCTGCTGGGACCGCAGGTGAAATACATGCAGAAAGATCTGCAAAAACAAGCTGATAAATACGGGATCCGCGTGGAACCCATCAACATGATGGATTACGGCATGCAAAAAGGCGGTGCCGTACTGGATTTCGCGCTTTCCCTTATCGATAACAAAAACTAAGGAAAGATCATGAGCTCTCTGTACGCTAAGTTGATCACCGTGATTGAACAGAAGATCACGCCCATGGCGGGTGCGATCGGCCAGCAAAAATATGTCACTTCGATCCGCGACGGCTTTATTACCGCCCTGCCCTTTATGATCGTCGGCTCGTTTTTGCTGGTGTTTATCTTCCCGCCGTTTTCCCCGGATACCAGCTGGGGCTTTGCCCGCGCCTGGCTGCAATTTTCTCTCGATCATCGCGACGCGCTGATGCTGCCGTTTAACTTCAGCATGGGGGTGATGACGCTGTTTATCGCCGTCGGGATCGCCGCGAGCCTGGCGAAGCACCACAATCTGGACTCGCTAACCGCCGGAATGCTGTCGCTGATGTCGTTTCTGCTGGTGGCCGCGCCGCTGAAGGATGGTCAGATCTCCACCGCCTATTTCTCCGGTCAGGGGATCTTCACCGCCATTCTGGTGGCGATTTACTCCACCGAGCTGTACGCCTTTCTCAAGCGTCACAACATTACCATTCGTCTGCCGCCAGAAGTGCCGGCTGGCGTGGCGCGCTCGTTCGAAATTCTGATCCCAGTGTTGGCGATCGTACTGACGCTGCACCCGCTGAACCTGTTTATCGAAGCCCAACTGGGCATGATCATCCCGGAAGCGATCATGTCGCTGGTGAAACCGCTGGTGGCGGCCTCCGATACCTTACCAGCGATCCTGCTGTCGGTGCTGGTGTGCCAGGTATTGTGGTTTGCCGGGATCCACGGAGCGCTGATCGTGACCGGGATTATGAACCCGTTCTGGATGGCCAACCTGTCGATCAACCAGGCGGCGATGGCCGCAGGGACCGCGATCCCGCATATCTACGTGCAGGGTTTTTGGGATCACTATCTGCTGATTGGCGGCGTTGGCTCCACGCTGCCGCTGGCGCTGATGCTGATGCGCAGCAAGGCCATTCACCTGCGTACTATTGGCCGTATGGGCGTGGTACCGGGCGTATTTAACATCAACGAACCGATTCTGTTCGGCGCGCCAATCATTATGAATCCGCTGTTCTTCCTGCCTTTTGTGCTGGTACCGATGATCAACGCAACGCTGGCGTACTTCGCGCTGAAGCTGGGCCTGGTGAGCCGCGTGGTGTCGATGACGCCGTGGACGACGCCGGCCCCTATCGGTGCCTCCTGGGCGGCGAACTGGAGCTTTAGCCCGGTGATCATGTGCCTGATTTGTATGGCGACAGCGATGGTGATGTATCTGCCATTCCTCAAAGCCTACGAAAAACAGCTGATGGAGCAAGAACACGCTAACGCCGCTGCGCAGGCCGAAGGCGCGCCGCAATCCGCATAATTCATACTATTCAGAGGTTTGTCATGGAATTAGAAGAACAAGTGATGGGTATCATCATCAACGCCGGGCAGTCACGTAGCCTGTGCTACGAAGCGCTGAGCTGCGCTAAAGAGGGCGATTTCGCCGCCGCCGACGAGAAGATGAAAGAAGCGGCGCATTTTGCCCGCGAGGCGCATCTGGTGCAGACGCAGCTGATTGAAGCCGACGAAGGCGAGGGAAAGACCAAAATGACGCTGGTGATGGTTCACGCCCAGGATCATTTGATGACTTCAATTCTGGCGAAAGAGCTGATCGGCGAGCTGATTGCGATTTACCGCTCGCGACCGCTGCACGCGTAGGGACAGGCAGCCCCTCTCCCCAAAAGGGGGAGGGGAAAAGCAGTCGGCGGTTGCATGTGAAAGGTTGCTCTCTTACCCTGGCCCTCTCACGAGAGAAAGGGAAAACCGGGCGGTGGCGCGGGCTGATTGCCAGCTCTGGCAAGCACTGAAGGCCGCCGGCGATAGACACTTTTTTCAGCAGGTATGCTAAGCTAGGCGAAAATATTCAGACAGAAAATGCCATGCCAACCATTGATGATGTTTCAAGATTAGCGAATGTCTCCCGAGCGACAGTATCCCGCGTGCTGACCGGCACCAGGGGCGTGCGTGAAGAGAGCCGGGAAGCGGTTTTGCGCGCGGTAGAGGAACTCAACTACCGCCCGAGCTTTGCCGCGCAAAACCTCGCCAGTCAGACATCCAATCACGTTGGGCTGGTGATCCCGGCGAACGATGAAAGCAGCGGCGCGCGCCTGCTACCAATGTTGTCATTCGCGCTGAAGGGGCTGAATAAAAACCTGATTGTGCAGTACGTGACGGATGCGGCTGAACAAGCAGCGGTGGTTGACGACTTACAGCGACAGTGCGTCGCGGTGGTGGTGCTCGGCGCGGTACCGGCAGATGCGCCGCGCAACGTTATCTCCTTTGACCGATTCAGTATCGCCGGGGTCAATAATCAGGGCTACGACTACGCTTTTGCCACCGAAAGCGCCTGCCGCTACGTGATTGGCAAAGGCCACCGTAATATTGCCCTGCTGACCGATAACGACAGCGATGACGCCAGCCGCCAGATGCTCGAAGGCTACCGCAACGTCCTGCAAAACTACTCCATCCCCTTTAACCGTCAGCTGATGCTGGCGGCCAACGATAACGTTGAGCAGGCGCTGCTGACGCTGATTAATAGCTTCAGCAAATATTCAGTGATTATCGTTAAACGCGACCGCTACGCTGCGGAAGCGATGCGTCTGCTGCGCGAATTCAACATCGCCGTGCCGCAGGAGGTCTCGCTGCTAAGCCTTGAGGATTCTCCCCTCGCCTCGCTGCTGAACCCACCGCTGACCTGTATATCCTGGCCGCTGGAGCCGTTGATGGAAAACTGCATTCAGCGCATCCGCTGCCTGATCGACGAGCGCCCTACCTTCTCATTCGAAGGACGCACGCTGACGGGTCGCCTGATCCCACGCCAGTCGGTGGCTGATTTATCTTAATCTTTGCCCCGGTCTCTCTTCTGACCGGGTTTTCCTCCCATATCGCTTTATTCCCATGCTAATCATTTCCCCCACATCTAAATAAGAATTATTTTCATTTATAAATAGCTTGTGCTATATAACATAGCAATGGCTATAAATGATGATTAATTAACCACAATATTATGAGGGACCTTATGCTGCATCTGCCACCTCTGAAGCACCTGATATTTGCCGCGACTCTGGCGCTCTTTGCCATCGCCCCGGCGCAGGCTAAAGACAAATTCAAAGTCATCACCACCTTCACCGTGATCGCCGATATGGCGCAGAACGTCGCGGGTGACGCCGCCGACGTCAGCTCAATTACCAAACCGGGAGCCGAAATTCATGAATATCAGCCGACGCCCGGGGATATCAAACGTGCGCAGGGAGCACAGCTGATCCTCACCAACGGCCTGAACCTTGAGCTGTGGTTTGCCCGTTTTTATCAGCACCTGAACGACGTGCCGGAAGTGGTGGTCAGCAACGGGATTCAGCCGATGGGCATCAGTGATGGCCCGTATAACGGCAAGCCTAACCCGCACGCCTGGATGTCAGCGGATAACGCGCTGATCTATGTCGATAATATTCGCGACGCGCTGGCGAAATACGATCCTGAGAATGCCGATACCTATCGCCATAACGCTGAGACCTACAAAGAGAAGATTCGCCAGACCATGGCGCCGCTGAAGGCGGAACTGGCGAAGCTGCCGCAGGATAAGCGCTGGCTGGTGACTAGCGAAGGTGCGTTCTCCTATCTGGCCCGCGATAACGGCCTGCAGGAACGCTATCTGTGGCCGATCAACGCCGACCAGCAGGGTACACCGCAGCAAGTGCGCAAAACCATCGACACCATGAAGAAAGAGCGTATCCCGACTATCTTTAGCGAAAGCACCATCTCCGATAAACCGGCGCGTCAAGTAGCACGGGAAGCGGGTGCCCACTATGGCGGCGTCCTGTACGTCGACTCCCTGAGTGCCGCCGATGGCCCGGTGCCGACTTACCTCGACCTGCTGCGCGTCACCACCGAAACCATCGTCCAGGGTATCAACGACGGACTAAGGAAACAGGCATGAGTCACGAGCTGCCGGGCCTCGCGGTCAACAACGTTAGCGTCACCTATCGCAACGGCCATACCGCCCTGCGCGATGCCTCGTTCAGCGTCCCGCGCAGCTCCATTGCCGCGCTGGTCGGAGTGAACGGTTCGGGAAAATCGACGCTGTTTAAAGCGCTGATGGGCTTTGTGCGCGTGGGCCGTGGCGATATCGCCATTCTCGGTCAGCCGGTTAACCGTGCTCTGCGCCAGAACCTCGTGGCCTACGTTCCACAGGCTGAAGAGGTGGACTGGTCCTTCCCGGTGCTGGTGGAAGATGTGGTGATGATGGGCCGCTACGGCCATATGGGCTGGCTGCGGCGGGCTAAACCGCGTGACCATGAGATTGTCGACGCCGCGCTGGAGCGAGTCGGCATGAGCGAGTATCGCCATCGCCAGATAGGAGAACTCTCCGGCGGGCAGAAAAAACGCGTGTTTCTCGCCCGCGCTATCGCCCAGCAGGGGAAAGTCATTCTGCTGGATGAACCCTTTACCGGCGTCGATGTGCAGACCGAAGCGCGCATTATCGAACTGCTACGGGAGCTGCGCGACGAAGGTTGCACCATGCTGGTTTCCACCCATAACCTCGGTTCGGTAAGCGAGTTCTGCGACTACACGGTGATGGTAAAAGGCACCGTGCTGGCTAGCGGCCCGACGGAAACCACCTTTACCGCCGAAAACCTCGAACTCGCCTTTAGCGGCGTGCTGCGCCATGTCGTACTGAGCGGCGCGGAAGAGAGGATCATTACCGACGATGAGCGCCCGTTTATCAGCCGCCGGGCGGCGGGAGGCGAAAGATGAGCTGGCTGCTGGAGCCGTTTGGTTATCAATACATGCTCAACGCGATGTGGGTTTCGGCGCTGGTGGGCGGGGTGTGCGCATTTCTCTCCTGCTATCTGATGCTCAAGGGCTGGTCGCTGATTGGCGATGCCCTCTCCCACTCCATCGTACCCGGCGTGGCGGGCGCTTATATGCTCGGCCTGCCCTTCGCACTGGGGGCGTTTCTTTCCGGCGGGCTGGCGGCAGGCAGCATGCTGTTTCTTAACCAGCGCTCGAAGCTGAAGGAAGACGCGATTATCGGCCTGATCTTCTCCTCTTTTTTCGGCATCGGCCTGTTTATGGTGTCGCTGAATCCCACTTCGGTGAATATCCAGACCATTATTCTCGGCAATATTCTGGCCATTGCGCCGGAGGATATTATTCAGCTGGCGGCGATTGGTTTTGTTTCGATGGCGATTCTGTTGCTGAAGTGGAAAGACCTGATGGTCACCTTTTTCGATGAGAACCATGCCCGCTCGATTGGCCTGAATACCACCGGGCTGAAGCTGCTGTTTTTTACCCTGCTGGCAGCCTGTACCGTTGCTGCGCTACAAACCGTCGGCGCATTTCTGGTGATTTGCCTGGTCGTCACGCCCGGCGCCACCGCCTGGCTGCTGACCGACCGCTTCCCGCGCCTGCTGGCGATTGCCGTAGCTATCGGTAGTCTGACCAGCTTTTTCGGCGCGTGGCTGAGCTACTATCTGGACGGCGCGACCGGCGGGATTATCGTCGTGGCCCAGACGCTGCTGTTTTTAGTCGCTTTCGTTTTCGCGCCGAAGCACGGGCTGCTCGCCAGCCGTCGTCGCGCCAGGGAGGCCTCATGCTGACCGTTCTGCTCGAACCATTCCAGTTCTCTTTTATGATTAATGCCATGCTGGTGGCGATTATCGTCGCCGTACCCTGCGCGTTGTTGTCGGTATTTTTGGTGTTAAAAGGCTGGGCGCTGATGGGCGACGCCATGAGTCACGCGGTTTTTCCGGGCGTGGTGGTGGCGTATATCATCGGCATCCCGTTCGCTATCGGCGCGTTTATCGCCGGGTTATTCTGCGCCATCGCCACCGGTTATCTCGACGATAACAGCCGCATCAAGCGCGATACGATTATGGGAATTGTGTTTTCCGGGATGTTTGGCGCAGGGCTGGTGCTGTACGTGTCGATTCAGTCGGAGGTGCATCTCGACCATATTCTGTTTGGCGATATGCTGGGTATTTCCACCAGCGATATTGTGCAAACGTCGCTGATTGCGCTGGCGATTGCGTTAATTATCGGCCTGAAGTGGCGCGATTTTCTGCTGCACGCCTTCGACCCGCAGCAGGCTAAGGCCAGCGGACTGCGCTGCGGACTGCTGCACTATGGGCTGCTGTGCATGATTGCGCTGACCATCGTGGCGACGCTAAAAGCGGTGGGGATTATTCTGTCGATTTCGCTGCTGATAGCGCCGGGGGCGATAGCCCTGCTGCTGACGCGGCGTTTTGTCAGCGCCCTGCTGCTGGCGGTGGCAATTGCGGTCTGCTGTTCGCTGGGCGGCGTATGGGTGTCGTTTTATCTCGATAGCGCTCCTGCGCCAACCATTGTGGTGCTATTTACCGCCCTGTTCGTTATTACGTTTATCTGGACGTCGGTTCGCGATAGTCAAACCCAGGCGGCCCCGGATCGCGGCTAGCGCCTTACCCGGGCTACCTGTCTGGCATTCTTCCCGGAGGCGGCGCGTTGCGCCTGTCCGGGCTACCTCTACCCCAGGACGTAGCCCGGACAGATGCGCAGCATCGCCTCCGGGGAAAAGTCGCTATTTTTTGGGTCGGTATTTTTCCGGTAACTCCGGCACCGGGCGCCTGTCATCAATCAAATGGCGGATGGTCAGAATCGGGTGCCGCCAGAGCATCCTCGGCCCCGCCCAGCGCATAATCTGCTTCATCTCTTCACGTTTGGCAGGCTGATAGCAGTGCACCGGGCACTGCTTGCAGGCCGGCTTTTCTTCACCAAATACGCACTTCTCCAGCCGCTTGTCGGCATAGGCGTTGAGCGCCTGATAATGTTCCGCATCTTCACGGGCATCCGGGCAGCGGCGCTGATAGAGCGTAATCATGCTGCTAATGGTCTTTTTTTCCCGCGCAATACGTTTGCCCGCCATTGCCTGTTCCTCACCAATAAAGATGCATTAATAATACACATTTAAAGGAGACGATGCAGCCCGATACTCCTTGAGGATTATGCCGGCTTGTCCACGTGCCCCAGCGGTTTCTCCGGGAAGCAAACGTCGCGAACCCGACGCTTCAGCTCCGCCGCATCGGGGAAACCACCATCCTGCTTGCGCTCCCAAATTTGCACATCATCAACGGTCACCACGAAGATCCCCCCGGTTCCCGGCACCAGGGTCACTGAGCCAATATCGGTGCTGAAACTATGCAGTAGTTCCTGGGCCATCCAGCTGGCGCGCAGCATCCAGTTGCACTGCGAACAGTAGGTAATGGTAATAGCGGCTTTGTGACTCATCGGTTTCTCGCTGTCAGTAAAAGGATGAATTGTAAACAACTTGCAGATTAATTGAGGAATAAATGATTATTTTGTTGCAAACGATAATACCTATCATTACCATTCTCAATCAATAAATGCGACATATACATATGGATTATCGATCGTCCGCAAAGGAATAACGGGACACACCTGCACTCTGGAAGTAACGCGTGAGCCGATACTAATAATTATCAAGGCGTGGCTACTATGTATAACTCCACTCAATCAACAGCATGGTTTAAGAAAAGCCTGCTGGTGACTTCTTTGCTTGCAGCAATCTATCAGACCTCCGCCGGGGCGGCTGATACCACCAACGATTCATCATCCGACGATAGTTCAGAACAGATGACCGTGACCGCGCCAGCCCCCGTGCTGAAAGCGGGCAGCGAGCATTCCATCAGCGCTCAGGAACTGCAGGATAAAGGGGCCAACGACTTTGGCTCCATCATGCGCTACGAACCGCTGATTAGCGCAACCGGCGCCAGCGGCGGTTCCGGCAACGGCAAAAGCGGCTTCGACCGGGGCGGTTATACCGGCTACAACATTCGCGGCATGGAGAGCAACCGCGTCGGTATCGACGTCGACGGCATCGCCCAGCCGAACGCCACCGGGCGCAGCTACGCCAGCCGCGCGGGCCTCAATACTTTCGGGATGGGCCGCGACTATATTGACCCGTACATGTACGGCAGCATCGATATTCAGTCCGGAGCCACCTCAACCGAGACCGCCAACAGCTCCATCGGCGGCAATGTCTCCTTCCGCCCGAAATCGGCAGATGACTATCTGCATCCGGGCAAAACCAGCGCCTTCGGCTACCGCAGCGGCTACAACTCAGCAGACCGCAGCTGGCACAACGGCGTCACCGTCGCCGGCGGTGACGAAACCCTGCGCGGGATCTTCGTCTACAGCCGCCGCGACGGCCAGGAAACAGAAAATAACAGCGGGACCGTCGATTCATACCCGGCTAACTGGCACTCCGACGCCTTTTTAGCCTCCGGGATCTGGCAGCCGAATGACGAACATAAGCTGACCAGCACCTTCGATTACTACCATAAAACCAACCACACCCATTACGATGCCTGGGACTCCAGCGGTAACAGCGTTATCGGCACCTCTAACCAGACCAGCCAGACCCGCCGCTGGGGCCTGAGCCTGAAAGATGACTGGACGCCGATGAATGACTATATCGACAGCGTCTCGACCAAAGTCTACTACCAGCATACTGAGTCCCATGACTGGACATATATGCCGGACAGCATCACCCGTGCGATGCAAACGGTAAGCTCCGACTACGATACCGATACCTGGGGTATTCAGAGCGCGCTGGCGAAATCCATTGGCCGCCACGATCTGAGCGCCGGCTTTAACGCCAGCACCACCAAAACCCAGCGGCCATTAACCCAGTCTCCAACCCCGAGCGCCTTTAGCGAAATCATGCAGCCGGACGCTGACAGCCGAGGCTATATCGTTGCAGGCTTCATGCAGGACAAGATTAACTTTGACCTCGACAGCCATAACTTTGCCGTCATCCCGGGCATTCGCGTAGTGCATCAGTCGACTAAGCCGGAGGACGTCTCTGACCTGGCCAACAACAGCAGCGTACTGACCGGTTCTGCCGTCTCAAATCTGTACGGCAAGAACTCCGATACCCAGGCGCTGCCGTCGCTGGCCTTCCAGTACGATATCGCTCCGCGCCTGATGACTTACCTGCAGTACCAGCGCGGGGCGCAGTTCCCGAACGCCAGCCAGCTGTATGGATCCTGGAACCTCGGCTCCAGCTACGCCGGACGCGCACAGTACGCGCTGATCGGTAATACCGATCTGAAAACCGAAACCAGCGATAACTTCGAGTGGGGGATGAAGGGCGAAGTCACCGAAGGCATCACCATGCGCACCGCCCTGTTCTACAACAGCTACAAGAACTTTATCGCCTATACCCGCTACACCCGCGCCAATAACCCAACTCAGTTCACCAACGTACCGTCGAACATCTATACCATCTACCAGGCGGAAAACCGCGATAAAGCCTATATCTACGGCGGCGAAATCAGCGCCAAATTCAATTTTGGCACCTGGTTTGAAGAGGTTAACGGCCTGAGCGCCACCCTCGCCTACGGCTATAGCGAAGGGAAATCGAAATCCAGCTACAGCGGCGACAAGTACGTCGACCTCGATAGCGTCGCGCCAATGAAGGCTATCGTCGGCGTGGCGTGGGACGATCCGGCCAAAGTGTACGGCACCGCGCTGACCGCCACCTTTGTTAAGGGCAAACGCGCGACCGCCACCAACCGCGAAAGCTACACCAACACCGGCTCGGCGATTACCGATTCTACCAGCGAATATATGCGCGTTCCGGGCTACGGCATGCTGGACTGGACCGCTTACTGGCAGGTGGCGAAGAACGTGCGCGTGAACGGCGGCGTGTACAACATCACCGACCGTAAATACTGGGATTATCTGAGCAGCCGCAATATCGAAACGGCAACCAATCAGGATGCCAACGACAGAGCGCTGTCAGTCATGCCGGGTCGTACCTGGCAGTTAGGCGTTAACGTCGATTTCTGATAGGCCAAATAATAAGAAACCTGCTCCCCGGCCGTGCGCCGGGGATACTCATCGTCGAGAAGGATGTGAATTATGCAAAACACCCAACCGCAACATGCTCCGCTGTGGCAACGCTATCTGACCACGAAAGCACAATCTGCCGCAAAATACGCCCGCGATATCGCCGCCGAAATGGGGATTAGTGAAGCCGAGCTGACCGAAGCTCGCCTCGGCCACGATGCCGTACGTCTGATTGACGATGCGCGCGCCATTCTGGCGGCGCTGGAGGCCGTGGGCGAAACCAAATGTATCTGCCGCAACGAATACGCGGTGCATGAGCAGGTCGGCGAATTTACCCACCAGCATCTGAGCGGCCACGCCGGGCTGGTGCTCAACCCACGCGCCCTCGACCTGCGCCTGTTCCTCAGCCAATGGGCCAGCGCTTTTCGCCTGACCGATAACGACCGCCAGAGCATTCAGTTCTTCGACCCGCACGGCGACGCTCTGCTTAAGGTATACACCACCGGGAAAACGGACATGGCGGCCTGGAATGCGCTGATCGCAGAACATACGCAAGAGACCCCCACGCCGCTGGTCATTCGCCCGGCCGATCCGGTGAAATATGCCGATTCTGCCGACGGCACGGCGCTGGAAAACGAATGGCGCGCCATGACCGATGTCCACCAGTTCTTTGGCCTGTTGAGAAAATATAACCTGTCGCGCCAGCAGGCGTTCCGTTTGGTCAGCGATGACCTCGCCTGCCGTATTGAGAAAGAGGCGCTGCCGGGTCTGCTGGATACTATTCATCAGGATGGCAACGAGATCATGATTTTTGTCGGCAACCGCGGCTGCGTGCAGATCTTCACCGGCGTGCTGGAAAAAGTTGCGCCGATGCGCGGCTGGCTGAATATTTTCAACACCGCCTTTACCCTGCACCTGCGCGAAGATAGCGTGGATGAAGTTTGGGTCACCCGCAAACCGACCTCAGACGGTCACGTCACCAGCGTTGAGCTGTTTGCCAAAGACGGCACGCAGATTGCCCAGCTGTACGGTCAACGTACCGAAGGCCACCCGGAGCAGGAGCAGTGGCGCGCGCAGGTTGACCGTTTGACCACCGAAGGGCTGACAGCATGAAACGCTGGCTGATATTACTCACTGCGTTTCCGCTATTTGCCAGCGCCGCCGCCGAGCGGATTGTCTCTCTCGGCGGCGACGTCACGGAAGTGGTTTATGCGCTTGATGCCCAGCAGCATCTGGTGGCGAAAGACAGCACCAGTACCTGGCCTGCCGCCGCGCAGAGCCTGCCGGACGTCGGCTATATCCGGCAGCTAAACGCTGAGGGGATACTTTCTCTACGCCCGACGCTGGTGCTGGCCAGCGCCCAGGCGCAGCCTTCGCTGGTGCTGAAAAAGGTCGAAGAGAACAAAGTTAACGTCGTCAACGTTCCGGGCGGCTACGACTTTCCGGCAATCGAGAAAAAGATTGGCGTGATTGCCGCGGCCCTCGGCAAACAGAGCGAAGGTGAAGCCCTGCGCCAGAAGCTCCACCAGCAGATCGCGCAAATCCCTTCGCAGCCCATTAACAAGCGAGTGCTGTTTATCCTCAGCCACGGCGGCATGAACACCATGGTGGCCGGAAAACAAACGGCGGCGGATGGAGCCATCCGGGCCGCCGGATTGCAGAATGCGATGCAGGACTTCGACCATTATCGCAGTATGTCCCAGGAAGGCGTTATCGCAAGCCGACCGGACCTGGTGGTGATCTCTGCCGATGGCCTGAAAGGTATGGGCGGCGAAGCTGGGCTGTGGAAGCTACCAGGACTGGCGCAGACGCCCGCAGGGCGCAATAAGCAGGTGCAGGTTATTGATGATATGGCTCTGCTCGGCTTTGGCCCGCGCACGCCGCAGGCGGTGCTTGCGCTACGGCAAAAAGCGGAGCAGTTGCCCTGATGCGTTGCCACCTTACTCGTCATCTGTGGTTAATGACGCTGCTGCTGGTCATCCTCACGCTATTGGCCACGACCCTTGGGGCGATGCGCCTGCCGCTGGCCAGCCTGCTGCCTTCCGGCGATGAGATCCTGAGAAACATCTGGCTGACCATTCGTCTGCCGCGAGTGCTGCTGGCGCTGCTGGTCGGTAGCGCGCTGGCGCTCTCCGGCTGCGTGATGCAGGGGTTGTTCCGCAATCCGCTTGCCGACCCGGGGCTTTTAGGTATCAGCAGCGGTGCGGCGCTGGCGGTAGCCTGCTGGCTGGTGCTGCCCCTGTCGGTACCGGTTCTTGTGGCGCTGTATGCTCCGATGTTGGCGGCGTTTATCGGCAGCATGGCGGTGATGGTGGTGATTTTTATCCTCAGCCGGGCGGGAGACGCTTCGCTCTCGCGCCTGCTGCTGGTCGGCATCGCGATTAACGCCCTTTGCAGCGCGCTGGTCGGGGTGCTGGCGTGGATAAGCAACGATGCCCAATTGCGCCAGCTTTCCCTGTGGGGCATGGGCAGCCTCGGCCAGGCGGAGTGGTCCACTCTGCTGGTGGCGGCCACGCTGATAATCCCGGCGTCTATCTTGATATGGGCGATGGCTTCACGCCTTAATCTGCTGCAATTGGGTGATGAAGAGGCGCATTACCTCGGCGTTAACGTTCGCGCCCTACAGCGGCTATTGCTGCTGTGCAGCGCCCTACTGGTGGCGTCGGCGGTGGCCATCAGCGGTATTATTGGCTTTATTGGCCTGGTGGTACCGCATCTGATGCGGATGTGGCTGGGGCCGGACCATCGCGGCCTGATCCCCGGTTCACTGCTGTGTGGCGCGATTTTGCTGCTGCTGGCTGATACGCTGGCGCGCACCGTCGCCGCGCCCGCCGAGATGCCGGTTGGTCTGTTGACCAGCGTGCTCGGCGCGCCGTGGTTCCTGTGGCTGATTTTCCGTCGGGAGAGAGAAACGCATGGATAACCGTTATAGCGCGCGTTCGCTTTCGCTGCGCATGGGTAAGCGCCAGATTATTAATGATGTCTCTCTCCAGCTGCGCGGCGGTGAGATGACGGCGCTGATTGGCCCCAACGGCGCGGGTAAATCGACCCTGCTGCGCCTGTTAACCGGTTTTTTAACGCCGGACAGCGGTGAACGGTTGGTGGAAGGCCGCCCGTTGGAAGCCTGGTCGGCAGACGCACTCTCCCGCCGCCGGGCGGTAATGCTGCAGCGCACCCAGCTTCATGCCGATTGGCCGATTGAAACGGTGATCGCCATGGGCCGTTCGCCGTGGGGCAGCACGCCAAACGCGGAGATGATCCGTCAGGTGATGGAGGAAACCGGCTGCGATCATCTGGCCGGGAGGCGCTACCCTTCCCTCTCCGGCGGCGAACAGCAGCGGGTTCAATTGGCTCGCTGTCTGGCTCAGCTATGGCGCGATGGCGCGCCTGAGGGCTGGCTGTTTCTCGATGAGCCTACGTCGGCGCTGGATCTCTATTACCAGCAGCACCTTCTGCGCCTGCTCAAGCGCCTGACCCGCAGCAGCCAGCTGCACGTCTGCATGGTGCTGCATGACCTGAACCTCGCAGCGCTGTGGGCCGATCGCATTCTGCTGTTGCATCAGGGGAAGCTGGTGGCGCAGGGCACGCCGCAGGAGGTGGTTCAGCAGCCAATTATTAGCCGCTGGTATGGCGCGGAGGTAAGAATGGGCGAGCACCCGGATACCGCCGCCCCGCAGGTGTATTTGGTGCCGTGAGCGAGTGACAGGTTTCAGCCAGACCTGATATGTCGCAAAGATCGTTCTCCCCCTACCGGAACGATCTTTCATCTTCGTCTGAAGACGCAATATATTCACCAGTATTTATGTTCACAACTATGTTTATGTGGGTTTCTTTTTTTCTCATTTACCGACAAACAAAAAACATGATCGGCGTCATAATTTAATAAAATATCATGACGTTCTCCCCACGTTTTATTGTAAATGCAATGTGAAGTTTGCAAATAATATTCCTAATAAAAAAACGAATCGTCCTGGTATAATTTCATTCCTGATAAGGTTAATTCGTCAGAAACATGACGCTGGTGAAACAGGGAGAGATATACATTCTGCATCACTCGCTTTTTCCGAGCAATATTTCACTGCATAACCTGTAATTAATGAAGCAATAAACTAGCTTGATTTGTCTTTACAGTTTTTTCATCCTGTTATCATGGTAAATTTTTTGCCCTGTTCTTCCTTTATTGTCATTTTTCTTATGTTTTTCCTTACATTACTGCCGATGAGAAAATTCTTACCTCCTGTAACAGATAGTTAATCACATGAATTAATTAAAAATATCAGCAATAGTATGCGACGATCGATGCGTTACTTTTGATAGCTATGTTCTATTTAATATTGTCTTTCGATAGTTTTAAACGATTGTAAATGAATTTTTCACAATGCTTTAATTCAGGAAAGAAAAGGAATTCATATTAATCAATGTCCCGTAACAGGGTTCTCTATATAACCTCAGGGGTGAGGGAGGGATTTTTTAGTATGAATTATCACTTTATTTCAGATGACAGTTTCTTTCTCCAGGGATTGCGTAAATTACACTCCGGAACAGGTGTTCGCGCGTTCTTTTATAAAGTAAAAGGAATGTGTAGGAAGTATCCTTCACATCCGGGAGATGTGGTGGTCATTGCTGTAAGTAATGCCCGCCTGCGTAATCTTGTTATTAAAAGAAATGAATTTACCCACTGCCGTCTGATGATAATGCAGGATGTTCCAGTCGTTCCCCAGAAACTGACAGGATTTCCCTGGCTACTGCCCAAAAATATCAGCGTGGAGGCTTTTTTCTCAATTATCCAGCGGGCCATCAGAACATATTCTTTTCATGATGAGGTGTCACACCAGACGCTGGCGGTATTTGAACAACTCTGTAATGAGGATTCTCCGGAGAGTATTGCGGAGCATTCAAGGATATGCCAAAAAACAATTTACCGGATAAAACGAAATGTTTTCCGTGAATACGGGTTACTGAATTGTAATTCAGCGGGGGTTTTATTGTGCCGGGATATCCTGGAAATGAAAAAACCTATCTAAATGAACCGGAAAATAAATTAGCCTTATATCTACGCCATTACTGAGAGCTGCATTTTTTGTTTAAAAACAATAACATTCATGTTTTATATCAGGGCGAACTTTGTGCTGAATATAACCCATTGATGAATTGTCACTGAGGAATGCTGTCCGCTTTTTCGACTGAATTATTTATTCTGAAAAGAATGACTTTCCACCAGGGAGTAAAGAAATGAAAAAACGTATTTTATTCAGTTCGCTGTTAATCAGCTCCGCTCTGCTGCTTTCCGCCTGTGACGGTGACAGCAGTGCAGGTACTGCGCAAAACGCCACCAAAATCCTCGACGGAAAAGCCACCATGGTGCTGCCGGAAGGCTTTGTGAAGATGCCGCAGACGCTGCTGGAAACCAAATACCCGGCAG
Organism: Klebsiella huaxiensis; assembly: GCF_003261575.2. Classification (GTDB taxonomy): domain Bacteria; phylum Pseudomonadota; class Gammaproteobacteria; order Enterobacterales; family Enterobacteriaceae; genus Klebsiella; species Klebsiella huaxiensis. Next base: position 1,288,579 of record NZ_CP036175.1, on the reverse strand, counting down.
CCCAGCGCCCGCAGGAAGCCTGGTACGTGGAAAGTGAGGGGGGCAAAGTCTCCATCGCGTTCAGTGCCACCGCTAATGCGGTCAGTGAATCGCAGGTTGCAAAAGTGGCGGATGTGATGAAGCAACAGCTGGGGGCGCTCTCTCCGGTCCTGTCGGAAGTCACCGTCAACGGCAAAAAGATGAGCCGTATTGAGATGACGACCCCGGCGGCGGACGGAAAGATTTTCAACGTCATGCAGCTCTCCTCAAAGGACGGAAAACTGCTGATTTCCACCTTTAATGCCACCGAAGACCTGAAAGATAAATATACGCAGTCCGGAAAGGACGCCCTGTCGACGCTGGACTACTGAGTCTGACGCAAGAATACCGGCCGGTCTGCTTTCGTCCGTCAATACGACGCATCAGACCGGTACCCGGCCTGTGACTGAAAAGGTGAAATGATGTTAGCTACAGCTCGTTATTTACGTAAAAAAGCCGCAACCGGCCTGGTGGCGGTCGCCCTGGGCCTGCTGCCGCTGACGGCGGTCGCTGAAGGGGGAATATCCATCCAGGGGACGCGCATTATCTACCCTGCCGGGGCAAAACAAACCACGGTCAACCTGAGCAACTCCTCCAAAACCGACACTTTTCTGGTGCAGTCGTGGGTGGAAAATGCCGACGGCAAAAAGAGCCCGGATTTTGTCGTCACCCCTCCGCTTTACGTCAGTAAGCCGGAGAACGGCAATACCCTGCGCCTGATGTATACCGGCGGGCCGCTGCCGCAGGACCGCGAGACCCTGTACTACTTTATCGCCAAGGCCATCCCCTCCGTCAGCCGCGAAGCCACGGAAGGGAAAAACTCGCTGATTCTGGCCTCGGCCAACCGCATCAAGCTGTTTGTCCGCCCGGCTGGCCTGAAGCCTGCGCTGGCCGAAGCGCCGGAGATGCTGACCTTCCGCAAAAGCGGCGGGCAGCTGGAAATCAGCAATCCCTCGCCTTACTACCTGACGCTGACGGATGTGAAGGCCGGCAGCCAGAAGCTGAACACCTTGATGGTCCCGCCGAAGGGGAAAACCCGCGTGGCGCTGCCTGCCGGCAGCGGCAGCAGCGTGAGCTACCGCACGATTAGCGACCACGGTGCGCTGACGCCAGAAATCAGCAGAAGCGTGAACTGAGACAGGCTCTGACCTCTACGGAACAGAAACAGGACAGCAGGGAGAGAACAATAATGAAAAAGAATCATCAGGTCCCCCGTAAAAACCGGTTACCGGGGCTCACGCGGCAGCAGGCTTCCCTGCACCCACTGGCTGTCCTGATACTGCTGGCACTGCCTGCGCTGAGCCACGCGGAGATGTACTTTCCGTCGGCGCTGGTCTCCGGTAACCCCGACGAGGTCGCTGACCTTTCTTACCTGACGCCGGCCGGGACGCAGATGCCCGGCACCTATGACGTGGAGATGTACCTCAACGGTAACTGGCTGGCTGCCCGCAGCGTGCGCTTTGTTGCCGCCGACAGCGTGGCGGATACCGGCCGTGAGGTGGCGGCGACCGGGGAAAAAGATATCCGTGACACCACGGGTCTGATGGCCTGCCTGACACCCGATGACTGGCGCGATATCGGCCTGAAAATGGACGCCGTGCCGGCGATGGCTGCCCTGGCGGACGACCAGTGTATTTCACCGGGGCGCTATATTCCGCAGGCTTATACCGCTTTTGACTTCGAAAAAATGCGTCTTGATATCAGCATCCCCCAGGCGATGGTGAAGAATCAGCCCCGGGGGTGGATACCCCCGGAACGCTGGGATGAGGGCATCAACGCCCTGCTGCTCGGCTACCGCCTGAACGGCAGCAACAGCCACAGCCGCAGCACCGGAATGAACAGCAGCAACCTGTACCTGAATCTGGATAACGGCATTAACGTTGGCCCCTGGCGATTGCGCGATAACCGCACCTGGAGCCGCTACTCCACCACCGGCGGCGGCAGCCGCAGCGAGTGGGACCGCCTGAACACCTATGCCGAGCGGGCGATTATCCCGCTGCGCAGCCGGTTGCTGCTGGGGGAGTCGACCACTGACGGTGACCTCTTCGACGCCTTTTCCTTCAGGGGAGTGCGGCTGGCCACTGACGACAGCATGTACCCGGACACCCAGCGCGGTTTTGCCCCGCTGGTGAAAGGGTCAGCATTCAGCAACGCCCGGGTCAGTATCCGCCAGAACGGCAGCCTGATTTATCAGACGTTCGTTCCGCCGGGTGCCTTTGTGATTGATGACCTGTATCCGGTCTCCACCGGCGGTGACCTCGATGTGACCGTCACCGAAGCCGACGGGACCGCCCGCACGTTTGTGGTGCCGTACTCCTCGGTCCCGCTGCTGCAGCGCGAGGGACGGGTGCGTTACAGCATCGCGGCCGGGCGTTTTCGCAATACCAGCAACCGCTACGACGACCCGGAATTTGCCCAGGGCACCCTGCAGTGGGGGCTGCCTTATAACACCACCGCCTATGGCGGCCTGCAAATGGCGGAGAAATACCAGGCCGGTATGTTCGGTGCCGGGGTGAACATGGCCCGCTGGGGGGCGCTGTCTGCAGACTTTACCCATGCCAGCAGCGAGCTGGCAGACGGCAGCAGCCATACGGGGCAGTCGGTGCGCTTTCTGTACGCCCGCTCCATGAGTTTGCTGGGAACCACCTTCCGCCTGGCAGGCTATCGCTACTCGACGCGGGGATTCCACACCCTGGACGAAACTGCCCTGAAAGGGATGTCCGGCTGGCTGTACGACTACGACACCCTGGATGCGGAAGGCCGCCCGGTAGAGCGTCCGTATACCGACTATTACAACCTGTACAACACCAAAAAGTCGCGGATGCAGGCCAATATTTCGCAACGCTTTGGCCGCTACGGCTCGCTGTATCTGACCGGGACCCGCCAGAGTTACTGGAACAGCGACCGGACCACCGACTCGCTGATGGCCGGGTACAACGCCACCCTGGGGCCGGTGAACTACAACCTGTCATGGAGCTACAGCAAGGGCAGTAACCAGACGCATTCGGACCGCGCGGCCTATCTGTCGTTCTCGCTGCCGTTGAGCGCGCTACTGCCGGGCCAGCAGAAGATAAGCGGGCCGCAGACCCGGCTGACGGGTAACGCCAGCCGCAACAGTAACGGACGCACCAGCTATACCGGGGGCCTCAGCGGCACGCTGCTGGAAGACCACAACTTCGGCTGGAACGTCCAGCAGGGTTATACCCGCCAGGGAGACAACGGCGGTCAGGACGGTGGCAGCGGCAGCGCTAACGTTGATTACCGCGGCACCTACGGCAGCACCTCGCTGGGCTACAGCTACAGCCGGGACTACCGCCAGGTGAACTACGGCGTGACCGGGGGGGCCGTATTACACCGCAACGGCCTGACGCTGGGCCAGCAGCCGGGGACCACCAGTATCCTGGTGGCGGCACCAGGCGCGGCGGGGGTTCCGGTCAGAAATGGTACCGGGGTGAAAACGGACTGGCGCGGCTACGCCCTGCTGCCGTACAGCAGCGAGTACCGCGAGACGCGGGTTGAACTGGATGCGGGCGGACTGGACGAGCAGACCGAGCTGGAGGAGACCTCCGTGCGGGTGGTACCCACCCGGGGGGCGCTGGTGCGGGCAGACTTTAAGGCCCACAGCGGCGCACGCGTCCTGATGCGCCTGACTTACCAGGGTAAGCCGCTGCCGTTCGGCACCACCGTGACGGCAGCAAACAGCAGCGGTATTACCGGCGACGACGGGGTGGTGTTCCTGTCGGGCATGGAGAGCGAAGGCGAACTGCAGGCGCAGTGGGGCAGCAGTGCGAATCAACAATGCACGGTGCGCTACCGGCTGACGGAGCAGCAGATGCAGCAGTCCCCGGTACAGCTATCTGAAGTCTGTGTGCAGCGATAAGGCACAGGGGCTTTGATTCACCGGCGACCATGAACGGTCGCCATTAAAAACAGTAAAAAAGGAAAACTGACTATGACAATCAACTTCAAAAAAACGCTGGTATCCGGTCTGGTTGCAGCTTCTCTGGCAGCGGTTTCTGGTAGTGCGCTGGCGGTCTCAACGCCGGTCGATGTGCCGGTGACCTTTACCGGCACTATTCTGGATAACACCTGTGACACCGTGAGCGTGGGGGATGCCGGTATCGTTGCCTTCGGGACCATCTCCCAGTCTGATTTTGGCAGCAGCGGTATCGGGGCCGTGGGGGCAACGAAAACATTTACCATTGATTTCACCAACTGCGGTACAGAGGCAGACGATGTGGATGTCTGGTTTGTCGGTACAACGACCAACACCATCAATGCCCTGGACAACCCGACAGCAGTGGGTAACGCAGAAAACGTCGGGGTACAGGTTTATGGTGGAGCAGGTGCCGCTACGCTGCTGAAAAGTAACGATGTGACAGCAAAAGCCTCTTACACCGGTGCTCTGACTGCCGGTGGCACCGGCTCTGTTGACCTGGTGGCAAAAGTGGTACAGACCACCGCCACCACGCCAACCCTGGGCGCGCTGAACGCCAGCGGTACCCTGGTGGTGCAGTACCCGTAAGACGAAAACCCGGCGGCCAGTCAGTATGGATAATGCAGGGTTTGCGGCATTCAACTGGCCGTGTCGTCAAAGAAGGAAAGCGCCACCCAATGCCGGAGTCTGGCATCTGTGGTGGCGTTGTTTCTTCAGCTAATGGACTCAAGTGTCCACCGTAGCCTATAAAACGACTCATTTATGGAGAGAAAACATTACTATGAACATCAACTACATCTGGGCTTCGGTTTTTGGATCACTTATCGTCACATCCGGCATACCCGCTTATGCTGAAGATGTTTTTCTTGCAATAACTTCTAATCCTGGTGGTAGCCTCTTTACAACCAGTACTAGATCGCCACCTACTCTGAATAGTACGTCCATTCCATGGACGGACAATGCCATGCAAATTGTCCATAAGTGTTCAAATGTTGCTTCGTCGTCAGAGAGCTGGATTGATTGCCCTTCTGAGGTGCTGGAGAGGACAGTAAGCCAATGTACAGTCAATGGAGAGCCAATACCCGCCACTATTTCTGGTTTTACATTCGATGTATTGTGGTATGGAGACAATGTATCAGTTGCTGAGCGCCCCTATGGGGCTGTACGCAGCTACAGTAATTATGGTGTACGACCTCAAATATCTAATAGTCTCCCTGCTGCAGAACGAGTATGGACAGGGCCAGATGTCATTCAGGTACTATGTACGTTTGACTTTTCGGCTACAGGTCTCGAAATGAAGCAGGGGTATGATGGATATGTGCGGACGACTGAAATGTTGCTGCCTGTCAGCTCTAGTGTTTACGCTAGATTATCCGCTCCCACGCCTATGTATGGCATAATTGGGGAACCTATCTCAAGTACGGTAACTCTTTCTACACTCGGCTTGCTAACGCACACTAAATTGTCGTGGACAGTTGGGGAGCCTTGTAGCCGTTGGGCTCCTGAAATGTCGATATCTGGCTCTATTGGTAATTCTGTGCCTGCTGACGGTGAATCTCACATCACCATCAGCGGTGTAACAAACTCACTGGTGTTTAGTTTTAATCCGAACTCTGCGGGTAATTTTCGGTGTCTCGGCACTGTGACATTATCTACCCCATAAACTAAACTGATATAAGTGTTTTGAGTGATATAAAGACTAAGAAAAGAGATGAAATTATCTTAAATACACTAATTTTTTGAAGTGCAATATTAAAATGAGAAAGACATATGAAAATTACAACTTTTCATATCATGTAAATATAATTCAAGGTGATCGCGAACCAGAAATTAAACATTATCTATACCCTAAATAATTCGAGTTGCAGGACAAAACAGTTAACCGTTTTGAACAGTGCTTGCGCTGGCCCCGTAAGGGGTGAAGCCAACACACCTGCAACTTGAAGTATGACGGGTATACATCATTATCATTATGCCGATGAAGACTCATCCACGATCCGTTCACATAACCGCCCGAGGCTCTGTTTGATTAACTGCCATCCTTCATCTTCACGAATAGCAATCCCGCCGAAAAGACGGGTATTGCGCGAACGCAACATGAAGTACTGAATCCTGGCAAAAAGCGTGGTTACGATCAGATTCAACCGCTCAGTATCTCCCGGGTAACCTTCAGCCAGACGCTGGCTGATATCTCGCCCCCACTGTTCCAGCGAAACATTCAGGATATCGGTCAGGACGTTGGGCCCACTGATTTCCATCGCCAGTATCTCCTGAGTCAATGGTCGGGCCCGTAGAGCATCAATCGCCCGTTCGAGAAAGAACGAGAGTCGGGCACTGAATGGCATTGATGCAATATCGTGCCCGGCCAGTAACTCCTCAACCGATGGCCAGAAACCGCCCCAGGAACCAAATGCCCGCAGCAGCTCATCAAAACCACCAAAATACCGGTAGATAAGAACCTTATCGACCCCAGCCTCTCTGGCGACAGCATTGATACCCAAACCTGAAGCGCCATCGCGTATCAATATACTGCTGACAGCATTCAGGATTGCCGCCTCCGTTTTTTTACGGTTACGGGTGGTGTTTTCAGCTTTACGTCTGCTGTTATCGATCTGCCGGGAAGACATTAGATCGCCTTCTGCACCACAAATTCGCTGACAGACCTGCGTGGCGTGGCCCGCCCTCCTTCGGCATATCCTACACGAGCCAGCATCTGGATGGTCTCTTTTCCTAATGCCATGCCCAGGGTTCTGTATAACGCCCTGCGGTGTTCCTCCATCGCCGGATAGCGTTCCAGTCCCTGAGACATCGGCTGTAGGGCGATTCCAAGCTGTGTAGCCCGCAGATGAAGTCGAACAAAAGCACGCCCGGCAGCAATTTGAGCGGTACGAGAATTATCCGGGCTGACTACCCATACCCATCCGGCAGCGCTGGCGGCCTGCTGCTTCCCCATCTCCTGCTTATTTTTCATCATCGCAGAGTCCTTTGCTGGAAGACTATCGCGGGGAAACATACCCAGCATCTCGGCCAGCTCAGGTAAAAATCCCTCAATGGCAATACCATCGCGATGCTGTGCGATTTCCTTACGACCAATCCGAGTGACACCAAGCATTTCCTGCATAATAGCTGGCTGACTGATATCCGTCAGCCAGGCGTTAGTCGCCATTTCCCCAATCGCGACAACCTGCTGTGACCCTATACTGCCTTTACAGAGGGTTCCATAACAGGTTCCTTCCGTCAGTAACAGTGACAGTCGTTCTTCGGTTAGGGGCCTGTTATGAATGAAGCCGCTACGGATAGTTCGGCGCACACTAATATAAGGCAGAAGCCCATCTGCACGGCTCACGCCTTTCGCTCTGCGAAAGGCGATCTGGGCCACTGGCTGGTTGATGTTTTCACCCGAGGGAAACAACTGAATATCGCAACAGAAACCCTCGGCTCCTGCTGCCATAGACAGTAATTCCAGAAATCCGCCCAGCGAAACCATCGTCTGCCGGGATTCAGGATCGGCTTCAGGAAGCAGGTAGCGGGAGTTGGCATACAACAGCATAGCCGTACCAGAGGTCAGTTCGACCTTCCAGGGTTGCATATTGTGAGAACTGGGAGCCTGAGCCGCAGCGGCCAGCCACCGATAGCGTAGATCATCGTGTGGGGGAGTTTTTGGCCTCCCTGCACTCTCTTTGTTGACACATCCGCTCAAAGCAGGAAGGAGTAAAATGGAACATCCTCCCAGAAGGCGGATGAAATGACGACGCCCGGGTAAAGAGACCGACTTTTTCTCCGACAAAGTTTTCTCTCCTTGTCGCCTATCAGTAACTTCACATTGTTACCAATAAGTGACAATGTGAAGAAACAATAATCTGAAAAATTGCCGGTCTGCTGGCGCCTATTTTCACGTACAAAGCATAAATTACGCTTTTGGCAATAAATCAGGCTTTATTCTGGTCAAACAACATATCTCCGCTACTGAATTGCAGACCCGGATGACAATCAAAACGCACTACGCCGATTACGGCCCTGCCATTGACCGCCTTTTTCACCTGAGCAACACCTTCAATACCAAACCCGCCACACAGCTCTATGGCTGTAATATCCTGAGTGACCAGTGTGGCCGCCAGTTCGCTGGCTGCCTGATAACTGTTCACAGCACAGGTCACTACGCTGACGCTTTCCGTCACGACTTCGCAACGGTGAATATCAGCATTACCTTCCGGAGTTAAAAATATAAACGCGGCTTTCAATGTCATCATTATTCCTTTTCAGAACAAACGGGCAGGACCATAAGCCCTGCAATTAATGTGTCCTCCAAGGTTATGTCACCAGAGTGTGGGATGATTGTAAAAATGCGCACTAAAATTATTTTCCTGAAAAAAGCGTGACGGTGCGTTGCCGGTAAAATATCGGAAGTCATGGATAAAATGCGATTGGTCGTAGTAACCATATTCCAGCGCGCTCGCCAGATAATGTTGCTGTCGGTTAAGCAACAGATGACGGGTCAACTGCTCAAAACGGATAATGCGCTGAAAATGGCGCGGCGTGACGCCAAAATGCTGGCGAAATATCTTCTGAAAGTAACGGGTACTGAACCCGGAGCAGGTCACCAACTCAGACTGAGTCACCGTACTATGGCAGTAATATATCTGTCGGATGACCTCATCCAGCCAGTGATGTTGCTGACGGTAGTGGCGCTGCAACTGGGTTAGCAAAAAACCTTCAATATGCTGTATCCGTTCCCTCAGTCCGCCCGCTTCAGCCATTTTCTGCTCCAGATGACGTATTTCATCCCCCCAGATTTCCCGGGGATGAAGCGCAGTATCGATCAGTTCCGCCTCCGGACACGGGCAAAAATGACGCAGGGCACCGGCCCGGAAACGGACGGCGATAAAAGAGAATGGCGCGGTAGAGTGGAAATTAAACGGACAATCCCGGGGCAACAGCAGCGCGCTGCGGCTGCAGGCAGACTCGGGTGCGATTGCGCTGGTAATACCCACCGGCTGCTGATACCAGAAAAACAGCTCTCCCCCCGTTCCAGGCAACAACGGCGGCATGTTGGCTTCTTCCTGCCACGACCAGTAGCGATTAACCCACGGGCGCAGCGGTGGAGACGGTATCAGTGCACTCCATTTCATCCATGAACTCCTGTAAAACCTCAATCGGGTGTCGTTTTTCTTCTGCCATAATATCAATCCATTGCGGCCGATGTTGCCAGTACCGATTCACAAACGTCTGAATTCTCTCCTGCCGTTTCGTTATTTATCCATCGACTTTCACATACCATTTACCAGAACCGTCTTATCACCCGCGCAATGAGATAAAAAATGGTGGTTATAGCAAGAGGGGTTCCGGGTTTCTGATAACGTAATAAATATCCCGGTAGAATAACTTAATCCGCACCACAGAAACCGCTCCCAGAATGGCCAGGAAATACCACATTTCATAAACAAGGTCCGGACTGCTATTGCGGGAAATGCTTCAATACCCTATTTAGCCAATTCAACAACCTGGCATGTTTATTTTAAAACTTACATAGAGATACCGGACAGAGCTGTCCGGTATGTTGCTCTATACCTCATAGTCAATGTTTCCATCGGCCATGAGGCATACTTTCAATTAGAAGATCTGCCGATACAGCGCTTTAATCTCTTCCAGATTCGTATCGCGCGGGTTACCGCCGGTACATACGTCCGCCAGAGCTGCTGCGGCGAGGGCATCGATATCCTCCTCTTTCATACCCACATCACGCAGACGCGCCGGGATATTAACGTCGCGGTTAAGCTGCGCCACAGCCTCAACGGCCGCCTTACGTGCTTCGGCAATCGGTAGGGTCGCTGCCTGTTTATTTCCCAGAGCCACTGCAATGTCGCGATACTTCTCACCGGTAAATTCAGCGTTGTAAGCCATAAGATGTGGCAACAGCACTGCGTTGGCGACACCATGCGGCGTACCGTAGAAAGCGCCCAGCGGGTGCGCCATGCCGTGTACCAGCCCCAGTCCGACGTTAGAGAAGCCCATTCCGGCAATATATTGCCCCAGCGCCATCCCTTCCGCACCCTGCGCATCGCCCTGCACTGAGGCGCGCAGCGAACGGCCAATCACTTCGATGGCCTTCAGATGCAGCATGTCGGTTAATTCCCATGCGCCTTTAGTGATATAACCTTCGATCGCATGAGTCAGTGCATCGACGCCGGTCGCCGCCTTCAGGCTGGCAGGCATGCTGGCCATCATTTCAGCATCGATAATCGCCACAACCGGGATATCATGCGGGTCATAGCAAACAAACTTGCGTCGGTTTTGTACGTCGGTGATGACGTAGTTGATGGTCACTTCAGCAGCCGTACCGGCGGTGGTTGGGATCGCAATCATCGGCACTGCGGCATTTTTGGTGTCGGCTCCGCCCTCCAGGCTGCGAACATCGGCGAATTCAGGGTTATTAATGATAATCCCTACTGCCTTGCAGGTATCCTGCGGGGAACCACCGCCAATGGCGATCAGGTAATCTGCACCCGATTGTTTAAACGCTTCAACGCCCTGCTGTACAACCTCAATGGTCGGGTTAGGAATCACGCTATCAAAGACGCTGTAGGCCAGGCCGGCGCTGTCGAGGATATCGAATACCTTTGTCGCGACCTTAAAGCGGATCAGATCTTTATCAGTGACCACCAGCGCTTTTTTAAAGCCGCGCTTTTTGACTTCATCGACAATGCAGCTAATCGATCCCGCACCAAAATAAGAGGTTTCGTTTAAAATCATTCTGTAAGCCATTTTGTGCTCCCTTCAAGCTGAGTGTTTGATAACCATAATATTTGGCCCCACAGTAACGTGACTGATACGGACTTTTTATTATTTCATATCAAATAACACCTCAATTGCCCGGCACTCTGACTCAGTTAACTAACGTACCTCCCATAATATGGGAATTTAGTCCAACATACTGGACACCAGAGACCATCTTGCTTTAGATGCGCTCATGGCCAATGGCAATAAATATAAGTTACCGAAGAGTATTTATCTCGCATAGGATATTATTGAACTAGATCACACTATTTTCATTTCATGGCCAATATCAGCCTGTATAACAAAAGAGATGAAGCTGCGGGAATGCTGAAACGAACACACCGTAACAACTACTATAGATAATTATGGTTTCTTCTTGCAGACCCTCGCTCATAGCCAAACGCCCCCCTTACCCTGAACGGCAGTTGCCACGTTGTAAAAGTAACATATCGGAAACACAATCATCATTTCATCAACAAACACGTCTCAGGACTATTCCGTCGCCTTCTGCTGCTTAAAACCCCCTCATGAGAATTATCTGCCATTATTGATAAATACCCACTGGTATTTGAACAGCTAAACGACACTTATTTAAGGAGCGGTAGATACTCTCATTAAGAATATTCTCTACTATTTGCGAGATATTAACTCTCTAAACTAATTAAAAAATCAAAAAGATATCTAAAAACCCTGTGTTTATTGCAAACACCCGGGCCTCTTGTTAGTATGACTCTTCGTCAACATGTTTATTATAAATATACCACTTATGATGTTTTTTAATTTTTATTCTGTTCACCTGACCATACTTCTCCAAAGGCAGCAACAAATGTCTGACTTTATATATTGACATTTCACATCTGTCAGCTAATTCACGAGTAAGTAGCCCCTCAGGCTCATGTTCTTTTAATACGAAAAGAATGTACTCCTGCTCTGGAACGTTCACTCCAGAGAATTTATTGATACCCATGGCAGTCATCAATGACCTTAAGCTTTCAACAGCAGCACCAGAACCATGATGTAAATCAGGGATAGGGGATGAAGTTACAATCTTCATGAGTCAGTTCCTTCTGTCATTCAATGAACTGCAATATGGATTGACCACACTAAAACGGCAACATTAGCTTTAAATTTCAATTTAAACAGTACATTTATCTGAAATTCACTTTTTTTTATGATAAAACTCCTGATATAAAGAGTGAATTTTTAATTCCGTGTGGAGATAAAAATGCGGTTCGATATAGAGGGTTTTATTACTTTTGACACTGAGGAGGCCTCTCTGGTCAACTTGTTGACTGGCGATTGTATTGAACTATCAGCCACATCTACTCGCCTTCTTAGCTGTCTGCTGCAATATCGGGGAGATATTATCTCGCGTGTTGATATTTTTCAGACGGTGTTTGAACAATATGGTGCCAGACCTTCTAATAGTAATCTGAATCAATATATATCCACACTGCGTCGTAGTTTGTCTGACCTTGGCATTGAGAAAAATGTGATTATTACGGTGCCGCGAATCGGTTTTAAGATTTCTAATGAAATTATTATTACCACCGATAGTGATTATCACACATCTTTCTCTCTCCCAACTCTTTCCCCTGAGCCCCCTACGCCTATGACGATCGGGCAACATCGCAAAGCGATCATTTTATTTATCCTGATTGCCGCCGGTCTCATGCTCCTCTCTTATTTTTTTATCCATAAAAAACAATCATCTGGCATTTTCCTCGCTCAGGATAAATGCACCATTTATGGCACAGGCAGCATATCTGCAACAGAAATACTCAGGAATCAAAAGCTGCTGCCCTCCGGGATCGATTGTTCTACGCCAAAGAAAATATACTTTTTCAACCGGCAGATGAGCGAAGAGCAAGACTTAGGCATTTATATGGACATATTCATACTGGAATGCGATCTTAAGTCCCAAAAATGCCATAGTTACTACTATAAGGAAATAAAAAATGCGTAAATATGTCTTAGTATTTGCGATCTGTCTGCCAGCACTAATAGCATTATTAATTTTTTATATTCGCCTCAATAGTCATCCGTCTTTTTCCTGTGAGTCACAATACGATCTGACGGAGAACACAAATGAGAGTATTCTACGCACACAAGGCTTGCTATCTGTAGAATATTCAAACGATCGGTTTTTAATCAGCGTTGAAGGATTACTCACCAGTGATGGGGATAAATATATCATCTCACGCAGCGTCACCTACACATTAAAAAAACGTTCTGGCAGAAGTTCTCTTTTTCATATCGTTGATGCCAGGATAATTCGTCACAGCGCCGATAATACACCAGAAAATATTGCGCAACAGACTCTCTTTGGCAGCCAAACTAATGATAAAATCATCTATATAAATCGAGTCAATGATGATACTATTTTATTCGGTAATCAAACGTTTCCACAATATGGTTGCCAACGTAAATAATCAATCATTGATTGAGATTCATCTCATTAAATTTCATATTATAACGATATCATGACGATACATTTACTACCGACATTAGCCAGCATTGCAAATACCATTGACATGATTAACCCCAAGCTGAATCTGCATCATGTCAGAACTGCATTTATCGTATCGCACCTGGCTAATTTAGTTCATTTCTCTTCGGCTCAGCGTCGTAAAACCGTTCTTGCGGCCCTCATCCATGATATCGGCGGATTGAATGAAAAATCGCGTCTTGAACCGCTTAGTTACATTGATGATGAGCATAACAACCATGCGCTTATTGGCAGCGAATTACTCAGCAGAATTCCTCTATTTCGCCCATTGAACAGAATTGTTCGCTATCACCATACCCACTGGCGAAAAGGTCTGGGGCATTACATCGAAGGGGAACTGGTCCCCGAAGAAAGCCATCTGCTGTTCTTTGCCGATCGACTGGATGTCCTTTATTGCCAGCACCGCACCAGTCATGTGCCCTTCTTAGGCAAGAAACTCCTCGACATAGTGACTGCCGGGGCGAATATTCTCTATAAAGAAGAGTACATTCAGGCCTTCAGAACCCTCTCCAGCAATGAACACTTTTGGTCGGTGATGGCCTCCTCTGACTATCGGGATTACATTAAAGAAATCCCAAGAATTCATAACGATACCATTTCTTTACACAACCTACGTGATATTGCTGAATTGCTCTCGTTTATTATCGATCAGTTCAGCCAGCAGACACCATGGCACTCCTCTGCTGTCGGACATATTGCCGGTTATCTGGCGACAAAAATGGACATGAGCGCGATGCAAAGCCTAAAAGTTGAGATTGGTGGGTTATTGCATAATATTGCGTGTCTTGACCATAGCCCGCCGCATGAGGGTTCGGCTTCGCCAGATAAAGCGCTGCGTTCACTCTATCTAATTGAAGAAATTGATGATATTGCTGAGTGGGGTATCCTGCAAGATAGCCCCAATCCGTATGCGGCACTTATCGCAGTCAGTCGTCAGGTGGTCCATGCATTAACCAACTCACGGGCAGAAGAGAAATCGCTGGCTCGGTTAATTAAACATAACCAGGGGGATGAAATTCATCAGTTGGTTGTGTCTCTGGTCGCACAAAACTCTTCGCAGATTATTCAAATTTATCGCGCGACCGCAACAGAGATAAAAGAGCTAGTGACGCGTATCGAACAACTCGCGCCCCGCACTTAAGATCAGGCCAGCCGATCGTCCGGCCCGATCATATTCAGGCACTCAGTCCGCCGTCCAGTACCAGGGTCTGCCCGGTGATATATTGACTCCCCTCACCGATTAAAAACGCCACCGCCTGAAGCACATCATCCGTTTCACCCAATCTGCGCAGCGGTATCGACTGCCGCATCTCTTTTAATTTTTGTGCCGGGATCTCTTCAAGCATTTCAGTACGAATCAAGCCCGGTGCCAGGCAGTTCACCCGGATGCCGAAACGCCCGACCTCCAGCGCCAGTGAACGCGCCATACCGCCCATCGCCGCTTTGCTGGCAGCATAGGCCGTCTGACCGACGTTGCCCTTAAGCGCGCTGACTGAAGACATCATCACGATAGAACCGCATCGCTGCATCAGCATCGCTGGCAGCAGAACCCGGTTCCAGTTCATCATTGCGATAACGTTGGTCTCCAGCACCTCGCGCCAGATTGCCGCATTCTGGTGAATATGCAGGCCATCACGGGCCATCCCGGCATTGTGGATAATCGCCTCCGGTGCCCCCCACTCAGCCAGCAGCGACTGCGCAAGCTGTTCAACCCGCGCTTCGTCGTTACCATCGCAGGCGTAACCTCGCACCCAATGGGATGAATCGCCTTCGCTCGCCTGCGCCTGGATGTCGTTGATCGCCGCTTCGTTGCGGCCGGTAAACACCACATTCCAGCTTTTCGCCAACCCCATCACCAGCGCCCGACCGATGCCGCGACTGCCGCCGGTAACCAGTATCCATTTCTGCGCCATATCAGTTACCTGACTCTTTGCTGATGTGCTGACACAGCTCACCGAGGGTGATACCCGGATTGTGAATAAACCAGTCAGCCTCCAGCGTGATGTTGAATTCACGCTTTGCCAGTACCATCAGCTCGACGTAGTCGAGACTATCTAATTTCAGCCGCACGAGGGGCGTATTCTCATCGACCTCATCGGGCTCCAGGTCTTTGGCATCACAGATCATTTCACAGACTTTCTGCAGAACTTCATCATACTGAATCATAAAATTATCCTTAATTATCAATTATTAATTGGGCCAACTTTCAGCGTAATCACATTGGTCATAATCTGGTCATTGAGCTGTGCCGCTGCCGCGATACGCACCAGCGCACCCTGTTCAACCTGTCCGACCACCAGCGAAGGTAGCAGCCAGAGCGACAGGGATTCCGGCCAGATCGGTGCTCCTTTATCCGCAAATCGGGTATCGAAAATCACCTCCTGGTGAGTTTGCAACACCGGATAGCGGGTAAAAATTTGCTGTAACGAGGTTTCCCCCTGGTCGAGCAGGGCCGCAATGTTCTCCTGATTCAGCAGCGCTTTATCGCTAATCAGCTGACGAAAGAGCAGTGCATCAAGAAATTGCCACTGCGTCAGGTCGGGCCAGGCGCTGTTGAAGTGAGATTGCAGAGCGAGCAGCGTCTTAGAATCAAGTTCGCTGGGCTGTTTCCCCACCAGCGATTCAGGTTCAGTCGCCAGGGTCATCTGGCATGACAGGCAGACTTCATCACTCTGTGGATGCATGACCGACGCGGCGGATAACACGCGTTTTTTTGCCGGTCCCGGCGTTAACAGCCAGTCGGCTTCGCACCACAGCGGCCTGCGCAGGCGTACCTGACATTTCAGATAACCTTCAGCACGGGATGACGGATACGCCAGCCGCGACTGAACATCACGTTTCACATCCAGTAGTGCGCGCATCCCGTGGACGCTCAACTGGCTCCCCCCCATCGCACGCGCAGCCGAAAGATCGAAGTGGATCGGGTTGTCATCGCCAGAAAATGCTGCCCACTGATGAGCATCGGCAAGGGTGTAGCGCAGCCGCGTCACGCGTGTTTCTCCAGCACCAGCGCGGCGTTCGCGCCGCCAAAACCAAAGCTCAGATTCAACGCCCGGCGAATCTCTCCCTGGCGATGCCCTTCGGCAATATAGTCGAGATCGCACAGTGGATCGGGCTGGGTTAAATGTGCCGTCGCGGGCATGATCCCGGCCGCCATTGCCTGCAGGCAGACAATGGTCTCGAAGCTTCCCGCCGCCGCTATCAGATGCCCGGAGTAGGCTTTGGTGCTGGAAACCGGGATTCGATACGCCTCGTCACCCAGCGCCTTTTTCAGCGACTGCGTTTCGTTAATATCATTAAGCGGCGTGGAGGTGCCGTGGGCATTGATAT
The DNA here is from genome assembly GCF_003261575.2 of Klebsiella huaxiensis. Lineage (GTDB taxonomy): Bacteria > Pseudomonadota > Gammaproteobacteria > Enterobacterales > Enterobacteriaceae > Klebsiella > Klebsiella huaxiensis. Next base: position 1,272,011 of record NZ_CP036175.1, on the reverse strand, counting down.
AGTCGAGATCGGCGGGCTGGAGCCCCGCGCTGCGTAGCGCCCAGCGGATAGTCTGCTCGCGGGCCACGCAATCCTCCGCCGGGGAGGTAAAATCCACCGCGTCGGAGAAATTGGCATAGCCGGTGACTTCCGCGAGGATCGTCGCCCCACGAGCGATGGCGTGCTCGCGCTCTTCCAGGCACAGCACCGCGCCCCCTTCCGAAAGCACAAACCCGCTGCGCTGCTGGCTGAACGGACAACTGGCCCGCTCCGGTGATTCCGTTTCCCGGCTCAGCGCACCGAGCACATCGATATTCCAGATGGCGCAGACGCTATTTAACGCCTCCCCGGCGCCGGCAAGCATCATGCTGGCGCGGCCAAAACGAATCGCATCATAGGCCTCGCCGATAGCAATAGTGCCGGTAGCGCAGGCGGCAACAGGGGTATTTTGATATCCACGTAAATTCCACAGCTGGCTACAGGCTGCGGTAGTCACGTTCGGCATCGAAAAGAAGCAGCTAAAGGGTGAAGAGACACCTTTTTTCTCAAACTCCGGCACCGCCAGGTAACTCTCATCCAGCCCTGCCCAGCCGGTGCCAATAATCGCACCGCACATCAGCGGATCGTAGAACGCGGCAGGCGATTCACCGGCAAAGGCCATCGCCATGGCTTCACGCGCGGCGGCCAGCGCCAGGCGCGCATGGCGCGGTAAACGCCGGCGGATAGCAGCAGGAACGCCCTTAAGGCTGGGTTCGTTCTCCACCTGACCAATAAAATGGGTGTGGATGCCGTTAGCCGAGAGATCGACATAGCGGTAGCCGTGTCGATAATCCGTGATCGCCTGCCAACTTTCGGCGGCGCTGTCGCCAAGGGGAGTCACCGCGCCATAGCCGGTAATCACCACGCGATAAGGGGGTTTACTGTGACTCATTTTGGGATGTCCTCTGTTGCGGGTTACTGCCACCTTGCGCCAGCCAGAGCTGCAAAGTGGCATAAAGATAGTCGTACTGGTTTTGCGCAAGACTATTTTGCACATCAAGCAGCGCATCCTGGGCGTTCAGCAGGGTTTGATAATCCACCGCGCCTGCACGATAGCGGCTCCCGGTGAGCGTCAGACGCTGCTGGCCCAGTTGCAACGATTGCAGCAAGCGCTCGCGCTGCTCGTCGGCGTTTAGCCGCTTCTCCATGGCGTTATCCACTTCCGACAGCGCGGTATAGGCCGTGCGGCGGAAGTTCACCGCCTCCTGCTGCACCTTTACGCTGGCCTGTTCCACGGTGAGCTGCACCGTATTCCACTGGATAAAGGGCGCACTCACGCTGCCGCCGACGGTCCGCAGCGGATCGTTAAACCATTGGTGAAAAATCTGGCTTCCGGCGCTAAGCGTCCCCTGCAACGAAAGCGTGGGATAGAAGCTCAGCCGCGCGGCATCTGAGCCCGCCAACGCCGCACGCAGGCGTGATTCCGCGGCCTGAAGATCCGGACGGCTGGCGAGCGCGGCCAGCGGCGTGGCGTTGGCAATGGCGACGTGCTGGCGAACATCTAGTGCATGGGCCTCATCGGTATGCTGCGACGGTGGGCGATTGAGCAGCAGCGCCAGCGCGTTGCGCGAAATCGCCCGCTGCTGCTTCAGGGCGAGCAGCTGATTCTGGCGGCTGATAACCGTCTGCCGGGCCTGTAGAACATCAAGTAGTCCAACTTTCCCCGCCCGTTGCCATGACTCAATCTGCGCTAGCGTCTGCCTGGCAATATCGAAACTCACCTCCTGATAAACCATTTGCTGATTTAACAGGGCGATGTTCCAGTACAGCTGCGCGGTGGTATCGATCGTCGACAGGATCGTCGCATGATAATCCTGCTCGCTGGCAACCGCTTCCCACTCGCTTTGTTCGCGAATGCGCGCCAGCTTGCCCCAGAGATCCAGTTCATAGCTCAGCGACAACGAGGTGCTGTAGCTCTCCTGCGAACGCCCGCTGTTTAACGGCTTCGAATTGCTGCCGGAGCCGTTGAGCGTGGCGTCGGGACTGATATTGGTCTGGGTTAGCCCGGCAGAAATACGCGCCTGCTTGAGAGTTAATGCGGCAGCGGCCAGATCGTTATTGCTTTCCAGCACCTGACCCAGCACGCGCGACAAACGCTCGTCGCCGAAGCGATCCCACCATCGGCCATCTTCCACCTGCGAAGGGGCGATATTCTGCCCTTCTGTTCGCTGCCAGTTTTCCGGCACCGACAACAGCGGGCGCTGATAATCGCTGCGGGTCAGGTTACCGCAGCCCGTGAGCAGCAGGATCAGCGGTAAAAAAGTACCTAATCTCATTCGCGGGCCAGCGCCTCCGTAGGATTGAGTCGCGCCGCTCGCCGCGCCGGGAAATAGCCGAACGTCAGGCCAATCAGAGCGGAAAAGCCGCAGGCCATCGCCACCGGGAGCCACGTAAAGACCATCGAGAACTCCTGCGTCAGCAGAGCAAACAGGTTCCCGGCGGCCCAGGAGCCAATGACCCCCGTCAGCCCGCCGAGCGCGCAGATCATCACCGCCTCAATCAAAAACTGGTGCATGATATCGGAGGGACGCGCGCCGACCGAGAGTCGGATACCGATCTCATGGGTTCGCTCGGTAACGGAAACCAGCATGATATTCATCACCCCAACGCCGCCGACCAGTAGTGAAATAGCGGCAATCGCGGTGATCAGCAGCGACATTGAATCGGAGGTTTTTTGCAGCGCTTTGGCGAGCTGTTCATCGGTCTGGACAAAGAAATCTTTTTTGCCATGCTCGCGAATAAGATGCCTTTCCGCACGCTGCGCGGCCTCTCTCGGCGACAGCGTCTCCTGAAAGCGCAGCGTTAGCGCCTCCAGCGGCTTATCACCGGAAATCCGCTGTAATAGCGAGGTATAGGGGATCCACGCCGACATAAACCCGCTGACCACTTTCGGCCCCGGCTTGCTGGCAACGCCGATCACCCGCCACGGCGCACCGGCGATTTGCACAATTTTATCCAGCGGATCTTCATTACCGGGAAACAGCGTCTCTTTACTGGTTTCATCCAGCACCAGTACCGGCTCCCGATCGTTGACGTCGCGTAAGGTAAAGCCGTTGCCCTGAATAAAGCGAATCCCCTGCAACGAAAAATAGTCGGCGGAAACCCCGGAGAGGATCATCGAGGAATCCAGGCCCTGGCGCACTGCGGTAGTCATGCTGGAGACAATCGGCGACACCCCCAGCACCCAGGGCTGCTTGCTGAGGCTGGTGATATCCTCCAGCGACAGCGCGCGCTCCATATCCGGGCGCTTGCTGCCCCAACCGGTACCGGGGCGAATTTCAAGCGTGGTATTACCCAGTTTGCCAATTTCGTTCATGATGGTCTGCCGGGCGCCTTCGCCTACCGCCATCGAGGAAACCACCGATGAGATGCCGATGATAATCCCCAACATCGACAAAAAGGCGCGCATCCGATGGCCCAGCAGTGCACGCCATGCCATTCGTACCGACTCGCCTACGCTGCGCGACAGCGAAGCCCGACCGTTATCCTGTACCGTCGGCAGCCGCTGAATATCACGTTTGTCCTGAGCGCAATTCGTGCGATCGGCAACAATCTGCCCATCGCTGATCTCGACGATCCGCTGCGCCTGCTGCGCCACCTCGCGATCGTGGGTCACGATAATCACCGTATGGCCATCGGCGTTCAACTGGTGCAGAACATCCATCAGCGCCCTGCCGCTGGCGCTATCCAGCGCCCCGGTGGGTTCATCAGCAAGAATAATCTGCGCGCCGTTGATCAGCGCCCGGCACACGCTGACACGCTGCTGCTGCCCGCCGGAGAGCTGCGCGGGTTTATGCCCTAAGCGCGTATCAATGCCCAGCTTTCCCGCCAGCAGCGCGATTCGCGCCTGACGTTCAGTTGCAGGCATCGCGGTATATAAGGCGGGAATGGCGATGTTCTCTTCCGCCGTTAAATAAGGCATCAGGTGATAGCGCTGAAAAATAAACCCTAACCAGCGGCTACGCAGTTCGGCAAGCGCCGCGCTATCGGCCAGATGAGTAGCAATGCCGTTGATATAAACCTCGCCGCTGCTGGGTTTGTCCAGGCAGCCGATAATGTTCATCAACGTCGATTTACCCGAGCCGGAAGCGCCCATTATCGCCACCATTTCGCCGGGCATAATGGTCAGGGACACCGATTTCAGCACCGGAATCGTCTGCGTTCCGGCGATAAAAGAGCGGGTGACGTTATTAAGCTGGATTAAAGACTTCACCATCAGATTGACCCTGCATCCTGCGGGATCACCACCCGCTCACCGGGCTGCAAGCCTTCAAGGACCTGCGCGTACTGGCGGTCGTTAATGCCGATACGAACGGTGCGCTCCTCGCTGCCGCTCGCCTTCTGCACCACCACACGATAGCGCTCATTGCCCAGCGAACGCCCCAGCGCAGCAACTGGAATGCGCAACGCCTCCTTGGCCTGCGCAATGCGGATAAATACCTGCGCAGTCATCGAGGTTTTCAGCAGTCGCTGGCGGTTATCCACCTCAAAGGTGCCGTTGTAGTAAATGGCTGTGCTTTGCTGATTGCTGGCGGAAGCCCCGGAGTTTTGCTCTTCCAGCGCCTCCTGCGGCGCGGGCTGGACATAGCCAAGCTCCCCCTCATAACGCGTTTGCGGGTCGGCAATCACGTAAAACCACAGCGGCTGTCCGGGATGGATTTTCTGGATATCGGCTTCGGAAATGCGCGTTTGCACCTGCATTTTATCAAGGTCGGCAAGCACCAGAATAGTCGGCGCGATTTGTGAGGAGACGATGGTTTGCCCTTCACGGGTGACAATGCCCAGTACTTCGCCGTCCATAGGGGCGAGAATGCGCGTATAGCCGAGGTTGGCGTTGGCGGTCTGCACGCTCATTTCCGCTTGCACAATCTGCGCCTCATTGACCGCAATCTGCTGTACCTGCGCGGCATATTGCGCCTGCGCCTGTTCAAGGTCGCTGTTCACACCAGAGCCATCGCGATTCATGGCCTGCTCGCGGGTCAACGCTTTGCGGTACTGCACCAGCGTCGCTTCAGAGGCTAACTTCTGTGCTCTGGCGCTGGCCAGCTGCGCGGTGGCGTTGCGTAAGTCTGAAAGCTGTAAAGTCGGGTCGATTTCGGCCAGCAGTTGCCCTTTTTGCACCCGCTCCCCTTGACGAACAAACAGCTTGCGCAACTGCCCGCTGACCTGAGCGCCAACGCTCACCTGGACGGCAGGTTTGATGATGCCGCTCGCCAGTACCACCTTTTCGATATCTCCACGATCGAGGGCGACGGTATAGAGCGATTCGGCCTGTGCCGGACGCGATTGCTGGTAGAAAACGGCAGCGACAATGGCCGCCATCGCGGCCAGCGCAAACAGCAACATTTTAGGACGGCGGAAAAATGCTCGCGTCATTGGACCGGCACTCCCTGCGCAATATCGCGCAGCTCGCCTTCGTTCAGGCGATATACTCGCGCAAAGTGGTTCACAATCAGCTCACTGTGGGTCACGACAATCAGCGTTTTGCCCTGTTCGCGACAGTGCTGACACAGCGCGGCGATGACCGTCTCTGCGGTTTCATCATCAAGATTGGCGGTTGGCTCATCGAACAGTAAAATCGGTCGGGTACTGTAGAGCGCCCTCGCCAACATCAGCCTCTGGCGCTGGCCTAAAGAGAGCGCGGAGTGGCTTTCGCGAATTAGCGCTTCCATTCCCCCAGGCAGCGCCTGTACCACCGGCCCCAGCGCCATTTTATCGATCAGCGCTTCCACTCGCCCACGGTCGCTGTCGCTGTACCACGGGTCAAACAGGGTGATGTTTTGCAACACCGAGGCGTTAAACAGGATGTCTTCCTGACTTTGCAACCACACCTGCGAGGTCAGTTGTTGGGCACTCGCCTCAGCATTGTTCAGCAAAATTCGCCCATCCTGCGCGGAAAAAAGTCCGGTCATCAGCCGCAGCAAGGTGCTCTTTCCGGCACCGGAATCGCCAACAATGGCTATCTGATCGCCAGGCTCAAGTACGAGGTCCACCGCGTTTAATACTGGCCTTTGCGGGTTGTAATGAAAGCTCACCCGCTCGAACGCCAGTCGCGGAACCGCTGTTCCGCTGAGCGGAGAAATCAGGGGAGAAGCAAGCTCATGCTTCGTAAACAATCCCTGTGCGCGGGTATCAATTACATGCAGTTGCGATTTACGGATAACGGCATAGAACATCCGCGTGACGTAGGAGGTAAAAATTTGCCGCAAAAAGCTGTAGGCAAAGAAGTCGCCCAGGGAGATCTGTTTTGCATGTACCAGCGGCAGCACTACCAGCATAAAAACCACCATTTCGAGGCTGCCGGTCAGTTGATACAGCCCTTCTTTCACCTGCTGATACACTTTCTGCCGTTGCAGGCAGGTAAAAAGGTCATGCGACAGGCGAGCAAACTGCGCTTTGCGCTGGGTTTCCAGCCCGGCGGTTTTAATGGTTAATACCCCCTGAAGGGTCTCCATGAAAAAGTCATTTAGCACCGCGCTTTTGAGCTGAAGCTGCTGCGTATACCAGCGGTCGCGAAATATCGCCCAGACGCTAATTAACCCCATCACCACAATGCCCACGGCGGAAATCAGCGCCAGCACCGGGGAGATCCAGAACATAATGCCAATGGCGATAACGCAAATAATCCAGTCCGAGCGCAGGCCGTTATCCAGCTCAATTTTTTGCAGCATGCCGCTCTGCCAGGCAATAAAGCGGCTGAAAACATCCCCCGGCGCGCGCTTTTCAAAAAAGCGCAGGGGATTATTCAGCAATCGCGAAAAACCAATATCACTATTAAGCAATACAAAACGGCGGATAAAACGTTCGCTGATCACCCTGACACCCAGCGCTAACAGCGTGGAGACCACAAAGGCGAGGATGAACCACAGATATGGAAAATCCGTGTTCTGAACATCGGAGAACGCCTGATTAATCGCGCGGCTGACCATCGTCGGCATTAAAAACAGCGTTAACGCCACCAGAAAGGTTAATAGCATCAGCTTGTAAATGCCCGGTACCGCAGCCGTCTCCTTCAGGCTCATGGCCCGCGGCATCTCCTGTTGCGTTTCGGCGATAACAGGATTGGGGATTACGCCCGCAGAGGGGGATTCTTCGAGGATCAGCGCATAGCCGCTAATCTCTTTTTTTAGCGCCGAAAACGGCAACCACTGTTGGCCAATTGCCGGGTTCATCACGCAGACGTAATCCCCTTTGCTCCACGCCAACAGGACATAGTGACTGGCACCGTAATGTAAAATTGAGGGGAACGGCAGCCCATGTAGCTCATCATGATCGAAGAGCACCGGAGCAGTGGCAATGCCAACCTGTTGCAGGATGACGGATAAATCGCTCAACGATGTTCCATGATCGGACGCCGGGAAAATTTCGCGTAATGCCGGGAGAGAGCAGTGAATATTCTGGGTTTGCGCCAGCATCGCAATACAGGAAAGGCCGCACTCGTTGGTCTCTTCCTGAAAAACCATATCGGGGATAATCTTTTTCATTATGATGTATCAGTGATTAATAAAATAGAGCGAATGGCTGTGCCACAAAAGCCAATCCTGCGGATAATCACGCAGGGTATTTTCAATAATCGTCGGCAACGTTGCCGCGACCTCTTTTGGCGACAGCGGGGAATAGATTTTTATTTTTATCCCTTGCTGATAATAGAGGTGATAAAAAACCACCTGCGCCGACACGATGCGCGAAAACCGCTGTACGCCGTTGTGTAGTTTTGCCGGACGGCCAAATAGCCGACAGCTTATTTTCCCGGACTGTGCTTCATGGGTCTGAACGGTGTAATCGGCTGGAATATCGGGGAAAATAATCATATTTTCCCGCCCTTCAGAGACGTTAGTCATTAGCGCCATCAGCTCGCTGGCCAGCGATGTATTATCCTGGTGGATGGAGCAGTAAGAGAGCGCGACGCCGCCCATTGCGCGGCTGGCGACGGTGTAGCTTTCCGCGCTGGACGAGACCACCACGCTGGCTTTGCCCGGCGTCACGCCGGCCCCGACCATCGCGGCTAAAATATCGGAAACGCAGTGCAGCGGCGCGAGGACCACCGGCGTCTTTTGCGCCACCAGTGGCGCAACCACCGCATTAAGCTCTTGCGTACACGCCTGCATCTGGCGCAACGTTGCCGGGTGCTGACCCCAGGTCGCGCCCATCTCCAGCAGTTGGCGGCGCATGGCGATCCACGCGGCGTCAACTCGCCCATCGCCATCGGTCAGGCAGCGATAGTTCTGCGTCGCCACGGCGGTACGCCCGCGATATTGTCTGCCCAACAGCCGCAGCGTGCACAGCGCGCGAACGGTTGGCAACAACAGCGACATAGGGGTATAAGGCATCACTGCCCGCACCGCCTTTTGCCCGTAGGCGGCAAAAGGACGGTGTCGCCAGGCAAGCTGCGCGGACCATTTTCTTACGCTGAAGACGCCCCAGACGATCAGAAAGCGCGTCACGCTTACTCCTTGTCCTGAGCTAACAGCTGACGCATATAGTCGGCAAATTCAGGAAATTGACGATCCTTCGCCACGACGTATTTTTTATTAACAATAAACAACGGCGTCGCGTTAATGTCATAGAGCTCGGTGATTTCCGCCATATATTCCAGCCGCTCGGCAACGGCTTTGCTTTGGCGTACCTGATGATATTTCGCCACATCAATATCGTTCTTTTTCAGCCAGGTATTCAGCGCTTCATCATCAGCTAAATTAATACCGCGAACCATTACCGCGTTAAATGCCGAGTCGCGCGTCTGACGCTCAAGGCCCATCACTTCAAGCGTCGCAAAAACCGGTGCATAAACTGCCAGACCATTTCTTTCAGCGGTAATATGGATAACTTCGAAGGTGCTATCTGCCGGTAAGGTGGCGGCAAATTTTTCGATATCTTCCTCATTCGACGCGCAGTAGTGGCAGCCATAGGACAGTACTTCAATAATACTGCTCTCATGTTTTATTGGGCTACTGGCAATAATTCCATCGTCAATTTTCCGTAGCGCCGAAGGCTTACTGCTATCGAATGAAAAAGTATTAAATACAAAGATGTGATAACACAAAACAGTCATCAGCGACGAAATTAACGCCACCAGAAACGTGTAGCCAACAGCGGTAATAGGTTTTATTTTCATTTCGATACCAGGCTCGCGAAAAAGGCGTAAAAATATATGGAGGGTTTCCCCTCCATATACCACTGCAGAAATTACTGACGGATGCGGTTCGGTACTACGCACATACCATCAGCAGCATCTTTCATGCTAACGGTTGAGTTGCCGTGCTTATCCGTGCAGGTGGTCACTTCTTTACAAGAAGAAACACCACCAACAACCACAGTTTCGTAAGAGCTGGTGCAAGTTTCCTTACAGGTCCCGCCAATAATACCCGCTGCTTCAATCATGCTTAATTTTTGCATTTGTTAGTTCCTTAACTATTTATATTGAAATGTATTTTCTTACACTTACCTACTGGCTTAGATACCTGCCAGTAATTTTGTCGATGTCATACGTTGCACGCTGCTATATGCAAGGCGTGGCGACGATACACTTGAAAATGTTAAACAGCTCAACGTTATTTTTGGCGTTTAATTTTTTCATCAGCCCTCGTTTACTGCGGCTTAAGCGACGAACATCAATTTGTTGCTCAGAGGAAATTTGCGAAAGCGATTTTCCTTTGAATATTTCTTCCATCAACCACCAGTCATCGCTGGAGATGCTGTTATTAAAATCTCTTGCCAACCATTTTTGCCGTGTGTAGTTAATCAACGAACGGCTAAAGAATATTTTTTTTGCTACTAGTGCCTGAGAATCTTCGATAAAGCTAGAAAAGTTGCTCAGTGATTCATTCTTTAATAACCAACTGGCTTCCGGGAGAAGCGAATGCAGTGCAAAAAAGAGAGCGAGATTATTGCTATCTAACAGAATAACCAGTTGCTGATTTTCCCGGCAATAATGTTCTTTAATGGTATACAACGCATTAAAGCGTTCATCCGGTAAGCTGTCGACATCACAGAGGATCCAATGCAGCTCATCTCTCTTTTTTGGTGAACGCAGCGTGCTAACCAGTTGCGAAAAATGTTCGATCTTTGAGAAAGAGCAGTCCGGCTCGCGGGCAGTAAGATCGGCAACCGCGGAACGCACACCTTCAGAGAAAAAAATATTTTTATCGTAGAGAAAGAAATGGCGGCTCATTTTTAATCATCCTTGATCGGTTCTACTGGTAGTTTAGGGTGTAATTTGCCGTGGCCTGAAAGGCACCGGTTTGCAAGGTTTCGTTACTCAAGGCATCCGGTTCCCCTTCCACAAAAGCTTTAAAATTTAACTGCATGGTGGCATCGGAAATGGCAACCGCGGTAGTCGGCGTATTCAGTGAAATAGCCGTACCATTACTCTCTTCAAAGCCAATACCAATCCCGCTGGCGGAATTGGGCGCTACCGGCGTAATCGCCAGGCGATCGCTCATATTGGCATTTTCCGTCCCGCTAAAGGTCACAGTGACGGAATTAAAGACATCGGTACTGCAATCCTGTAGCTCAATAACAAACGCTTTGGGCTGAGATTTCCCTTCGGCGTACAGCGAGCGGGTTGAAATTTGGCCAAAATCCACGGCGATGTTTTTTGACGAAGGCACGATACTGCAGCCCTGGGCAACGACGGTTCCCTTGAAGTTTAAATCGCCGCCGATCAGCTCTCCGATGGCATGCGCCGGGGTGACTGCCGGTAGCGAACATATGAGTATCATTGATGCGATTAATTGACGCATGCTGTCCCCTTACTGAAACTCAGCGACCACGGTGGCCGATGCCTGGAAATCCCCTTCAAGTACGTTGGTCCCGGCATTGGCAATCGGTGCGGCGGTCAGATTCCAGGTTCCCTGGTTATTATTAAAACCCGGGACGTCATAAAACTTATTCGCGGCCACTAAATTGCCGCCGGAATCCTTCAAGATAATGCCAAGGTTGGAGCGGTCGACGGCCCCGGTGGTACCTAAATAATCGCTATTAAAACTGGCGGTATTAGCCTGCTGAATTCCCAGGCGAATATTCAAGTTACCGGTCGCAAAACTTCCCCCTTCACACTTCACCTGAATCGGCACGGACTGGCTGTAGTTGTTGCCGTTAAGCTGTGAACCAGAGCTGGGGATAGTGTTAAAATCAACAGTGATCGGCGAGCCGGAGTTGACGATACATTTGTCCGGAACAGTAATAACTCCAGAGTTAATTGAGACAATCGACATGGGCGTGGTCCCCATACCGGCGCTGTAATTGCCCAGGCGACCGTAAAGTTTAGCTATTTCGGTACCCAACAGGTTTACGCCGTTAACAATCGGCTTGGTGATCATAAACGTCACCCGCCCCTGAGCGCCGGATTCAAAGTTATTAAACTGAGTGGTTGGTGGCACGCATTTGTTCTGAAATGCATCGTTCGATTCATTATTAAAAGGCACAGGAAGATACGCCATTCGTTGGCCGCGGATGTAAATTTCAATTTTCACATCCATATAATCATTGAGTTTTAAATATCCCGCCGAACTACCCTGCTGAAGTAACGAGGCAGTAGCAGAATAATAGATGGCCTGATTTTCCATGGCGATAGTGCAGCTGGCTACGCCAGAGTATTGGCCGCCTAATGCAAAAGTATAAGGAATGGTCGCCCCGATACTGTTGTTGGTAATATCCTGGTTGGCGACGTCAATATTATACATTTTAGGTCCGCCAACCGGCGTAATTTCCCCTTCAACTGCCGCTGCGGTTTCCCAGGACAGCAGGCCACCGCATAGCAAAATAGCGACGCGGGTTTTACGCCAGATAACCATAGCAGCCATTACAGATACTCCATTTTTAAACGCAGCAGTCCGCTAAAATTACCGGCGGTCACGTTTCGCCCGGTAGACTCCAGTACCGCAATAAACGTCAGGCTGCTGTCGCCGGTTTTCACAATAAACGGCGGCTGGGTTTGATTGATATCCAGCGCGCGCTCTTTGATATCCAGCAGGCGAATACCGGCTCCGGAGGTGCTGCCAGTCAGGCGTAACAGTTGACGATTATTCTCGTCCGACTCGCCGATAAACGTCATCTGTACCGCCTGCTCGCCAGTGGTATAGAGGTGCTTGCTATTTCCCGTAGTCCTTGATGCGATGCTGTCTCGCGCCTGTGACGCCCCTTTCAGGCAATCTCGCAGTTCAACGCGTACCAGTACCGGCTGGCTACGATCGCCCGCCTGATGAAAACGGCGGGCGCTAATTTCGCCCAGTTCGATGATTTGCAGACGGCTCTGCGGGGCAAGGACGCACGGCGAGGCGTAAACGGAGCCCTGAAATATCACGTTACCGCCATCTTCCCCCTGATGATCCTGGTTATAGTGCTGCGGCTGTAGCGGAATATCAGCGTCGGCCAGCGCTGGCATGCTGAGACCGAATACAAACAGTGCGAATAGCGATAAACGCGTTTTCATCATCAGGTTCCTCTCAATTACCCTTGCTGCGACGGCGGCAGAGCTTTACAGGTATTTCCCGCACAGCGATATTTCAGTTCCGGATGGCCGCCATAGTCATTCACGTACATCATGGAAAAATCACTGATTCCGCCATCTGTTACGCTGAATTCCAGACTGGATTTCGGTGCAATCATTATTCCAGGAAATTTCGTTATTTTTTCACCCTTCGTCCGCGACAGGCTAATAATGGTGATGTAATAAGGCGTCGGGTTTTGCGCGCTCATTTTATTGCCGCTTTTTTGAAAGACGACCTGATCCTGCCAAATCTCGCTTTTGCTTTTTGGGATAATGGCGGTTGGGCGGAAAAATAATTTAATCCGCGACTGCATCGCTAATTGCAGGACATTCGCTTTATCTGGCTTAGGCGGAATTTCACGCACGCTTAAATAAAACAGGCTTTCACGATCCTGCGGCAGCTGATTAATGCCATCAGTCTTGGTCACGCGCGCGACGCCTTTTTGCCCGCCGTTAATTCGCTGCAAAGGCGGCAGCACCACCAGCGGAGAGGTGATTTTATTGCCTTTGCTGTCCTCGACCCAGGACTGCGCCAGAAATGGAATATCCGGGCTGGTGTTGGTCAAATTCGCGCTTGCCGAGCTATCTTTACCGGTGATAATCAAGCGAGTGCGATCCAGTGAAACGCCCGCCTGAGCGGTACTGCTTACCGCTGTCAGCATCAGGGCGCCCATCCAGCAGAGTTTGTTACTTGTCATGCTCATTTTTGGCCTTTTATTACAGTCACTGTCATTTACACGGCAATAGCGCGGCTGTCGAACGACGCTCTATAGATGGCGGAATGGTTATCTGACACTGCTTTTTCCCGCTCCACATCACGCTTAGCGCCTCTTGTGGGTTCACGCCCGCCAGCCATCCCTGTCCGCCTTCCATAATCATCGACACGCTAACGCCATCGCCGTTAATAACCTCGGCGCCAAACGGAGGATAGGTACCGTCAGCCAGGCGAATGATGCCCATCATCTTCTCGCCCTTCGCCATGCCAAAGGTCTGATAGCCAATAGCGCCTTCGGTCAGCGTGGCGGTGCTGATGGCTTTTGCCGGTTCAATCGATTCCGACATCGCATCGACATCAACCCGGGTATCAAAGCTGTTGTAGCTCACGATGTCCGGAATCACGGCGATACCGAAATTGTTAGTTCTTGATTTCCCGTCATTTAGCGGGACGTCGCCGATGCCGTTGGTATTCACCATCACGCGAGCGGTGTTGAGCGTCGCGCCGCTGTTATGGATCGCCGCGCCGTGTCGGGTGGCGGTAAAGCCGCCGCGCAGAGTGCTGCTCAGAGAGATATAGCGATCCTGCTGATAGCTGGCGTTGCTGTTGATTTCGGCATACTGCGAGCGGCGCTGATAATAGCCGTCGACGTTGGCATAACCGCTCTGGCTCGCCCCTGCACGCAGTCGCCACAGGTTGTTGTAGTCGCTGCTATCGGTATACGAGAGCATCGGGCTGGTTTTGCCGTTATTGGTCTGCACGTCCAGACCACTCCATTTGCTATCGCCAACCGGAACAGAAAGCGAAATAGCGATCGAGTCGTCTTTACGCCCTTCATAATCAGAACGATATGCTGAAATATTGGTGGTGATCCCGCGAATATTACCGACGTTAAACGAACGCCCTAAAGAGATGCCGTAGCGATCCTGACTACTGCGATTCCAGTAATTCTGGTGGGTATAGGTCAGGAATACAGTGGTTGCCTTGCCCGGCTCATCGGCCCAGAACGTTTTATTCCCGGTAATGGTATAAACTTCTTTTTCGCGCCCAAGGCTGTCATATCCCTCATAACGCTCGTTGAGATATTGCGAGAAAGAGCGGAAATCTTCCTGAGAAAAGCGATATCCGGCGAAGGTAATTGAACTGTTATATTCGTCGAAGGTTTTCGCATAGCTCAGCTTAAATGAGGTGCCTTTAAGTCGTTTCTTATTCGACTGCTGGCTATAAGATTCTGTGGCATCCAGCGAGAGCGCGCCAAGAACGCTTAAATCACGACCAATACCAGCGGAAACCGCAGTATATTCAGCCCCCGCGCTTTGCAGCCCACCATATAGCGACCAGGCGTTGCTTATCCCCCAGGAGAAGTCGCCGGAAGCGAATCCCGGTCCCTGAATTTTATGGCTGTAACGGGATGGCGCACCGATCGCCACGTTATAACGCACATAGCCCGGACGCGTGAGATAAGGAATATTGGCGGTGTTGACCTGGAAAGTGGAAATGGAGCCATCCTGCTCTTCCACCTGTACATCCAGCGTACCGCGCACCGAACTACGCAGGTCCTGGATATTAAACGGCCCGGCAGGGACCGTGGTCTCATAAATAATGCGCCCGCTCTGCTTCACCGTCACTTTGGCATTAGTCTTGGCCAGGCCACGAATTTCCGGCGCGTACCCTTGCAGATTTGGCGGCAACTGACGCTCGTCGCTGGCGAGATTAAGTCCGGTAAAGCGCACGGTGTCGAAGACCTGAGAATCAAGGTAGATCTCCCCTGCCGTCAATTTTGCCGCCAGCATCGGCAACGGACGATACGCGTAGATCTGATTCATGTCGAAATCGAACTGGTGCGTTGAGCTATAGTAACTGGTTTGATACTCACCGCGTAAACGCCAGCCTCCGAGGTTGACCCCGGTCTGACCATATCCGCTCAGGGTACTGTAATCTTCATGCATATCAAGCTGCCGGGTGTATTGCCCGGTCAGGCTGTAGTCTAGCAGGAACCCACCAATTCCCTGGTCCCAGCGCTCTGGCGGCACCCAGTTCGGGTCGTTGTATTTCATCCACGCCTGTGGAACGGTGATATCCAGCACGCCAGCGTAGTTACTGAGCGTAGCGCCGGGAAGGCTGAGCAGGTCATAGCAATCCGCAAAAGGCTGCGCAACCTTCAGTTGTGCTTCCTCTTTCAACGCTAATCTTGA
The DNA here is from genome assembly GCF_003261575.2 of Klebsiella huaxiensis. Lineage (GTDB taxonomy): Bacteria > Pseudomonadota > Gammaproteobacteria > Enterobacterales > Enterobacteriaceae > Klebsiella > Klebsiella huaxiensis. The sequence continues at coordinate 1,256,593 of NZ_CP036175.1, read as the reverse complement.
AAGGATTTCGCCGTTAATACAGGCCTGGGTATGCTTCTGGTCTTTAGAGGGCAGATAGCGAACTTTTTGCTGCCCGACTGCCTGGCCATTAATTTTAATGTCTAAGAGATATTCGCCGGGCGGAACATAGTTATCGGTAGCAAAACGGGTTAAATCAATATTGCCACGGTCGGCAGCATCCAGTACGTCGGTATTGAATTCTACATCCGAGGAAGCACAAGCCATAGAAGTGCAGCAGAAGAAAAGTATCTGAGAGAGGATTACATTTATTTTTATTTTTAGTTCTGCTGACATGACTATTCATCCCGAATCATTCAGTAAAATATCGTGCGCGACAAACAAGCTAAAACAAGAATAACTGGCTTGTTTCTAGTTATAATCCATAAAGAAACGAGTGACGGCGTAGAAATCCCCTGCCTTTATATGTTGCTGAACCGGAACCAGTGAAGCGGTGAATTTCAGCGTATTATTCTCATCACTCAAAAGATATCCCGAAGAGGGTTCCCCAAAGGTTAAAACCTCTCCATGGCGATCGCGAATCTGTATACCAAACCCTTTCCCTTCGCCATCAGGTATTAATACCGTAGAATCTTGCGAAGAGGCGTTTCCTGTAAAGGTAATTGTGGCAAAAGCGCCTGGACTTGACTGATTATCACTGCCGAAAGACTCGCAACCGATTAAGCGCACCAGAAAAGGCCGGGTAAGCTTGCCCTCTTGATCCATATTAATATCGCGAGCGGATATATTGCCAAAATCAATCCATAGCTCTCGCGAGTCAGGATCAATATCACATGCGGCGGCAACCAACTCGCCAGAAAGTTCCAGCTTTCCAGGAGTGAAATTAGTACTCAAAGCATGTCCGGAAAAGAGTAATACAGATACGAATAACCCTATCAGTCTCTTTTTCTCTGTATCCTTTACCATACTCAGAATTCCATATTATCTGGTATATAGCCAAATATCGCGGGGAGAAATCTCCCCGCGAACGATAACTCAAAAACGATTATTGATAATCGATAGTGAAGTTGATCGTTGACTGGAATGCACCAGCGGTTACGGTCGGAGTACCGCTTTCTGCTTTCAGGAACGCAACAAAAGGAATAGTGTTAGTTCCGTCAACCAGAGTTACCGGAGTAGTCTGCGCGCCCCAGGTAACAGTCTGGCTAGCGCTGTCTTTCAGGCCGATACCCGCACCAGATGCGGAACCAGAAGTGAATGCTGCCAGAGTAGGATCGTTCGGGTTAACCGAAGTCGGGGTGTAGGAAACAACGGCACTGCTGGCAATGGTGGTATCGCAGTACTGCAGTTCGATGTTTTTGGTTTCAGTTGCCTGACCACCGCCTTGCAGCAGGGAAACAGGAACCTGACCAAAATCAACGGTTACCGGGCTGGACGACGGGGCTAAGCCGCAAGCGGTATTGACCAGCTCACCCTGAAGTTCAATCTGACCGTTAGTTGTATCAGCCAGAGCAGACATAGAACCGAGAGCAGCAGTTAATGCCACAGCCATAGCAACTTTATTCAGTTTCATAGAAAATTCCTGCGTTATAAATTTTTATCCTAAAAAGTAAAGAGCGATAAAGTCGTGGTATTATATTTGCCCAACGACCTGCAGCCCTCCGCATTACCGAAAAATCCGTTTTAATAATTAAACCGCCACAATAAGATTTAATTACAGCCAGATCCCCTGGTCGATAAAAATATTATCAAATCATTTTCCATGTAAAAAGTAATACATTGAACGGGTAATTAAAAAAACATTTAACCTCGCGAACATTGTTAGCCCAGGAAATTAACTCGCAGAGCATTGAGATACATCCTAAAAACAAATTACGAAAGGTTATTAATAGATTAAAAACTATAAAAAACCACCGTTGAATAATTGTAAATTATATTACATTTAATTAACATTAAAATAAATCCAATCCATGTCATGATAGAAAATCGCTAAACATATTGAAGAAACAATATGTTTCATGGCGTTTCTGCATAGATGGCAGAACATATATCTATTCGAAACATCGAACAAAGTTCGCCGCTATGCTGCCATAAGCACGCGATTCCTCATCTTTAACTTCGCCATGCCATCCACTCTGGCCCCACCTCTTCCTTCTTGTTTTCCTGACATTCAGACTCCGTTATCATGCTGCCTATGTGCAGATGAAAAGAAACGCAGAGTTTCACAGAAACCAATGAGGCGAAGTGCGACGTAATGAGAACAATAAACTCCGCTAACTCATTAAAACTTAAGAGAATGGACATCATAAACTGATGAGTACACTAGAGAACCTTGACGCCCACACGCCAATGATGCAGCAGTATCTCAAGCTGAAAGCCCAGCACCCGGAGATCCTGCTGTTTTACCGGATGGGGGACTTTTACGAGCTGTTCTATGATGATGCTAAACGCGCGTCACAACTGCTTGATATCTCGCTGACCAAACGCGGAGCGTCGGCGGGCGAGCCGATCCCGATGGCCGGGATCCCGCACCACGCGGTGGAAAACTATCTCGCCAAGCTGGTTAATCAGGGTGAATCGGTCGCCATTTGCGAACAGATTGGCGACCCGGCCACCACCAAAGGGCCGGTCGAGCGTAAAGTGGTGCGCATTGTTACGCCCGGCACCATCAGCGATGAAGCGCTATTGCAGGAGCGTCAGGATAATCTGCTGGCCGCCATCTGGCAGGACAGCAAAGGCTTTGGCTATGCCACTCTGGATATCAGCTCCGGGCGTTTTCGCCTGAGCGAACCGGCTGACCGGGAAACCATGGCGGCAGAACTTCAGCGCACCAATCCCGCCGAACTGCTGTACGCTGAAGACTTCGCCGAATCCTCACTGATCGAAGGCCGCCGCGGACTACGCCGCCGCCCGCTGTGGGAGTTTGAAATCGACACTGCGCGCCAGCAGCTCAATATGCAATTCGGCACCCGCGATCTCATCGGGTTTGGTGTGGAAAATGCGCCACGCGGACTGTGTGCTGCTGGCTGTTTGCTGCAATATGTCAAAGATACCCAACGTACCTCTCTGCCGCATATCCGCTCCATCACCATGGAGCGCCAGCAGGACAGCATCATTATGGATGCCGCCACTCGCCGTAATCTGGAGATCACCCAGAACCTGGCTGGCGGCATTGATAACACGCTAGCCGCGGTGCTCGACTGCACCGTCACCCCAATGGGCAGCCGTATGCTTAAGCGCTGGCTGCATATGCCAGCGCGTGATACCGATGTGCTGGTAGAACGCCAACAGACCATCGGCGCGCTTCAGGAACGTTACACTGAACTGCAGCCGATACTGCGCCAGGTTGGCGATCTCGAACGTATTCTGGCGCGTCTGGCCCTGCGCACTGCCCGTCCGCGCGACTTAGCACGTATGCGCCACGCGTTCCAACAACTGCCGGAACTGCGCGCTATGCTGGCCGATGTTGACTGCGCACCGGTGCAACAGCTACGTGAGAAGATGGGCGAGTTTACCGAACTGCGCGAATTGCTGGAGCGGGCGATTATCGATGCGCCGCCGGTGCTGGTTCGCGACGGCGGCGTTATCGCTCCCGGCTATCATGAAGAACTCGACGAGTGGCGGGCGCTGGCTGATGGCGCAACGGACTACCTCGATAAGCTGGAGATCCGTGAACGCGAGCGTCTGGGGCTAGATACGCTGAAAGTGGGCTACAACGCCATTCACGGCTATTACATCCAGATAAGCCGCGGTCAGAGCCAGCATGCACCAATTCACTACGTCCGTCGTCAAACCCTCAAGAACGCCGAGCGCTACATTATTCCTGAGCTGAAGGAGTATGAAGACAAGGTACTGACATCGAAAGGGAAAGCCCTGGCGCTGGAAAAACAGCTGTACGATCAATTATTCGATATGCTGCTGCCGCATCTTGGTGACCTGCAACAGAGCGCCAACGCGCTGGCGGAGCTTGATGTGCTGGTTAACCTTGCCGAGCGCGCGGAAACGCTCAACTATTGTCGCCCAACCTTTAGCGATAAACCGGGTATTCGTATCAGCGAAGGCCGCCACCCGGTGGTTGAACAAGTGCTGAAAGAGCCGTTTATCGCTAACCCGCTAAACCTGACGCCACAGCGCCGAATGTTAATTATCACCGGTCCGAACATGGGCGGTAAAAGTACCTATATGCGCCAGACTGCGCTGATTGCGCTGCTGGCCTATATTGGCAGCTACGTCCCGGCGCAAAAAGTCGAGATTGGCCCTATCGACCGTATCTTCACCCGCGTTGGCGCGGCAGATGACCTTGCCAGCGGTCGCTCGACCTTTATGGTGGAAATGACCGAAACCGCCAATATTTTGCATAACGCCACCGAGCACAGCCTGGTGCTGATGGATGAAATTGGCCGCGGTACTTCAACCTATGATGGCTTGTCGCTGGCGTGGGCCTGTGCGGAAAATCTGGCGAATAAAATTAAAGCGTTGACCCTGTTCGCTACCCACTACTTCGAGCTGACCCAACTGCCGGAGAAAATGGAAGGCGTCGCCAACGTCCACCTTGATGCACTGGAGCATGGCGATACCATCGCCTTTATGCACAGCGTGCAGGATGGCGCGGCCAGCAAGAGCTACGGTCTGGCCGTCGCAGCGCTGGCCGGAGTGCCGAAAGAGGTGATTAAGCGCGCGCGGCAGAAACTGCGCGAGCTGGAAAGCATAGCGCCGAGCGCTGCCGCCACTCAGGTGGACGGCACGCAGATGTCGCTGCTCTCCGCTCCGGAAGAAGCTTCGCCTGCGGTTGAGGCGCTGGAAAATCTCGACCCGGATTCATTAACGCCGCGTCAGGCGCTGGAATGGATTTATCGCCTGAAGAGTTTGGTGTGATTCTTACAATCTCTTAGAAGTAAAAACGGCAGCGCTTATCGTGCTGCCGTTTTAAAAATATAAATGGGTGCGAGAGGATGCTTCCTGACAATCAATACGCGGGGTTACCCCCGCGTTGTTGCTACTTCTTCGATTCGTAAGCGAGAACAGCTTTAAACTCCATACTACGCTCTTTGATGCTCAGTTCGCATAACGAATCGCGCACCATCAGCGTAAATCCCAGCGCTGTGATACACAGCACAATAATTGCCACAAGGGCATATTTTGTCAGCATGTCTTGCCTCCCTGCAAAGAAGAGACTAACATCTGAGTTGTCTAGGTTCATCCGTTAGCCTCAGTTGATAAAAATATCTCCTGGGGCTTTCGTCTATCTGGAACCTCAAAAATGCTCAAAGCCAGATAGCCTCAAGCACCCACGTTTATTCTATACCCGCTGATGACGAAAATTACCTTGAGTAAGTTAAATTCCATCTTTTTATTGCAGGTTGCGATAATGCTCGCAAGAGTTTATAGCTATTAGCCCCAGCTTTAATTTATAAATCAAATATAAAACGGGCCCGACTTAGCAGGCCCGTTTCTTTTAGCGCTTATCTTCCGCCAGCAGCGGCGGAATACTCGGCACCATTGGCGATTCATCAATATCCTTCTGCGTCATGCGAAACGCTTCCGGATAGTGCTCGCGGCTGGTGCGGCGTAGCGGCTCGGTATCGCGCCAGGTGTAGAAACAGTGTTGGCACTGAAATACCGTCCAGACATCTTTTACCGGCGACTTCGCCAGCACTTCAATGTGTTCATCGACGCAACGTGGACAAATCATCTTTATCTCCTTATTAACGGTTGGCCAGCATGGAGGTCAGTTTTTCAACCCACGCTTTGGTTTCAGGAAGATCCTGTACCGGCTGGCTGTAATGACCACGAAGATCCGGCGCAACCGGCGTAGTCGCGTCGATAACCAGTTTGTCAGTGATCCCCGCCGGGCTTGAGCCAGGGTCAAGTTCCAGCACGGACATATTCGGCAACTGGACCAAATCCCCCGCCGGGTTCACTTTCGAAGACAGCGCCCACATCACCTGTGGCAGGTTGAACGGATCAACGTCCTCATCAACCATAATCACCATCTTCACATAGCCCAGACCGTGTGGCGTGGTCATCGCCCGCAGGCCAACCGCGCGGGCAAAACCGCCGTAGCGTTTTTTAGTGGAGATAATCGCCAGCAGGCCGTGAGTGTACATGGCGTTGACGGCCTGCACTTCCGGGAATTCCGCTTTCAACTGCTGGTACAGCGGCACGCAGGTCGCCGGGCCCATCAGGTAGTCGATTTCGGTCCACGGCATGCCGAGGTAGAGAGATTCAAAAATCGGTTTGGTGCGATAAGAGACTTTATCGATCCGCACTACCGTCATATTGCGCCCACCGGAGTAGTGACCGGTGAATTCACCAAACGGCCCTTCGATCTCGCGTTTGCGGCTCTCAATAACGCCCTCAAGAATCACTTCCGAGCCCCACGGCACGTCAAATCCGGTCAGCGGTGCGGTGGCAATCGGGTACGGACTTTCGCGCAGCGCGCCCGCCATCTCATATTCCGACTGATCGTACTTCAGCGGCGTGGCGCCCATCAGGGTGATAACCGGGTCGTTACCGAGAGTGATAGCGATCGGCAGGTCTTCGCCGCGCTCTTCGGCTTTGTGCAGATGCAGCGCGATGTCATGCATTGGGATAGGTTGCAGGCCCAGCTTACGCTTGCCCTTCACTTCCATGCGATAGATACCAACGTTCTGCTTGCCAAAATTGTCTGGGTCCAGCGGATCGCGAGAAACCACGCAGGCTTTGTCGAGATAAAAGCCGCCATCGCCATCGTTCAGACGAAACAGCGGCAGAATATCAAACAGATTAATGTCTTCACCGTCGACGGTATTTTCTGCCCACGCTGGGTTTGCCCGACGCTCCGGCGCTACCGGGAATTTATCCCAGCGACGAATAAACTCATCAATCTGTTTTCTCACCGGCGTGTTCGGCGGCAAACCCATCGAAATAGCGTGGTTCTGCCAAGAACCGATGGTGTTCATCGTCACACGGGCATCGATAAAACCGCGAATATTGTCGAACCACAGCGCCGGTGCGCCATCGCCAATACGTCCGGTGGCGTTAGCGGCGGCAGCCAGATCCGGCTCCGCGTTAACTTCTTCGCTAATTTTCAGCAGTTGCCCCTGGTCGTCCAGCGCCTGCAAGAAGCTGCGCAAATCATCAAAAGCCATTATTCATTCTCCTGTGAAAAACTCTCTTCCGTCCGTAAACCATTCCAGCGGCGGGCTTTGTGATAATCCAGACCAAACTGATCCAGCACCCGCGCGACAACGTGGTCAGTGACGTCTTCAATGGTTTCAGGGTGGTTGTAATAAGCGGGCATCGGCGGCACCATCGCCACTCCCATGCGGGACAGAGCCAGCATGTTTTCCAGATGGATGGTGCTCAGCGGCATTTCGCGCGCGACCAGTACCAGCTTTCGGCCCTCTTTCAGCACCACGTCAGCCGCCCGACCAACTAACCCTTCGGCATATCCGGCACGAATACCGGCTAGCGTCTTCATACTGCAAGGGATGACAATCATGCCGTCGGTACGAAATGAACCAGATGAGATGATGGCGGCCTGGTCGGCAGGGCTATGCGAGAAGTCAGCCAGTTCAGCCACTTCGCGTGCACTGTATGGCGTCTCCAGTTCTATCGTGGTTTTAGCCCATTTAGACATCACCAAATGGGTTTCCACTTCCGGCATCTCACGAAGCGCCTTAAGCAGCGCCACGCCCAGCGGAGCGCCCGTCGCCCCGGTCATCCCAACAATTAACTTCATCATCACCTCACATATTGTTCGTATACGAACATTTTATTAACCCTACGCTTGCAAGGCCATCTACGCAAGGTTGTTTATATACGTCCGCATTTTTAATCAAAACAGGAAAAATGCGCAAAAGCGCTGCGAACCGCTATCATAGAGCCGACTGTTTTATTACGGAGTTGTCATGGAGTTAAGAAATGAGGCGTTCCATCTATTGCGCCAGCTTTTTCAACAGCACACCGCCCGCTGGCAGCACGAACTACCGGATCTCACCAAACCACAGTATGCGGTGATGCGCTCGATTGCGGAGCATCCGGGCATTGAACAGGTGACGCTAACGGAGGCGGCGGTCAGCACCAAAGCGACGCTGGCGGAAATGCTGAGCCGCATGGAGAGCCGGGGACTGGTGCGTCGTGAGCACGATCCATCCGACAAACGCCGCCGTTTTGTCTATTTAACCGACGAAGGCCAGGCGTTGTTGGCAAACTCCATGCCACTGGGAAACGCTGTTGATGAAGAGTTTTTGGGTCGCCTGAGCGGCGAAGAGCGCCAGCAGTTTTCACATATAATCCGTAAGCTGATCGCGCAAGAACAGAAAGATTAGCCCTGGCGTTCGCGTAAAAAATCAATAAACGCCCGGACCTTCGTTGGTACATGCTGCGCATCCGGGTAGACCGCGAACACCCCCTGATGCGGAAAAGTAAATTCCGGCACCACCTGAACCAGTTTTTGCTCTCTTAGCGCAGTCGCCACCAGCCATTCGGGGAGCAGCGCGACGCCGCTACCCGCCAGCGCAAATGCCATCAGCGCACTGGCGCTGTCTGCCGACAGACGAGGCACTTTTTTAATATCAAAAGCGATGCTCTCATCCCGCGGCCCGGTGAGCTGCCAGCGTAGCGGTGCGTACAGGCGCTCATGAATAATCCAATCCGCCTGAGCCAGCGCCTCAAGGGTTTTCAAAGGATGCTCAGCCAGCCATGCCGGGGCAGCTACCGGGATAATGGCAAAGCGGGATATCAACGCCGCCCGGTAACGTGAATCCGCCAGCGTTCCGAGGCGAATCGCCACATCAAAACGCCCGGAGATTAAATCCGCGTGATGCGAAGAGGAAACGTGGCGCACGCGCAGCGCCGGGTGCCGCGCACTGAACTCCGCCAGCGCAGGAATAATCACCTGCGCACCATATTCTGGCGTCGTGGTCATCCGCAGTTCGCCGCTCAACCCCGAGTGGCTGGCCCGCACCTCATCTTGCAGGTTTTCAGCCGTTTTCAGTAACGCAACGCCGCGATGATAAAACAGCGAACCGGCTTCAGTCAGCGTGAGCCTGCGCGTGGATCGCAACAACAGCGTGACGCCAAGTTCGCTCTCCAGCTGTCGGACGTTAAAGCTGATCACCGCTTTGGTTTGCCCAAGCGCCGCTGCCGCGGCGGTAAAGCTGCCGCTATCCACCACCGCCACAAACATGGTCATTCGCTGTAAATTCAGCATGTCACCACTTATTGTCAAAAAATTTTAGACAGTATATCCCCGAATGTCGCGTTTATCCGCCCCACCGCCGAGGTTTAGAGTAGCGGCCTTCAAGAGGAATTTAAAATGACGTATCGCAGCAAGGTCGCAACCGTTTTTCTGCTTGGTTTCTTTCTCGACTTAATCAATATGTTTATCGCCAGCGTCGCCTTTCCAGCGATGAGTCAGGCGCTGCACGCATCGGTGGGCGAACTGGCGTGGGTGAGCAATGGCTATATCGCCGGACTCACTCTTGTACTGCCTTTCAGCGCCTGGCTCAGCCAGCGATTTGGTGCCCGGCGCATCTTTTTGCTTTCACTGAGCCTGTTCAGCGTCGGGGCGCTGGCTTCAGGACAGGCTGATTCGCTGACAAGCCTTGTGCTGTGGCGCGCGTTGCAGGGGATGGGCGGCGGGCTGTTGATTCCAATAGGTCAGGCGCTGACATGGCAGCAGTTTAAGCCTCACGAGCGGGCTAAACTTTCCGCTGCGGTGATGATGGTCGGCTTGTTGGCTCCGGCATGTTCTCCGGCCTTGGGCGGAGTATTAGTCCAATCACTTAGCTGGCGGTGGGTTTTCTTTGTCAGCCTGCCGCTCGCATTCATCACGCATGGCCTGGCCGCAGCCTGGCTGAAGGATGAGAACAACACCCCGCGAACGTGTCGTTTCCTACATCTCCCTTTATTGCGCGATCCGCTGCTGCGTTTTTCAATGCTGGTGTATCTCTGCGTACCGGGGACGTTTATTGGCATTAACGTTGTCGGGATGTTTTATTTGCAAAACGTCACCGGATTATCACCTTCCACCATCGGCTCTCTGATGCTGCCGTGGTCGCTGGCCTCGTTTGTCGCTATCTCGGTAACCGGTCGTTATTTTAATCGTCTTGGCCCGCGCCCGTTAATTGCTACGGGCTGCCTGCTACAGGCAGCTGGGATCCTCTTATTGGTCGGCGTGAATCCACATACCGCCTGCAGTACGCTAATACTGGCATTTACCTTAATGGGCGCAGGCGGCAGCTTGTGCAGCAGTTCAGCGCAGAGCAGCGCGTTTCTTAACGTGGCGAACCCTGATATGCCGGACGCCAGCGCGCTGTGGAATATCAATCGCCAGCTTAGCTTCCTGATTGGCTCAGCAGTACTGGCTGCGTTGCTTAGCGCCCTTCTGCGTTACTACCCAACGGCGCTGGCCTGGCGCGGCGTATTTATCACCGCCGCCGTGGTTACCCTCGTGCCGCTACTGAACTGCCTGAGGTTTAATAACCGGGCGATAGTCATGCACCTACAGAGCAAAATGGAGAACCAATGAATCGCTATATCCAGGAAGTACTCGACGCGCACGTAGTCATCGAAAACTGGCTAAGTCGGGGTGAAGGGAGCATAGAGGCGTTAATGCTCCGTTTTAGCGCCGATTTTACGATGATCCCAACAAGCGGCATTCGGATGAGCCATCAGGAAGTTAGCGCCTTTTTCAAGGGTGCCAGCACCAGACGACCGGGTTTAAAGATTGTCGTTGATAGTGCAGCCCTGCTCGCCGAGTGGCAAGATGGCGCAGCAGTTGAGTATCGTGAAACCCAATATCTACCCGGTAAAGTGAAGAGCGTGCGCTGGTCGACAGTCATCTTCCGCCTGCAAGAGGAAAAGGTTGTTTGGCTGCATCTGCACGAAACGGCTCAGGGATAGCGGACCGCTAAAAAGAAAAAGGCTCAATCAGATGATTGAGCCTTTTTTAGGAAAGGTATCTTACTCGCGGAACAGCGCTTCGATGTTTAGCCCCTGGCCTTGCAGAATTTCCCGCAGGCGGCGCAGACCCTCAACCTGGATTTGACGCACGCGTTCGCGGGTCAGACCAATTTCACGGCCCACATCCTCAAGCGTTGCGGCTTCATAACCCAGCAGACCAAAGCGACGAGCCAACACTTCACGCTGCTTGGCGTTCAGTTCGAACAACCATTTGACGATGGATTGTTTCATATCATCGTCCTGCGTGGTGTCTTCCGGGCCATTGTCTTTTTCATCGGCCAGGATATCCAGCAGCGCTTTCTCCGAATCACCACCCAGCGGAGTATCCACCGAGGTAATGCGCTCGTTCAAACGCAGCATCCTGCTCACGTCATCAACTGGCTTATCCAGCTGTTCGGCAATCTCTTCCGCGCTTGGCTCGTGGTCCAGCTTATGGGACAACTCGCGTGCGGTACGCAGATAGACGTTCAGCTCTTTAACAATATGGATAGGTAAGCGAATGGTACGGGTTTGGTTCATTATCGCCCGTTCAATCGTTTGACGAATCCACCAGGTCGCATAAGTCGAAAAACGGAACCCACGTTCCGGGTCAAACTTCTCAACTGCGCGAATCAGCCCCAGGTTACCTTCTTCAATCAGATCCAGCAGAGCCAGACCACGATTGCCGTAACGACGGGCTATCTTGACAACCAGACGCAGGTTACTTTCAATCATCCGGCGGCGTGACGCAACGTCACCACGCAGCGCGCGACGAGCAAAATAAACCTCTTCTTCGGCGGTCAGCAGTGGGGAATAACCAATCTCACCGAGGTAGAGTTGCGTCGCATCGAGCACCCGTTGGGTTGCTCCCTGCGAAAGAAGCTCTTCTTCAGCCAGATCGCTATCACTGGGTTCCTCTTCAACTAAGGTTTTTTCGTCAAAAACCTCGACTCCGTTCTCATCAAATTCCGCGTCTTCATTTAAATCATGAACTTTCAGCGTATTCTGACTCATAAAGATGGCTCCTACCCGTGATCCCTGAGCAAAGCACCTTCGCTAAACATCATTCAAACGACGCCCGGACGGTAATCTTTATATCTCCCGCCCTGACGCCTTTTCGCTGATGCTACGCTTATGCGTACTTCGCCAAATTATCGCTGCGGTAAATACTGCAGCGGGTTGACGGATTTCCCCTTGTAACGAATTTCAAAATGCAAACGTGTCGAACTTGTACCTGTGCTACCCATGGTAGCGATTTTCTGCCCCGCTTTGATATCTTGTTGCTCTTTTACCAGCATCGTATCGTTATGAGCGTAGGCGCTCAGGTAATCATCGTTGTGTTTGATGATAATAAGATTACCGTAACCGCGCAGTGCGTTACCGGCATAGACGACGCGCCCATCTGCGGTCGCGACAATAGCCTGTCCTTTACTGCCTGCAATATCGATACCTTTGTTGCCTCCTTCGGAGCCACTAAAGTTCTCGATAACTTTGCCATCAGTCGGCCAGCGCCATGAAGAGATCGGCGAACTGGTTGACGTACTGCTTGCAGTCGATTGGGTTGTGCTGACAGTTGGAGCCGTAACTGGCGCGACGGTTGTAGTCGTCGTCGCAGGCTTGTTGTTCGGCAACATCTTATTAGCACTCTGTTCACCTGAAGATTCAGAATACGTAATAGTTGGTTGTGACGCAACCACCGCGGTCGATTTTTGTGCAGAATTTGCGGTCAGCATCCCACCGCTGCTGGCCTGCGCACTAGCCTGTGCAACAGCGTTATCACCGGTGATCGGCTGGCCTGACGCGTTGCCGACCTGAAGCGTCTGGCCGACGTTCAAACCGTACGGTGCCGGGATATTATTACGCTGAGCCAGGTCGCGGAAGTCGTTCCCGGTGACCCATGCAATATAGAACAGCGTATCGCCGCGTTTAACCGTATAAGTACTACCTCCGGTATAGCTACCCTTAGGAATATCGCCATATTTGCGGTTGTAGACAATCTTGCCATCAACCGTTTGTACCGGCTGCTGGGCCATCGGCTGAATCTGGGTAGGCTGCGTCTGTACCGGTTGAGTTTGTACCGGGCGCGCCTGTGGAACGGTGGAAGAACCGGTATTTGACGGCGGCGTGATCAGCATTCCGGAATTGGTACTGGAAGATGAAGCACCGCCAGCCGAACTGACCGGCGCTGGCGCATTATTGGAGCTGCTACAGCCTGCCAGCCAGAGTGACACCAGTGATAAAGCCGCAATGCGACTTAAGGTAAATTTTGGGCTTCCCGCGCTCATTTATCCCCCAGGAATATGTTAACTGCCAATATCTTGCTCACCGGGCAGCGCCCGGCCAGGACACGAAAAATGCGTCCACCCTATGCCTAAATACAGGCAAAAAAACCTGGAATAATCCGGGTTCAGGCCAGCTCCCCTTTGACAAGGGGAACAAAGCGCACGGCTTCGACAGTATCAATCACAAACTCGTTGCCGCGTCGACGGATCCGCTTCAGGAACTGATGCTCTTCGCCCACTGGCAATACCAGCACGCCGCCATCATCCAATTGCGCCAGCAGTGCGGCCGGAATTTCCGGCGGTGCCGCGGTAACGATAATCGCGTCGAACGGCGCACGCGCGTGCCAACCCTGCCACCCATCGCCGTGACGGGTTGAAACATTATGTAAATCAAGTTGTTTCAGGCGGCGGCGCGCATGCCACTGTAAACTCTTAATCCGCTCAACCGAGCAGACATGGTGCACCATATGCGCCAGTATTGCCGTTTGATAGCCTGAACCAGTGCCAATCTCCAGCACCCTTGAGTCTGGCGTTAGCGTCAAAAGCTCGGTCATCCGCGCTACCATATAGGGTTGCGAGATAGTTTGCCCCTGACCAATCGGCAATGCCGTGTTTTCCCACGCTTTATGTTCAAAGGCTTCATCAACAAACTTTTCTCGCGGCACCTGAGCGATAGCGTCCAGTACGCGCTCGTCGACAATGCCCTGAGTGCGAAGCTGATTGAGAAGACTTTCAACACGTTTACTTACCATTGCGTATCAACTCCGACGCGTTCCAACCAGCCGCTAACCACTTCATGTGCGCTATGGGCGGTTAAATCGACATGCAGCGGAGTGACGGAAACGTAGCCTTCATCCACGGCCGCAAAGTCGGTATCCGGCCCGGCATCGTACTTTTCGCCTGGCGGCCCAATCCAGTACAACGTATTGCCGCGCGGATCTTTCTGCGGAATCACCTGATCGGAAGGATGACGGCTGCCGCAGCGGGTCACGCGAATACCTTTAATCTGCTCAAGAGGCAGATCCGGTACGTTGATATTGAGAATGCGCCCGGTGCGCAACGGCTCGCGGCTTAATGCACGCAGAATAGAGCAGGTGACCGCGGCGGCGGTGTCATAATGCTGATAGCCGTTTAGCGACACGGCCAGCGCCGGAAAGCCCAGATGGCGGCCTTCCATTGCAGCGGCTACGGTACCAGAGTAAATAACATCGTCGCCGAGGTTGGGCCCGGCGTTAATACCGGAAACGACGATATCCGGACGCGGGCGCATCAGGGCGTTAACGCCGAGATAAACGCAGTCCGTCGGTGTGCCCATCTGCACGGCGATATCGCCATTATCGAAAGTGAAGGTGCGTAGTGAGGATTCCAGCGTCAGGGAGTTCGATGCTCCGCTGCGGTTACGATCGGGTGCAACTATCTGAACCTCAGCGAATTCCCGTAAGGCCTTTGCCAGGGTCTGAATCCCTGGCGCATGAATCCCGTCATCGTTACTCAGCAATATTCGCATAATCACCCGTTGTATTGATAAGCTCCCTTACCACGCTGGTAGCGAAGCTGCCTGCTGGCAGCCAGAAACGCAGTTCTACGGTGACGTCATCCCACCAGCTCCAGCTCATCTGCTGCGGGTAGAGCAGCATCGCCCGGCGAGCCGCTTCCACTTTTTCACGCACCAGAAGCGCCTGTAACTGCGTCTCTTCGGCTACTGCCGCCTGCTCGGCGGCCAGCGCATCCCGTTGACTTCCCCAATCGCCGCTACCCACAAGCGCAGCAGTGATCATCAGTTCACGGTTATCAACCCGTACCTGGAGTTCCGCAAATTCTTCAGAGGTCGCAACGAACCAGCTTCCGCGCCCCGCTAATTGTAGCGCATCGCCATCAACAACCTGATTAAATTCCGGTTTTTTTAATCTAATACCAACCTGTTGATTAAACAATGCACTGCGGGCCGCCGACAACCAAAAACTGCGTTTATTGCGATCGCGCACCGGCGCACCACTCTCTGCCCAGCGCAGGGCACCCTGCAAATTGCTACCGCCGATACCAAAGCGCTGAGCGCCAAAATAGTTCGGAACGCCCTGATCAGCAATCGCCTGCAGGCGCTTTTCGACATCATCACGGGCGCTAACTTCACGCAGCACCAGAGTGAACTGGTTGCCTTTCAGTGCCCCCAGACGTAGCTTGCGCTTGTGGCGCGCGTATTCGAGAACCTGGCAGCCTTCGAGCTGAAATTTGCTCAGGTCAGGCATCTCTTTACCCGGCACTCGGGCACACAGCCACTGTTCAGTGACCGCGTGTTTGTCCTTCTGCCCTGCAAAACTCACTTCACGCGCATGAATTTTAAGGAATTTTGCCAGAGCTTCAGCAACAAAACGCGTATTGCAGCCATTTTTCAGAATCCGCACCAGCACGTGCTCGCCTTCACCGTCAGGCTCAAAGCCGAGATCCTCAACCACCACAAAGTCTTCCGGGTTCGCTTTTAGCAGCCCCTGAGCCAGCGGTTTTCCATGCAGATAAGTGAGTTCGTCAAATGCAATCATTTGTCAGCCTTACGCAATAGCGCCACCGCTTCACAAGCGATGCCTTCGCCGCGTCCGGTAAAGCCCAGCTTTTCGGTCGTCGTGGCTTTGACGTTAACGTCGTCCATATGGCAACCCAGATCTTCTGCGATAAAGACGCGCATCTGCGGGATATGCGGCAGCATTTTCGGTGCCTGGGCGATGATGGTAACGTCGACGTTGCCAAGGCTATAGCCCTTCGCCTGAATCCGTCGCCACGCTTCGCGCAGCAGCTCGCGGCTATCGGCCCCTTTAAAAGCCGGGTCAGTGTCCGGGAACAGCTTGCCAATATCGCCCAGTGCAGCCGCGCCCAGTAGCGCGTCGGTTAGCGCATGCAGCGCCACATCGCCATCGGAATGTGCCAGCAGCCCTTTTTCATAAGGCACGCGCACGCCACCAATAATGATTGGGCCTTCACCGCCAAAAGCGTGTACGTCAAAACCATGTCCAATTCGCATTAAGCCTTCTCCTGGTGTCGGGAACGGGTAAGGTAAAATTCGGCCAGCGCCAGGTCTTCCGGGCGCGTCACTTTAATATTATCAGCTCGTCCGGCAACCAGTTCAGGATGGAAGCCGCAGTACTCCAGCGCCGAGGCTTCATCGGTAATGGTCGCCCCTTCATTGAGCGCGCGCGTCAGGCAATCAACAAGCAGCTCACGAGGGAAAAATTGCGGCGTCAGCGCATGCCATAAATCGTTGCGCTCGACGGTATGGGCTATCGCCACTTTACCCGGCTCCGCGCGCTTCATGGTGTCGCGAACCGGAGCCGCCAGAATGCCACCCACTCGGCTGGTTTCACACAGCTGAAGCAGGCGGCTGAGGTCGTCCTGATGCAGACAGGGGCGCGCGGCATCGTGCACCAGCACCCAATCAGCCTCATCCAGCGCCTTCAGGCCAGCGAGGACGGAGTCCGCGCGCTCGGAGCCACCATCAACGACGGTAATTTGGGGATGATTCGCCAACGGCAGCTGGCTAAAGCGCACGTCGCCAGGGCTGACGGCAATCACCACTCGCTGAATACGCGGGTTCGCCAACAGCGCGGCAACCGCGTGTTCGAGAATCGTTTTGTTACCGATTGAGAGATATTGTTTCGGGCATTCCGTTTGCATGCGGCGGCCAAAACCGGCTGCCGGCACCACGGCGCAAACGCCCGGAAAAGTGGCTGCCATGTCGTAATCCTGGGCCTGTCTATCGATTATTCTGCTGTTGTCCCGCCGCCTGGTTGCGTTTTGACGCATCCGGCACCAGACGATAAAACGTTTCGCCCGGGCGGGTCATACTGAGTTCATTGCGCGCACGTTCTTCGATAGCTTCCTGGCCGCCATTGAGGTCGTCAATTTCGGCGAACAGCTGATCGTTGCGTGCTTTTAATTTGGCATTGGTTGCCTGCTGAGCGGAGACATCGTCATTAACCCGGCTATAGTCATGCAGACCATTTTTGCCGAACCAAAGCGAGTACTGCAGCCAGACCAGCAAAGCCAATAATAGCAGCGTTAATTTACCCATCCTGCCCCCTGAAAAACGGCATCATCATCCCATAACTCGCCCGAGTACTCTACTCTGACGCGCGGACGACGCCGCGTAACGCGGGGACTGTACCACATTTTTACCGTTGATACCCAGGCTAGATTCATTCGTAAAAAGGACTATCCCAGCAGCCAGAGGAACAGCAAACCGAACATCAGTCCGACGGTCAAAATCGTCGCACCAACGCTGTAGCGAAGTTTACCGTCCAATAGGGAATGCAGCGCGATCCCGACCACCACAGCAACCGGCATGATTGCCAGGAAGAAGGGCCAGGTATAGAGGAGGAAAAATAGCGTGTTACCGCCATAAATAAGGAAGGGAATACCCAGCGCCAGCAGCCATGAGATAAAACCCACGGCAGCGCCTGACAGAGACCATGTGGTCTCGTCATTAGCCACAGGGGGCGGTTCTGAGCGAAAAATAGTTATGTTCTGGGTATTACGCATATCGAATCCTGTTGACCGGGCGACCGGCACCCATCGATGCCGTCGCCGTTTCAGGATCTGATAATATCGCTCTGTCGGAGCAGGTCTAATAGTTGGTGCACCAAATTTGTTACCAATTGTTCACCGTCGAGATGGATTTCAGCTCTCTCCGGGGATTCATATACTGAATCAATCCCGGTAAAATTACGCAATTCCCCCGCCCGCGCCTTCTTGTATAAGCCTTTCGGGTCCCGCGCCTCGCAGATAGCCAGCGGCGTATCGACAAAAACCTCGATAAAGCGCCCTTCGCCTAGCCGCTTGCGCACCATTTGCCGCTCCGCACGATGCGGAGATATAAATGCCGTCAATACAACCAGCCCGGCATCGACCATCAGCTTCGCCACTTCACCCACGCGGCGAATGTTTTCTTTGCGGTCATCATCGCTGAATCCAAGGTCGCTACACAGGCCATGACGCACGTTATCACCATCCAGCAAATAAGTGCTCACACCAAGCTGATGCAGCGCCTCTTCCAGCGCGCCGGCAACGGTGGATTTCCCCGAGCCCGAAAGCCCGGTGAACCACAGCACCACGCCGCGATGGCCGTGATGCTGCTCGCGCTGCTCCTGGGTCACCGGATGCGCATGCCAGACGACGTTTTCGTCATGCTGGGCCATTATTTGCCTCCCAGCAGGTCGCGAGCGTCCCAGTGCGGGAAGTGTTTACGAACAAGCTGGTTCAGCTCAAGCTCAAACGCGCTGTACTGCGAAGCGCCCGTTTGCGTCTGCTCGTTCGGTTCGCGTACCATGCCCGCGCCAACGGTGACGTTAGTCAGACGGTCGATAAAGATAAGCCCTCCAGTCACCGGGTTATCCTGGTATTTATCCAGTACCAGCGGTTCGTCAAAGGTCAAATCCACCAGGCCAATACCGTTCAGCGGCAGCGATTCTACTTCACGCTGGGTCAGGTTATTGATATCCACCTGATAGCGAACGCCATCGATACGCGCGCGGGTTTTCTTACCGGCGATTTTAATGTCGTAGCTCTGGCCTGGGGTCAACGCTTGTTCCGCCATCCAAACCACGTCGATGCTGGCGCTCTGCACCGCAGGCAGAGAGACCGCTGCATCAACCAGCAGATCGCCACGACTAATATCGATTTCGTCTTTCAGTACAATAGTGATTGCTTCCCCGGCGCCCGCTTGCGGCAGGTCACCGTCAAAGGTGACGATACGCGCGACGCTGGATTCCACGCCCGACGGCAGCACCTTCAGACGCTGACCGAGCGTCACGGTGCCGGACGCCACGGTACCGGAAAAGCCGCGGAAATCGAGGTTAGGACGGTTAACATACTGTACCGGGAAGCGCAGCGGCTGGCTTTCCACCACGCGCTGAATTTCAACGGTTTCCAGCACTTCCAGCAGCGTTGGGCCACTGTACCAGCGCATTTTGTCGCTCTGGTTGGCAACGTTGTCCCCATCCAGGGCTGACAGCGGCACAAAGCGAATATCCAGATTGCCCGGCAGCTGTTCGGCGAAAGTCAGATACTCTTCGCGAATGCGGTTAAAGGTCTCTTCGCTAAAATCGACGAGATCCATTTTGTTCACCGCTACCACCAGGTGCTTGATCCCCAGCAGAGTGGAGATAAAACTGTGGCGACGTGTCTGATCCAGTACGCCTTTACGCGCGTCGATCAGCAAGATCGCCAGGTCGCAAGTCGATGCGCCGGTCGCCATATTACGGGTGTACTGCTCATGCCCCGGGGTGTCGGCGATAATAAATTTGCGCTTCTCGGTGGAGAAATAGCGATAGGCCACGTCAATAGTAATGCCCTGCTCGCGCTCGGCTTGTAAGCCATCCACCAGCAGCGCCAGATCGAGCTTCTCGCCCTGAGTACCGTGACGCTTGCTGTCATTGTGCAGCGAAGAGAGCTGATCTTCGTAAATCTGTCGGGTGTCGTGCAGCAGCCGGCCAATCAGCGTACTTTTACCGTCATCGACGCTGCCGCAGGTCAGAAAACGCAGCAGGCTTTTGTGCTGCTGGGCATGCAGGTAGGCTTCAACTCCGCCTTCATCGGCAATTTGTTGTGCAATAGTGGTATTCATGGCGGCTCCTTAGAAATAACCCTGACGTTTCTTCAGCTCCATGGAGCCTGACTGGTCGCGGTCAATCACGCGCCCTTGTCGTTCGCTGGTGGTGGAGACCAGCATCTCTTCGATGATCTCCGGCAGCGTTTGCGCGTTGGATTCCACCGCGCCGGTCAGCGGCCAGCAGCCGAGGGTACGAAAGCGCACCATCTGTTTTTTGATCATCTCGCCGGGCTGTAAATTAATACGATCGTCGTCGATCATCATCAACATGCCGTCACGTTCCAGCACCGGACGCTCTGCCGCCAGGTACAGCGGAACGATTTCAATATTTTCCAGATAGATGTACTGCCAGATATCCAGCTCGGTCCAGTTGGAGAGCGGGAACACGCGAATGCTTTCGCCTTTGTTAATCTGGCCGTTATAGTTATGCCACAGCTCCGGACGCTGGTTTTTCGGGTCCCAGCGGTGGAAACGATCGCGGAAAGAGTAGATACGCTCTTTGGCGCGGGATTTCTCTTCATCACGCCGTGCGCCGCCGAACGCGGCATCAAAACCGTATTTGTTCAGCGCCTGCTTAAGACCTTCGGTTTTCATAATGTCGGTGTGCTTAGCGCTACCGTGCACGAATGGGCTTATGCCCATTGCTACCCCTTCCGGGTTTTTATGTACCAGCAGCTCGCAGCCGTAGGCTTTAGCGGTACGGTCGCGGAATTCGTACATCTCACGGAATTTCCAGCCGGTATCGACGTGCAGCAGCGGGAACGGCAGAGTGCCGGGATAAAACGCTTTACGCGCCAGATGCAGCATCACGCTGGAGTCTTTGCCGATGGAGTACATCATCACCGGGTTAGAGAATTCGGCGGCCACCTCACGAATGATATGGATGCTTTCCGCCTCCAGTTGCCGCAGGTGAGTGAGTCGTTTTTGGTCCATAACCATTCCTTAAGCCAGATTTACCACAGAAGCTTTAAAAGCTTCAGAGGATGTCGAGTGTTGAAACCAGGCGAGCTGTTGATGTAATTGCACCACTTCACCCACCACCAGCAGCGCGGGCATCGGGGCGTCTTTCGCCAGGTTTTCGAGTTGTTGTAATGTGCCGGTCTTCACTTGCTGATCGGTGCGAGTCCCGCGAGAGATGACCGCTACCGGGGTGTCATGGTCGCGACCATGGGCGATCAACTGAGCGCTAATTTCCGCTGCCTTCAGACTGCCCATGTAAATCGCCAGAGTCTGACCGCTTTGCGCTAACCGCGCCCAGTCGAGCGGAGAGTTTTCCGCGTTGAAGTGTCCGGTGACGAAGGTCACGCTCTGGGCATAATCGCGATGCGTAAGCGGGATACCGGCATAAGCCGTCGCGCCCGCTGCTGCCGTGACGCCAGGAACGACCTGAAACGGAATGCCCGCTTCTGCTGCGGCCTGTAGCTCTTCGCCGCCGCGGCCAAAAATAAACGGGTCGCCGCCCTTCAGGCGAATCACCGTTTTGCCCTCTTCTGCCGCGTCCACCAGCATGCGGTTAATTTCCGGCTGGAGCACAGAACTGCCAGCAGCACTTTTGCCAACGCAGATCAGCTCCGCGTCACGGCGCACCAGCTCACGCACCTCTGGGGTAACCAGGTTGTCGTAAAACACCACATCAGCCTGCTGAATCACCTGCAAGCCACGCAGAGTCAGCAGCCCAGCATCGCCCGGGCCTGCTCCAACAAGAATGATTTCTCCAGTGCGCTTTTCCGGCTGTTTAAGTTCTTCTTCCAGCGCCTTTTCCGCTTCAGCTTTGTTGCCTGCCAGCATCAGGCTGGCAAAACGGCCGGTAAACACGCGTTCCCAAAAACGGCGGCGTTCGGCGGTGGTTTTAAGGTGATTTTTTATATGGTGACGCCAGTAGCTTGCCGCTTCAGCCATCCGCCCCAGGTTAGTCGGCAGCAGCGCCTCAATTTTTTCACGCAAAATGCGCGACAAAACCGGCGCTTTACCGCTCGAAGAGATAGCCACCATCAGCGGGGAGCGGTCGACGATTGATGGGAATACAAACGAGCACAGCGCCTGATTATCCACCACGTTGACCAGCCGATAGCGTGCGTTCGCCGCAGCAAAAACGCGCTGGTTCAGCTCGTCGTCTTCGGTTGCGGCAATCACCAGGAAAACATCATCAAGCTGCTGCTCTGCAAATGCGGTTGCCCGCCACTGAATTTCCTGACGCTCAACCTTCTCAGCAAGTTCTGAAATCAGCGCGTCGGCAACAATCTGCACCTTTGCTGCGGCGCGCAGCAGGAAAGTAATCTTGCGTGCGGCAATCTCGCCACCGCCGATAACCAGTACGGGTCTGTCTTTCAATTCGGCAAATATCGGCAAGTAGTCCACAGCGCAACAACTCTCTTACAATCAGTCATAGAGCGACTATAGGGTGCGGGTTAGAGCAAATGAAATTACGAAATGGAATGAGTTGTTACTCAAAGGAATAACGCCCTGGAAAAGCAAATATCAAAAAGTGCTTAACACGCGGTTTTTCCGGGATTTAAGAGCGATTGAAATTGTTTAACCTCGGTCACAGTTTCATACTACGCGGGTAAAATTGTTTTGATCGTGTAAGGACCCCCTATGTTTTCCGCATTGTGCCATCGCCTGCTCCCCCTGGCGTTGGGCGCAGGTTTTGTCTTCTCCGCCGCCCCGGCATTGAGCGCCCTGGGCGACACCGCCAATGCGCAGGCTCGTCACATCGCTACCGTTTTTCCCGGAAGAATGACCGGCTCGCCCGCCGAAATGCTGTCGGCAGATTATCTGCGCCAGCAGTTCACACAAATGGGCTATAAAAGCGATATTCGCAGCTTTAACACTCGTTACATTTACACCAACAACGATCAGCGCAAAAACTGGCAAAACGTTACCGGCAGCACGGTTATTGCCGCGCATGAAGGTAAAGATCGCCAGCAGATTATTATCATGGCGCACCTTGATACCTACGCACCGCAGACCGATGCCGACGTCGAAAATAACCTTGGCGGCCTGACGTTGCAGGGTATCGATGATAACGCGCTGGGACTGGGCATCATGCTGGAACTTGCCGAGCAGTTAAAGAACGTCCCTACCCGTTATGGAATCCGCTTCGTTGCGACCAGCGGTGAAGAAGAAGGTCGTCTCGGGGCGCAGAATATGCTCAAACGCATGAGTGAAGCTGAAAAGAAAAACACCCTGCTGGTGATTAATCTCGATAACCTGGTCGTCGGCGACAAGCTCTATTTTAATAGCGGTCGCAGCACGCCAGCCTCGGTACGTAAACTAACCCGCGACCGGGCATTGACCATCGCCCGTAGCAAAGGGATTACCGCATCCAGCAATCCCGGTAAAAACCCGGACTATCCGCAGGGAACCGGTTGCTGTAATGATGCCAGTGTGTTTGATGAGGCTGGGATCCCGGTGCTATCCGTGGAAGCCACTAACTGGTCTCTCGGGCGCAACGATGGCTACCAGCAGCGCGCGAAATCCCGTTCGTTCCCCGACGGCACCAGTTGGCACAACGTGCAACTGGATAACCAGCAGCATATTGATAAAGCCCTGCCGGGCCGGATTGCGCAGCGCAGTCGCGATGTGATGAAGATTATGCTGCCGCTGGTTAAAGAGCTAGCGAAGGCGGAGAAGAAACTTCAATCAAAATAGGCGGTTATTAAAGCCAGGCCACAAGGATTGTTGCCATGATGCACGCTCGTTTTTTCATGCTGTTGTTTCTTTTACTGGCTGTCAGCCGTCATTCTGTTGCCGACAGCCAGGTCTATATCTGGCAGCGAGTCTGGAACGCCGGACATGAAACGGCGTTGCGTCAAAGCCACGATCTTTTTTCCACTTTGCGCGTACTGGGGCTGCAAATCCATCCCCAGGAAGGTTTGCGCATTGCCCGGGTCGACACATCATTATTACAGCAGGATGGCCGCCCGGTGTGGCTGGTGGTTCGCCTCGACGGTAGCCTGACGCTGTTGGATGCGGAGGCGATTTTACCGCAGATTCAAAGCATCATCGCCCGCTGGCGCAGCGCTGGCGTGAACCTCACTGCGATAGAAATAGATTACGATGCGCCCACCTCGCGCCTCGTCGAATACCAGCGTCTACTTGCTGCATTACGCCAGGCGCTGCCTTCAGAGATGGCGCTTAGCGTGACCGCGCTTCCTACGTGGCTCTCTTCGCCACAGCTTCCTGCGCTACTGGCAACGGTCGACCGTTCCGTGCTGCAACTGCACAGCGTCCTGTCGCCGCAACAAGGTTTGTTTGACCCGGTGCAAGCGCTGCGCTGGAGCAGGCAATATGCACTGATCTCCCCACATCCGTATTACCTGGCGCTCCCGGCCTATGGTTCTGCGCTGGTTTCCACACCCGGACAGCCCGCTCGGGTAGAAAGCGAGTCACCGCTGGGCATCGCGGGCGAGAAACAAGAACTCAGCGTATCGCCGCCACAAATCGACGCCTTTACCCGCGAACTCGAACAGCATCAGCCCAAAAACCTTGCGGGCATAGCCTGGTTCCGCCTGCCGCTGGAGAGCGACAGCCGCGCCTGGTCGCTTTCCACCCTGAAAGCGGTTATCCACCACCGGCCATTAACCACCCGCTGGCAGTGGCTGGCGTTTCCTGACAAAACGAGCGCCAGCGCAGACTCCACGCTCTACGAACTGGCGATTAAAAATGCGGGCGACATTGATGCGCCGCTCCCGGCAAGCATTACGTTGCAGACTGAAGATTGCCTCGCCGAGGACGGTGTGGGCAGCTACCGCTTTGACGAGCAGACATTTTACCTGACCTCCCCGGCTCTGCTGCGCGCCGGGCAGACGCGGGCCATCGGCTGGGCAAGATGCCCATCGCCACCACAAGGAGAGTTTCATGTTAACCCGTAAATTACCTCTGGCCGTGATCCTGACCACCGCGCTGGTCGCCATCAATAGCCATGCCTGCGGGCCGTACTTCCCCAACTATTTACTGCAAAACCGTAACGCTAATCTGCTTTATCTCCCGGAGGGGAGCTTTGATTTAGAGAGTAGCCGCCTGGTGCCTGCCGATCCGCGTCTGCCGCAATGGCGTGATACGTCTGGCGATAAACCCGCACCGCCTTCCGCGCAGGACATTTTAATCAAAGAGATCCGCGCCAACGGCTCGGTAGAAGCGGCGGAAAAAATGGCCGAGGGTCTACCGACCGCGAGCCGTTTTTATGTACTTGGCGCCATCGCATTTACCCAACGCGATAGCCGGGCGCGCGACAACTTTCGCCAGGTGATAGCGCTTCCTGTAGATCAGCAGGGTGAATGGGGGCTAAAGGCACGCTATTCGCTGGCCCGGGATTTAATGGGGGATTACCCAGTGCGTCGCTCTGAGACCGGGTATCCGCTTTCCGATAGCAATAATTCTCACGGTAACGAGCAGGAGCTGCGTGAAGCTTTCGAACTTTATCAGCAAATTATCGACGCTGTGCGCAATGGACAAGAAGACCCGGAGCAGCTCTCGCTGGCCAGCCTCGGTCAGCAGGGACGCATCAAACACTGGCAGAGTGAACCGCTTGCCGCGGCCCACCTTTACGCCCAACAGGCGGCTCAGGGTTCGCCCACCGGCAGCCTCTCTTTACGTTACACCGCCGACATTCTGAGTCATCCTGAAAACGAGAACTTCCTGCAGCCAGGTATTGACGATCCGGTTATTCAGCAACTGCTTATTGCCAGTTTTTTCACTCGATCTTCCAATTCCTTATACGAGCCAGAACCCAGGCCCTATGATGAGAAAGAGATCAATAATTACCATGATGCGCTGATAGCGAAACTGGCGCAGAAGGTCAATCACGACATGCCCGGCAGCGATCGTCTGATCGCTCTCGCCTACCGTAACGGCCAGTACCCTCTGGTGACGCTGCTGTTGAAAAATGCCAAAGAAAATGGGCTGACCTCGTGGGTACAAGCCAAAATGGCGCTGCGAGCTGGCGATGTTAAAGCGGCAGCAGCATGGTATGCAAAAGCCGCCGCGTCCTTTCCGACAAACGAAGCGTGGGGTCCCCAGCCGGATAATAATGAAATTGTCGGCGATGAGTTTGTTATTCCGTCCTGCCGTATTAATGCCGAACAGGCGATACTGGCGCTGAATCGCAACGATTATCTGGAAGCGATGCGTCTGATGTACAAGGCCAAAGAGAGCTACTGGCCGGATTTAGCGCAAATTGCCGAGCGGGTACTGACGCTAAAAGAGCTTATCGCGTTTGTAGATAAATATGTCCCCGCGCCTTCGCCTTCGTTGCTCAATAAGTCAGAAAATGCAGAGCGCTATAGTGCGGACGTCAGGTTACGCACCCTTCTCGCCCGCCGCCTGATGCGCGCAGGCCAGTACCAAAAGGCGCTGACTTATTTTGCCCTTCAGGAGAATCGTGATGCCGCGCAGGCGTTTATCAATACCCTGCCGAAAAACGGGCAAAAAACAGCTCAGGCAAAGGCATGGTGGCAGGCCGCCCTGATTCTGCGCCATCAGGGGATGGAATTGACGGGCTATGAGATGGCGCCGGATTTTGCGCTCTATGAGGGCTGGTATTCATGGCCGTATTACAGCTGGGGTCCGGAAGCTGATCCAACCATCAAATCATGGATTAGCGCCGGTGAGCAGCATCGCGTACTGTTATCCCAGCCAAAGAAGTATAATTTCTTTATGCACTATCGCTGGCAGGCGGTAAAACTTGCTGAAAAATCCGCCGATCTGTTGCCGCGAAAATCACAGGCCTATGCCGCCGTGCTGTGCAATGCGACGGGCTGGATATGGGCTCAGGACCCGACATCGGTAAAACGCCTTTATAAGCGTTATGTCAAAAACGGCGCGCCGTTCCCATGGGCAGAAAACTTTGGTCAGAATTGCCCGGAGCCGGATTTTGCTGCACTCAACAATAACGGAAAAATTTAGAAAGGCATCGAATAATTAATTAACTATTCAGGTAAAAAAAATCCCGGCAGCGCCGGGACTCTTATATTAACCTTCGTGCAATCCGCACTCTCTTTTCAACCCAAAAAACCGCGTCTCTTCCTCAGCCATGCCCGGTTCCCATTTGCGGGTGGTATGGGTATCGCCGACTGACAGATAGCCTTGATCCCACAGCGGGTGGTATTTCAGGCCGTGTTTTTGCAGGTACTGATAGACGGTACGGTTATCCCAGTCAATGATTGGCAGAACCTTAAACACGCCGCGCTGGATAGCTAACACCGGCAAATGCGCACGACTGCCGGACTGCTCGCGGCGTAGGCCCGCAAACCAGGTTTGCGCATTCAACTCTTCCAGCGCCCGGTTCATCGGTTCAACCTTATTGATGTCATTGTATTTCTCAATGCCCTCAACGCCCTGCTCCCACAGCTTGCCGTAGCGCGCCTCCTGCCAGGCTGCGCTCTCCTTCGCCCGATAGACCTTCAGGTTCAGCTTGAGCTTGTCCGTTAACTCGTCGATAAACTGATAGGTTTCCGGGAACAGATAGCCGGTATCGGTCAGAATAACCGGAATATCCGGGCGAATCTGATTAACCAGATGCAGGCTCACCGCCGCCTGAATACCGAAGCTCGAAGAGAGCACGTATTCGCCCGGCAGGTTTTCCAGCGCCCACGCGACACGCTCTTCTGCGCTCAGTTTTTCCAGCTGGCTGTTGGTTTCCGCCAGTTGCAAAACGCGATCGACCTTCGGTAATGCATTAAGCGCTTTTAGATCGAGTACGGACATAAAAACCTCATTTGCCTGTTTCGCCGGGCGGCACTACGTTTGCCCGGCCTACAAAACCCGTAAGCGAAGCGCCGCCGGGCTGCTGGATGTTATTCCCAGAAATCCCGGGCTGGGTCGAGCACCGGGCGAATGATGCCCGCACGCACCGTAAAGTCGCCGAAGCCTTCACCCGCTTCACGCTCTTTCGCCCAGCGCCCTACCAGTTCGTCAAGGGAGTCGAGAATTTCCGACTCGGTAATATTTTCCCGATACATGCGCGGAATACGCGTCCCGCTGCGGTTCCCCCCGAGGTGCAGGTTGTAGCGACCCGGCGCTTTACCCACCAGGCCTACCTCTGCCAGCATAGCGCGGCCACAACCGTTCGGGCAGCCGGTCACGCGGGTGACGATATGCTCATCAGCGACACCATGCTTGCTCATCACTCCCTCGACTTTATCGGTGAACGATGGCAGGAAGCGTTCGGCTTCAGCCATCGCCAGCGGACAGGTCGGAAACGACACGCAGGCCATGGAGTTTTCACGCTGCGGCGTGACGGCATTCATCAAACCGTGATCGCGGGCCAGCTTCTCGATCTTCGCCTTCTGATCGTCAGGAACACCGGCAATGATCAGGTTCTGGTTGGCCGTAATGCGGAATTCACCTTTATGGATCTTCGCAATCTTCAACAGGCCGGTTTTCAACGGACGTCCCGGGTAATCAAGGATACGACCGTTTTCAATAAACAGCGTCAGGTGCCAGTTATTGTCGATCCCCTTCACCCAGCCGATGCGATCGCCGCGGCCGGTAAACTCGTACGGACGAATCGGCTCAAACTTGATGCCCGCCCGGCGCTCCACCTCCGCCTTAAAGGTCTCAACGCCAACGCGCTCCAGGGTGTATTTAGTTTTGGCATTTTTACGGTCAGTACGGTTACCCCAATCGCGCTGGGTGGTCACCACTGCTTCCGCCACCGCCAGGGTATGCTCAATCGGCAGATAGCCGAATTCGCTCGCCGTGCGGGCGTAGGTTTTCTTGTTGCCGTGCTCGATGGATAAACCGCCGCCAACCAGCAGATTAAAGCCCACCAGCTTGCCGTTTTCGGCAATCGCTACAAAGTTCATATCGTTAGCGTGCAGATCGATATCGTTCTGCGGCGGGATCACCACGGTGGTTTTGAACTTACGCGGCAGATAGGTCTGGCCGAGGATCGGTTCTTCATCCGTAGTGGCGACCTTCTTCTGATCCAACCAGATCTCAGCATAAGCGCGGGTGCGCGGCAGCAGGTGCTCGGAGATCTTCTTCGCCCATTCGTAGGCTTCAGCATGCAGCTGAGACTCGTTCGGGTTAGAGGTACACAACACGTTACGGTTCATATCGTTGGCGGTCGCCAGCGCATCCAGCCCGACCGAATGCAGCATCTGGTGCACCGGCTTGACGTTCTTCTTCAGAATGCCGTGAAACTGGAAGGTCTGACGGTTGGTCAGACGGATGCTGCCGTAAATGGTGTTATCGGCGGCGAATTTATCAATCGCCTGCCACTGTTTGGTGGTGATCACCCCGCCCGGCAGGCGGCAGCGCAGCAGCATCGCGTGACGCGGCTCCAGCTTCTGCGCCGCACGCTCGGCGCGAATATCGCGGTCATCCTGCTGATACATGCCGTGAAAGCGGATCAACAGAAAATTATCGCCTTTAAAACCGCCGGTCAGGCCGTCGTTCAGATCTTCCGCAATGGTGCCGCGCAGGTAGTTGCTTTCCAGCTTCATGCGCTCGGCATCGACCAGTTTACCTTCGACCACCAGCGGGCCTGGATGTTTTTCGCTCATTAGTAGACATCTCGCTGATAACGGCGCTCTACGCGCAGCTCACTTAAAAATTCGTCCGCCGCTTCGGCGTCCATCGCGCCAAATTCGGCAATCACTTCCAGCAACGTCTGCTCAACGTCTTTTGCCATACGATTGGCATCGCCGCAGACATAAATATGGGCACCGTCGTTAATCCAGCGCCACAGTTCTGCGCCCTGTTCGCGCAGTTTGTCTTGTACGTATACCTTTTCTTTTTGGTCGCGAGACCAGGCCAGGTCGATGCGGCTCAGTACGCCCTCTTTGACGTAACTCTGCCACTCCACCTGATAGAGGAAATCTTCGGTAAAGTGCGGGTTGCCGAAGAACAGCCAGTTCTTGCCTTCTGCTCCTTCTGCCGCGCGCTGCTGCATAAAGGCACGGAACGGCGCGATGCCGGTGCCCGGACCAATCATGATAACTGGCGTCTCTGGGTTAGCAGGCAGACGGAAGTTATCGTTATGCTCGATAAAGACGCGAACTTCGCCATCTTCTTCGACGCGGTCGGCAAGGAAGCTGGAGGCTCCGCCAGCGCGGGCGCGGCCCTCGATATCATAGCGAACCACGCCAACGGTGACGTGCACTTCGTTTTCAGTTTCTGCCTGCGAAGAGGCGATAGAGTACAGGCGCGGCGTCAGCGGACGCAGCAGGTCGACTAGTGCCTGAGCATCCAGCTGCGCCGGAGAGAAACGCACCATGTCAACGATCGGCGTGGTCGCGGCGTAATGTTGCAGCTGCGCCTTATCGCCCACCATCGGCAGCAGAGATTCGCTGCGGGTTAAGGTGGCATAGTTCTCGACGATGTTGCCGGTGTTAACCGTCAGCTCGAAATGCCACTCCAGCGCTTCGGCAAGCGGCAGGGTTTTACCGTCAACCGTCACCGCTTCATCGCCCTTCAGCCACAGCAGCTCAACCAGCTCTTTAATCAGAGCCGGATCGTTCTGGTACCAGATGCCCAGTGCATCGCCCGGCTGATAGCGCAGGCCAGAGTCGCCAAGGTCGATTTCAATATGGCGCACATCTTTTTCTGAATCACGACCGGTGATTTTTTGATTCACCGCAAGCGTCGCAGTCAGCGGCGCTTCTTTGGTATACGGGCTGGTGTGAATCTCATTCACCGCCCCGCTGGTCACCAGTTGGGACGGCGCGGCAGCAGGCGCGCGGGCTTTCAGCACGTCAACCACACGGGCGCGCCATTCAGCAGCGGCAGCCTGGTATTCCACATCAGAGTCAACCCGGTCGAGCAGGCGTTCACCGCCCAGTTCGGCCAGCTTGTTATCAAAATCCTTGCCGGACTGGCAGAAGAATTCATAGGAAGTATCGCCAAGGCCAAATACGGCAAACGCGGTATCGGTCAGCTTCGGCGCTTTCTTCGAAAACAGGAATTTATGTAGCGCGACGGCTTCTTCCGGCGGCTCACCTTCGCCTTGTGTTGACGTCACGACAACCAGCAGTTTCTCGGAGGCAATTTGTTTGAATTTATAGTCGCCTGCGTTAACCAGTTTCACGTTCAGCTGCGCGGCCTGCAGATCGTCACGCAGCGCTTCAGCGACGCGGCGGGCGTTGCCGGTTTGCGATGCCGAAATAAGGGTAATAGAAGGGACTTCTGCTGCCTGGGCTGGAGCGACAACAGCCGCGCCGGGCTGCTGGTTCAGCACGCCCCAGAAGTAGCCGGAAACCCAGGCCAGCTGGGTTGGCGTGAAGTCAGTCGTGGCCGCCTGAAGGCGCGCCATTTGCTCCGGACTCAGCGGTAGCAAATTGGAAGGTGGGGCCTGTGTCGTCATGCGTCGTTATGTTCCAGTAAGCAAAGCTGTTAGTCGCGCCTAAATAGCGCCAAACAAAAGAGATGAAAATACTCTAAATAATTCGAGTTGCAGGACAAGGCACTCGTGCCTTGAACAGCGCTTGCGCTGGCCCCGAAGGGGCGAGGCCGCAGGCCGAGTAACGCGGCAAGTGAACGAACCCCAGGAGCTTACTCAGGTAAGTGACTGGGGTGAGCGAGTGAAGCCAACGCACATGCGGCTCGAAGTATGACGAGTATTAGGGTAACGGTGCAGATAGTAACAATTAAAGAAGGGATGGAAATAACAAATAACCAAATGGACTAACCTGTTTTAGTTATAGTTATTAACAACAAAATCGATTAAATAACCCTATGAAATATAATAAATTAATTTGAATAAACCGAGTGAATGTGTCCATTTTCTGTTCAGGGCCGTTTTAGTTAATGCGAAAAAAGGTGCTTTCCGGTACCCTACGGCGGTTTTTTTGCCATATTGAGAATAAAAGATGTCCACCACGTTATTTAAAGATTTCACCTTCGAAGCCGCTCACCATCTGCCGCACGTACCGGAAGGCCATAAGTGCGGACGCCTGCACGGTCACTCTTTTATGGTGCGCCTGGAGATTACCGGTGAAGTCGACCCCCATACCGGGTGGATCATGGATTTTGCCGAGCTTAAGGCCGCGTTTAAGCCGACTTACGACAGGCTGGATCACTACTATCTGAACGATATTCCGGGACTAGATAATCCCACCAGCGAAGTGCTGGCAAAATGGATTTGGGATCAGATGAAACCTCTGGTACCCCTGCTGAGCGCGGTGATGATTAAAGAGACCTGCACGGCGGGCTGCGTCTATCGCGGCGAGTGATTAAAGCGTTTGTGTCGGCGGTCAATATTCCTTAAATAACGTCATGTTAGCTTATGCGCTCTGGATATCTGGGGCGCAATATGGCTGACGATTTTGATATTATTATCATTGGTGCAGGGATAGCTGGCACCGCTTGTGCTTTACGCTGTGCGCGGGCAGGACTTTCCGTTCTGTTGCTTGAACGCGGCGAACTTCCCGGCAGTAAAAATCTTTCCGGCGGGCGGCTGTATTGCCATGCGCTTGCCGAACTCCTTCCTCATTTTCAGCAATCCGCTCCGCTTGAACGACGCATCACCCAGGAAAGTCTGACCCTGCTGACCGCAAACGGCGCAACGACGTATTCCAGCCTGCAACCCAACGGCGACTCCTGGAGCCTGCTGCGCGCCCGCTTCGATCCGTGGTTTGTCGGCCAGGCTGAAAATGAAGGCGTCCAGTGTATTACCGGGGCGACGGTCGAGGCGCTGTATCGCGAAAATGGTCGGGTCTGCGGCGTCATTTGCGATAACGAAACCCTGCGCGCCCGCTACGTCGTACTGGCTGAAGGGGCTAACAGTGAGCTGGCGGAGCGGCATGGTTTAGTGCCTCGCCCTTCCCCATCATCAATGGCGTTAGGGATTAAAGCGGTGCTGGCGCTGGAGCAAAAAACGCTGGAGGATCGCTTCCGCCTGGAAGGTAACGAGGGAGCGGCGATGCTCTTCACCGGCGGCGTCTGCGGGGATTTGCCCGGCGGCGCGTTTCTTTATACCAATCAGGATACACTCTCATTCGGCATTGTTTGCCCGCTCTCCTCTCTGGGAAAAGCCGCGGCTCCGGCCTCTGAACTGCTGGAGAATCTCAAATCACATCCGGCCCTGCGCCCTTTGCTACGTGGGAGTGAAACGCTCGAGTATGGTGCGCATCTGGTGCCCGAAGGCGGTCTGCATAGCATGCCCGTGCAGTACGGCGGAGACGGCTGGCTACTGGTTGGTGATGCGCTGCGCACCTGTATCAATACCGGCTTTACCGTGCGCGGGATGGATATGGCGCTCATCGGTGCTCAGGCGGCGGCGCAAACGTTGATTCGAGCCTGTCAGCAAAGCACACCGCAAAACCTGTTTGCACAATATCATCGGGACGTTGAGCGCAGCGTACTGTGGGAAGTTCTTCAGCGCTATCAGCATGTGCCCGCGCTGCTGCAACGCCCCGGCTGGTATCGCCAGTGGCCTGCGCTAATGGAAGACATTTCCCGCGAACTCTGGCAGCAGGGTGAGCGCCCCGTTCCGCCGCTGCGCCAGGTAGTCTGGCGTCATCTTCGCCGTCACGGCCTGTGCCATCTGGCAGGCGATCTGGTCAGGAGTTTACGATGTCTATAGCCCGCAACGTCTGGCGTCCCGCCGACAGCCCACATATTGTTCCATCCGCGTCGCCGAACGAGAAGGTCGCTGAGCTACTCATCAAAGCGTGCCCTGCCGGACTTTTCTCACGCACGGCGGAAGGTGAGCTGCGGGTCGACTATCGCGGCTGCCTGGAGTGCGGCACCTGCCGGTTGCTATGCGATGAGGCAACGCTGAAAGAATGGCGCTATCCTGACTCTGGTTTTGGTATCACATTCCGTTTTGGGTAATAAATCTACAAAGGAAACACCATGCCCCTGCTACACCTGCTACGACAAAATCCGGTCATTGCGGCCGTCAAAGATAACGCCAGCCTGCAATTGGCCATTGATTCCGAATGCCAGTTTATCTCCGTGCTATATGGCAATATCTGCACCATCAGCAACATCGTCAAGAAAATCAAAAACGCCGGGAAATATGCATTTGTTCACGTCGACCTGCTGGAGGGAGCGTCCAATAAAGAAGTAGTGATTCAGTTTTTGAAGCTGGTTACCGAAGCAGACGGTATCATCAGTACTAAAGCGCCGATGCTAAAAGCAGCCAGAGCGGAGGGATTTTTCTGCATTCATCGCCTGTTTATCGTTGACTCCATCTCCTTTCACAATATTGATAAGCAGGTGGCGCAGTCTAATCCTGATTGCATCGAAATCCTGCCGGGCTGTATGCCGAAAGTCCTGGGATGGGTGACGGAGAAAATCCGCCAGCCGCTGATCGCCGGGGGGTTAGTTTGCGATGAGGAAGATGCGCGTAATGCGATGAAGGCTGGCGTCGCGGCCCTGTCAACCACCAACACCACGGTATGGAAATTAGCGAAGCAGCTTAATTAATTTATCGGCTTTGTTCCCGGGTCGCGGCGTAAACGCCTTACCCGGGCTACCGGACCACAACCTGTAGGCCGAATAAGGCGCTAGCCGCCATCCGGCGAAATGTCGGCGCAAGCTACCAACGCGTCAAGCACCGGTAGCCAATCATCCACAATGCCGACATCCGCCTGAGTAAATACTGGCGCGCTGGGGTCACGATTGATCGCCACAATAAACCGGCTATCCCTGACCCCCGTCATTAGCGCCGCCGCCCCGGATGCCCCAGCGACAATACAAACATCCGCAGCCAGCAGATGGCCTGAGATACCGATCAGCCGTTCCGCATCGTAGCCGCCGTTCATCACCCGCGCGCGGCTATAGCCTGCTTCTGCACCCAGATTGCGCGCCAGCACCGAAATGTTATCGGCATCGACGCCCTCGCCTCCCTGTCCGACAACCAGCACTTGCTTCGCCTCCTGTAAGGGATGGACTCCCGAACGCTTGACGCTTTCAACGCTGATTAGCCAGTCGGGTAACGCCGCTGGCGCGATATGGCGAGTCGTCATATCGGCAGGAAGATCGGTAGGCGTATTAACGCCGGGCTGGCGCGCCAGTGACAGACAAAGCGGTCGTGCCGTTACCTCCAGCGTCGCAATCAGCGCATTACCCCAATGAGACTTCGTCACCCGGCCCTCTTGTGTACTCACGGATAACGCCTGACATACGCAGCCGCCCTGTAAGCGCCACGCCAGCCGGGTGGCCAGCTCATCGCCCAATATGCCCGCCGGAAATATCAACATATCGACCGGCGTCTGCTGCCACTGGCTGACCAATGCATCAAGGACCTGTTCAGCCACATCCGGTTCAGCATCGAAAATCCAGCGCTCCAGTTCCGCCGGGCCAATATTGTTTGTCGCCAGCCAGTTACCCATCGCGGCGCTATCACTGGTTGCCATAACTATCGCTATCTTCATGGCTTCATCCTCTGGCGTAGATAGTTTTCCCATAGGCTTCTGGCTTTCTCCTGCGCCGTTGTTCCCTCGATTATCACCGCACAGCGCCGCTGTTCCGGGCGAGTCAGACGCAAACACTGAACTACGGGCATCACCTCGACGGTCACAGCCTGGCGTACAACCTCCGCCTTTGTCGCTGCCAGACGCTGGCGCATACCGGGAACCGGCAGCGCCACTTCGCCACACTGCCTGACCGCAATCACCGCGGGCAGACGTACCCGACAGCGGCGGATACCAGATATCGTTCGCTGCTCGACGACAACAAAAGGTGGCTCAAGGGTAAAACGTTCGACCTGGGTAAAACAGGGCCAGTCCAGCATTTCCGCCAGCAAAAACGGCGTTTGCCCATTCTGACTCTCGCTGCTCTGACAGCCAGTGACAATCAGTTCCGCACCGTGGCTGCGCTGCCAGTCGGCAAGCTGTCCGGCAATAAACGATGGTGCAAATCGCAGGTCTCCAGCTGCCTCCAGCAGTACCTGCCGCTCAAACCCTAACGCGGCAAAGTAGCGTAGCCAGTGCAGCGCACGTTCATCACCAATGCTTAATGCGGTCAGAGTCATCTCACAGCCCGCACCACGCTGTGTCAGCAGCAGCGCGGCGGCGGCCTGTTCATCGGCACCAATAGCGCTGCGCAATAGCGAAACATCTGGCCCGCAGGTATCCAGCGCGGCAGCCTGCCAGTCCTTTTCTGCCAACATGCTGGCATCAGGCTCTGGTTTAAACGCCAATAGAATGTTCATTTTTACCTCCTTGTCTTTGGTCGCCGCTTCCGGCCGCCACCAGCGGCAGCGCTTTGGTCTCAGGAGCCCATAGCCAGGTCACCACGAAGCCAACCAGCAATACTCCGGCCAATAGCAGCAGCGTCACCGTCATCCCCCATTGCGCCAGGGTCCAGGGCAGCAGGCCGGTGCTGATTGCGGCGCCGAGCCGGCTCATGGCGGTAGCGAATCCCACACCCAGAGAGCGAATGTCCGTGGGAAAGCTTTCCGCCGGTAAAATCCCCACCAGATTACTGACCGCCGAAATCGTGGTGCTGAATAAGACAAAAAGCAGCAACGTCCAGTGGCTGCCGGTCGGTAAGCAGGCCATGACAATTAATGTCGCCGCCAGCAGCAAAAAGCTGCCGAGCAGGAAATGGCGATGGGCCAGCAGATGGGTTAATACCAGACCCAGCAGCGCACCAACGATCAGTAGCGCATTCAGCATCAGGCTGGCAGTTAGCGCATCTTCAAGGCCAATGGTTTCGGCAATCGTCGGCAGCCAGGTGTAGATAACGAACCAGGGGATCACCAGGCAAACAAAGAAGATGCTATTAAAGGCCGTGCGCCGCCAGTAGCGCGATGAGAACAGGGTTCGGATATGTTTATTCGTCTCTTTCGTTACCTCATCGCCCAGTTGTACGTGCATACCAAAACAGCGCTGCACCACGGCATGGGCTTCAGCGAATCGACCCTGACGCATCAACCAGCGTGGGGATTCCGGCGTTCCCCAGCGCAGCAGCGTAATCAATAGCGCCGGTAGAGCAGACGATGCCAGCAGCCAGCGCCAGGCATCCGGGTTTTCGCTTATAAAATGATGACCGGCAAGGCTTGCCAGGACGTAACCCACGGTCCACACCACGCTAAATGCGCCGAGCAGAATCCCCCGATGTCGGCGCGGCGAGAACTCGGCCAGCAGCGTGTGACCCACGGAGTAATCTCCGCCGAGGCCGATCCCTATCAGGATCCGTAAACCAATCAGTTGCTCGGGCGTAGTAGCAAAAAATTGCAGAAATGAAGCGACGGTAATCAGCACAAAGCTGAAGTTGAAAATTTTCTGGCGACCAATGTGATCCGAAACCCATCCCAGGATCAGGCTACCGATAAAAAGCCCCAATAGCGCGGCACCGCCGATCATGCCGGCCATAAAAGGCGTCAGTTGCATGGCGGGAGTGAGCTGAATAATGGCGTAACCGATAACGCCGAGGACATATCCATCGACAAGATGTGCGCCGAAAGTCAGCGCGGCAATGCGGCAGTGAAAACCGTTAAGCGGTAAGTCGTCCATTCGCACCGGTGAAGTGTTCATTTCTACCCCTTCATGGTCCGGTAAAAGTGTGGCTTCCCAATTGAGAAGCCGCTTATACGCGTCATCCTTCACGCTGCCTCTTCGTTGGCTACGTTCATAAGCCCCAGTCACGTACTCTTGTACGCTCCTGGAGACTTATTCACTTGCCGCCTCGATGCAACGCGAATGATTTTGCGTATATTTTGCGTATAACTAGCTACTTCTCAATCGGGTAGATCGTTCCGGTATTCATAATCCCGTTGGGATCAAACTGCTTCTTCAGACCTTCCAGCAGCGGCCATGCGCTGCCGTGTTCCAGCTTGCTCCAGTGAACGCGATGTTTGCCAATTCCATGGTGATGCACCATAGAACCGCCAAGGCGAATCGTCTCTTCGCAGATAATCTTGTTCAGCGGATTGTGGTACTTATCGATCTCCTCTTCCGGCTTACAGTCCACCACGTTGTAGTCATAAACGAAGTACATGTTGGTGCCGTTCATATAGCTATGAGATGAATGGCCGCCCAGCATAGTGATATCGTCGGCGTGCGGGAATTCGGTACGAATACGGTGGATCACGCTTTCATAGATCTCATGGATACAGCTCCAGCAGCCTGAAACTTCAGTGGTGAATCCCATATTGCCGGTTTTCAGGATCTGCACGCGCTCGGCGGCCACTTTTTCCGGGCCCCAGTTCAGGTGATTAAACCAGTTTTCGATAAGCTTGCTGTCC
The DNA here is from genome assembly GCF_003261575.2 of Klebsiella huaxiensis. Classification (GTDB taxonomy): domain Bacteria; phylum Pseudomonadota; class Gammaproteobacteria; order Enterobacterales; family Enterobacteriaceae; genus Klebsiella; species Klebsiella huaxiensis. The sequence continues at coordinate 1,218,687 of NZ_CP036175.1, read as the reverse complement.
ACGCGCTGGCACTGCGGATAGCGCGCAACGACTTCCGCGATCCCTTCCCCGGTCGCTTTCGCCATCCGCGGGTTACCCTCTGCCATAAAGATCAGTACGCATTTGCCGTCGGCAAAATGAGTAAAGTGCTGGGTGCCATCTTCCGCATCATACAAGCGAGCAATTGACGGGCGATACCCTTCCACCATCACTTCGCGCAGGATGTTAAACCCGACCTTCATGTCGTCGAGGATATAGCCGTAAAACAGGTTATTTTCCGGGGTAAACTTGAAGATTTTCACTGTTACTTCAGTGATATAGCACAGTGCACCTTCGTTGCCGATAATGATGTGGCGAATGTCCGGACCGGCAGCACGACGCGGGACGTTTTTGATGCGGGTGATGGTGCCGTCAGGCAGCACGGCTTCCAACCCGACCACCATATCTTCAATCGCCCCGTACAGCGTGGAAAACTGACCGATGCTGCGGGTTGCCACCAGGCCACCCATCTGTGCCAACGGTTTAGACTGTGGTGAGTGTCCAGTAGTGTAGCCTTTAGCCCGCAGCGCGTTTTCCAGAATTTCGAGCTGTACCCCGCACTGCGCGGTCGCCTGCATATTTTCAATATCGATATTGAGGATTTGGTTCATCCCGGCGCCGTCCAGCACCACGGAATTCTCCACCACGGTTTCCAGTCCGCCTTCGGTCGCGGATGCGCCGGTACGCGGAACCCCGTTGATCTTATGCTGGTTCATAAACGCCAGCACGTTAGAAACCTGTTCGGTCGAACCTAACTTAACGACCGCAGCAGGCAGCGGCAGCGTAAAGACGCCATGGATGTCCGCATATTTACGAAAACGGTCAATACTATTTCGCTTTAAAACGGTTTCATCAGTAATTACGCGATCGGAGCCAACAATTTCTTTTAATTGGTCAACAATCGCTTCACGGGATAGAGACATAGTAATTCCTTCCTGATAATTAATTCGGAATATACACGTCACCTTTCAAACTGCCTCTTTGTTGGCTGCGAATTATTCGGTCCATCCATGGACCTCACCCCTTACGGGGCCGCTGCAAGCAGCGTTCAAATCCGCTCCCGGCGGATTTGTCATAACCCCCAATAACATAGTCATCTATGCTCCTGGGGATTTAATTCCCTTGCCACCTCGATGCATCTTGAATGATATTGTGTAATATAATAAATAAAAACAGAAACCACCGGTTACAAATTAACGCACCAGATAACCGCCATCGACAACTAACAAATGACCATTAACGTAATTTGATGCCTGACTGGCTAAGAATACGGCTGCTCCCATTAAATCCTGAGTATCCCCCCAACGATTTGCTGGAATATGATCCAGCACACGCTGGTTAGTTTCAGGATTACTGCGGGTAGCTAATGTAATATCGGTTGCATAATAACCAGGGGCGATGCCGTTAACCTGAATGTTATATTGCCCTAACTCATCGCAATATGCCTTAGTGAAACCGGCAAGCGCATGTTTTGTTGCAGAATAAGCCGGTGACCATTGGCCGCCAAGATAAGAGAATAAAGAGCAAATGTTAATAATTTTCCCGCTATTTTGCGGAATCATTATTTTTGCCGCTTCATAGCTCAGTTCAAAAGCCGCCGTCAAGTTAACATCAATCATCGGATCCCAGTCCGCACGACCGAAGTCCAGCACCTTATTCAGCTTACAAATCCCGGCGTTGTTGACCAGAATATCGACCGTGCCAAAGCGCTCGCAGCAGGCGGCGATAATCTTCTCAGGCGCGCCTTTCGCGGTGATATCCACCTGCATGAACTCAACTTCAACACCTTGTTTTTCAATTATTTCTTTCGTTTCACCGTTATCTTTAACAAAGCTTGGGATAAACAGGTTTGCCCCGGCTTTCGCCAGCGCCATGGCAAAGGCCTGACCCAACCCGCTGTTGCCGCCGGTGACAATCGCCGTTTTACCTTTCAGAGAGAAGAAATCCATTGAGAATGCATTAAGAGATTCGATCGACATAGTTTGGCTCCAAATTCTTTTAGGCAAAAAAAAAGAAAGGCAACTTCCCCCGCTAGAGGGAAGTCACCTTTCTCATTATCTCTGGTAACTGGGGTAAATTTTTAGCACAACGCTCAGACTTCTAATGTGATCGTAATCACAGATGAATATTTCGTATCACGATTAAGCATAAAACTACGAATCGTGATTACTCTCACACTAAAACCCACGCCAGCATGTTATTTCTAATAATAATTACTAGAGACCTGAGAAAAGTAATCCACCTGAACAAGGCGGTTTACTTTTCTCTTTTTTTCGTCTATACCCAGAATAATTCGAGTTACAGAAAGGCGGCAAGTTAATGAATCCCGATGAGCTTACTGTAGTAAATGATTCGGGTGAGTGAACGCAGCCAACGCATCAGCAACTTGAAGTATGAAGGGTATATTAAAATGAGATTACGATATGCAACAAACCTCATATCGCCGTTGGATAACGCTTGCCATTATTAGCTTTAGCGGCGGCGTCAGCTTTGACCTTGCCTATTTGAGATATATTTATCAGATCCCAATGGCCAAATTTATGGGATTCAGCAATACCGAAATCGGCTTAATTATGAGCACATTTGGTATCGCCGCAATTATTCTTTACGCCCCCAGCGGAGTTATTGCCGATAAATTTTCCCATCGTAAAATGATTACCTCGGCAATGATTATTACCGGCCTGCTTGGTTTATTAATGGCTACCTACCCACCACTGTGGGTCATGCTTTGTATTCAGGTCGCCTTTGCTATCACCACGATTCTGATGCTGTGGTCGGTGTCAATTAAAGCCGCTTCTCTGCTTGGCGACCATAGCGAGCAGGGAAAAATCATGGGCTGGATGGAGGGACTGCGCGGCGTGGGCGTGATGTCGCTGGCGGTATTTACCATGTGGGCATTTTCCCGTTTCGAACCCGATGACAGCAACAGCCTGAAGACGGTAATCATTATCTACAGCGTGGTTTATATCCTGTTGGGAATACTATGCTGGTTCTTTGTTAGCGATGCCCCTCAGCACAGCAACGCCGCGAAAGAGGAGAAAAAATCGTTCCAGTTAAGCGATATTCTCGCCGTTCTGCGCATCAGCACCACCTGGTACTGCAGCATGGTGATCTTTGGCGTCTTTACTATCTACGCGATCCTCAGCTACTCCACCAACTACTTGACCGAAATGTACGGCATGTCGCTGGTGGCCGCGAGCTATATGGGGATCGTGATCAACAAAATCTTCCGTGCTATCTGCGGCCCGCTGGGGGGCATTATCACGACTTATAGCAAGGTAAAATCGCCAACCCGCGTTATTCAACTGCTGTCGATCGTTGGGGTGCTGGCGCTCATCGCGCTGCTGGCAACCAACTCAAACCCGCAATCCGTTGCCATGGGTATTGGTCTGATTCTGCTGCTGGGTTTTACCTGCTACGCCTCTCGCGGGCTCTACTGGGCTTGCCCCGGCGAAGCCAGAACGCCCAGCTACATCATGGGAACCACCGTCGGGATCTGCTCGGTGATCGGCTTCCTGCCCGACGTTTTTGTCTATCCGATTGTCGGCCACTGGCAGGACACCCTTCCTGCCGAAGAAGCCTATCGCAATATGTGGCTGATGGGATTAGCCGCGCTGTGCATGGTGATCCTCTTTACCTTTCTGCTGTTCAGGAAAATACGCAGCGCCGACGCCACACCAGAAAACGAGACATCGCTGGCCGCTGAAACAACCGGCGAGTGATGGTGAAAATTTAAAGGAGAATAATAATGTCAAAGAAATACATCATTGGAATCGATGGCGGGAGCCAGAGCACCAAAGTCGTGATGTACGACTTGCAAGGGAACGTGGTCTGTGAAGGAAAAGGCCTGCTACAGCCAATGCATACCCCGGATGCCGATACCGCAGAACATCCCGACGATGATTTATGGACCTCTTTATGCTTCGCCGGAAAAGATCTGATGAGTCAGTTTGCGGGCCATAAAGAGGATATTGTCGGTATCGGCCTGGGCTCCATCCGCTGCTGTCGCGCGTTACTCAAAGCTGACGGCACGCCTGCAGAACCGCTAATCAGCTGGCAGGATGCCCGCGTCACCCGGCCTTATGAACATACCAATCCTGATGTGGCCTGGGTCACCTCATTTTCGGGCTATCTGTCGCACCGCTTAACCGGCGAGTTCAAAGACAATATCGCCAACTACTTTGGTCAATGGCCGGTGGATTATAAAACCTGGTCGTGGAGCGACGATGACGAGGTAATGAAGAAATTTAACATCCCTCGCCACATGCTCTTTGACGTACAGATGCCGGGGACAATCTTAGGTCATCTTACTGAACAGGCCGCTCTTGCCACCGGCTTCCCGGCAGGATTGCCCGTTGTCTGCACCACCAGCGATAAGCCGGTCGAAGCGCTTGGCGCAGGGTTGCTGGATGATGAAACAGCAGTGATCTCATTAGGTACCTATATCGCTCTGATGATGAATGGTAAGCAATTGCCGAAGGATCCCGTGGCGTATTGGCCAATTATGTCCTCTATTCCTGAAACGCTGCTGTATGAAGGCTACGGCATTCGTAAGGGAATGTGGACGGTCAGCTGGCTGCGGGACATGCTGGGCGAATCCTTGATTCAGGATGCCAAAGCGCAGGGACTTTCGCCGGAGGATCTGCTCAATAAAAAAGCCTCAGTCGTCCCTCCGGGCTGTAACGGCCTGATGACCGTGCTGGACTGGCTGACTAACCCATGGGAGCCTTACAAACGCGGCATTATGATCGGCTTTGACTCCAGCATGGACTATGCGTGGATTTATCGCTCGATTCTGGAGAGCGTTGCGCTGACGTTGAAGAATAACTACGACAACATGTGCAATGAAATGAATCACTTCGCTAAACATATCATCATTACCGGCGGTGGTTCGAACAGCGACCTGTTTATGCAAATCTTTGCCGATGTGTTCAACCTTCCCGCCAGACGCAACGCCATTAACGGCTGCGCCAGCCTCGGCGCCGCCATTAACACCGCGGTAGGATTAGGCCTGTATCCTTCCTACGAGGCGGCCATAGAAAATATGGTCCGGGTAAAAGATGAGTTTATACCAGTTGAACAAAACGCCAGTCGTTATGAGGCGCTAAATAAAGGAATTTTCAGGGAATTAACACAGCATACTGATGTGATTTTGAAAAAATCGTATCAGGTGATTCACGGAAACCTGGATGACGTTGACGCCATTCAAAGCTGGTCAAACGCATAGCGGATACGCCGGGCGGCGATTGCCCGCCCGGTGAAATATTCAGGCAATATTCAGATATTTATGCGTCTGCATAGAGAGACGCCAGTTGCGGGCGATGCAGGTCTCAATACACAGCCGCGTCGCGTCATCCTTCTGACTAATAGGCTGCAGCGCAATAACACGCGGTTTCTCGTCAGCCAGCGTTTCCAGTAGTTCATCCAGCGCTTCAATATCGCGCACGCGCCCAACCGGATGTTTAATTTCATCAGCCCGCTGTAGGGCCTGAGAAAGTACGTCATAGCCGCCGCGCATATTCACTTTTGGCGATACCGTCACCCAGGTATGAGGCGTACAGCGTACCTCGTGAGTGCCGCTGGTTTCTATCTGGCAGCTAAATCCGTTTTGCTCCAGCAGAGAGGTCAACGGCGTTAAATCATGGATACAGGGCTCGCCACCGGTAATCACCACGTGGCGAGCAGTCCAGCCCTGACGCCCGATGATAGCCAGCAGATCTTCGCCGCTTGCCGGGCCCCATTTATCACTCTCTTTGGTTTTCGCCAGAATGCTAAACAGCGACACTTCCCGATCGGCAAGCTTATCCCAGGTATGTTTGGTATCGCACCAGGCGCAACCAACCGGGCATCCCTGTAGGCGAATAAAAATGGCGGGAACGCCGGTAAAGTAACCTTCGCCTTGCAAGGTCTGGAACATCTCGTTAATCGGGTACTGCATAATCATCTCTGCTTGGGGTTATGAGCGCGCATTATCGCAGATCGTGCATAATCAGGCAAAACTGCGTTGCTTTCCCTCGGATACAATAAAATGCTTTACAGAGAGTTTCATTTAAATAATTACTGGCTAAAATCCAGAAAATAATTAGATAAAATCATAATCAACCATGCTTAATATTTGTTGACGGAGCAATAACTCAATGGAGCTGGCCGCTGCTCATTTGGACCGTGGTGTTGCTGAGCATCGCCATAAAAGGTGGCCTCAAAACCCTGGGACTGATTTGTCTGACAGCCATAGTCCTTACATTTGCGCTGCCCATTTCAGGCCACGCGGCGGGCTGGGGGAAACTATTCACCCTGCTTGGTTTCGCCACGCCGTTTATCGTGTTTTTGATTCTTATGCTGACGCCGACCGCCGCCGGAAGAGCCTTCAGAAAAATAGTCAGAGCATCAAACACCGCGACAGAACAGAAGAACAGTAGATCTTCAGGCCGTAACAGCGTTCGTACTGGCCGCTCATCGCGTGATAATTTTCGCGGTGGCGGCGCATCCAGGCGCTGGTAGTCATGTCTTATTCAGGAGCAAACAAATGCATATTAATCATTTTTTAGCCCAGCCCTCCAGACTATGTAAGTTTATTTTCGTTGCACTCTATTTTGCTACCAGTATTTATCTGATCAAGGATATGGGTGCGAATCATTGGGGAACACCCATTCTGGCTATGCGCGGGGAACACTGGATGTGAGAAGGAAGCAACATTCTCTGTATCGGTTTATCCTCGCTGGCGCGGCCCCCCCCAGTACTTATATTCGTCAGGTTAATTAGCGGTTTATCCCCGCTGGCGCGGGGAACACGTCGCCGATTACACGGATATCAGCCATAACAGCGGTTTATCCCCGCTGGCGCGGGGAACACACGTTTGTATTCCAGGATAACCTTGCAACCGCCAGTTTATCCCCGCTGGCGCGGGGAACACACGCCTCCACAAGCGGCCAGATAAACCAAACCCAGTTTATCCCCGCTGGCGCGGGGAACACTGCTTTACTACCGGCACGTGCTGGGGATAGAGCAGTTTATCCCCGCTGGCGCGGGGAACACTCTAAATATATTCCCTTGTTTATAATACTCTTTTTTACGAGACAACACTCTACCAACGTAATCATTACAAATATGCATTATTAAAGAGCATACAATCACATGATTTTAAATGATAAAAAAGCAGAGGCTTATCTTCACTTGAAGTTTACCAAAATAGTGTGATTTCTGTACCAGAGCTGAAACTTCTGCACATCATCGGATAACAACAATAGTTATGAAAAACACTCCGAACTACCAAAGAGCTCCCCACAAAGTCGGTATGTTCCTTCCAGAAGAAACGCTGGCATACTGTACTCAAACATTTAAGGCAATACCGTAGAAATATGTTAAATGCGCTGCATGATTAAATCGAACATTAATTAGCCGAGTAATACTTACGTTGGCAACAAATTTATTCTAATTTAATTTTTGATGTAACAAAACATTAAAAAAACAGCAATAGAAATAAAAACCATAAAAATAAAAAGACTTACATATCATTATGATACAAATGGATACATGAAATTATGAATTTATTATCACTATCCGAAGTCCAATCAGATCCGTAAAATTCCACAAGCTTAAAATAGTCTTAAGACATTGAACAAAGACGGATTTTTTATTTACCTCCCGTTTAATTTCCCGCTCCTAGAATCCGTAAACCAACCATGATGAGATTGAACTCATGAATACATTGTTAATTACAGGCGTGACCGGATTTCTGGGCGGGGCAGTTTTAGAAAATATTCTTAATCAGGAAAATAGATTTAATCTGCTACTGCTGGTTCGCGCCAATGATGATGCAGCCGCACTTGAACGGGTAAAGGAAAACCTGCGTAAATTCAATATTGCAGAAGAGAAGCTGGCAGCACTGAATTCACGGAGCATTCTGCTGGGCGATTTGGCGGATCCGGAAGTATTTCTTACCGACCCTCGCCTGGATCAGGTCACTCACGTTATCAACTGCGCCGCCATCGCCTCCTTTGGCAACAACCCGCTCATCTGGAAAGTAAATGTCGAAGGAACGCTTAAGTTTGTCCGGAGAATGGCGCAGATCATCAGCCTTCAGCGCTTCCTGCATGTAGGCACGGCAATGTCGTGTTCACCTGAACAGGATTCACTGGTGGCAGAAAACGCAGAGTTCCGTGAACGCGCCGAGCATCTGGTAGAGTACACCCACTCTAAATCAACCATAGAACGCCTGATGCAGCAGGAGTGCCCAACACTGCCGTTGGTTATTGCCCGCCCCTCGATTGTGGTTGGTCACACTCATCACGGCTGTCAGCCTTCCAGCAGCATCTTCTGGGTATTCAGCATGGGTCTGATGCTGCAAAAATTTATGTGTTCGATGGAAGACCGCATTGACGTTATCCCCGTCGATTACTGCGCCGATGCGCTGCTAATGCTGCTCAACAGCCCACTTGCTCGCGGAGAGATAGTGCACATTTCGGCAGGTGAAGAAAATAGCGTGAGATTTGCGGATATCGACAGCGCTATGGCGTCGGCGCTGGAACAAGCCCCGGTTGGCAATAAGTACGCCCAGGTCAGCTATGAGACACTGGTCAAAATGCGTCGCGAGCTGAAGGATATTTTTGGCCCGTGTAACGAGCGCCTTATGCTGAAGGCAATACGTTTGTACGGCGCGTTCGCCACGCTCAACGTGCGATTTAGCAACGACAAGTTGCTCAGTATGGGGATGCCGAAACCGCCGCGCTTTACCGATTACATCGATCGCTGCGTGCAGACCACGCGTGGGCTTTCCATTCCGCAGCAAATGGCGGTGGATTTTAAGTAATCGTGATTTACGGGCAAAAAAATGCCAGCCCGAAGGCTGGCATTTTCATATCAGATAAAGACAGACTTATGCCTGACCTTTGATCTCTTTACGACCGTTGTACGGTGCTTTTTCTCCCAGGGCTTCTTCGATACGAATCAGCTGGTTGTATTTAGCAACGCGGTCAGAACGGCTCATAGAACCGGTTTTGATCTGGCCTGCAGCGGTACCAACAGCCAGGTCAGCAATGGTAGCGTCTTCAGTTTCGCCTGAACGGTGAGAGATAACGGCAGTGTAACCAGCGTCTTTCGCCATTTTGATCGCAGCCAGAGTTTCGGTCAGAGAACCGATCTGGTTGAATTTGATCAGGATGGAGTTAACGATGCCTTTCTCGATACCTTCTTTCAGGATCTTGGTGTTGGTTACGAACAGATCGTCACCAACCAGCTGGATTTTGTCGCCCAGTACTTTAGTCTGGTATGCGAAACCATCCCAGTCAGATTCGTCCAGACCGTCTTCGATAGACACGATCGGATACTGTTTGGTCAGGTCTTCCAGGAAGTGAGTGAATTCTTCAGAGGTGAACGCTTTGTTGCCTTCGCCAGCCAGAACGTATTTACCGTCTTTGTAGAATTCTGAAGCTGCACAGTCCATCGCCAGGGTGATGTCGGTGCCCAGCTCGTAGCCAGCAGCTTTAACAGCTTCAGCGATAACAGCCAGAGCTTCAGCGTTGGAACCCAGGTTCGGCGCGTAGCCGCCTTCGTCACCAACTGCAGTGTTCATGCCTTTAGCTTTCAGAACTTTAGCCAGGTTATGGAACACTTCAGAACCCATACGTACGGCTTCTTTCAGGGATTTAGCGCCAACTGGCTGAATCATAAATTCCTGGATGTCGACGTTGTTGTCAGCGTGCTCACCACCGTTGATGATGTTCATCATCGGAACCGGCATGGAGTATTTGCCTGGGGTGCCGTTCAGTTCAGCAATGTGCTCATACAGCGGCTGACCTTTAGAAGCAGCAGCAGCTTTGGCGTTAGCCAGAGATACGGCCAGGATAGCGTTCGCACCGAAGTTAGATTTGTTTTCAGTACCGTCCAGGTCGATCATGATTTTGTCGATGCCAGCCTGATCTTTGGCGTCTTTGCCAAGGATTGCCTGAGCGATCGGGCCGTTAACCGCGCCAACAGCTTTCAGTACGCCTTTACCCATGAAACGGGATTTGTCGCCATCGCGCAGTTCCAGCGCTTCGCGGGAACCAGTAGAAGCACCTGACGGAGCTGCTGCCATACCGACGAAACCACCTTCCAGGTGTACTTCGGCTTCAACAGTCGGGTTACCACGGGAGTCGATGATTTCACGACCGATGACTTTAACGATTTTGGACATTAGGTTTTCCTCAGTACAAGTTAAACTAAAACTCCAGACAAACAATGCACCCGGATGGGTGCATTGCCGTTCTAACTCTTTTACTTCGCCTGACGCTTCTGGTACTCACCGGCGGCTTTCACAAAGCCAGCAAACAGCGGGTGACCATCACGCGGCGTCGAAGTAAACTCCGGATGGAACTGACAGGCGACAAACCACGGATGATTCGGCACCTCGATGATCTCGACCAACTGATCATCCCCGGAACGTCCCGCAATACGCAGGCCCGCATTTTCAATCGGTTTCAACAGCATGTTGTTGACTTCATAGCGGTGACGATGGCGTTCGGTAATGGTTGGCTCACCGTACAGCTGGCGCACCAGGCTATCGTCGCTCAGTTGGCACTGCTGCGCGCCAAGGCGCATCGTACCGCCGAGGTCGCTCTTATCAGAACGCACTTCGACATTACCTTCTTCATCACGCCATTCGGTAATGAGGGCCACAACCGGGTACTTACAGTCTGGCACAAATTCCGTGGAGTTGGCGTTTTCCATCCCCGCTACGTTGCGCGCAAACTCAATCAGCGCAACCTGCATACCCAGGCAAATACCCAGATATGGAATGTTATTTTCACGCGCATAGCGCGCAGTGGCAATCTTACCTTCAACCCCGCGATAGCCAAAGCCACCAGGAATCAGGATAGCGTCTAAATTTTTCAGAATTTCGACGCCGCGCGTTTCAACATCCTGCGAATCGATCAGCTTGATGTTGACGGTTACGCGGTTTTTCAGACCACCGTGTTTCAGCGCTTCAATCACCGATTTGTAGGCGTCCGGCAGTTCAATGTACTTGCCGACCATACCGATGGTGACCTCACCTGCCGGATTGGCTTCTTCGTAAATAACCTGTTCCCATTCGGCCAGGTTCGCTTCCGGGCAGTTTAAGCTGAATCGTTTACAAATATAATCGTCCAGCCCCTGGGATTTCAACAGGCCTGGAATTTTATAAATGGAATCGACATCTTTCATCGAAATAACCGCTTTTTCTGGCACATTGCAGAACAATGCAATTTTGGCACGTTCGTTCGCCGGAATAGCGCGATCGGAGCGGCAGACCAGAATGTCAGGCTGAATACCGATGGAGAGCAGCTCTTTAACGGAGTGCTGAGTGGGTTTGGTTTTGACTTCACCCGCAGCGGCCAGGTACGGCACCAGAGTCAAATGCATAAACAGCGCGTTTTCACGACCGATATCCACCGCCAGCTGGCGAATCGCTTCGAGGAACGGCAGCGACTCGATATCGCCAACGGTGCCACCGATTTCAACCAGCACCACATCATGGCCTTCGCCGCCGGCCAGTACGCGCTCTTTGATAGCGTTGGTGATATGCGGAATAACCTGTACGGTTGCGCCCAGATAATCACCACGGCGCTCTTTGCGCAGAACATCAGAGTAGATACGGCCAGTAGTGAAGTTGTTACGACGGGTCATCTTGGTGCGAATAAAGCGCTCGTAGTGACCCAGGTCCAGATCGGTTTCAGCGCCGTCTTCAGTAACGAACACTTCCCCGTGTTGGATTGGACTCATGGTGCCCGGATCGACGTTGATGTACGGATCCAGTTTCATCATGGTCACGTTAAGCCCGCGGGCTTCGAGAATGGCTGCGAGGGAAGCTGCGGCAATGCCTTTACCCAGAGAGGATACGACCCCGCCGGTCACAAAAATATAGTTCGTTGTCATGCTGAACCTGAGAAGTTAGGTTTAAAAGACGATGGAATAACCAGGACGGGAAAGCAGTATACCCGATCATGACTGACGCCACAAACTTTCATTATCCCTCCTTTTCATCAGGCCCACACAAACGCGGGGAGTGAGAAAATAGCCGCTTTTGGCGAAATGTTTTTGACGCAAATCAAGCGCTTGTTATTTAAAAAATCACACAAATAGCGCTTGATCACGAAAACCCTTTAGAGATCAGTTTCCTGGCGTTTTACCTCTTGCCACACATCTTCCATGGTATCGAGGTCAACACCGGTCATTTCCAGGCCTCGTGCGGCGACAATCCGCTCAACTTCACGGAAACGGCGCTCAAACTTGAGGTTCGCTTTTTGCAATGCAACTTCGGCTTTCACCCCTAAATGGCGGGATAAGTTGACCGTTGCGAACAGCAAGTCGCCGACTTCCTCCTCCAGTTTAGCTTCATCAATCACCGCCTGCTGCGCCTCGTGCATGACTTCATCAATCTCTTCATGCACTTTGTCCAAAACCGGGCCAAGCGAAGTCCAATCAAAACCTACTGCCGAGCAGCGTCGCTGGATTTTATGCGCACGCATCAGCGCGGGCAGACTATGCGGAATATCGTCCAGCGCAGAGTGCTGGGACTTTTCGGCCCTCTCCGCGCTTTTAATTTGTTCCCAACGCGCCAGTACTTCGCTGCTGTTACCCGCAGAAGCATCGCCGAAAATATGCGGGTGACGGCGCTCCAGCTTGTCGCTGATGGCGGCGCAGATATCGTTGAAATCAAAACGCCCCTCTTCCTGTGCCATCTGAGCATAGAACACGACCTGGAATAGCAGATCGCCCAACTCGCCACGCAGATCGTCGAAATCTTCGCGGGCAATAGCGTCAAGCACTTCATAGGTCTCTTCAAGGGTGTAGGGGGCGATGGTGGCAAAAGTCTGCTCTTTGTCCCATGGGCAGCCATTTTCCGGGTCCCGCAAGCGCTGCATGATACCGAGCAGCCGGTCGATTTGGGTCATGGGTCTTTCCTGATTAAGAGAAGCCGGGTGGTGGCTTTCGCCTGACCCGGCTTATAAAGAATAGCGATCTTAACCGCCGTGAAGACGACGGGCGTCAATCACATCCGGTACCTGATTCAGCCGGCCAAGCACACGGCCCAGCACCTGCAGGTTGTAGATCTCAATGGTCATATCGATTGTGGCAAGCTGCTGTTTGGTATCACTGCGGCTGGCAACGCCCAGCACGTTGACCTTCTCGTTGGCAAGAATGGTGGTGATATCGCGCAGTAGGCCGCTACGATCGTTAGCCTGGACACGCACGACCAGCGAGTAGCCCGCCGAGTAGCTTTCTCCCCACACCGCGTCCACAATGCGCTCCGGGGCATGCGATTGTAATTCCGCAAGCTGATCGCAATCCGCGCGATGCACCGAGATCCCACGTCCCTGAGTAATAAAACCGACAATCTCATCACCAGGAATCGGCTGACAGCAACGCGCAATATGGTGCATCAGGTTACCAACGCCCTCAACCACCACCCGGCCGTTATCTTTGCTGCGGTTATTCTGCGGCGTATAGGTTTTCTGCTGCAGCTGTTTCAGCGCAGCGGCATCCTGCTCCTCGGCGCTCGGTTTATTGAACTGCGCTTGCAGGAAGTTTACCATTTGGTTGAGACGAATATCACCGCCGCCAATCGCAGCCAGCAGCTCGTCCTGCTCGTTAAAGTTGTAGCGCGGCAACAGATGTTTTTCCGCATCCTTCAGGCTGATACCCAGATGCTCGAGCTCGTCATCGAGGATCTGCCGCCCGGCAAGAATATTTTTATCGCGATCCTGCTTGCGGAACCAGGCATGAATCTTGGAACGCCCACGGCTGGTCGTGACGTAGCCAAGGTTCGGGTTCAGCCAGTCGCGGCTCGGGTTCGGCTGTTTCTGGGTGATGATTTCAATCTGGTCGCCCATTTGCAGCTGGTAGGTAAAAGGTACTATGCGCCCGCTGATTTTTGCTCCGATGCAGCGATGTCCGACATCGCTGTGAATATGGTAGGCAAAATCAAGCGGCGTTGAGCCGGCAGGTAAATCCACAACGTCGCCCTTCGGCGTAAAGACGTAAACCCGGTCATCAAAGACCTGGCTGCGAACCTCATCCAGCATTTCGCCGGAATCCGCCATCTCTTCTTGCCAGGCGATCAGCTTACGCAGCCAGGCAATGCGATCTTCGTAACCGCGTGCGCCGCTGGCCCCTGCGCTGGCGCCCTCTTTGTACTTCCAGTGCGCAGCCACGCCCAGCTCAGCATCTTCATGCATCTGTTTAGTACGAATTTGAATTTCTATCGTTTTGCCGCCGGGTCCCAGCACCACGGTGTGAATCGACTGATAGCCATTGGGCTTCGGATTGGCAACATAGTCGTCAAACTCATCCGGCAGATGACGGTAGTGAGTATGTACAATGCCCAGCGCGGCATAACAATCCTGCAGACGCTCGGCGACAATGCGCACCGCACGCACATCAAACAGCTCGTCAAATGCGAGGTGCTTTTTCTGCATTTTGCGCCAGATGCTATAGATATGCTTTGGTCGCCCGTACACTTCGGCTTTGACGCCCTCGGTTTTCATTTCCGAGCGTAAATGGCCCACAAACTCGTCGATGTAATGTTCACGATCGATACGCCGTTCATGCAGCAACTTAGCAATGCGTTTGTATTCCGCCGGATGCAGATAGCGGAAGCAGTAATCTTCCAGCTCCCACTTGAGCTGACCGATCCCCAGGCGGTTAGCCAGCGGCGCGTAGATATTGGTACACTCTTTCGCCGCCAGCACGCGCTCATCTTCCGGCGCATCTTTCACTTCGCGCAGATGGGCAATCCGCTCGGCAAGTTTGATAACCACGCAGCGGAAATCATCGACCATCGCCAGCAGCATGCGGCGAATGTTGTCCACCTGTTCAGAAGAGACCGAGTCGGTATGGGTGGCTTTAAGCTGGCGTATGGCGGCCATATCCCGCACGCCGTGAATGAGGGTAACGACGGATTTACCTACGCTCTCCTGCATGACTTCTTCGCTGACGACGTTGCCGTCCGCCAGCGGGAAAAGCAACGCCGCCCGCAGCGTGTCGATATCCATGCTGAGCATGGAGAGAATCTCCACCATCTCCACGCCGCGCCACAGCAGCAGATCGGCCTGCGGGTGTCCCTGCGTTTTCTCTCGACAGTAATCCCAGGTTTCGGCTAAGCGTTCACACGACTGCTGGCTGGAAATTCCCAGACTCGCGATCCATTTCTTCGGGTCAAATTCACCAGCTTTATTTAGATGTGCACTTCTTACCGCAACCATTGTCCTCTCCTTAAGGGACCGGCCTGCCGAAGTCGGCAAGCCTTAACTTTACACTTCATTCTTCAAACCGCACCAATGTTGGCTTCCTTCGCTCACCTCAGTCACTGACTTGAGTAAGCTCCTGGGGATTCACTCCGTTGCCGCCTCGATGCGATTCGAATGATTTTGTGTATGCTTGTGCTCAAACAACACCATTGATTCCAGATGCCCGGTATGGGGGAACATATCCAGCATCGCCAGGCGTTGAATGGTATATCCCGCCTGTAATAAAACGTCACTATCGCGCGCCAGCGTCGCGGGGTTACAAGAAACATACACCACTCGGCGCGGGGCTAACTTTATAATATGTAACATTACGCCCGCCGCACCGGCTCGCGCCGGGTCGAGCAAAATTTTATCAAAACCGTGCTTCGCCCAGGCCTGCCGAGTGACGTCTTCTTCCAGATTCTCATGAAAGAACGTTACATTGTGCAATCCGTTGAACGTTGCGTTCTCGCGCCCCTTTTCCACCAGAGCGGGAACCCCTTCTACGCCGACGACCTGCGCAGCACGCTTTGCCAACGGTAGGGTAAAATTCCCCATCCCGCAGAACAGATCCAGCACCCGGTCCTCTGGCTGAAGATCCAACCACTCCAGCGCCGTGCGCACCATAAGCTGGTTTACGCCATCGTTCACCTGGATAAAATCGCGCGGGCTGAACACTAAGCGTAGACCGTCAGATGTGTACCAGGGAGATTCCCCGCTAATATGCTCCAGTATCTCGCTTTGCGGTGCCAGATACAGGGAAAGACCGTGAGATTGCGAAAAGCGTTCCAGTTTTTCTTTATCTGCCGCAGAAAGGGTGGCAGTGTGGCGCAATACCATCAACGGACCGTTATCCGCCAGCACCAACTCGACATGACCAAGCTGACGAACCGATTTCAATTCGGAAAGACACTCCCGCACCGCAGGCAATAACGCACCAAGAGTGGGCACCAAAACAGGGCACTGCACCACGTCAACAATTTCGTTTGAATTAGCCTTCCGGAAGCCTACCTGTAATTGTTGGGTCTTTGGCTGATAATTCAAGCTCAACCGCGCCCGCCGACGGTAGCCCCAAGGTGAAGCGGCTATAATGTCATCGACATCGCGTTTCATTAGCCTGGCAAGTGCAGCGCGTTTACTCTGCTGCTGCAGGTCGATGCTGGCGTGCTGTTGCTGGCATCCTCCGCAGACGCCAAAATGCGGGCAGCGCGGTGTTTCTCGTTGCGGGCTGTCGCTAAGACGGCGTTTAACCTGCGCGCGGGCATACTGTTTTTTATCTTCGACCAGGACAACTTCCGCCTGCTCTTGCGGCAATAAGCCGCTGACAAACAGCGCTTTACCCTGATGACGCGCAACGCCTTGACCAAAAGGGTCAAGGTCATTGACTGTAACGGTTATGATCTGGCGCGTCGTCACACGCCGTTTTGCAGAGTAGAATTGCGCCATCGTAGAGATTTGTCTCAATTAAATATAACGAGATCGTTCAGAGATGCGTCGGCGGCAAGCAAGTGCAGCCGACATGAAAGCAGTCTGAAGGATAATTTATATATTCTCCCATAATGGAACCACATGACCAACTACAGCCTTCGTGCTCGCATGATGATTCTAATTCTGGCGCCCACCGTTCTGATCGGTTTGTTGCTCAGTATTTTCTTCGTCGCACACCGCTATAACGACCTTCAGCGCCAGCTGGAAGATGCTGGAGCCAGTATTATTGAGCCGCTGGCGGTTTCCAGTGAATATGGTATGAATCTGCAAAACCGTGAGTCCATCAGGCAGCTGATTAGCGTTTTGCACCGCCGCCATTCCGATATCGTGCGCGCAATTTCTATCTACGACTCGCATAACAAGCTGTTTGTCACCTCCAACTTTCAGCTTGATCCCGGCGAACTTCAGCTTCCCAAGGGGGCTCCTTTCCCTCGGCGCTTAAGCGTGATTCGCAATGGTGACTTGATGATTTTGCGCACCCCGATCGTCTCGGAAAGCTATTCACCAGATGAATCACCGGGGACTGATGCTAAAATGCCAGGCAACATGCTGGGCTACGTGGCCCTTGAGCTGGATCTCAAGTCGGTACGGCTGCAGCAGTACAAAGAGATTTTCATCTCCAGCGTGATGATGCTGTTCTGTATCGGTATTGCGTTGATCTTCGGCTGGCGACTGATGCGCGATGTCACAGGTCCGATTCGCAATATGGTGAATACCGTCGACCGCATTCGCCGCGGCCAGCTTGATAGCCGCGTCGAGGGCTTTATGCTCGGCGAACTGGATATGCTCAAAAACGGCATTAACTCGATGGCCATGTCGCTGGCGGCCTATCATGAAGAGATGCAGCATAACGTCGATCAGGCCACGTCCGACCTGCGTGAAACGCTTGAGCAGATGGAGATTCAGAACGTCGAACTGGATTTGGCGAAAAAGCGTGCTCAGGAAGCCGCTCGAATTAAATCCGAGTTTTTGGCTAATATGTCCCACGAGCTGCGCACCCCGCTAAACGGCGTAATCGGCTTTACGCGCCTGACGCTGAAAACCAATTTAAATACCACCCAGCGCGATCACCTGACGACTATTGAGCGTTCAGCCAACAATCTGCTGGCAATCATTAACGATGTTCTGGACTTCTCTAAGCTCGAAGCGGGCAAGCTGATTCTGGAAAGTATCCCATTCCTGCTGCGCAACTCGTTGGATGAAGTGGTCACATTATTAGCGCATTCAGCGCATGATAAAGGCCTGGAGCTGACGCTGAACATCAAAAATGATGTTCCGGATAATGTGATTGGCGACCCGCTGCGCCTGCAGCAAATTGTGACCAACCTGATGGGTAACGCCATTAAATTCACCGAATACGGCAATATCGACGTACTGGTGGAACAGCGCACAATTAGCAACTCCAGAGTGCAAATTGAAGTACAAATCCACGACACCGGTATCGGTATTCCAGAGCGCGATCAGTCACGCCTGTTCCAGGCTTTCCGCCAGGCTGACGCCAGTATTTCCCGCCGCCATGGCGGTACCGGGCTGGGGCTGGTCATCACCCAGCGCCTGGTGAAGGAGATGGGCGGCGATATTTCATTCCACAGCCAGCCTAATCGCGGCTCAACGTTCTGGTTCCATATCAGCCTCGATCTTAACCCTAACGCTGTCCCCGATAGCGTGTCAACCGACTGTCTGACAGGCAAAAAGCTGGCCTATATTGAAGCTAACGCCATGGCGGCGCAGTGCACCATGGAACTGCTGGCAACAACGCCGTTAGAGGTGGTCTATAGCCCAACCATGTCCGCCCTGCCTGATGCTCATTACGATATTCTGTTAGCCGGTATTCCAGTGGCGGTACGCGAGCTGGAGCAGCATCGCGATAAGCTGACAAGGGCCTGCAAGCTTGCAGATCACCTGCTGCTGGCGCTGCCGTGCCACGCCCAGGTCAGCGCCGAAGCGCTTAAAGAAGATGGCGTAGCGGCCTGCTTACTCAAACCGTTGACCTCAACGCGCCTACTCCCGGCACTGACGGCTTCATGTCAGACGCAACCCACCATCTTATTACCGCATTCAGATGGTAAAAAACTGCCGATGACAGTGATGGCGGTCGATGATAACCCAGCAAACCTGAAGCTCATCGGGGCTCTGCTGGAAGATCTGGTTCAGCACGTCATCCTTTGCGACAGCGGCCAGAATGCCGTCGAAGAGGCTAAAGAAAAGCAGCTGGATCTGATTCTGATGGATATTCAGATGCCAGAAATGGACGGTATTCGCGCCTGTGAACTGATTCGCCAGCTCCCTCATCAACAGCAAACCCCGGTCATTGCCGTGACGGCGCACGCGCTGGAAGGCCAGCGCGAAAAGCTCCTGAGCGCGGGAATGAATGATTATCTGGCGAAACCGATTGAAGAAGACAAGCTCTACAGCCTGCTGCTGCGCTATCAGCCGGGCAAGAATGTTGCACCGCTCGCGGTAACTGAGGCTGTCGAACTGCCAATCGATCATAACGTCACCCTGAACTGGCAGCTGGCGCTACGCCAGGCGGCGATGAAACCAGATTTGGCGCAGGAAATGCTGCAGATGCTGATCGCCTTTATGCCGGAAGTTCGTAATAGAGTGGAAGAGCAACTGGTCGGCGAGCAGCCGGAAGGGTTGCTGGATTTGATTCATAAACTCCACGGCAGCTGTGGCTACAGCGGCGTTCCTCGCTTGAAGAAATTGTGTCAGACCATCGAGACTCAGCTACGCTCAGGTACCGTCGCCGAAGAACTAGAGCCGGAGTTTCTTGAATTGCTGGATGAAATGGATAACGTCGTACGCGAAGCATGCAAGCTGATGGGCATTTAAATCGTCATCCCCGGTCATACCGCTGCACGACCGGGGAAAACTTATAATACTTGCCCCATTTTCAGCACCGCAGCGACGTTTCTCGCCGTCATGCGCACGTTTTCGGCGGCATTTTCAAGTGCCTCATCAAGCGTGCAAATGGAATAAATCACGCTGAATACCGCATCCAGACCGTGATCGTGCACCACACCAACGTCCGCCGTCAGGCTACCGGCGATACCAATCACCGGAAGGTTGTAACGTTTAGCCACCCTCGCCACGCCAACCGGCACTTTACCGTGAATCGTCTGGCTGTCGATACGCCCTTCGCCTGTAATTACCAGGTCCGCATCCGCTACAATATCGGCAAGATGCAACGCGTCGGTGACAATCTCAATTCCTGGTCGCAGCTTCGCGCCGCAAAAGGCGTACAAGCCAGCTCCCATACCGCCCGCCGCGCCGCCACCTTCAAGGTTCAGCACGTCGAGATCTAAATCGCGATGAATAATCCCGGCAAAATGGGCCAGCGCCTTATCCAGGCGGGCGATCATCTCCGCCGTCGCTCCTTTCTGCGGGCCAAATACCGCCGTAGCCCCTTGCGGGCCAGTCAGCGGATTAGTCACATCGCAGGCGACATCAATACGACATTCAGCCAGACGTTCATCAAGCTCGCTGATGTCAATACGCGCCAGGCTATCCAGAGCACCGCCGCCGAGCGCAATCTGCTGGTTGTCGTGGGTCAGCAGCTTCGCCCCTAGCGCCTGTACCATTCCGGCTCCGCCATCGTTAGTGGCGCTGCCGCCGATGCCGATAATAATCTGCTTCACGCCTGCGTCCAGCGCATGGCGAATAAGCTCTCCCGTCCCCCATGACGTGGTCAGCAGAGGGTTACGTCGCGCCGACGGCACGCTCTCCAGACCACTCGCCGCCGCCATTTCGATAAAAGCGCACTGCTTGTCGCCTGAAAGTCCGTAAAAAGCCGCAACAGGTTCACCAAGCGGCCCGGTGACGGTGACCTCAACCTGATACCCCTGAGTAGCTGCAACCATCGCTTCGACGGTTCCTTCGCCACCGTCCGCAACCGGCAGTTTGACATACTCCGCGTCCGGATAAATTTCCCGAAAACCCTGCTCTATCGCGGTTGCAACATCCAGCGCACTCAGGCTCTCCTTGTATGAATCCGGTGCGATCACTATCTTCATAAGCTGTCCTTAAAATGAGCATTTACCCGGTAACGCGAATATGCCGGTCCCCGCAGGAACCGGCATTTTCTTAGCGCACCATGCACGGACGCTTGTTGTCAAACGTCCAGTTTGGGATCAGATACTGCATCCCCATGGCGTCATCGCGCGCGCCCAGACCGTGTTTCTGATACAGCTCGTGGGCTTTCATCACCTGATCCATATCGAGCTCTACGCCCAGACCCGGTTTCGCCGGTACCTGCACCATGCCGCCTTTAATTTCAAACGGCTCTTTGGTCAGGCGCTGATTGCCTTCCTGCCAAATCCAGTGGGTATCGATGGCGGTGATCTTACCCGGTGCCGCAGCCGCGACATGAGTGAACATCGCCAGCGAAATATCAAAGTGGTTGTTAGAGTGCGAGCCCCAGGTCAGGCCGAACTCATGGCACATCTGCGCCACGCGAACTGAGCCCTGCATAGTCCAGAAGTGCGGGTCCGCCAGCGGGATATCGACGGATTGCAGCGACAGCGTATGCCCCATCTGACGCCAGTCGGTGGCGATCATATTGGTCGCGGTCGGCAGACCGGTAGCCCGACGGAATTCCGCCATCACTTCACGCCCGGAGAAGCCCTGCTCTGCACCACATGGATCTTCTGCGTAAGCCAGAGAGCCTTTCAGGTACTTACCAATTTTGATCGCTTCATTGAGCGACCACGCGCCGTTTGGATCCAGCGTCACACGCGCCTGTGGGAAGCGTTTCGCCAGCGCAACAATTGATTCCGCTTCTTCTTCTCCGGCCAACACGCCGCCTTTCAGTTTAAAGTCGTTGAAACCATATTTCTCATACGCCGCTTCCGCCAGGCGCACCACCGAATCCGGGGTCATCGCTTCATCATGACGCAGGCGATACCAGTCACATTTCTCATCCGGCTGGCTCTGATACGGTAGCGGCGTCGCTTTGCGGTTGCCGACGAAGAACAGATAACCGAGCATTTCGACTTCGCTACGCTGCTGACCATCGCCCAACAGAGAAGCGACGTTTACGCCAAGATGCTGGCCGAGCAGGTCAAGCATTGCGGCTTCAATACCGGTGACCACATGAATAGTGGTACGCAGATCGAAGGTCTGCAAACCGCGTCCACCAGCATCGCGATCGGCAAACTGGTTACGTACCGCGTTCAGCACATTTTTATATTCGCCAAGCGTTTTACCCACCACCAGCGGAATTGCATCTTCCAGGGTCTGGCGGATTTTCTCTCCCCCGGGAATTTCGCCGACGCCGGTGTGCCCGGAGTTATCTTTGATAATCACAATATTGCGCGTGAAGAACGGGGCATGTGCGCCGCTCAGGTTCATCAGCATACTGTCGTGGCCCGCAACGGGGATCACCTGCATCGCGGTAACAACTGGAGTCGTAAATTGAGTGCTCATAATTCAATCCTTTTTGCGTAATCAGTGACGGCCGAAAACAGGTCGTTTACGGTCAAAAGTCCATCCAGGGATCAGATACTGCATCGGACCCGCGTCATTACGTGCGCCACCGGGCAGTCTCTTGTAGGCCTCATGAGCCTTGTTAACCTGATCCCAGTCCAGCTCCACGCCCAGCCCGGGCGCATCCGGAACAGCAATTTTCCCGTTCTTAATCTCCAGCGGACTTTTGGTCAGGCGACAATCGCCCTCCTGCCAGATCCAGTGGGTATCGATAGCCGTCGGCTTGCCGGGTGCTGCTGCACCAACATGGGTAAACATCGCCAGCGAAATATCAAAGTGGTTGTTCGAGTGGCAACCCCAGGTCAGGCCCCAGTCATCGCACAGCTGCGCCACACGTACCGCGCCGGAAAGCGTCCAGAAGTGCGGATCGGCCAGCGGAATATCCACCGAGTTAAGCATCACCGCATGACCCATTTCGCGCCAGTTAGTGGCAATCATGTTGGTCGCCACAGGCAAACCGGTCGCACGGCGGAACTCCGCCATCACTTCGCGACCAGAGAAACCTTGTTCGGCACCGCAAGGATCTTCGGCGTAGGTCAGCACATCGTTTAGCCCTTTACACAATGCGATAGCTTCATCCAGCAGCCAGGCACCGTTGGGGTCAACCGTAATACGCGCGTCCGGGAAGCGTTTTTTCAGCGCACGGGCGGTTTCAATTTCCTGCTCGCCGGGCAGCACGCCGCCCTTGAGTTTGAAGTCTTTAAAGCCATAGCGATCCTGCGAGGCTTCTGCCAGATGCACTACCGCCTCGCTGTTCATCGCTTGCTGATGGCGCAGGTGATACCAGTCATGGTTGCCCGGCGTCGTCTCCAGATAAGGCAAATCCGTCTTCGTGCGATCGCCTACGTAGAACAGATAGCCCAGCACGGTGACCGCATCGCGCTGCTTGCCCGGTCCTAGCAGTTCGCAAACTGGCACGTTGAGCGCTTTGCCCAGCAGGTCGAGCAGCGCAGCTTCCAAAGCGGCTACCGCGTTCACCCGCAGTTCAAATGTCCAGGCACCTTTGCCAAAGGTATCAAAGTCGGCGGCCTGATTACCTTTATGCACCTGCTGTACCACCTTATTCAGGCGGGCGACTTCCTGACCTAATACCATCGGGATAGCATCGACCAGCGTCTGATAAATCACTTCACCGCCCGGCGCTTCACCGACACCGGTATTCCCGGCGTTATCGGTAAGTACCACGATATTGCGGGTAAAGTACGCGTTATGTGCACCGCCGATGTTGAGCAACATGCTGTCCTGCCCGGCCACCGGGATGACCTTCATATCCGTGATAACGGGACTCGATTGTGTTGTCATGATGATTGTCCTGCGACAGGTTTCAGTTCGATACGTTTAATATCGCCCACCAACACCAGATAGCTCAGCACCGCAACCAGCGCATGGACGCCCACGTAAATCAGCGCGCCGTTGAACGAGCCGGTGGTACCAACGATGTAGCCAATCGCAATCGGCGTCACGATACCGGAGATGTTGCCAAACATATTGAACAGACCGCCGCTCAGGCCGCTGATCTCTTTCGGTGCGGTATCCGCCATGACTGCCCAGCCCAGCGCACCAATGCCTTTACCAAAGAAGGCCAGCGCCATAAAACCGATGATCATCCACTCCACGTTGACGTAGTTACAGAACACCATCACCATCGACAGCAGCATACCCATGACGATTGGCGTTTTACGCGCGATATTCAGCGAGCCGGTACGACGCATCAGCCAGTCGGAAATAATGCCGCCCAGCACGCCGCCCGCAAAGCCGCAGATGGCCGGAACCGAGGCAACAAAACCGGCTTTCAAAATTGACATACCGCGCGCCTGTACCAGATAAACCGGGAACCAGGTGATAAAGAAGTACGTTAAGGCGTTAATGCAGTACTGGCCGATGTACACGCCGATCATCATGCGTGAACCCAGTAGCTGCTTGATCTGGCCCCATTTGACGCTAAACGGCACTTTCGCTTTGGCATTCGCCTGATCCATATTGATCAACGCACCGCCTGCGGCAATGTACTCCAGTTCTTTTTGGTTTACGCCTGGATGCTGGTTAGGTTCATGAATGACCTTCAACCAAACGAAGCTGATAATAATCCCGAGACCGCCCATAAAGAAAAACACGTGTGACCAACC
Source organism: Klebsiella huaxiensis (assembly GCF_003261575.2). Taxonomy (GTDB): domain Bacteria; phylum Pseudomonadota; class Gammaproteobacteria; order Enterobacterales; family Enterobacteriaceae; genus Klebsiella; species Klebsiella huaxiensis. The sequence continues at coordinate 1,194,323 of NZ_CP036175.1, read as the reverse complement.
CACCTCATGGGTCAACCACCCCATAATTGGCGCGAAGATAACGGTTGCAAAGTACTGCGCAGAGTTAAAGATAGCGACCGCCGTGCCCCTTTCCTGCGCCGGGAACCACGCCGCGACAATGCGGCTGTTGCCGGGGAAGGAAGGTGCTTCAGCTAAACCGACAAGGAATCGCAACGTAAACAGCGCGATGATAATGCCGAAGCCGCTAAAGATATCGACGAAGCCTTGCAGCAGGGTAAACATGGACCAAATAAAGATGGACCAGAAGTAGACGCGTTTTGAACCAAAGCGGTCGAGCAACCAGCCGCCGGGGATCTGGCCGATAACATAAGCCCATGAGAACGCAGAGAAAACGTACCCCATACCGACTGCATCGAGGCCAATATCTTTGGCCATCTCCGAACCAGCAATGGATAAGGTGGCGCGGTCACCGTAGTTGAAGGATGTGACGATAAACAGCATCACCACTATCCAGTAGCGAGCATTGGTGCGCTTTTCAGCGCCGCTCGCCGCCTGACTTAATGAACTCATTGTTGCACTCCTGAATCATAGCGTTAGCTACGTTCATTCTGAACAGCACAACCTGTAGGGTACTCAGAATGACGTGTTAGTGTTTTTTCATAATTGTCGTTATATCTGGCACTGCATTTGTAACTGGCAGGAAAAGTATAAAAAGAGGGGTTGGCGGGCTCACCGTGCAAATACACAGCTTTCATTGCAGTAGTAAATCTGATTTGTGGCTTATGCCTAACGGGATGGGGGATAGTTCACGGAAATGAAAAGCAAAGGCTGTTCTGAAAGGGAAATAGCGGCACAAAAGACAGGAGTGTGAATCAACTCTCTTGACCCCGTGAAATAGCCCGGTAAAGCCCCTGGTATGGCACGGGTTTTAAGGCAAATGCCTGAAGCCCGAATGGCGGAGAATTGTTACGATCTTTTTGACCGTTAATCCGGCCACTGGCATTGAAAATAAGTAAAAAGGGACGCCCTCTAAGTAGGGAGAGGGCGAAACTTTTTAAGCAAGCAGCGCCGCCCACCGCTCAACCCAAGGGTTAGAGACACTTTCAGGTTCCGGATCTTCGCTGGCGTCAATCATCAGCATATCGCCAATTCGCTTACCGCCCTGCTCCTGTAATAACGCATCAAACTTCATACCGCCGCCGCAAAAGTTGGCGTAGGTGCTATCGCCAAGCGCGATAATTCCATAGCGCAAATGCGGCTGATACATGTCTTTGATGCCTTCGTACAATTGCACAATATTATCCGGTAAATCCCCCTGTCCAGTGGTCGATGTCACAACCAGCACGTATTTCCCGGTATATGATTCCCAGTCTTTGACCTCTGGATCTTCAAACACTTTTGCTTGATGCCCCAGTCCGCTCAGAATGGCCTGCGCCTCTTCAGCGACCAGGAGCGAATTTCCATACATCGTGCCGACAAAAATTCCGACTTCCGCCATAACTATCTCCCTGGATTATCCTCAACACACTCATCCTGACCGCTGTCGTCGGCAAACTCAACCCTTTCATTTAGCGGGAGAAGGCCGCACCAGCCAAACTGCGACAAAGCGCGCATCCAGACGTCGTCCAGACCAGCACGAATCACTAGCGGCTCGCCGGTAAAGGGATGCGTTAACGATAACTGGCTGGCGTGCAGCATTAGCCGCTCGCAACCAAAATGCTCCGCCGCGCTGCGATTTTGACGCAGATCGCCATGTTTACTATCGCCGATAATCGGATGGCGAAGATGGGAGAGGTGGCGACGTAACTGGTGTTTACGCCCGGTTTTCGGCTCCAGCTCCACCAGACTATAGCGAGTCGTGGGATAGCGCCCGGTTGCCACCGGCATTTCTACCGTCGCAAGGCCACGATAATGCGTCACCGCTGGCTGCGGATCTTTATTTTCGCGGGCGAATTTGTCGGCGATTTTATCCAGTTCCTCGACCAGCGGGTAATCAAGCACCGCTTCTTCACTCAGCCAGCCGCGAACTATCGCGTGATAGCGTTTCTGCATTTGATGCTGCTCGAACTGCTGCGACAGCAGTCTTCCCGCTTCGCTCGATAACCCCATCAGCAGCACGCCGGAGGTGGGTCGGTCGAGGCGATGGGCAGTGAACACGTGCTGACCAATCTGGTCGCGCACGGTTTGCATCACCACCACTTTTTCATCGCGATCCAACCAGCTACGATGCACCAGCCAACCTGAAGGCTTGTTCACCGCCACCAGCCACTGGTCCTGATAGACGATCTCCAGCATCAGACCTTACCGCCCGCAAACTGCGCATCCAGCAGAACCAGTTCCGCCAGTACCTGCTCGCGAACAGGATGAGTATTATCCAGGGCCATCTCATAATAAGGAGCAACGGCGAAGTTCTGCGGCAGAGGCATCTCGCTTTCCAGAAGCTGATGCATACGTGGAATTAATACCCACTGCAGCCACTCCAGCGGCTCCATGGTGTCGAGGCAGAACGGTTGCTCGCTGGCGAACGCACGGCTCTCTGGCGCATTTTCCTGCCAGTGTTCCGTTTCGCGCAGCAGCGCTTCAATAGCATGCAGGCGCTCACGCACGCGATGGTGAAGAGTCATGGGGAACCTCAGTGAGTTGTAAACCGGCGCAGAATAGCAAATTCAGAAGAGAAATAAAAAAAGGGAGCACTGTATAAACAGTGCTCCCGGTTCGTTTTGCAGCAATCCAGCTACATTGGTGCTCCCTGCTCGTCCTTGAAAACTTTTCCTGAGGTCTCCTGACCATGTTCATCCGTAAACTGTTGCATCCTGCTTTCACACCACCCCGATGTGAAATCACTCATCCGTAAGTCTATCCTGATCTTCCTGATCCACCGAACATCCCGACCGGCTCTCGTTCTCCCTCCTGGAGGTGTCCCTTTACGCTATCCTGCGTTATCCTGTGCTTCATCCTGAAGCCTGTCCTTGCTACGCCATCCCGGCGGGTCCTGTAGAAGTGTCATCATCCTGATGTTCACTTCATCTCTCGACTCCCTGTCGATGCGTATAGAATCCCTGATTCCGCCTCGTCTTACAACCCTTCTTGAGACAATATCTTAAGACTTATCGCTGTTAGCAAGAATCGAAAAATCTATAATCACTTGAATAATATTGATTTTATCAAAACAAGGGTGGTAACGGATCGGCTTAAATGATGACGATCTCTTACAGGTCTTGTAAGAGATCTCTCACAAAGTTTTGGGTAGTTTGGATTACAGACCAGCCTTAAGGGAATTAAGGAAACTCGCAAGCGAGGGAGAAAGGGTGGTCCGTTTACGGGTTCCGAGCGTTTCTTTGATCACTTCACCGCTCATATTACAGACCGAAATCACATCCAGTTCGCTGTCCAGCGTGGCGATAAACAATGTTGGCGACAGCTTTAAACGCTTTTGTACCAGCAGATGACCAATTAAATTCTCCTGCACCCGCTGGAAGTCATCCGGGCTCCAGGTTTGCAGCAGCGTCATGGCCTCATCGGCAAAGCGCGCCGTCATATCACCCGCAAACTGAGTGGTATAATAAGCATGAAGCGGCTGTTGTACCACAATATCCAGCGCTCGTTCAACTGCACTAATGTTGGGCTCTAAAGAAAACGGCTGCGGCTGCCAGAAAACGCCGTCATCATCCGTCGCGCTAATGCACGGCGACGGGATGCCGTAAAGATCCTCGCTGCGCGGCAGGCTGGAGTATTGCTGCTGCCACGCATCGCAATAACGTTGAGTAAATGCTTGCAGCGCTTCTGCGGTTTGATGGTCCACCGGTTTCTCTCTTCACGTTAGACAGGATACACTTGGCATATAGTGTAACCGCTTTAACTATGGTGAAACATGTCTTCTTACGATAATCATCAGGCGCTGGCTGGCCTGACGCTCGGTAAATCAACTGATTACCGCGATACCTACGACGCCAGCCTGCTTCAGGGCGTCCCGCGCAGCCTGAACCGCGATCCGCTGGATCTGCACGCCGATAACCTGCCGTTTCACGGTGCTGATATCTGGACGCTGTATGAACTCTCCTGGCTGAACGCCAAAGGTCTACCGCAGGTCGCCGTGGGCCACGTTGAGCTGAACGACACCACCGTGAATCTGGTGGAATCAAAGAGTTTTAAACTTTATCTCAACAGCTTTAACCAGACCCGCTTCGCCGACTGGCAGGAAGTACAGGCGACGCTGGCGCGCGATCTTAGCGCCTGCGCACAGGGCGAAGTGAAGGTGTCACTGTATCGCCTCGATGAACTCGAAGGCCAGCCGGTGGCGCATCTGCACGGCACCTGCATCGACAGTCAGGATATTGAAATCGACAACTACCAGTTTAACGCCGACTATCTACAGGGCGCGGCTTCCGGCAAAGTAGTCGAAGAGACGCTGGTTAGCCATCTGCTGAAATCCAACTGCCTGATTACTCACCAGCCGGATTGGGGCTCGGTGCAAATTCAGTACCGCGGGGCGAAAATCGATCGCGAAAAGCTTCTGCGCTACCTGGTGTCATTCCGCCACCACAACGAGTTCCACGAGCAGTGCGTTGAGCGCATCTTCAACGATATTCAGCGTTTCTGCCAGCCGGAATCCCTTTCCGTTTATGCTCGCTATACGCGACGTGGTGGTCTGGATATCAACCCGTGGCGCAGCAATAGCGAATTTGTCCCGGCCATCGCTCGCCTCGCCCGTCAATAGTAAACATTTTCACAATTTGCGTGCGTTAACGCGTGCGCAAGGTTGTGAAAACGCCGTCAGCAGGGCTATTGTAATCACAGGAAGACGATAATCGTCCTGTAAGGAGTTCACTTGATTACACATGTTAGCCCGCTTGGTTCAATGGATATGCTGTCGCAGCTGGAAGTGGATATGCTTAAACGCACCGCCAGCAGTGACCTGTATCAACTCTTTCGCAACTGCTCGCTTGCTGTGCTCAACTCGGGGAGCCTGACCGATAACAGCAAGGAGCTCCTGTCTCGTTTTGAAAACTTCGATATTAACGTGCTGCGTCGCGAACGCGGCGTGAAGCTGGAACTGATCAACCCGCCGGAAGACGCTTTCGTTGACGGGCGTATTATTCGTTCCCTGCAGGCCAACCTGTTTGCCGTACTACGCGATATCCTGTTCGTCTACGGCCAGATCCACAACACCGTGCGCTTCCCGAATCTTGATCTGGAAAGCTCGGTGCATATCACCAACCTGGTCTTTTCTATTCTGCGTAACGCCCGTGCCCTGCACGTCGGCGAAGCGCCAAATATGATTGTCTGCTGGGGCGGCCACTCGATTAACGAAAATGAGTATCTGTACGCTCGCCGCGTCGGCACACAGCTGGGTCTGCGCGAGTTGAACATCTGCACCGGCTGCGGTCCGGGCGCGATGGAAGCGCCAATGAAAGGCGCCGCCGTCGGCCATGCGCAGCAGCGATACAGAGACAGCCGCTTTATCGGCATGACTGAGCCGTCTATTATCGCCGCCGAGCCGCCGAACCCGCTGGTGAACGAATTAATCATCATGCCGGATATCGAAAAACGTCTGGAAGCCTTCGTGCGTATCGCCCACGGCATCATCATCTTCCCAGGCGGCGTGGGGACGGCGGAAGAGCTGCTCTATCTGCTCGGCATTTTGATGCATCCATCGAACAAGTCGCAGGTGCTGCCGTTGATCCTTACTGGACCAAAAGAGAGCGCCGATTATTTCCGCGTGCTGGATGAGTTTATCGTGCACACGCTGGGTGAATCTGCCCGTCGTCACTATCGCATTATCATTGATGACGCCGCAGAAGTGGCGCGGCAGATGAAAAAAGCGATGCCGATGGTGAAAGAGAATCGCCGCGAAACCGGTGATGCCTATAGCTTCAACTGGTCTATCCGCATCGCCCCGGATCTGCAAATGCCGTTCGAACCGACGCATGAGAATATGGCCAATCTCAAGCTCTATCCGGATCAGCCGGTGGAGGTGCTAGCCGCCGATCTCCGTCGTGCCTTCTCCGGTATCGTCGCCGGTAACGTAAAAGAAGTGGGCATCCAGGCTATCGAGAAGTTCGGTCCGTATAAAATTCATGGCGATCAGGCAATGATGCGCCGCATGGATGACCTGCTGCAGGGCTTTGTTGCTCAGCATCGTATGAAACTGCCTGGCGGTACCGCCTACATCCCCTGCTACGAAATCTGCTCCTGAGTGCTTTTCTCCCGGACAGCGGCTAACGCCTTGTCCGGGCTACTTTTCCGCACAAACCGCACAACCCCGTAGCCCGGCTCGCGCTGCGCTTAGCCGGGAGGAAGACGCGGTGATGCCTCAGATCCGGCGCATTTCCTGGAGGCGATGCTGCGCATCTTGTCCGGGCTACCGGACAGCAGACGGTGATGCACCTGTAGCCCGGGCAGGCGTATCGCGCCGCCCCCGGGAGCAGAGCGCAGAGGGGCTGAGTTTCCCGAAGGTATCCGGGCTACCCTTCCTCACAAACCGGTATGCACAAAAGCCCAGCGCCTTGTCCATTAATCAGTCCACATGCTTTCCAATAAATTCTATTTCTTTATGAATCTTTTAAAACATTTTTGCATAGCCAATCGTTTGCGTTTCCAAAAAAAGCAATAAATATCACTATAAAAAATACTTTTTAGCGAAAAAACGTCGAGAATATCGTGTTTCCACAGTAAAAACCTCGTTATTACGCAAGCCCACTATTATCTCATATGCTGAAAATGATAGCCTCCGCGCCACAAATATCTATCTGACAACTACAAACAGGCTGTTGAACTAAAAATACGCACATTAAAAGTGGATTATTGCATTTGCGATCGCGATCACTGATGAATTCACCGTATAAATGTATCTTCCCGCACCAATTGTTACGGAGAAAATGCCTAAAAAACCGTAAACAAAAAAATTTCATATTATTCATTCGTTTTTCTTCATTAGATTTTGTTGCTTCCTCCAGGAGATACAGATGGAAACCACTCAAACCAGCACCATCGTTTCGGATGCTACCCGTAGCGGTTGGCGTAAAACGGACACCATGTGGATGCTGGGCCTGTACGGCACGGCTATCGGCGCGGGCGTACTTTTCCTGCCGATCAACGCGGGCGTCGGCGGTTTGATCCCGCTGATCATCATGGCGATTCTGGCCTTTCCGATGACTTTCTTCGCCCACCGCGGTATGACCCGTTTTGTGCTGTCCGGTAAAAATCCGGGTGAAGACATCACCGAAGTGGTCGAAGAACATTTCGGCGTCGGCGCAGGCAAGCTGATTACCCTGCTCTACTTCTTCGCTATCTACCCGATTCTGCTGGTGTACAGCGTGGCGATCACCAATACCGTCGAGAGCTTTATGCTGCACCAGCTGCACATGACGCCGCCGCCGCGCGCCATTCTTTCCCTGATTCTGATTGTCGGCATGATGACTATCGTGCGCTTCGGCGAGCAGATGATCGTCAAAGCGATGAGCGTGCTGGTATTCCCGTTCGTGGTCGCGCTGATGATTCTGGCTCTGTACCTGATCCCGCAGTGGAACGGCGCGGCGCTGGAAACCCTGTCCTTGAGTAGTGCAGCCGCTACTGGCAACGGCCTGTGGATGACTCTGTGGCTGGCGATTCCGGTGATGGTGTTCTCCTTTAACCACTCGCCGATCATCTCCTCCTTCGCCGTGGCAAAACGCGAAGAGTACGGCCAGGGCGCAGAGAAAAAATGTTCAAGCATTCTGGCGCGCGCGCACATCATGATGGTGCTGACCGTCATGTTCTTCGTCTTCAGCTGCGTACTGAGCCTCTCTCCGGCTGACCTGGCGGCGGCAAAAGATCAGAACATCTCCATTCTTTCTTACCTGGCGAACCACTTTAACGCGCCGATTATCGCCTGGATGGCGCCAATCATTGCGATGATTGCTATCACCAAATCCTTCCTCGGCCACTATCTGGGCGCTCGTGAAGGCTTTAACGGCATGGTGATTAAATCCCTGCGCGGTAAAGGCAAGTCCATCGAAATCAATAAACTGAACAAAATCACGGCGCTGTTCATGCTGGTCACCACCTGGATTGTGGCGACGCTGAACCCAAGCATCCTCGGGATGATCGAAACCCTTGGCGGCCCGATTATTGCGATGATTCTGTTCCTGATGCCGATGTACGCCATTCAGAAAGTCCCGGCAATGCGCAAATACAGCGGCCACGTCAGCAACGTCTTCGTGGTGCTGATGGGCCTGATTGCTATCTCCGCGATTTTCTACTCCCTGTTTAGCTAATATCCCCCCGCGCCGCTTAACGGCGGCGCAGACAGCACTGGATGCATCATGATCAGCGTATTCGATATTTTTAAAATCGGCATTGGCCCTTCCAGCTCCCACACCGTTGGACCGATGAAAGCGGGCAAACAATTCACGGACGATCTTATTGAGCGCGGGCTGCTTCACAAGGTGACGAAGGTCGTCGTCGACGTCTACGGCTCTCTTTCCCTGACCGGCAAAGGCCACCATACCGACATCGCGATTATTATGGGCCTGGCGGGCAACCTGCCGGATACCGTCGACATCGACGCTATCCCTGGCTTTATTCAGGACGTCAACACCCATGGCCGCCTGATGCTGGCAAACGGCCAGCAGGAAGTCGCGTTTCCGGTCGATCAATGCATGAATTTCCATGCCGACAACCTGTCGTTGCATGAGAACGGCATGCGGATTACCGCCCTGGGCGGCGACCAGGTTCTCTACAGCCAGACTTACTACTCTATCGGCGGCGGCTTTATCGTCGACGAAGACCATTTCGGCCTGACCAACGACGCGTCGGTCGCAGTCCCTTATCCCTACAAAAACGCCGCCGATTTACAGCGCCATTGCCAGCAAAGCGGGCTGTCGCTTTCTGGCCTGATGATGCAAAACGAGCTGGCGCTGCACAGTAAAGAAGAGCTGGAACAGCACTTCGCTGCGGTCTGGGAAGTGATGAGCGGCGGGATTGAACGCGGAATCACCACCGAAGGCGTCCTGCCGGGCAAGCTGCGCGTACCGCGTCGCGCCGCCGCGCTGCGCCGGATGCTGGTAAGTCAGGACAACACCAATAGCGACCCGATGGCGGTGGTGGACTGGATCAACATGTTCGCCCTGGCGGTCAACGAAGAGAACGCCGCCGGTGGCCGCGTGGTGACCGCGCCGACCAACGGTGCCTGCGGCATCGTGCCTGCGGTGCTGGCCTACTACGACAAGTTTATCCGCAAAGTGAACGCCAACTCTCTGGCCCGTTATATGCTGGTAGCCAGCGCCATTGGATCGCTCTATAAGATGAACGCCTCAATATCCGGTGCCGAAGTGGGCTGCCAGGGCGAAGTCGGCGTCGCCTGCTCAATGGCAGCAGCCGGTCTGGCTGAGCTGCTGGGCGGTAGCCCCGGTCAGGTATGCATCGCCGCGGAAATCGGCATGGAACATAACCTCGGTCTCACCTGCGACCCGGTTGCCGGGCAGGTACAGGTGCCATGCATAGAACGTAACGCTATCGCTGCGGTCAAAGCCGTCAACGCTGCGCGAATGGCCCTGCGCCGCACCAGCGAGCCGCGCGTGTGCCTCGATAAAGTCATCGAAACCATGTACGAAACCGGCAAAGATATGAACGCCAAATACCGCGAAACCTCGCGCGGTGGCCTGGCAATGAAGATTGTCGCCTGCGATTAACGCCTGCTCCCGGTGTGCTGCGGCATACCGGGGATCTCATCCTTCATTTACGTTATATAAATGAAAATTTAGTTATTTATTGGTTATAAAGACGATTTGTTACCTTACGCAAAACCGCTTAAGGAGAACGAATCATGCTCAAACTATCTCGCCCGGCCCTGCTGCTACTGCTTGCTGGCTTATCCACTTCCGCGCTGGCGAAGACGCCGGAAACCGTCAATATCGGCTATCAGAAAGCCAATATCTTCGCACTGCTGAAATACCGAGGCACTCTTGATGAGAGCTTTAAAAAGCAGGGGATCGCCGTGCGCTGGATAGAGTTCCCGGCCGGGCCACAAATGCTGGAAGGGCTGAACGTCGGCAGCATCGACCTCGCCGCCACTGGCGATGCGCCACCGGCCTTTGCCCAGGCCGCACAGGCAGATCTGGTCTATCTGGCTCATTCACCAGCGAACCCGAAAACAGAAGCCATTGTGGTGGCTGAAAACTCAGCGATTAAGACTGTCGCCGATCTTAAAGGCAAGCGCGTGGGGTTAAACAAAGGCTCCGACGTGAACTACCTGCTGGTGGCCGCACTAGAAAAAGCCGGGCTGAGCTATAAAGATATCACCCCGGTCTATCTACCGCCTGCCGACGCCCGCGCCGCCTTCCAGCGTGGCGCCATTGACGCATGGGTTATCTGGGATCCGTTCCTGGCGGAAGTGGAAACCAATGCTAAAGCCCGACAGATCCGCAACGCCGAAGGGCTGGTGCCGCACTACACCTTCTATCTGGCAAGCCGAAAATTTGCTGATACTTATCCGGAGACTGCGAAGCAGGTGGTTGATGAACTGGATAAACTCAGCAAATGGGCCAATAGCCATCGGGATGATGCCGCCGGGATCCTTTCCACCTCAACCGGGCTGGATAAGGCCATCTGGCTGAAGACGCTGGCGCGCCTGCCCTACGGGGCCGAGCGTATGACGCCAGCGGTCTACAACGAACAGCAGGCGCTGGCGGACACCTTCACCCGCATCGGCCTGCTGCCGGTGAAAGTCGATGTTCGCAGCGCCACCTGGTCGCTGGATAAGCAGTAAGTCTTCCCTTCCCGGGTCACAGACGGTGGAGGACCCGTAGCCCGGACAGGCGCGTCAAGCGCCGCCTCCGGGAAAAACCTCCCGCCCCACAGTTCAGCCCTCACCCTTCGGGGAGAGGGGGACCGGCAAAATTAACTCACCTTCTCTTCACTCCCGACCGCGACCTGCGCGCCGTAGCGATAGCCTGCGCCCGGATGCGGCGCAGCCAGCCGCGGGCCGGCGCCAAACAGCTTTTCACGCAGGGTTCCTTCGCGATACTCCTGCTTAAACACACCGCGCTTTTGCAGTTCAGGGATCAACAGGTCGACCACGTCGCGGAAGGTTTCGTGCGTCACCGCATAGGCGAGGTTGAAGCCATCGACATCGGTCTCCTCCACCCAGGACTGCAATTCATCGGCAACCGTCTGCGGGCTACCGACCACCAGCGGGCCGAAGCCGCCGATCCCCGCCCAGTCCGCCAGCTTCTGCACCGTCCACTGGCTATTCGGGTCAGCGGTAGAAAACGCCTCCACCATCGACTGAATCGCATTGGTATGCAGGTACTCCAGCACCTGATCCGGCTGATACTGACCAAGGTCGATTCCAGTCCAGCCGGAGAGCAGCGCCAGCGCCCCTTCGTAGCTGACGTACGGTTTATACTCCTGCCATTTCGCCTGCGCTGCGCGGTCAGTTTCGCCGACAATCACCGTCTGCATGTTGAAGATCAGGATGCTGCGCGGATCGCGTCCGGCCTCTTCGGCACGACGGCGAATATCCGCCACCGTCTTTTTCAGCAGCACTTTTGACGGCGCGCCAACGAATACACACTCCGCATGCCCGGCGGCAAATTGCTTGCCGCGGCTGGAAGCCCCCGCCTGATAGAGCACCGGCGTGCGCTGCGGTGACGGTTCACATAGATGGATCCCCGGTACCGAAAAAAAGTTGCCTTGATGGTTGATCGGGTGAATTTTTCGCGGATCGCTGAAGATCTTACGTTTCCTGTCGCGCAGCACCGCGCCATCTTCCCAGCTCCCCTCCAGCAGCTTATAGACCACCTCCAGATACTCATCGGCATAGTCGTAGCGGGCGTCGTGATCGGTCTGCGCTTTCTGGCCAATATTGCGCGCGCCGCTCTCAAGATATGAGGTCACAATATTCCAGCCGACCCGCCCTTTCGTCAGATGGTCGAGGGTCGACAGACGGCGGGCAAACGGATACGGGTGTTCAAAGGAGAGCGAAGCGGTCAGGCCGAATCCCAGATGCTCCGTCACCAGCGCCATCGGCGTAATCAGCGCCAACGGATCGTTAACCGGTACCTGCGTCGCCTGGCGAAGCGCCGCATCGCCATTGCCGTTCAGCACATCATAGACGCCGAGTACATCGGCAATAAACAGCCCGTCAAACTTGCCGCGCTCCAGCAGGCGCGCCAGGTCAACCCAATACTCAAGGTCCTTGTACTGCCAGGAGCGGTCGCGCGGATGGGCCCACAGCCCCGGCGACTGGTGGCCGACGCAGTTCATATCAAAAGCATTCAGACGAATTTCACGTTGTGATGACATAGCACTCTCCACGACGCGCCCCGGTAGCGGGACGCGCACATAATCATTTAAGGGAATCAGGGGAAAAGGGCGTTCAGAACACCGGACATCGGACGGACGGTTTGATACCCAGCGTCAGCAGAGCTTCGGCGGCGACGGCGGCTGCATGATCAGCCACCTGCGGCAGTCCCATCAGCTCACCAAAAAAGGCCCGTGCGGCAGGCCCGCATACCAGCAGCCAGGGCGTGACCCGACCTTCCCGACCAATAGCCCGCGAATGCCGATCAACGTCCAGACCCAGGCCAAACGCATCGGCGCGAATCCACCCATCCTGGCTCAGTTGACGCAGCAGCGGTTGGCTGTCGGTCAGCGCCCCGTGCGCCGGGCCGGTAGTTAAAATCAAATGGTCAACGCTCACCCGCTGCGCTTCACCGCGCCGGGGTGACAGAGTTAGCGTTAGCTTTTGTGCATCGCCTTCGAGGGCCGTAAGCCTGGCCGCCAGCACCCTCAGGCTGCCGTCGCGCTGTCGTTGTTCAATAACTCCGGAGACCTGCGGGGCGATACGGTAACGATGAACATCCCAGTAGCTGCGTAAATGGCGCAGAAAACGCTGACGATCGGCAAGCGTCAGCCCCTGCCAGATGCTTTGCCCCTGATTACGCACCGCGTCCAGCACCACCTGCCAGGCCACTCCCTGCTCCGCCGCAAGAGCGATATCCTTGCGGATCTTTCGTAGCCGCTGGCGCAACGAACCCTCACCGTATTCAGCGGGCCAGCTCGCGCTGTTGCCGCTCAGATTGCTACGGGGCAGCAGACCGTGGCGTGAAAACGCGCTTATCGGCCCGCGATGACCCAACCGCGTCAGGGTCGCGACGGTATCCGCCATCGTCAGACCGGTCCCCATTACCGCCACGCTGGCCTCCGGCGCGATACCTTCCAGAGCGCCCGCTTGCCAGGGGTTGGCAATTAATGCCGGATGTTTTTCAAACGATATCGCCTGGGACGATAAAGAGGGCGGCGGATGGCTGATTGCCAGCACCAGCAAATCGGCTGACAGTCGACGACCACCGTCGGTGATAACTTCGCCATCATTAAGGCTCAGCGCTTGTTCACGCAGATGGATAAGCCGCCCGGCGCTGGCGCGTGCTGCCTCAGCAAAACGCAGGGCCACGTAGCAACCAAACTGCCCGCGCTGCGGATAAACCGCGCCGTCCGCAAGCTGGGCCTGCGGATCGTCAACAAAAGCAGGCTGGTTGCGGTACCAGCTATCGAACGCCCCCTCCTCTTCACCCGCAAGCTGCATCCGCGCGGCAGGAACGTTGATCCGGTGGCTCGGCTCCGTGGTGGAATACGCCACGCCAGCGCCGGGAGTCTCGCGCGGTTCCAGTAGCGTCACCCGCACGCCAACCGGGGCCAGGCGCAGGAGATGAATCGCCACCGCCGCGCCGCTGAATCCGCCGCCGACAACCACTACATGGGGTTCAGTATGCATACATCTGACCTCCCCCTCAGCTTGCGCTAACCTGTTTTACCGGACGCTTGTCGCCGCCGATAGTTTCACCGAACGGGCCGGTATTCACGCTACGCGCCTTCGGCTGGTCATGACCTGCCAGCGGCAGCAACGGCATCACCAGATCGGCGAAGCGATGCGCCTCTTCCAGATGCGGATAGCCAGAGAAGATAAAGTTGGTAATGCCGAGCGCCTGATATTCACGAATGCGTTCCGCCACCTGCTGTGGGTTGCCAACCAGCGCCGTCCCTGCCCCGCCGCGTACTAACCCCACGCCCGCCCACAGGTTTGGCGCAATGCGCAGATTGTCGCGCGAACCTTTATGCAACGCGCTCATCCGCGACTGTCCGGTAGAATCCATACGGGCAAAAATTTTCTGCGCCTGGGCGATAGTCTCGTCATCGAGATGAGATATCAGGCGATCGGCGGCGGCCCACGCCTCTTCTTCGGTTTCACGAACAATCACGTGCAGACGAATACCGTATTGCAGCGTGCGTCCACGGGCGGCGGCGCGCTCGCGCACCACCGCCAGCTTTTCGGCCACCAGCGCGGGCGGCTCGCCCCAGGTCAGGTAAGTATCGATTTGGTCAGCGGCGACATCGATGGCATCTTCAGAAGAACCGCCAAAATAGAGCGGCGGGCCGTTTTCCTGCACCGGAGGAAACAGCACTTCCGCGCCCTCAACGTGGATATGCTCGCCGTGATAGTCCACCTTTTCGCCTTTCAGCAAACGGGAGTAGACGTCGAGAAATTCGCGGGTCACCTGATAGCGTTCGCCATGGCTGAGGAATATACCGTCGCCTTTGTTCTCCACCGGGTCACCGCCGGTAACGACGTTAATCAGCAGACGACCACCCGACAGGCGGTCGAGGGTGGTCGCCATTCTTGCCGCCAGCGTCGGCGGCTGCAGCCCCGGCCGGACGGCGACCAGATAGCGCAGGCGACGAGTCAACGGCGCCAGCGCCGAGGCTACCAGCCAGGAGTCTTCGCAGCTTTTCCCGGTTGGGATCAGCACACCGTAGTAGCCGAGGCTGTCGGCCGCCAGCGCCACCTGCTGCAGGTAAGGCAAATCAACCGGGCGTCCGCCCTCTGCGGTACCCAGGTAGCGACCATCGCCGTGGGTGGGCAGGAACCAGAATACATTGATTTTATCGTCGGTTTTTTGCGTCATTATCTCTTTCCTATATAACCATATCCGATATTTATCGAAGCGTTGTTTTAATTTGGTTATATGAGTGTTAGCGATAATCATGCCAATGGTGAATGAAAAATTAACAAAATAAATTCAATAGGTTACCTGAAATTGAATTTCATCCCGCTGTTGCAAATGCGCCAGACAGTGCGTTCAGGTTGTCGTTTTTGCAACAGTACGGCAGGTTTGCCCTCTGGTTTCCATCGTCAGCACAGGATAAGTTCAGGTCATCAAATACCGGAGGTCAACCATGCTGAATCCTGAATCCCCATCCGCCACGCCTGCGCTGATCGACCCGGCGTCAAAAGCGTTTCAGAGTCTGCTGGATAAACTGGCCCCCACCGAGGCGACGGTGCTTATCGTCGGCGAAACCGGCACAGGAAAAGAGGTCGTTGCCCGCTATTTACATCATCATAGCTCACGCCGCCATGGCCCCTTCCTGGCCGTCAATTGCGGTGCGCTCAGCGAAAGCCTGGCAGAAGCGGAACTGTTCGGCCATGAAAAAGGCGCGTTCACCGGTGCGGTGCAAAGTCATCCCGGCTGGTTCGAGGCTGCGGAGGGCGGCACCCTGCTGCTGGATGAAATCGGCGAACTCAGCCTGCCGCTTCAGGTCAAACTGCTGCGTGTCCTGCAGGAGCGTGAAATCACTCGCGTCGGCTCGCGCAAAGCGATTAAGGTCAATGTGCGGGTGATCGCCGCCACCCACGTGGATCTGATGCAGGCTATCCGCGAGCGTCGTTTCCGTGAAGATCTTTACTATCGGCTAAATATCGCCATTGTTCCGCTGCCGCCGCTGCGCCAGCGCCGTCAGGATATTCCCATACTGGCGGACCATTTTTTGTCGCTCTACGCCCGCCGTCTGGGCCGTCCGGTTCGTCGTCTGGCCCCGGAAACCCTGGCAAGGCTGATGGAATACCCCTGGCCGGGCAATATTCGCGAGCTGGAAAATACCCTGCATAACGCCGTTCTGTTGAGTAAAGAAGAGGAAATTAGCCCCGCTCAGCTCCGGCTGACGACCCTCAGCAACGAACCCGCGGCCACCAGCGACAGTGAGCTGGATGACTTTATTCACCACCAGCTCTCCTTACCGGGCGAGCCGCTGTGGGAACGGGTCACCGGAGCGTTGATTCGCGGCGCGATGGCCCGCTGCGATGACAATCAAAGCCAGGCCGCAGCGCTGCTGGGCATTAGTCGCCACACGCTGCGCACGCAGTTGGCGAATTTTGGCATTATTAAAAGCCGCCGCAGGCTGGAGCCGACTTATCGTCCGGCGGTAAATAGTGAAAGTCATGACCGGGAACTGCGCATCGGTTTTCAGCGCTTCGGCAACCTCGGTATCCTGAAAGCGCGGCAAAGTCTGGAGAAAGCCTTTGCCAGCCACGGCGTCAGCGTGCTGTGGAGCGAGTTCCCCGCCGGGCCACAGTTGCTGCACGCGCTGGCCTGCGATGAGATAGATTTCGGTACCACTGGCGAAGCGCCGCCAGTCTTCGCTCAGGCCAACAACAGCGATCTGGTCTACGTCGCCTGGGAGCCGCCCGCACCGCAAAGCGTGGCGATGGTCGTCCCGCAGCACAGCGATATCCACACCATTGCCGACCTGCGCGGTAAGCGCATCGCGCTGAATAAAGGCTCTAACGTTCACTGGCTGCTGCTGCATATTCTGGAAGAGGCCGGGCTAGAGTTGAATGACGTCAAAGTGGTCTACATTCCACCGAAATACCCGCTAACCGCCAGCGATTATCTAACAGTTGATGCGTGGATGATGTGGGATCCGCTACTCAGCGATGCGGAATATAGTGGTGAATTACGGGTCGTCACCAGCGGCGAGGGGCGCGTCAACAACCACCATTTCTACCTCTCGCGCCGCGACTACGCCATCCGCAATAACGATATTATGCAGCGCCTGGTAGCCGAATTAACGCAGACCGGGCAGTTTATCGACCAGCACCGTGATGAAGCTGCAAACTTGCTCTCTGCGGAGCTGGGGATTAACGCCGCTTCGCTGACCCGAGCATTAGCCCGCCGCAGCCATCGAACACGCCCGATGGAACTCAACGTGATTCGCGCCCAGCAAAGTATCGCCGATCGTTTTTACGCCCTGGGGCTTATCAACAAACCGATTTCGGTGCGCGAAGCGGTCTGGTACGGCGACGCCACTAATAGCGAACCTAGCCTGCTGATGCACGTCGATTAGATCGAAACTGCGAGTCATCTTCCTGATTCTCCTGGTGCCAATAGCCTCACCCGCGCAGCGATGTTACCCTAAAAGGCATTAAGAACAGGAGCCTATCTATGGGGACATCCGTGGCCGTTCATCTACTCATCGTCGACGCACTTAATCTCATTCGTCGCATTCACGCGGTACAGGGGTCGCCCTGCGTCGATACCTGTCTGCACGCGCTTGAACAACTGGTTGTCCATAGCCAGCCGACTCACGTCGTGGCGGTGTTTGATGATGAAGAGCGCGGTCATGGCTGGCGGCACCAGCGCCTGCCGGACTATAAAGCCGGGCGTGCGCCGATGCCGGAAACCCTCGAAGCGGAAATGCCAGCCCTGCGGGCGGCGTTTGAGCAACACGGGTTCCGCTGCTGGGCGATCTCCGGCAGCGAGGCCGACGACCTTGCCGCCACTCTGGCGGTGAAAGTGGCGCAGGCCGGGCATCAGGCCACCATTGTTTCCACCGATAAAGGCTACTGCCAGCTGCTGTCGCCAACTATCCGCATTCGCGATTATTTCCAGAAACGCTGGCTGGATGCGCCGTTTATCGCCAAAGAGTTCGGCGTCACGCCTCAGCAACTGCCCGACTACTGGGGTCTGGCGGGTATCAGCAGCTCAAAGGTTCCCGGCGTGGCGGGGATTGGGCCGAAGAGCGCCGCCCAGCTGTTAACCGATTTTCAGGATCTGGAAGGGATCTACGCGCGACTGGCGGACGTGCCGGAGAAGTGGCGTAAGAAGCTGGAAGAACATAAAGAGATGGCGTTTATCTGCCGTGAGATAGCACGCCTGCAAACCGATTTGCAGCTGGATGGCAACCTGCAACAGCTGCGGCTGGCACGGTAGCGCTATCCTGCCCGCAGACAGCGGCTACCCCGTAGCCCGGGCAGGCGCTTTGCGCCGCCCCCGGGAGCAAAGTGCAGAGGGGCAGAATTTCCCGGAGGCGATGCTGCGCATCTGTCCGGGCTACCATCCCGCAGACGGCGGCTACCCCGTAGCCCGGGCAGGCGCTTTGCGCCGCCCCCGGGAGCAGAGTGCTGAGGGGCAGAATTTCCCGGAGGCGATGCTGCGCATCTGTCCGGGCTACCATCCCGCAGACAGCGGTAAGCCCGTTGCCCAATGGCGCATCCTGCCCACAGACGGCGGTAAGCCCGTTGCCCAATGGCGCATCCTGCCCACAGACGGCGGTAAGCCCGTTGCCCGGTTGGCGCATCCTGCCCACAAAGCGGCATCCAACACAGGCCGGACAAAGCGACACGCCGCCATCCGACAACCGGGAGAAAACGTTCTCTTAGGCTTTATTCTTCGATACGTAATCCGTAGGTTTTGAATTTTTCCAGCACGATAGCGATCGCCTCGTCATCAAGCACCGGAACCGGATCAACAATAGCCAGCGTGCTGAGGTAGAGCTGCGCCAACACTTCCACCTCATGCGCCAGCCACAGTGCTTTTTCCAGATTATCTTCACAGGCGATCAGGCCATGGTGCTGCAATAGCGTCGCTTTACGGTTTCTAAGGGCCACTGCCACATATTCGGACAGCTCGCGGGTACCGAAAGTGGCGTACGGCGCGCAGGGGATAGAATTACCGCCCGCCGCCGCAATCATGTAGTGAATAGCCGGAATCGGGCGGTTGAGGATTGAAACCGCCGTGCAGTGGACCGCATGGTTATGCACCACCGCGTTAGCGTCAGAACGCGTCTGATAAGCCGCCATATGAAAACGCCACTCGCTGGATGGCAGTTTGCCCTGTTCATGCTGGCCGTTGGCATCAATATAAACAATGTGCGCTTCGGTCAGTTTTTCATAAGCGATGCCCGTGGGCGTTATGAGCATTCCCCCCTGATAACGCACGCTCACATTACCTGCGGTTCCCTGGTTTAATCCCAGGCGGGTCATTTCCAGGCAGGTATCAATAATCTGCCGGGCCAGTCTATTTCGTTCCATTTCTTACCTCTCTTTATGATGCTCAATACGACAACAGACGACTCACCTGGCATGACGCCCTGGCGCTGTTGAATAATGCGAAT
This sequence comes from Klebsiella huaxiensis, assembly GCF_003261575.2. Classification (GTDB taxonomy): domain Bacteria; phylum Pseudomonadota; class Gammaproteobacteria; order Enterobacterales; family Enterobacteriaceae; genus Klebsiella; species Klebsiella huaxiensis. The sequence continues at coordinate 1,175,153 of NZ_CP036175.1, read as the reverse complement.
AATTGTTCACCATCATCATCCTGAATAATGAGAAAGGAATTTACATCACCACGTTCTGTGATATCCCTCACTTATTTGAAGCCAAAAAAAACAGATAACTCATTTTAAATTTCTCAAAAATGCCCGTTATTACTGATACATTAAAAAACGGGCATTTTAGCGATAATTGTAACAACTGCCCGTTTTCCACATTATAAATTTAATCGGTCATTCTCTTTGTGGGTTTTAGAATTAACATTCTCAAACGGTCATGTTTTCCTGATTATTAAAGTGATGATAATCACATAAAATCACTCAATAGATGCTAAGTGTGACCACCATCATATTAAAAGACGTTTTTTATTTGAAAATGCATTCATGAGTTCATTCCGTGATGTTTATTTCACTGTTTACACCGTCACCGGAACTCCCCTGATTTTTGCGGTCTGGTGGGTATAACCAACCACACTCTAATGCTGCTGAACACGCTTCTGAACCAATGAGGATGCTATGGGAAACACAACAATACAAACGCAGAGTTTTCGTGCGGTAGATACAGGGCAAAGCAAACGCTATATTATTCCCTTCGCCTTACTGTGCTCGTTATTTTTCCTTTGGGCGGTCGCCAATAACCTGAATGACATCTTATTACCCCAATTTCAACAAGCTTTTACGCTAACTAATTTTCAGGCCGGACTAATCCAATCCGCTTTTTATTTTGGCTACTTCGTCATTCCTATCCCTGCCGGGATCTTGATGAAAAAATTAAGTTACAAAGCAGGAATCATCACCGGATTATTCTTATATGCTTTAGGCGCAGCATTATTCTGGCCAGCCGCCGAAGTGATGAACTACACCTTATTCCTGATTGGATTATTTATTATCGCTGCAGGTTTAGGTTGTCTGGAAACGGCGGCAAATCCTTTTGTTACTGTGTTAGGGCCAGAAAGTGGTGGACACTTCCGACTTAATCTGGCGCAAACTTTTAACTCTTTTGGTGCCATTATCGCCGTCGTCTTTGGGCAAAGTCTTATTTTGTCTAACGTGCCGCATCAATCTCAGGAAGTGCTCGATAAAATGGCACCCGAACAGCTCAGCGCCTATAAGCACAGCCTGGTGTTATCGGTACAAACCCCTTATATGATCATCGTCGCGGTCGTCTTACTGGTCGCTCTGCTGATTATGTTGACCAAATTCCCAGCCCTGCAAAGTGATGATCATAGTGATGTCGGACAGAGTTCATTTTCAGCATCGTTTTCCCGCCTGGTGCGCATTCGCCACTGGCGCTGGGCGGTACTGGCGCAGTTCTGCTACGTCGGCGCGCAAACAGCCTGCTGGAGCTATCTGATTCGCTACGCGATCGAAGAGATCCCCGGCATGACCCCAGGCTTTGCCGCCAACTATCTGACCGGCACCATGGTGTGCTTCTTTATCGGTCGCTTCACTGGCACCTGGCTTGTCAGCCGCTTCGCGCCGCATAAAGTCCTGGCAGCCTACGCCCTGCTTGCCATGATTCTGTGCCTGATTTCAGCCTTCACGGGCGGCCAAATCGGTCTGTTGGCCCTGACGCTGTGCAGCGCATTTATGTCGATTCAGTATCCGACCATCTTCTCGCTGGGTATCAAAAATCTGGGACAGGACACTAAATACGGCTCCTCTTTCATCGTCATGACCATCATTGGCGGCGGCATCGTCACCCCGGTCATGGGTTTTGTCAGCGACGCCGCAGGCAGTATTACGACTGCAGAGCTCATTCCGGCACTTTGCTTTGCCATCATCTTCATCTTTGCCCGTTTCCGTTCACAAACGGCAGCTAACTAAACATTTATCCGAATAACGTGAGGAATCTGTAATGAAAAAAATCAGCTTACCGAAAATAGGTATTCGCCCGGTTATTGATGGACGTCGCATGGGAGTGCGCGAGTCGCTCGAAGAACAAACCATCAATATGGCGAAGGCCACCGCCGCGCTTATTACCGAGAAACTCCGCCATGCCTGCGGTGCGCAGATTGAGTGTGTGATTGCCGATAGCTGTATCGCGGGGATGGCGGAATCCGCCGCCTGTGAGGAGAAATTCAGCAGCCAGAACGTCGGCGTCACCATCACCGTCACGCCATGCTGGTGCTACGGCAGCGAGACTATCGATATGGATCCGCTGCGGCCGAAAGCCATCTGGGGCTTTAACGGCACCGAACGCCCCGGCGCGGTTTACCTTGCAGCAGCACTGGCCGCCCATAGCCAAAAGGGTATTCCGGCGTTCTCTATTTACGGTCATGACGTACAGGATGCCGATGACACCTCCATCCCTGCGGACGTTGAAGAAAAACTGCTGCGCTTCGCTCGCGCTGGCTTAGCGGTCGCCAGCATGAAAGGCAAAAGCTATCTTTCCGTCGGCGGCGTGTCGATGGGGATCGCCGGTTCTATCGTCGATCATAACTTCTTCGAATCCTGGCTGGGCATGAAAGTGCAGGCGGTGGATATGACCGAACTACGTCGCCGTATCGACCAGAAAATCTATGACGAAGCCGAACTGGAAATGGCGCTGGCGTGGGCGGATAAAAACTTCCGCTATGGCGAAGACCAGAACGCGCAGCAGTATAAGCGTAATGAAGAGCAGAGCCGTGCAGTGCTGAAAGAGAGCCTGCTGATGGCAATGTGCATTCGCGACATGATGCAGGGCAACAAGAAGCTGGCGGAAAAAGGGCTGGTGGAAGAGTCACTGGGCTATAACGCCATCGCTGCCGGCTTCCAGGGCCAGCGTCACTGGACCGATCAATACCCCAACGGCGATACCGCCGAAGCGCTGCTCAATAGTTCATTCGACTGGAACGGCGTACGTGAACCCTTTGTCGTCGCCACCGAGAACGACAGCCTCAATGGCGTGGCAATGCTGATGGGACATCAGCTGACCGGTACCGCTCAAGTGTTTGCCGACGTCCGTACCTACTGGTCGCCGGACGCCGTTGAACGCGTCACCGGCAAACTACTAACCGGCCTTGCCGAGCACGGTATCATCCACCTGATCAACTCCGGCTCTGCGGCGCTGGATGGATCTTGTAAGCAGCGAGATGACAACGGCAAACCGACCATGAAACCACACTGGGAAATCAGCCAACGGGAGGCCGACGCCTGCCTGGCCGCCACCGAGTGGTGCCCGGCGATTCATGAATATTTCCGCGGCGGCGGCTTCTCTTCCCGCTTCCTGACCGAAGGCGGCGTACCGTTCACTATGACCCGAGTGAATATCATCAAAGGTCTTGGCCCGGTACTGCAAATCGCCGAAGGCTGGAGCGTTGAGCTGCCGAAAGAGATGCACGACCAGCTTGATGCCCGCACCAACTCCACCTGGCCCACCACCTGGTTTGCACCGCGCCTGACCGGTAAAGGCCCGTTCTCAGACGTCTACTCGGTGATGGCCAATTGGGGCGCTAACCACGGTGTACTGACCATCGGTCACGTCGGCGCCGACTTTATTACCCTGGCGTCAATGCTGCGTATTCCGGTGTGCATGCATAACGTCGAAGAGGCGAAGATTTATCGCCCTTCCACCTGGTCTGCGCACGGCATGGATACAGAAGGCCAGGATTACCGCGCCTGCCAGAACTATGGCCCGCTGTATAAACGTTAATGTGGCTTTGCCCGGTGGCACAAGCTTACCGGGCCTACGGGCGCGTGAACCGTGGGCCGGATAAGCGCAGCGCCATCCGGCGACGTTTATGGAGTTATATATGAAAAAAGACGTCATCCTGGTCCTCGACTGCGGCGCCACCAACGTGCGGGCGATTGCCGTTGACCGACAAGGAAAAATTATTGCCCGTGCCGCCACCGCAAACGCCAGCGATATTGCCGTGGAGAACAGCGCCTGGCACCAGTGGTCGCTGGAGGCCATTGTGCAACGCTTCGCACAGTGCTGTCGGCAGATTCGCGACAAACTGTCATCCTGCAAAATACGCGGCATCACGGTCACCACCTTCGGCGTCGATGGCGCGCTGGTTGATGAACACGGCGAGCTGCTCTATCCGGTCATCAGCTGGAAATGCCCGCGCACCGCGGCCGTTATGGAAAGTATCAGCCGTTTTATGCCCCCGCAGCAGCTCCAGCAAATCTCCGGCGTCGGCGCGTTTAGCTTTAACACCTTGTACAAGCTGATATGGCTAAAAGAGAACCACCCGCAGCTGCTGGAGCAGGCCCACGCCTGGCTGTTTATTTCCTCGCTCATCAATCATCATCTGAGCGGGGAGTTCACCACCGATATCACTATGGCGGGCACCAGCCAGATGCTGGACATCCACCAGCGGAATTTCAGCACGGAAATCTTACAAGCCACCGGCCTGCCGCGCCGCCTCTTTCCTCGCCTGGTCGAAGCGGGCGAGAAAATAGGCACGTTGCAATCTGATGCCGCGAACTTACTGGGATTACCCGCAGGTATTCCAGTTATCTCCGCCGGACACGACACCCAGTTCGCGCTATTTGGCGCGGGCGCAGAGCAGGATGAACCGGTGCTCTCATCCGGCACCTGGGAAATCCTGATGGTGCGCAGCGCCCAGGTCAACACGCCGCTGCTTAGCCACTATGCAGGCTCCACCTGCGAGCTGGATAGCCTGGCAGGGCTGTATAACCCCGGCATGCAGTGGCTGGCCTCCGGCGTGCTCGAATGGGTGCGCAAGCTGCTGTGGACGTCGGAAACGCCGTGGCAGACGCTGATTGAAGAAGCGCGGGTTATTCCTGAGGGTGCTGAAGGCGTGAAGATGCAGTGCGACCTGCTCGCCTGCCAAAACGCGGGCTGGCAGGGCGTGACGCTCAACACCACTCGCGGTCATTTCTATCGCGCTGCGCTGGAAGGGTTAACGGAGCAGCTTGCGCGCAACCTGCAAACGCTACAAAAAATTGGCCACTTTAAAGCGACCGAACTGCTGCTGGTTGGCGGCGGCAGCCGTAACGCGCTGTGGAATCAGATTAAAGCCAATATGCTCGATATTCCGATTAAGGTGCTGGATGATGCCGAAACCACCGTGGCCGGAGCGGCAATGTTCGGCTGGTACGGCGTCGGTGAATTTACCAGCCCGGAACAGGCCAGAGCACAGGTGAGCTACGAATACCGTTATTTTTATCCGCAAACCGAACCCGAACTGATTGAGGGAATTTGAGATGCTAAAGACTATTTCACCGTTAATCTCTCCAGAACTGCTGAAAGTGCTGGCGGAAATGGGGCATGGGGATGAGATCATTTTTTCCGATGCCCACTTCCCGGCGCACAGCATGGGGCCGCAGGTGATTCGCGCCGACGGGCTGTTAGTTAGCGATCTGTTGAAAGCCATTATTCCGTTATTTGAACTCGACAGCTACGCCCCACCGCTGGTGATGATGGCTGCGGTAGAAGGCGATACGCTCGACCCGCAGGTTGAAACGCGCTATCGCGATGCGCTTTCAGGCTCTGCACCCTGCCCGGATATCACCCGCATCGACCGCTTTGCCTTCTACGAGCGGGCGCAAAAAGCCTTTGCGATCGTTATCACAGGTGAGCGTGCCAAGTACGGGAATATTCTTTTAAAAAAAGGGGTAACGCCGTAATCTCATGCCGCAGCGCCCGTCCAATGCGGGCGCTCATCGAACGCCAGGGTGAGAAAAATGAAAGCGGCACGACAGCAAGCGATTCTAGACCTGCTCATGAACCATACCAGCCTGACCACCGAAGCCTTATCACTACAGCTTAACGTCAGCCGGGAAACCATTCGTCGCGACCTCAGCGAACTCCAGTCCCAGGGGAAAGTGCTGCGCAACCACGGTAGGGCAAAAGTGATTCATCGGGAAAACCAGGACAGCGGCGACCCTTTTCACATCCGTCTTAAAAGCCATTACGCCCACAAGGCAGATATCGCGCGTGAAGCCCTTGCCTGGATAGAAGGAGGGATGGTTATCGCCCTTGATGCCAGCTCAACCTGCTGGTATCTGGCCCGTCAACTGCCGGATATCGACCTTCATGTGTTTACCAATAGCCAGCCGATTTGCCAGGAATTGAGCAAGCGCGAAAATATTCAGCTCACCTGCTCCGGCGGTACGCTCCAGCGCAAATATGGCTGTTACGTCAGCTCGTCGCTTATCTCGCAGCTCAAATCGCTGGAAATCGACTTGTTTATTTTTTCGTGTGAAGGCATCGACAGCGACGGCGCGCTTTGGGACTCGAATACGGTCAATGCCGATTTTAAATCGCTGCTGCTGAAGCGGGCTTCGCAATCATTACTGCTGATTGATAAGAGCAAATTTAATCGTTCGGGGGAGGCACGGATCGGCCATCTGAATGATGTGACGCATATTGTTTCTGATGTATCGCAGTCATAACAGCTATTTGCAGCGCCGGATAATAGCTTAACGCTTTATCCGGCCTGCAAAATCGACAAAACTAGCGTTCGTCGCGACGACCACCGACAGCAGCCCACAGGCGGCGCACATGAACGGTCACTTCTTCGCGATCGTGATACAGCTGGCGCGCCTGGATTTGCGCGTTAATACCGTGCTCGTCCAGTTGCTCCTGGATATAAGCCAGGTTGCGCGATAGCTCTTCATAGCGTTTTTTCATCGGCAGTTTAAGGTTAAAGATGGTTTCACGACACCAGCCGTTCACCAGCCACTGCGCCATCAGCGCCGCCACTTTCGCCGGTTTTTCTACCATATCGCACACCATCCAGGAGATGTTGTTGCGCGTTGGGCGATACTTGAAGCCATCCTCACGCAGCCATGTGACCTGCCCGGTGTCCATCAGGCTCTGCGCCATCGGACCGTTATCCACCGAGGAAACCCACATATTTCGTTTGACCAGCTGATAGGTCCAACCGCCGGGGCAAGCCCCGAGGTCTACCGCGTACATGCCGTTCGCCAGGCGCTCATCCCACTCATCCGCCGGAATAAAAACGTGAAACGCTTCTTCCAGCTTAAGGGTTGAGCGGCTTGGCGCATCGGATGGAAACTTAAGTCGCGGAATACCCATATAGAACGGCGAGTTGTTATTGGACAACGAATAGCCGGTATAGCAGCAGCCGGGGGCGATAAAGAACACATGCACCACCGGACGTTTCGGCGTTTCATAGTTGGTCAACACCCCCGCCTCGCGCAGCGCCGCACGCAGCGGTACCGTAAACTTACGGCAGAACTTCATCAGCTCTTTGCTTTCGTTGGTATCAGCGACCTCAACGCGCAGCTCGCCGCCTTTTTCGACCACGCCCTGCAGCATCCCGACAATCGGGGTGATCCTGTCTTCCGGCGGCAGGTCGCGCAGCAGCTCGCTGACAACAAACATCTGACGAGCAAACACCAGCGAACTGAACGGCAATTCACGCACCAGCTTTTCGCCGTCTTCGGCCTGATAGCACTCAAAAATCACATAGCCGGAGTCGTCTTTGACTCGGGCAAAACCAAATACCTCAAGGCGGCCAGCCTTATCGGTAATTTCTGCTGCGCACTCTTTCTCAAACCCAGGGCGACAATAGAGGACAACTTTATTCATGAACAACGCCCTTACGTTTCAGACGAATTGCACCAATTAACATTAATACCCAACCGGCGAGGAAGCAGACGCCTCCCACCGGCGTAACGAACGCCCACAGGCGTAAATGCGACAACGCCAGACAGTACAGACTGCCGCTAAAAAGAACGGTACCGAGCGCCATAAACACGCTACTCCAGTAAAACCAGATGCTGATACGGCGCTGCATCGCCACCGCCAGACCAAAAATTGCCAGCGTGTGGAAAGCCTGATATTGCAGGCCGGTATGGATCCAGCCCATTTCCACAACGCCCATCGTTTTACTTAAAACATGCGCACCAAAAGCGCCCAGAGCCACAAAGATAAAACCGCTTATCGCGGCGAATATCAGCATAAAACGGCTGGTCATGTGATTACCCTACAATGATTTATTGTTCGTAACGAAAGCGAAATTTTTCTTGTTCATTAGCCGCTTTGGCCAGAATCCACTGGCGGAAGGCGGCTATTTTACCCAGTTCAGCCTGACTGTCATGACAAACGAGATAAAACGCATTCTTGCTGACCAGAACATCATTAAACGGGCAGACCAAACGGCCTGCCTCAATCTCGGACTGCGCCATCACGTTGTTGGCCAGAGCGACACCTTGTCCATGGATTGCGGCCTGCAGCACCATTGCGCTGTGGCTAAAAATCGGTCCCTGTTGCACATTAATATGGTTTAGACCCAACTGGCGGGTATAAGTTTGCCAGTCGCGACGGGAAGCATCGTGTAACAGCGTATGTTGCGCCAGATCGGCAGGTGTTTTCAACGCTTTGTCACCGGTAAGCAACAATGGCGAGCAAACCGGGAGCAGATATTCGGCGTATAATTTTTCAACGCGCAGCCCCGGCCAGTTGCCGCGACCATAAAAAATCGCCACGTCAACATCATCCGCCAGCTTGTCTTCCTGACGGTCTACCGCCTGGATTCTGACATCGATTCCCGGATAAGCTGAGTTAAAGCTTGTGAGTCTCGGCACCAGCCACTGTATGGCAAAACTGGGCAGCATACTGACGGTCAACGCCCCTTTTGCACTTCGAGCCTGAAGCTTGCGGGTCGCCTCGGTGAGCTGGGAAAAAATCTCTTTAATATCCTGAAAATAGCTCTGTCCCTCTTCCGTCAAAAGAAGAGAACGATTGCGTCGACGGAACAGCTTGAGGCCGAGGAAATCCTCCAGGGACTTGATTTGGTGGCTGACTGCGGCCTGGGTCACAAAAAGCTCATCGGCGGCGCGAGTGAAGCTGAGATGACGTGCGGCTGCATCAAAAACACGTAATGCATTCAGAGGTGGCAAACGCTTTGACATAGTTATTCTGGCTTAGATGTTAAGGCAATTTAACAAACAGGAAACAACAGTTAACCTATTAGTTTTTTTTATCTGAGCCATTATAATTTGTCCGTTGAGGTTCTACCAGCAAATACCTATAGTGGCGGCACTTCCTGAGCCGGAACGAAGAGCTTTTTTTGGAATGCGTGTTCCAACAAGCTTTTGGCTTACGGTTGTGATGTTGTGTTGTTGTGTTTGCAATTGGTCTGTGTGTGCGGACCATGGTAGCTAAGCTACCCCTTTTTCACTTCCTGTACATTTACCCTGTCTGTCCATAGTGATTTAATGTAGCACCGCAATGCGCGGTGCTTTTTTTTTTTTGCCCAAACATCACCACACTATCTTTGTCCCCCTCTTACCAGCCTTGCCCTTATGGGGAAAGTGCGCGACGATCCTGGTATCGACACGAGGAATTCCATGAACGCATTCAACCCCGTCCAATTTCGCGCCCAGTTTCCGGCGCTGGCCGATGCTGGCGTCTATCTTGATAGCGCAGCAACGGCGCTTAAGCCGCTGGCGGTGATCGAGGCCAGCGACCAGTTTTATCGCCTCAGCGCGGGTAACGTCCACCGAAGCCAGTTCGCTGCGGCTCAGCGCTTAACCGAACGCTATGAAGACGCACGCGAGCGCGTGGCGGCGTTGCTTAACGCCCCTTCCGGCAAAGATATCGTCTGGACGCGCGGCACCACTGAGGCCATCAATATGGTGGCGCAGAGCTACGTCCGTCCGCGCCTGAAGCCGGGCGATGAAATTATCGTCAGCGAAGCGGAGCATCACGCCAATCTGGTTCCGTGGCTGATGGTCGCAGAGCAAACCGGCGCGCGGGTAGTGAAGCTGCCACTGGCTAGCAATCACCTGCCGGACGTAGCTGCTCTGGGCACGCTCATCACCCCACGTAGCCGGGTGCTGGCTATCGGCCAGATGTCCAACGTCACCGGCGGCTGTCCGGATCTGGCGTTGGCGATTGGTCTGGCCCACGCTGCCAATATGGTAGTGATGGTGGACGGTGCGCAGGGCGCGGTGCATTTCCCGGCGGACGTGCAGGCGCTGGATATCGACTTTTATGCCTTCTCGGGTCATAAGCTTTACGGGCCAACCGGCATCGGCGCGCTGTATGGCAAAAGCGAGCTGCTGGCAGAGATGTCGCCCTGGCTCGGCGGCGGGAAAATGATTACTGAAGTCACCTTCGACGGCTTCAAAATCCAGCCTGCGCCTTATCGCTTCGAAGCCGGAACGCCAAATATTGCCGGAGTGATTGGCCTGAGCGCGGCGCTGGAGTGGCTGGAAGAGACGGATATCGCGCAGGCGGAAAACTGGAGCCGTAGTCTGGCGACGCTGGCAGAAGACGAACTGGCGAAACGCCCGGGCTTTCGGTCTTTCCGCTGCCAGGACTCCAGTCTGCTGGCGTTTGATTTTGCCGGTGTTCACCATAGCGATATGGTGACGCTGCTGGCGGAATCGGGCATCGCGCTGCGCGCTGGTCAGCACTGCGCCCAGCCGCTACTGGCGGCGCTTGGCGTCAGCGGTACCCTGCGAGCCTCGTTCGCACCTTATAATACGCAAGACGATGTTTACGCGCTGGTGCACGCCGTTGACCGCGCTCTGCAAATACTGGTGGAATAATGACGACTTCTCACCCTTTTGGTACCCGCATCACCGAAGAGGCCTTACGTCAGACCTTTACCCCGCTCAGCCAGTGGGAAGATAAATATCGCCAGCTGATTTTATTGGGTAAGCAGCTTCCTGCGCTGCCTGATGACCTGAAAGCACAGGCGAAAGAGATTGCCGGGTGTGAAAACCGCGTCTGGCTGGGCTATTTCATTGATGCCGAGGGCAAACTGCATTTCTACGGCGATAGCGAAGGCCGCATCGTGCGCGGCATGCTGGCGGTGCTATTGACCGCCATTGAAGGGAAAGGAGCTGGCGAGCTGCTGGCAAGCGATCCGCTGGCGCTGTTTGATGAGTTAGGGCTTCGTGGCCAGCTGAGCGCCTCGCGCAGCCAGGGATTAAATGCGCTGAGCGAAGCTGTTCTCACCGCCGCCCGCGAGACTTAAGCTCACCCCGGGGGCGGCGCTTGACGCGCCTTGCCCGGGCTACGGGTTGGTGCGGTTTTGTAGCCCGGACAGGTGCGCAGCACCGCCTCCGGGAATCTACGCTGTCTGCCGCGCCGCCTTCGCCAGCATTTTCTTCAGCGCATGAGAGACAGCGACAAAACCAAAGGTTGCGGTCACCATCGTCGCCGCGCCAAATCCAGATGCGCAATCCATCCGTTTCGGACCCTCAGCGGTGCTTTTCATCGCACATACGCTGCCGTCTGCCTGCGGATAAACCAGCGCCTCGGTGGAAAAAACGCAATCCACGCCGAGTTTACCTTTACTATTCTTCACTACCCCGAACTGGCTCTTCAGGCGCTCGCGCAGCTTTGCCGCCAGCGGATCCTGGATAGTTTTCGCCAGATCCGCGACCTGAATTTGCGTCGGGTCGATTTGCCCGCCCGCACCACCGGTGGTCACCAGCGGCACCTTATTACGCCGACAATAAGCGATTAGCGCCGCTTTCGGGCGCACGCTGTCGATAGCGTCAATCACGTAGCTGAAACCCACACCCAGATACTCAGCGACGTTTTCCGGGGTCACAAAATCATCCACCACCGTCACCCGACACTCAGGATTGATCAGGCGAATGCGCTCTGCCATCACCTCGGCTTTCGCCAGCCCGACGTTGCCGCCGAGCGCGTGAACCTGGCGATTGGTGTTGGTCACGCAGACATCATCCATATCGATAAGGGTGATCGCGCCAATCCCGGTTCTCGCCAGCGCTTCGGCCGCCCAGGAACCTACGCCGCCGATGCCGACCACGCAGACATGTGCGTCGGCAAAACATTGCAGCGCCTTTTCACCATATAAACGCGCCGTGCCGCCAAAACGCTGGCGCCAGGCATCGCTGATTACAACAGACATAGAACCTCAGAATAAGTGGGCATTCCCGGGTCGCGGCGCAAGCGCCTTACCCGGGCTACAAAATATCGGCCAGGTGTGCGTTAACCGCTAAAGACGTTACCCGCGCCCGGCGCGTTTTTCAGCACCCACACGCGGCCATAGTGGTTATACCAACCGGCACGATGTCCAGCATCCGGGCCAATGCCCTGGTAAATATCAAAGTGCTGGCCCTTAATCGCACCGCCGACGTCCAGAGCAACCATTAAGCGCAGCTCGTACTGACCGTTAAACTTACCGTTATTATCCAGCAGCGGCACTTCCGCCAGCAGCGTGGTTCCCGCAGGAATAATCGAACGGTCAGAAGCCACCGACGCGCGGCCAATCAGCGGCACCGCGCTGGCGCCTTTCACCGGCGCGAAAGACTGGGGCTTAAAGAAGACGAACGACGGGTTCTGCTCCAGCAGCTCGCGCACCTCCGCCTCGCTGTGTTTTTCACCCCATTCGCGGATCGCCTGCATCGACATATCTTCACGCTTCACTTCGCCGCGATCGATTAGCACTTTACCGATGCTGTAATACGACCAGCCGTTTTTCCCGGCATAGCTAAAGAAGTTCAGCGGCGAGCCGTCGCCAAAGTCGATATAGCCGCTGCCCTGCACGTCCATGATAAAGTTGTCCATCAGCGAGTTGCTGTAGGCCAGGATGTAGTTGTCGCTCAGAGCGCCCGCGTAAATGCTGGCGCGGGAGGGCAGCTTACCGCGCTTCGGCGGCATACGGTAAATCGGGTACTGGAACTCGCCCTGACGCGTGTGGCGCGCCTGCACCACCGGCGTATAGTAGCCGGTAAACTGGACGTTACCGTAGTTATCCGTGCCCTGCATCTGCCAGGCATCAAGACCAAACTGGCTCAGCGTGCGGGTATCACCGCCGGAGCGCAGCCAATCCTGAATCGCATTATAAACGTTGCTCTGGCTGGTATAGAGGCGCGGAGAGGCACTGCGAATCTGACTCACCTGTTCGGAGAAATCGCCAGCGTTAATCGGCGAGCCTACCGCATCAGGTTGGTTAACCAATGAAAACGGCTGGGTGAGTTTACCTTCATTATACTGCTGACCGCGATCGGTCGGTTTTGAGGAACAGGCGGCCAGCATTGCCAGCATTGCCCCTGTTACTGCGTATTTTGCCCAACGTCCTTTCATGGTATCTCTTCTTTATGCTGCTAAGCCCGGGTGCGTGATGAAGATAACAAACCCCCAGGGCTAATGAAATGCGCTTACGCACCGCAAAAGCAGTTTTGCGCAAAAAACAGACGGGAAGTGCTTATGTATGCACCATTTTTTACAAAATTGACGATTTATGTCAAAAAGGGTTGCATCAAAACGTTAGCGGAGTATAGTGCGCATCCACGGACGCGGGGTGGAGCAGCCTGGTAGCTCGTCGGGCTCATAACCCGAAGGTCGTCAGTTCAAATCTGGCCCCCGCAACCAATTAAAATTTGATGAAGTACAAGCAGTACGGTGACGCGGGGTGGAGCAGCCTGGTAGCTCGTCGGGCTCATAACCCGAAGGTCGTCGGTTCAAATCCGGCCCCCGCAACCAATCAAAATTTAATACAATATAAGCAGTACGGTGACGCGGGGTGGAGCAGCCTGGTAGCTCGTCGGGCTCATAACCCGAAGGTCGTCGGTTCAAATCCGGCCCCCGCAACCAACATTATAAACACCCTCAAGGGTGTTTTTTTGTTTCTGCGTTCCGCAAACCTCAGACCTTTCACGGGAACGGCTTAGCACCGTCCCCGCAAATCTCCTCAGCCTTTTGGCAAAACAATATTGCTCGCCGCCAGCATGCCCATATCGTGGTACATCGCACAGGCCGCTTCGACGATTGGCATAGCCAGCGCCGCGCCGCTGCCTTCCCCCAGACGCATACCCATATTGAGATACGGATCCAGCTCCAGATGCATCAGCGCAGTGCGTGCGCCCTTCTCTGCCGAATAGTGCGACGGTATCAGGTAGGGTTTCACTTCCGGCGCAATCCGACACGCCGCCAGCGCCGCCGCGTAAGACAGGAAGCCATCGAGCAGCACCGGCAACCCGCAGGAAGCCGCACCCAGCATCACGCCCGCCATGCCCAATAAATCAAAACCGCCCACCTTCGCCAGCACGTCCAGACCATCATGCGGATCGGGTTGGTTGACGGCGATAGCCCTGCGCACCACGTCCACTTTATTGCCCATTTTAGCCAACGGCAGATTGGCGCCAATCCCCACCACCTCCTGCGCGTCGCTATCGGTCAGAACGCTGACAATCGCCGCCGCCGGGGTGGTATTCGCCATCCCCAGCTCGCCAACGCCAAACAGCGTGACGCCATCTTCCGCCAGCCCACGGGTATAGCGAATCACCTCCAGCAACAGCTCTTCGGCCTGACCACGGCTCATTGCCGGGCCGACGGCGATATTGCCGCAGCCGCGCGCCACGCGCATATTGATAACGCCAGGAATAAGTTCGGCATCGATCCCGACGTCAATCACGTGCATCTTCGCGCCCGCCTGCGCCGCCAGCACGCAAACGCCGGTTTTCCCCAGGGTCATATTCGCCGCCTGAATCGCGGTCACCGCTTTAGGCGAGATAGCAACTCCTTCGTTCCACACGCCGTGGTCGGCACACATCACCAGCAGCGCCTTCTTTTTCACCTGCGGGACGCCTTCAAGACCAGGCATTCCCGCCAGCTGTATGGCAAGGTCTTCAAGGCGTCCAAGGCTTCCCGGCGGCTTGAGCAGGCCATCAATGTGAAGTTGCGCGCGCGCCATCGCATTTTCATCAAGCGCGGGGATCGCGCCCAGTAGAGAGGTTAAGCTTTGCATAGGATTCTCATCATGTTGGCTGGCTCACGGCAGAGCCAGCAGGAAGAATAACTCCCGGTACGGAGCGCCTGTTTATTTAATTTTCACGCCGATGCCCGACACCACCAGCCAGACCTCATCCGCCGCCGCCGCAAGGCGCTGATTCACCCGCCCGGCGATATCGCGGAAATGGCGGGCCAGACGGTTTTCCGGCACGATCCCCATCCCCACCTCGTTGGTTACCAGCACCACGTGAGCCGGGCAGCGCTGACAGGCGGCAATCAGCACCGCGATTTCGGCGTCAATAGCCCGCTCCATCGCCGCGTAATCCCAGCCGTCTGGCGAGCTGTCGCCCCCCAGCGCAAACAGTAGATTGGTGACCATGGTGGTGATGCATTCCAGCAAAATCGCTTCTTCGGGATGGTTATCCGGCGTTATCAGCTCATCAAGCTGCTGCCAGCGCTCAGCCGTGCGCCAGTGCGCAGGCCTGCCGTCGCGGTGGTGCTGGATCCGCGCCGCCATCTCATCATCAAAAATCTGTGACGTGGCGATATACAGCACCTGCGGCGAGTGGGCGATCAGCGCTTCGGCATGGCGACTTTTACCGCTGCGCGCCCCGCCGGTGACTAAAGTCAGCATACGGGCTCCTGATGTTGACGCATGATGGCGTAGATTTTTCCGATATCGATATGCTGACGCATCGCGTCGGCCAGCAGATCGAACTGCTGGGATTTGTACTGCGCATACTCGAAATCGCTATCCAGCGCCGCCAGTCCTTTACGCTGACGCAGGCCGTTAACCAGCGCGCGGGTGAATTCATCGCTATCAAACAGGCCGTGAAGATAGGTGCCAAACGCCAGGCCATCGTCGCTCACCGCGCCGTCCGCCACGCTCAGCCCGTTTTTATGTAATTGCATCAGCGAGCGGCAGCCGTCGTGCAGCTCGGTCTCGCCCATATGAATTTCATAGCCACGTACGGCAAGTCCTGCCGTTGCCGCCAGCCACTCCGGTAGCGCCGGAGCCATCGTCGCCGTGACCTGAGTCGTGGTTTTATGCTGTGCGAAATAAGTTACGGTATTGAGCAAACCCAGCCCCGGCTGCGTGCCAAGCCCCGATTCCACCTCATCAATAATGGTTTCGCCGAGCATCTGATAGCCACCGCAGATCCCCAGCACCGGCACGCCCTGACGCTGGGCCTGCAGCACCGCGTGCGCCATCCCGCTTTCGCGCAGCCAGAGCAGATCGCCGAGCGTATTTTTGCTGCCCGGCAGGATCACCATATCAACCCCCGCCAGCTCCTGCGGCTGGCGAACATAGCGCACGCGAACGTCCGGCTGCGCCGCCAGCGCGTTGAAGTCGGTAAAGTTGGAAATATGCGGCACCTGAACCACGGCAATCTCAATATCGCGCCTGTCGGTACGCAGGTATTTACCCTTTTGCAGCGCTACACCGTCCTCGTCTTCGAGATCAACATCCAGCCACGGCATCACGCCGAGCACCGGGACGTTGGTCAGCGCTTCTATCTGCTCGATACCCGAGTAAAGCAGCGTCACGTCGCCGCGAAATTTGTTAATGATCACCCCTTTGACCCGCGCACGTTCATGGTCGTGCAGCAGCGCGAGGGTGCCGTAAATGGAGGCGAAGACGCCGCCGCGGTCGATATCCGCCACGAGGATCACCGGGCACTGCGCCATTTCGGCCATGCCCATATTGACGATGTCGCGGTCGCGCAGGTTGATCTCCGCCGGGCTGCCCGCCCCTTCCAGCACCAGCACATCATGTTCGGCGGCCAGACTGTTATAGACCGAAAGGATCTGCTCGCGCAGACGCGGCTTGTATTCGTGATAGCTCACCGCATCCATATCGGTTGCCACCTTGCCCATCAGCACCACCTGCGCTTTGCGGTCGCTGGTCGGTTTAAGCAGCACCGGGTTCATACGCACATCCGGGGCAATGCCCGCAGCTTCAGCCTGGAAAATCTGCGCGCGCCCCATCTCTTTGCCATCCGGCGTGATACCAGAATTGAGCGCCATATTCTGCGATTTAAACGGCGCGGTACGCTGCCCGTCCTGATAAAAAATACGGCACAGACCCGCCACCAGCACGCTTTTACCGACGTCGGAAGCGGTGCCCTGTAACATAATTGCCAGCGTCATGACGCCTCCTTCATTGCATGATTTCGCATCCGCTCAAAAAACTCGCCTTCGGTTTTGCACAGCGGCAGTCCCAGCTGCGCATGCAGCTTCACCAGCCACGGTTGGGTGAGCCCGGCTTGTGTCATCAGCTCGCTGCGGGCAAACACCTCACCGGGTTCGCCGTGTGCCAGCACTTCGCCGCGGCGCAAAACGTAAACCGCATCGCTGACTTCATATATCAGATCGATATCGTGGCTGGAGATCACCACGTGGTTGCCTTGATCGACAATGCGCTTGATGATGTCAATCATCTGCGCGCGCCCGGAAGGATCGAGGCCCGCCGTGGGCTCATCAAGCAGCAAATAGCGTGCCTGCAGCACCAGCGCTCCGGCAATCGCCACGCGTTTTTTCTGCCCGTGGCTCAGGCACTGAATCGGCTGCTGGCGAAAAGGCTGCGCATCAACCAGGGTCAGCGCATCGTCCACCCGGCGGGCGATTTCATCTTCCGCGACGCCCAGGTTGCGCAGGCTGAAGGCGATATCGCTGTCGATATCGGTATAAAAGATCTGCTGATCCGGATCCTGAAATACGGTCGCCACCTGTTGACGCAGCGCCAGCAGGCCGCGCTTGCCATAATCCAGCGGCTTCCCTTGCCACAACACCGCCCCTTTTTGCGGGCGCAGCAGGCCGCTCAGGTTCATAAAAAGCGTGGATTTTCCGCAGCCGTTTGCCCCTACCAGCCCGGTCACGGAGTGGTGAGAAAAATCCAGCGTCAGCCCCTTCAGCACCGGCTCATCCTGATAGCGAAACCAGAGATCGGTCGTGGCAAGCATACTTATCCTTAGAGGTGAAAATCACCCTGGTACAGTTTGATATCCAGCGTGGTGCTCATTTGTTGGTAGCGGATCATCACACGGGTAAACAGCAACCCCACCAGCATCGCCAGCGAACGGTAGCCTTTCGGCACGCTACGGTAGCCAAATCGCAAAGTTTGCGCACGATGAATCGCCAGCGCTTCGTCCAACAGAATAAAAATAAAGCGCCAGGTCAGCAGGATTTGTTCGGTCAACAGTCGTGGTACCCGACCGCGCTTAAGCAGCAAAATCAGCTGCGGGAACGGCAGATTCAGCACCAGCCAAAAGGTGGATGCCAGCGCCGCCAGGCTGCGCCAGAAGGTCTCATTAGCGGTGTTCAGCCCCGCAGACGTGATGCCCAGCCAAAAGCTTCCCAACGGAACGCTCACCAGCAGAGCGTGCGGATCGCGGCTGAAGCTAAACAAAATGGTCAGCACACCAATCAGCAGGAAGCCGAACGGCAGCGCCATCCAGCGGCACCAGCGCCACGGCGAAACCCGCAGCAGCCAACAGGTCAAGGCGGCAATCAGCACCATTTCAATCCCCTGCCCCAGCGGGGGCAGGGTAAAAGCCAGCACCATCAGCAGCAGCCAGAACAGAAACTTGCGCTCTGGCGCGACGTGAAACCAGCGGCTCTGATAGCTGAGTCGGTCAAACCCGGTCATCACGGCGTTGTCTGCCTTTGCTGTAGCCCAGAATATAGAAAATCACCGCCGCGCCAAGGGAGCCCTGTAACGTGAACAGCAGACTTTCAATCTCCCCGCTCGCCGGCTCGTACAGCGGCTGGAACCATGGCTCATAGTGCGGTGCGACCACCTGAATCTGGCTCTCCGCTTCACCATCCGAACCGCCAAATTCACCACCGTGATCGATAAAGAATGGCAGGATCACCAGCGCCACCACCATGGCTAACAATATCAGCGTCTTTTTCATGTTAATGCCCCTGTGCGGTCTGCGCGGTGATCAGCTGGCGTTTGGTCAACTGGTCGTAGATCATGACGGTTAGTAACCCCTCAGCGATGGCGATCGGGATCTGCGTCAAGCAGAAGATCCCCATAAATTTGACGATCGAGCCGGTTGCGCCCGCCGTCGGATCCGGGAAGGCCACGCCAAGCTGCACGGAGGTGACAAAGTAGGTCACCAGATCCGCCAGCATCGCGCAGAGAAAGACCCCGACGTCGCGGCGAATCCCCGCGCGACAGGCCATTTTCCACACCATATAACCGACCACCGGCCCAATCACTGCCATCGACATGCCGTTCGCGCCAAGCGTTGTCAGCCCACCGTGCGCCAGCAGCAACGCCTGGAAAAGCAGCACGATAGCGCCAAGGATCGCCACCACGCCCGGTCCGAAGAGGATCACCGCCAGGCCGACGCCAGTCGGGTGCGAACAACTACCAGTGACTGAAGGAATTTTCAGTGCCGAAAGAACAAAAATAAACGCCCCGCACAGCGCCAGCAGTACCTTCTGATTGTTGTCTTCCTGCACGATACGGCGCAGGCGCACCAGCCCATACCACAGGCAAGGTAAAAACAGCACCCACCACGCCAGGGCCCACATCGGCGGTAAAAAGCCCTCCATGATGTGCATAGCGAAGGCCTGCTCGGGCACTATCATCAGTAATAGCGCCGCAGCTAAGCCACTGAAAGACAGCTGTTTTAGCTGTTGTTCAAGTTTCATTCTGCATACTCCCACTGTTTATTGACCAGAATGGTCGAGAAATAAGGTAGCGGCTGGTCGTCGCTGACTTCATCCAGGTGATGCCAGCACTGCTCGCCCGGCAGCGTGGCCTCAGACATCATCAAGGCGGCATCGAGCAGGCCGTTTTTGGCCAGCAGGGCTTTGATACGCGCAAAGCGGCCGTAGACCTTCATCAGCACCAGGCTTTCATGCTGGCGTAGCGCCTGTTCAATTTCTTCTTCCGGCGCGGTACAGGAGATCACCGCCAGCGACTGCTGCTCCATGGCCAGCGGCGTTTTTGAACGCGCGGCGATAGCGGCGAAAGAGGTGACGCCAGGAACAATCTCCAGCCACTCCGGGCAACCGATACGCTGGAGTAAGAACACCCAGGTGCTGAACAGCATGGCATCGCCGAGGGTAATAAACCCAACCTGCTTACCTGCTTCCACTTCATGCACCAGCGCGGCGGCAACTTCATCCCACACCGCCTCTTTTTCCGCACTGTCGGCGCTCATCGGGAAATGGCAACAGCGCACTTCGGTCTGTTCGCCGATATATTCGCGCACGATGGAGAGCGCCAGGCTGTCGCCGCCTTTACGTCCGGCGGGGGCGTAGAGAATATCCAGTTTGCCAAGAATGCGCGCCGCGCGAACGGTAATCAGATCGGACGCGCCCGGCCCGGTGCTCAGGGCATACAGTTTGCCGCTCATGCTGCTTCCTCCATTGCCAGATTCAGCGCCTGCTGCAGGTGGGCGACAAACATTGCACGCACCGCCGGATTTTCTCCCAGCCCGCTAAGCCACGGCGTCGCCGGAATACCGGCGGCATTGAACAGCGTTTTCCAGGAGTCCTCTTCATCGGAGGCCATGTCGTTGATGGCATGATCGCCCGCCACCAGCATCAACGGCATCAGGTGAACACCCGTCACCCCCTGTTGGCGCAGGCTGTCGATAAGAATGTCGACTTCCGGATAGCTCTCGACCGCGCCCACTCGCGCCGGAAAGCGCTGGGCGGTCATCATATGGTCCAGACAGGCGTAGGCGGCGAAAGCGTGATGACTGGCACCGTGCCCCATAAAGACCACCGTTTCTTTCTCAGCAAGCGGCGGCATTTGCTGGCGCAGCGCCTGCATCAGTTGAACATAATCGTCATGGCTGCTCAGCAGCGGCGAGCCCAACGTCAAGCGGGCGAACAGCGGGCGCATGCTTTGCACTTCGCGAACGATCTTTTCGTATTCATCGCCGTTAATGATGTGCAGCGACTGAATCGCCACATCCTGATAGCCCTGTTCGGCGAGCTTCTGCAAAGCCTGCAATGGCGTATCAATCTCGATACCGTCACGCTGCTTGAGCTTGCGAATAATCATCCCGGAGGTAAAGGCGCGAAACGTATCGCGGTCAGGACAGCTGGCCGCCAGCTCACGCTCGCAGGCGACAATGTTCTTTTCACAGGTGTCGGGATAGCTGGTGCCAAAACTGATCACCAGAAGCGCTTTTTTCATTTCTGACTCCTTAAGCAGCGGCCAGCCAGCGCGCTAAGCGTTGGGCAAAGGCAGCCTGACTTTCCAGTAACTCTTCACCCGTCACCAGCGGTGCCGGGCGCGTAATCACGATGCAGGGGATACCGGCATCGAGACAGGGTTGTACTTTTTCCTGATAACCGCCTTCCGCGCCGGAGGCCTTGGTGATCACCACATCGGCGCGGCACTGGCGGTAAAAAGCGGCGTTAAACTCGGCGCTGAACGGCCCGCATAGCGCGAAGATCTCGCCGACGCCAAAGCCAAGTTCGGCGCACTGGGCAATCACATCGGCTACCGGTAGCACGCGAGCCAGCAGCGTTTTTTCACCTAATCCTGCCCGCCAGCGCGCCAGATCTTTGCTTCCCGTGGTGAGCAGCACGCGCTGACCAAAGCCCCGCGCCACATCGCAGGCTTCTTCGATGCTCTGCACGGTATAAAGCTGTGGATGCGTCAGGTCGCTAAGCTGTTCCGGGCGCTGATAGCGGCTCAGCAACACGCCAGCGGTTTCACAGGCGCGGATGATGTTGCGGCTCACCACTTCGGCGTAGGGATGCGAAGCGTCAATGACCCAGCGGGTACGGTTGGCCTTTAGCCAGGCGACCATCTCCTCCAGCTCAAGTCGTCCGCAGCGAACCTGACCCTGAATATCGCCCGCCAGCTGCTGGCCGGTCGGCGTTGCCACCGACAGGGTGTATTTGACCTGCGCCGCGTCCAGCTGTTGGCACAGCGCCCGCGCGTCGCTGGTTCCGCCCATGACCAGCACCTCGCCGTAGCTCACAGCACGTAGCCTCGCGGCGTGATCATCAAGCCATCCTGTATATAGGTCGCTTTGTTGCCAACGATCACCAGACTGGTCATATCGACCGGCTCAAAATCCATCTCTCCCAGGGTGGTCAGCCATTTTTCCTGCTTTTTGCGCCCGGCGGATTTCACTACGCCCACCGGCGTTTGTGCGCTTTTACTGGCCGACAGCAGTTCAAAGGCGCGCGCCAGATGCCCTTCGCGGCCACGGCTGCGCGGATTGTAAAAACAGATAACGAAGTCGGCTTCGCCTGCGGCAACGATGCGTTTTTCAATCACCGGCCACGGCGTCAGCAGATCGCTGAGGCTGATATGACAGAAGTCGTGCATTAGCGGTGCCCCCAGCAGCGATGCGGCGGCGATACTGGCGGTCATTCCTGGAATAAGGCGAACTTCCACATCCAGCTTCTGCTTGCTCACCAGCTCCAGCACCAGTCCCGCCATGCCGTAAATACCGGCGTCGCCGCTGCTAATCAGCGCCACGTTATGCCCGGCCTGCGCCAGTTCAATCGCCGCCTGGCAGCGTTCAATCTCTTTGCACATCCCGGTTTTGATCACCTGCTTATCGCCGGTAAAGGCTTTCACCAGGTGGGTGTAGGTTTTATAACCCACGACGATTTCCGCCGCCTGTAACGCCTCTATCGCTTCCATGGTCATCATTGATTGTGAGCCAGGGCCAATTCCGATTACGCTTAACATCAGTGTGAAACTCCCAAAGTAATTGTGACGCCCTGCTCGCGCAGGGTTTCGCCTAAAAGTTGCCCATGGCTCAGCAGCCAGGCCGCCGGACCCGATACGCTCCCCACGCCAACGGTTTTTCTGACAAACGATGAGGCAGGAAAGTGATGCTCATGCTCACGCAGCGCGTCAGCGGTAAAGGTTTCAAACGGCACGCGGCAGCAGGAGGCCAGCTGGATCAGCCCCTGCTCGTGTTTTTTCAGCGTAACGCTGCCGATGGCTTTCAGCGCCAGAGGATCGAGCCGCTGCGCTTCAAGCTGGCGCGCCAGCAGCGCCGCTAACAGCGGAAACGGCGTATCGCGGCGGCAGCCGATGCCCGCAACGACGCGCTGCGGCACCAGCTTCCAGTGCGGTATGGCGATCTCCGGCAATTCGTTGCGCAAGGTGATACAGATAAGCGCATCCAGTTCGGGAAGCTGACTCAGGTCAGAGACGGTAATAAACCCGCGCCGGTCGCAATGGCTGACGTCTTCATTCAGCTCCTCATCCCACCACAGGCCGACGCGCTGATGGCTAACCAACATCTGGTTGATGATTTTCACCGCCGCGCGGAAGTCGGTCATTCGCGCATTAAGCTGGAATGCCAGCGTGTCCAGGGCCGCCATATCGTTAACGTCGGTGGCGGTGGTGATCACCGGGTCCGCACCCAGCATTCCTGCCAGATAGCGGCTCAGGGCATTAGCCCCGCCCGCGTGACCAGAGAGCAGGCTGATGACGTGCTGCCCGCGTTCATCGATCACCACCACCGCCGGGTCGCTGAACTTGTCATTAACCAGTGGGGCCAGCACGCGCACTGCAATGCCGGTCGCGCCGATGAAAATCAGCGCCGAGTAGCTGCTGAAGGCCTCGCGCGCGGCGTTGGCGAAGCCGTTTTCAAAGGGCAGAAACCCCTCTTCCAGCAGCTTCTCACTGGTAAAGCAGGTTAACGGCAGCATTGCTGCCAGCCGTTTAGCCAGCGTTACGCCACCGGGGGTCAGGCAGAAAAGAGCTATAGATTCAGGCTTTACGGTATTCATGGCTAAAGTCCGCCGCGTAGAGTTTTGAGTAGTGATACTCATCCCCAAGGAAATTCCCGACCAGAATGAGCGCCGTTTTACGGATCCCCGCATCGCGGACCTTGTCGCCAATCTCGGCCAACGTGCCGCGCACGGTCTGGCTTTCCGGCCAGGTCGCTTTATAGATAACCGCCACCGGCGTGGTGGCCGGGTAGCCGCCTTCAATCAGGCGCTCCGCCACCCTATGAATGCGCTGCACCGAGAGATAAATCGCCATCGAGGTCTGGTGGCTGGCAAAGGATTCAAGCTGCTCGCGCTCCGGTACCGGCGTGCGCCCTTCAAGACGGGTAATAATCAGGCTCTGAGAGACTTCCGGCACGGTGTACTCGACGCCCAGCTCCGCCGCCGCGCCCAAAAACGCGCTGACTCCTGGTACAACCTGCCAGTCGATACCGCGTTTAGTCAGCTCTTCACCCTGCTCGCGCACCGAACCGTACAGCGAGACGTCTCCGGTCTGTAAACGCACCACCGTTTTCCCGGCTTTTACGCCCGCTTCCATCAGGTCGAGAATTTGCTCCAGATGGAGTTCGGCGCTGTCGTGGCACTCAGCTCCTGCCGGGCAATACTCCAGTAATTCGGTGTTTATCAGCGAACCGGCGTAGATCACCACCTGGGCCTGCTGCAACAAGCGGTAACCCTTGAGGGTAATCAGCTCACGGTCGCCCGGCCCTGCGCCAACGAACCACACACTACGGGGGTCAAATGTCTCAGCCATGGTTTTCTTCCTTCTGACAGGCGATAACAAAAACGGGATTATTCGGTTTGAAATAGTGGCCGCTGCCAAGCGTGGTCAGCGACGAAACGTTAAGCTGGAGGCAATCGACCTGTTTGATCCCCCGTTGTTGCAGGTAGTCGAGGGCGGAGTTCAGGTTCTCTTGCAGAATAAAGGTCATCACCAGACGACCGCCGGGATAGAGCTGCTGCCAGGACCAGTCAATCAGTTCCCCAAGATGGCCGCCGCTGCCGCCCATAAAAATGGCATCGGCCCGTTCGGTAATCACCATCGGCGCAACGCCTGGCAGGATCTCAATGTTGCCGCAGGCGAAGTGCTGGCGATTTTCATCAAGCAGCTGCAGGGCTGCGGGATTGCGTTCGACTGCCGTCACCTGTAGCGAGGGGTATTGCAACGCCGCCTCAATCGACACGCTGCCGGTACCGGCACCGATATCAATCAGGTGGCTTGCCCGGTGCAGTTCAAGTTTGGCCAGCGCCAGCGCGCGAACCGCTTCTTTGGTCATCGGCACTTTCTCGCCGCGCAGAAAAAGCTCATCTTTCATCGAGGATCACCACCGCGTTCATTTCATATTCAGCGTCGACCTCACTAACCGGCAGCCAGTGAATGCGCTCATTTTCCATCGCCAGATTTTCGCCAATCACCATCCAGCGATACCCTTTTCCTCGCGCTGCTAGCTGGGCGGCGATTTCACGCGGCCCGCAGCGTCCGTCGGTCACCATCGCCACTTTGCTATGGCGAGCCAGCTCATCGAAAGAGACCTCTCGCCCGTGGCTGCTGGTCAGCCAGATATCGTTCATGTCGATTCCGGCGCGGGCGCACAGGTATTGCACCGCACTAATACCGGGGATAATGCGCACGCGTTCGATGCCAAAGTGGGCAATCAGCCGCGTGCCGATGCCGTAAAACAGCGGGTCGCCGGAGGCCAGCACCACCACTTGCTGCGCTTCACGCTCTTCGAGCCATTCCAGCAGCTCGGCAATATTGGCGCCCAGCGCAAACTGCTCGCCGTGAAATTCAGGGAACTGCAATAGATGCCGCTTGCCGCCGACCAAAGCGTCTGCCGTCGCCACCGCCTCACGCGCCGCGGGCGTCATCAGATGCAGGCCCGACGGCCCCATGCCGACAACCGTTAACATGACATCTCCCGTGCGATCTCTTCGACCGGGCGATTGCTGCCGAGAACCTTGTTATCAAAGGAGAACATGATGGCGTCGCAGGTGGGCGGCGTTTTGGTAAAGCGCAGCATCTGCATCACGCGCAGGCAGATGCGCTCGGCAAGATGGTCGTAGATATGCTGAAAACCGTACGCGTCGATATGTTCCATCGCCGCTTCAGTGGTATCGCATTCGCTGACCAACCGCAAAAGCTCCAGCGGCGCGCCGAGCAGCGCCAGGTGCGCGACGAGCGTTTCCATCCGCGCATCGGCAATATGGCTGTGGGTGTGGAAGATACCGGCGGCAATTTTAATCAGCTTGCCGGGATGGCCGATCAGCACAATCTGACGGAACCCGAGGCGCACGGCTTCTTCAATCATGTAGCCGACGAAGTTGCTCATGGTGACCACCACCTGAGAATCAATTCCCATCTGCTCGCGAACGAAGCGTTCACCATGGTTGCCCGGCACCAGCACCACCCGCTCCAGCCCTGCCGCGCGCTTAATTTCAAGCTCAAGCGACAGCGAACGTTTCCAGCTCTCCTCCGACATCGGCGTGACGATCCCGGTGGTGCCGATAATCGAGATGCCGCCTAAAATTCCGAGCCGCGAGTTGTAGGTTTTCTGCGCCCGCTCCTCGCCTTCCGGTGCGAAAATTTCTACCTCAGCCCCGCGTGACGGGCCAATCGCTTCGCGCACCGCTGACTCAATGGTGTGGCGCGGAGTACGGTTAATCGCCGGGCTGCCGATGGGCAGGCCAATCCCTTTGCGCGTCACGGTGCCGACGCCTTCGCCGCCGCGCAGCGTAATCTCAGAAGAATCATTAAGCGCCACTCGAGCAAAAATCATCATCCCGTGGGTGGCATCAACATCGTCGCCGCCGTCTTTACGAATCGCGGCAATCGCCTGCTGTCCTTCGACGTGCGGCGACTCGACGTTAAGACACAGCGTCACGCCGGACGGGGTAATAATCGAGACCTGATGGATCAGATGCTGGCGCATCACCATCAGCGCCGCGACTTTTGCCGCCGCCGTCGCGCAGGAGCCGGTGGTATAGCCTTTACGCAATGCCTTGCCGTTGTGCCACACCGGGTCATCAAAGGATTGCTCGCTCATCGCGCCCCCTGCTGGTGATACAGAATGGCGTTGACGATAGCCGCGGCGACGTTGCTACCGCCTTTGCGACCCAGGGCGGCAATGGCTGGCAGGTTGCTTTGCGTCAGAGCCTCTTTCGATTCCGCCGCGCCGACGAAACCAACCGGCACGCCAATCACGCCGTTCACCGCGACATCATGTTCCAGCAGACGAAACAGCGCAGTGGGCGCATTGCCGAAAACAAATACTTTCTCCCCCTCTTCGGCAACCGCGATGTCAACCGCCGCCATCGAACGGGTCATCCCCTGCGCTTTCGCCTCAGCCATTACGCGCGGATCGCTGATATAGCAGCGGCACTCGCCACCGGATTTAGCCAGCAGGGTTTTATTAATCCCGGAGAGCGCCATGGTAGTATCGGTATACAGGGTGCAGGGCTGGCTCAGGGCAGCGCTGAGGCGCTCAAGAACATCGGGTGAAAACCACAGAATATCCAGCCAGTCAAAATCGGCGGTGGTGTGGATCACCCGTTTGATAATGGCTTCATGCAGCGAGCTGGCAAAGCGGTAGTCCGGGCGAGTTTCTGCAATAATGTCGCCAATAATGTCGAAGCTTTTCGCCTCAATCGCCTGTGGTTGCTGGATATAGTGCATTTATTTGTCCTCAGGCCACGCCAACCAGCCAGTACCGCGTCGCCATAAACAGCGCCAGTGCCAGGGTCGAGGCTACCCACATCAGTCGAATCGTTCGGGAAATATCGTCTACGGCAATGTCGCGCGTCGCGTCGCCAATCCACGGCTTCTCCACGCGCTGACCAAAGTAATCATTGGGGCCGCCAAGCTGAATGCCGAGCGCCCCGGCAACCGCCGCCTCTGACCAGGCGCAGTTCGGGCTGCTGTGGTTGTAGCGATCGCGCCAGCCAATACGCAGCGCACGGCCGCCCGCTTCGCGGCAAAAAAAGGCGGCCAGGCTGATAAGCAGCCAGCTCAGGCGAGCAGGAATGAAGTTGGCAACATCATCAAGGCGGGCACTAACCATGCCGATGGCGCGGTATTTTTCATGTTTGTAACCGACCATCGAGTCGAGGGTGTTGACCGCTTTATAGGCCATCGCTAGCGGCGCACCGCCCAGCAGCAAAAAGAAGAGCGGCGCGATAATGCCGTCAACGGCGTTTTCCGCCACCGTTTCCACCACCGCACGATTAATCTGCTGCGGCTCAAGCTGCGACGTGTCGCGCCCGACAATCCATGAGAGTTTGACGCGGCTTTCAGCCAAATCGCCCACACGCAGCGGTTGCTCAACATCCCGTGCCGACTGCGCCAGACAGCGCCCGGCCAGCACGGTGAAGATCATCCACACCTCAACCCCCCAGCCAAGCCACGGATGAATACTCTGCGCTAACGCCAGCACGCCCCAGGAGATACCCCACGTGAGGCCGACCACGATAACCCACATCACCCCGCCGCCGACGCGTAAAGCAAAGTCGCTGCGGCAGTATCGGCGCACGCTACGCTGGACGGCGGAGATCAGATTGCCTATCCAGCGCACCGGATGCGGCCAGCTCTGCGGGTCGCCAATGATAAAATCGAGGATCCAGGCCACGCTCCAGGCCAGTAGCGTCATTGGGCGCTCCTTGCCGCAGCCAGCCAGTGATTGAGCATTGCCGGACGCTGGGCGAAATGCAGATGCAGGTAACTGGCGAACGTGTTGCCCACCTGCCAGCCCCCCGACCACTGCTGAAGCGTCAGGCCGTCACGCACTTTACGGCAGGCCAGCACTGCCGGATTTTCCGGGATGAAATCTGAGTAGTGAAACTCGTGCCCGCGTAGGGTTTCGCCGGGTGCTGCCAGCAGCGTTTGCCGCATCGCCCTCGCTTCGCAGTAGCCAAAGCGGGTGAGCCGTTTGCCCATCTTGCTATGGCCAGGAATAAGATTGGCCATGGGGTAAATTTCACCGCTGGCGTCTTCCAGGGTGCTACCGAGATACATCAGACCGCCGCATTCGGCGTAAATCGCCACGCCGCGCCGGTGCGCCTCCTGCAGTTGCGCCAGCATTGACGTATTGGCCGCCAGCGCTGCAGCGTGAATTTCGGGATAGCCGCCGCCGAGCCAGATCATCTGGCACGGCGGGAGTTCACTATCATGCAGCGGGCTGAAGCGCACAATATTCACTCCACAACGTTCAAGCAGGGTGAGGTTATCCGGGTAGTAAAAGTTGAAGGCTTCGTCGTCGGCCAGCGCCAAGGTCAGGCCCGCTCCGGCGTCAAGCGACGGCAGCACAGGCCACTCCCCGACGGGTAAGGAGGTGAGCTGGCTGAGGGTAAGGAGCTGTTCAATATCCAGAGTTTGCGCCAGCGTTTGGGCAAAATCGCGCCACGGCTGCTGGTTAACCAGCGATTCTCGGGCGGTCACCAGCCCCAGATGGCGTTCGGGCAAGGCCACGCCTTCCACTCGCGGCACGTAGCCGAGAACCGGCAGCGCGCAGTAGCGTTCAATAGCGCCTTTCAGTAGCTGATAGTGGGATTCGCTGTTAACGCGATTGACGATAACGCCAGCGATATTCAGGCTGGGATCGAAGTGCTGAAATCCCATCACCGTGGCGGCAATGGAGGTGGATACCGCTTTGCCATCGACCAGTAAAATCACCGGGCAGCCGAGCTGTTTGGCCATCGCGGCGGTGCTGCAATAATTCGGGTCGGTGCCGTAGCCGTCATAAAGACCCATGACGCCTTCAATAACCGCGATGTCTGCCTGCTGCATCTGTTCACAAAACAGCGCATTAAGAACCGGTTCGGGGAGCATGAAGCTGTCGAGGTTACGGGAAGCAACGCCGCTGACGGCGGTATGCCAGCCAGTATCGAGATA
Organism: Klebsiella huaxiensis; assembly: GCF_003261575.2. Taxonomy (GTDB): domain Bacteria; phylum Pseudomonadota; class Gammaproteobacteria; order Enterobacterales; family Enterobacteriaceae; genus Klebsiella; species Klebsiella huaxiensis. The sequence goes on along the minus strand of NZ_CP036175.1, from coordinate 1,145,919 downwards.
ATCCGGGCCGACTTTACAGGGCTGAACCCGCATGCCGCGCTGTTTCAGCAGGCTGAGCAGACCGAGCGTAACGGTGGTTTTGCCACAACCGCTGCCGGTCCCTGCGAGAATAAATGCATGCTGCCTGGCTGCCATACCCTGATCCTGTTCAGGGTGGTAGGGCTGCGAGCATTCCCAGTCTTTCGACTGTACGCATCTAAGCAACCCACTTCCCACCGAAGTTGTTGGTAGTCACCGACAGGCAGGTCTTCTGGCTTAGCGTCGTCCTTCCCCATCCTTCCCAATCCAGTAATCGGATCAGTGGTCATACCCGTCATACTTCACGTTGTATGTGCGTTGGCTTCACTTGTTCATCCCAGTCACTTACCAGTGTAAGCTCCTGGAGATTATGAGGGACATCCCTGTCCCTCACTAAAGCCAGCCTATGGCTGTTCAAATTCGTTCCAGACGAATTTGTCACTCTCTTTCAGCCTTCCTACAACGCGAATTATTTAGCGTATATATGGGTTCGTCAGCATCACAGCAGCGGGGGCTGCGGGGGATTTACACCCCCTTCCCTGGCACCTGTCGATTTTCTCGAGCGGGATGAGTCCTCACTCGAAGAATTTCTGGAACATCTTACGGAGGCTGGATGGCTTCCGTCGTTTCTAATATCTAATTGCAAAATCTTTTCATTACGCCTGCGGCGACCTGAAAGCAATTTCTGATAACACTCTATCCCATCAAATAAATAAAAACTGGTGCAGCTTAGCGCTCTCTCATTATTAATTTGTTGCGCTACGACAATTTATTGCTCTGGATGAGAGTTTTTCATTTTATAATGAGGCAGATACGGGGGCATATCAAAAATCGGCAATAACAAAATATTGTCATTTAAAATGGTTCAGTTTGTGATCTGGCATTAATTTGCTGACGATAAGCCTGCGGAGTTACCTGATAAGCCTGGCGAAAAACTTTGCAAAAATAGCTAGTTTGCGAAAATCCTAAATTTCGTGCAATGCTGGCAATACTCCAGTCGCTGTGGCAAAGCAGCTCTTTAGCGCTCACCATCCGCTGATGATTTACCCAGGCGTTAAAGCCGATCCCCTGATATTTCTTGAACAGCTTACTGAAGTAGTACGGGCTGAGATAAACATGGGCGGCAACGTCTTCCAGACGAAGCTCATCAGACAAATGGGCATCGATATAGCGTAACGCCTTCTTCATTTTACTGTCATGGGGGCTGACCGCCCGGCTGGCGCGCGCGGGTTCAGGCTGCTGCGGATTATCTTTAATCACGACAAAATTGAGCTGTTTTTTTAGGCAGTTTTCTACTATTAGTTTTAGTAAATCGGCGGAAGCAATGACGCGCGAGTAGTCCATCTCCGGTACGTCGCGAAACGCTTTGACCAGCTCAGGATCGGCCTGCCAGCGGTCATCAACGTTCAAAATGTCGACAAGTTCAACATCGTTACTTAAGCGCACCTGCCCGCATAGCACAAAGCCCACCAGGTGCCCGGCAATAACCAAAGGGATGGAAAAATCGGTTAACCCGGCGTGGCAGCGGTAGATACAGAGCTGATCGGTTTTTGAAGCCTCAAGACCGCCGCAACGGTCGCTCATCCGACAGCGGGTGCTGTGCTGGGGGTGCTGACGCATAAGCTGGCAAAAAGGAGTGAAATTAAACAGTTCAGATATTTCATCACCGTGAATATTGACTACCACAACCGCCAGACTGGTGGCCTGCGCAAAATCCTGTGCGATTTTATTGATGAGTTCTGAGTTCAGTGTGCTCGCAGAAATCATGATAAAACCTCTCAGTTAATTTTTTGTTATAAATAAAACATTTCTTTAATATTCACTTCCTTTCATCATCATTTGCCGCCAACGATAAAAGAATAATACGATAGCAAAAGTCTCCCATCCGTGGGAGACATTTTGGGCGACTTCGTGATACCGGTTCATGAAAATTTTTAGTTATTTCAGCGGATACATCAATCCTCTAATTTACAGGTATTACAAGGTAAGTTATTACCAATCAGATAACGATAGATAGCCGCCCCCAGACAGGCCCCGATTAACGGTGCAACAATCGGCACAATAAAGTACGGAATATCCCGTCCGCCAGTCATCGCGATATCACCCCAGCCCGCCATCCACGTAAACAGCTTCGGTCCAAAATCACGCGCCGGATTCATCGCAAACCCGGTAAGGGGCCCGGTGGATGCGCCAATAACCGCGACCAGCAAACCAATCAGCAGCGGAGCCAGCGGCCCTTTTGGCACACCGTTACCATCGTCAGTCAGTGCCATAATCATCCCCATCAGCATGGAGGTAATCACCACTTCGACCAGCGCCGCATGCCAGAGGCTCAATGATACCGCCGGATAGGTACTAAAGATGCTTGCCAGCTGCAGGCTCTCTACGCTACCGCGCACGATATGGTGTGTGGCTTCAAACTCGGTAAACATTGTGCTGTAAAGCACGTAGGCCAGCACAGCTCCGCCAAAGGCGCCTGCGACCTGTGCAATGATGTAAGGAAAAACTTTTCGTCCCGGAAAACAAGCAAATAACCACAACGCGACGGTAACAGCAGGGTTGAGATGGCCACCGGATATTCCTGAGGTCAGATAGACAGCAAGAGAGATCCCCAATCCCCATATGATGCAAATCTCCCACAATCCGAGGCTTGCTCCCGCCACCTTTAACGCACTCAGGCAACCGATGCCAAAAAACAAAAATAGCCCGGTGCCCAAAAACTCGGCGGTACATTGCGCTTTTAGCGAATCATTCATTGTGACACCTTCTTAACAGAGTTTGTGTCCTGACCAGCCAACATCCTGCTGGCAGTAGAGTACAGCGGGCACCACTATATGAATTCCTGTCTGCAAATTGTTGGCAACCTGCTGACGGCCACCTCGGAAAATTCGGGCATGGATAACAAATTATTGCCATTAAATAATTGCTGGCGACATAGCACACGCGTGGCTTTTGCAATTAATCATCTCATGAAGCATGCAAAAATATTGCTATAACCAACTCACCGTTTTCCAACAAGCATCACAAATCGTTTTTTTTCGCATAGCAGATAAAATTAAATCCGTCATAAACAATTTTGTAAATATGGAATATACAAAACAAAATAATCACATCAATATAAATAAATAAAACAATAAAAATCAATAAGTTAAATTATAAGTTAGCAATTTTATATTATTGATGACTCACTATTTTTTCATCATCAAATTCAAGTCAGCCATTCTTTTTCCTCGCATCTTCTTATAGTCCCAACTATCGGAACACTCCATGCGAGGTCTTTATGCAACAAGAAGCACTAGGAATGGTAGAAACCAAAGGCTTAACCGCAGCCATAGAGGCCGCTGATGCAATGGTTAAATCGGCCAATGTGATGTTAGTGGGCTATGAAAAGATTGGCTCCGGGCTGGTAACCGTCATCGTCCGCGGCGATGTCGGTGCGGTTAAAGCGGCAACCGATGCAGGTTCCGCCGCCGCACGCAACGTGGGTGAAGTGAAAGCCGTACACGTCATCCCACGTCCTCACTCCGATGTAGAAAAAATCTTACCGAAGGGAATTAGCCAATGAGCAGCAATGAGCTGGTTGAACAGATCATGGCGCAGGTGATTGCCCGAGTGGCAACGCCGGAACAGCAGGCCACCCCTACTCACCCCCATCCTATACGAGAGACGGCTATGGCAGAAAAAAGCTGCAGTTTAACGGAATTTGTCGGGACCGCCATTGGCGACACCCTGGGTCTGGTTATCGCTAACGTCGATACCGCCCTGCTGGACGCGATGAAGCTTGAAAAGCGCTATCGCTCCATCGGCATTCTTGGCGCACGTACCGGCGCAGGTCCGCACATTATGGCGGCGGACGAAGCGGTGAAAGCCACTAACACCGAAGTGGTCAGCATCGAACTTCCTCGCGATACCAAAGGCGGAGCAGGTCACGGTTCGCTGATTATTTTAGGCGGCAACGACGTTTCTGACGTCAAGCGCGGTATCGAAGTCGCGCTGAAAGAGCTCGATCGTACCTTCGGCGATGTTTACGGCAACGAAGCCGGGCATATCGAGCTGCAATACACCGCCCGCGCCAGCTACGCCCTTGAAAAAGCGTTCGGTGCGCCCATTGGTCGAGCCTGCGGCATCATCGTCGGCGCTCCGGCTTCCGTCGGTGTGTTAATGGCTGATACTGCTCTGAAATCAGCCAACGTTGAAGTGGTCGCTTACAGCTCTCCGGCGCACGGCACGAGCTTCAGTAACGAAGCCATTTTGGTGATTTCTGGCGACTCCGGCGCAGTCCGTCAGGCGGTCACCTCCGCCCGCGAAATTGGCAAAACTGTCCTTGCGACCCTCGGTTCTGAACCGAAAAACGATCGCCCGTCCTACATCTAAACCCCACGAGGCTGATTCATGAGATCGAAAAGATTTGAAGCACTCGCGAAACGCCCTGTGAATCAGGACGGCTTCGTTAAAGAGTGGATCGAAGAAGGCTTTATCGCGATGGAAAGCCCGAACGACCCGAAACCGTCGATTAAAATCGTAAACGGCGCGGTGACCGAGCTGGACGGGAAACCGGTTAGCGAATTCGACCTGATCGACCACTTTATTGCCCGCTACGGTATTAACCTGAATCGTGCAGAAGAAGTCATGGCGATGGATTCGGTCAAGCTGGCGAACATGCTGTGCGATCCCAATGTAAAACGCAGCGACATCGTCCCCCTGACCACCGCCATGACCCCGGCGAAAATTGTCGAAGTGGTTTCGCATATGAACGTCGTCGAGATGATGATGTCGATGCAGAAAATGCGCGCACGCCGCACCCCTTCTCAACAGGCGCACGTCACCAACGTCAAAGATAACCCGGTGCAAATTGCCGCCGACGCCGCCGAAGGCGCATGGCGCGGGTTTGATGAGCAAGAGACGACGGTTGCGGTAGCGCGTTATGCCCCGTTCAACGCCATCGCTCTGCTGGTAGGTTCACAGGTAGGTCGTCCGGGCGTGCTGACTCAGTGCTCCCTGGAAGAAGCCACCGAGCTGAAGCTCGGTATGTTAGGCCACACCTGCTATGCGGAAACTATTTCCGTATACGGTACTGAACCTGTATTTACCGACGGCGACGATACTCCGTGGTCGAAGGGCTTCCTGGCCTCGTCCTACGCCTCTCGCGGCCTGAAAATGCGCTTCACCTCCGGTTCTGGCTCTGAAGTACAGATGGGCTACGCCGAAGGTAAATCGATGCTTTATCTGGAAGCGCGCTGCATCTATATCACCAAAGCCGCTGGCGTTCAGGGTCTGCAAAATGGCTCCGTAAGCTGTATCGGCGTGCCGTCTGCCGTGCCATCAGGCATTCGTGCGGTGCTGGCGGAAAACCTGATTTGCTCATCGCTGGATCTGGAATGCGCCTCCAGTAATGACCAGACCTTCACCCACTCCGATATGCGTCGTACCGCACGCCTGCTGATGCAGTTCCTGCCGGGTACCGACTTTATCTCTTCCGGTTATTCCGCGGTGCCGAACTACGACAACATGTTCGCCGGTTCCAACGAAGATGCGGAAGATTTTGACGATTACAACGTTATCCAGCGCGACCTGAAAGTGGACGGCGGTCTGCGTCCGGTTCGCGAAGAAGACGTTATCGCTATTCGTAACAAAGCGGCTCGCGCCCTGCAGGCCGTGTTTGCCGGAATGGGTCTGCCGCCAATTACCGACGAAGAAGTCGAAGCCGCGACCTACGCCCACGGTTCGAAAGATATGCCGGAACGTAACATCGTTGAAGATATCAAGTTCGCACAGGAAATCATCAGCAAAAACCGTAACGGCCTGGAAGTGGTGAAAGCGCTGGCTCAGGGCGGATTTACCGATGTTGCGCAGGACATGCTCAACATCCAGAAAGCCAAGCTGACCGGGGACTATTTGCACACCTCCGCCATTATCGTCGGCGACGGACAGGTGCTCTCTGCGGTTAATGACGTCAATGACTATGCCGGTCCGGCAACGGGTTATCGCCTGCAGGGAGAACGCTGGGAAGAGATTAAAAACATCCCTGGCGCTCTTGATCCCAACGAGATTGATTAAGGGGTGAGAAATGGAAATTAATGAAAAATTGCTGCGCCAGATAATTGAAGACGTGCTCCGCGATATGAAGGGCAGCGATAAACCCGTCTCGTTTAATGCGCCTGCGGCATCCACTGCACCACAGACCGCTGCGCCTGCGGGCGACGGCTTTCTGACCGAAGTGGGCGAAGCTCGCCAGGGCACTCAGCAGGACGAAGTCATTATCGCCGTCGGCCCGGCATTTGGCCTGGCGCAGACCGTCAATATCGTCGGCTTACCGCATAAGAGCATTTTGCGCGAAGTCATTGCCGGTATCGAAGAAGAAGGCGTCAAAGCGCGCGTGATTCGCTGCTTTAAATCCTCCGACGTGGCGTTTGTCGCCGTTGAAGGCAACCGTCTGAGCGGCTCGGGTATCTCCATCGGCATCCAGTCGAAAGGCACCACGGTTATCCATCAACAGGGACTGCCGCCGCTCTCCAACCTGGAGCTGTTCCCGCAGGCACCGCTGCTGACGCTGGAAACCTATCGGCAGATTGGTAAAAACGCCGCCCGCTATGCGAAGCGCGAATCACCGCAGCCGGTCCCTACGCTTAATGACCAGATGGCACGCCCGAAATACCAGGCGAAGTCGGCCATTTTGCACATTAAAGAGACCAAATACGTCGTGACGGGCAAAAACCCGCAGGAACTGCGCGTGGCGCTTTGATAAAGGATAACTCCATGAATACCGACGCAATTGAATCGATGGTTCGGGACGTATTGAGCCGCATGAACAGCCTGCAGGGCGATGCGCCAGCGGCGGCTCCTGTCGCTAGTGACGCGACCCGTAGCGCAAAAGTTAGCGATTATCCGCTGGCGAACAAACATCCGGAGTGGGTGAAAACCGCCACCAACAAAACGCTGGATGACTTCACGCTGGAAAACGTGCTGAGCAATAAAGTCACCGCTCAGGATATGCGTATTACCCCGGAAACCCTGCGTTTACAGGCGTCTATCGCCAAAGATGCGGGTCGCGACAGGCTGGCGATGAACTTTGAACGCGCCGCCGAACTGACCGCAGTACCGGACGATCGCATTCTTGAAATCTACAACGCTCTTCGCCCGTATCGTTCCACCAAAGAAGAGCTGATAGCAATGGCTGACGATCTCGAAAGCCGCTATCAGGCAAAAATTTGCGCAGCTTTTGTTCGTGAAGCGGCAACGCTGTACGTCGAGCGCAAAAAACTCAAAGGCGACGATTAGCTTTCTCTAAGTAATTCGAGATGCATTGAGGCGGCAAGTGAGTGAACCCCGATGAGCTTACTGTAGTAAGTGATTCGGGTGAAAGAACGCAGCCAACAAAAAGGCAGTTTGAAGTACGACGAGAAAAAGGATATACGATGCGATATATAGCTGGCATTGACATCGGCAACTCATCAACGGAAGTCGCGCTGGCGACGCTTGATGGCGCAGGCACACTGACGATTACGCACAGCGCGCTGGCGGAAACCACCGGAATCAAAGGCACGTTGCGTAACGTGTTTGGCATTCAGGAAGCGTTGGCCCTCGCCGCAAAGCGCGCGGGGATCAATGTCAGCGATATTTCGCTCATTCGCATTAACGAAGCCACGCCGGTCATTGGCGATGTGGCGATGGAGACGATTACCGAAACCATCATCACCGAATCGACAATGATCGGCCATAACCCGAAAACGCCGGGTGGAGTAGGCCTTGGTGTGGGTATCACGATTACGCCGGAGGAGCTGTTAACCCGCCCGGCGGACTCGTCCTATATTCTGGTGGTGTCATCGGCATTCGATTTTGCCGACATCGCCAACGTCATCAACGCCTCTATGCGCGCCGGATACCAGATTACCGGCGTCATTTTGCAGCGCGATGATGGCGTACTGGTCAGCAATCGACTGGAAAAACCGCTGCCGATTGTTGATGAAGTTCTGTACATCGACCGCATTCCGCTGGGGATGCTGGCGGCGATTGAAGTCGCCGTTCCGGGGAAGGTTATCGAAACCCTCTCCAACCCTTACGGTATCGCCACCGTATTTAACCTCACCGCCGATGAGACGAAAAATATCGTGCCAATGGCGCGTGCGCTGATCGGCAACCGCTCTGCAGTGGTGGTCAAAACGCCCTCTGGCGACGTCAAAGCGCGCGCCATACCTGCCGGTAATCTGGAACTGCTGGCTCAAGGACGTACCGTGCGCGTCGATGTTGCCGCCGGTGCCGAAGCCATCATGAAAGCGGTCGATGGTTGCAACAAACTCGATAACGTGACCGGCGAGGCCGGGACCAACATCGGCGGCATGCTGGAACACGTGCGTCAGACCATGGCCGAACTGACCAACAAGCCCAGCAGCGAGATTTTTATTCAGGATCTGTTAGCCGTTGATACTTCTGTACCCGTCAGCGTCACCGGAGGTCTTGCAGGGGAGTTCTCGCTGGAACAGGCCGTCGGCATCGCTTCGATGGTGAAATCAGACCGTCTGCAAATGGCGATGATTGCCCGTGAAATCGAACAAAAGCTCAATATCGACGTGCAAATCGGCGGTGCTGAGGCCGAAGCCGCGATTCTGGGCGCGTTAACCACGCCGGGTACCACCCGACCGCTGGCGATCCTCGATCTCGGCGCAGGTTCTACAGATGCGTCAATCATCAACCCCAAAGGCGAAATTATCGCCACCCACCTCGCCGGTGCAGGCGATATGGTCACGATGATCATTGCCCGCGAGCTGGGGCTGGAAGACCGCTATCTGGCGGAGGAGATCAAGAAATACCCGCTAGCCAAGGTCGAAAGCCTGTTCCACTTACGTCACGAGGACGGCAGCGTCCAGTTCTTCCCGACGCCGCTGCCTCCCGCCGTGTTCGCCCGCGTCTGCGTGGTGAAACCCGATGGACTGGTGCCGCTTCCCGGCGATTTAGCGCTGGAAAAGGTGCGCGCCATTCGCCGCAGCGCTAAAGAACGCGTCTTCGTCACCAACGCCCTGCGCGCCCTGCGTCAGGTCAGCCCCACCGGCAACATTCGCGATATTCCGTTCGTGGTGCTGGTCGGCGGCTCATCGCTGGATTTCGAGGTTCCGCAGCTGGTCACCGATGCGCTGGCGCATTACCGCCTGGTTGCCGGGCGAGGAAATATTCGCGGCAGCGAAGGCCCAAGAAACGCGGTGGCAACTGGCCTGATTCTCTCCTGGTATAAGGAGTTTGCTCATGGACAGTAACCACACCACTCCGGCTATCGTCATTACCGCTATCGACGACTGCGCCAGCCTCTGGGGCGAAGTGCTGTTGGGTATCGAAGAGGAAGGCATCCCTTTCCTGCTTCAACATCACCCGACTGGAGACGTCGTAGACAGCGCCTGGCAGGCGGCGCGCAGCTCGCCGCTGCTGGTCGGCATTGCCTGCGATCGGCGCACGCTGGTCGTGCACTACAAGAATTTACCCGCATCAGCGCCGCTTTTTACGCTGATGCATCATCAGGACAGTCAAGCCCAACGCAACACAGGTAACAACGCGGCACGGCTCGTCAAAGGGATCCCTTTTCGGGATCTCCATGCTTAAACACAGGAGAACGGCAGTATGAATAACGCACTGGGACTGGTTGAAACAAAAGGGCTGGTCGGCGCCATTGAAGCCGCCGATGCGATGGTGAAATCCGCCAACGTGCAGCTGGTGGGCTATGAAAAAATTGGCTCTGGTCTGATTACCGTGATGGTTCGCGGCGATGTTGGCGCGGTTAAAGCAGCCGTAGACGCAGGCAGCGCGGCGGCAAGCGTAGTGGGTGAAGTGAAATCCTGCCACGTTATCCCGCGTCCGCACAGCGACGTTGAGGCCATTTTACCGAAAGCTTGATCGATGGCGAATAAGGAGCACCGCGTGAAGCAATCTCTTGGATTACTTGAAGTTTGTGGTCTGGCACTGGCTATCAGCTGCGCCGATATCATGGCGAAATCCGCTTCTATCACGCTGGTCGCCCTCGAAAAGACCAATGGTTCAGGCTGGACGGTTATTAAAGTGACCGGTGATGTCGCCTCCGTGCAGGCGGCGATCACCACCGGCGCACATTTTGCCGAACAGCGAAATGGCCTGGTGGCCCACAAGGTCATCGCCAGGCCCGGAGAAGGGATAATGCCCGCAGAAACTCCCCCACCCTCCGTCATAGCACCTGAACCTGAAGAGCCAATCATGGCCAATGTCGTTTCTGAAGAGCCAGCAGATGAAGTACCACAGGAAACTGGACTGGTCAGCTGCAACCTGTGCCTGGACCCGAAATGCCAGCGCCAGAAAGGCGACCCTCGTTCTCTTTGCCTTCATTCAGGCAAGCGAGGTGAAGCGTAATGGATAAACAGCTTCTGGAATCAACGGTCAGCAAAGTTCTTGATGAGATGCGCGAGCGCCCGATTCCGCTGGGCGTCTCGAATCGTCATATCCATCTGTCTGCGCAGGATTACGCGCAGCTTTTTCCCGGCCATCCCATCAGCGAGAAAAAAGCGCTGCTGCAGCCGGGGCAATATGCTGCGGAACAAACTGTCACCCTGGTGGGGCCAAAAGGGCAGCTCAAAAACGTACGCCTGCTTGGTCCACTGCGCTCAACAAGCCAGGTGGAAATATCGCGCACCGACGCAAGGACGCTGGGAGTGGCAGCACCGCTGAGAATGTCCGGCAACCTGAAAGGGACGCCGGGCATCCGTCTGGTCAGCCCCTTTGCCGAACTGGAATTATCTTCTGGGGTGATTGTCGCCCAGCGGCATATTCATATGTCGCCGCTGGATGCCCTGATCCTGCGGGTCTCCCACGGCGATAAGGTCTCCGTGGCAATCGAAGGCGACGAGCGCGGGCTGATTTTCAACAACGTGGCGATTCGCGTTTCACCGGACATGCGCCTCGAAATGCATATCGATACCGATGAAGCCAACGCTGCTGGTGCCGATAACCCGCAGGCCTTTGCCCGGCTGGTGGCCCCACGATGAACGGCGAAATTCTGCAGCGCATTGTTGAGGAGATTGTCTCCCGGCTGCAGCGTCGCGCCCACAGCACGGCGACACTGAGCGTTGCGCAGTTGCGTGAAGCGGACAGCCGAAGCCTGTTCTGTCAGCACGCGTCGTTGCGCATTCTGCTCATCGACCTGCCGCTGCTGGGCCAGCTTGCTGAAGCGGAAACCGACGACCCCGTCGCCGGGAAAATTCACGACGCCCTGGCTTTCGGCATCCGCGTACAGCTCTCCGTGCATAGCCAGCTACTGCCGGTTATCCCGGTAAAAAAACTGGCTCGTCTACCGGTGATGTTCACCGACGAGCACGGGCTGGCGCTGACTCTGCACGCCGGTTCGCTGCTGAGCTATCGCGATGTCGCAAGCCTTGGCAAAGGACGCCTGGTTCTCCATCGCAAATGCATCGTGACCGCCCTGGCGCATGAAGCGGCAAGCGCGCGGAATATTCAATTAATTAAGCAGGAGTAAATCATGCATCTGGCACGAGTCACGGGCGCGGTTGTCTCCACGCAAAAATCGCCCTCCCTGGTAGGGAAAAAGCTGCTGCTGGTACGTCGGGTCAGCGCCGATGGCGAACTTCCCGCATCACCAACGTCAGGCGATGAAGTTGCCGTTGACTCCGTCGGCGCAGGGGTCGGCGAACTGGTGCTGCTTAGCGGCGGCTCCAGCGCCAGACATGTCTTTTCCGGGCCCAATGAGGCCATTGACCTCGCCGTTGTCGGCATTGTAGATACGCTTTCGCGTTAAGGGGCGATTATGGCGATTTATACCCGAACAGGTGACGCCGGTACCACATCGTTATTTACCGGCCAGCGGGTGAGCAAAACCCACCCTCGCGTCGAAGCCTACGGCACGCTGGATGAGCTGAACGCAGCGCTAAGCCTGTGCGCCTGCGCCGCTGCGGATGAAAGCCATCGCATCTTACTCGAGGCCATCCAGCAGCAAATTTTCTGGTTTAGCGCCGAACTGGCCAGCGACAGCGAGCAGCCGTCGCCCAAACAGCGCTACATCAGCAGCGAAGAGATTTCGGCTCTGGAAGCCGCTATTGATCGGGCGATGGCCCGCGTCGAGCCGCTGCACAGTTTTATTTTACCCGGTCGCTGCGAAGCCGCGAGCCGCCTACATTTTGCCCGTACGCTGGCCCGCCGGGCCGAACGCCGCCTGGTTGAGCTGGCCGCAGAAATCAACGTACGCCAGGTGCTGATGCGCTACATCAATCGCTTATCAGACTGCCTGTATGCCCTGGCTCGCGCTGAAGATAGCGATGCGCACCAGAACGATATCATCCGTGAAATCAGCAAACGCTATCTGGCTGCCAGCCAGCCCCCCCGCCTCAAGGAGACGACGCCTATGGCTCTCTCGTTTCACGACCTCCACCAGTTGACTCGCTCCGCCGTAGAACGCGCCCAGCAGCTACAGGTGCCGGTGGTGGTCAGCATTGTTGACGCACATGGTACGGAAACCGTCACCTGGCGAATGCCGGATGCGCTGCTGGTCAGCAGCGAACTGGCACCAAAAAAAGCCTGGACCGCAGTCGCTATGAAAACGGCAACCCATGAACTGAGCGATGTCGTTCAGCCGGGCGCCGCGCTTTATGGCCTGGAAAGTCATTTACAGGGAAAAGTCGTTACCTTTGGCGGCGGTTACGCTCTGTGGCGTGACGGTCTGTTGATTGGGGGTCTGGGCATCAGCGGCGGCAGCGTTGAGCAGGACATGGATATAGCACTGGCTGCCATTGCGGCCATTAACGTGGGAACTCATCAATGAATACTTCTGAACTCGAAACCCTCATTCGCACCATTCTCAGCGAGCAACTGACCCCGGAACAAACTCCGAGCCAGCCTCAGGGCAAAGGGATCTTCCAGTCCGTGAGCGAAGCCATCGACGCCGCGCACCAGGCGTTCTTACGTTACCAGCAGTGCCCGCTGAAAACGCGCAGCGCCATCATCAGCGCAATGCGTCAGGAGCTGACGCCGCTTCTCGCCTCGCTGGCGGAAGAGAGCGCCAATGAAACGGGAATGGGCAACAAAGAAGATAAATTCCTCAAAAACAAGGCTGCGCTGGACAACACGCCGGGCGTGGAAGACCTCACCACCACCGCGCTGACCGGTGACGGCGGCATGGTGCTCTTTGAATACTCGCCGTTTGGCGTCATCGGTTCGGTCGCCCCAAGCACCAACCCGACGGAAACCATCATCAACAACAGCATCAGCATGTTGGCGGCGGGCAACAGCGTCTACTTTAGCCCGCATCCGGGCGCGAAAAAGGTCTCTCTCAAGCTTATCAGCCTGATTGAAGAGATCGCTTTTCGCTGCTGCGGCATCCGCAACCTGGTGGTTACCGTCGCAGAGCCAACTTTCGAAGCCACCCAGCAGATGATGGCCCACCCGCGAATCGCGGTACTGGCCATTACTGGTGGCCCGGGCATTGTGGCAATGGGCATGAAGAGCGGTAAGAAGGTGATTGGCGCTGGCGCGGGCAACCCGCCTTGTATCGTTGATGAAACGGCCGATCTGGTGAAAGCAGCGGAAGATATCATCAACGGCGCGTCATTCGATTACAACCTGCCCTGCATTGCCGAGAAGAGTCTGATCGTAGTGGAGAGCGTCGCCGACCGACTGGTACAGCAAATGCAAACCTTCGGTGCGCTGCTGCTAAGCCCTGCCGATACCGACAAACTCCGCGCCGCCTGCCTGCCAGAAGGCCAGGCCAATAAAAAACTGGTCGGCAAGAGCCCATCAGCCATGCTGGAAGCCGCCGGGATCGCCGTTCCTGCTAAAGCGCCTCGTCTGCTGATTGGCATCGTCAACGCCGACGATCCGTGGGTGACCAGCGAACAACTGATGCCGATGCTGCCGGTGGTGAAAGTCAGCGATTTCGATAGCGCGCTGACGCTGGCGCTGAAGGTTGAAGAGGGTCTGCATCACACCGCGATCATGCACTCGCAGAACGTGTCGCGCCTGAACCTCGCAGCGCGCACCCTGCAAACCTCAATATTCGTTAAAAACGGCCCATCCTATGCCGGGATCGGCGTCGGCGGCGAAGGGTTTACCACCTTCACTATCGCCACGCCAACCGGTGAAGGGACCACGTCGGCGCGAACCTTTGCTCGCTCGCGGCGCTGTGTGCTGACCAACGGCTTCTCCATCCGCTAACCGAGGTCGCGATGAATACTTTCTCACTACAAACGCGGTTGTACAGCGGTCAGGGCAGTCTGGCGGTGCTTAAGCGCTTTACCAACAAGCACATCTGGATAATCTGCGATGGGTTTCTGGCGCGCTCGCCGCTGCTGGATACCCTACGTAACGCGCTGCCCGCAGATAACCGCATCAGCGTCTTTAGCGAGATAACGCCGGACCCCACCATCCACACCGTGGTGCAGGGCATTGCGCAAATGCAGGCTCTACAACCGCAGGTGGTGATCGGTTTCGGCGGCGGCTCGGCAATGGACGCTGCGAAGGCCATCGTCTGGTTTAGCCAGCAGAGCGGGATCAACATCGAAACCTGCGTGGCGATCCCGACCACCAGCGGCACCGGTTCGGAAGTCACCAGCGCCTGCGTGATCAGCGATCCTGATAAAGGTATCAAGTACCCGCTGTTCAACAATGCGCTGTATCCGGATATGGCGATCCTCGATCCGGAGCTGGTGGTCAGCGTACCGCCGCAGATTACCGCCAACACCGGTATGGACGTGCTGACCCATGCCCTGGAGGCCTGGGTGTCACCGCACGCCAGCGACTTTACCGACGCGCTGGCGGAAAAAGCCGCCAAACTGGTGTTCCAGTATCTGCCCACGGCGGTGGAAAAAGGCGACTGCGTAGCGACGCGCGGGAAAATGCATAACGCCTCAACGCTGGCGGGGATGGCGTTCAGCCAGGCCGGGCTGGGGCTTAATCACGCGATCGCTCACCAGCTCGGCGGACAGTTTCATCTGCCGCACGGGCTGGCCAATGCGCTGCTGCTTACGACGGTGATCCGCTTTAACGCAGGTGACCCGCGCGCCGCCAAACGCTACGCGCGGATGGCGAAGACCTGTGGTTTTTGCCCGGCAGAAGCTAATGATATCGCGGCGATCAATGCGCTGATTCAGCAAATCGAACTGCTTAAGCAACGCTGCGCCCTTCCCTCACTGGCCGTTGCGCTTAAAGAAGGAAAATCCGATTTTTCCGCGCGCATTCCAGCGATGGTGCAGGCAGCGCTGGCTGACGTCACCCTACGCACTAACCCGCGTCCGGCTAATGCCGAAACCATTCGGGAACTGCTGGAGGAACTGCTATGAGTACCGCCGTCAACGCCGTTGAAATGCCCCATAGTGCCGATGAAATTCGCGAGCGCGTTCGCGCAGCGGGCGTTGTGGGTGCGGGCGGCGCAGGTTTTCCCGCTCACGTAAAGCTACAGGCGCAGGTAGAGATTTTTCTGGTGAACGCCGCCGAGTGTGAACCGATGCTCAAAGTTGACCAGCAACTGATGTGGCAGCAGGCCGCGCGTCTTATCCGCGGCGTGCAGTACGCGATGACGGCAACCGGCGCGCGGGAAGGGGTGATAGCCCTGAAAGAAAAATACCGCCGGGCCATCGACGCGCTCACCCCGCAGCTGCCAGCCGGTATCCGCCTGCATATCCTGCCGGATGTTTATCCTGCGGGCGATGAGGTGCTGACTATCTGGATGGCAACCGGTCGCCGGGTCGCCCCGGCTGCGTTACCGGCCAGCGTCGGCGTGGTCGTCAATAACGTGCAAACGGTGCTGAATATTGCCCGGGCGGTCGAGCAGCAGTTTCCGGTCACTCGTCGCACATTGACCGTTAACGGCGCGGTCGCCAGACCGTTGACCGTTACCGTTCCTATCGGCATGTCACTGCGTGAAGTGCTGGCGCTGGCAGGCGGCGCAACGGTCGACGACCCTGGTTTTATTAACGGCGGCCCGATGATGGGTGGCCTGATTACTTCTCTTGATAACCCGGTGACGAAAACTACCGGCGGCCTGCTGGTGCTCCCCAAAAACCATCCGCTTATCCAGCGGAGAATGCAGGACGAGCGCACGGTGCTTTCCGTCGCACGTACCGTCTGCGAACAGTGCCGACTGTGTACCGATCTCTGTCCGCGACACCTGATCGGCCACGAACTCTCTCCGCACCTGCTGGTGCGGGCGGTGAACTTTCATCAGGCGGCTACGCCACAGTTGCTGCTGAGCGCTCTCACCTGTTCAGAATGCAACGTTTGCGAAAGCGTGGCCTGCCCGGTTGGGATCTCGCCGATGCGCATCAACCGCATGTTAAAACGCGAGCTGCGGGCGCAAAACCAGCGCTACGAAGGGCCACTGAATCCGGCCGACGAAATGGCGAAATATCGCCTGGTGCCGGTGAAGCGGCTGATCGCCAAACTAGGACTCAGCCCCTGGTACCAGGAAGCACCGCTGGTTGAAGACGAACCGTCAGTAGAAAAAGTGACTTTACAGCTGCGCCAGCATATCGGTGCCAGCGCGGGGCCGACTGTTACCGTCGGCGAGCGCGTGACGCGTGGGCAATGCGTTGCCGATATCCCGGCAGGCGCATTAGGCGCGCCGATTCACGCCAGCATCGACGGCGTTGTATCGGCCATCAGCGAACAGGCCATCACGGTTGTAAGAGGTTAACCATGTCTCAGGCTATAGGAATTTTAGAACTCACCAGCATCGCCAAAGGCATGGAGCTTGGTGATGCCATGCTGAAAAGCGCCAACGTCGATTTACTGGTCAGCAAGACCATCTGCCCAGGTAAGTTTTTACTGATGCTGGGCGGCGACATCGGCGCGCTCCAGCAGGCCATTGAAACCGGCACGTCGCTGGCTGGCGAGATGCTCGTCGACAGCATGGTGCTGGCGAACATCCATCCCAGTATTCTCCCGGCTATCAGCGGTCTGAACAGCGTCGAAAAACGCCAGGCGGTCGGCATCGTCGAAACCTGGAGCGTAGCGGCCTGCATCAGCGCCGCGGACCGGGCGGTGAAAGCCTCAAACGTCACCCTGGTACGAGTGCATATGGCCTTCGGCATCGGCGGTAAGTGCTACATGGTGGTGGCGGGCGACGTTTCTGACGTCAATAACGCCGTGACGGTTGCCAGCGAAAGCGCGGGCGAAAAAGGGCTGCTGGTTTACCGTTCGGTGATCCCGCGCCCGCATGAAGCCATGTGGCGACAGATGGTGGAGGGATAATGGAAAGACAACCGACAACGGATCGCATGATTCAGGAATACGTGCCGGGAAAACAGGTCACCCTCGCGCACCTGATTGCCAATCCTGGGAAAGATCTCTTTAAGAAACTGGGCCTGCCGGATGCGGTTTCCGCCATTGGCATCCTTACCATCACACCGAGCGAAGCGTCGATTATCGCCTGCGATATCGCCACCAAATCCGGCGCGGTGGAAATTGGTTTTCTCGATCGCTTTACCGGCGCGGTGGTGCTGACCGGCGATGTTTCCGCCGTCGAATATGCCCTCAAGCAGGTGACGCGCACGCTGGGCGAAATGATGCAGTTCACTACCTGTTCGATCACCCGGACGTAAGCCAATGAAGCGTTTGATGTTTATCGGCCCCAGCCAGTGCGGAAAAACCTCGCTGACCCAAAGCCTGCACGGCGAAGCGCTCCATTATAAGAAAACTCAGGCCATTGAATGGTCGCCGATGGCCATCGACACGCCGGGTGAATATCTGGAGAACCGCTGCCTGTATAGCGCCCTGCTGACCAGCGCCTGCGAGGCCGACGTCATCGCGCTGGTGCTGAATGCCGACGCCCAGTGGTCGCCCTTTTCTCCGGGTTTTACCGCCCCGATGAACCGACCGACGATTGGCCTGGTCACCAAGGCTGATCTGGCCGAGCCGCAACGTATTTCGCTGGTTGCGGAGTGGCTTACGCAGGCTGGAGCACAGCAGATTTTTATCACCAGCGCGTTGAATCACTCGGGTCTCGACGCCGTGCTGGATTTTCTGAATTCGAAGGAACCTTTATGTCTTACAAAATAATGGCCATTAACGCCGGCAGCTCATCATTAAAATTCCAGCTGCTGGAAATGCCGCAGGGCGAGACGCTCTGTCAGGGACTGATTGAACGTATCGGCATGGCCAACGCTCAGGTAACAATAAAAACCCCTGCACAAAAATGGCAGGAGTCAGCGCCGATCGCCGATCATCGCGAAGCCGTTACTCTGCTGCTGGAAAAACTCCTTGGCTACCAGATTATTCAAAGCCTGCAGGATATCGACGGAGTCGGCCACCGCGTGGCGCACGGCGGGGAACGTTTTAAAGATTCGACACCGGTCACCGATGAAACCTTAGCGGAAATTGAGCGTCTGGCTGAACTCGCCCCACTGCATAACCCGGTTAATGCGTTGGGAATCAAAGTGTTCCGCCAACTGCTGCCCGATACGCCGTCGGTCGCGGTATTTGATACCGCTTTTCACCAGACGCTGGATGAGCGCGCGTTTATTTATCCGCTGCCCTGGCGCTACTACAGCGAGTTGGGCATTCGTCGCTACGGCTTCCACGGCACCAGCCATAAGTACGTGAGCGCGACGCTGGCGGAGAAGCTGGGCGTACCGCTGAGCGCGCTGCGCGTGGTGTGCTGCCATCTTGGTAACGGTAGCAGCGTTTGCGCCATCAAAGGCGGGCGTTCCGTGAACACTTCGATGGGCTTTACGCCGCAGTCCGGGGTGATGATGGGCACCCGCAGCGGCGATATCGACCCGTCGATTTTACCGTGGCTGGCGCTGCATGAGGGCAAAACGCCGGAGCAGCTCAACCTATTGTTAAACAACGAATCGGGCCTGCTTGGCGTCTCCGGCGTCTCCCATGACTATCGCGATGTCGAACAGGCTGCTGACGGCGGCAATCAACGGGCAACCCTGGCGCTGACGCTCTTTGCCGAGCGCATTCGCGCCACCATCGGCAGCTATATCATGCAGATGGGCGGCCTGGACGCGCTGATCTTTACCGGCGGCATCGGCGAAAACTCGGCCCGCGCCAGAAGCGCCATCTGCCATAACCTGTATTTTCTCGGGCTGTCGGTCGATGAAGAGAAAAACCAGCATAACGCCACCTTTATTCAGGGTGAGAACGCGGTCGTCAAAGTGGCAGTCATTAATACTAATGAAGAGTTGATGATTGCCCGCGACGTTATGCGTCTCGCGCTTCCCGAAGCGCAGACGTTAACCGTTTCAGCCTGAGCTCGCCGCCCGGCAAGTTGCGGTGAGTCATGGAAATAGCGGGATCGGCATGACACTATGCGCCCTGGCAATCTGAGCAAAGGGTAGAAAAACGTGGCTGTTGCGCAATGCCCCGCCTCCTGCGGCGAACTCATCCAGGGCTGGATCCTCGGCAGCGAGAAGCTGGTCTCCTGCCCCGTTGACTGGTACAGCACCGTCGAGGTGGACTACGGTTCACCTCGTGCGGATGAGCGTCCGCTTTCACGGGCAATGGTCGACAGGCTACTGAACTACTGGCGCTATCCGGCTGACCTCAGCAAAGAGATTCGTATCGACATTTGCTCCACCATTCCGGTCGCCAAAGGCATGGCCAGCAGCACTGCGGATATCGCCGCAACGGCGGTAGCTACCGCGCATCATCTCGGTCACCCGCTGGATGAAATCACCCTGGCCCAACTGTGCGTTTCTCTGGAACCGACCGACAGCACCCTGTTTCGCCAACTGACGCTGTTCGATCACAACACCGCCGAAACGCAAATAGCCTGCCATTCTCAGCCTAAACTCGATCTGCTGGTACTTGAAAGCCCCACCACGCTGCTGACCACTGATTATCACCGCCTTCCCCGACTTGAAAAGCTGCACGCTCATTCTGCCGTTCTGCAACAGGCTTGGGAGAAAATCCAGCAGGCCTGTGAGACGGATAATCCGCGACGGATGGGTGAGGCTGCGACGCTCAGCGCCATCGCCAGCCAGCACCTGCTGCCAAAACCGGGGTTTGATGCGCTGTTGACGCTGGTAGAAGAGTGCGATTTATACGGCATTAACGTGGCGCACAGCGGTAGCGTTGTTGGCCTGATGCTCGACCGTGAACGTCACGATATTGAGTATTTGCAGCGGCGGCTGGAAGAGAAGCGGCTTACCGAATCCTGGCCCGAGCAGCATCTGCTGCGCATGGTGCAGGGCGGCGTCGAATTGCGCTAACGCTGCCGCTGCTATGCCCCGGAGGCGGCGCTGCGCGCCTGTCCGGGCTACCGGACCACAGACGGCTATGAACCCGTAGCCCTGCTAAGCGCAGCGCGAGCCGGGAAGAAGCCGCACCGATGCATTAATCCCGGCGCATTCCCCGGAGGCGGCGCTGCGCGCCTTATCCGGGCTACCGACCCGCAGACGAACAATGGCGGCAGACATCTACTCGTTAAATACCCGCATGAAGGCCGTCAGCAGCTGGGTGTTTTCCTGCTGGCTGCGAATAGCGACGCGGAAGTAGCGCCCGTCGAGCCCTGGATAGTTGGCGCAACTGCGGATCAGGATGTGCTGCTGCAGCATGGCGTATTGCAGATCAAGGTCCGGCACGTCGCAACGCAAAAACAAATAGTTGGCCCGCCCAGGATAAATCGTCAGGCCGGGAATGTGGTGCAGTTGATGGTAAAAGCGCCGCCCCTCTTCCTCCAGCCACAGCCAGGTTTTCTGCTGATAGTCGCTATCCTGAAGAATGATTTCACCCGCCAGCGCAGCAAAGGCGTTAATTGACCACGGCATCTGTCGCTCGCGCATTCGCGCCACCGCCTGTTCATCACCATTGACCAAATACCCCAGGCGCAGGCCGGGGATGGCATAAAACTTGGTGAGCGAACGCAACACCCACACGTGCGGGTTATCGCGCAGAAGCGGGATAAACCCCGACTCGTCGGGAATAAAATCGATAAACGCTTCATCAAGAATCAGCGAGATTTCCAGCAACCTACAACGCTCAGCAATTAACGCCAGAAGACGGCTATCGGGTAGCAGGCCGGTAGGGTTGTTCGGCGTACAGAGGAATAAACAGTCCAGATCCGGCGTCAGGGCATCAAGGATAGCGCCAGTCAGCTGCCAACCATCCTCTTCATGCAGAAGAAACTCCCGCACCGCGCAGTCGACCGATTGCAGCGCCCGGCGATACTCGGCAAAACCCGGCGTGACAATCATCGCCTGACGGGGCTTCAGGCCCTGAACGAGGGTAAAGATCGCTTCCGTTTCGCCATTTCCAGCGAGGATCCACGAAGCGGGAACCTGGTGATGTTCCGCCAGCGCGAGGTGCAGTTGCTGATACTCAACATCAGGATAGCGTTCAGCACAGGCCATATTATCGATGATGGCGCGCTTTAAACTTTCCGGCATCCCGAGTGGATTAATATTGGCGCTAAAATCCAGTAATTGTTCCGCAGAGATACCCAATAGCGCGGCGGCCTCGCGGACGTTTCCGCCATGCGCGCTCTTCAATAGAGCCATTTACATTCCTGTTGCGTTACCCTCGCCTTGCCAGCGTCGCGCCGTCAGCGAAGTAGGCTTTAATCCCTGCCAGAATCGACTCTGCAACCTGCTGCTGGAATTTCGCCGTTTTCAATTTACGCTCTTCTTCGACGTTACTGATAAACGCGGTTTCCACCAGAATCGATGGAATATCCGGCGCTTTCAGCACCGCGAAGCCCGCCTGCTCAACGCGATTCTTGTGCAGGTTATTAATATTGCCCATCTTTTCCAACACCGCCTTGCCAAACTTCAGGCTATCGGCGATGGTCAGCGACTGCACCATGTCAAACATGGTGTGATCGACGTAGCGATCGCCGCTTTTGCTTACGCCGCCAATCAGATCCGAAGCGTTCTGGGTCTGGGCCAGAAACTTCGCTGCGGTACTGGTGGCCCCCTTAGTCGACAGCGCAAAGACCGAAGAGCCGCTGGGCTGTCGGCTGGTAAATGCATCGGCGTGAATAGAGACAAACAGGTCGGCACGCTGCTTCTGCGCCTTGGCAACGCGGACCTTCAGCGGGATAAAGACATCCTCGTTGCGGGTCATATAGACCTTCATATTGCCCTCTTTCTCGATCAGCGCGCGCAGCCTTCGGGCAATTTGTAGCACCACGTCTTTTTCGCGAGTGCGATATTTCCCCACCGCGCCAGAGTCTTCACCGCCGTGGCCGGGGTCGAGCATAATCACGATCGGCCGATCGCGCCCGGCTTTACCCGGTTTCGGCCCGCTTTCCGCAGGGGGAACCTGACGCTGAAGATCGCCTTTATTGTAATCCTCAAGCAGCGCCAGCAGCGGATCCTGCACATCGGTGGCGTTGGAGGGGTAGAGATCCATCACCAGACGCTCTTTAAAACCAGCAACCGGGGCCAGCGCAAAAAGCTGAGGTTTCACGTTCTGTTTCAGCTCAAACACCATGCGCACGGTTTGCGGATCGAACTGACCCACGCGAGCGGACTGAATATAAGGATCGTCGCCGCGAATCTGCCCGCCCATTCCTTTTAACACCGAGTTGAGGTTAACGCCTTCCAGATCCACGACCAGTCGTTCAGGATTACTGAGCGCAAACTGCCGATACTTCAGAATATGATTGGACTCCACGGTGACGCGGGTGTAGGTCGACGATGGCCAGACTCGCACGGCAACAACCTGCGCCGCAGCAGCCAACCCAACCGGACTCACACTCATTAACCACATGGCGCCCGCCCCTTGTAAAAAACGGCGGCGGCTTAATTCTGACTTGTATCCCGACATGCCACTCCCAAGCAGTAAGAAATCATTGGTATTTAAAACAAACAGATTGACCAGAAACTTTAACGAAAGGCGTATAACCTGTCATCTATAAAAGGGTAAACAATCTTTGACACCCTGATTTAGCTCACACTGCTTTCTCAACTCAGCAACAAATTGGCGCTTGCGTTTACCGGCAAAACAGAATAAAAATACACTAATTACGAATAATCATGCATTGAGGTTGTGTAATGGTGAAGGAACGTCGCACCGAACTGGTAGAGGGATTCCGCCATTCTGTCCCCTATATTAACGCCCATCGGGGTAAAACGTTTGTCATCATGCTGGGCGGAGAAGCCATCGAGCATGATAATTTTTCTAGTATAGTCAATGACATTGGCCTTCTTCACAGCCTGGGTATTCGCCTGGTAGTGGTCTATGGCGCACGCCCGCAGATTGACGCTAACCTGGCAGAGCATCGTCACGAGCCGGTTTATCACAAACAGACCCGAGTGACTGACGCCAAAACGCTTGAGCTGGTTAAGCAAGCGGCGGGCATGCTGCAGCTGGAAATTACCGCTCGCCTGTCTATGAGCCTGAACAACACGCCGTTGCAGGGTGCCCATATCAACGTGGTCAGCGGCAACTTCCTGATCGCACAGCCGTTAGGGGTAGATGACGGCGTGGATTATTGCCACAGCGGACGCATTCGGCGCATTGATGAAGAAGCCATTCACCGCCAGTTGGATAACGGCGCGATTGTGCTGATGGGGCCAGTTGCGGTGTCGGTCACTGGCGAAAGCTTTAACCTCACTTCCGAAGAGATTGCCACTCAACTGGCGATTAAGCTGAAAGCCGAAAAAATGATCGGCTTCTGCTCGTCGCAAGGGGTCTACGACCAGAATGGCGATATCGTTCCCGAACTGTTCCCCAACGAAGCTCAGGCGCGGGTTGAAGAGCTGGAAGCAGACGAAGATTATAATTCCGGCACGGTGCGGTTCCTGCGCGGGGCGGTCAAAGCCTGCCGTAGCGGCGTGCGTCGCTGTCATCTGATCAGTTATCAGGAAGACGGCACGCTGTTGCAGGAACTGTTCTCACGCGACGGTATCGGTACCCAGATTGTGATGGAGAGCGCCGAACAGATCCGTCGCGCCACCATCAACGATATCGGCGGGATCCTTGAACTGATTAGCCCACTGGAGCAACAGGGCATCCTGGTACGGCGTTCGCGCGAACAACTGGAGATGGAAATCGATAAATTCACCATTATTCAGCGTGACAACACCACGATCGCCTGCGCTGCCCTCTATCCGTTCCCGGAAGAGAAAATCGGTGAAATGGCCTGCGTGGCGGTGCATCCGGATTATCGTAGCTCATCACGCGGTGAAGTGCTGCTTGAGCGCATTGCCGCTCAGGCGAGGCAAATGGGCCTGAGTAAGCTATTTGTGCTGACGACCCGAAGCATTCACTGGTTCCAGGAGCGCGGCTTTACCCCAGTAGACGTCGACCTGCTTCCGGAGAGCAAGAAAGAGATGTACAACTATCAGCGCCGCTCGAAGGTGCTGATGGCGGACTTGAGTTAATTCCCTCTCCCCGGAAACGCATACGTGACCGGGGATGATTCTTTTCTCCGACTATCGACCTACTTTATTATCACTTCCCCTTTAGACCTTTCTTGCCTATATTTTGCTAAAATGGAATTAAAAATATAAATACGGAGAGTGCCATTAATGGACAACTCGGGAAACTGGTTTACCCGCTACACAAGATTGATGATCGCAATCCTCTCTTTGTATCCCTGGCTGATAATATTGCTGACCTTTCTCGATGTAAGACATAAATCTGCAGGCGGATTTTTTAGCGCAGGCGCTGCGCTTGCCCTGACGCTGGCGGGGTTGTCATTTATCAATCTTATTATTTCTATAATTTTTATTGTGCTGGCTAATATATATATCACCGATACCAAAAGAGGATCCGCCGGTTATTTCTTCGCAATAAACTCTATTTCTTTACTATGGATGATTTTTCCCATATTCAGTCTATGACCTTTTTATATACCCTAAATAATTCAAGTTGCTTAAAGGCAGCAAGGGAGTGACAAATTCGTTGGGAACGAATTTGACCAGCCGAAGGCTGGCCTCCGGTGAGAGGCAGGAGCCTCTCATTAATCCCCGGGAGCATAGATAACGATGTGACCGGGGTGAGCGACAAATCTACCGGGAGCAGATTTGAACGTCGCTTGCGACGGCCCGTAAGGGCGAGGCCCATGGATGGGTCAAGTAATCCGCAGCCAACACATAAGCAGCTTGAAGTATGACGGGTATATTCAAACTGAACGCAAAGGAGCTGTATTCATTATGAAGAAATCACCAAACGGGTTTATGAAGAATATAAAATTAATCGTCACCGTTATTTCGCTCTACCCCTGGCTGCTCATTCTGCTGATGATGATGGGGAGCGGAGGCTCGTCAGGAAGCGCTTACGGTGCCGGGCTGTTTATTTTCTTTATCTTTATGATCCTCTCCGTTATTAACCTGGTGATTTCCGCCATTGTCCTCGTGGCGGCCAACGTCTCGACCCCACCGCTTGCGAAGGGTTCGGCGAAGTATTTCTTCGCCATGAACTCCATATCGCTGCTGTGGATAATGCCTTTAGTCGCCCCTTATTAGCGCCCGGCAGACTCAGAGATGTCCCTGCCCCGCAAAGATCTCCGTCAGCCCGCTGCGGCGTTCGGTACGTGCGACAACCGCCTGAGTCAGCACTTGCTCATCGGCATAAATCGACAGCTGCTGTTTGGCGCGAGTAATGGCGGTGTAAACCAGTTCACGTGTCAACAGCGGCACGCTGCGGGAAGGCAGGATCAGCGCCGCGTGATCGAACTCCGACCCTTGCGATTTGTGCACCGTCATCGCCCAGGCGGTATCGTGCTCCGGCAAGCGGCTCGGTTGTACCGACTTGATGCTGCCATCGGGCATCGGGAACCAGACGCGCAGGCCGTCACCTCTTTCCAGCGCAATGCCGATATCGCCATTAAACAGCCCCAGCGCGCTATCGTTGCGGGAGATCATCACCGGACGCCCTTCATACCAGCGTGAATGGCGCGGCAGGGTAATCGCCCGCTTGCGATTTAGCATCTGCTCCAGCTGTTCATTCACGCCGCTAACGCCGTAGGGACCATCGCGCAGCGCGCACAGCAACTGGAACTCACCGAATGCGGCAATCATCTCTTCGGGTTCGGCTCTTTCGCGCAGCAACTGCAGGAAACGACCATAGCCTGCCTGCGCCTGGATGAGCATCGCCTCGTACTCTTCGGTGGTACTCAGCGGATGCAGAGTGATGTCGTCGAATGGTTGGCGCAGCGTCGCGCGTACTGCGCTACGTTCGCCACTGTTCACCGCATAAGCCAGATTTCCAATGCCGGAATGGCGACCAAAACGGTAGCTTTTTTGCAGCAGGCACAGGCTGTCACGCAGCGCCCCCGCCGCTTCGCTCTCGCCCGCAGGCACCGGCTGACCCGTTAATCGCCCCAACTGGGCCGCGCGTTCGGGGGTATATCCCGCATTTACCCAGGCACAAATATCACCGAGTACCGCCCCGGCTTCTACCGAGGCCAGCTGATCGCGGTCGCCAAGGAAAATGACCCGCCCATGTTCAGGCAGAGCGTCAATCAGGCGCGACATCATCGGCAGGTCGATCATTGAGGCTTCATCGACCACCAGCACGTCAAGATGCAGCGGGTTTCCAGCGTGATAGCGCAGCCGCTGACTCCCCGGCTGAGCGCCGAGCAGGCGATGGAGGGTGCTGGCTTCGGCCGGCACCAACGCCTTTTGCTCGTCCGTTAACGGCAGACGGCGCAGCGCAGCGCCAAGGGATTCGGTCAGGCGAGCCGCGGCTTTGCCGGTTGGCGCCGCCAGACGGATGCGACAGCGCGGGCTGGCGTGCGTCTGAATCAGCGCCGCCAACAGTTTGGCGACGGTGGTGGTTTTTCCGGTACCGGGGCCGCCGGAGATCACCGAAATCCGTCGGGTCAGAGCAACCGCTGCGGCCACTTTTTGCCAGTCAATATCATCCCCTGGCGGAAACAACGCATCCAGCGTTGAAGCCAACCGGGCTTCATCAACATCCAGTACCTGATTGGCTTCGTTGAAAAAGCGCGCGACGGTTAATTCATTGCGCCACATACGGTTGAGGTAAAGCCGTTCGCCGCAGAGAATTATGGGCGTCGGCCGCTCGCCGCAGCTTACCGCCTCAGAGCCAAGGAGCAGCTTTGACCAGTCATCCGGGGTATCTATCAGCTCAAGGATGTGCTCGCGCAGGCCCGCCGCTTTTCCTCTCAGCAGCTCATCATCTTCGAGACGAGAGATCGGCAAGCAGACGTGCCCTTCACCCGCATCACGGCTCAGAATCGCGGCGGCCAGTTTCACTGCAGGGTGCGCACCCTGCGCCACCATCAGCGCAAACTGGACATCCAGCGGGCGCAGCAGGCGCTGCTCAGCGGCCTCCAACAACAGTTCGTCCATAGTCATAGCGCTACCTCCTGCATTTCCCCGGCAAACAGCGCGTCAAGGCCTTCAATCAACGGCAGCGCCGGACGCGTAGTAAAGATCCCCTGACCGCCGTCCTGCCCGTCCATACCGCGTAAAAAGAGATAAATCACGCCGCCAAAATGGTGTTCATAGTCGTAGTCCGCAATACGATGGCGTAAATAGCGGTGCAGCGCCAGGCTGTAGAGCTGATACTGCAAATCGTAACGATGCGTGCGCATTGCCTGGATCATGGCGTCCTGGGTATAGGCCTCGCGATCTTGCCCCAGCCAGTTTGATTTGTAATCCAGCAGGTAATAGCGGCCATTATGGCGAAATACCAGGTCGATAAAGCCTTTCAACATGCCACGTACCTGACGGAAATCGAGGGTTGGGGTATCAACGGAGAGCGGATCGTACTGGCGGATTAGTGCGTCCAGACGCAGCGGGTTCAGAGGCTGTTCGATGGGTAGATAAAAGGCCATCTCCACCTGTTTATCGCTTTCGCTAAGCTGATTCAGGGCGATCTCTGCTCCCGGCAGGCGGGTACGCAGCACGCCGTCCAGCCAATCGGTCAGCACCGGCGTCCATTTCTCCTCAAACCCACTCAATTTTAGCTTTTCCGCCATCCAGTTAGCGGGAACCGGCTGGGTAAAATCAATATCTTCAAACAGGCTGTGCAAGAATGTCCCCGGCGATGCGCCGCGCGGGAACTGGTGCGGCGTGAGCTGTGGCTCTTCCGTTACTTCGCCAACGCCTGCGGCATCGACATCCAGGCGCGGCAGAAGATCCTGCGCGGCGCTGTGACCGTGCTGCTGTAAACCGGAGTAGCTGGTGACTCTCCAGTCGTCAACCACCGTGCGCTCAAGCATACGCGCGCAAAGCGGCGGCAGTTCCGTCTGCGGAGCCTGCCAGGGCGTCGGATCCGTAAGCGTAGGACGTTGCAGAGCAATATCATCGCAGCAGAAAGTTTGTAAACGAGCCGTTAGCCCTGCGGCATCCATCGCCTCCCCGCCCTGGATCAGGCGGCCCAGCGCACTGTGGTGAAAATCGCTGGCACCAGGTTTATCGCTACGGCGGGTACTGAGCGGCGCAACGCCAAGGCTACAGTGCCAGACCGCACGGGTCAGCGCCACGTACAGCAGGCGCAAATCTTCAGCCAGGCGTTCGGCCTCCGCTAGCTCCATACTCCCGTCATCCTGCCCGAGGTCGAGGACCGCCGCAAAGGAACTTCTGTCGTGATAAAACGCCTGATCTTGTTTACGAAAACGCGCGATAAACGGCAACCAAACCAGCGGATATTCCAGACCTTTTGATTTGTGAATGGTGACAATCTGCACCAGGTGCTTGTCGCTTTCCAGGCGCATCTGCTGGCTGGAAGCATTGCTATCCGGCTCGGCGATATGCTGCGCCAGCCAGCGTACCAGCGCATGCTCACTTTCAAGCTGGTTGGCAGCTTCCTGAAGTAGCTCGCTGATATGCAGAATATCAGTCAGGCGTCGTTCGCCACCGTTTGTAGCGAGCAGATTTTCGGCGATACGTCGCGCGGTCATCAGCGCGCGTAGCATCGGCATGACCCCACGCTGACGCCAGATTTGCCGGTAGCCGCTAAACTCCTCAACCAGTTCATCCCACGCCCGTTCATCCTGATTGAGGTTTTCGATATCCCGAGCGTTCAGGCCGAACATTGAGGTCGCCAGCGCGCTGCGCAGGGTATTTTCGCGTTCGGGTGCCAGCACCGCCTGCAGCAACCATAGCAGCTCCTGCGCTTCCGGCGTTTCAAACACGCTATCGCGGTTGGAAAGGTAGACGGAAGGTATCGACAACAACTGGAGGGCGTCGCGGATCAGCGAGGCCTCCCGGCGGTTACGCACCAGCACCGTGATATCCGAAGCTTGAACCGGAGAGGATTTTTCGCCACGCCACAGCAGCGCTTTGCCCTGCTGACCCGCGCTGAGCCAGTCGCGAATTTGCCCGGCGCAAATCTGCGCCATAAATGTTTGATAATCCCCCGAGCCAACGGCCTCGCCCGGCATCAGCCAGACGTTCATTGCGGGGATCGCGGCATCATCAACAGTAAAGCGCAGCCCCTGGTTTTTATCCGCCGATTTGACCGGCAGGAACGGGATTTCGCGAAACATAAAGGGGTTATCGCTGAGGCTAAACAGGCGATTGACGCTTTCAACCATTCCCGGCGCGGAGCGCCAGTTAGTATCCAGCGTATAGTGGGCGTTCACATCGCCACGCGCTTTCATGTAGGTAAAAATGTCCGCGCCGCGGAAGGCGTAAATCGCCTGCTTCGGGTCACCAATCAGCAGCAGCGCGGTGTCTGCCTGCTGTCGCCAGATACGGCGAAAAATACGATACTGCTGCGGGTCGGTATCCTGGAATTCATCGATCATCGCTACCGGAAAACGCTGACGAATCGCGCAGGCCAACGCTTCGCCGCTATCACTACGAAGAGCATCATCAAGGCGACTGAGCATATCGTCAAAGCCCAGCTCGCCGCGGCGACGTTTCTCCCGGGCCACTGCTTCACGGATTTCGACCATTGCCCGGGCGATAACCAGATCGGTCAACGTTAACGGTGAAGCCAACAGCTTCTCTACCGCGCTAAACAGCGGATGTACCGGCGGTTCACCGCCCGCTTTGGTGCGTTCAAGCAAGAAAGCCTGAGAGAACTTTTCCAGCGCGTCCGGAAGCTGATAGCCCAGGGTCTCTTCCTGTGCCCAGGCATTCACTTTCTCCAGCCACTTTCCCTGATTTCCGCGGTTGAACTTGCGCCGGTCGAGGCCTGAATTTTCCAGTACAGCCTCAATTTCACCTGCCTGTTCCAGCCACTGCTGCTTAAGCGCATTAATGCGCCCGATAATTTGCTGATGGCGTTCGGCCAGCGTTTCTTCGGCAGGTGGTGGAGATTTTAGCTGCGGCGCTTCGCCCTGCAGCCAGCGGTCGATTGATTTCAGCAGGTCACGGGGGCCTTTCCACGCTTCGTGAATAACCGCGGCGATATCGCGCGGCAGCGGATAGCAGTGGCGACGCCAGAAGTCGGCGCAGGCCTGATAGCGCAGGCGTGATTCATCTTCTATCAGTTGCTGTTCGAACAGCATGCCGGATTCAAAAGCGTTGAGGCTCAGCATCCGCTGACAGAAGCCGTGAATGGTAAATACCGCCGCTTCGTCCATTTGGCGTTCCGCCAGCAGCAGAGTTTGCGCGGCGAGGTTTTTGTCAGGTATTTCCGCCAGCAGTCCGGCGTAGAGAGGGTTATCGGTACTGTCACGAAGGCAGGCGATGCGCAACTCGTGGATGTTGCTACGAATACGCCCGCGCAGCTCTTCGGTCGCCGCTTCGGTAAAGGTCACCACCAGCAGTTCTTCAACGCTGACCTGCCGGGGAAAGGCGGACTCTCCACCCAGCCCCAGCAAGAGCCGCAAATAGAGCGCGGCAATGGTAAAGGTTTTTCCGGTGCCCGCAGAGGCTTCTATCAGGCGCTCGCCCGTCAGGGGCAAGCGCAGGGGGTCAAGAGACTCGGCGGTATCGGTCATTCATTCTCTCGCATCAGGGGTAAGGATTTCTGCAATGCGCTGACGTTTTCCCAGACTTTGCCATCCTGCGGATGCGCGTATTCCGTCTTGCCGTTCTGGCTACCGGAAATCTGAGAAAGTATCGCCATGCCTTGCGGATCCACTACCGTCTGATGGAAGAAGTCAGCAAGTTTTTGCGGCGTCAGCAGTTTAATCTGAGCCACTACTTTATCACGTGAATCAAAACGCATATTACCGCGATCGAAATCTTTGCTCAGCTTTGATGCCTCATCGCCCAAGGTCTGCGGTGCCTGCTGCATCTGGCTGATAACCGCCTGCTGAATCTGCGCAAACTCTTCCGGCTTCATCGCTCGCAATTTAGCTTCCGCCGTCGGGAAAAAGGCCTGGAAACGCTGCCACAGGAATTCAGGTTGCTTGTCGTTACTTTGCAGCAGGAAGCCCATTCCCCACTGGCGACCAACGTTCATTGAGAAGGCAAAAACCGCATAGCCGAGTTGCTCTTCCGTACGCAGTTGGTTGTAAAACCACGGCTGTACGATTTGCCCGAGAAGAGAACTCGCAGCAGAACTGGTGTATTCATCCACGTTCGGCGGCGCGAAGACGGCGGCCAGCGCGGAGTCCGTGCTGTTGCCCGCTTTTTCAAAAATAGCCAGCTGTTTGCTGTTTACCAGTACGTCTTTGTTACGGCACCATTCGTTGCCGTCTGCTCCCAGCTGTTTTTGAATCTGCCGCGCCATGGCAGTTGATTGATCGGCAGTGAGATTACCAATAACCAACAGCTCCGGACGCCCTTTGGCTTTGAGATTATCGCGGTACTCCAGCACCTCTTTAAGCGTAATCGAGGGCAGCAGCGCCCGGCGATCTTCGCGCTGGAAATACGGCACCTGTGAAACCATCTGAACCGGCATGATCGCCTGATCGTAGGCTTTGCCTTTATCCGCCGAGTCCATCATCTGCGCGTACCAGGATTTAGCCTGCTCCAGTTGTTCTTCGGTCGGCGTATAGCTGAAGTAACCATCCAGCAGCGCGTTAAAGAGTTCCGGAAGATGCTGCGTGTAGCCGTTGGCGTTAACCATCAGCCCATTATTAGCTCCGGTGGAGAAGCTGATGCCGCCGACTGCCGCCTGGTTGCTAAGCTGGTCAAGCGCGATACCCGCCAGATAATCATTGAGGGCAAACATCACCTGGCGACGGGCGCTATCCATGCCCTGCGGGTTACGCAGGACCAACGAAATATCCGCCTTCGGTTCACTGGCGAAGTACTGGCTCGGCGCGTAAATCACACGTAGCGTCGGCTCATCAACAATCAGCTGTGGATGCGGATAAGCCTTGTCGCTTTTGATTAAGGTGAAATCATCAGGAATATAGGGGTTCAGCACCGGTAGCTTGAGGTCGATGGCGCTGGATTTCTGCTGCCAGTCGGCAAAGGTCTGCGCGCTGATTTTATCCACCTGATAAGGCGCGTTAACGAAGTAGGCCGTCTTGTTATGCGGTTCTTTCGGACTGATATACCAGATGCGGGCGTTTTGCGGCGTCATCATCGCCAGACGGTCTTTAATCGCCTGCGGGTCGTAACGGTCGGCAATGTTGACGACGTCCAGAGTATGCTCAACCGGCACGCGGATCATGGTGTCAGCCAGCCATTCGACGTAATCCATATTGCGATTAATTGATGGGTAGCGGAAATCGAGCGCCAGCACATGGGCCAGTTCATCGAAATAGCGTTTATCAATTCCCTGACTACGCAGCAGATTGAGGTAGCTGAAAATGGCAGCCGTGACTTCATCACGATGCGCCAGGCCTTTATCCGTCAGGGTTGCGGAAATAGCCAGCACCCCGCTGTTGCCGTTAACCACCGGGTCGGAATCGGCACGGATGCTTTCAACCAGTCCTTGCTTTTGCAGCCAGTCAGAAAGCGTGCCCGGGCTACGGTTGCCGATCATATAGGTCACCAGCTCGTCGGTTTTACTGCGGAACTGGTCGCTATTGTTATCGATGCGGAACTCAACGCGCAGCACTTTACGCGGCATCGCCGGGACATAGTGAATGATGATGCCCTTTTGCGCATCGGTCACCACCGGCACGGTAATTTCCGGCTTGCTAATATTATGGTTCGGCACGCGACCATAGGTAGATGCGGCGATGCTCGCCAGCTCCGGCAGAGATTTGTTGCTGTAGATCACCGCTTTCATCAGGTTGGCTGAATACCAGCTATCGCGGAAGGTATGCAGCGCATCGAGCACCGGCTTGCCGGGCTTGTCGCTCAGCGTTTCGAGGTTACCGCCGGAAAAATGCGAGCCCGGGTGTGCCGGGTTGATGGTTTCAGCGCTAACCTGCGCCATCCGCATCCCATCTCGGGTTCGCGCCATCGTTAGCTCGGCATTAACTGCATTACGCTCTCGGTCGGCATATTTTTTATCCAGCAGCGGCGCGGCAATGGCGTCAGCCAGACGGTCAACAGCGCCGTCCAGCGCATCGTTTTCCACTTCAAGATAGAACGCGGTGCGATACGGCGCGGTACTGGCGTTATGGCTGCCGCCATGCATTTTGAGGAACTCGGCGAGGCTGTCAGGCTGCGGATATTTCTGCGAGCCCATCAGCGTCATATGTTCCAGGAAGTGGGCCAGCCCCTGATGCTCCACGGGATCCTGTAGTGAACCCACAGGGACGACCAGCGCCGACAGCGATTTCACCGCCTGCTGATCGGAAACCAGCAGAACCACCATGCCATTATCCAGGCGAATCGCCTGATATTGACGGGTATCTTTTTCGC
Source organism: Klebsiella huaxiensis (assembly GCF_003261575.2). Lineage (GTDB taxonomy): Bacteria > Pseudomonadota > Gammaproteobacteria > Enterobacterales > Enterobacteriaceae > Klebsiella > Klebsiella huaxiensis. The sequence continues at coordinate 1,112,356 of NZ_CP036175.1, read as the reverse complement.
TTTTACGAATGGTTTCCTGAATCGGTTGCCATCCGGTGTCTGCTTGACTTAACGGTGCCCAAAGGGCGGCCAGAACTACAATAACCTTGAACCATAAACTGCGGGGCATTCACGGACCTCATCATTAACAAACCTGGCGCTGCACGGTATGCAGCCTTAATAAAACATCAGTCCGTGATTCGTTGCGCATCATAAATGAACAGCCATATATTGCGCAATTTTTATACTATTAAAATTTTATTCGGACTGATGGAAACGAAATACCGGCAGCAAATAGCGCTGCGTTTGCGCGATAATCTCTTCATAGTATTCCGGCTCAAGGGTGCGCCACAGGCGCTGATACCAAACATCGGTACCCTCACCGCTGACCACCATGTTTCCTTCATAGGCTTGAAGAAATTTACTGCGCGCTTTCTGCTGCGTCTCTTCATCCATTAACATGACATCCTTTTCGGCGTCGTAACAGACTTTTAGCCATGCACCTCCGCTTTCTGGCAGCAGCAGTAGCGGTTTAGACATCCCTTGCAGATAACCGTCGACCAGTTCATTCAGGTATCCTTGAGCCTGCTCTTGCGCCAGCGGAGGGAAATGCCACTCCCCGTCTTTGCGCACAAACAGTCGACTTTCGCCGATACCGCCACTTGCACAATAGACAAGATGCTCCAGCCAAAGTTGCATTCCCTGCGCCACGCTCAGCAGCGATGGCCGCCAGCGCAGCAAACCGTCGGATTGTACCTGCTGCAACCACCCAGTAATGTTGACTCCGTTACATTGCAGATCGATTTCCAGACTCTGCCCCGGTTTGCGGCTGGCAATGACCCGCTCCGCCAGGTTTTGCATCTCCTGTCGCTGGGTCTCCCAGGCCAGTTCACCGAAAGCGCCATAGGGTAACTCTCCGGCGGCACGGAAACGGCGATACATCACCGAAGCGTCCTGCTGCTCAATCAGCGTATTCAGCAGTTGCTGGTTCAGCTGATAGCGGCTCAGCCCTTCAAGGGTGAAAGGTTCATCGTCGGGGATTTCGCTCTCCTCCGAGCGGAAATTAACCCGCAGCCGCTGCTGGAAGAAGGCGCGAACCGGATGCTGCCAGAAACGCAGCAACTGTTCGAAAGGGAGGTGGTCAATTTCCGGGGCGGGTAGCGGCTGGATAAACTCACCGTGCGCCTCCCCCTGCTGGCTGGCGGCTGCCAGCCATTCCCGGACATAGCTTTGATCTTCGTTGTCTTGAAAGTTGGCGGCATCAAAAGGCATGCGCGTATGCAGATGAGTGATGTGCTCTTTGACACGACGCTCGCTGGCGTCGCAATCCAACGACTCATCGCCCGCCAGACAGTGGCTTTGACCGATATAGTCCGCCAGCTCCTGGACCAGAACGGAAGGATAGCGCTCGCTATTATCCTGAATAGAGCGACCAATATAGCTGATATACAGCTTCTGCTCGGCCGACATCAGCGCTTCGAGGAACAGATAACGGTCATCATCACGACGGCTACGGTCGCCCCGCTGCGGTTTCTGGCTCATTAAGTCAAAGCCAAGCGGTGCCAGAGTACGCGGATAAACGCCGTCGTTCATTCCCAGCAGGCAGACCACTTTAAAAGGAATCGAGCGCATGGGCATCAGGGTACAGATGTTCACCGGGCCGGCAAGGAAGCGCTGGCTGATGCGCTGCTGATCGAGACGCTGGGAGAGTTCATCGCGAAGCAGCGACAGCGGCACCGCTTCGCCGTACTGAGCCTCAACGCCGCCATCAATCACCGCCTGCCATTGTTGTTCAATGAGCGCCAGAGCCGCCTCTGTTTCGCTATCTGGCAGGAAAAAGTCGTTCAGCAGGTCACGGCATACCGGCAGCCACTCCGCCAGAGGGCGCTCCTGAGCCAGCCCGCGACGCCAGAGATTAAGCTGCATTAGCAAGGATGCCAGGTTACCCACCAGTTCGGCGATAAGCCCGCTCGACTCATCGTATGGCAGAACCGAGCGCCACTCCCCCTCGCTGCTGTCCATCGCATAGCCCAACAGCATCCGCGTCAGGCCAAAGCGCCAGGTGTGCTGACCGGTTGCCGGGAGATCCAGCTCACGAACGTTGTCGTCATCCATCCCCCAGCGCACACCGGATTCGTTAACCCACTGGCGTAGGTAGCGTAGCCCCTCTTCGTCAATATTAAACCGCGCCGCCAGCACCGGAACGTCCAGCAGCGCCAGAACATCTTCGCTGGCAAAGCGGCTATCGGGCAGCGAAAGGAGGGTAATAAATGCCTGTAGCGCAGGGTGAGATTCCCGGGCGCGACGGTCGGAAATCGCCCATGGTAGCCAGCGTTCGCCGCTGGCGCTGCCGAAGACGGCCTGGATATAGGGACTGTAGCTATCGATATCCGCGACCATGACGATAATATCGCGCGGTGTCAATTCGGGATTCTCTTCGAGCATCGCCAGCAGCCTGTCGTGCAGCACCTCGACCTCGCGCTGCGGGCTGTGGCAGACATGAATCATCAGGCTGCGATCGTCCAGCGCTAAGGGGCGCTTGCTGCGGCTGTTGGCGAACTCCTCGGCGCTACGCCCGGCCACCGCGGCATTGCGCAGATCGAGGATGTCAGCCTGAAGATTATGCAGCAGGTTGTCAGGTACGATATCAACAAAAGCATCCAGTTCTTCATAGCGTTCCAGACCCGCCAGTAAGTAGATATAGTCACGCCCCAGCTTGCCCCAGGAGGCCAGCATTGGGTTGCCAACATCCTGCTCCCCGGAATCATTAAATAATCCGGGTGCCTGTTCAGTATCACGGAACAGCGGCAGCTCTCGGGTCGTTTCACGATGATGGCGACGCTGGCGGGACATCAGTCTGGCCAGAAATGCTGGATCTTTGATGTCACCCCAGTAGTAGCGGCAAGGGTTGGTGAAGAGGACGTAAACATCAACATGCTTACCCAGCGCCTGTAGCGCCTGCAGGTACACCGGCGGCAGCGCCGAAATCCCACAAATAAATACCCGCGATGGCAGCCCGGCTGGAGGCTCTTCAGCGGATTCAAGCGCGCTGATAAAGCGTTGATACAAGTTGGCGCGATGCCACAGCGGTTGACCCAGTTCCGCAGTGTACTCTACCAGCGCTTTCCACAACGGCGCTTGCCAATCCTGTGCCTCGCCAAGGCCGTCCACGCGCCCGTCAGCCTCCCAGCGCATTAGCCATTCAGGGCGATAAACCAGATACTGGTCATAGAGATCCGCCACCCTTGTCGCCAGTTGAAACAGTTTGCGCTTGTCACTGTCATCGCTCAGATAGTGGCGCAGCAGCGTGAAGGCTTCATCGTCAAGACGCTGAGGCAGCAAGGTCATCAGCTTCCAGCTCATGCTCTGCTTGCTGAACGCGCTTTCCCCAGGGATATCTTTCAGCACCCGTACGAACATATCCCAGATAAAACTGGCTGGCAGAGGGAATTCAATATTGGCCGCGATCCCGAATCGCTTCGCCAGCGTCATCTGTAGCCATTGCGCCATCCCGGTACTCTGCACCAGCACCATTTCAGGAATGAAAGGGTCATCCAGCCGCTGGCGCTCGACGATAAATTCCATCAACGCTTCAAGCACATCCAGACGGTTTGAGTGGTACACCCTTAACATATTCGCTCCTGGCTACTGACTGACCGGGCAATGCAGCCGGGTCATCTGCGCCCGCCTTGCGGTGGGCATCGTGATCGTTACCGTGATGCTGACACATCTTTGCACCGATGTCTGCACACGGGATACCTGTCGGTTTGCCGGAATCTCGGCAGGGCTAAGCTGCCCGAATCGCCATGCATCACGCCACAGCTGGCGATACTGATTGAGCTGCATAAAACCATTAGCCAGCCCACGTTGATATCCCGCCAGCGCGGTAACGGTCATGATCAGGAGCACTAAAGCCAGTAGGGTTTCCGGCAGGCTAAATCCCTTTTGTCGCCTTAGGGCATCTGGCATAAGTTGGCCTCCTTCAATGGGCAAAAATCGCTCCATCCGTGGGGAGAAAAGCGTAGGCTGTTTTGTTCAACAACACCGGATTGCCACAACAGCATGGTGCCGCTACCGCCTATCAGCAATACCGATGCGTCGCTGAAAATGCGCATGCAAGCGCGCCAACCAAATTCGCCATTCTGCTGGCAGTTCACGGCATCCTGTAATGGCCAGGAGAGCCCCTTTCCCCACTGTAGTGCGGAATGCGCACCAGCAGTATCGCGAAGCGCCTGCGTTTCGCTGGCCGTTTGCGCCAACAAAGAACGCTGCTGCTGGTTTAACCCCTGAAGCAGCAGACTACCAAGCGCTAACAGCAGGAGCACCATCAGCAGCGAAGAGAGACCGCGCTGGCGATTCACAGGTTATATCCCGTTACGCTGTATTCCGCCTGCGCGTGAATTCGCGAGTCAGCAACGGATTGCGCCACCAGCGTTATCGATAGCTCAGGGGAAAAATCCGTCTTTCCCTGCCGGGTAATCTGAAACGTGGTGACTTTAATCGCCGCCGGGTTGGTCATTCTCTCCCATCCTTTGCCGCTACAGTCGCTCGCCCCACGTAAGGTTTCCAGCGCGCCGTCGCGTAGCCGAAAGCCTGTCGTATCAGATTCCGATGACGGAGAAACATTCCAGACTCCGTCGCTGTTGCCATCCCAGCGCAAGAGCACACAATCACCGCTGCCTGTAATGTGCAGCGCTTCCCCGCTACAGCGTCCATGGCAATAACCGGCGCGTTGCAGATGCTTCGCCACGGTATAGAGACGCTGCCAGAGTTCATTTTCCAGAGACTGCTGCTGGGTCTGGTTCAGAACGGCCCGTTGCAAAGAGGGCAAAAAGCGGGCGCTTCCAAGTAATAAAACGGAGCTAATCGCCATCGCTATTAGCGTTTCGGGTAGAGAGAAGCCACGATGAATTACTGACATGATGCCGTCTCCTCGCCGCGACACAGGCGGATTCGCCCCCAGTTGGAAACAATAATATTCCAGCCACCCGCTACGCTTTGCAGCCTTATATGCCCGGCCCAGGCGGTATTGCGCAGGCCATAAAACCCAAGACCTGGTGTGATCGCACTGAGCGAAACGTCCGGCCACAGCGGATGCAACGTGAAAGCGTTCTTTACGCTGCAGTCAACTGTAGAGCCAGTGGCGCTCAAGCACCAACCCTCCGCGCTTTGCCCAACGTTTAATATCCGGTCGCGGTTGTGCCAGTTGGCGTCATCGCGCAGCAGCACAAGATAGTCCCGGACCTGGCAGGCGGTTTGCCACAGGCGCTGCTGCTGTCGCCAGCTCTGCCATCCGTATAGCCCACTGGCGCTAAGAATGACAACCAGCATCATCGTTATCAGGGTTTCAATCAGGGTATAGCCATGTTCTCTGTTCATGGGCCAATTATGCGCATCATTGATGACTGATACGAACGGCAAAGTGAGGGTTTGCGTCGCGCGTCGGAGGGTATTTAAAGCGTTGCAATGGGTTGCAAAGGTGCGGGAAACCGGCTCGCAAAAAACGGGTTCTGATCACGGTTTATAGCCGTCGTTTAGCTGGGTTGGCGCATAAAAAAACAGCCTGCAGGATGAAGTGAACTCCATTCTGCAGGCTGTATTCCAGGACTCAGGATTCGCACACCGCGACTTTAATCGCCAGACCGCCTCGTGCAGTTTCACGATATTTGGCATTCATGTCTTTGCCTGTCTCAAACATCGTTTCGATGACTTTATCCAGTGAGACTTTTGGATCGCTGGTACGATACATCGCCATGCTGGCCGAGTTAATGGCCTTCACTGCCGCAATCGCGTTACGCTCGATGCACGGTACCTGAACCTGTCCGGCCACCGGATCGCAGGTCAGACCGAGGTTATGTTCCATGCCGATTTCCGCGGCAATGCATACCTTATCCGGACTGCCGCCCAGCAGCTCTGCCAGTCCGGCAGACGCCATCGAGCAGGCCACCCCCACTTCCCCCTGGCAACCAACCTCTGCCCCGGAAATTGACGCATTCATCTTGTACAGAATGCCAATCGCACCCGCGGTCAGATAGTAGCGCATATAGATTTCCGGCGTCACCGCCTTGATAAAGCGATCGTAATAGGCCAGTACCGCCGGGATAATGCCGCAGGCACCGTTGGTCGGTGCGGTAACGACTCGCCCGCCTGCTGCGTTCTCTTCCCCTACCGCCATAGCGAACATATTGACCCAATCCATCGCACTCAGTGGTGTAATCGACTGGCTCTGCGGTGCCAGCACGCGGTGCAGCGCAGAAGCACGACGTGGCACTTTCAGTGGTCCAGGCAAAATGCCTTCCGTGTTCATACCTCGATTAATAGCGTTTCTCATGGTCTCCCAGATTTTCGCCATATTTTGCTCTACGCGCTCCCTGCCGTGGCGGGCAATCTCGTTTTTCATCATCACCGCAGAAATTGACAGGCAGTTTTCCTGGCAGTGTGCCAGCAGGTTGCGGGCAGAATAGAACGGGAACGGAATATCGACCTCCGCGTCCTGATTCTTGCCAAAGTTTTCCTCCGTGACGATAAAACCGCCACCAATGGAATAGTAAGTCTGAAAATGGACGATTTTACCGTCGCAAAACGCGGTAATACTCATGCCATTTTCATGTAGCGGCAGAAACTCATTGTGAAAACGCATGCATTCTGCCACCGGGAACTGAATTTCTCGCTGGCCTTCTTCGATAAACAGACGATGCATAGTGTTTACATCGCAAATAATGCCGGGAATGGCGTCGATATCAACGGTATCTGGTAAGTACCCGGACAGCCCAAGAATAATTGCAATATCGGTATGGTGGCCTTTACCCGTTAATGACAGGGAGCCATACACATCCACCACCAGGCGAGTCACTTTATGTAGCAGGCCTTTTTCCTGCAGGGTATCAACAAAATGTTTTCCTGCTTTCATCGGCCCAACAGTATGTGAGCTGGACGGCCCGATGCTGATTTTGAAAATATCGAAAACGCTAATCATGTGGCACCCATGCGGTTACAAAGCAAAACAGATGTGCCGCCTGCGACAGGCGGCGCAGAAAACTTAGCTGAACAGTGAGAAGAAGATGGCGGAGATGGCAATCAACCCCATCACAACCACAAACACGTTGCTGATGTGACCACTGTATTTGCGCATGGCTGGCACTTTGTTGATGGCATACATCGGCATCAGGAACAGAATCATCGCGATAACCGGGCCGCCCAGCGTTTCAATCATGCCCAGGATACTCGGGTTCAGTGTCGCTACAATCCAGGTAGTCACCAACATGAACAGCGCAGTGATCTTGTTAAGTTTGTTGATTTCTATAGATTTTCCTTTACCGCGCAGGGACTTAATCACCATACCGTTAAAACCTTCACGCGCACCGAGGTAGTGCCCGAGGAAGGATTTGGTAATCGCAATCATCGCGATGACAGGTGCCATCCAGGCAATCACCGGCGCATTAAAATGGTTCGCCAGGTAAGAGAGGATGGAGATGTTCTGTGCTTTTGCTTCCGCCAGGTTTTCCGGAGAGAGGCTCAGCACGCAGCTGAACACGAAGAACATAACGGTCAGCACCATCATGATGTGGGCAAAGCCCAGGATACGGGAACACTTACGCTCAGCGTCCTGACCGTATTCTTCACGTTTTGCCACCGCAAAAGAGGAGATGATCGGCGAATGGTTGAAGGAGAAAACCATTACCGGGATAGCCAGCCACAGGGTCATCCACAGACCATTACCCGTTGCGGAAGCGCTGCTCAGCGACAGGGTATCCAGTACCGCACCATTCCATTGCGGGATCAAATAAAGCGCCAGCAGCATCAGCGCAAACACGAACGGAAATACCAGCACGCTCATGGCCTTAACAATCATTTTTTCGCCAAAGCGGACAATGCCCATCATGCCGATAATCAAAATCAGCGACAAAATAGCGCGCGGCGGAGACGCCAGGCCAAGCTGGTGAGTAATAAAGCTATCAACCGTGTTGGTAATTGCGACGCTATAGACCAGCAGAATAGGATAAATAGCGAAGAAGTAGAGCAGCGTAATAAGCTTACCCGCACCAGTGCCGAAATGCTCTTCAACCACTTCGGTAATATCTTCACCCGGATTTTTGCCCGAGAGAACAAAACGGGTTAAACCACGGTGGGCAAAAAACGTCATAGGGAATGCGATAATTGCCATGATGATCAACGGAACTAAGCCCCCAACCCCGGCGTTAATCGGCAGGAAAAGTACCCCTGCGCCAATCGCAGTACCGTACAGACCCAGCATCCAGACGGTATCACTTTTTCTCCAGCCGCTGCTCTCGCGAGCAACGAGGGTATTTTGAACGGTTTCCATAGTATTGCCTCAGTAATATAGAGTAGTGTCAGATTTATTTGACTCTGATTCAGGTAATAAATGTTCTGTGTTTATTTGGCTATTTTATTAAATACAACTAAGCTGATTCACTAACAGCGATCACATAACCTAATTTATAGAGAGGACTTTTAACGCATCAAAAATAGCACCAAATATTTAATATTTTTTAAAGTATCATTTTTAATACGTTATTATTTCACCAGTCGACCTCAGCCACCCATGCATTTATATATTTTAAGTCCAGAGATTATAAACAATGCTTGTCATACAATTAATAAAAAATCAAAAAACATTCTCGCTGATTTAAATATTTCAGATGACTGATGGCTACCAGACTGAGCAACCGTGGCAGGTTATCAGCCTTTGTTCCACACCTGGTGACACCACAACGGCGTCCCGATGAGCCGTTATCGCGCCAGGTTCCCGAGGAAATATCCGAATTTGAGCCTCTGCCAGTCCGGTAAACAGCATCAACATCGCCACGAGGGCAATGGACAGTAACCGTCGCCGCAGAAGCACCTTAAATAACTGAAGAATATAACAACATCCAACTATTTAAAGGCGCTACCGAAAAAACAATGTTGTGACTATCGCAAAAGAGAAATTATCTGCTTTATTTATAATTTAATATGCTAAATAATCTGTCAGGATTTATTACGCAGTAGAGGAATTGAAATGCGTTTCAGTACGATGCCCGACAGTGAAATTATTTCTGAATTGTGCCGCAGAATTAAAGAAACGCGTATACAGCTTGGGTTGTCACAGATTGAGCTGGCCGAGCGCGCACAGGTCGGCGCGGCAACCATCAAACGCGTTGAATTAGGCGAGTCCGTTACTCTCAGTACGCTTATTGGTATTTTACGCGGTCTGGATCGTCTGCATCAGTTGGAGTCTATTTTATTCGATTCACACATTCGTACCTTTAACGCGCAAATCAATACCACGACACCTTCCCGTATCCGTATTCGGAAAAAAACACATCAGCCAAAAGAGAAATTTGCCGCGGCTGCACAGACCAACGAGGCAAATGCCACCATTAACGAATGGTACACCTCATCGGCCTCTCACAGCGTGGTGTGGTCTTTCCTGCCGCCTGACGCAGAGAAAAAAGGGTAGTCAGCTTTGGGGAGCGGTGCCGTTGCCAGCGCCAAATAGCTTTGATGTCCCTCCGGTATCATCCTTTCCAGAGAGGAAATAAAGGGCAACAGATTGCTTGAATCTGACCGAATAGTTTTTGTGTCCCATAAACAACAAACCCCTACTTGCTGGATATCCAACTTTCGGGGTTCACTTCAAGTATCAGCGGTTTTTCGTCGTCACTTACAGATCAAATCGCCACAGGCGCTTTAATCCCCGGATGCGGGTCATAGCCTTCAATTTCGAAGTCCTCAAAACGGTAGTCGAAAATCGACGCCGGTTTGCGTTTGATGACCAACTTCGGCAGCGCGCGTGGTTCGCGGCTCAGCTGCAGATGTGTCTGCTCCATATGGTTGCTGTACAGGTGAGTGTCGCCGCCAGTCCAGACAAAATCGCCTACTTCGAGGTCGCATTGCTGTGCGACCATATGCATCAGCAGCGCGTAGCTGGCGATATTGAACGGCAGGCCGAGGAACACGTCGCAAGAGCGCTGATACAGCTGGCAAGAGAGCTTGCCGTCCGCTACATAGAACTGGAAGAACGCGTGGCACGGAGCCAGCGCCATTTTGTTCAGCTCGCCGACGTTCCATGCCGAGACGATGATGCGGCGCGAATCCGGGTCGTTTTTCAGCTGTTCCATCACGGTGCTGATCTGGTCGATATGACGACCATCCGGCGCGGGCCAGGAACGCCACTGCTTGCCGTAGACCGGCCCCAGATCGCCGTTTTCATCCGCCCACTCGTCCCAGATGGTGACGTTGTTTTCGCGCAAATACGCAATGTTAGTGTCACCTTGCAGGAACCACAGCAGTTCATGGATGATGGAGCGTAAATGACAGCGCTTGGTCGTCACCAACGGGAATCCTTCCTGCAGGTTAAAACGCATCTGGTGGCCGAAAATAGAGACGGTGCCGGTACCGGTGCGGTCATTTTTTTGCGTGCCCTCGTCGAGCACTTTCTGCATCAAATCAAGATACTGTTTCATGGTTCCTCAAGAGTTTTGTTGCTGCGGACGACAACGGTACGCCCAGACCATCATTATGATACCCGCAAGCACCATCGGGATGGAAAGAATCTGCCCCATGCTGATGTACTGCACCCAACCGCCAGTGAACTGCGCGTCAGGCTGGCGGAAGAATTCCACGATGATGCGGAACAGGCCGTAGCCAATCAGGAACAGGCCAGAGACCGAACCGGTTGGGCGCGGTTTGCGGATAAACAGGTTCAGGATCAGGAACAGCACCACGCCTTCCAGCGCCATTTCATAGAGCTGCGAAGCGTGGCGCGGCAGCGCACCGTAAGTGTCAAATAGCGATTGCCACTCGGGATGCGACGGCAGCAGCGCCATATCTTCCGCACGAGAGCCAGGGAAAATCATCGTATAGTGGAAGCTTGGATCGACGCGGCCCCACAGTTCGCCATTGATAAAGTTGCCCAAGCGCCCGGCGCCGAGGCCAAACGGAATCAGCGGCGCAATAAAATCGGATACCTGGAAAAAGGTGCGCTTGGTGCGTTTGGCAAAGATGATCATCACCAGAATCACGCCGATCAGACCGCCGTGGAAGGACATGCCGCCGTCCCATACGCGGAACAGATAGAGCGGATCGTCGAGGAATACCGGCAGGTTATAGAAAAATACATAACCGATACGACCTCCGAGGAAGACCCCGAGGAACCCGGCATACAGCAGGTTTTCAACTTCGTTTTTCGTCCAACCGCTGCCCGGACGATTGGCCCGACGGGTGGCCAACCACATCGCAAAAATAAACCCAACCAGGTACATCATGCCGTACCAGTGGAGGGCGAGCGGTCCAATGGAAAATATTACCGGATCAAACTCCGGAAAATGCAGGTAGCCACTATTCATCTGTCACCATAAACACTTGTTATTCCGCCGAAAGTGGACAGCGGTTATCGTTCGCGCCCGCCAAAAACGGGCGCTCCAAAGGCTGCGAATGATAGCATAAGCGTTAAGGACGATCCGCGCCGGACATGTAAAAGATATGTATACGAATGCGAATACGTAGCTGAGCATTCCCGGAGGCGGCGCGCTGCGCCTGTCCGGGCTACCCAACCCGCAAACTGTAGCCCCCGCTAGCGGCCACCGCGAATCAGGCCGCCGAGACCGCGTCTCTCCATAAAGGCGGCAACCTGGTGGCGAACTTCCGCAGTCATTTGCGCTTCCAGACTGCGGTGGGAAAGCTCCTGAGCTTCATTGATATCAATGCGGCGCAGCAGGTATTTCACCCTCGCTACCGAACGACCGTTCATCGACAGATGGCGATAACCAAGACCAATCAGGATCGTCACGCACATCGGATCACCCGCCATTTCCCCGCAAAGACGCAGGTCGATACCAAAACGCTCGGCATCACGGGCAATCATCGCCAGCGCCCGCAGTACCGCCGGATGCAGACTGTCGTACATACTGGCAACTCGGGTATTGTTACGATCCACAGCGAGAAGATACTGCGTCAGGTCATTAGTGCCAACGGAGATAAAATCAACGCGGCTGGCCAGTTGCGGCAGCATAAAGACCATCGAAGGCACTTCCAGCATCACGCCAAGACGCGGACGTGGAATGGCATAACCGATCATCTCTTCCACTTCACGGCTGGCGCGATCGATAAGACGGCGGGCCTCATCCACTTCATCCAGGCTGGTGACCATCGGTAGCAAAATGCTGAGATTGCCGGTCGCCGCGTTGGCACGCAGCATCGCGCGTACCTGAACCAGAAAGATCTCCGGCTGATCGAGCGTGATCCGAATGCCACGCCAGCCAAGGCACGGATTTTCTTCGCTAATCGGCATATATGGCAGCTGTTTATCCGCCCCGATATCCAGCGTGCGTAGGGTCACCGATTTCTCGTTGAACATCTGCAACATACCCTGGTACTGCGCAACCTGCTCCTCTTCAGAGGGGAAGCCGCTTTGCAGCATAAAGGGGATTTCGGTGCGATACAGACCAATGCCGTCGACAAAATTGCCCAGTTTTTCTTCGTGCTCAGGGCTCAGGCCCGCGTTGAGCATCACTTTTACCCGCTCACCGCTTTTCAGTTCGGATGCGCGTTCGAGATCGTCTTCCGCCAGGCGACTGAGCTCGTTTTCTTCGCTGATCAGGCGCTGATACTCTTGCAGCAGCACCGGCTCCGGGTCAACCAGCAGCTCACCGCGATAGCCGTCGACGATCAGGGTATGTCCGTGCAGTAGCGAAGGCTGAATATCCGCCCCCATCACCGTCGGAATGCCCAGCGCACGGACCATAATCGCAGCATGTGAGTTCGCCGCGCCGTCGCGAACGACCACGCCCGCTAAACGCTCCTGGGGGACTTCCGCCAGAGTCGCCGCCGACAACTCATCGGCCACCAGCACAATGCGCTCTGGCCAGGTATTCGGACCTTGAATGCTGTCATCAAGATGGAAAAGCAGCCGCTGGCCTAGCGTACGCAGATCGCCCGCGCGCTCTTTCAGATAGCCATCGCTGAGCGCGGAAAACTGTTCGGCAAACTTCTCAATAATCTTCTTCACCGCCCATTCAGCTACCGCACCCTGATCGACTTCGGCGAACAGCTCACGGCGCAAACGCGCATCAGAAAGCAGATGTGAATAGAGGTCAAAGATTGCCGCGGTCTCTTTTTGCGCCCCGGCAGAATAGCGTTTGCTGTAGCGGCGAAATTCATTGGCCGCCTCTTCCAGCGCACCGGTCAATCGTTCGCGCTCTGAAGCGGTATCAAGCGTCGAGGCTTCGTAGACCTGCTCCATCAACGGCAGGCTGACGTCCATCCAGCCTTCGGCAATTGCGACGCCTGATGAAGCGGGCAGTGCGCGAATGCGGGTCTGACGATATTGACCGAACAACGCGGTCAGCTGAGATTGAGAGAGAATGCCGGCGATTTGCGTGGCCAGAGTGACAAGAAAAGACTCTTCGCTTTCATCGAACTGACGCAGCTCGCGCTGCTGCACTACCAGTACCCCCAGCAGTTGACGTCGCTGGATGATCGGAACACCAAGGAAGGCGCGAAAACGGCCCTCTTTTACCGCAGGAATATATTTAAAGCTAGGGTGCTTTTGCGCGTCGGCAAGGTTAATAGGTTCCGCCAGGCGACCAACCAGACCAACCAGGCCTTCATCAAAAGCGAGCGCAACAATGCGCCCGCGGGGCTTTTTCAACCCGCGAGTCGCCATCAGGTAATAGCAGCGTCGGTCGTTGTCAGCCAGATAAACCGAACAGACTTCCGTCTCCATCGCGGCGCAGATATCGGTTACCAGGATATCCAGCGCCTCGTTTAAACGCGGCGCACTCGCGACCTTCTCGACTATTTCTCGCAACCGAGTGAGCATAATGTGCGTGGCTTAACCTCTTTTACGTCGATATGCAGGCGCGCTTTGCGGCTTAGGCGCACTCTCCGCTAGCGCCATAGTGACGCTGGCAAACTCTTTCATCACCCGGCGGTAAACGTCGCGTTTAAACGACACTACCTGGCGCACCGGGTACCAGTAACTTACCCATCGCCAGCCATCAAACTCAGGTGTACTGCTGGTTTGCATATTGACATCCGCATCACTGCCGATCAATTGCAGGAGAAACCACTTCTGTTTCTGGCCGATACATACCGGCTTTGTGTCCCAACGCACCAAACGCTTAGGTAATTTGTAACGCAACCAGTTACGGGTTGAAGCCAGGATCCGCACATCTTTGCGGCTTAACCCAACTTCTTCAAACAATTCCCGATACATCGCTTGCTCTGCTGATTCTCCTGGATTAATGCCCCCTTGCGGGAACTGCCACGAGTGCTGACCATAGCGCCTGGCCCACATGACCTGGCCCTGGCGATTACAGATTACAATGCCGACATTTGGGCGGTAGCCATCGTCATCAATCACCGGACTACCTCAAAATAAGCTTCAATGTGAATGATTGTTTCACACTCGCTGGAAACGGTAAACCACTCTGTTAGCACGATGAGATCGAATAACATTTGAATAACTCACAGTAATACCCCGAGTTATAAACAGCAACAGCCATCACCGGACGATTTTATTCACTTTTTCTGTGGATAGAGTTGTGAAGAAGTATGGAATTAACCAGGGAAAACCCGGAGTAATCTGAACAGCGTAGTGATAACAAGAATAAACAATGACATATTTTTCATAAAGTTATAATGAAAAACTTTCATAAACCATAGTATAACGTGATGATCATCACATATGAGATCCTGGAGCTGATGAAAGATCGAGCAATGCTGGTTTTATCCACAGCTTAAGCAAGCCAACTGAGCATATTTCGTCTAAAAACTCGATTTTACCCGCACGTCAAGGCTGTAAATGGAAACAGTAGTGGGGCTTTTCCCCAGTTATCCCAGTTTTCTGTGGATAACATGGTGTAAGATCCTGTTCATTGTCAGTGACCAGTTCTGGAAAACTCGTTTTAACAATTTTTAAAGCAGCAAAAAATAGGAAAAAAAGTCATACGAATCATCACATTGTCATACTTACCCCAGAAAAGGTAAACTCTATCCACAACAGACGAAATTACCGCTCACTTTTTAGACAGAGGTTTCATGTTATGCCGACCATTGCGCCGCTCCCATCACCACCGCAAAGCCAGGAGCAACTACTGGCCCAGGCGCAGCAGTTGGCAGGCTATTCGCTGGGGGAATTGGCCGCGCTTGCTGGAATCCCAACTCCGCGTGATTTAAAACGTGATAAAGGCTGGATCGGCATCCTGCTGGAAGTCTGGCTCGGCGCCAGCGCAGGCAGCAAGCCCGAACAGGATTTCGCCGCCCTTGGCGTCGAGCTAAAAACTATCCCTATTGATTCTTCAGGTCGCCCGCTGGAGACCACTTTCGTCTGCGTCGCGCCGCTCACTGGCAACAGCGGCGTCACCTGGGAGAGCAGCCACGTGCGCCATAAGCTCAAGCGCGTGCTGTGGGTGCCGGTAGAGGGTGAACGTACAATTCCGCTTGCCGATCGCCGCGTGGGCGCGCCGCTGCTGTGGAGTCCCAGCGAAGAAGAAGATCGCCAGCTGCGCATGGATTGGGAAGAGTTAATGGACCTGATCGTTCTTGGGCAGGTTGAACGCATCACCGCCCGCCACGGCGAGGTGCTGCAACTGCGTCCGAAAGCAGCAAATAGTAAAGCGCTAACCGAAGCCGTAGGCGCTCACGGTGAGCCGATTCTCACCTTACCGCGTGGTTTCTATCTAAAGAAAAATTTTACCGCCGTCCTGCTGGCCCGCCATTTCCTGCTCAGTCACGATTAATTTTTTGTTCTGCCGAAATGGTTGCATATAATTGCATCTTTCTATTTTGCAGGACTTTGAACGATGTTATTTGCATGGGTAACCGATCCTAACGCCTGGCTGGCGCTTGGTACGCTGACGCTGCTGGAGATAGTGCTCGGGATCGATAATATTATTTTCCTCTCTCTGGTTGTCGCAAAACTCCCTACCGCGCAACGGGCTCATGCCCGCCGCATCGGGTTAATGGGGGCGATGATCATGCGTCTGGCGCTGTTGGCGTCAATCGCATGGGTCGTCAAGCTCACCAATCCACTGTTTACTGTGTTCAGCCAAGAGGTCTCTTTTCGCGATCTGATTCTGCTGCTCGGCGGGCTGTTCCTTATCTGGAAAGCAAGTAAAGAGATTCACGAATCGATCGAAGGGGAAGAGGAAGGGCTGAAAACCAACGTCCATTCATTTATGGGCGCGATTGTGCAGATTATGCTGCTGGATATTATTTTCAGCCTCGATTCGGTGATCACCGCCGTTGGGCTGTCGGATCATCTGTTTATTATGATGGCTGCGGTCATTATCTCGGTG
This sequence comes from Klebsiella huaxiensis, assembly GCF_003261575.2. Taxonomy (GTDB): domain Bacteria; phylum Pseudomonadota; class Gammaproteobacteria; order Enterobacterales; family Enterobacteriaceae; genus Klebsiella; species Klebsiella huaxiensis. Next base: position 1,096,076 of record NZ_CP036175.1, on the reverse strand, counting down.
CTGGTGATGATGTTTGCCGCTCGTTCGATAGGCGATTTTGTTGACCGCCACCCTTCAGTCAAAATGCTGGCGCTGTCGTTTTTGATTCTCGTCGGCTTCACGCTGATGCTCGAAAGTTTCGACGTGCACGTGCCGAAAGGTTACATCTATTTCGCGATGTTCTTTTCCATTGCAGTTGAGAGCCTCAACCTGCTGCGAAATAAAAAAAACCCGCTGTAACCCGCTAAAATGCAGCCCTGAAACGGGCTGCAATCCTTTTTTAAGACTTAACTGCTTTTTATGTCTCACAAATCAGGCTATTAATATACTGGTACGAGGTGCGGCCATAAATAATAGAGGTAACAACAATGAAAAAATGGGCAGTATTGATTTCCGCCGTAGGACTGGCGTTCTCGGTTTCCGGTTGCAGCAGCGATTACGTGATGGCGACTAAAGACGGTCGTATGATTCTGACTGATGGTAAACCCACAGTAGATGATGATACCGGCCTAATCAGCTACGAAGATCAGCAAGGTAACAAAATGCAGATCAATCGTGATGACGTTTCCCAGATTATTAAACGTTAAGATATTTCGTTGACCAGCAGGTTGTCATTCATCGCGTGGCAGCGCGGCCTCTTCAACATCCTTCAGTTTTCAAAAAAGAGTCGGGAAAATCTGATGCATCCGCAAGGATAAATCAGGCTACGTTTCGCAAGCCCGGCTTTTTTGATCTTTTTACTTCCTCTTTTTCTCCCCCTCTGCCATTTTTATATTCCTTTGTCGGGGAACGCCTGACCTTGTAGATAAAAAAGGAAGCTGGCTATGCAGTATCACCGTATCCCACACAGTTCTCTTGAAATCAGCACGCTGGGGCTGGGCACAATGACGTTTGGTGAGCAGAATAGCGAGGCCGACGCACACGAGCAGCTCGATTACGCCGTCAGTCAGGGTATCAATCTGATTGATGTCGCTGAAATGTATCCCGTCCCGCCTCGCCCGGAAACCCAGGGCCTGACGGAAACCTACGTCGGTAACTGGCTGGCTAAGCGCGGCAATCGCGAGAAGCTGGTTATCGCCTCTAAAGTTAGCGGCCCTTCTCGCAACAACGACAGCAGTATTCGCCCAAATCATGCGCTGGATCGTAAAAACATCCGCGAGGCGCTGCACGACAGCCTGAAGCGCCTGCAAACCGATTACCTCGACCTCTACCAGGTCCACTGGCCGCAGCGCCCAACCAACTGTTTTGGCAAACTGGGCTATACTTGGGCCGACTCCGCTCCGGTCGTTACTCTATTGGATACGCTGGAGGCGCTCGCTGAGTTCCAGCGCGCCGGGAAGATTCGCTATATCGGCGTTTCTAACGAAACGGCGTTTGGTGTGATGCGTTATCTGCACCTGGCTGACAAACACGACCTGCCGCGCATTGTAACCATCCAGAATCCGTACAGTCTGGTGAACCGCAGCTATGAAGTGGGCCTGGCGGAAGTGAGTCAATATGAAGGTGTCGAGCTGCTGGCTTATTCCTGTCTGGCGTTCGGTACGCTGACCGGGAAATACCTTAATGGCGCGAAACCGGCCGGAGCGCGCAATACGCTGTTCAGCCGCTTTACGCGCTATAGCGGAGAGCAGACGCAGAAAGCGGTGGCAGCCTATGTTGATATCGCTAAGCGTCACAATATTGACCCGGCTCAGATGGCGCTGGCCTTCGTGCGTCGCCAACCGTTTGTCGCCAGCACTCTGCTTGGGGCGACGACGATGGAGCAGCTTAAGACTAACGTCGAGAGCCTCCATCTGGAGTTAAGCGCAGAGGTTTTAGCGGAGATTGAAGCGGTGCATCAGGTTTATACCTACCCGGCACCGTAAGACAGGAAAGCCCCGGGTCGCGGCATAAAAGCCTTACCCGGGCTACAAAATTCCAGAACCGCGCAGGTCTCTTTCCCGGAGGCAATGCGACGCATCTGCCCGGGCTACAAACCGAACGGACTTGTAGCCCGGACAGGCGCAATGCGCCGCCTCCGGGAAAATACCAGTTCAGCGCCACCGAGAGATTATTTGCGCCGTCCCCAAATCCACAGAGCGGCGATAGCCAGGGCAAACACCGCGCCGAAGCCAATCCCTACGCCGACAACCGGAATACCGATGCTCACCGCCAGGGAATAGAGGCCCAGCATCAGCAGCATCGCCACGTTTTCGCCGAGGTTCTGCACCGCAATCGCGTTACCTGCGCCAACCGTATGTTTACCTCGCTCCTGGAGCAGCGCATTCAACGGTACGATAAAGAAACCACCGAACGCGCCGAGCAGCAACAGCAAGCCAAACGCTGGTAACAAGGCGTGTTGAATGGCAAAGAAAACCACGACTACGCCAATTAAGAATCCGGCAGGCAGGCAGCGGGACACCGTTTCCAGCGTCACCAGCTTCGCCGCTGCACCGGCACCCAACACAATCCCTACTGCCACCATCGCGTTGAGATAAGTCGGCATCGCGTTGCTGGTAATACCCAACGCCACCGGCACCCACAGCACCAGCAGGAAGCGAAGCGTGACGCCCGCGCCCCAGAACAGGCTGGTTCCCACCAGAGAAAAACGGGTCTCGCTGTTGCGCCATAGCGTGGTGCAAGCGCTAAAGAAACTGTGAGTCATCGGCTTAAAGCGCCATGACTGCCCCGGACGTGCCGCGGGCAGCTTCGGGATCCACAGGTTGGCCACCACCGCTCCGGCATACACCACCGCGCAGACGCTGAGCGCCGCAACAACATGCCAGTCCGCCAGAACACCGCCAGCCATTGAGCCAAGCAGTATCGCCGCAATCGTTGACGACTCCATCAAGCCGTTAGCTTTCACTAACTTATCACCGGTCGTCAGCTCGCCGAGGATACCGTATTTGGCCGGAGAATAGGCGGCAGCGCCAATGCCCACTAGCGTGTAGCCAATAAACGGGTTCACGCCGAAGCAGATGCAGCCTGCGCCGATAAGCTTCAGCCCGTTAGCGACCATCATCACCCGCCCTTTAGCGAAGCTATCGGCAAACTGCCCGACAAATGGCGCGAAAAGAATGTAAGCGCCCACAAACAGCATCTGCAATACCGGCTGACTCCACTCCGGGTAGAACAGCTGCTTCATCAGCGCCAGGGTAGCGAACAGCAGCGCGTTATCGCCAAATGCCGAGAGAAACTGGGCGCAGATAACCGCCACCATCCCTTTCGAGTACAGCGAATTGTTAGTGTGTACTGACTCACTCATGGGAATGTTCCGTCTGTTCTACCATGCCTTTGAGGGTGACAAAGTCCGGCTTGCCGCTGCCCAATAACGGGAGCTGCTTAAGCCAGCGAATGTCGCGCGGTACCGCCAGCTCCGGCACGCCGTGTTCACGGGCATAGCGCAGCAGTTTTTCACGATTCAGTTCATTATCGGTGGTAAACAGCACCAGCGCCTCGCCCTTGCTGGCATCTTGTTTAATCGCCGTGCCATGCATTTTGTCCGGCGAAATCGCCAGCGCCAGCTGCTCGACCATCTCCAGCGACACCATCTCACCGGCGATTTTGGCAAAGCGCTTGGCACGGCCCTGAATTCGCACATAGCCTTGCTCATCAAAGACGACGATATCCCCGGTGTCATACCAGCCGGTTTCCACTTCGCCGTGCTGATTTTCCGCCGTCGGTGCTTCCAGCACGCCAGGGTTTTCTACCCGCAGATAGCCTTTCATGATATTCGGGCCTCTGAGCTGTAAACGGCCCCCCTCTTCAATACCAGGCATCGCCAGCAGACGGGCGTCCATGCCAGGCAGAATACGGCCAACAGTGCCCACTTTCGCCGCCATTGGCACGTTAATCGATACGACCGGCGCGCATTCGGTGACACCGTAGCCTTCAAGAATGCGCAGGCCGAACTTGTCCTGCCAGATCTGCTTCGTGCTCTCCTGCAGCTTCTCTGCCCCAGCGACAACGTAACGCAGGCGATAAAAATCATAGGGGTTGGCAAAGCGCGCGTAGTTGGCCAGGAAGGTCGAGGTTCCGAACAGCACCGTACAGTTGCGGTCGTACACCAGCTCCGGCACCACGCGATAATGCAGCGGGCTGGGATAGAGAAAGACTTCTGCGCCGGTAAACAACGGCGTCAGCAAACCTACCGTCAGACCAAATGAGTGGAACAGCGGCAATGCCGACATAAAGCGGTCGTTGGCGGTAAAGTCAGCGATGGTTTTAATCTGCTCAACGTTGGCCAGCAGGCTCTTGTGGCTATGCACCACCCCTTTAGGGTTGCCTTCCGAGCCAGAGGTAAACAGAACCATCGCCGCGTCTTCCGGCTGCTGCTTAACCTGCGCCAGCTTCGGCATCAGCAAACGACTGAAAATCCACAGCTTATCGGCAGCAGTGACGTCACCTTTTAAATCTTCGAGGAATACCCAGCGCACCTGAGTCAGTTGCTCCGGCAGATGCCAGAGTTTGCCTTTGTCGAGGAAGGTACGAGAGGTAAATATGGTTTTAATTTCCGCAGCGGTAATCGCGCTGCTCAGGCCTTTTATCCCGGCGGTGTAGTTCATCATCGCCGGAATGCGCCCACGGGCGATAGCGCCAAAAATCACCGCAGCGCTAATCCCGGCATTCGGTAACATCAGGCCGATTTTTTCGCCCTGCGCGCTGTATTTTTCCAGAATACGCGCCACAAACAGCGTTTTGGTCAGCAGCTTACGGTAGGTGTCCGGCTGAAAATTAATATCTTCCACGCAGTTTTTTCGCGCACCGTAACGGTCCTGAGCCGCCAGCAGCGCCTCATACAACGTTTCGCGCGGGCGCACCGCCATCCGCGCTTCCATCATGATTTGATGCAGCATTTCACCGGCGATTTTACGCCGGTCGCGGGCGCGCGGCGCATCCGGCATCACCAGATGCGTCGGCGGCAGCACATGCAGTTGAATACGCGGGAACCAACGGCGCTTAACCAGCCCCTTCAGGCGGCTAAAGGGCGTGAGTTCTGCGCCTTCGATTCGCAGCGGTACAATGGTTGCCTGCGACTTCGCCGCCACAAAGGCCGCGCCGTCATAAATTTTCATCAACGAGCCGCTTACCGAGATCCGCCCTTCCGGGAAAATCACCACCGGACGCCCCTGTTCAATCAGGCGCACCAGATGCTTGATTGACATCGGTTTGGTCGGGTCCAACGGGACGAAATCGATAATCGGCTTTAGCGCACGCATAAACCAGCGATCGGTAATCGAGGAGTACACCGCAAAGACGGGGCGCACTGGCAAGAAGAGCGCCAGCAGTACGCCATCAAGAAATGAGACGTGGTTTGGCGTAATGAGTACCTTTTGCTGGTACAGCGCCTGCGTGTCACCGGTTAGCTTTACCCGGTACAATCCTTTGAATAGCAGTCTGAAAAATCCTAAAAGCATAACAACTCCGTTTGACCGGTTAATCAGTCAAAGCAGGTTACACGAGAAGGCATGGAAAATGCAGTATTAGGTAGCGGAATTCAGAGCAAAAAAAACCTGCGCATCTGCGCAGGTCGGTGCAAGATAATCAGTACGAAAAGCGTACTTAAAAAACTCACCTATCAATACCTCTGGGATCCAGATTGTCTCGTTTTTTCACCCGTCGATACCAGCCATAAAACGCAAGGGAATGAGCCTAAGTGCAACCAGTTATTGCTATTTTCGGTAACTGTAACAATGGCTAACGGCGGGCAAAAAAAAACCTGCGCATCTGCGCAGGCTGGTGTAATTAGAGTAGTCAACCTGAAGTCGACTCCACCTATCAATACCTCTGGGACAACCAGAATATCAATGCCCTGAATGGGTAAACCAGCGAACATTCGCAACAGCCAATCGCAAAGTGTAAGCAAAGGTGTGAATTATCCCTTCCTGTATCATTCGTCAGAATGCCTGTGGGTAACTTTTTCACCAGCAAGGCTAATCTGCATCACAATTGCGCTAACCCAATAGTACCCAGCCTTGAATCTGCCGCACTTTCCCGTAACATAACCGATATGTAAGCGTTTACCCTAAAAGGCCTGGTATGGCGACTATAAAGGATGTAGCCCGACTCGCAGGAGTTTCTGTCGCTACCGTCTCCCGCGTTATCAACAACTCACCAAAAGCCAGCGAAGCCTCTCGCCAGTCGGTAGGCGCGGCAATGGAAACGTTAAATTATCATCCCAACGCCAATGCCCGCGCGCTGGCGCAGCAGTCAACGGAAACCGTCGGCCTGGTGGTGGGCGATGTTTCCGACCCCTTCTTCGGCGCGATGGTCAAAGCTGTCGAACAGGTGGCCTACAATACCGGCAATTTTTTGCTGATCGGTAACGGCTATCACAGCGTCCATAAAGAGCGCCAGGCAATTGAACAACTGATTCGCCATCGTTGTGCCGCGCTGGTCGTTCACGCCAAAATCATCCCTGATGACGAACTGGCCTCGCTGATGAAACAAATCCCCGGCATGGTATTAATCAACCGTATTTTACCCGGTTTCGAGCAGCGCTGCGTAGCGTTGGATGACCGCTACGGCGCATGGCTGGCAACCCGTCATCTGATTCAACAAGGGCACACGCGCATTGGCTACCTGTGTTCCAACCACGCCATTTCTGATGCCGAAGATCGCCTGCAAGGGTATTACGATGCCTTAAAAGAGAGCGGTCTGCCGTGCAACGACCGGCTGGTGACGTTCGCTGAACCCGATGAGAGCGGCGGCGAGCAGGCGATGACCGAGCTGATGGGCCGCGGGAGAAACTTTAGCGCCGTGGCCTGCTATAACGACTCAATGGCCGCTGGTGCGATGGGTGTGTTAAACGATAACGGTATTGATGTACCGCGTGAGATTTCGCTGATTGGCTTTGATGATGTGCTGATTTCACGCTACGTGCGCCCGCGTCTGACCACCGTGCGCTACCCGATAGTGACCATGGCAACTCAGGCCGCCGAGCTGGCGTTAGCGCTGGCGGAACACCGCCCTGCACCCGAAATAACCCACCTTTTCAGCCCGACGCTGGTCCGCCGTCACTCGGTGATCGCGCCGCTTGATGGCGATAAATCGTAGCGGTATAAACTGACGGCGGTGGCCGGATAATCCATGCCCTCGCCGATGTATTGCCAGCCAAAACGCTCATAAAAACCGCGGCAAGCGGAGTAGAGAAACAACTCGCAATAACCTGGCGTCCGGGCATATTCGATAACGTGCTGCTGTAGTTTTCCTGCCAACCCCTTCCCCCGCGCCTCTGGCGCAACGTACAGCGCCGCCATCCACGGATACAGGTCCTGACGGCTGATTAAATCGCAGCGCCACTGGCCAACGGTTCCCAGCAGCGTCTCATTCTCAACGGCAATGAAGGTCACCGGAAGCGCCCCCGCCGTCTGGCTATGTTCAACAATACTGGCGAAGAACGCCTGCGGTAATGCGTCGCCGCCAAACGCCTGCCATAGCCATTCTGTCACCTTTGAAGCGTGCTGCGGCGCGGCGTAGAGCGGCTGAATAATCACACCAGCTTCCCCTGGAAAATAGGAACTGATTCAAACAGATAACCGTCAAAGTCCGGCGCGTCTTCATCGGAAAGCTCCAGCAGGCTGTTTTTCACATTTTCGAGATGCTGCCACATTGCCTGCCAGGCCCCCATTACGTCGCGACGACGCAGGGCGGCGAGGAGCGTTTGCCGGTCGCCGAGCCACTTCAGGCGATACGCCCGACTGGCGATATGCACGTTGAACTGCTGCCACAGCGGGCTGCTGTCCATTTGCAGCCAGATGCGCTCAACCGTCGCCAGCAGCATTTGATTTTGCGTCGCCCCGGCCAGCACCAGGTGAAACAGTCGGGCGTTATCCTGGCTGGTATCGTTGGCGGCGATAGCCCGCTGCTCCTGTTCGATAATCCTTTTCAGGTTATCGATATCGGCGCGGGTGGCCATTTTGGCGGCAAAAGCGGCGATATTGCTCTCCAGCAGCTGGCGGGCCTGCAGGATTTCAAACGGCCCGACGTCGCTGCTCAGCATCTGCTCTTCCTCGCTATCGTCCTCGTGCGGGATGCGCATAACGTACACCCCGGAGCCCTGGCGAATATCGACAGTCCCCTGCAGCTCCAGCATCAGCAGCGCTTCACGCACGATGGTCCGGCTCACACCGTAGGTTTCGGCGATATTGCGTTCCGGCGGCAGGCGCGACCCGATGGGATAGCGCCCCTGCGCAATCTGTGCGCGTAAATCATCACCAATTTCCTGGTAGGGTTTCTTTTCCGGCGGAATGATAGCCTTCTCCACAATATCACCTGTGCGTTATGAGCCTGCGAGTCAATATCGGCCGCTATCTTAGCAAAATTTCCGCCCTGCTAGCGCCACTCATCGTCAATATCCAGCGTCAGTTCGCGACTTTCGCGTAGTTTACGGAACCAGCTGGCGGAGGCCTTAGGCCGCCGCGCACGGTTGTTTTGCAGATCGATTTCAATCAACCCGTAGCGATTTTTAAAGGCGTTCATTGGCGAAACGTTGTCAGTAAACGCCCACAGCATATAGCCGTGGCAGTTAGCACCTGCTTCCCGCGCGCGCAGGGTTTGCCACAGATGCTCGCTGATAAATCGAATCCGGTAGTCGTCAGCGATGGTGCCTTCGCTGTTACGAAACTGCCCTTCGTTCTCCACGCCCATACCGCTTTCCGCCACAAACCAGGGAATATTGCGATAATCGTTTTTGATACGCATCGCCATATCAAAAACGATTTGCGGATAAATCTCCCAGCCGCGAGAGTTATTCATCCGCCGTCCCGGTAGCTCAAAAGGCTCATAATAGTAAGCGGGATGGAACGGCGTCTGCGGATGCCAGGCGCGCGATGGGGCTTTAACGCGATGCGGGTAGTAGAGGTTAATCCCCAGCTCATCCACCGTGTTTTCGCGGATAATGGCTAACTCTTCGGCGCAGTAATCCCAGGCCACGTTGTGCTGTTCGAGCAGCGTGAAAAGCGCCGGCGGATATTCACCGTGAACCAGCGGATCGAGGAATACCCGGTTATAAAACAGGTCGTAGATTTCGGCAGCGCGCACATCGTGAGGCGCTTTTGAACGCGGGTAAGTAACCTCCGGGTTGAGAATACAACCTACCGTGCCGCGATAGCCTTTCTCGCGAAACAACCTGACCACTTTCGCCGTCGCCAGCACTTTGTGGTAATTCCACTGCATCCAGGTGCCGGTGTTCTGTTCGTAAGGCCAGCGCAGCGCATCCAGGTAAACCCGGGTCTGCACCACTATCGGCTCATTGAAGGTAAACCAGCGTGTCACCTTGTGGTGATAACGGGCAAAAACCTTCTCTACGTACTGCACAAACAGCTCCACCACCTTTTTCGATGCCCAGCCGCCGTACTGCTCCAGCAAATAGCCCGGGAGTTCATAGTGCTCAAGGCAGATCATCGGCTCGATGCCGTTAGCCCGCAGTTCATCAAACAGCTGGTCATAATACGTCGCATACGCTTCATCGACAGTGACGTTTTCATAGTCGGTGAGAAAGCGCGACCAGTTGATTGAGGTCCGGTAATGAGTCAGGCCCGCCAGCTTCATCAACTGCACATCTTCGCGAAAGCGGTTGATAAAATCGGTCGCCACCGCCGGACCATAGCCGTTATGCCAGACGTGGCGGTCGTTCTTGTACCAGAGATCCGGCCAGGAATCCTGGCCCTCTTGCTTGCCGCTCCAGCCCTCGGTTTGCCATGCCGAAGCGGCAGCACCGAGAATAAAGTCGTGGGGGATCGCCATCCTTACTGTGCTCATAGTGTCCTCATGCGTTTTGGCTGACCTGCGCGTTTTCCGCCTGGCGCTGAGCGGTGTCCGCACGGCGGGAGGCAATTTTGACGAACGGCAGGTAGATAAGCACCGCAGTTACGATGCAGATAAGCTGCGTTACCACCGCGCCCATCGAGCCCGCCGTAGAGAGCCAGGCGTTAATCAGCGGCGGCGTGGTCCACGGCACCATCACCACCGCTTTACCAGCAAAACCGGCTGCCGTCGCAAAGTAGCCGATGCTGCCGGTCACCAGCGGAGTGATAATAAAGGGGATCGCGAGGATCGGGTTGAGCATGATCGGCATGCCGAAAATCACCGGCTCGTTGATGTTAAACAGCCCCGGTCCAATCGACAGTTTGGCGATCTCCTTCATCTCTTTACGTTTCGTGCCGATCATCACCGCAATCAACAGACCAATCGTCAACCCCGAACCGCCGATGCTCATATAAACATCCCAGAACGGCATGGTGATGATATTCGGCACCTCTTTGCCCTGCTCAAAGGCGCTCATATTGACGGTGATCGCCCCCAGCAGCAGCGGCTCGCGGATCGGTTTGATCATCTGGTTACCGTGGATACCGATAACCCAGAACAGCTGCGCAACGAACATCAGCAGCAGGATCCCCGGCAGGCTTTGTACCACGCGCTCCAGCGGCTGCTGCACCACTTGATAGACCGCGTCATAGAGATACATGCCGGTGGTCTGATGAAAAATAAAGCCAAAGGTGGCAATCAGCGTAGTAGTGATAATTGATGGGATCAGAGCGGAAAACGACGCCGATACGTTGGGCGGTACGGTATCCGGCATTTTGATCTTCAGCCCCTTACGCCCTTCCAGCCAGCAGTAGATCTCCACCGACAGAATGGCGATAAACATGCCGAGGAACAGGCTGCGGGTATCAGAGAACTGGCGCAGTAGCACATCTTTCACTTCATGCATTTGCCCGTCGACCATCATCTCGACGGTGGTCGGCGTAACGCAGATAAAACAGATCACCGCCAGCAGGCCGGGAAACAGGCTCTTGATGCCGTTAATTCGCCCAAGCTCGATACCGATAAGAAAGACGGCGCCAATATTGAGAAAGTTAAGCGTCGCGTAGTTGATCGCGCTGGTAATGGGTTTAAGCGCCGCCAGAAAAGAGAGTGACTGAAAGCTGGCGAGTCCGTTTTTAGGATCCAGCACCATATTGGAGATCAGCACCGAAAAGGCGCCAACGATGATCACCGGCATCAGGGTAATAAAAGCGGATTTTATCGCCATGATGTAGCGGTAGCTGTTGAATTTCGTGGCGAAACTCCCCAGTGAGTCGATCAGTTTGTCCTGCAATGCCATAGAGGATACCTCAGGTTTAAGGGCTTATAGCGCACCAGGTGTACAGCCAAACACCTATTGGCATACCAAAAAATAATCACTGATGAGAAAAAGTTCTGTGACTAAACTCGCAACCCGCTCATTGGCATTCCAGACAGGCTTAAATTGGCATACCGCATTTGCCATTTCATTTTTCAGAGGATCAATTCCTGTAAAAGCGTGATCGCGATAGTTTTTTGCGCCGCCATGAAGCCATATCCCCCTGAATGTCTGTGATAAACTGCGCGTTACCACGTGATATCAGGAATCGGATGAATGGCTACAATGCTGGATGTCTCAATTCGCGCAGGCGTCTCTAAAGCGACGGTTTCCCGCGTGTTGAACGGCACAGGTCAGGTGAAAGAGAGCACCCGCCAACAGGTTTTTAAGGCGATGGAAGAGCTGGGTTATCGACCTAACTTTCTCGCCCGCTCGCTGGCGAAGCGCACGAGCAACAGCATCGGTCTGGTGGTTTCCACCTTTGACGGTTTCTATTTCGGACGTTTATTGCAGCAGGCATCCCGACAAACAGAGGCCTGGGGCAAACAGCTGATCGTCACCGACGGCCACGATGCGCCGGAGCGTGAAGAAGAAGCGGTGCAGATGCTGGCCGATCGCCAGTGCGACGCCATCGTGCTCTACACCCGCCATATGAGCGAAAAGAAAATCATGTCGCTGATTGAGTCCATCGATATGCCGCTGGTGGTCATTAACCGCGACGTTAGCCAGGCGCGAGAGATCTGCGTGTTCTTCGAACAGCAGGACGCGGCATTTCAGGCAGTTGAGTACCTGATTACCCAGGGTCACCGCGATATCGCCTGTATTACCGTGCCAATGCACACGCCGACGGGTAAAGCCCGTCTGGAAGGTTATCGTAATGCGCTGAAAAAACACGGTATCAAATGGGATCCGGCAAAAGTGAAGTACGGTGACTCCACCATGACCCGCGGCTATGAGCTGTGCCGTGAACTGCTGGAAGAGAAAACAACCTTTAGCGCGCTGTTTTCCTGTAACGATGATATGGCGCTGGGCGCTTCGAAAGCGCTGCATCAGGCGGGGCTGCGGATCCCGCAGGATATTTCGTTATTTGGCTTTGATGACGCGCCGAGCGCAAAATGGCTGGAACCGGGGCTATCCACGGTCTATCTGCCGATCGATAACATGATTACCACCGCTATCGATCAGGCCATCAAGCTGGCGAACGATCAGCCAATTGAGACGATCCCGCCGTTTACCGGTACGCTGGTACTGCGCGAATCGGTGACAACGGGGCCGTATTACAAATAATTAGCTGGAATTGCCCGGCGGCGATTGACGCCTTACCGGGCCTATAAAATCCGCAATCCCCTGCAGGTCGGGTAAGGCGCTAGCCGCCACCCGACAGAAACGCAGACACTATCGGCAAAACCCCTTCAGGCATCACCTTACAGCAGCTCGAGCGCCAGCAGCTCTTCAATCGTCTGACGACGACGGATCAGCCGCGCTTTGCCGTTGTCGAACAGCACTTCAGGTAACAGTGGACGGCTATTGTAGTTAGAAGACATCGATGCGCCGTAAGCGCCGGTGTCGTGCAGCACCAGGTAATCGCCAGGTACCACCGCTGGCAGCAGCCGCGTTTCCACCTTTCCCCCTTCCTGCTGGGTAAAGACATCACCCGATTCGCACAGCGGCCCGGCGACTACGGTTTTAATCTCCGCCGCCGCGCTAAGGTCGCGGCCATCTGCCGCCAGAGCGGTGATGTGATGATAGCTACCGTACATTGACGGACGCATCAGATCGTTGAAACCGGCGTCAATCAGCACGAAGTGGCGGCTGCCCATCTCTTTCACGCTGCGAACCTGAGAAACCAGCACCCCGGATTCCGCCACCAGGAAGCGACCCGGCTCGATTTCAAGCGCGACCGGATGACCCAGATGCTTCGCCACCTGCTCGCGCGCCGCATTCCACAATCCAAAGTAGTGATCGGTATCGATCGCCTCTTCATCTTCATGGTAGGGGATCGATAATCCGCCGCCGGCCGAGATCGCCTGCAGATCCTGGCCGAACTCGATAACCTGACGCACCATCGCGCCGCATACCTGTTCCAGATGGCCATAATCGACGCCGGAACCAATATGCATATGAATACCCACCAGCTGTAGCTGGTAGCGGCGCATCACTTCCAGTGCCGCCGGTAAATGGCTGTACCAGATCCCGTGTTTGCTGTTCTCACCGCCAGTATTGGTTTTTTGACTGTGACCGTGGCCGAAGCCTGGATTCACACGCAGCCAGACGCGGTGGCCCGGAGAGACTTCGCCCAGTTGGCTTAGCATGTCGATAGACCCGGCGTTGACCGGGATCTGCAATTCTTTCACCCGCGCCAGCGTTGCATCGTCAATCAGGTCAGCGGTAAAAACGATATCTTCCGGATGCTGGTGCGGATCGTATCCCGCCGCCAGCGCGCGCTCGATCTCGCCCAGCGACACTGAGTCCACTTTTACACCCAGTTCACGCATCAGGCGCAGGATATGAATATTTGAGCAGGCCTTCTGCGCAAAACGCACGACGTCGAACTGACTCAGTTGGGCAATCTGGCGGCGAATAATTTGCGCGTCGTAGACCCAGACGGGGCAGCCGAATTCGGCAGGCAACCGCAGCAGGTTCTCTGCGGTCAGATCGGTATCAGTAGCGTAAAGCGAGCGTGGCATAAGGAACTCCGGTGCTGTGTGTGCGTTGTTTGTGTTTTTTTACGATTACGCCACAGCCTGTAAGGAATAAAAAATATCGTTTTATTGCCAGTCTATGCAAAAATGATATAGCTCACGTCACTTGAGGAACACCCATGCCCGCCGTCAACCTGCGCCATATTGAAATTTTCCATGCGGTAATGACCACCGGCAATCTGACGGAAGCCGCGCGGATGCTGAATACCTCGCAGCCGACCGTCAGCCGCGAGCTGGCGCGCTTTGAAAAGGTATTGGGCCTGAAGCTGTTTGCCCGCGCCCGCGGTCGTCTGCAGCCAACAGTTCAGGGGTTACGCCTGTTTGAAGAAGTGCAGCGCTCCTGGTATGGCCTCGACAGAATCGTTAGCGCCGCCGAAAGTCTGCGCGAATTTCGCCAGGGCGAGCTGTCGGTCGCCTGTCTGCCAGTATTCTCGCAATCTTTTTTGCCGCTGCTGCTGGAGCCGTTTTTGACGCGCTACCCGGACGTTAGCCTGCAAATCATCCCTCAGGAATCACCGCTGCTGGAAGAGTGGCTTTCGGCTCAGCGTCACGATCTGGGGTTAACCGAAACGCTGCACACTCCCGCCGGAACCGAGCGCACACCGCTGCTGACGCTCAACGAAGTAAGCGTGCTGCCGCAAGGCCACCCGCTTGCCGCTAAACAAGAGTTGACGCCTGCGGATTTTCACGGCGAAAACTATATCAGCCTGTCGCGAACGGATAGCTACCGTCAATTACTGGATGCTTTGTTCCTCGAGCATCAAGTCAAACGGCGAATGGTCGTCGAAACGCACAGCGCCTCCTCAATTTGCGCCATGGTACGCGCGGGGGTGGGGATCTCGGTGGTCAACCCACTCACCGCGCTGGATTACGCCGGGAACGGCGTAGTGGTTCGCCGCTTTAGTATTGAAGTGCCGTTTACCGTCAGCCTGGTTCGTCCGCTGCACCGCCCCGGTTCCGCGCTGGTCGATGCTTTCGCTCTGCATCTGCAAAATAGCCTGCCGCGCATCCTGACTCCGCTCGAAGCGGTACTTACGAAAGCATAAACTCAACCGCGTCCGCCGCATGAATCGCGGCGGTATCAAACACCGGCAGCGGACTGCTTTCTGCGGGCACCAGCAGGCCAATTTCGGTGCAGCCGAAGATAACCCCTTCAGCCCCCTGCTCCGCCAGGGCGTCAATGACCTGAAGATAGTAGTCGCGCGAATCTCCGCTAAAGGTTCCCAGGCACAGTTCGTCGAAAATAATCTGGTTGATGCGCTCACGATCTTCCGCCTCCGGAATCAGCGTGTCGATGGCGAACTGCTGCTGTAAGCGACCGCGATAAAAATCCTGCTCCATGGTATAGCGCGTTCCAAGCAGGGCGACGCGGCTTTGGCCTTTGGCAGTAACCGCTCGCCCG
The DNA here is from genome assembly GCF_003261575.2 of Klebsiella huaxiensis. Classification (GTDB taxonomy): domain Bacteria; phylum Pseudomonadota; class Gammaproteobacteria; order Enterobacterales; family Enterobacteriaceae; genus Klebsiella; species Klebsiella huaxiensis. Next base: position 1,080,889 of record NZ_CP036175.1, on the reverse strand, counting down.
GTGGCATCGGCAATATGCAGGAACGGCACGTCGCAGCGTGTTTCAATGGCATCGGCGACCTTATGCATGGTATTAGTACACAGCACGATGGCTTCGGCTCCCGCTTGCTGTAGCCCGAAAGCCGCCTGTGCCAGGATCTCGCCCGCACGGTCCCAATCGCCCGAGGACTGGCAGGCCTCGATTTCATGAAAATCCACGCTGTGTAGCAGCAGGCTGGCGGAGTGCAGACCGCCCAAGCGTGCTTTAATACCTTCGTTAATCAAGCGATAGTAAGGAATTGTCGATTCCCAGCTCATCCCACCCAACAGGCCAATTTTTTTCATCATTCGCTCCTTATGTGAAGTCCTTCAGTGAACCAAACTTGTGATCAACTTTCCACCTTCTCCTGACGATCGTTTCCTTTTGGTTTTTTGTAGGATAAATTAAATAAAACAACGTTTCATTTAACTACAGGATCAGCGGATGTTTATTTTTCATAAAGAGACCACCCTTGAAGATCTGGGCAATGGCGTCACCCGTCGCATTCTTGCGCATGATGGCAAGATGATGGCGGTCGAGGTGAACTTCGAAGCGGGCGCCATTGGGCCAATGCATAACCACCCTCACGAGCAGCTCACCTATGTGCTCTCCGGTGAGTTTGAATTCACCATCGGTGATGAAAAGCACGTGGTTAGCGCGGGCGATACGCTCTACAAGAAACCGGAAATCATGCACGGCTGTGTCTGCCTGAAGCCGGGGACGCTGCTCGATACATTTACCCCCGTCCGCCAGGATTTTCTGCAAAAATAGTTTCTCCTCACCAGGGCATGCCTCGCATGCCCACCATTTTCTGAACTTTTCCGCCAAAAATAATTGTCATAAAGTATGTTTAATAACAATCATTAGCAAAGCAATTAACCCCGCCAGACCAGCCTTAGCTCTCATTTTCACCCCCCTTCTCAATTCCCCGCTATCTCTGCAAAATGCGCGCGCTCGCATTTTTTGAAACATCGTTTCGACTTTGATCACATTTCCGAGATGAACTGAATGACTCTGTAATAAATCGCAATAAAATAAATTTAAAACGGTGTTTTACAAAATCAGGACACCAGGTAAGGCAAAATCAAAAAACACATGCTCTGTAGGGATAATTAGAGTGAAAAGAGCTCAGAAACTCAAAGCTAACAAGGGATGACTCACCGCTGACATACCAGGAACGCATTAACTTTCCGGCGACAGTGCTCGCGGGAAAGGCACTAAACCCGAATCCGTATTACAAACTCGTAAGCCAGGTAGGTATGTATGAATGAAAACAGAATGCTGGGATTGGCATGGATATCGCCCTATATCATAGGGCTGATAATCTTCACCGCCTTTCCCTTTGTTTCATCTTTCTTCCTCAGTTTCACTGAGTACGATTTGATGAGTCCACCGGTGTTTAATGGCATCGAAAACTATCGCTACATGCTTACCGAAGATGGCCTCTTCTGGAAATCCATGGGTGTGACGTTTGCGTATGTCTTTTTAACCATCCCGTTAAAACTGGCTTTCGCGCTGGGGATTGCTTTCGTCCTCAACTTTAAACTGCGCGGCATCGGTTTTTTCCGTACCGCCTACTATATTCCGTCAATTCTCGGCAGCTCAGTCGCCATTGCCGTTCTGTGGCGGGCGCTGTTTGCCATCGACGGCCTGCTGAATAGCTTTATCGGCGTGCTCGGCTTCGACCCGGTTAACTGGCTCGGCGAGCCTTCGCTGGCGCTGATGTCCGTCACTCTGCTGCGCGTCTGGCAGTTCGGTTCAGCGATGGTTATCTTCCTCGCGGCGCTGCAGAACGTTCCACAATCACAATATGAGGCGGCAATGATCGATGGCGCTTCAAAATGGCAGATGTTTATGAAGGTCACGGTGCCGCTGATCACACCGGTGATTTTCTTCAACTTCATCATGCAGACCACTCAGGCGTTCCAGGAGTTTACCGGCCCGTACGTCATAACCGGCGGCGGCCCAACCTACTCCACCTATCTGTTCTCGCTCTACATCTACGACACCGCATTTAAGTACTTCGATATGGGTTACGGCGCGGCGCTGGCATGGGTGCTGTTCCTGGTCGTCGCGGTCTTTGCCGCCATTGCGTTTAAGTCTTCGAAATATTGGGTGTTCTACTCCGCCGATAAGGGAGGCAAAAATGGCTGATATCCAACAAATCTCGCAAGCAAGGGACATCGCCGAACGTGAAGTCGCGCGGACTCTGCGTCGTGAAAAAATTAGCCGCTCGATTCGCTATGTGATCCTGCTGTTCGTTGGCCTGATGATGCTCTACCCGCTGGTATGGATGTTCTCGGCGTCGTTCAAACCAAACCACGAGATCTTCACCACCCTGAGCCTGTGGCCTGCCCACGCGACCTGGGATGGGTTTATCAACGGTTGGAAAACCGGCACCGAGTACAACTTCGGCCACTACATGCTGAACACCTTCAAGTATGTGATCCCGAAAGTACTGCTGACCATTATCTCCTCCACCATCGTGGCGTACGGCTTTGCCCGCTTCGAGATCCCATGGAAGAAGTTCTGGTTCGCGACGCTTATCACCACCATGCTGCTGCCAAGCACCGTGCTGTTGATTCCTCAGTACCTGATGTTCCGTGAAATGGGCATGCTGAACAGCTATCTGCCGCTGTACCTGCCACTGGCTTTCGCCACCCAAGGGTTCTTCGTCTTTATGCTGATTCAGTTCCTGCGCGGCGTTCCGCGCGACATGGAAGAAGCAGCGCAAATTGACGGCTGTAACTCCATTCAGGTGCTGTGGTACGTCGTCGTACCGATTCTGAAACCGGCGATTATCTCGGTGGCGCTGTTCCAGTTCATGTGGTCCATGAACGACTTTATCGGCCCGCTGATTTACGTCTACAGCGTTGATAAGTATCCAATCGCACTGGCGCTGAAAATGTCCATCGACGTCACGGAAGGCGCTCCGTGGAACGAAATTCTGGCAATGGCGAGTATCTCCATTCTGCCGTCCATCATCGTGTTCTTCCTGGCACAACGCTACTTCGTACAGGGCGTGACCAGCAGCGGAATTAAAGGTTAAGAGGGAAATATCATGGCTGAAGTTATTTTCAACAAACTGGAAAAGGTCTACTCCAACGGCTTCAAAGCGGTACATGGTATCGATCTGACCATCGCTGACGGCGAGTTTATGGTCATCGTTGGGCCGTCGGGCTGCGCTAAGTCCACAACGCTACGTATGCTGGCCGGGCTGGAAACCATCAGCGGCGGCGAAGTGCGCATCGGTGAGAAAATCGTCAACAACCTCGCGCCAAAAGCGCGCGGCATCGCGATGGTGTTCCAGAACTATGCGCTCTATCCGCATATGACGGTGCGCGAAAATCTCGCCTTCGGCCTCAAGCTGAGCAAGCTGCCAAAAGATCAGATTGAAGCCCAGGTCAACGAAGCGGCAAAAATCCTCGAACTGGAAGAACTGCTGGACCGCCTGCCGCGCCAGCTCTCCGGTGGCCAGGCACAGCGCGTAGCGGTTGGCCGCGCGATTGTGAAGAAGCCGGATGTGTTCCTGTTCGATGAACCGCTGTCGAACCTCGACGCCAAACTGCGTGCTTCGATGCGTATTCGTATCTCCGACCTGCACAAACAGCTGAAGAAATCCGGCAAACCGGCAACCACCGTTTACGTAACCCACGATCAGACCGAAGCGATGACCATGGGCGACCGCATTTGCGTGATGAAGCTGGGTCATATCATGCAGGTTGATACCCCGGACAACCTCTACCACAAACCGAAGAACATGTTTGTGGCGGGCTTTATCGGCGCGCCAGAGATGAACATTCGCTCCAGCCAGCTGGTTGAACAAGCAGGCCGCCTGCATCTGACCGTTGGCGATGGGCTACTGCCGCTCAACGATAAGCTGCAAAGCAAGGTCGACACCCATAGGAACCAGCAGGTGTTCTTTGGTGTGCGTCCGGAGTTCGTCTCTATCTCCGATGAACCGTTTGCTGAAGGTTCATGTACCGGCGAAATGGTACGCGTAGAAAATATGGGACATGAATTCTTCGTCTACCTGAAGGTTGCCGATTATGAACTGACCGCCCGCGTTCCGTCAGATGAAGCGAAGCCCATGATCGAGAAAGGACTTCATCGCAAGGTGTATTTCAAATTTGATCTCAACAAGTGTCATATCTTTGACGCCAAAACTGAACAGAACATCTCTCTGTGAACACTGGAGTATTAAAATGAAAAAAGTGCTTTTAAGCGCCGTAATCTCCGCAACTCTGGGCCTTACCGCGTTACCGTCAATGGCGAAGGATGTCGACCTGCGTATGTCATGGTGGGGCGGCAACGGCCGCCACCAGGTGACTCTGAAGGCGCTGGAAGAGTTCCATAAACAAAACCCGGATATTAACGTCAAAGCGGAATACACCGGCTGGGACGGTCACCTTTCACGCCTGACCACGCAAATCGCTGGAGGTACCGAGCCTGACGTGATGCAGACAAACTGGAACTGGCTGCCGATCTTCTCGAAAAACGGCGAAGGCTTCTACGATCTGAATAAGATGAAGGACGTTATCGACCTGAGCCAGTTTGATGCCAAAGAGCTGCAAACCACCACGGTGGATGGCAAGCTTAACGGTATTCCCATTTCCGTCACCGCCCGCGTGTTCTACTTCAACGATGAGACCTGGAAAAAAGCTGGCGTCGAGTACCCGAAAACCTGGGACGAGCTGATGGCGGCGGGCAAAACCTTCGAAAGCAAGCTGGGTAAACAGTATTACCCGGTGGTGCTGGAGCACCAGGACACCCTGGCGTTGCTGAATTCATATATGATTCAGAAGTACAACCAGCCGGCTATCGACGAAAAAACCAAGAAGTTCTCCTACAGCAAAGAGCAGTGGGTCGAATTCTTCCAGATGTATAAAAAGCTTATCGACAGCCACGTGATGCCGGACACCAAATACTACGCTTCGTTCGGCAAGAGCAATATGTATGAAATGAAGCCGTGGATTCAGGGCGAGTGGGCGGGGACCTATATGTGGAACTCCACCATCAACAAATACTCCGACAACCTGAAGCCACCAGCGAAGCTGGATCTGGGTAACTATCCAATGCTGCCAGGTGCTACCGACGCGGGTCTGTTCTTTAAACCGGCACAGATGCTCTCCATCGGTAAATCGACCAAAAACCCGGAAGCAGCGGCGAAAGTCATTAACTTCCTGCTGAACAGCAAGGAAGGGGTTGATACCCTGGGCCTGGAACGCGGCGTACCGCTGAGTAAAGTGGCGGTGCAATACCTGACCGAAGACGGCACCATTAAAGCCGATGACCCGGCGGTATCCGGCCTGAAGTTGGCGCAGTCTCTGCCAACCAAACTTTCCGTCTCACCATACTTCGATGACCCGCAGATCGTTGCCCAGTTCGGCACCTCTCTGCAGTACATCGATTATGGACAGAAAACGGTCGAAGAGACGGCAGCAGATTTCCAGCGTCAGTCTGACCGTATCCTGCGCCGCGCGATGCGCTAACGGCTCGTTATCAGTACCTACCCCGCAGCCCTGGCTGCGGGGTATTTTTTTAGCAAGGAGTCAATCATGAAAGGCAAAATCATCCCGCTGAACTTTCGGACCACGCAGGACAGCGAAACCGGTCACCAGGTGATCCGGATGACGCCATCGCATGTTATCTGTCACCGTAATTACTTCTATCAAAAATGCTTTACCCAGGACGGTAGCAAGCTGATTTTCGGCGGCGCGTTTGAAGGCCACTGGAACTACTATTTACTCGATATCGCCGCGCAGCAGGCTACCCAGCTCACCGACGGACCGGGCGATAACACCTTCGGCGGTTTTCTTTCTGCGGATGACCAGGCGCTGTGGTATGTCAAAAACAACCAACAGCTGCGTCGCGTGGATTTGGCGACGCTGGAGGAACAGGTCGTTTATCAGGTGGACGACGAGTGGGTCGCTTACGGCACCTGGGTTGCTAATAGCGATTGCAGCCAGCTGGTGGGAATTGAAATCAAAAAAAGCGACTGGCAGCCGCTGACCGACTGGAGTAAGTTCCGCGCCTTTTACTTCACCGAACCGGAATGTCGCCTGATTAATATCGATCTGCGCAGCGGTGAGCAGCGCGTGGTTTTACAGGAAAAACGCTGGCTCGGTCATCCGATTTATCGTCCGTTTGATGACAACACCATCGCCTTCTGCCACGAGGGCCCGCGCGATGCTATCGATGCCAGAATGTGGCTTATCAACGCTGACGGCAGCAATATGCGTAAAGTTCGCCAACACCAACCAGGAGAGAGTTTTACCCATGAATTCTGGGTGCCAGATGGTTCCGCGCTTTACTACGTCGCCCATCAGGAAAACGCTCCACATCGTTATCTGTATCGTGCCGATCCGGTGACGCTGGAAAACCAACAGCTAATGGCGATTCCCCCTTGTTCACATCTGATGAGCAATCATGATGGTTCTCTGGTGACCGGCGACGGTGCGCCGCACAGCACCGGTGATATTCAGCTGAACGATCCGTTTATCTGGGTATTTGATATTCGTACCGGTGAGCAAAAAGCGATTTGCCGTCATGATTCGACCTGGAAAGTCATCGAAGGCGAGCGTCAGGCAACGCATCCGCATCCGTCATTTTCACCAGATAACCGCTGGGTGCTGTTTACCTCTGATAAAGAAGGCATGCCCGCGCTGTATCTGGCGGAGGTGTAGTCATTCAGCATCGCCTCCGGGACATTCTGCCACTCTGCATCCTGATCCCGGGGGCGGCGCAAAACGCCTGCCCGGGCTACGGGATCGCAGACGGCTGAAAACGGGTAGCCCGGACAGATGCGCAGCATCGCCTCCGGGACATTCTGCCACTCTGCATCCTGATCCCGGCGGGCGGCGCAAAGCGCCTGCCCGGGCTACGGGATCGCAGACGGCTGAAAACGGGTAACCCGGACAGATGCGCAGCATCGCCTCCGGGACATTCTGCCACTCTGCATCCTGATCCCGGGGGGCGGCGCAAAGCGCCTACCCGGGCTACGGGATCGCAGACGGCTGAAAACGGGTAGCCCGGACAGATGCGCAGCATCGCCTCCGGGACATTCTGCCACTCTGCATCCTGATCCCGGGGGGCGGCGCAAAGCGCCTACCCGGGCTACGGGATCGCAGACGGCTGAAAACTTGTAGCCCGGACAGATGCGCAGCATCGCCTCCGGGAAGATTCTGCAACGCTCTGCCGCCTTCCTCCCGGAGGTTGGTTTGTCAGAAGAAATACTTAAACCGCACCCGCGCACCATAGCGCTCATCAGTATTGCCGGTTTTCGCTGCTGACGAATCCAGCCACGACGCATAGGCTCCGAGGTAAATATTAAAGTTCGGCATATCCATAATATTCGGCAGTTGCCACGAAGTATGAATGGTATGGATGTCGTAGCGTCCTGGAGCCAGAATCGCGCAATCGCCATCACACTCGGCACTCACGCCAGACATATTAAACTGGTCGATTTTGTTATGTGCATAGATATAGCCCAACTCTACGCGGTGCCATAACGCATTGATCCCGGCGCTGAAATCTTTTTCATCCGCCGCATCCAGATACGCAGTACTCACATTTACCACCGCTCCGTTTTCGGCATCAGTTTTCAGCGTATTCCAGCTCATCGTCATACCATATCCGGTACGACTGGACTGATCGACCCAGCGACCATACTGGTTCTGATAACCGTAGGCGTTATTCACGAGGTTGCTCTCCATCGCCGCGGCCACCGACCATGGGCCGGATTGCCAGGACGCGACAGGGCGCACGTAAACCACATTTTTACGGTTATCCAGCGCGTTGCCGTGATAGTTCTGATCCACAAACAGCGAACTGCCGTCCTCCACCAGCGTATTGACCTCAAAATACCAGTTATCAAGGTTTTTACTGAGCAGGAAGTTGCCGCCGCTGCTGCTACGCCCGCGTCCTTCTTTCATCATGTAAATATAGCCGTAGCCGTCGCTATATAGATCATTGGCGGTGTTGCCGGAATACTCAATAAAGGTATCCTGATTCAGCGGGAACATATCGTAAGCTTCAAAGCGCCCAATTTTAATTTTCCAGTCGTCCTCCTGACCAAAGAAAAATGCCGCATCATCAAGATTCATTTTACCATTCATATCCGCCAGCGGCTGGACGCTAAACCCAGCATACTTACCGTTAGCGCCTTTACGCATTCCATCAAAGCCCAGAAGGATACGTCCGTTAATATCCCAACGTTCTTTATCTCCCGGCGCCCAGTTTTTATTTGCGCTGGTTTTTATCGACGTTAAACTACCGGTTCGACTAGCACCGTCCATATTAAACTCAACGTCGCCATAGAATTTTAACTCGCCATAATCATTAAGCTGCAAAGTGGGTTTGGTCGGTGCGGCACTGACCACTGCTGCTGGCGTCTCATGGCCTTTCAGCGCACGGATTTCCGCCTCCGCGCTGGCCGCCCGCTGTTCGGTCGCCTTTAGCCGTTGTTCCATTTGCGCCAGCCGTTCCTCAAGGGATAACGGTGCCTGTGCATTAGCCAGAGGAGTAAATAAAGACGTCAGAAAACACCCGACCCAGATTTTATTCATCGGTAAACCCTTTTATTAAATTAAGTTTTTATTTATAGGTAAAACACGACAATAATAACCCGCCCATAGTCGAAGACGGGTTATTAACGACCATACCCGTCATACTTCAAGTTGCAGGTGCGTTAGCTTTCCTGCAACTCGAATTATTTAGGGAATATTCAATAACGATTATTCCAGCTGCCAGGCTCCCGCTTCAGTTAAAAACGCCGAACCGCTCCAGGCAAATAAAGCCAATTCGCGATTGTCTGCATCCGGATATATACGGCTGCTGAGGCAAGCCTCACCATCATTAACAAACACTTCGACGGAAGAGCTATCGAAGAATATCCTTAACTTCAGCTCAGCCCCTGCGGTCAACGGCACGCTACGTACCCCGCACAGACCATACTGCGGATAATGACGCTCCAGCACCAGGCGCTGCATCTGCGCATCCACGTAAATACGCAGACCATCACCGAAGCTCAGGCCATACTGCTCAGCGCTGCTGCTGGCGCAATCCCAGTTCAGGATGACTTCCATGGCTTCACAATTTTCCACCATCATCGTCTGCTGGTTTTTCAGCGTTGTGACCGGCCACGGGAACCAGGCGCCGCGCATGCTCTCGACCTCTTTAGCCGGACGCATTTGCAGGCGGTTATCCGTACTCAAGCTCAGCTCGCGCGGTAGCGAAAGCATACCCGACCAGCCATCTTGCTGCTCCGGCTGCGGCGATTCCCACATATCCAGCCAGCCAATGACGATACGGCGACCATCCGGGGTGAGAAAGCTCTGCGGGGCATAAAAATCGTGCCCATGATCCATCTCAACAAATTCCCCCTCGCGAACAAACGCCTGCCCCGGCCGCCAGTCGCCGAGCAGATAGCCGCTCTGGAACAGGTTACGGTTCTGATAGCCTTTTGCCGCAATCCCCTGCGGGGAAAACATCAATATGTGTTTACCATTGAGAGTGAAAAAGTCCGGGCACTCCCACATATAACCCATCTCTTTTTCCGCCTCGTCGAGAACGCCCGCGTCCTGCCACTGGCGCAGGTCGCTTGAACGATACAGCCGCACCTGACCGGTATCGCCATCGCGAGCGCCGACGATCATGTACCAGCACTCCCCTTCCCGCCACACTTTCGGGTCGCGGAAATGGTGCATGCTCGGTGGGGTATCAACCACGATCCCCTGGCGCTCAAAGTGAATACCGTCGCGGCTGGTCGCCAGACACTGCACCTGATAGAGATTAGCCTCATCGCTGGCGTCACCGTGGAATTTATGCCCGGTATAAATCAGCGCCAGCGTATCGCCATCCACCACAGCAGAGCCGGAGAAGCACCCATCTTTATCCTCCGGACCTTCCGGAGCCAGCGCTACCGGCAGATGCTCCCAGTGCACCAAATCTTTACTGCGCGCATGCCCCCAGTGCATCGGCCCCCACTGGGTTGAGTACGGGTGATGCTGGTAAAAAGCGTGATACCAGCCGTCAAACCACACCAGGCCGTTAGGATCGTTGATCCAGCCCGCGCGGGCGGCCAGGTGATAGCGCGGATACCAGCGCAAGTTCAGCGCCTCGCGTTTAGCCTGTAATTCCTGTTCAGCGTTGGCAATTGTGTACGTCATAGTCTTCACTCTTTTGATTCAGATAGCGGTGGGCTGCGAGACCAGCGGGTCCGGCGAGGACTTACTGGAACGCAACAAGAAGATAGAGATAAAGGTGGTGCAGAACACCAGCAGTCCCATAATCAGATAGGACTGGGCAAAACCGTATTTCTCGTAGCTATAGCCCGCCAGCGGCGAGAGTATCGTGGCGATAACCGAGCTGGTGCAGGCAAAACCCACCAGATACAGCGTGGATGAAAGACGCTTGTCGAAGTTTAAGCTGTTGTATTTAAAGATAGAAACCAGCAGTACCGGCAGTTCGACCGCGTGCAGCAGTTTGGTAATAGAGATAAGCAGAGGCCCTTCCACCAGCCCGGAAGCCACCATGCGCATTGCCATCACCATTCCGGCGAAGATCAGGCCGTTTTTCGCGCCAATGCGGTTAACCAACCACGGGGCGCAGAACATGCCCGCAGCTTCAAGAAATACCTGGAACGAATTCAGATAGCCATACATCGCGTTCCCTTCCTGCAGCGTCGGGAACTGTGAGGAGAAATAGACCGGAAACTGCTGGTCGTAAACGCCGTAGATGCAGGTACCGATCACAAAGAATACCAGCGCCCAGAAACGCGGCAGGGTCAGCAGGCGCAGCGCATCTTCCAGCGTCACTTTACCGCCCGCCACCGCTTCATCCATCGCCTGTGACGCAGAGAAAACCCGCAGCCGCGCCAGTAAAATAAAGAACACCAGACCGGAGCAACTGGCTACTGCAAAGTTTAAATGCGGGTTAATGTTGAACAGCAAACCGGCAAAGAACGTCGCCACCGCCCAGCCCAGCGAACCCCACATCCGCGCCTTGCCGAATTCAAACTGGCTCTGGCGCGCTACACGTTCGGTATAAGATTCCAGCACGCCGATGCCGCCGTTAAAGGTCAGGCCGATATAAATCCCGCCAAAAATACTGCCGAGTAACACGTTAATTTTCAGCAGGTAGCCAAAAAGCATATAGGCCGGGCCGGAGAGGATCAGCAGAACGGTGATGTACCAGAGCAGATTCTTACGCAGGCCGAGCTTGTCCTGAATAAAGCCGTAGCAAACCTGAGCAAACAATGCAGAGACGGAGAGCACCGCGTAAATAAAACCGGTGTCTCCCGGTTTCAGACCCACTTCCTGATGCAACCAGATAGAAAGTAGAGAGCCTGAAGAGGACCAGGTGACAAAAAAGAAGAACAGTAACGCACTGAGTAATGGGTAGCTGTGGGAGCGATGCGCTTTCATCATGACATTCTCATGTTGGAGTAATGCTGATATGGTAACGTTAACAAAAAACAGAACTCATGTCATTTTGCTGAGATTCATGATGTTAATCACAAAAGTTAACGTTAACATAGCGAGAGTGCGATCGCGATCAAATATTCCTCGCCTGCGCACGCGCTACGTGTACGATAGAATATCGTATGATCCTTTTACATCAGTAACTTAGTTAAAACCCGTTGCCGACGGCGAGGGTGGAGCACTCAATATGGCATCCCTGAAAGATGTGGCAAAGCTGGCGAATGTGTCGTTGATGACGGTATCGCGAGCGCTGAATAGCCCGGAAAGACTGAAACCGGAGACCCTGGTTCGCGTTCAGGCCGCGATTGAACAGACCAATTACGTCCCCGACCTGTCAGCGAAAAAAATCCGCGGCGCTCACGCCACGCCAAATACCATTGGGGTGCTGGCGCTGGATACCGTCACTACGCCCTTCTCGGTGGAGATCACGCTGTCTATTGAAGAAACCGCCCGGGCACACGGCTGGAACAGCTTTGTGGTTAACATGTTTTCCGATGATAGCCCGGAAACCATTGTCGATTTGCTGCTTTCCCACCGCCCGGATGGGATTATCTACACCACCATGGGCCTGCGGCAGGTACCGCTTCCGGCCAAGCTGTTAACCCTTCCCTGCGTACTGGCCAACTGCGAAAGTCTGCACGATCCGGTCGCCAGCTATATTCCGGATGATGAACAAGGACAATACACGGCGGTGCAGGCCTTGCTGGCTGCGGGCTACCGTCGTCCACTGTGTCTGCATCTACCGGCTAACCATCTCGCAACCGTCCGCCGCCGTCAGGGGCTGGAGCGTGCCTGCCGGGAGGCGAATATCGATCCTGACACGCTTGATCACAGCTATATGGCGTACGGCGATGAGCACTATCGCGATATTCCCGCTGTCGTGCTGGCACATATTCAGCAGCAAAAGCCACACTTTGACTCGGTGATTTGCGGCAATGACCGCATCGCGTTTATGGTTTACCAGACGTTGCTGGCGCAGGGGCTGCGCATCCCGCAGGATGTAGCTGTCGTGGGTTACGACAATATGGTGGGGATTGGCGATCTGTTCCTACCGCCGCTGTCAACGGTGCAGCTCCCGCATTATGACATCGGGCGCCTGAGCGCCCTGCATATCATTAACGGCGACAGCCATCGGGAAACGGTACGTGTTGCCAGCCCGTGGCTGCCGCGCGAGTCGCTGTAATTAATTGCCGATGTTGCGCAGCTTCTCGCCGGACATCAGCTTACGTTCGATATGCTCCAGGGTGACGTTTTTGGTTTCCGGAATCAGCCAGAAAGTCACACCGATAAAGGCGATGTTCAGCGCAGTGTAGAGCCAGAAGGTTCCCGCCGCGCCGATTGAATCAAGCAAGGTCAGGAATGTCGCGCCGATAATCATGTTCGACACCCAGTTGGTGGTGGTTGAACAGGTAATGCCGAAGTCGCGGCATTTCAGCGGCTGAATTTCCGAACACAGGATCCACACCACCGGCGCGGCGCTCATCGCATAGCCTGCGATGCACATCATGGTCATACCCACCGACAGCCAGGAAAGTCCGCTGGAGGCGGTGCCGTTATCAAACTGCATCAGGCAGTAACCCAGCACCAAAGTGCCGATAGCCATAACGCTAAAACCGATTTTCAGCGCCGGTTTACGCCCAGCCTTATCGACAGTGAAGACCGCGATAAAGGTGGCGAACATAAAGGTCAGGCCAACCACCAGCGTCGCCACCATCTGCTGCTCGGTGGTGGTGAAACCGGCCATTTTGAAAATGCGTGGCGCGTAGTACATGATGATATTCATACCGGTAAACTGTTGCATGGCCTGCAACAACATGCCGAGGAATACCGCGCGGCGCACGTTACGGTTGATTTTAAACAGCGCCCAGCCGCCCTGTTTTAGCTTCAGGCTTTCACGAATTTCGTTCAGCTCATCACGGGCTTTTTCCGAGGTATCGCGCAGCATCCGCAGCACCTCTTCCGCTTCCACATGACGTCCTTTTTCCGCCAGCCAGCGTGGGCTGTTAGGCAGGAAGACCACCAGCACAATCAGTACCACTGCCGGTAATGCCAGCACGCCCAGCATCGCCCGCCAGTTGCCGCTGTAGCTAAACGCGGTATCGGAGAGGAACGCCATCACGATCCCCAGCGTCACCATCAGCTGATACATACTGATCATCTTGCCGCGCACGTTTTCACTCGCCATTTCAGACAGATACAGCGGAGCGGTATAAGAGGCGATGCCCACGGCAACGCCAAGAATCACCCTTGCCACCAGCAGCATTTCGACACTCGCGGCAAAAGCGGAACCGATAGAACCAGCAACAAACAGTACGGCGCCAACCATCAGACTGTATTTACGCCCGAGACGGAACGAGAGCCAACCGTTAAATAACGCGCCGATAGCGGCCCCCAGCATCATGCTGCTCACCACCCACTCCTGCAGGCGGCTGGATAACACAAAATGATCGGTAATAAAGGGCAGCGCCCCGGCAATCACCCCAATATCGAGGCCAAATAACAATCCCGCCACCGCTGCGGCAATCGAGACAAACTGATTCATGCGCCGGGTATCGCGCTGCGTACGCGGCATTGTTGTAGAGTCGTTACTAATTGAAGTCATTTTTTCCTGCCAGACAGAGTAAGACATACGATGAAAGTACGGGATCGACGGGCTAAGGTGTCAGGCAGGACAAGCCAAAGATATGGATTAATTTGCTACACTCAATCGTTTTGTGATGGACATTCAACTTTCAAAAGTACAGAAAATAATCATGTCATTATCGAAACATCCCATTACACATAACCATTAAGCGGAAAAACAAATAAACCATATGGACTATTCTAATTTCATGATATGGACAATTATTGTTAAGGCATAAAAAAACCCTGCCGAAGCAGGGTTCGCTATTGCACTAAAGCGGAGCTAAAAATTAGCGCGCCAGCCAGCCGCCATCAACCGCCACGGTGTAGCCATTGATGTAGTCAGAAGCGCTGGAAGCCAGGAATACCACCGGCCCCATCAGGTCGCTCGGCAGGCCCCAACGCCCCGCCGGGATACGGTCGAGGATCTCGCTGCTGCGCTGTTCGTCGGCGCGCAGCTGCTGGGTGTTGTTGGTCGCCATATAGCCCGGCGCAAGCGCGTTCACGTTGATACCATGCTTCGCCCACTCGTTGGCCAGCAGACGGGTCACGCCCATCACCGCGCTTTTAGACGCGGTGTAAGACGGCACGCGGATCCCGCCCTGGAAGGAGAGCATGGATGCGATGTTAATGATCTTGCCGCCGTTGCCCTGAGCGATAAAGTGCTTCGCCGCCGCCTGAGACATAAAGAACACACTCTTAATGTTCAGGTTCATCACGTCGTCCCAGTTTTTCTCGCTAAACTCGATAGCGTCTTCACGACGAATCAGACCAGCGTTGTTCACCAGGATGTCGATATGACCAAATTCAGCCACCGCGCGCTCCAGCAGCTGCGGAATGCCGTCAATCTGGCGCAGATCTGCGGTCAGGCTAAGAAAACGACGGCCCAGCGCGGTAACGCGTTCAATGGTTTCCGTCGGTTCAACAATATTGATACCCACGATATCGCAGCCAGCTTCCGCCAGACCGACCGCCATGCCCTGGCCCAGACCGGTATCACAACCGCTGACAACAGCCACTTTGCCCTGTAGGGAGAATGCATCGAGAATCATACTTTGTTCCTTAATCTTTCAGAGCCTGTAGGCACAGGCAAGGTTCTATTGGTCCAGCCTGCTGCTTGCACAGACCCTTATGGTTTTAAGAACTCTATAGGGATTTACTCATAAAAATAAAACAGAGTTCCGTTTTACAGTGAGCACATCTTAGCCCTGGCTAAAGTCATTTTCAATTATTATTAAAACGTTGTTTCAATTTTAAGGCGGGTAAATCATAAAAATGCAAAACAGATCACGAAGCGTTGTGCCATCGGCAAAAGAAAATCAATTTAAATCAATAAAATACAATGAGTTACAACACCTTTAAAAAATGACAGTAGATCATAAAAAAACGACCATAAAACAAAGGTGATCCCAGCATCTGCTGGACAGGTGACAAAAAAGTGCGATCCAGAGCGGGAAGTTGTTGCGAATTGCGTCCACCATCACAAATAATGAAACGATGTTTTGATAAATTAACACCTATCTTTTAAATCAACTTCCACTGACCGGCTCACGCAGGCTGGCGACATCTCAGGAAGGAAAAGGAGTACATCATGGCTAAAGGCATGCGGGTTAAATTGAATTATGAAGTCAGCCGCGATCCGGACACCGGCGCGGAGATCACCCGCTTAACCCCACCGGAAGTGACCTGTCATCGTAACTATTTCTATCAGAAGTGTTTTTTCAATGATGGCAGCCATTTGCTGTTTGCCGGCGAGTTCGACGGCAACTGGAACTACTATCTGCTGGATCTGGCGAAAGCCGAGGCGGTTCAGCTAACGGAAGGTGCCGGTGACAATACTTTTGGCGGTTTCCTTTCCCCGGATGATAAATCCCTCTATTACGTGAAGAACGACCGTACACTGCTGGAAGTTAACCTCACCACCCTGCAAGAGCGTGAAGTTTACCGCGTTGCCGATGATTGGGTTGGTTACGGTACCTGGGTGGCAAACAGCGATTGCACTAAGCTGGTTGGGATCGAGATCGCCAAAAGCGACTGGACGCCGCTCAACGACTGGCAGATTTTCCACGATTTCTTCCACAAAGGCCCCCACTGCCGCCTGCTGCGCGTCGATCTGCAAACCGGCGAAAGCAGCGTGATCCACGAAGAGAAAAAATGGCTCGGCCACCCGATTTATCGTCCTTTCGATGACAACACGGTTGCTTTCTGTCATGAAGGTCCGCACGACCTGGTGGATGCGCGGATGTGGATGGTGAATGAAGACGGCAGCAACGTGCGCAAAGTCAAAGAGCATGCCGAAGGCGAAAGCTGCACCCACGAATTCTGGGTGCCGAACGGCTCCGCGCTGGTATACGTCTCTTATCTGAAGGGGCAGCAGGGCCGCACAATTTATAGCTTCAATCCGGATACCGGCGTCAATGAAGCGGTGATGCAGATGCCAGCCTGTTCGCATCTGATGAGTAACTTCGACGGCACCATGCTGGTGGGCGATGGTTCCGGTACCCCGGTGGATGTAAAAGACACCAGTGGCTACACCATTGATAACGATCCGTATCTATACGCATTTGACGTCGCGAAGCAGGCATATTTCCGCATCGCGCGTCACGATACCTCATGGGCAACGGTGGCCAATAGTCGCCAGGTGACCCACCCACATCCGTCCTTTACGCCGGATGATAGCGCCATTTTGTTCAGTTCCGATAAAGACGGCAAACCTGCCGTTTATATTGCGAAGCTGCCATCGCATCCTGAGATGCTGAAGGCATAGCGTTAACCACTGTTTGAGTTAGTGTTTCTGTAACTGGCCTTGCCCTCCTTTTGGAGGGCTTTTTTATGCCCGGCGTATTTCCCGGATCGTGGTAACTATCCCGGAGGCGGCGCAATGCGCCTGTCCGGGCTACATTATGTGCATATGGGGTAGCCCGGACAGGTGCGCAGCACCGCCTCCGGGAAGATGGGTTAATACAAACAGAAAACCCCGGCTGACTGCTCCGGGGAAAACGATGAGGACGTTTTTATTTTAGAATGAGTAAGCAACACCCACACGGAAGCGAGTCTGACGGTCGCTGCGATCGTTGACGCCAACGTTGCCGAGTTCGCCGTACGGCGCCCAGTTTTTATCCAGCTTATAAGCGACCTTGAGGTTGTATTCCTGAGAGTACGGTTTATTGTCGTTACGTTTAACCCCTTCGGTACTGCGCGCATAAACGTAGTTCAGCTCAGCACGCCAGTCGCCCAGGACGTAACCGGCCCACGCATCGCCACGGTTTACCTTATCATCGTCTTTGCCTGCATTCGCCGGATAACGGGTGTAGTCATAACGGTAGCGGGCAGCAACGTAGAAGCCGTTATCGAAGCTGTACTGTACGCGCAGATTCGGTTTATAGATTGAGCGGCTATCGTTACTTTCAATCGCAAACCCGGGCGTTACTGAGAAGTTTTTATCCGCCTTCCACTGCCAGCTAATAGTCTCTTCATGACCATTACCGACGAAATCTGAATAAGGCTGGCTGGTGTTTTCACCGCCCGACTTCCACTTAGCCTCAACGGAGAAGCCAAAGCCGTTAGCGAAACGATGGGAGACGGAAACGCGGTCAGCGTTGCTCTTGTCCGATTTCCCACCATCAATGAATTCGTGACGTAAATCCACCGTGACTGCTGAAGCCGCGAAAGACATGCCACAGAGTGCAGCAAGGGCCAGAGATCTTGCAAACATAAAATACCCCTTATAATTAAAATATCGTTTCGTTTTTATGAAACTGTATTTTATTTTTTAGGCAATGATGTTTTAGTGATCGAGATCGTAATTATTTGTTTCAAAAAAGGTGGCACGTAAAGACGTGACAAAGCTCAACAAAATAGAGCGTTATGGAGGGATTTTGCGAAGGAAAAAAAGCTTGCTGATAAAAAACAAAAAAGCCTCCATTAAGGAGGCCTGGAAACTCACATCAGAAAGGGCTTATTCTCGTTCAACCGCCAGCGCCACGCCCTGGCCACCGCCGATACACAGCGTGGCAAGCCCTTTACGGGAATCGCGTTTAATCATCTCATGGACCAGGGAAACCAGTATGCGGCAACCAGATGCACCAATCGGGTGGCCGAGAGCAATCGCGCCGCCGTTCACATTTACCCGTCGTTCATCCCACTCCAGCACCCTTCCCACCGAAATGGCCTGGGCCGCAAAAGCTTCGTTGGCTTCGATAAGATCGACTTCGTCCAACCTCCAGCCCGCCCTTTCCAGACAGCGACGGGTGGCGTGTACCGGTGCGATACCCATCAGCGCCGGATCGACGCCTACGCTTGCAAACGCGCGGATCCGCGCCAGAACCGGCAGCCCCAACTCTTGAGCTTTAGATTCACTCATCATCATCACCGCCGCCGCGCCATCATTAATACTCGACGCATTGCCTGCAGTGACCGATCCCAGCCGGTCGAAGGTCGGAAGCAAGCTGGCCAGCGCTTCAGCGCTGGCGTCAACTCGCGGCTGTTCATCGGTATCCACCAGCCGAGGAATTCCGTTGAGCTCAGTGGTCACCGGAACTATCTCATCGCGAAAACGACCGGAATCGATAGCCCGCCGCGCTTTATGCTGCGAACTAAGCGCCCAGGCATCCTGCAGCTCGCGACTGATACCATACTCTCGGGCCAGGTTCTCCGCCGTCACGCCCATATGATAATCATTGAACGCATCCCACAGACCATCGTGAACCAGGCTATCAATAAGCTGACTGTTGCCCAACTGCGCGCCGGTCCGGCTATCGGTAAGCACGTGCGGGGCGCGGCTCATATTCTCCTGACCTCCGGCGATCACCACGTCCGCTTCGCCGCACTGGATAGCCTGAGTCGCCAGGTGCAGCGCTTTCAACCCTGAGCCACAGACGTCATTAATGGTTATCGCAGAAACGGTATTGGGCAGCCCGCCGCGGATCGCCGACTGACGCGCCGGATTTTGTCCGGTTCCTGCGGTCAAGACCTGGCCGAGGATCACCTCATCAATACTTTGGGGGTCGACGCCGCTGCGCTCGATTAAAGCCTTCACCACCACGCTGCCCAGTTCCACCGCCGAATGACGCGACAGCGTACCCTGAAAACAGCCTATTGGCGTTCGCAACGCGCCGACGATTACGACATCTTTCATCCTCTACCCCTGCTCTGCCTCTGCGCAAAGAAACAGCATCATAGTAGTGAATTGTTATCAAAAATTTTCGCAATTGTTTAAAAAAAGTGAGTGGAATCACAAAGATTATGGGCGATTTTAGCCCCCATGTCCTTGTAGATGCTGGCGCAGCCAGCTTCCCGCTTCTCCTGGCGGCGCTTTTTTATTCCACAGTAAATCGGTGGAAATCACCCGTGGCCAACCGGCAATATCCAGCGCCACCAGGCTGCCGCTACCAGCAAACTCCTGCACCAGCGCGCTGGGCAAAATACACCATCCCAGTCCCTGAGCCGCCATGCTGAACAGCAGCAGATAGTTAGGCGCTGACCATACTAATCCGCGCGCGGGTTCCGCACTATTTTCCAGATAGGTGCTCAGGCGCAGCTCGCGCCAGCTGAGTAGCTCATCCCGGGTCACCCTGCCCTGAGTCGCCAGCGGGTGCCGGGGAGCAACAAAGATGGCCATTTCGGTTTGCATCGGCAACCGGATACTGCCGATGTCCGTCGGGTAGCTATCCCTGGCCTCAATCAGCCCCACCTGCGCGCGCTCTTTTTGCAGCAGGTCGACAACATCCTCATCTTCACCAATCAGGCACTCAAATTCGGTATGTGGAAAACGGCGGTCAAACTGCGCCAGCAGATCTTCAAGCACATCGGGATGCAGCGTATCGGAAAGCACAAAAGTCAGCCGTGCCTCCGTTTTACCGGAGAGCGAAATCGCCAGCTCATCCAGCCTGTCGCTGGCCGCCAGAATGGCTTTGACATAGCTCAGTACCTGTTCACCCTGCGGCGTGAGCGTCGGTTGCCGGGAGCTGCGATCGAAGAGCGTCACGCCAAGATCGGCTTCCAGGTTAGCAATCGCCGTACTGATGGTGGACTGACTTTTCCGCAGCCGCCTCGCCGCAGCGGAAAACGAACCGCAGGCGACGGTTTCGACAAAAGCGGTTAAGGCTTCGGGAGAATAGCGCATGAACTATCTACTTTATCGATGGGTACTATCTTTTGTTTATCATATTTTTCCATAAAATACCGGGTAAATTCTTATTAAGGCCAGAGGTAACAAGCCATGCAACAACATAACGTACAGCGTAAAACGCTGACGGAACGCGTCATCCACGCGATCAGCTTTGAAGGTCTCGCGACTCTGATTCTCGCCCCTACTGCCGCATGGCTGATGCAGCGTTCGGTCGTTGAGATGGGCGGACTGAGTATTCTGCTGGCGACTGTCGCGATGATCTGGAACATCATCTATAACACCATTTTCGACCGCCTGTGGCCGGTGTCGCGCGTGGTGCGTAACCTGCGCGTCCGTGCACTACACGCAATCGGCTTTGAGTCGGGTTTTATCATCATCGGCGTAACCCTCGTCGCGCTGGTGCTCGGCGTCTCGCTGTTGCAGGCATTTATGCTGGAAATCGGCTTTATGCTGTTCTTCCTGCCCTACACCATGGCGTTTAACTGGGTCTGGGATACGCTGCGCGAGCGCGTCTTCAAGCATCGCCAGCAACGCATTATCGCCCGTAGCTAACCTTTTGACGGATCGCCGGTACGTTAATCGACGATCCGCCGCTTCATTTATCCACCAGAAACTATCGCCGCAGACGAATCATAAATGTGATAAATTGCACTCCTTTTTGTTCGTTTTCTGGTTGATAAAGTCGCATAATGTCTAAAATTTGGTCTAAAGAAGAAACTCTTTGGAGTTTTGCCTTATATGGCACTGCTGTAGGCGCTGGCACGTTATTCTTGCCGATCCAACTGGGATCCGCTGGCGCTATCGTTCTGTTCATCACCGCACTGGTCGCCTGGCCGCTAACTTACTGGCCGCATAAAGCACTGAGCCAGTTCATTCTCTCCGCCAAAATCGCCCCAGGCGCTGGCATTACCGGGGCTGTTAATCACTATTACGGAAAAAAGATCGGTAACCTGATTACCGGGCTCTATTTCCTCGCCTTTTTCGTGGTCATCCTGATCTATGCCGTCGCCATCACTAACTCGCTGGCCGAGCAGTTAGCCAGGCATGTGCCCATTACGCCTGGCGTGCGGGCGCTGCTCAGCCTGAGCGTGGTGCTAGTGCTCAATCTGATCTTTTTGATGGGCCGCCATATCACTATCAAAGTGATGGGTTTTTTAGTGTTCCCGCTGATCGCCTGCTTCCTGTTCCTCTCCATCTATCTGATTGGCAGTTGGCAGCCGGAGTATCTGACCAGTCAAATGCAACTGACCTCGCACACGTTCCACCAAATCTGGATCTCCATTCCCGTGATGGTTTTCGCTTTTAGCCATACGCCAATTATTTCGACTTTTGCTATCGATCAGCAGGAGAAATACGGCGAGCAGGCCATGGGTAAATGCAAAAAAATCATGAAGGTGGCCTACACCCTCATCTGCGCTAGCGTACTGTTTTTCGTTTTTAGCTGCTTGCTGTCGATACCGACAACTTATATTGAGACCGCTCGTAACGAAGGGGTGACCATTCTCTCCGCGTTGTCGATGATGCCAGGCTCACCGGCATGGCTGGCGGTCACCGGGATTATCGTGGCGGTAGTGGCAATGTCGAAGTCGTTCCTCGGCACTTATTTTGGGGTGATTGAAGGGGCCAGTGAAATCGTCAAGACGTCGCTCGGCCAGATTGGCATTCGTAAAAGCCGCGCGTTTAATCGGGCGATGTCGATCCTGCTGGTTTCGACGCTAACCTTTGTCGTCTGCTTTATCAATCCCAACGCTATCTCGATGATTTATGCCATCAGCGGTCCACTCATCGCGATGATTCTGTTTATCATGCCGACCCTGTCGACCTACCTTATTCCAGCGCTAAAGCCTCACCGCTCAGTGGGTAACTTTATTACCCTGGTCATCGGTTTGCTGTGCGTTTCGGTGATGTTCTTCAGTTGATCCCCCGTGCGGCGAAGGCTCTCTTTCGCCGCACTTTCTGCCAATATTCTTATCTCCCCAATCCTCCTGACGGGCATACACTTAGAGCCTGCACACCATCAGGGGGAGTTTCTATGTCCAGCGTACAATTATCCGGAACCGGCACCTTAGGCGATCGTCAGGTTTATCGCCTGGGATACGGGGCAATGCAGCTTGCAGGACCGGGCGTCTTTGGTCAGCCAAAAGATCCTGAGACGGCTATCCGCGTGCTGCAAGAAGCCGTCGCCTCGGGAGTTAATCACATCGATACCTCCGATTTTTACGGCCCGCATGTCACTAATCAACTGATTCGCAAAGCGCTACATCCCTATTCTGACGAGCTATGCATCGTCACCAAAGTCAGCGCTCGCCGTGATGAAAAAGGCAATTGGTTGCCTGCGATGTCCCCCGCAGAACTGACCCAGGCGGTGGAAGATAACCTGCGCAATCTGGGCCTTGACGTTCTGGAGGTGGTGAATCTGCGCAGTATGCTCAGCGCTCATGGCCCGGTCGAAGGTTCGCTGGAAGGGCCATTAACCACGCTGCTGGAGCTTAAAGAGCGCGGGTTAATTCGCCATATCGGGCTAAGTAACGTCACCGCTAAACAGGTGGCGGATGCACAAAAACTCACGCCCATCGTCTGCGTGCAGAACCAATATAATGTCGCGAATCGTCAGGATGATCCGCTTATCGATGCACTTGCGGCGCAGAATATCGCCTGGGTGCCGTTCTTCCCGCTCGGCGGTTTCACGCCGCTGCAGGCGCAAGAGCTTAATGACGTCGCCGCAGCTTTGGACGCCACGCCAATGCAGGTCGCGCTGGCCTGGCTGCTACAGCGCTCGCCGAATATCCTGCTCATTCCGGGTACCTCCTCGCTACAGCATCTGCACGAGAATCTTGCCGCCGCGCAATTAACGCTTCCACCAGAAGCGTTAGCCATTCTGGATAATCTCCAGCCCCACTCCTGATTTCAGGCTTCTGCGGATCGATATTCGCAGAAGCCTTCTCCTCAATATTTGCCTGGAATTACCTTAAAGCCACAGGCACTATACATCCTACAAATTAGCGTTATTCTCTGACGGATAACCCTAAATACCCTAAATAATTCGAGTTGCTTAAAGGCGGCAAGGGAGTGAGTCCCCAGGAGCATAGATAACTATGTGACTGGGGTGAACGAGCGTAGCCAACACATAAGCAACTTGAAGTATGACGGGTATACACAGCATAGTTTCATACTTTTTGACAAGCCTCCTTATTGGAGGCTTCTGTCGTTTTTGTTTCATCAAATTTTTCTAACTCTTGATTACAGGAAAAACAACATCTCATTCAAAGTTTATACAAATCAATTTAGCGATAAAGATAGCTAATAACATCAAATGCTCATAAAAACATCTGATTAACACAATCAGAATGTTTGTATTGCCATATAAAAAAATCAACCAGACACAATAACTTTCACAAGGATTTCACATGATAGAGGGAACGATAAAGACCAGTAAGTATGAAATTATTGCTATTTTCAGGGAAGAACTCCGAAAGCAAGCAGAGATAGAAGTATTTGTTAATAACAAAAGCACTATTACTCAGCTAACGCGCGTGGATTTTGCCGAATTCCATATCTCAACCACCAGCAAAATCCCTCCAGGGCATAAAGTTAAATTTATTTTGCATAGTGATTCAGGAAAAATCGAATTCAGCGCGGTGTTAAAGAAAAATTATGCGTATAGCGAGGGAAAATGCAATAAGGTCGCATTTACCTTACCCGAATGTATCCAGGTGGTGCAACGCCGCCGCGATCCCCGGTTCCGTCTTCGCCACGAACATGAGTTTTTCTGCCATGGCCGACATAAGAATGGCGAAAACTATCTTTTCGAGATCAAAGACATTTCAGACGGCGGTTGCGCATTAATGACTAAAAACCCCAATCTGAAATTCCTCAGCCACAATGCCGTTCTCAAGAACGCCATTCTGGCACTCGCCGAATATGGTGAGATTACCGTAGATTTGGTTATAAAGAATGTCGTTATGGTGACTTTAGATGATAACGAGGAGCGTGAAAGCTACTACCAGATTTCTTGCCAATTTACATTTCGCCATCTTGATAACAAGAAGAGAATAGAGAAAATGCTGCTCGACTTGATTATGGAAGCCAAGAGAAAAAAGAGAGTCTAAAGACATTGGAAAGTATATTACTTTACACCGATGACAATATCATCGGGCGATCAATCCAGGATTACCTGGTTGATAATGAGAAATATGTCACCCCCCTAAGCCTCCAGGATATTGTTACGGGTGCCCATCTCCCTCTGGCGGATACTGTTATTGTTAACCTCATCCATAAGGATATCTCTGTAGCCACGACGGTCGCATTACTCAACACGCTACGCATGCACCTCGCGCACTGCTCAATGCGGGTTTTGATTGTAAAAAACGAACTCGCCAGCTTATGTCGTGAGCTTATTGACCTGGAAAACTTATTGATTTTGACGGAAAAATCCTCCTTATCTGATTTCTCAGCCATCATCAATCGTCCTCTAACTGCCAGCGGCAGCCAGGGTTTATGTACTCAGCGAAAGCTGACAGCCAGGGAACTTCAGGTTCTGGAGTTAATTATCGCCTGCAACAACAATAAAAGAATCGCCGTACTCCTCAATATTGATCATAAAACGGTACATAGCCATAAGGTTCACATTATGAAAAAACTCGGAATGAATAGCTCACGGATAATGCATGCAAGAATAGTCAACATGTATCATTGTTGAGAACAAAATATGCAGGTGACCAATCAAAACCCGATAATTCATTGGCAATCAGCCTTTAATAATCATTCCCATCGGTAGAAAGGTCACCTATAATAATTTGATCCTCTCTTTACCTCTGACCTGATTTCTAACGAGAGATAATGAACGCAACTCTGTTTTCCGGTAATGACTCCAACTTATTGATAGTGTTTTATGTTCAGATAATGCCCGATGACTTTGTCATGCAGCTCCACCGATTTTGAGAACGACAGCGACTTCCGTCCCAGCCGTGCCAGGTGCTGCCTCAGATTCAGGTTATGCCGCTCAATTCGCTGCGTATATCGCTTGCTGATTACGTGCAGCTTTCCCTTCAGGCGGGATTCATACAGCGGCCAGCCATCCGTCATCCATATCACCACGTCAAAGGGTGACAGCAGGCTCATAAGACGCCCCAGCGTCGCCATAGTGCGTTCACCGAATACGTGCGCAACAACCGTCTTCCGGAGCCTGTCATACGCGTAAAACAGCCAGCGCTGGCGCGATTTAGCCCCGACATAGCCCCACTGTTCGTCCATTTCCGCGCAGACGATGACGTCACTGCCCGGCTGTATGCGCGAGGTTACCGACTGCGGCCTGAGTTTTTTAAGTGACGTAAAATCGTGTTGAGGCCAACGCCCATAATGCGGGCAGTTGCCCGGCATCCAACGCCATTCATGGCCATATCAATGATTTTCTGGTGCGTACCGGGTTGAGAAGCGGTGTAAGTGAACTGCAGTTGCCATGTTTTACGGCAGTGAGAGCAGAGATAGCGCTGATGTCCGGCGGTGCTTCTGCCGTTACGCACCACCCCGTCAGTAGCTGAACAGGAGGGACAGCTGATAGAAACAGAAGCCACTGGAGCACCTCAAAAACACCATCATACACTAAATCAGTAAGTTGGCAGCATCACCCTGTTTTCCGACCATAATTTATCACGTAGCGATATAGCAGTTCGTTATGTCTTTCAGAAAATGTTCTCCCCACAAGGCGTACTTGTCGCCGTTGAGTGTCTGAGCCGTTTTGATCATATACCTATTTCTCCTGAAAACTTCTTTCGCTATGCCAATTCGGGATTACGAGAAAGCATATTTATGGAGCAACTGGCACTAATCGAAAAACATAAGCAATGGTTTCTCAAAAATGGTATTTCAGCCACAATTAATGTCGATGATCATATTCTCAACGTTTTACTAAGACCGGAGATTAAAGAAATCGTCGAACTACTCGGCTGTGTTCATTTCGAAGTCACGGAAAACTCCAACAAACTGTTGAATAATGCTCTCGCCTCCTGGTTCGATCCACAAAGCACCTCGCTGTGGCTTGATGACTTCGGCTCTGGCTATGCCGGCATTAACGCTATCCGCGGTTATCATTTTGATTATGTCAAAATTGATAAAAACTTTTTCTGGCATTTAATGCGAAAAGATTCTGGTCGGCCTTTAATGGATGCGCTGGTGACCTTTCTTTCGCGTAATCACCATAATGTCATTATTGAAGGTGTCGAAACTGAGGCTCATAAAAAGTGGTTACAAGGGATGGAATGGTTTGCTATTCAGGGGCATTACTGGAAAGAGGTCAGCATTGAGCAACTGGTTAAAGAAGATATTACGCTATAAAAAATGCAGAGACGTATTTCCCTCACCCGGCCCTCTCCCACAGGGAGAGGGAGAAAACCAGTCCGACTTTACTTGCAGAATTAATTATAAACCAGCTCCCAGGTCGCCCAACTGGTTAACAAACCACTGGTCGCTTTTTCGGGTGCGGGCGTCACGTAGCCGATGTAATAGGTAAACACGCCGCCATTGACTGCTTTCTCCACCAGCGGCACCCGGTTTTGCTGTGGATCGGCCGGGACAATTTTATTGCTCTTATCCAGCGTATTATTATCGTTGGTCGCCAGTGCCAGGAAAATATGGCTGGCCCCGTCCGCCCGCGTATTAGCCAGATAACCGGCATTTTCATTGCTGACGGAATTGACCATAAATCCGTCAATCCAGCGCACGTTCACCATGCGGATTTCATTTTCATCCGCCGCGCCGCCATCATGGCGTAACTGGCAGTTCGATAACTCCAGGGTGAAGGGTTGCGGCTTCATAAATGCCCCCGCGCCGCGATCGTGCACTTCCGCAAGGCTTACCGGCGCTAGCCAGACGCTACCGCTGCCCGCATTGTTGCCGCCGTTGAGCGCCACGCTACAGGAGATATCGGTCACCCGACCGGCAAAATCTACCCGCCCTTGTTCATAATTCGTCTCAAAACCCCACGCCGAAGAGGCCACAAGCGCCCCGCCCATCAAAGTCAGTTGGATGAGTCTTTTGCTATTTTTATACTGTGCTGAATCACTCATTCCCGCCTCCCGAATTAATCGTACGTCAGGTTAAAGATCATGTGCGACTCCACCTCACCGGTACTGGTGGTCGGCGCATATTGATAGAACCGCGCATGGAGAGGCAGGGTGATATAGCGAGTTTCCTGCGTGCGCAAGCTCCCGATGCTGTATTTTTTGTTAAATTCCAGCGGAGTGCCGTCCTTTAAAACCTGAATACCTATACCTTGTGCAAGTGAGGTGCCGGATTTTTCGTTCAGCAGCGCCCCGCGAGTCAAGGCAGTCCCCGTGGCCAACGTGCCGGAGAAAGAAGTCTGGATATTGGCGTATCCCGACTCGCTTAACCCGCCGCTGCACTGTAGCTCAATATTAAAATCCTTACCCCCGGCGGTCGTGCCAACGCCGCTAAGGTCGCTGCGCTTGATGGTGCCGACATCAACGTTCATATTTTTGCCGCTCAGGATGGTACACGAGGGCGAAACCACGGTTATCGCATTGGCGCTAAGCATTGTTTCCAGGATTGGGTTATTACCGCTTTCCCAGTCGTAGGAGGTATATTTACCCGCCGCCAGTGTGCCGCTACCAGTCACGCTTGCCGTTTTGATCACCTCCAGGGTGAAGCGAGAACCCTCCAGCGAGTAACTGGTGGTCCGGCTGATGGTGGATGAGAAAACATCTGGATAGGTAATATTCACCGTTGCGCCGCCGCGGCTAAAGCGCAAGCCAATACCGGGCACATTGGTGGAATAAATTTTATTTCCCAGATCGGTGGATCCTGTCGAGACAATCTTCGCTGCAAAACGGTTGGTACCGGCCGTACAGCTGTAGCTCGCTCTCCCCGGTGCCGACATTGTCCAGTCACGGGAAACGATCGTTGATCCTACAGGCAGATCTGGCGGAACGACGATTCGCCCAACAACCATATCTAAGGTCACCGTCGGTTGCGAAAGGCGCGTACAGGCAGCCCATGCCGACGTTGTCCCCAGCGCCATTAAGCCAATAAAAAGCGTCAGTTTTTTACTTAGCGACATAGCGTTTCCTTTGTTTTTTCCTGACTCAAATCCACCGAACATTGTCCACCGCTCCACTTAACCGTGGCCTTCGGTGCGCTGGCGTCGCTGATAAACATCATGCTGCCCTGTCCTACCACGCCGATTTCCTTTCCGGTAGCGCCAAATATCGTGGCACCGAACGGTAGAGGCTGACCATTCGCTTGACGCACCTGCAACGTAATGTTGTTTTGCACCGTGGTACCGAAAGAGACCTTGACCACGCTGCCTTCCCACGGCACCACCTGCGCCACGGTACGGTCAAAGGCGACATCGTCGTTGCTGCCCTTCGGGTCAATTTCAACGGAGTTAATCCGGTAAGGTCGCAGATACGGCAGAATGGCGTAGCCGTTGCTGTCAATGCGGGTCCCCGGCGAACCCGGCAACATCGCGCCAGCGGCATCCTTCGCTTCGATCAGCGCCATGGTGGTGCCACTTTCCGGCGAGAACACCACGCCGTGGCGATGGGCAATCAGCGTTCCGCTGGCACCGACGCCGCTCTGGCGATACCCTTCGCCCTGGCTATAGCTGCCGTTCAGCGTGGTCCACGGAGTACGGTAGCTGCCGTTCAGCGCCACATCATGCTGACCGCCGGTCGCCGTGGTTGTCGACACGCCGTAGTTGAGGTTGTTTTCGCTATCCAGCGAACCGTTGACGCCAATTTGTGAACTGGCGAAGCGTGAATTATTAAACGAGGTATTTGACGTCAGGTTAGCGGTACGGTTTTCACCGAACCACAGCGGGTAGCTGAAGTTGAGCGAAACGCGATCGTCGCGGCGATGACCGGAGCTATCCGGGGTATAGACGCGCTGCGCGCTGACCGACCACGAGAGACGACCGTACATGTTGTTGTAACTAAACTGGTACTGCTTCTCGGTTCCGGAACGGTTCCAGTAATCCGCCACCCGGCCGCTCAGATAAAAACCGCCCCAGCCGTCCGGCAGGTTTTGGTTAACGGTAAAGGTCATACCGTTTTTTTGCCGCCAGACGGTGTAATTACTGTTGTGATTTTTTTCCTGATCGACCGCATACAGCGCGTCGTTCAGGTTGTAATAGCCTTTGGTGGAGTAGCGATATGCCGCCAGCACGATGCTGGTCTGGGTCTCGGTAAACATGCGGTTAAAAGTGGCGCGATAGCTTTGCCCCTGCTCGTCGAGGGTGTCGCTCTTCAGCCGTGAATGAGTAACGTCGAACGACAGCGCGCCGATGCCGGTGTTCATCCCGGTTCCCAGCAGGAACGCCTGGTAGTCATCAAAACCAGTGACGCCGGTGTAGCCGGTAAACAGGTTATTTAAACCGTGCTGCCAGGTTCCCTGGTAGAGCATCGGCTTATTACGCAGCGAACTGTCGTCGACTTTACCGGCAGAGAGCGCATAGCGGGTCATTCCTGGACGCAGTAATTGCGCCACCGAGGCGTAAGGCACGCTAAACACTTCAACCGTACCATCGGCTTCTTTAACCGAAACTTCAAGGTCACTACCGTAGCCGGAAGGGTAAACATCCTGCAGGGTAAACGGCCCCGGCGGCACCGTGGTCTGATAGATAATATTGCTGCCCTGACGAACCGTGACCAGGGCGTTACTTTGCGCTACGCCGCGAATTTCCGGGGCGTAGGAGCGCATGCCGTCCGGGAACATATTGTCATCGGTCGCCAGGTTTACCCCGCGCAGGCCAATGGTGTCGAAGAATTCGCCGTTGGTAAAAATCTGCCCGCCGCTGACTATCGAGTTAATCTGCGGAATGGGCCGCTGCAGGTAGGTTTGGTTGCTGTTCCAGTGGGCTTTTCCCTGCTGCTGCTGCCAGTTCAGGTTACCGATATGCTTGAGCAGCCAGCCGTCCCACGACAGACCTGCATTAACACCCAGATAAGCACTGCTGTTATCAGAACCGTTGGACGACGAGCTGTGGCTGTTCCAGGCGTTTGCCATCCAGCCTAAATTCAGCGCCGCAACGCCTTTATCCCAGAACTCCGGGCTGACAAAGTTTTTAAGGCGCTGATCTTCGTAGATTTGTGGTACGGAAATATCCAGTCTCAGGGAGGACTGAATCAGGCTATCCTTGACGTTTTCTTCGTTACGCCACTCTTGCAGACGGCCGCAGAAGCCCTCTTTTTCGCTCAGTTGCGGGTTGAACTTCTCCGGCGAGATACCGTATTGCATCAGCATCGCTTTGGTGTAACAGACGCCCATTTTGCCGTCTTTACCCGCGGTGACTTTCAGATCGTAGCGACCTTTCCACTCGCCGTTGGTGTACACGTCCAGTGAATAGACGCCCTCGGAGATGGCGCTGGTCGAGAAGCGCGACAGATCGACCTTTTCGCGGCTGCCGACGATAAAACCATCGTTAAACTGATAGACCGTTCCCGGGTTTTCCTCTCCGCTGGAAAATGGCGGAAAGCAGCACAGCGCAACCGCAATGGCCGTGCTTAATCTTCCCGGGCAGATTGACCTCTGCTTCATGATCGTTTCCCTTATTTGACGGCAACTTTCACTGCGACATCTGCGCCATAGTCATTAATGTTGTTAACGGTCAGGGTCTCGCCTCTGTTCACCGCGGAAGAGAGAGCGATGGTCTGGCTAGACTGCGGGGCAAACATCACCGTTTTGCTGTTTAGCGCTTTGCCGCCGTCGCGGGAAATACGGCTTACGGTGACATAAAAAGGCGTCGGATTACTGACGGATAAATTGTTGCCATTTGCGGAAAGAACTAATTTCTCTGCTGCCGCGTCGCGGTTGCCTAATCCGTTGGGACGATAAATAAATTTAAAGCGCGAACGAATCGCCAGTTGCAGAATATTTTGCCCTTCATTTTTCTGGCTCGCCTCGACCGGCGGTATTTCCAGAAGGTTTAGCCACCACAGCGTTTCTTTATCTTTAGCGAGTCCCGCGTTGCTGCCGAGCTTAATACGCAGAGTCTGGCCGCTTTTCGCGTCAACCCGGGAAATAGGTGGGGTGATAATAAATGGCGTCGTAATAGTATCCGGCGTTGCGTCGGCATTACCGTTATCCAGCCAGGCTTGCGCCAGCGCCGGACGGTCGGCGGTGTTGGAGAGCTGCACCGTTATTTCTTTTTCATTTCCTGGATAAATAAAGCGGGTGCCGTTAACAATAATATTATTGGCATGGGCCGCAAAACTAAAAATGAAACAGAAAAAAAGGGCAATACGCTTCATGCTGACCTCAGAATAAAAAATAAGCGGCAGCAGTGGCCGCTTTATTATTGTTTTAGACCGCCCCGGCGCGAGGCGGTTTTATTTATTACTGGTAGGTAATTTCGTAAGTTGCGTAGCTGTTAACCACGCCGGTAGTGACGGTATCCGGGGTACTGGTCGCGTAACCAACGTAGTAAGTGAAACGTGCGCCATCCGCTACGGCAGCAGCATCACCAGTTGCGGTAGGCTGAGTGCTGTCACCCGGGATGATTTTATTGGTCAGCGCGGTGGCATTGTCGGTAGACAGAACCAACTGAATATTCTGTGCGCCAGCCGCTTCGGTGTTCGCCAGGTAGCCCTGTTGTTTGCTGGTTGCGCCAGCCAGCAGGTTACCACCGGTCCAGTTCACGCCCAGTTTGCTCACGTCATCCAGTTTGGTATCGTCAGCAGCCTGGCAGTTAGAAACGTCGATGGTGAACGATTTTGGTTTCAGGTAGGTATCTGCGGTAGCTGCTTTAACTTCCGTTAAAGTCACCGGAGACAGATAAACGTTAGCATCGCTGCCCTGGCCGTTTACGGAAACAGTACAAGAGACGTCGGTAACTTTACCGAAGAAATTAACCTGACCGCCGCCTACATTGGTATCAGCAGCATTTGCCGCAGCCATACCAAAAAACGCAGTCGCCATTGCAGCAGAGAGAAGAACCTTTTTCATTGCCATTTCCTTGTCAGAGTGAATTAAGTATCAATGAGCAAACAGTTAATTCGCACAAAAGTCAGAAGCGATATGCGATGCTCACTTGTGCAACTGTTAATAGAAACTTCGACTGACCGGAAGCCGCAATATTTAAGGCGTCAGGAACGGATTCTATAAAAGAATTCGTCGATGCTGTCGGCGTCAAAGAATGCTATTTTTCGCTGATAAATATACATTTGTTCATGAGGTGTTAATCAATGTAACAGATAGGTTGCAACTATTAATGAACAAAAATTGATAGTAAAAAACAAAGTTATTGTTATTTACATTGAAGGCGAGAAAGCGATATGGAATTAACAAAATAGCTATTTATCTTGTCATAAAAGGCTATTTATCTACATAAAGAACAATCTGAATATACCCTAAATAATTCGAGTTGCAGGACAAGGCACTCGTGCCTTGAACAGCGCTTGCGCTGGCCCCGAAGGGGCGAGGCCGAAGGCCGAGTAACGCGGCGACGCAGTGAATCCCCAGGAGCTTACTCCAGTAAGTGACTGGGGTGAGCGAGGACAAATTCGTCAGGAACGAATTTGAACGCTGTGCACTGCGCCCGTTAGGGCGAGGCCCAAGGATGGGCCGAGTTATTGCCAACGCACAAGCAACTTGAAGTATGACGGGTATAAATCTGCCGCTACGGTCTTTCCGTCAGTTGAAAATGCCGATGCAATGCACGCCACCCTTCTGGAGTAATCGTCACTTCGCGAAATCCTGCCGTGGTGGTAAACCATCCTTTTTGCTGACCATGCAGTAGCAGCGCCGCCCCAGCCGCACCGCCGAGGTGTAAGCGCCGTTCGCTCCAGTCCAGGCAGCCGCAGCATGCTTTGCGCCGCGATCCCAACGTCACCACAATCCCCAGGCGTGCAAAGTGCGCTTCCCCAATGGACGTCAAGGCCGTTCCATCAGACGTTATCCACGCTTCGCGCAGCAGAAAATCATACAGCGCTACCGCCACTTCTCCAGCCAGATGATCGTAGCAAGTACGCGCGACGCGCAGGTTAACCGGCGTGCTGGTAGATAACATCACGGCGCGCTTGCCGGCCATGGTCATCATATTTTCCAGCAGCCCGGCGACATCGCTACCGGCAAGGCGATAGTAGCGGTGGCGGCCCTGGGCGAGACATATCAATAAACCGCTGCTGACCAGACGGCTAAGATGGGCGCTGGCGGTCGAGGGGGAAATATCGGCAACGGTGGAAAGCTCGGTGGCCGTCCACGCCCGGCCATCCATTAAGGCGCAGAGCATCTTTAGCCGGGAGGCATCAGCCATCGCCGACGCCACTGCCGCCATCGCCACGGCCAGCGACTCGTCGTCTTCAATCAGCTCAACAGGTTTTAACATAGCGCCTTTTATTTTCTCCAATAGCAAACCACAAACATATTATAGAAGATCGGGATTCTCTGAGCGGTACTCGCGCAGCACCTGAGCCACCCGAATCTGATAGCCTGAGAAGATACTCTCCCGCCCCTCTTTCTGCGCCGCCTGATGGCAAAGGTTGCGTTTCCAGGCCAGCACCGCTTCTTCATCCCGCCACCAGGAGAGCGACAGAATTTTCCCCGTCGTCGTCAGGCTTTGAAAACGTTCAATAGCGATGAAGCCGTCGATGGCGCAAAGCAGAGGCTTCAGTTCAGCCGCCAGCGCTAAATAGCGTTCCTGCTTTGCAGGTGTGACTTCGGCTTCAAAGAGTACTGCGATCATGGTGTCATCCTCGCTTAATCAGTGTGAACGCCACTGTCGCTTGAACCAGAGGTTAATGCTTCGTCGACGGGCGAAGTATGGCTCCCTGTCGCGCGTAAAAAACGGTCAATACATTCACAAAAACAATAATCAATAACCTAAATAGAGAAAATCCTCGCCGTTAACACAAATTTTCACTCACTGAAAAAAGCACATGAAAATTATTTATCAACTTGTTTTTATTGAAAATAAAAACCACATAGTGCATTCCGCTGTCATCTTATGGTCATGAAAATGTGATCTAAATCGCACTTTTTGCAACGCACGTTATAGTTAGCAGACTTATTATAAGTCCATCGAAAGCAACAACGCTTTCCACCATAAAAGTTAAAAGGACAAACACCATGAAAAACGTAAAATTACTTGCCGCTGCCGGTATGCTGTCTCTGGTCTCTTTCGCTAGCTTCGCTCAGCCTGTTAGCGTCACCGCGGATACTCTGGACAACGCAGAAGCTAAAATCGCTGCCATCGCTAAAGACCAGGGCGAGTCTTACCACATTACCGAAGCTTATACCGGTAACCAGGTTCATATGACCGCTGAGCTGTCTAAATAACCAAATGGTTGCAGAGGGAGCTGCCGGACAGGTCGCCTGAAGGCGGCTAAGTCTGGCTCCCGCCACATAATAAGCACATAGCAATGTCGAGCCCCTTGATGGGGCTTTTTTGTTTTTGTCGATCTGGAAAAGCTCCCGGTGGCGCTGCGCTGACCGGGCTACGAGTGCCCAGCCGTCTGCAGGACGGTAGCCCGGGTAAGGCGTTCACGCCACGACCCGGGATTTTACCTGCTGGTTACTGCTCTTTTATTCGATAACGCCCGCTGAATCGACAACACGCTTAACAACACAATCACCAACCCCACTAGCGCCATTCCCTCTATTTTCTGTCCGAGGAAAATCCAGCCTAATATCACCGCCGTTACCGGACTCAAAAGGCTCATCGCCGATACCGCCACCGGAGAAAGACGACCGATTCCGCGAAACCACAGGCCATACGCCAGCATTGCCCCGGCAACGCACAGCCACAGATAGCCCGCTGCCTGTGTCAGCGTCACCTGATGCAGCGGCGGATCGACCATTAAAGCAATCGGAGCCAGCACGATGCCGCCGATCAGCAACTGCCACCCGGTCAGCGCAATGACCGGCAAAGAGATCGCCCAGCGTCGCGAAAGCCAGGTCCCCAGCGCCATACTGATCGCCCCCAGAAACGCCGCGCCGATCCCCAACGGATCGAGCACCGTTTGCGGCGACAGCAGCAGCATCGCCATCCCCACGATCCCGGCACAGGCCGACAACACCGCCACCCAGGGCGATCGTTGACGATCGACACACCAGGCCAATAGCATCACCAGTAGCGGTTGAATAGCGCCAATCACCGCCGCCAGTCCACCGGGTAAACGATAAGCGGCAATAAATAGCAAGGCCTGGAACGCACCGATATTCAGGATCCCGGTGATGATCAGCTTCCACCATTCGCTGCTCAGCGGAAAGCGGCGGCTCCAGAGAAGCAGAGCGATCCCGGCAGGTAAAACCCGCAGCAGCGCGGCGATAAACGGCCTGTCCGGCGGTAGAAACTGTGAGGTCACAATATAAGTGCTGCCCCAGATGGCGGGGGCCAGCGCGGTCAGCAGCAAATCAACAACGAGATTACGCGAAACAAAGGCCATGATTTTATCTTCATATCAAGGTAAATTGTGGTGTAAGTATGTATCGATAATTATCTTGATATCAAGACAGGTGGGCATTAATGGACAAATCACCACAGACCGACGCAGTGGATCGCATTCTTGAACAGTGGCAACGGGAACGCCCCGATCTCGATTGCAGCCCAATGGGGCCAATCGGCCGGCTGAAACGCTGCGCGATGCTGCTGGAGCCGCGTATTGAAGCGGCCTTTATTCGTCACGACCTGGTGCGTTGGGAGTTTGATATGCTCGCGACCCTGCGGCGGGCGGGCGAGCCGTTTGTGCTGTCGCCAACACAACTGTTTTCAACGTTGATGATCACTTCCGGCACCATGACACACCGCCTTAAGGCGCTGGAAAAACGGGGTTTTATCAGCCGCCAGCCAAACCCGGAGGATGCGCGCAGCCTGCTGGTCGCGCTTACGCCCGAAGGGAGAACGTTGATCGATGAAGCGGTGGATAGCCACGTGGAGAATGAGCATCAGCTGCTGGCCGGGCTCTCAACTGCGCAGCGCCAGCAGTTGGACGAGGCGCTGGCGGTCTTTATGCGCCTGCTGGAAAAGAGTTGATAGAACCTGTCGCCGTTATTTTCCCGGAGGCGATGCTACGCATCTGTCCGGGCTACAGGTTCACAGCCGTCTGCGGGCAGGTAGCCCGGGCAAAGCGCGCCGCCTCTGGGAGGAGAGAGATTAACCATTACCCAGCGGAAACGGACGATCCTGCACGACCGTCTTCATCACCAGCGTCGAGCGTAAGTGCTGCACGCCGGGCATCGCGGAAAGCTTGTCATCATAAAGTTTCTGGAACGCCGGGAGATCGCGTGTGACCACGTGCATCAGATAGTCCGGATCACCAAACAGGCGCTGCGCCAGCACGATCTGCGGGATCTCTTCAACTGCCTCTTCGAAAGCGCTCACTGCTTGCTTATCGCCCTCTTTTAACGTCGCGAAGACAATCGCCAAAAAATTGAAACCCATTTTGGCGGGATCAAGATTCACCCGATAGCCGGTAATCACCCCTTCTTGTTCCAGCGCACGCAGCCGTCGATGACAGGGGGAGAGGCTTAAATTCACCCGTTCCGCCAGTTCGGTTATCGATAGCCGCCCGTCGGCCTGAAGCTCAGCAAGAATTTTTCGATCGATACTATCCATTTGGAAGATTCTCTCTTAAAAGAATATTTAAGAGCATAACATTGAAAGCTCATTGCGCAATAAAGCCGATATTCTTTCCCTCAAATAGCCACAATTAATGAGGGAAACGACAATGGGAAATCGCCACTATCGCGCAGAGGTGGGCTATCCATGGAGATGAGCTTTATCGCCAGTTTCTGGCTGGTCTCTTTTCTACTGATCATCACCCCCGGTGCCGATTGGGCCTATGCTATCAGCGCGGGGATTAACGGACATCGCGTGATACCGGCGGTCGCCGGACTCATGTCCGGTCACCTGCTAGCGACATTTGTCGTGGTTGCTGGTATCGGGGTCTTAATTGCCAGCCATCCGCTGGCGCTATCGACGATTACCCTGCTGGGCGCGGGCTACCTCATGTGGCTGGGCATCGCTATTCTGCGCCACCCGCCAACGCCAAATGCCGAAGAACAGACAATGGGCACCTGGAACCGCTGGGCAGTTAAGGGGCTATGCATCAGCGGGCTGAACCCAAAGGTTTTCCTCCTGTTTCTGGCTCTGCTACCGCAGTTTACCGATCCTAAAGGAAGCTGGTCGGTAGCGCAGCAAATGTCGACCCTTGGCGGCATTCATCTGGTGACCTGCACGCTGGTCTATTTACTGGTCGGCTACGGCGCAAAAACGCTATTGGCGACCCGGCCCCAGATGGCACAAAAAGTCAGTATTGCTTCCGGCATGATTATGGTGGCGATAGCCGCCCTGCTGTTCTATGAACAATTGAAATAACGTTTGGTATAAGGCGTGAGCGAGCTCTCACGCCACAGCATGTAGAAACCAGCACAGGACTGTTTTTACAACGTGATTCCCGCATTTAAAATAATCAGACTCTATGCTCTGGTGCACTTATCAATTTTAATCTTTCCTCCGCAATAAGCATCTTATCGACAAGAAAGACTCATCTTAGTCGTATTCAAATTATTCCTGGCCACCCTCAGAAATATTCAATTTCTTATTACTGCTATTCATAACAAGGTTTTTGCCGTATGGTTAACAACCTTATGATTTATGTATCTCTGAAAACATAGCCAAGGAGAAAAGAATGAGCAGGACATTATTCCCATCGAAAAAACTAAAACTTATCATAAATATAAAAACAAGTGTCCCCCAGATAATAAAAATCACATCTTAACAAGATTATTAAAACCAGCATCAAAAATAAATAATTTAAATGCAGCCGAGCTTCATCATTTACCCGACGATGCTAAATAAAATGTACTATACGTCTGCATGCTAAAGGGAACATAATGAAAAATAATGTAATTTTAAGAAAAAGGAACTTCCTGACTCACAATGAAATTGAGTCATTGCTCAAAGCAGCGAACAGTGGACCTCACGCTACGCGTAACTATTGCCTGACATTATTGTGTTTCATTCACGGATTACGAGCCAGTGAAATATGCCGCCTACAAATTTCCGATATCGATCTCGGATCTAAATGTATCTATATACACCGTCTTAAAAATGGATTTTCCACAACCCATCCTTTGCTGAATAAAGAAATCCGCGCGTTAAAAAACTGGCTGGATATCCGCAAGTCCTACCCTCAGTCCGACAGCGAGTGGTTATTTTTATCGCGAAAAGGTAATCCCCTTTCTCGCCAACAGTTTTATCATATCATTTCCACATCAGGTGATTATGCAGGGCTATCGCTTGAAATTCACCCGCATATGCTCCGCCACTCATGCGGATTCGCCTTAGCCAACATGGGCATTGATACCCGTCTCATTCAGGACTACCTCGGTCACCGTAACATCCGCCATACCGTATGGTATACGGCCAGTAACGCGGGCCGTTTTTATGGCATCTGGGACGAAACGAAAGACAGACAGCGGAGCCCTGTTTTACCGTAATACGCGATGCCATGGACGGCGTCAAAATTGTAGATATCCCTCGCCAAACATTAAGGAATATTAACCATGCTTTGATTATGATTATTGTTCCTGCAAGTTCATATTTCAGACACCTTCTGTCTTATTATCATATCCATCCGTTACCATGGATATATACCCGTCATACTTCAAGTTGCTTATGTGTTGGCTGCGCTCGTTCACCCGAATCACTTACCAGAGTAAGCTCATCGGGATTCACTCCCTTGCCGCCTTTAAGCAACTCGAATTATTTGGGGTATAAATGCACTATTTTTCATCAGATTAAAATACCACCAGCAGTGATTTTTCCCTTTTGATTTTATATACCTGCCAAAGAGACAGCCAGGTTATGTTGTAGTAACGAATAAAATCCGTAAGAATAAGATTTATCACGCATCAATATACTTGTCTGGCACTACTATAATGTCATTATTTAACGGTGATTAATCCCCTTCATATAATACGCCATTAACATTGCGGATTATTTGTGAGCTCTCCCTGCTTTTGAGCAGGGTCGTGTTATTTATCAAGATCATATCAGGAGTTATTTATTGTGAACCGACGTCGTTTTCTTACTGGTAGAGAAGTGCAGGCAATGATGCTGGCCGCCCATCATGGGCAGACAGGAGAGAGAGATTATTGCCTTATCCTGCTCGCTTTCCGTCATGGTATGCGTATTAGCGAATTACTCGATCTTCACTATCGCGATCTCGATCTTACTGAAGGTCGCATTAATATCCGTCGTCTGAAAAATGGATTTTCAACGATACATCCCTTGATGGTGGATGAATGTGAGGCAATCAAACGCTGGAGCCAGGTACGCACCGCCTGGAAAGGCGCAAAAAAAAGCGATGCGTTGTTTATATCACGACGTGGTACTCCGCTTTCCCGTCAGCAGGCCTATCGCATTATCCGCACTGCTGGCGTCGATGCAGGAACGGCAACGCACACTCACCCGCACATGCTACGTCATGCCTGTGGTTACGAGCTGGCGGAAAGAGGAGCGGATACCCGTCTTATTCAGGACTATCTTGGCCATAGAAATATTCGCCATACCGTGCGCTATACCGCCAGCAACGCTGCTCGATTCGCCGGATTATGGGAACGAAACAATCTCATGGAAGTGAATTTACAAAATCAAAGGATACAGAATAATGAATTGATAAATAAGAAAAAATAACAGAGTGAACAGGTCAATTGGGGCCAAACTGTGTGCATCATAAAAATATTCAGTAACCTTTTGCAACCATAGAATGCATCCCTTACGACAAAGATAGCAATATCACATTGATTATTATGCATTTTTTATTTTCGTTATTTTCAAATAATTCCCTTCTCTTCGCCGCATAGGCTCCACACCACGCTGTTCCAGATAGCCTTCCGTGGCTCATCCCCTCAACACTATCAATATATTAAATCAACAACAAACAACAATTAAGATTAAAACTCCAAGTAAAAACAATAAAACCAGATAATTCAGTTAATTATTCTAACGAGTCAAAATGGCCCCAAATGTCTCATATTTTGGGTGAAAAACATGCAGAACCGCAGTCGAAAATCTCGACTGAATCATGAAATACCTGGAGGTCATGATGACGGCCAGATCGGTTCGTAATCCCGATATTGTACAAAGGAAAACAAGATGAAAATCAAAACACTGGCAATCGTTGTACTGTCAGCTCTGTCTCTGAGCTCCGCAGCGGCTCTGGCCGATACCACGGTAAATGGCGGCACGGTGCATTTTAAAGGGGAAGTCGTCAACGCAGCATGCGCAATTGACGCAGGTTCAATCGATCAGACCGTTCCAATGGGCCAGGTTCGTTCGGCAAAACTCGCTACCCCAGGCAGCACCAGTACGGCTGTCGGCTTCAATATCCAACTGAACGATTGTGATACCACCGTGGCCACCAAAGCCTCTGTTGCGTTTACCGGTACCGCAATTGACAGCACCAACACCACCGTACTGGCGCTGCAAAGCTCTGCGGCAGGCAGCGCGACAAACGTTGGCGTACAGATCCTTGACCGTACGGGTACTCCACTGGCGCTTGATGGCGCGACCTTCGGCGCGGCTTCTACCCTGAACGATGGCACCAATATCATCCCGTTCCAGGCCCGTTACTACGCGACTGCCGCAGCCACTGCCGGTACCGCTAACGCTGACGCGACCTTTAAAGTGCAATACCAGTAATTCATTCGTCAGGCAGGGAAGCATGTCGGGCCAGGAAGGCCCGTTATCCATAACGGAACTCGGGTGATAACGATGCAAAGGATGAAGTCAGGTCTGTTGATTTTTTTGCTCCCCCCGCTGGCGATGGCCGGCAATCAGTGGAACGTCACTTTGCCCGGGGGAAATATGCGTTTTCAGGGCGTCATCATTGCCGAGTCCTGCCGTGTTGAAGCGGGTGACCAGCAGATGACAGTCAACATGGGACAGATCAGCAGTAATCGGTTTCATTCGGCCGGGGAAGATACCAATCCGATCCCTTTCGATATTCATCTGCAGGAGTGCAGCACCGCCGTCAGCCAACGCGTTGGCGTGACGTTTCACGGCGTCGCCGATGGTAAAAACCCGGACGTACTCTCGGTCGGCGAGGGCCCGGGGATCGCTACTGGTATTGGCGTTGCTCTGTTTGATAAAGAAGACCACCTGATCCCACTGAACAGCCCTCCCGCAGCCTGGACAAGATTGTATACCGGGCCAACCACATTGCACTTTGTGGCGAAATATCGGGCAACAGGGCATCAGGTCACCGGGGGAGCGGCTAACGCTCAAGCCTGGTTCTCCCTGACCTACCAGTAATTAACCAGCAGACGTACCAAAACAGGAAACGACGGTGAGTATAAAAGGAATAAGCGTGAGAAAAACACTGGCGATGACGCGCGGTTTACTGGCAGGAGTGCTGATGATAGCCGCTATCGGATTTACCGTTCAGGCCCAGGCAGGCGTGGCGCTGGGCGCGACACGCGTTATTTACCCTTCCGGGCAGAAGCAGGTTCAGCTGGCGGTCACCAATAACGACGAAAAGAGCACTTACTTGATCCAATCATGGGTGGAAAACGCTGATGGCGCAAAAGACGGACGTTTTGTTATCACTCCGCCGCTGTTTGCCATGCAGGGAAAAAAAGAGAACACCCTGCGCATCATTGATGCCACCAACAACCAGCTGCCGCAGGACCGCGAAACCCTGTTCTGGATGAACGTCAAAGCCATTCCGTCGATGGATAAATCAAAGCTCAGCGACAACACCCTGCAGCTGGCGATTATCAGCCGTATCAAGCTCTATTATCGCCCGGCAAAACTGGCGCTGCCGCCGGATCAGGCACCGGAAAAGCTGAAGTTTCGCCGCAGCGCAGGCTCGCTCACGCTGATCAACCCCACCCCATATTATCTGACGGTCACCGAACTCAATGCCGGAACCCGGATACTGGAGAATGCCCTGGTTCCTCCAATGGGAGAAACCAGCGTCAAACTGCCTTCCGATGCAGGTAGCGAGATTACGTACCGAACCATTAACGACTACGGCGCACTGACCCCGAAAACGAAAGGTGCAATGCAATAACTGACGGGAGACCGCGTTCTCCCGGAAATAAAAATAAGAACTGACAGCCGGGCGACTTTGGACCGGAGGGACTATGTCACATCTGAAATATGGACTCGACTACCTGGGCTCCGGGCGTATAAACAGCCATGGGCCGATAAATGTGCGCACTTTCGCCCCATTCACGCTGGCCCTTTTACTCTCCTCACCGATCTTTTCAGTGCAGGCAGAGCTCTATTTTAATCCGCGTTTTTTAGCGGACGACCCTGCCGCCGTGGCAGACTTATCAGGATTTGCCAGCGGCCAGGAAGTGCCGCCGGGAACCTATCGCGTTGATATTTACCTTAACGATGGTTTTATGACCACCCGCGATGTCACGTTTAATGCCGGAAAAAACGACCACGCGCTGCTCCCCTGTCTGACCCGCGGGCAGCTTTCAGGAATGGGCGTGAATACCTCATCCGTTGAGGGGATCAATGCGTTAGCATCCGATGCCTGCGTACCGTTAACCGAGATGATTAAAGACGCCACCACACGCTTTGATGTCGGCTTACAGCGGCTCTATCTGACCGTTCCCCAGGCGTTTATGGGCAACCGCGCCCGCGGCTATATTCCGCCTGAACTCTGGGACCACGGGATTAACGCCGGGCTGCTGAACTACAACTTCACCGGTAATAACGTCCACAACGACATCGGCGGCAGCAGCAACTATGCATATCTGAACCTGCAAAGCGGGCTGAATCTCGGCGCGTGGCGTCTACGCGATAACACCACCTGGAGCTACAGCAGCAGCGGCAGCTCATCGACCAATGAAAACAAGTGGCAGCACGTCAATACCTGGCTCGAGCGCGATATCACCCCGCTACGCTCACGCCTGACGATGGGCGACAGCTATACCAACGGTGATGTTTTCGACGGGATTAACTTCCGTGGGGCGCAGTTGGCCTCCGACGACAATATGCTGCCGGACAGCCAGAAAGGATTTGCTCCGGTGATCCACGGTATTGCCCGCGGCACGGCGCAGGTTTCGGTGAAGCAGAACGGCTATGAGATCTACCAGAGCACGGTGCCGCCCGGCCCGTTCACCATTAACGATCTCTACTCCGCAGGCAACGGCGGCGATCTGCAGGTGACCATCAAAGAGGCCGACGGCAGCAACCAGTTTTTCACCGTTCCCTACTCGTCCGTCCCGGTACTCCAGCGCGAGGGCCATACCCGCTATGCCGTCACCGCCGGGGAGTACCGCAGTGGCAACGATCAGCAGGACAAGCCAAAGTTTTTCCAGAGCACTCTCTTACACGGTCTACCGGCAGGCTGGACGCTGTACGGCGGCACCCAGCTGGCAGATCGCTACCGAGCCTTTAATCTCGGCGTGGGGAAAAATCTGGGGCAGTTAGGTGCCTTGTCGCTGGATGTGACTCAGGCCAACGCGACCCTGCCCGATGACAGCGATCACCAGGGGCAGTCTGTACGCTTCCTGTATAACAAGTCGCTCACGGATACCGGAACAAATATTCAATTGGTGGGCTACCGCTACTCTACGCGCGGCTATTTCAGCTTAGCTGACACCACCTATAACCGAATGAGCGGCTACAACGTCGACACTCAGGATGGCGTGATTGAAATAAAGCCGAAGTTCACTGACTACTACAACCTCGCTTATAACAAGCGCGGCAAAGTGCAGCTCAGCGTTACCCAGCAGTTAGGACGCACCGCCACCCTCTACCTCAGCGGCAGTCATCAGACCTACTGGGGAACCAGCAGCGCCGACCAACAGCTACAGGCCGGACTGAACGCCGCCATTGATGATATCAACTGGACGCTGAGCTACAACCTGACCAAAAACGCCTGGCAGCAGGGCCGTGACCAGATGCTGGCGCTCAATTTTAGTATCCCGTTCAGCCACTGGATGCGCTCCGACAGTACCTCGGTCTGGAAAAATGGTAACGCCAGCTACAGCATGTCCAACGATCTGAATGGTCGAACCACCAGCCTCGCAGGCCTGTACGGCACGTTGCTGGAGGACAACAACCTGAGCTACAGCGTACAAACCGGCTACGCGGGTGGCGGGGAAGGTAACAGCGGCAGTACCGGCTACGCGGCGCTG
Organism: Klebsiella huaxiensis; assembly: GCF_003261575.2. Taxonomy (GTDB): domain Bacteria; phylum Pseudomonadota; class Gammaproteobacteria; order Enterobacterales; family Enterobacteriaceae; genus Klebsiella; species Klebsiella huaxiensis. The sequence goes on along the minus strand of NZ_CP036175.1, from coordinate 1,036,519 downwards.
AACTACCGCGGCGGCTACGGCAACGCCAACGTCGGCTACAGCCATAGCGACGGCATTAAGCAGCTTTATTACGGCCTGAGCGGCGGCGTACTGGCCCATGCCGATGGCGTCACCCTGAGCCAGCCAATGAACGATACCGTCGTGCTGATCAAAGCTCCTGGAGCAGACGGGGTAAAGGTGGAAAACCAGACCGGTGTTCGTACCGACTGGCGCGGCTACGCCGTGCTGCCCTACGCCACCGAATACCGGGAAAACCGGGTGGCGCTGAATACCAATACGCTCGCTAACAATGTCGACCTTGATGATGCCGTGGTCAGTATTGTGCCGACCCACGGAGCGATAGCGCGTGCCGAATTTAAAGCCAGCGTCGGTATGAAGCTACTGATGAAGCTGACTCACAACGGTAAACCGGTTCCCTTTGGCGCAATGGTCGCCTCTGTGGGTAGCCAGAATAGCAGCATCGTTGCCGATGATGGCCTGGTCTATCTGAGCGGGATGCCGCTGACGGGCAAGGTGCATGCGAAGTGGGGAGAAGGGCCGGATACCAGTTGCGAAGCCGACTATCGTCTGCCGCCGGAAAGCCAGAACCAGGCGCTAAGCCAGCTGTCGGCAGTATGCCGCTAAGGAAGCCATGATGATGAGAAAAAACCTGTATCTGCTGGGCACCATACTCTCTCTGGTCTCCTTCAGCACGCCTGCCGCCGATAGCACCATCACGATTAGTGGATATGTGCGAGATAACACCTGCGCCGTTGCGGGGGAATCAAAGGATTTTACCGTCGACCTGATGAATAACGCCGCAAAGCAGTTTAATGCCATCGGCACGACCACGCCGCTGGTGCCTTTTCGCATCGTGCTGTCGCCCTGTGGCGGTTCCGTTACCGCGGTCAAAGTTGGTTTTACCGGCGTAGCGGACAGCGACAACACCAGTTTGCTTAAGCTCGATAGCGGGGTATCGGCGGCTTCCGGAATTGGCGTGCAGATACTCAGCGGCAGCCGGGTACCTCTGGTACTCAACTCCCCCTCGTCAAATATTGCATGGACAACGCTGAAGCCCGGTCAGGCCAACACGCTGAACTTTTACGCCCGGCTGATGACCGCGCGCGTTCCGATAAGCGCAGGACACGTTAGTGCTACCGCGACGTTCACTCTTGAATTTCAGTAACCGGAGGCTGATATGAAATGGACTCATACACGCTGGCTGCTGGCCGGTTTACTGGCCTTCGCCAGCACCTCCCATGCCGCCGATGTGACCATTACCGTTAACGGCAAAGTGGTGGCCAGGCCCTGCACCATATCTACGCCGAAGGCTACCGTCGATCTGGGTGATTTATACACCTTCAATATGCTTTCACCCGGATCGGCATCGGGCTGGCATAACGTCACGCTCGATCTCAGCAACTGCCCGATTGGCACGTCACGAGTCACCGCCACCTTCAGCGGAACGACTGACAGCACGGGCTATTACAAAAATCAGGGAACGGCGGGAAACCTTCAACTGGAACTACAGGACACCAGCGGAAGCCGATTTAACAACGGTTCAACCAAAACGATGACCGTCAACGATGCAACGCAGTCGACCAGCTTTCCATTGCGCGTCAGAGCGCTGACGGTCAACGGCGGACCAACACAAGGAACAATCCAGGCGGTGATTAACGTCACCTACACCTGGCTTTGAGGCAGGAGATAATCATGAATCAGCAGATTACCACCCCCGGTCAATGTCGCCTGACCTTCATCAAGGCGCTGTGGATTTTGATCTTTTTATCAGGATTCTCTACCAGCGTCAGAGCCTATACCTGCTACGACTCCACCGGAACAATATTAAACAGCGATACCGGAGGAAAGGTATCTAACGTCTATGTCAACCTACAACCAAGTATTGGTGCGGGGCAAAACCTGGTCGTCGACTTATCTAATTCTATTTTTTGTAGAAATGATGCTCCGAACACGCGTAACGACATGGTGAGCATGCTACAAGGCTCGGCCTATAGCGGCCTGCTGACAAATTTCACTGGTTCTTTAAAGTACTACGGAGTCAGCTACAATTTCCCGCTAAACTCCCCAACCGCCAGCCACAACTTTACTTCCGGTAACTACACCAACTGGAATACGCAGCTCTACCTGACTCCAATATCGACCGCCTCCGGACTAGCGATTAGCGCCGGTTCGCATATCGCAACGCTGGTGATGTATCAGGTCGGTTCCGATATCAACGGCGGCGGTAATGTTCGTACTTCAAAATTTACCTGGCACATTTATGCTAACAATAGCGTGATCATCCCTACGGGCGGGTGTGATGTTTCCGCTCGCAACGTCACGGTAACGCTACCTACCTATCCCGGTTCTACCGCAATCCCACTCACGGTACGATGTGGGCAAAATCAAAATATCGGGTTTTACCTCTCAGGTACCACGGCTGATACCGCCAATACCGTTTTCACTAATACGTCCTCAGCCTCTCCGGCTCAGGGGATTGGCGTTCAGCTATTGCGTAATGGTTCGATCATGCGGTCAAACAGTACCGTCGCAATGGGAACCGTTGGCACTTCGGCAGTCAATTTAGGCCTCACCGCGACCTATGCACGCACCAGCGGGCAGGTCACCGCGGGGAACGTCCAGTCAATTATCGGGGTGACCTTTGTTTACCAGTAACGCGTCTATGACGAACAGCAGACCGGGAATGGACTACATTCTGTCACCCTGCTCGTTGGTGGCCGACGGGCTGGTAAAAGTCATGGTAGCCAGCGGGATGCGGCCCGTGGTGCTGCCGCTGGACGCGACGGAATTACCTGCCGGTGCTGACATTCGCCGTATTGTGGTATTTCTGCCCGAAGCCCCGGCCAGGCTGCTTATCACTCTGCAGCAGGTCGCCTCGATGCTGGAGCTGGCGGCCACGCCGCTACCGATGCTGATCCTCAGCCGTAGCCCGGCCTGCTGGCTGTGGCATACCCTGCTGCATCAAGTCATCGACCACCATCTGCTTTCTGAAGTGCGTGCCGCCGCCTCCGATCTGCCCGTCCCCAGCCTGACCGCAGTGCTCCAGGACTATATTCTGGAAAGATATCCTTCGCTTAAACAGCGGGTAGACGAAGAGATGCAGATCGGCGGAAAAAAAACTGGCGGACTCACCAGGCAAGAGCTGAACGCTATTCTCGGTTTTCTGAGCGGTGACAGCGTTAATGCCCAAGCTAAACACCGCGGTATTAGCCACAAAACGCTCTATACCCAGAGAACCGCAGGACTGAAAAAAATGGTGGAGCATCATCCTCAGCTGGCAGCCCATTTCCCCGGCAGCCAGACAAAGGGACAGAAAATACAGCCTAACTCTGCGCTTTCCGCTTTTGAGCGAAATTTTGTCCATGCTATTCATTGCCGACAAATTTTCCCGGTCTTCCAGCCCATTACTGATGGTCAGATGCAGCTAAAAGGGATAGAAATTCTCTCTCGCTGGCGGCAAAACGGTCACATTATGCTCCCGGGCGATTTTTTACCGCAGTTGCGTTCAGACTACGCGTGGTTGGTTTTGACGGCCTTTGTACTCCAGGAGGCCGTGCAGAATATCAATCAGCATCCGGGGGATTTTTATTTCTCGGTCAATATCCCCGCCGCCATCGCCAGCCATGAAAATCTGGTCAGTATGCTGGAAACAGCGCGTCAGCAACTGCATCATCCACACGTATCTTGTCGGCTGGTACTGGAATTTGCTGAAACCATCGACATCAATCGCCAGAGCAAAGTGGCTGAAAACATCGCCCGATTACGCAAGCAGGGCTTCACCATTATGCTGGATGACTGCTTTTCACAAAGCAGCGTCATGTTTCCGGTGCGCTCCGTCAAATTCAGCGCATATAAGCTGGATATGAGTATTGTGAATGATATGCAGGGAGATCTACACGCGCTCGCGCTGATAAAAAGCCTGATCTACTATTGTCAGCTGACCGGCAGCCGCTGTATTGCTGAAGGGGTGGACAGTCTGGATAAATTCAATAAATTGAAAGCGCTGGGGATCGATCGATTTCAGGGATACTTCATCTCTGCACCGGTGGAACGAGAAAACATAGGCGATCTTATTCACCGACTCTTATCAGGCCGCGATCTTACTCTTATCGCCGGGTAAATAGCGCCAGCTCACTGGCGCATTGATTTCAGGCGCGGATATCGTCGTACTCGCGGGTATTATCAAATTCATGTTTAGCAAACGGGCACAGCGGAATAATTTTCCGCTGCTCGCCACACATTTTTTCGACCACTTTCGCCACCAGCTTTTTCCCCACGCCCTGACCTTTCAGGCTGGGGTCTACGTCAGTGTGTTCAATAATGCTGAGATGCTCACCTGTGGGTACAAAAACGATTTCCGCCACCTGATTCCCCTCGGCGTCATTGACGTAAAACTTGTTGTGGCCTTCCAGTATTTCCATCATTTCCTCGCTTATTTGTGGCGATACTTCAATGCGCCGCTTGGGCAGGTATCGATAACCTTGGTGACCGTGGCGACATCCACCTCGTCGGGAATGATCCACGGTTTACGCTTCAGGTTGAAAAGCTTTGCGCTACCGCGCACGCAGTTTCCCGAATGCTGGCAGAGAGCGGTATTGAAGTAGACATCAATCTTCTCCCCGGTATAGGCGCGATAGCCCGCTTCCAGTAGTTCCTTATCCATGACATTGCCTCAGCTATTTTTATTGGTATGGTTGTAAGCTCTAAGCATAGCCCTCGACTCTCATGCTGGCTATGGGCTAGCTCAGCAGGTGCCACTCTCGCGCCTGATTTACCGCCTGAATGCGTCCCTTCACCTGTAGCTTTTCGTAAAGCTGTTTGAGATGCCATTTGACGGTTTCCGCTGAAATGCCCAGCTCGCGCGCAACGCCTTTATTAGAATACCCCTCGGCAATCAAACGCAGCGTTTGCTGTTCGCGTTCGGTAAGACGCAACGCGGACGGCTGCGGGCGGTTCGCATCCGTGGCAATCCCGGCGGTCGCGAAATGCGATAACAGAGATGGGATATCAACGGCCAGGTTGTCGTCCGGCCCACTACGTTTAAGTATCTCACCCAGTAGCGAAGCCATCTCCGCCCCGCCCTCCAGCAGGCTGCGCAACAGTCCCTGGTGCAATGCGCGCGAAAGGGCCGGGCGGCCAACGACCACAGCCTGCTCCAGAGCCCCCGCGCGCCAAAGAGCGAGCGCCTGCATCAGCCGTAAACGCACAGCAAACAGCCACTCGCCGTTGTGTTCCCGGACGCTTGCCAGTTTATCCAACTGCCGTGCGGCGGCCAGCGGCTCGCCGTAAGCATAAAGTAAACGACTCTCGCTTAACGCGATATATCCGCCAACCGCATCCTGCTGTTGCATCTGATTAAGCCCCTGCAGGCGGTACAGCAGCGCTTCAGCAGTTGGTCTGTCACCCGCGAGAAGCGACATGGCGAGCCGTTCCGCCAGCAGCGGAGCCTGCGCCCGCAGCCAGCCGCGCTGGGCGGCCAGCCCCTCGGCATGAAGTAATAACGACTCCGCCTTTTCCCGCTCGCCTGCCTCGCGAGCCTGACGGGCCAGCACGATGTAGCAGCGGCTAAGGCCGTCCGGCGGGCAAAAGTTATCAATCATCTCCAGGCGTGGGGCGAGCAGGCTCTGGACCTGCTCAACGTCGCCTTTTTCCCAGGCAATCTCCGCCAGTATGGGGGCCAGGGTCGCCCCGCTGCTAGAGTTAGCACCGGTATGCTGTTGCGCATAACGCAGCGCACGCGAGGCCTGCCGCTCCGCCTCGGCGAGATTCCCCTGGCGCAGATAACCCTGCGCCATTACGAACGCCCGGTAGACCTCAACAAAAAGGTTGCGGTTAGCGATGCTCACCCCCGCCACGCGCTGCTGAACATCCAGCGCCTGCTGTGGCCGTGAATCCGCGAGGTGGCAGTAGCTGAGGATGTTGCACACCAGACCATCGACCCAGATATCGCCGCAGGGCACCTCGTGCAGCAGCGGCTCGACAATAGCAATGCTGCGCGAAATGTTGTCAGCAAAGGCTTCGCAAATCGCCCGCACAACCTGCAACTTTACCCGCGAACTGTGGACCAGAACATCAGACCTGGCAGCTACCTGCACCTCAATGGCATCAAGCAGTTGGCGGGCATCACTAAAGCGGAAACGGTGCGCTAGCGCCCAGGCCAGATTGAGCTGAAGTTCAATGCGCGACGGATCAAGATTGTCGGGTAGATAGCGGATCCAGCGCACGAGGGTATCAATATCCCCCTCTTCCGCCAGCGACTGCGCCCCGACCTCGGCATCCTTCGTCGCCGATTTACCGGCAGCCAGTGCGTGGCGAATCGCCTCAGCCCAAAGCTGTTGTGAGGCAAACCACCCGCTGGCGCGGTCGTGCAATTGGCGAATATCAATCTCGCTACTGTGCTGCAGGCGGTGCAGTAAGGCGTCACGCATCAGCGGATGATAGCGAAACCAGAGGCCACCCTCATCCAGCGCCGACAGAAACAGGTTATGCTGCCCAATCCACGCCAGCATCTCCCTGGCGTTATCTTTGCCGCTAACCGCATCGCATAACGCCGGGTGCAGGCGGTTAAGCAGCGAAGTGTGCAGAAGAAAATCAAATACCTCGGCAGGAAGCGGCGTAAAAATAACCTCGTCGAGATAGCGAGATATTGACCGCGAGCTGGCGCTAAGCCCCATCGCCGCAGATGAAGAACCGGCGGCGTCATGGGATAGCGCGGCCATTTTCATCCCCGCCACCCAACCTTCCGTCAGCGCAATCAGCCGGGGAATATCCTGCGGATTGAGCGCTGACGAAGCAGCAAAATAGGCATTGGCTTCGCTGGGATTAAAGCGCAGCTCCGGGTCATACACCTCCAGTAGCTGGTCCTGCATTTGCAGGCGGCTCAGCGCTAAAGGCGGCTGGTTACGGCTGCCGATAATCAGATGTAAAGAAGACGGCGCATGGTTTAGTAACCAGCTCATTCCCCGCTGAATCGCCGGGTCGGTAATGTACTGATAGTCGTCGAGAATAAGATATAGCGGGTGCGGGCACTGATTGAGCTGATTGACGAGTTCGGCAAGGAACAGAGTGATATCGGCTGGAAGTTCCCCTTCCAGAGCATGTAGAAAAGGCGAGCTCCAGCCCTGCCACAGCGGTCGTAGCGCCTCTTGCAAATAGCGCATAAACAGCAGCGGCGCGCTGTCATCCTCATCAAGGCTCAGCCAGGCCAGCGCATCACCTTGTCGATGACGATGCCGATACCACTGCGCCAGCAGGGTCGTTTTGCCAAATCCGGCGGGGGCGCAAACCAGCGTCAATCGGCGGGATGTCGCATCATCGAGGCGCTGGAGCAGACGCTCCCGGGCCAATAGCGTTTCCGGCGAGCGGGGCGGCGTAAAGCGGGTGGCGATTAGCGGCAGCGCGCGCGTGAAGCGGAAAGGTTCCTGCTCAACAAAGGCCGCCAGTGAATCATCCTGTGAGGATAAAAAAGCCATACCGCGATTACCTCTTAATCCAGTCCGTTGGTCATTATCCCCCCCATCAGGGGGGTAGGCCATGCTTATCGTGCCAGATAGAGTAATTCAATTCACTACGTTGATATGACGTCAGTCGCAGAGATCCCAGGTTTATTAATCAGTACAAGGTGAGTACAGAATATGGCTATCGAAAATAAAGTTGCGTTGGTAACCGGCGCGGGTCAGGGCATTGGCCGCGGTATTGCGTTGCGTTTGGCCAAAGATGGCGCGTCGCTGATGTTGGTGGACGTGAATCCTGAAGGGATTGCCGCCGTCGCCGCCGAAGTCGAGGCGCTGGGCCGCAAAGCAGCCACCTTCGTCGCCAATATCGCCGACCGCGATCAGGTTTATGCCGCCATTGACGCGGCGGAAAAGGCGTTGGGCGGCTTTGATATTATCGTCAACAACGCCGGGATCGCGCAGGTACAGGCGCTGGCCGACGTGACTCCTGAAGAGGTTGATCGGATTATGCGTATCAACGTTCAGGGCACCTTGTGGGGCATTCAGGCGGCGGCGAAAAAATTCATCGATCGTCAGCAAAAAGGGAAAATTATCAACGCCTGCTCTATCGCCGGGCATGATGGCTTCGCGCTGCTGGGGATCTATTCCGCGACCAAATTTGCCGTGCGCGCCCTGACCCAGGCGGCCGCAAAAGAGTACGCCAGCCGCGGCATTACAGTTAACGCCTACTGCCCGGGGATTGTGGGTACCGGTATGTGGACTGAAATCGATAAACGCTTCGCAGAGATAACCGGCGCACCGGTTGGCGAAACCTATAAAAAGTATGTGGAAGGCATCGCGTTGGGTCGTGCTGAAACGCCGGACGATGTGGCGAGCCTGGTTTCGTATCTGGCAGGCCCGGATTCCGACTATGTTACCGGTCAATCGATCCTGATCGATGGCGGTATTGTTTACCGTTAAAAAGTAAACCCGGCGCAGCACGCGCCGGGTTTTAGAGGTATTACGCGTTAGCCGTCGGTTCCTGCGGCTTCTTGCTCTGGGTGTTTTCCAGCATCCGGCGAACCGGCACAATCAGCACGCACAGCACCGCAGCGCAGATCAGCAGCGCAATGGAGCAGCGCGCAAAGAGGTCAGGGAGCATATCCAACTGATCGGCCTTCACATGACCGCCAATCAGGCCCGCCGCCAGGTTCCCCAGGGCGCTGGCGCAGAACCACAGCCCCATCATCTGGCCGCGCATTCTTTCCGGCGCCAACAGCGTCATGGTTGCCAGACCAATCGGGCTCAGACACAGCTCGCCCAGCGTCAGCATCAGGATACTGCCAACCAGCCACATCGGCGATACGCCCGCGCCGCCGTTGCTCAGCACGTTTTGCGCCGCCAGCATCATCAGGCCAAAACCCGCCGCCGCGCACAGAATACCGATAACAAACTTGGTGATGCTGCTCGGACGCACGTTTTTACGCGCCAGCGCAGGCCACGCCCAGCTAAATACCGGTGCCAGCAGAATGATGAACAGAGCATTGATCGACTGGAACCATACCGCCGGGATCTCAAAAGAGCCGATCATACGGTTGGTGTAGTCGTTAGCAAACAGGTTGAATGAGGTTGGCTTCTGCTCGAACGCCGACCAGAAAAAGGCCGCCGAAACCAACAGGATAAAGCAGACCAGCAAGCGAGCGCGCTCTTTGCGGCTCAGCCCGGCGAAGGCAAACAGATAGATGAAGTACAGCACCACCGAGGCGGCAATAACGTAGACCAGCATACTGGCAACCGCGACAGGGTTAATCACGATAACGCCCTGGGCAATCAGCGTAATGACAATTGCCACGCCGACCGTCAGCGCCAGCAGCCATCCGCCAACACCGTTTCTTTTCACGACCGGGCTATTCCAGGTTGAGTCGAGACCGACTTCGCTGTCGTAGCGTTTCATCGCCGGAACGGCAAAGACGCGGAAGATAACCAGCGCAACCAGCATCCCGATACCGCCGATACCAAAGCCCCAGTGCCAGCCGTGAGACTTAATCAGCCAACCGGAGATCAGCGGCGCAATGAACGACCCCATGTTGATGCCCATATAGAACAGTGAAAATCCACCGTCGCGGCGCGCATCACCCTTCTTGTAGAGCGTCCCAACCATCACCGAAATACAGGTTTTGAACAGGCCAGAACCGAGCACGATAAACATCAGGCCGATAAAGAACAGCGTGTCACCCATCACCGCCGACAGCGCGATGGACAGATGGCCCAAGGCAATCAGAATCGAACCGTACCAGACCGCCTTTTGTTGACCAAGCCAGTTATCCGCCAGCCAGCCGCCTGGCAGCGCGGCAAGATACATCGCACCGGCAAAGATACCCACGATCGCCGAGGCGTTCTCACGCGCCAGCCCCATGCCGCCGTCATAAACGGTGGCCGCCATAAACAGGATCAGTAATGGACGAATGCCGTAGAACGAGAATCGCTCCCACATTTCGGTGAAAAACAGCGAACCAAGCGGGTATGGATGACCAAAAAAGGTCCGACTTTCATTTTTATTCACAGAGGAATGCATAACTTCTCCCAAAAGATACCCGCAGCGATTTAAAACCACGGGAAGCGTGTTGACCTTTTATACACAAGGTCAATTATTCACATTTAGTGTGATGATATTTAACCATTTGATAACCTAAAAATGGTCCTGTCTAGTCCCTTACCCCAACTTTTTAGATGAAAATTCGACAAACGTCTACTTTTCCGGATTTAAAGTTGGCGAGAGGGGAAATGTGATTGACATGGTAAAACACACAGAAAAAATCATTTAATCATTAAAAAACAAATAATTAATAATATTTATTCTTATGATTACCGGGTCGTATATGAGTGAACAACGCCCAATCAATAACCCTAAGAAATACGTGTCTGATGAGCACAATGTCAGGAAAGGCCGATAAAACTAACAATTGAAGTTGTGAATGGATCGCCATCAGGGGGCGTAGATAATCCAGCACCGAACTTTGCACAACTCGAGGGTTAAATCGCCGAACCGACGGCATTCGTATACGGCTTTAGCGGGTGTTTATGACGCGCCAGCAGGTGAGACTGACGCGTTGTTATGGACGATTATTTAATCCAGCGTTCTTTAATTTCGCTATATTCAGAAGAAGCCATCACCTTCTCCAGCGCCTGGTTTATCTCCGCCAGCAACGGGTTCCCTTTACGCAGCGCAATGCCCAGACCTTTACCATAATACTCAGGGTCGGTGGCGTGCTCATCCATAATGACGAAGTCCGGGTTCTCCTTCAGCCAGTTTTTCATCGCCGCCACGTCGCCAAACACCCCGTCCAGGCGTCCGTTTCGCAGGTCGATTAGCGCGTTCATATAGCTATCATAGGCTTGAGATTCAATCTCACTATGGCGATCCTGAAGATAGCGCTGATGAGAGGTCCCGTTCTCCAGGCCAAGCTTTTTACCTTTCAAATCGGCAAAGGTATGGAAGGTATCTTTGCGCACCACCGCAACCGCCGACAGTTCGTTGAAGTACGGCGTCGAGAAATCAACCTGCTTTTCACGCAGCGGTGTGATATCCATACCGGCAATCACCGCATCCATTTTCTTAAAACGCAGCGCCGGGATCAGGCTATCAAAACTCTGATTGGTGAAGTTACAGGTCGCCTGGAGTTCCTTACATACCGCTTTGGCAATATCGATATCAAAACCAGCCACCTGGTTATTACCATCGACAAATTCAAACGGCGGATAGGTCGCGCTGGTACCAAAATGGATCACCCGTTCAGCCGCCAGCGCCGAACAAGAAAATAAACCGAGTGCAAGAGCGAGATAAGTGCCTTTCATGTTAATGCTCCCTGTGATACCCCTACAATAATTCAGCGGTCTGAAAGATGGTCAGGATCGTTATTTCCGTCAGGCATCGAATCAAATTCATCGCCCAAATAATTTTCGTCATCGATAAACCTTCCAGGTTATGGCCTGCGAGATAGCAGATGCCGCCCGTCCGGGGAGAACAATTATACTTGAACTGGCGCCGGTTCTGTAGATTCCTGCCATCTTATCGGACATAAATTAATGAATCATATCCACAGGTTACGCGTTACGCGATTGACCACAGCATAATATATCAAGCTGAAGGTTATGTTTCATATCAACAAGAATAGTAATGGTTTAAGCAGAGATAAAAATTTCACTATAGGTGCAATACGCAAAATATCTAACCCCGACTTAAAGATCGGGGATTTTTCTTCTTAACTCAGACAGCCCTACACCGACAACTGCAGCCATTTTCACGATGAGTGCTCAGTCAGCATCTGCCACAGAAATTCTTCTTTCATGATCCGCTGAAATGCCCGTTGGCTATTTTCCGGTGAACTGCCGTGATCAGGTCTTTCGCGATCGCAGCAAAATCTCATAGGCGCGGTGACGATGCTACTTCAGCGCCACCTGATGCCATAACGGACCATACTCCCCTCCACCGCGAATGTTCGCGACCACGTAGACACCGCCCTTTTGCAACCAGGTGTCACCCATAGCACTCAAATAATGCGGGGATAATGAGACTTCAAAGCCGCCGTAACCGTAGAGCAAAGTCTGGTGATCATCGGCCCTCTAGCCGCAACCTGGAAATAAGGGATGCGCGTACTATCCTGCGGATTGCAAAAAACCATGGCTCACCTGCTGATCGCGGTTACTTTCCAAATCAATACAGGACGCAGAAATATTGGTGTAATTGGGCAATTCCAGCGTTTATATATTCCGCCACTTTACGAAATGGATCTCTTGCTTACGGATATAAAATCTGAGTGTAACCGATGGATTTATAAGAGAAAATATATGGAGCGGGCGAAGGGAATCGAACCCTCGTATAGAGCTTGGGAAGCTCTCGTTCTACCATTGAACTACGCCCGCAAAGAAGTGCGAGGGCCATTATAGACCTTACGCACTCGCTGACAAGCCCAAACTACGCTAACTGCCGATAAAATAACCTTTTAGCACTTAGGCTTACTACCCTGCGGCGGTAAATAGCGCAGTGGGTCGATAGCCGTTGCACGATAGCGAATCTGGAAATGCAGGCGCACGGAATCAGCATCCGTACTGCCCATAGTGGCGATCTGCTGGCCAATCTTCACGCTCTGACCGTTATTCACCATCAGCTTATCGTTGTGCGCATAGGCGCTGATGTAGTCCTCATTATGTTTAATCATAATCAGGTTACCGTAGCCGCGCAGTTGATTGCCCACGTACACCACTTTGCCAGCACCGGACGCATAGACCGGCTGGCCGCGCTTCCCGGCGATATCAATACCTTTATTACCACCATCGCTGGTGGAGTACGGCAGCACCACCTTTCCGCTGGTTGGCCAGCGCCAGCAGCGTTGTCCGACCGGTGGCCAGGATGATTGCGGTACCGCCGAGGATGGCGTCACGGCAGCGGTGCGGCTGGCTGATGATTTTTTGCTGGATGTTCCCGATTTCGCGGTGGTTCCTGAACTGCTGCTCAGCTTCAGCTTTTGTCCTACTTCAATGGTATAGGGAGGTGAAATATTGTTGAGTCGGGCCAGATCCCTGACGCTGGTGCCGGTGGTGCGCGAAATGGCGTATAGCGTGTCGCCGCGCTTCACGGTATACGTGGAGCCGGAATCAGATGAACTGGAGCACCCTGCAACGATCAGGCTGCTCACCAACATTATCGTGATAAAAAGGCGTTTTCTCATCAGGCGTCCTGCACTCAACACAAACACTCACCTCGAAACCAGGGGGCGATTATCATACCAGCCCGTAGGACGATCCCCAATCTCAACCCTTCATCCAGAAGTATTAAATGGATATCCCTGGGCGATAATATCCATTAGCGCGGGCAGATAGGACATGGATGGCAATTTCACCAGCGCCGGATAGAATATTTGCGGCGAGGGGAATACCTCCACCACGTAGCACTGGCTAAGTTTGTCAGCATCAACTTCGGAAGACGGCAGCAGCGTCGCAGCCTCAAGACCGGATTCGAGCCAGTCGAGGATCACTCCCGGCTGGGTTATATGCATAATCACCTTCGCATTTACCCCGGACTTACGAAAGAGATCCATCAGCATCTCGTAAGTCCCTGAATCCTTTGCCCGATGCAGCAACACCAGCGGCAGCTCCGCCAGTGAAGTGTAACTGTACGGATTTGACGGTGGCCCAGACAGGCATTTTTTATTAATCACCGCCACCAGCTTGATCGGGTCAAAAGAGACATAATCAAAGCCTTCGCTACGATAGGGCCGCTGTATTAACGCCAGATCGATTGCACCTTCTGTTAATAATGCCTCAAGATGGCTGGAGTCGGTAACGGAGATATTTATCGATGTTTCAGGGTTACACCGATATAGCTCCATTAAGAGTGGTTTAAAATAATTCTGATAAAGATGAGTCAAGCCAATTCGTAATTCAGTTCTGTTTTTCTGCGCGATATCCGTTGTTTCACGGGCGGTATCTTCTACCTGGCGTAATATTTCACAGCCTTTACGATAAAGAAAAAAGCCGGCTTCAGTCGGTTCAATGCGGTTACCGCGACGAACAAAAAGCGACACCTGAAGCTCCTCTTCCAGCTCCTGTATCCGCTTGCTGAGCGGCGGCTGAGCCATGTTCAGTGATTTCGCCGCCTGGCTGACGGAACCGTGCTCCACCACCCGACAAAAGTAACGTAAGCGCTTTAAATCCATCATTGCCACCCGTGATTTATCTTCTTATCAGTATCACACTTACGCTGCCAAATAAAAAGCCAGCGCCGCTTCATCTCATATTGATTAATCATCCGTTAACACATTCTTAAAATAAACTTTTTTGATCTACTGAGCCTCCGCTAAACGGTATTTGTTTAAAAGGGCGATGAAAAATATTGTACCGGTAGCAAAACTGCTTTTCTGAAGGAACATCCCATGGCAAATACTGATAACAAAAAAACTTCAACGGTGCATGATTTACGCTCTGCGCTAGAACTCCTGAAAACGCTTCCCGGCGAGTATGTTGAAACCGATACCGAAGTCGACCCGCATGCTGAACTCTCCGGGGTTTATCGCTACGTGGGTGCAGGTGGTACCTGCCAGCGCCCGACCCGCAAGAATGGGCCGGTCATGGTCTTCAATAAAATCAAAGGATTTAATGATATCAGCGTGGCGATTGGCCTGAACGGCTCGCGCCAGCGCGTCAGCCATTTTCTCCAGTGTGAACCGGCAAAACTGGGGCATCTGCTAAAAGATTCGGTCGAAAACGCCATCGCACCGGTAATGGCTCAAAGTGCTGCGGTATGTCAGGAAGTGGTTCATCTGGCAAGCGATGCTGATTTCGATCTGCGCAAACTGTTGCCTGCTCCAACTAACACCGAAGAAGACGCAGGTCCCTATATCACCATGGGCCTGTGCTACGCCTCGGACCCGGAAACGCACGAGTCCGATATCACTATTCACCGCCTGTGCGTACAGAGCCGCGACGAACTCTCCATGTGGCTGACCCCCGGTCGCCATATTGATGCTTTCCGCATGAAGGCGGAAGCCGCAGGACAGCCGCTGCCGATTTCTATCAGCATTGGTGTCGATCCGGCAATTGAGATTGCCGCCTGCTTCGAGCCGCCGACCACGCCGCTGGGTTTCAACGAACTGAGCATTGCGGGCGCGCTGCGCGGCAAAGCGGTTGAAATGGTGCAGTGTAAAACCATTAATGAAAAAGCCATCGCCCACGCCGAGATTGTCATTGAAGGCGAACTGCTGCCAAACGCACGCGTACGTGAAGATCAGAACACCAATACCGGCCGCGCGATGCCGGAATTCCCGGGCTATACCGGCGAAGCGAAAGAGGCGATCCCGGTCATCAAGGTGAAAGCCGTGACCCATCGCATCAACCCCATCTGGCGCACCACCGTCGGTCCAGGCGAAGAACACGTCAACATGGCCGGTATCCCCACAGAAGCCAGCATTCTGGATATGGTCGAACGCGCGATGCCGGGCAAACTGCTGAACGTTTTCGCCCACTCAGCTGGCGGCGGTAAATTGCTGGCAGTGCTGCAATTTAAAAAATTCTCCCCAGCCGATGAAGGGCGTCAGCGCCAGGCGGCCCTGCTGGCCTTCTCCGCCTTCCCGGAACTCAAGCACGTGATTCTGGTAGATGAAGACGTGGATATTTTCGATAGCGACGACGTGCTGTGGGCCATGCAAACCCGCTATCAGGGCGATGTCGACACCATTACCATCCCCGGCGTGCGCTGCCACCCGCTCGACCCGTCCCAGGTGCCGGAGTACAGCCCGAGCATCCTGCAACAGGGGATGTCCTGCAAAACCATTTTCGACTGTACGGTACCGTTCCACCTGAAGCACAACTTCCAGCGTTCCAAATTTAAAGACGTGGACGTGAAGCGCTTCCTGCCGGATTTCGAATAAAGGAGCCCCCCATGAAAGCACGCATCATCATTGGTATCAGCGGAGCATCAGGATTTCAGTACGGCGTGAAGGCGCTGGAGTTACTTCGCCCGCTTCCCGTTGAAGTCCATCTGGTGGTCTCAAAAGGCGCGGAGAAAACCTGCGAACTGGAGACGGATTATCAGTTGGACGAGGTGATGGCGCTGGCTGACGTGGTGCATCCCATTAGCAATCTGGGGGCATCCATCTCCAGCGGTTCATTCAAAACGCTGGGGATGCTGGTAGCCCCTTGCTCAATGCGCTCTCTAGGTGCCATTGCCCACTGTCTGACCGACAACCTGCTCACCCGGGCAGCGGACGTGGTGCTGAAAGAGCGCCGCCGCCTGGTGCTGCTGGCCCGCGAAACGCCGCTCAACCTCGGCCATATTCGCAATATGCTGGCGGTGACGGAAATGGGCGGGATTGTGTTCCCACCGGTTCCGGCGCTTTATCAACGCCCGCAAACGGCAGACGACATCATTACTCATAGCGTTAATCGCGCGCTCGACCTGTTTGACCTTGAGGTCAACAACATCCCTCGCTGGGGCGAGGGCGAGCTAAGTTTTAATTAACAGGAAATTATTCAATGTTAATCGGCCCATATGTAAATGGAGCCGCCGTGATTATTGGCGGACTTATTGGCGCAGCGGCGGGCGGTAAGCTTCCCGATCGCGTAAAAACGGCGCTGCCGATGACCTTCGGCCTGTGCTCCGTCGGTCTTGGCATTACGTTGGTTTTGAAAGTAAAATATATGCCCGCCGTGGTGCTGGCGATGGTGATCGGCGCAATTCTCGGTGAACTGCTGCATCTGGAAAAGGGCATTGGTAAGGCGGCAGGCTCAACGCGCGGTTTTATCAATAAAGTACTTCCCCCGGTGCAGGGCCTGAGCCACGAAGAGTTCACGGAGAAATTTGTCGCTATCCTGGTGCTGTTTTGCGCCAGCGGCACCGGCATTTTCGGGGCGATGACGGAAGGGATGAGCGGCGACCCGTCAATCTTGTACATCAAAACGATTCTCGATCTGTTCACCGCCGGGATCTTTGCCACGCTGCTGGGTTACGCGGTGATGACCATCGCTATCCCGCAGGTCATTATTCAGGTGGCGCTGGCGATGCTGGCGGTGGTTATCCTACCGATGATCTCACCTGAGATGATGGCGGATTTCTCCTGTGCAGGCGGGCTGCTGATGGTGGCGACCGGATTGCGTATCTGTAACATCAAGCTGTTCCCGGTCGCCAATATGTTGCCCGGACTGGTTCTGGTGATGCCGTTCTCCCATTTATGGGCGGCACTGGTTGCCTGATAAGATCTATCGTCGCGTATCATAATGATTTGATTAAGCTCATAATGATACGCGGCGCACGGCGTTTTTTCGCCCTCCTCTCCCCATAACGGCTACAACTTTTAACATCATCACAGTTCCTTGACTTACCCACCGTAATTTCCGCTTCTGGCGTAATTCTTGCCTGTTTTAGGTATTGGCTTGCGAGCCAAATCTTCATTTCAGGGGGACGACTATGGAATCGCGAGAAGCGACCGTTACCGGTGAGTCATGTATGCGCGTGGATGCCATTGCCAAGGTGACCGGGCGGGCCAGATACACCGATGATTACGTGATGGCAGGCATGTGTTATGCCAAATATGTTCGCAGCCCCATAGCACATGGCTATGCCAACAGCATCAATTGTGACGATGCCAAAAATTTACCCGGCGTGCTGGCAGTATTTACCTGGGAAGACGTGCCGGATATTGCGTTTGCCACCGCAGGCCACGCCTGGACGCTGGAGGCGGGTAAACGCGACACCGCCGACCGCTATCTGCTGACCCGTCACGTCCGTCATCACGGTGACGCGGTGGCGATTGTGGTGGCCAGAGATGAGCTGACCGCCGAGAAAGCGGCGCTGCGGGTTAAGGTCGACTGGCAGCCTTTACCGGTAATAACCACCCCGGAGGCCGCGCTGGCTGAGGGTGCTGTCGAAATCCATCCCGGCGGCAACCTGCTCAAACAGAGTGAAATGGCCGCCGGGAACGTTGCGCAGGCGATTGAATCTGCAGACCTGCAGATTCAGGGACACTATCAAACGCCGGTCATCCAACATTGCCATATGGAGACCGTCACCTCATTTGCCTGGATGGAAGAGGATTCCCGCATCTCCATCGTCACCAGCACCCAAATCCCCCACATCGTGCGCCGGGTCGTCGGTCAGGCCCTCGGTATTCCGTGGTCCTGCGTGCGGGTCATTAAGCCCTATGTCGGCGGCGGATTTGGTAATAAACAGGACGTGCTGGAAGAACCGATGGCGGCCTTCCTGACCAGCAAGCTCGGCGGTATTCCGGTGAAGGTTTCGCTCAGCCGCGAAGAGTGCTTTCTCGCCTCCCGCACGCGACATGCTTTTACTATTGACGGGCGAATGGGCATCAATCACGACGGCATCTTAAAAGGCTACAGTCTCGACGTGCTGTCTAACACCGGGGCGTACGCTTCGCACGGTCACTCCATCGCCTCGGCGGGCGGCAACAAAGTGGCGTATCTCTATCCACGCAGCGCCTACGGATACCGTTCAACCACCTGCTATACCAATCTGCCTTCGGCGGGCGCAATGCGCGGATACGGCGCGCCGCAGGTTGTTTTTGCGGTGGAGGCGATGATGGATGATGCCGCCACTGCGTTGGGGCTGGACCCGATAGATGTCCGCTTACTCAACGTCGCCCGCGAAGGGGACGCCAACCCGCTCACCGGCAAAATTATCTACAGCGCCGGGCTGCCGGAGTGCCTGCAAAAAGGCCGCGAGCTGTTTGAATGGGATAAACGCCGCGCTGAATATCAGAATCAGTGGGGAGATATCCGTCGCGGTGTCGGCGTCGCCTGCTTTAGCTATACCTCCAACACCTGGCCGGTCGGCGTTGAAATCGCCGGGGTCCGCCTGCTGATGAATCAGGACGGGACGATCAACGTCCAGAGCGGTGCGACGGAAATTGGTCAGGGGGCCGATACCGTGTTTGCGCAGATGGTGGCGGAAACCGTCGGCATCCCGGTGAGCAATGTCCACGTGATTTCGACCCAGGATACCGATGTCACCCCGTTCGATCCCGGCGCGTTTGCTTCGCGGCAAAGCTATACCACCGCGCCCGCGTTGCGCAAAGCGGCGCTGGAATTGAAAGAAAAAATCCTCACTCACGCTGCTGTCATGCTGCATCAGTCGGCCATGAGCCTGACGCTAATCGGCGGCAATATCGTCCTTATCGATCGCCCCACGCGCCCGCTGCTGTCGTTGAAAGACCTCGCCATGGACGCGTTTTATCACCCAGAACGCGGCGGTCAGCTATCGGCGGAAAGCTCGGTGAAAACCACCACCAATCCCCCGGCCTTCGGCTGCACGTTTGTTGACCTGAGCGTCGATCTAGCCCTGTGCAAAGTCACGATTAATCGGATCCTCAACGTCCACGACTCTGGTCATATTTTGAATCCACAGCTGGCGGAAGGTCAGGTGCATGGCGGAATGGGGATGGGCATCGGCTGGTCGCTGTTTGAAGAGATGATTATCGATGCCGACAGCGGCGTGGTGCGTAACCCCAACCTGCTGGATTACAAAATGCCGACCATGCTCGATCTCCCGGAACTGGAGAGCGCGTTCGTTGAAACGCTGGAGCCGCAATCGGCCTACGGGCATAAATCGCTCGGCGAGCCGCCGATTATTCCCATTGCCGCCGCCATTCGTAACGCGGTCAAAATGGCGACGGGCGTCGCTGTCGATACGCTGCCGCTGACGCCAAAACGGCTATTCGAGGCGTTTCATGAAGCGGGTTTGATTAAAGGATAAGACTATGTTTGATATCGCGACCTACCATCGCGCCCCGGATATCGTCGGGGCCATCGCGCTGCTGGCAAACAATCCGCAGGCGAAACTGCTCGCGGGCGGCACTGACGTTTTAATTCAGCTTCACCATCACAACGCTCGTTATCGCCATATTGTGGACATCAACGCCTTAGCGGAGCTGCGCGGCATTACCCTCACTGAGCACGGCGGGATTCGCATCGGCTCCGCCACCACCTTTAGCGAGCTTATCGACCATCCCTTAGTCCAGCGCCATCTTCCTGCTCTCAGCGCGGCTTCCGCTTCAATCGCCGGACCGCAAATTCGTAACGTCGCCACCTACGGCGGCAATATTTGCAACGGAGCGACCAGCGCCGACTCTGCCACCCCGACGCTAATTTACGAGGCCTCGCTGGAGATCCATTCGTCTAAGGGCGTGCGCTTTACGCCGATCAACGGCTTCCACACAGGTCCCGGCAAGGTGTCTCTTGAGCACGACGAGCTGGTGGTGGCGTTTCACTTTCCAGCCCAGCCCACCTCATCTACCGGCAGCGCACACTATAAATATGCCATGCGCGATGCCATGGATATTTCCACCATCGGCTGTGCCGCGCGCTGTTGTCTGGAAGAGGGTCGCATTCGCGAGCTGCGGCTGGCCTTCGGAGTCGCCGCCCCCACGCCCATCCGCTGCCAACACGCTGAACAGAGCGCGCAAAACGCCCCATTAACCCGGCAAACCCTTGAGACACTGAGCGAAGCGGTATTGCAGGACGTCACCCCGCGCTCCTCCTGGCGCGCCAGCAAAGCATTTCGTCTACACCTTATCCAGACGATGACAAAAAAAGTGGTCAGCGAAGCCGTTATTGCGGCGGGAGGAGAATGGCGATGAATCACAGCGACAGAATCACCATCGAATGTCGAATCAACGGAATGGGCTTTCAGCTAAGCGTCTCACCGGGTATGCCGCTCTCCGAGCTGCTGCGCGAACAGGGGTTATTGAGCGTGAAACACGGCTGCTGTGTCGGGGAGTGCGGCGCGTGCACCGTTTTGATTGATGGAACGGCGATAGATAGCTGTCTGTATCTCGCCGTCTGGGCCGCTGGCAAGGAGATTCGCACGCTGGAGGGAGAGCAGCAGGCCGGGCGGCTGTCACCAGTGCAAAAAGCCTATGCAGAATCGGGTGCCGTTCAGTGCGGGTTCTGCACGCCGGGATTGATTATGGCGACCACAGCCATGCTCGCCAAGCCGCGCAGCCAACCGCTAACCGTCCTGGAGATTCGCCGGGGGCTGGCGGGGAACCTGTGCCGCTGCACCGGCTATCAGATGATCCTCCAGGCCGTACAGGCCTGCGAGAAGCAGGAATAACGCGCGTCGGATATCGCCTCCGGGAAGATTCTGCGGTCTTCCTCCCGGGAGTGGCGCAAAGCGCCTTGCCCGGGCTACGGAAACGCAGACGACTGAAGGCTTGTAGCCCGGACAGATGCGCAGCATCGCCTCCGGGAAGATTCTGTGGTCTTTCTCCCGGGGGCGGCGCAAAGCGCCTTGCCCGGGCTACGGAAACGCAGACGACTGAAGGCTTGTAGCCCGGACAGATGCGCAGCATCGCCTCCGGGAAATGTGCCGTTCAGACGTTCAGCAATTCATATTTCTTAATCTTGCGATAGAGCGTGGCAATACCGATGCCCAACTCGTCCGCCGCCTGTTTTTTATTGTGATGCCGGGACAGCGCTTCGCGGATCATCTGTTTCTCCATCTCCTCAAGCGCGGTACCTCCGGCGTCGTCGGCCAGCGCGTGCAGCAGCTCAGCGGGCGCGATATTACGCTCGGGCGCTTTGCCGTTATTGAGCAAATTCGGCGGCAGCAGCGTGCTATCAATCACCTCTCCCGAGGGGACAACGTTAACCAGATACTCCATCAGGTTGCTCAATTCCCGCAGATTGCCCGGCCAGCGATGATACTTCAGCAACGTCACCACATCCGGGGCGATGCCGGGGTAAACCAGGCCAAGCCGACGGGTATGCAGATGCAGAAAGTAGTGCACCAGCAACTCGATATCATCCTGACGTTCACGCAGTGGCGGCAGGGTTAACGGGATGACGTTAAGCCTGTAGAAAAGATCTTCGCGAAATTTTCCCTCGGCAATAAACTGCCCGAGGTTCTGATTGGTGGCGGAGATTATGCGGATATCCACCTGCACCGGACTGCTGGCGCCGAGAGGCAGAATTTCCCGCGCCTCAATAGCCCGCAACAGCTTTGCCTGGAGCACCAGCGGCATATCGCCAATCTCATCAAGAAATAGCGTCCCGCTATTGGCTGCCTGAATCAGACCGGTTTTACCGTTGGCGGACGCCCCGGTAAATGCGCCTTTCACATAGCCAAACAGTTCGCTTTCCAGCAGTTGCTCCGGAATTGCAGCGCAGTTAATGGCGATAAAAGGTTTATTTTTGCGATCGCTGAGCTTATGAATTGCCCGGGCGACCACCTCTTTCCCGGTACCGCTTTCGCCGACAATCATCACGCTGGAAGGGCTCGGGGCAATACGGCCAATCAGCTGCTTAAGCTGGCGCATCACCCGGCATTCACCGACCAGTTGCTCAATATGTGGTTCATTATCGGCTAACGCCACGACGGTACTGGTATGCGACTGATGAAAGGCCATCAGGAATAATTGCCGCCCCTGAACATTATGCAGCTGACCAATAATGAGTTCACTTTTATCATCCCACGAAACAATATGCTGCATATGTCCGTGCGTAAAATTACTTTCAAAGGTGAGCGGTCTGAAGCGCACAGATTTACCTGTCATGGTGTTTTGCATCACCCCGAGTATTTTCAGTGCCGTTTGATTAGCAAACTGCACCCGATTATCTTCATCAATAACCAGCACCCCTTGATCCATATTCTCGATCATCGTTGCGAATATTTTACTGATGCTGTCATTGCCGCCCTGATCTTGCAGAAGTTTCGAAACAAAAATGGTCGATATATGGCGAACGTAATCGGAGAACTCGCGCAGATTATCGTTAATATGCTCCTGCTGCTCATGGGTAACGGCAATCAAACTTATCACCCCCACGCAGCGGTCTTGTAAAATAACCGGCGTTCCCAAAAAGGCTTTCTCACGGCAGTTGTCTTTACTGTCACATCCTTCACAGAGCGGATCGTGGCGAGAATGGGTGACCACCTTTTCCTGCTGGGTTTCCAGAACAAAGCGCAATAGCCTTGAATTGCTGCTGAGCGGACGACCAAGAAACTTGCCGTAGGCGCCGGTACCCGCCACGCGGCACAGGTGTTCGTCGACAATCTCCACCTCAAGTTGCAAAACGCTGGCCAGCATTCTGGCAAAGCGCTGAATAGTCGGTTGAATCTGCATCAAAACGGATTGCGTTGTTGCGAGGACCATAGACTTACCTTCCGGCATCACTTAAGCGGTAGATCGTTGAGGATATCGATGACTGCAAGAGGACTATGATACTAACTCAGAAAAAAACAGCTTTGATAAAAAGCGGGTTGTTTATCATTTTGTCATGATAATTATGCAAGAGGTGTCACATTTCTATATCAATATGAGAATTACCCCAGCTTATTTATCAATATGACGTTTTATCCCCCGTCCCTTAATATTATTCCCATTCTCTTTATGGCGATGAAAAATGATATTTAAAAAGCCAAACGTTTACGTCGATTAATTCCCGCCAATAAGATTGTTAATTTGTGATCGCAACCACAAATAACCGTCCTAAAATAGGACTTACGCCGCCCAGAATTAATCCTGGCACACTTATTGTTAGTTGATGGTATCGCTGTGATATCGCGCAGTCACAGCCATTAAGCCACTTTGCCGTCATTCCACTACCGGGACCTTATAATGAAAACTGTTAATGAGCTGATAAAGGATATCAATTCGCTGACCTCGCACCTTCATGAGAAGGATTTTTTATTAACATGGGAGCAGACGCCGGATGAACTGAAACAAGTCCTCGACGTCGCCGCCGCGCTGAAGATGCTACGCGCTGAGAATATCGCAACCAAAGTCTTCAACAGCGGATTAGGGATTTCTGTTTTCCGCGATAACTCCACCCGTACCCGCTTCTCTTATGCCTCGGCCCTCAACCTGCTCGGCCTCGCCCAGCAGGATCTCGATGAAGGCAAATCGCAAATCGCCCACGGCGAAACCGTCCGCGAAACGGCCAACATGATCTCCTTTTGCGCCGATGCGATCGGTATTCGCGACGACATGTATCTCGGCGCGGGCAACGCCTATATGCGTGAAGTCGGTGCCGCGCTTGACGACGGTTACAAACAGGGCGTGCTGCCGCAGCGTCCGGCGTTAGTTAACCTGCAATGTGATATCGACCACCCGACGCAGGCGATGGCGGATCTGGCCTGGCTGCGTGAACATTTTGGCTCGCTGGAAAACCTCAAAGGCAAAAAAATCGCCATGACCTGGGCGTATTCCCCCAGCTACGGTAAACCACTCTCCGTGCCGCAGGGGATTATCGGCCTGATGACCCGCTTCGGTATGGACGTCACGCTGGCGCATCCGGAAGGCTATGACCTGATTCCCGATGTTATCGAAGTGGCGAAAAGCAACGCCAACGCCTCCGGCGGCAGCTTCCGCCAGGTCACCAGCATGGAAGAGGCTTTTAAGGACGCCGACATCGTCTATCCGAAGTCATGGGCCCCTTACAAAGTGATGGAAGAACGTACCGAATTACTGCGCGCTAACGACCACGCGGCGCTGAAAGAGCTGGAAAGACAGTGTCTGGAGCAGAACGCGAAGCATAAAGACTGGCACTGCACCGAAGAGATGATGGAGCTAACCCGCGACGGCGAAGCGCTGTATATGCACTGCCTGCCGGCGGATATCAGCGGCGTCTCCTGTAAAGAAGGAGAAGTCACCGAAGGTGTGTTCGAAAAATACCGCATCGCCACTTATAAAGAGGCCAGTTGGAAGCCTTACATCATCGCCGCGATGATCCTCGCCCGCAAATATCCGAAGCCCGGCGTCCTGCTGGAACAATTGTTGAAAGAAGCGCAACAGCGCATGAAATAACCCCCGAGCCGACCCGCCGGTCGGCTTTCCGTTCCGGAGGCCAATAAGGATAGGATATGTCCGTTTTCACACTGAAGATCGATATTGCCGACAACCATTTTTATAACGGTGAAACGTCGCCCCTTTTTTCGCAAAAACAGGCCAAAGTGGCGCGCCAGTTCCATCAAAAAATCGCGGGCTATCGCCCAACGCCGCTCTGTGCGCTGGACAGTCTTGCCAGCCTGTTTGGCGTGAAGAAAATTCTCGTCAAGGATGAATCAAAACGCTTTGGGCTTAACGCCTTCAAAATGCTCGGCGGTGCCTATGCCATCGCCCGCCTGCTGTGCGAGAAATATCAACTTGATATCGAGACGCTCTCGTTCGCGCAGCTCAAAAACGCCATCGGCGAAAAGATGACCTTTGCGACCACCACCGATGGCAACCACGGTCGCGGCATCGCCTGGGCCGCGCAGCAGCTTGGGCAACATGCGGTGATTTATATGCCGAAAGGCTCCGCTCAGGAGCGCGTCGACGCCATTCTTAACCTTGGGGCGGAGTGCATCGTTACCGATATGAACTATGACGACACCGTTCGTCTGACCATGCAACACGCGCAGCAAAACGGCTGGGAGGTGGTGCAGGATACCGCCTGGGAAGGTTACACCAAAATTCCGACCTGGATTATGCAGGGCTACGCAACGCTTGCCGATGAAGCCGTAGAGCAGATGCGCGAAATGGGCGTTACGCCAACTCACGTACTGTTGCAGGCGGGGGTCGGCGCGATGGCGGGCGGCGTGCTGGGCTACCTGGTGGATGTTTATGGCCCGCAAAACCTGCGCAGCATTATCGTCGAGCCGGATAAGGCCGACTGCATTTACCGCTCAGGCGTTAAGGGCGACATCGTCAATGTCGGCGGCGATATGGCAACCATCATGGCCGGTCTGGCCTGTGGCGAACCTAACCCGCTCGGCTGGGAAATTCTGCGCAACTGCGCCACGCAGTTTATCTCCTGTCAGGACAGCGTCGCCGCGCTGGGCATGCGCGTGCTGGGTAACCCATACGGTGACGATCCGCGGGTGATCTCCGGCGAGTCCGGTGCCGTAGGTCTGGGCGTTCTGGCGGCAGTACACCATCACCCGCAGCGTCAGGCCCTGATGGCAAAACTGGCGCTGGATAAAGACGCCATCGTGCTGGTTATCAGCACCGAAGGCGACACCGACGTGAAGCACTATCGCGAAGTGGTCTGGGAAGGCAAACATCCGGTCACCCCGTAATCCCCTTATTAGAAAATAGCTCCCCAAGAGATACGGGAGCTATACCCAATGGATTTCAAGTTGCTTCGAGGCGGCAAGCGAGAGAATCCTCAGGAGCTTACTCAAGTAAGTGACTGGGGTGAACGAACGTAGCCAACAAAGAAGCAGCCTGAAAGACGACGGGTATAAAACTGGAGAACAATAATGGCTAAGCACATTCCCTTTAAACTGATTCTGGAAAAAGCACACGACTACCAGGCCGACATGACGCGCTTCCTGCGCGATATGGTCGCTATCCCCAGCGAGAGCTGCGATGAAAAACGCGTGGTTCACCGTATCAAACAGGAGATGGAAAAAGTCGGCTTCGATAAAGTCGAGATCGATCCAATGGGCAACATTCTCGGTTATATCGGTCATGGCCCGCGGCTGGTGGCGATGGACGCCCATATCGATACCGTAGGGATCGGCAATATTAAGAACTGGGAATTTGACCCGTATGAAGGCATGGAAACCGAAGAGCTGATCGGCGGACGCGGCACTTCAGATCAGGAAGGCGGCATGGCATCGATGGTGTATGCCGGGAAGATCATCAAAGACCTCGGTCTGGAAGATGAGTACACGCTACTGGTGACCGGTACAGTACAGGAAGAGGACTGTGACGGTCTGTGCTGGCAGTACATCATCGAACAGTCCGGCATTCGCCCGGAATTTGTCGTTAGCACCGAACCGACCGACTGTCAGGTGTATCGCGGACAGCGCGGGCGTATGGAAATCCGTGTTGATGTACAGGGAGTCAGCTGTCACGGCTCTGCACCAGAGCGCGGCGATAACGCGATCTTCAAGATGGGGCCGATTCTCAATGAATTGCAGGATTTGTCGCAGCATCTGGCTTACGACGAATTCCTCGGCAAAGGCACGTTGACGGTTTCCGAGATCTTCTTCACCTCGCCGAGCCGCTGCGCCGTGGCGGATAGCTGCGCTGTATCTATCGACCGCCGTCTGACCTGGGGCGAAACCTGGGAAGGTGCGCTGGACGAAATCCGCGCCCTGCCCGCCGTGCAAAAAGCCAATGCGGTGGTGTCTATGTACAACTATGACCGTCCATCATGGACCGGATTAGTTTATCCGACCGAATGCTACTTCCCGACCTGGAAAGTCGAAGAGGATCACTTCACCGTCAAAGCGCTGGTCAATGCTTATGAAGGACTGTTCGGCAAAGCGCCGGTGGTCGATAAGTGGACCTTCTCCACCAACGGCGTCTCGATTATGGGACGTCACGGCATTCCGGTGATCGGCTTTGGTCCGGGCAAAGAACCGGAAGCCCATGCACCAAACGAGAAAACCTGGAAATCGCATCTGGTCACCTGCGCCGCCATGTACGCCGCTATCCCGCTAAGCTGGCTGGCAACAAAATAATCATCCCTCTGCATCCCCCGGCTTACCGGGGGATTTCTGGAGTCTGCTATGCGCGTACTGATTAAAAACGGAATCGTCGTTAACGCTGACGGACAGGCAAAACAGGATTTGCTGATAGAAAACGGTATTGTTCGCCAGCTCGGCGACAATATTACGCCACAGCTACCTTGCGAGATCGTCGATGCGGCCGGCTGCTACGTCATGCCCGGCGGCGTGGACGTGCACACCCATTTCAACATTGACGTCGGCATTGCCCGTAGCTGTGATGATTTTTTTACCGGCACCCGTGCGGCGGCGTGTGGCGGTACAACAACCATTATCGACCATATGGGATTTGGCCCGACAGGCTGCCGGTTACGTCATCAACTGGAGGTTTACCACGGTTACGCCGCGCATAAGGCGGTGGTCGATTACAGCTTCCACGGGGTCATCCAGCATATCAATCATGCCATTCTTGATGAAATTCCGATGATGGTTGAAGAGGGGATCAGCAGCTTTAAGCTCTACCTGACCTATCAGTACAAGCTCAACGACGATGATGTGCTGCAAGCGCTGCGCCGCCTGCACATCTCAGGCGCGCTGACGACGGTCCATCCGGAGAATGATGCCGCCATTGCCTGCAAGCGCGCCGAGTTTCTTGCCGCCGGGCTGACCGCGCCGCGCTATCACGCCCTGAGCCGCCCGCTGGAGTGCGAGGCCGAAGCCATTGCCCGGATGATCAATCTGGCGCAGCTCGCCGGGAATGCGCCGCTGTATATCGTCCATCTCTCCAACGGTCTGGGGCTGGATTATTTACGCCTGGCAAGAGCTAACCACCAGCCGGTGTGGGTAGAGACCTGCCCGCAATATCTATTGCTGGATGAGCGCCGTTATGACGCACCTGACGGGCTGAATTTTATTCTCAGCCCGCCTCTGCGCAACGTCCGCGAGCAGGACAAACTCTGGTGCGGAATCAGCGACGGCGCAATCGACGTGGTCGCCACCGACCACTGCAACTTTTCGATAGCCCAGCGCCAACAGCTCTCTGGCGGCGATTTCAACCGCTGCCCGAACGGTCTGCCTGGCGTGGAAAACCGCCTGCTGCTGCTCTTTTCCAGCGCCGTGATGAGCGGGCGTATTACACCAGAGCGCTTTGTCGATATGACCAGCGCCATGCCGTCCAGGCTGTTCGGCCTGTGGCCGCAGAAAGGGCGGCTGGCCCCGGGTTCCGATGGCGATGTGGTGATTATCGACCCGAATCAAACGACGGAAATTCGTCACGCCGAACTGCATGACAACGCCGACTACTCCCCGTGGGAGGGCTTTCGCTGTACCGGGGCGATCGTCAGAACCCTTTCGCGTGGTGAAACCCTCTTTTGCAAAGGGGAATTTAACGCCAGAGCGGGCCGGGGCCGCTTCCTGAGACGCAAACCGTTTAGCCATCCCTGGCATACTGAATAAGTGAGGAAAAATGAGTAAGAAAATTGTTCTCGCCCTCGGCGGGAATGCGCTGGGAGAGGATCTGGCCGGGCAGATGCAGGCCGTCAAAATGACCTCTCAGGCGATCGTCGATTTAATCGCTCAGGGCCATCAGGTAGTGGTCACCCACGGTAACGGGCCTCAGGTCGGAATGATCAACCTGGCCTTTGAGGCGGCGGCGAAAACCGAAGCCCACACGCCGATGCTGCCGATGTCGGTATGCGTGGCGTTAAGCCAGGGCTACATCGGTTACGATCTGCAAAACGCGCTGCGCGAAGAGCTGCTGTCACGCGGGATGCATAAGCCGGTAGTGACGCTGGTGACTCAGGTGGAAGTTGATGCCCACGATCCCGCGTTCCTTAATCCGACCAAACCTATCGGTTCATTCTTCACTCAGCAGGAGGCTGAACAGCTGGAGAAACAGGGCTATACGCTGAAAGAAGATGCCGGTCGCGGCTATCGTCGCGTCGTCGCGTCACCTAAACCGGTAGACATCATTGAGAAAGAGACGGTCAAAACTCTGCTCGATGCCGGGCAGGTAGTGATCACCGTTGGCGGCGGCGGCATTCCGGTGATCCGAGAAGGTAACCATCTGCGCGGCGCCAGCGCGGTTATCGATAAGGACTGGGCCAGCGCCCGGCTCGCCGAAATGATCGATGCGGATATGCTGATCATCCTGACGGCGGTGGAAAAAGTGGCGATCAACTTCGGTAAACCTAACGAACAGTGGCTGGATCGCTTGTCATTAAGCGATGCGGAGCGCTTTATCAACGAAGGGCATTTCGCCAAAGGTTCCATGTTGCCGAAAGTCGAAGCCGCCGCCTCGTTCGCCCGTTCCCGCCCAGGACGCGAATCTCTGATTACCGTGTTGAGCAAAGCGAAAGAAGGAATCGAAGGTAAAACCGGCACCGTGATTTGCCAGTAGCCGGATAAGGCGTTGGCTGCTTAGTCGGGAAGGCTGGTATTTTCCCCGGAGGCGATGCTACGCATCTGTCCGGGCTACAAGTACGTGCAGTTTGGTAGCCCGGACAAGGTGCATCTGGCGCCGCCTCCGGGAGAGGTACCAGGCCTGATGGTTTGACGCAACTGCTTCCCGACTACAGGTTCACAGTCGTCTGAGGGTGAGTAGCCCACTCTATGCGACTTCCAGCACCTCGTTAGTCGATTTCACGCCCTGATGCATCAGCATCATCAGCGCTTCCAGCACACCGCCGCCAATCGCCCTCGCCTTATCAGAAACGCTGGTAAAATCAGCGGTCTCGCCGCGCGGGTCGATATCGCCAATCTTAAAGCCGCCGACCACAGCCAGACCATCGCTTAACAAGCCGCGCACCATGCCCGATAACGGCGCTTTAATTTCGCTTTCACCAATCCAGGCCACGACATCACCCTCTTCTACCAGATCGCCTAGCTTCACGTTGGCACGCATGATGCCTGCGGCGGGCGCGCGGATCACCCGACGCGCGGTGTGACCCATAATATTGCCGGGAACGCCGGTATTTTCCTGCGCGCAGCCCGAGTAAATCACCTGCCCCAGCCAGTGACCGCGATTGGTCTCAATCACCGCACGGCAATCCTCACCCGCGCGGAACCCTGGCCCCAGCGCAATAGTCACCGGCGCCATTTCAATATGAGTGCCCAGATTCTGTTTCGCCAGAATCGCATCGACCACGCAAACGGGCTTCAGCGCCTCAAGCGATGAACAGAAAGGGTCGACCAGTATCGGGATAATACCGCGTTCAGCCAGCGCAATCGCCTCTGCCGTCGTGCTCGCCAACCGGGCGGTTACGCCTTCGACCACCATTTCGCCGTCAAACGCTGCCTGGGCAAAAGCCACGCTGCGGCGGATAACCGTCGGTTTCTCAACCTCCAGCATGAACACTTTGAATCCGGCATGAAACAGACGCAGCGCCACACCGCTGGCGATATCCCCCGCGCCGCGAACCACCACGCGCTGGTGTCCGGACGGGTGCGCTGCTCGCATCATTAAGCCGCCGGGAGCATTGTTTTTAACCTGTAAGATTTCAGCCAGCACGCTCACTGCAATCTCCTGCGGCGTTTCGGCACCAATGTTATAACCCACCGGCGCATGCAGGCGCGCGAGATGCTCTTCATCAACCCCCTTCTCCCGCAGCTGGCGCATAAAAAGCTGAACCTTGCGGCGGCTCGCCAGCAACCCCAGCCATGCCACCGGACGCTCCACCAGCTTATCCAGCGCCTCGCGATCCTGATTATTGGTGGCGATCAGCACAAAGTTATCGGGGCGGATCTCCAGCGCATCCACCGCCGCGGCAAACGAGTCGGCACAGAGTAGCTGCACCGAAGGAGGAAAAGAGGCCGGATTTAAGCTTTCGCGATGGATATCCGCCACGGCGATATCAAACCCCAATAACGCCGCGCTCTGGGCAATAGCCCGATTCACATGCCCCGCGCCAATCAATACCAGCCGGGGCCGCAGCCCGTGGACGCTAATAAATACCGTCATCGCGCCGCCGCAATCTGAACCCACGGCATCGGTGCCGTTACGCGCCATTCGCCCATGAAACAAGCGCGGCTTTCGCTCCTCTAATGCCTGTAGCGCCTCGTCGATCACCTTACGCTCCACCATACCGCCGCCAATGGTGCCGACGATGGTTCCATCCTGATGGACAAGCATTTCTGCTGAATGTCGCGGCGTTGAGCCACGACTATCCACAATTTGCGCCAGCGCAAATGGGCTGTTTTGTTCTTCGAGTCTTGCCGCTTCTGTGAAAATATTCATAAAAACCTCAGTGGATATCCGTTCGGTAGATCCGGTCTCCCGGCGTCGCTATCTCACAAATCTGCGCAAAATCAGCGGGCGTTCCAGTATCGCGCCCAGCCAGATGGCATCCATATCTCCATTGCGCAAGAGCGGGTTCAGTTCGTCTTCAACCAGGCGATTCTCAGATTGAGAAAACTGGTTGAGGAACCAGATCCGTCGGCTGCCCAGCGGTACGTTTTTAAACGCGCCCTGCGGATGGCGAATGAGCCGGAGAAGGTGCCCGAACGTCAGCGGTTCATCCGCTGTCAGGCCGGTAATATCAGCAAACAACGGCCAGCGATGGACATTTTCCGCTCCCGTTTTCTCCCCCAACATATGCCCGCCCGTTACGGCAATCACGGAGCAGCTGCTTTCAGGTATGCAAGGTTCATGCTCATCCGGCGCTTTCAGCGGCAATCCGTGAGCGCCGTCAGCTTCCACTAAAATAACGTCGCATTCCTCTCGCGCAGCCAGCGCATCAATGGCGCTCGCCGAAAAACCTCGTGCTTTGCCCTCCTGCGCTTTCCATGAGTGAAAACAGGTTAAAATGGGTAATTTGAGATAGTGAGAAGGCAGAGCGGCAGGCTCCCGACAAAAGATCACCGGATAAGCGGAATCAGGCAGGAACATATGAGTCGTCGTCGTCACCACGACGCGCCGGCCGCTGGCATGGAATAACTGAGCCAGCGAGAAAATGGTGCTGGTTTTGCCTCCGGCCCCCACCACTGAAATAACCGAGGGACGGTTCTGCGCACCTAAGTCAAAGAACAATTCGGCGTTATCCGTTATATTTTCCTTGGTAACCATCAATCACCTTAAATAATGGACGCGCAATGCCAGCTATCGACTGTATTATTACCGCCGCGGGGCTTTCATCACGGATGGGAGAATGGAAAATGATGTTACCCTGGCAAGGAGGGACAATTCTTGATGCAAGTATCAAAAACGCCCTGCAATTTTGCAGTCGGGTTATTTTAGTCACGGGATATCGTGGCAATGAACTGCATCAACGTTATGCCAATATGCGTAATATTATTATTATCCACAACTCAGATTATGCTGACGGTTTATACTCTTCCGTGAAGGCTGCCGCCGCCGCCGTTGAGAGCGAATACTGCTTCATCACCCACGGTGACATGCCCTGCCTTACCGTTGGAATATTCAATAAAATGTGGTCGTTACGTAACACCAGTGCACTCATACCTTACTATCACGGCGTCCCTGGACACCCTATTTTGCTCACCCGAGAGTGCCTGCGGCAAGCTATCTCCCGGCCACATAAAAATATGCGTCAGGCATTGCTGGCGGGCGAGCATAATAGAGTAAAAATAAACAATCGCGAAATCACTTTAGATATCGATACACCAGAGGATTTTATTAACCTACATCATTGTCAATAAAATTTCTTACCTGCCAAGTTAAACGATTGCGTTCAAATAATCAAACCAGGCGTCTTTCGCACTTATCATAATGATACAAACCCACCCTTTTTGAGAAAATAAGATACTTTCGAGAAACGCTGACTTCATCAACGACCAGGACTGATTTTAATTCTCATTTGCGCAATGTGAGTTCTTTCACAAAGCAGACTTAACTTTAGAAGCGCTTCACAAAAAATTATATTTATGCCGTTCGCCAGCAAGAGTGGTGCGAATATTGCTCCATATCTCTCAGGCTACCGGTTTATCTATACCGGTCAATCAGTGAGAACTATATACCCTAAATAATTCAAGTTGCAGGAAGGCGGCAAGTGAGAGAGTCCCCAGGAGCTTACATAAGTAAGTGACTGGGGTGAACGAGTGAAGCCAACGCACATGCAACTTGAAGTATGACGGGTAAAGGAGAGGGTTATGGGGGATATTATGCGTCCCGTTCCGTTCGAGGAACTCTTGACGCGCATATTTGATGAATACCAACAGCAGCGCTCCATCTTTGGTATTCCCGAGCAACAATTTTACTCACCAGCCAAAGATAAATCGGTCAGCGTCTTTGGCGAAACCTGCGCTACCCCCGTTGGCCCCGCTGCTGGCCCGCACACCCAGCTGGCGCAAAATATTGTCACCTCCTGGCTCACCGGCGGCCGCTTTATCGAGCTGAAAACGGTACAAATTCTTGACCGGCTGGAGCTGGAAAAACCCTGTATCGATGCCGAAGATGAGTGCTTCAATACCGAATGGTCCACCGAATTCACCCTGCAAAAAGCGTGGGATGAGTACCTGAAAGCGTGGTTCGTTCTGCATCTGTTAGAGCAGGTTTTCCAGCCCTCGGGCGCGGAAAAGTCGTTTATCTTCAATATGAGCGTCGGCTACAACCTGGACGGCATCAAGCAGCCGCCAATGCAGCAGTTTATTGACTCAATGACAGACGCCTCCACGCAGCCGAAATTTGCGCAATATCGCGATACGCTTAGCCGCTGGCTGCACGACGATACCTTCCTTGAGCGCCACGGCCTGAGCGAGCAGCGGGAAAACCTGCGCGCGCTGCCTGCGCGCATTCCTGCCACCCTGGTTCACGGCGTAACGCTCTCCACCATGCACGGCTGCCCGCCGCACGAAATCGAAGCTATCTGCCAGTACATGCTGGAAGAAAAAGCGCTGAATACCTTCGTGAAGCTGAACCCGACGCTGCTGGGCTACGCACGCGTTCGCGAGATTCTGGATAGCTGCGGCTTTGCGTATATCGGCCTGAAAGATGAGTCGTTCGAGCACGATCTCAAACTGGCCCAGGCGCTGGAAATGCTGCAACGCCTGATGGTGCTGGCAAAACAGAAATCGCTCGGTTTCGGCGTGAAGCTGACCAACACTCTTGGCACTATCAATAATAAAGGCGCGCTTCCCGGCGATGAGATGTATATGTCTGGCCGCGCGCTGTTCCCGCTCGCCATCAACGTGGCGGCGGTGCTGTCCCGCGCTTTTGACGGCAAATTACCCATTTCTTATTCCGGCGGCGCCAGCCAGCTGACTATTCGCGACATTTTCGACACCGGGATCCGCCCCATTACGATGGCGACCGATCTGCTCAAGCCCGGCGGCTACCTGCGCCTGAGCGCCTGCATGCGCGAACTGGAGTCATCAGACGCTTGGGGCATGACCCACGTCGACGTTGAGCGATTAAACCGGCTGGCAGAAGACGCCGTCACCATGGCCTATACGCAGAAACACTGGAAACCGGAAGAGCGCATTGAGGTTGCTGAAGATCTGCCGCTGACCGACTGCTACGTCGCACCTTGTATTACGGCCTGCGCGATCAAACAGGATATTCCGGAATACATTCGCCTGATGGGCGAGCAGCGCTATGCCGACGCGCTGGAGTTGATTTATCAGCGCAACGCCCTGCCCGCTATCACCGGGCATATCTGCGATCATCAGTGCCAGTACAACTGTACGCGCCTGGACTACGACAGCGCACTGAACATCCGTGAACTCAAAAAAATCGCACTGGAAAAAGGCTGGGATGAATACAAGCAACGCTGGCATAAACCGGCGGGCTCCGGCTCACGCCATCCGGTTGCGGTCATTGGCGCAGGCCCGGCGGGACTTGCCGCAGGCTATTTTCTGGCGCGCGCGGGGCATCCGGTTACCGTGTTTGAGCGGGAAGCCAACGCCGGCGGCGTCGTCAAAAACATCATTCCGCAGTTCCGCATTCCGGCGGAGCTCATCCAGCATGATATCGATTTTGTCGCCGACCACGGCGTGAAATTCGAGTACGGCTGCGACGCGCATCTGACGGTCGAACAGCTAAAAAATCAGGGTTATCAGTATGTGCTGGTCGCCACCGGGACCGATAAAAACAGCGGTGTCACGCTGCACGGCAATAACCCGCACGTCTGGAAATCGCTGCCTTTCCTGCGGGAATACAATCTGGGTTCCACGCTCAATCTGGGTAAACACGTGGTGATTGTGGGTGCAGGCAACACCGCCATGGACTGCGCCCGCGCGGCGTTACGCGTACCCGGCGTGGAGAAAGCCACCATTGTATATCGCCGTTCGCTACAGGAAATGCCCGCCTGGCGCGAAGAGTATGAGGAGGCGTTGCACGACGGCGTTGAGTTCCGCTTCCTGAATAATCCGCAGCGCTTTGATGCCGACGGCACGCTGACCCTGCGGGTGATGTCGCTGGGTGAACCGGACGCCAAAGGTCGCCGCCGTCCGGTCGAAACCGATGAAACCGTAACGCTGCATGCCGACAGCCTGATCACCGCCATCGGCGAGCAGCAGGATACCGACGCCCTGA
Organism: Klebsiella huaxiensis; assembly: GCF_003261575.2. GTDB lineage: Bacteria > Pseudomonadota > Gammaproteobacteria > Enterobacterales > Enterobacteriaceae > Klebsiella > Klebsiella huaxiensis. The sequence continues at coordinate 1,000,650 of NZ_CP036175.1, read as the reverse complement.
GCGCCATGGGTATTCCGCTGAATGAAAAAGGCTGGCCGGAGGTCAATGCCAGTGGCGAAACCCGCCTTGCCAACGTCTTTATGATTGGCGATGTTCAGCGCGGCCCCTCTTCCATCGTCGCCGCTATCGGCTCAGCCCGTCGGGCAAGCGATACCATCCTCTATCGGGAAAATATCCGCACCCACCACGCGGATAAACGCTGGAACAACGTCAGCCCGGCTGAAATCTACCAGCGCAAGGGGGAAATAGCGGTCGCGATAGTCAACAAAGACGACCGCGATGCCTTCGTCGCTCAGGAAGCCGAACGCTGCCTTGAATGCAACTACGTGTGCAGCAAGTGCGTGGACGTCTGTCCGAACCGCGCCAACATCTCTATTGCGGTCCCTGGCTTCCAGAATCGCTTCCAGACGTTGCATCTGGATGCTTACTGCAACGAGTGCGGCAACTGCGCCCAGTTCTGCCCGTGGCTGGGCAAACCTTACAAAGACAAAATCACCGTCTTTAGCCTGGCACAGGATTTTGACTCCAGCAGCAACCCCGGATTCCTGGTGGAAGATGACCGCGTGCGCGTGCGTCTCAATAGCCAAAGCTGGGTACTGAATATCGACAACGACGGCCAGTTCGCCAGCATCCCTCCGGGGCTGGATGAGATGTGTCGCATCATCAGCCATGTCCACCAGCAGCATCACTATCTGCTGGGCCGGGTGGAGGTATAACGATGTTAATTCTAAAGAATGTGACCGCCGTACAGCTCTATCCGGCAAAAGTGCAGGAAGGCGTTGATATCGCTATCGAAAATGACGTTATTGTTGAGGTTGGCGATGCACTGACCCGCCGCTATCCACAGGCTGACTGGAAGGAGATGCACGGGCGTATCGTGATGCCCGGACTGGTGTGCGCACACAACCATTTCTACTCCGGATTGTCGCGCGGCATTATGGCCAACATCGCCCCCAGCCCGGATTTTATTTCGACGCTGAAAAATCTGTGGTGGCGGCTGGACCGCGCACTGGACGAAGAGTCGCTCTACTACAGCGGGCTGATTTGCTCAATGGAAGCCATTAAGAGCGGATGCTCTGCGGTCATCGACCATCACGCTTCTCCGGCGTATATCGACGGCTCGCTCTCTACGCTGCGCAATGCCTTTTTGAAGATTGGCCTGCGCGGGATGACCTGCTTTGAAACCACCGACCGCAACGGTGGAGTCGATGAATTGCAAGCAGGCGTAGAGGAAAATATCCGCTTCGCCCGCCAGATAGACCATGCGCGGGCGATGGGCACGGAGCCCTATCTGGTGGAAGCGCATATCGGCGCTCATGCCCCCTTTACCGTGCCGGATGCCGGGCTATCCATGCTCAGCGAGGCCCTCAAGGTTACCGGGCGCGGGCTGCATATCCACGCGGCGGAAGATCTCTATGATGTCTCCCACAGCCACCATCTTTATGGCAAAGACCTGTTGGTTAGGCTGGCGGAATACGACCTTATCAACAGCAAAACGCTGGTGGCGCACGGACTGTATTTGTCGACAGACGATATCGCCCTGCTCAACGAACAGGATGCTTTTCTGGTGCACAACGCCCGTTCCAACATGAACAACCATGTGGGCTACAACCATCACCTCACCGATATCCGCAACCTGGCGCTGGGTACCGACGGTATCGGCTCCGACATGCTGGAAGAGATGAAGTTTGCCTTCTTTAAGCATCGCGATGCTGGTGGCCCGCTGTGGCCAGACAGCTTCGCCCGCGCACTGGCCAGCGGTAACGAACTGCTGAGCCGTAACTTTAGCGCCCGCTTTGGGCAGTTAGAGGCTGGTTATAAAGCCGACCTGACCATTTGCGACTATGCCGCGCCGACGCCGCTACTGGCAGACAATATCGCCGGACATATCGCCTTTGGCCTCGGTTCCGCCAGCGTTCATAGCGTGATGGTCAACGGCGTGTTGGTCTACGAAGATCGGCAATTCACCTTTGATTGCGATTCGATTTACGTCCAGGCCCGAAAAGTCGCTGCGGATATGTGGCGGCGTATGGACTCGCTGGCATAGCCCACGCCCTCTTTCGTGCTGAAAGAGGGATTGATGAGGAAAGATTATGATCGAGCAATTTTTCAAACCAGACTCTGTAGAACAGGCGCTGGAGCTCAAATCACGCTACCAGGATGATGCCGTCTGGTTTGCCGGGGGCAGTAAGATCAATGCCACTCCGACACGACCGGATAAGCGAATCGCCATTTCGTTACAGGACCTTGAGCTGGAATGGGTGGACTGGGACAACGGCGCGTTGCGCGTTGGCGCGATGACGCGTCTGCAAACCCTGCGTGATGCGCACTTCATTCCCGCCGCGCTACACGATGCGCTGGGCTTCGTCTACTCCCGCCACCTGCGCAACCAGTCAACCCTCGGCGGCGAAATCGCCGCCCGCCAGGAAGAGTCGGTGTTGCTGCCCGTTCTGCTGGCGCTGGACGCGCATCTGGTATTTGGCGACGGCAAGTGCCTGTCGCTGGAGAGCTATCTCGCCGATCCCGGCGCACGGCTGATCACGGAAATTGTCATTAAAGACCCCTTCCGCCCCTGCGCCACGCGCAAAATCAGCCGCTCACAGGCGGGGTTAACCGTTGTCACCGCGGCGGTTGCCATCTCAGAACACGATGGCGTACATATCGCGCTGGACGGTGTGGCCGATGGTCCCCTACGCCTGCGAGACGTGGAGTCGCAGCAACTGGAAGGCAGCGCGCTGGAGCAGGCCGTCGCCGCCGCAATTTTCCCTCAGCAGGATGTTCGGGGTAGCGTGGCCTATAAACGCTATATCACCGGCGTGGTTGTCGCAGACCTGTATGCCGACTGCCAGCAGATGGGCGAGGAGGTCGTATGATGATTCACTTTACCTTGAACGGCGCTGCGCGCGAGATGAAGGTCAATCCCGGCGCTAACGTACAGGCGCTGCTTTTCGGCCTCGGGATGCACTCGGTGCGCAACAGCGACGATGGTTTCGGCTTCGCGGGATCCGACGCGATTCTGTTTAACGGCCGCATCGTTAACGCTTCCCTGCTTATCGCCGCTCAGCTGGAACAGGCGGAGATCCGCACCAGCGAATCGCTGGGCAAATGGAATCAGCTCAGTCTGGTGCAGCAGGCGATGGTCGATGTCGGCGTGGTGCAATCGGGCTATAACGATCCCGCCGCCGCGCTGATTATCAGCGATCTGCTCGATCGTATCGCCGCCCCGACGCGTGAGGAGATCGATGATGCACTCTCCGGATTATTCAGCCGCGACGCGGGCTGGCAGCAATATTATCAGGTGATCGAACTGGCGGTGGCGCGTAAAGGCGACCCGCAGATCGCTATCGATAGCGCCCCGACCTTCCGCGACGATCTGGCGGTCGTCGGCAAGTTGTATCCGAAAACCGATGCGGCAACCATGGTGCAGGCCAAGCCCTGCTATGTGGAGGACCGCGTCACACCGGACGCCTGCATTATTAAAATGCTGCGCAGCCCGCATCCCCATGCGCTGATTACTCATCTCGACGTCAGCAAGGCCGAGGCGCTACCGGGCGTGGTTCACGTGATCACCCATCTTAACTGCCCTGATATCTATTACACCCCCGGCGGCCAGAGCGCGCCGGAGCCGTCACCGCTCGACCGGCGGATGTTCGGTAAGAAGCTGCGCCACGTCGGCGATCGCGTCGCGGCGGTTGTCGCAGAAAGTGAAGATATTGCATTGGTCGCGCTGAAGCTTATCGACGTCAAATATGAAGTGCTTAAGCCGGTGATGTCGATTGATGAGGCGATGGCCGATGACGCGCCGGTGGTTCACGATGAACCGGTGGTGTACGTCGCTGGCGCACCGGATACGCTGGAAGAAGATAACCGTCACGCCACCCAGCGCGGGGAACATATGATTATCAATTTCCCCATTGGCTCGCGCCCGCGCAAAAATATCGCCGCCAGCATTCACGGCCATATTGGCGATATGGAGAAAGGTTTCGCTGAAGCCGATGTGGTTATCGAGCGCACCTACTCCTCCACTCAGGCCCAGCAGTGCCCGACGGAACCGCATCTTTGTTTTACCCGCATGGACGGCGATCGTCTGGTTATTCACGCCTCGACCCAGGTTCCGTGGCACCTTCGCCGCCAGGTGGCGCGTCTGGTCGGCATGAAGCAGCACAAGGTTCACGTAATTAAAGAGCGCGTGGGCGGCGGTTTCGGCTCCAAGCAGGATATCCTGCTGGAAGAGGTCTGCGCCTGGGCCACCTGCGTCACCGGACGCCCGGTTTATTTCCGCTATACCCGTGAAGAGGAGTTTATCGCCAATACCTCTCGCCACGTCGCCAAGGTGACGGTGAAGCTGGGGGCGAAGAAAGATGGTCGCCTGACGGCAGTGAAGATGGATTTCCGCGCCAACACCGGCCCCTACGGCAACCATTCACTGACCGTGCCGTCCAATGGACCGGCGCTGTCGCTGCCGCTTTATCCCTGCGATAACGTCGATTTCAAAGTGACCACCTACTACAGCAATATCTGCCCAACCGGCGCTTATCAGGGTTATGGCGCGCCGAAGGGCAACTTTGCCATCACGATGGCGCTGGCGGAACTGGCGGAGCAGTTGCAGATCGATCAACTGGAGATTATCGAGCGCAACCGCGTGCATGAAGGACAGGAGTTGAAGATCCTCGGCGCAATTGGCGAAGGTAAAGCGCCAACGTCGGTGCCTACCGCCGCCAGCTGTGCGCTGGAGGAGATCCTGCGTCAGGGCCGCGAGATGATCCAATGGTCGTCACCGAAACCGCACGCGGGCGACTGGCAGACAGGCCGCGGCGTGGCGATCATTATGCAGAAGTCGGGGATCCCGGACATCGACCAGGCCAACTGCATGATCAAGCTCGAATCCGATGGCACCTTTATCGTCCACTCCGGCGGCGCGGATATCGGTACCGGACTGGATACAGTGGTCACCAAACTGGCGGCGGAAGTGCTGCACTGCCCGCCGCAGGAGGTGCATGTCATTTCCGGCGACACCGATCATGCGTTGTTCGACAAAGGCGCTTACGCCTCGTCCGGCACCTGTTTCTCTGGTAATGCGGCGCGTAAGGCGGCAGAAAATCTGCGGGAAAAAATACGCTTCCACGGCGCAGAGATGCTCGGGGAACCGCTAAGCGACGTTGAGCTGGTAGCCCCAGGCGTGGTGCGCGGTAAACAAGGGGAAGTGAGCTATGCCGATATCGCCCACAAGGCCGAGACCGGCACCGGCTTCGGTACGCTGGTCGCCACCGCCAGCTATATCACCGCCGATTTCGCCTTCCCGTACGGAGCGAACTTCGCCGAAGTGGCGGTGAATACCCGTACCGGTGAAATCCGCCTCGACAAGTTCTATGCGCTGCTGGACTGCGGTACGCCGGTTAACCCGGAGCTGGCGCTGGGGCAAATTTACGGGGCGTCGATGCGCGCCATTGGTCATAGCCTGACTGAGGAGATTCTTTACGACGCACAGGGCCATCCGCTTACCCGCGATCTGCGCAGCTATGGCGCGCCGAAAATCGGCGATATTCCGCATGATTTCCGCGCTGTTCTAGTGCCAAGCGATGACAAGGTCGGCCCGTTTGGCGCGAAATCGATCTCCGAAATCGGCGTCAACGGCGCGGCTCCGGCGATTGCCACCGCCATTCACGATGCCTGCGGCGTCTGGCTGCGCGAATGGCATTTCACGCCGGAGAAAATACTGAGCGCGTTAGGAAAACTGTAACCACAAGGGGCCGCTACGGCGCAGAGGAATCCCCGGATTGCGGCTAACGCCTTCTCCGGGCTACGGAAACGCAGACGACTGAAGGCTTGTGGCCCGGACAGATGCGCAGCATCGCCTCCGGGAAGATTCTGCGGTCTTCCTCCCGGGGGCGGCGCAAAGCGCCTTGCCCGGGCTACGGGAACGCAGACGACTGAAGGCTTGTAGCCCGGACAGATGCGCAGCATCGCCTCTGGGAAGATTCTGTGGTCTTCCTCCCGGGGGTGGCGCAAAGCGCCTTGCCCGGGCTACGGAAACGCAGACGACTGAAGGCTTGTAGCCCCCTCCAGGAAGATTCTGCGGTCTTTCTCCCGGGGGCGGCGCAAAGCGCCTTGCCCGGGCTACGGAAACGCAGACGACTGAAGGCTTGTAGCCCGGACAGATGCGCAGCATCGCCTCCGGGAAGATTCTGCGGTCTTCCTCCCGGGGGCGGCGCAAAGCGCCTTGCCCGGGCTACGGAAACGCAGACGACTGAAGGCTTGTAGCCCGGACAGATACGCAGCATCGCCTCCGGGAAGATTCTGCGGTCTTTCTCCCGGGGGCGGCGCAAAGCGCCTTGCCCGGGCTACGGGAACGCAGACGACTGAAGGCTTGTAGCCCGGACAGATGCGCAGCGTCGCCTCCGGAAAGATTCTGCGGTCTTTCTCCCGGGAGTGGCGCAAAGCGCCTTGCCCGGGCTACGGGAACGCAGACGACTGAAGGCTTGTAGCCCGGACAGATGCGCAGCATCGCCTCCGGGAAGATTCTGCGGTCTTCCTCCCGGGGGCGGCGCAAAGCGCCTTGCCTGGGCTACCAAAACCGCACAGACCTGTAGCGCGAGCCGGGAAAGAAACGCCCCTCTCTGAGGGAGAAAACCGGCCGGTTCCTCATTTCGGGGAGACGGCCTGGCTAAGTGATTCAATCATTATTAAATGCCGTCTGTGGATTGAGAACCGTCTTTCTCAGGGCCTCCTGTGCCCAAAATTCACAGAATTTAATTTCACTGATTCAGATGATCAAATTTGCTTATACCCAAATAGAGGGAGTAAAGGGATGTCTGATATAAACCGCACAGGTTCCGATCTGATTTATGAACTGGAGGATCGCCCTCCTTTTCACCAGACGATTGTGGGAGCGATTACCCATCTGTTGGCCATTTTCGTTCCCATGGTCACCCCCGCCCTGATCGTAGGGGCAACGCTACAACTCTCTGCGGAAACCACCGCCTATCTGGTTTCGATGGCGATGATCGCCTCCGGGATCGGCACCTGGCTACAGGTGAACCGCTACGGCATCGTCGGCTCCGGATTACTGTCGATACAGTCGGTGAATTTCTCGTTTGTCACCGTGATGATCGCGCTTGGCAGCAGTATGAAAAGCGACGGTTTTCATGAAGAGCTGATTATGTCCTCGCTGCTCGGCGTGTCGTTTGTCGGCGCGTTTCTGGTGGTCGGCTCCTCTTTTATCCTCCCCTATCTGCGCCGGGTCATTACACCTACCGTCAGCGGTATTGTGGTGCTGATGATTGGCCTGAGCCTGATTAAAGTCGGCATTATTGATTTTGGCGGCGGCTTCGCGGCAAAGAGCAGTGGCACCTACGGTAATTACGAGAACCTCGGCGTGGGTTTATTGGTGTTGATGGTGGTGATTGGCTTCAACTGTTGCCGTAGCCCGCTGCTGCGCATGGGCGGGATCGCCATCGGCCTGGGCGTGGGCTACGTGGTGTCGCTGTGTCTGGGAATGGTCGATTTCAGCGGCATGAAAAACCTGCCGCTGGTGACTATCCCGATCCCCTTTAAATACGGTTTTCATTTCAGCCTGCATCACTTTCTGGTCGTCGGCACCATTTACCTGCTGAGCGTGCTGGAAGCGGTTGGCGATATCACCGCTACGGCGATGGTGTCGAGACGCCCCATCCAGGGTGATGAGTACCAGTCGCGCCTGAAAGGCGGCGTGCTGGCGGACGGACTGGTCTCGGTCATCGCCTCCGCGCTTGGCTCCCTGCCGCTCACCACATTCGCGCAAAACAACGGGGTTATCCAGATGACCGGCGTCGCCTCGCGCTATATCGGGCGCACCATCGCCGTCATGCTGGTGATCCTCGGCCTGTTCCCGACCATTGGCGGCTTCTTCACCACCATCCCCTCGGCGGTACTGGGCGGTGCGATGACGCTGATGTTCTCGATGATCGCTATCGCCGGGATCCGCATCATTATTTCCAACGGCCTGAAGCGCCGTGAAACGCTGATCGTCGCCACCTCTCTCGGGCTGGGGCTTGGCGTCTCTTACGATCCGGAAATCTTCAAAATCTTACCCGCCTCAATTTATGTGCTGGTGGAAAACCCCATCTGCGCAGGCGGACTGACCGCAATCCTGTTGAATATCATTCTTCCGGGCGGCTATCGGCAAGAGGACGTCTTGCCCGCAGCCGATTCATTGGAAGAAGCGGATTAACTGTAAGGAGTTCACATGTCAGGAGAACACACGCTAAAAGCCGTGCGTGGTAGCTTTATCGATATCACGCGCACCATCGAACATCCCGAGGAGCTCGAATCGGCGCTGCGGTTTATCGAGGATGGATTGCTGTTGATTCGCGAGGGCAAAGTCGAATGGTTTGGCGAATGGGAAAAGGGAAAACATCGGGTTCCTGAGGCCATTCGGGTCCGAGATTATCGCGGCAAGCTGGTGATTCCGGGATTTGTTGATACCCATATTCACTACCCGCAGAGCGAGATGGTTGGCGCCTATGGCGAGCAGCTGTTGGAGTGGCTGAATAAGCACACCTTCCCCACCGAGCGGCGCTATCAGGACCTGGAATATGCGCGCGAGATGTCCTCTTTTTTCCTCAAGCAGCTGTTGCGTAACGGCACCACCACCGCGCTGGTCTTCGGCACTGTGCATCCGCAATCAGTAGACGCCCTGTTTGAAGCCGCCAGCCATATCAACATGCGCATGATTGCGGGCAAAGTGATGATGGATCGCAACGCGCCAGAGTATCTGCTGGATGATGCCGAAAGCAGCTACCAGCAAAGCAAAGCGCTGATTGAACGCTGGCACAAAAATGGTCGCCTGCTGTATGCCATCACCCCGCGCTTCGCCCCAACCTCAACGCCGCAACAGCTGGCGATGGCGCAACGTCTGCGCCAGGAGTATCCCGACACCTGGGTACATACGCATCTGTGTGAAAACAAAGATGAAATTGCCTGGGTCAAAGAGCTCTATCCCGATCATGATGGCTACCTTGACGTCTATCACCAGTATGGTTTGACCGGTAAAAACTGCGTTTTCGCCCACTGCGTACATCTGGAAGAGAAAGAGTGGGATCGCCTGAGCGAAACCGACTCCAGCATCGCTTTTTGCCCCACCTCGAACCTGTACCTCGGCAGCGGGCTGTTCAATTTGCAAAAAGCCTGGCGGAAGAAAATCAAGGTCGGGCTGGGCACCGACATCGGCGCAGGCACCACCTTCAACATGCTGCAAACGCTAAACGAAGCCTACAAAGTGGTGCAGTTGCAAGGCTATCGGCTCTCGGCCTATGAGGCGTTCTACCTGGCGACTCTCGGCGGCGCGAAAGCGCTGGGGCTTGACCACCTGATTGGTAATTTCACACCGGGCAAAGAGGCCGACTTTGTGGTGCTGGAGCCGACGGCGACGCCGTTGCAGCAGTTGCGCTACGACAACTCGGTGTCCCTGGTCGACAAGCTGTTCGTGATGATGACGCTGGGTGACGATCGTTCTATTTATCGTACCTATATTGACGGCCGCCTGGTGTATGAGCGCACCTGACGAAACCCTTCTATTCTGCTGAGGACATGACTATGTCTGGAGATACTCTGCCTACTCCGGATGCATCGCAGCCCCGCGGTGCGCTGGACGCTTATTTCAAAATTTCGGCTCGCGGTAGTACGGTTCGCCAGGAAGTACTGGCGGGACTCACCACCTTTCTGGCAATGGTCTATTCGGTCATTGTGGTGCCCGGCATGTTGGGAAAAGCGGGTTTCCCACCCGCCGCCGTGTTTGTCGCCACCTGCCTGGTTGCGGGTTTCGGTTCACTGCTGATGGGGCTGTGGGCAAACCTGCCAATGGCCATCGGCTGCGCCATTTCCCTGACCGCCTTTACCGCCTTTAGCCTGGTGCTGGGGCAGCACATCAGTATTCCTGTCGCATTGGGCGCGGTCTTTTTGATGGGGGTAATTTTCACCGCCATTTCGGTCACCGGGGTGCGCACCTGGATCTTGCGTAACCTGCCGATGGGTATCGCTCACGGTACCGGAATCGGTATTGGGCTGTTTCTGCTGCTCATTGCAGCGAACGGCGTCGGCATGGTGATAAAAAATCCACTGGAAGGGCTGCCGGTCGCGCTCGGTTCGTTTACTTCCTTTCCAGTGATCATGAGTCTGTTGGGTCTGGCGGTGATTTTTGGTCTGGAAAAAAATCGCGTCCCCGGCGGGATCCTGCTGGTCATTATTGCCATTTCAATTATCGGCCTGATTTTCGATCCCGCCGTTCAGTATCACGGCCTGGTCGCGATGCCCAGCCTGAGCGGCGAAGATGGCAAATCACTGATTTTTAGTCTCGATATCATGGGGGCGCTACAGCCCACCGTACTTCCCAGCGTTCTGGCTCTGGTAATGACCGCCGTATTCGACGCCACCGGCACTATCCGCGCCGTGGCCGGGCAGGCAAATCTGCTGGATAAAGACAACCAGATTATCAACGGTGGCAAAGCGCTGACCAGCGACTCCATTAGCTCCGTATTTTCCGGCCTGGTCGGTGCCGCCCCTGCAGCGGTATATATCGAATCCGCCGCAGGAACCGCCGCCGGAGGGAAAACCGGCCTGACGGCGACCATCGTTGGCCTCCTGTTCCTGTTAATTCTGTTTTTATCGCCGCTGTCGTATTTGATCCCCGGCTACGCCACTGCGCCCGCGCTGATGTACGTGGGGTTATTGATGCTAAGTAACGTCTCGAAGCTTGATTTTGATGACTTTATTGATGCGATGTCCGGGCTGGTCTGCGCGGTGTTTATCGTACTGACCTGCAATATCGTCACCGGCATTATGTTGGGTTTTGTCACCCTGGTTGTCGGGCGCGTCTTCGCTCGCGAGTGGCAAAAGCTGAATATCGGCACCGTAATTATCACCCTCGCCCTGGTGGCATTCTATGCCGGAGGATGGGCGATTTAAGCGCCAGATGTGATGTGCGAAGGTTCACCATTTTACTACCCGGTAACCGATTTGGCGCGTGCCGGGTTCAAGGAGAAAGACGCATGAGCGCCATAGATTCTCAACTTCCACCTCCCGCCGAACCCGGCGGCACCATCGACGAGGTTGACCGCATCTTATCGCCGGGAAAGCTGGTCGTCCTCGGGCTACAGCATGTGCTGGTAATGTACGCGGGCGCAGTGGCGGTGCCGCTGATGATCGGCGACCGGCTCGGGCTGAATAAAGAGGCCGTCGCGCTGCTGATTAGCTCCGATCTGTTTTGCTGCGGCGTGGTTACGCTACTCCAATGCATTGGGATCGGTCGCTTTATGGGCATTCGTCTGCCGGTGATTATGTCGGTGACGTTTGCTGCCGTGACGCCGATGATCGCCATCGGGATGAATCCGGATATTGGCCTGCTGGGGATTTTTGGCGCGACCATTGCCGCAGGCATCATCACCACCTTACTGGCACCGCTTATCGGGCGCTTAATTCCGCTGTTTCCTCCGCTGGTTACCGGTGTGGTGATTACCTCTATCGGCCTGAGCATTATCCAGGTCGGCATCGACTGGGCCGCAGGCGGAAAAGGGAATCCGCAGTACGGCGACCCGGTTTATTTGGGTATTTCATTTGCCGTGCTCGTTTTTATCTTATTAATCACCCGCTTTGCCAAAGGCTTTCTGTCTAACGTCGCCGTATTATTAGGCATTATTTTCGGCTTTGCGCTGTCGTGGATGATGAATGAGGTTAACCTCTCCGGTCTACAGGACGCCTCGTGGTTTGCCATCGTCACGCCAATGGCCTTCGGCATGCCGGTGTTTGATCCGGTATCGATTCTGACCATGACAGCGGTGTTGATCATCGTCTTTATCGAATCGATGGGCATGTTCCTCGCCCTCGGGGAGATTGTCGGTCGCAAACTGTCTTCGCAGGATATTATCCGCGGACTGCGCGTTGATGGTGTGGGCTCCTTGATTGGCGGCTTATTTAATAGCTTTCCCCATACGTCATTTTCGCAAAACGTCGGACTGGTCAGCGTGACCCGGGTATACAGCCGCTGGGTGTGTATTGCCTCCGGGGTTATTTTGATTCTGTTTGGCATGGTGCCAAAAATGGCGGTGCTGGTGGCATCGATCCCCCAGTTTGTACTGGGCGGAGCCGGCCTGGTGATGTTTGGCATGGTGCTGGCCACGGGGATTCGTATTCTGTCACGCTGCAACTACACCACCAATCGCTACAACCTCTATATTGTGGCGATCAGTCTCGGCGTTGGGATGACGCCAACGTTGTCGCACGATTTCTTTTCTAAACTGCCCGCAGTGCTACAGCCGCTGCTGCATAGCGGTATTATGCTGGCCACCATAAGCGCCGTGGTGCTTAACCTCTTCTTTAATGGTTATCGCCACCATACCGAACTGGCACAAGAAACGGCATCCTCGGGTAGAAAAGTCCGCACGGTACGCATGTGGTTGCTGCTGAGAAAGCTAAAAAAGAGCCAGCGGGAGGAGTGATATGAATATCTTACTGCGCTGCATTATTAGCCTTTTCTTACTGATGCTGATGGCGATCCCTGCCGTTTCTGACGGTATTGCGTTAGGCATTGAAAGCCGGTTTCACTTTCTGCTGCTTTTTTAAGCATCTCACTTCAAGCAGTTCCATTTCTGTTACGGGACTGCTTCCCCCTATCGGTTAAATAGTCCGAAGTATTAATTATTCCGTCGCATTAAGGCTTATAATAGCGAGTGCTTAAGATTCTTGGTGGACACTATGCGACAGGAACATGTCATCTTGCTGGATGAGCAAGATAAGCCTTCAGGTATGCTGGAGAAGTATACCGCTCACACCCTCGACACCCCGCTGCACCTCGCGTTTTCCTGCTGGTTGTTTAATGAACATAGTCAGCTGCTGATCACCCGACGTTCGCTTGGCAAAAAAGCCTGGCCCGGAGTGTGGACTAACTCGGTTTGCGGGCACCCGCAAACGGGCGAAACGTTTGAGCAGGCCGTTGCGCGCCGCTGCCGCTTTGAGCTGGGCGTCGATATCCACAACATAACGCCTGTTTATCCTGAATTTCGTTATCGAGCCGTAGCGCCAAACGGTATTGTCGAAAATGAAGTCTGCCCGGTGTATGCCGCCCGAAGAGCCAGCCCGCTACAGATAAATCCTGATGAAGTGATGGATTTCCAGTGGTGCAATCTTGAAGATGTTTTCAGCGGGATCCGTGCCACGCCGTGGGCTTTCAGCCCGTGGATGGTGATGCAGGCTTCGGACGATAATGCGCGTAACGCATTGATAAATTTTAGCCGTCAGGCATAAAAAACCCCAGCTCTGCTGGGGTTTCGTTTATTACGGTAATGCTTATTTTACCGGACGCATCGCCGGGAACAGGATCACGTCGCGGATGGTGTGGCTGTTGGTAAACAGCATGACCATACGGTCAATACCGATACCGAGACCTGCGGTCGGCGGCAGGCCGTGCTCCAGCGCGGTCACGTAGTCTTCGTCATAGAACATCGCTTCGTCATCACCGGCGGCTTTCGCGTTTACCTGATCCAGGAAGCGCTGCGCCTGGTCTTCGGCATCGTTCAGCTCGCTGAAACCGTTACCGATTTCGCGCCCGCCGATGAAGAACTCAAAGCGGTCGGTGATTTCCGGGTTCTCGTCGTTACGACGCGCCAGCGGAGAGACTTCTGCCGGGTATTCAGTAATGAAAGTCGGCTGAATCAAGTGCGCTTCCGCCACTTCTTCGAAGATCTCGGTCACGATACGGCCCAGGCCCCAGCTCTTCTCAACGTGAACGCCGATAGATTCAGCAATGGCTTTCGCGGAATCGAAGTTATCCAGGTCCGCCATCTCGGTTTCCGGACGATATTTCTTAATCGCTTCGCGCATGGTCAGTTTTTCAAACGGCTTGCCGAAGTCGAAGGTCTGATCGCCGTAAGGCACTTCAGTGTGGCCCAGAACGTCCTGCGCCAGAGTGCGGAACAGAGATTCGGTCAGCTCAATCAGATCTTTATAATCCGCATACGCCATATAGAGTTCCATCATGGTGAACTCTGGGTTATGGCGAACGGAGATGCCTTCATTACGGAAGTTACGGTTGATTTCGAACACACGCTCAAAACCACCAACCACCAGACGTTTCAGGTACAGTTCCGGCGCGATACGCAGGTACATGTCGAGGTCCAGTGCGTTGTGATGGGTGATAAATGGACGGGCGGAAGCGCCGCCAGGGATCACCTGCATCATCGGGGTTTCAACTTCCATAAAGCCGCGACCGACCATGAACTGACGAATGCCAGCCAGGATCTGCGAACGAACTTTAAAGGTGTTGCGAGATTCATCATTGGAGATCAGGTCCAGATAGCGCTGACGATAACGCGCTTCCTGATCCTGCAGGCCGTGGAATTTGTCCGGAAGCGGGCGCAGGGCTTTGGTCAGCAGACGCAGCTCGGTGCAGTGGATAGAGAGTTCACCGGTCTTGGTTTTGAACAACTTACCGCGTGCAGCGATGATGTCCCCGAGGTCCCATTTCTTGAACTGCTCGTTGTAGACGCCTTCCGCCAGATCGTCACGCGCAACGTACAGCTGAATGCGGCCGCCAACGTCCTGCAGCGTAACGAAGGAAGCTTTACCCATAATACGACGGGTCATCATGCGGCCAGCAACGGCGACTTCAACATTCAGCGCTTCCAGCTCTTCGTTTTCTTTCGCATCGAAGTCAGCGTGCAGTTGGTCAGAGGTGTGGTCACGACGGAAATCATTCGGGAACGGGATACCCTGCTCACGCAGTGCAGCCAGCTTTTCACGACGGGCTTTCAGTTCATTATTAAGGTCAATTGCCGCGTCAGCGCCCTGTGCTTGTTGTTCAGACATGTTGGTTCCTCATAACCCTGCTTTCAAACTTGCTTCGATAAATTGATCCAGGCTGCCGTCCAGCACCGCCTGAGTGTTGCGGGTTTCCACCCCGGTGCGCAGATCTTTAATGCGGGAGTCATCCAGCACGTAAGAACGGATCTGGCTGCCCCAGCCGATGTCGGACTTGGTATCTTCCATCGCCTGCTTCTCGGCATTTTTCTTCTGCATTTCCAGCTCATAAAGCTTCGCTTTCATCTGCTTCATGGCCTGGTCTTTGTTCTTGTGCTGTGAACGGTCGTTCTGGCACTGCGTCACTAAACCGGTCGGAATGTGGGTGATACGCACTGCGGATTCCGTACGGTTAACGTGCTGACCGCCCGCGCCGGATGCGCGGTAAACGTCGATACGCAGATCCGCCGGGTTGATTTCGATATCAATATCGTCATCCACTTCCGGGTAAACAAACGCAGAGCTGAAAGAAGTGTGGCGGCGGCCGCCCGAATCGAACGGGCTCTTACGCACCAGGCGATGCACGCCGGTTTCGGTACGCAACCAGCCGTAGGCGTAATCGCCGATAATCTTGATAGTCACGGACTTAATGCCCGCCACTTCGCCTTCAGATTCTTCAATAATTTCGGTTTTGAAGCCACGCGCTTCAGCCCAACGCAGATACATACGCGTCAGCATGCTGGCCCAATCCTGCGCTTCTGTACCACCGGAACCGGCCTGGATATCAAGATAGCAATCGGCGCTGTCATATTCACCGGAGAACATGCGGCGAAACTCCAGTTGCGCCAACTTCTCTTCCAGCACGTCAAGTTCGGCAACGGCTTCGTTGAAAGTCTCTTCGTCATCGGCTTCAACGGCCAGCTCCAGCAGACCGGAAACGTCTTCCAGGCCCTGAGACATCTGATCCAGCGTTTCCACGATGGCTTCCAGAGAGGAACGTTCTTTGCCCAGCGCCTGTGCGCGCTCGGGTTCGTTCCAGACGTCCGGCTGCTCCAGCTCGGCGTTTACTTCTTCGAGACGCTCTTTCTTAGCATCATAGTCAAAGATACCCCCTGAGAACGTCAGAGCGCTCCGTGAGGTCCTGAATGCGGTTTTTTACCGGATTTATTTCAAACATGATCGGTTTCTTTTAATGGATTCGTCAAAATGCGGTGATAAGAGCGGAATTCTACCGGATTCGCGCCCTCATTAATACACTGTTGTCAATTTGGCCAGAGGTGGTCAATGATCAACTGCAGGCTGCGGTTCCCGCGGAACTCATTGATATCAAGCTTATAGGCAAGCTGAACTTCGCGAACGCCGGGATCCGGCCAAATGGCAGTATCGACATTAAACGCAATACCGTCCAGCAGCGGGCCGCCGCCAACGGGTTCAACCATGACCTTCAGGTGACGCTCGCCGACCAGGCGCTGCTGTAAAATGCGAAAACGGCCATCGAACAGCGGTTCGGGGAACATTTGCCCCCAGGGGCCCGCGTCACGCAGCATTTGAGCAACTTCCATGCTCATTTCAGCCGCCGCCAGAGGACCGTCAGAGACCACTTCCCCTTGCAATAGCGCGGGGTCGAGCCACTCGGTAACCAGCTCGCCAAAGCGCTGCTGAAACTCATCAAAGCGCGCCTCTTCCAGCGAGAGCCCTGCCGCCATTGCATGGCCGCCGAACTTCAGAATCATGCCAGGATAGAGCATATCCAGACGCTCCAGCGCATCGCGCATGTGCAGCCCCTGAATCGACCGACCGGAGCCTTTTAGCAGTCCGTCTCCGGTGGGCGCAAAGGCGATGACCGGACGATGAAAACGCTCTTTGATGCGTGAAGCCAGGATGCCGACCACGCCCTGATGCCACTGCGGGTGGTACATTGCCAGCCCGCCGGGCAGCGTCTCGCTGCTGCGTTCCAGCTTTTCGCACAAGGTCAGCGCTTCCGCCTGCATTCCCTGTTCTATCTCTTTACGCGTCTGATTTAGCGCATCAAGTTCATTCGCCAGCATTCGCGCTTCGCCGGTGTTGTCACACAGCAGCAGCGCCACACCAACGGACATATCGTCCAGCCGCCCCGCCGCATTAAGCCGCGGGCCGAGAGCAAAGCCGAGATCGCTTGCCGCCAGCTTTTGCGGGTCGCGGTTAGCGATTTCCAGCAGCGCTTTAATCCCCGGACGGCATTTCCCCGCCCGAATACGGCTTAGCCCCTGCCAGGTCAGAATACGGTTGTTGGCATCCAGCGGAACGACGTCCGCCACGGTACCCAGCGCCACCAGGTCGAGTAAATCAGCCAGATTCGGTGGCGTAATACCGCGTTCCTCAAACCAGCCTTTATCACGCAGGAAGGTGCGCAGCGCCAGCATCAGATAAAAGGCCACGCCAACTCCGGCCAGCGATTTCGACGGGAACTCGCAGTCACGCAGGTTAGGGTTAATGATTGCTTCCGCTGCAGGCAGCGTATCTCCCGGCAGGTGGTGATCGGTCACCAGCACCGGAATACCCAGCGCATGAGCATGATCGACGCCAGCGTGGGACGAAATGCCGTTATCAACGGTCATAATCATCTGCGCGCCGCGGGCGTGAGCCTGATCGACCACTTCCGGACTTAGGCCATAACCGTCTTCAAAGCGATTAGGGACCAGGTAAGAGACGTTTCCGTAGCCCAGCGCGCGCAAGGCGAGCACGCTCAACGCGGTACTGGTGGCGCCGTCGGCGTCAAAATCGCCAACCACCACGATGTGCAGTTGTTGCTTAAATGCGCCATAGAGCATTTCTACCGCTTTTTCGACGCCGGTCAGTTGCGCCCACGGCAGCATGCCTTTCACGCCGCGTTCCAGCTCCTGCGCGCTGCGCACGCCCCGGCTGGCGTACAGCCGTTGCAGGAGCGGAGGAAGGTCTGGAGGTAAGTCGACGCCGTCAGCCGCCTCCCGGCGGCGTAGTTGTATCTGTTGTTTCACGCGAATTAGTTACCGCTTGTCTGTTTTTGATGCTCATCAAGGAGCGCTTTCAGGTCTTTAGGATCGCGATAGCCCGGCATAAGGGTCCCGTCGCTCAGCACCATCGCCGGGGTGCCGTTAACACCAAGCTGCACGCCGAGTGTGTAGTGTTTAGCGATATCGACATCGCAGCTGGCAGCCTCTACGGCTTTGCCGCTCATGGCGTTATCCAGCGCTTTGTTAGGATCTTTGGCGCACCAGATAGCCTTCATATTCTGCTCGGCTTCGCTTTGCAGTCCCTGGCGCGGGAAGGCCAGGTAGCGCACGGTGATGCCCAGCGCGTTGTAGTCGCTCATCTGCTCGTGCAGCTTGTGACAATAGCCACAGGTAATGTCGGTGAAGACGGTGATGACGTGTTTTTCCTGCGGCGCTTTGTAGACAATCATCTCTTTTTCCAGCGCGTTGAGCTTACCGGCCAACAGCGTGTTGGTGACGTTCACCGGGCGCGCGCCGCTGACATCGTACATCGGGCCCTGGATGATGTGCTTACCATCATCAGTGACGTACAGCACGCCGCTATCCGTCAACACGGTGCTGATGCCCTTGACCGGCGAAGACTGCACGTCCGTGCTCTGCACACCCAGCTTAGCCAGCAGCTGTTTAATCGCCGCGCTATCGGCATGTGCTGCACCGGATAAGGTGGTCGCCAGCAGGGTGAACATCAGTAAACCTTTTTTCATACTCAATCCTTTTTATTCAGCGCTCACGCACGAGGGTGATGCTGTTGATGAAGTTGTCGCAGACGCTCGGTCGCCACGTGGGTGTAGATCTGCGTCGTGGAGAGATCGCTGTGTCCTAACAGCATCTGCACCACGCGTAAGTCAGCGCCATGGTTAAGTAAATGCGTAGCGAACGCATGGCGCAACACGTGCGGGGAGAGCTTGTCGCTGTCAATCCCCGCCAGTACGGCATAGTGCTTAATCCGATGCCAGAACGTCTGGCGCGTCATCTGCTGCGCGCGCTGGCTGGGAAAAAGCACATCGGACGCCACGCCGTTCAGCAGCCAGGGACGCCCGTACTCAAGATAATTCTCAACCCACAGTACCGCCTCTTCGCCTAACGGTACCAGTCGTTCTTTATTGCCTTTACCAATCACGCGCACAACGCCCTGGCGCAGGCTGATGTCGCTCATGGTCAGACCCACCAGTTCTGAGACGCGCAGACCCGTCGCGTACAGTACTTCCAGCATCGCTTTATCGCGCAGCTCCAGCGGTTGTTCAACCACCGGAGCCTGCAGCAGGCGCTCGACCTGAGCCTCGCTCAGATCCTTCGGCAACCTCTGCGGCAGCTTTGGCGATGCCAACAGCGCGCTGGGGTCGTCCTGGCGGATTTTCTCCCGATAAAGATGCTGGAAGAAGCGGCGTACGGCGCTTAGCAAGCGTGCGGTGCTGGTGGCTTTATAGCCGCCGGTTTGCCGCTCCGCCAACAGAGACTGAAGGTCTTCACCGCTGACGCTGGCAAGCGACAGCTCGCGATGATGCAACCATTCGACCACCATCGTCAGGTCCCGACGGTAGGCGCTTAGCGTGTTCTCCGCCAGATTACGCTCCAGCCATAAAGCATCGAGAAACTGCTCGATTTGTGCGAGATCCTGTTCCACTCCGGCCTCTTTGCTTATTAAAACGGCGTCATTATACCCTAAATAATTCGGGTTGCAGGCTGGCGCAGCCTTTCTGGTAGACTAAGCACAAAGTCACAACAAGAATTGAGACATTTTTGCGATGAACATAGGTCTTTTTTACGGTTCCAGCACCTGCTACACCGAAATGGCGGCGGAAAAAATCCGCGATATCATCGGCCCTGAACTGGTGACGCTGCACAACCTGAAAGATGATTCCCCTGCCCTGATGACGCAATATGACGTGCTGATCCTCGGCATTCCAACCTGGGATTTCGGTGAAATCCAGGAAGATTGGGAGGCCGTCTGGCAACAACTCGATACGCTGGATCTGCAAGATAAGATCGTCGCGCTATACGGTATGGGCGATCAGTTAGGCTACGGCGAATGGTTCCTTGATGCGTTGGGTATGCTGCACGACAAGCTGGCAACCAAAGGCGTGAAATTCATCGGCTATTGGCCAACCGAAGGCTATGAGTTTACCAGTCCGAAACCGGTTATCGCTGACGGGCAGCTGTTTGTTGGGCTGGCGCTGGATGAAACTAACCAGTACGACCTGAGCGATGAACGCATCCAGAACTGGTGCGAGCAAATCCTCGGCGAAATGGCTGAGCAGTTCGCCTGAGGCTTGACTTAATCTTGCGCCGATTTCTGTAACACCAGTCGGCGCAGGTCGCGCCACTCTCCCGCGTCCATACTATCTGCCGCAACCCACAGATGCTGGGTACGGTGGTTTTTTGTATCCCGCAGACGCAACAGCATTCCGCTATTGATCACCCATGGGGTACCGACGATTTCCCACTCCGCTTTTTGCCAGCGCAGTCGGGAGTCCATCAGCAGTTTTATTTCGCCCTGACGGGCGTGAATCCGCCTCTGGCTGCGCACGCAATCAAACACCACCAGCGACAGCAGTATCAGCCATAACGGGGTGTAGCTGAGCGGCCAGGGCATCAGCAGCACGAGTGCCGCCACAACGCCGTGCAGCAGTAGTGAGAACCACTGCGCTCGCCATGAGATGCGTAAATCAGATTGCCACAGGACCACGTTCCCGATTCCGTATCTGAATTAATTTTACCATCCGTTGCATTTCCGCATCAGCCGGTTCGCCATGGTTCATTAACCAGTTGAACAGATCCGGATCGTCGTTTTCCAGCAGGCGGATGAACAACAGCTTGTCGCCATCGCTGAGCGTATCGTACTCGTACTCAAAAAACGGCATGATGGAGATATCGAGTTCACGCATCCCCCGGCGACACGCCCAGTGGATACGAGCTTTATTGTTAATATCCATGTTTACTTCCTACTTATAAATATTTCTTAGTTTAACCCGTTTTCGCCACTGACTTCACAGGAATATCAAGATTCGCGAGCGCGCCTCCATGAAAACCCTAAAATAATCAGGTCTTTCATTATTTCCTGCGGTCTAGCTTCCCGCCATTGAGGGCACAAATGGCTTGCCGAAAGCGCTTGCATTGCACTCTAGCTCTTTTACCATTAGTCACACACTCTGCGTTAAGCTATTCGGGATATGACTATGGCTTTTACACCTTTTCCTCCGCGTCAGCCTTCCTCTTGCGCGCGTCTGCCGTTAACGCTGATGACGCTGGATGACTGGGCGCTGGCGACGATTACCGGTGCGGATGGCGAAAAATATCTGCAAGGGCAGATTACCGCTGATATCAGTCAACTGACCAACGAGCAGCACCTTCTTGCCGCGCATTGCGATGCTAAAGGCAAGATGTGGAGCAACCTGCGCGTTTTCCGTCGTAACGAGGGGTTTGCGTGGATTGAACGCCGCAGCCTGCGCGACGCGCAATTGACTGAACTGAAAAAATACGCGGTGTTCTCTAAAGTGACGATCGCCGCCGATGATGAACTGGTGCTGCTGGGCGTCGCCGGTTTCCAGGCTCGTGCCGCGCTGGCACCGCTGTTTAGCGAACTGCCGAATGCCGACAAACAGGTTGTCAGTGAAGGATCCACCAGCCTGCTGTGGTTTGAGCATCCGGCCGAGCGTTTCCTGCTGGTGACCGATGAGACAACCGCCACCCGCGTCACCGAGGCCTTGCGCGGTGAAGCACAGCTTAACAACAGCCAGCAGTGGCTAGCGCTGAATATTGAAGCCGGACTGCCGGTTATCGACAGCGCCAACAGCGCACAGTTTATTCCGCAAGCGACTAACCTTCAGGCATTGGGCGGCATCAGCTTTAAGAAAGGCTGCTACACCGGTCAGGAAATGGTTGCCCGCGCAAAATTCCGCGGTGCCAACAAGCGTGCTCTGTGGTCCCTGGCGGGGAAAGCCAGCCGCGTGCCGGAAGCCGGGGAGGACCTTGAGCTGAAAATGGGTGAAAACTGGCGCCGTACCGGTACCGTTTTAGCCGCCGTGCAGTTAGACGATGGTCGCCTGCTGGTGCAGGCGGTGATGAATAACGATATGGAGCCCGACAGCGTATTCCGTGTGCGCGATGATGCCGGTAGCCTGAGTATCGAACCGCTGCCGTATTCGCTGGAAGAAGGTTAAGCCTCAATTAAGCCGTCTCCCCGGAGGCGGCGCAATGCGCCTGTCCGGGCTACCCGACAGCAGACGGCTGTGAACTTGTAGCCGGCCATATAGTAACCCCGCCGGGGAATCTCCCGAAAACAATACCGCATCCCGTCATCTCTCAACGGCCATGTCCGTCTTTGAGCTAATGCACCATCTCTGGCCCCAGGCCACTTTTTTGCATAGCAGAATAGTGTATGTTCTGAACAATCATTTATTTCTTAAGCGGTAAAGAGAATGAGACGGATTGAGGTAATACAGGGAGAGCTGGCGCGGCTGACGAGCGGCTTGAGTCTTGCGGATTTAGCGCAGGAGACGGCGTTTACGGCAGAAGCCATCGGCTTTAACCTTGGGCTGGCGCGTAACTCAGTGAGTAAAGATCTCAATCAGTTGTGGAGCGACGGTTTGGTCATTAAGAGCCGTGGCCGTCCGGTGTTCTTCCTGCACCGTCAAGCGGTGGAAACGCTACTGGGACGCACGCTGGAGGAGTCCGAGCGTGAAGTGCGCACAGTTGCCGATCTGCTCCCCCATCAGGAAGATCACTCGATTGATGACCCCTTTAGTGGCCTGATTGGTTATGACCGTAGTCTGCGTGACGCGGTGGAAAAAGGTCGCGCTGCGGTACTTTATCCCCACGGGTTGCATGTACTGTTGACCGGCCCTTCCGGCGTTGGCAAAACCTTCTTTGCCGAACTGATGCATCGCTTTGCCTGCGAACATGCAACGGGAACTGCGCCGCCGCTGGTCTACTTTAACTGTGCAGAATATGCCCATAACCCGGAACTGCTCTCCTCGCACCTGTTTGGTCATCGACAGGGAGCATTTACCGGAGCAAACGAGAATAAACCCGGTTTGGTTGAACAGGCCGACGGCGGCTATCTACTACTCGATGAGGTCCACCGTCTGCCGTATGAAGGGCAGGAAAAGCTATTCTCCATTCTCGACAAAGGCCAGTATCGCCCGCTCGGCTCGAGCGCCACTGCGCGCTCAATTTCAGTACGCCTGATTTGTGCGACGACTGAACCGGTCAGCTCGGCGCTGCTGCGCACCTTCCAGCGGCGTATTCAGGTCTGCATCGATCTGCCCGGTATTCGCCAGCGCTCGGTGGAAGAGCAGGTTGAATTGATTGTCGGCTTCTTACAGCGTGAGAGCCGTAAAATCGAGCGCACAATAAGCATCGACAAAACGCTGCTGCTCTGGCTGTTAAATAAACCGCTGGAAGGCAATATTGGCCAGCTCAAGAGTGATATTCAGTTCCTGTGTGCCCAGGCGTGGGCATCAGGGATGACGGAGCATAGCGATACGCTACAGTTGGATAAACGGCTGGCGGAGATGCCGTTTAACGCCACGCCGGAGCAGCGTCTGCTGGTCGATACGCTATTTGACGGTAAAGAGCGGCTAAGTGTTGATGCGCGCACGCTGCCGGCGTTGAAAACCTCGCTGGCAACGGGAGCGGAGATTGAAGAGAGCGATCTGTTTTACAGCTTCCTGACCCGTGAATACGTCAATCTGCGCAACAGCAACGTCCCGCCAGCTGAAACGCTGGCAATCCTGAAAAATAAGCTCAGTTCAATTTTTGAATATGGTCTCTACAGCCGCGACAATATTGCCCATCCGCCGCGCTATGGCGATCAGATTGAGGAGCGCGTGACGCTGCTGATTGGCTGCGTGGAGCAGGTGCTTACGTTTACGCTGCCAGAAAACCTGGTGAATCCGCTGCGTAAGCACTTTCTGGCGCTGATTGGCTACGTGCAGCGTGGTCTTATCCCGCAGCTTTACTCCTCCAGCTTGATCCTCGACCGCTGTAAAGATGAATACGACAACGCCACGCTGCTGTGTCGAAAAATCAACGAGCTATTGCACATCCAGTGCCCGGCGACGGAAGTGGTCTGGCTATGCCTGTTCCTGAAAGAGTGTCGCCATTACCGTCAGCGTATTGATGCCAGCCCGGACTGCGGGGTGATTTTGATTGCCCATGGTTCGACGACAGCCACCAGCCAGGCGCAGTACGTGAACCGGGTGCTGGAGCGCGAGCTGTTTAGCGCCATCGACATGCCGTTTGAGCAGTCGGTGCATGATACCCTCGAAACGTTAATCCAGATGATCCAGGCCCGACGCTGGCAGCGGCTGATATTGATGGTAGATATCGGTTCACTGATTCATTTTGGCAGTACGATCAGCAAGTTATTTCAGATTGACGTCCTGCTGATGCCCAATATCACTCTGACCAGCCTGCTGGAGTTAGGGCTGGATTTAAGCTATGAAACCAGTGAGTTACCACAGCTGGCGGCGTTAATGCAGAGTAAAGATATCCCCTGCCAGCTCTGCACGCCGCAGCAGGAGAACGGCGGCAAAGTGCTGGTGATCTCCTGCATTACCGGTATGGGCACAGCGGAGAAAATCAAAAAGGTGCTGGAGGAAAGCTTTGGCGAACTGATGTCACAGGACACGCGGATGGTGATCCTCGACTACAACGAGGTGCGCAGTCTGGAGCGGGTCCAGCAGGCGATTAACCCCAGCGAACGGCTGGCGGGAATTGTCGGCACCTTCCAACCCGGCCTGCCGGATATTCCGTTTATCTCACTGGAAGAATTGTTCTCCGAACAGGGGCCGGAGCTGGTGCTAAGCCTGCTGACACCGGATCTCTCAAGCAGTGAACGCCGCCTGGAGATGGAGCGCAGCGCGATGCGTTTTATCAGCGCGCTAACCATGGAAAGCATCATCAACCATATTTCGGTGCTCAATCCTCAGCGCATTCTCAAAGAGATGGAAGGCGTGCTCAACCATCTGACCTCCTCACTTTCGCTGAAACCGAGCCGCCAGGTGACACTGCGCTTCCTGATCCACTGCTGCTGTATGGTCGAGCGTATCGTGATCAACCGCAAACCGTTACAGATGTCGCTGGAGAACAAGCCCGATCTGGATGCCCGGGCGTTTAGTGTCATTAAATCCGCCTTCCTGCCGATCGAAGAGGCTTATGCCATCCGTTTATCCGACGCGGAATATTTTTATATCTACGAACTATTGTATCGCTAACTCCTTATCTGGCGTGGCTCTGCGCCTCGCCAGCCCTCTCTTCTCCCCCATGTGACACAAATTCTGGCACAGCCTTTGCTCTTACTACGTGTGTAAACGTAATAGAGCCAGGAGGCCATTTTGACTACCACTGAACCCTTGTCCCAGATCCTGCTGCTGACGCATGGCGGCTGGGGGCAACAGCTTTGCAACAGCCTGTGCATGGTGACGGGCGAAATCAAAGGCGTGACGGAAATTGCGCTGATGCCCGTCGATACGCTGGGCGAATTTTACCAGCGTGTCGAAGCCGTTGTGAAAACCATGCCTGAAGGTTCGCTCATTCTGACCGATTTTGTTGGCGGTACCACCTCAAACGTGGCGGCGCGACTGAGTGCGGATTACCCGGTGGCGGTGGTTTCCGGGCTAAATGCCTCGCTGTTGCTGGAGGCGCTGGACAGGCGTGAAGAGAGGCCGCTCTCTGCCTGCGTGGCCGACCTGGTGGAAGCCGCACGCAGCAGCTGTCTGGACGTTGTCGCCCACGTTCGTCAATTACAACAACCAAAATAAGGGAAAAATATTATGGCTAACATCGTGTTATGTCGCATTGACAGCCGTCTGATTCATGGACAGGTGGTGACAAAGTGGGTCGGACAATCTCAGGCCAACCGGATTGCGGTGGTCAGTGATGAGCTGGACGCCGATCCGTTTATGAAAAACATCTATCTGATGGCCGCACCGCCAAACATTAAAGTGGATTGCTACAGCAATCAGAGCTTTGCGGCATCGTGGAAAGAAAATCAGCTTGGCGATGGCAACGTGCTGGTGCTGTTCCCTTCTCTGGCGGCGATTCAGGAAGCCGTACAGCTGGGGTTTGATGTCTCCGCTATTCAGGTGGGTGGTTTAGGCGGCGGGCCGAACCGCAAAGTCGTTTTCCAGAACATCACGCTGGATGAAAAAGACGTTGGCATTCTTAACGAACTGAAAAGTCGCGGGATTAAGGCAGTATTCCAGACCATTCCGGAAGATAAGCCGCAGTCTCTGGACGATATCCTGAAAAAATTCTAACCATTTAACATACACAAAATCATTCTGGATGCATCGAGGCGGCAACTGAGTGAATCCCCTTGAGCTTACTAAAGTAAGTGACTGGGGTGAGCGAAGGTAGCCAACAAAGAGGCAGCCTGAAGGATGAAGTGTATAGGAAAATATTATGGATACTTTAGTCTTTGCAAGCCTGATGGGATTGTATTACTGGTTTGCCCGATTACGCCTTGGCTACACCTTCTCCGCCATGCTGCTTCAGCCGGTGGTTATCGCCGTCTTCGTCGGCTTGCTGCTCGGCAATATGCAAACGGCAATGATTATTGGTGCGGGCATGCAGCTCGTCTATCTCGGCGTAACTTCAACGCCGGGCGGTAACGTGCCGTCGGACCCGGCGCTGGCCGCCTGTATTGCTATTCCCATTGCCGTGAAGGCCGGGATGGATCCGAACCTGGCGATAGCGCTGGCGATTCCGTTTGGCGTTATCGGCGTGTTCCTCGACCAGCTGCGTCGTACGCTGAACGCCGCCTGGGTGCATATGGCGGATAAACATGCGGAAACGGCGAATATGGCGGGCATTATGCGCTGCGCCTTCCTCTACCCGGCGCTGCTTGGGCTGGTACTGCGCTTCCCGGTGGTATTTGCCGCCAACTATTTCGGCCAGAACGTGGTGGAAAGTTTCCTCAAGCTGATGCCGCACTGGCTGACCCACTCCTTTGAAATCATGGGCGGGATCCTCCCAGCGCTGGGCTTCGCCATCACCATTATGGTGATCGGTAAAAAGAGCCTGTTGCCATGGTTTATTGGTGGATTCTTCGCGGTGCTCTATCTGAAGGTAGACATCATGGCGATGGCTATCTTCGGCACCTGCGTGGCCTTCCTGATTAAAGGCCTGGCGAAAAATGAAGGAGCAGCATGATGAGCAGCGACGTAATGCAGAATGAACTGGTCGAACGCGCACGAGTAAGCGGCACGCTGACCAAAGCCGATATCACCAAAGCCTGGTTTATCTACTGGTTGGGTGCGGAAGTTTCCAGCTCCTATGAGCGTCTGCAAAGCCTGATTTTCTGCGCCTCGATGACGCCGATAATCAAAAAGCTCTATCCGCAAAAGGAGGAGCAGGTGGAAGCGCTAAAACGCCATCTGAACTTCTTCAACTCGGAACAGACCTTTGGTGCCGTGATTCAGGGGATCTCCATAGCAATGGAGGAGCAAAAAACCCGCGGAGAGCCGATTAGCGACGCCTCGATCACCGGGATTAAAACCGGCCTGATGGGGCCGCTGGCCGGGATGGGCGATTCCATTATCTGGGCCGCCGTGATGCCGCTGTTGATTGCTATTTTTATTCCATTCGCCGCCAACGGCAGCGCAATGGGCGGTATTGTGCCCTTAATTCTCTATCCGGCAATTACGCTGGCGATCAGCTACGGCATGGTTCATAAAGGCTACACGCTGGGTCGTGACTCAATAATCGGCCTGCTGCAAGGGGGGCGAATTAAAGAACTGATCTACGGCGCGAACGTGCTGGGTTTGATCATGATGGGCGCGCTTTCTGCGAGCTACGTCAAAATCACCACGCCGTTAAAAATCAGCGCCCTGAAAGGCTCTGAGGTGGTCGTCCAGCAGATCCTTGACTCCATCGCTCCGGGCCTGCTGCCGCTGGCAGCGGTATTCGCGGTCTACTTCTATCTGCTGAAGAAAGGGCCGCGTTACACCACCATTTTGCTATCGATTGTCGCGCTGAGCGTGGTCTGTTCGCTGCTGGGAGTACTGTAAGCCATGACGCAGAACATCTATCAACAGCTGGGGCTAAAGCAGGTTATTAACGCCTGCGGCAAGATGACGATTCTGGGCGTCTCCAGCGTCGCGCCACAGGTGATGCTGGCCACGGCTCGGGCGGCTTCAGCCTTTGTGGAAATCGACAGACTGGTGGACCGTACTGGCGAGCTGGTTTCCCGCTTTACCGGCGCTGAGGACAGTTACGTCACTTCCTGCGCCTCGGCGGGCATCGCCATTGCCGTCGCCGCCGCCATTACTCGTGGTGACCAGGCCAGAGTCACGCAGATACCGGACAGCTCCAGTATGGCCAACGAAGTCGTGATGCTGCGTGGGCATAACGTCGACTACGGTGCGCCGATTACCAGCGCCATTCGCCTCGGCGGCGGGCGTGTGGTGGAGGTGGGTTCGAGCAACCTGGCGGCCCGCTGGCAACTGGAGAGCGCGATTACTGACAACACCGCCGCGCTGCTGTATGTGAAATCACACCACTGCGTACAGAAAGGGATGTTGAGCATTGAAGACTTTGTGCAGGTTGCACAGGTTCGCAACCTGCCGCTGATTGTTGATGCCGCCGCCGAGGAGGATTTACACGCCTGGGTGGCGAGCGGAGCGGATATGGTTGTCTACAGCGGGGCAAAGGCCTTTAACGCGCCCACCTCCGGGTTTATCACCGGTAAGAAACCGTGGATCGCTGCCTGTAAAGCACAGCACCACGGCATCGCCAGGGCGATGAAAATCGGTAAGGAGAATATGGTTGGGCTGGTGTACGCACTGGAAAATTATCATCAGGAGCAGGCGGTAGTGACTGCCGAACAACTGCAGCCAGTGGCGGAGGCAATTTCCGCGATTCGCGGGCTGAGCGCCGATATTGAGCAGGATGAAGCAGGGCGCGCCATCTGGCGTATTCGTATCCGGGTGAATGCGCAGGCGTTAGGTATTGACGCCCGTGAAGTGGAAGCGCAACTGCGCGGCGGCGATATCGCCATTTATGCCCGACGCTATAACCTTCATCAGGGCGTATTTAGCCTTGATCCGCGGACGGTTGCAGAAGGGGAAATGGCATTAATCGTGGCGCGACTTAAGGAGATTGCAGACCATGCAGCAGATTAATTTTTATCGTCAACGTGTGGCGATCAACGTGCTGGCGAAAGATATTGCCAATGCCAGGGAAATCTATGATGCCGCAGAGGGCCATGCGGTAATCGGCGTGCTCTCCGCGCAGTTTGCCTCAGTGGAAGACGGCGTTCAGGAGGTCAAACGCTGGATGGCGGAGGTGCCGTCCATCTCCGTGGGGCTGGGAGCCGGGGATCCGGCGCAGTATTACAAGGCAGCGATGATCGCGTCGAAGGTACATCCGGCGCACGTCAACCAGACCTTTACCGGCTGCGGTTTCGCGGCAGGGGCGCTGGCGGCAACGGGCGGCGAACAGACGCACATCAACGCGCTGGTCAGCCCGACGGGAACACCGGGCGAAGTGCTGATTTCAACAGGAGTCAGCAGTAGTCAGGGAACACCCGCCCGCGTTTCCTGCGATGCGGCGGTACGTATGATGCAGGATTCAGGGGCGCATGCGGCGAAGTTCTTTCCGATGGGCGGTGAGAAGTCGCTACCGGAGCTGTATGTGCTGGCGACAACCGCGGTGCGCAACGGCATGACGCTGATAGAACCAACCGGCGGAATCGATCTCGATAACTTTGGCATTATTTTGCAAAGCTGTCTGGAAGCAGGCGTACCTCGCGTGATGCCTCATGTTTACAGCTCGATAATCGACCCGCAAACCGGCAATACACGACCAGAAGATATCCGCAGATTAATGGATATCGTGAAAGCCGTGGTCTAAATAAAAAACACCAAGCCGTAGCCCTGGCAAGCAAGCCATCACCAACGGAGAATGTCCCGGAGGCGGCGCTGACGCGCCTGTCCGGGCTACCGGACAGCAGACGGCTGCGAACTTGTAGCCCGGTCAACGCAGCACCACCGGAAAGATGGCCGCAGGGGATTGGGGACAGTGGAGATTCCCGGAGGCGGCGCTGGCACGCCTGTTCGGGTTACAAAACCACAGCCGGGAAGGCTTCCCGAAATTTAAACCTGCCCGACGTACAGATAAATCGCCAGGAAGTGGCAGACGCTGCCGCCCAATACAAAGCCGTGCCAGATTGCATGGTTGTATGGAATGCGCTTGCAGACGTAGAAAATCACCCCCAGCGAATAGACCACTCCGCCAACGGCCAGCAGCGTCACGCCGCCGACCGCCAGCTTAATCGCCAGTTGATAAACTACAATTAGCGACAGCCAGCCCATGGTCAGGTAGGTCACTAAAGAGAGGATCTTAAAGCGATGCGCGATGGTCAGCTTAAACAGGATCCCCAGCAGCGCCAGGCTCCAGATAACAATCATCAGCCCGCGCGATAGCGGTGAATTTAGCCCCACCAGCAGGAACGGCGTATAGGTCCCGGCAATCAGCAGATAGATGGCGCAGTGGTCGAATTTTTTCAGCCACAGCTTAGCCCGCTGATGCGGAATCGCGTGATAGAGAGTGGAGGCGAGGAACAGCAAAATCATGCTGCCGCCGTACAGGCTGTAGCTGGTGATAGCCGTTGCGCCAGCGTTGCTATCTACCGCCTGTACCAACAACAACACCAGACCGACGATACCAAACACCAGCCCGATCCCGTGGCTGATGCTGTTGGCAATTTCCTCTGCCAGAGAATATCCCTGAGTGATTAATGGTTTGCGAACCATATTTGACTCCGAAAACAAGTACGCTTTTTGTGCTCACTTAGGTTAACTGAGAATGATTCCAGTGAACACCTGTTAGCTAAAATAAAAAGGTGAATATTTATGAACACTATAAAATCATAGTGTTACAGTTAAATTTCAACTAACAGTCGTTCACTATTTTATTAAAGCGTTTCGAATTCAATGACATAAAACTGCTGTTCACCCGGATAGATCTCCGCAATCACGTCTCGTAGTTGCGTCAGCGTCATATTCTCCTGCTGCGCATGCAGATCGGTCAGCGTCTCCAGGGTTACCGTTGAAGTCGCCACTACGCGGATGGTGCAAAAATAGCCGTTATCTTCGTAGCGGCCAACGCGCAGGATATCGCCCACTTTAAAGTGCGATTCGGCAGCATCGCGGATAGTAATGGTTTTACGCCCGGCAAGGATGTCGTCCTGAAAGCGCTGAAAAAAGGTAATGTCATTCTGCTGCATGATATAATTCCGTCCTGGTCATTATGAATTGTGAGTTTGCCACTGTGAGTATCTTCTCCCACGCTGCTATCGCCAGTCTCAACAATCTTGAGATGATGGTCTATCACTACGTTATTAAGAATCGTGACAAAGTGATGTATATGACCATCCGCGAACTGGCGGAAGCCGTCGGAGTCTCTACGACAACCGTCCTGCGCTTCTGCCGTAAGCTGCAGTGCGAAGGCTACTCAGAGTTTCGCGTACGCTTTAAATTATATCTGGAGCAGAATGAGCCTCAACAGGCAAATATCGGTGCCAGTGAAATAATGAGCTTTTTCAAAAGTGTCAATAACGATGAATTTGATGACTTACTGGAACAGGCCGTCGATATTATTCTCTCTTCTGAGCGTATTATTTTCGTTGGCGCGGGGACTTCCGGCGCATTGGCGAAATATGGTGCCCGCTTCTTTTCTAACGTTGGGAAATTCAGCAATCATATCGATGACCCTTATTTCCCGGTCACTAATGATATGGCGCGCAATGCACTGGCGATCGTGCTGTCGGTCTCCGGCGAAACCGAAGAGATCCTGCGTTTCGCCAGCCAGTTCAGCCTGCATCGCTGCAAAGTGATGTCCATCACCAGCCACGAACACTCGCGACTGGCAAAGCTTGCGGACTTTAATCTCTCATGGCACGTCCCGCAAACGCGCATCGGCGGCGTCTACGATATTACGACGCAGATCCCGGTTATTTATATTCTTGAAAGCCTCGGGCGTAAATTAGCGCGTAAACTCGCCTGAAAATAACACCCTGTTTTTTCGATGTAACAAATTCCACAACTGGCAAATTGTTATATCGTGACATTTATATCCCCTTTGCTAGACTCGAAACCAACAAGTAATTATGACGAGATCAGCAAAGATGAAAAAAATACCTTTACCGAAAGACTTTTTATGGGGTGGCGCGGTAGCTGCGCACCAGGTTGAAGGCGGCTGGAATAAAGACGGCAAAGGCCCAAGCATCTGTGATGTGCTGACCGGTGGCGCGCACGGCGTACCACGCGAGATAACCCAGCAGGTTGAGCCGGGTAAATACTACCCGAACCACGAAGCCATCGACTTCCACGGCCACTACAAAGAAGACATCAAGCTGTTTGCCGAGATGGGCTTTAAGTGCTTCCGTACCTCTATCGCCTGGACCCGCATCTTCCCGTTAGGCGACGAAACTCAGCCGAATGAAGAAGGCCTGAAGTTTTACGATGACATGTTCGATGAACTGTTAAAGTACAACATCGAGCCAGTTATCACCCTTTCCCACTTTGAAATGCCGCTGCATCTGGTTCAACAATACGGTGGCTGGACCAACCGCAAAGTGGTCGATTTCTTTGTGCGCTTCGCCGAGGTGGTCTTCGAGCGCTATAAGCACAAAGTGAAATACTGGATGACCTTTAACGAGATCAATAACCAGCGTAACTGGCGCGCGCCGCTGTTTGGCTACTGCTGCTCTGGCGTGGTCTATACCGAGCATGAAAACCCGGAAGAGACCATGTATCAGGTGCTACACCACCAGTTCGTGGCCAGCGCGCTGGCGGTAAAAGCAGCACGTCAAATCAACCCGGATATGCAGGTTGGCTGCATGCTGGCGATGGTCGCCCTCTATCCGTTCTCCTGTAAGCCGGAAGACGTGATGTTCGCTCAGGAGTCAATGCGCGAGCGCTACGTCTTTACCGATGTTCAGCTACGCGGTTACTACCCAAGCTACGTCCTGAACGAGTGGGAACGTCGCGGTTTCAATATCAAAATGGAAGACGGCGATGCGCAGATCCTGCGTGAAGGCACCTGCGCTTACCTCGGATTCAGCTACTACATGACCAACGCGGTGAAAGCGGAAGGTGGCACCGGCGACGCGATTTCTGGCTTTGAAGGCAGCGTACCGAACCCGCACGTCAAAGCATCCGACTGGGGCTGGCAGATTGATCCGGTGGGCCTGCGCTATGCTCTGTGTGAACTGTATGAACGCTATCAGAAACCGCTGTTCATTGTGGAAAACGGCTTCGGAGCTTACGACAAAGTAGAAGAAGACGGCAGCATCAACGACGACTACCGTATCGACTACCTGCGTGCGCACGTCGAAGAGATGATCAAAGCGGTGACCTATGACGGCGTGGAACTGATGGGCTACACCCCGTGGGGCTGCATCGACTGCGTCTCCTTCACCACCGGCCAGTACAGCAAACGTTACGGCTTTATCTACGTCAATAAACACGACGACGGCACCGGCGATATGTCGCGCTCGCGTAAGAAAAGTTTCAACTGGTACAAAGAGGTTATCGCCAGCAACGGTGAAAAACTGTAATGCTTCTGCCCTCTCCCGACCGGGAGGGGGCAAAAAACCCCACGATTACGACACTTCTTTACAGCATTAACATTGCCAAAACGCTTTCGCCCGATAAGATAGGCCACGTGAATAATTGAGGCGATCATGATCAAGCGACAACGCAAAGCCATCCTTCTTGTAGCCCTTGCCTGTCTGGTGGTGCTGATATGCACCGCGCAGCGTATGGCAGGGATGCATGCGCTTGTCATGAATGCGACTACCGCCACTCAATTGGTACAGCAGGGTCAAAGTAATAGCGATGAGCCGGTGACGCCCTGCGAACTGAGCGCCAAATCGCTGATGGCCGTTCCGCCGATGCTGTTCGAAGGCGCGCTATTTGCCATCACCCTGCTGCTGGCGGTGCTGGCGGCAAGCCCTGCGCGTATTGAGCGCCTCTGGCCTCCCCGCGAAATTTCACCTCCCCGGTTACGGGTACATCTCCGATTATGTGTTTTCCGTGAATGAGCACTGGCCTGACGGTTCAGGTTAATCATTCATTTACGGAGAAAATTTATGCTTATAGTATTCAGGCGACTACTGGTCTGCCTGCTTTGGCTATGGCTGCCCGTCAGTCAGGCCGCCGACAGCGGCTGGTTACGCGCCGCCGATAATCAACACGCCAGCGTCAGGCTGCGCGCGGAAAATGAGAGCAGCGGCGAAACGCGCCTGCTGCTGGACGTCGCGCTGGAAAAGGGCTGGAAAACCTACTGGCGCTCGCCGGGTGAGGGGGGAATTGCTCCGGCAATAACCTGGTCAAAACCACTTGATGTCAGTTGGCACTGGCCAACGCCGCAGCGCTTTGACGTCGCCGGAATTTCTACTCAGGGCTATCACGGCAACGTCAGTTTCCCACTGGAGATTCGCGGCCCGCTGCCGGAAACCCTGCGCGGCGTGCTGACGCTATCCACCTGTAGCAACGTCTGTATTCTCACCGACTATCCCTTCTCGCTGGATATGACCTCCCCCGCTGGAAGCGATTTTCGCTACGACTTCACCCGGGCGATGGGCACTCTGCCGCTGACGGACGGCCTGACCTCGCAGCGTAGCGCCAGCTATATCAGCGGTAAGTTAACGGTCACCGCCGTTCGCGAAGCAGGCTGGCAGCAGCCTTCGCTATTTATCGACAGTATGGATGACGTGGATTTCGGCAAGCCCGCCTTCGCCATCAAGGGGAATACGCTTATCGCCACGCTGCCGGTCACCGATAGCTGGGGCGATGCTGCGCCAAACCTCAGCGGTAAGACTTTGTCGCTGGTGCTTACCGAGGGCGGTCAGGCCGAGGAGAGCCGGGTTGCCATTGTTCAGGGGAGCGCCGCACCGGAGTTGTCTCTGTGGTGGGTGCTGCTGATGGCGCTGGCCGGGGGCCTGATCCTCAACGTGATGCCCTGCGTGCTGCCGGTACTGGCCATGAAGCTGGGCACGCTGGTGCAAAGCGCTAACCAGCAGCGCGGGGTAATAAGACGCCAGTTCCTGGCATCCGTTGGCGGGATTATCGCCTCTTTCCTCGTTTTGGCACTGATGATGACCCTGTTAAGGCTGGGCAATCAGGCGCTGGGCTGGGGCATTCAGTTCCAGAATCCGTGGTTTATCGGTGCGATGGTGCTGGTGATGGTGCTGTTCAGCGCCAGCCTGATGGGGCTGTTTGAGTTTCGCCTCTCCTCTAACACCAGCACGTTTCTGGCCACCCGCGGCGGCAGCGGTTTATTGGGCCACTTCTGGCAAGGGGCATTCGCCACGCTTCTCGCCACGCCGTGTACCGCGCCGTTTCTCGGTACTGCCGTATCAGTGGCGCTCGTTGCGCCACTGCCGCTGCTGTGGGGGATCTTCTTCGCGATGGGTCTGGGAATGAGCCTGCCGTGGTTGCTAATTGTCGCCTGGCCCGGTTTCGCCCGACATCTTCCTCGCCCAGGCCGTTGGATGAACCGCGTTCGGGTCATTCTCGGGCTGATGATGCTCGCCTCGTCGCTGTGGCTGGTAAGCCTGCTGACGGTGCACATAGGCCGTCTGCCGGTGCTCGCACTGTTGATGATTCTGGCTCTCGTTCTGCTGCTGGCGACGGCCTGGCGCTACCGCTGGCGTACGGCGCTACAGGCCGCAGCGCTAGCCCTGGTGATTGCGGTCGCGGTTGCTTTGATTTCACCACCGGAAGGCCAGGGTTCGCGCCGCGATCGCGTCAACTGGCAACCGCTCAGTGAACAGGCGATTGCCGACGCGCTGGCGAATCATCAGCGAGTGTTTGTCGATGTAACCGCCGACTGGTGCGTGACCTGTAAAGCCAATAAATACAACGTATTGCTTCGTGATGAGGTGCAGGAGGCGCTCTCAGCCCCGGATGTGGTGGCGCTGCGCGGCGACTGGAGTCGACCGTCGGACACCATTAGCCAGTTTCTGACCGCTCGCGGCAGCGCCGCCGTACCGTTCAATCAGGTTTATGGACCGGCGTTACCGCAGGGCCAGACGCTGCCTGCGCTATTAAATCGAGAAGAGCTTCTCGCCACCCTATCCGCTGCGAAAGGAAAATAATCATGAGAATCATCACCGCATTACTGCTGCTGTGCATAGCAACATTTAGCATGGCCGCGCCGGAATCGTCCACCGATGACCAGCTCGCCAGGCTGCTGTTTAACGATCCCTTAAGCCCGCGTATGGGAGCCAAAGAGCCGAAACTGACCATCGTCTCATTCACGGATTACAACTGCCCTTACTGCAAGCAGTTCGACCCAATGCTGGAGAAAATCGTCCATGATAATCCTGACGTTTTACTGATTGTGAAGCTACTGCCGTTTAAGGGGCAAAGTTCGGTCAACGCCGCAAAAGCCGCGCTCTCAACCTGGCAGCAGCAGCCAGATAAGTTTTGGGCGCTGCATCAGCGGCTAATGGCGAAAAAGGGCTATCACGATGATGTCAGCATTCACGCCGCGCAGCAGAAGACCGCCACTGACGGGGTGAAGATCGATGAGAAAACCATGGAGTCGCTGAAGATGAACCTGATTTTATCGCAGGTGCTGAATATTCAGGGCACACCGGCCACCATTATCGGCGACGAGATGGTAGCGGGCGCAATCCCCGAGGCAGATCTGGAGGCGCTGGTGAAAGAACAGCTGGCGAAAGCGGATGCACAGTAAATTAACGCGCTGGCTGCGCGAGGGGATCGTCTTGCTATTGATTGGGGTGGGGATAAGCCTGGCGGTGGATTACATGCGTAAACCCGCATTGCCGCAAAATTTCACCAGCACGCCGCTGCAAACCCTTGATGGTCGGACGATCGATCTGGCGGCGATGAGCCACGAACGTCCGCTGCTGCTGTACGTCTGGGCCACATGGTGCGGCGTATGTCGTTACACCACGCCATCGGTGGCCGCGTTGGCTGACGATGGCGGTAACGTTATAACCGTGGCGCTGCGCTCCGGCGATAACGCCGCCCTGGAGAAATGGCTGGCGCATAAAAAGATGGCGTTACCGACGATCAACGACGCCAGCGGTCAGCTCTCACGGCAGTGGGATGTGCAGGTGACGCCAACTCTGGTCGTGATTTCGCGCGGCGAGGTGAAGTCGGTCACCAGCGGCTGGACCAGCGGTTGGGGGATGCGCCTGCGGCTGTGGATGGCGTCGTAGCGCATCTCCCCCGCTCGCAGAGCTACGGGTCGATGCGGTCTGAACGTCTGGTAACCCGGAAATTCACAGTGTAATGGATAACAAAACTCCCGGTGGCGCTGCGCTGACCGGGCTACAAGTTCACAGTTGTCTGCGAGCGGGTAGCCCGGACAGGTGCGCAGCGCCGCCTCCGGGAAGGCGTTGTGGATTATCTTCCGCCCGCCAGCTCCAGAAAGCTGCCGGTTACGTAGGAGGCTTTGTCGCTCAGCAGCCAGACGATGGCCTGGGCGACCTCTTCCGGCTGACCGCCGCGCTGCATCGGCAACATCGACTTCACGCGATCCACGCGTCCCGGTTCACCGCCGCTGACGTGCATTTCAGTATAAATTAGGCCAGGACGAACCCCGTTGACCCGAATTCCCTGCGCCGCAACCTCCAGCGACAGGCCAGTGGTCAGGGTATCTACCGCGCCTTTTGACGCGGCATAGTCCACATATTCCCCCGGAGCGCCCAGGCGCGAGGCCGCTGATGAAACGTTAACAATCGCCCCACCCTTACCGCCGTGCTTGTGCGACATCCGCTTTACCGCCTCCCGGCAGCAAAGAAAATAGCCAGTGACGTTGGTCGCCAGTACCCGGTTAATCCGCTCGGCACAAAGGCTTTCAATCGTCCCCTGGGTAAACAAAATGCCAGCGTTATTGACCAGCGCCAGGAGCGGTTCACCAAGGCGATCGACAGCCTCAAACATCGCCACCACCTGCGTTTCATCACTGACGTCCGCTTGCAGCGCAACGGCCTTTCCCCCGCTGGCGAGAATCCCTTTCACCACGCCGGTCGCAGCTTCACTGTTCTGGTGATAATTCACCACCACGGTATAACCTTCCTGCGCCAGCAGCAGCGCCGTCGCTTTACCTGTTCCGCGGCTGCCGCCCGTCACTAATGCTATCGTCATGCCATTCCCCCAAAAAATAAAGGCGCCGCAGCGCCTTTAAAAGATAGCCTAATCAGCAAATTACTGATATTCGCTCATCGGTACGCAAGAGCAGAACAGATTACGGTCGCCGTAAACATCGTCCAGACGCTTCACGG
Organism: Klebsiella huaxiensis; assembly: GCF_003261575.2. Lineage (GTDB taxonomy): Bacteria > Pseudomonadota > Gammaproteobacteria > Enterobacterales > Enterobacteriaceae > Klebsiella > Klebsiella huaxiensis. Next base: position 962,604 of record NZ_CP036175.1, on the reverse strand, counting down.
TCGGCCAGTATTTATTGTTCAGCCCTGCCGGGAATACCGCCAGCTCACGGGTGTAAGGGTGATTCCACTCGCTCACCAGTTCGCCCTGGGTATGCGGAGCGTTAACCAGCGGGTTGTCTTCCAGTGGCCACTCACCGGCTTTCACACGGTCAATCTCGCCGCGAATCGCCAGCATCGCATCGATAAAACGGTCCAGCTCGGCTTTGCCTTCCGATTCGGTCGGCTCAACCATCAGCGTACCTGCTACCGGGAAGGACATCGTCGGTGCGTGGAAACCAAAGTCAATCAGGCGCTTAGCGATGTCCAGCTCGCTGATGCCGGTTTCTTCTTTCAGCGGACGAATATCAAGAATGCATTCGTGCGCCACGCGACCGTCGCGTCCGGTATACAGCACCGGGAACGCGTCTTTCAGGCGGGTGGCAATGTAGTTGGCATTCAAAATCGCCATCTGGCTCGCCTGTTTCAGCCCTTCTGAGCCCATCATGCGGATATACATCCAACTGATCGGCAGAATCGAGGCACTGCCGAATGGTGCGGCGGAAACCGCGCCCTGACGGGTCAACATACCTTCGATTTGCACCACGCTATGGCCCGGAACAAACGGCGCCAGATGTGATTTCACGCCAATCGGCCCCATACCCGGGCCGCCGCCGCCGTGCGGAATGCAGAAGGTTTTATGCAGGTTGAGATGCGATACGTCCGCGCCGATAAAGCCTGGAGAGGTAATGCCGACCTGCGCGTTCATGTTCGCGCCGTCGAGGTAAACCTGGCCGCCGAACTGATGCACGATTTCGCACACTTCGCGGATCGTCTCTTCGTAGACGCCGTGGGTGGACGGATAGGTGACCATAATGCAGGAGAGGTTGTCAGCGTGCTGCTCCGCTTTTGCCCGCAGATCTGCCAGATCGATGTTGCCATTTTTATCACAGGCCACTACGACCACCTGCATCCCCGCCATCTGCGCGGAAGCCGGGTTGGTGCCGTGGGCAGAAGCCGGGATCAAGCAGATATCGCGATGCCCTTCGTTACGGCTCTCATGGTAATGACGGATCGCCAGCAGACCCGCGTACTCGCCCTGTGCGCCAGAGTTCGGCTGCATACAAACGCTGTCGTAACCGGTCAAGGTGACCAGCCAGTCGGCAAGCTGGGCGATCATTTGATGATAACCTTCCGCCTGCTCGATCGGGCAGAACGGGTGCAGCTCGGCAAATTCCGGCCAGGTGATCGGGATCATCTCAGCGGCAGCGTTCAGCTTCATGGTGCAGGAGCCCAGCGGGATCATCGCCTGATTCAGCGCCAGATCCTTGCGTTCCAGGGAGTGCATATAGCGCATCATCTCGGTTTCGCTGTGATAGCGATTAAATACCGGATGGGTCAGGATCGCATCGTCACGCAGCATGCTGGCCGGGATCGAGCGGCTATCAAGCGCCACGTCTTTATCCAGGGTGTCGATATCCAGACCATGATCATCGCCAACGATGGCACGGAACAGGTTCTGCAGGTCTTCGCGGGTGGTGGCTTCATCCAGCGTGATGCCGACGGCGTTGTGAATATCGCTGCGCAGGTTGATCTGCAGCGCTTGCGCCCGCGCCAGCACCGCTGCTTTATCAGCTACTTCCACACACAAGGTATCGAAGTAATGTGCGTGACGCAGCTTGAGGCCTTTTTTCTGCAGGCCATCGGCCAGAATATCGGTCAGGCGATGAATACGGCTGGCAATACGTTTCAGGCCTACCGGGCCGTGGAATACAGCGTACAGGCTGGCGATGTTAGCCAGCAACACCTGGGAAGTACAGATATTGGAGTTCGCTTTCTCGCGGCGAATATGCTGCTCACGAGTCTGCATCGCCATGCGCAACGCAATATTGCCCGCCGCATCTTTCGATACGCCGATAATACGGCCCGGCATGGAGCGTTTGAATTCATCTTTTGCGGCAAAGAAGGCCGCATGCGGGCCGCCGTAGCCCATCGGTACGCCGAAGCGCTGAGCGGAGCCGAAGACAATGTCCGCGCCCTGCTTGCCCGGAGCGGTCAGCAGAACCAGCGTCATAAAATCGGCGGCGACGCTGACAATCACTTTGCGCGCTTTCAGTTCCGCGATCAGCTTGCTGTAATCATGCACTTCACCCGTGGTGCCGACCTGTTGCAGCAGTACGCCGAAGACATCCTGGTGGTCGAGGACTTTATCAGCATCATCGACAATCACGTCAAAGCCAAAGGTTTCCGCACGGGTGCGCACCACGTCCAGGGTTTGCGGATGGATATCGGCGGCAACGAAGAAGCGGTTGGCGTTTTTCAGTTTACTCACGCGTTTGGCCATCGCCATTGCTTCAGCCGCGGCGGTGGCTTCATCCAGCAACGAAGCCGAGGCGATATCCAGGCCCGTCAGGTCGAGCGTCACCTGCTGGAAGTTCAGCAGTGACTCCAGACGCCCCTGGGAAACTTCCGGCTGATAAGGCGTATAGGCGGTATACCAGCCCGGATTTTCCAGCATATTGCGCTGAATGACCGGCGGCAGCTGCACGGCGCTGTAGCCCATGCCGATGTACGACTTGAAGCGCTTGTTACGACCGGCAATCGCCTTCAGTTCCGCCAGCGCGGCGAATTCGGTAGTTGCTTCGCCCACCTGCGGCGGCGTCGCCAGCTGGATATCCTGCGGCACAATCTGGCCAATCAGGGCGTTAAGCGAATCGGCGCCAACAGTTTTCAGCATCTCCTGCTGTTGCTGAGCATCCGGGCCGATGTGACGTTCAATAAAGGCGTCACGGTTTTCAAGTTGGCCTAAAGTCTGGGTCATGAGCGATGGTTCCTGAAACGTGCGGTGAATCGTAGGTGTCTCTACTTATCTGAATACGCAAACTAATTCGCGTTGCAGGCAGGTGGCAAGCCAGTGACAAATTCGTCGGGAACGAATTTGATCAGCCGAAGGCTGGCCTCCGGTGAGAGGCAGGAGCCTCTCATTAATCCCCAAGAGCGTACATAAGTACGTAACTGGGGTGAACGACCACAGCCAACACACCTGCAACGTGAAGAATGAAACGTATTTATTCGTCTTCTAACAGCGCTTCGTATGCAGTGGCATCCAGCAAAGCGGCAACCTGAGCTTCGTCGCTGGCTTTGATTTTGAAGATCCAGCCGTCGGTGTAAGGCTCGCTGTTCACCAGCTCAGGAGAGTCATTCAGCTCTTCGTTAACGGCAACGATTTCGCCGCTAATGGGTGCATAGATATCGGAAGCCGCTTTCACAGACTCGGCAACCGCGCAGTCAGCACCTGCTTCGACGATGGCGCCCACTTCCGGAAGGTCAACGAAGACCATATCGCCAAGCAGCTCCTGTGCGTGTTCGGTGATCCCGACGGTATAGGTGCCGTCAGCTTCTTTACGCAGCCATTCGTGTTCTTTGCTGTATTTCAGTTCTGCTGGTACGTTGCTCATCAATTCATCTCCAAAAGGGGAAATCACACCACGGCTTTGCCGTTGCGTACAAAAACAGGTTTAGTCACTTTTACCGGCATTTCACGGTTACGAATCTGCACCACGGCGGTTTCGCCGATACCTTCCGGTACGCGTGCCAGCGCAATACTGTAGCCCAACGTTGGGGAGAAGGTGCCGCTGGTGATAACGCCTTCTTTCTGATTACCATCGGCATCGCTAAAGCGCACCGGCAAGCCGCCGCGCAGGACGCCTTTGTCTGTCATCACCAGGCCAACAAGCTGCTCAGTGCCTTTTTCACGCTGTAACTCCAGCGCTTCGCGGCCGATAAAATTACGCTCGGCAGGCTCCCAGGCAATGGTCCAGCCCATGTTCGCCGCCAGCGGAGAAACGCCTTCGTCCATCTCCTGGCCGTACAGGTTCATCCCCGCTTCCAGACGCAGCGTGTCGCGTGCGCCCAGGCCGCATGGCTTAACGCCTGCATCCAGAAGACCGCGCCAGAAATCCACCGCCTGTTCGTTCGGCAGCGCAATTTCATAACCCGCCTCGCCGGTATAGCCGGTGGTGGCGATAAACAGGTCGCCCGTCTGCACGCCAAAGAACGGCTTCATGCCTGCAACCGCCTGGCGCTGCTCATCGGTAAACAGCGTCGCTGCTTTCTCTTTCGCCTTCGGACCCTGTACGGCAATCAGTGAAAGATCGTCACGCACGGTCATTTCAAGGCCATAAGATTCAGATTGCTGAGTTATCCAGGCAAGGTCTTTTTCACGGGTGGCGGAGTTAACAACGAGGCGGAAATAATCTTCAGAAAGGAAATAGACAATCAGGTCATCGATGACGCCGCCAGAAGCGGTTAGCATCCCACTGTAGAGCGCTTTGCCCGGCGTGGTGAGCTTATTCACGTCGTTAGCCAGCAAATAACGCAGGAATTCACGGATGCGGCTGCCGTGGAAATCAACGATGGTCATGTGCGACACATCGAACATTCCGGCATCGCCACGCACCGCGTGATGCTCATCAATCTGGGATCCGTAATGCAGCGGCATCATCCAGCCATGGAAATCCACCATGCGCGCGCCGCATAGCGTGTGTTGTTCAAACAACGGAGTCTGTTGAGCCATCTTTTCCTCATCGAATAAAACGGAACCAGCCACTATTTTTGGCGATTTTGCGCCGCGAAATCCGCCGTCGACATCGCTGACGGATGCCGACGCAAACGTTCTCTTCGGCCAGAACTTACCACCGATACCGGGAGTAAACCATAAGCTGAATCAGGACATCACATTAGCTTATGACCAAAATCCGCCGATGAGCCTACAGAGTTATCAACTGAATAAAAGCGACAAATGCCACATAAAAACAATGTAATAAACCTTAAAGGTAGAGTGTAATGATATTTTATGCGAAATTACGTACCTAATTTCTATAACAAAAAAAAGGTAACATTAATAAAACTAATGCGAAAAAAGAGGTGAGATTAGATTATTTCAAATGAGCCGGGAGACCCGGCGCGATGGCCGGGAAAGAGAAGTGTGATGGGCTTAACGTAACCAGGCAGGAAGGTCGTTTAGTCCCATTGCCTGACGGATAAGCTGCGGCTTCACACCGGGCAGCGTGTCTGCCAGCTTAAGGCCGATATCGCGTAGCAGCTTCTTCGCCGGATTGCTGCCGGAGAACATCTCGCGAAAACCCTGCATTCCTGCCAGCATCAATGCGGCGCTATGCTTGCGGCTGCGCTCATAGCGACGCAGATACAAATGCTGACCAATATCTTTTCCCTGCGCATGCAGGCGTTTGAGCTCATCAATCAGCTCGGCGGCATCCATAAAGCCAAGATTGACGCCCTGCCCCGCCAACGGATGAATGGTGTGAGCAGCATCGCCAACCAGCGCCAGACGATGGGCGGCGAACTGACGCGCATAGCGGCCCGTCAGCGGGAAAACCTGACGTTCGCTTTCCACCGAGCACAAGCCAAGGCGGTTATCGAAAGCAATATTCAACGCCTGGTTGAAAGCGGCTTCGTCCGCCTGCTGCATCCGCTTCGCGTCTTCAGGAGACAGCGACCAGACAATAGAGCAGAGATGCGGATCGCTCAGCGGCAAGAACGCCAGAATCCCTTCGCCGTGGAACGCCTGACGCGCAATCGCTTCATGCGGCTCTGCGGTACGAATAGTGGCAACCAACGCATGATGATGATAATCCCAGTAAGTCAAAGGAATATCGGCTTTGTTGCGCAACCATGAATTGGCACCGTCAGCGCCAACCACCAGCCGGGCGGTTAACATACTGCCGTCCTGCAGGCTCAGAAAAGCCTCATTCTCGCCCCATGCGACCTGCTGCAGTTGGGCCGGGGCCAACAGAGTGACATCGGAACAGCGCTGAGCTTTCTGCCACAGGGCATGGTGCACCACGGCGTTTTCGATAATATGACCGAGGTGGCTGAACCCCATGCTCTGGTCATCAAAGCTGATATGGCCAAAACTGTCTTTGTCCCACACTTCCATACCGTGGTAGCGGCTGGCGCGCTGGGCGATAATATCCTGCCAGACATCCAGTTTGCTCAGCAGCTTCTCGCTGGCGGCGTTAATCGCCGATACCCGCAACGCCGGTGGCGCATCCATACCCAGCGGCTGAGGAGTTGCCTGTTCCAGCACCGCCACGCGCAGCCCGCTCCCCTGCAAACCGCAGGCAACCGCCAGGCCGACCATCCCACCGCCAACAATGGCGACATCAACACTTTGCACGTTTAACTCCTTAACGGGGGACCCAACCGAGGGTACGCTGCGCCAGCGCATCTCGCGCCGGGGTAAATAATTCCATCGCCATCAGGCCCAGGTTGCGCCCCGCGACCAGCGGCACCCAGCGATTGGCGAACAGATGCACCAGCCCGTCAGTCACACCAATGGTGGCAGCTTTGTCATCGGCACGCCGCGCCTGATAGCGGCTCAGAAGTGAATAATCACCCGGGTCCTGACCAGCGGCCTGCGCCAGCATTTCCGCCAGGCTCATCACATCGCGCAGACCAAGATTAAAACCCTGTCCGGCAATAGGATGTAACGTTTGTGCCGCATTGCCGACCAGCGCCAGACGATGCGCAACCGTGCGGGTGGCCGAAGTCAGCGATAGCGGATAAACGCTGCGCTTTCCGGCATGGGTAATTTGGCCGAGTCGCCAGCCAAACGCTTGCTGAAGCTCATGGCAAAAACGTTCGTCAGACCAGCTCAGCACCTCTTCTTGCCGCGACTGCGGATGACACCACACCAGCGAGCAGCGCCCCTGCGACATCGGCAGCATCGCCAGCGGGCCGTATTGGGTAAAGCGTTCGAAGGCGCGGCCGTTGTGAGGCAGGGCAGTACTAACGTTGGCAATAATTGCCAACTGTTCATAGGGTTGCTGCTGCCAGCTGATGCCACAACGAGCCCCCAGAGTGGAGCGAGAGCCGTCTGCCGCCACCAGCAGTTTACCGTGGAGAACCTCGCCGCTGTCCAGGGTGAGGCTTACGCCCTCCTCGCTGCGGCTGACGTCTTCCACTTTTGCCGGGCAGTGCAACGTAATGCCCGGCGCTTTGCGCAGTTGCGCAAACAAGCGCTGGCCCACATCGTGCAGCTCAACCACTTGACCTAATGCCGCCAGGCCATACTCCTGAGCATCGAGCGTCACAAAGCCCGCATGACCGCGATCGCTGACGTGGACACGCTGAATAGACGTAGCGCAGTCGGCAATCTCTTGCCAGATACCCACCCGAGCCAGCTGTTGGCAGGTGCCGGCGGCCAGGGCGATAGCACGGGCATCAAAGCCAGGGTGCTGCGCGGATTCCGGCGCTGTCGCTTCCACCAGATGCACCGGCAACGTGCCGCTGGTGAAGCGAGAAATGGCTAACGCCAGAGTCGCGCCGGTCATTCCGCCGCCAACGATCAGCACGCTCATAGCTCGCGCGCCGCCGCCATCAGCGCCTCAATATCATCGGCTTTTTTCACGACGCCTGCGGTGAGATTTTCATTGCCGTCTTCGGTGATAACAATGTCATCTTCGATGCGAATGCCGATACCGCGATACTGAGCCGGAACATCGGCATCCATCGCAATATAGAGTCCCGGTTCGATGGTCAGCACCATCCCCGGTTCGAGGATGCGCGAACGGTCTACGTCATAGTTGCCGACATCATGCACGTCGAGACCAAGCCAGTGGCTCAGACCATGCATAAAGAAAGGACGATGGGCGTTGTTGGCAATCAGCTCGTCGATATCTCCTTTGAGGATCCCCAGACGCACCAGGCCGGTAATCATAATCCGCACGACCTGCTGGCTAACCTCGTGAATTGAGGTGCCGGGACGATAGAGCTTCAGCGAGGTTTCCAGCGATTCGAGGACGATATCGTAAATCTCGCGCTGCGCCGGGCTGAACTTGCCGTTAACCGGGAAAGTTCGGGTGATGTCGCCCGCGTAGCCGCGATATTCACAACCTGCGTCGATCAGTACCAGATCGCCGTCGCGCAGTTCACATTCGTTTTCAGTGTAGTGCAGGATGCAGCCATTTTCGCCGCCACCAACGATGGTGTTGTAGGAAGGGAAGCGCGCGCCGTGGCGGTTGAATTCGTGAAGGATTTCGCCTTCAAGGTGATACTCAAACATGCCCGGGCGACATTTTTCCATGGCGCGGGTATGGGCCAGCGCGGAAATTTCACCAGCGCGACGCATTACCTCAAGTTCTTCCGCCGACTTAAACAGGCGCATTTCATGCACCATCGGCCGCCAGTCAATCACCGAGTTCGGTGCTTGCAGATTCTGGCGCACGCCTTTGCGCAGTTTTTCCAGCGCGTTGAACACGATTTCGTCTGCGTAAGCGTATTCACCCTGTGCAAAATAAATAGCATCGAGGCCGTTAAGTATCTGGAATAGCTGCTGATTGATTTCACTAAATGCCAGGGCGCGATCGACACCGAGTTTTTCCGGCGCAGCGTCCTGACCAAGACGACGACCAAACCAAATTTCCGCCGTCAGATCGCGGACGCGGTTAAACAGTACGCTGTGATTATGCGTTTCGTCGCTTTTAATCAAGATAAGGAGCGATTCTGGCTCGTTAAAGCCGGTGAAGTACCAAAAGTCGCTGCTTTGCCGGTAGGGATATTCCGAATCTGCGCTGCGTACCGCTTCCGGTGCAGCGAAAATTAGCGCTGCGCTGCCTGGCTGCATCTGTGCCAGCAGAGCCTGGCGACGAGAGAGAAATTCCTGCTGAGTCATGACGCCCCCTGAACGATTTAATCAATAATTAGAGCCTATCCCAGCAGGCTCTTAGTGTAATGTCGGCTTTTGAACTTCCGGCGCAGTAGGCTTTTGAGAAGAGAAGGTATCGTGGCACAAAAGCGCGGCAACGCGTACGTACTCGATAATCTCTTCGAGGGACATTTCCAGCTCTTCCTGGTCTTCATCCTCGTCGTAGCCTAACTGGGCAATGTTGCGCAGATCGTCGATGGCTTCGCCGGTTTCATCTTTGACCTTATCTAACTTAGGCTGCGTCACGCCCAACCCGAGCAGAAAATGATTCACCCAACCCGCCAGCGCATCGGCGCGATCGAAAACGCTCACCGCGTCGCCATCCGGCAAATAGAGCTGGAACAGAAAGCCGTCATCTTCCAGCGCATCGCTGGTGGCGGAATGCATGCTACGCAGCGCCTGTGCCAGCTCATGACCAAAAGCAAGACCTTCGTTGGTCAGGTCATGTACCAACGGCTGCCAGCTGCTGTCTTTATTGCCACCGCACAGGATCCCGCTGATCAAACCGTGCATTTCGGCAGGGGTTAATCCCACCCCTTGTTGGTTCAGTAACTGGTCTACGTCGTTGTAACCAGGCATTTCGTTCTGTATAGACATGCGCATTCGTCATCGTTGGGAGGAATTCATGATATGCTACCACTTTGGACCCTGGTGAACCAGAATGGGGCTTGTATCTTCATTCCAGGGTAGCTATAGTGTCGCCCCTTCGCAGACCCGGGCAGGGCGTGAAGGCAGCGCAGTCAATCAGCAGGAAGGTGGCATGTCTGCACAACCCGTAGATCTCCAAATTTTTGGCCGTTCACTACGAGTGAATTGCCCGCCTGAACAAAGGGATGCCTTAAACCAGGCAGCTGACGACCTGAATCAGCGGTTGCAAGATTTAAAAGAACGCACTAGAGTCACAAATACTGAGCAGTTGGTTTTCATCGCCGCGTTGAACATCAGCTACGAATTGGCTCAGGAAAAAGCGAAAACCCGTGACTACGCCGCCAGCATGGAACAGCGTATTCGGATGCTTCAGCAGACCATAGAACAAGCGTTGCTTGAGCAAGGTCGCATAAGCGAAAGACCCGGGCAGAAGTTTGAATAACACTTTGCATTTAACTGTGTTAGAGTAATCGCAAGAACAAAATTTCTCTGAGATGTTTGCAAGCGGGCCAGTCCCCTGAGCCGATATTTCATACCACAAGAATGTGGCGCTCCACGGTTGGTGAGCATGCTCGGTTCGTCCGAGAAGCCTTAAGACTGTGACGACACATTCACCTTGAACCAAGGGTTCAAGGGTTACAGCCTGCGGCGGCATCTCGGAGATTCCCTTCTTTATCGTTCCATTCCCCCTGTTTCATTTTCGGCTTTTGCCACCTGGTGTATTACACTTGCTTCGTTCGTCTCCTTTGCTCTCGTAACGCTTTTCAGGCAGCCCGGTATGACTCAAATTTCAGATATCCCACTAAGCCGACAACAAATTCGCCAGCAGACTCGCCTGCGCCGACGTGCATTAACGCCAGAGCAGCAAACGCAGTTTGCGCTTCAGGCCGCGGACCGAATGATGGCCTATCCACCGGTTTTACTGGCGCATACCGTGGCAGTGTTTCTCTCATTTGATGGAGAACTGGATACACAACCGCTGATTGATCAGCTGTGGCGGGCGGGTAAGCGAGTTTATCTTCCGGTGCTCCACCCTTTCAGCCCGGGTAATCTTCTGTTTCTGCACTACCATCCGAGCAGCAACCTGGTAGTGAATCGCTTGAAAATCCGCGAGCCAAAGCTTGATGTGCGCGACGTCCTCCCCCTTAGCCAACTGGATGTTCTGATTACGCCGCTGGTGGCGTTTGATGCCGTCGGACAGCGACTGGGTATGGGCGGTGGATTTTATGATCGGACGCTGCAAAACTGGCGGCAGTATCATCTACAGCCGGTCGGCTACGCCCACGACTGCCAGCAGGTCGAAGCGTTACCAGCGGAGCCGTGGGATATCCCGCTGCCCGCAGTGGTTACGCCAGCAAAAACCTGGGTGTGGTAGAGCGTCGGCCCCATTGACATTGCTTTTTTTTTAACCTAAATTCTCAGGTAAAGGGTGAGGGAGGCGAACCTCCCTCCTGCTTCCTCTCTGTTAATATGCTGGGTAGGCGATGATTAACAGGATAAGCAACATGATGAATAGTCTCATCATCGTCCCTTTCCTTTTAGAGCCCCTGCTTCGGTAGGGGCTTTCCCGTTTCAGCCTCATGCTGCGCCCTTATCGTAATTCCCTTTCTTTCAGGCACAACGGCATCTATCGGCTTTAATCACCGTTTGCGGCAAGCCTCGCAAAGAGTTTGTATGAACGCGGGAAATTTCAGAAATGAGGGGTTCGGAAAGGAAAAAGGGCAGGTCAACAACCTGCCCACTGACAAAAATGATTAGAACAACAGACGTGCGCGAATCGTACCCGGGATAGCTTTCATTGCCTGCAGCGCCTGCTGCGCGACATCTTCTTCCGCTTCAATATCAATAACCACATAGCCCATCTGCGGGGTGGTTTGCAGATACTGAGCCGCAATGTTAATGCTCTGAGCGGCAAAAATCTGGTTGAGAGCAGTCAGTACGCCCGGACGGTTTTCATGGATGTGCAGCAGACGGCGACCGCCGTGCAGCGGCAGCGACACTTCCGGGAAGTTAACCGCAGAAAGCGTTGAACCGTTATCGGAGTACTTCGCCAGCTTGCCAGCGACTTCCAGACCGATATTTTCCTGTGCTTCCTGGGTTGATCCGCCAATGTGCGGAGTCAGGATCACGTTGTCGAATTCGCACAGCGGCGAATTGAACGGGTCGGTGTTGGTCGCCGGTTCCGTCGGGAATACGTCAATCGCTGCGCCCGCCAGGTGTTTGCTCGCCAGCACATCACACAGCGCCGGGATATCAACTACAGTACCGCGAGAGGCGTTAATCAGCAGCGCACCTGGTTTCATCAGCGCCAGTTCTTCTGCGCCAATCATGTTCTTGGTGGAGGCGTTTTCCGGCACGTGCAGGCTCACCACATCGCTCATATTCAACAGATCAGAGAGATGCTGAACCTGCGTGGCATTACCTAATGGCAGTTTGCTTTCAATATCATAGAAATAAACGTGCATTCCCAGCGATTCTGCCAGAATACCCAACTGGGTACCGATATGGCCATAGCCGATAATACCCAGTTTTTTGCCGCGCGCTTCAAAGCTGCCGACAGCCAACTTGTTCCAGACACCGCGGTGCGCTTTGGCGTTTGCCGCCGGTACGCCACGCAGCATCAGCAGCAGTTCGCCGATCACCAGTTCAGCAACAGAGCGGGTATTTGAGAACGGCGCGTTAAACACCGGAATACCGCGTTTTGCCGCCGCATTCAAATCAACCTGATTGGTACCGATACAGAAACAACCGACCGCAACCAGCTTTTCCGCCGCCGCGAAGATCTCTTCAGTCAGGTGAGTACGGGAACGCAGGCCGATAAAATGGGCATCACGGATCGACGCTTTCAGCTCTTCGCTGTCCAGCGCGCCTTTGTGAAATTCGATGTTGGTGTAGCCTGCTGCGCGGAGGTTATCCACCGCTTTTTGATGCACACCTTCAACCAGTAGAAATTTAATCTTGTCTTTTTCCAGTGATACCTTAGCCATTTCCCCGTCCTGTTTTTGTCTTATCTGATGTCGTGCGGAACGAAAGTTCTTCTCAGCAACATATCAAAAAAAACTATTGCGGCAATATGAACGTTTGCGTCGACGACCTGAAGAAATATCACACAGAGGGAAATGACAGGACAAAACACCAGAAAGTAAAAGAAAGGTAGATTGTTAATGACACCAGCCGCATAAATGTGACAGAAGTCACCAAAATCGTCCTGACAAAAAAATATTTACGAGGGAGCCATTCACTCCCCCTGATCAGACTATTTAGTGATAGTTTTTACACCATCGGCGGTTCCGATCAACGCCACGTCAGCGCCACGATTGGCGAACAAACCAACGGTAACGACGCCTGGAATGCCGTTAATCGCATTTTCCAGCGCAATAGCATCCAGAATCTCCAGGCCAAATACATCGAGGATCACGTTGCCGTTATCAGTCACCACGCCCTGACGATATTCCGGACGACCACCAAGCTTAACCAGTTCACGCGCGACGGCACTACGCGCCATCGGAATCACTTCAACCGGCAGCGGGAATTTGCCCAAAATATCGACCTGTTTAGACGCATCAGCGATACAAATAAACTTATCCGCGACCGAGGCGATAATCTTCTCACGCGTCAGCGCTGCGCCACCACCTTTGATCATCTGCATATGGCCGTTGATTTCATCAGCACCGTCAACGTAAACGCCAAGACTATCCACTTCGTTGAGATCAAACACATGAATGCCGAGGCCTTTCAGTTTTTCAGTCGAAGCATCAGAGCTGGAAACCGCGCCTTCAATCTGCCCTTTCATGGTGCCCAGCGCATCAATAAAATGCGCCGCCGTGGAGCCAGTGCCGACTCCAACAATGGTGCCAGGTTGTACATACTGCAATGCCGCCCAGCCTACCGCTTTTTTCAGTTCATCTTGCGTCATGATTATGGTCCGAGATGTGAATTCCTGTGGCGCATTATAGAACATCAAAGGTGCCATTGTCCCTGCGACGGGGATCACACAACTGAGTAGATCATTTTTCGTCTTCATCAAAAACAAATTTATGTCATAGTGCAAGTTAACGAAAAGTACTAGGGGTACGCCAGATCAATGAAACGACCGGACTACAGAACACTACAAGCGCTGGACGCGGTAATCAGGGAACGAGGGTTTGAGCGCGCCGCTCAGAAGCTTTGTATTACACAGTCCGCCGTCTCCCAGCGTATCAAACAGCTGGAAAATATGTTTGGGCAGCCTCTGCTGGTGCGTACCGTCCCGCCGCGTCCGACCGAACAAGGGCAAAAGCTATTGGCCCTGCTGCGCCAGGTTGAGCTGCTGGAAGAAGAGTGGTTGGGCGATGAGCAGACCGGTGCTACGCCGCTGCTGCTGTCATTGGCGGTCAACGCCGACAGCCTGGCGACCTGGCTGCTGCCCGCGCTTTCCAGCGTACTTTCCGACTCGCCTATTCGTCTGAATCTGCAGGTCGAAGATGAAACCCGGACTCAGGAACGCCTGCGCCGTGGCGAAGTGGTTGGTGCGGTCAGTATCCAGCCGCAGGCGCTGCCAAGCTGTCTGGTCGATCAACTCGGGGCTCTGGACTACCTGTTCGTCGCCTCCAAAGAATTTGCACAACGCTATTTCCCTAACGGCGTGACCCGCTCGGCGCTGCTCAAAGCCCCGGTAGTCGCATTCGATCATCTTGATGATATGCATCAGGCCTTTTTGCAACAGAACTTCGACTTACCACCTGGTAGCGTACCCTGCCATATCGTTAACTCCTCTGAGGCCTTTGTGCAACTGGCCCGTCAGGGGACAACCTGCTGTATGATCCCGCACTTGCAGATTGAGAAAGAGCTGAACAGCGGCGAGCTTATTAACCTCACCCCTGGCCTGTTCCAGCGCCGGATGCTCTACTGGCACCGTTTCGCGCCAGAAAGCCGCATGATGCGCCGGGTCACCGATGCGCTGATCGCTTACGGCCACAAAGTGTTAAGGCAAGATTAAGCCTCGCCAGCAGGCCGGATCTATCCGGCCTGCTTGACCCACCATCCCTACACCACGTCTTTGAAATACATCACAAAATAAAATATTCCATGCGGCAAAAAACGACGCATTGATGGCTATTTTTTGCTGGCGACAAGGATCGTTAAAAAGCTCACCGTATTCGCAATACCTTATTTTAATTGTGGAATACGGAGCACAAAATGTCAGACTTGCAGGAGTGGCGGACGCTCGCCAATAAGGAACTGAGTCGGCGGGAAAAAACCGTTGAGTCTTTGGTAAAACAGACGGCAGAAGGGATTGCCATCAAACCACTGTATACCGAAGCCGACCTCGATAATCTGGAGGTCACTGGCACGCTTCCCGGCCTGGCACCTTACGTTCGCGGCCCGCGGGCCACCATGTATACCGCCCAGCCATGGACCATCCGCCAGTACGCCGGTTTCTCCACCGCCAAAGAGTCCAACGCCTTTTACCGCCGCAACCTCGCCGCCGGGCAAAAAGGGCTTTCCGTCGCTTTCGATCTCGCCACCCATCGCGGTTACGACTCCGATAACCCGCGTGTGGCGGGCGACGTTGGTAAAGCGGGCGTCGCCATCGATACCGTCGAAGACATGAAGGTGCTGTTCGACCAGATCCCGCTGGATAAGATGTCCGTATCGATGACCATGAACGGTGCGGTGCTGCCGGTGCTGGCGTTTTACGTCGTGGCGGCGCAGGAGCAGGGCGTGGCGCCGGAACTGCTTACCGGGACGATCCAGAACGATATTCTGAAAGAGTACCTGTGCCGCAACACCTATATTTACCCGCCGAAGCCGTCGATGCGCATTATCGCCGACATCATCGCCTGGTGTTCAGACAACATGCCGCGCTTTAACACCATCAGCATCAGCGGCTATCACATGGGCGAAGCGGGCGCTAACTGCGTACAACAGGTGGCGTTCACCCTCGCCGACGGCATCGAGTACATCAGGGCCGCACTCTCCGCCGGGCTGAAAATCGACGATTTCGCCCCGCGCCTGTCGTTCTTCTTCGGCATCGGCATGGATCTGTTTATGAACGTCGCCATGCTGCGCGCCGCACGCTATCTGTGGAGCGAGGCGGTCAGCGGTTTTGGCGCGACCAATCCAAAGTCGCTGGCGCTGCGCACCCACTGCCAGACCTCTGGCTGGAGCCTGACCGAGCAGGATCCGTACAATAACGTGATCCGCACCACCATCGAAGCACTCGGCGCTACGCTTGGTGGCACCCAGTCGCTGCACACCAACGCCTTCGACGAGGCGCTCGGTTTGCCCACCGACTTTTCCGCCCGCATCGCACGCAATACGCAGATCATCATTCAGGAGGAGTCGGAGATCTGCCGCACCGTCGATCCGCTGGCCGGTTCTTACTACGTGGAGTCGCTGACCGATCACATCGTCAAGCAGGCGCGGGCGATTATCCGCCAGATCGACGAAGCGGGCGGCATGGCAAAGGCCATCGAAGCGGGCCTGCCGAAGCGGATGATCGAAGAAGCGTCCGCCCGCGAGCAGTCGCTGATCGACCAGGGCAAGCGCGTTATCGTCGGCGTCAACAAGTACAAACTGGAGAAAGAGGACGAAACGGCGGTACTGGAAATCGACAACGTTAAAGTGCGCAACGAGCAAATCGCCTCGCTGGAACGTATTCGCGCCACCCGTGACGATACGGCAGTAAAATCCGCGCTGAGCGCCCTCACCCACGCCGCACAGCATAATGAAAACCTGCTCGCCGCCGCCGTTAACGCCGCCCGCGTTCGCGCCACGCTCGGTGAGATTTCCGACGCGCTGGAAGCCGCGTTTGACCGTTATCTGGTGCCCAGCCAGTGCGTCACCGGAGTCATTGCGCAAAGCTACCACCAGTCGGATAAATCCGCCGGCGAGTTTGACGCTATTGTTGCGCAAACTGACCAGTTCCTGGCAGAGAACGGCCGCCGTCCGCGTATTCTAATCGCCAAGATGGGCCAGGACGGCCACGATCGCGGGGCCAAAGTGATCGCCAGCGCCTATTCCGATCTCGGCTTCGATGTCGATCTCAGCCCGATGTTCTCCACGCCCGATGAGATCGCCCGTCTGGCGGTGGAAAACGACGTGCACGTGGTTGGCGCGTCGTCACTGGCGGCGGGCCACAAGACGTTGATTCCTGAACTGGTTGCCGCACTGAAAAAATGGGGTCGTGATGATATCTGCGTCATCGCCGGCGGCGTGATCCCGCCGCAGGATTACGCCTTCCTGCATGAGCATGGCGTAGCGGCCATTTACGGCCCCGGCACGCCGATGCTGGAGAGCGTGCGCGACGTGTTGACGCGGATTAGCCAGCATCATGATTAACGAATCCACCCTTGCTGATGCCATCCGTCGACTGCTGCTGGGGGAGCGCGCCACGCTCGCCCAGGCCATGACGCTGGTAGAAAGCCAACATTCTCGGCATCAGGCGCTGAGTACGCAACTGCTGGACGCCATTATGCCGTTCACCGGTAACGCCCTGCGTTTGGGCATCACCGGTACGCCGGGAGCCGGAAAAAGCACCTTTCTGGAAACCTTTGGCATGTTGCTAATCCGTGAGGGGTTAAAGGTGGCGGTAATTGCCGTTGACCCCAGCAGTCCGGTTAGCGGCGGCAGCATTCTCGGCGATAAAACCCGGATGGTCGAGCTATCGCGCTCAGACAGCGCGTTTATTCGGCCGGTTCCCTCCGGCGGGCACCTTGGCGGCACAAGCCAGCGCGCTCGGGAATTAATGCTGCTGTGCGAAGCAGCGGGTTACAACGTGGTGATCGTCGAAACCGTCGGCGTTGGGCAGTCAGAAACAGAGATCTCCCGCCTAGTGGACTGCTTTATCTCACTGCAAATCGCCGGTGGCGGCGACGACCTCCAGGGCATCAAAAAAGGCATCATGGAGATGGCGGATCTGGTGGTCATTAACAAAGACGACGGTGATAACCGCTCCAGCGTCGCCATCGCCCGCCATATGTACGAATCCGCGCTACATATATTGCGTCGAAAATACGCTGAGTGGCAGCCGCGCGTTCTGAGCTGTAGCGCGCTGGAAAAACGCGGTTTAGAAGAAATCTGGCTCGCCATCCTTGACTTCAGGACGGCACTGACCGCCAGCGGAAGTCTGGAAAAACTGCGTCAGCAGCAGGCGGTGGAGTGGCTGCAAAAGCAGACCGAAACGGAAGCGCTGCACCAGCTCTTTGCCCGTACCGACTTCGAGCACTACTTCCAGCAGACGCTACAAGCCGTCAAAAATAACAGCCTCTCGCCGCGTACCGGACTGCGGCAGATCAGCGAATTTCTCCAGAATCATTACTTTTAATGCAAGGATATTTATGTCTTATCAATATGTTAATGTTGAAATCATCCAGAAAGTTGCGGTCATTGAGTTCAACTATACCCGCAAGCTCAATGCCCTGAGCAAGGTGTTTATCGACGATCTGATGCAGGCGCTAAGCGATCTCAACAAGCCGGAAATTCGCTGCGTTATTTTACGAGCCCCGAGCGGAGCGAAAGTCTTCTCCGCTGGTCATGACATCCACGAATTACCCAGTGGACGCCGCGATCCGCTCTCTTATGACGATCCGCTACGCCAAATCACCCGCATGATCCAAAAATACCCGAAGCCGGTGATCTCAATGGTTGAAGGCAGCGTCTGGGGCGGTGCGTTTGAGATGATCATGAGTTCCGATCTGATTATTTCTGCCAGCACCTCAACCTTCTCAATGACCCCGGTCAACCTCGGCGTACCGTACAACCTGGTCGGCATCCACAACCTTACCCGCGACGCAGGTTTCCATATCGTTAAAGAACTAATTTTCACCGCCCTGCCGATTACCGCCCAGCGCGCGCTGGCGGTCGGCATTCTCAACCACGTCGTGGAGGTTGAAGAGCTGGAAGATTTCACCCTCCAGATGGCGCACCACATCTCGGAAAAAGCGCCGCTGGCCATTGCGGTAATAAAGGAAGAGCTGCGCGTGCTTGGCGAAGCGCACACCATGAATTCCGATGAGTTCGAACGTATTCAGGGGATGCGCCGCGCCGTTTACGACAGTGAGGATTATCAGGAAGGAATGAGCGCGTTTATGGAAAAACGTAAACCTAATTTTGTCGGCCATTAAGGAGAGCAAAATGAAACGGATGAGCGCCGATGAAGCAGCGGAGATTATCCAGCACGACCAGATGGTTGCGTTCAGCGGGTTCACGCCCGCCGGTTCGCCCAAGGCCCTGCCTGCTGCCATTGCCCGCCGCGCCAGCGAACTGCATCAGGCGCAACAGCCTTTTCAGATTCGTTTGCTAACCGGGGCGTCAATTAGTGCAGTGGCGGATGATGCCCTATCAGAAGCCGACGCCGTCTCGTGGCGCGCACCGTATCAGACCGCCTCAGGCCTGCGGCAAAAAATCAATCAGGGGAGAGTGAAATTTGTCGACCTGCACCTGAGTGAAGTGGCGCAGATGGTCAACTACGGCTTCTTTGGCGATATTGACGTTGCGGTGATCGAGGCTTCAGCCATTGCGCCGGATGGGCGAGTCTGGCTCTCCAGCGGGATCGGCAATGCACCAACCTGGCTGCTGCGGGCAAAAAAAGTGATCATTGAGCTTAATCACTACCACTGCCCGCGGGTTGCTGAGTTGGCTGATATCGTGATCCCCGGCGCGCCGCCGCGTCGCAATAGCGTCTCTATTTTTCACACCATGGATCGCGTAGGCAGCCAGTACGTACAGGTCGATCCGAAAAAGATTGTCGCGGTAGTGGAGACCGATCTGCCCGATGCTGGTAACGCACTGGAGAAGATCAACCCTTTCTGCCAGCAAATCGCCGACAATGTAGTGACATTTTTGCTCAATGAGATGGCGCAGGGACGGATCCCGTCTGAGTTTCTACCGCTGCAAAGCGGAGTTGGCAATATCAACAACGCGGTGATGGCGCGGCTTGGCGAAAACCCGGATATTCCGCCGTTTACGATGTATTCAGAGGTTTTGCAGGAGTCGGTGGTACATCTGCTGGAAAGCGGAAAAATCACCGGGGCCAGCGCCTCCAGCCTGACGGTCTCCGCCGATTCGCTGCATAAGATTTACGACAATATGGACTTCTTCTCCAGCCGCATCATACTGCGCCCGCAGGAGATCTCCAATAATCCGGAGATCATCCGCCGTTTGGGGGTTATCGCCCTGAACGTCGGGCTGGAGTTTGATATCTACGGTCACGCCAACTCCACCCACGTGGCCGGGGTGAATCTGATGAACGGCATCGGCGGCAGCGGCGATTTCGAGCGCAACGCATATCTCTCCATTTTCATGGCACCGTCAATTGCCAGAGATGGGAAAATCTCGACGATTGTGCCGATGTGCAGCCATGTTGATCACAGCGAGCACAGTGTGAAAGTCATCATCACCGAGCAAGGGATCGCCGATCTGCGTGGGCTATCGCCGCTACAGCGGGCGCACACGATTATCGAAAATTGCGCGCATCCGCTCTATCGAAACTACCTGCATCGCTATCTGGAAAATGCGCCCGGCGGGCATATTCATCACGACCTCCGCCACGCATTCGATCTGCACCGTAACTTAATCGAATACGGCTCGATGCTCGGCTAATTCGCCGTTCCGTCGCGATCTTCAGTAATGTGCTGAAGCATTGCGGCGGTATAGCGATGGTTTTTCAGCGAGTAGAGATACTCCTGCATATACATTGGGCTACCGGGCGCGTCGAAGTACTTCAGCTTCGCCGGGTTCACCAGACGCCAGGCAAAATACGGGATCACCGTCAGAAACTGTCCGCGCTCCACGGCGCTGATCTTGGCCATAAAGCTGTAAGGCCGATAGATGACCGTGGGATTAATTCCGCATGGGCGCATATAAGCATCCAGCATCGCCTCAAAATTCGCTCGGTTCTGGAAGCGCATTTGCAACCAGGGTAGCTCACGCAAAAGCTCTTGCGGTGGCTTATCTTCGTAACGACGGGAAACAAGAAACCCCAGCCGCAAAGGTGCAAGCTCGGTGATGGTCAGATTTTCTAGCTCCTGAACGCGAGCGGAAACGTGCTGTGGCGAGATAATAAAATCGAGCTGATGGTCAAACAGATTATCAATCACCCCATTTTCGCTGAACTCCACCGCCTGCGCGGTGACGCCGTCGTATTTGTCGCCGAGGCTTATCAGTTGATCAAAAATAATGGTGGGATACGTGTTGTCGATACCGATGACAATATTGCGCGAACGGTGCGTCGAGTGATGGATTTCGTTATCAATTGCCGATAAGCGCTGATAAATCGGAAACAGCTTCTGATAAAGCTCCTGCCCCGCTTTGTTCAGACTGATACTGTTATCTTTGCGGGTAAACAGCGTATAGCCAATTTGATCCTCAAGCGCAGCGATGCTTTTGCCAAACGGGGAGGCGGTCATGTGTATTTTTTCCGCCGCTCTGGCGATGTTATTGGTCTGCGCCAGCAGGATAAAATTACGCATTTTTTTCGAAATAAAGATATCCATGTTTACCTCGTAAAAGGACAGGGATATATCCTCACTTCATCAGGAGAAAAGACTTTTGCCGTGCTCTCATTTTTACAGATGGTCACAGAAAAAACCCGGCACGAATGCCGGGTAACGGAATTACTGTGCCGCTTTTGGCTCTTCAGCGGGTTTCGCTGGCGCAGCGGGTGCTGGCGTAGACTGGGTCGGTTGCAGTTCAAACACCACATCAACCTGGTCATCAAACTGAATGGTCGCCTGCTCGTAGGTTTCCTGAGCAGAAACCGGTGCGGCATCGGCTTTCATCATCCGCACCATCGGGCTTGGCTGATAGTTGGAGACATGATAACGCACGCTATAAACCGGCCCCAGTTTACCATGGAAGCCTGTCGCCAGCTCTTGCGCCTGATGAATGGCATCATCAATCGCCGCTTTACGCGCTTTGTCTTTGTAAGCATCCGGCTGCGCAACGCCCAACGACACGGAGCGAATTTCATTCAGACCGGCTTTTAACGCCCCATCCAACAGGCCGTTCAGCTTATCTAACTGACGCAGCGTGACCTCAACGGTACGCACTGCGCGGTAGCCCTTGAGAATGCTTTTGCCATTCTGATAATCATAATCAGGCTGGGTGCGCAGGTTGGCCGAGTTAATATCTTTTTTTCCAATGCCGCTCTTTTCCAGGAAGGAAAGATACTGAGCCACGCGCTCATCGGCCTGTTTCTTTGCCGATGCCGCGTCTTTCGCCGAAACGTTGACTTCAATCGCCAGAGTTGCGATATCAGGAACCGCAGCGACGCTGGCGGTGCCTGAAGTGACAATATGTGGGCCGTTTGGCAATTCATTTGCCTGAACTGCCATTACGCTAAATCCGAGTGCCGCCACCAGGGCCATGACTTTTAACTTCACTGTCGTATCTCCATCTTACATTGGTCGTCCATACACAGACGCATGCCTGCAAGCTTAGCGCGTACACGCGGAAAGTCCATCGGACAAGACTTAGTTAAGCAGCATCTGCACATGCACCAGGCCGTCTTTCGCCAGCTGTAGCGCAATCACCCACATCACCAGGCCGACCAGCACATTGATAATGCGCTGTGCCTTTGCCGTGCGCAAACGCGGGGCCAGCCAGGCGGCCAGCAGAGCCAGACCAAAAAACCATAAAAATGAAGCGCTGATGGTACCTAACGCGAACCAGCGCTTTGGCTCCATTGCTAACTGTCCGCCCAGGCTGCCGAGCACCACGAAAGTATCAAGATAAACGTGCGGGTTAAGCCAGGTCACCGCCAGCATCGTGACGATGATTTTCCAGCGTCCCTGCTTCATGACTTCCGCACTGGCCAGCTCCAGATTGCTGCTAAAAGCCGTTTTCAACGCGCCGAAACCGTACCACAATAAAAAGGCCACGCCGCCCCAGGTTACCAACGCTAACAGCCACGGAGACTGCATCAACAGCGCGCTGCCACCAAATATACCGGCGCAGATCAGCAGCAGATCGCTGATAGCGCATAGCAGCGCAATCATCAGATGGTACTGGCGGCGAATGCCCTGATTCATCACAAACGCATTTTGGGGTCCGAGAGGCAAAATCATTGCCGCCCCCAGGGCAAGCCCCTGAAAGTAATAAGATAACATGTTGAATATTTCCGCTAAGGTCGTTAATGCGGCTGACTATAGCGCGATATCATTATTAGCGGAAATTGATATTATTAATCATTAATTAGCCAGACTAATAACTGAGTGTTTCCCATAATTTGACTCTGCAAACTAAAAAGGCTCACCATCAGGGACGGCGAGCCTTTATCGCTAAACCTGGCGTGAAAATTACTCCGCCGGGTCTTTTATCTGCTTCAAATTCACATCCATCTGCGGATACGGGAAGCTGATACCGTTAGCGTCAAAATCGCGCTTAATACGTTCCAGAACATCCCAGTAAACGCTTTGCAGATCGCTGCTTTTACTCCAGACGCGTACCACATAGTTCACTGATGAAGCGCCCAGTTCATTCAGGCGAACGGTCATTTCACGATCTTTCAGGATACGCTCGTCCGACTCAATGATATTGGTCAATAGCTGTTTCACCTTGTCTATATCAGCGTCGTAGGCCACGCCAATCACAAACTCGTTGCGACGGACCGGCTCACGGGAGAAGTTGATAATGTTTCCGGCAATAATTTTACCATTCGGCACCACCACAATCTTGCCATCCGCGCTACGAAGGGTTGTGGAGAAAATCTGCACGTTCAGCACGGTACCCGCGATACCGCCAAGGTCAACGTATTCACCCGCACGGAATGGGCGGAATACGACCAGCAGAACACCAGCAGCAAGGTTAGAGAGCGAACCCTGTAGCGCCAGGCCGACTGCTAAACCGGCGGCGCCGAGAACCGCGATGACTGAGGCTGTTTGCACCCCGACGCGGCCCAAAGCGGCAATCAGCGTAAAGGCAATAACGGCGTAACGTACCAGCGCAGAAAGAAAATCGGCAACGGTAGCGTCAATATGTCGCGCCCGCATCAGGCGATTCACCGTATTAGACACAATCCGCGCCACGATCATACCAACAATGATAATCGCGATAGCCGCTACGATGTTGACGGCATAGCTCAGCAGTAATTCCTGATTGCGCACCAGCCACGAACTGGCGTTATTTATGCTATCGACAACGTTCAAATCTTCCATTTAACATTCCTTATGGATACCCGGACGGGAAATAAAAAACCAAACCTGAAATAACAGGTAGGTTAAGGGTAAACAAAAAGTGTACGTTTTGCCAAACTGATCACATTTATTTAGCAACATTTCATGTTGTTCAGATAATAAAAAAGCCCGCATTTCTGCGGGCTTCAGAGTAAGAAACAGCGTTTTCTTACAGAACGTCGATCGCGTTCAGTTCTTTAAATGCCTGCTCCAGACGTGCCACCATGGTCACCTGAGCAGCACGCAGCCATGCGCGCGGATCGTAGTATTTTTTGTTCGGCTGGTCTTCGCCTTTCGGGTTGCCCAGCTGGCCCTGCAGGTAAGCTTCGTTCGTTTTGTAGTAGCCCAGAATACCTTCCCAGGTCGCCCATTGGGTATCGGTATCAATGTTCATTTTCACTACGCCGTAGCTTACGGAGTCTTTGATTTCCTGAGCAGAAGAACCGGAACCGCCGTGGAAGACGAAGTTCAGGCTGTTGTGCGGCAGGTTATGTTTCTTAGAAACATAGTCCTGAGAATCGCGCAGGATAGTCGGGGTCAGTACTACGTTACCCGGCTTATAAACGCCGTGTACGTTACCGAAGGAAGCCGCGATGGTGAAACGCGGGCTAATTTTGCTCAGCTCGGTATAAGCGTAATCAACGTCTTCCGGCTGGGTGTACAGTGCAGAAGCGTCCATGTGGCTGTTATCCACACCATCTTCTTCGCCACCGGTGCAACCCAGTTCGATTTCCAGAGTCATGTCCATTTTAGCCATACGAGCCAGGTATTTAGAACAGATCTCAATGTTTTCGTGCAGAGTTTCTTCAGACAGGTCAATCATGTGAGAAGAGAACAGCGGTTTGCCAGTAGCTGCGAAGTGTTTTTCACCCGCGTCCAGCAGACCGTCGATCCACGGCAGCAGTTTCTTAGCGCAGTGGTCAGTGTGCAGGATAACTGGAACACCGTAGTGCTCTGCCATCTGATGTACGTGATGCGCACCAGAGATAGCACCCAGGATTGCTGCGCCCTGAGGAACGTCAGTTTTCACACCTTTGCCCGCGATGAACGCTGCGCCGCCGTTAGAGAACTGAACGATAACCGGAGAACGAACTTTTGCAGCTGCTTCCAGAACGGCGTTGATGGAATCAGTACCCACGCAGTTTACTGCTGGCAGAGCAAAGTTGTTTTCTTTAGCTACCTGGAACACTTTCTGAACGTCGTCGCCAGTGATGACGCCCGGTTTTACGAAATCAAAAATTTTAGACATGTTACGTAGTCCTGTATCTGTATCTTCGACCGTTGAAGAAGGTTCGCGAGCGTTTAAGCGCGCTGAAAAACAGGCGGGTCACCCCGCCTGAACTGAATTACTTCTTAGCGCGCTCTTCGAGCATAGCTACTGCTGGCAGGACTTTGCCTTCCACGAATTCGAGGAATGCGCCGCCGCCAGTGGAGATGTAGGAGATTTTGTCAGCAATGCCAAACAGGTCGATTGCTGCCAGGGTATCGCCACCGCCTGCGATAGAGAAGGCTTCGCTATCAGCGATAGCGTTCGCAACGATTTCAGTACCTTTGCGGAAGTTCGGGAATTCAAACACGCCAACCGGACCATTCCACAGAATAGTTTTGGCATTTTTCAGGATTTCAGCCAGCTGCTGCGCGGAAGCATCGCCCAGGTCCAGAATCTGCTCGTCATCTTTAATGTCGTTAACAGATTTCAGGGTAGCGGCTGCGGTTTCAGAGAACTCAGTTGCCACGCGAACATCAGTCGGGACCGGGATATCACAGGTAGTCAGCAGGCGCTTAGCTTCGTCAACCAGGTCAGCTTCGTACAGGGATTTACCCACGTTGTGGCCTTGAGCGGCAACGAAGGTGTTGGCGATACCACCACCAACGATCAGCTGGTCAGCGATTTTAGACAGGGAATCCAGAACGGTCAGTTTAGTGGAAACTTTAGAACCACCCACGATAGCAACCATCGGGCGAGCAGGTTCTTTCAGCGCTTTACCCAGCGCGTCCAGCTCAGCGGCCAGCAGCGGACCTGCGCAAGCCACGTCAGCAAATTTACCGATGCCGTGGGTAGAAGCCTGTGCACGGTGAGCGGTACCAAATGCATCCATTACGAATACATCACACAGCGCAGCGTATTTTTTAGACAGCGCTTCATCGTCTTTCTTTTCGCCTTTGTTGAAGCGAACGTTTTCCAGAACAACCAGTTCACCAGCGGCGACTTCCACGCCGTCCAGGTAATCTTTAACCAGACGTACCGGGTTAGACAGTTTGTCTTTCAGGTAGTTAACAACCGGCAGCAGAGAGAATTCTTCGTTGTACTCGCCTTCGGTAGGACGACCCAGGTGGGAAGTTACCATCACTTTCGCACCCTGTTTCAGGGCCAGTTCGATGGTCGGCAGAGAGGCACGGATACGCGCATCGCTGGTTACTTTCCCTTCTTTAACTGGTACGTTCAGATCCGCACGGATAAAAACGCGTTTACCAGCAAGATCCAGATCGGTCATCTTAATTACAGACATGGTGAATCCTCTCGTTGATTCTTGATAAAGTTTTGCAAGCGCTTACGCGCCTTACCTGAAACCTTGTGCGGCCATCGCTAACGTGGTGTCGAGCATCCGGTTAGCAAAGCCCCATTCGTTATCGCACCAGACCAGCGTTTTGATCAAATGCGCACCGCTTACCCGCGTTTGCGTACCATCAACAATGGCGCTATGCGGATCGTGGTTGAAATCTATCGAGACTAACGGTAATTCCGTATAGTCAACTATACCATGAAATGTACCCTGTGCTGCTTTTTGCAGCAACTGGTTGACTTCATTTGCTTTTACTGGTTTTTTCACCGTTACGCTAAGGTCGATCGCCGTCACATTAATCGTCGGTACGCGGACTGCAATCGCCTCAAAGCGATCGTTAAACTGAGGGAAAATACGCGTGATCCCCGCAGCTAGTTTAGTATCAACCGGGATGATCGACTGACTGGCCGCTCGCGTACGGCGCAAATCCGGATGATAAGCATCGATAACCTGCTGATCGTGCATAGCGGAATGAATCGTTGTTACCGTGCCGGACTCTATGCCGTAGGCATCATCTAACAGTTTAATGACCGGAATAATGCAGTTGGTCGTGCAGGAGGCATTGGAGACGATACGGTGCTCGGCTCGCAGTTCATCATGATTGACGCCAAAAACAACCGTCGCGTCGAGATCGTTGCCGCCAGGATGTGAAAAGAGCACTTTCTTCGCGCCAGCCTTAAGATGGGCTTCGCCATGTTCACGGCTGCCGTAAACGCCCGTACAATCAAGCACCACATCCACCGCCAGCTCACGCCAGGGCAACACCTCAAGGGAAGATTCATGCAGCAGGCGAATAGCATCATCGCCGACAAACAGCTGCTCTCTCTCCTGGCGTACATCCCAGGCAAAGCGCCCATGGCTGGTGTCATATTTCAACAAATGAGCGATGCCGGCAGCATCCGCCAGTTCATTGATTGCCACCACGGTGATTTCCGCACGACGCCCGGATTCATACAAAGCACGAACCACGTTACGCCCGATGCGACCGAAGCCATTAATCGCAATGCGTATGGTCATAGGTCTCCTGCAAGGCTGTCCATGAAATGAGGTGGCTGACAGAGTAATGCAGCTACGCTCTAAGGGAAACCTTACCTGTCGCAAACTGCGACTGATTGATTAATTGTCGAACATTTAGACGACTGAAACGCTTCAGCTAGAATAAGCGAAACAAGGAATAAAAGGAATGACTGTCCAGTTGAAGAAGCCATTTATCTGACTTACGTCACATTTTAAAAGGAATAGTTGCAACACGAGTAACGAATAGCAAGGACGGTGCGAGCAGACTTCTTGTCTTGTCGCTCTGACCACAGCGGAGCGCTGGGATGGTAAATTGCCGGGTACCATGATTCATGGCGCCACTGCTCCCTTTATCTCGACTAAATACAAACAGGGCCGTTATCGCGGCCCTGTTTGCAACACTCGCCTGAGTCAAGGGCAGGCAATCTTATATGCACCGTCAGCCGTCATCTCTAACGTCAGGTTTGCAGCCCGGCTGTTTTCGAGCACACGGCGAACGTTCGGACCATCGGTACGCTCGTAAAACGCCTCGGCTTCAGCTTGCAACAGGCCTCCGGCCAGCTTGCGCCCAACCAGCCTATCCCGCAAAGCGTTGGCTGGCGCTTTAATAAACAGTGAAAAATCGCAAAACTCCGCGAGTGCGCGCCACTGCTCATCATCCAGCAGCAGCCAGTTGCCCTCAACGATAACAACGGGAGCATTTACATTAATGGCAGCTTCAACCGGGTCATGTTTTTGCCGATCGTATTGCGGCCAGTCGCCCTCACCCTCGCGAATCTGGCGAAGATTTTCCGCCAGCTTGGTCACATCGAACGTTTCCGGTGCCCCTTTCGAGCCACGTAACCCATGCTCTTCAAGCCAGGTGTTATAGTGGTGAAAACCGTCCATCGGTAGCGTCTGGATTGGTGTCAAATGCGAGTCCTGACGCACTAAAAACTCCCAAAACGTCGTGAGCGTCGATTTCCCTGTCCCTGGCGGTGCACTGAGGAAAATAATGGTCCGCCGGTTCGGCGTTAAAGAATGTAATCGGGTAAAACGGTGCAGTAAAGGTTTATGGACGTTCTCAATTTCGTCATCACTGTACCGGGCATCAACATTCAGCCCATTAATACTCAGCGTTATATTCACGGCGTTAATTCCTTTAATATCGTCGTTATCGCCAACGCCAGCGCGGTTTTCACCATATTAATGAAGCGAATTTCTGACCACGCAGAGAAATCAGCAAACTTCATTGATTTCAACGCGCCGTATAATGCGGTGTTATTCGTAATGCTATTTACATTACAAATAAAATCCCAGGTCAACTCGTCCGCAAATCCGGGAAGATCGCATTGTTCAGTCAGATACTGATAAAACTGCGAAAAGTGGGTGATATCGGCATAGAGCCATTTGTCCATTTTCCCCAGCGCATATATCAGTCGTAACGCCACATCAATATCATCAAGCGGGCCGCTTTGCGCGAGTAACGGCTTCACTGCATATTCCACGATCTCTTCATCATTATTAACGAACAACGAGGGCAGAAAACGCTTGATGGCCTGCAACAAGAGGGTATTTGCAGTCGCCATAAAGGAGAGTAAATCTTGCTGGGCATCCAATTGCTCCAGCACGTCATCTTCTGTTAGCGTCGTCATTCGTTTCTCGATAAATCACCAGGAATGCAGAGAGTCTACTATATTACACGTTTGGTCTATGCCACTGATCAGGATTGTTTGTGTGCGAACTCCGCCCTCGCCACGTTGAATTCCACGCAGCAGGTCACCTCCTGTGACGCCGGTTGCAGCGAACAGAACATCGCGGTGGCTCACGATATCATTAAGCCGATACACATGGTTGACCTTCACGCCCATCTCATCGCAACGGCTGCGCTCTTCCTGCGCTATCTTCTGGTGCTCAGGCGAGTCGCCTTTCGCCTCACAAAAGTCGATAAGTTCCGCCTGCATATCCCCACCTAAAGCAGTCACCGCACACGCCGATATCACCCCTTCCGGCGCGCCGCCAATGGTAAACATTACGTCGTAAGCGTTGTCCACCATGCAGGTCTGCACGCTGGCAGCCACATCACCATCCGGCAATGCAAAAACTTTCACTCCAAGACTTCTCGCCTCATCAATTGCCGGACGTAGCCGCGGCTTATCCAGCGTGACCATACGCAACGCCGTCAACGGCTTGTTCAGCACCTTTGCCACGCTATGTAAGTTCTCGCTTAACGAATGCCGCAGATTAATCGCCCCTTTCGCCCGGCGGCCCACAACTATCTTTTTCATATACATATCAGGTGCATGCAGCAGAGAATCCACTGGCGCAAAAGCCATGACCGCCAGCGCATTACTTTGCCCCATCGCGACCATTCGGGTTCCTTCTATTGGATCGACGGCAATATCAATAAGCATCCCCTCGCCGCGCCCAACCTGCTCGCCAATCCACAACATGGGAGCATGGTCGATTTCCCCCTCTCCGATGACGATCCGCCCCTGAAAATTAAGCTCATTAAGCGCCTGCCGCATGGCGCTTACCGCCAGGCCATCAATTTTGTTTTTATCCCCGCACCCCGTTTCGGGCCAGGCAGCAAGCGCTGCCTGTTCCGTAGTGCGTAGCAGCGGCCACGCCAGTGACATCATTCCGCCACCTCGCCAATATCAACGCCAAAGTGTGCCAGAAGATACTTCTCGGCCTGCTCATTCCAGATCCCGTGCGTCTCTTCTACCAGTTCCGCCAATTGCTTAAACAGCGGGTCGGTTTTACCTTTCTCAGCAAAATCAGTAATCGCCGTTAGCGGCATCGTCACGCCGTTATAAATCAGCTTTTTGCCACCAGGAATGTTGGGCAGATTGAGCACCGTGTCCGGCACCGCATCCAGCCCGCCAATATGCGTCACCATAAATGAAGGCTGTAGTTGTCCAGTTGCGCTCAGGGCAATCGCTTCAAGCATGTCATCCGTTGAGCCACCTGAA
The DNA here is from genome assembly GCF_003261575.2 of Klebsiella huaxiensis. GTDB lineage: Bacteria > Pseudomonadota > Gammaproteobacteria > Enterobacterales > Enterobacteriaceae > Klebsiella > Klebsiella huaxiensis. Next base: position 932,561 of record NZ_CP036175.1, on the reverse strand, counting down.
GTCCCCACGACATGGGTACTGTTGTAATGCACGTTGTAGAAGTTAAACGGGACTTTAAAGTTTTTATCCGTAGGGCCGGCAAAGAAGTTCAGGCATCCATCTTCCGCCAGCAGCTCATCCGCCATTTCCACGATGGCGGGAACGGCAGCATATACGAAGACATCGTCAAATCCTTCGTCATTCGTCAGCGCCCGCAGCGCCTGTACCGGATCTGCAACGTCCCGTGTATTGACATAAACCAGCTCAATCCCTTTACTGGCAGCCAGTTCTACCGGCAGGAGTTTTTGCGCCTGCGCCAGGCGCTTTTCATCAATATCAACCACTACCACCCGCGCCGGGGCAATGTTGCCGTTGATAGCATAATCTATCGCGCCAATGCCCATCGGCCCGGCACATGCCAGCAGCGCCAGATTGCCGCCAGGCTTAATTCCCATCCGATGCTCATAGACATAAGGCGTGGTATGGAAATTGGCATTATATGCACCAATAATGCAGCACATAGGTTCGGCCAGCGACGCGGCGGCAAAATAAGAACCGTGATATGGCAGTACGCATCCCAGATTAATAGCCACCTCAGGGATAATCATATAGGTCGCGTTACCGCCGAAGTATTCATAGCTATAACCTGCTGAATATCCGCTTGGTAGCCCCATCGCCGGTTGCAGAACAAACCGCTGACCTTTTTTATATTTATCGGTAAGGTTTTTCCCCACCTCGACAATAATCCCCGCACATTCATGACCGGTAATAACCGGATGATTTTCTAAATCATCGGGAACGCGTTTATGTTCGCTGCCTAAAACGGCGGCCTTCCAGGTAGATAAACACACGCTATCGGAGATTACGCTCACCAGCAATTCATTATCGGTAATTTGCGGAAGTTCGAATTCACGAATGCGGACATCCTGCTTGCCATAAATAGCGGCAACTTTGGTTTTCATATTAACTCCGTAAATTAATGAGCAATCAGGCACTGAGGTTTTTAAACAACTCATCCAGGTGCGGATCGCCGATATAGTTTTTAATCAGGATTAAAGGTTTATCACTGACGCGTTTAACACGGCCTTCCAGGCTGGCATGAGTGACGATAATATCCGCATCATCTGGTACATTTTCGATGGCATAGTGGGTGACGGTAATAGCCAGTCCCGCTTTTTCCAGACGTTTACGGAAAGTTGTAGCACCCATCGCGCTGGAGCCCATACCCGCATCGCAAACGAAAGCAACGCGTTTAACCTGCTTGTAAGAAAACGATCCTTCGCGTTTCATCGCTTTTACCGCTTTAGCAGATTCGCTAAATGTATCTTCCTTTTCGACTTCGATGCTTTTATCCATCTTCAGAATAAAAGAAGTAATGATAAAGGCCACCAGAGCTCCTGCAGTTACACCTGCGATGGTGGCGATAAACGACCCTTTCGGTGTTAATGCCAGGTAGGCGAAGATTGAGCCAGGACTCGGTCCAGCAACCAGGCCGCCACCCAACAGATTAAAGACCCAGGTACCGGTCATTCCACCGCCGATCATGGCAATCAGCGTTAACGGCTTCATCAACACATAAGGGAAATAGAGCTCATGGATACCGCCAAGGAAATGGATAATCATGGCGCCCGGAGCGGACTTTTTACTCATGCCTTTACCAAAGATGGCAAACCCGAGCAGCAGGCCCAGCCCTGGTCCGGGATTAGAGGCCACCATAAAGAAGATCGATTTTCCGGTCTCAGCAGCCTGTTGCATACCCAGCGGATAATAGACGCCCTGATCGATGGCATTGTTTAGAAAGAGAATTTTCGCAGGTTCGTTGATAACCGAGAGCAACGGCAGATACCCCGCATGCACCAGAGCTTCAATACACTCCTTCACAAAATTATTCGCAACGAGAACCGCCGGGCCAATAATTTCAAATCCCAACAGGCATAAGATCATGCCAGCGATACCGAGAGAGAAGTTATTGATGACCATTTCGAAACCGGCAGGAATACGTTTTTCCAGCAGGCGGTCAATATGTTTAATTACCAGGCCGCCGAGCGGCCCCATGATCATAGAACCAAGGAACATTGGAATATCAGCGCCAACAATCACGCCAATGGAACCAATGCCGCCCATTACCGCTCCGCGCTTGCCGCCAACCAGGTGACCGCCGGTTGAGCCAATCATTACCGGTAATAAATAGGTAATCATCGGGCCGACAATTTTGGCAAAATGCTCATTGGGCATCCAGCCAGTAGGAATAAATAATGCGGTAATAAACCCCCAGGCAATAAATGCGCCGATATTGGGGATGACCATGGCAGTCAAAAACCCACCAAAAGCCTGGACCTTTGCACGAGCAGACTTGTTTTCCATATTAATATCCTGAAAGGAGGGAGTTGATTATGCGCGGGAGATAATATCCGCTAATTGTTTCTCAGATTTAGCCGCCAACAATGCAGCCAAGTTTTCCTCTTCACACAATAATTCACTTAATGCCTGAATCGCACCAATATGCGAATCTGAATCGGCAGCAGACAACCCAATTAATAACTTAATGGGTTCATTACCCTCGCCAAAGCTGACGTGGTTTCGCAATAGCGTTAATGACATCCCTGTTTTTAACGCACCGTATTCAGGACGCGCATGAGGCATTGCCACTTCGGGAGCCAGAATATAATAAGGCCCGTTAGCTAACGTAGACTCTTTAATTGCCTGAATATATTGCGGGCTAACATAATGATTAGACAATAAAGCTGACATTGAAAAATCAACCGCTTCTTGCCAGCTTGATGCTGAATTCTTTATCGATATTGATGCTTCTGGGAAATAATCAATCAGTCGCATAGGTCATCCTTTTATTTTATTTCCAGGGTACAGTTTATCGTTAAAAACAAAATACTCGGGAGGCACAGTGAAATCAATAAGCGACAAAAGAGAGGCGAACTGGCTGAAGGTTTTTACGAAATGAATAAAAACAACAAGTTGATAATTAAAAAAATAAAATCAACTATATATTTGTGATTTCAATTGCAAATATGAAAAATCACTAAATTAACGTTTTGTGAAGTACATCACCATTAATGACTTGATGATAACTAACAAAAAAATCCAGCGCTGTCTCAATCAAAAGAAACGGGCCGCCTGAGCGACCCGTTTATTATCATAAAAATGATTACAGCAGTGCTTTCGCTTTGGCGACAACGTTTTCCACGGTGAAGCCAAACTCTTCAAACAGCAGCTCAGCCGGAGCAGATTCGCCAAAGGTAGTCATGCCGACGATAGCGCCGTTCAGGCCCACGTATTTGAACCAGTAGTCAGCGATGCCCGCTTCAACGGCTACGCGAGCAGAGACGGCTTTCGGCAGCACGGCTTCACGGTAAGCCGCATCCTGCTTGTCGAATGCATCAGTGGACGGCATGGAAACCACGCGCGCCTTCACGCCTTCGGCAGTCAGTTTTTCGTAAGCGGCTACAGCCAGCTCCACTTCTGAACCGGTGGCGATGAAAATCAGCTCTGGCTGGCCAGCGCAATCTTTCAGCACGTAACCACCGCGGGCGACGTTCGCCAGCTGCTCTTCGGTACGCTCCTGCTGCGCCAGGTTCTGACGAGAGAGGATCAGCGCGGTCGGGCCATCTGCACGCTCAACGCCGTATTTCCACGCGATAGCTGATTCAACCTGGTCACACGGACGCCATGTGGACATGTTTGGCGTGACGCGCAGGGAAGCCACCTGCTCAACCGGCTGGTGAGTCGGGCCGTCTTCGCCCAGACCGATGGAGTCGTGGGTATACACCATCACCTGACGCTGCTTCATGAGAGCCGCCATACGCACCGCGTTACGGGCGTATTCCACGAACATCAGGAAGGTGGAGGTGTACGGCAGGAAACCGCCGTGCAGCGAGATACCGTTGGCAATCGCGGTCATACCGAACTCGCGCACACCGTAGTGGATGTAGTTGCCTGCGGCGTCTTCGTTAATCGCTTTAGAACCAGACCAGATGGTCAGGTTAGACGGTGCCAGGTCAGCGGAGCCGCCGAGGAATTCCGGCAGCAGAGGGCCAAAGGCTTCGATGGCATTCTGGGACGCTTTACGGCTGGCGATTTTCGCCGGATTCGCCTGCAGCTTAGCGATGAACTCATTCGCTTTCGCATCGAAGTCAGACGGCATATCGCCTTTCATACGACGGGTGAATTCTGCCGCTTCCTGCGGGAAGGCTTTCGCATAAGCCGCGAACTTCTCGTTCCAGGAGGCTTCTTTCGCCTGACCGGCTTCTTTCGCATCCCACTGCGCATAGATATCAGACGGGATTTCAAAGGCCGGGTGTTTCCAGCCGAGTGCTTCGCGGGTCAGCGCGATTTCCGCGTCGCCCAGCGGTGCGCCGTGGGAGTCGTGGGTGCCCTGTTTGTTCGGAGAACCGAAACCGATGATGGTTTTGCACATCAGCAGAGACGGTTTGTCGGTAACAGCACGTGCTTCTTCCACCGCGCGTTTAATCGAGTCAGCATCGTGACCGTCTACACCACGAACAACGTGCCAGCCGTAAGCTTCGAAACGCTTCGCGGTATCGTCAGTAAACCAGCCTTCAACGTGACCGTCGATGGAGATGCCGTTGTCGTCATAGAACGCCACCAGCTTGCCCAGTTTCAGGGTACCGGCCAGGGAGCATACCTCGTGGGAGATACCTTCCATCATGCAGCCGTCGCCCATGAAGGCGTAAGTGAAGTGGTCAACAATGTCGTGGCCCGGACGGTTGAACTGTGCCGCCAGCGTTTTCTCCGCAATCGCCATACCCACCGCATTGGCAATACCCTGACCCAGCGGACCGGTAGTGGTTTCAACGCCCGCGGTGTAACCCACTTCCGGGTGACCCGGAGTTTTAGAGTGCAGTTGGCGGAAGTTTTTCAGCTCTTCAATCGGCAGATCATAACCGGTGAGGTGCAGCAGACTATAGATCAGCATAGAGCCGTGACCGTTGGACAGCACGAAGCGGTCGCGGTCAGCCCATAATGGGTTCTGCGGGTTATGGTTCAGGAAATCACGCCACAGGACTTCAGCAATGTCAGCCATACCCATCGGGGCACCCGGGTGACCGGATTTGGCTTTCTGTACTGCGTCCATGCTCAGCGCACGAATAGCGTTGGCAAGCTCTTTACGTGAGGACATTTTGACTCCAGATCGGATAATGAAGGCCATGCCCGCAACGACTTGACGACAGCGCGTTTTGGGCTACGCCGGAAAAAAGTGTGAACAATGTAACCTAAGCGGCAAAACATGTACATGGAGCATCCTTTTGCCGCTTAAGAAATCTCTGGAACATGTTGTACTACACCGTAATCCTCTCGCCCGCATCCTGAGATAGTATTTATAATTTGTATAGGATACGGCAGGCCTGCTATCGCCGTTTTTTCGGAAAAATAACCATAAGATTGTGGAAGATAAAAATGAAAATTCGTTCAGCTATTCTTGCCCTTGGGATCGCAGCAACGCTTACCGGATGCCAGAACATGGACTCTAGCGCCCTGCTTGGCTCTGGCGCAGAAGCCTGGCAGGCTTACTCTCTCAGCGACGAGCAGGTTAAAACCTTAAGCGACAAGGCCTGCCAGGAGATGGACGCCAAAGCCAGCATCGCGCCTGCCAGCAGCGAATACAGTAAGCGCCTCAGCAAAATCGCCGCCGCACTGGGCGACAACATCAACGGCCAGCCGGTGAACTACAAGGTATACCAAACCAAAGACGTCAACGCATTTGCCATGGCCAACGGCTGTATTCGCGTCTATAGCGGGCTAATGGATTTGATGAATGATAATGAAGTTGAAGCAGTCATCGGCCATGAAATGGGTCACGTGGCGCTCGGTCATGTGAAGAAAGGGATGCAGGTCGCGCTGGGTACCAACGCGGTGCGCGCAGCGGCAGCCTCAGCTGGCGGCATTGTTGGCAGTCTCTCGCAGTCGCAACTGGGCGATCTGGGTGAAAAACTGGTGAATTCACAATTCTCCCAGCGCCAGGAATCTGAAGCAGACGACTACTCTTACGATCTGCTGCGTAAACGCGGGATTAACCCAGCGGGCTTGGCCACCAGCTTCGAAAAATTGGCTAAACTGGAAGCCGGTCGCCAAAGCTCAATGTTTGACGATCACCCGGCATCGGAAGCGCGCGCTCAGCATATTCGCGATCGAATGGCTGCGGACGGCATCAAGTAACCGCCGCCCCATCAGCAAGCCATATCAGATATTTTTGGCAAAGCTCATCATGCAAGCCGGATAGCATTAGCGCTATCCGGCATACCTGGTGATGACAAACCCGTTTTAGGCATTGTGCCCGGATTCATGCCGGGTGGCGGCTAACGCCTTACCCAGCCTACGAGATCCGCGATTATCTGTAGGCCCGTGCAAGCGCAGCGCCGCCGAGCGATTCCTGTGATTACTCGCCTTTCTTCGCCGCCTGGATATACAGCATCTCCAGCGCCAGAGTCGCCGCCGCCAGCGCAGTGATTTCGGACTGATCGTAAGCCGGAGCCACTTCCACCACGTCCATGCCGACAATATTCAGGTCCTTCAGGCCGCGTACCAGTTTGATCGCGCGATCTGAAGTCAGGCCACCGATCACCGGCGTACCGGTACCCGGTGCGAATGCCGGATCCAGGCAGTCGATATCAAAGGTCAGATAGACCGGCATATCGCCGACGATCTGCTTAACCTGGGCAATCACATCGTCAGCAGTCCGATCGTTAACCTGACCCGCATCCAGCACCGTGAAGCCGTTATCTTTATCAAACTCGGTACGAATGCCGATCTGCACCGAATGATTCGGGTCGATCAGACCTTCGTTCGGCGCAGTATAAAACATGGTGCCGTGGTCGAATTCGCAGCCGTTTGCATAGGTATCGGTGTGAGCATCGAAGTGCACCAGCGCCATTTTGCCAAAGTGCTTAGCGTGCGCGCGCAGCAGCGGCAGCGTCACGAAATGGTCACCGCCGAAGGAGAGCATGCGTTTACCCGCAGCCAGCAATCTTTCCGCGTGGGCCTGCAGCTTTTCGCTCATCTCACGCGCATCGCCGAAGGCATAAACCAGATCGCCACAGTCAACCACGTTGAGACGCTCACGCATATCAAAGTTCCACGGGAAGCGGTTGTGCTCCCACGCGAGGTTAGTCGACACCTGACGGATCGCCGCCGGACCGTGACGGCCGCCCGCGCGCCCGGAAGTCGCCATATCAAACGGGACGCCAGTAATCACCCAGTCAGCATCGCTGTCGTACGGCTGGAAGTTCAGCGGCAGACGCAGAAAACCAAATGCATTAGATACCAGGGAGTTATCGTATTGATGACCTAAGGTGCTCATGGGTATGACCTCTTTTTGCCGTCTTGGTATTTGAAAAAGATATAAAAAAACCCTTTCGCGTCGTTAGGCCCGACGAGAAAGGGTTTGGGTATACATATAGCATATTGGGCGTAATTATCGCCCTAAAACTACCCGGCTTCAAGCAAAGCGTTTATTTACGACAAGGCGGCGGCGCATAGTCGTTGCTGTCTGCCGGGAAAGCCTGGGCTGAGCACGGCGGCAACGTTTTCGCAGCAGGCCCCTGTAATGCAAACGCCGCAAAACCAATCACACCGGTATTACGGACGTCTCCCTGCGCGGAGTTAGCCGCATAGGAATCAGAGGCATCAGAGAACTGGAACGCCGCCTCGGTATGCTTATCTTTTCTGAACCCTTTAATCGCCAGTGAATCACCAGCATTAACAATATAACCGCTATTATTCAGAGAGCCAGGTTTACCGCTCAACACATCCAGGCCATCAACCGTCGCGACAATTTCATAATTCGTATCACGACTGAAATTACGCACGTATAGCTGATAGTTCATCCCCACGGTCGCCGGGATAATATACTGCCACTGTCCAGTGTAGGAGTCATAACGACGAGTAATTGGAATAGAATTAAAATTTGCATCACGAATAGCATATTCAAGATTACTGATACGAATGCTATAAACACGATCGTACCCCGGCTGGTATTTAGCAGAGTAATTTATCAGAATGATTTCACTGGGCTCACGCTCTGCCCGCTCAGCTGAGACGCCCGTCACCGTTGAATTTACGTCGCCCCCCCACGTGGTGCCCACTTCGGAATGCATGGATGGGTTGGAGTGCATCTGCCCAGCGCAGCCGCCTAAAAGCAAAAACATGCTGACCAGTAAACTCTTAATTTTAAATCCCTTCATATCCACTTCCTTTGCTGTCATGAATAAATTACACAGCAATAGTAGGGATATTTAAAAATAAAAAAAGAGGGTAATTAACGATTAAGATTCTTTTCAGAATGAGATGACCGATTTATAAAAATAAATCGGTCATCAAGCGGAATACTCTTAATTACTCATCTTCGAGATAAGTATATCCATATAATCCCGCTTCGAACTCTTCAAGAAACTGCTGCTGCAGCGCTTCGTCGAGGCCTGAGTTTTTCACCTGATCGCGGAACTGAGTCAGCAACGTGCTCGGGTCTAGCTGCACGTATTGCAGCATGTCCGCCACAGTATCCCCTTCATCGGACAGCTCAACTTCCACGCTACCGTCAGGGAACACAAACACGTCGACGGCTTCCGTATCACCGAACAGGTTGTGCATATTGCCGAGAATTTCCTGATAGGCACCGACCATAAAGAAACCCAGCATTGGCGGATTTTCCGGATCGTACTCCGGCATCGGCATAGTGGTTGCGATGCCATCGCCATCCACGTAGTGATCAATCGCCCCATCGGAGTCACAGGTGATATCCAACAGTACCGCGCGACGTTCCGGCACCATATTCAGCCCTTCCAGCGGCATCACCGGGAACAGCTGATCGATACCCCAGGCATCCGGCATCGACTGGAACAGTGAGAAGTTGACGTAGATTTTATCCGCCATCCGCTCCTGCAGCTCGTCAATAATCGGACGATGCGCACGGTTGCTCGGGTCGAGCTGCTTCTGCACTTCATGACACATATTCAGATACAGCTGCTCGGCCCAGGCGCGCTCCTGAAGATTAAAGGTGCCGGAGGAGTAGCCAATGTGGATATCATGCAGGTCCATCTGGCTATCATGCAGCCATTCGCGCAGCGAGCGGCGGTTGCCGGTCTCGTGCATTTCCAGCCAGGTTTCCCACATACTTTGCAGTGGACGCGCTGCGTCTTGTGCAGGCGGAGTCGCTTCGGTGTATTCGTTACGCTCAACGCCGATAATGTTAGAGACCAGCACGGTATGATGCGCAGTCACCGCACGACCCGACTCGGTAATCACCGTCGGATGCGGCAGGCCGTTCTCTTCACAAGCATCGCCAATCGCCCAGATAATGTTGTTAGCGTACTCGTTCAGGCCGTAGTTCACCGAACAATCGGACTGCGAACGGGTACCTTCATAGTCCACGCCCAGACCGCCGCCAACGTCGAAGCACTGAATGTTGACACCCAGCTTATGCAGCTCAACGTAGAAGCGCGATGACTCACGCACGCCGGTGGCAATATCACGAATATTGGCCATCTGCGAACCGAGATGGAAGTGCAACAGTTGAAGGCTGTCCAGGTGCCCTGCCGTACGCAGGATCTCAACCAGTTGCAGAACCTGCGTTGCCGCAAGGCCAAATTTCGATTTTTCGCCGCCGGATGACTGCCATTTTCCGGAACCCTGCGATGCCAGACGCGCACGCACGCCAAGGCGCGGCACCACGTTCAGGCGCTCGGCTTCTTCCAGCACGATAGCGATTTCCGACATTTTCTCGATGACCAGATAGACCTTGTGACCCATCTTTTCACCCACCAGCGCCAGGCGGATATATTCACGGTCTTTATAACCGTTACAAACAATCACGCTACGGGTCATGCCCGCGTGCGCCAGGACCGCCATCAGTTCCGCTTTTGAGCCCGCTTCCAGACCCAGTGGTTCACCGGAGTGGATCAGCGACTCAATAACCCGGCGATGCTGGTTAACCTTGATCGGATAAACCAGAAAGTAGTCACCGTTATAGCCATAGGATTCACGCGCGCGTTTAAATGCAGCGTTAATCGAACGCAGGCGGTGCTGCAGAATCTGCGGAAAGCAGAACAGCGCTGGCAGGCGCTGGCCCTGCGCTTCACGCGCTTTCACCAGCTCGGCGAGGTCAACGCGCGCTTCCGGGACGTCAGGATCCGGGCAGACGCTAATATGGCCCAGTTCGTTAACGTCGTAGTAGTTATTACCCCACCAGGCAATATTATAAGTACGTAGCATCTTGCTGGCTTCCTGGGAGCTCATCGCAACCTCCTGCATGGAACGTAGTACACCGTGTTCGCCTGCTGACGAAGGCGAAAACAAAGACATGTCGTCAGACATAGCGAACCTCAAATTTAGTAACAAGTGTAAAACAGTTGACTACTATCGCAATCCGAAGAAGCGATAACAACCCATGAACAGTCCTAAATCCCAGCAGATAGTGCTGGTCTCGCGACTGCGCGACCGGTTTCTTATTCATATCATCGTAAAACACGTACCCGAACGGAGTATGACAGTTCGGAGAAACCACGAGAAAACCCTTGCGATAGCAAGAGCGCCCTTGTTCAGTTTTCCAATCGCCAGCCGGCCCTGGAATCCTGAGAAGCGCCGAGATGGGTAGAGCATCGGCTGGTTTGCATGAGAGAGATGCAGCTTGCGGGATAGTGACGCGCGACGGAACGACGCGACGAATCAGGCAAAAAACGTGGGTTCATTATTAAGGATCACCTCCACACTGCCCCGACATGGGCCAGCGACAAGCCAAAGCTAGACATTCCGAACAGCCAGCGCAAACGCTGCTACGGGACTCTGTAAACACAGACTGCTTAACCCGGCTGGAAGTGGCGTCACGAGAAGAGTGCTCGTGCGCTTTTTAATGAGCCGCGCGCGGCGTTTTATACCGAGAAGCGGGGTAAAAAGCAAAATAAAAATATGCGCGTTACCGGGGTTTGTCAGGAAAAATTGCCACCACGGTTTTCCCATAAATGCGACGAATATCAAAAAAGGCTGGAAATGGGGTCAACAACTGCCCTAAAATAGCCATCCAGAAGTTAATCCATCTATACTGATTAACACTCAGACTGCTCGTGTCACTACCTGCAAGCTTTGGTAGGGTCATCCGTCAAAGCCTCTCTACACAACAGTATGAGCTACCCGAATCGTCCACAGGTGAAATAAAACATGGCAAAACACCTCTTTACGTCCGAGTCCGTATCAGAAGGGCATCCAGACAAAATTGCTGACCAAATCTCCGACGCCGTACTGGACGCGATCCTCGAGCAGGATCCGAAAGCACGCGTAGCATGTGAAACCTACGTCAAGACCGGCATGGTTCTGGTTGGCGGTGAAATCACCACCAGCGCATGGGTTGATATCGAAGAGATCACCCGTAACACGGTCCGTGAAATTGGCTACGTGCATTCCGATATGGGCTTTGATGCCAACTCCTGCGCGGTACTGAGCGCTATCGGCAAACAGTCTCCGGACATCAACCAGGGTGTTGACCGTGCCGATCCGCTGGAACAAGGCGCGGGCGACCAGGGCCTGATGTTTGGCTACGCCACCAACGAAACCGATGTACTGATGCCAGCGCCGATCACCTATGCTCACCGTCTGGTGCAGCGTCAGGCTGAAGTTCGCAAAAATGGCACTCTGCCGTGGCTGCGCCCGGATGCGAAAAGCCAGGTCACTTTCCAGTACGACGACGGTAAAGTTGTCGGTATTGATGCGGTTGTTCTGTCTACCCAGCACGCCGAAAGCATCGATCAGAAATCGCTGCAGGAAGCGGTGATGGAAGAGATTATCAAACCGGTTCTGCCGACCGAGTGGCTGACCAGCGCAACCAAATTCTTCATCAACCCAACAGGCCGTTTTGTCATCGGCGGCCCGATGGGCGACTGCGGCCTGACCGGGCGTAAAATCATCGTTGATACCTACGGCGGCATGGCTCGTCACGGCGGCGGCGCATTCTCCGGTAAAGATCCATCAAAAGTGGACCGTTCTGCAGCCTACGCTGCACGCTATGTTGCGAAAAACATCGTGGCGGCTGGTCTGGCTGACCGTTGCGAAATTCAGGTTTCCTACGCTATCGGCGTTGCGGAACCGACTTCCATCATGGTTGAAACCTTCGGCACTGAGAAAATCGCTTCTGAACAACTGACTCTGCTGGTTCGCGAGTTCTTCGATCTGCGTCCGTACGGCCTGATTCAGATGCTGGATCTGCTGCACCCGATCTACAAAGAAACCGCAGCATACGGCCACTTTGGCCGTGAACATTTCCCTTGGGAAAAAACCGACAAAGCAGCCCAGCTGCGCGAAGCGGCCGGTCTGAAATAAGTCCCGCTCTCCTCGCTTTTAAGGCCAGCCGCGTGCTGGCCTTTTTATTTTTTCACTTCCTCACAGCGCCATTCCTCTCTCTGTAGCAAAAGCCAAATGAAAGCGATTACATCATTTACGGAGCGAACTTTTCATCCTGAAATGCTCTCAATGCAATAATGCATCACTGTGTTACACAATATTTCAGGAAACTCTGATTAGCATTTTTAATTTCTTCGCCTAAACTTATATAAGTTACTGATTCTAATAAAATTAAATGCATTACGTTTCTTTACGCTAGTGTAACCGATTACACTGACGTGACTGCTATCACATTTTTTTACTACGGACTTCCCTACCCTAACCATCGACAGAATCAATAACTCAACTGGAGGGCGTTATGCCTGACAACAAAAAACAAGGGCGCTCGAACAAGACAATGACGTTCTTTGTCTGCTTCCTCGCCGCACTGGCTGGCCTGCTGTTCGGCCTTGATATCGGTGTGATTGCGGGTGCCTTACCCTTTATTGCCAACGAGTTTCAGATAAGCGCTCATACCCAGGAATGGGTGGTGAGCTCAATGATGTTCGGCGCCGCCGTTGGCGCAGTCGGTAGCGGCTGGCTCTCTTTCAAACTCGGACGCAAAAAAAGCCTGATGATTGGCGCTATCCTGTTCGTTGCCGGTTCGCTGTTCTCGGCGGCCGCTCCGAACGTTGAAGTGCTTCTGATCTCCCGCGTGCTGCTCGGGCTGGCGGTTGGCGTCGCGTCCTACACCGCTCCGCTGTATCTGTCTGAAATCGCGCCGGAAAAAATTCGCGGCAGTATGATTTCGATGTATCAGCTGATGATCACCATTGGTATTCTCGGCGCTTATCTTTCAGATACCGCTTTCAGCTACAGCGGTGCATGGCGCTGGATGCTGGGCGTCATCATTATCCCGGCGATTCTACTGCTGATTGGCGTCATCTTCCTGCCGGATAGCCCGCGCTGGTTTGCCGCTAAGCGCCGCTTTGTCGATGCCGAACGCGTGCTGCTGCGCCTGCGGGACACCAGCGCTGAAGCAAAACGCGAACTGGATGAGATCCGCGAAAGCCTGAAGGTAAAACAATCCGGCTGGTCGCTGTTTAAAGAAAACAGCAATTTCCGTCGCGCGGTGTTCCTCGGCGTTCTGCTGCAGGTGATGCAGCAGTTCACCGGTATGAACGTCATCATGTATTACGCGCCGAAAATCTTTGAACTGGCAGGCTATGCCAATACCACCGAACAGATGTGGGGTACGGTGATCGTCGGTCTGACCAACGTTCTGGCAACCTTTATTGCCATTGGTCTGGTTGACCGCTGGGGTCGTAAACCCACGCTGATCCTTGGCTTTATCGTGATGGCCGTCGGTATGGGCGTACTGGGCAGCATGATGCATATTGGCATCCATTCAGCCACCGCACAGTACTTTGCCGTGCTGATGCTACTGATGTTTATCGTCGGCTTTGCGATGAGCGCCGGTCCGCTGATTTGGGTGCTGTGTTCAGAAATCCAGCCGCTGAAAGGGCGTGATTTCGGTATCACCTGCTCAACGGCAACCAACTGGATTGCCAATATGATCGTTGGTGCAACCTTCCTGACCATGCTGAACTCGCTGGGCAGCGCCAACACCTTCTGGGTCTATGGCGGTCTGAACGTGTTGTTCATCTTCCTGACGCTGTGGTTGATTCCGGAAACGAAAAACGTCTCTCTGGAACATATCGAACGTAACCTGATGAAAGGCCGTAAACTGCGCGAAATCGGCGCTCGCGACTAACCCGACAGGCTTCCTCCCGCCCGGGAGGAAGCTTCTTCTTGCTCTCGACTTCTTGCCGCACTATCCTCTGGCGCTATGAAAACACCCCGAATTCCCATTGCCCTTCAACAGGCCGTCATGCGCAGCTTGCGCGAGAATCTGGCCAAAGCTAATGCCAAACTGGGACAACATTACCCTGAACCGGTACTGGTCTATCAGCAGCGCGGAACGTCCGCCGGTACCGCGTGGCTGGAAAAAAACGAAATTCGCCTTAACCCGGTGTTGTTGATGGAAAACCAACAGGCATTTATCGACGAGGTCGTCCCGCACGAGCTGGCACATCTGCTGGTGTGGAAGCACTTTGGCCGCGTCGCACCGCACGGCAGAGAGTGGAAATGGATGATGGAGAACGTACTGGGCGTCCCGGCCCTGCGCACCCATCGTTTTGAACTCGACTCGGTACGCAAAAACACCTTCACCTACCGTTGCCAGTGTCAGCAGCATCAGTTAACCGTCCGCCGCCACAATCGCGTGGTTCGCGGGGAGGCCACCTATCGCTGCGTTCGCTGTGGTGACGTACTGGTGGCAGAAAAGTAATCCCCGGAAATAATTGGAAGTTTTCTGATCTGACTGATTGCGTCAGACAATCACATTCGTTACGTTGCGGGCTCGTTTTGACATGGAGTTCACGATGTCCCGCATTCATATTTTTACTGTCGCGTTTCTCAGCGCGACGGCGTGTGGCCCGCTTACGGCCGAAGGAATCAACAGTTTTTCTCAGGCCAAGGCTGCTGGAGTCAAAGTTAACGCCGACGTCCCCGGCGATTTTTACTGCGGCTGTAAAATCAACTGGCAGGGGAAAAAGGGCGTTATCGACCTGGAATCTTGTGGCTATAAAGTGCGTAAAAATGAAAGTCGCGCCAGCCGGGTTGAGTGGGAGCACGTCGTTCCGGCCTGGCAGTTCGGCCACCAGCGTCAATGCTGGCAGGACGGTGGACGGAAAAACTGCGCCAAAGACCCGGAGTATCGCAAGATGGAAAGCGACATGCATAACCTGCAACCCGCGGTTGGCGAGGTCAATGGCGATCGCGCCAATTTTATGTACAGCCAGTGGAACGGGGGCGAAGGCCAGTATGGTCAGTGCGCCATGAAGGTTGATTTCAAAGACAAAGTCGCCGAGCCGCCGGTTCGCGCCCGCGGTTCTATCGCGCGCACCTACTTCTATATGCGCGACCGCTATCAGCTAAACCTTTCCCGCCAGCAAACCCAGCTGTTTACCGCCTGGGATAAGCAGTATCCGGTGACGACCTGGGAGTGTCAGCGCGACGAGCGCATTGCGAAAGTCCAGGGTAACCATAATCCTTACGTCCTGCAGGCTTGCCAGGCGCAAAAGAGCTAACCTACACTAGCGGCAATTGTTAATTTGCAGCTTCACTCTTCCCCCCTGATGGGGGAAGACAACATCTGCGCGAAGAACGGAATATCAAGCATGCGCATTCCTCGCATCCATCACCCGGAACGTATTACGACGGGTAATCAGATTGCCCTCTCCGACGACGCGGCTAACCATGTCGGTCGCGTTTTACGTATGGGTAAAGGTCAGGCAATTGAGCTTTTTGACGGCAGTAATCAGGTTTTCGAAGCGGTCATTGTCGAAGCCGGTAAGAAAAATGTTCTGGTTGAAGTACAGAGCAGCAAAATCGATAACCGCGAATCCCCGCTGCATATCCATTTAGGTCAGGTAATGTCCCGTGGCGAAAAAATGGAATTCACCATCCAGAAATCGATCGAACTTGGTGTAAGCCTCATAACGCCACTGTTTTCCGAGCGCTGTGGCGTTAAACTGGATGCCGAACGTTTGCAGAAGAAGATCCAGCAGTGGCAAAAAATCGCCATTGCCGCCTGCGAGCAGAGCGGTCGCAACGTGGTGCCGGAGATCCGCCCGGCAATGCAGCTTGAAGCCTGGTGTGCGGAACAGGACGAGGGCCTGAAGCTCAATCTGCATCCCCGGGCCAGCGCCAGCATTAACACGCTGCCGTTGCCGGTCGAGCGTGTTCGCCTGCTGATTGGCCCGGAAGGCGGCCTGTCGGCGGAAGAAATAGCGATGACCGCTCGCTACCAGTTTACTGATATCCTGTTGGGACCGCGCGTTCTGCGTACAGAGACAACTGCGCTCACTGCCATCACCGCCCTGCAAGTGCGTTTTGGCGACTTAGGTTGAGGCGTTAACGGAGAAGAATAATGATTAAGCTCGGCATCGTGATGGACCCCATCGCAACCATCAACATCAAGAAAGACACCAGCTTCGCCATGTTGCTGGAAGCGCAGCGTCGCGGCTATGAACTCCATTATATGGAGATGAACGATCTGTACTTAATAAACGGTGAAGCCCGCGCCCGTACGCGCACGCTGAGCGTCGAGCAAAACTACGATAAATGGTATGAATTCAACAGCGAGCAGGATCTGCCGCTTGCGGATCTCGACGTAATTCTGATGCGTAAGGATCCGCCGTTCGATACTGAGTTTATCTACGCGACCTATATTCTTGAGCGTGCCGAAGAAAAAGGAACGCTTATCGTCAACAAGCCGCAAAGCCTGCGCGACTGTAACGAAAAGCTATTTACCGCCTGGTTCTCCGAATTAACCCCGGAAACGCTGGTCACCCGTAATAAAACTCAGTTGAAAGCCTTCTGGGAAAAACATGGCGATATCATCCTCAAGCCGCTGGACGGCATGGGTGGCGCATCGATTTTCCGCGTTAAAGAAGGTGACCCTAACCTTGGCGTGATCACCGAGACATTAACCGAACTCGGCAGCCGTTACTGCATGGCGCAGAACTATCTGCCAGCCATTAAAGATGGCGATAAGCGCGTACTGGTGGTTGATGGCGAACCCGTACCTTACTGCCTGGCCCGTATACCGCAGGGTGGCGAAACTCGTGGTAACCTTGCAGCAGGTGGTCGCGGTGAAGCGCGCCCGCTGACTGAAAGCGACTGGGCTATCGCCCGCCGCGTCGGCCCAACGCTAAAAGCTAAAGGGTTAGTCTTTGTGGGTCTGGATATCATTGGCGATCGCCTGACGGAAATTAACGTCACCAGCCCGACCTGCGTACGTGAAATCGAAGCCGCATTCCCGATTTCCATTACCGGTATGCTGATGGACGCCATCGAGAAGCGCATCAATAAATAAGCGTGGCTTCAGGCTACGGGCCCGCGCCTGTAGCCCGAAAGATCACTCAAGTTGATTCAATGCCCCTGTAACCTGAAAGATAAAGTTGAATCGACAGCCTTGCATGTTACCCGCATACTGGGTGCTGCTTTTTTGAACCAGGAACAGAACCTCTGACAATGAATTTACAGCATCACTTTCTAATTGCCATGCCTGCTCTCCAGGACCCGATTTTCCGTCGCTCCGTAGTCTATATCTGCGAGTATAACGATGACGGTGCCATGGGCATTATTATCAATAAACCGATGGAAAATCTGCTGGTTGAAGGGATCCTGGAGAAGTTAAAAATCGCGCCCGATCCGCGTAACCCTGATATCCGCCTGGATAAACCGGTTATGCTCGGCGGGCCTCTGGCTGAAGACCGGGGCTTTATCCTGCATTCACCACCATCCGATTTCTCATCCAGCATCCGTATCTCTGATAATACGGTGATAACCACCTCCCGCGACGTACTGGAAACACTGGGTACGGACAAGCAGCCTGGTAACGTGCTGGTCGCGCTGGGATATGCTTCCTGGGAGAAAGGCCAACTGGAGCAAGAGATATTGGATAACGCCTGGTTAACCGCTCCGGCCGATCAGAATATTTTGTTTAAAACACCGATAGCTGACCGCTGGCGCGATGCAGCGAAGCTGATTGGTATCGATATCGTGACAATGCCAGCCGAAGCGGGACATGCATAATGAGCGGAACCTTATTGGGTTTTGATTTTGGCACCAAAAGTATTGGCGTCGCAGTCGGGCAGCGCATCACCGGGACTGCCCGCCCTCTTCCCGCACTTAAAGCACAGGACGGCAAGCCGGACTGGAACATTATCGAAAAATTACTGAAAGAGTGGCAACCTGAGGCCGTTATTGTCGGTCTGCCGCTTAATATGGACGGTACTGAACAGCCTCTTACCGCACGTGCACGCAACTTCGCCAATAAAATACATGGCCGCTTTGGGGTGCAAATAACGTTGCATGACGAACGTCTGAGCACCGTTGAAGCCCGAGCCGGATTATTTGAACACGGCGGATTTCGCGCGCTAAATAAAGGCAGCATCGATTCGGCTTCAGCGGTCATTATTCTGGAAAGCTATTTCGAACAAGGTTTCTAAGCCTGACAAATGGCGCCATAGCCTGTAACTGGCGCCACTTCCCTGACTCAACCCGTTAGTGACGCAGATGTTCGTTCGCCCAGCTTACCGCCTGGGTACGATTCTTCACGCTCAGCTTACGAAACACGTTATACAGGTGAGTGCGGACCGTATTTTCGCTTATAAATAGTGCGCGAGCTATATCCATATTGGTCGCACCACAGCGCAGTTCATTAAGAATCTCACATTCGCGTTCAGTCAACGGCGAGCTTTCCGTAGGTGCCGATGCATGATCCGCGGCATACATCGCCGGGTGCATCACGCTCAATTCAGCCGTCTGTTCACCGTTCAACACGGCTTTAACGCCCTCAATTAAGCGCGATTCATCATCGTCATGGCGAAAGACACCATAAAGCGCAGGCCACTGTGCCATTTCGTAGAGTTCATACTTTTGTGCGCTATTGATAATCAGCAGACGAGGATTGTCTGCTTGTAAGCGAATAATGTCACGCCATACGCTGTTCAACTTTTTATTTGAAACAGCAATATCAAATAATATTACAGAATCTTTCAAAAGACGTTGTGCAAGGGGCTTATTAATATTTTGCAAAATGACAGAAACAGATAACGTATCAGCCAGATACGTTGCAAATGCTTTGCTTTGAATCGATGGGTGAGTAATAAAAGTAACCTGGTGAGAACGAATGAAATCCTCAGAAAAATTAATCACTTAAAACTCTCCTTAGTTGATGCCCGCCTTCATAGCGGTTAAATGAATTAAAAAGAATACGATCACGAGTGTATTTATAAATCCAAACCACATTTACACATTGAAACAATATTCTATGGGAATTTTCCTATCCCTGCAAACAGCATAAATCGAATGCCTTAAGAGAGTCAAAATATTATCAAACTTTTTTCCTGGTTATGGGAAGTTTATGTCAATTATTTTTTCATAGCGTACATTATTCGGCTTAATTTTACGTACTTATCTGTAATATAAAATTATGATACCGAACATTAATAAAACATTGTCATAACAAGCCATTGGTAAGATGTCTGAATATAAAAAATACAGCTATAAACGACCCGCCGCCGTACGTTGCTGAAAGCTTTGCGTAAATGTTTGCATACCCGATTGCTGCCCGGTTTGCATCACGCCGGGCAGCTGATGCGTTTTTCCCTCTCGGATCAAATTCGCCACAGCCGGGGTATTAACCAAAAGCTCGTATAGCGCAACTCTTCCACCAGCAGTATCCGGAAACAATTTTTGTGCCAGTACAGCGCATAAACTCCCTGCCAGCTGACTGCGGACCTGCTCTTTCTCCTGCGCCGGAAAAACATCCACCAGCCTCTCGACCGCCTGCGCCGCGCCACGCGTATGCAACGTCGCCATCACCAGATGTCCGGTCTCTGCCGCGGTTAATGCAAGGCGGATCGTTTCACTATCACGCAGTTCCCCTAACAAAATGACGTCAGGGTCCTGACGCAGCGCGACGCGCAATGCCGATGCAAAGGAGGGACAGTGGCGGCCAACTTCCCGCTGTTGAATCAGGCAACGCTCACTGTGATGGATAAACTCAACCGGGTCTTCCAGCGTCAGAATATGACCATCGAGACGCTGGTTAAGATAACCAACCATCGCCGCCAGGGTGGTTGATTTACCGCTCCCGGTCGCCCCAGTGACCAGAATAAGCCCACTCTCTTCATTGAGCATTTCCGGTAAGGCGGCAGGAGCCCCTAGTTCCTCCAGTAAAGGACAAGTTTCTGCCAGCAGGCGTAATGCCAGCGACAGACCACGAGTATGGGCAAACGCGCTGGCACGAAGGCGCGGCCCGCCAGCCGGCGCAAGGGCAAAATCCACCTGCCCACAGGTCTGCCACTGCATTAACTGCTCTTCGCTGAGCCAGTCATTGAGTATTTTACCGATATCCGGCGAGGTAAAAGGCGCAGGTTCCAGCTTTCCCTGACGACGCCAGCGTGGCGCTGACGCATTGCACAGGTGTAGATCGGAGACATTATGCTTTACACTAAGGGCCACTATTTCTTCCAGTTCCATAACTCATCCTCGGTATATGAACGATATAGCGCATAACCTGGCACAGGTCCGGGACAAAATCTCAGCCGCTGCCGCACGCTGCGGCCGTGCTCCAGAAGAAGTCACGTTGCTTGCAGTGAGTAAAACGAAACCTGCGAGCGCTATCGAAGAAGCGGTGGCTGCGGGCCAGGTGGCTTTTGGCGAAAACTACGTTCAGGAAGGGGTTGAAAAAATTCGCCACTTTCAGGAAGTGGGCGCAACCGGTCTACAGTGGCACTTTATTGGTCCGCTGCAGTCCAACAAAAGCCGTCTGGTGGCCGAGCATTTTGACTGGTGCCATACCGTCGATCGGCTCAAAATCGCCGCTCGCCTTAGCGAGCAACGACCAGCCCATTTGCCACCGCTCAACGTACTGATTCAAATCAATATCAGCGATGAGCACAGCAAATCAGGTATTCTGGTTGAAGCCCTGGACGCGCTGGCGGCAGACATCGCCGAGCTGCCTAACCTACAGCTACGCGGCTTGATGGCGATTCCCGCGCCAGAGTCAGAATATGTAAGGCAGTTTGCCGTCGCCCAACAAATGGCGGTAGCATTTGCGCGATTAAAAACACGCTATCCTACGGTCGATACGTTGTCGCTGGGAATGTCGGATGATATGGAAGCCGCCATCGCGGCGGGAAGCACTATGGTGCGCATCGGAACCGCAATTTTCGGCGCGCGCGACTACAGCAAAAAATAAGGAATCTGAGGAACGCCATGAAGACGTTGACTTTCCTGCTCTCAACGGTCATTGAGCTCTACACAATGGTCGTGTTATTACGCGTCTGGATGCAGTGTGCGCGCTGCGACTTTTATAACCCGTTTTCGCAATTCATCGTGAAAGCGACGCAGCCTGTCGTTGGGCCGCTACGTCGCATTATCCCGGCAATGGGGCCGCTCGATAGCGCCTCTCTGCTGGTCGCCTTTATTCTTTGCGTTGTGAAAGCCATCGTGCTGTTTATGGTCGTCACTTTCCAGCCAATTATCTGGATCTCCGCGCTCCTGATCCTCATCAAAACCATGGGCTCATTGATTTTCTGGGTTCTGCTGTTGATGGCAATTATGAGCTGGGTTAGCCAGGGCCGTAGCCCGGTGGAATACGTCCTGATGCAGCTGGCTGACCCGCTACTGCGTCCGATTCGCAGAATGCTGCCATCAATGGGCGGAATTGATTTCTCGCCGATGGTGCTGGTGCTGTTGCTGTACGTTATCAATATGGGCATTGCCGAGCTCTTACAGGCAACAGGCAACGTTCTGCTTCCGGGGCTATGGATGGCGCTATGAGTGCCGTCGAAGCCTGCACTGACGGGTTAGTCTTGCGGCTGTATATTCAGCCCAAGGCCAGCCGCGACAGCATCGTTGGTTTACATGGCGACGAACTTAAAGTCGCCATTACCGCCCCGCCCGTTGATGGTCAGGCCAACGCCCATCTGGTTAAGTTCCTCGCCAAACAGTTCCGCGTAGCGAAAAGCCAGGTCCTTATTGAGAAAGGTGAACTGGGCCGCCACAAGCAGGTAAAAATCATTCATCCGCAGCAGATCCCGACCGGGGTCGCTGCGCTGACAGAATAAACAGGACTCATTATGCAAAAAGTTGTTCTCGCCACCGGCAACCCCGGTAAAGTGCGCGAGCTGGCCTCGCTGCTGGCTGATTTCGGCCTCGATATCGTCGCTCAAACCGAACTGGGTGTGGATTCAGCCGAGGAAACCGGCCTGACGTTTATTGAAAACGCCATTCTAAAAGCGCGTCATGCCGCGCAGATCACTGGGTTACCGGCCATTGCCGATGACTCCGGCCTGGCAGTCGATGCGTTAGGCGGCGCACCGGGTATCTATTCCGCCCGCTATTCCGGCGAAGGCGCTACCGACCAGCGCAATCTGGAAAAGCTGCTTGAAACCCTGAAGGACGTTCCGGACGATAAACGTCAGGCGCAATTTCACTGCGTACTGGTTTATCTGCGCCATGCAGAAGATCCGACACCGTTGGTCTGCCACGGTAGCTGGCCGGGCATAATCGCCCGCGAAGCCGTAGGCAACGGTGGCTTTGGTTACGACCCGATTTTCTTTGTTCCGACGGAAGGTAAAACCGCTGCGGAACTGAGCCGCGAAGAAAAAAGCGCAATTTCCCATCGTGGACGTGCGCTGAAACTATTACTGGAAGCATTACGTAATGGCTAATTTGCCACCCCTGAGCCTCTATATTCACATTCCATGGTGCGTGCAAAAATGCCCGTACTGCGATTTTAACTCGCATGCGCTGAAGGGGGAGGTACCGCACGACGACTACGTTCAACATCTACTGAACGATTTGCGGGCCGACGCCCCCTATGCACAGGGACGTGAGATTGGGACTATTTTCATCGGTGGCGGTACGCCGAGTCTGCTTTCAGGCCCGGCGATGCAAACTCTGCTCGATGGCGTGCGCGAGTGTCTGCCGCTGGCGGCAGATGCAGAGATTACCATGGAAGCCAACCCTGGCACCGTGGAAGCGGATCGTTTCGTCGAGTATCAGCGTGCGGGTATCAACCGTATCTCTATCGGCGTGCAGAGCTTTAGCGAACAGAAGCTCCAGCGCCTTGGACGCATTCATGGCCCACAAGAGGCGAAGCGCGCGGCAAACCTGGCAAGCGGACTGGGGCTGCGCAGTTTTAATCTCGATTTAATGCACGGCCTGCCGGATCAATCTCTGGAAGAGGCGCTGGACGATCTATGTCAGGCGATTGCGCTCAACCCGCCTCATCTCTCCTGGTATCAGTTGACCATCGAACCTAACACCCTGTTCGGTTCACGTCCTCCTGTGCTACCGGATGATGACGCGCTGTGGGATATTTACGAGCAGGGGCACCGTTTGCTCAGCGCTGCGGGCTATCAGCAATATGAAACCTCCGCCTACGCTAAACCGGGCTATCAGTGCCAACATAACCTGAACTACTGGCGCTTTGGCGACTATTTGGGGATTGGCTGCGGCGCGCACGGCAAAGTGACCTTCCCGGACGGGCGTATTCTGCGAACGGCAAAAACTCGTCACCCGCGCGGCTATATGGAAGGCCGCTACCTCGAACGCCAGCATGATGTGGAAACCGCCGATAAACCATTCGAGTTCTTTATGAACCGTTTCCGCCTGCTGGAAGCGGCACCACGTGATGAATTCAGCCGCTACACAGGCCTTGAGGAACGCACGATCCGCCCGCAAATCGAGGCGGCGATTGCCCAGGGTTATCTGACGGAAGATGAGCATAACTGGCAAATTACCGAGCACGGTAAGCTGTTTTTAAATTCCCTTCTCGAGTTATTCCTTAGCGAATAAACATCTCAATTCATATCCCGTTATTAAAGAATAACGGGATGATTCATAATTCGTTTTTTTCGAAATATTCACAAGAGTCTTTCCGAGCAACTCACTAGACACATTCAAAATAAAAATAAATCCATCTTAATTTATTAAAAATAAACATAACCCAGCGCACAAAATCCCTCATTTCATTATGTCATTGAGAAAAAATGTGAGTCAGACAGCTTAAAGGTGTCGGACAACCAGGATAATATGTCATACAGAAACACGGGATTACTCTTTAGATATTGACCAATTAACCCAAGTGCATGGAGCCGACTCATGAAAAAATTCTCTTTTTCTCGTTCTCTGGTGTGTGTATCACTGCTTGCCCTGCTCTCTTCAGGTGCTGGCGCAGCTGAAAAAGTTACGTTAAAACTGGCACATAACCTCGAACGTAGCCACGTTGTTCACCAGGCATTTGAGGAGATGTCGAAAGAGGTTAACCAACTTTCCAGCGGTAATATGAAGATTCGTATTTACCCCAGCAGCCAGATGGGCAGCGCGCGTGAAACCATGGAGTTATTACAAAACGGCGCTCTCGATATGACTAAAGGCTCCGCCAGCGATTTGGAGTCATTCGATAACGTCTACGCGATATATAATTTGCCGTTCTTATTTAACGATCAGAATCATTTCAATAAAGTCGTCTTTGGTGAAGTGGGCAAAGAAATAATGGAATCTACTAAAGATAAAGGATTCTTTGCGCTTTCTGCTTATGTTGCCGGTACCCGCAGCTTTTATGCCAAGAAACCCATCACTAAGCCGGAAGATTTAAAAGGGCTAAAGATCCGCGTCCAGGCCAGCCCGACCACGCTTAAAATGATTGAATTAATGGGTGGTTCGCCAACGCCGATCTCCTTTGGTGAAGTTTATACCGCCATGCAGCAGGGCGTGGTAGATGGCGCAGAGAATAACGTTCCTTCCTGGGTACAGACCCGTCATATCGAAATCGCTAAGGTCTTCTCTGAAGATGAACATGCTTCAATCCCGGACTTCCTCGTTATCTCCAGCAAAACCTGGAACAAGCTCACGCCAGAACAGCAGCAAATCCTGATCAAGGCCGCTAAAGCGTCCGAAGTTTATCAGCAGAAGCTGTGGGAGAAGATCGACGCCGACACCCGCGCACAGGCCAAAGCTATGGGTGGCGAAATCATCAAAGTCGATAAAGCACCGTTCCGCGCCGCCGTACAGCCGCTGTTTGATGACTTCAAAAAAGATCCTAAACAGGCCGCTCTGCTGGCCAAATTCGAAGCCGCTGCTGAATAAATCTCTAGCGGGCCAGCTTCTGGCCCGTTTTTACCAGGAAATTAATGATGATACTTAACCGCATAAAACTGGCGGTGGACCGCGTGATCGCCGCATTCTCCGTCGCCGTGATGGTGGCGCTGGTTGTCTGCGTCGTCTGGCAGGTGTTCAGCCGCTACGTGTTAAACCAGCCAAGTACTCTGACCGACGAACTGGCGCGCTTTTTGATGATCTGGGTTGGCCTGTTGGGTGCGGCTTACACGGTCGGCGCTCAACGTCATCTGGCTATCGATTTACTCGCAATGACGCTGAAGCCAAACAAACAGGCGCTTCTCAGCGTCATCATTAACCTGCTGATCTTTATTTTTGCTGGCTCAGTCATTGTTACCGGCGGCGTGAAGCTGATTGAAAAAACGCTGTCGACCGCTCAGGTCTCCGCAGCGATGCAGATCCCAATGGGCTATGTGTACCTCATCCTACCGCTTACCGGCGTCATTATGATGTTTTACGCACTGTGCTTTATCAGCAACGGTTTGAAAAACATCAAGCACTCTAAAGCAGGAGCAAACTAATGGAAGGCTATATTGCACTGACGCTATTCGGCTCTTTCTTTATTCTGGTTTTTATTGGCGTACCGATCTCTTTTTCCATTGGTATCGCTACCGTGGGTTCGATGCTGCTGATGTTCCCCTGGGATATCGCAGTGATTACCGTTTCTCAGCGCCTGGCGAACGGTCTGGATAACTTCGCCCTGTTGGCTATTCCTTTCTTTATTTTTGCCGGTACGCTGATGAACAGCGGCGGGATTGCTATACGCTTAATAAACCTGGCGCAGGTCATGGTCGGCCGGGTACCGGGCTCGATGGGCCACGTTAACGTGCTGGCGAACATGATGTTCGGCTCCATTTCTGGTTCCGCAGTCGCCGCAGCCGCGGCGGTAGGCGGAACCTTACACCCTATCCAGACGCAGAAAGGCTACGATCCGGCGTTCTCCACGGCGGTTAACGTCTCCTCCTGTATCACGGGCCTGCTAATTCCGCCATCAAACGTGCTGATTGTCTTTTCTTTAACCGCAGGCGGCGTCTCGGTAGCCTCGCTGTTTATGGCCGGCTACCTGCCGGGTATCCTGATGGGCCTGTCAATCATGATAGTCTGCGCCTTTATTGCTAAACGACGCGGCTACCCGGTTTCTGAACGTCCAACCTGCGCCCAGGCGGCAAAAGCCTTTTTCGACGCGCTGCCCAGCCTGCTGCTGGTCATCATCGTCATGGGTGGGATCCTCGGCGGCATCTTCACCGCTACCGAAGCCTCTGCGATTGCCGTGGTCTATACCTTCATTCTGTCGGTGCTGATTTATCGGGAAGTGAAATGGCGCGATCTGCCAAAGCTGATCCTTGAGTCGGTGGTGATGACCTCTATCGTGCTGCTGCTGATTGGCTTCTCTGTTGGCATGTCGTGGGCAATGACCAACGCCGATATTCCTTACATGATTAGCGATGCGCTGATGGGGATTTCCGAGAACCCGGTAGTGATTCTGCTGCTGATTAATATCGTGCTGCTGATCGTCGGGATCTTTATGGATATGACCCCTGCGGTGCTGATCTTCACTCCTATCTTTCTGCCGATCGCCCAAGACCTAGGCATGGATCCGGTGCATTTCGGCATCATGATGGTTGCCAACCTATGCATCGGTCTGCTGACGCCGCCGGTGGGCAGCGCGCTGTTCGTCGGTTGTTCGATTTCCGGCGTTAAGATTCAGCAGCTAATCAAACCGCTGCTACCGTTCTACGCCGCTCTGCTCATTGCACTGATGATGATTGTCTATATTCCGCAGATCTCGCTGTTTATTCCGCAGATGCTGGGGCTGATGTGATCGATTAACGATCGCGCTACCTGCGGGAGCAGGTAGCGCGATAAGACTTATTTTAACGAGCCCACCAGCGCTTTGCGGCTATCCTCAAGGGAAACCACGCGGCTACAGACATCTTTACCAAACGTCTGGAAGTCTGCTTCCTGATTTTTCCATTCATTCTGGATGGCCGTTTGCAGGCCACCGAGGCTGCCGAGGATCCCTTCCAGCGGGTTACCGCCGCCTTTGAGGACCGCTTTCGCCCCCATCTCATTGATGCTGTCCTGCAGGATCCCGCCCATCGCCTGATTAACCAGTTGCTGACCGTCGGCCCGCACCTGATCGATGGCTTTATAGTGGAAAGTCAGCCCATCGTTGCGATGCTCGATAATGCGGGCCATCTGCGTTTTCAGTTGTGCATCAAGCTTAGTCAGGCGGCTATGCATGCTGCTGCTGGCACCCACCTGTTCGGTAATAATTTTATCCAGCGCGGCGCGGCCTTTTTCTACCCGCGTACGTGCGCCTTCATCGATCCAGGGCAGGCTGCTGCGCAGGCCAGCCTGGTAGTCCTGGGCCTGTTCACGCTGGGCGGCGCTCAGGGAATACGCTTTTCCGTTGTAAGTCAGGTTGCCGTCCGGCTTAATCACCAGATCGCCGTTTTCGCCCTTCACCTGCACCTGCTGCGGGCTGAGGATGACATCGTCACGCGGCGTGACGCTACACTGGTAATCTGCATGTGCAGACAAAGCAGTGACGGAAAGCGCCACTGCTAACAGCGTTTTGCGCATCATTTAACTCCCTTAAGACAAAACGGGCCGGCAGTTGCCGACCCTTGTCAAACTTAGTCCCACCAGATATCAAAAAGTTCGCTGGTGCGCACATCGGTAAGCCCACGCTCTTCCAGCCATTTACGCACGATGGCCTGGTGCTCTTCGGTGCATTTGCCGATTTCCTGCAAGCAGATCAGGCCTTCCCAGGAGAGATAACCACTGCCGTCAAACGCCAGCTTATTCGGCTCAATCACTTCATTAATCAGATCGTTGACGGTCTGGTCAATCTGCTCTTCGCTGGTTCCTTCCGCAAAACGCCACGCGACGGAAAAACCGACTTCCTGAAATTCGTCGATATGCATTTTTTTACGCAGACGACGACTACGATTCGTTGCCATTATTTCACCCTCTCGAACATTAAGTCCCATACGCCGTGGCCAAGACGATGACCACGCTGTTCAAATTTGGTTACCGGGCGCGATTCCGGGCGCGGTACATAGTCGTTGCTCTCAGAGCGGTTGCGATACCCTTCAAGGGAAGACATCACTTCCAGCATATGCTCCGCATATTGCTCCCAGTCGGTCGCCATATGGAAGACGCCACCCAGCTTCAGCTTGCTTTTCACCAGCTCGGCAAAAGGCGGCTGAACGATACGGCGCTTATTATGCCGTGCTTTATGCCATGGGTCAGGGAAAAATAGCTGCACCATATTAAGGGAGTTATCCGGGATCATGGTGTGCAGCACTTCAACCGCATCGTGACACATGACGCGCAGATTTTGCACACCCTCTTCTTCAGCAGAAGCCAGGCAAGCGCCGACGCCGGGAGAGTGCACTTCAATGCCGAGGAAATTCTGCTCCGGTTTCTCTTTTGCCATCGCCACCAGCGAAGCACCCATGCCAAAACCAATCTCCAGCGTGACCGGCGCTTCACGGCCAAACAGCACGGTGAAATCGAGCGGCGCATCGTTGAACTCAACGCCCATCACCGGCCAAATATTATCCAGCGCGTGCTGCTGCCCTTTAGTCAGGCGGCCCTGACGACGGACGAAGCTACGAATACGGCGCAGCGGGCGACCGTTTTCATCGAATTCCGGAGATATGACGTCGTTTTTCATAAAAGTTAAGTCTGCTTGTGAGAGTGTTCGGAAAACGGGCATTATCCAAAGTTACCCGGCGGATGCAAGGGTTTACAGCCTCTCGCCCTTGTGCTGCAATCTGCCACCTTATAATAACTATCCCGGAGCCGTCGCTTTGACTTTTCTCGCCGCGCAATTTTCAGCCCAGGTACTGGACTGGTACGACAAATACGGACGCAAAACCCTGCCCTGGCAAATCGCTAAGACGCCCTACAAAGTATGGCTCTCCGAGGTGATGTTGCAACAAACGCAAGTGGCGACGGTCATCCCCTATTTTGAACGTTTTATGGCGCGCTTCCCAACGATTACCGATCTGGCGAACGCCCCCCTTGATGAAGTTCTGCATCTATGGACCGGGCTGGGCTACTACGCCCGCGCGCGCAATTTACATAAAGCGGCACAGCAGGTCGCCACCCTGCACGGCGGGAAATTCCCGCAAACGTTCGATGAAGTCGCCGCTCTGCCGGGCGTGGGTCGCTCCACCGCGGGCGCGATTTTATCTCTGTCTCTCGGTCAGCATTATCCGATTCTCGACGGCAACGTGAAACGCGTGCTCGCGCGCTGCTATGCTGTCAGCGGTTGGCCGGGGAAAAAAGAGGTTGAGAAACGCCTGTGGGATATTAGCGGAGACGTTACGCCAGCCAAAGGGGTGGAACGGTTTAACCAGGCGATGATGGACCTCGGCGCGATGGTGTGTACCCGCTCCAGGCCAAAATGCGAGCTTTGTCCGCTGAATAACGGCTGCGTGGCCTACGCAAATCATTCATGGGCGCAATATCCGGGTAAAAAACCAAAACAGACGATCCCCGAACGTACCGGCTACTTCCTGCTGATGCAGCACGGCGACGAGGTGTTTCTTTCCCAGCGTCCGCCGGTGGGTCTGTGGGGAGGATTATTCTGCTTCCCGCAGTTTGAGGATGAAACTGCGCTACGTGAGTGGCTGGCGCAGCGCCAGATTAAGGCAGATAATCTGACGCAATTAACCGCGTTCCGCCACACTTTCAGCCATTTCCATCTGGATATTGTGCCGATGTGGCTTACAGTGCACTCATCCGGCGCATGCATGGATGAAGGGGGCGCACTCTGGTATAACTTAGCGCAGCCGCCGTCCGTTGGCCTGGCGGCCCCCGTGGAGCGCTTGTTGCAACAGCTGAAGGCCGGAGCACCGGTTTAACTTTCAGGCGATTAAAGAGGATTAAGAATGAGCAGAACGATTTTTTGTACTTTCCTGCAGCGTGAAGCAGATGGCCAGGATTTCCAGCTGTATCCTGGCGAGCTGGGCAAACGTATCTATAACGAAATTTCCAAAGAAGCCTGGGCCCAGTGGCAGCATAAACAGACGATGCTGATCAACGAGAAAAAACTCAGCATGATGAACCCAGAGCACCGCAAACTGCTGGAGCAGGAGATGGTCCAGTTCCTGTTTGAAGGTAAAGACGTCCATATCGAAGGCTATACGCCGCCAGAAAAACAGTAAGGGCCTGACCGGCCCTTTACCACAACAAACACAACACGCACTCCCGGAATGATGAAAAAATACTTAGCGCTAGCGCTGATTGCGCCTTTGCTCGTTTCGTGTTCCAGCTCTACCAAAAAAGGCGCCGAGTATAACGAGGCGTGGGTGAAGGACACTAACGGCTTTGACATTCTGATGGGCCAGTTCGCCCATAATATCGAGAACATTTGGGGTTATAACGAAGTCCTGCTCGCCGGGCCGAAAGACTACGTTAAATATACCGATCAGTATCAGACCCGCAGCCACATCAACTTTGATGAAGGTACGATTACTGTCGAGACTATTGCCGGGACCGACCCTGCCGGGCGCTTGCGCCAGGCTATTATTAAAACCCTGCTGATGGGCGACGACCCTAACTCCATCGACCTCTATTCCGACGTCGATGACATCCAGATTTCGAAAGAGCCGTTCCTGTACGGCCAGGTCGTCGATAACACCGGTGAATCTATTCGCTGGGAGTGGCGCGCCGCGCGCTTCGCCGACTACTTGCTGCAAACGCGTATGAAAAGCCGCAGCAACGGCCCGCGGATGATCTACAGCATCACCATTAACCTTGTGCCGAACCACCTCGACAAGCGTGCGCATAAATACATTGGCATGGTGCGCCAGGCATCACGCAAGTATGGCGTTGATGAGTCGCTGATTCTGGCGATTATGCAAACCGAGTCCTCCTTCAACCCCTACGCGGTCAGCCACGCCGACGCCCTGGGGCTGATGCAGGTGGTGCAGCACAGCGCCGGGAAAGACGTATTCCGTTCGCAGGGGAAATCTGGCCTGCCAAGCCGTAGCTATCTGTTCGAACCGGCGAATAATATCGATACCGGCACCGCCTACCTGGCGATGCTGAACAACGTCTATCTGTCGGGCATCCAGAACCCAACATCACGTCGCTATGCGGTGATTACCGCCTATAACGGCGGTGCAGGCAGCGTACTGCGGGTATTCTCCAGCGATAAAATTCAGGCCGCAAATATCATCAACAACATGACGCCGGGCGATGTCTATCAGACCATCACCAGCCGTCATCCATCCGCTGAGTCGCGCCGTTATCTGTACAAAGTTAACACCGCGCAAAAAGGCTACCGCCGCAAGTAATCCTCACCAACGCCCTTGTTTCTTCAAGGGCGTTCTGCTTCTGCTATACCCAATATTGCTGCACAACTCTTTTGCGATTTTCTGCGGCAGTTAACAAAAGCATCCATCGCACAAATGATAGAATCCAACCAAAATAACGCCATAAATGTTATTTAAAACACATAACAATTCTATATCCGTGAGGATCAAAACATGAATCTTAAGCTGCAGCTCAAAATACTGTCGTTCCTGCAGTTCTGTCTCTGGGGAAGCTGGCTGACCACGCTCGGCTCATATATGTTCGTCACCCTCAAGTTCGACGGTGCGGCCATTGGCGCGGTTTATAGTTCGCTCGGTATCGCGGCGGTGTTTATGCCGACGCTGCTCGGTATCGTGGCCGATAAGTGGATCAGCGCTAAATGGGTCTATGCGATTTGCCATCTGGTCGGCGCGCTAACCCTGTGGCTTGCCGCCCAGGTCACCACGCCGGGCGAAATGTTCCTGGTCATCCTGTTCAACTCGCTGGCCTATATGCCGACGTTGGGCCTGATTAACACCATCTCATACTACCGCCTGCAGTCTGCGGACATGGATATCGTGACCGATTTCCCGCCGATTCGTATCTGGGGAACCATCGGTTTTATCTTTGCGATGTGGGGTGTCAGCTTCTCCGGCTTCGAATTGAGCCATATGCAGCTCTATATCGGCGCAGCACTCTCCGTACTGTTGGTGCTTTTCACCCTGACTCTGCCGCATATTCCGGTGGCTAATCAGCAGAAAAACCAGAACTGGACTTCAATGCTGGGCCTTGATGCCTTCGCGCTGTTTAAAAACAAGCGTATGGCAATCTTCTTCATTTTCTCAATGATGCTGGGTGCCGAACTGCAAATTACCAATATGTTCGGCAATACCTTCCTGCATAGCTTTGATAAAGATCCGCTGTTCGCCAGCAGCTTTATCGTGCAGCACGCCTCGGTGATGATGTCGATTTCGCAGATCTCGGAAACCCTGTTTATCCTGACTATTCCGTTCTTCCTCAGCCGCTACGGCATCAAGAACGTGATGCTCATTAGTATCGTGGCGTGGATGCTGCGTTTCGGCCTGTTCGCCTACGGCGACCCAACCCCGTTCGGCACCGTGCTGCTGGTGCTGTCGATGATCGTTTACGGTTGCGCCTTCGACTTCTTCAACATATCTGGTTCGGTATTTGTGGAAAAAGAGGTGCGACCGGAAATTCGCGCCAGCGCTCAGGGGATGTTCCTGATGATGACCAACGGTTTTGGCTGCATTCTTGGCGGGATGGTGAGCGGCAAAGTGGTGGAGCACTTCACCGTCGAAGGGATTACCGACTGGCAGAGCGTATGGCTAATTTTCGCTGGCTACTCGCTGGTGCTGGCCTTTGCCTTCGTTGCGCTGTTTAAGTACAAACATGTCAGACAGCCTGCTGTCGCACAGCAGAACGCCTGATAGTCATTGCCCGGTGGCGGCTGGCGCCTTACCGGGCATGCAGAATTTGTAGGCCGGATAAGGCGCCAGCCGCCATCCGGCAAAAATACGCGCACAATACCTGGTCCCGGTTTACGCTTTCAGCACATACCCGTACAACCGCTTAATACCATCAGGGTCCGTTTCGCTATAAACCCCCTGCAGCTCCGGCGAGAAACCTGGCAGCATATTGACGCCCTCTTCCAGCGCCAGGAAATAACGCAACACCGCGCCGCCCCAGATTTCGCCAGGCACCACGCACAGCACGCCCGGCGGATACGGCAGCGCACCTTCCGCAGCAATCCGCCCTTCGGCTTCGCTTAAACGCACCAGCTCCACGTTACCGCGAATAAACTCCCGGTTGGCGTCCTGCGGGTTCATCACCGCACGCGGGAAGCTCTGCTTGCGGAACATCTCTTTCTGCAAATCCTTCACATCAAAACTCACGTACAGATCATGCATCTCCTGACACAGTTCGCGAATAGTGTAATCCCGATAGCGTACCGGGTATTTGTTAAAGATGGTCGGCAGCACGTCGGCCAGCGGCGTATCGGATTCGATATGCTGTTCAAACTGCGCCAGCATCGCCACCAGCTGCGCCAGCTTCTCCGCGCTTTCAGCGGGCGTCAGCAGGAACAGAATTGAGTTCAGGTCGCACTTCTCCGGCACGATGCCGTTCTCACGCAGATAGTGCGCCAGAATGGTCGCCGGAATGCCGAAATCGGTATATTCACCGCTTTCGGCGTCAATACCCGGCGTGGTCAGCAACAGCTTGCATGGATCGACGAAATACTGATCGCTGGCATAGCCTTCAAAACCGTGCCAGCGCGCACCCGGCTCAAAGCTGAAGAAACGGCGCTCGCGGGTGATAGCTTCGGTGGGATGATCCTGCCACGGACGCCCTGCTACAACCGGCGGAATAAACGGCTGGATCATTTTGCAGTTGGCGATAATCGCTTTACGTGCTTCGATGCCCAGCGCTACGCACTCTGCCCACAGGCGGCGTCCGCTCTCCCCTTCGTGGATTTTGGCATTCACGTCCAGGGCGGCAAACAGCGGATAAAATGGGCTGGTGGAGGCATGCAGCATAAAGGCGTTATTCAGCCGCTTATGTGGGCAAAAACGCTCCTGCCCGCGCAGGTGATTATCCTTTTTGTGGATCTGCGAGGTTTGCGAAAAACCGGCCTGCTGTTTATGCACCGACTGAGTGACAAAAATGCCCGGATCGTTTTCGTTAAGCTCCAGCAGCAGCGGCGAGGTGTCGGCCATCATGTCGATAAACTGTTCGTAGCCGACCCATGCGGAGTCAAACAGGATGTAGTCGCACAGATGGCCGATTTTATCCACCACCTGACGAGCGTTGTAGATGGTGCCGTCGTAAGTGCCCAACTGGATAATCGCCAGACGGAACGGACGCGCGGTATCCGCCTTCTCCGGAGCCACTTCGCGGATAAGCTCGCGCAGGTAACCATCATCAAAGCAGTGCTCATCAATCCCGCCAATAAAACCAAACGGATTGCGCGACGCCTCAAGATAAACCGGCGTCGCTCCCGCCTGAACCAGCGCACCATGATGGTTTGATTTATGGTTATTACGGTCGAACAGTACCAGATCGCCACGGGTCAGCAGCGCATTGGTCACCACCTTATTCGCCGCCGAGGTGCCGTTAAGGACAAAATAGGTTTTATCAGCGTTAAAGACCTTCGCGGCGAACTTCTGCGCATGTTTGGCCGAACCTTCATGAATCAGCAGATCGCCGAGCTTAACGTCGGCGTTGCACATGTCGGCGCGAAAGACGTTCTCACCAAAGAAGTCGAAAAACTGCCGTCCTGCCGGATGCTTCTTAAAGAACGCGCCGTGTTGATGGCCGGGACAGGCAAAGGTGCTGTTATCCATCTCCACGTACTGGGTCAGGGTATCGAAGAACGGCGGCAGCAGGTTTTCTTCATAACCGCAGGCGGCGGCTTCCAGCTCCAGCCACTCCTGCTCTTTACCGCTAACAATCGCCATCACGCCTTGCGGTTTTTCATGGTCAACTTCACTGAAAAGAAAGACCGGCAGGTTAAAGCCCGTGCGTTTCAACAACGAAAGGATGCCGCTGCGGCTGTCCGCTGCGGTAATGACGACTGCCGCCACATCGGTAAAATCAGTACTGTCGAGGGTCACCACGCGACGGTGGGTTGACAGGCGGGATACCAGCTCGTGGCTGGCGGCAATGTGCATTGATTTCATGAGCGCGAATACCCGTTTCCGGAGAGTAAAAGGCTTCAGCCAGGGCATGTACGCTCTGGCCAACGAACTGTCAGGGTCTGACTGGATCCCAGCTCCGACCGCCAGACATCAGTAAAAGCAGACCGCGTCCGCTCTTACTGTTGTCCTGCAGTGAGCATACGTTACGCTCACCGCATGGTGGGCAGAGGGTACAGAGTAAGGGTAGCAAGACGAGGCTGTCTGCGCATCTGTACGCAACGGTGATGTCGTGGCAATGTTGTCATCCCGGCGGCCTCATGTCTGGAGAGGAGAAAATTCGCGCAATCATGTCACCTTTATATAGGGTGCGCAAGATGAAATACGTATGCAGTCACCTCACGTATACACAAGCCTTTTAGCCAGTTTCACGTCATAATAATGCGGTCATTAGGGATAATTAACAGGAGTTTTGCTTTGGTTACAGGGCCATTTATTAACGCCAGCGCGGTCCTTTTGGGCGGCGTGCTCGGCTCACTCTTAAGTCAGCGATTACCGGAACGGATCCGTACATCGATGACCTCTATTTTTGGTCTCGCATCATTAGGCATAGGTATTCTGTTGGTGATCAAATGCGCCAACCTGCCGGTAATGGTGCTTTCAACGCTGGTAGGCGCGCTACTCGGCGAAGTGTGCAATATGGAAAAAGGTATCAATACGCTGGTCAGCAAGCTCCAGCAGCTACTCTCGCCAAAAAAAGGACAGAAAAAGGCCTCAGCGCACGAGTCCTATATTCAAAGCTACGTCGCGATTATCGTGCTGTTCTGCGCCAGCGGAACTGGGATTTTCGGCGCAATGCGCGAAGGGATGACGGGCGACAACAGTATTCTTATCGCCAAAGCGTTTCTCGACTTCTTTACTGCCACCATTTTTGCCTGCACCCTGGGGCTGGCCGTTTCGGCCATTTGCGTGCCGATGCTGGCAATTCAGCTCACCCTGGTAGCCGGTGCATCGCTGATTATGCCGCTGACCACGCCGATGATGATGGCGGATTTCAGCGCCGTAGGCGGCATGCTGCTGGTCGCAACCGGTCTGCGTATCTGTGGGATTAAAATGTTCGCCGTAGTGAACATGCTGCCTGCCCTGGTGCTGGCAATGCCGATTTCCGTAGCCTGGGTGACGTTTTTCGCCTGAAGATGCGTGCTTTTGATTCAATGTGGTGATAGATTGTTCAGTCTGCTGCGAAACAGATAAATTTCGTTGACGAGGTGCGGCGAATCAGGTTTAATGCGCCCCGTTGCCCGGATAGCTCAGTCGGTAGAGCAGGGGATTGAAAATCCCCGTGTCCTTGGTTCGATTCCGAGTCCGGGCACCACTATTTAAAGAACCCGCCCAAAAGGCGGGTTTTTGCTTTTGGAAAAACAGACTCTTCATCCAACTACGTTCGATTATTCGCCACACAGCAGCTAACCCCTTCGGGGCCAGCACGGCAAACGCGCGATTCAACGCCTCCGGCAGTAGTCCGAGTCTGGATACCACTATTTTAAAGACCCCATTTTTGCTTTCGGGGGATGTCGCCCAGATGTGACTCACGAACGACTTATGGTTGAAATAGATGCCATTATATTAGAGACCGAAGCCAGGATTCACAGACCAGAATAATATGCTACCAGCAATCTGGAATCAGTCCAAAAAGAGCAATAAACGGGTACAATCCTTTTTATCGCTAACAAAAATCCTCTTACTGCCCTCGCGTCAAGTATAAGTCATTATAAACCGCTCAACTTTCATATTTTAATTTATATGGTACTAATCACTACAAACTATTAAGTTCAATATAGATAAAAATAAAGCATACACCTGCAAGATATGGGCGATATATTCCCTAAATAGTTCTGATTGCATCGCGATGGCGACTAAGTGCATCCCTGGGAACGTACAAATAGTACGTAACCGGGGTAAGCGCAGGCAGCCAACAAAGATACAGCTTGAA
Source organism: Klebsiella huaxiensis (assembly GCF_003261575.2). Lineage (GTDB taxonomy): Bacteria > Pseudomonadota > Gammaproteobacteria > Enterobacterales > Enterobacteriaceae > Klebsiella > Klebsiella huaxiensis. Next base: position 895,514 of record NZ_CP036175.1, on the reverse strand, counting down.
GTATGATAGGTATAAACAGAGGTTATCTAATTGCACATTTATAAAGCTGAAAATTCTGATATTATAAATAGCTATCACACCCCAAAAAAAACAACATAAAAAAAGAATGCTTTAGGAACATTCTTAATAACATGAACGTTGAATATCTTTCACACTCATGACATCATTTTAAGTTATATATTTGCAATATCAGATTTTGCTTTTACCCTATCGATGAAGGATTTATCGTGAAGTATATAATAAAACCATTAGCCTGTTTTTTCTTACTCAACGCTATGTTTTCAGGCATAGCCACTGCATCTAATACTCTACATGGCTGCGCAGAAAAAGAGTACCGAATCCAAAAACAGCTAGAATATGCCAGAACATACGGAAATATACATAGAGTCGAGGGACTGGAGAGAGCGCTAAAAAAAACTCGACTCTACTGTACAGATAATAAAATCACTTCCGGATGGCAGGAAAAAGTAGCGGATAAAGAAGAAAAAGTCAGTGAGAGAATGGCAGACCTTCATCGTGCTCAAGCATCCGGCGAGCCGGATAAGATCAGAAAAAAAGAATGGAAACTGCAAGAGGCTAAAGATGAGTTGAGGGAAGCACGGTCTGGGCTTATTCAATCAATAAACACGCATTAAAGAAAAGAGAACGGCTTAATCAGCATGGTTAAGCCAGCTCTCGTTCAGTTACCGGAGCTGAAGAGACAAGACTGTAACTAAAATTGAGTCATTGCCTGTTAATAAGAAGTCATCAACCCCATTTTTGCTTTTTGGGGATAATATTAAACACCATCAAAGCAAATTGAGTTCCCCCACCGTCATCACCTTTATATCCCCTTTCACTTGTTTAAGCTGCGTACGCAGTTCATATACTTCATCGTTATCCGGGATCAGCACAATACAGTCACCAGCAATGCTGATCGTTACGCCGCGCCCGGTATCAAACCCAGCTTCTTTGGGCCATTTGCCGCTGAGGCTCAGAGATGACGTGCTGGTATCATCCCGGTTAGGAAGATAGTCGACGATATATCGCTGCTGGGTCTTCGTGGTTTTTCGGGTCAAAGAGAAATTAAATTTTTAAAAGTTTTTTCGTTTCATACTCTATAACATCAAAAAAGCCACCCGTAACATAATCAAATTTTCTATCCTGAATATAATTAAAAAAAAAATAAAATTTTAAGCTTCATGATTTTTATGTGTACAGAGTGATAACTGGATGAATTAAAAAAACAGCGGTCAACAATAACCGCTGCGCTGGCTTTAAATCACACCCAAAATAACATGCTAAATCCAGTAAGGACGATAATACAAGCGATATTCAAAAACAGGCCGGCGCGCATCATCTCCTGCTGTTTGATATGGCCGGTGGCGAAAACGATAGCGTTTGGTGGTGTCGCTACGGGCAACATAAAAGCGCATGAGGCCGCAATGGCAATCAATACCGACAGAATGACAGGAGACATCCCGAAAGCTTCGGCAACTGAGGCAAACACAGGAATGAGCAAAGCGGCGCTGGCCGTATTACTGGCAAACTCAGTTAAAAACACCACGAATGTTGCAATCACCAGGATAATGATAAATATCCCCATATGAGCAACCATCCCGCTAATCTGGTTTGCCAGAAACAGGCTGGTACCCGTCTCTTTCAACACATTACTTAAGCAGATACCACCGCCGAATAATAACAGCACGCCCCAATCAGCTGTTTTTTCTATATCCTTCCAGTGAACCACCCGGGCGAAATTCACTAATATTATGGCGCTTAAAGCAACGATGGTATCGAAAGATTTAAAACCGCCCAGCAGATCGTTAATTGGCCCACTGAATATCCAAAAGAATACCGTAAGCCCAAAAATAGCCAATGTGACTATTTTGCCTTTATCCCAATCGACCTGTTCAGTATTCGTTTCAAAGGTTCCCTTAAGTTCCGGTCTGAACACGAGGAAAAGAATCGCAATAGCGACAGGAAGTAATATGATCATTGCCGGGAAACCGAACTTCATCCAATCAAAGAAGGAGAGTCCAACCTCCGCTGCAGCTATCGCGTTTGGCGGACTACCGACGATTGTCGCCATCCCCCCAATACTTGCGCTATATGCAATACCGAGGAGCACAAACACATAGGTCGAATGGCTGCTTTTGCCATTTACTTTACTCAATATACCCAGTACTAACGGCATCATCATTGCTGCCGTCGCGGTATTACTGATCCACATTGACAGTAAGGCCGTCACGCCAAACAGCATAAAGACAGCGAGGCTCATTTTACCCCGCGCCATAGCTAATACCTTATCGGCAATGACTTTATCAAGCCCCTGCACATGCATCGCTGCAGCCAGAGCAAAGCCACCGAGGAAAAGGAATATCGTTGAGTTGGCAAAACTATTTAGCGCTGCCTGAGTGTTGAATACCCCAAGCAACACTGCCATGACGGGAACTATCACCGCCGTAACGGTAACGTGTAGCGCTTCTGTCAGCCATAACACGGCGATAAAAGCGAGCATACTCAGCCCCATGACCACTTTCGGCTCATAGGGTAGCGTGTTGTAGAGAACGATAAACAGAATAATATCAAGCAAGATGATGATGCTGTTACGGTTAAAAAACCACTCATGGGTATTGGTGGGTAAAGGACTCATGTCGTTTTTATTCATATTAGCTTCCTTGTAACTAGTTACTATTGAATCATTACATGTATATATCCTTCGGGTATGAATTATGTTCTTATTATGTTAACTGGATCGTTACAGGTTATTTTCTTCTACGTCACTTTTCCGGGATAATATTTCTGGAATATAGTTTCCTGATACAGGTTATTTATTGAGCAAGCGAGCATAATTTACTGTGCAATTTTTTCTTACCTGAATTGCTGTCGGCAGGTATCAATCCGATACATCCGGGTTGATATTTACACCAACGTCTAAGGATTCGGCTCAGACTACCATCGATTATTTTTGGCAATCCTTTCCTGAAACAAACATAAAGCAGCGGGTAAAAACCATAATTCGGTGAAAAAAACGTCAAAAAAGCCCTATTCTGGAAATCGACATGCCCAGGCGGCTAACAACCTTTCCCTCCAGACGGCTAAAAAGCATCTTATATTCTTTTTTGCTCTTAGCCGCAGACAAAAATTCTTTAAAATGCCAATTTTGCAGCCCTACCATTCAAATCATCTCGATACGAATGGGCAAAATGTTATGTCAGTTTTTCATTCTGTTAGCGACCTTATTGGTCACACTCCCCTGCTCCAGTTGCATAAATTGGATAGCGGCCCCTGTAGCCTGTTTTTAAAACTGGAAAATCAAAACCCCGGCGGGTCAATTAAAGATCGCGTGGCGCTGTCGATGATCAATGAAGCCGAACGACTGGGGAAATTAAAACCCGGCGGCACGATTATTGAAGCCACCGCCGGGAATACCGGCCTGGGGCTGGCGCTGATTGCGGCGCAGAAAAATTACCGCCTGATTCTGGTGGTGCCGGACAAAATGAGCCGCGAGAAAATATTCCACCTGCGTGCGCTGGGGGCGCAAGTATTGCTTACCCGCTCGGACGTCAACAAAGGCCACCCAGCCTACTATCAGGACTACGCCCGCCGCCTTGCCGACGAAACACCCGGGGCTTTTTATATCGACCAGTTTAATAACGAGGCCAATCCGCTGGCCCATACCACTACCACCGCCCCGGAAATCTTTCAGCAACTGGAGGGCAATATTGACGCTATCGTCGTTGGCGTCGGCTCCGGCGGGACTCTCGGTGGGCTACAGGCCTGGTTTGCTGAGCATTCGCCTAAAACGGAATTTATCCTGGCGGATCCGGCGGGTTCCATTCTGGCGGACCAGGTCGAAACCGGGCGCTACGGCGAAACGGGATCCTGGCTGGTTGAGGGGATCGGCGAAGACTTTATTCCGCCGCTGGCCCATCTTGAAGAAGTCAAAAATGCTTACCGCGTCACCGATAGCGAGGCGTTCGCCACCGCCCGTGAACTGCTGCAGGTTGAAGGCATTCTGGCGGGTTCTTCCACTGGCACTTTGCTTAATGCCGCCTTGCGCTTCTGCCGGGCACAGACCTCCGCCAAACGTGTGGTAACCTTCGCCTGCGACAGCGGCAACAAATATCTATCAAAAATGTTTAACGATGATTGGATGTGCCAGCAGGGCTTTTTAAGCCGCCCTTCGCGCGGCGATCTCAGTGACTTTATCGCCCTGCGCCACGATGAAGGGGCCACCGTCACCGCCGCGCCGGACGATACGCTGGCCGCGATCCTCGCCCGTATGCGCCTTTACGATATCTCGCAGTTGCCGGTGCTGGAAAACGGCCGCGTGGTCGGCATCGTCGACGAATGGGATCTGATTAGCCACGTCCAGGGCGACAGCCAGCGCTTTTCTCTACCCGTGAGGGAAGCGATGACCCGCAACGTGGAAACCCTGGATAAACATGCACCAGAAAGCGCACTGAAAGCCATTTTCGATCGCGGCCTGGTGGCCGTTATCGCCGACAACGATCGTTTTCTTGGCCTTATTACCCGCAGCGATGTGCTGACCACCTGGCGTAACCGACTCGAACATTAAGGATTTAACAATGACCAATTTGCATACCCTGAGCGTACATAGCGGCTCCTTTACCGATGAACACGGCGCGGTGATGCCGCCCATCTACGCCACCTCCACCTTTGCCCAGCCCGCGCCGGGCCAGCATACTGGTTACGAATATTCGCGCAGCGGTAACCCGACCCGCCACGCGCTGGAGACGGCCATTGCTGACCTGGAAAGCGGTACGCGCGGCTACGCTTTTGCTTCCGGACTGGCGGCAATCTCTACCGTACTTGAACTGCTCGATAAGGACAGCCACCTGGTCGCCGTAGACGATGTTTATGGCGGGACTTATCGTCTTATCGAAAACGTTCGTCGCCGTAGTGCCGGTCTGCGGGTGAGCTGGGTGAAGCCAGACGATCTGGCGGGCATTGAAGCGGCCATTCAGCCCGACACGCGGATGATTTGGGTCGAAACGCCGACTAATCCGCTGCTTAAGCTTGCCGACCTCAGCGCCATTGCCGCCATTGCGCGGCGGCACAATATTATCAGCGTCACCGACAACACCTTTGCTTCACCGGTTATCCATCGTCCGCTGGAGCTGGGCTTCGATATCGTGGTGCACTCGGCGACCAAATATCTTAACGGCCACTCTGATGTGGTCGCCGGGCTGGCGGTCGTCGGTGATAACTCCGCGCTGGCGGAAAAGCTGGGCTATCTGCAAAACGCGGTGGGCGGCGTGCTTGACCCGTTCAGCAGTTTCCTGACGCTGCGGGGTATTCGTACCCTGGCGCTGCGTATGGAGCGCCACAGTAGCAACGCGCTATTGCTCGCCGAGTGGCTGGAGCAGCAGCCGCGGGTCGAAAAGGTGTGGTTCCCATGGCTGGCCTCGCATCCGCATCATCAACTGGCGCGCAAGCAGATGGCGCTTCCCGGCGGGATGATCTCCGTGGTGGTCAAAGGCGACGACGGCTATGCCGAACGGATCATCCGCAAGCTGAAGCTGTTTACCCTCGCGGAGAGCCTCGGCGGCGTGGAAAGCCTGGTGAGCCAGCCGTTCAGCATGACGCATGCATCAATTCCGCTGGAGCAGCGTTTAGCCAACGGCATTACTCCGCAGCTGATTCGTCTGTCGGTTGGGATTGAAGATCCGCAGGATCTGATCGCCGACTGGCGTCATGCGCTACGCGATTAAACAGATTGCCCGCCGCAAAGGCGGGCCGCTGTTCTACTACTGCCCCTGCAGAAGATGCTCAACAAAACGCGTTAGCTTCGGCAGCGGGCGCAAATCTTGCCGCCAGAGTAAATGAACCGGTCTTGGCTGCGGCGTATAATCCTCCAGCACACGAACCAGCTTGCCGCACTCCAGCGCGTCGGCCAGCAACACTTCTGGCTGGAGCAGCAACCCGGCTCCGGCAATCGCCGCCATTCGCAGGGCATAACCATCATTGCAGCGCAGAATTGCGTCGCGCTTCCAGCGGATCCCCTCCTCAGCTCCCGGTAATTTCCACTCGTTGCGCGCGGTCCACACCGTATGCGACAAACAGAGATGAGAGGCCAGATCGGCAGGCGTATTCGGCGTACCGTGACGGGCTAAATAGTCGGGCGCGGCGCAGATCGTCATCCGGTAAGGCGCGAGATATTTTGCCACCAGATCGTCGTTATGGATCTCACCGATGCGGATCGCCAGATCGACGCCCTCATCCACCAGATCGACCATGCGATTAGTCAGATCCAACTCTACACGCACGTCGGGCCAGGCTTGTAGAAAGGTGGCTGTCAGCGGGGCGATAACGCAGGCACCAAACGACGTCGGCGCACTCACCCGCAGCGTGCCCGCTGGTGCTACCCGCAGCCTCTCCACCGAGCTTTCGGCAATCGAAACCTGCTCAAGTACGCGTTTCGCCTCTTCAAAATAGACTCGCCCGGCATCGGTCAGGCTCTGACGACGGGTGTTGCGCTCCAGCAGACGGGTATTTAACTGGCGCTCGGTCAGCGCGATGTATTTACCCACCATGACCGCCGACATCTCAAGGTGCGATGCGGCGTCGGTAAAGCTTCCGCACTCCACCACCGCAATAAAGATCTCCATCGCCCGCAGCTTATCCATATTACAAACTCCTGGTTAGCAATCATCTAACTTTTCGCCAGTTTATCCGATATCTGTTTTATTAAAGAATAGAGGCTCACCACATTAAAGAGCCTATCCCAGTAGGCGTAATTGTTGCCGATGGTTTGGACACGGACAGCGCGGAAAAACCGGAGCGTACACGTAGTACGTGAGGATTTTGAGCACTGCCCAGGGCCAAACCAGCAAATAAAATAGCCTAATGAGATAGGTTCTAAGGAGTCTGCTATGAAAATCATCATTATTGGTGCCAGCGGTACCGTTGGCCGCGCCGTTGCGCAAGAATTAAGTCAGCGCCATGAAGTTATTCGCGTCGGCCGCACTCAGGGCGACTATCAGGTTGATATAACCTCGCAGGAGAGCGTGCAGAGTTTGTTTGAAAACATTGGCCGGATAGATGCGATTGTTTCCGCCACCGGCAACCTGTTCTTTGGTCCTCTGGAAACCATGACCGATAACGATTTCAACCAGGGCTTGCAGGATAAGTTATTGGGGCAGGTTCGTCTGGCGCTGACCGGACAGCATTACCTCAACGACGGCGGTTCCATTACGCTGATTAGCGGGATAGTCGCTCACGAGCCCATCGCGCAGGGAGTCAATGCCACCACCGTGAACGCCGGGCTGGAAGGGTTCGTTCGCGCCGCCGCCTGCGAACTGCCGCGCGGTATGCGTATTAACCTGATTAGCCCCACCGTATTGACCGAATCGGCGGCAGCCTACGACGGTTTCTTCCCCGGTTTTGAGAGCGTCCCTGCCGCCAGCGTGGCTCAGGCCTACCGCCGCAGCGTAGAAGGCGTACAGACAGGGCGGATTTATAAAGTCGGCTACTGAACTGAGTAAAATGACTGCCTGATCAAAAAATAAAATAACATCCTGCTGCCGCGAGCGGGATGTTAAAGATTAATATGGCGAATGATTAATATGACTTAACGTGAGAGAAACGATATATTCCATAAATAAACCTAATATAATTTCGCCTCGTTTACCTCATAAAAAAACCATCTTGAAATAATTCCGTCACAATCTCACCCTATATTCTCAAGCCTTAATAAACAACGAATTACAAACCATAAATATCGAGGCTTATTTTGATTCGCTATATTCCCGTTACTGTCTCTCTGGTCGCAGCTGCCGTCTCCGGCGTCTTATCCGCCGCACCAATAAATACTCCCAGGCTCGCCACGATGGATAATTTTCGTGATATTGCTGGTACCACGTCGATTTATACCACCAGCCACGACGGTACTATGCGTACAGGCGTTTTTTATCGTTCAAATGCGCTGGCGTTATCCGTCGCAGACCAGGCTACTCTCAGCACGCTTGGCATCAGCGATGTTTATGATTTACGTACCGCCAGCGAAATCGCCAGCAGCCCGGACGTGATGCCCGACGGGGCAACCTATACCAATATTGATATCATCGGCAACGCCGCTTCAGGCAGTAACATTACCTCGATAACGTTTAGCAGCGCCGCTGAAGCCAAAGCGATGATGCAGCAGACCAACGTCTCCTTCGTCAGCGATGCCGGGATGCGCGCGCAGTTCAGCACTCTGTTTAACGATCTGGCCAACGCCGACGGCGCCGCCCTGTTCCACTGCACCGCAGGCAAAGACCGTACCGGCTGGACTGCCGCCATGCTGCTAAGTATTGCCGGCGTCGACGAGGCAACCATTATGGAAAACTACCTCGCCACCAACGATTATACCCGTCAGCGTGTTGAAGCAACCCTGGCGATGATGCCGCCAGCCATGGCAGCAATTTACGAGCCGCTGCTGGGCGTTGATGCCAGCTATCTGCAGGCCGGGCTGGACGAAATTACCCGTGAATATGGTTCAGTTGATAACTATCTGAAGCAAGGGCTGGGGCTATCGCAGGAGACTCTCTACGTGCTGCGCGGAAAAATGGTCCATTATGGCCAGCTTCCGGGACAGAGCGAGCTACGGGGGAATGCGGCACAGGGCGCAGCGCTGCTTAACGCGCTACAAAACAGTGAGCTTTCCGGCCGTTACACCGACTATAACAACTATCTGCAATCGGCCATTGATGCCGGAACGCTTGGCGGAGTGGAGTCTCAGGTTGGCGGACAAATTCATGCGGATGCCGCCAGCTATCTGCTGCGTAGCGGCTCACGTCTGGATCGTGCGCTGACACCGAATATCGACAGCCGCCAGCTGCGCGATGGCGAAGGAAAACTGTGGTTAACCGGACTTAACGGTTATCTGGGTACCGACGGTTCCGCCCGCGCCGCCAGCAGCAATGAGCACACCACTGGTACGCTGCTGGGCTATACCCAGAGGGTGAACTCGCAGTTTAGCGGCTACGGCACGCTGGGATATAGCTGGGGTTCACTGGGCAGCGCCAACGCCGACGCGGATGCTAATACCACACTGTTAGGTTTCGGTGGCCGCTATGCATTCGAGGATCTTAATCACGGTCTCTTTGCCGCAGCCGATCTTAACGCCGGTTGGATTGACTACAGCAGCACCCGCAGGATGAGCGGCGGACTGGGTACCGCCACCGGCAATACCCACGGACAACTGTTCGGCGGCACGCTACGCCTCGGCTATGTCAGTCCGCTCGATTTCGCCAGCGTCGAGTATTCTGTCGGCACCCGATTAACCCATCTGCGAATGGACGCCTTCCGCGAGAGCGGCAGCGAGCTGGCGCTCGACGTCGATCGCGTCAGCGAAAATAACGCCAGCGGCGTTGCCAATATTAACCTCGCCTTTAATCCACACAACAGCGGCAACTGGACCTTTACCCCTGCGGTGAATGTCGGCTATGAACACAGTTTCAGCGGCCCCTCGGTGCGCACTCGTGGGCAAGTTTATCAATATGAGGTCGTACAAAACTCGGCCTTCAATAGCCGCGATATGTTCAATGCAGGTGCCAACATTGGCGTGACGCGCGGTGCGCTGAGCCTGAACCTGGGCGGCCAGGCGGAAATCGCCAGCGGCGGCGACAGCCACGGCTATAGCGGCAATTTAAGCGTGGCGTACGCCTTTTAAAAAACCACAGCAAGCCGTCGTCTCTGGCGGCTTGCTATTCCCCACAAAATTGTAAAGAGGTCAATTTTTGACGCCGAAGATTGGCTCATGCTGGAACGCCGTCCGCAAAATGAAACGCTGGCAGGAAAGGTAAAACAGAAATTATGTTTCAATTGGCTATCGGCAGCTGCAATCATCAATCCAAGTTATGATTGCCATTACCATAAAAAGTAGTTGATCTGGTATCAACAAGCTCTTATTTTGCTTCTCAGTTTTTAAACGAGATGAAACTGATGCCGACAATTACAGCCTGTAGTATGAAAGAAGCAAAAGAGTTAATTAACTGTGGGAAATATAAGGAAATCGTTCTAAATTTCGACATTGACGCTGATGATTTTTTCACCCTCGCCACCTCCCAACAAGATACTAAAGTCACCATCACGGACAGAAATAATCACTCATCGGTAAAAGCACAAAAATAATAAAACCCCTGAGGCTCTTCTTATGTTGTTAGTTATTGGTACCGTCGCTGTTGCTTTTCTCTCCTCATTGATGCTGATCTGGCTTGACGATCGCATTGCTGACCAGGATTAACAACCAGGGCTGGCGATAAGCCGCCAGAATCCCTCCTCTGAGTTTCTCTCGCCCGTGGTCATCTGCTGCGGGCGATTCAATACAGTATCGTTAATCCCACTCTTCGATCCACTCACTGACCGCTTTCGCCAGTTGTGCAGGCTGTTCCAGCGGCAGCATATGACCACAATCATCGATTATCTGAAGCTCAGCACCTGTAATACTCGCCTGTAATTCCTGTAATTCATCCAATGAACGAGAGGGATCCTGAGCGGCAGCAATCACCAACGTTGGACAGGTAATGGGCTGCGTGGTGAGATGGCCACGAACCAGGCTAGCCTGATGGCGAAAAGCTTCCGCTCCGAGTCTCGCACCCATCGCCCTGATTTTTGCTACCAGCGTTTTATCTCCTGCCCGCTGCGGATGCAGGGTTCCAGCAATCGCCGAAGGACTGATTCCATTAAACGACGATGATGCCGACACCGCGGCAATGGCTGCCTGTTTTATTTTTTGCTGCTCAGCGCTGTCTTCACGCAACGAGGTCGCTATCAGCACCAGACCGGCTACCGCCTGCGGATACTGTTCGACGATCGCGCGGGCGACATAGCCACCCAGCGAAAATCCAATGAGGATAAAACGCGGGGGTAGATCATCAACGATGTATCGCGCCATCGCACTAATGCTGTTGCCGAGATTAAGTCCGGCGCGAATAAAAGTTCGCTCCTGTGGAAAAGCAGCCACAAAATCATCCCACAGGGTTTCATCCAGCATAAATCCAGGAACCAACACAATGGGTAATGTTTCGCGATTCATTGAGTTACTCTCGGTTTTTTAAAAGAGGAATATCAGGCAGGAAACTCCGCGCCGCCAGGCGGCGCGAAGCTGGGTGATTACAGTGACTTCGCCAGACGCTCAACGGCGGTCATCAGGCCGTCTGCCGATACCGTAGAGTAGGACAGACGCAGCGTGCGGGTATCCGGGTTGTCGTTATAAAACGCTTCCCCAGGCACATAGACCACGCCGTTTTCCAGCGTTTTCTTCATCCATTCCATGGTATCGAACGGATAGCGGAAGCGGGCCCACAGGAACATACCGCCTTTTGGTCGGCTGAACTCAAGATGCTCTCCAAGACGTGATTCCAGCGCGTCGGCCAGCGCCACACACTTCTTGCGGTAATCTTCGCGGATCAGGGCTATCTGATTTTCCAGACGATTCATACCCAGGTATTCCGTAGTGATCACCTGCGACAGCATATTGGTGTGCAGATCCGCCGCTTGCTTGACGATCACCGTCTGCTGGGCCAGCCAGTCCGGCATCACGATCCAGCCAATACGCATACCTGGCGCGAGGATCTTAGAGAAAGTGGAGGTATATACCACCTGATCTTCGCAGCCTAGCTCAACCGCGTACTGATACAGCGGGCGATACACTTCATCTGTGAAGCTGATTTCACCGTACGGATCGTCTTCAATAATCACGAAATCATGCTGCTTTGCCAGTTCAACCACACGGCGGCGGCGCGCTTCGCTCAGGGTTTTCCCGCCGGGGTTTCCGAAGGTCGGCACCAGGTAAACGGCTTTGACGCGGGTGGTTTCCAGCAGGTCAGCCAGTTGTTCAACCAGCATGCCGTCATCATCGGTATCGACGCTGAGAATATTGGCCTGCGCCAGCTGGAAGACCTGTAGCGCCGCCAGATAGGTCGGGCGCTCAACGACGACAGCATCGCCTGGATCGAGTAACGTGCGGGCGACCATATCCAGCGACTGTTGTGAGCCGGAGGTGATATAGACATGGCTTGCCGGACAGGCAACGCCACGCGCATGGCACAGCTCGCTCACTGCCTGACGCAGCGGCGGGTAGCCTTCAGTCAAACCGTACTGGAACGCATCGTTAAAGCGACCATTCATCACCTGCTGTACCGCCAGGTTCAGGCCTTCGGTATCGAAAAGCTCCGGGGCCGGGATGCCGCCGCCCAAAGAGATAACGCCGGGCAGTTTACTGTGTTTGAGGAGTTCGCGGACGGCGGAGGGTTTAAGTTCACCCGCGCGGGCGGCGAGTCGCCGATCGTGCATACTATTTTCCTTTTCTGTCTTGTTGTTGTGATGTTTTATCTATTTTTTACCAATAATGCCCCAGCCGCGCTACGCTCACCGGGGGCTTAGTATTCATACCCTGGTAGCCCGGACAGATGCGCAGCATCGCCTCCGGGAAATTCTGCAGCACCCTGTGGCCTTCCCCGGGGGCGGCGCGATACGCCTTGCCCGGGCGACAAGTGCCGCAGCCCGGATAAGGCGGTCAGCGCCGCAATCCGGGATAAAATTTAACGACTGTCTGTGTCTTTTAACACGATTAACGGCTCAATATCGCTCTCTTTTTTCACCACCAGCGAATCATCGCCGCGCAGGCAGGTACCGCCATAGTTACCGCCGACCGTAAAGGTGCAAACCTGGATGTATTTTCCATCCACCTTCGGCAGGCACCACAGTTGCTGGTAAATATTCTTGCGGTCGAAAAACTGACCGCTGGTTTTATCCAGCACTTCGTCCTGCGGGCCAATCAAGTCAATGTTGTTACCACAGCGCCCTGAGATTGGCTTAACCGCATAGCCAGTTTCCGCTAGCTGCTCGTTGACCACAAAATCGGTATCCAGCAGGTAACGATGGTTCGGGAACAGCGACCACAGCACTGGCAGAATTGCCTTGTTGCCGGGGATGACCGTCCACAGCGGTTCAAACACTAAGACTTCAGGACGCAGCAGAACGTCAATCAGACGCACTTCATTATTGGGGTGCCCGGTGCGAATCGGCACGGCGGCATACTCGTCGGCGCTGACTTCACGCACCTGCTCAATGGCAGTTTCCCATGCCCAGGTTTTCCAGACGCAGTTGACCAGCCGACCGTCGGCATCAATAAGCTGCCCGGCGGCATCCCAGTGCAGCTCATCAAGGCCGTACAGAATTTTGCTGTCGAAACCGGCCTGCGTCAGCGAACGCTGGATAAACTGCGCGTGATAGTTCTCCTCCAAATCCTTGTCCTGCATGATGTGCACGAAAGGGCGCGCCCGGCTGTGCTTCCACGCCCCGGCCAGCTCATCCAGCAGGTTTTCCGCCGGGTTGTGTCCGGTGCCGTAGTAACCCTGTTTCAACCACTGTTCGAGGATCAGGCCACCTTCGGTATGGCAGGAGGCGGAGTCGGCGTTGTATTCATAGACCTTCAGCCCGCGCTCATCCATACAAAAATCCATACGACCAGTGATCATATGATGCCGACGGCGTTGCCACGAGAGGCGCAGGCGCGGCCAGAGGATTTTCGGAATATCGAACAGCGCCAACAGGCTGTCATCCTTCATCACCTTATCAGTGGCGTGCAGGTACATCAGGTGCAGCTCGTTGGTCGCCTTGATAAGCTCCTGCTCGGCGCTTTCGCTAATGGTGAAATACTGGTAAGGGTCTTTATTGATGACGTGGCCGTTGGCTTCAACGTAGGCTTTTTGCAGCGAATCTTTCTCGTTGAGCCAATTGCCGCGGAACTGGCCTTTATTCGGCAACCGCGCGCCTTTGATAGCCATCGCGTCACCCGGCAGAACCGGCTGCGGCAGGCTGTGCTCGGTATCAGCGGTTTGGATCATCCAGCCAAGGATTTCGGTATCGGCAAAGGTGTCTTTAATCGTGTAGATGCCGTTTTTCACTTCCAGCGTCAGCTCGCGGGTCCACTGCTGGCCCTGCGGCAGCGGCGCGTGAATCACGTTTTGCTCGGCGATCCGGACTTTATTCCCGACCAGTTGAGTAATTACCGCCACGTGTCCGGTGTGTTTAAACTCGCCACCCTTCTGCCAAATCAGTAGAGAACCGGCAATCGGCGGACGGCGGGAGCCGTTAGCAAAAGCCTGCAGTGGTAGAATATTGTCGTTGACCACTTCGCGCAGAAAACGCAGAGAGAAGATTTCGTAGGCCATGCCGACATCGGTAAACACAAAGCCGTAGGTGAGGAACAGAAAGCGGCGCGCAAACTCTACGCACTGCCATTTGTGCCCCATATACTCATTACCGATATAACTGCGGAACGTGGCGTCATCCGGATAATCTTGCGGATTTAAGCTACTGTAATTAGAAGAATAAATCGCTACGCCGCCCGGCGCGTAGCCTAAAAGTGTACCAAACGGGGCGTCACTGTTTGTCGAACCTTTGCTCATTTAGCCTGACCTCAAATTAATGCAGCCCGGGCAGTTGGCGAAACAAAACTCCCTCTTCTTATCCTGCCGCAGGCACTTACCAGACAGAGGTGAAATGATGATACCACTCATTCGATTCGCTAATCGTGCCCTTAAGGAAAATAAGCCTGCGCCGCCAGGCAAAAGTGATATCGTTATTTGAGATAAAAAAACAATCAGGAGTCGACAATGAGCACACCTTCGCATCTGACTGCCCAACCGCTGGTCTGGGGGCATGGCCCACGCACCTTTGAGGTTTTCCTCGAACCGACCTGCCCTTACTCGGTGCGCGCCTTCAATAAACTTGATGACCTGCTGGATGAAGTTGGCGCGGATAACGTCACCATCAAAATTCGTCTTCAGTCTCAGCCGTGGCATCTGTTCTCCGGCGTCATCGTGCGCTGCATTCTCGCCGCATCCACTCTGCCGCACGGTCGCGAGCAGGCGCACAAGGTGCTGAAAGCCGTCGCTGACCACCGCGAGGAGTTCGAGTTTACCGACCACTGTAGCGGGCCAAACATGAACGTCACGCCGCAGCAAATTATTGAGCGAATCGAACGCTATAGCCACGTCTCGCTGGCTGCCGCCTTTGCCCATCCGGAACTGCAAAACGAGATCAAATGGCATAGCAAATACGCCCGCCAGAACGGCATTCACGTGTCGCCGACCTTTATGGTTAACGGCCTGGTGCAGGCGGATCTCGGCAGCGGCGATGATATCAGCGCATGGGCCGCGCGAATTCTGGCTTAGTAAGGCTTTCACGCTCCGGCGCTGCAGCGCCAGCTACACTATTTCAACACCTCATGAAAAAGGCAGGCCAGCATGTCAGAGAATAACTACCAACCACCTAAAGTGTGGGAATGGAAGCAAAACAACGGCGGCGCATTCGCCAATATCAACCGTCCCGTCTCCGGCGCAACCCATGACCAGGAGCTGCCGGTGGGGGCGCATCCGCTTCAGCTCTATTCGCTGGGAACGCCCAACGGTCAGAAGGTGACCATTATGTTGGAAGAGCTGCTGGCGCTGGGCGTCAGCGGCGCGGAGTATGACGCCTGGCTGATTCGCATCGGCGAAGGCGATCAGTTCTCCAGCGGCTTTGTCGAGGTTAACCCAAACTCGAAAATCCCTGCGCTCAGCGACCACTCCACCACGCCGCCGACCCGGGTTTTTGAATCCGGCAGCATCCTTCTCTATCTGGCGGAGAAGTTCGGTTTCTTCCTGCCAAAAGATCCGGCAGGCCGCACCGAAACCCTTAACTGGCTATTCTGGCTGCAGGGCGCGGCTCCGTTCCTCGGCGGCGGCTTTGGCCACTTCTTCAACTATGCGCCGGTAAAAATCGAATACGCGATCGATCGCTTTACGATGGAAGCTAAACGCCAGCTTGATGTGCTGGACAAGCAGCTTGCCCGCGGTCGTTTTGTTGCAGGGGAAGAGTACACTATTGCCGATATGGCCATCTGGCCATGGTACGGCAACGTGGTGTTGGGGAATGTTTACAACGCCGCCGAGTTCCTTGATGCCGGTAGCTATAAAAACGTACTGCGCTGGGCGCAGGATGTGGGCAATCGCCCCGCCGTTCAGCGCGGACGCATGGTTAACCGCACCTTCGGCCCGCTCAATGAGCAGCTTCACGAACGCCATGCTGCCAGCGACTTCGAAACGCAAACTGAAGATAAACGCCAGGCGTAACGCCCTGCCCGCCGGAGGCTTCAGCCTCCGGTTTTTAGCTTTCCAGCCGATAGCCCGCCATAAAGTAGCGCATTGACGTGCACGAACTTCCCTCTTTGAAGAAGTCCATCACCATGTCTCTGTCCAGGCCATAGCGACGGGTAAGGATCCCCGCTTCCCAGGCGCTAAGCTGACGGTCGCCGGTTTTTTCAAACATGCGGTGTGAATAACCGAGCACAAACCCGCGTTTATAGTCGGAGCAAAAATTTGCCGCATGCGTGGCGGTGTCAGCATGGGATGCCTGTAGCCCCGCCATTAAGCCTTTACCAAAATGGTTTTCCATCGCACTCCCCTCAATCGTTATATATAAAATTATATAGCGATTTTTTGAGCGAGCGGTAGTGCTATTTCTGGCGATTTCACTAGCGTAAATACTTCTCAAACCACGCCAGCGTGCGCTGCCAGGCCAGATCGGCGGCAGCCCGGTCATAGCGCGGAGTAGAGTCATTATGAAAGCCGTGGTTAACGCCCTGATAAATATAGGCCTCATAGACCTTATTATGCGTCTTTAGCGCTTTTTCATAGGCGGGCCAGCCTTCATTAATGCCGCTATCCAGGCCAGCATAATGCAGCAACAACGGTGCTTTAATTTTATCGACCTCATTTAGCGGCGGCTGGCGACCGTAAAACGGAACCGCACAGGCCAGCTCGGGGATCGCCACCGCCGCCGCATTACTGACGCCGCCGCCGTAGCAAAAACCGGTTATGCCGACCTTTCCCGTTGCCTGAGGATGCTTCTCCATAAACGCTACCGCTGCGAAAAAATCGTTCATCAGCTTCACCGGATCGACCTTCTGCTGTAACTCCCGTCCTTCATCATCATTGCCGGGATAGCCGCCGACGGAGCTCAGACCATCCGGCGCCAGCGCAATATAGCCCGCTTTAGCCACTCGTCGGGCAACATCTTCAATGTAGGGATTCAGACCTCGGTTCTCATGCACCACTACCACTGCGGGCGCTTTGTCAGCTATTTTCGTCGGCATCACCAGATAGGCCCGTACTTCGCCGTGGCCATCAGGAGAGGGATAGTGAATATATTCTGGACGGATATCCGGGTCGGTAAACGCCACCTGCTCCGCCAGAGCGTAGTTTGGCTTCAGCAGATTAAACAACGCTAACGCGGTCATCCCGCCGACGGCATATTTTCCCGCCAGCTGCAGAAACTCGCGTTTGCTGATTTTGCCATGGGCGTAGTAGTCATAGTACTCCAGCAACTGCTGGGGAAAATCTTTGGCCGTCAGTCGCGTCATCACCCTTCCTCCGTTATTAAGCGCCCTTTAAGCAAAGCAGAAGCTCGGGTATGTGCCAGCGGAGAAGAGTAGAAACAGGAGAAAAGAGCCCGACGGCTGAAAAACCGCCGGGAAAAAAAGGATTAGTGTTTAACTTTCGTCAGACGATCGAGATAGCCCATTACAAAGGCCGACAGCACGAACGTCAGGTGGATAATGACGTACCACATTAGCTTATTATCGGGGACGTTTTTCGCATCCATAAACACCCGCAGCAGGTGAATGGAAGAGATAGCCACAATGGAGGCTGCAACCTTATTTTTCAGCGAGGTCGCGTCCATTTTACCCAACCAGCTGAGCTTCTCCTTGCCCTCGTTGATATCTAGTTGCGAGACAAAATTTTCATAGCCGGAGAACATTACCATCACCAGCAGACCGCCCACCAGAGTCATATCCACCAGCGACAGCAGGGTCAGAATCATATCCGACTCACTGACGCTGAATATGTGCGGCAGTATGTGGAAGATCTCCTGAAAAAATTTGATCGTCAGCGCAATCAGCCCAAGCGAAAGGCCAAAATAAACCGGTGCCAGCAGCCAGCGCGAGGCATACATAGCGTTTTCCAGAAAGCGTTCCATAAGATCCCGTAAGTTAACAAAAACGAACGGTATTATATCGCAACAGAGCAACGTTATAGCAACAGCTTACCAACAGAGCAACTATCAGATGGGCGTAAAAAAGGCTGGCACAAGGCCAGCCTGGAGAGATGCGTTGGAGAGAGGGTTACTTCGCTTTTACGGTTTCTTCGCCCACCAGACCAATCTTCAGATAGCCCGCCTGATGCAAAGTATCCATAACTTTCATCATCGTCTCGTAATCCACGGTCTTATCCGCGCGGAAGAAGACCGTCGTATCTTTCTTGCCTTCAGTCAGAACATCCAGCGACGTAATCATGCTCTCTTCAGTGATCGGGTCATTACCGAGGAACATGGTTTTATCCGCTTTCACCGACAGATAAATAGGCTTTTCAGGACGCGGCTGCGGCTGGCTGGAAGACGCCGGGAGATTAACCTTCACGTCTACGGTAGCGAGCGGAGCCGCCACCATAAAGATGATCAGCAGCACCAGCATGACGTCGATAAACGGCGTCACGTTGATGTCATGCATTTCGCCGTTATCATCGAGGTTTTCGTTAAAATGCATTGCCATAAAGCATCAACCTACGCGTAATTTCTGTGCGGTACGGACCGACTTAACGCCGCTGGCGCTCAGGTCGAGGTCACGGCTTTGCAGCAGCAATATCTGGGCTGCAACATCGCCAAGGGAAGCTTTGTAGCTGGCAATCATACGGGCGAAAATGTTGTAGATGACAACAGCTGGAATCGCGGCGAAGAGGCCGATTGCCGTCGCCAGCAGCGCTTCTGCGATGCCTGGAGCAACAACCGCCAGGTTAGTGGTTTGCGTCTGGGCAATACCGATAAAGCTGTTCATGATGCCCCAGACGGTGCCAAACAGGCCGACGAACGGGGAGATTGCGCCGATAGTCGCCAGATAGCCATTACCACGTCCCATATAGCGACCGACCTGCGCTACGCGACGCTCAAGGCGGAAGCCGGTACGTTCTTTAATGCCTTCGTTATCTTCCACGCCTGCGGAAAGCTCCAGCTCGTTCTGCGCTTCGTTGATCAGCTGCGAGGTCAAGCTTTTAGCATGGAAAGCGTTAGCAATATCGCTGGCCTGGTCGAGAGAGCGTGCTTCGGCAACCAGCTGCTGCTCGCGCTTGAGGCGGCGCTTGCTGGACAGGATCTCAGCACCTTTGCCAAAAAAGATAGCCCATGTCACGACCGACGCCAGAATCAGGCCGATCATCACCACCTTAACGACAATATCGGCGTGATGATACATACCCCAAACGGAGAGATCCGCCTGCATCAAATTATTACCCACACTGTATCTCCAGGACGTAAATCACAAAATCTGCGCACAATAATATCAAAACGTCATCGAATTGATAGTGGTTCTCATTAGTATTTACACTGTGCAGCAAATCACGTTTATTTTCCTTGCGCTTACGCAGTAAAAAAGTTGCTGACCCCGTCATTGATAAAATTTTTACCTGTATCCGCCACGACTCGGTACATAAACGGGTATTCATGTTAGTTTAGACGTCCAGACGTATAAAAATAGGTTATCTGAACATGGCTGATAAACATCTTGATACTGCGCTGGTTCACGCTGGCCGCAGCAAAAAATACACGCAAGGCTCGGTAAACAGCGTGATTCAGCGCGCGTCATCGCTGGTTTTCGACACCGTCGAAGCGAAAAAACACGCCACCCGCAACCGAGCCAAAGGCGAGCTGTTCTACGGCCGTCGCGGTACCCTGACCCACTTTTCTCTGCAGGAAGCCATGTGCGAACTGGAAGGCGGCGCCGGCTGCGCCCTCTTCCCCTGCGGCGCAGCGGCGGTCGCCAATACCATTCTGGCATTTGTCGAGCAAGGCGACCATGTTCTGATGACCAACACCGCCTACGAACCGACCCAGGATTTTTGTACTAAAATCCTCGCCAAACTCGGCGTCACCACCAGTTGGTTCGACCCGTTGATCGGCGGCGATATCGCCCGCCTGGTGCAGCCAAATACCCGCGTGGTATTTCTGGAATCTCCAGGCTCAATCACCATGGAAGTCCATGATGTTCCGGCTATCGTCGCGGCGGTACGCAGCGTCGCGCCCGAAGCGATTATTATGATCGACAACACCTGGGCGGCGGGCGTGCTGTTTAAAGCGCTGGACTTCGGCATCGATATCTCCATTCAGGCTGCAACCAAATACCTGATTGGTCATTCCGACGGAATGGTTGGCACCGCGGTGGCCAATGAGCGCTGTTGGGCGCAGCTTCGCGAAAATGCCTATCTGATGGGACAAATGGTGGATGCCGATACCGCCTATATGACCAGCCGTGGTCTGCGTACCCTGGCCGTACGTCTGCGCCAGCATCATGAAAGCAGCCTGCATATTGCCGAATGGCTGGCTCAGCACCCGCAGGTGGCGCGCGTCAATCACCCGGCTCTGCCCGGCAGCAAAGGCCATGAGTTCTGGAAACGCGATTTCACCGGTAGCAGCGGACTGTTCTCTTTTGTCCTCAATAAGCGCCTGACCGACGCCGAGCTGTCCGCCTATCTGGACCACTTCAGCTTGTTCAGCATGGCCTACTCCTGGGGTGGCTTTGAATCGCTGATTTTAGCCAATCAGCCGGAGCAAATTGCCGAAATTCGTCCGGATGCTGAAGTCGATTTCAGCGGTACCCTGATCCGTGTGCACATCGGGTTAGAAAATGTTACCGATCTGCTGGATGATTTAGCGGCGGGCTTCGCGCGTATCGTGTAAAGTGACAGTGAGTGGCAACAATAGCGGACGTTTTTAAGAGAAGCGGCCGCTTTAGTTGCGCCCGGGATCAAGGTGCTCGGGTCTCTTCAGGAGTACACTAGACAAAAAATACGGTACCACTTAGGAAAGTCCATGGTTGTCATTCAAGAAATTGTCGCCGCGCTGTGGCAGCATGATTTTGCCGCATTGGCAAACCCCCACGTTGTGGGCGTTGTATATCTGGTCATGTTCGCAACCCTGTTTCTGGAAAACGGTCTGCTACCCGCCTCATTCTTACCGGGCGATAGCCTGTTGCTGCTCGCAGGTGCGCTGATTGCCAAAGGCGTAATGGGCTTTGTGCCAACTCTTGCCATTTTGACAACGGCAGCCAGCCTCGGCTGCTGGTTAAGCTATATTCAGGGGCGCTGGTTGGGTAATACCGTAACGGTTAAACGCTGGCTTGGGCATCTGCCGCACAAGTACCATCAGCGAGCGACCTGTATGTTCGATAAGCACGGTCTGCTGGCGCTGCTTGCCGGGCGTTTCCTGGCGTTTGTTCGCACCCTGCTGCCCACCATGGCGGGGATTTCCGGGCTACCAAGCCGCCGCTTCCAGTTCTTTAACTGGCTGAGCGCGCTGCTGTGGGTTGGCGTGGTTACCGGTCTGGGCTACGCGCTGAGCATGATTCCTTTCGTTAAGCGTCATGAAGATCAGGTAATGACCTGCCTGATGATCCTGCCTATTGTGCTGCTGATTGCCGGTCTGCTCGGAACGGTTATCGTCGTTATCAAAAAGAAATACTGCAGCGCCTGATGCCCAATACAGGGCGGCCTTTTTGCCGCCCTGTAGCTCATTACATCCCCTGAATCGTCCTGATGCGCGCCGCATCTTCCCCCGGCGTTATCCCAAAGTAACGCTTAAACTCGCGGCTGAACTGCGATGCGCTTTCATATCCTACCCGCATCGCCGCTGCGCTGGCTTTCATGCCGTCGTGGATCATTAACATGCGCGCTTTATGCAGGCGGTAGGTTTTCAGGTACTGTAGCGGAGAGGTGCTGGTGACCGATTTGAAGTTATGGTGGAACGCCGAGACGCTCATATTGGCTTCCGCCGCCAGCTGATCAACACTCAGGTTTTCGGTGTACTGGCTTTCAATACGCTTCAGCACGCGGCTAATCAGGCTAAAGTGAGTCTGCCGGCTGACCAGCGCCAGCAGCGCTCCGCCACAGGGGCCTGTCAGCACGTGGTAGAGGATTTCACGGATAATCTGTTTGCCCAGAATTCGCGCGTCCAGCGGGCGCTCCATCACGTCCAGCAGGCGCTCCGCCGCGCACAGAATCTCTTCGGACAGCACCGCCGAGTTGATCCCGCTTGATGCCATTGACGGCTGAAACTGCTCATCTTCACCGATATCCATCAGCAGTTCCTGCAGTTGAAGAATATCGACATTAAGTCGAATCCCCGCCAGCGGGACCTCCGGGGTAGCGAAGGTTTCGCATTCAAACGGTAGCGGTACCGTTAACAGCAGATATTCGTTGGTGTCATAGCGGAAAGTGCGCTCATTAATGTAGCCAATTTTATGCCCGGAAAAGAGAAACACGATCCCCGGCTGATACATAACCGGCGTGCGAGCACCCGGCTGCGTGCCGTACAGCAAACTAATATCTGGCAGTAGCTCGATGAGCATTTCTTCTTTATCTTTCAGCTGATTAACCTTACTCGTTAATAGCTGACATATCTCAGCGCGGTTCATTTTTCGTGCTTCTCCGAACGATTTTCTACTTCCGCATTGTGCGCACTTGTGGAGCATTTCTCCAGTCCCAAGGAGAAATGGGCAAGACAACGGCAGGAATGTGCATTGAGGGGAACGGGCGACCGGACCACAATATCCGTCATCTGGCAGAGGTATCGTCTCTGCTGGCGGTTTATCTATTTGAGGGCACCAGCCATGAATAATTTCGACCTACATACCCCAACCCGCATTCTGTTCGGCAAAGGCGCGATTGAAAACCTGCGCGATCAAATCCCGGCGGATGCACGCGTGCTTGTCACCTACGGCGGCGGTAGCGTGAAGAAAACCGGCGTGCTTGATCAGGTTCTGAGCGCGCTAAGCGGCATTGACGTCCTGGAATTTGGCGGTATCGAGCCAAACCCATCCTACGAAACGCTGATGAACGCGGTGAAAATCGCGCGTGATGAAAAGATCACTTTCCTGCTGGCGGTCGGCGGCGGCTCCGTTCTCGACGGGACCAAATTCATCGCTGCGGCAGCGCACTATGATACCAGCATCGATCCGTGGGAAATCCTCGAAACCTACGGCAGCAAAGTTGCCAGCGCCATCCCGATGGGCTCTGTGCTGACGCTGCCAGCGACCGGTTCCGAATCCAATAAAGGCGCGGTGATTTCACGTAAAACCACTGGTGACAAACGCGCATTTATGTCTTCTCACGTTCAGCCGGTATTCGCCATCCTTGACCCGGTTTACACCTACACTCTACCGCCGCGCCAGGTTGCCAACGGCGTGGTTGACGCATTTGTCCATACCGTTGAGCAGTACGTGACCTACCCGGTTGATGGTAAAATTCAGGACCGTTTCGCCGAAGGCATTCTGCTGACGCTGGTAGAAGATGGTCCGAAAGCGTTGAAAGAGCCGGAAAACTACGACGTACGCGCCAACATAATGTGGGCCGCTACCCAGGCACTGAACGGCCTGATCGGCGCTGGCGTGCCGCAGGACTGGGCGACCCATATGCTGGGCCACGAACTGACCGCGATGCACGGGCTCGATCACGCCCAAACGCTGGCTATCGTTCTGCCAGCCCTGTGGAATGAAAAACGCGATGCTAAACGCGCCAAACTGCTGCAGTACGCCGCTCGCGTCTGGAATATCACCGAAGGTTCTGAAGAGCAGCGTATCGATGCAGCCATCGCTGCAACGCGTAATTTCTTCGAACAGATGGGTGTACCGACTCACCTTTCCGACTACGGTCTGGATGGCAGCTCCATCCCGGCGCTGCTGGCGAAACTCGAAGAACACGGTATGACTCAACTGGGTGAAAACCAGGATATTACTCTGGACGTCAGTCGCCGTATTTACGAGGCTGCACGCTAATCAACGTCCTCTCCAGCGCGTAAACTCACGCAAAGGAGAGGAGTTTAACTACCGTTTTTAGCTATTTCGTCCAGACTTAATGCTACCCCTCAGCGGAATTTATTCCGCTGAGTTCATTAACAGGAGGAAGGCATGACACATCCAACCGTTATAAAACTACACGACGGCAACCTGATGCCGCAGCTGGGACTCGGCGTGTGGAAAGCAGGCAACGAGGAAGTCGTCTCCGCCATTCATAAGGCGCTGGAAGTCGGTTATCGCTCGTTTGACACCGCCGCCGTGTACCAGAATGAAACCGGCGTAGGCAATGCGTTAAGCAGCGCAGGCGTCGCCAGAGATGAGCTGTTCGTCACCACCAAGCTGTGGAATGACGATCAAAAGCAGCCCCATCAAGCGCTGCAGGAAAGCCTTAAAAAACTCAAACTCGACTACGTCGATTTATATTTAATTCACTGGCCGGTTCCGGCAACCAACCACTTCGTCGACGCCTGGAAAAGCCTAATTGAACTGCAGCAGCAGGGGCTGGCAAAAAGCATCGGCGTCTGTAATTTCCAGGTTCATCATCTGCAAAAGCTGATTGATGAAACCGGCGTCGCACCGGTAATTAACCAGATTGAACTTCACCCTTTGTTGCAACAGCGCCAGCTTCACGCCTGGAATGCGACGCACAAAATCCAGACCGAGTCCTGGAGCCCGCTAGCTCAAGGCGGAGAAGGCGTATTCAATCAGAAAATTATCCACCAGTTGGCAGATAAATACGGCAAAACACCGGCGCAGATTGTCATTCGCTGGCACCTCGATAGCGGCCTGGTGGTGATTCCAAAATCGGTGACGCCGTCGCGCATCGCCGAGAACTTCAACGTCTGGGATTTCCGTCTGGATAAAGATGAATTGAGTGAAATCACTAAACTGGACCAAAACAAACGTCTGGGTCCAGACCCGGATCAGTTCGGTGGGTAATCAATCCTGCTCCGCCATACCCTGGCGGAGCATCAGTTCTTTGTTCCACGGTGAAAAGCACGTACATTCAATGCTCATTGCAAAACAAATGGAGTCGTGCTGATGAATTGTGTTTTCTGTCAAATTGCCGAGGGTAAAGCCCCCTGCCATAAAGTCTGGGAAGATGAACACCACCTCGCCTTTCTCTCTATTTTCCCCAACACCGACGGTTTTACAGTAGTCATTCCGAAGAAACATTACCCCAGCTACGCTTTCGATATGCCGCCGCAGGCGCTGGCCGATTTAGTACTGGCAACTCAGAAAGTAGCAAAGCTGCTGGATAAAACCTTCGATGACGTGGGCCGTACCGGGATGTTTTTTGAAGGATTTGGCGTTGATCATATTCACAGTAAGCTCAGCCCAATGCATGGCACTGGCGATATGACTCAGTGGCAGCCGATAGAGTCGCGTCAAACCAAGTTCTTTGAGCAATATGAAGGCTATCTCTCTTCCCACGATCATGAACGAGCGGACGATGAAAAGCTGTCAGCGCTGGCGGCCAGAATTCGCCAGACAAAAATATAATGCATCTTTACTGCCATAAAGTGTTCAAAGCTGCATTATCAATCGGTATTGCAGCAAGGTCGCATGTAAACGTCTCTTTAAGTTCGTTTTTTTCACTGGTGGGGTCTTTATCATAAAGAAGAGAGAATGATAATTCAGAGCCTGTATCGCCAATGGTCAGTTTGATCCTGTCAGGACCAACTAATGGTGTCATATCACCGATAAACTCAAACTGCTTTGTCCCAGATTCCTTGATTGTCTGAATGGTTTCAGTAGCGACAAAATCATCAGCATCCATTTTAAACGTCAGTGCTCCTGATTTTTTTAATAAACGTATCCTCGTACTTCTTCCCGGCCACTGTTCAATTCTTTCAACACAGGCAGCGGAGAAACCAGGGATCGGCCAGCCAGGGAAATAAATCGTTCCGTCAATAAGAGTGTAAACAACAGGGCCGGGATGAACTGCTCCACTATTTCGGGCTGCTCGGACGGCTTTACATGTCGCACTCGTAGGCCTGCAATGACTGCCATCGCTATTAAAGAGACTAATAATGGTAATAATTACGAATAAACCAGTGGCTATAGTTATTATACTTTTCATTAATAAAATCCTTTTTATATCTTAAATATCAAAAAAGCCCTCAATTAAGAGGGCTTTGATACTACCGGTCTTCGTCCTGGCAAGGAAAAGAATCTCTCCGTGACGTCTGCTCACCATGGCGAACCGTTCAAGCCATCAGCGAATACGACTTTTTTTGGCCGACGACGCAGGCGTCTGGCGCTGATGCGCCACCGGCGTATGCTTGGTCAGCGCCGGGCGGGTATTGCGATTCTGGCGACGTGCTTCACGCATCTCGTCCAGCGTCGGCGCAGGCACCAGGCAATCGCGGCGGCTGCCAATCAGGTGCTTCTTGCCCATGGCTTCCAGCGCCTGACGGATCAGCGGCCAGTTAGCCGGATCGTGATAGCGCAGCAATGCCTTATGCAGACGACGCTGTTTGTCGCCTTTCGGCACCACCACGTCTTCACTCTTATAGCCAATCTTACCCAGCGGGTTCTTGCCGGTGTAATACATGGTGGTCGAGTTCGCCAGCGGCGACGGATAGAAGTTCTGCACCTGATCCAGACGGAAACGATGCTGCTTCAGCCACAGCGCCAGGTTCACCATATCTTCATCACGCGTACCAGGGTGCGCAGAGATAAAGTACGGAATCAGATACTGCTCTTTGCCCGCCTGCTTCGAATAGGTATCAAACAGCTCTTTGAAGCGGTCGTAGCTACCCATTCCCGGCTTCATCATCTTCGACAGCGGCCCTTCTTCAGTGTGTTCCGGGGCAATCTTCAGATAACCGCCAACGTGGTGGGTCGCCAGCTCTTTGATATAACGCGGGTCTTCAACGGCGATGTCATAACGCACGCCGGAAGCGATAAGGATCTTTTTGATACCCTTAAGATCGCGGGCGCGACGATAAAGGTTAATTGTCGGCTCGTGGTTGGTATCCATATGTGGGCAAATATCGGGATACACACAGGACAGGCGGCGACAGGTCTGCTCCGCGCGCGGTGACTTGCAGCGCAGCATATACATGTTGGCCGTCGGGCCACCAAGATCAGAGATAATGCCAGTAAAACCAGGAACTGTGTCGCGAATAGCTTCGATTTCATTAATGATCGAATCTTCGGAACGGCTCTGAATAATGCGCCCTTCGTGCTCGGTAATGGAGCAGAATGAACAGCCGCCAAAGCAGCCGCGCATAATGTTAATCGAGAAACGGATCATCTCGTAGGCCGGGATGCGCGCATCGCCGTATGCCGGATGCGGAATACGCTTATACGGCAGAGCAAAAACACTATCCATCTCTTCGGTTGAGAGCGGAATGGCGGGCGGGTTAATCCAGATATAGCGCTCGCCGTGTTTCTGCATCAGCGCGCGGGCGCAGCCTGGGTTGGTCTCATGATGCAGAATACGTGAGGCATGCGCGTAGAGAACTTTGTCGCCTTTGACTTTCTCGAAGGACGGCAGAAGGACGTAGGTTTTCTCCCACGGCTTTGGACGCGGTGGCTGGACGGTAACGCGCTTCGCTTCCTGTTTTGGCGGCGCGACGGTTTTGTTATCGGCGCACGGCAGGTCTTCACCGTAAGGATGCGGAATCGGGTCGATTTTGCCCGGCGTATCCAGGCGCGTGGAATCCACCCCACTCCAGCCCGGCAGCGCTTCTTTTACCATGATGGCGGTATTACGCACATCGCGGATATGCCCGATAGGCTCGCCCGCCGCCAGGCGGTGCGCCACTTCCACCAGCGGACGCTCGCCGTTGCCGAACATCAGCATATCGGCTTTCGAATCCACCAGAACCGAACGACGCACGGTGTCAGACCAATAGTCGTAATGCGCAGTGCGGCGCAGGCTGGCTTCAATCCCGCCGAGGATCACCGGCACATCCTTCCAGGCTTCTTTACAGCGCTGGGTATAGACCAGCGTCGCGCGATCCGGGCGTTTACCAGCAACGTTGCCCGCCGTATACGCGTCGTCATGGCGCAGCTTACGGTCGGCGGTATAGCGGTTGATCATTGAGTCCATGTTGCCGGCGGTTACGCCGAAGAACAGGTTCGGTTTACCCAGACGCATAAAGTCATCTTTATTGTTCCACTCCGGCTGGGAAATAATCCCCACCCTAAAGCCCTGCGCTTCCAGCATGCGTCCACAAATCGCCATCCCAAAGCTCGGGTGATCGACATAGGCGTCACCGGTCACGAGAATGATATCGCAGCTATCCCAGCCAAGTTGGTCCATCTCTTCTCGCGACATCGGCAGAAACGGCGCGGGGCCAAAACAGGCAGCCCAGTACTGCGGCCAGGAGAAAAGGTCACGATCCGGTTGGATCAGGGATATTGCGCTCATATTGCTTCCGGGGAAAATGATAAAAAAATAATCAAAAGGGCGGCGATTATAAGCCGTAACGATGGGAGAATGAAGGGGCGTCGAAGATTGATGGACAAAAGTCTCTCGCTTCTATTGCTTATCTCCGCTCCAGGTCAAACATAAAATTTTGTCATTGTTGTTGGTTTAAAGCTGGCAGTTTCCCAACAAGTGCCGCTACTATTCATGCCAGACACCAGGTATACCTCATACGGGAACAGGAGTACCCCCGGTCGGATATCCGCCGCAGACTGCGCGGTTGGCCCTCCAGGAGCACTACATATAAGGCTTAGTATGGAACAAGTTATTACAAAACGCCGCTATTACGATATTGGTCTACAGATCGAAGAATTACTCTATTCCGGCGTATTTAAATCCGGCGAACGCTTGCCTTCTGAACGTGAGCTTAGCGAGCGATTCAACACCAGCCGCACCACCATCCGTGATGCGATTATCATGCTGGAGCTTAAAGGCGTGCTGGAAGTCAAACAGGGGTCCGGGATCTTTTTTGTTGATAACTCAAACGCGTTAAATCAGAAATCATTGATGCCCTATTCTGAAATCGGCCCCTTCGAACTTTTGCAGGCTCGCCAGGTGATAGAGAGCAACATTACCGGTTTTGCCGCCACACAAATTCGCTTCAACGAACTACTTGAATTAAAGAAAATCATTGCGTTACAAGAAAAAGCAATCGCTGGTGAAAGCGATACGTTTGAGGATTTAGATCACCAGTTCCACAGCATTATTGCCGAATCGACGCAGAACAGAGTGTTAATTAAACAAGCGGCAGAGCTGTGGCGGGCGGTAAGAACCGAAAACCCGCGCTGGAAAAAACTTAACTATAAGTACCTGCATGAAAAGCATCTGCGCATGCAGTGGCTGGAGGATCATCGAGCCATTTTCCTTGCCCTTCAGCAAAAGGATGCTGAGCTGGCCAGGCAAGCTTCCTGGAAGCATCTGGAAAACAGTAAAAACGAGTTAATAAAAATCTTTAAGCAAGACTCTTCTATTAGCGATTTTGATGATTTCTTCTTTGCCACCTAGCATCACCTTACCTGCAGAGCATCACCATTGCACCGATCATTCCCTGTTGCTCTGCACTTCTCTCTTTTTTCCCCCAGCTAACCTGGTCTACAACCTTCATCATTGGTCTATTATCTAGAAGATATTGGTATAGCTACCTGCCATACACACCAAAAATTTCATACTCTTCTCGTCACTGCAAAAATAATCCCTTAGTTATAAATTCATAAAAATCATTCAATTACAACAATTCGTGATATTAATATTTCCCTTAATTCTTACCCTTGTCTATTTATGCGACTTCAATCACTTTTTTTGGTCTAGTGATTGTCATAAATTGGTCTACGCAATTTAATGACAACCACAAGAGTGATACCACGATGTCAGGAAAGGAAAATATAACAACAGCTCGGTACGATGCCGCGACAAGCTACCCACGCGAAGATCTTCAGGCCGATATCATCCATATTGGCTTCGGGGCATTTCATCGGGGTCACCAGGCCATTTATAGCGATCTCACCAACCAGGTTTCAGAAAAAGCGTGGGGAATATTTGAAATAAATCTTTTTGGCACTGCTGATTTGGTCAACACACTAAACCATCAGGAAGGCCTGTTTAGCGTGCTGGAAACCTCATCATCCGCAAACACTTCGCGCCTGGTCCGTTCTGTGATTGGCGGGATCCATACCCCGGCGAGCGGAATTGAAGCGGCAATAGAAAAACTCCTTGAACCGCAGGTTAAAATCGTCTCCCTGACGATTACGGAAAAAGGTTACTGCATCGATCCGCAGACACGGGCATTAGATTTCTCCAATCCCTTGATCATCAAGGATCTTGAGAACCCACAGCAGCCAACATCAGCGATTGCACTGATCGTCTGCGCCCTGCAGCGGCGTAAAGATCTCGGTTTACCTCCTTTCAGCGTACTCTCCTGCGACAACATTCCTGACAACGGGCATCTCACCCGCAATGCGATAACGGGCTTTGCCACTCGCCTCAGTGCCGAATTGGGAAAGTGGATTGAAGAAAAGGTGACGTTTCCAGGAACCATGGTAGATCGCATTGTGCCGGCAATGACCGAACAACAATTCGCCATGCTGCAAGAAAAAACAGGCTATGCAGACCCTTGCGGAATTGTTTGTGAGGATTTCCGTCAATGGGTCATTGAAGACAACTTTGTTCGCGGTCGTCCTGACTGGGATAAAGCGGGCGCAATGTTTGTTGCAGATGTTCAACCCTATGAAGAAATGAAACTCCGGATGCTAAATGGCAGCCACTCATTTCTGGCCTACAACGGTAGCCTGGCGGGCTACGAATTTATCTATCAATGCATGGAGGATCCGCAATTTCGTGCCGCCACCCGCCTGCTTATGATTGATGAGCAGGCGCAAACATTAAATCCACAGCTAAATATTTCTCTTGATAACTATGCCGATTTGCTTATTGAACGGTTTAGCAACCGCAATGTGAAGCATCGTACAGCGCAAATAGCGATGGATGGCTCACAAAAGCTTCCTCAGCGAGCCCTTACGCCGTGGAAAATTTTGCATCAACAAAATAAAAATTCACATGCGCTTTCAATATTAATTGCTGGTTGGCTGCACTATGTAATAAAAAACATTGACGACAACCAGAATATTAGCGACCCGCTATTACCGCAGTTTATAGAAGCCATATCCGGCCAGCACTCGGCATGGCAGCAGGCGCTGTCCTTGCTGCAAATCGAATCTATATTTGGCAAGTTAAATAACGATACGGATTTTGTCGAAGAAATTAAAAACACCTTTACGCGTATTGATTCATTGGGTATCGAAGAAACAATTGCACATTTATTATCTGGAAAATCTTAATGAAAACCTTAATTTGCCATAATCCTGGTAGCATCGAATATATTGAACGACCAGTACCAGTACCAGAAAACGACGAAGTATTATTAAAGATTAAAGCTGTCGGGATATGCGGCACCGATATTCATGCCTTCGCCGGACGCCAGCCTTTTTTCTCCTATCCCAGAGTACTTGGGCATGAGATCTGCGGCGAAGCCATTTCGACAGGAAAAGAGTGCTCCAACATAAAGAGCGGTCAACGCTATTCCGTTATCCCCTGCATCCCGTGCAACCAATGCGCAGCATGTAAAGAAGGAAAAACCAACTGCTGCGAACACGTATCGCTTTATGGCGTACACCAGGATGGCGGTTTCAGCGAATACCTGGCCGTTCATGAGAAAAACCTGGTAGAACTTCCCGAACAGTTAAGCGATAGCGCAGGCGCGCTGGTGGAATGCTTCGCGATTGGGGCTCATGCCGTTCGTCGCGCAGAGATACAGCCCGCACAAAATATCCTGGTCATCGGCGCTGGCCCCATTGGTTTAGCCACCTCAGCGATTGCTAAAGCCAAAGGCGCAAAGGTCGTCGTTGCCGATATTGATGCCAAGCGCCGACAGCTGGTCAGCCAGAATATTGGCATCGAATCATTAGACCCAACGGCAGAGGATTTTATTAGTGAACTACGTCGCCTGTTTAACGGTGAACTTGCCTGTACGGTACTTGACGCCACGGGTAACAAATCCTCGATGAGCAACGATATTAATCTCATTCGCCACGGTGGCAAGGTCGTATTTATTGGACTATATATCGGCGAGCTTATTATGGATGACCCCACTTTCCATAAAAAAGAAACCACGCTAATCAGTAGTCGTAACGCTACACGCGAAGATTTTGAATGCGTCATTCAATTAATGAGTGCCGGATTAATCAATGAAGACATGATGAAAAATACCGAGTTTGATTTTTTCACCATAGGTAATGACTACCAGAAAAACGTAGTCGAAAACAAAGAAATGGTTAAAGGCGTTATCAATTTTTAATGGGGTTAACATGTCTACAGTATATGTAAAAGAAGAGAATTTAAAATCTTTGGTATACGCTAAGCTATTTTCCGCCGGGCTTGATGAATCAACCGCACAGCAGGTAACAGATGTATTGGTGCATGCGGATATAACAGGTGTGCATTCTCATGGCGTCATGCGCGTTGAGCATTACTGTACCCGGTTAAAAGCAGGTGGTTTAAATAAAAAAGCGCAGTTTAGCATTGAGCAAATTTCCCCCTCAGTGGCTATTCTCAATTCAGACGACGGTATGGGGCATTCCGCGTTGATTGGCGCAACCGATCATGCCATTCAGCTTGCGAAAAATCACGGGCTGGGTTTTGTCGGCGTCAAAAATACCTCTCATTGTGGCGCCTTATCCTACTTCGCCGAGAGAGTGGCCAGGCAGGGAATGATTGCCATCATCATGACTCAAACGGATACCTGCGTCGCGCCTCATGGCGGTGCGGAACGCTTTATCGGCACAAACCCTATCGCATTCGGGTTTCCGGTCGAGAATAGCTATCCGATGATCGTCGATATGGCCACCAGCGCAACGGCTTTTGGTAAAATTTTACATGCCAAAGAAACGGGCAAGCCTATTGCTGAAGGCCTGGCCATTGATAAAGACGGCAACGTTACAACCGACCCGCATAAAATTGAAAATTTACTCCCCTTTGGCGGACATAAAGGTTCAGGCATTGCACTAGCGATAGATGCATTGACCGGGATATTAATGGGCGCAAGCTTTGGTAATCATATTGTACGGATGTACGGTGATTATGAAAAAATGCGCAAACTCGCCAGTTTAATCATCGTCATTGACCCGGCAACATTAGGCAATAATGAGTTTGCTAAAAAAATGGCGCAGATGGTTACTGAACTGCGCAGGGTCAAACCGGTCCCTGGCGTTGAAAAAGTTTTAGCCCCTAACGATCCGCAGATGATGTATAAAGAAAAATGCCAGCAGAATGGGATCCCGGTTGCGTCCGGCATTTATCAATATTTGTCTGGAAATTAAAAAGAGAAAATATCGGCAGAAAGCGATGGTGCCCCATCGCTTTTATTAAAAATATTAATAAGGATATCATATGAAAACCTCTGGCCTGTTAAAAAAATCCGTAATGCTACTCGTCAGCTGTATATTAATCTCGAACTCTGCATTGGCCAAAACCACGCTTAAACTCAGCCACAATCAGGACAAAAGTCATGCTGTGCATAAGGCCATGAGCTATTTAGCAGAAAAAACAAAAGAATACTCCGATGGTGATTTAGTTATCCGTATCTACCCAAATGCAACTCTCGGTAATGAGAGAGAATCCCTTGAGTTGATGAACTCGGGCGCCCTGCAAATGGTGAAAGTCAACGCTGCATCACTGGAATCTTTTGCTTCTGAGTATAGTCTGTTTAGTCTTCCTTTTTTATTCAAAGATCGCGATCATTACTATCGGGTGCTGCAAAGCGATCTGGGGAAAAGAATTTTAAAATCGTCTGAAAATAAAGGTTTTATCGGCCTGACCTATTATGATGGCGGGGCCAGAAGCCTTTACGCCAACAAGCCCATCACCAAACCAGCTGACCTGGCTGGCATGAAAATCCGCGTTCAATCCAGTCCAAGCGCGATTGCAATGGTTAAGGCATTGGGTGGTGTTGCGACACCAATGGCACAGGGTGAATTATACACCGCGCTCCAGCAAGGTGTGGTTGATGGTGGCGAAAATAGCACCGTCGTATATGCCGATATGCGCCACGCTGAAGTCGCGAAAGTTTATTCACGGGATGAGCACACCATGGTACCTGATGTTTTAGTCGTGAGTACCCAGGTACTCAGCACATTGAGTGATAAAAATCGTGAAGCCTTATACAAAGCGGCAGATGAGTCGATGCTGCAAATGAAAGATGTTATTTGGCCGGCAGCAGAAAAAGAAGCTTACGAGAAAATAAAAGCAATGAACGCCACGGTGGTCGATGTCGATAAGTCAGAATTTAAACAGCGCGTTAAGCCACTCTTCGATGAATTCCGTGCTAAAGATGCACAATCAGCCAAAGATCTGGATCAGGTAGAAAATATGTAAATCTATGGGCAGATTATTTCTGCCCTTTACAGGATGTTATATGCAAACGCTAACTAATTCCCTTAATAGAATACTTGCTGGATGCTGCTGTACTATTTTAGCCATCATGGTTGCCTGTGTCTCATGGCAAGTCGTCGCGCGATTTATATTTAACTCGCCAAGTACGGTGATCGATGAAATCACTCAAATCCTTTTTATGTGGATAATATTACTTGGAGGTGTGTATACCGCGGGTATTAAAAAGCATTTATCAATTGATTTATTGGCTCAGAAAGTATCACCAGCAACTGCACGACGGCTTGATAGCTTCATCCAGATGGTTATCGCGATTTTTGCCATTACGTTCATGATTTACGGTGGAAATATCGTTGTAGAAAAGGCATCTCACGTCAATCAGATATCGCCAGTATTAAAATGGCCTATGGATAAGGTGTATTGGGTCATGCCGATCAGCGGCGTAATCCTGCTCTATTATACTATTTCAAATATCGTAGAAAATTATCATAACCGGCATTCTCATTGATGAGGGAAGCATGGACTTCGAATATATTTACCCCATAATTGTTTTATTTGGTAGTTTTGTCGCAATGTTGGCCATTGGAGTGCCTATTACATTTTCCATTGGCCTTTCTTCATTGTTTTCAATCATTATTTCTTTACCTCCTGATGCTGCAATTTCCGTCATTTCACAGAAAATGACCGTGGGCCTTGATGGTTTTACGTTATTGGCAATTCCATTCTTTGTATTAGCTGGGAATATTATGAATACCGGGGGAATAGCCAGACGGCTGGTTAACCTGGCACAGGCTCTTGTTGGTCGTCTTCCCGGCTCGCTGGCCCATTGTAATATCCTGGCTAATACATTATTCGGTGCTATATCCGGTTCGGCAGTCGCCTCAGCTGCAGCGGTAGGGGGTATCATGTCGCCTCTACAGGAAAAAGAAGGCTATGACCCGGCTTTCTCTGCAGCGGTTAATGTCGCCTCAGCCCCAATAGGCCTGATGATCCCACCTAGTAACGTACTCATTGTTTACTCTCTGGCGAGCGGCGGCACCTCGGTTGCTGCTTTATTTCTGGCAGGTTATATTCCTGGTATTCTTACCGCACTGGCATTGATGGCGGTGGCCGCACTACACGCGCGTCGCCATCATTATCCTGTTGCCGAAAGGATTAACCGACACCAGTTCTTGACCGTGTTCCGCGATTCAATACCCAGCTTACTTCTCATTTTCATTATTATTGGCGGTATCATTTGTGGCGTATTTACGCCGACTGAAGCATCCGCTATAGCAGTTATCTATAGTTTAGGCTTAGCGATAATCTATAAAGAGATTAATCTCAAGAAAATCCATGGCATACTTCTAGAGTCCGTCGTAACCAGTTCAATTGTATTATTACTGGTCGGCTGTTCTATGGGAATGTCATGGGCAATGACGAATGCTGACATTCCTGAGTTCATTAATGAAATGATTACCAGTATGTCAGAGAATAAATGGGTAATATTATTTATTATTAATATAATTTTACTCTTCGTCGGTACTTTTATGGATATAACGCCAGCGATATTGATATTTACTCCAATATTCTTACCCATAGCACAACACCTGGGGATAGATCCAATTCACTTTGGCATCATCATGGTATTTAACTTAACGATTGGGCTTTGTACTCCACCGGTAGGCACCATTCTGTTTGTCGGGTGCAGCATCGGAAAAGTGAGCATTGATCGGGTGATAAAGCCACTGCTGCCCATGTTTCTGGCGCTATTTGTGGTGATGGCGATTATCTGCTACTTCCCACAGGTCAGCTTAATGCTGCCCACTCTGTTTGCACCGTCTTAATAACCGTATCCGGGCCCGATCGTATCAGGCCCGTTTCGATGTGATATTTTAAGGCGCCGGATTCACCAGAATCTGGCCAATTGAGCCACGGTCGGCTAACTCCAGCGTCTGGCTTAAGTACTGGAACGGGAAATGCGGCCAGGAAGGCTGAGCGTAGTATACCAGCAGCTCCACTTGCCCATCGACCCAGACGGTATCTTTCCAGCCACGGTCTTCCGGGAACGGCGCGGAGCCGTTGACGTTACGTACCTGGAACATCACCCCTTCAATATGGAACGACTGCGGGCGGTCGGCACGCACCGTCCAGCGCTCCCAGGTTCCCTGCTGCGCGGTAATATCGATACGCTGCGGATCCCACAGCTGGCCGTTAATGCCCGGATCGTCGCCCAGGCTAATGTCTCGGCTGCGAATCGGCGCACCGGTCAGGATTTCCGTCGGTAGCAAACGCACCGGCAAACTATCGGTCACCAGCGGCAGCAGGCCTGTCGGGCGCAGCGTCAGAATGAGCGTTGAAATCAGGATGCTCGACGGCTCGAAGAAACCGCGAATACGATCAACGATGCTTGCCGCTTCACCACAGGTAATCGACACTTCATCGCCGTTGGTCATATCGACCAGAATTTCTCGCCGCTCGCCGGGAGCCAGCGACAGCTGCTTGAGCGAAACCGGTGCGGGGAGCAGCCCCTGATCGCCAGAGATAACGTGCAGCAAACGGCCGTCGCTCATCTGTAGCTGATAACGGCGAGAGTTGGAAGCATTCAGCAAGCGCAGCCGTACCCAGCCGCGCGATACCTCAACAAACGGACCTTGCACGCCGTTTACCAACAGCGTATCGCCGACAAAGCCGCCGCTGCCGGGTTCACTGTATTCCGGCGTACCAAAGTTATCCAGACGCTTGTCCTGGATAATCACCGGGAAATCATCAACGCCATAGTGATTAGGGATCGGCAGGTTTTTACTGACGTCATCTTCCACCAGCCACATCCCGGCGAGGCCGTTGTAGACCTGTTTCGCCATATGATTTGGCGTGTTGGCTTGATACCACAGCGTCGCCGCGCTTTGACGAATTGGCAGCACCGGAGCCCAGTCAGCGTTGGCTGACATCATGCGCGCCGCGCCACCAATTAGCGGTCCTGGAACCTGCAGGCCACGGATCGTCATCGCGACGTTTTCCGTTAACCGGTTGCTGTAAATCAGTTTCACGTCGTCGCCATTCCAGACGCGAATGGTCGGCCCCATATAGCGACCGTTGATTCCCCATACCGACGCACGGGTGCCGGGTGTGAACGACCAGTGCGCACGTTGGAGAGTCAAAAACAGCGGCTGACCGCGCCGGGACTCCAGCAGCGGAGGGATCGGCAACGCAGGCTGTTGGCCAGCGGCCTGTGCCTTCAGTGGCGCAGCGCCTGCGCACAGCGCAACGCCTGAAGCCTTAATAAACTGACGCCGACTGAGTGACATATTAACTCCGTGAGATACTGACTAATCAATAAGGGAATTCGTTTCCCGCCAGCAATACGCCTGCTATTCGCGGCGTTTCCTGTGTTATTTCTTTCCTGCTGCTTCGCGCTCAGCAACTTCTTTGTCCAGCTCGGCAATTTTGGCGGCCATCAGCTCGCGACAGTGCGTCGCCAGCGCGCGAACGCCATCTTTCCCGTACTGGCTGGTATCAACCGGCGGCAGCATTTCTACAATCACCAGACCATTGTTCAGGCGATTGAGGTTAATCTTATTCGATGTATTGGACACGCACACTGGAATAATCGGCACACCAGCAGCAATCGCCGCATGAAAGGCACCGGTTTTAAAAGGCAGCAGGCCACGACCACGGCTGCGGGTCCCTTCCGGGAACATCCAGAAAGAGACGTTACGTTCTTTAAACGCGTTCACGACTTCCGCGATGGTGCCGTGCGCTTTCGCGCGGTTGTTACGGTCAATCAGCAGATTCCCCGTCAGCCAGTAGAGCTGACCGAAAAACGGGATCCAAGCCAGGCTCTTTTTACCCACGGTTACCGTCGGCGGCTGCACGATTTTCGATGCCGTCACCATATCATAATTGTTCTGGTGGTTAGCGATATAGATGGCCTTGCCGTAGCTTTCCGCATCCGCAGGCTTACGCAGCTCTACCTTCAGGCCGAACACCGGCGATAGCTTGCCAAACAGATGGCCGAAGGTCGCAACATGTTTAGGATTACGCGGACTGAACAGACAGTAAATACAGCCGAATATGGAGACCAGAAGACAATAGATGACAACGATAATTAGTCGAAAAATAAATAGCATAGCTACCTCTAAAACCCAAACCGCTTAGAATTATACTCGCTGTTTCGCAGATTGCAGGCACCGGAAATCATGGCAAAGCGCATTGAGCATCTTGAATGATTTTGTGGATATTGTTAATCGCAATGCCTGAATAAACAACGATTTTGCGGCAAATATTCGCCTTCCTCACTTAACCGCGAGGAAGGCTCACTTTACTCTACTCTTCGCTGTCGCCTGTTGAAGGGCGACGCGGTGAATCAATGTCCACCCGGTCAATTTTCTGCAGTCCGCGCATCAGAGAACCGCGACGACCGCGCTCACCGGTAACTTTCTGCAGTTCTTCCGGACGCAGTTTAATTTTCCGCTTACCGACATGAATAGTCAGCGTACTTTGCGGCGGCAGAACAAACAGATGCGCCAGGCTATCCTGACCGGAAGCCGCTTCTGCCGATGGAATATTGATAATCTTGTTACCTTTACCTTTCGACAACTGCGGCAAATCGCTGACCGGGAACATCAGCATACGCCCGGCAGCAGTGATAGCCAGCAGCATATCGGATTCATCCTCAATAACCAGCGGCGGCATCACGTGCGCGTTATCCGGAAGGCTAATCAACGTCTTACCGGCGCGGTTGCGGGCGACCAGGTCGTTAAAGGTACAAATAAAACCGTAGCCTGCATCGGAAGCCATCAGCAGCTTCTGCTCATCGGACTCCATCAGCATATGTTCAACCGTCGCGCCCGGCGGCAGCGTCAGCTTGCCGGTGAGCGGCTCACCCTGACCACGTGCGGATGGCAAGGTGATCGGATCAACTGCATAGCTGCGCCCGGTGGTATCAATAAACACCACTGGTTGATTACTTTTGCCTTTCACTGCCGATTTAAAGCTATCACCGGCTTTATAGTTCAGCCCCGGCGCGTCGATATCATGACCTTTGGCGCTACGCACCCAACCGCTCTGCGACAGTACGATAGTCACAGGCTCTGATGGCAGCATGTCATGTTCGCTCATCGCCTTCGCTTCTTCACGCTCGCGCAGCGGCGAGCGACGCTCGTCGCCAAAGGCGTCGGCATCGGCCTGCAGCTCTTTCTTCAGCAGGTTATTCATCTTACGTTCAGAGGCCAGAATAGACTGCAGGTGGTCGCGTTCTTTTTCCAGCTCGTTCTGCTCACCGCGAATCTTCATCTCTTCCAGCTTGGCGAGATGACGCAGTTTTAACTCCAGAATCGCTTCCGCCTGAGTTTCGCTAATGCCGAAGCGCGACATCAGGGCCGGCTTTGGTTCATCTTCATGGCGGATAATTTCGATAACTTCATCGATATTCAGGAACGCTACCAGCAAACCTTCAAGGATATGCAGGCGCTTGAGGACTTTCTCCAGACGGTAGCTCAGACGACGCCGCACAGTATCGCGACGGAAGGTCAGCCATTCAGAGAGGATTTCCAGCAGGTTTTTCACCGCCGGACGGTTATCCAGACCTATCATATTCAGGTTGATACGATAGCTCTTTTCCAGATCGGTCGTCGCGAACAGGTGATTCATTACCTGCTCCATATCGACGCGGTTGGAGCGCGGGACGATCACCAGACGGGTCGGGTTTTCATGATCCGATTCGTCGCGCAGGTCATCGACCATCGGCAGCTTCTTATTGCGCATCTGGGCAGCGATTTGCTCCAGCACTTTTGCGCCAGAGACCTGGTGCGGCAGGGCGCTAATCACCACCGCGCCGTCCTCTTTGGTCCACACCGCACGCATGCGCACAGAACCACGGCCGTTCTGGTAGATTTTACGGATCTCGGCACGCGGAGTAATGATTTCCGCTTCCGTCGGGTAATCCGGCCCCTGCACAATATCCAGCAGCTCATCCAGCGAGGTCTGCGGTTTTTCAATCAGGGTGATCGCCGCCCTGGCCACTTCGCGCAGGTTATGCGGCGGAATATCCGTCGCCATCCCGACGGCAATGCCGGTCGTGCCGTTCAGCAGAATGTTCGGCAAACGCGCAGGCAGCATTTTCGGCTCCTGCATGGTGCCGTCGAAGTTTGGAACCCAGTCGACGGTGCCCTGCCCCAATTCGCTCAGCAGCAGCTCAGCATACTTCGACAAACGGGATTCGGTATAACGCATCGCGGCGAAGGATTTCGGATCGTCCGGCGCGCCCCAGTTCCCTTGGCCGTCTACCAGCGGGTAGCGGTAAGAGAACGGCTGAGCCATCAGCACCATCGCTTCATAGCATGCGCTATCGCCGTGCGGATGATATTTACCCAGCACGTCGCCGACGGTACGGGCGGACTTTTTAAACTTTGCGCTGGCGTTCAGCCCCAGTTCAGACATCGCATAGACGATGCGACGCTGGACCGGTTTCAGGCCATCGCCAATAAACGGTAACGCCCTGTCCATGATGACGTACATGGAATAGTTCAGGTAAGCGTTTTCCGTAAATTCATGCAGCGCAAGGCGCTCTGCCATATCGCTCATTAATCGTGGATCCTCAATCTGCATACCGGCCGTTCGGACGGCAAAACTACCGGCGATAATACCTTATCTAACGCCCTGAGTCACAGGGCGTTAGGCCAGTTGAGGAATTCAGCGATCATCCTTCAGTTCAGCGGCAGATAAACGTCCGTCTGCAGCTCATGCTCCCCCACCTCATGCACAAAATTGAGGTAGCGAAAGAAAACCGGAAAATCACGTAGCGACTCACCCGAAGCGGGCAACCAATCGCGATAAAGAAACCAAATACTCTGCGCGAGCGTATCCAGCGAGCCGTGATGACGCACAACCGCGCAGCGTCCGCCGGGAATTTCTCCGTTCACCACGCCAAAAGCGTTTTCCGGTACCGGCTGATTGACCGTACCGCAAATATCGAAACGAAAATCTTCAGCCGGTGTCGCGGCGGGGTCATCCCAT
This sequence comes from Klebsiella huaxiensis, assembly GCF_003261575.2. Classification (GTDB taxonomy): domain Bacteria; phylum Pseudomonadota; class Gammaproteobacteria; order Enterobacterales; family Enterobacteriaceae; genus Klebsiella; species Klebsiella huaxiensis. The sequence continues at coordinate 854,259 of NZ_CP036175.1, read as the reverse complement.
GAAACTCCCCAGGTTTCGCAGCTGGTGACCGGGGACAAGCCGCTCACCTTACGCCAGGCGATAAACTTCCCGGCAGTCTCATTGACTAAATCAGGGCTGCCGCGGTGCCGCAGCATCGCGACCTGAGTGGTGGGTAGCTGGATTATGTTAACATCCATCGGGTATTGCTCCTGTAGCGTATGTTTCGGCACACGTCGATGCCATTCCCGCCAGTCCGGCTGTTGGCGAAACTGGCTGGGGCTTTGCGCGAACGCGCTGCGGAAGGCGCGGCTGAACGACTCCGGGTTTTGAAACCCCGCATCAAGGGCAATATCGATGATTTTTTCCTGTGGATTAAACGCCAGCCGCCAACAGGCGCGACGCAGGCGTAGCCACTGGATATAGCGATATAGCGGTACCCCGCTATATGCACTGAATTGCCGGTGAAAATGATAAGGCGAGCTGTGGGCTATCGCACTGAGCGTCTCCAGCGATAGCGGCTTGTCCAGATGACGTTCAATATACAAGCACACTTGCTGAAAACGCCCGGCATAGGCCGGGCTTACATGAGTATCGTTCATCGCATCCTCCCGGAAACATACTCTGACAGAGCGAGGTGTGCGGTTCCTGACCGATCTTGCTGAATGTATTCTGGAAATTATGGCGTGATTTTACGAATCTGCTTCACGTCGATTTCTACCGAGTTCCAGTCTTTATCGACTTCGCCCTGAATCTCTACCGTATTCTGCGGAGTCACGGTCACGCCATTCCAGCGCTTATGGTCGATATCCACGTTGACTGTGCCGGAGCTGTCCTGAAATTTATACAGGTCGTCGGAAATACGCTCGACGATTTTACCGCGCAGGGTCACCCAGGTGTCATCACGCAGAGATTTGGCATTAGCCACCGTCGTGACGCTACCGTTTGGGCCGATAAACCCGCCGTTTTGCATGGTCGTCTGGCTGGTTTGCGTGGAGCCTGGGCCGGAAAAGCCCCCCTGTTCAGCAGCCAGGACTGGCATAGAAACTAAGGCGATAATAGCGGTCATTGCGGCGAACTTTTTCATCATGTTTTCTCCCTTTGTGTTTATACCGTCACTATTACACAAGGCAAAACTTAACAACTTCTTAAGTGGAAAAAAGAAATTTTATTGCTGTACAGCGCGCGTGACAACGCGCTTTACTGCTTTCATCTCATTGGGCCACAGGAGCAGGCTAATGCGCATTTTAGTGGTGGAAGACGACAAACTGATTGGCGACGGCATTAAAGTCGGGCTGACAAAAATGGGCTTCAGCATTGACTGGTTTACCCGCGGTGAAGAGGGGAAAGCCGCGTTGTACAACGCCCCTTATGACGCCATTATTCTGGACTTGACGCTTCCCGGCATCGACGGCCTGGATATCCTGCGCGAATGGCGCGACAAAGGCCGCCATGAACCGGTACTGATCCTCACCGCCCGCGACGCGCTCAGCCAGCGGGTCGAAGGCTTACGGCTCGGCGCCGATGACTATCTTTGCAAACCTTTTGCGTTAATTGAAGTCGCTGCACGTCTCGAAGCGCTGATACGCCGCGCCCACGGCCAAAGCAGCAGCGAACTGCGACACGGTAATGTTGTCCTCGACCCAACCCGACTCACCACCACGCTGAATGGCGAAAATCTACCGCTCAAGCCGAAAGAGTTCGCTTTACTGGAACTGTTAATGCGCAATGCCGGGCGCGTGCTTCCACGCAAACTTATCGAGGAAAAACTCTATAACTGGGATGACGATGTCTCCAGCAACGCGATAGAAGTGCACGTTCATCATCTACGCCGCAAGCTCGGCAGCGAATTTATCCGCACCGTCCACGGTATCGGCTATACCCTGGGTGATGTATGAAACGACTGGGCCGATTGAGTTTGCGCGTCCGTCTGACGCTCCTTTTTCTGCTGCTGACCAGCGCCGCCTGGGGAATTGCCAGTTTTATCGCCTGGCAACAAACCACCGATAAACTGGATAAGCTGTTCGATACCCAGCAACTCCTGTTCGCTCGTCGTCTTAGCGCAATGAATTTCGATGAGCTCCATACTCTCACTCCTCAAGTGCGGGCAAAAAAGAAGGTTAAGCATGGGCATCTCGACGACGATGCGCTGGCTTTCGCTATCTTTACCACTGACGGCAAGATGGTGCTCAACGATGGTGAAAACGGTCAGGATATCCTCTGGGGCGTGAATCGTGAGGGATTTAGCGACGGCTATTTACGTAACGATGACGATGAGTGGCGCTTCCTGTGGCTCACTACCCGCGACGGTCGCCATCGCATCGTCGTCGGCCAGGAGTGGGATTATCGCCGTGAGATGGCGCTGGATATCGTTACCTCTCAGCTCACGCCCTGGCTGGTTGCGCTACCGCTGATGTTCCTGCTGCTGATTGTGCTGCTGAGCCGCGAGCTGGCCCCGCTAAAAAAATTGGCCCACACGCTACGTGCCCGCGCGCCGGACTCCGCCGAAACGCTCAATACCGACCATGTTCCCAGTGAAGTTCGCCCGCTGGTCGACGCGCTGAATCAACTCTTTACGCGCACGCATGACACCATGACTCGTGAGCGACGCTTCACTTCCGATGCCGCCCACGAACTGCGCAGCCCGCTGGCGGCGCTGAAGGTCCAGACCGAAGTCGCCCAGCTCTCCATAGACGATGCTCAGGGCATGGATAAAGCGCTGACGCAGCTTCACCAGGGTATTGACCGCGCAACCCGGCTGGTCGATCAGCTCCTGACCTTATCACGCCTGGATTCGCTGGCGCAGCTTGATGATGTCCAGACGATCGCTATCGATGAACTGCTTCAATCGGCGGTTATGGAGATGTACCACAGCGCGCAGCAGGCCGGCATCGAGCTGCGTCTGCATTTGAGCGCCACCAACATCATGCGAACCGGCCAGCCACTGTTACTGAGCCTGCTGGTGCGTAACCTTCTGGATAACGCCGTGCGCTATAGCCCCGCAGGCAGCCAGGTCGATATCACGCTGAATGCACGTGAATTTTGCGTGCGCGACAACGGCCCCGGCATCAGCGCCGAAGCGCTGGCGCGTATTGGCGAGCGCTTTTATCGCCCTCCCGGTCAGGACCAACCGGGTAGCGGTCTGGGATTGTCCATTGTCCAACGCATCGCCGCGCTGCACAGCATGACGGCCAGTTTTGCTAATGTCCGAGGCGGTGGCTTCGAGGCACGCATTCGCTGGTAGCAGAATTATTGCTAAAAAAGCAAAAGACTTTGCACATTTTGCTCATTTTACCGCTCCGCCCCGCGGGGTAAAATCAGCGACAAAATTGCAAACTTGAGGATGAAAAATGAGCAACATTCTGATTATCAACGGCGCGAAAAAATTCGCCCACTCTAATGGCCAGTTGAATGACACCCTGACCGAGGTCGCGGAAGGTTACCTGCGCGACGCCGGGCATGATGTTAAGGTCGTCCGCGCCGAGAGCGAATACGATATTAAAGAAGAAGTGCAGAATTTTCTCTGGGCCGATGTGGTTATCTGGCAGATGCCTGGCTGGTGGATGGGCGCGCCGTGGACGGTGAAAAAGTACATCGACGACGTGTTTACCGAAGGCCATGGTGCCCTGTACGCCAGCGATGGTCGTACCCGCTCCGATGCCAGCAAGAAATATGGTTCCGGCGGCCTGATTCAGGGCAAAAAGTACATGTTATCACTGACCTGGAACGCGCCAATGGACGCTTTCACCGATGAAGATCAGTTCTTCCACGGCGTTGGCGTCGACGGCGTTTACCTGCCGTTCCACAAAGCCAACCAGTTCCTTGGGATGAGCGCCCTGCCGACCTTCATCGCCAACGATGTGATCAAAATGCCTGATGTTCCGCGTTATACCGCAGAATATCGCAAGCATCTGGCAGAAATTTTTGGTTAACTAGACGCTTACTTTCTAAGTCATTCGGCTTGCTGAGCAGTCAAAAAATCGGCGACCCGAAGTACGATGAGAATACACACAGAAGGAGTTGAGTTAACCATGTTGACAGTAATCGCTGAAATTCGCACTCGTCCGGGCCAACACCATCGTCAGGCGGTACTGGATCAGTTTGCGAAGATTACCCCGGTTGTTCTGCAGGAAGAAGGCTGCCACGGCTATGCGCCGCTGGTGGATCATGCCGCAGGCGTCAGTTTTCAAACAACATCACCGGATTCAATCGTGATGGTTGAGCAGTGGGAAAGCGTCGCACATCTTGAAGCGCACCTGCAAACTCCGCACATGAAGGCTTACGGTGAAGCCGTTAAAGGCGACGTTCTGGAAATGAATATTCGTATTCTGGAATCGGGCATTTAAGTCATCAAAAAATCGGCCGGTTATACCGGCCATTTTACTGTTTATTACCCATCCAACTCGGCCAGATCGCCTTTTTCTTGTAGCCAGTTACGCCGATCTTCAGAGCGCTTCTTGGCCAACAGCATATCCATCATAGCGGTAGTCTGCTGCTCGTCCTCATCGCTGATAATCAACTGCACCAGGCGACGGGTATTCGGATCCAACGTGGTCTCACGCAGCTGTAACGGGTTCATCTCGCCCAGCCCTTTAAAGCGCTGCACGTTCGGTTTACCTTTCTTGCGCTTAAGTTGCTCCAGCACGCCCGCTTTCTCTTCTTCCGTCAGCGCGTAGTAAACCTCTTTACCCAGATCGATACGATACAGAGGCGGCAGCGCCACGTAAACGTGACCGTGTTTCACCAGCGTGCGGAAGTGTCTGACAAACAGCGCGCAAAGCAGCGTCGCGATGTGTAAACCATCGGAGTCCGCATCCGCCAGAATACAAATCTTGCCGTAACGCAGTTGGCTTAAGTCGTCGCTGTCCGGATCGATACCGATGGCGACCGAAATATCATGCACTTCCTGAGACGCCAGAACTTCATCAGAAGAGACTTCCCAGGTATTCAGAATTTTACCTTTCAGCGGCATGATCGCCTGATATTCGCGATCGCGTGCTTGCTTGGCGGAACCGCCTGCGGAGTCACCTTCCACAAGGAACAGTTCAGTTCGATTCAGATCCTGCGCGGTGCAATCCGCCAGCTTGCCGGGTAGCGCCGGGCCGCTGGTCAGCTTTTTACGTACGACTTTTTTCGCCGCACGCAGACGACGCTGGGCACTGGAGATAGCCATCTCCGCCAGCAGCTCCGCCGACTGTACGTTCTGGTTTAGCCACAGGCTGAAAGCATCTTTAACCACCCCAGAAACAAACGCCGCACACTGACGCGAAGAAAGACGCTCTTTGGTCTGCCCGGCAAACTGCGGGTCCTGCATCTTCACGGAGAGGACGTAAGCGCAGCGCTCCCAGATATCTTCTGCCGATAACTTCACGCCACGCGGCAGAATATTGCGGTATTCACAAAACTCGCGCATCGCGTCCAACAACCCCTGACGCAGGCCGTTAACGTGGGTACCGCCCTGCATGGTCGGGATCAGGTTGACGTAGCTTTCGGTTAGCAGCTCACCGCCTTCCGGCAGCCACAACAGCGCCCAGTCCACCGCTTCAGTATCGCCTGAAAAATTGCCGACGAACGGTTTTTCCGGCAGCAACGGCAGGCCGTTCACGGCTTCACAAAGATAGTCAGTCAGGCCATCGGCATAGCACCAACGCTGCTCGCTATCATTGACCTTGTCACGAAAGACAATTTCGACCCCAGGACACAGAACTGCTTTGGCCTTTAACAAATGTGATAGACGCGAGACGGAAAAACGTGGGCTATCAAAAAAACTTTCGTCCGGCCAGAAGTGCACGCTGGTCCCGGTGTTGCGTTTGCCGACGGTACCGGAAACGTGCAAGTCTTCCACTTTATCGCCGTTTTCAAAAGCGATGCTGTAGATTTGACCGTCACGGCGCACGTTAACCTCAACGCGTTTCGACAAGGCGTTGACGACCGAAATACCGACCCCGTGTAAACCACCAGAGAACTGGTAATTCTTATTAGAAAATTTACCGCCCGCGTGCAGACGGCAAAGAATCAGCTCAACAGCCGGAACTCCTTCTTCAGGGTGGATATCCACCGGCATTCCGCGTCCGTCATCGATAACCTCCAGCGATTGATCGGCATGAAGAATGACCTCTACGCGTTTCGCGTAACCAGCCAGTGCTTCATCCACACTGTTATCAATAACTTCCTGACCCATATGGTTAGGGCGTGTCGTGTCGGTGTACATCCCAGGGCGGCGGCGAACCGGCTCTAGCCCGGTGAGTACCTCAATGGCATCAGCGTTATAAGAAGATTGCGTCATGGTGTGTATTCGTAGGTCGCTCTGAACCGCTTAACGCAAGCCCAGAAAATCGATAATCTGAGTGAAATGATCTTCAAAGCCAACAAATGCGTGATTACCGCCCTCCTCTACCGTTTGACGGCAGGAGGCGAAATAATCAACGGCCTGGCGGTAATCAAGCACTTCATCACCCGTTTGCTGTAATAACCAGATTAAATCCGGTGCTTCCAGCGGGTCAATTTGCATGACTTTAAGATCGTAAATATGGCGAGACTCTAGCACATATTGCTGCCCTGTGTACGGATTCTCATTGGGGCCGAGGAAATTGTTCAGTAGCTCAAACGGTCGTATCGCAGGGTTCACCACCACCGCTGGCAGCATAAAACACTGCGATAGCCAGGTTGCGTAATACCCACCCAAAGATGATCCGACAACGCCCAGCGGCTCTCCCCCGTGTTCCAGTACCAGAGCTTCCAGATGCTCCGCAGCCTGTGCAGGGTAAACGGGCAGTTCCGGTATCACCATGGAGATATCAGGATAAGTCTGCATCAGCCAATTCTTCAACGCCGTCGCTTTTGCCGACCGCGGTGAGCTATTAAAACCGTGCAGATAGAGAAGCGTAGACATCAGTATCCTTCTGAAGCGATATCCGGGTGAAATTTCACGCCCTCAAGGCGACAAACTTCGGTGGTCAACGTGCCGTCAGGATGTAATTCCAGCCAGCGCCAGCCTGGGGAGACGATATCCAGCATGAAGTTAGCGCTATGCGGCTTAAACTGCACACAGGTCGATGGCGTTGCCATCATTCGCCGCCCGTTCCAGTCTAGATCCAGTTCCTGATGAATATGACCGCACAGCAGATGCTTAACGCGAGGAAAAGCGGCCAACGCGCAATCAAGCGCCCCGGCGTTACGTAGACTATGTTGATCCAGCCAGCCACAGCCCGACGGCACAGGATGGTGGTGTAACAGTAGTAAAGTGTACCGCTCAGGCACCTCGGCTAACTTGTGCTCAAGCCACTCCAGTTGAAAATCACTCAGCTCGCCATGCGGGACACCGAAAACCTGGCTGTCCATCAGCAATATTTGCCAATGGTCGCCCAGTAATACGCGTTTAGCCGGGGAGATTCCGGATTCCTGTAGCGTGCTATACATCGCTGGCTGGAAGTCATGATTACCCGGCAGCCAGACGCAGGGTGCAGCAAAACTCGCGATGCCTTCAGCAAAATGCTGATAAGCCGCGGAAGAGTGATCTTGCGCCAGATCGCCCGTTGCAACAATCAAGTCGCATTCACGCTGTGAGGCGTGGATGGCATCCAGCACGGCCTGGTAGCTTTCCCAGGTGTTGATGCCTAACAGCGTTTCGTGTTTTTCAGCAAACAGGTGAGTATCAGTAATTTGTAAGATCCTGACTTTGGCCTCACCAGCCAAAGGTAGGTTTAACAGGCTTTCCAAATGGTGTCCTTAGGTTTCACGACGCTAACAAACCGGAATCGCCATCGCTCCATGTGCTAAACAGTAACGCAGCCAGTCGGCCAGAAACTGATTAATTTGATGCTTTTCGTCGCGTTGATGCAACTTTTTATTAGGATAATCATACCGCGCTTTAAAGCGAAAGATCTGCTGACTTGAACACACTTCAGCGACCATCGCGTCGTGATAGAGTCGTACCGTCATTGATGGCAGGCTCCAGTAACTCACCGACGGCGCCGTCTGCTCAATCGCCACTAATGTAGTGTAGCGGGTCGACTCGACGATCGTTAATCGGTATTGCGCATTGCCCACCTGATAACTCGCCATCTCACCCACCGCATCCGTTCGAGGCAGCAAGCGGCGCAACTGGGCAAAATTGGTTTCACACAGTCGCATCATTTCAGGGAAGTCAGGTGTATAACGCTTCATTTTGTCCACTCATTTCGTAAATTGTGATAATGCAATTGCAGCCATTGCAGCGCGATGACAGAGGCCGCGTTGTCGATCTTCCCCTCTTCCACCCACTGGTAAGCCTGCTCCCGGCTCACCACATGTACCCGAATATCCTCATTTTCGTCGGCCAGTCCATGAATTCCTTTTGCCGTCGTCGCATCCACTTCACCGACCAGGATGGATAGCCTTTCGCTGGTGCCGCCGGGGCTCGCCAGATAGCTCAGGACCGGTTTTACTCGCCCAACATCAAGTCCCGCCTCTTCAACCGCTTCACGGCGGGCGACATCTTCAGCAGACTCTCCTTCTTCTATCATACCGGCGACCATCTCAAGCAACCACGGGCTCTCGCTAGTATCATACGCGGCAATGCGGATCTGCTCGACAAGCACAACTTCATCACGCACCGGGTCAAAGGGTAGCAAGACTGCGGCGTGCCCGCGCTCAAAAATTTCGCGGGTCACTTCACCGCTCATGCCACCATTAAACAAGCGATGGCGAAAACGGTATAAATCGAGCGAAAAAAAACCGCGATAAAGCGTTTCGCGTGCAATAATTTCTACATCGTTTTTAGAGAAGGTAATCCCCTGCTGATTGACGTCACGCATTTCGATATCCTGTAGAATATGAAGTTATGAATTTATTGGCGGTGTGGCTACCGTTTTATTGCTCGTATGCTAGATTGGTGCAAATTACCGCCCCATGGCACATAACGCCAACTTTTTACGGTAACAGACTCGATACAATCAGTGATTATTTTTAGAATTTGAGTAGCGCTAAATGCTTCACAACAAGGAATGCAAATGAAGAAACTCTTTCCCATCCTTATCGGCCTGGGCCTGACTGGCTTCAGCGCCATGAGCCAGGCAGAAAACCTGATGCAGGTTTATCAGCAGGCGCGTATCAGTAACCCTGATCTGCGTAAATCAGCAGCCGATCGTGATGCCGCATTCGAGAAGATCAACGAAGCGCGTAGCCCATTACTACCACAGCTCGGTCTGGGTGCGGATTATACCTATACCAGCGGCTTCCGTGATTCTAAAGACCAGAATTCCAACGTCACCAGCGGCGCTCTGCAGCTAACGCAGGTTCTGTTCGATATGTCGAAATGGCATGCGCTGACGCTGCAGGAAAAAACCGCCGGTATTCAGGACGTTACTTATCAGACGGATCAGCAAACGCTAATCCTGAACACCGCGACGGCCTATTTTAAAGTCCTGGCCGCTATTGATACGCTCTCCTATACCGAAGCGCAGAAACAGGCAATTTACCGCCAGTTGGATCAGACCACCCAACGCTTTAACGTTGGCCTGGTGGCTATTACTGACGTACAAAACGCCCGTTCACAGTACGATGCTGTATTAGCGAATGAAGTTACCGCGCGCAACGAACTTGACAATGCCGTAGAAGAACTGCGTCAGGTCACCGGCAACTACTACCCGGAGCTGGCCTCGCTGAACGTTGATGGTTTTAAAACCAACAAACCGTCGGCAGTAAATGCGCTGCTGAAAGAAGCGGAGAACCGTAACCTGTCGCTGCTGCAGGCTCGCCTGAGCCAGGATCTGGCACGCGAGCAGATTCGCCAGGCGCAGGACGGCCATATGCCGACCCTGAATTTAAACGCATCCAGTAGCGTATCGAATAGCAGCTACAGCGGTTCTAAGAGCACAACGCCGGACAGGGATATCGGGCAGAACCAAATCGGCCTGAGCTTCAATCTGCCGCTGTATCAGGGCGGAATGGTTAACTCCCAGGTTAAACAAGCGCAGTACAACTTTGTTGGCGCCAGCGAGCAATTGGAAAGCGCCCACCGTAGCGTCGTGCAGACCGTTCGTTCTTCATTTAACAACGTTAACGCCTCTATCAGCAGCATTAACGCCTACAAACAGGCCGTGGTTTCCGCGCAGAGCTCATTAGATGCGATGGAAGCCGGTTATTCGGTTGGTACCCGTACCATCGTTGATGTGCTGGATGCGACGACTACGCTGTATAACGCTAAACAGCAGCTTTCCAACGCACGCTATAACTACCTGATCAACCAACTGAATATCAAATCTGCACTCGGTACGCTTAACGAGCAGGATCTGGTTGCGCTGAACAATACGTTGGGCAAACCTATTCCGACTTCGCCAGATAGCGTCGCGCCGGAAAACCCGCAGCAGGATGCCAGCGCTGACGGCTATAGCAATACTGCCGCAGCAAAACCTGCATCAGCACGCACCACCAGTACCAGCGGCAGCAATCCGTTCCGCCAGTAATCGGTCTTGCGTAGTACGCGCTTCGCTTATCCAGCCGGGTAAGCGAAGCGTTAAACGTAAGGCAACGTAAAGATCCCCTGCTTTCCGCCCCTCTTCGCTTCATTTTCCACCACTCATCCTCTATCCTGAGCGTTAACAAAACGCATACCACTGGGTCCAGGAAGACAAACATGAAACGGACAAAAAATATTAATCACGCCTCCTTCCGCAAAAGCTGGAGCGCGCGCCATTTAACTCCCGTCGCACTCGCCGTCACCGCCGTATTTATGCTCGCCGGCTGTGAACAAAGTGATGAAACGGTTTCTCTGTATCAAAACGCCGATGATTGCTCTGCTGCCAACCCGAGCAAATCAGCAGAGTGCACCACCGCTTACAACAACGCGATTAAAGAAGCTGAACGTACCGCGCCGAAATATGCCACTCGTGAAGACTGTGTAGCCGAATTCGGTGAAGGTCAGTGTCAGCAGACCCCCGCTCAGGCGGGTATGGCTCCGGAAAACCAGGCGCAGGCGCAAAGCAGTGGCAGCTTCTGGATGCCGCTGATGGCAGGTTACATGATGGGCCGAATGATGGGCGGCGGAATGGGCGCTCAGCAGCCGCTGTTCAGCTCGAAAAACCCGGCCAGCCCAGCCTACGGTAAATATACCGACGCAGGCGGTAAGAGCTACGGCGCAGCGCAGCCAGGCCGTACAATGAACGTCCCGAAAACCGCGATGGCACCGAAACCGGCCACCACCAATACCGTGACGCGCGGCGGCTTCGGCGACTCAGTCGCTAAGCAATCAACAATGCAGCGCAGCTCAGCAAGCTCTTCTTCTTCGCGCTCAATGGGCGGCTAAGCAACATGGAAAGAATCAGCATTACCGAGCGCCCGGACTGGCGTGAAAAGGCGACAGAATATGGCTTTAACTTTCACACTATGTACGGTGAGCCGTACTGGAGCGAAGAGGCCTATTACAAACTGACGCTGGCGCAGGTTGACAAGCTCGAAGACGTTACCGCTGAGCTACATCAGATGTGCTTGCAGGCGGTGGAGAAGGTTATCGCCAGCGATGACCTCATGACCAAGTTTCGCATCCCCAAACATACCTGGGGATTCGTGCGCCAGTCGTGGAAAACCAATCAGCCTTCTCTGTATTCACGTCTCGATCTAGCCTGGGATGGCGTAGGTGAACCGAAGCTGCTGGAGAATAACGCCGATACGCCAACGTCTCTATACGAAGCCGCTTTCTTCCAGTGGATCTGGATGGAAGACCAGCAGAATGCCGGCTTGCTGCCGCTAGGCAGCGACCAGTTCAACAGTCTGCAGGAGAAGCTCATTGAGCGATTCAGCGAGCTGCGCGAACAGTTCGGTTTCCAGTATCTGCATATGGCCTGTTGTCGCGATACCGTTGAAGATCGCGGCACCGTGCAGTATCTGCAGGACTGTGCCGCAGAAGCGGGTGTAGCGACCGAATTCCTCTATATCGAAGAAATTGGTTTGGGCGAAAAAGGTCAGTTTACCGACCAACAGGACCAGGTAATAGGCAACCTGTTCAAACTCTACCCGTGGGAGTATATGCTGCGCGAAGTGTTCTCTACCAAACTGGAAGATGCTGGCGTTCGCTGGCTGGAACCGGCATGGAAGAGCATCATTTCCAACAAAGCATTGCTGCCGTTGCTGTGGGAGATGTTCCCGAATCATCCCAATCTGCTGGCGGCTTACTTCAGCGAAGATGCTCACCCGGAGATGGAGAAGTACGTCATTAAGCCGATCTTCTCCCGCGAAGGGGCTAACGTATCTATCGTGGAAAACGGCAAAGTAGTAGAAGCAGTAGAAGGTCCGTACGGTGAAGAAGGCACCATCGTGCAGGAGTTCTACACGCTGCCAAAGTTTGGCGATAGCTACACTCTCATCGGTAGCTGGCTGATTAACGATCAACCTGCGGGGATCGGTATTCGCGAAGACCGGGCATTGATTACCCAGGATCTGTCGCGTTTCTATCCGCACGTTTTCACTGAGTAATACCTAACCCCGACAGCATTACTCTGCCGGGGTTATTACTTCTTTAAGCACCAATCACCACTGACAGCATGCTGAGCGACCCCATTTCGATCCCTTCGACAGGAATAGTAATGGGTTCTTCACCATCCCACGCCCCCAGGACATAAAGCAGAGGCAGGAAGTGGTCTGCGGTCGGGTTGGATAGCGATCCGCCTTCATGCGCCAGATAGTTCACTAACGGATGTTCAGCAACCGCACCTTTCCAGGCCAGGTTCGCTTTCACGTAATCATTAAACGACTCAGCCCAGGGATATGGCGTGCTTTCACCATGCCAACGCGCGGTACGCAGGTTATGTACCACGTTGCCGCTTGCCACCAGCATAATGCCCTCATCACGAAGTTGCGCCAGCTTGCGCCCCATTTCCAGATGCCAGGCAGCAGGTTTAGTGCTATCAATGCTCAGTTGCACCATAGGAATATCCGCATCGGGGTACATCTTAATCAACACTCCCCACGAACCATGGTCAAAACCCCAAGCTTCTTTATCCAGCGTCACAGGCACTGGCGCCAGTAACTCAACCAAGCGCTGTGCCAGTTGAGGAGAACCCGGTGCCGGGTAATGCGTATCGTATAGCGCCTGCGGGAAGCCACCAAAATCATGAATAGTTTTCGGCGCTTCCATCGCGGTCACTCCCGTACCGCGTGTGAACCAGTGCGCAGAAATCACTACAATCGCTTTTGGTCGCGGTAGCGCTTCACCCAGATGGTGCCAGGCGCGAGTATAGATGTTATCTTCCAGCACGTTCATTGGGCTGCCATGACCTAAAAACAGCGCGGGCATACGGGTACGGGACATGATGATATCCTTAATTCAGATGAATTTGATGTATTCACATTACGCGCTTTTACTGCAGGATAAACTCTGATAAGCATGATGATGATCGTCAGAAAATTTGAATGTAAGAGGTGGTAAAGGGTTAACTCTTCCTCTCGCGGTCGGCAATTAATACAGATATTATTAATGATAATCATTATCATAAGGAGATGAATAATGTCATCACCAGTTATATTGACCCTGTTAGCAGGTAGTGCCACCTTTATCGGTGCCATTTTCGGCGTTATCGGGCAGAAGCCGTCCAATCGCTTATTGGGATTTTCCCTGGGTTTCGCTGCCGGGATTATGCTGCTGATCTCGCTAATGGAGATGTTGCCCGCCGCGCTGAGAACCGAAGGCATGTCACCATTGCTTGGCTACGGTATGTTTATTATCGGCCTGCTGGGCTACTTTGCTCTTGACCGCCTGCTACCGCACGCCCACCCGCAGGACCTGATGATCCCAGGCATCTCGCGCCCGCGTAATTTGCGGCGTACGGCAATGCTCCTGACGTTAGGCATCAGCCTGCATAACTTTCCGGAGGGAATCGCCACCTTCGTGACGGCCAGCAATAACCTTGAGTTAGGTATGGGGGTCGCATTAGCAGTCGCGCTACACAATATTCCTGAAGGACTGGCGGTCGCCGGTCCGGTATACGCCGCCACCGGTTCCAGAAGTAAAGCCGTGTTCTGGGCTGGCATTTCCGGTATGGCGGAAATCCTCGGTGGCCTGCTGGCCTGGCTTATCCTCGGCAGTCTGGTATCTCCGGTAGTAATGGGGGCAATTATGGCCGCTGTCGCCGGGATAATGATCGCGCTCTCGGTTGATGAACTCATGCCGCTGGCAAAAGAGATAGATCCTCAGAGCAATCCCAGTTATGGGGTATTGTGCGGAATGTCAGTGATGGGATTAAGTCTGGTTATACTGCAAACAATGGGGATTGGCTAAATTAATGCTCCAAATATCTGGGGTATTATATTTCGCTTGTCAATTCACCATGTGAATTCATGGTAAATGATAAATAAAAAAACAATATCCTGTTTAACCCTAAGGAAATTGAACTTATTTATATATATTATTTAATAATATTTCCACTTATTTTTTAATATTAAAACAGGATAGCTCCCACGGTCAAAAAAAGATCATAAAATTCACGAAATGGATTATTTTTCGATAACTTACACAAAAAATCATTATAAAAACAAGGAAAATCTTAAAATACATACATTTTAGAGAATTTTTTAAGCACGCCTTACAATTTAATTAACTATAAGTAACAAGTGTAACAGATGGTTACGTGATAATTTCTGCGTCGTGAGTTAATATTGCTTTCATGAAACTTTAATATTTAACTCCAGAAAGTTATTTATATCCGTTCTAAATGAGTTCTTTATAAAGGATTATATTCCATGTTTAAAAAAACGCTGCTTGCTGTTGTCACTACTGCTCTTTTTTCTGCTACTGTTTTTAATGCAAGCGCTGACGATCAGGGCCACGGTATTGTCACTTTCTCTGGTACTGTAATTACTGCACCTTGCTCTGTTGCACCGGAAAGCTCTCAGATTGACGTAGATCTGGGTCAGGTTGCTGATACCGTGCTGAACGGTGGCCAGTATTCTCAGTCTGCAGACTTCACTATTAAACTGCAGGACTGCGTTCTGACCAGCACTGATACTGAGGGTGTAAAAACCACTATTGATAAAGTCAATGTGACCTTCACTTCTGCTAACGTAGATACTACTGACACCAGCCTGATGGCTAACACTAAAGAAAACAACTACGGTGGCGCGACTGGCGTTGGCGTACGTATTCTGGACGCTGGCTATAACACCTTCGACCTGGGCGTAGCACTGCCGGTAACATTTACCGACGTCAACAACCCAACTCAGAACCTGGACTTCCACGCTCGCATGGAATCTTTGGGTAAAAATGCTACCGAGGGCGATGTTTACGCTCAGGCAAACTACGTCCTGGCTTACAAATAATCACATAATCGATTAGTTTTATCGATTCAAGCCGGTGGGGACTCACCGGCTTTCCAGGTCTATTTTATTAAAAGAAACGGATTTTATGCGTACTATTATTCACTCCGGTCTAACGCCAAAAAAACGATCCCTTTTAATAAAGCACACCCTCTATTCAGCATGTGTTATCGCATCCCTATCCGCACCGCTTTATGCTATTGAATTCAATACCGATATGATCGATGCCGAGGACCGGCAGAATATAGACCTCTCACAGTTTGAAAAAAAAGGATACATTCCAGTTGGCACCTATTTGGTCCACGTAAAAATCAACAAAAATAGGCTACCCAATGTCTATAGCCTGGAGTGGATTAAAGCCGAAAACGAAAGCGGTTCTCAGCTCTGTTTGACTAAAGATCGTCTGACAGAATTTGGCTTTGCCAATTCGTTTATTGAACCTCTGCAAACATTAGATCAGCAAGGTTGCCTTGATTTCAGCCATAAACCAGAGCTGATTATTCGTCTGGATAAAGCGAATATGGAGCTGACGTTAACCGTACCCCAGGCATGGATGAAATATCAGGCTAAAAACTGGACTCCGCCGGAATATTGGGACGATGGTATTGCTGGTCTTATGCTGGACTATAACCTTTACTCCAGCCAGTACACTCCGAACCAGGGCGACAGCAACCAGAGCTTCAACTCATATGGTACCTTGGGGTTCAACCTTGGTGCCTGGCGCTTGCGCAGCGATTACCAATACGATCAGTCATTTGTTGAGCGTAAATCCACTGGCACCAACAGCAGCCTGCCGCGCACTTATCTGTTTCGGCCGATTCCGTCTCTGGCATCGAAATTTACCATGGGCCAATACGATCTAAGTTCAGATCTCTACGATACGTTTCATTTTACCGGAGCTTCGCTGGAAAGTGATGAACAAATGCTGCCGCCAGATTTGCGCGGCTATGCTCCGCAGATAACCGGCATCGCTCAGACTAACGCCAAAGTAACCGTGATGCAGAATGGTCGTATGCTCTATCAGACAACCGTCTCCCCAGGACCATTCACTATCAGCGATCTGGGCACCACCCTGCAGGGGCAGTTGGACGTTACTATCGAAGAGGAAGATGGGCGTAAGAGTACGTTTCAAGTGAGTTCAGCATCAATCCCGTTTCTAACACGCAAGGGACAGGTTCGGTATAAAAGCTCAGTAGGTAAACCGACATCAACGACCCATAACGATGTGAATAACCCGCTTTTCTGGACTGGTGAAGCCTCATGGGGCTGGTTGAACGATGTGTCCCTGTACGGCGGCGCTATCGTCACCGCCGATGATTATCAGGCGGCAACCGGTGGGGTCGGCTTTAACCTCAACAGCTTTGGCTCGCTCTCCTTCGACGTCACCCGTGCAGAAGCCAATTTACGTGATGATAATGAGGGCAAGCAGCGTGGCTTCAGCTATCGTGCTAACTACGCCAAGCGCTTTGAGGAAACCGGTAGCCAGATAACCTTCGCTGGATACCGTTTCTCGGATAAAGAGTACGTCACGATGAATGAATATATCAATTCACGCAACGGTGACGACTCCAGCAGCAATGAAAAAGAGAGCTATGTCCTCTCCTTTAACCAGTACGTCGCACCACTGGCAGTCAATACGTATTTAAGCGTCACACGTAATACCTACTGGAACAGTGAAACAAACACCAACTATTCATTCTCCATCAGCCGTAATTTTGATATTGGAGACTTTAAAAATATTTCCGCCTCTCTGGCGATGAGCCGCGTGAGTTGGGATGACGAAGAAGAGAATCAATACTACTTCTCGATTAGCCTGCCGCTGGAAAATAACCGTAATATTATGTACAGCCTGCAGCGCTATGGCGATGACTCAGCGACGCAAACGGCGACCTGGTACGATGGTTCTGACCGCAACAACCCGTGGAATCTGTCCGTTTCCGGCACTGATAAAGAGTTTGGTGATGGCGAAGCGGCCATGCGTGGCTACTACCAGCACTATTCACCTTATGGCCGCCTGAACGTGAACGGCACCGTGCAACCCAGCTATTACCGCTCGTTCAGCGCGGGCTGGAACGGCTCATTTACTGCGACTCGTCACGGCGCGGCGCTTCATGACTATAACGCGGGCAACAGCTCTCGCGTGATGGTTGATGCGGATGGCATATCCGGCGTGGAAGTAAATAATAACCGTAGCATGACCAATATGTTTGGCATTTCCGTGGTTCCTTCAGTGGGTAACTACACAACTGCCACGGTGATGGTGAACAACAATAACCTGCCTGATGGCGTGGATGTGACCAACTCGGTTATCCGCACCACGCTGACCGAAGGGGCCATTGGTTATATGCCGCTTAGCGCCACCAAAGGCTATCAGATTATCGGCGTCATCCGGCTGGAAAATGGACAATTCCCACCGCTGGGCGTGACCGTCACGGATAAAGCAACCGGTCGCGATATGGGTTTAGTCGCCGATGACGGCTTTGTGTATCTGAGCGGCGTCCAGGAAAATAGCATGCTGACGCTAAAATGGAACGACAAAGTTTGTGATATTACACCGCCTAACCACAGCAATACCGATGGTCAGGCCGTTATTTTACCGTGTAAACCCGCACATTAATTCAGGATGAAGATAATGAAAATTAACACGCTTGCGAAAGGATTATTATGCCTGCTGGGCACCAGCTTTGCGGTCAATGCCGCGGTGTCGCCCGACAGAACCCGCATCATTTTTAACCAGTCGGATAAAAGCGTTTCCGTGCGCTTGACCAACCAAAGCACAACTGCCCCCTTCCTTGCCCAATCATGGATTGAGGACAAGGATAATAAAAAATCCCGCAACTATATAACCGCCGTTCCACCGATGGTGCGTCTGGAAGCTGGTGAACAGGTCCAGGTCCGTCTAATGCCTCAGCCAACGCTGGCACAGCTTCCCGCCGATAGAGAATCGCTGTTTTACTACAATATTCGTGAAATCCCGCCGCGCTCAGAACAGAAAAACGTCATGCAAATCGCTATGCAGAGCCGTATTAAAATTTTCTGGCGGCCAAAGGCCGTAGAAGTTAAAAATGGGCAGTCGAGCCTGATCGGAAAATTCGATGTTAGCCGCACCGGCAGCGGATTAGTGCTAAAGAATAAATCCCCCTATTTTGTGACCGTTGGCTATATTGGCACCAATGGCAAAACGCTGTTGCCAAAAACGTCAAGCATGATGGCCGACCCCTTTGGCCAGGCGTCACAAGAAATTAAAAACCTGCCAGCAAATTTCCAGATTGGCTTTATTGGCGATTACGGCGGCCTGCATATGTTTAAAATTAGCTGCAACTCGGTGCAGACCATATGTCAGTCTGAACCAGTGAAAAAGGGATAATGATGAAAAGATTATTTAGCT
This sequence comes from Klebsiella huaxiensis, assembly GCF_003261575.2. GTDB lineage: Bacteria > Pseudomonadota > Gammaproteobacteria > Enterobacterales > Enterobacteriaceae > Klebsiella > Klebsiella huaxiensis. Next base: position 835,628 of record NZ_CP036175.1, on the reverse strand, counting down.
TTTTAGCATTATTAACCTGCCTGTTTTCGTTACCCTCCTGGGCAGTTGACTGCTATCAGAATAGCAAAGGGGGCCTGACTGAAGCTAAGATCGAGCTCCCCTCATTTACCATCCCAAGCGATATCACACTTAACCAGAAGGTATGGGAAAGCCCGGATATTACTATGACCGTCTACTGCGATAATGCAACGGGCTGGAGTAAATCAAATCAAACGGAAGATCTCTATGCATGGATAAAACTCTCGGCATTTAACAGCACCGAGGTCCTGAATAACCCCTACTTTACTTTTGGCGTTACCTACAATGGTGCCGATTATGAAGGGAACGACCAGGGAATCGATACCGGAGCTTGCCTGGATAAATTCGAGCAGTATTACGATGGTATATACCACGACCCAGTGTGTAACGGTTCAACGCTACAAAAAAACATAACCTTTAATGCTCGTTTTCGTTTATACGTTAAGGTCAAAGCAATCCCACCAGACAGTACAACGGTTTATAATTTTGGCAAAATTAACGTTCTACAGTTTGATGGCGAAGGAGGTGCAAACCTGGCTAAAAATGCTAAAAACTTGCGTTTTTACATTGATGGACTAGATAACATTCACTATTTAAGTTGCAGCGCATCAATTAAAATCTTACCTGAAAGTCAGGTTGTTGATTTTAAAACCATCACTAACATCAACCTTGCTAACCATACGGATACTCAAAAGACTTTTAGCATCTCTACCGTCAGGGATCAAACTGCAGGGTGTACGGAGCAGTTTGATATTACGACCAGCTTCTATACCAGCGATGCACCTTATAACGATACGCATCTGGATCTAGGGAACGGTTTGCTCTTGAACGTTTTCGACAACACGCTCAACACAGCGGTTTTATTTAACCAGTATATGACTTTTACAACCTACATCCCAAGTGCCCCATCAACTGTCACACATAACTATACGGCTGAGCTAACCCCTCATCCCACTAAGAAACTGGTGGAAGGTCCATTTAGTAAAGACGTTATTATCAAAATAAACTATCAGTAATGTCTATGTAGACTTAAACACGCCTGTACAATTTACAGGCGCATGTGTATTACAAAACAATATGTAAATCCGCCCCTCGTAATACCTGGGGCGTATCCGCTGGAGCCGCCAGCGAAAGGCTGAATAACGGCGCGCAGTTCCGCACCGACTATCAGCACCAGCCCCCGTTGGCGATCTCCAGCTTTCTGGTAGCTACGTCGCCAGCGATTACACCTCTGCCAGTTGGGATGGCTCTTTCACTGCAACTCGTCACGGTGCCGCATTCCATCACCATAGCGTCAGTAAGGAGCCGCGTCTGATGGTCAGCACCGATGGTATTGCCGACATTCCGCTGCAAGAGGATGCAAACAAAACGAACATATTTGGTTATGCCGTCGTACCGATGCTCTCCAGCTATCAGCCGATCGCCATCGCCGTGAACCCTCTCACCACTCAGGCAGCAATTGCCCCCGACCGCACACGGGTCATTTTTAATGACAGCAGCAAAGCGGCGAGAACGCCAGCAAAGACCTTCCCTACCTCGCCTACTCGTGTATTGAGGATGAAAAAGGGAACAAGAGCGATACGTTTTTTGCCGTACTCCCCACAATGCAGCGCCTCGAACCAGGAGCCATCACTCAGGTTCGCATCGTCAAATAGGGCAGCGGCAGTACGCTACCGAAAGATCGTGAATCTCTGTTTTACTACAACGTGCGCGAAATTCCTCCAACTCCTGATGTAGCGAATAATCACGCAATCGTGCAGATCGCCATGCAATCCCGAATCAAAATGATCTGGCGTCCGGCCGCGCTGAAGAAAAAACCAGGTGATAAAAGCGATGTCAATGGTAAAACCAGCGAGAATGTCTACGTATGGGTTAACCCTTATTCATCTGCTGATGATCCTTATTACCCGCCAGGCGTGACCTACTCAGGAGTGGATTATTATTCAACCCAGGGCGCTGTTGGCATTGATACCAACACTTGTGTTGATAACATCTACTATCAGAAATTTACGCCAGCACAAATTATTGCCTCCAACTGGGAGGATCGCCTCTGTTCTAAAAATGCTGAAGATACCCACTACTCACGGACGTTCATTGCCCGTATGCGGCTGTATGTAAAAATCAAATCCATGCCGCCGCATGATTATCAAAGCGCGTTGGCCAATGATGATACCGCGCTGCTGCCAGGTAATGGACTACAGCTGAAGATTCGCAACCCGACAGAAAACAGCCTCTACACCTTTAACCAGTATGCCGAATACGCTGACTTCACCGGCTCGTTACTCACCGTTAAACAGGATTATCAAGCCGAGCTATCTAAATTCTCCGGTTAAAATGTTAAAACCGGGCATTTCGAATCCGTCGTGTTGTTTAAAATTAACTACAACTAGAAACGACAAAGCCGGGATAACCCGGCTTTTTTTTGGCGTTGACGTCAGCGATCAGCCAGCTTTACGTTCGTGCTCACGACGATAAGCTGATAAATCTTCGATAGTCACTACGGCCATATTATGTTGCTGAGCAAACTCGATGCACTGCGGCGCACGGGCCATGGAGCCATCGTCATTAGTCAGTTCGCACAGTACGCCTGCCGGTTTGAAACCCGCCAGAGTCACCAGATCGATAGTTGCTTCAGTATGACCACCACGGGTCAGGACGCCGCCCGGCTGCGCACGCAGCGGGAAGACGTGGCCAGGACGGTTCAGGTCTGAAGGTTTTGCGCCATCGGCAATCGCCGCACGCACGGTAGTCACACGGTCAGCGGCAGAAACGCCGGTGGTGACACCTTCAGCAGCTTCAATGGTCACGGTAAAACCGGTGCCGTAAGCGCTGGTGTTGTTTTCAACCATCATTGGCAGGTCGAGCTGTTTGCGACGATCTTCAGTCAGGCACAGGCAGACAATACCACTGCCGTGACGAATGGTCAGCGCCATCTGCTCAACGGTCATGGTTTCAGCGGCGAAAATCATATCGCCTTCGTTTTCACGGTCTTCATCGTCAAGCACCATCACACCACGGCCTTCGCGCAGTGCATTTAAAGCGTGTTCCACACGTTCAAAAGCGGTACCAAAAGAAGAAAGGAGCGTCTGATTCATGGTAAAAAAACCTCATTAAAATTATGGTTACCAGAATCAGGGCAGTCTTAGGAGCGCCGGTTTAGCGGCAAAAGTCAACGCAAGCGGATCGAAACCCGACTGAGCCGTTACTCTCTCCCATCCGGACTCTAACCGTCGGCCCCGGAATCACACCGGATCTGCTGACCTTTCTGCTTTCGCAGAAAGCGCTCGCGGGCTTTCAACGCTATGGTTGATTTACCGCCGGTGGGGAATTTCGCCCCGCCCTGAGAATAAGCACAGCAACTATAACGCTATTGACTATCGTCGGCAATGCATAAGCTTCAAACATTTATGGTTTATCGGTACCGACGATCGCACTACAATGAGCGGCAAACCGACCAGATCAGGAAACCACCATGATTGACCCGAAAAAAATTGAACAGATCGCCCGTCAGGTCCATGAGTCAATGCCAAAAGGCCTTCGTGACCTTGGAGAAGATGTGGAGAAAAAAATTCGTCAGGTGCTCCAGTCGCAATTAACTCGTCTGGATCTGGTAAGCCGCGAAGAGTTTGATGTGCAGACGCAGGTGCTACTGCGTACACGTGAAAAACTGGCTTTGCTGGAACAACGCCTGAGCGAACTAGAAAGCCGCTCGGCGAGCGTGTCGGTGACTCCGGACGCAGAAGAGAAGCTGTAAAACAAGCAACGGGCCTTTCGGGCCCGTTGTAGTCTCAGTGTTCCAGCTCCGCCTCTGGGATCATGGTCTTACTCACCTGCTGGCGGTAAAACTCATATCGTTGACAAAACCATTCGCGATGCGCTTCATCCATGTTACCGACAATGGCCTGAAGATCGACGGGCTGACCTTGTGCGTACATTCTGGCGAAACTCTGAGCCAGAAAATCAAAATTCTTCATCAAATACATGTCTTTATTATTCATCCGCATACTCCTTCAGCCGTTGGTATTCTGATTGGTCATATGCTTTTTACTCACTTCAGTATTTACCCTTACCTTAACTTTTTTTGGGCGAAAAATGCGCTCAAAGTGGCTATTTATTGCGCTGAATCATAATTCTCATCATTAGGTTTTAAAGTGTGATCTCACAACGCTGAACCTATCTCCTCTTTGTCTGCAGGCCCCCCTGGATACTGCACGGTTTAAGCTCCATCTGAGCGCATTAAAAAACAAAAGGAATAGCGATATTACCTATTCTATTGCTCGTATTATTGTTAAACTAACCACCAGTATCCGGGTAAAATCTTTATAAGATCTTTCACGAATAAGGAGATTCATGCATCTATTTTCCGAATACAACAGCCCTTATCTTTTTGCACTATCATTCGTACTCCTTATTGGTCTTCTGGAAGTTATTGCGCTTATTTTCGGGCATCTGCTTTCCGGCATTATTGACGCACATTTAAATCATTTTGACTCTTTAACTTCCGGTAACATCGGTCAGGTTCTTCATTATCTGAATATCGGGCGAATCCCTGCACTTATCGTACTCTGTCTGCTGGGAGGCTATTTTGGGTTTCTCGGTATCATCATTCAGCATGCCTGGGTAAGCCTTATGTCATCGCCATTGAACAATTTCCTGTTAGCACCGGTCTGTCTGGTGATCTCTGGCATCGCGGTACACTACACGGGAAAAGCCATTGCACCATGGCTGCCGCTGGATGAAACCACGGCGATTACCGAAGACGATTTTATTGGCAGTATGGCTCTTATTACCGGCCATTTTGCCGAGTCAGGCCGTCCGTGCGAAGGAAAGTTCACGGATAAATTTGGTCAAACACATTATTTATTAATTGAGCCGGAAGAGGGTAAAGAGTTTAAAAGAGGGGATCGGGTTCTAATTATCCTCAGACTTACCTCAACACGTTATTTAGCTGAGCTTAACCCCTGGCCACACGTTTTATAGTTTGTTTCTCATAAATAAGGAGGTTACATAATGGATGGCATTACTGGCTTATTCCCCTCATGGATGTTTACGGCGGGCGTCGCCGTCATTGTTCTATTGGTTATTGGCATTATTTTCGCCAGACTCTATCGCCGGGCTTCAGCGGAACAGGCTTTTGTCCGTACAGGTCTTGGCGGACAAAAGGTGGTCATGAGCGGTGGGGCTATCTCCATGCCCATTTTCCACGAAATCATCCCGATCAACATGAATACCCTGAAGCTTGAAGTTAGCCGCTCCACGGCCGACAGCCTGATCACCAAAGATCGTATGCGCGTTGACGTCGTTGTGGCCTTTTTCGTCAGGGTCAAACCGTCTGTCGAAGGTATTGCTACCGCAGCGCAAACCCTCGGCCAACGCACATTATCGCCGGAAGATCTGCGCATGCTGGTCGAAGATAAGTTCGTGGATGCCCTGCGCGCCACCGCGGCGCAGATGACCATGCATGAGCTGCAGGATACGCGCGAGAATTTCGTGCAGGGCGTACAAAATACCGTTGCTGAAGATTTATCCAAAAACGGCCTGGAGCTGGAAAGCGTCTCGTTGACAAACTTCAACCAGACTTCGAAAGAACACTTCAACCCCAACAACGCCTTTGACGCCGAAGGTTTGACTAAGCTCACCCAGGAGACGGAGCGCCGTCGTCGCGAACGTAATGAAGTCGAACAGGACGTTGAAGTCGCCGTGCGGGAAAAAAACCGCGATGCTCTGTCGCGCAAGCTCGAAATCGCGCAGCAAGAAGCCTTTATGACGCTTGAGCAGGAGCAGCAGGTGAAAACCCGCACCGCCGAGCAAAACGCGAAAATCGCCGCTTTTGAAGCGGAACGCCATCGCGAAGCGGAACAAACACGTATCCAGGCTGAACGACAGATTCAGGAAAGTGAAATCGAACGCGAGCAGATTGTGCGGACTAAAAAGGTCGAAGCGGAGCGGGAAATTCGCATCAAAGAGATCGAGCAACAGCAGGCGACAGAAATTGCGAATCAGACAAAATCTATCGCTATCGCCGCAAAATCCGAGCAGCAGTCTCAGGCAGAAGCTCGTGCAAACGACGCGCTGGCCGAATCCGTCCGCGCACAGCAAAACGTTGAAACCACGCGCCAAACGGCGGAAGCCGATCGTGCGAAACAGGTTGCGTTAATCGCCGCTTCTCAGGATGCGGAAACCCAGGCGGTCGAGCTGACGGTTCGGGCAAAAGCAGAAAAAGAAGCCGCTGAGCTTCAAGCTGCGGCAATCGTGGAACTGGCAGAAGCCACAAAGAAAAAGGGCCTCGCGGAAGCGGAAGCCCAGCGCGCACTCAACGATGCTATCAACGTGCTTTCCGATCAGCAGACCAGTCTGAAATTCAAACTGGCACTGCTGCAATCACTACCGGCGGTTATCGAGAAATCCGTTGAGCCGATGAAGTCCATTGAAGGCATCAAGATTATTCAGGTTGACGGCCTTAACCGGGGCGGCGGCGCTGGCGGCACGGAAAATACCACCGTCAGCGCAGGCGGCAGCAATCTGGCGGAGCAGGCGTTGTCCGCAGCCCTTTCCTATCGTACCCAGGCACCGCTGATTGATTCACTGTTAAATGAAATTGGCCTCTCCGGTGGATCTCTGGCTTCTCTGGCTGCGCCGCTAACAACGTCAATTCCTGGCACCACCACGGCGAGTGAAGACATTCACGTAAAAACAACCACCGCCGAATAAAAAACGCCCTCCTGACAAGGGGGGCATTCAATAAAAAACCCGGCAATTTAATCGCGCCGGGTTTTGTCTATCATCAGAAAAACGCTTATTTTTCGCTATCTTTCTGGATCTTCTTAATGATATTGGTTGTCGAACAACCATCTTCAAAGTTGAGCACCAGCACCTCGCCGCCGTTTGCCCACACTTCTTCACTACCGGCAATCTGCTCCGGCTTGTAGTCGCCGCCTTTCACCAACAGGTCCGGCAGAATGCCTGCAATCAGCCGCTGTGGCGTATCTTCTTCAAAAGAGACCACCCAGTCGACAGCTTCCAGCGCGCCCAGCACGATCATTCGCTGATCCAGCGGGTTCACCGGGCGAGACTCGCCTTTCAGACGTTTGGTCGATGCGTCGCTGTTAACGGCAACAATCAGGCGGTCACCCAGCTTGCGCGCATTCGCCAGATAGGAGACGTGGCCCGCGTGCAGAATGTCGAACACGCCGTTGGTCATCACGACTTTCTCGCCGCGTTTACGCGCCGCGACCACTGCCAGCTTCAGCTCTTCTTCGTTCATCACGCCAAAGCCCGTTTCTGAACGCCCGCGAACCGCATTTTCCAGCTCGATAGGCGAAACGGTAGAGGTACCGAGTTTGCCCACCACCACGCCTGCCGCCGCGTTGGCGAAGTAGCAGGCTTCTTCCAGCGAATTACCGGAAGCCAGCGTCGCGGCCAGCACGCCAATCACCGTATCGCCCGCGCCGGTAACGTCATAAACCTCCTGCGCCTGAGTCGGCATATGCAGAGCCGGTCGGCCCGGTTGCAGCAGCGTCATACCCTGCTCGGAGCGAGTGACCAGCAGCGCAGACAGCTCAAAATCAGTGATGATTTTCATCCCACGCTCAACGATTTCCGCTTCGTTCTGACATTTCCCCGCTACCGCTTCAAACTCGGATAGGTTCGGCGTCAGCAGCGTAGCACCACGATAGCGTTCAAAATCAGTGCCTTTCGGGTCGATCAACACCGGAACGCCCGCGTCACGAGCGAGCTTAATCATGGTCTGCACGCTGGTCAGCGCGCCTTTGGCGTAGTCAGACAGCACCAGCGCACCAATAGAGCTCAGCGCCTGCTGAATACGCTCGTGCATCGGCTGCGGATCGACACCAGAGAAACCTTCTTCGAAATCAAGACGAATCAGCTGCTGGTTGCGCGAAAGCACGCGTAGCTTGGTGATTGTTGGATGCGTCGGCAGGGAAACAAAGTCGCACTTCACATTAACATCGGCCAGCGCCTTGCTTAACGCACGGGCAGCATCGTCAATCCCGGTCAGGCCAACCAGGCGAGAAGTCGCACCGAGCGACGCAATGTTCATCGCTACGTTTGCCGCACCACCAGGACGTTCTTCGATATTTTCTACTTTCACCACCGGCACCGGCGCTTCCGGCGAAATTCGGCTAGTAGGGCCATACCAGTAGCGGTCCAGCATCACATCGCCAACCACCAACACTTCTGCACGTTCAAACTCTGGCAGCGTTACTTTCATTACTTTCTCCTGCGAGACGCAAACTTTGCGCGCGATAATAGCACACCCGTTTTTTTAGTTAAGCCATCAACCACTTCTGCCAGCTGGCGCTGACCTGTTCACGTTCCTGACTAAACGCGTCAGGCGCCACGTTCCCCGGCAGCTCCTGCAGGGCCAGGTGATGCAACGCATCGCGTAACGTGGTGTAGGCATGGGTCAATGCCCTCGCCTCTGCATCGTCCATAATATCGTTCTGCGCCAACAGTTCCAGAATGCGCACGTTATCAGACCAACGCGTGAGCTTAGGCCTATCACTGGCATAGCGTAGGACCAGATACTGGGTAATAAATTCAATATCCGTGATCCCGCCAGCATCAGCTTTAATATCAAAGCGATCATGGTGCTTATTGCCGAGGTGAGCGCGCATTTTTTCACGCATTTCCCGCACTTCAGTTTGCAGTTTTTCGCCTTCGCGCGCAGTGGTAAGAATATCCCGACGAATCACGTCAAAACGCGCCTGTAGCTCAGGGTCGCCATAGACAACGCGAGCGCGAACCAGCGCCTGATGTTCCCAGGTCCAGGCTTCGTTTTGCTGATAATCAGCAAAGGAATCGGTGGTGGTGACCAGCATACCCGCCGCGCCAGAAGGACGTAAGCGAGCATCCACTTCGTACAGAATGCCCGAAGGCGTTCGGGTGCTGAAAAGATGCATGATGCGCTGCGCCAGGCGCAGATAAAACTGGCGGCCATCAATTTCGCGCTCGCCGTCGGTCATCACTTCCATCGGGCAGTCATGCAGGAACACCAGATCGAGGTCAGAACTGTAGCCCAGTTCCCAGCCCCCCAGCTTGCCGTAGCCAACCACCGCAAAGCCGCGCCCCTGGCGGTCATGCAGATGCGTTGGCTGACCATAGCGGGCGACCATTTGCAGCCATGCCTGCTGGACCACCGCGTCAATCATCGCCTCAGCCAGCCAGGTTAAGTGATCGCTCACTTTCATCACCGGCAGCGTCCCGGCGATATCGGCGGCAGCAATGTGTAACAACTGAGCCTGTTTGAACTGGCGCAATGCTTCCAGTTGCTGCTCTTCATCCTCTTCCGGCACGCGCAGCAGATACTGGCGCAACTCATCACGATATGCGTCAGTGGCCGTTGGCTGATAGAGGGTATTCGGATCCAGCAGTTCGTCCAGCAGCAGCGGGTGTCGCGCCAGCTGGCTGGCGACCATCGGCGAAGCGGCGCACAGGCTAATCAGATGCTTTAACGCGCCGGGGAATTCGCTCAGTAGTTCAAGATAAGTGGTACGGGTAACGATCCCGGTCAGTAGCGGCGTAATGCGCGCCAGCGGTACCGGAGCATCCGCACGTGAACAAATTTCGCTAAGCAGATGCGGCATGAGCTGATCAAGCACCTGACGACCGCGCGGACCAATCGTGCGTCGGTCCAGTTCTTTACGGAAATCGGCGATCAGCGCCAGCACGCTGCGGCGATCGTTATCCGCAAGATGCGCCAGCGCCGGGCTGGTATCGTCCTCTTCAAGCGCGTCCTGCCACAGTTCTCGCCAGTACTCTGCAAGCTGTTCATCCGGCGACTGCGCTTCATCGTCGCCAATCAATTCATTAAAAACCTGTCGCACATTGGCCATCTGCTCGGCCAGCCGCGCGCTAAGGGCATCCCAGTCGGCAGCGCCCATCCCCCACGCCAGCCGGGCGCGATTAAGCTCATCCTGCGGCAGGGTTTGCGTCTGCTCGTCGTTGATGCTTTGCAGTAAGTTTTCCAGGCGACGTAAAAACAGATAGGCATCTCGCAGCCTTGGCGCATCGCCTTCAGGTAACAGATGAAGCTCTTCGATAGCGGCCAGCGTCGGCAACAAAGCACGCTGTTGCAGCATCGGCTCGCGCCCGCCGCGAATCAGCTGGAAGACCTGGACGATAAATTCAATCTCGCGGATACCGCCCGCGCCGAGCTTGATATTGTCCTTTAACCCTCGGCGACGAACTTCACGGGCAATCATCCCCTTCATGTTGCGCAGGGACTGAATGACGCTGAAATCGATGTAGCGACGGAAGACGAACGGTCGCAGCATGGCGCGCAGCTCGCTGGCATAAATGCCATCGTTATCGCCCATAATCCGAGCTTTCACCATCGCGTATCGCTCCCAGTCGCGCCCCTGCTCCTGGTAATAATCCTCCAGCGCGGCGAAGCTCAAAACCAGTGGGCCGCTATCGCCAAACGGGCGCAGGCGCATGTCGACGCGATAAACGAAACCATCCTGAGTGGGTTGATCCAGGACCTTGATTAAACGTTGTCCAAGACGGGTAAAAAACTGCGCGTTATCCAACTCCCGACGCCCACCTTGCGTGGAGCCGTGCTCCGGCCAGGCAAAAATCAGGTCGATGTCGGAGGAGAAGTTAAGCTCGCCGCCGCCAAGTTTACCCATCCCCAAAATCAACAGCGGCTGCGGCGAACCTTCAGCATTGCACGGAGTCCCCCATTCGCGGCAACAGGCAACGTAAAGCCAGTCGCGAGCGGCGACAATCAGCGTCTCCGCCAGCACGCTCAGTTGCTGCAAACTGCTCTCTTCGCTGACCAGCGATAACGACTGGGCCCAGGCGATACGCACCATTATCCAGCGGCGAAACTGGCGCAGCTCGCGCATCAACGTGGCTTCATCATTCACCTCTGCAAGACGCATCTGTAGCCAGTCGGCATAATGACGCCACTCCTGCGCCTCAGGTGGCGAGCTTTCAAGCTCCGCCAGCCATTGCGGTTGGGCGACCAGACTGTGCTCGACGAAATCGCTGAATGCCATCACCGACTGCGCCTGCTCACTTAATGTGGATACTGGAAAATCCGCCGGTAGCCGGTCTGTGACCGTCTGCCAGTGCTGCTGTAATTGCGAAGAAAGCGGCATCTTAGGGGCTCCCTGGCCTGAAATTATCGTTTTCCACTATGCAGCCAGAACGGCTCTGCTGCCAGCGCCTGGCGACGGAAATATTCGAGGACGCTGCTGTCATTATGCTCAATCGCCCGGTGGATTTCTTGCCAGCTTTCCAACCACGGCGCGGCAACATCTGCATACGCACCAGCCAGAAGCTGAACGCTGTCGATTTCGCGCGCCAGGCGCGGAAGCTGACCGACATACTCATCGGCTGACGGCTGCGCAATCGAGTTTTTCAGCTCAGCCGCCGCGCGGGAGAGCTGAATATCAGCAAAGCGTTTGAAAGAGCCGCTGATTTTCTGTTCACCGGCAGCGTTCATAAAAGGACGCCAGCCGCGATTCACCAGCCACTCGGTAAGCGCCAGCTTAGCGCCTACGCAGGCAACATTAAACAGCGCCGCCTGGGCGTTCTTTTCCTCCAACAACGCAGCTTCAGCTTCGTTCAAGCGCTCACGAAGTTGGGTCGTTGCCTTACGAGGGACAATGCCGCCAAACAACACCAGCGTATGCCGAACGCGGGCAATCGCATGCAAAATCTCGGCTTTCGCTTTTGAATTGCCACGATTGAGGAGTTCATCATGATAGAGCCAGTGCGCCAGCGCATTTTCCAGCGCCGCCTCCAGCGCCTGCTCCACGCTGGCCTTCGGCATCACACGCAAAACAGATAATGCGGTTAGCGGACGCTCTTCATTGCCCTGCGCCAGATGATAGCCGCGAGCCGCTTTGCTCAGACTGCCCTGTCGCAGCACGCCGATATCCAGCAGGCGATGGGCAAGGGTCAGGATATCCTGCGGATCGCCAGACAACAGCTCCAGTTCCAGCTCGCAGATAGGCTCCTGATGCTCACCAGCTTTGACTTCCCCTCGATCGAGGGCAATTTCAATCTCGCTACTGCCTTCTTTCACTACCCATCTTTCACGTTCGAAATCGGTACTAAAAAGCGGCTGTACGTTCTGCGCAAGCTCGGCCGGCAGCTCGCCCTGTGGCCAGACTTCGGCAGGAAGCCTCTCCAGCGCCAGTTCTGGCTTTTCCAGCGCAATATTGTATTCCGGGCGCTGATGTAGCCCACCCACCACGCGACCGGCGATTTTCAGCGTCATTTCATAACGCCCCTGGTCACCGCGAATGCGCAGCCCCATATCGTGGCGACGCAGCCAATTGTCCGCCGTTTCGTAGTAAATATTCAGCAGTTGAGCTGCGGGCGTGTGTTTAGCTTCTAACGCGCTAAGGTGCTGACGCAGTACGTCTACACCATTGTGGGCGATGATAAACTTTAATTCGATTTCTTGAGCCATGGCTGAATTCTTCCGCTTATGTGCTGTGCCGGGAAAATGCGGCGAACTAACGACGATATTTCTTGTCAGTAAATAGTATTTTGCGGCGAATCGCCATGCAATGCGCATTTTGCCGGGCCACCTGTTGGATGATTCCGATTGTGGCGGAAAACTTTGCGTCGCTACGGTGATGCCACTACTATCGTTCAACTTTTTATGATCAAACGATGACCTGATGCCAAAATTACGCCTTATTACATTTACCTTGCTGGCGCTTAGCGCCGCCACGGCGGTTCACGCGGAAGAAAAGCGTTACGTTTCTGATGAACTGAATACCTGGGTTCGCAGCGGTCCGGGCGATAATTATCGTCTCGTGGGCACCATCAACGCCGGGGAAGAAGTCGCGGTGCTGCAAACTAATGACAGCACCAGTTATGCACAAGTGCGCGACAGCAGCGGTCGTACCGCCTGGATCCCACTAAAAGAGCTGAGCAATGAGCCCAGCATCCGCATCCGCGTGCCGGACCTGGAAAACCAGGTCAAAACCCTGACCGATAAGCTGAACAACATCGATACCACCTGGAACCAGCGTACGGCGGACATGCAAAAGAAAGTCGCCGGTAGCGATGCCGTTATCAATGGCCTGAAAGAAGAGAACCAAAAGCTGAAAAACGAGCTGGTTGTCGCGCAGAAGAAGGTGAGCGCCGCCAATCTGCAATTAGATGACAAACAGCGCACCATTATCATGCAGTGGTTTATGTATGGCGGCGGCGTGCTCGGCGTCGGCCTGCTCCTCGGTCTGGTATTGCCGCACCTGGTGCCGAGCCGCAAACGTAAAGACCGCTGGATGAACTAATTCGTCTTCTCTGCCAGACTTACGTATCATCGTGAGAAAACGAATACGGGAGAGTAAGGCGTGAAGGTTTATCTGGTCGGTGGTGCGGTTCGGGATGCGTTATTAAGGCTACCGGTCAAAGACAGAGATTGGGTCGTAGTTGGCACTACGCCTCAGCAATTACTCGACGCGGGCTACCAGCAGGTAGGCCGCGATTTTCCCGTGTTCCTTCATCCTCAAAGCCGTGAAGAATATGCTCTGGCGCGTACCGAGCGGAAATCCGGTTCCGGTTATACCGGCTTTACCTGCTATGCTGCCGCTGACGTTACCCTTGAGCAAGACCTGCAGCGTCGCGATCTAACGATTAATGCGCTGGCCCAGGATGCTGACGGCCAGATTATCGACCCTTATGGCGGCCAGGATGATTTGCGCCTGCGCCTGCTGCGCCACGTCTCGCCTGCCTTTAGCGAAGATCCGCTGCGCGTTCTGCGCGTGGCGCGTTTTGCCGCCCGCTATGCGCATCTGGGCTTTCGCATCGCTGAGGAAACTATGGCGCTGATGCGCACGATGGCCGATGCCGGTGAACTCGCACACCTCACGCCCGAGCGGGTGTGGAAAGAAACGGAGAGCGCCCTCACCACCCGTAATCCCCAGGTTTTCTTTCAGACCTTACGCGACTGTCGTGCACTCAAGGTGTTGTTCCCGGAAGTCGACGCCCTCTACGGCGTACCGGCACCTGCTAAATGGCATCCGGAAATCGACACGGGTCTGCATACCTTGATGACCGTCACGATGGCGGCAATGCTCTCTCCTGAAGTGGACGTGCGTTTCGCCACCCTGTGTCACGATCTCGGGAAAGGGCTGACGCCGAAAGAGCTCTGGCCACGCCATCATGGTCACGGCCCGGCAGGCGTTAAGCTGGTCGAGCAGCTTTGTGTTCGTCTGCGGGTACCCAATGAAATCCGCGATCTGGCAAAACTGGTCGCCGAATTTCACGATCTGATTCATACCCTGCCGATGCTACAGCCGAAAACGCTGGTCAAACTGTTCGATAATATCGACGCCTGGCGCAAGCCACAGCGGGTCAAGCAAATCGCCTTAACCAGCGAAGCCGACGTGCGCGGGCGCGCCGGTTTTGAAGCCTGCGATTACCCTCAGGGACGCCTGCTGCTGGAGGCCTGGGAAGTCGCCCGATCGGTCTCAACCAAAGAAGTGGTCGCGGAAGGTTTTCAGGGGATTGAGATTCGCGAAGAGCTGACGCGTCGGCGGATTAAAGCCGTAGCACAGTGGAAAGAAAAACGTTGCCCTCAGCAGCAAGACTGAGGGCCTGGTCTTATCAGAAGAAGACCACGTAGACCGCTGCCGCCACGACAAAACGGTAGATAGCGAACGGAATAAACGAGATACGTTTAATCAGCTGCAGGAAGGTTTTAATCGCAATCAGCGCGACGATAAACGCGGTGATAAAGCCAACAGCAAACATCGGAATATCGCTAACGCTCAGGAAACCGATGCTCTTGTACATATCCAGCACGGTTGCGCCCATCATCATCGGCACCGCCAGCAGGAACGAGAACTCAGAAGCCGCATAGCGGCTTACGCCCATCAGCATCCCGCCAGAAATGGTCGCCCCGGAACGCGAGAAGCCCGGCCAAAGAGCCAGACACTGGAAGCAACCGATCACGAACGCCTGACGATAGGTCATATCGTCAATGCCTACTGCGCGCGGCTGTTTTGGCTTCAGCACTTCCGCCGCAATCAGCAGCACGCCGCCGACAATCAGTGCGTACATCACGTTAATCGGATTGAAAAGAGACTTAATGGAATCATGGAAAATCAGCCCCAGTACCACCGCCGGGATCATCCCAAGAAGAATATGAATAAGCGATAAACGACCACTTCCCTGGCCTTCATGCTCTGGAGGTCTGCCAAAATGAATACCGATAAGACCAAACAAACGACGCCAGAACATCACAACAACCGCAAGAATCGAACCTAGCTGAATCACCACCTCAAAAGTATTTGCGGTATCGCCTTCAAAACCCAGAAGATGACCGACAATAATCATATGACCCGTACTGGAAACAGGTAAAAATTCTGTCAAACCCTCAACCACACCCAATATTGCCGCCACCAGCAGCGAGTGTATATCGCTCATCCAATTAAACCCTTTAAAAAGTAAAATGAAAAAAACCAGGAACGAAGAACCGAGCTACCAGGCTTCATTATTCATCCAAAGACCGCGCGCAGAAACGGGAGCGTACAGGTTGTACGCGACGATTTCGAGCACTGCCCAGGAACAAAACGGTAAATAAAATAGCCTGATGGCCGGATTCTATGACCGGTATAAACGCAATTTGTTTAACGAGTATGACCTGAAAAGTTTTGTTTCAGATTAAGGCCACGTTCAATAATGACGCCAACGTTGGCCGCCCGGGCTACTGCGCCAGGCTTGCTGACTTTAATACGTACCCATGGAGATTGGAAATTTTCCAGCAACAGGTCGGCAATTTCTTCCGCCACGCGCTCCACCAGCGCAAAACGCGCGCCCTCAACGTGGTTAATCACCAGCTCGCTGATATCAGCATAGCTGAGACAATCGCTGACATCATCACTGGCCGCGGCTTTGCGGTTGTCCCACGCCATTTCGATATCGAACACCAGCTTCTGCTCGATGGTTTGTTCCCAGTCGTAAACACCGATAGTGGTGATTACCGAAAGTTGCTCTATAAATACAATATCCATCACGACCTGCCTGCTTTTTGGCTAAACCGGATACCACTTCCGGCGAATTATGCGTATTATCCACAGATGCAAAGACATCCCCTAAATAATTTGCGTTGCCGGAAAGCAGCGACGCAGCAAGCCTTCGGGAGCATAGCGCCACTATGCATCCAGGCAAACCGACGCGCCGACGGCGCGAAAGGTGACGGGGATAAACCGACACTTTCAAAATGGAACAGCTGATGAGTGCAATCGCGCCTGGACTGGTTATCCTCGCCTACCTCTGCGGCTCAATATCCAGCGCCATTCTGGTGTGCCGCCTCGCTGGCCTGCCCGATCCTCGCGATAACGGCTCCGGCAATCCCGGGGCGACCAACGTCCTGCGAATAGGCGGCAAGAGAGCAGCCGTAGCGGTGCTTATTTTTGACGTGCTGAAAGGCATGCTTCCGGTCTGGGGCGCGTGGGCATTGGGCCTGAGCCCGTTCTGGCTTGGCCTGGTAGCGATAGCCGCCTGCGTGGGTCACATCTGGCCGGTATTCTTTAATTTTCGCGGCGGCAAAGGTGTTGCTACTGCTTTCGGTGCTATTGCCCCTATCGGCTGGGATCTCACTGGCGTGATGGCGGGGACCTGGCTGCTCACCATTCTGCTCAGCGGCTACTCTTCCCTCGGCGCCATCGTCAGCGCGCTTATCGCGCCGTTCTACGTATGGTGGTTTAAACCGCAATACACCTTCCCGGTGTCGATGCTTTCATGCCTGATTCTGCTACGTCATCATGACAACATTCAGCGCCTGTGGCGTCGCCAGGAGACCCGAATCTGGTCCCGCCTCAAAAAGAAGAAGAAAACACCAGAGCAGAAATAACCTTTGCATCAGGTAGCCAACGCGGCCACAGCTTGAAGTATGACGGGCATAAGCTTTTCATATGACCGGGATGCTATGTCCCCGATCAATACTCATCCCTGCTGTTTTATCTTGATTTTGCAGGGGCGCGACATTGCACGGCACCGTGTTACCACAGACCAAAAAAGGCTGGCAGGCCACGCTGGACCTGCACTTTCATTACCTCGGCGGGAAAACAACGCTCGCCTCCCGTCGTCATGTCGGTCCCCTTACCGTTCAGCGCCCTTTTTATCCTGAAGAAGAGACCTGCCACCTCTATTTACTCCATCCCCCCGGCGGTATCGTCGGCGGCGATGAACTGACCATTAGCGTCACCATTGAGCCTGGTTGCCATACGTTGATCACCATGCCCGGCGCCAGTAAGTTTTATCGCAGCAGCGGCGCCCAGGCACGGCTTGAGCAAACCCTGGCGCTGGCCGAAAACGCAACGCTCGAATGGCTGCCGCAGGATGCGATCATCTTTCCCGGTGCCATCGCATCTCTGCACACCGCGTTTCACCTCACCTCCTCCAGCACCCTACTGGCCTGGGATTTGCTGTGTCTTGGTCGCCCGGTCATCGGCGAAGCTTTTAGCCACGGTGCGCTCGCCAATCGGCTGGAAGTGTGGGTCGACGACTCCCCGCTGCTGATTGAACGCCTGAGTCTGGCCGACGGACAGCTGGCAAGCGTCGCTGAGCAGCCGTGGGTCGGAACTCTGCTGTTCTACCCGGCGAACGAAACGCTGCTGGACGGCGTGCGTGAAAAGCTAATTCAACTGGCTAATTACGCCGGAGCCACGCTTATCGATGGCCTGATGACGGTCCGCTTTTTAAGTGACGATAATCTGCTTTGCCAGCGGGCAATGCGCGATATCTGGCAATTTATGCGCCCACATCTGACCGGTAAATCTCCGCTACTTCCCCGAATCTGGCTGACCTAAGAGAATGCTATGGAACTAACACCCAGAGAAAAAGACAAGCTGTTGCTGTTTACCGCCGCGCTGGTGGCAGAGCGCCGTCTGGCCCGCGGTCTGAAGCTCAACTACCCCGAATCCGTGGCCCTGATCAGCGCCTTTATTATGGAAGGCGCGCGCGATGGTCAAAGCGTCGCGGCGCTAATGGAAGACGGACGCCACGTCCTGAGCCGCGATCAGGTCATGGAAGGCGTGCCGGAAATGATCCCCGACATCCAGGTTGAGGCCACCTTTCCGGACGGCTCGAAGCTGGTCACCGTCCATAACCCGATAATCTGAGGCAACCACGATGATCCCAGGAGAGTATCAGGTAAAGCCCGGTCAGATAGCCATTAACGCTGGCCGCGCAACCTGCAGCATTATCGTTGAAAATCACGGCGACCGGCCGATTCAGGTGGGCTCGCATTACCACTTTGCCGAGGTTAACCCAGCGCTGAAGTTCGATCGTCAGCAGGCCACCGGTTATCGTCTGAATATCGCCGCCGGAACCGCGGTGCGCTTCGAACCGGGGCAAAAACGCGAGGTGGAGCTGGTGGCACTTGCCGGAACCCGCGCGGTGTATGGTTTTCGCGGCGAGGTCATGGGCAATCTGGAGGCAAACGATGAGTGAGATTTCGCGTCAGGCCTGGGCCGATATGTTCGGCCCCACCATCGGCGACAAAGTGCGCCTGGCGGACACCGAGCTGTGGATCGAGGTTGAAGACGATCTCACTACCTACGGCGAAGAGGTCAAATTTGGCGGCGGCAAAGTGATCCGCGACGGTATGGGCCAGGGGCAGATGCTTGCCGCCGAATGCGTGGATCTGGTGCTGACCAACGCGCTGATTATCGATCACTGGGGGATCATCAAAGCCGATATCGGCGTCAAAGACGGACGGATCTTCGCTGTCGGTAAAGCGGGAAATCCGGATATTCAACCTAACGTCACGATCCCTATCGGCGCGGCGACGGAAATTATTGCTGCGGAAGGTAAGATCGTCACCGCAGGCGGCGTCGACACCCATATTCACTGGATCTGCCCGCAGCAGGCGGAAGAGGCCCTGGTCTCCGGCGTAACCACGATGATCGGCGGCGGTACCGGTCCGGCGGCGGGCACCAACGCCACAACCTGCACGCCGGGGCCGTGGTACATTTCGCGAATGCTGCAGGCGGCAGACAGTCTGCCGGTCAATATCGGCCTGCTGGGTAAAGGCAATGGCTCCAATCCGGACGCACTGCGTGAGCAGGTTGCAGCAGGGGTTATTGGCCTGAAAATTCACGAAGACTGGGGCGCGACGCCAGCGGCAATCAACTGCGCGCTGACCGTCGCCGACGAGATGGATGTTCAGGTCGCACTGCACAGCGACACTCTCAATGAGTCCGGCTTCGTGGAAGATACCCTGGCGGCTATTGGCGGGCGCACTATCCACACTTTCCATACCGAAGGCGCGGGTGGCGGCCATGCGCCGGATATTATTACCGCCTGCGCGCATCCCAATATTCTGCCGTCGTCGACCAATCCGACACTGCCCTATACCGTCAACACCATTGACGAGCACCTGGACATGCTGATGGTTTGCCATCACCTCGACCCGGATATCGCCGAGGACGTGGCGTTTGCCGAATCACGTATTCGTCGGGAAACCATCGCCGCAGAAGACGTCCTGCACGACCTCGGCGCGTTCTCGCTCACCTCGTCTGATTCACAGGCCATGGGCCGCGTCGGCGAAGTGATTTTGCGTACCTGGCAGGTGGCGCACCGCATGAAAGTCCAGCGCGGCCCGTTAGTGGAAGAGAACGGGGATAACGATAACTACCGCGTAAAGCGCTATATCGCCAAGTACACCATTAACCCGGCGCTGACCCACGGCATCGCCCATGAAGTCGGTTCGATTGAAGCGGGCAAACTGGCGGATCTGGTGCTGTGGTCCCCAGCGTTCTTCGGCGTAAAACCAGCGACGGTGGTCAAAGGCGGCATGATCGCTATGGCGCCGATGGGCGATATCAACGCGTCCATCCCGACGCCGCAGCCGGTGCACTACCGCCCGATGTTCGGCGCGCTGGGTAGCGCTCGTCACCACTGCCGTTTGACCTTCCTGTCGCAGGCGGCGGCGGAAAACAGCGTCGCTGAAAAGCTGAACCTGCACAGCATGACGGCAGTAGCTAAAGGCTGCCGCACAGTACAAAAAACCGATATGCGCCACAACGGACTACTGCCCAATATTACCGTTGATTCGCAAACCTACGAGGTGCGTATCGACGGCGAACTGATCACCAGCGAACCGGCGGACGTGTTACCAATGGCACAACGTTATTTCCTGTTTTAAGGAGTGAAAATGCTTTATTTGACCCAACGCGTGGACGCTCCGGCACAGGCCACTGCCAGCGTCACCCTGCCGATTGATGTGCGGGTAAAGAGCCGCATTAAAGTCACGCTTAACGATGGTCGCCAGGCGGGCCTGCTGCTGCCGCGCGGCCTGCTGCTGCGCGGCGGCGATATTCTTAGCAACGAAAATGGCAGCGAATTTATCAAGGTGATCGCCGCCGATGAAGCCGTTTCAGTGGTGCGCTGCGATGACCCCTTTGTACTGGCAAAAGCCTGCTATCACCTTGGCAACCGCCACGTGCCGCTGCAAATCATGCCCGGCGAGCTACGCTACCATCATGATCACGTGCTGGACGATATGCTGCGCCAGTTTGGTCTGGCCGTTGATTTCGCTCACCTGCCGTTTGAACCGGAAGCCGGAGCTTACGCCAGCGAGTCGCACGGCCATCACCACCACCACGATCATGGGCATAACCACTAACATGCCGACACCGGAAAAACGTCTGCGGCTAATGCAGCTTGCCAGCAGCAGTCTGCCGGTCGGCGGCTATAGTTGGTCTCAAGGGCTGGAGTGGGCGGTGGAAGCAGACTGGGTGCCGGATACTGCCGCCTTTGAGCGCTGGCAACTGCGGCAGATGGAACAGAGCTTTTTTACCGTCGACCTGCCGCTGTTCGCCCGGATCTATCAGGCCTGCGAAGCGGACGATCTGGCCTCAGCGCAGCGCTGGACGGCTTATCTGCTCGCCTGCCGGGAAACCCGCGAGCTGCGTGACGAAGAGCGTAATCGCGGCGCAGCTTTTACCCGCCTGCTCGCCGACTGGCAACCGGACTGCCCGCCCGAATGGCGCAAACTGTGTCAGCAAAGCCAACTTACCGGCATGGCATGGCTCGGCGTGCGCTGGCAAATCGCCATCCCCGACCTGGCTCTTAGCCTCGGCTACAGCTGGATTGAGAGCGCGGTGATGGCAGGCGTCAAGCTAGTGCCTTTTGGCCAGCAAGCCGCCCAGCAGCTGATTCTGCGCCTATGCGACCGCTACGCGGCGGATATGGACAGTGCCCTGGCCGCGCCAGACAGCGCTATCGGCTCGGCCACGCCGCTCGCAGCCATCGCCTCCGCCCGGCATGAAACCCAATATTCCCGACTATTCCGTTCTTAGGAGAAGGTATGAACACGATTAAGCAACCGCTGCGCGTTGGCGTCGGCGGCCCGGTTGGCTCCGGAAAAACCGCGCTACTGGAAGCGCTGTGCAAA
This sequence comes from Klebsiella huaxiensis, assembly GCF_003261575.2. Taxonomy (GTDB): domain Bacteria; phylum Pseudomonadota; class Gammaproteobacteria; order Enterobacterales; family Enterobacteriaceae; genus Klebsiella; species Klebsiella huaxiensis. The sequence goes on along the minus strand of NZ_CP036175.1, from coordinate 814,216 downwards.
GCAATGCGCGACACTTATCAGCTAGCGGTGGTGACCAACGACATCTATACCAAAGAGGATCAACGGATCCTCACCGAAGCCGGAGCCCTGGAGCCAGAGCGGATTGTCGGCGTTGAAACCGGCGGCTGCCCGCACACTGCTATTCGTGAAGATGCATCAATGAATCTCGCCGCAGTGGAAGCCCTGAGCGAAAAATTCGGCAACCTCGATCTTATCTTCGTGGAAAGCGGCGGCGATAACCTGAGCGCCACCTTCAGCCCGGAGCTAGCGGATCTTACCATCTACGTGATCGACGTGGCGGAAGGAGAGAAGATCCCGCGCAAAGGCGGGCCGGGGATCACCAAATCTGACTTTCTGGTGATCAATAAAACCGATCTCGCACCTTATGTGGGCGCCTCTCTGGAAGTGATGGAGCGCGATACCATGCGCATGCGCGGCGAGCGTCCGTGGACGTTTACCAATTTAAAAGCAGGTGACGGACTGGCAAAGATCATTGCTTTTCTGGAAGAGAAAGGGATGTTGCGGGTGTAGTTTATTGCCCGCTGGCACGTCGTTTGCCGGGCCTACAAAACCGTAGGCCCGGCAAAATTACGCTGCCGGTAACTCCGCCAGCGGCCAGCGAGGACGAACGGTCACGCCGAGCTCGGCTTTCGCACCGGAGTGCAGACGAACCATACCCGCGTAGGCAATCATCGCACCGTTATCGGTGCAGAACTCAGGGCGAGCGTAGAACACTTCCCCCCCGCGTTTTTTCATCATCTCCGCCAGCTTCGCGCGCAGCGTACGGTTAGCGCTGACGCCCCCCGCCATCACCAGACGCTTAAAACCGGTTTGATCCAACGCACGACGGCATTTGATCATCAATGTATCCACCACTGCATCTTCAAAAGCACGGGCAATGTCAGCGCGGGTTTGATCATCATTGTCGTTGCTGCGAATGGTGTTCGCGGCAAAGGTTTTCAGGCCAGAGAAGCTAAAATCCAGTCCCGGACGGTCGGTCATTGGACGAGGAAAGACAAAACGACCTTCGGTACCCTGCGAGGCCATCTTCGACAGCATCGGGCCGCCAGGATAATCGAGCCCCAGCAGTTTAGCTGTCTTATCGAAAGCTTCACCCGCCGCATCGTCAATCGACTCGCCCAGTAGTTCATATTGACCGATGCCAGTAACGCTAATCAGCTGCGTGTGGCCGCCGGAGACCAGCAGCGCAACAAACGGATATTGCGGCGGATTATCTTCCAGCATCGGCGCCAGCAGATGCCCTTCCATATGATGCACCGGGATCGCCGGGACGTTCCACGCAAACGCCAGCGAACGTCCAACGGTTGCGCCTACCAGCAGTGCGCCAACCAGACCAGGGCCTGCGGTATACGCGACGGCATCAATATCTTTTGCCGTCAGCCTCGCTTCTTTTAGCGCCGCCTGGATCAGCGGCACGGTTTTACGCACGTGATCGCGGGAAGCCAGTTCGGGCACAACTCCACCGTAATCAGCATGTAATTTCACCTGACTATACAGTTGGTTGGCTAACAGACCTTTTTCGTCGTCGTAAATGGCGATGCCGGTTTCATCGCAGGATGTTTCAATACCCAGTACACGCATGACTTGTTTTACCTCATTTCAATACCGCGCAGTGTAGGACCAATGCCGGTTGATGTAAAACTTTCCTCACCCCTGGCGTTCACTTCGTGTATACTCCCTGTCCTTATAAAAGTCTCTTTCAAAATCGCATCGGTGCTTTACAAAGCAGCAGCAATTGCAGTAAAATTCCGCACCATTTTGAAATAAGCTGGCGTTGATGCCAGCGGCAAACCGAATTTATTAAAGGTGAGAGTTACATGCCGGTAATTAAAGTACGTGAAAACGAGCCGTTCGACGTAGCACTGCGTCGCTTCAAACGTTCATGCGAAAAAGCAGGTGTTCTGGCGGAAGTTCGTCGTCGTGAGTTCTATGAAAAACCGACTACCGAACGTAAACGCGCTAAAGCTTCTGCTGTGAAACGTCACGCGAAGAAACTGGCTCGCGAAAACGCACGCCGCACTCGTCTGTACTAATCTATTGAGGGCTCTGCTCTCAATTCAGACCGAGTTGTAGTTGTAAGGCCGTGCTTCCGGAAGGAATGCGCGGCTTATTTTCGTTTATACACGTCATCATTCAAGCTGCCTCTGTGTTGGCTGCAGTCGCTCACCCCAGTCTCGTACTGATGTACGCTCCTGAGGATTCGCTCCCTTGCCGCCTTGATGCATCCTGAATGATTTTGTGTATATGAGCCATCAAAAAAACAGGGGCATATGGCTGGACGAATTCCACGTGTATTCATTAATGACCTGCTGGCAAGAACCGACATCGTCGATCTGATCGACGCGCGGGTAAAGCTGAAAAAGCAGGGCAAGAATTATCACGCGTGCTGTCCGTTCCATAACGAAAAAACCCCCTCTTTCACCGTCAACGGTGAAAAACAGTTTTATCACTGCTTTGGCTGCGGTGCGCACGGCAACGCTGTCGACTTCCTGATGAACTACGACAAGCTCGAGTTCGTGGAAACGGTCGAAGAGCTTGCCGCCATGCACAATCTCGAAGTGCCGTATGAAGCAGGTAATGGGCCCAGCCAAATTGAGCGCCATCAGCGGCAGAATCTTTATCAGTTGATGGATGGTCTGAACACGTTTTATCAACAGTCTCTGATGCAACCCGCCGCTGACCCCGCGCGCCAGTATCTGGCACAACGTGGTTTAAGCAGCGAGGTGATTACGCGCTTTGCGATTGGTTATGCCCCTCCCGGTTGGGACAACGTCTTAAAACGTTTTGGCGGCAATCAAGAAAATCGTCAGTCGCTCATTGATGCAGGCATGCTGGTCACCAACGATAAGGGACGCAGCTACGACCGCTTCCGCGAACGGGTGATGTTCCCCATCCGCGATAAGCGAGGCCGGGTGATTGGTTTTGGTGGTCGCGTGCTGGGCGATGCCTTGCCGAAGTACCTGAACTCCCCGGAAACTGATATTTTCCATAAAGGCCGCCAGCTGTACGGCCTTTATGAAGCGCAGCAGGATAACGCTGAACCGCCTCGTCTGCTGGTGGTCGAAGGTTATATGGACGTGGTTGCGCTGGCGCAGTTCGATATTAACTACGCTGTCGCGTCGTTAGGTACGTCGACGACCGCTGACCATATTCAGCTGTTGTTCCGGGTTACCAATCAGGTCGTTTGCTGTTACGACGGTGACCGGGCAGGCCGCGATGCCGCCTGGCGAGCGCTGGAAACGGCGCTGCCGTATATGACCGACGGACGCCAGCTGCGTTTTATGTTTCTGCCGGATGGTGAAGACCCGGATACGCTGGTGCGTAAAGAGGGAAAAGCCGCATTTGAAGCGCGGATGGAGCAGGCCCAGCCGCTCTCCACGTTTTTGTTCAACAGCCTGTTGCCGCAGGTAGACTTGAGCACTCCGGACGGGCGCGCACAGCTGAGCACTTTAGCGCTGCCGCTGATAACCCAGGTACCGGGTGAAACGCTGCGCATTTATCTGCGCCAGGAGTTAGGTAACAAGCTGGGGATTTTAGATGATGCGCAGCTTGAACGTTTAATGCCAAAACAGTCCGAAAATGGCCCACAACGCCCTGCTCCGCAGCTAAAACGCACGACCATGCGTATACTTATAGGGTTGCTGGTGCAAAACCCGGATCTGGCCCCGCGAGTGCCACCGTTAGAAGGGCTGGACCCAAGTAAAATGCCCGGACTTGGTTTATTTAACGAACTGGTCAAAACGTGTTTATCTCAGCCAGGACTGACCACCGGGCAACTTTTAGAGCAGTATCGCGGCAAAAATGAAGCCGTGACCCTTGAAAAACTGTCGATGTGGGACGATATAGCAGATAAAGATATCGCTGAAAAAACCTTCACCGACTCGCTCAACCATATGTTTGATTCACTGCTTGAGCTGCGACAGGAAGAGCTGATAGCTCGCGATCGCACACATGGTTTAAGCAGTGAGGAACGCCGGGAACTCTGGACTATCAGTCAGGAACTGGCAAAAAAATGAATTTAACGGCTTAACTGCCGAATACCGTTCGGGAAGACCCCGACAGCCGCTCGAGGCGCAGCGGCAATAATATAAGTACGCCCTCGCTTTAAATGTTGGCAGCTCGTCTGCTTACACCAATCAAACGAATTAAGTGTGGATACCGTCTTATGGAGCAAAACCCGCAGTCACAGCTGAAGCTTCTTGTCCAACGTGGTAAGGAGCAAGGCTATCTGACCTATGCCGAGGTCAATGACCATCTGCCGGAAGATATCGTCGACTCCGACCAGATCGAAGACATCATCCAAATGATCAACGATATGGGCATTCAGGTGATGGAAGAAGCACCGGATGCCGATGATCTGCTGCTTGCTGAAAATAGCAACAATACCGACGAAGATGCGGAAGAGGCTGCTGCACAGGTTCTCTCCAGCGTGGAATCTGAAATCGGCCGTACAACTGACCCGGTGCGCATGTACATGCGCGAGATGGGTACCGTCGAACTGCTGACGCGTGAAGGCGAAATCGACATCGCCAAACGTATCGAAGATGGGATTAACCAGGTTCAGTGCTCCGTTGCTGAATACCCGGAAGCAATTACCTATCTGCTGGAACAGTACGATCGCGTTGAAGCAGAAGAAGCGCGTCTGTCCGATCTCATCACCGGATTCGTCGATCCGAACGCCGAAGAAGAAATGGCGCCAACGGCGACGCACGTCGGTTCTGAACTCTCTCAAGAAGAAAGGGATGACGACGAAGACGAAGATGAAGAAGACGACGACGACAGCAGTGATGACGACAACAGCATCGACCCTGAGTTGGCACGCGCGAAATTCGGTGAGCTGCGTACACAGTACGAACTGACCCGCGATACCATCAAAGCGAAAGGTCGTAGCCACGCAGCGGCACAGGAAGAAATTCTCAAACTGTCAGAAGTCTTCAAGCAGTTCCGTCTGGTACCGAAGCAATTTGATTACCTGGTCGGCAGCATGCGTAGCATGATGGACCGCGTTCGTACACAAGAACGCATCATCATGAAACTGTGCGTTGAACAGTGCAAAATGCCGAAGAAAAACTTCATCACTCTGTTCACTGGCAACGAAACCAGCGAAACCTGGTTCAACGCGGCCATCGCCATGAACAAACCGTGGTCAGAGAAGCTGCTTGACGTTAAAGACGACGTTCAGCGTAGCCTGATGAAACTGCAGCAGATCGAACAAGAAACTGGCCTGACCATTGAGCAAGTCAAAGACATCAACCGTCGTATGTCTATCGGTGAAGCGAAAGCCCGCCGTGCGAAGAAAGAGATGGTTGAAGCGAACTTGCGTCTGGTTATCTCCATCGCCAAGAAATACACCAACCGTGGTCTGCAGTTCCTCGATCTGATTCAGGAAGGTAATATTGGCCTGATGAAAGCGGTTGATAAGTTTGAATACCGTCGCGGTTACAAGTTCTCCACCTATGCAACCTGGTGGATCCGTCAGGCAATCACCCGCTCTATCGCGGATCAGGCACGCACCATCCGTATTCCGGTGCATATGATTGAGACTATCAACAAACTCAACCGTATTTCACGCCAGATGCTGCAAGAGATGGGTCGCGAGCCAACGCCAGAAGAGCTGGCCGAGCGCATGCTGATGCCGGAAGATAAAATTCGTAAAGTGCTCAAAATTGCCAAAGAGCCTATCTCCATGGAAACGCCGATTGGCGACGATGAAGATTCGCATCTGGGCGATTTCATCGAGGATAACACCCTCGAGCTGCCGCTGGACTCTGCCACCACTGAGAGCCTGCGAGCCGCCACTCACGATGTTCTGGCAGGCCTCACCGCCCGTGAAGCCAAGGTTCTGCGTATGCGTTTTGGTATTGATATGAATACCGACCACACGCTGGAAGAAGTGGGTAAACAGTTTGACGTTACTCGTGAACGTATCCGTCAGATCGAAGCAAAGGCGCTGCGTAAGCTGCGTCATCCAAGTCGCTCTGAAGTGCTGCGTAGCTTCCTCGACGATTAATTCTCGCCGCGTACTGCAAAAAAGCCAGTCAAATGACTGGCTTTTTTTATAGCTAAAAAATGCCCCAATAAATACCAAGACCTACATTCAATAAAAAATAGAAATATATACAGGTCATATTCTTATTATCTATTCCCATAAAGATAAATGACTGGACTCATGGTTTTACATTTGTACTATTAGTCCATGGATCGCATTTAATGCATAAAACGGAAATCAATCATATGGAAATCAAATGAAAAATAAGCGTAAAATTCAGCTAGCTGATTTTAATCGAATGGTTATTTTAGCCACTTCCAATACATTATTTCTTAGCCGTGGAATAGAAGGCACAACCATGGATGAAATAGCACATGACGCGGGATTTAGTAAAACAACACTTTATACCTATTTTGAAAACAAGCAGGATATCCTGGATCATCTTATCCTCGATGGTATGGAGCGCTTTCATCATGAAGTCGTGAAAATAGCCAGTCGGAAAAATCCATTCCGCGAATTTTATCATGACTTCTGCCAAGCGCTGATTGCTATCCACGACTCCGGCATCGTCTATTTCCCCGGTATTACAGGGAAAATAGGCTGTTCTGATAAAGAGATGAAAAACAATAAAGTACTGATGAATATTTATATGCTCGGAGAAGAAATCAATCAGATTATCGCTGCCCAAATATCCAGAGCTGTAGAAAAAAAAGAGATCAAGCTAAATGCTCCCATTGTAGAGGTCATGATGTTGTTCTGGTTATGTCTGACCGGATTAGTGGAAAAGTCATCAAGCAAAGAAGACTATCTTTTACGTCATCTTGAGAAAGACCGGAAATACTTTCTTGAGTTCGCTTTTGAATCTTTATTAGTAATGATAGAAAAAGGAACGAGTAAATGATAAAGAAAATATTACTCAGCCTACTGATATGCACCGTGGTTATCTTTGTCTATTCTTATCATAAAGCGAAGCCCCTGCATCTAACTAAAGATACTTCACTGCCTTTTCCTCTTGAAAGCGAACAACGCGAGATCCTGTATTACGCTTCGCTGGCCCCTAATGCGCACAACGTTCAGCCGTGGCGCCTGACCTATAATAAAAACGAACAACGCTTCACGCTGGCTTTCGACAGCAGCAAGGCCCTTCCTCATATCGACCCTGCCAGGCGCGAAGCCTGGATTTCTCTGGGGGCGTTTCTGGAGAACTTCCGTCAAGCTACGGCCAATTATGGAATGAAGGCGGAGATAGATATTTTACCGATTATCACAAACAACGGTAATGTTGCCCACATTACGCTACGTTCCGACAATAAGCGATCTCCTCTCAAACAACCCACCGCGCTGAAATTAATCGAGCGGCGACACACCGATAAGCGGCCCTACCAGAATATTGCTATTGCGCCCAAAAACCTCACAGCCCTGCTCGAGCAGCACCAGCCGTATTTAACCTATTACCCACGCAGCACCGCTGAGTTTAATAAACTGGCAGGTTACGCCGTGGAAGCGGCAAAAGCTCACGCTCTTGATAAGCATAAAAGAGATGAATTTGCGCTATGGTTGCGTTTTTCCAACGAGGAGGCCAGCCAACTTAAAGACGGACTACCTGCAGAGCAGCTGGGGTTAACGGGAATTAAAAAGCTGCTCTATTACTCATTATTCGATCGCGAAAAAGCTAAAAGCGAAGCCTTCGCCACCAAAAATATCAAGAAGACAGAAAATAGCGTGGCGCAGAGCGCCGGTTTTTTTGTCATTAGCGGTGAAGAGACATTTGCAGCAACGATTCGCAGCGGAATGAATCTGGAGTCCTTCTGGCTGGACGCCGTCCAGTACGGTATCTCCATCCAACCGGTAAGCCAGATGCTGGAAGAGGATGCCTTTCGCCAACGGCTAGCGCAGACATTGGGCTTAAGCCAGCCACCGCAACTGATCCTCCGCGCAGGCTACGTTGACGACTATGGCGAAAATAATAAAATTCGCCGCAATATCAGCGAATTTACTCATCTGGAATCACTACCGGAAGTACATTAAAGCCCTCGCGTCGCCAGCGCATCATCAAGCTCCCGGTAGGCTTCAACCAGTTTATCCAGCGTCGCGCGGTTGAGGCCGCTGGGATTTGGCAACACCCATACCTCCGTCGCGCCGATAGTCACCTGCTGCTTGCCCCAGCGTGCGCCGCGGGCCTGAAACGCTTTCTCAAAGGCCTGTTTGCCGAGAATCGCCAGCGCGCGCGGCTGATACTCTTCCATTTTTGTGACCAGTTCTCGCCCACCGCTGCGCAGCTCCAGCAGCTCAACCTCACTGGCCTGCACCGTCGGGCGCTCAACTAACATGGTGATCCCGCAGCGGGTATCCAGCAGCTGTAGTTCCTCCTCAGGCTTCAGAAGGCGGTCAGTAAACCCGGCCTGATGAATCACCTTCCAGAAGCGATTGCCTGGATGAGCAAAGTGGAAACCGGTATGGGCAGAAGACTTCCCAGGATTGATGCCACAAAAGACCACCCGCAGGTCCGGCGCCAAAATATCGTTAATCATGTTTTCCCCAGCTCAATAACTAAAAGCTAATTATAAAGGATTGAAAATGCATTGTTTATAAAAACAGCAGCCGTGCGTTTTAGGCTGGATTGCGGGCATCAGTTACTTTATAATCCCTCGCCACGGCCCCTTAGCTCAGTGGTTAGAGCAGGCGACTCATAATCGCTTGGTCGCTGGTTCAAGTCCAGCAGGGGCCACCAAATATCAAGGACTTGCGAGAAATCGCGGGTCCTTTTTTATGGGTAACATCCAGGATGTCGTCGCCCGGTATGCGCCAGTATTCAGGAGAGATTGGATCGTGGAAGGAAAAAATGGCAACGCTGATTGACGCCTTCACCTCAAGGGTGAAAGCGTCGGGTTAGAATTTTTTGACCGGCTAGCTCACACAAGTTCCTGGAGCTGCTCGCGCATATAAGAAGAGAAGTACTCAGGATTTTTAATAACGATACGGTTACCAGATGCGATTTTTTCTGCCCATCCGGCCACTTTATTCGTAAACTCGGTATTCCACCCCTCCTTTTCGCCGCGCGCCATCACGTCAGCTGCGCTCGCCGGAGTCCCCAACTCATTCAAATACTTTAAAATTCCCTTCGCCGTACTTTCATCCATTGAATGCGGCACTGATGCCGATGTGTTCATACCACCAATGAAATCTAATGCTTTATCAATGACTGTTGGCATGCTCTTATCCTTAAAATTAACCGCGTAAAAGACACCTTTCTAATATGACCCCAAGTCAGCCGGGATATCAAAGGGAACGTTGCCTTTATTTGATTCAGACCTCAGTCAAACGCTTGCGTGGTGCTTTTATGCGCTAATAATGATGTGTATTCATCCTCAGGTTACGAATTACATTCACACGGCAAGTGACGACCAATCAGCTTACGGTATAAAAAAGCCCCGATGATCGCTCCTACCACCGGCGCCAACAGCGGCACCAGAAAATAAGGTATCGTTCGCCCACCAGTAAACGCAATCTCACCCCAACCTGCCAACCAGGCAAAAATCTTCGGGCCAAAATCACGAGCGGGATTAAGGGCAAAGCCGGTCAGTGGCCCCATCGATGCGCCAATTACCGCAATCAATAAGCCAATCAGCAGCGGTGCCAGTGGGCCTCGCGGGATGCCGTTACCGTCATCCGTTAATGCCATAATCATCGCCATCAAGATCGCAGCAATAGTGGTTTCAATGGCAAAAGCCTGCGCGAAGGTAATATGTGGATTCGGGTAGGTCGAAAATACGCCTGCCAGATTAAGGCTCTCCACACTACCGCGTACAACATGCTGCGCCAGCTCAGTATCAAGAAAGAGGTTTTGATACAATCCGTAGACCAACGCTGCCGCACAGAACGCCCCAGCCATCTGCGCCATAATAAACGGTACAACCCTGCGCCGTTCAAAACAGGCGAACAGCCACAGCGCAATGGTAACCGCCGGATTCAGATGCGCTCCGGAAACGCCTGCGGTCAGATAGATAGCCATCGCCACGCCAAGTCCCCAGATAATACTGATCTCCCACTGACCGAAACTGGCCCCCGCCACTCGCAGCCCGGCAACGCAGCCTGCGCCAAAGAAGAGAAGTAAACCGGTACCGAGAAACTCCGCAATGCACTGCCCGCGTAAGGTTGATGTCTCGCTCATAGTCGGATCCTGAATAAAAAAGATAAAATAATTAGTATGTTACCTACCATTTTGAATAACTAACCCGCTTCCCCGGATAACACCAGCCCGGTCGCTACGGCATTACGCGGCCCTTCCGTCCCACGAATATTGCCCTGCCCGGCAACAACGCCGTAATGCGCCAACGCTTCAGTGATCATCTGTGGAATTTCAAAATCCAGCGATGAACCACCGACCAGCACCACAAAGGCAATATCGCGAATGGAACCACCAGGCGAGACCTGACGCAACGCACGCAGGCAGTTCGTCACAAAGACCTTCTCCTTTGCCTGCCGACGCACCAGGCGAATTTTCTCCAGCGAAGTCTGGTTATCGATAGGGATCGGTTCGCCATCTTTGAGATACACAACTTTGGCAAATACCGACGGGCTCAGCGGTTCGCGAAAGAACTCCACCGCACCGTTTTCATGACGAATACTGAACAGGCTCTCCACTTTTGCCAGCGGATATTTTTTAATCTCTTCTGCCAGAAACGGATCGCTCAGACCTAGCTCCGTTTTAATCAGCAGGCTGACCATATTCCCCGCCCCAGCCAGATGAATAGCTTTCACCGTTCCTTCGCTATTGATAATGGCGGCATCTGTAGAACCTGCGCCTAAATCAAGGATCGCCAGCGGTGCAGCGCAACCTGGCGTAGTCAGCGCCCCAGCCACTGCCATGTTGGCTTCCACACCACCCACTTCAACAGCTGTATTCAGCCGCATGCTCAGTTCATTGGCGATCGCTTGCATCTGTAGTCGATCGGATTTCACCATCGCCGCAATACCGACGGCGTTTTCCATCGAATATTCCCCGGCGATACCGCCCAGCACTTTGCGAGGAATAAAGGTATCGACAGCTAGCAGATCCTGGATATGTATTGTGCTCATGTTGTGCCCACTCAGTGAGGCCATCACCTTACGTACACGCTCCAGCATACCGCCCGCGTGGGTACCGGCTTCACCGCGAATATCGCGAACAGGCGCACAGGTGTTCATCACCTGCATAATAGCCTGCGCCCCTTTCGCCACATCGGCTTCACCACTGCGCTTTTCTCCGCTGATAAAGATCCTTCCCGCAGGGATCGTTCTCGATTGCACATCGCCCTGCGGGGTTTTGAGTACCACGGCAGAGCGGTTGCCGATCAGCGCTCTTGCGATCGGGACGATCGTCTGGGTTTCCTCCGGCGTCAAGGCAAAGAAGGTGGCGATGCCATAGGGATTCGACAGCACCCGAACAACTTGCCCCGGGGCCGCAACTTCCACCGCCGCCTGTACGCCCTCCGGAACCTTCTCCAGCAACGTCACTTCATCGATCACCGGCAACGTTCTGCGCAGACGATTATTGACCAGCACGCCATCGTCCTTTTTCAGGATCGCCGCTACCACGTTGACGCCGCGATCCAGCGCCTCATTCAACAACCAGACCGCTTCAAGAAAATCCATCTCTTCGCCAATCAGCGGGATCCAGCCCTGCGTAAACCGATCGCTGCTCAACGACGCCAGTTTATCTATGGCGATCGTGGTTCCCACTCCGACACCAATACCGCCTGGCGTTTGCGGGTTGTGACCAATCATTGTCGATTCAGTAATGATGGTTTCAGTGATTGTTTCCATGGCAACATCGCCAATCACTGGCGCAGCTTCATTGATGCAGATTTTCACCACGTCCTTAAGCGACCAGGTCGTTTTATCCAGCGCCTGCTGCAGGGAGGCTATCACCCCGGCAATATTGTCCCGCGTGCCTTTCATGCCCGTGGTGGCGACAATCCCGCTTGCGATAAACCGGCCATGCTGCGCCAACGCCACTTCCGTGGTGGCGTTGCCGATATCAATCCCTGCAATTAACGGCATACTCCCTCCGTCACTGGCTGCCTTTACGCAGCTTATTTCTCTGCTGATACACCTCTGCCGACTCGCGAACAAACCCGGCATTCACCATGGCGTGCCAGGTGTGCTCCAGTTCATCAGCAATGGCCAGTAGTTCTGCAACAGAAGAACGGAACGGACGCAACGCATTGTAGATCTCCAGAATACGGGCATCCGGAATAGCAATCAGCTCCGCCGCGCGCCGGAAATTACGTGCCACAGCATGGCGCTGCATCTGCTCAGCTATCTGCGCCTGATACTCCAGCGTTTGCTGAGAAATACGTACATCCTGCGGTCCCACGCGTCCCGCTAGCACATTTTCAAGGGTGATATCGGTTAACGGCTTTCCGGTTGGGGTCTGGATTTTCTCCGGGCAGCGGGTCGCTAACGGGTAATCCTGAGCGGTCATAATGTTGTCGTTCATCCTTATTCCCTTACTAATGCAATGTGCAGCGTGACAGGCGCGGCATCCTGCACCACGTGTTTGGTTTCTTTAATATGAAACAGCGCAGCCTTAGCCATAAATTTCGGCCGCACCATCTGGTCATTCACCACCGGTACCGGCGAGGGCGACTCTTTACGTGCGTAACGCGCAGCGTTCTTACCAATCTGCCGATAGATTTCCAGCGTCAGCAGCGGGGCCTGAGAGAACAACTCAAGGTTGCTCAGCGGCAGTAAATCACGCTGATGAATAACCGTAGTTCCTTTCGACTGAATACCAATGCCAATACCAGAACCGCTAAGGTTCGCCGCATCCCAGGCCATAAAGGAGACATCCGAGGTGCGCAGAATTCTCACCACTCGCGCATGCAGCCCCTCCTCTTCAATCCCGGCGACCAGTTCTTTCAGGATCGCTTCATGCGGCATATCAATCAGCGTTTTATGCTGATACTTATCAAAAGCCGGACCGACACCGATCACCACTTCATCCGCGCGATCGTCTGCTTTTGCCGTCTCTCCTTCGCTAACCTGCAAAGTGAAAACAGGTTTACGTTCAGTTGAACATTCCACTGTGTACCGCCTTATTCAATCGAGCCTGGTTGTACCACGCCCGCGATATTTTTAATTTCCTCCCAACGTTCGGCAGAGATGCGATAGCCGGTGCCGGGTCCCTGATAATCATTGATATCATTGACGGCGCTGACCACTTCAAACTGGCGATCCAGAATGGCGGAGGTTTGCAGGTAATCGCCGGTCACACGCTGCCTTAGCATGTTAAGAATGTTGCTGGCGATATCTTCGAAGCCGCTACTACTTAATGCGCTGACGATATCCAGCCCGGTGATATTGCGCTTCATCATCTCTTCCACGGCGGCCAGATCCTCCACTACGTTGCGCACGGGCATATCTTTGCTGCCGTGGGCATAGGTGGCGGCGTCTACTTCCTCATCGCTAATCAGCGGCAGGCCCAGTTCGCGGAACACCACCTGAATGGCGCGCGCAGCCTTATTGCGGATAGCGATGGTTTCCTCTTCAGTTACCGGACGCAGGCCACCGTCGACCATCAGATCGCGTTGCAAAATGTTGTAATCATCGAAGTCTTCGGCATCGAAGTTCGACCCGGCAAACATGTTGTCGTAGTTCGGCACGGCGCTATAGCCGGAGAAGATAAAGTCGGTGCCGGGCAGCATCTGCATCAGCGTGCGGGCGGTCCGGCGAATATCGGAATGCGAGAAGGTTTGATCATTGGCTGATGCCACTTCGAGGTCGAGCATCGAGGCTATCAGGTTTTCCGCCAGTACCGCACGGATCCCCGACGGCACCGCGCCGGTCATCCCGATACAGCTGACCGCACCGTTTTGCAGCCCCTGCACCCCCGCGCCTTTGGTGATAAAGATGCAGCGCGACTCCAGGTACAGCATCGATTTACTTTCTGAATAGCCCATCAGCGCCTCCGAGCCAGTGCCAGAGGTGTAGCGCATTTTCAGCCCGCGGGAAGCATAGGCCGAGGCGAGAAAGGCTTTCGACCACGGCGTATCATCGCCATCGGTAAACACCGACTCCGTACCGTATACCGACACCGTTTCGGCATAGCTGGTTAATCCACGCATTCCCAGTTCCAGCTCGGTGGCTTCTTCGACGGAACATTGCGTGAGCACACCTGGGCGGCCGCACTGGGAGCCGACCAGCAGCGCCAGAGCGTTAAACGGCGCATAGCGGGCGATACCTACAGTGGTTTCCTGCTCAGAAAATCCGCGGATCCCGGCTTCGGCGGCATCCGCAGCAATCTGCACCGGGTTATCTTTCAGATTAGTGACGTGACACTGGTTGGAAGGAGTACGTCTGGCGCGCATTTTTTGCAGCGCCATCATCATTTCCACCACGTTCATTTTCGCCATCACCTCCACCGCTTTCGCCGGGGTGATGGCGGTGGTAATGGCAATAATCTCTTCCCGGCTAACGTGGATATCCACCAGCATTCGGGCGATTTCCAGCGCGTCGAGCTGCATGGCGCGTTCGGTTTCCGCAACGTTAATCGCGTAGTCGGCAATAAAGCGGTCAATCATGTCAAACTGTTCGCGGCTTTTGCCGTCCAGCTCAACAATCCGACCGTTTTTTACCTTCACCGACGACGCCGGATCGTATGGACTTTCCATGGCGATCAGCCCCTCTTCCGGCCATTCACCAATAAGCCCATCCTGATTGACTGCTCGCTGGGCAAGGACTTCGAATCGTTTTGATCTTCTCATAGCTCGTTGACTCAAAAGATAAATAATAGGAACGCCGAGCAGTACCGCAGGAGGTATTAAACTCCTCCTGAGATAGCGTGAATCAGCAATAGCGGAACTTTAAATGAGCAGAATAATAAAAAAATAAAATTAATTACGTTCCAATCTGATACAAAATAAAACTTGAGAGTTTCATTATGAAACGTAAATTTAGAGCAATCACAACGAAATGTGACCAGGTTAAATGATCATTATCAATAAAAATCTGATACCAGGAATAAACTGATTCCTGACATTTTTTCGCACTATTGACTTAATAACCTACAGCGCGAGAATAAAGAAAAATCAACGATAAAATAATGTCTGAAGCGCGATATGTTTCGCGACCTCAGACTTATACCTTGACAGGAGATATTGTGAATAAGAGTCAACAAATCGCCACTATCACGCTAGCGGCAGCGAAGAAAATGGCGCTAACCGTCGAGGCTAAAGCGCTTGAAATCAACGTCCCGGTGGTCTTTTCCGTGGTGGATCACGGCGGAAACACGCTGCTGATGCAACGCATGGACGACGCGTTTGTCACCAGTTGTGATATTTCGCTTAATAAAGCTTATACCGCCTGCTGCCTGCGACAGGGTACTCATGAAATTACTGATGCGGTACAGCCCGGTGCTTCACTCTATGGTTTACAGCTCACTAACCAACAGCGAATTGTTATTTTTGGCGGCGGCTTGCCCGTCATATTTAACGGTAAATTAATCGGTGCTGTTGGCGTAAGCGGTGGTACCGTTGAACAGGACAGGCTATTAGCTGAAACCGCGCTGAATTGTTTCTCTGAATTATAACTCAAATCTAAGAAGGTATATTATGAGCTATCGTATGTTTGATTACCTGGTGCCAAACGTGAATTTTTTTGGCCCCAATGCCATTTCCGTGGTTGGCGAGCGCTGCAAACTGCTGGGCGGGAAAAAAGCGCTGCTGGTGACCGATAAAGGCCTGCGGTCAATTAAAGACGGTGCGGTAGATAAAACGCTCAAACATCTGCGTGAAGCGGGTATTGAAGTGGTGATTTTTGATGGCGTCGAGCCAAATCCAAAAGATACCAACGTGCGCGACGGTCTGGAGGTCTTTCGTAGAGAGCAGTGCGATATTATCGTCACCGTCGGTGGCGGCAGTCCGCATGACTGTGGTAAAGGGATTGGCATCGCGGCAACTCACGAAGGCGATCTTTATAGCTATGCTGGGATTGAAACCCTGACCAACCCGCTGCCGCCGATCGTTGCGGTGAATACCACTGCCGGTACTGCCAGCGAAGTCACCCGCCACTGCGTGCTGACCAATACCAAAACCAAAGTGAAGTTTGTGATTGTCAGTTGGCGCAACCTGCCGTCGGTCTCCATTAACGATCCGCTGCTGATGCTCGGCAAACCCGCCCCGCTGACCGCCGCGACCGGTATGGACGCCCTGACCCACGCCGTAGAAGCTTATATTTCCAAAGATGCCAACCCGGTCACCGACGCTGCCGCTATTCAGGCTATTCGCCTGATCGCACGCAACTTGCGTCAGGCCGTAGCGCTGGGCAGCAACCTGAAAGCTCGCGAGAACATGGCCTACGCCTCTCTGCTGGCGGGTATGGCTTTCAACAACGCCAACCTCGGCTACGTTCACGCGATGGCGCATCAGCTTGGCGGTCTGTACGACATGCCACATGGGGTAGCGAATGCCGTTCTGCTACCCCACGTGGCGCGCTATAACCTGATTGCCAACCCGGAAAAATTTGCTGATATCGCCGGATTTATGGGGGAAAACACTGACGGACTGTCAACGATGGACGCTGCCGAACAGGCCATTCGCGCCATCGCCCGCCTCTCTGCCGATATCGGTATTCCGCAGCATCTGAAAGAACTGGGCGTGAAAGAGGCCGATTTCCCTTACATGGCGGAAATGGCGCTGAAAGACGGCAATGCGTTCTCGAACCCGCGCAAGGGTAATGAGAAAGAGATCGCCGAAATCTTCCGCCAGGCTTTCTGATAAATAAAGGGGGACGCAATGTCACTTTCATCACCGAGCGTACATCTGTTTTATCACTCATGCTGGCAGGATACCCGTGAGCTTGATGAGCTATGCTGGGGGCTGGAGGAACAAGGCGTCCCGTGCCGGGCTATCTGTTACGACGGGAATGATTGCGCGCTGACGTTAAGTAAACTTGCGGCCAAAAGTTCGACGCTGCGCGTTGGTCTCGGCCTCAACGCAACGGGTGATATTGCCTTAACGCATGCCCAGTTGCCCGAGAGACGGGCGCTGGTCCGCGGACATATTGCCGCCGGGATCGGGCAAATCCGCACGCTCGGCGTCAATGCCGGTCAACTGGTCAAAGTGCTTCCCTTCAGCGAGATAAAATAAATGTACCGCATCTATACCCGAACCGGCGATAAAGGTACCACCGCACTGTTTGGCGGCAGCCGTATCGACAAAGACGACATTCGCGTTAACGCCTACGGCACGGTGGATGAACTGATTTCACAACTTGGCGTCTGCTATGCCAGCACGCACCAGGTAGAATTACGCCAGGATCTGCACGCCATGCAGAAAATGCTGTTTGTGCTGGGCGCGGAACTCGCCAGCGATGAGAAAGGTCTCGCTCGCTTAACGCAGACAATTAATACCGAGGATATTCAGTCTCTTGAGCAAATAATTGACCACAATATGGCGCAATGCGGCCCGCTTAAAGAGTTTGTCATCCCAGGGAAAAACCTGGCGTCCGCGCAGCTGCACGTCGCGCGAACGCTGGCGCGTCGGCTGGAGCGTATTCTGACGGCGGCGGGCAGAACGCTTACCGTGCGCGATGAGCTCAAGCGCTACATCAACCGCTTATCCGATGCGCTCTTCTCAATGGCCAGAATCGAAGAAACTACTCCAGATGCTTGCGCTTAAACTGGCTGGCATCAATATCGTACTGTTTCATCTTGCGCCATAGCGTGGTGCGGCCAATATTCAGTAGCTGCGACATCTCCTGCACCCGCCCGCTGGTTACGCGGGCGGCATGGATAATCGCCTCTTTCTCGATAGCGCTAAAGGTCAGGCTGGCGGGTAGTAGCGACGAACTGACATCGGTGCCGTGGCGCTCGGCAAACAGATACTCCGGCAGATTGCTCAGGCGGATATGGCCGTTTTCGCTGCTGATAGCAATGTTCTCGATAATGCTGTTCAGTTCAAAATCATTGCCCGGCCAGGAGTAGGCTACCAGCTGCGCCAGAGCATCTTCATCCACCTTCAGGCGCGATGAAAACCGTTTTTCCAGGCTCTTCAGGCGATTATGCACTAACGATGGAATACTGTTGCGTCTTGCCCGCAGCGGCGGAATGACAATCTCAAACGAATGCAGCGCGTAGTAAAGCTGGCGGCTAAAGCGGTTTTGCTCTACCAGATTGGCAAGGTCAACGGTGGTGGTGGCAATGACTTTAACGTCCACCGGGATCAGCCGACGGGCATCCAGGCGGGTTAACACGCCCTGCTTGATGACCTGCAACAGCGCGGATTGCAGCTCCGGTGCCAAATATTCGATTTTTTCCAGAAACAGCGTCCCGCCGTTGGCCAGCTCAAGACGGCTAAGACGCCCGTTTTCATCGTCCGTCGGCGCGCTACCCATAAAATCCTGACCCAGTACGCTGTCGGCATACAGCTGGCAGTTAACCGCGATATACGGTCCACCGCCCCGCTCGCTCTCATTATGAATCGCCTGGCTGAGCAGCTCTTTACCCACACCTTCTTCACCACACAGCAGCACAGGAAAAGCGCCGCGCGCCGCCTGGCGGCCAAAGTGAATCAGCCGCCGCGTTTCCGGATCGTCCGCCGACATCTGTTCAAAGGTATGGCTCACTTTGCCAAGCTGGCTGGTCATCAGTTGGCGCATCTGCTCAACGGGATGCAGCAGCAAAATAAAGCTGTTGCCCTGCTCTTCAACAATCGGTTTGAGGGTGATTACCGCATCAATAAACTGATGCTGGCTCTCAAAGGTGGCTTCAACGTGATTCAGCCCGCACGCATGCTTAATCGCCCGACGCAGCAGGGCTGGAAGCGTCACCAGGTCATTGATATTTTTCCCCTGACTGGCCTGCGCATCGAGGTGCAACAGCGTTGCGGCCTGCACGTTAAGAAACTGCAAAACGCCCTGCTCGTTCCACGCCATCACCCCATCATCCATGCTCTCCAGTAGGCCGTACATCTGATTAAGATGGCGGTTCGACTCTGCCAGCAGGCTATCGGTGAGCAGAGAGTTGCCGACTTCCCGTGCGATGGCGAGGGTCAGGGACAAATCCGACGTGGCCTGCTCTTCAATCAGGCAACACAGCGAAATGGAGCCAAACAGGCGTCCGTGGTTATCAAACACCGGCGTAGAGCTGAACGACCAACCATGCAGAACCTGCTTAAAATGCTGATCGCCAGAGGTTTTCACCGGCTGTCCGAGCATTGAGGCCAGCGAGAGCGCACAGCTGCCGATAATGCTTTCTGCACAGTAGCTGCCGTCGAGAAACCCCAGTTCCGCCAGTTGGGCGATAGTCTGCGGATCGCCGCAGCGGCTGAGAATACAGGCGGACTCATCGAGAATAAATAACGCGCAGGGACGGCTATCCATAAACTCCCAGGCATCTTCCAGCGCCGCCTGACCAATCGTCAGCAGCGCAGTCTTGCGCCGGCAAATCGATTCAAAAGTCAGTCCCTGCGCCTGATGCGGCGCCTGCCAGGTTTCCCGCTGCATAAACTTGCTGCAACGATGCCATGACTGAGTTATCACCGAAGGAAAGCGTTGAGTCTGCGCCGTCATATCCATTTCCGCTGTGTTAAAAACGACAAACCCTTCGACGGAAACCGCCGAAGGGATATTTTAGCCAGGCCGGGCAGGCCGACGATAAATTAACGCGCCAGCCACTGCTGCCCAAGCAGGTCAGCGGTCAGAATCGCCGCATGCACGCTCTGGGCGCTGACCGGGAACGGCATATTGTGGATGGTTTCGCCTTCAGCGCAGGTCGCTTTCGCTACCGCCTGAATTTTCTCGTCGATATCCTCTTTCACGCCCATCTGCGCCAAAGTCACCGGCAGGCCAACTTTCTGACAGAAGTTCAGCACGGTTTCGATCTCTTCCATTGGGCTGTTTTGCAGCACCAGCTGCGCCAGGGTGCCAAAAGCAACTTTTTCGCCGTGGTACAAATGATGGCACTCTTCGAGGATGGTGAAACCGTTGTGAATAGCGTGCGCCGCGGCCAGACCGCTGCTTTCAAAGCCGATACCGCTGAGGTAGGTATTCGCTTCAACAATACGCTCCAGCGCATCGGTAACGACCCCGGCCTGAGCGGCGAGACGGGCTTTTTCCCCTTCCGCCAGCAGCGTATCATAGCACAGGCGCGCCAGGCTCAAGGCCGCCGCCGTAGACTGACCGCCCGCCATACTGGTGGCTCTGGAGTCATAGCAGGCCTTCGCTTCAAACCAGGTTGAAAGCGCATCACCCATCCCGGCCACCAGCAGACGTACCGGCGCTTTAGCGATAATTGCCGTATCCATCACCACCATATCCGGGTTTTTCGGGTAAATCAGGTACTCTTCAAACTCACCGGCTTCGGTGTAGATAACCGACAGCGCGCTAGTTGGCGCATCGGTGGAGGCAATCGTTGGGATCACCACCACCGGCAGCTTCTGGTAATAACCAATCGCTTTTGCCGTATCGAGCGTTTTCCCGCCGCCAATACCCACTACGCCGCGACAGCCGTGCTGTTTCAGAATGGCAATCAGGCGATTGATTTCAACATGGCTGCACTCACCGTTAAACCGCTCAGCATGGCAGCTGATATTGTGGCTGTTCAGGCCATTCAACACTTTATCTCCCGCCAGCTTCATCACGAAGTCATCGGCAATCACGAAAAAGCTGTCCGCCAGGTTTTTAGCGTACTGACCAAACAGCGTGGAGGCATCTGGACCCTGGAGATATTTGGCTGGAGATTGAATAACTTTTAGCATTCCGTTCACCCTCAAATAAGTGCATGTTTTACATGATGAGCCCCGGCATTTCTTCTTCCAGCCTCGTATTAAGAGCGGGAACGAAAGCGCTACCTGAGCGATGCCATCACTGTAGGGCGAGCGGCGGGCAAAAAAATGTTTCGCATTTTTGTCCCGATATGAAACGGATAACAAAAATTATCGTTTCATATTGGAACGTAAATTCACATGAAACGCTGGGATTGCGATCCCGATCCGCTCGTTTGGCATAAAAACAGGTCTGAAACCGGATGACTGGTCGTGTTTTCCACCACTACAGGCAGCAATAGCAGCAAAAAATATTTCTTTGCCTGCGCCTTCCTGGTATGTAAAGCAAGGTAGAAAAATAGCTTTGCGTCGCATTTTTCCATTTCCCCGATTAAAAACGTTTCATTAAGGAACATAAAATAACAATCGCGTTCCGTAATGAAACCCGTTTTATGACGATTTTTTTTTCCGCTAACTCAGCCAGAATCAATACATCGCCGGATATCGCATATCGTCAGGCGGTACCCCTACACGATGACCGCCTCCGTCAGCAGAGAGGCCGCATCGGCAACCTCCGACGGAGAATAAGCAATGAAAAAACTGATTAACCGTGTCGAAGATGTACTGAGTGAACAATTAGCTGGCCTGGCGAAAGCGCACCCTGAACTCACGCTTCACCAGGACCCGGTCTACATGACCCGTGCCGATTCCCCGGTCGCGGGAAAAGTGGCGCTGCTCTCCGGCGGCGGCAGCGGCCATGAGCCGATGCACTGCGGCTATATCGGCCAGGGGATGCTCTCCGGTGCCTGCCCCGGTGAGATTTTTACCTCCCCTACGCCGGATAAAATGTTCGAATGCGCCATGAACATCGACGGCGGCGAAGGCGTACTGCTGATTATCAAAAACTATACTGGCGACATTCTTAACTTCGAAACCGCCACCGAACTACTGCATGAAAGCGGCGTGAAGGTTACCACCGTCGTGATCGATGACGATGTGGCGGTAAAAGACAGCCTGTACACCGCCGGGCGTCGCGGGGTTGCCAATACCGTGCTGATTGAGAAGCTGGTTGGCGCGGCGGCTGAACGCGGCGATTCACTGGCAGCCTGTGCCGAACTGGGACGTAATCTCAACAACCTCGGTCACTCCATCGGTATCGCGCTCGGCGCCTGTACCGTCCCGGCCGCCGGGCAGCCCTCATTCGAATTACAGGATGACGAAATGGAGTTCGGCGTTGGTATTCACGGCGAACCGGGCATCGATCGCCGCCGCTTCACTTCCCTCGATCGCACCGTCGATGAAATGTTCGAAACCCTGCTGGAGAACGGCACCTACAGCCGCACGCTGCGCCAGTGGGATAACGTCAAAGGCGCATGGCAGGACGTACCGCAGGCGAAAAAAGCACTGCAAAAAGGCGATCGCGTCATCGCCCTGGTCAACAACCTCGGCGCGACGCCGCTATCAGAACTGTACGGCGTCTACAACCGCCTGGCGCAGCGCTGCGAGGAAACCGGCATCGTTATCGAACGCAATCTTATCGGCAGCTATTGTACCTCTCTGGACATGGTGGGCTTTTCCATCACCCTGCTCAAAGCCGATGACGAGACGCTGGCATTATGGGACGCCCCGGTTCACACCCCGGCGCTAAACTGGGGAAAATAAGGAGCACGACATGTCATTAAGCAGAACGCAAATCGTAGACTGGCTCTATCGCTGCGGCGAAATCTTCACTAAAGAGAGTGATTTTTTAACCGGTCTGGACAGAGAAATTGGCGATGCCGACCACGGCCTGAATATGCATCGTGGTTTTAGCAAGGTGGTAGAAAAGCTGCCGTCAATTGCCGACAAAGACATTGGCTTCATTCTGAAGAACACCGGCATGACGCTGCTCTCCAACGTCGGTGGAGCCAGCGGTCCGCTATTCGGCACCTTCTTTATTCGCGCCGCCCAGGTGACCCAGGCCCATCAAAGCCTGACCCTGGATGAGCTTTATCAAATGATCCGCGAAGGTGCGGACGGCGTGGTCAATCGCGGCAAAGCGGAGCCGGGGGATAAAACGATGTGCGACGTCTGGCTGCCAGTGGCGGAATCATTGCGCCAGTCGAGCGAGCAGCACCTGTCGATACAAAGCGCGCTGGATGCCGCCTGCGAACAGGCACAAGCCGCCGTCCACGCCACGATCACCATGCAAGCCCGCAAAGGCCGCGCCAGCTACCTCGGCGAGCGCAGCATTGGACATCAGGATCCGGGAGCAACCTCGGTGATGTTTATGGTTCAGATGCTGGCAGCGGCCGCAAAAGAGTAAGGAAAACGCGATGGTAAACCTGGTTATTGTTTCTCATAGCGCCCAGTTGGGCGAAGGTGTCGGAGAACTGGCCCGGCAGATGTTAATGAACGACGGCTGTAAGCTGGCGATCGCCGCCGGGATTGACGATCCTACAAGCCCAATCGGCACCGATCCGATTAAGGTCATGGAAGCGATTGAATCCGTTGCCGACACCGATCATGTGCTGGTGATGATGGATATCGGCAGCGCCCTCCTCAGCGCCGAAACCGCGCTGGATCTGCTCGATCCGGCGATTGCCGCGAAGGTTCGGCTGTGTGCCGCACCACTGGTCGAAGGCACCCTGGCAGCGACGGTCAGCGCCGCTGCCGGAGCCAATATCGATAAGGTGATCGAAGACGCCATGAATGCGCTGGAGGCAAAGCGCGTACAGCTGGGATTACCATCGCAACCGCAATCCTCTTCCACCGTCGCCGCGCTGACCGATGCGCGCTCCGTTTCGGTGGTCATTAAAAACCACAACGGCCTGCACGTCCGCCCGGCATCAAAGCTGGTCGCCGCGCTAACCGGATTCAATGCCGAGTTGGTGCTGGAGAAAGAGGGGAAATGCGTGACCCCGGATAGCCTAAACCAAATCGCCCTGCTCCAGGTTCGCTGCAACGATACCTTACGGCTTCTGGCCCGCGGCCCGGACGCCGACGCTGCGCTGGCGGCATTTCAGGCACTGGCGGCAGACAACTTCGGCGAGCAAACGGACGCATCGCCTGCGGTTCAACCCGCCACAGCCGCTCGCGTACAGGGCCGCGTAGCGCGGTATCCACAGCCGCATGCTACGGTAGAGCGGGAAAATTGCGGCGATACTGGCCAGCAGCAACTGCGCCTGAAACGAGCCATCGACCAGACGCTGGAAGACCTTAGCGCGCTGACCACGCTGGCGGAAGAGAAGTATTGCGCCGATATCGCGGCAATCTTCTCCGGGCATCATACCCTGCTCGACGACCCTGATTTATTCGAAGCCGCCTGCGATATTGTGCGCGATGAACAGTGTTGCGCTGAGTGGGCGTGGTATCAGGTGCTGGTCGATTTAAGCCAGCAATATCGCCATCTCGACGATGCCTACCTGCAAGCGCGCTATATTGATATTGAAGATATTTTGCATCGCACGCTGCGCCACCTTCAGGGCCGCAGTGAGCCGTTGCCGCAATTTAGCGGGCCAACAATTCTCGTTGCCGACGATATCTTCCCCTCTACCGTGCTGCAACTCGACGCC
Source organism: Klebsiella huaxiensis (assembly GCF_003261575.2). Taxonomy (GTDB): domain Bacteria; phylum Pseudomonadota; class Gammaproteobacteria; order Enterobacterales; family Enterobacteriaceae; genus Klebsiella; species Klebsiella huaxiensis. The sequence goes on along the minus strand of NZ_CP036175.1, from coordinate 789,908 downwards.
CGGCAGGTCAAGGGCATCTGCCTGCAGGCGGGCAGCGAACTTTCTCACGGCGCGATTATCGCCCGTCAGGCCGGCATCGCCATGCTTTGCCAGCAGGGTGAAGCGCTGAACACGTTGCAAAACGGTGATACCGTCACGCTCGATATTCCCGGCAAACGCATTATTCGCGGGTAGCTTGCCACCCACCTTTTCGCTGCCGGGGGCCAGTCCTCCGGTTTTTTGCTCAATATCCAGGATCCGTTATGTCTCAATTCTTTTTTAATCAGCGCGCCAACCTCGTCAACGAAGTGATTGAAGGGACCATTATCGCCAGCCCGTGGAACAATCTGGCTCGTCTGGAGAGTGATCCCGCCATTCGCGTGGTGGTGCGCCGCGATCTCGACAAAAATAACGTCGCGGTAATCTCCGGCGGCGGTTCCGGTCACGAACCGGCGCACGCGGGGTTTGTCGGTAAAGGGATGCTGACCGCCGCCGTCTGCGGCGATCTATTTGCCTCGCCAAGCGTTGATGCGGTACTGACCGCCATTCAGGCGGTGACCGGCGAAGCGGGCTGCCTGCTGATCGTGAAGAACTATACCGGCGATCGCCTGAACTTCGGCCTTGCGGCGGAGAAAGCGCGTCGCCTGGGCTATAACGTTGAAATGCTGATCGTCGGTGATGATATTTCGCTGCCGGATAACAAACATCCGCGCGGCATCGCCGGGACAATCCTGGTACATAAAGTAGCGGGCTACTTTGCCGAGCGCGGTCATAATCTGGCAACCGTACTGCGTGAGGCGCAGTATGCCGCTAACCATACCGTCAGCCTTGGCCTGGCGCTCTCCAGCTGCCATCTGCCGCAGGATGCGGAATCGACGCCGCGCCATCATCCCGACCAGGCCGAACTGGGGATGGGGATCCACGGCGAACCGGGCGCTTCGGTTATCGCTACCCAGAACAGCGCGGAAATCGTAGGCCTGATGGTTGAGAAACTCACCGCAGCCCTGCCTGAAACCGGCCGCCTGGCGGTGATGATCAACAACCTCGGCGGCGTGTCGATTGCCGAAATGGCGATTCTGACCCGTGAGCTGGCGAATACTCCGCTGCGCCAGCGTATCGACTGGCTGATTGGCCCGGCCTCGCTGGTGACCGCGCTGGATATGAAAGGCTTCTCCCTCACCGCCATCGTACTGGAGGAGAGCATCGAGAAAGCGCTGCTTTCTGCGGTAGAAACCGCAGGCTGGCAGACACCGGTGCAGCCACGCGAAATCAGCGTAATGCCATCAGCGCTGCGCAGCACCCGTGTAGAGTTTGAACCTTCAGAGAATAGCGTGGTGGCGGGCTATGTTAAGCAGGTCACCAGCACGCTGTCCGATCTGGAAGCAGACCTCAATGCGCTGGACGCTAAAGTTGGCGACGGCGATACCGGCTCCACCTTCGCCGCAGGGGCACGAGAAATCGCCGGTTTATTACAGCGCCGCCAGCTGCCGCTGGATAACCTCTCCACGCTGTTCGCCCTGATTGGCGAGCGTCTGACCGTCGTGATGGGTGGCTCCAGCGGTGTGCTGATGTCAATTTTCTTTACCGCTGCCGGGCAGAAGCTGGAACAAAGGGCAAGCGTCGCCGAAGCGCTGAACGCCGGTCTGGCGCAGATGAAGTTTTACGGTGGTGCGGATGAAGGCGATCGGACCATGATTGACGCCCTGCAACCGGCATTGGCGGCGCTGCTGGCGGAACCGGAAAATCTGCAGGCGGCGTTCACCGCAGCGCAGGCGGGCGCAGACCGTACGCTTCATGCCAGCAAAGCCAACGCTGGACGCGCATCGTATCTGAACAGCGATAGCCTGCGCGGCAATATGGACCCCGGCGCCCACGCGGTGGCGATGGTATTTAAAGCGCTGGCGCAGAAATAACGCAGCTAACAGAACTCCCTGCGGGACGGTAGCCCGGACAGATGCGCAGCATCGCCTCCGGGAAATTCTGTCTCTCTGCACTCTGCTCCCGGGGGCGGCGCAAAGCGCCTGCCCGGGCTACGGGCTCACCGCAGTCTACGGACGGTAGCCCGGACAAATGCACAGTATCGCCTCTGGGAAATTCTGTCTCTCTGCACTCTACTCCCGGGGGCGGCGCAAAGCGCCTGCCCGGGCTACGGGCTCACCGCAGTCTACGGAACGGTAGCCCGGACAGATGCGCAGCATCGCCTCCGGGAAATTCTGTCTCTCTGCACTCTGCTCCTGGGGCAGCGCAAATCGCCTGCCCGAGCTACGGGCTCACCGCAGTCTACGGGACGGTAGCCCGGACAGATGCGCAGCATCGCCTCCGGGAAATTCTGTCTCTCTGCACTCTGCTCCCGGGGGCGGCGCAAAGCGCCTGCCCGGGCTACGGACTCACCGCAGTCTACGGAACGGTAGCCCGGATAGATGCGCAGCATCGCCTCCGGGAAATTCTGTCTCTCTGCACTTTGCTCCCGGGGGCGGCGCAAAGCGCCTGCCCGGGCTACGGGCTCACCGCAGTCTACGGGACGGTAGCCCGGACAGATGCGCAGCATCGCCTCCGGGAAATTCTGTCTCTCTGCACTTTGCTCCCGGGGGCGGCGCAAAGCGCCTGCCCGGGCTACGGGCTCACCGCAGTCTACGGAACGGTAGCCCGGACAGATGCGCAGCATCGCCTCCGGGAAAACTACCGCGCAATTCTCTTTCGTAGCCCGGGTAAGGCGTCAGCCGCAACCCGGGTTTTCTCCGCGCTTACTTACTGTGCCAGTAGGCCTGAGAACGCACCAGTTGCGGGTCAATCTCTTCACCTTCAAAACGCGCCAGCAGCGATTTCACCACCGCCCCTTCGCCGGTCACCCAGATAAAATAATCTTCTGCCGGAACCACCACCTGCGCCAGGCGCTCAGCCACGGCAGATGAGTTATGCCCCACCACCCACTCAATATTAAAGCCGTTGAGATCCACCAGATAATCTTTGTAAGACTCATCGCCAATGGTCACAATCGCCGTCACCTGCGGGCGCGTCGGGAGCAGCTGTAAACCTAACAGACGGCGACGCAGCGCGGGCATTCCGGACTCATCGGTGACGTACAGCTGCCAGGCGTAATCCTCCGGCACCACCAGCGAACCACGCGGACCGCCGATCACCAGCTTATCGCCGATTTTCGCCGCCAGCGCCCAGCGGCTGGCAATACCGCCATCGTGAATAAAGAAGTCGTACGCCAGCTCATGGCGTTCAGCATCGTACAACGGCGTATAGTCGCGGGTCGCCGGACGCGCACCCTCGCCCCAGTTAATGCCTTCATCCGTCACCTCTGGCGGAGTAAACGCAGATCCCGCTTCGGGGAAAAAGAGCTTGGTATGGTCGTCAAAACCTTGGGAAACAAAACCATTCAGCGCCTCTCCACCCAGCACGACACGCTGGAAAGCGCGACCAATGCGCTCAACGCGCAGCACGGTTAACTCACGGAAACGCAGCTCGTTACGAACGCGTTGCGGATAGTTAGGTTGATTTGTCGTTGTCATTTTCAGTCGCCTTCGTGAACAGTAAATAGATATATCTAAAAATCTTGCAAATGATAATGATTGCCATTAAAAAAGAATGCAAGCATTTTTTGATATAAGCACAACAAAACGCCACAAAAGTCAAAAAATCAAAATAAATCCTTAATAATCAATATTATAAAAAATAAATGAATTTCAGGGTTGTCATAAAATATTTTTTAGATATAAATTAGATATATCAAAACAACACAGGAACAAAAACATGAAACATCATAACGAAGAAGGACGTGGGCCACGTGGACGCCACGGTGAACATAGCGAACATGGCGAACATGGCCGCAGAGGCGGAGGTGGCGGACGCCGTCAGCGCTTCTTTGGTCACGGCGAGCTGCGTCTGGTTATTCTGGATATCCTCACCCGCAACGCCAGCCACGGTTACGAGCTAATCAAAGAGATTGAAACCCTGACCCAGGGCAACTACAGCCCAAGTCCCGGCGTTATCTACCCGACGCTCGACCTTCTCCAGGATCAGGGATTAATCAGCGTCGCTGACGAAAACGGGCGCAAAAAAATCGCTATTACCGCCGAGGGCAGCCAGCTGCATGCTGAAAACCAGGAACATCTGGAGCACATCCAGGCCAGGCTACAGGCCCGCATGGTGGGCTGTGAACTGCGTAAAAACCCGCAGATGAAGCGCGCGCTGGAAAACTTCAAAGCGGTACTGGATTTAAGAGTCAATCAGCAGGAGATCACCGAAGCGCAATTGAAGCAAATTATCGGCGTGATTGACCGCGCGGCAATGGAGATTTCCCAGCTCGACTAACCGTCTGCCCCATCGCAGGGCAGCCTGCACCGCCGCAAAGCATGCGGCGGAAGCCCTTTCCTGCATCGTTTTGCGCCTTCAGGAGTAAAACATGCCAATAATATCGCCGTGAGATTAAATTTTGCACAATCACCATTTCACGTTGCGTTTATCCCGATTTTCCTGGTCCGAGCCGAAGTGGCGTAATCCCTGCAATACTTAATTCAGTATCATGTGATACGCCCCGTCCAGGAGCTCATTTTGAACAGGTTACCTTCCAGCGCATCGGCTCTGGCCTGCAGCGCACACGCACTGAATCTCATTGAAAAGCGAACGCTTGATCATGAGGAGATGAAATCACTTAATCAGGAGGTCAGGGAATACTTTAAAGAGCATGTGAATCCAGGGTTTTTAGCGTATCGAAAATCAGTCACTGCTGGCGGGGATTACGGGGCCGTAGAGTGGCAAGCGGGAGGGTTGAATACGCTTGTCGACACTCAGGGACAGGAGTTTATTGACTGCCTGGGTGGATTTGGGATTTTTAATGTAGGGCACCGTAATCCAGTTGTCGTTTCCGCCGTCGAAAATCAGCTCGCTAAACAACCTCTTCATAGTCAGGAACTGCTGGACCCGCTGCGGGCCATGCTGGCAAAAACGCTGGCGGCCTTAACGCCTGGCAAACTGAAATACAGCTTCTTTAGCAATAGCGGCACTGAGTCGGTCGAAGCGGCGCTAAAGCTAGCGAAAGCTTACCAGTCCCCGCGCGGCAAATTTACCTTCGTTGCCACCAGCGGCGCGTTTCACGGCAAATCGCTGGGCGCACTCTCGGCTACCGCCAAATCCACTTTCCGCAAACCTTTTATGCCGCTGCTGCCAGGGTTTCGCCATGTGCCGTTTGGCGATATTAACGCCATGCGTACGCTGCTTAGCGAGTGTAAGAAAACCGGCGATGACGTTGCGGCGGTGATCCTTGAGCCGATTCAGGGCGAAGGCGGTGTCATTTTGCCACCTCCGGGCTATCTGCCCGCAGTGCGAAAACTGTGCGACGAGTTTGGTGCACTGCTGATCCTTGATGAAGTGCAGACCGGGATGGGCCGCACAGGCAAGATGTTTGCCTGTGAACATGAAAACGTCCAGCCGGATATTCTGTGCCTTGCCAAAGCGCTGGGCGGCGGCGTGATGCCAATTGGCGCAACGGTCGCCACCGAAGAGGTGTTCTCGGTGCTGTTCGACAATCCGTTCCTGCACACCACCACCTTTGGCGGTAATCCGCTGGCCTGCGCGGCGGCGCTGGCGACCATCAACGTACTGCTGACGCAAAACCTGCCCGCGCAGGCAGAGCAAAAAGGCGATATGTTGCTGGATGGCTTCCGTCAGCTGGCCCGCGAGTATCCGGATCTGGTGAATGAAGTGCGTGGTAAAGGCATGCTGATGGCGATTGAGTTTGTTGATAACGAAATCGGCTATGACTTTGCCAGCGAGATGTTCCGCCAGCGGGTGCTGGTGGCCGGAACGCTGAATAACGCCAGGACAATTCGCATCGAGCCGCCGCTGACGTTGACGCAGGAACAGTGTGAGCAGGTGTTAAAAGCGGCCCGCCTCGCGCTAGCAGCGCTGCGGGTTTCGGTGGAAGAGGCGTAGTTTTCTCACTCGCCGCCAAAGGTCATCCTCAAAATCCCCTGGCAACACAGCCTCTGTTAACCAGAGTGCTTACGCCAGGGGTTATCGCTCCTCACGCCATTGTTGCTGAAAAACGCAGCTCATTGTCTGTAAAGAACAAAAAACACTCATTTAATTATTTATAAATATGCATTCACATAAAACAATATAAATATTAAATATTTATTTTTATGAATTACCTGAATCTCAATAAAATCAGGAATGTTCGGACATACTTTAAATACTCTTAACCACATGAATTTGATGAACAACAATCAATCAAGTAGTTTATTAAACCAAGCAACACTATAAATACAGCCTTTAATTCTTTTTTCATTATCTGATGCTTTATTAACCTTTTTCAATATTAAAGAGGCCCATAATGGAATAAAGAACATGCAAAACCACATTGAATGGTTTTTTACTCCACTAATAAGCAAATTAACACAATAAAAAACCTATCAAAGGCAATTCTTGCCATCAAATATGAACCGACATTAGAATCTATTTCAGAAATAATTTAATTCACAAAGACTAATTCATCATAAATAACTTAAGTTCCAGGAAAGTATCATCGATGTAACTGACAGAATGATGGATATATAAATTCATACAAACTACTACTAATCTAATAGATAGACCGGAGACATGGATGTCGCTCACGATTTTCGGATTTTTAATTGACGACGCTGTATTATGTTTCAGCCACCCGCTGAAAGTTGTCAATATTACAGAGACACCGCCGCTGTCAAATCCCTTGATCCTACGGGATACCATGTCGAATTTATTATACTTCTTGCTGATTAACCGTCAGCAGAACGTTATTCTGGAAAGTGATATTCTGCACCAGGTCTGGGATAATAAAGGGTTACGTTCTTCGCAATCCCGGCTTATTCAGGTGATATCCAGGCTCAAGTACACCCTGATGCTTGTTGGCGTAAAGCATGATTTTATTGAAAGAGTATCCGGGAAAGGTTACCGGATAACCTCTAGCAATATAAAAACGCTTTATAAATTACCGAATATTGAAGTATTAAGACAGAAAATATAACTCAGCATTACTTCTAATACTTATATACCATTTCCTCACCACCTCTTTTAAAAGAGTTTTTTAACATGGAGTTTTATATGAAACGTGTATTATTATCTACCGCTATTGCTTCTGTACTGATCGCATCCGCAGCTCAGGCATCGGATGGAACAATCAATTTCCAGGGAAAGTTAACTGATGCCACCTGCCAGATTACGATTGACGGCTCATCTTCTCCGGCAACGGTCGTTTTACCGACACTCTCAACTCAGCTTTTAGCCGCTACCGGTGATATCGCTGGACGCACCCAGTTTAATATTGAGCTTTCTGGCTGTACCGGTCTGGTATCCACTTCTACGGCAGCAGCTTACTTTGAAAATGGTTCAACCGTTGACACCACCACCAACAATCTGGTGAACACGACTACCGGCGGCGCGGGTAACGTACAGCTACAGCTGATTGATATTCAGAGCAATAACACCATTGAGATCGGCCGTAGCTCACAAACCTCAAGCAACACTCAGGTGGTTATTCCGAATACCGCCGGGGCAAGTACCGGCACCACAATGCTACCTTATGCCGTTCAGTATTACGCGCTGGGCACAACGACGCCGGGTGTTGTCACCAGTAACGTCAATTTCAGCATTAACTATCAATAAATTCATCGTCATTGGATGACATATGAAACCACCGATGGAAGAAATTCCATCGGTTAACAGGAAGGATCCCATAATGAAAAAAAACATTATTGCCATGCTACTCGCCATGACCACAGTCTTTCCTGCCTGCGCCTCGGTCGTTATTACCGGAACGCGTGTCATATACCCGGCAACCGAACGTGAAGTGACGGTAAAAATGGAAAATAAGGGTAGCTCACCGGTATTAATTCAGTCCTGGGTGGATAATGGCGATCCTGCTTCAACCCCGGATACGGCCACAGCCCCCTTTTTACTAACTCCGCCGATCAACCGTGTTAATGCCGGGAAAGGGCAAACGTTGCGGATTCGTTTTACAGGCGAAACATTACCGCAGGATAAAGAGTCTGTTTTTTATCTTAACGTTCTGGAAATTCCCCCCACGGTCAAAGGTGAGTTAGCAGAAAAGAATCTGCTTTCAATGGCCTTTCGTTCTCGCCTGAAGCTTTTTTATCGTCCACAGAATTTAATTAAAAATGCGAGTGAAGCGCCAGAAAACGTTGTCTGGAAGCGTCAGGGCAACAAGGTGACGGCAAATAATGCCACGCCATACCACGTAACGGTTGCCTACTTTTCAGAAGATGAAAAGGGGGAGAAAAACCTTGGCGCAGGCGGCATGTTAACCCCCGGCGAAACGCGCACCTGGACGCTGGACCGCGTTTCTACCCGCTGGTATCCCATGATTATCAACGACTACGGAGCCCTGCGCCCTGTCGATCCAAATAAAAATAAATGAATTCGGTCTTTATTGTTGGCACCGGCCTGTAAACAGTCATGGAATAGAACGGGGTTATTAATGATTCGTACCTGTTATTTTAAACCGACGCCGTTGGCAGTGGCGATTACGCTTGGCTTTAGTCCATTTTCCATCGCGCAGGACGCCGATGAAGTGCAGTTTAATAGCAATTTTATGAGCCAAGGCAGCCAGAAAAAAATCGATTTGACTCACTATGAGCGCGATCAGGCCGTACCAGGAAAATATCGCGTGGAGCTGCGAATTAATAACCAGTATCAGGGGTTCCAGGATATTACGCTCAGCGACAGCACGCCGCCTGCCAAAACAGGTGCCATTTGCCTGGCAACCGAAGCGTGGCATACGCTACCGCTCAATATTGAGAAGCTTAGCGACGATGTACAATCTCTCCTGTCTGATAGTCGTGATGACGCTTGCCTTGCGGTCACAGAGGTTATTCCTCAGGTAAAAACCAAATTTGACACCGGCAACCAAATGCTGGATTTAGAGATCCCCGCACTCTATTTGGTTCATAATCCTCGCGGATACGTAAATCCGGCATTATGGGAGAAAGGCGTGATGGCCGGGCTACTGACCTACAACGCCAGCTATTACCACCAGCAAAACCGGAGCACCTCTAATGACAGCGCCTATTCAGGGATAACGGCGGGTTTTAACCTGGGGAGCTGGTACTTTCGCCATAATGGCAACTGGAGCTGGCAGGATGACGTGGGTAGCCACTACCAGGCATTGAACTCCTACGTTCAACGCGATATTCCGGCGATAAAAGGACGCTTATCGCTAGGTGACCGCAATACCCGAGGCGAGCTGTTTGATACTCTCGCGTTTCGCGGCATTCAGCTGGCGAATGAGGAGCAGATGTTGCCCGATTCCCAGCGCGGCTACGCACCTATTGTTCGTGGTACTGCCCGTACGTCAGCAAAAGTGCAAATTTTCCAGCAGGGGCGACTGCTGTACGAAACCACCGTTTCACCCGGTCCGTTTGAAATTAACGATCTTTATCCCACCGGCTACGGCGGTGACCTGCAACTGGTGATAAAAGAAGCTGATGGCTCCGAGCAACAACAGATAATTCCCTATGCAGCGACCAGTAATTTGCTGCGTTCGGGCACGAACCACTATAGCCTCACGCTGGGCAAGCTGCGCAAAGATCAGGTTGAAAGCGAGCCGGTGCTTGGCGAATTGACATGGCGTCGCGGCCTGAACAACTTTTTTACCGGCTATGCTGGTCTTCAGGGTAATGATGACTATCAGGCGGGCATTTTGGGACTCGCACTGGGGACGCCCATAGGAACATTTTCTCTGGATGCCACCCAGGCGCAAACTCAGTTGGATAAGCCCCTGCAGGACTACGGTAAGCGCATGTCCGGGCAAAGCTATCAGCTAAAATATAGCCAGTTTGTCATGTCGACGGGCAGTAATTTTAACGTTGCGGCGTATCGTTATTCGACCAAAGAATATCTCGACTTTATGGCCGCAATGCAGATCCGCGACGCACAGAAGTATGGCGATGATACCTGGGATATTCATCGTCCCAAAAGCCGCCTCAGCATCAGCGCCAGCCAGAATCTGCCGGAAGGATGGGGAAATTTTTACCTCAACGTCTGGCAGCAGAATTACTGGGACAGCAATCAGGGAACCGATCGCCAGTACCAGTTTGGTTATAACAACAGCTTGGGACGAGTGAGCTACGGCCTGAGCATCAACCGTAACCGCAATAGCGATGGTGATTATGAAAATCACTACCAACTGACGCTAAGTATTCCGCTCGGCAATACAACGCCATTTAGCCAGATGTCGATGAACCTGAACCACGATCCGGGCGGTACCGTGAGTGAACAACTGTCGTTGAGCGGTTCGGCACTGGAAGACAGTTCGTGGAGCTACGGTATGTCAGCGTCGAACAGTAACAGAGGGGGCTCCACCAGCGGCACGATAAATACGTCGCTGCGCAGTTCGCAGGCGATGCTTCAGGCGCAGGCAGGGACCGGTAAACATTACAGCAACTACTCTTTTGGCATGAGCGGCGGCGCGATTGCGCATAGCGGCGGCGTGACGTTGACACCTTACACCGCTGATACCATGGCGCTGGTCGAAGCTAAAGGTGCTCATGGAGCCAAGGTTAGCGGTTATCCCGGCGTCGCCGTCGACCGTTTTGGCTACGCGATTGTTCCTTATCTGAACGCTTATCAGATCAATCAGATTGATATCGACCCAAAAGGTATTCCCGAAAACGTTGAGCTGGAGAATACCAGCCAAAAAATTGCGCCTTATAGCGGTGCAGTGGTCAAACTGCGCTTCGATACCGTACGGGGACAGGCAGTGATGATTAATTTGCCCAGAAACCCGGCGATTCCGTTTGGCGCCGATGTTCTGGACGCGGAACAGAAGGTGGTCGGCGTGGTAGGCCAGGGGCAGCGTATTTTTGCCCGCCTGGCGCATATTTCTGGCCAGCTACGCGTGCGCTGGGGATCAGATAAAAAGGATTCCTGCATTATTAATTACTCGCTTCCGGCATCGAAAGCATCGGAGATTGTCAATATTAACACCGAGTGTCGCTAATTTTCAGGGAAGAATAATTATGTCAATTAAATACAACATTGCAAAACTTACCGGGTGCTGGAAAACATTAGCGCTGGCTTCATTAGTCTTATTTCCGCTGACGGCATCAGCTACCATTACCTGCTCACGAAATTATTCCGGGCGTGCCAATTATATCGATCAGAATGTACCGATACTCAGTAATAACGTGACGGTCTCAGCTCTGCGGGATCTTCCGAACGGTTCCGTGATTTTCAGACAGTATATTTCTAATACCGACTTGCAGGCTCTTGGCATTGCTGCTTGCGCATCGACTGAAAGTGGCGGTGAATATATAAAACTCACTCAATTTCTGGAGACTGAGGGTGCGCGACCTGCTATTGTCGGAAATTATCAAGGGGTAACCGTTTACAGCACGGGAGTATCCGGTATCGGGATGGCTCTCGGTGTAACCCTATCTAATAGCTCAACCTCGCTATCTGCCCTGCCGATCTCATCCTCTTCGAGCAAGGGTACCCTTAATCCAGAAGGAGGTGGTTATGGCGTGTATTACAAAGGTCAAGGATTTGAATTACTGCTGATCAAAATGGGTAATATTTCTCCTGGCGTCTGGAGTGTGCCAATCAATTACCCGGCTATCATCCGCTACACCCAAGCCACAAATACCACCGATATGACCAAAGATTATGGCTACCGCTGGCATATTAATGGATCGGTGAATGTCGTCGCCGGGACCTGCCAGACCCCAGATGTGACGGTGCCCATGGGGGTTCATTCGCTTCAGGACTCCACAACCACTGAGTGGGTCGATTTTAATATCAACCTGCTAAACTGCCCGCCGATGTATGGGCGCTATAATCGCAATTCACCAGATACCTCGGCAACGGCGGGGATCCGCTGGAATAGCGATTCAGACTATACGACAGCGGGGCCGGACACGGCCAACAGCATCAGTTTTTTACTTAACCCGGTTAGCGGCTATCAAACGCTGGCGGCAGGCGGCGAGTGCGCGACGCTCACCAACGATGCCGATATGGCGAAAGGGATGTGCCTGGAGATTCAAAATCGCGATGCCGTGAATGTGTTAACCAATGCGAAAGCAAACACGCGGACCGATGCAAAACTGGCCTTACAGCAAACCATTGCCAGCTATGCAATACCGCTCCGGGCGCGCTATGCCCGCAATACACAAAGCATTCTGCGGGCAGGCAAAGCCGATACGGCCGTCGAATTTACCATTAACTATCAGTAGCATACCCCGATGTCCGGTGGCGCATTCTTTTGTCGGCCCACGCAAGCGAGGCGCCACCGGGCAATCCCAGAAGATTGTTATACCACCCGCACGCCAGCGGGCATCAGCCTCTCAGGTGTGAGCAACACGCTTTCGCTGCCATCATCAGTTTCCGCGCAGAGCAGCATGCACTCCGATGTTTCCCCACGCATTTTCGCTTTCGCCAGATTACACAGCACCACCACGGTTTTCCCCAGCAGCTCTTCTTCGCTGTAGTACGGCACCAGGCTGGTCACCGTCTGCAACGTGCTCTCACCGACATCAATCTGGGCAATGTACAGCTTGTCGGCATTCGCATGACGTTGGACTGCCACTATCTTGCCGGTGCGCATTTCCAGTTTGGCAAAATCATCATAAACCACCGTTTCCATCTTTTACCTCTCAAGTAAAATTTTAGTAAAAGATAACAAATATCGTCAACGATTCTGCATAATATTGACAAGAGTGTTAGATCTATCACGGTTTACATCAGAGAAAACGCTGTGCTGATGATGAATAATACGGCGGAAATTTACTGAAAAGAGATGCAGGAGCCCGCGCTTGCTTTACAATGGTTTGCGTCGATGGGGCAACGTCAGATAAGGGAAAGAATGGCTACACTAAAAGATATCGCGACCGAAGCGGGCGTCTCGCTGGCGACGGTTTCACGGGTATTAAACGACGACCCCACCCTGAACGTAAAAGAAGAGACCAAGCACCGCATCCTGGAGATTGCGGAGAAGCTGGAATATAAAAGTACCAGTTCGCGTAAGACTCAGACTCATACCGTGGGGCACCACCATATCCTGGCGATCTACAGCTATCAGCAGGATCTGGAAATTAACGATCCTTACTATCTGGCAATTCGCCATGGTATTGAAACGCAATGCGAAAAGCTTGGTATTGAGTTAACTAACTGCTACTTCAATAACGCCCTGCCCGAGCTAAAAAAAGTGACCGGCGTATTGATTGTCGGCCAGCCTTCGCGCGCAATTCGTGACGCCGCTACCGCGTTAACCGACAATATCTGCTTTATCGATTTCCATGAGCCTGGCAGCAGCTATGATGCCGTGGACATCGATCTGGTGCGTATTGCCAAAGAGGTGATCGACTTTTTTATCGCTCAGGGCGCGTCGCGCATTGGGTTTATTGGCGGTCAGGATGAGCCCGGCAAGGCTGATATCCGTGAAGTGGCATTTGTAGAGTACGGTCGCCTGAAGGGCGTAGTATCGGAAGATGATATCTGGCGCGGCGGCTTTTCCAGCTCCTCCGGCTATGAACTGGCGAAAATGATGCTGGCGAAAGCGGATTTCCCCGCTGCGCTGTTCGTCGCCTCGGACTCCATCGCCATCGGCGTATTACGCGCTATTCATGAGCGTGGACTGTCTATTCCGCAAGATATTTCGCTTATCAGCGTTAACGATATTCCCACCGCGCGCTTTACCTTTCCACCGCTCTCCACGGTGCGCATTCACTCGGAAATGATGGGTAGCCAGGGCGTTAACCTGTTGGTTGAAAAAGCCCGCGACGGTCGTGCGCTACCGCTAAACGTATTCGTTCCCAGCGTACTTAAGCTACGCGGCACCACTCGTTAATCCCGTTTCTGACGCTAAATCCTCTGTGCCCGGCCCCCGGGGGCGGCGCTTCATGCGCCTTGCCCGGGCGACGGGTTCACCGCCTTCTGCAAAACGGTAGCCCGGACAGATGCGCAGCATCGCCTCCGGGAATGTCCCCTTCCCGACGCCAACCCCAGGCACCCGGTAACGCTCATTTTGTGATCGAGTTAAAGTAAATCGCCTTCGGTGGTTTTATTTAGTAAAAGTTTTACTAAAATAAACCATATCCATTTAGTCCGTTCAGGGAGGCGATATGAATCGCTGGGAAAATCTTCAACTCACTCATGAAAACAGGCTGCCGCCGCGGGCCTATTTCTTCTCTTACGATTCGCAGGCCCAGGCGCGTACCTTCGCCCGTGAAGCCAGCAGCCGCTTTTTGTCCCTCAGCGGACAATGGAACTTCCGCTTCTTCACCAACCCGCTGCTGGTACCGGAAGCGTTCACCTCGCAATACCTCAGCGACTGGGGGCCGATTACCGTGCCGGGAATGTGGCAGATGGAAGGCCACGGCCAGCTGCAATATACCGATGAAGGTTTTCCCTTCCCGATTGACGTACCGTACGTTCCGACCGATAACCCGACCGGTGCCTATCAGCGCATCTTTACCCTTAGCGACGGCTGGCAGGATCAGCAGACCATTATTAAATTTGATGGCGTCGAAACCTATTTCGAAGTCTACGTTAACGGTCAGTACATTGGTTTTAGTAAAGGCAGCCGCCTGACGGCAGAGTTCGATATCAGTCACGCGGTGACAACCGGCGACAACCTGCTGTGCGTGCGCGTTATGCAGTGGGCCGACTCCACCTATATCGAAGACCAGGATATGTGGTGGTCAGCGGGTATTTTCCGTGACCTGTACCTTGTAGGGAAAAATCCGCTGCATGTGCAGGATTTCACTCTGCGTACCGACTTTAACGACGACTATATTGACGCCACCCTCTCCTGCCAGCTGGTACTGGAAAACCTCACCGCCCAGGCGGGTGAACTCACGCTGGAATATGCGCTGTTCGACGGTGAAAAAGCACTGTATGAAGGCGCAACCCAGCGCCTGACCGTCAACCAACAGCTGAACGTTGATTTTGCTATCGATGTGAAAGCGCCGCAGCAGTGGTCAGCAGAAACCCCGTACCTCTATCACCTGGTGATGACGCTGAAAAACGCCGCCGGGGACATTATCGAAGTTATCCCGCAGCGCGTTGGTTTTCGCGATATCAAAGTGCGTAATGGTCTGTTCTATATCAACAACCGCTACGTGATGCTGCACGGTGTTAACCGCCACGATAACGACCATCTGAAAGGCCGTGCGGTAGGAATGGACCGCGTGGAGAAAGATCTGCTGCTGATGAAGCAGCACAATATTAACTCGGTGCGTACCGCCCACTACCCGAACGACCCGCGCTTCTATGAGATGTGCGACATTTACGGCCTGTTCGTGATGGCGGAAACCGATGTCGAATCCCACGGCTTCGCCAACGTCGGCAACCTGAGCGCCATCACCGACGACCCGGCATGGGAGCACGTTTACGTCGAGCGTATCGTGCGCCACGTTCACGCGCAGAAAAACCATCCGTCCATCATCATCTGGTCGCTGGGCAACGAGTCCGGCTATGGCTGCAACATCCGCGCGATGTACCACGCCACCAAAGCGCTGGATGATACGCGTCTGGTGCACTACGAAGAGGATCGCGACGCCGAAGTGGTGGATATCATCTCCACCATGTATACCCGCGTGCCGCTGATGAACGAATTTGGCGAGCATCCACATGAAAAACCACGCATTATCTGCGAATACGCCCATGCAATGGGCAACGGCCCCGGCGGACTGAGCGAATATCAGAACGTGTTCTATCAGCACGACAGCATTCAGGGTCACTACGTGTGGGAGTGGTGCGATCACGGTATCCAGGCCACCGATGACAACGGCGCGGTGTGGTACAAATTCGGCGGCGACTACGGCGACTATCCTAATAACTACAACTTCTGTCTCGACGGGCTGATTTTCTCCGATCAGACCCCAGGGCCAGGGCTCAGAGAGTACAAACAGGTTATCGCACCGGTAAAAGTCCAGGCGACCGACATCACCCGGGGCGAGCTGCGCGTCGATAATAAGCTCTGGTTCTCCACGCTGGATGACTACACCCTGCGCATTGAAGTGCGTGCCGAAGGGTCAACGCTGGCAACCCAACAGCTTAAGGTTCCGGGGCTTGCAGCAAACAGCAGTCGCGATATCAAAATCGACCTGCCGGCACTCGACGATCGCGAAACCTTCGTCAACATCATGGTGACCAAAGATTCCCGTACGCCGTACAGCGAAGCCAACCACCCAATCGCCGTCTACCAGTTCCAGCTTAAAGAGCAGACCGCAGCAAAAACACCGCTGATTAACGCCAGCGCCACCCCGCTGCACATTGCCGATGAACGCTTGAGCTACAGCATCACCGGGCACAACTTCCGCGTGGTGTTCTCGAAAGTCAGCGGCAAGCTCAGCGAGTGGCAGGTGAACGGCATCGACCAGGTGACCCGCGAGCCGAAGATTAACTTCTTCAAGCCGATGATTGA
Source organism: Klebsiella huaxiensis (assembly GCF_003261575.2). GTDB lineage: Bacteria > Pseudomonadota > Gammaproteobacteria > Enterobacterales > Enterobacteriaceae > Klebsiella > Klebsiella huaxiensis. Next base: position 773,506 of record NZ_CP036175.1, on the reverse strand, counting down.
TAACCATAAGCAGGAATACGAAGGGCTGTGGCAGCCAAATCATCTGCAAATTATGCAGGAGCATCTGCGTGAATTCAGCGCCGAGCAGCGCGGTGAAACGGTGATTATTACCACCCGCAGCATCATCGCCCCGCCGGTTTTCGATTTCGGCATGCGCTGTACCTATCGCTGGCAGGTCACTCCGCAGGGCCATATCAACGTTGAGCTTGAAGGCGAACGCTACGGTGATTACCCGCATATCGTACCGTGCATCGGCTTTATGCTCGGCATTAACGGTCAGTTTGAGCAGGTCAATTATTATGGGCGCGGGCCGGGCGAAAACTACGCCGACAGCCAGCAAAGCAACATCATTGACGTCTGGCGCACCACCGTCGACGACATGTTCGTGAACTATCCGTTCCCGCAGAACAATGGCAACCGCCAGCATGTGCGCTGGGCCTCTTTTACCGACCGCCACGGCAGCGGCCTGATGGTGGTGCCGCGTAACCCGCTCAACGTCAGCGCCTGGCACTATACGGCTGAGAATTTGCATGCTGCGCAGCACTGCAACGAACTGCGCCGCAGCGATGACATCACCCTGAATATCGACGCCCAACTGCTCGGACTGGGCTCTAACTCCTGGGGCAGCGAGGTACTGGATAGCTGGCGCGTCTGGCTCAAACCGTTCAACTATGGCTTCACGTTGCTGCCGCTGGAAGGCGGATGCGCTTCCTCGCAGAGGCTGGCGAATCATAGCTTTGACGCCGGTTTCTTTTCCTCCGATTCACACAGCGAGGCTGAAAAATGAGAATTCTCGATAATTTAGAACAGTTTAAGCAGGTTTATCACAGCGGACGTAAATGGCAGCGCTGCGTGGAAGCCATCGATAACATCGACAATATTCGGCCCGGCGTCGCTCACTCGATCGGCGATTCGCTCTCCTATCGCGTGGAAAGCAATAGCACCACCGATGCGCTGTTTGTCGGTAATCGCCGTTATTTCGAGGTGCATTACTACCTGCAAGGCCAGCAAAAAATTGAGTTTGCCGCCAAAGATAAGCTTCAGACCGTCGCCTGCTATCGTGATGAAACCGACCGCGAATATCTGAAAGGCCTTGGTGAAACCGTTCAGGTTCATGAAGGACAAATGGTGATTTGCGATACCGACGAAGCTTACCGTTTTATCTGCGATTCACCGGTCAAAAAAGTGGTGCTCAGAGTAACGATTGAAGATGGCTACTTCCTGAATAAGTAAGCCTGCGTTAAGCAACAAGAGGCCCGCGGGTGCGCCCGCTGGCCGTCCCGGTTCCAGCCCCAAATCCGGGCCAGCCAAATTTTCGGAGGACTTATGTCCGAATCAATACGTGCCAAAATAGGTAAATTCGCCTTGCTGTCGATGGCGTTTACCGCCGTGTTTAACGTGCGAAATATCGTTAATAACAACATAGAGTTAGGACTAAGTTCCGCCCCTATCTTCTTGTTCGCCACGGTGGTTTACTTTATCCCGTTTGTGTTTATCATCGCCGAGTTCGTCTCAGCGAATAAAAACTCCGAGTCAGGTATGTACGCCTGGCTGAAGCAACCTTTAGGCACCCGCGCGGCCTATCTGGGTTCGTTCCTGTACTGGTTTGTGAACCTGTTCTTTTTCCTGTCGCTGCTGCCGAACGTGGTGGCCTACGCGTCGTACGCGATTATGGGTTACGCCATTCCCTTCTCGCCGATGGTCACTTCACTGATCTCTATCGTCCTGTTCGCCATGGCCACCCATATCTCCACCAAAGGCGCAACCTGGCTGGGGAAAATTTCCGAATGCGTGGCATATGGCGTCTTCGCGTTGTTTGCGATTTACGTCGTCGGCGCCTTTACTGCACTGGGTTCGGGTCACGTGCCAGCGCAGCCGATTACGCTGCACGCCATGGCCCCAACCATTAACTGGGCAACGCTGGGCATCATGTGCTGGATTTTCCAGGCCGCGGGCGGTGCTGAAACCGTTGCCGCCTACCTGAACGACACCAAAGGCGGGCAAAAATCGTTTATTAAAGTGATCATCACCGCCGGAGTGCTGATTGGCGGCATGTATGCGCTGGGCTCACTGCTGGTAAACGTCTTTGTGGCGCGCGAAGATCTGACCTACGCGGCGGGGATGGTGGAAATCTTCACCGGCCTTGGCGCTTACTTCCATATTTCTGAAGCGCTGATGGGCCGCTTCGTTGGCATCATTCTGTTTATCGCCATCTTCGGCAGCATGATGATGTGGACCGCCGCTCCGGTAAAAATTCACTTCTCTGAAATTCCTGCGGGCATCTATGGCAAAAAAACTACCGAGCTGAACGCTCACGGCGTGCCGGTACGCGCCGCCTGGTGGCAGTTTGTCTTTGTCTTTCTGATGCTTATCGTCAATGGCTTCGGCTCCGCCAGCGTCCAGCAGATGATGAATACCGCCATCAACCTGACCGCAGGCACCGCCATGCTGCCGCCGCTGTTCATCATGGCTGCCTACTTTGTGTTCCGCTGGAAACACGATGACACGCCGCGCGACTTCCGCATGGGGTCAAGAAAGGTCGGGATGGGCGTGGTGTCGATGCTGATGGTGATTTTCCTGGTCAGCATGACCGCCTCCGCCTTCCCGCCGGGCGTCGACCTGGTGAACGCCTTCTTCATTAATGTCTTTATGACCGCAGTCTTCTCCGGTCTCGCGTGGTGGTGGATAACCCGCTTTGAGAAAAAACAGCAGAAAAGCCAACAGACGGAGCTGAAAGGCGCAGTAAATCCAGCGAAATAGGCACCAGACTTCCCGCCTGCACCATATAAGCAGGCGGGATTTTTTACCTTTTGAGATGACGTCCCGCCAACCATTTTCGTGATCGAGTTAAAGCAATTCAGTTTTACCGCTTTTATTTACTAAAACTTTTACTAAAATCAACCGTAATACTTAACTGCCTCTACCCTACAAACAACACAATCCCCTTCGGCCACTCTCTGAGGGATAATGTGTGGAGATGTGTTATGTCTGATACCAAACGTAATACCATCGGCAAGTTCGGTCTGTTGTCGCTGACCTTCGCCGCCGTCTTCAGTTTTAACAACGTTATCAATAACAATATTGAGCTGGGGCTGGCATCGGCACCGATGTTTTTCCTCGCCACCCTGTTTTATTTCATTCCTTTCTGCCTGATTATTGCTGAATTCGTTTCGCTGAATAAAAACTCCGAGGCGGGCGTTTACGCCTGGGTCAAAAGCTCGCTGGGCGGGCGCTGGGCGTTTATTACCGCCTACACCTATTGGTTTGTGAACCTGTTCTTTTTCACCTCGCTGCTGCCGCGCGTGATTGCTTACGCCTCTTACGCTTTTCTCGGCTACGAATACATTCTGACTCCTGTCGCCACCACGGTGCTGAGCATGGCGCTGTTCGCTTTATCCACCTGGGTTTCCACCAACGGCGCAAAAATGCTAGGGCCGATTACCTCGGTCACGTCATCGTTGATGCTGCTGTTGACGCTCTCCTACATTCTGCTCTCAGGCAGCGCGCTGGTGGGTGGTATTCAACCTGCGGATCCCATTACCGTGGACGCGATGATCCCTAACTTCAACTGGGCGTTTCTTGGCATCACCACCTGGATTTTTATGGCGGCTGGCGGCGCGGAATCCGTCGCGGTGTATGTTAACGACGTCAAAGGCGGATCAAAGTCATTCGTTAAAGTCATCATTATGGCGGGAATAGTGATTGGCGTGCTGTACTCGATTTCCTCGGTGCTGATTAACGTGTTTATCAGCAGCAAAGAACTGAAATTCACCGGCGGCTCGGTACAGGTATTCCATGGCATGGCGGTATATTTTGGCCTACCGGAACTGCTGGTTAACCGTTTTGTCGGCCTGGTCTCCTTCACCGCGATGTTCGGTTCATTATTAATGTGGACCGCGACGCCGGTAAAAATCTTTTTCTCCGAAATCCCGGCCGGGATATTTGGCAAAAAGACCGTCGAGCTCAATCAGAATGGCGTACCGGCGCGCGCAGCGTGGATTCAGTTCCTGATTGTTATTCCGCTGATGATTATCCCGATGATGGGCTCCAATACGGTGCAGGATTTAATGAACACTATCATCAACATGACCGCCGCCGCCTCGATGCTGCCACCGCTGTTTATTATGCTGGCGTATCTCAACCTGCGCCGCAAGCTCGACCATTTGCCACGCGATTTCAAGATGGGCTCGCGCACGACCGGCATCGTGGTGGTTTCCATGTTGATTGTTATTTTCGCCATCGGCTTCGTTGCCTCAACGTTCCCAACCGGCGGCAATATTCTGACGATTATTTTCTATAACGTCGGCGGGATCGTTATCTTCCTCGGATTTGCATGGTGGAAATACAGTAAATACGTGAAGGGATTAACTCAGGAAGAAAAAAGAATTGAAGCGGCACCGGCCTCTGATGCTTCTTAATAAGACTTTTTCTTAAAAATTAAAACTCACTACCTCTTAATCACTCTATGAAAAATAATAACCACTTTTACGGGGCGCTTGCCGCCCTGGCTTTTTGCGCCCCGACAATGGCTGCTGACGTTGCTCATCCGGCAGAACATGATGATATGAAGACGCCAGAAATCAGCACCACGTCATATCGATTTTACGGCGAGCTGGGCGTCGGCGGATATATGGATTTAGAAGGCGATGATAAACACAAATATAGCGATGGCACCTATATTGAAGGCGGCCTGGAAATAAAGCACGGCAACTGGTTCGGCTTAATTTATGGCGAAGGCTGGACGGTGCAGGCCGATAACCAGGGTAACGCCTGGGTACCGGACCACAGCTGGGGCGGATTTGAAGGCGGTATTAACCGCTTCTATGGTGGATATAAAACCGATAACAGTACCGAGATCATGCTCAGCCTGCGCCAGGACTCATCGCTCGATGACCTGCAATGGTGGGGCGATTTCACCCCCGACCTCGGCTACGTGATCCCCAACACGCGCGACATTATGTACGCACTTAAGGTGCAAAACCTGGCGGGCGACTTTCGCTATAGCGTGACCGCCACGCCCGCCGGGCATCACGATGAAAGCAAAGCCTGGCTGCATTTCGGCAAATACGACCGCTACGACGATAAATATACCTATCCGGCGATGGTCAACGGCTACATTCAGTACGATATCGCCAAAGATGTCACCTGGATGAACGGTCTGGAAGTGACCGACGGCACCGGACAACTGTTTTTAACCGGTATTCTCTCGCCCAATCTCGCCGCCCGCGCCTGGCACCACACCGGTCGCGCCAAAGGGCGGAACGTCCCAGGGACCGAAACCGGCTTTATGGCCAGCGCCATGTATGAGGCGCTCAAGGGTGTTTATCTCTCCACCGCGTACAGCTACGCCAAACATCGCCCGGATAACGCCGCCGAGGAAACCACCTCATTTATGCAGTTCGGGATTTGGTACGAATACGGCGGCGGGCGTTTTGCTACCGCCGCAGACAGCCGGTTCTACATGAAAAACGCCTCTGGCGATCCGAGCGACCAGGTTTTCCTGATGCAATATTTCTATTGGTAACAAGGGACAGATATACCATGAAAATAATCACCACTCTCACTCCGCTGGCCTGCGCGCTGCTGCTCAGTTTTTCCGCCCATGCGCTGACCGCTGATGAGTTTAAAAACGTCATCGACCGTAGCGGTGCGCCGCAGTCCATGCAGGATTTTGATTACGATGACCACCAGCGCTTCAACCCGTTTTTCGATCTTGGCGCATGGCATGGACACCTGCTGCCGGACGGCCCTGCCACTATGGGCGGCTTTCCTGGACCCGCGCTACTGACCGAGGAGTACATCAACTTTATGGCGACTAATTTCGATCGCCTGACGGTGTACCAGAACGGCAAAAAGGTCGCCTTCACGATGCAGGCCTGGAGCCTGCCCGGTGCGCTGGTACAGAAGCTCTCGGCCCCCGGCGTACAGGTTGAAATGACGCTGCGCTTCGCCAGCGCGCACACCTCGTTGCTGGAGACCAAAATTACCAGTAACACGCCGCTCAAACTGGTCTGGGACGGCGAACTGCTGGAGAAACTGGCCGCGAAAGAGGGTAAACCGCTGGCGGGTAAAACCATTGATGAAGCCTTTCCGGATTATCAGCGCCGCCTGAGCACTACTCACGATGGTCTGACGGTGAGCTTTGGCAAGGTCCGTTCCGCCTCCGATTTAATGACCTCCGGCGAATCGCAGTATCAGGTGCATCGCTCCCTGCCGACGGCAACCCAAGTAGATGGACATCGTTTCACCAGCAGCGCACAGATAAATGGCTCCACAACAATCTACACCACCTACTCGCACTTGCTGACCGCCGAACAGGTGCGTCTTGAAAAGGCGCAAATCCGCGATATTCTGGCGCGCCCAGCCCACTACCTGAGCGCCTCCGAACAGCGCTGGAACGGCTATCTGCAAAAAGGGCTGACCAACCCTGATGCCACCGCAGAACAAACCCGGGTGGCGGTGAAAGCCATCGAAACCCTGAACGGCAACTGGCGCGCACCCGGCGGTGCGGTGCAGCACAATACCGTCACGCCGTCGGTGACCGGACGCTGGTTCTCCGGTAACCAGACCTGGCCGTGGGATACCTGGAAACAGGCCTACGCCATGGCCCACTTCAACCCGGAGATCGCCAAAGAGAATATTCGCGCCGTCTTCTCCTGGCAGATCGCCGCCAATGACAAGGTGCGCCCGCAGGATGCCGGGTTCGTTCCGGATCTGATCGCCTGGAACCTGAGCCCGGAGCGCGGCGGCGACGGCAGCAACTGGAACGAACGCAATACCAAGCCGAGCCTGGCCGCCTGGTCAGTGATGGAGGTCTATAACGTCACCAAAGATAAAGCCTGGCTGGAGGAGATGTATCCAAAACTGGTGGCCTATCATGGCTGGTGGCTGCGCAACCGCGACCACAACGGCAACGGCGTGCCGGAGTACGGTGCGACCCGCGACAAAGCGCACAATACTGCCAGCGGCGAGATGCTGTTTACCGTGAAAAAGGGCGATAAAGAAGAGGTGCTCTCTGGCCTCAAAACCTACGAGCAAGTGACGGCGAAGGGCGATTACGACAGCCTGGAGATCCCCGCGCAGGTGGCTGCCTCCTGGGAGTCCGGGCGCGATGACGCGGCGGTGTTCGGCTTTATCGATAAAGAGCAGTTGGATAGATACATCGCCAACGGCGGCCAGCGCAGCGACTGGACGGTGAAATTTGCCGAAAACCGGGATCAGAGCGGCAACCTGCTCGGCTATTCGCTGTTGCAGGAGTCGGTCGATCAGGCCAGCTATATGTACAGCGATAACCACTATCTGGCAGAGATGGCGACCCTTCTCGGCAAGCCAGAAGAGGCAAAACGCTATCAGGCGCTGGCGAAAAAGCTCGCCGACTACATCAACACCTGCATGTTCGACCCGCAGACAAAATTCTATTACGACATCCGTATTGAGGAGCAGCCGCTGGCGAACGGCTGCGCCGGTAAGCCGATCGTCGAGCGCGGCAAAGGCCCGGAGGGCTGGTCGCCGCTGTTTAACGGCGCGGCGACTCAGGCGCATGCCGACGAGGTGATTTCGGTGATGTTGGATAATAAAGAGTTCAACACCTTTGTACCGCTGGGCACCGCCGCATTAACCAATCCGGCGTTTGGCGCGGATATTTACTGGCGCGGTCGCGTGTGGGTGGATCAGTTCTGGTTCGGCCTGAAAGGGATGGAACGCTATGGCCATCGCGAAGAGGCGCTGAAGCTGGCGGACGCTTTCTTCAGGCACGCCAAAGGGTTAACCTCCGACGGCCCGATTCAGGAGAACTACAATCCGCTGACCGGCGCGCAGCAGGGAGCACCGAACTTCTCCTGGAGTGCTGCGCATTTATATATGTTGTATAACGAGTTTTTCCGTCAGCCGTAGCGATGTTCCCTCACCCCGGCGGGGTGAGGGCTCGCTTTATACCTGCGGCAGCAGGCCGATAAAGCTGCGTTTCTGCCGCGGCTGCGACATCAGCGCCTCCAGCTTCTCTACGCAGGCCAGATAGTGCGGGGTCTTCTTGTGCGCCAGCACCGCCTCATCGTCCTTATAGGCTTCATAGATAAAAAAGCGCGTCTTCACCTCCGGGTCCTGCAATACGTCAAAGCGCAGATTTCCCGGCTCCAGCAATGCTCCTTCGTGGTTGGCGCGAAACACCTCAAGGAACTCATCGACCCGCTCCGGTTTAATATTAATTTCCACCAGCGTCACGTTCATTTCAGCTCTCCCTGTTTTTCCTCCTGCCAGAACTGATACGCCTCGCGAGCGCTCAGGTTCTCATGCACCACTTTTTTCACCGCCTTCAGCATCGCGCGCGGCGCGCTGGACTGGAAGATATTGCGCCCCATATCCACACCGGATGCGCCCTGGTCTATCGCCCGCCAGCACATCTCCAGCGCTTCCAGCTCCGGCAGCTTTTTGCCCCCGGCGATCACAATGGGCACCGGACAGCTGGCGGTGACTTTTTCAAAACCGTCCTCAACAAAATAGGTCTTCACGAACTGCGCGCCCATCTCAGCGGCAATACGGCTGGCCAGCGAGAAGTATCGGGCGTCGCGAGTCATCTCTTTACCCACGCCGGTCACCGCCAGCACCGGCATCCCGTAGCGGTTCCCGGCATCCACTAGCTTGATGATGTTGTTAATCGACTGATGCTCGTGCTCGCTGCCGATATAGACCTGCGCCGCCACCGCGCAGACGTTCAGGCGCAGCGCGTCCTCCATCGCCACCGCCACGCATTCGTTGGAAAGCTCGCTGAGGATCGAGTTACCGCCTGAGGCGCGCAGCACCACCGGCTTATTCGTCGCCGCAGGCACCTGACTGCGCAGCACGCCGCGGGTACACATCAGCACGTCAGTTTCTTCAAACAGCGGCGCGATAGAGAGGTCAATACGCTCCAGCCCGGTGGTCGGCCCCTGAAAATAGCCGTGATCGAACGCCAGCATTACCGTGCGGTTGCTCTGCGGATTAAAGATACGCGCCAGCCGCGACTGCATCCCCCACTCCAGTGAACCACAGCCCTTTAGCGTATAGAGCGTGTTCTGCTGCGGACGGTCTAAGCCGAAGTTTTTTCCCTCTTTGATATCGTCTAAATCAGCCATCTCATCCTCCATCAGAAATCGTAGTTATTGATATTCTCTTTGGTGAACACCACCCGCTCCGGCAGCAGCACGATACCGTTACCTTTCGCTTCATACTGGTAGCCCTGCACGCTGTTTGGCTCGACTTTCAGAGTGCCGAGATCTTTCACATCGACGCTGTCGCCAACGTTAAGATCGCCCTTCTTCAGCAGACGATCGGCGACGTTAACGGCGATCTTGCCCTGCTGCACCACGTCCCACAGGCCAAAAGCTTTTACCGTGCCGCGTTCGACGTAGGGGCGCATCACGTTCGGGGTACTAAAACCGACGATTGCCACGCCCTGGCGCTTGAGGTTCTCCGCCGCCTGCGCCGCCGCCGGGAGCGCGTTGGCGTCCGGGGCGATAATGGCGTCGAGATCCGGATACGCTTTTAAGATCCCCTCGGCGGTTTGCAGTGATTTCGTGGCATCGTTATAGCCAAACTGGGTGGTCACCACTTCCCACTGCGGATGCTCTTTTTCGATTTTGGCTTTCGCCTCTTTTACCCACTGGTTCTGGTCGGTGACCGTTGGGCTGGAGTAGAAAAACGCCACTTTGGCGGTGGGTTTCGTCACCTGTTTTTCCGCCATCTCCACCAGCAGGCCGCCGAGCTGCTGCGGTGTCCCCTGGTTGATGTAGATGCTGCGGCACTCCGGTTTAGTGTCGGAGTCCCAGGTCAGGACCTTGACCCCGCGCTGCATCGCCCGCTTCAGCGCCGGGCACAGGCCGTCCGGCGATACGGCAGAGACGATGATCGCGTTATAGCCCTGGTTGACGAAGTTGTTGATCAGCTGCACCTGGCCGGAGACGCTCGGTTCGGTCGGGCCGTCGTAGGTGACGTCCACGCCAAGCGCTTTGCCCGCCTCTTTCGCGCCGTTACCGCCGCTGGTAAAGAAGCCGACGCCAACCAGTTTGGGAATAAAGGCGATGCGGTCTGCCGCCTGAGCGGTTGCCACGCTTAATGCCACTGCCAGCACCATCAGTTTTAATTTCATTTTATGCTCCGATTGTTTTACGCGAGAAAAGACGCCGCCAGGTCATCCGCACCCATTCACGGTGCAGGCTCAGCGAGCGCCCCATCACCACCACAACCAACAGCGCCCCTGACAGCGCGCTCGACACCTGGTTGGGGATGCCGACCATTTGCAAACCTTGTTGTAAATAACCCACCAGCAGCGCCGCCAGTGCCGTACCGATGATGGAGCCGGAACCGCCGTAGATATTGGCCCCGCCGAGCACCGCGGCGGTTAGCGCGGGCATCAGCAGGTCGCGGCCTAAATCCGAGCGCGCCGAACCGAAGTAGGAAACCATTACCAGCGCGGCAATCGCCGAGGCCACGCCGACCAGGCCATACAGCACGTACGGCATGCCGTTTACGGACAACGCCGCATAGCGCGCGGCGCGCGGGTTTTGTCCGAGCAGAAACAGATGGCGGCCAAAGCGCCCGCGATGGGCCAGCAGCCAGAAGAAAAAAGTAATCACGGCGAACAGCACCAGCGGGATCGGCAGGCCGAACAGCGTCAGGTTGGCGAAGGCGGTAAAGCTATCCGGGAATCCGCCGATACCTTCGTAGCCGGTCGCCCCTGCCATGCCCGAAAGCAGCAGCGCGCCGCCGCCGTAGAGGTACAGGGTGCCGAGGGTAATCACCAGCGGGCTGATGCCGGTATAGTGGATCAGCGCCGCGTTCAACAGCCCGCACAGCAGGCCAAGCAGCAGCGTCAGCGCAATAGCCAGGCTCATCGGCCAGCCCGCCTGCATCATCACTCCCAGCGCGATAGCGCACAGGCCAATAGTCGAACCGAGCGAAATATCAATCCCGCCGCTGATAATCACCAGCGTCAGCGGCAGGGCCACGATACCAATGCAGATAAAATCGCTGGTGCTGAACAGCAGCATATTGAGATCCAGCATGCGCGGATTCAGCGCGCCGAACAGCAGGATCTCCAGCACCAGTAACGCCAGCAGCGCGCTTTCCCAGTTGAGCTTCATTTACGCTACCTCTTTGTTTTTGCGTTCGGGAAAGGGGGCCACGCGCTTGCCCCCTTTATTGCCGGGCTGAAAGCGGCTGTACTTCAGCGCCCGCTGATGGCGAGCCAGCGCCTGGCGCAGTCGTCCGTCAAGCACCAGCACGCCAAGCAGCACCAGACCAGCGATAAAGTCGTTCCACCACGCCGGGAGGCGGAACAGCACCAGCACGGTGTCGATTTGGGTGAGGAAGAACGCGCCGAGGAAAGCGCCGAGCAACGTACCAGTGCCGCCAAGCAGCGAGATGCCGCCGAGCACGCAGGCGGCGATAGCTTTCATCTCCAGGCCGCTGCCGGTCTGATTCGGCACAAAGCCAATCTGCGCGGCGAAAACAATCCCGGCGCAGGCCGCCAGCATGCCGTTAAGGGTAAAAGCCAGCATCCGCGTACGGTTTACCGCCACCCCGAGCTGGCGGGCGGCGGCAAGGTTATCGCCGACGGCGTAAAAATCGCGCCCAAAGGCGGTACGTGAAAGTACCCAGCCGCCCACCAGCAGCAGCGCCAGCACTAGCCAGCCCAGCGGCGAGATGCCGATAAACGCCGGTTCCGATAGCGCCTTCAGGCTGTTCGGCAGGCCTTCAATCCACTTGCCGCCGGTCCACAGCAGCATCACCCCACGATAAAGCCCGAGGGTGCCGAGCGTAGCGACTATCGCCGGGATCCGCAGCCCCACCACCAGCAGGCCGTTAAACGCCCCGGCCAGCGCACCGATCGCCAGCGCAAAGGCGATGGCCGTCATCAGCCCATATCCACTGTTCAACGCCACGCCCACCGCGATAGCGCTCAGGCCGACGGTGGAACCAACGGAGACGTCTATATTGCGGGTCAGCATCACCAGCGTCGCCCCCAGCGCCAACAGGCAGAGGATTTGCGAGCTGGCGAATATCATTGCCAGGGTTTGCAAGCTGAAATAAGCCGGGTTGAGCGCCACCAGCCCGGCAAACAGCACCACGATGGCGAGAAAAGCGCTCAGTTCGCGATTCTTGAGTAACGTTTTCATGGCTGTCCTCCGAAGGCCAGGGTCATCATCCGGTCGACGGTGACCGCCTGCTGCGAAAGCTCGCCGCTCTGTCTGCCCTGATGCATCACCAGCACCCGATCCGCCAGACCAACAAACTCATCAAGATCGCTGGAGATCATCAGCACCGCCACGTTCTGGGCGGCCACGCTTTTCAGCAGTTGATAGATGTCGGCGCGGGCGGAAACGTCCACCCCGCGCGTTGGCTCATCGACGATCAGCAGCAGAGGGTTAGCCTCCAGGCAGCGCGCCAGCAGCACCTTCTGTTGATTGCCGCCGGAGAGCGTACGCACCGGGCGATCGCCATCGGTCATTTTGATCCCCAGCGCCCGGTGATAGCGCTCGACCACCGCCGCTTCGCGCTTGTTCTGCTGCCACAGCGACGGTTGGTTAAACATTACCGTGTTCCAGCGCACTGGCGCGTCGAGAAACAGCCCTGAGACCTGACGGTCTTCCGGCAGATAAACCAGCCCGCTGGCCAGCCGGTTGCGGGTGCTGTCGCGGCTGATATCACGGTTTTCCAGCCATACCCGCCCGGCGCGTACCGGGCGCAGACCATACAGCGTTTCGGCAAATTCAGTGCGCCCGGATCCGACCAGCCCGGCGAGGCCGACGATCTCTCCGGCATGGATCTCAAGGCTGAGATCGATAAAACCTTCCCCGGTCAGATCCTCGACCCGCAGCACCGGGAAATCCTGCGCCTGAGTGCGGCGATTGCCCGGCAGCGCCAGCCACAACTTTTGCGTATCGCTTAGCGTATGGTCGCGCCCAACGGGCGTCATCGCGCCGATCAGCTGGTTGTCGCCGTATTGCGCGGTTTCCCCGCTCAGCACCACCGCACCGTCGCGCATGACCGATACGTGGCTGGCGACCTGGCGGATCTCGGGGAGTTTGTGCGAGATAAACACGACACCGACGTCGAGATCCTGCAAAGCGCGGATCTGGCGAAACAGGCGATCTGTCTCCCCCGGCGTTAATGAGGCGGTCGGTTCATCAAGGATCAGAATCTGCGCGTCGCGCATCAGCCCGCGCAGGATCTCCACCATCTGCTGATCGGCAACTTCCAGGGTGCTGGCCGCTGCATCAAGCTGAAGCTGGCAGTTGAGCTGCTGGAGCTTTTCCTGCAAGCGAGCCTCGTTATCAGCCCGCCTCGGCAGACGAAAAAGAATATTTTCCCGCACCGTCAGGTTGGGAAAGAGCATCGGTTCCTGAGGTACCAGATACACGCCCTGCTGATGGGCCTGCGCAGGATTGAGGCGCGCAAAGGTGCGTCCGCCGAAGATCAGCTCACCGCTGTCGGGCGTTTCCACCCCGGCGATAATCTTCATCAGCGTCGATTTCCCCGCCCCGTTACCGCCCATTAGCGCGTGTACCTGGCCGGAAAGCAGCGCGAAATCAATATGCTTCAGCACGGTCACGCCGGAGAACTGTTTGCAGATTTGGCGAGCTTCAAGCAGTGGCTTCATTATCACGCCCCGATTTGAACAAAAGATTTTTTCATTTAATAATGTTCAAAAGCGTAGACGGTGAACTATATTTACAACCGTGCAAAGATCACAGTTTTATGCTTTAGATCGTTTGGATAAAACCAGAGAACAACGAAAGATCGGTTTTGCCAGTCGGCTCACATTTTCCGACCGCGCAATAACGAACATATGATCTAAATTTTTATAAGAGTTCACTTTATGAGCGAAAAACGCATTACGGAAGAGAGCCGCTACGCCGGGCTGGCGTTAGCCGAGGAAGAGCTGGTGGCGCGGGTGGCCTGGTGTTACTACCACGATGGCTTAACCCAGAACGACATCGGCGAGCGTTTAGGACTGCCGCGGTTAAAGATCTCCCGCCTGCTGGAGAAAGGCCGCCAGTCCGGGGTGATCCGGGTACAAATTAACTCGCGCTATGAAGGCTGTCTGGCGCTGGAGACCGAACTCCAGCAGCGCTTCGGCCTGAAAATCGCCCGCGTACTGCCCGCGCTGAATACCCCGCCGATGAACACCCGGCTGGGGATTGGCGCGGCACAATCGTTAATGGGCGTGCTTGAGCCGGGGCAGTTGCTGGCAGTGGGCTTTGGCGAAGCAACAATGAGCTGCCTGCAGCATCTGAGCGGATTTATCGGCTCGCAGCAGGTACGGCTGGTGACGCTTTCCGGCGGCGTCGGCCCCTATATGACCGGCATCGGCCAGCTGGATGCGGCCTGTAGCATCAGCATGATCCCCGCGCCGCTCAGGGTGTCATCGGCCGATGTGGCGGAGATCCTGCGCCGGGAATCCAGCGTCCGCGACGTGATCCTCGCGGCCACGGCGGCAGATGTGGCGGTAGTCGGCATTGGCGCGATCGATCAGCGCCGCGACGCGACTATCCTGCGTTCCGGCTATATCAGCGAAGGCGAACAGCTGATGTACGCCCGTAAAGGCGCAGTGGGCGATATTTTAGGTTATTTCCTGCAGGCCGACGGCAAACCGGTCGAAGGGCTGGAGATCCATCGGGAACTGCTCGGCGTCACCCTCGATGAACTGGCGCAGCTGCCGACTATCGTCGGCGTTGCCGGGGGCGCAGAAAAAGCGCAGGCGATTTACGCGGCCCTGATCGGCAAGCGGATTAATGGCCTGGTAACGGAAGAGACAACAGCACGCGCGGTGCTCACGCTGGCCTCATAATGGCCCTGCGCCGCGCAACAATAGCGAGGCGCATGTCATGAGTTACCTGTTAGCGTTAGATGCCGGGACCGGCAGCATTCGGGCAGTGATTTTCGATCTCAATGGACGCCAGATTGCGGTCGGACAGGCCGAATGGAAACATCTGAGCGTGGACAACGTTCCCGGCTCGATGGAGTTTGACCTTGGCACCAACTGGCAGCTGGCCTGCCAGTGCATCCGCCAGGCGCTGGCCGCCGCTCATCTCTCCCCGGCGGATATTCAGTCCGTCGCCTGCTGTTCAATGCGCGAAGGTATCGTGCTTTATGACCGTAACGGCGAGGCCATCTGGGCCTGCGCCAACGTTGACGCTCGCGCCAGCCGTGAAGTGGCGGAGCTTAAAGAGATCCACGATTATCGCTTTGAATCTGAGGTGTACAGCGTTTCCGGGCAGACTCTGGCGCTGAGCGCCATGCCGCGCCTGCTGTGGCTGGCCCACCATCGCCCGGATATCTACCGCAAAGCGGCAACCATCACCATGATCAGCGACTGGCTGGCGGCGAAGCTCTCCGGTGAGCTGGCGGTCGATCCTTCAAACGCCGGAACCACCGGTATGCTCGACCTGTTCAGCCGCGACTGGCGTCCGGGGCTGCTGGATATGGCCGGGCTGCGGGCCGATATTCTCTCGCCAGTGAAAGAGACCGGTACCGTGCTCGGTGCGGTCACCGACACGGCGGCCCAACAAAGCGGTTTGCGTGCCGGAACGCCAGTAGTCATGGGTGGCGGCGATGTCCAGCTCGGCTGCCTCGGGCTGGGGGTAGTGCGCGCCGGGCAAACTGCGGTGCTCGGTGGAACCTTCTGGCAGCAAGTGGTCAATCTGCCGGAAGTGCGCACCGACCCGGAGATGAATATCCGCGTTAACCCGCACGTGATCCCCGGTATGGCGCAGGCGGAATCCATCAGCTTCTTTACCGGACTGACCATGCGCTGGTTCCGCGATGCCTTCTGTGCGGAAGAGAAACTGGTTGCCGAACGGCTCGGCGTCGATGCCTATTCGCTGCTGGAAGAGATGGCCAGCCGGGTTCCAGCGGGCTCCCACGGGGTGATGCCCATTTTCTCCGACGCTATGCATTTTAAGCAGTGGTACCACGCCGCGCCGTCGTTTATTAACCTCTCCATCGACCCGGAAAAATGCAATAAAGCCACGCTATTCCGGGCGCTGGAAGAGAACGCGGCGATTGTTTCCGCCTGCAATCTGGCGCAGATTTCGCAGTTTTCCGGCGTGAAGTTCAACAGCCTGGTGTTCGCTGGCGGCGGTTCAAAAGGGGCGCTGTGGAGCCAGATTCTTAGCGACGTGACCGGGCTGCCGGTGCGGGTGCCCGAGGTTCGTGAAGCGACCGCGCTAGGCTGCGCGATTGCCGCCGGGGCCGGTGCCGGGTTGTACAGCGATATGGCGGCAACAGGCGAGAAGCTGGTGAGCTGGCATCGGGTATTCACGCCAAACCCGGCTCATCGCGAGCTGTATCAGGAGATGATGGCCAAATGGCAGTCGGTTTACGCCGAGCAGCTCGGTCTGGTGGATAGCGGATTGACGACATCAATGTGGCAGGCGCCGGGGCTGGCGCGCCGTGCGCCTGTTGCCCCCTCACCCTAACCCTCTCCCCGCAGAAGAGGCACAACTCCGTCCTTCTCCCTCTCCCCCCCGGGAGAGGGTCGGGGTGAAGAGAGTCTTCCTGCGCCGTTCTTTGAATCCCATCACAATCGCTGCACTCCCCTTTTCCCTTTTTGCCCGCGACGGCTAAATTAGTAACTCATCCGACCACATAACAATAATTTTACATTGGAAGCTATTATGAGCCGCTACCCGTCGCTTTTCTCCCCACTTGAGCTGGGGTTCACAACGCTCAAAAACCGCGTGTTGATGGGCTCGATGCATACTGGCCTGGAGGAGCTCCCGGACGGCGCACAGCGGCTGGCGGCCTTTTACGCCGAGCGCGCTCGCCACGGGGTAGCGCTGATTGTCACCGGCGGCATTGCCCCTGCGCCTTCCGGCGTCACCATGGCGGGCGTCGCGGTGCTTAACGACGCCAGCCATCTGGCCCACCATCGCCATATTACCGACGCGGTACACCAGGAAGGCGGAAAAATCGCCCTGCAGATCCTGCATACCGGGCGCTATAGCTACCAGCCTAAACTGGTCGCCCCTTCCGCGCTTCAGGCACCAATCAACCCCTTCACGCCGCATGAACTGAGTCATGATGAGATCTTACAGCTGATCGATGATTTCGCCCGCTGCGCCCAGCTGGCGCGGGAAGCCGGGTACGATGGCGTCGAGGTAATGGGCTCGGAGGGTTATCTGATTAACGAGTTTCTCGCCGCGCGCACCAACCTGCGCGACGATCAATGGGGCGGCGATTATGCCCAACGTATGCGTTTTGCTATTGAGGTCGTCAAAGCCGTTCGCGAACGCGCGGGCAGCGATTTTATTATCATCTACCGCCTGTCGATGCTCGACCTGGTGAGCGGTGGCAGCACCCTGGCAGAAGTCACTGAGCTGGCAAAAGCCATTGAGGCCGCCGGGGCGACCATTATCAATACCGGCATCGGCTGGCACGAAGCGCGTATTCCCACCATCGCCACCCCGGTGCCACGCGGCGCGTTTAGCTGGGTCACCCGCAAGCTGAAGGGCGCGGTGTCGATCCCGCTGGTCACCACCAACCGGATTAACGATCCCGAAGTGGCGGAGGCGATCCTTGCCCGTAAAGATGCCGACATGGTGTCGATGGCCCGCCCTTTCCTCGCCGATAGCGAATTTCTTTCTAAAGCACAGAGCGGGCGCGCGGATGAGATCAATACCTGCATCGGCTGTAATCAGGCCTGCCTGGATCAGATCTTCGCCGGAAAAGTCACCTCGTGTCTGGTGAACCCGCGCGCCTGCCATGAAACCCAAATGCCGATAGTGCCCGCAACAGCGCAGAAGCGGCTGGCGGTAGTCGGTGCTGGCCCCGCTGGACTGGCGTTTGCCGTTAACGCCGCCTCACGCGGTCATCAGGTGACGCTTTTTGACGGACACAAAGAGATTGGCGGCCAGTTTAATATCGCCAAACAGATCCCCGGCAAAGAGGAGTTCTACGAAACTCTGCGCTATTACCGGCGAATGCTGGATCTGACCGGCGTCGTTTTGCGGCTTGAAACCCTGGTGACGGCAGACGATCTGCGGGCATTTGATGAAATTATCCTCGCCACCGGGATCGCCCCACGGATGCCGGATATCGCGGGCATCGATCATCCCAAGGTGCTGAGCTATCTCGACGTTCTGCGCGATAAAGCGCCGGTCGGCGAGAAAGTGGCAATTATCGGCTGCGGCGGAATCGGTTTTGATACCGCCATGTATCTCAGCCAGTCCGGCGTCGCCACCAGCCAGAATATCGGCGAATTTTGCGCAGAATGGGGAATTGATACCACTCTGCAGGCCGCCGGAGGGCTTCGCGCGGAGGGAATGCAATTGGCGAAAAGCCCGCGTCAGATAGTGATGCTCCAGCGTAAAACCAGCAAGCCCGGCGACGGTTTAGGGAAAACGACCGGCTGGATCCACCGCACCACCCTGCTGGCCCGCGGCGTCAAAATGATCCCCGGCGTCAGCTATCAACGAATTGATGATCAAGGTTTACATGTGACGATCGGCGGCGAATTGCAGGTGCTCAACGTCGATCAGGTCATCATCTGCGCCGGTCAGGATCCTCGCCGTGAGTTAGTTGACCCGCTGCAGGCTGCGGGAAAAACGGTGCGTCTGATTGGCGGCTGCGATGTGGCGATGGAGCTGGATGCCCGGCGGGCGATCGCGCAGGGCACAAAGCTGGCTCTGGAGATTTAGGGGGCATCCATGGGATGGCGCTACAACTGCGGGAGACAGTAACCCGGCAAAGGCGTCAGCCGCAGCCGGGGAAGCAATAAGAATCAGCGCTGTTTACGCACCTTTGTCGCTTTCAACACCACAAATTTATTATTGGTGGCGATAGTCGTGCAATTGCCGAACGCACGTTTCAGCTTGCGGAAATAATCGAGGTGGCGGTTGCCGACCACGTACAGCTCACCGCCGTACTTCAGGCTGCGGCGGGCATCGTTAAACATCTGCCACGCAATATGATCGGTGATCGCGTGCTGCTGATGGAACGGTGGGTTGCAGAGAATGGCATCAAAGCGGTCCGGCTCAATGTCAGTCAGGGCGTTATTGACCACAAACTCGCAGCGCTCAATATCGTCCGGCATGTTGGTTTCGACGTTTAGCTGGCTGGAAGCCACCGCCATATATGACTCATCGGTAAACATCACCCGGGCATTAGGGTTTAAGGCCAGCGCCTGAAGACCAATCACGCCGTTGCCGCAGCCGAGGTCGGCAATTTCACCTTCGATGCCTTCCGGCAAATACTCGAGGAAGAAGCGCGCGCCCACATCGAGACCGCTGCGGGCAAACACGTTGGCGTGGTTATGGATAGTCCACGGAGTACCGTCCAGTTGCCAGCTGTAGGTCTGCGGTGCATCAGCGACTTCAGGCGCAGTAAAGGTACAGAAAATCAACCGCGCCTTTTTCCATGCCAGCGATGTCGTGGTGGTACCGAGGATCTTTTCGAACAGCGCCAGGGTGGAGTTATGCACATCGCGCGCTTTTGCTGCGGCGATGATGCGGGTTTCCGGTGTCACCACATCACGCAGCGCACGCAGCTGCTGCTCTAACAGCGCCAGCTGTTTCGGCACCTTAATTAATACCAGCGCCGGTGCTGCGGGTAGCTCGCTCAGGGAATCCTGAAAGCGCACGCTCTCTTCATCAATGCCGTTCATCCGCAGGTTGTAGCGGGTTGCCAGCTCAGACACGTAGGAGTCGTTGATGCTCACCGGGTTGCGTTCCGCCAGCGCACAGCCCAACGCGCCGAAGCTATCATTGAAAATGAGCGTCAGGCCGTCGACGTCATTCACCTGTTGCAGCAGATACTCATCCGCCGCTTCCCATGCCTGAAGCGCTTCCTCTTCAGCATTTGGTGGGAACCGCTCTAATGTGAATAACTCACCGTTTAACTCTACCTGGCTCATCGCCTCTGTGCCTCCGGAATACTAAAACCCGCGAGTTTATACGCAAACTTCGCCCAGTTGAATAGAGATACGCCGATTATCTCCTCCTCACGGGCGACTGCGTATTACGCCGGGAGGTCATCCTGCGACAGGCGAGACAAGCGCTTATCATTCAGACTGTATTTGCCCATGATAACGATCAGCAGCGCGACCAGAACACCGGGGAAAACGGTGAACAGCAGCTTGATCATCTCCAGCGCGGACTCGGTTTGCTGTGCCGCGCCGCCAACGTAGTCACCCCATGCCAGCATATAGCCCACCAGCGCGCCGCCGATGGCGATACCCAGCTTAATAGCAAAAAGATTAGTTGAAAAAACGATTCCGCTGAGCTTTTTACCGCTGCGTTTTTCTTCCGCATCAATAATATCGGACAGCATGCTCCACTGTAGCGGCGTGGCGGCAAGCTGAATAATGTTGATGATAATCACCAGCGCAAAGATAGCGGCCACGTTACCCGCCGGGACAAAGTACATCCCAATCAGCAGCACCGCCTCCAGGGCCATCGAGATTTTAAACCCTTTGACCTTATCAATATTTTTAAAGATAAACGGTGAGAGCATCGCTCCCAGCACGCCGGACGCCAGGGTGGTGGTCAACAGCAGGCTGCCTAAATCCGCTCGCCCCATAATATTGTTGACGTAGTACAGCGTCGTTCCGCCTTTGAACAGCACCGCAATCAGGTTGACGACGTTGAGCGCGAACAGAATGCGCCAGTCTTTATTGGCGAGCAGCGTTTTCAGGTCATCAAGAATGCTGCTTTGGTTATTGACCGCAATATCCGTGGTGTAGCGCTCTTTGGTCAGGCCAAAGCAGATAAAGAACAGAATGATGCTCAGGCATCCCATCACAATCATGGTGTAAAAATAGCCGTTCTGCACGTTCCCCTGGCCAAGAAAAGCCACCAGCGGCAGCGCAGTAAGGGAAACAATCAGGCCGCCAAGGGTACTGAGCGCAAAGCGCCAGGACTGGAGCGAAACGCGTTCTCTGGAATCGTTAGAGATATTATTGATCATCGCGCAATACGGTACGTTAATGGCCGTATAGACTAAAGATAATAAGGTATAAGAAACATAAGCATAAATAAGTTTACCAGTATAGCCAAAATCCGGCGTATAAAACGTTAAGCAGCAAAGTACGCCAAATGGAATAGCGAACCACAAAATATAGGGTCGGAACTGACCATATTTAGTTCGGGTTCTGTCCGCCACTGCGCCCATTAATACATCGGTTACCGCATCTAATACTCTGACGGCGAGAAACATGGTCCCCATATGGGCTGGGCTTAAGCCGAATACGTCGGTATAAAACCAGGCCATAAACAGCATTACCGTCTGCCAGACTAAATTACAGCCGGTATCGCCTAACCCATAACTAAATTTTTCTTTGATACTTATACGGGCAGTATTCATCGCGTCTCCACAAAAAAGAATTATAGCAACCGTAATTTATACTCTAAATAATTCGAGTTGCAGGAAGGCGGCAACGCAGAGAATCCCCAGGAGCTTACTAAAGTAAGTGACTGGGGTGAGCGAGGAAAGCCAACGCACATGCAACTTGAAGTATGACGGGTATATACGTTATTGCGAAGGGCCTGCTGATTATGTATAAATCATCCTGTTAAATATAAGAAGAGTGTACTCGATGAGTGATGAATCTCCCGTTTTCGAAAAGATCCCCGTGGGCACCGGCGAGCTGTTTACGCTGCGTGTAGACAACATAAATGATTTCAATGGAATAAACGTAGTCCCCCATTATCATATGATGGATGAGCTGATGTGGTTCCGGGAATCAGGGGGAAGTTATTCGATCGGTGACGAAAAATTCACCATTAAAAACAATACCCTGGTATTCGTTCCCGCCTTACTGATCCATGAAATGACGCTCCCGGCCGCCGCCAGCCACAAGCGCTATCTTATGCAATTTGAGAAAGAGTGGTTGGAGGGGTACGACCTGTCATTGCCCGCCGCCCACTGCGGCGCGGTGGTGTATCTTTCCGGTGAAGAGGCCGAACGCCTGGAGCTACTGCTAGGCTGGTGCGGAGAGTTCAGCGACTTCTCCGATTCGCTATTCCGATCGCTTATGCAAAGCGTACTGCTCCACGCGTTTAATAGCCTGAAAGACTCGGTCCAGATTACCGAACGCACCAGCCATCGCTACCTCAGCGAGCTTATCGAACTACTGCAGTCCATCGATGCCTGCGAGAATTTTGAAATGACCACCGAAGAGGCCGCCCGCCGCTGCCAGTGGTCGAAATCCTGGTTTTCAAAAACCTTTAAATCGGCCTTTGGAATCAGCTTCAAAAAGTTCATGCTGCTGCGCAAACTCAATATTGCCATCAATCTCCTGACCAATACCGACCTGAAGATCAGCGACATCTCACAAAGCGCTGGTTTCACCGACAGCGCCTACTTTTGCCTAAAGTTCAAAGAGATGATGAACGATACTCCGCTGGCCTTTCGCCACAAGGTCAGAAGCACCGCTGCGGTAGGGAGCCGCGCAGATAA
The DNA here is from genome assembly GCF_003261575.2 of Klebsiella huaxiensis. Taxonomy (GTDB): domain Bacteria; phylum Pseudomonadota; class Gammaproteobacteria; order Enterobacterales; family Enterobacteriaceae; genus Klebsiella; species Klebsiella huaxiensis. The sequence continues at coordinate 751,072 of NZ_CP036175.1, read as the reverse complement.
ATAAATCGCTTTTTGTGAGCGAGATCACTGGGTGAGTGGACGTTTATTATATAAATAAAACCAGTCTATATATCCCCCGACAGACCGACTACTTACAATCATCGTTATATTTTTTGCATCAAGGGTAAATACGATGATTCAGAATCCTGTTTTTAAAGGTTTTAATCCTGACCCCAGTATATGTCGACACGGTGATGATTATTACGTGGCGGTATCATCATTTGAGTGGTTTCCCGGCTTACCGGTTTATCACTCCAGGGATCTTAAACATTGGCAATTACTCACTCACGTTCTTACCGACGATAACAACCCAGATTTAAAAAAGCTGCCCTCAGCCAAAGGAATTTGGGCGCCAAGCCTGACATGGTGCGAAGAAGAACAGTTGTTCTACGTTATTTACGGCGTAATGAACTCAATGAATTCACGCTATTTTGACGTAGATAATTATCTTATTACCGCCAGTGAAATAACCGGTCCGTGGAGCGAGCCAATATATCTTCACTCGGCAGGATTCGACGCCTCAATTCTGCACGACAATGACGGTAAAAAATGGATTGTCTCTCTGGAGTGGGAAACCCGAGAAGGTTATGAGAAGCCTGGGGCTATTTGCCTGGTGGAGTACTCGCCGCGAGCACAAAGTATCGTCGGCTACCCGCAGCGAATCTGGCATGGCGATACCAACCGCGGCTGTATTGAAGCACCACATCTGACGCGACGCGGCGACTATTACTACCTGATGGTCGCAGAAGGCGGTACTGGATACGGGCACGCGGTCACCATGGCCCGCGCAACGGAGGTGGCCGGCCCCTATGAAGGCGATCCGATGAACCCAATCGTCACCTCCTGGCCGCAGAACTTTAACGAGCGCAAAGACGCATGGCATCTGAAGCCACACTACTTCAATCCGGAAACCTATCTGCAAAAGGCCGGGCATGGCAGCTATGTCGAAACCCCCACGGGCGAAGTCTGGTTAACCCATCTATGCAGTCGCCCGTTCCGCCAGGAATTACGCTGCCCGCTAGGTCGGGAAACGGCGATTCAAAAGATGGAATGGACCGACGAAGGCTGGCTGCGAATGGCATCCGGGGGGAATCTCGCCCAGCACCAGGTGGAAGAATCCAGGCTGCCTGCGCACCCATTTCCGACCAAAGCGGATATTGATGATTTTGATGGGCAAACGCTGGATAACGCGTTTTATGCCCCGAGGATTCGCTTCCAGCGTTTTACCAGCCTGAGGCGTAAAGCGGGCTACCTTGCCGTGCGCGGGCAGGAGTCGCTGAGCTCGCTGAATAAGGTCAGCCTGCTGGCGAAAAAACTCACCTCGGTATACGCAAACATCACCACGAAAATGGATTTCAGCCCCGAGATTTATCAGCACAGCGCGGGTCTGGTGCTCTATTACGACAACATGAACTATCTGTTCCTGCATAAAACCTGGGATGAGGCCTCTGGCTCATCGCGGCTCGCCATTATTTATATGGATAATGGCGAACGTCACGACGATCCGCAGAAAATTCGCCTCGCAGAGGGAGAAATCTATCTGGCGATGGCCATTAACGGCCGGGAGATCCAGTGCTCATGGTCTGTCGATGGTAGAAAATACCAAAAGATCGGCGCGGTCTACGATACATCGCGTTTTTCCGATGAATATAGCCGCTACGGCGAGTTTACCGGCGCGTTTGTCGGCCTGGCCTGTGTGGATAGCATGCTGCATCGCAAAGAGGCGCTGTTTGATTTCTTCGGCTATCGGGCGGTTGAAGACGCAATAGTTGAGTAAACCTGACCTTCTGGCATCCTGCCCGCGCGGGGTGCTAGAATTCGCGCCAGTTGTCGCTTAATTACGCAAACAGGCCCCATGAGCACATTAACCTATCTCCAGGGTTACCCTGAATCCCTGCTGGCGCAGGTCACCACGTTAATCGAACAGAATCGCCTCGGAGAGGTGCTGAAAAAGCGCTATCCGCAGGGCCATGATATCAACAACGATAAAGCGCTGTACCAATACACCCAGGATCTGAAGTCTCGCTATCTGCGCGGCGCGGCCCCTATTAATAAGGTGATGTACGACAGCAAGATCCACGTGCTGAACAATGCGCTCGGCCTGCATACCGCTATCTCACGCGTACAGGGCGGCAAGCTGAAGGCGAAAGCCGAAATTCGCGTCGCCACCGTCTTTCGCGATGCGCCGGAGGATTTTCTGCGGATGATCGTGGTACACGAACTGGCGCACCTGAAGGAAAAAGACCACAACAAAGCGTTCTATCAGCTGTGCTGCCATATGGAGCCGCAGTACCATCAGCTGGAGTTTGATACCCGCCTGTGGCTGACGCAGCTTTCGTTAGAGCGCCAACTGTCGTAGCGCATCGGCCAGCACATCAACCGTGGCTTCCCCTGTCGCCGCCAGGACAGTCAGTTCTTCCAGCCGGGTATCTTCATCAGCGATGAGATATCCATTGCGGGCAAGGAATGCCATGGTGATAAAAAATGCGGTCCTCTTATTACCATCATTAAAAATATGCCCACGCGCGATGGCGACCCAATAAGTTGCGGCCAGTTCAAAAACGTCTCTCACCCCTTCGTAGTGAAAACGGTTCTGCACACGGTAAATAATGGCTTCTGCCCGCCCAGGATCGGGCATGCCTTTAATACCAGGTAGATGGAGTAAAATCCGATCATGAAAGGCAATGACTTCGCTTGCGCTCACCCACTTCATCGATCGGTCAACGCCTTAACCGTGCGACCATGTCGCTGCATAATAAAATCAAATTCAGCATCTAATTTGGCATTCATAAACGCCTCATATTCTGCCTTACTGATCAAAACGTTAGATGTTCCATCACGCCGGGTAATTTCAATCGGCTCTCCGCTGGCGGCAGCATCCATGACGGCCGCAATATTCTGTCTGGCCTCTGATGTACTATAAGAACGCATGATTTCCTCCTGGTTTGAAACGTACAATTCAATCGTACGCCTTGTATGTACATTAGACAACACACGACTCTTCATGCTTCTGCGCCATAGCGCACTGGTTTTGTCATGATGGCGTGTTAGAGTGACGAAAGGTCCCTTTTTACGGAGTTCGTCAACGTTTATGATACGTTTCGCAGTTGTTGGCACAAACTGGATAACCAAGCAGTTTGTCGATGCCGCCCATGAAACCGGCAAATATAAACTTACCGCCATCTACTCCCGCAGCCTCGAGCAGGCCCAGGCCTTCGCCAGCGATTATCCCGTCGAACACCTCTTCACTTCACTGGAAGAACTGGCGCAATGCGCTGATGTTGACGCGGTTTACATCGCCAGCCCTAACTCGCTGCATTTTCCGCAAACCCGCCTGTTTCTGAGCCATAAAAAGCATGTGATTTGCGAAAAACCGCTGGCCTCGAATCTGCAAGAAGTGGAAGCCGCTATTAAGGTCGCGCGGGAAAATAACGTGGTGCTGTTCGAAGCGTTCAAAACCGCCAGCCTGCCAAACTTCCTGCTGCTGAAGCAGTCGTTCGACAAGATCGGCAAGCTGCGCAAAGCCTTTATTAACTACTGCCAGTACTCCTCCCGCTATCAGCGTTATCTCGACGGCGAGAACCCCAATACCTTTAACCCGGCCTTCTCTAACGGCTCGATTATGGATATCGGCTTTTACTGTCTGGCTTCAGCGGTCGCGCTGTGGGGCGAACCGCGCTCGGTGCACGCCAGCGCCAGCCTGCTGGAGAGCGGCGTCGATGGCCAGGGCACGGTAGTTTTAAGCTACGGTGACTTTGATGTCACTCTGCATCACTCCAAAGTGAGCGATTCCGCAATCCCAAGCGAAATTCAGGGTGAAGCAGGCGCGCTGGTTATCGAGAAAATTTCGGAATGCCAGAAAGTCTGTTTTATACCGCGCGGCGGCAAGCCCCAGGATCTCACTCAGCCGCAGCATATCAATACTATGCTGTATGAAGCGGAAGAGTTCGCTCGCCTGGTGGAAGCCAATGAGGTCGCTCATCCGGGTCTGGAAGTGAGCCGCATCACAGCGAAGCTGCTGAGCGAGATTCGTCGCCAGACCGGCGTGGTCTTCCCGGCGGATACCCAACCTTTGGCGTAAAGGAGTGTAAATGGTACGTCGGACTCCATTGACGCCATTTATAACTTGTAATATTTTGTTACGCGCAAAGGGGAGTAACTTCCTTGCCGGCCGATCGTCATTACGATGCGTGAAAAACCGCATCCGGTCGCCGGGCAACAAGATTCGATTCTTGTTGTAAGTGAGACCTTGCCGGAAGGCGAGGTCTATGCATAAAAGCGCAGCGGCTGCCGTCTTCCGACGTCAGCCGTTTTGTTTTTATGTAAGGAATATCGTAATGAATACTGTCGGCACACCGTTGTTATGGGGCGGATTCGCAGTGGTCGTGGTCATCATGTTGGCTATCGACTTATTGCTGCAAGGACGGCGTGGTGCACATAGCATGACCATGAAGCAAGCCGCTGGCTGGTCAATCCTCTGGGTTACCCTCTCACTTCTGTTTAACGCCGCTTTCTGGTGGTATCTGGTGCAGACCGAAGGTCGCGCCGTGGCCGACCCGCAAGCGCTGGCGTTCCTCACCGGTTATCTGATCGAAAAAGCGCTGGCCGTGGATAATGTTTTCGTCTGGCTGATGCTGTTTAGCTACTTCGCCGTTCCGCCTGCGCTTCAGCGTCGGGTGCTGGTTTATGGCGTACTTGGCGCGATCGTGCTGCGTACGATCATGATCTTTGCCGGTAGCTGGCTGATCTCCCAGTTCGAGTGGCTGCTCTACGTCTTCGGTGCATTCCTGCTGTTTACTGGTGTGAAAATGGCGCTGGCGAAAGAGGATGATTCCGGTATCGGCGATAAGCCGCTGGTGCGCTGGATACGCAGTCATCTGCGCATGACCGATAAGATTGACGGCGAACATTTCTTTCTGCGCAAAAACGGCGTGCTATACGCTACGCCGCTGCTACTGGTGCTGATTCTGGTCGAGCTGAGCGACGTTATCTTTGCCGTTGACAGTATTCCGGCCATCTTCGCCGTCACCACCGATCCGTTTATCGTGCTGACTTCAAACCTGTTCGCGATTCTCGGCCTGCGTGCGATGTACTTCCTGTTGGCGGGCGTCGCTGAGCGCTTCTCGATGCTGAAATATGGCCTGTCGGTGATCCTGGTGTTTATCGGTATCAAGATGCTGATTGTCGATTTCTTCCATATTCCAATCGGCATTTCGCTTGGCGTGGTTGGCAGCATTCTGGTATTGACGCTAATCATCAATGCCTGGGTCAATAAGCAGCACGACAAGAAAAAACAGCTGCAATAAAGGCGCAAATGACCGGGTGAATCCTATTCGCCCGGTCTGCAATGTTCACCATGTAATATTCTTACTCATGTCACAAAATCGTTAATATGTAGTTAAAAAATGAATTATCAGAGCCATAGACAGAATTTTACCCTTCCCCAATAGCGTTCTTTCCGTATACTCAACCAGGCAAACATTTATTTACATCCGGATATAAACGTTACAAATAATACGTAGCCGGGACAGACAGCAACAGCACAGGAAGGAATGAAACATGGCAACTCAATCACCCCCATCAACCCTGCTACGGCGTCTGGCTCAGGGCAGCCTGGTCAAGCAAATTCTAATCGGTCTGGTGCTCGGCGTACTGCTGGCGACGATTTCAAAACCTGCAGCAATCGCCGTGGGGCTTCTGGGTACACTATTCGTCGGCGCGCTAAAAGCGGTCGCTCCGGTGCTGGTACTAATGCTGGTAATGGCCTCAATCGCTAATCATCAGCAGGGGCAAAAAACCAGCATCCGCCCAATTCTGTTCCTCTATCTGTTGGGGACCTTCGCCGCAGCATTAACCGCGGTGCTGTTTAGTTTTATCTTTCCGTCAACGCTGCACCTGAACGCAGCGGCAGACAGTATCACGCCGCCGTCAGGCATTGTCGAAGTCCTGCGCGGGCTGCTGATGAGCATGGTTTCTAACCCGATTGACGCTCTGCTGAACGCTAACTATATCGGGATTCTGGTATGGGCTGTCGGTCTGGGATTTGCGCTGCGCCACGGTAACGAGACCACCAAAAATCTGATTAACGACATGTCCCACGCGGTAACTTTTATCGTGAAGGTAGTGATTCGTTTCGCACCGCTGGGTATCTTCGGTCTGGTGGCCTCAACGCTGGCGACCACCGGTTTTGAAACCCTGTGGGGCTACGCTCAACTGCTGCTGGTACTGGTAGGCTGTATGCTGCTGGTGGCGCTGGTGATTAACCCGATTCTGGTATTCTGGAAAATTCGCCGTAACCCGTATCCGCTAGTTCTTCTCTGCCTGCGCGAGAGCGGCGTTTACGCCTTCTTCACCCGTAGCTCCGCTGCGAATATTCCAGTGAATATGGCGCTGAGTGAAAAGCTGAATCTGGACCGCGATACCTACTCGGTTTCTATTCCACTGGGCGCGACCATCAATATGGCCGGGGCGGCGATTACCATCACCGTATTGACCCTCGCCGCTGTGCATACGCTGGGCGTGCCGGTCGATCTGCCGACCGCACTGCTGCTTAGCGTTGTGGCCTCTCTGTGTGCCTGTGGTGCTTCCGGCGTAGCAGGCGGCTCTCTGCTGTTAATTCCGCTGGCCTGTAATATGTTCGGCATTCCAAACGATGTTGCCATGCAGGTCGTCGCCGTCGGCTTTATCATCGGCGTGTTGCAGGACTCTTGCGAAACCGCACTGAACTCCTCTACCGACGTTCTGTTTACCGCCGCTGCCTGTATCGCTGAAGACGAACAGCTTGCAAAGAACGCCCTACGTAGTTAATCTCCTCCCCTCCGCTAACGCGCGGAGGGGCTCTCTTCCTGCACTGCCTTTTCCACTTTAAATGGATCAATACCGCGCTTTTGCATCCGCCTGAAGCGAACGATGTTCAGACCGTTCATGACCAGAAAACTGCCTTCAATCATCGTGCCGCCAATCGAGCCCAGCCAGAAGTTATGGATAACCCAGCAAGCGGTCGCACACCACATTACGCAGCGAACGGTTAAGCCTGTGCAGCGAAAGAGCGCCCAGGTACTGGCCAGAGTGCCCACAATCGGCAGCAGCTCCATCGCGTGTTGCAGCTTTGCCAGCCCCAATACCAGGGTGAGCACAATAAATACGGTCATCACCCACAGCTTACGGGTGCGCATAGAGATAAGGGTGCGCACGGTATTGAGCTCGGCGCTCATTCCCGCCGGCCAGGCGCCCATCAAAAAGAAATGTACGCCAATGGTGGCGCTGTAGACGGCAAGCTGCAGCTTAAAGCGGCGCTCATCCCGGTTGAAAAAGGTCGTAATACCGATCAGAAAGGCGATGACACCAACGCCCTGGGCAAGCCAATACGCGGTCATGGGAGATCCTTATATACCCGTCATACTTCAAGTTGCATATGCGTTAGCCGCGTTCCTGCAACTCAAATTATTTAGGGTATAAAACAAAACGCGCATCATAATATGAAACGCCTCCTTTTCATTACTCTAAAGATTTCGCACCACAGCAAGGCGGCAAGTTTAGACATCCCCGGGAGCTTACTGAAGTAAGTGACCGGGGTGGATAAACGCAGCCAACACAGCGGTGGTGCGAAAGATGACGAGTAATTAGAGGGTGACTCCGCTTTTGAAAATAGCCAGTTCCCGGAAATCATTACGTTCATTGCAGGTCTGCTTACCATTAGCAAAGGCCACAATGGTGTCAACGAACTCTTCCAGCAGCTGCGGCATCGCTTTACCGTGAATCAACTGTCCCGCATCGAAGTCGATCCAGTGTTTTTTCTTCGCCGCCAGTTCGCTGTTGGTGGAGATTTTCACCGTCGGAACGAAACCGCCGTATGGCGTGCCGCGACCGGTGCTGAATAGCACCATATGGCAGCCCGCACCGGCCAGCGCGCTGGTCGCTACCGCATCGTTGCCTGGTGCACTCAGCAGGTTGAGTCCGTGAACTTTCAGCCGCTCGCCATAGCGCAGCACGTCAACCACCTGGCTGGAACCCGCTTTCTGCGTGCAGCCTAGCGATTTATCTTCCAGGGTGGTGATACCGCCCGCTTTGTTACCCGGTGATGGGTTCTCGTAAATTGGCTGGTCGTGGGCGATAAAGTACTGTTTGAAGTCATTGACCATCGTCACCAGCTTGCCGAAGGTCTCTTCGTCACGGCAGTGGCTCATCAGCAGCTGCTCGGCACCGAACATTTCCGGAACTTCGGTCAGCACGGTGGTACCGCCATTAGCAATCAGGTAATCCGAGAAACGGCCCAGCATTGGGTTCGCGGTAATGCCGGACAGACCATCGGAACCGCCGCACTCAAGGCCGAACTTCAACTCGCTCAGCTTGCCCGGTTCGCGTTTGTCACTACGCATCACGTTGTAGAGCTGATGGAGATGCTCGATCCCCGCTTCCACTTCATCATCCTGGTGCTGACAGATCATAAAGTGAACGCGTTCAGGATCGAATTCACCTAAGGTTTCGCGGAACGCATCAACCTGGTTGTTTTCGCAACCCAGACCAACTACCAGCACCGCGCCCGCATTTGGGTGACGCACCATATTTTGCAGCATGGTCCGGGTGTTAATATGATCGTCACCGAGCTGCGAACAGCCGTAGGTGTGGCTGAAGAGATGAACTCCGTCGATACCTTCGGCGTCGTTGGTTTCTTTCAGGAAGCGGTTCTGCATCTGACGGGCCATGGCGTTGACGCAGCCAACGGTCGGCAGGATCCACAGCTCGTTACGAACGCCAACATCGCCGTTGGCCCGACGATAAATCTGGATATCGCGATCCGCAGGCTGCGCGACGGGCTCGATAAGTTCCGGTTGATAGCTATACGCGTCTAGGTCGCTTAAGTTAGTGCGCGTATTGTGGGAGTGGATATGTTCCCCCGGCGCAATATCCGCCAGCGCATGTCCTATCGGCAGACCGTACTTAACGACGTTGTCTCCCTTCGCAATGCTACGCAGCGTAAACTTATGCCCGCGCGCAACATCCTGAGCCAACGTGACCGTATCGCCGTCAATGGTGACCACCGTGCCTGCCGCCATATCCGCCAACGCTACCGCGACGTTATCTTGCGAATGGATTTTAATGTATTGCATATCAACCGACCTCTGGTCTTAGTTCAGTTCAATGGCGAAGTAGTCACGCGCATTGTTAAAGCAAATGTTTTTCACCATCTCACCCAGCAGCTGAATATCCGCCGGGGCTTCACCAGCCTCAACCCAACGGCCTATCATCTGGCAAAGGATGCGACGGAAGTATTCATGACGGGTGTAGGAGAGGAAGCTGCGGCTATCGGTCAGCATACCGACAAAGCGGCTCAGCAGGCCGAGCTGCGCCAGCTGGGTCATCTGACGTTCCATGCCGTCTTTCTGATCGTTGAACCACCAACCGGAACCGAACTGCATCTTGCCTGGCATACCTTCGCCCTGGAAGTTGCCTGTCATGGTGCCTAGCACTTCGTTGTCGCGCGGGTTCAGGCAGTACAGGATGGTTTTCGGCAGCAGGTTTTCTTCGTTCTGCTTGCTGAGCAGTTTGGACAGCTCTTCCGCCATCGGGCGGTCGTTGATGGAGTCGAAACCAACGTCTGGCCCTAACAGTTTGAACTGACGCAGGTTGTTGTTACGCAGTGCGCCAATGTGATACTGCTGCACCCAGCCGCGACGAGCGTATTCCGCGCCGAGGAACACCAGAACCGCGGTTTTGAACTGCGCAACTTCATGCTCGCTAAGGGATTCACCCGCCAGACGACGTGCCAGGATAGTATCCAGTTCGCTTTCGCTAGCTTCGGCAAACAGCACCACATCCAGCGCATGGTCAGAAACCTTACAACCGTGGGCGGCGAAGTGATCCAGACGTTTCGTCAGCGCGGACTGCAGGTCAGCAAAGCGACGAATGTCGGTGTCAGACACTTCTCCCAACTTCGCCATGTAGTCGTTAAAGGTCGCCTGTTCGATGTTGAACGCTTTGTCCGGGCGCCAGCTCGGCAGCACTTTCACGGAGAAAGTGCTGTCTTTAGCGACAGAGGCATGATGCTCCAGCGAATCAACCGGGTCGTCGGTGGTTCCGACCATCTTCACGTTCATCTGCTGCATGATGCCGCGAGCAGAGAAGCTGTCCTGGGCCAGCAGATCGTTACACTCATTCCAGATCTCATCCGCCGTTGCCGGAGAGAGCACCTTACCTGTAATACCAAAAGGACGACGCAGTTCAAGATGCGTCCAGTGGTATAACGGGTTGCCAATAGTATGCGGTACAGTGGCCGCCCAGGCGTCAAATTTCTCACGATCGGAAGCATCACCGGTGCACAGACGTTCGGCTACGCCGTTGGTGCGCATCGCACGCCATTTGTAGTGATCACCTTTCAGCCAGATGTCATACAGATTTTTGAAGCGGTAATTTTCGGCAATTTGCTGCGGCGGCAGGTGGCAGTGATAGTCGAAAATCGGCTGGTCTTTAGCATAATCGTGGTACAGGCGGCGAGCAAACTCGGTATCAAGCAGGAAATCTTCGGTCATAAACGGTGTCATTTTCGTGTCCTCTTCGCCCCCTGTGGGAGCCCATCAGATGATTGACTATAATGCTGACAAAGTTATCACACCAATTTCCACAGGCCGAAGTATTTTTCGTGAGTTAGATCAATAAACGTCGACAAAAAAATTACCATCAAAGGAGTAAACGGCCCGCCAGAGCGCGCCAGCTCTGGCCTTTATCTCAGGAATGAATGCCCACACAAACTTTCCCACTTTTGTGATGTCACTCACCTTTTGAAGTTGTATGACAAGTTATCTTGCTGCCGTCGAAACATATAAACCGACGGAATGCATTACCAACGAATTATTACGTTGGATTTACCGGTATGGATGCCGAATTAGACACAACAGTTGATGGCAAGGTTCGGGCCATATGAGGTTTCCTCTCCTGAGCCCTCCGTTTCTCCTTCTTCGCCTCAGTTACAGGGCTGGAAGATAGCCGCACCCGCTGCGGATATATAACAAACGATGAGGTTTACATGCGTAAAATTAAAGGGTTACGTTGGTACATGATCGCACTGGTGACGTTAGGCACCGTGCTGGGGTACCTGACGCGTAACACTGTGGCGGCAGCTGCGCCAACTCTGATGGAAGAGTTACACATCTCCACCCAACAGTATTCCTATATCATCGCGGCCTATTCTGCTGCTTATACCGTCATGCAGCCGGTTGCCGGCTACGTGCTGGACGTTTTGGGTACCAAAATCGGCTATGCCTTCTTTGCTGTTGCCTGGGCAGTCTTCTGCGGCTCCACGGCGCTGGCGGGAAGCTGGGGCGGCCTGGCGTTGGCGCGTGGCGCAGTAGGTGCCGCTGAAGCCGCGATGATCCCCGCAGGTCTGAAGGCCAGCTCTGAATGGTTCCCGGCAAAAGAGCGTTCAATCGCCGTCGGCTACTTCAACGTTGGCTCTTCTATCGGTGCAATGATCGCGCCGCCGCTGGTGGTATGGGCTATCGTAATGCACAGCTGGCAGATGGCGTTTATTATCTCCGGCGTCCTGAGCTTTGCCTGGGCAATGGCCTGGCTGGTTTTCTACAAACACCCGCGCGATCAGAAAAAATTAACCGAAGAAGAACGCGAATATATTATTGGTGGCCAGGAGTCTCAGCATCAGACCAATAACGGCAAGAAAATGTCCCCGTGGCAGATTCTGCGCAACCGTCAGTTCTGGGGTATCGCCCTGCCGCGCTTCCTTGCAGAACCTGCATGGGGGACCTTCAACGCGTGGATCCCGCTGTTCATGTTTAAAGTTTACGGCTTTAACCTGAAAGAGATCGCCATGTTTGCGTGGATGCCGATGCTGTTTGCTGACCTCGGGTGCATCATTGGGGGTTACCTGCCGCCGCTGTTCCAGCGCTGGTTTGGCGTTAACCTGATCGTTTCGCGTAAAATGGTGGTCACCATGGGTGCGCTGCTGATGATTGGCCCGGGGATGATCGGTCTGTTCACCAGCCCATTCGTGGCTATCGCGCTGCTGTGCGTCGGTGGCTTTGCTCACCAGGCGCTGTCCGGTGCACTGATCACGCTCTCTTCAGACGTATTTGGTCGTAACGAAGTGGCAACAGCAAACGGTATGACCGGGATGGCCGCATGGCTGGCAAGCACCCTGTTTGCCCTGGTCGTCGGTGCACTGGCTGATACTATCGGCTTTAGCCCGCTGTTCGCCGTACTGGCAGTATTCGATGTGCTGGGCGCGATAGTTATCTGGACGGTCCTGAAAAATAAATCAGCCGATGACGATCCCACGCCGTTAAACACCAGTAAACCGGCAACGCAAAGCTAGAGTCTGCCTGGTTAATTAGGACATGAAAGCCGCCGGTATAAAGGCGGCTTTTTCGTCTCTTCTGGTGGTGAGAAGCGCGTAAAAGTGGTATAACAAATCCAATATTGTCGCCATCTCCCGGGAGCGAATATGGAAATCACTGAACCGCGTCGTTTGTATCAGCAGCTTGCCGCCGAGTTGAAGACGCGTATTGAACAAGGTGTCTACCTTGTGGGCGATAAACTGCCCGCAGAGCGGTTTATTGCTGATGAAAAAAGCGTTAGCCGCACCGTGGTTCGCGAAGCCATTATTATGCTGGAAGTGGAAGGCTACGTTGAAGTACGCAAAGGTTCCGGCATCCACGTTATCTCCAACCAACCGAAGCATCAGCAAATTCCTGATGAGTCGCTGGAGTTCGCCAGCTACGGTCCGTTTGAGCTGCTGCAAGCCCGTCAGCTCATTGAAAGTAATATCGCCGAGTTCGCTGCCACTCAGGTAACCAAGCAAGACATCATGAAACTGATGGAAATTCAGGAGAAAGCGCGTAAAGAAAAATGCTTCCGCGACTCCGAGTGGGATCTTCAGTTTCACGTTCAGGTGGCTCTGGCGACGCAAAACACCGCCTTAGCCGCTATCGTTGAAAAGATGTGGACCCAGCGAGTGCATAACCCGTACTGGAAGAAGCTGCACGACCACATCGACCTGCGCACCGTCGATAACTGGTGCGACGATCATGACCAAATCCTCAAAGCGCTTATCCGCAAGGATCCACACGCGGCAAAACTGGCCATGTGGCAGCATCTGGAAAACACCAAGCTCATGCTGTTTAACGAAACCAGCGATGACTTCGAATTCAATGCGGACCGCTATCTGTTTGCTGATAATCCGGTCGTTCATCTCGATACCGCCGCCAACGGCGTAAAATAGACCATTATCTTCTTCCCGGGCAGCCATTGCGCCGCTGCCCGCAAACCTCGCAGGGTAAGCAAAACATATATAGTGTCAGCCTGTGTAAATACTCTCGCCTCCCTCCTTCGCAATCAGCAAAATCAATATGCAACAAACAGCAATTTCTATGACGTAAAGTCAGCTGGTTTGTTACAATTAGATGCATTTTGTCGTTCTGAGAGTTAGCTTTTGCTTACTTCACTTTTAAACAGGGATCCGTTCAGAGCGCAGCAGCGACCATAATCCAATAAGAAGCCATGTCGCCATGCATACACCGCGTTCAGACGTGCCGTTAACCGATGTACCAGGAATCGTGAATGGAACTATTAACCCAATTATTGAATGCCTTGTGGGCTCAGGATTACGAAACTCTCGCTAATCCGTCCATGATTGGCATGCTGTACTTTGTCTTATTTATGATTTTATTTCTTGAAAACGGTTTGCTACCTGCTGCCTTTTTGCCGGGCGACAGTCTGCTCGTACTGGTCGGCGTGCTTATCGCTAAAGGCGCGATGGGCTTTCCGGAAACGCTACTGCTGCTCACCGCCGCCGCGAGCCTCGGCTGCTGGTTAAGTTATATTCAAGGCCGATGGCTGGGTAATACACGAATAGTACAAAATTGGTTATCGCACCTGCCCTCACACTATCATCAGCGCGCGCACCATCTGTTCCATAAACATGGGCTTTCCGCGCTGCTGATCGGCCGTTTTATCGCTTTCGTCCGCACGCTGCTGCCGACCATTGCCGGACTATCTGGCCTGAGCAGCGCACGCTTCCAGTTCTTTAACTGGATGAGCGGCCTGCTGTGGGTCCTGATCCTGACCTCACTGGGATACTTGCTGGGTAAAACGCCGGTATTCCTGAAGTATGAAGATCAGCTGATGTCCTGCCTGATGCTGCTGCCGGTGGCGCTTTTGGTATTTGGCCTGGTTGGCTCGCTGATTGTCCTGTGGAAGAAAAAACACAGAAGCCGGAGCTGATGATGGTGATTAAACGTCCTTCACTGCGTCACATAAGCTGGGTGCTGGGCGGCTCGTTACTCCTGTGCGGTCTGTTCTGGCTCTGGCTGACCGTGCAACAGCAGGAATCTACCCTGGCTATCCGTCCCGTCAGCCAGGGTATCAGCATGCCGGACGGTTTTTCCGTCTGGCATCACCTCGACGCCAATGGCATCAGCTTTAAAAGCATTACGCCGCAAAATGATGGCCTGCTTATCAAGTTTGACTCCAACGCCCAGGGCGTCGCGGCCAAAGAAGTGTTGGGCCGCGCACTGCCACATGGTTATATTATCGCTTTGCTGGAAGACGATAATTCACCGACGGCCTGGATTTCGCGCCTGCGCGATACCCCACACAGATTCGGGTAATCAACGAAAATTCCGAATATTTTCACCCGGTTTGGTGATTTTCCGTTTTACTTACTATCATTAGGTTTGCGGGAGTCACCAGGCTCACGTTAATCAACTGGATCGGGTATACCCTCACGTATGCCCTCACACAATGGAAGGTCGCATCCATGAAACACCGCATCGCTTTAATTCTGGTTCTTTCTTCACTGAGCGCCAGTGCCTTTGCCATCTCCCCTTGTCAGGAAAAAGAGCAGGATATCCAGCGGGAGATCAGCTACGCAGAAAAACATCATAATCAGAACCGTATTGATGGTTTGAATCGAGCGCTTAGTGAAGTCAGAGCAAATTGCAGCGACAGTAAGCTCAAAGCTGAACACCAGCAAAAAATCGCCAAACAGCAAGCAGAAATAGCCGAACGGCAGAACGATCTGCGCGAAGCCGAACAGAAAGGCGATGCTGACAAAATCAGCAAGCGCCAGCATAAACTTGATGAAGCGCAGCAAGAGCTGAAAACGCTGCAATCTCGCGAGTATTAATCGGTTAAGTAAGACCAATATGGACCACTTTAACAGGAGATAAACATGGCTAAAGATAACGTTGCAGAAGACCTGCGTGCGGAACTGAAAACGCTGGCTGACACCCTGGAAGAAGTGCTGAACTCCTCCACGGATAAATCGAAAGAAGAGATTGGTAAGCTGCGTAGCAAAGCCGAAAGCGCGCTGAAAGAGAGCCGCGTTCGTTTGGGAGAAACCAGCGACGCCATTGTGAAGCAAACGCGCGAAACCGCTGCTCGCGCCGATGAATACGTCCGCGAAAATCCGTGGACCGGCGTCGGAATTGGCGCAGCTGTCGGATTGGTGCTGGGTGTTCTGCTGACGCGCCGCTGATTATGGCAAACTCTCAACACACACAGGGGCCGGGTCAAAGCGTTTTCGGCATTGGTCAGCGGATAGTTACCCTGCTGGTCGAAATGGTGGAAACGCGCCTGCGCCTGGTGGTCGTGGAGCTGGAAGAGGAGAAAGCGAATCTCTTTCAGCTGTTTCTGATGCTAGGGCTGACATTGCTATTTGCTGCATTCGGGTTGATGAGTCTGTTGGTCCTCATTATCTGGGCCGTCGATGCGCAATATCGCCTGAACGTGATGATCGCCACCACCGTGACCCTGCTGCTGGCGGCTCTTATTGGCGGTATCTGGACGCTTAGTAAGGCCCGACGTTCGACGTTTCTGCGCCTTACGCGTCAGGAACTGGCTAACGACAGGTCCTTACTGGAGGACGATAAGCCATGAGCCGCGACCAACAGGAACGTGAACGGCAGAAAGCACGTCTGCTGCGTCTAATCCAACAGCAACGGTTGGATCTCAACGCCAGCCGGCGCGACTGGCTGGAAGCAACCGCGCCAATAGATCGCGGCTGGCATACCCTACTTAACTTGCGTTCATGGGCGATGGTTGGCAGTGGACTCATCGCGGTGTGGTCTGTCCGCCACCCGCGCTTTTTACTCCGTTGGACAAAACGCAGTTTTGGTCTCTGGAGCACCTGGCGCATGGCGCGTAGCCTGCTGCGCCAGCAATCAACACGCTGAGGCACATCTTGTGCCTCTTCTTATTTAACGTCTCCCACCGAACACCATTATCCAGACCGCTCAGTCGGCCCTTCTATTCATTTGCTTTATCAATGGTTACTCAGAATCTTTGAAGTAGATCTACAGTTTTCCTTGCTAACAATTACGTCACAGCCTCGCTAATATTCACTCCATCGACAGCAACCCCGCGTCATACGCAGGATTGCACTAAAAAACAAAATCGCCGCCCTTTGGGTTTTATGGAGTAAGAAATGAAAAAATTAGAAGATGTTGGTGTACTGGTAGCACGCATTCTGATGCCAATTCTGTTTATCACAGCAGGTTGGGGAAAAATCACTGGTTATGCGGGTACCCAACAATATATGGAAGCCATGGGCGTCCCTGGTTTTATGCTGCCGCTGGTTATTCTGCTTGAATTTGGCGGCGGTCTGGCAATTCTGTTCGGTTTCCTGACTCGCACTACTGCGCTATTCACAGCAGGCTTCACCGTACTGACCGCGTTCCTGTTCCACAGCAACTTTGCTGAAGGCGTGAACTCGCTGATTTTCATGAAAAACCTGACCATCGCTGGTGGCTTCCTGCTGCTGGGTATCACCGGCCCGGGCGCATTCAGTATCGACCGCGTGCTGAATAAGAAATGGTAAGCACGCTATACTGAATAAAGACAAAGCGAGGGGACATCTCCTCGCTTTTGCTATCTGAGGGAGGAAATGATGGGACAATTAATTGACGGCGTCTGGCACGATACCTGGTATGACACCCAATCCACCGGAGGGCGGTTCAAGCGTTCTGTTTCTGCCTTTCGCAACTGGCTAACCGCCGATGGCGCACCAGGACCGGGTGGTGAACCAGGATTTCCGGCGGAAAAAGACCGCTATCATCTGTACGTTTCTCTTGCCTGTCCATGGGCGCATCGCACCTTAATTCTACGCAGTCTGAAAGGGTTAGAGCCGTTTATTTCAGTCTCGGTGGTCAATCCCTTAATGTTCGAGAACGGCTGGACGTTCGACGATAGCTTTCCGGCGGCCACTGGCGATACCCTCTATCAGCACGAATTTCTTTATCAGCTGTACCTGCATGCCGATCCGCAATACAGCGGGCGCGTTACGGTGCCGGTGTTGTGGGATAAAAAACAGCACACTATCGTCAGTAACGAGTCGGCTGAAATCATCCGCATGTTCAACTCCGCTTTCGATGGGCTCGGTGCTCGCGCCGGAGATTACTATCCACCTGAGCTGCGTGATCAAATTGATGAGCTGAACGGCTGGATCTACGACAACGTTAACAACGGCGTTTATAAAGCCGGATTCGCCACCAGCCAGCAGGCCTACGACGAAGCGGTCGATGCGGTATTTACCTCGCTGGAGCGCCTTGAGCAAATCCTGGGACAGCACCGCTTCCTGACGGGTAACCAGTTAACCGAGGCAGATATTCGCCTGTGGACTACACTGGTTCGCTTCGACCCGGTGTATGTGACCCATTTTAAATGCGATAAACACCGCATCAGCGATTATCTCAATCTTTATGGCTTCCTGCGCGATATCTACCAGATGTCAGGCATTGCCGAAACGGTAGATTTTGCCCATATTCGCAACCACTACTACCGTAGCCATAAAACGATCAACCCAACCGGGATTATCTCCATTGGTCCACAGCAAGATCTCAGCGAGCCGCACGGCCGCGATCTTCGCTTCCGCTAAGATATTGGGCGCTATTTACAGCGCCCAACAATTCATTCAGCAAATATTTGCCAACATTTCATTCGCGTCTATTCTTATTTCGATCGCTTTAAAAACAAGTGATTGACGGTTAATTGAGGCGTAGAAATGGACTGGTATCTTAAAGTATTACAAAACTATCTTGGATTTGGCGGTCGCGCCCGGCGCAAAGAGTACTGGATGTTTATTCTGGTCAACATCATCCTGACTGGCGTACTCAGCATCATTGATAAGATGCTCGGCTGGCAGCGCGCGGGAGGAGAAGGCATCCTGACGACTATCTATGCCATACTGGTATTTTTACCGTGGTGGGCGGTGCAGTTTCGTCGTTTGCACGACACCGACCGTTCGGCATGGTGGCTGTTATTACTGCTGATTCCTGTTATCGGCTGGCTGGTGATCATTATTTTTAATTGCCAGAACGGTACTCCCGGCAATAACCGCTTCGGGCCGGACCCAAAACCAACCTCATACTAAACAATGCGCCCCTTGCCAAAAAGGGGCGCATGTTGATCTATCTATTCATAAACAGCTTCGGGATCTCGCGCAGGCACCATGACTTCGCTTCACCCATGCTATCGCGACGCCAGGCCATAATGATATCAACCTCATTACTGTATTCCGGGCTGACCACCCGTAAACGACCTTCGGCAATATCCTGCTCAACGAGCGGATAAGGCATTGTCGCCACGCCCAGTCCTGCCAATAGCGCCTGACGTTTATCTTCAATCGTACTGACGGTTAATCGCGGCTGCTTGTCGAGCAGTTGCACCGTCAATACCGGGCGTTCGCGAGCGGTATCGGCCACCGCTACGCCGCGATACTTCACGCGCGTAACTTCGGAAAGCGGCTCTGGCTCTTGATGAATCGGATGATCCGGCGCGGCAACATAGACGCTTGTCACCGAGTAAAGCTTGCGGGAATTAATTTCCGACGATGAGCGAAAATGCATATCCGGCGCAACGACAATATCCGCCCGACCCTGCTCGAGGCGCTCCCACGCACCGGCCAGCACTTCAGTAATGATCGACAACTGAGTATTAGATTTGGTCGCCAGCTTTTCAATCAGCGGAAATAGATTGGTGGTTGGCACCAGCGCTTCGGTGACAAGAGTCAGATGCGTTTCCCAACCGCGCGACAGGGCTTCAGCGTCGGTCGTCAACTTATCCGCCGCTTCCAGCAGAACCCGTCCACGCTCCAGCAGCATTCGCCCAACGTTGGTGAATTTTGTTCGATGTCCTGAGCGGTCAAACAGCACGACATCGAGCTCCTCCTCCAGCTTTTGCATGGTATAGCTCAGCGCCGAAGGAACACGACCGAGTTCATCAGCCGCAGCGGCAAAGCTTCCGCGTCGGTCAATCGCATCCATAACGCGCAACGCTTCCAGCGTTAGTGCTCTCTCTTTGGCCATCATTCTCTCATTCAGGAAATTTGAACATACCGGGCAGAATATCTGGCTAACAATACACCGTCCATACCTTTACCATTGATTTAGTGTAAAGAGAGGTCAAGAAAATGATTACTACCCGAACAGCCAAACAATGCGGTCAAGCTGACTTCGGCTGGCTGCAGGCCCGCTACACCTTTTCCTTTGGCCACTACTTCGACCCGAAACTGCTAGGCTACGCGTCTCTGCGCGTGCTCAACCAGGAAGTGCTGGCGCCCGGCGCCTCGTTCCAGCCGCGTACCTACCCGAAGGTCGATATTCTGAACCTGATACTGGAAGGGGAAGCGGAGTACCGCGACAGTGACGGCAACCATATCCAGGCGAAAGCGGGAGAGGCACTGCTGATTTCGACTCAACCCGGCGTTAGCTACAGCGAGCACAACCTGAGTAAAGAGGGTTCGTTAACGCGAATGCAGCTGTGGCTGGATGCCTGCCCGCAGCATGAAAATCCACTAGTCCAGAAAATAGCGATCGCCTCGGGACCGCAACAGCTGTTGGCTTCGCCAGACGGCAGCCAAAATAGTCTCCAGTTGCGCCAGCAGGTATGGATCCACCATATCGAACTGGCAAAAGGCGAGCAGCTCAGCGTCCAGCTTCACGGCCCACGCGCCTATCTGCAGTCGATTCACGGGACGGTGCATGCGCTTGTGCAAGAAGAAGAAAAACAGGCCCTGACCTGTGGTGATGGCGCGTTTATTCGTGACGAAGCTAACATTACCCTCGTCGCCGATACGCCGTTACGCGCTTTGCTGATAGATTTACCTGTGTAACAACGGCAGTAAGGGAGTTTGCCTGTGAGCAAGAAGAAAGCAAAAAAAGCAGCGATATTAGTGCAACAGCCGCAACCGGAAGTTATGGTCGCAGTCAGTTTTGGCTATGAAGAGATGTTAAGTGAACTGGAAGCTATCGTCGCGGAAGCGGAGGTACGGATTCAGGACGAAGAGAGCCTCGCCTGACGTAAAAACATCGGCCCCAGAACGGGGCCGATTGATTTACTCGCTCAGTTCCTGGGCTAAATCTTTTTGCACCTGCTTGCGCTGCTCTGGCGTTAATACCTGGTTCACACCAAAATAGTATTTCACACGATAGTAGCGAACCTGCTGTTCTACTTTGCTAAATGCCGCCAGCTGATCTTTAACCGCTTTTTCATTCCATTTGCCGGAATCGATCACATCAAACAGTACGCCGTCTTTAATATCTTTCTGGGAAATCTGCTGAACATTTTTTTCCAATTGCTGGTGCAGACTCTTAATTTTCGTTACCTGATCGTTGGTCAGCTTTAAATGTTGAACAATCGGATCCTGTGCTGGGGCTGGTGCAGCCTTAACATCAGCAGCCTGGGCCGCCATAGAGAATCCACTAGCCAGAACAGCGGTGAACACGATACGGGTCATTAATTTCATTGTTTTATCCTGAAGGGTAATTGTCAGAAAGGGCGGCTTATTATTTTTCAGAAGCAGATGTGGAAATGTAAGAAATAGTACGTATAGATGTAGTTAAAGTTCAGAGAATATAATTAATGGAAATGTATTAAAATAAATAATTAATTGAGTGAATATAAAATACCTGACCTTATGAGAGAGGGTTGGTGTTAATGACAAACCTGCCTTGCGCATTGTGCCCGCATTCTTGTCAGGTGGCGGCTGGCGCCTTACCTGACCTATAAAACCATCGGGTAATTCCAGCAGAGCCAGAAAGCAAAAACCCCCGCCATTTCTGACGAGGGTTTTCTGAAAAGTTGAAGCTGACCGTTAAGCCGCTTTCTTTTCGGTATAGTGTAGTGGACAGTCATTCATCTGCCCTTTTAATCACCTGTACCAGAAAGCAAAAACCCCGCCATTTCTGACGGGGTTTTCTGAAAAGTTGAAGCTGACCGTTAAGCCGCTTTCTTTTCGGTATAGCGTCGTGGACAGTCATTCATCTGCCCTTTTAATCACCTGTACCAGAAAGCAAAAACCCCGCCATTTCTGACGGGGTTTTGTTGAATGAGGAAGCTGACCGTTAAGCCGCTTTCTTTTCGGTATAGCGTCGTGGACAGTCATTCATCTTCCCTTTTTATTCACCTGTACCAGAAAGCAAAAACCCCGCCATTTCTGACGGGGTTTTGTTGAATGAGGAAGCTGACCGTTAAGCCGCTTTCTTTTCAGTATAGCGTCGTGGACAGTCATTCATCTTCCCTTTTAATCACCTGTACCAGAAAGCAAAAACCCCGCCATTTCTGACGGGGTTTTGTTGAATGAGGAAGCTGACCGTTAAGCCGGGTTCTGTCGTGGACAGTCATTCATCTAGGCCAGCAATCGCTCACTGGCTCAAGCAGCCTACCCGGGTTCAGTACGGGCCGTACCTTGTGAACCCCTATTTGGCCTTGCTCCGGGTGGAGTTTACCGTGCCACGAACTGTTACCAGCCGCGCGGTGCGCTCTTACCGCACCCTTTCACCCTTACCTGATCCCACTTGCGTGGGCCATCGGCGGTTTGCTCTCTGTTGCACTGGTCGTAGGCTTGCGCCTCCCAGGCGTTACCTGGCACCCTGCCCTATGGAGCCCGGACTTTCCTCCCCTCCGCCCGTCTCCCCCGAAGAGGACGACGACGAAGCGGCGACTGTCTGGTCAGCTTCGGCGCGAAGTATAGAGGGTTTGCCGCCGGTTGTCATCCTTCCGTCGCCATCCCAACCTGCAATGTCGCCGCAATATTCCGCGACGCATGATAAATATTGTCTGCTGCGCCGCGAAACGCCTCTTCCAGAGTGGTCACGCTGGTCAGTACGCTAAACACCGCATCAATACCATACTGATGAACCACGCCCACGTCGCGGGTCAGGCTACCGGCAATACCGATCACCGGCTTATGATACTTTTTCGCCACACTGGCCACGCCCACCGGCACTTTACCGTTAATGCTTTGACTATCCAGCCGACCTTCACCGGTTACCACCAGCGAGCAATCGAGGATATGCTCTTCCAGATTCAGCGCCTGGGTCACAATTTCGATTCCGCTGCGCAATTCAGCATTGAGAAACGCCATCAACGCTGCGCCCATGCCGCCTGCGGCTCCCGCGCCAGCAACCTGCTTAACATCAACATGCAGGTCGGCCAGAATAATATCGGCGTAATGATCAAGATTGGTATCCAGCGTGCGGATCATGGCTTCGGTGGCCCCTTTTTGCGGGCCAAAAATCCGTGAAGCGCCAGTATCGCCGATCAGCGGGTTGGTCACGTCGCAAGCCACGCGGATAACACAATCGCGCAATCGCGCATCAAGACCAGAGATATCAATCGAATTCAGGTTACACAGGCTACCGCCACCGTTGCCGATCTCCACGCCATTCGCGTCGCAAAGACGTGCGCCCAGCGCCTGTACCATCCCCGCGCCGCCATCATTGGTAGCGCTGCCGCCGATACCAATAATGATATTTTTCGCCCCGCTTTCCAGCGCCTGCAAAATCAGCTCGCCGGTACCGCGCGACGTGGTTAATAACGGATTGCGCTGGGCGGGAGGTACCAGTCCTAGTCCACTGGCCGCCGCCATTTCGATAAACGCGGTTTTGCCATCGCCGGAAAGCCCCCAGCAGGCATCAACCGGAACACCCAGCGGCCCCGTCACACAAGCACTCATCTCGGTTCCCTGCGTCGCGGCAATCATCGCCTCAACGGTACCTTCTCCGCCATCGGCGAGAGGAACCTTCACGTAGAGCGCATCGGGGAAAATTTCCCGAAAACCTTTTTCTATAGCCTGTGCCACCTCAGTGGCCGAGAGGCTTTCTTTATAAGAGTCTGGGGCGATTACGATTTTCATAGTTATGTAGCCTGACAGTGCCGCGCAAGGCAAGAATTACAGGGCGCGCATCCGCGCCCTTCTTGTTAGCGAGTGACTTCCACTTTCGCCAGTTTTTCGTAGTAGCATGCGATAGCGCTATGGTCGGCGGTACCCAGACCGTCGGCACGCAGCGCCTGCATCATCTCCATAACCGCAGCGGTCAGCGGCAGTTGTGCTCCAACGCCGTGAGAGGTATCCAGCGCGTTCGCCAGATCTTTGATATGCAGATCGATACGGAAGCCCGGCTTGAAGTTACGGTCCATCACCATTGGCGCTTTCGCATCCAGCACGGTGCTACCGGCCAGTCCACCGCGGATTGCCTGATACACCAGATCCGGGTTCACGCCCGCTTTGGTCGCCAAAGTCAGCGCTTCAGACATCGCGGCAATGTTCAGTGCCACAATGACCTGGTTAGCCAGTTTGGTTACGTTACCTGCGCCGATATCACCGGTATGTACTACGGAACCGGCCATCGCTTTCAGCAGGTCGTAATATTTGTCGAAAATCGCTTTATCGCCGCCAACCATCACCGACAGGGTGCCGTCGATGGCCTTCGGTTCGCCGCCGCTGACCGGCGCATCCAGCATATCCACGCCTTTCGCTTTCAGCGCTTCGCTGATTTCGCGGCTTGCCAGAGGCGCGATGGAGCTCATATCGATCAGAACGGTACCCGGCTTCGCGCCTTCAATGATGCCGCCTTCGCCCAACGCCACCTCTTTCACATGCGGAGAGTTCGGCAGCATGGTGATGATCACGTCACACTGTTCAGCAATGGCTTTCGCCGACGTGGCGGTTTCCGCGCCAGCGGCAATCACTTCTGCAATCGCATCCGGGTTACGGTCAGCAACCACCAACGAGTAACCTGCCTTGAGGAGGTTTTTACTCATTGGTTTACCCATGATACCAAGGCCAATAAAACCAACTTTCATTGTCATGTCTTTATCTCTCTAGTTTCGGTGGTGGTTATTTCTTAAAGGAATCAGCTAATTTCTGCGTGCCCGAACGGAATACGCCCAGGTCGCTGCCGACAGCGACAAAGGTTGCGCCCCATTCCAGATAACGACGCGCATCCGCTTCAACCGGCGCCAGAATGCCGCTTGGCTTACCGTGCTTTTTCGCGACGGCAAAGATGTGCTGGATAGCTTTTTGTACTTCCGGGTGGGAAGCATTGCCCAGATGGCCTAACGCGGCGGCCAAATCGCTTGGGCCGACAAAAATACCGTCGACGCCCGGGGTCGCGGCGATCGCATCGACGTTATCCACGCCTTGCTGACTTTCGATCTGCACCAGGATGGTGATGTTTTTGTTCGACTGCGCGAAGTAATCA
This sequence comes from Klebsiella huaxiensis, assembly GCF_003261575.2. GTDB lineage: Bacteria > Pseudomonadota > Gammaproteobacteria > Enterobacterales > Enterobacteriaceae > Klebsiella > Klebsiella huaxiensis. The sequence goes on along the minus strand of NZ_CP036175.1, from coordinate 726,581 downwards.
GGCACGGTGCCAAACATATTAGCGCGGTGTGATACGGAGACGCCGCGAATGCCTTCTGGCGGATAACGCGTAGAAGCAACGGCATTGACTGCTTCTTCTTCCGTCTCTACAAACGGAATCAGGAAGTTATAGAAACCAATGTCCAACAGGCGCTTAATAACTACCGGCTCATTGGTCGGTACGCGCACAACTGGCGCACTAGTGCTGCCTTTCAGCGCCATCAGCTGTGGGATAAAGGTTGAGATATCGTTCGGCGCATGTTCGCCGTCCAGCACCAACCAGTCAAAGCCAGCCAAACCTAAAACTTCAGTGCTGATAGGGCTTGCGAGCGCGGACCAGCAGCCGATCTGAACTTGATGCGCCGCCAGGGCCGCCTTAAATTTGTTCGGGAAGATATCGTTATTCATCGCTTATACCTTGTCACTTAACCGTTAATTATTTCTGCAGTTCCATACGTTTGATGTCGCCGACAATAAACAGATAGCAAACCATCGCCATCAGAGCCGAACATCCTACGAAGACCAGCGCTGCGTTGAATGAATGCAGCTCGCTCACCAGGTAACCAATAACCAGCGGAGTTACGATGGAAGCGACGTTACCAAATACGTTAAATACACCGCCGCACAGACCAACAATCTCTTTCGGAGCGGTATCGGAAATCACCGGCCAGCCCAGTGCGCCAAATCCTTTGCCAAAGAAGGCCAGTGCCATCAGGCTCACCACCAACACGGTATTATCGGTGTAGTTGCACAGAATGATGGTCGAGGCCAGCAGCATTCCGAGGACAATCGGCAGCTTACGCGCCACGGTGATAGAAAAACCACGTTTAATCAGATAGTCGGAGAACACTCCACCCAGCACCCCGCCGGCAAAGCCGCACAGCGCTGGAATAGATGCCACCAGACCCACTTTCAGAATCGACATCCCCTTTTCCTGCACCAGATAAATCGGGAACCAGGTGAGGAAGAACCAGGTGATGGTGTTGATAAAATATTGGCCGAAGAACACGCCCAGCATCATGCGGTTGGTCAACAGCTGCTTGATATAGTGAAGTTTAGGACCGCTGGCCGCTGCACTACCCGGCTTTTTATGATCCATATCGACAACTGCGCCGTTCTCAGAGATAAACTTCAGCTCTTCTTTGGTCATCCGCGGATGGTCGGTTGGGTTGTGAACGAACTTAACCCACAGACCGGTCAGGACAAAACCAATCACACCCATGACGGTAAACACATGTTCCCAGCCCCAGGCAAAAGTCAGCCAGCCCAGCAACGGAGAGAACAGCGCCAGAGAAAAATATTGTGCGGAGTTAAAGATAGCGGATGCGGTACCGCGTTCTTTGGTCGGGAACCAGGCTGCAACGATACGGGCGTTTGCCGGGAAAGAAGGTGCTTCCGAGAAGCCCAGCATAAAACGCATGATAAACATTGAGATACCCGCCCAGGCCAGCGGAAATACATCCACAAAGCCTTGCAGGAAGGTAAACAGCGACCAGAAGAACAGGCTGTAGGTGTAGACTTTCTTCGAGCCAAATTTGTCCAGCAGCCAGCCGCCTGGAATTTGCATCAGCAAATAGGCCCAACCGAAAGCGGAGAAAATATAACCCATTGAAATTGCACTCAGCTGCAACTCTTTCGCCACTTCGGTACCGGCAATAGATAGCGTCGCACGGTCTGCATAGTTAACGGCAGTAACAATAAATATTATCAACAGAATTAAATATCGGGTTGGCATACCCTTTTTCTGCTCTATTGCTGCATCCACACTCATTTTATATTCCTCAGGTACGACACACCTTCCATCATTTATTACTGGTGTGATTTTAGTTATTTATAAATCGATCTTAGATACTGTCGATTTACTTATCCGACGCATTGCAAGCATGACTCAGTATAATCAGCTCACCGTATTTGATCACTGTGCATAAACCCCACAAAGAGATGACAAAAACCATTATAATTGTGCAAATGCAATAATCAGTGGGCGCTGATGCACAGTTCCAATGATTTCCTTCTATACCTGACTCCCTCTCGCAAAAATGAGTGATTTAGATCACATTTTTAAATCTAAACACCTGACATTCTTAATTCCACAAATCTGAGCATCAGAAATTGAATATACCCTAAATATTTCGAGTTGCATGAAGGCGGCAACGAAGGGAATCCCCAGGAGCTTACTAAAGTAAGTGACTGGGGTGAGCGAGGAAAGCCAACGCACATGCAGCTTGAAATATGACGGATATAACCGTTTTATTTTATTATTCGCACCTTGCTGGAGAATACTGGACAATGGCTGAAATTGAAATTAGACAAGAATCGCCGACGGCGTTTTATATAAAAGTACACGAAACGGATAATGTAGCGATTATTGTTAACGATCGAGGTTTAACGGCCGGAACGCGTTTCCCTGATGGACTCACGCTCGTTGAACATATCCCGCAAGGCCATAAGGTCGCGTTGGTCGATATTCCCGCACACGGTGAAATCATCCGCTATGGCGAAGTGATTGGCTACGCGGTTCGTGATATCGCGCAGGGTAGCTGGATTGATGAATCGCTGGTCGAACTGCCGGAAGCGCCACCGCTCAACACCCTGCCACTGGCGACCAAAGTTCCCGAGCCACTGCCGCCGCTGGAAGGCTACACCTTCGAAGGGTATCGCAACGCGGACGGTAGCGTGGGGAGCAAAAACCTGCTCGGCATTAGCACCAGCGTGCACTGCGTGGCGGGCGTTGTAGATTACGTGGTTAAAATTATCGAACGCGATCTGCTGCCGAAATATCCCAACGTTGATGGCGTAGTCGGCCTGAACCACCTTTACGGCTGCGGCGTGGCGATTAACGCCCCGGCGGCGGTCGTGCCTATCCGTACCATTCACAACCTTGCGCTTAACCCGAATTTCGGCGGCGAAGTGATGGTAATTGGCCTCGGCTGTGAAAAACTTCAGCCGGAGCGTCTGCTGGAAGGTACCGACGATGTTAAAAGCATCCCGGTGGATAGCGCCAGTATCGTTAGCCTGCAAGACGAAAAACACGTCGGTTTTAAATCGATGGTCGACGATATTCTGCAAGTTGCCGAGCGTCATCTGGAGAAACTGAACCAGCGCCAGCGTGAAACCTGCCCGGCCTCCGAGCTGGTGGTCGGTATGCAGTGCGGCGGCAGCGATGCGTTTTCTGGCGTGACCGCCAACCCGGCTGTGGGCTATGCGTCCGACCTGCTGGTGCGCTGCGGCGCAACCGTGATGTTCTCCGAAGTGACCGAAGTGCGCGATGCAATCCACCTGCTGACGCCACGCGCCATCAACGAAGAAGTGGGTAAACGCCTGCTGGAAGAGATGGCCTGGTACGATAACTATCTCGATATGGGCAAAACCGACCGCAGCGCCAACCCTTCCCCAGGCAACAAGAAAGGCGGCCTGGCAAACGTGGTGGAAAAGGCGCTCGGTTCTATCGCGAAATCCGGTAAGAGCGCGATTGCCGAAGTGCTTTCTCCGGGACAGCGTCCAACCAAACGCGGCCTGATTTACGCCGCAACGCCAGCCAGTGATTTTGTCTGCGGTACCCAGCAGGTGGCCTCTGGGATCACGGTGCAGGTATTCACCACCGGTCGCGGTACGCCGTATGGCCTGGTCGCGGTGCCGGTCATTAAGATGGCGACGCGTACCGAGCTGGCGAATCGTTGGTTTGACTTAATGGATATCAACGCGGGAACCATCGCCACCGGTGAAGAGACTATCGAAGACGTGGGTCTGAAGCTGTTTGAATTTATTCTTGATGTCGCCAGCGGCCGCAAGAAAACCTTCTCGGATCAGTGGGGCTTACATAATCAGCTGGCGGTGTTTAACCCAGCGCCAGTGACGTGATCTGCTGATATTATTTATCCCGCTCGTCATATTTCGAGCGGGATACCGTTCTTACTTATAAGCTTTAAGAAACGCCTCTATCTGCGCTTTCGTCGACGTCCCTTCCATTGGTCCGCGCTGAGCGATCGCCAGTGAACCGCTGGCATTGGCCCATTTCAACGCTTCCTGCGGCGATGCGCCGGACAGGAACAAGCTGACAAAGGTTGCACCGAAACAGTCGCCCGCCCCCGTTGGGTCCACAACCGGAACATTAAAACCCGCAACATGATGCGTTTTCTGAGCGCTGAAATAGCTCGCGCCGCGCGGGCCACGTTTAATCACCACGTGCTTGACGCCGCGCTTTAACAGTTTATCCACCAGCACTTGCTCATCGCGCCCCGGGTTGAGGCCAAAGTAATCCAGCTCACCATCGCTTGGCAGGAAAATATCCGTGTAATCGAGAATATATTCAAAGGCCTGCGACATTTCAGGAATATTGAGCATCTCTTTACGAATATTCGGATCGAACGAAACCGTGCCGTTGCGCGCTTTGATATTTTCAATCGCCTTACGCATCGCATCGATCATGCGAAACGAAAACAGCGAGGAACCCATAATGTGAAAATGATTGCACTGTCCAAGCAGGCGTTCATCAATATGGTCGGCGGTTAACAGACCACAGGCACTATTCGGCATATTAAAAATAAAATCGCGCTGTGCCTGACTCCGATAGCTTACAAAAGCACTGCCAGTAGTCGCTTTTTGCAGTATGGCGATACCGTTGACATTAACGCCATCGGCATCCAGTCGCGCGATATTCATTTCGCCAAACGCATCATTGCCGACGCAGCTGAAAAGCACCGAACCAAACCCCAGCTTTGCCACCTGGTCGGCAAAAATTGCCGGAGCGCCGCTGGGATATGGCCCCCAAAACTCTCCCGGGCGAGAAAAACCCTGGTTTTCTTCTTTTGCCAGAAACTCCACCAGTAGTTCGCCGATGGTGCAAATGGTCACGTTCATCATCGCTCCTTTACTTTGCCTTTTGCAAAGCAGGGTTGAGCCATGTCAGGCACTCATTATTGGTATAGCTATTCGTCAGTCCAGCGGCGAGAAGTCGGGCATGATATTCCGCGGCAACGACCTGCGGCGTGACTATGCCGCTAATCTGCCGTAAATCACCCATCGCGTAACGCTTGTCACCATATACCGGACGATTAGCGACTACCGCAATGACCCGCTCACTTTGAGCCACCGCTTCGCTCAGCAGGCGGGCGTTGGCTTCTTGTCTGACGCTTAAGGTGCCATCTTCAGCAATATGGTCGACGGCAACCAGCGCTCGTGAGGGGCGATAATGGCCCAGCGCGCTCAGCGCCAGGTCGCCTTCCACGATTTTGCCATTTCCCCCCAGCACGCCCCCGAGCAGTACGGTTTCACCATTCAGAAACTCCTGCGCCAGCGGAACATGCGCCAAATCGTTTAATAGCAGGCAGAGTTCGTCATAACCCGCAAGAAAGGGGATCACTTTGCGTAGGATCGATCCCTGCCCCAGAAAAAGCGTCTCGCTATCTTCGATCTGTGCGGCGATCTGGCGAGCCATTTCAGTCTCCAGCGCCTTGTCCGTCGCCACGGAAGTCTCCTGAGTCAGGGCGATCGGAGCCCCCGCCTGAGACGTGTATATTGCGCCGCCAAAAGAGCGCTTCAGGTAGCCCTGCTGTTCGAGGTAATTCAGGTCATTACGAATCGTCACCCCGGAAACGGCCAGCATTTCAGCCAGATCGTCGACTTTAATCTCTCCGTTCTTGCGCACGATCTCAGCGATGTCCAAGCGCCTTTTCAGCAGGCTTGTTGACGGTTTTGCCACAGTGTTGTGCCTTCTTATTATCTCCCAGAATAACTTTCATTTTTAAATTTCCCCGCAGCATTGTCAAACGTCACGCCGTCAAGATGCTCTTAATAAATAATTAAAATGATTTAATTCAATACATTAAAAAACAACCCGCAACCAAGATACTTTTAAAAAAGAAAACAAACAAGATTTTATAACTTTCATTTTTAAAACAACATAGCTGTTGTGTGCGCTTGATCACAACAATCTATCGAAGCGATCGCTACATTACTTTCAAAATGAAGATTAAAACCACAAAATAACTTACAACATGAAAGATGAGGAGTACGAATGTACATTATCTCCAGTAAAAATATGCTGTTGAAAGCCCAGCGCCTCGGCTATGCGGTTCCGGCGTTTAATATCCACAACCTGGAAACGATGCAGGTCGTAGTAGAAACTGCTGCCGAACTGCGCTCTCCGCTGATCCTTGCAGGTACTCCGGGAACTTACAGCTATGCAGGAACCGGTAACGTGGTGGCGATCGCTCGCGATCTGGCTAAGATTTGGGATCTCCCGCTAGCGGTACACCTCGATCACCATGAAGATCTGACCGATATCACGCGTAAGGTACAGGCCGGTATCCGTTCGGTCATGATCGACGGTTCGCACTCGCCTTTTGAAGAGAACGTCGCATTAGTCAAGAGCGTGGTTGAACTGAGCCATCGCTATGATGCCAGCGTAGAAGCCGAGCTGGGTCGTCTGGGCGGCGTGGAAGATGACCTGGTTGTCGATGCAAAAGATGCGTTGTATACCAACCCGGAGCAGGCTCGCGAATTTGTCACTCGCACCGGCATCGACTCGCTGGCTGTAGCCATTGGTACGGCGCACGGCATGTATGCCGCGGAACCGAAGCTTGATTTTGACCGTCTCGCCGCCATTCGCGATCGCGTTGACGTGCCGCTGGTACTGCATGGCGCATCAGGTCTTCCGGATAGTGACATCCGCCGGGCAATTTCTCTGGGCGTATGCAAAGTCAACGTCGCCACCGAGTTGAAAATCGCCTTCTCCGACGCTCTGAAACAGTACTTCGATGAAAATCCAGACGCTAACGATCCGCGCCACTACATGAAACCTGCAAAAGCAGCGATGAAAGATGTGGTACGCAAAGTTATTCACGTTTGCGGCTGTGAAGGGCAACTGTAATTTCCGGATCGAAGGAGCAATGTCGTGATCCATACCCTGACACTCAACACTGCGATCGATATGAATATCTTTTGCGATCCGCTGAAGCCTTCGGCAGTGAACCGAACCCGGCATACAGAATATTGCCCAAACGGTAAGGGAGTTAATGTCTCACTGATATTAAATCACTATCAGCAACCCACTCACGTTATGGGCATTTTCGGCGGTTTCACTGGCCGTTATATTGTGGAAGAGTTACGTCAGCAGAAAATTAAAGTCACGCCAGCATGGGTCTCTGAGCCAACCAGAATTAATATTTTCATTAATGATGGCACCGATGAATATAAGCTGGTGAATCCCGGAGCAAAAATTGATGATGATTGTAAGCAGCAGGTTATTCATCACCTGGAATGCGTTTCCGCTGGGGATTATTTAGTCATTAGCGGCAGCCTTCCTCCGGGAATTGAAAGCCGGTTTTATGGCGAGATTATTGAATTATGCCAGCAGAAAGGTTGCGAAATTATTCTCGATATCAGCCATCCGGTCCTGCGCCAGTTGCTGGAATTACGGCCGTTGCTGATCAAGCCTAACGATGACGAGCTGCGGGAAATCTTCAGTCTCGATGTCAGTAACCACCAGCAGGTGCGGGAGGCAATGCATACGCTGCACCAGCTCGGCGCTCGCAACGTGCTGTTAACGATGGGTGCCGAGGGTCTCTACTTTTCTGATAGTGAAAGCGTGTGGTTCTGCTCCGCACCCAAAATAGACCTGGTCAGTTCCGCCTGTGCCGGTGATGCCGCACTAGGCGCTTTTCTCAGTAAATGGCTTAATGAAGAAGACGTCACCCACGCTCTGGCATTAGCCAGCGCCACCGGCGCTGACGTTGCTGGTTCCGCCGGATTAGGAAAATTACAACGCACAGACGAATTATTACAGCAGATTCAAGTCGTCCAATTATAAAGGTCCGATTATGAAAAAAATTATTGCAGTTACCGGCTGCCCTACCGGTATTGCGCATACTTTTATGGCTGAAGAAGCCTTAAAAACTGCAGCAAAGAAATTAAATGTCGAAATTAAAGTCGAAACAAACGGCGCTTCCGGTGTTGAAAATGCCATTACGTCAGAAGATCTAAAAGATATTTATGGCGTTATTATTGCCGCTGATAAAGATGTTAATGCCGAGAGATTTAACGGACTACCCGTCATTGAAGTTCCGGTTAAAGAAGCCATTCATCATCCTGCCGATTTAATTAATAAAGTGATCAGCGGCCAGGCGACGCGTCGTCAGGGTATTTCCTCCACACAAGAATCAACGGAGAAATACGAGCAGGAATCATTCGGTCGCCAGGTTTATAAGCACCTGATGAGCGGCGTTTCTAACATGCTGCCGTTTGTTGTCGCCGGGGGGATCCTGATTGCTATCTCCTTCCTGTGGGGTATTTACTCCGCGGACCCTAATTCGCCGCAATATAACGTTATCGCCGCTACGCTGATGAAGGTGGGCCAGCAGGCCTTCTCGATCATGGTGCCAATTTTCACCGCGTATATTGCCTGGTCGATTTCCGGACGTCCCGGCATGGTGGCCGGCTTCGTCGGCGGACTGCTGGCCAACGCGACCGGCGCGGGCTTTCTCGGCGGGATCATCGCTGGTTTCGCCGCCGGTTACTTTATGCTGCTCATCCGCAATATGCTCAACGGCCTGCCGCGCCAGTATGAGGGGCTGAAGTCGATCTTTATTATGCCGCTGGTCGGCGTGCTGGTGATTGGCGTGATGATGGTGCTGCTGGGGCAACCTGTCGCCGCTATCAATAACGCGATGATGAACTGGCTGAGCTCATTACAGGAAGCGAACCCGATTCTGCTGGGTATTGTGGTCGGCGCAATGTGCTCCTTCGACTTCGGCGGTCCGGTCAATAAAGCGGCCTACGTCACCGGGACGCTGCTGCTTGGTCAGGGCAACTACTTCTTTATGGCTGGGGTTTCCGCAGCCTGCATCACGCCGCCGCTGGTTATCGCTCTGGCGACGACCTTCTTCCCGAAAGGCTTCAGCGAAGAAGAACGCGCCGCCGGGATGGTCAACTATATCCTCGGCTGTACCCATATTACCGAAGGCGCTATTCCTTTCGCCGCGAAAGACCCTTTACGCGTCATTCCCATGATGATGATCGCCTCATCCATCTCAGCGGTACTGAGCTATAGCCTGCAAATCCAGGTTCCCGCTCCGCACGGCGGCTTCCTGATCCTGCCGCTGGTGAGTAAACCGCTGATGTGGGTACTGTGTATTCTCGCCGGTTCCGCCTGCGGCGCGGTCATGCTGGGATGCTGGAGGCTTTGGCAGAAACGCACCCAGGAAGCGACGGCGCTTGCCGGTGCCATCAAATAAGGAACTTTTTATGCAACTGACTTGCGCAGATATCCATTTCGACCGCGAGGTCAAAACAAAAGATGAAGCGCTGCAATGCGTCGTTGGGAGCTTAACCGAAGCCGGGCATACCACGCCCGCTTATCTGAACGGCATGCGCGAGCGCGAAGGGCAAATCAGCACCTACCTCGGTAACGGTATCGCCATTCCCCACGGTACGCCGCAGAGTCGTGACGCGGTGCTGCAAACCGGCGTGAAAGTGCTGGCCTGCCCCCAGGGGGTGGATTGGGGGGAAGAACAAACGGCTTATCTGATCGTCGGTATCGCCGCCCAGGATAACGAACACCTCGATATTCTGCGCCAGCTCACCCACGCCCTGAGCGACGACCGCGTGCCTGAAGCGCTATCGCGCGCCGAAAACCCGCAAGCGGTGCTGGAAATTCTGGCGGGTAATATTTTGCCCGCTGAAGGGGAAGAAATTGAAGCCCCCCGGTGTTCGACGAAGAAGCGACATTTACCTTACGCAACCCCCACGGCTTGCATGCGCGGCCAAGCGCGGTGCTGGTGAAGGCGGTGAAACAGTGGCAGTCACAAATTCGGGTGGAAAATCTCGATACGCGATCCGCTATTGTCGATGCCAAAAACCTGATGCGTGTGGTTTCTCTCGGCGCAAAACAGGGGCATCGTCTGCACTTTATGGCCAGCGGGGAAGATGCCCATCAGGCGCTGGATGCTATCGGCGCGGCCTTTAATGCCGGATTAGGCGAAATTGCCGCCCAGCCGCAGCAGGTCGTTCAGCCTGCAGAAAAGCCCAAACGGAGCTGGCTATCCCGTATATTTAGTTAAATTTCAATGAATTAAAAACGCTCTGCCGTCATCGCCAGAGCGTTTTTTTATCTGTAACTTTCGAAATGTTACGTTTTATCTTTCTTTTTTTCGAGGTGGATCACAAATCAAAACAAAGTGATTTGCGAGCAAAACAAAACATAACGAATATATTCGAAAGAAAACGGAGGATTGAAATGAAAGATATTATTTCCCGCCACAAAGCTGGCGAACACATCGGCATCTGTTCAGTTTGTTCCGCGCATCCGTTGGTTATCGAAGCGGCATTGCGTTTCGATCTGCATACCAACAATAAGGTCCTTATCGAAGCGACATCCAACCAGGTGAACCAGTTTGGCGGCTACACCGGGATGCAACCTGCGGACTTCCGCGATTTCGTGAATAAAATCGCCCAGGACGTTGGTTTTCCGTCAGAACGCATCATCCTCGGCGGCGACCACCTTGGCCCAAACTGCTGGCAGGGCGAACCCGCTGCCGAAGCAATGGAAAAATCTGTCGACCTGATTAAGGCTTACGTCGCCGCCGGCTTCAGCAAAATCCATCTCGATGCTTCGATGTCCTGCGCTGACGACCCGGTGCCGCTGGACCCGGCCATCGTCGCTGAACGCGCCGCCCGCCTGTGCCAGGCCGCAGAAGAGACGGCAAGCGATGAGCTGAAGCGCCACCTGACCTACGTGATTGGCACTGAAGTCCCGGTACCGGGCGGCGAAGCCAGCACCATCGGCAGCGTCCACGTGACCCGTGCGCAGGATGCGGCGGCAACGCTGGAAACGCACGAAGCCGCCTTCCGCAAACTGGGGCTGGATGCTGCGCTGGAGCGCGTCATTGCTATCGTGGTGCAGCCTGGCGTTGAGTTCGACCATACGCAAATTATCCATTATCAGCCGGAAGCCGCTAAAGCGCTGTCCGCATGGATTGAAGGCACGCCAATGGTCTACGAAGCGCACTCGACTGACTACCAGTCCCGCCAGGCTTATCGTGCGCTGGTCCGCGACCACTACGCCATACTGAAAGTCGGCCCGGCGCTCACCTTCGCGCTGCGCGAAGCCATTTTCGCTCTCGCGCAAATGGAAAATGAGCTGGTGGCTCCGGAATCCCGCAGCCGGGTGATGGAAGTGATTGACGAAGTCATGCTTAACGAACCGGGTTACTGGAAGAAGTACTATCGCCCAACCTGGAGCCAGGCAATGGTGGATATCCACTTCAGCCTGTCCGACCGCATTCGCTACTACTGGCCGCACCCGCGTATTCGTCAGAGTGTAGAAAAGTTAATTGCAAACCTGACCGAAACTAAGCTGCCGCTGGGCCTTATCAGCCAGTATATGCCTGTACAGTTTGAACGACTGTCGTTAAACGAACTCGCCGCCGTGCCGCACGACCTCATCCTCGACAAGATTCAGGATGTGCTGCGTGCTTACCGTTACGGCTGTTCATCTGAAATCGCCTGAAGTAAAGAGGATTTATGAGTCAATTGTTTGTTCGTACCGGCATTCATTTTAGTTCCAGCCAGCAGGCGCTGGAGCACATTGGCAAAGAGATGCTGGCGCGCGGCGTCGTGCATGATAGCTATCCACTGGCGCTGCTCGAACGAGAAGCGACTTTCCCAACCGGCATTGCGCTGGAGCAGCATGCGGTCGCGATCCCTCACTGTGAGGCGGTGCATGCAAAGTCTCCAGCTATCTATCTGATTCGTCCGGACAATCCGGTCCCTTTTCAGCGTGCTGATGACGACGGAGATATCAACGTTTCGTTAATCATCGCGCTGATTGTTGAAAATCCGACTGCACAGCTAAAGCTGCTGCGTCGGTTATTTAGTGAGCTACAGAATCCGACCACGCTTGAAGCATTACTGGCTGCCTCAGAAGAGCAGCTGCCCGAGCTGTTTCGGCACTCTATCCTTGAGTCAGAGCCCAGCGCTCAGGCTATATAACAGACTGATAATAAAAGGGGTACCCTATGAAACGTAAAGTAATCGTAGCCTGTGGCGGCGCTGTCGCCACCTCTACCATGGCCGCAGAAGAGATCAAAGACCTGTGTGCAGACCACAACATTGAGCTGGACCTGGTGCAGTGTCGCGTCAATGAAATCGAAACCTATATGGACGGTGCGCACCTGATTTGCACGACTGCCCGGGTCGACAGAACTTTCGGCGACATTCCGGTTGTTCACGGCATGCCGTTCATTTCCGGCGTAGGCATTGAAGAACTGCAGCAAAAAATCCTGAACATCCTTGCGGAGTAACGTCCATGTTTAGCGAAATCATGCGTTATATCCTCGATCTTGGTCCGACGGTGATGCTGCCGATTGTGATCATTATCTTCTCCAAACTGTTGGGGATGAAGCTCGGGGATTGCTTTAAATCAGGCCTGCATATCGGGATTGGGTTCGTCGGCATCGGCCTGGTCATCGGCCTGATGCTCGACTCTATCGGCCCGGCCGCGAAAGCGATGGCTGAGCATTTCCAGATTAACCTGCACGTGATTGATATTGGTTGGCCGGGGTCGTCACCGATGACCTGGGCATCGCAAATCGCGCTGGTGGCGATCCCCATCGCTATCGCGGTCAACATCTTCATGCTGGTGACCCGGATGACTCGCGTGGTGAACGTCGATATCTGGAACATCTGGCACATGACCTTTACCGGCGCGATGCTGCACATTGCCACCGGCTCTTACTGGATTGGTATTCTTGGCGTGGTCGTGCATGCGGCTTTCGTCTACAAGCTCGGCGACTGGTTTGCGAAGGATACTCGCGACTTTTTCGGTCTCGACGGTATCGCCATTCCGCACGGTAGCTCGGCATATTTAGGGCCGATCGCGGTGCTGGTCGATACGATTATCGAAAAAATTCCCGGTCTGAACCGCATTCACTTCAGCGCTGACGATATTCAGAAACGCTTCGGCCCGTTCGGTGAACCGGTCACCGTTGGCTTCGTGATGGGTCTGGTCATTGGCGCACTGGCAGGCTACGACCTGAAAGGCATTCTGCAACTGGCGGTGAAAACCGGTGCGGTGATGCTGTTGATGCCGCGCGTCATCAAACCGATCATGGACGGCCTGAACCCGATTGCTAAACAGGCGCGTAAACGTCTGCAGGCAAAATTCGGCGGTCAGGACTTCCTGATTGGTCTCGACCCGGCGCTGCTGCTTGGCCATACCTCGGTCGTCTCTGCCAGCCTGATCTTTATCCCACTGAGTATTCTTATCGCGGTCGTGGTGCCGGGCAACCAGGTCCTGCCGTTCGGTGACCTCGCTACCATCGGTTTCTTCGTGGCAATGGCGGTTGCGGTGCATCAGGGTAACCTGTTCCGTACGCTAATTTCCGGAATCATCCTGATGGGGATCACGCTATGGATAGCGACGCAGACCATCGGCCTGCATACCCAGCTAGCGGCTAACGCCGGGGCTCTGAAAGCGGGTGGTCTGGTGGCCTCCATGGACCAGGGCGGCTCGCCGATTACCTGGCTGCTCATCCAGCTCTTCACCTGGCAAAACGTGGTCGGTTTTGCGGTTATCGGCGTCATCTATGTTGCCGGCGTGCTGCTGACGTGGCGCCGAGCGCGCAACTTTGCAGCCGCAGAGAAAGCTGCCACGGCGCAACAAAGCCCAACCGTTTCTTAATCTCAGGGGGAGCACTCGCTCCCCCGGACATTTCTGGAGAATTTTATGCAATCAGTGGTAATCCATGCTGAGGGGACAGTGTGCGTTGAAGAACGCCCAATACCGACTCTGCAAACGGAAAACGATGTCCTGGTAAAAGTTGTCAGCTCCGGATTGTGCGGTTCTGATATTCCGCGCATCTTCGCCAAAGGCGCACACTACTACCCCATCACGCTGGGCCACGAGTTCAGCGGCTATGTTGAATCCTATGGCTCCGCGGTGACCGACCTGCAGCCGGGCGATGCGGTAGCCTGCGTGCCCCTGCTCCCCTGCTTTCACTGCCCACAGTGCCAGCGTGAATATTTCTCGCTGTGCAAACAGTATCAGTTCGTCGGTTCGCGTAGCGAAGGCGGGAATGCGCAATACGTCGTCGTCAAACGTGCCAACCTGTTCCGCCTGCCGGATCAGATGCCGATTGACGACGGGGCGTTTATCGAGCCAATCACCGTTGGCCTGCACGCCTTCCATCTGGCACAGGGATGCAAAGGGAAAAACGTCATTATTATTGGCGCAGGCACCATCGGCCTGCTGGCGCTGCAGTGCGCCCGCGAACTGGGCGCCAAAAGCATTACGGCAATTGATATCAATCCGCAGAAACTGGAACTGGCAAAAACGCTCGGCGCAACCCGCGTCTTCAATAGCAGAGAGATGAGCGGTAAAGAGATTCAGGCAGCGCTGGAAGAGATTCAGTTCGACCAGTTGGTGCTTGAAACTGCGGGTACGCCACAAACCGTGGCGCTGGGCATTGACGTCGCCGGGCCGCGCGCGCAGCTGGCGCTGGTCGGCACGCTGCACCATGATTTGACCCTGCCTTCCGCCACCTTTGGTCAGATTTTACGTAAAGAGCTGACTATCGTCGGCAGTTGGATGAACTACTCCGGCCCGTGGCCTGGGGAAGAGTGGCAAACGGCAGTGCGCCTGCTGACGGAAAAACGTATTCAGCTTGCTCCACTCATCGCCCACATCGGCGATGCAGAAAGCTTTGCCCGCGAAGTCCAGGCGCTCAACGGCGCGCCGATGCAGGGAAAAATCCTGCTTAAACTCTCCTGACCGTCTGAGCCAGCAATCAGAGCTGGCTCACACAACCTTTCGAAAATTATCGTTCAAGTTTCGTTACCCTTCGATTACACTAAGATCAGTTAATTATCAGGCAAATTAATATGAACTCATTTGAGCGAAGGAATAAAATCGTCGAAATGGTCAATGCGCAGGGCAGCGTATTGGTGCTGGACCTTTCGAATCTCTTTGGTATCTCCGAAGTCACCATCCGGGCCGATCTACGCTTGCTGGAAGAGAAGGGTTTACTCACCCGCTTTCACGGCGGCGCAGCCAGGCCAGGCAGCAATTTGACCGAAGGGGATAGTCAGGAAGTTGTACTTGAGGACCGCTATCAGCTGGCCAGTGACCCTAAAAAACGGATTGCTCAGGCCGCAGCGACGATGATTAGCGAAGGGATGACGGTGATCCTTGATAGCGGCAGCACCACCCTGCTGATTGCCGAGGAACTGGTACGTATGACCAATATCACGGTGATTACCAACAGTCTGCCTGCGGCCTTTACGTTATCGGAAAACAAAGATATTACCCTGGTGGTTTGCGGCGGCACCGTTCGCCATAAAACCCACTCCATGCACGGGACTATCGCCGAACGCTCGCTAAAGGGTATTAGCGCCGACCTGATGTTTGTCGGTGCTGACGGTATCGACACCACCAACGGCATCACCACCTTTAATGAAGGCTACTCCATCAGCGGCGTTATGGCCGCGGCTGCCCATAAGGTGGTTGCCGTGCTGGATGCCAGCAAATTTAACCGTCGCGGATTTAATCAGGTCCTGCCGATGGAGAAGATCAACTGCGTCATTACCGATGATGGTATTAGCAGTGAATATCTCTCTGAGTTAAAAAACATGCCAATTGAATTACAAATCGTATAAGAAAAGAGGCAGATATTAGAACATCTGCCTTTTTGTCACTTGATTATATTATAAATAACAAAATTAGATTTATAAAAATATTTTTACAAAATGATTAAGCACTAATAAATTCACTACGACAATTTCAATGCAATTTATTTAAGTGTAAATTAAGAATAATTAACTTTACGTCTGTTCGCTATAAATACAATCCTAAAAAAGACCTCACAAGTTCATTCAGTCATAAAAACAAGCATATAATATTAGTTATGGCGATTTAAAAAATTAAATCACTATAAAAACGATTATCAAAAATAATACATGGATGAGGTTAAAAATGAACATAATTGCAAAATCTGTTGCAGTTGGTTTACTGGCAATATCTGCAGGAAGCGCCTGGGCGAGCGATGGAACCATTGAATTCACTGGTGAAATAACAACGAATACCTGTGAGTTCGCTAACGGCGATACGGTGAACGTTGAGTTGGGCCATTATTCTAATACTCAGTTTAAAAACGTAGGAGACAAGTCACCAACAACACAGTTCACCATTCCATTGACCAACTGTCCGACCGAAGCCTGGAAACACCTTGACGGTACCACCAGCGCATCCTTCCAGCTATGGCTGGAAACGCGTAGCAGCGGTACTACCGGTACTGATAACGATCTGGTTGCGGTGACGGCCTTAGGCACGCCGGCAACCGGTGTCGGTATTCGCATCGACCGCGCCTCGGACGGTACCCAGTTAGCGCTGAATAAACTGAACGACACCCCGGTCTATTTTGACATTACAGGCGAAACAACAGATGTGAACCTTCAGGCTTACTACGTCTCTACCGCAGAAGCATCGGCGATTACTGCCGGGGAAGCTAACGCTTCCGTCGACGTCACCATCGATTATCGTTAATTCTCTCGTTGTACTTTTACCCACCTGGCGGTGGGTAAACCTTTTTATCGGAGTAGCAGAATGAAAGTAAAAACCCTGGCAGCATTGGCATTGTTACTTGGAGGATGGGCCAGCCAAAGCCTGGCCGGAGGGATCGTTCTGCAAACCACGCGGGTGATTTACAACGCCAGTAAAAAAGAGGCGGCCCTACCCGTTGCCAACCACAGCAGCAAAATGCCCTACTTACTGCAATCGTGGATTGATAATCCACAAGGGACGGTTCGCGGGCCGTTTATAATGACCCCGCCGCTGTTTCGCCTGAATGCCGGAGATGACTCCTCACTGCGCATTATTAAAACAGATGGTAATTTACCGGAAGATAAAGAGTCGTTGTTTTACGTTAACGTACGGGCAATTCCAGCACAATCTAAAAGCGAAGCAGGTAAAACCAATGCTTTAACATTGGTATTTAAAACCAGAATTAAACTCTTTTATCGCCCGGCACATCTGAAAGGTGACGCACAGGATGCCTGGAAATCTATACAATATAAGCGTACGAATAATGCATTAGATGTCTATAATCCATCGGCCTATTACGTTGTTTTTGCTGGTATCGCGTTGGGTAAAACAGATTTGACCGATAAAGTTGACTATATCGCTCCCGGCGAGCACAAACAAATTCCGCTACCCGCCGCATCAGGTAATTCTATTCAGTGGGCCGCAATCAATGATTACGGCGGCACCACGGCAAAAGAAACTCAGGTATTGCAATAATACTTATGCTGGCATGACGTAAATAACAATAAATAACGGATACGGGCAATCAGGGAATGCAGAGCAACACGACAGGGAAAAAAGATTTTCTGGCGCTTAAGCGCCTTTCTTACAGGGTCAAGTGTGCTTTGCCGATTATGCTTGCTGGCAGCAGCCTGGTATGTCATTCCGCGCAGGCGGATGACTTTTATTTCGACCCTTCGCTGCTGGAAACCAGCAAAAGCGGCCAGCAGGCGGTAGATCTATCAACCTTCTCTCAGGACAACGCTCAGCTTCCCGGAGAGTATATTGTTGATATAGTTATTAATAATAAGAAACTAGCACAGCGCAAAATCCCTTTTGTCGCCGGAGAAAACCATCAGCTTGCCCCCCAATTTACCGTGGGACAACTGCGTGAGCTGGGCTTTAAAGTCGATGAAGTCCCAACGTTAGCTAACCTGGACGATACCGCAATCGTCAAGAACCTCGCGCAAACGGTACCGAATAGCAGCAGCGAGCTGGATATCAACCACGGCAAGCTGAATATGAGCGTGCCGCAAATTATGCTTTACCGCGATGCCAGGGGCTATGTTGACCCCTCCCGCTGGGATAATGGGGTGCCGGTACTGTTCACTAACTATAACTTTACCGGTTCAGACAACCGCTATGACGGCGGCGATCGTAACAAACGCCAGTATCTCAATATGCAGAACGGCGCTAACCTTGGTCCATGGCGACTGCGTAACTATTCCACCTGGACACACAATAGCGATACTTCGCAGTGGGATAGCATCAATACCTGGATGCAGCGGGATATCAAAAGCCTGAAGTCACAGCTGGTGATGGGCGAAAGCGCAACCGACGGCAGCGTGTTTTCCAGCTACCAGTTTACCGGCGCACGACTCTATTCCGACGACAACATGCTGCCCAATAGCCAGCGCGGCTTTGCGCCAACGATCCGCGGGATCGCCAACTCCAGCGCCATCGTCACGGTGCGCCAGAACGGCTACACCATTTACCAGAGCACCGTACCCGCAGGCGCATTTGAGATTAACGATCTCTATCCTTCATCATTTAGCGGTGATTTAGACGTCACGATTGAAGAGGCCGACGGCACCACGCGCCACTTCGTGCAGCCATTTTCCTCACTGCCGATGATGCAGCGCCCGGGGCATCTCAAATATAGTATCACTGCCGGGCGCTTTCGGGCGGCAAGTTCTGAGGACAGCAAAGAGCCGGAGTTTATTGAAACGACGGCGATTTACGGCCTGAGCAACACCTTTACGCTATACGGCGGCGTAACGGGGTCTGAGGATTACCAGGCGCTGACGGTGGGAATCGGCGGAACGCTGGGAGAGTTGGGCGCTCTGTCGATGGATATCGGTCGGGCGGATACCCACTTTGATGACGGCGACAGCGATTCCGGCTATAGCTGGCGCACCCAGTACATTAAAGATATCCCTGAGACCGGTACCAATTTAACGCTGGGCTATTACCGCTATACCAGCAGCGGTTACTTCACCTTTTCAGATGCTAACCAGCAGGATATTGACGCTGACGATCGCCAAAATAGCGAAATCCAGTTCAGCATTAACCAGAACCTGTTTACCGGCGTCAGCTTTTACGCTTCCGGCTCACAACAGGAGTACTGGGATAAAGGGCAAAAAGACAAAAACCTGTCCATTGGCCTCAACGGAAACCTGTGGGGCGTCAGTTATAACGTCAGCGGCCAGTTTACTGATTACGCCGATCGCGATAGCGACCGTTCGCTGTCCATAAGCCTCAGCGTGCCGCTGGACCGCTGGCTGCCGCACGCAACCGCCAACTGGCGCATCACCAGCCAGAAGGATCAATCGACCCAGCATGAGGTAGGGATCAACGGTTCTTTACTGGAGGATCGCCGTCTGAGCTACACCCTGAAACAGCGCCAGAGCGAGAATAACGACAACAACGGCAGCAGCCTTTACGGCAGTTATCGTTCCGCCCACGGCACGTTCAACGCGGGTTACGATTACAGCTCCGATAACCGCCAAATGAGCTATGGTCTGTCCGGTGGCATTGTGGCCCACAGCCATGGCGTTACTCTGTCGCAACCGCTGGGCAATGCCTTTGCGCTTATTGATGCGGATGGCGCTTCAGGCATTCGCGTCAAAAACTATCCAGGGATCGCCACCGACTACTTCGGCTATGCCGTAATCCCCTATCTGACGTCTTACCAGGAAAACCGTATCTACCTGGATACCACCATGATGCCGGACGATGTTGACGTCACCCAAACCATGAAGCTGGTGGTGCCTAACCAGGGAGCTGCCGTTACCGCACAGTTTAGCGCCAGGGTGGGTCAACGAGTCCTGCTGGCGTTAACCGACAAAAATGGTAAGCCGCTACCGTTTGGTGCAATGGCCCGCAGCGAAAACCAACAGCAGCAAAGCATCGTTGATGAAGGCGGCGTGCTCTATCTCACTGGCGTGAACGAACAACCGCAGACATGGAGCGTTCGCTGGGGTAATGAAGAGAACCAGCGGTGCCGGTTTACGTTTAACCTGCCCGCAAACGGCCAGCGCGTGGCCTCCGTTATTCGCGCCACGACACCATGCCGCTAAGGAATAAAACCATGAAAGACGCGATTTACATTATCACCGGCGGCATCGCCCTCGCACTTTTTGCCGCGATGCCAGCACGGGCGGCGACGGGCAGCTGCGAAGCCGAAGGTAGCCCCGGCAGTTTTACCACCAGCTTCTCCAATGACTGGACGAAAGAGCAAAATGTGGGAGGAGCGTTTATCGATCTGACCTCTGGTACCACATCGGGCGACAGCTACAAGATGGCTTGTAACTGCCCTGCAGCTACCAGGGTTAACCTCTTTTATTCCACAACCACCCCGCTAGCAGCGAGCAGCTATGGCGGATACCAACAATTAAACAATAACCTGGATATCAAAACGGTTATTACCGATGTCCCCGGCGTACCGGAGCTCCCGGTACCAACAGACCCGACATCAGTCGTTAAGGGAACAGGTGTTTTTGGTGCCTCCACCAACAATAGCGTATGCAGCGCGGACCCTGATGATACTCGCGCAGACGCATTCTCCGTTGGTAATAACGTTAGCATTACGTTTCGCGTCTCTAAGGCTTTTCTAGGTCGGATGGAGATTCCGAGTACTCATATCGCAACGCTTAAGGCAGCCTGGAGCAGTAGCACCACCTACCCCAGAAACTTAACCGAAGATGTCGCCGGGCTGTATCTTCAGGGCAGTATCACCGTTCCGCAAAGCTGTAAAATCAACGAAGGCGATGTGATTAGGGTCGACCTCGGGCAAATCAGCGCCTCTAAATTCACCACTAAAGACCAGATGCCGGATGGATATACCCCAGTGGAGTTTGATATTACCTACGATTGCGGAGATATATCATTGTTTGGAAAAGATGACATGCTCAGTCTGATTGTTCAGGGTGATGACGTCGTCAGTCAGTATATGTTAGCCGCCCGCCGCCGGGAATCAGATAATGTCGCAGACATTGGCATTCAGATGAGTGACCTGAGCACAGGTGGGGGCAATATCCCTTTTAATAACGGAATTATCTCTTTAGAAGAATCAGCTGCAGGAACTATCAGGATGAAGGCGACGCCATACAACCTGGTTGGCGGGGTGCTCCAGCCAGGACCGTTCCACGGTACGGCGACGCTCACCGCGACGGTCAGGTAGGGTAGCTAAACCCGCCTTTCCCGGCGCTCGCCAGGGAAAGGCGGCAGGTCGGCTAATATTCCCCCTGCTGCCCCAGAGCATACTTATACAGCGCGTTTTTCTTCACGCCGTGGATCTCTGCGGCCAGGGCGGCGGCTTTTTTCAGCGGCAGCTCGGCCTGCAGCAGGGCCAGCGTACGCAGCGCAACCGCTGGCAGCGCCTCTTCCTGCGCTTTGAAACCTTCAACGATCAGCACCATTTCGCCTTTGCGACGGTTCTCGTCCTCTTTCACCCATGCCAGCAGCTCGCCGATTGGCGCGCCGTGGATTGATTCCCAGGTTTTGGTCAACTCACGTGCCAGCACCACGTAGCGGGACTCCCCTAGCACCGTACAGATATCTTCCAGGCTTTCCAGCAAGCGGTGAGTTGACTCATAAAAGATAATCGTGCGCGGTTCTTCTTCCAGCGCCTTGAGCGTATCGCGACGCCCTTTGGATTTGGCCGGCAGGAAACCTTCGTAGCAAAAACGATCCGATGGCAGCCCCGCCGCGCTCAGCGCCGCGATTGCCGCACAGGGGCCGGGCAGAGGTACTACGCGGATATTAGCTTCACGGCAAACGCGCACCAAATGGTAGCCAGGATCGTTGATCAGCGGCGTTCCGGCGTCCGAAACCAGCGCGATGTTTTGCCCTTGTTTTAATTTCGCCAGAAGTGTTTCCGCCTTTTGCTGTTCATTATGGTCGTGAAGCGCAAATAAACGGGCGTTAATCGCAAAATGTTGCAACAGCAAACCGGTATGGCGGGTGTCTTCCGCTGCAACTAAATCAACGGCTTGCAACACTTCCAGCGCGCGTTGCGTGATATCAGACAGATTCCCTATCGGAGTGGGCACAATATAGAGCTGTCCCTGAGAATTATCTGCTGATTCGTGTTGTTTCATTGTTTCGTCCGTATTGCCGATTTAATATTGAGCATTGAGCCAAAAAAATATCACTGGATACATATGGTACCGTCAACATTTCTTCGTTCTAAACCCGTGCGTTGTCTGCCCGTACTGCTGGCCGCTCTGATCTTTGCTGGCTGTGGCACCCATACTCCGGATCAAAGCACGGCGTATTTGCAGGGTACGGCACAAGCAGACTCCAGTTACTACCTGCAACAAATGCAGCAAAGCGCGAATGATAGCAAGACCAACTGGCAATTACTCGCCATTCGTGCACTGCTGCAGGAAGGTAAGAAACCACAGGCTATCGACCTGTTCAATCAGCTGCCGTCGAACCTCAACAGCGCGCAAAGCCGCGAGCAGTCGCTGCTGGCGGTTGAAGTGAAGCTGGCGCAGAACGATTTCCAGGGCGCGCAGTCTCTGCTGAGCAAGCTCGACCCGGCAACGCTTGAGCAGAATCAGCAGCCCCGCTACTGGCAGGCGCAAATTGACGCCAGCCAGGGACAACCATCGTTGAGCCTTCTGCGGGCCTTGATTGCCCAGCAGCCGCTGCTAAGCCAGGCTGCGCAAAAGCAGAAGAATATCGACGCGACCTGGAAAGCGCTCACCGCGATGACCCGAGAGCAAGCCAACGCGCTGGTGATTAACGCCGATGAAAACGTGCTGCAAGGCTGGCTGGATCTGCAGCGTATGTGGTTTGACAATCGCAACGATCCAACAATGCTGAAAGCGGGCGTTAAAGACTGGCAGACCCGCTACCCGCAAAACCCGGGCGCGAAAATGCTGCCGACTCAGCTAGTTAATATGCAAAATTACCAGGCCGCATCAACCAATAAAATCGCCCTACTGCTGCCACTTAACGGCCAGGCGGCGATATTTGGTCGCACAATTCAGCAGGGCTTTGAAGCGGCGAAAAACGGCGCACCTGCCGTCGCAGGAAGCGCAGTACCCGCACAGGTCGCTCAGGCAGCCAATGTTGCCGATAGCGCCGTGGTAAGTCCGTCGCAGGCGGAAGTGACCGATCTCACCACCACCAATAACGCACAAACGCCGGTACAGGCCCCGGCAGCCGACCAGGTACAAACTACCGCTCCGGTTACCGCACCGACGGCAGTCCAGGCCCCGACGCCTCAAACCACCGACTCTACCGTAGAAGCCACCAGCCAACCGGCGACGACGGCTCCGCAGACTCAAGCGGTCACCGCCACTCCGGCGAACCCTTCCGCCGAGCTGAAAATTTACGACACCACCACCCAGCCGATGAGTCAACTGCTGGCCCAGGTACAGCAGGACGGCGCAACCATCGTTGTTGGTCCGCTGCTAAAAGAGAACGTCGAAGATGTTGTTAAAAGCAATACTTCACTGAACGTGCTGGCGCTGAACCAGCCGGAGAAAGTCGAAAGCCGAGCTAATATCTGCTATTTCGCGCTCTCCCCGGAAGATGAAGCCCGCGATGCGGCGCATCATATTCACGATCAGGGCAAGCAGACTCCGCTGCTGCTGGTACCGCGCGGCGCATTAGGCGATCGGGTGGTTAGCGCCTTTGCCAACGAGTGGCTGAAGCTGGGCGGCGGTACGGTACTGCAACAGCGTTTAGGTTCAACCGCCGAACTGCGCGGCAGCGTCAACAGCGGTATCTCGTTGAGCGGCTCTCCGGTATCAACCCTGCCATCAGCGCAGGATAGTGCCCTGGGTAGCCCGAGCGACGTGCCTGTCAGCAGTGGCGGCAGCGTCGACGCCGCGTATATCCTGGCAACGCCGGAACAGATTGGCTATATCAAACCCATGATTGCCCTGCGTAACGGCAGCCAAAGCGGCGTGACGCTGTATGCCAGTTCCCGCAGCTCTCAGGGAACTTCAGGTCCTGATTTCCGTCTGGAGATGGAAGGCTTACAATATAGCGAGATCCCGATGCTGGCAGGCAGCAACCCGGCGCTGCAACAACAAGCGTTAGCTGCCGTTCGCAACGACTACTCGCTGGCGCGCCTGTATGCCATGGGTGCCGACGCCTGGTCGCTGGCCAACCATTTCTCGCAAATACGCCAGGTTTCCGGCTTTGAATTGAATGGCAACACCGGCGATCTCACGGCCACGCAGGATTGCGTGATCAACAGGAAACTGTCATGGCTCAAGTACCAGGGTGGACAAATCGTCGCAGCCAACTAAGTAAGCAGACCGGCGATGCCTGGGAAATCCAGGCTCGCCGCTGGCTGGAGAGCCAGGGTCTGCGTTTTATCGCCGCTAACGTTCATGAACGCGGCGGCGAGATTGACCTCATCATGCGCGACGGCAGCGTCACCGTGTTTGTGGAAGTGCGCTATCGTCGCAGCGCAAACTACGGCGATGCCGCCGCCAGCGTCACGCCGCAAAAGCAACAAAAACTGCTCAAAGCCGCGCGTCTGTGGCTCTCCCGACATAATGGGAGTTTTGAGACTGTGGATTGCCGTTTCGATGTGGTAGCCTTCACCGGAAACGACATCCAATGGCTAAAAAACGCTTTTGGCGAATAGCGTATATGAATTAAGGGATCCCGTGCTAGACAGAATCAAAGCCTGCTTCACCGAAAGCATTCAAACCCAAATTGCAGCAGCGGAAGCACTCCCGGACGCCATCTCCCGTGCGGCTATGACGCTCGTCCAGTCGCTGTTGAACGGCAACAAAATCCTCTGTTGTGGTAATGGCACTTCCGCCGCCAACGCACAGCATTTTGCTGCCAGCATGATTAATCGTTTTGAAACCGAGCGCCCTGGTTTACCTGCCATTGCACTAAATGCCGATAATGTGGTCTTAACCGCGATTGCCAACGATCGCCTGCACGACGAAATCTACGCCAAGCAGGTGCGCGCGTTGGGACACGCTGGTGACGTACTGCTGGCGATTTCTACGCGCGGCAACAGCCGGGATATTGTGAAAGCCGTGGAAGCGGCGGTCACCCGCGATATGACCATCGTGGCGTTTACCGGTTATGACGGCGGTGAACTGGCCGGTCTGCTGGGTCAGCAGGATGTCGAAATCCGTATTCCCTCGCATCGCAGCGCGCGAATTCAGGAAATGCACATGCTCACCGTCAATTGTTTGTGTGATTTGATTGATAACACGCTTTTTCCACACCAGGACGATTAAGGAGAACACATGAAGGCTCTCTCGCCCCTCGCCATTCTGCTTTCTGCGCTACTGCTTCAGGGATGCGTTGCTGCAGCGGTAGTCGGAACGGCAGCCGTTGGCACAAAAGCCGCGACGGACCCGCGTTCAGTGGGGACTCAGGTTGATGACAGTACGCTTGAGCTGCGCGTCAACAGCGCCTTGTCGAAAGATGAACAAATCAAAAAACAAGCTCGTATTAACGTTACCGCGTACCAGGGGAAAGTTCTGTTAACCGGGCAAACTCCGGTCGCCAACCTCTCTGCCCGCGCCAAGCAAATTGCCATGGGTGTTGAAGGGACAACGGAAGTGTTTAACGAAGTGCGTTCGGGTCAGCCGATCGGCTTAGGTGCCGCCTCTTCGGACACCTGGATTACCACCAAGGTCCGCTCCCAGCTTCTGACGACCGACCAGGTGAAATCATCCAACGTGAAAGTGACGACCGAAAACGGTGAAGTATTCCTGATGGGTCTGGTGACCGATCGTGAAGGACGCGCGGCGGCGGATATCGCCAGCCGGGTGAGCGGCGTGTCTCGCGTGACAACCGCCTTTACCTATATCAAATAAGCCCTAATGCATCCCGGCTGGCGCTACGCACCGCCTCCGGGAAACAACATCCAACGTGGCTTCTGATTATCTCCCCGGTGGCGGCTGACGCCTTACCGGGGCTACAAGTTCATCATCGTCTGCTGTCACGTAGCCCGGACAGGCGCAACGCGCCGCCTCCGGGAAAACCATCAGATTAATGCCAGCCCGCCGACCACCGCGCCGCATAGCACCACCAATCCACCGGTCAGCCACAGCGCCTTCGCTGGAAACGCTTTGCGCAGCATAATCAACGACGGCACGCTAACCGCAGGCAGCGTGATGAGCAGCGCCAGCGCGGGCGCGACGCCCATTCCCGCCAGCATCATGGTCTGAACGATAGGGATCTCCGCCGCCGTCGGGATAACAAACAAGCAGCCCGCAATCGCCATCGCTATCACCCAGAACAGCGTGTTATCTACCACGCCATCGGCATGTGGGAATAACCAGACCCGCGCGGCTCCCAGTACCAGAACCGCCAGAATATAGACCGGGATGGTATTCCAGAACAGCGTCCATAGCGCGCTCAGCCAGCGGCTGAAGAACCCCTTCTCTGCGGTTGTTTCCACAGGCAATTCAGGCACCACCGCAGGTTGCGTCGCCGCTTCTTTTACCCACTTCTGAACCAGCGTTGCCACCACCAGCACGGTCGCCAACCCGGCAACTAACCGAATCAATGCAAACTGCCAGCCCAGCACAAAGCCCATAAACACCAGGGTCGCGGGATTGAGCAGCGGGTTACCCAGCCAGAATGCCAGCGCGCCGCCCATTGAGACCTGCTGCTTACGCATTCCCGCCGCCACCGGCGCGGCGCAGCAGGTACACATCATGCCTGGTAGTGAGAAAACCGCGCCCAGCAGCGTACCGCGAAAGCGCGACTGCCCCAGCGTACGCAACAGCCAGTTGCGAGGAATCAAAACCTGAATCAACGAGCCAAGCAGCACTCCCAATACCGCCGCTTTCCAGACCGCCAGAAAATAGACCAGCGCATAGTTCCAGGCTGCGGTTAAAGGATTGGCATCGCCGTCGGCCAGAATAGATTTACCGATACTGTGCGTCTCAGCGGCAGTGAACGCTTTGCCATAGTAGGGCTGCCATTTGACGAACCACAGGCCGATGATAACAACGAGAAAAAAGAGCGCGGGCTTCCACCATTGAAACGATGATGCCGCCTGAGATGAAGACTGACCAGCCATAGCATTCCCCAGCAAAGAGTGAGCTTATAAATTGAAGCGCTGAATATTACGCCTCGCGGACAGCGATTTCACGCAGTTTTGCTGATGGCAGAATGGTGACGCCTTCTGCTGAGGGATTAAGGGCTTCAGCGAGCATTGCTCGCGCGACGTCACGGGCATCGATTGACTTCCAGTTACCCGGCAGCAGGCGAAAAAGCGGTGCTAACACCACTTCATTGCCCCGCTTCTTCTGACGATCCCCAAGCAGCATGGAGGGACGGGCAAAGGTTAGCCGCGGCCATGCCTGGGCACGCAGGGCCTGTTCCATCTCGCCCTTGACGCGATTGTAGAAAAAAATTGAATGCGGATCGGCCCCCATCGCGCTAACCACCAACATATGCTTCGCGCCCAGACGAAGCCCGGTCAGCGCAGTATCGACCACCAGCGTATAATCAGCATGAACAAATGCCTCTTTACTGCCCGCCTCCCGCAGCGTCGTTCCCAGGCAGCAAAAAACGATATCCACCGGATCGACAACCTGCGCCAGCGCGTCGCTTAATTGCGGATCGTGCGGATTGAGAATTCCTTGTGCATCAGCAAGCGGACGACGGGTTGGCGCAGTTATCGCGGCGATTCGCGGCTCCTGAAACAACATTCGAAGTAAGTGCCCACCAACCAGACCGGTAGCGCCAGTTATCAGTACCTGAGTCATCATTGCTCCTTCAGCTAACCCGTCATTCAACAGCGGACGGCTTAGCAAAAGTATGTCGTAAACGGAGGGATCTGCACGCCAAAGCGGAGGTTACTGAGCTGGAGAATCACGCAGCCAGTATAGCTTCTTACCGAAGCCGAGCGTGTTATCGGTAAACTTAAGCTCATCGGGACGAATCTCCCACACCGGGGCCGATAACATGCGGGCTACCGGAAAGCGGCTGACGTAGCGCTTGCGCATCGCCGCGGCTTCTTCACCTGCCAGCAGGCGGATTTCACCTTTAAACTGCACGCCGCGGATCAGCGCGACGGTTTTCGGCTGACCGTTAACGGTTCCAGCCACTTTGGCGCGTTCCCCGGTCATTTGACCATGGCGCGTCTTTTCATCACTGAGCAGATAAAAAGCGACCGTTTCCGGGTCATAAACGTAAAAGGCATTGGCGCACCACAGCTCGTCATCGCGGGTGACACACCAGGTCACGACATGCTGCTTGCCCAGCCAGCGGCTGATAGCGGCGAGCGTATCCATCTTTACTCTCCAGTATGTTATGGTGCTCACACCTTAACATAGCGACCTTGGTACCGTGTGCTGGTTTCTCTATCTGATTCGTACTGCCGATAATCGGCTCTATACCGGGATTACCACCGATGTTTCTCGTCGCTTTTGCCAGCACCAGGATGGCAAGGGAGCGAAAGCGTTGCGGGGAAAAGGAGAGCTTCAGCTGGCTTTTAGTCAGAAAGTTGGTGAACACTCACTAGCGCTGCGGCTGGAGTATCGAATCAAGCAGCTAACGAAGCGCCAGAAAGAACGCCTCGTTGCAGGAGATGGTTCATTTGAGACTCTGCTGGAGGGTCTCAGAAGCGGTTAAAGTGGTCACTATACTCAACCAGTCCGTGCACGCCTTCCAGCGCGTCATCGGCCAGGCGATGGACCTGGAAAGCCTCGGTGGTATCCGGCCAGCGGCAGCGCAGGTCAAAATTAGCGGCGGCTTCAAAGCCAAGGCGACCATACAGCGCCGGGTCGCCAAGTGTTACCACGGCGGCATAGCCAAACTCATTGAGTGAATCCAGCCCTTCGTAAACCAGCTGACGCCCAATACCCTGGCCACGGTAGCTTTCATCCACCGCCAATGGTGCAAGACCAACCCACTGAAGCTCTTCGCCTTCAACGGCGACCGGGCTAAAGGCCACATAGCCCACGACCTGACCTTCGTCATCCGTCGCCACCACGCCCAGCGTGATCAGGCCATCTTCACGCAGACTGTGCACCAGATCGGCTTCCGCATCGCTGCCGAAGGTGCGACGCAATAACGCGTCGATTCCCGGTGCATCAATCCCAATCTCTACTCGAATCAGCATGCCTCACCTACCGATGTCTGTTCAGGTTTCCGCGGGCCTTTCAGGCCAGCTTCAACAAAATCCGCCAGCTGTAGCAGCATCACGCGCAGCGCTTTTGGCATCTGCTCCAGCTCAATGGCATCCATCAGGTTTTTTACATACAGTCCCAGCTCAGTATCGCCTTCGATAACCAGCCGACGCTGGAAGAACAGCGTATCCGGATCCTGCTTACGCGCTGCAATCATCAGCAGATCGCTGGCATCGGCGCTAAAACTGACGTCAGCTTCAGCCGTAGGACTCACCACCAGACGACCATCAACAACCGAGGTATACCACAGCAGGCCGATATCACGCACATTAATACTTAACCAGCGCCCCTCGAGAAAATCCAGTTCCCCATCCGCCAGCGCCTGGCGAAACTGCCAGCTTAATACTTGTTCCAGCACCTGGCGCTTGAGGGCAAAAGGCGCCAGCTTAACCGGCACGCTCATCATTGACGGGCCAAAGTGAACCAGTTTGGAACGCAGTTTATCCAACACAAGCTTTACTCCATGAATGCAATAGTTCTTCTATTGTGCCATATCAAATAAACGACATAGCGGCGTAAATCAACAAAATCACGATGTCGGGTACCTGGTATTGATTCCGCCAATACGCTTTTAACTGCCTCAAATCAAAAATTGTCACCAGAAGGTTAACTAAAATCCCTGCTCATTAACCATCCAGCGTCCCTGACGGGCCGCGTTTTTCAGGAAAAATTATGGAGCTGCTCTGCCCAGCCGGTAACCTTCCGGCGCTTAAGGCGGCCATCGAAAACGGCGCCGATGCCGTCTATATCGGGCTGAAAGATGACACCAACGCTCGCCACTTTGCCGGCCTTAATTTCACCGAAAAGAAACTGCAGGAAGCCGTCAGCTTTGTGCACCAGCATCGCCGTAAGCTGCATATTGCCATCAACACCTTTGCTCATCCTGATGGCTATGCCCGCTGGCAGCGTGCGGTCGACATGGCAGCCCAACTCGGGGCCGACGCGCTAATCCTCGCCGATATCGCGATGCTGGAGTACGCCGCCGAGCGCTATCCGCATATTGAGCGACACGTCTCCGTTCAGGCCTCGGCGACCAACGAAGAGGCAGTGAAGTTTTATCATCGCAATTTTGACGTTGCCCGCGTGGTGCTGCCGCGCGTCCTGTCGATTCATCAGGTCAAACAGCTGGCGCGCGCCACGCCGGTACCGCTGGAGGTTTTCGCTTTCGGCAGCCTGTGCATTATGGCGGAAGGCCGCTGCTATCTCTCCTCATACCTGACCGGTGAATCGCCGAATACCGTCGGCGCCTGCTCGCCCGCGCGTTTCGTGCGCTGGCAGCAAACGCCGCAGGGGCTGGAATCACGCCTTAACGAAGTGCTGATAGACCGCTATCAAGATGGTGAAAATGCCGGTTATCCGACGCTGTGCAAAGGCCGTTATCTGGTCGACGGCGAGCGCTATCACGCGCTGGAAGAACCCACCAGCCTGAACACCCTCGAGCTGCTGCCGGAACTAATGGCAGCAAATATCGCCTCAGTGAAAATCGAAGGCCGCCAGCGCAGCCCCGCGTACGTCACCCAGGTGGCAAAAGTCTGGCGTCAAGCGATCGACCGCTGCAAAGCCGATCCACAGAACTTCGTGCCGCAATCGGCGTGGATGGAAACCCTCGGTTCCATGTCCGAAGGGACGCAAACCACCCTTGGCGCTTATCACCGTAAATGGCAGTGAGAACAGCAATGAAATATTCATTAGGGCCAGTGCTCTACTACTGGTCAAAAGAGACGCTGGAAGATTTTTACCAGCAGGCGGCAGGCTCCAGCGCGGATACGATTTATCTCGGTGAAGCGGTATGCAGCAAACGTCGCGCCACCAAGGTCGGTGACTGGATCGAGATGGCGAAAACGCTGGCGGGCAGCGGTAAACAGGTGGTGCTTTCCACCCTCGCGCTGGTGCAGGCCTCCTCTGAACTGGGCGAACTGAAGCGCTATGTCGATAACGGCGAATTTCTGATTGAAGCCAGCGACCTTGGAGTCGTCAACTTGTGCGCAGAGCGTAAGCTGCCGTTCGTCGCCGGACATGCGCTCAACTGCTATAACGCCGTCACCCTGCGTCTGCTGCTCAAGCAAGGAATGGTGCGCTGGTGTATGCCGGTTGAGCTTTCCCGCGACTGGCTGGCGAATCTGTTGACCCAGTGCGACGAGCTGGGCATTCGCAACCAGTTCGAGGTAGAGGTCCTGAGCTACGGCCATCTGCCGCTGGCCTACTCCGCCCGCTGCTTTACCGCCCGCTCGGAAGACCGGCCAAAAGACGAGTGCGAAACCTGCTGCATCAAATACCCCAACGGGCGCGACGTGCTCTCGCAGGAAAATCAACAGGTGTTCGTCCTCAACGGCATTCAGACCATGAGCGGCTACATCTACAATCTCGGAAATGAGCTAAGCACCATGAACGGGCTGGTCGATATGGTTCGCCTGTCGCCGCTGGGCAACGAAACCTTCGCGATGCTGGACGCCTTCCGCGCCAATGAAAACGGCGCAGCGCCACTGCCGTTGACGGCAAATAGCGACTGCAACGGCTACTGGCGACGCCTCGCCGGGCTGGAATTACAGAGCTGATATACCGCTCACTTTGTTAATGGCTATCGCTGCTTTTTAATGCACTATTAAAGTCGCAGCTTTTCTGGCCGGTGCATCACGGATGCGCCAGGCTGGAAGAAGACCTTCAATCTGATGACGATGCTGTTGCAAAGTGAGCCTTTATGACTGACAAATCTATTCCGTTCTCGGTGCTCGATCTGGCGCCGATCCCGCAAGGTTCTTCCGCCAAGGAAGCCTTTTCCCATTCATTAGACCTGGCGCAGCTGGCTGAAAAACGCGGCTATCATCGCTACTGGCTGGCAGAGCACCATAATATGGTCGGTATTGCCAGCGCTGCGACTTCAGTGCTGATTGGCTATCTTGCCGCGAATACCACCACTCTACACTTGGGCTCCGGCGGCGTGATGCTGCCCAACCATTCCCCACTGGTGATTGCCGAGCAGTTCGGTACGCTCAATACGCTTTATCCTGGGCGAATCGATCTTGGCCTTGGCCGCGCGCCGGGCAGCGATCAGCCCACCATGCGCGCTCTTCGTCGCCACATGAGCGGCGATGTCGATAACTTCCCGCGCGATGTCGCGGAGCTGGTGGATTGGTTTGACGCTCGCGACCCGAACCCGCACGTGCGCCCGGTTCCCGGCTATGGCGAGAAAATCCCGGTCTGGCTGCTCGGCTCCAGCCTGTACAGCGCTCAGTTAGCAGCCCAGCTTGGCCTGCCGTTTGCCTTTGCCTCGCACTTCGCGCCGGATATGCTCTTCCAGGCCCTGCATCTCTATCGCTCTCATTTCAAACCGTCAGAACGGTTAGAGAAGCCGTACGCTATGGTGTGTATTAACATCATTGCCGCCGATAGCGACCGGGATGCGGAGTTCCTGTTTACCTCAATGCAGCAGGCATTCGTTAAACTACGCCGCGGCGAGGCAGGACAGCTGCCGCCACCGGTGCAAAATATGCATCAGTTATGGTCTGCCTCTGAACAGTATGGCGTCCAGCAGGCGCTGAGCATGTCGCTGGTGGGTGATAAAGCCAAAATCCGCCACGGGCTGGAATCCATCCTGCGGGAAACCCAGGCTGATGAAATCATGGTCAACGGCCAAATCTTCGATAATCAGGCACGCCTGCATTCATTTGATTTGGCGATGCAGGTGAAAGAAGAGCTTCTCGGATAGTGCGCAATGCGGCATTTTTGCCGCATTTTTTTTACCACAAATGACAAATTGTGACCGCCCTCATTCTTATCACTCCATTTCCCTCTTCTGGTTACGTTGAGCGTAATTACGTTACCCCGAGCGTAATTGTTCTCTAAAAATAGCAATGTTACTTTCTCTCTTGTTTTATTTTCCATAAATGAACGCGTAGAAAGAGAAACGCCATGAGCCAACCAACCGTCAATGCAATAAGGATCGGTGAGTGCTTATTAAAAGCACTATTAATGGAGGTCTGCGCCTGGCCTAAACCAGGCCTGGTGACGCCGCATTCTCAAGGTGCGCATAACGATATGGATATCTGGCTGTTTATTACCAGTACCTCGGCCATTGCCCCCTGTTTTCAGGCTTGCGCGCAGGCCGGAGAATATCATCAGGGCTCACTGGCTGATCTATTTCCCAAAGTACGTCTTATCGGAATTCAATACGAAGCCACGCTGCTGCAATCTACCCGACAGGTAAATACCCAGCGCGGCATTCTCTTTGCCGGGGCTATTCTGGCCGCCGCCGCTGGTTGGCTAAAAGGCCAGAACCAGTCGCTTACTCGCGAGTCATTAAGCCAGTGCGTCGCCGGTCTATGCCTCGATCTCTGCCGCAATGATTTCGCCGCGCTCACCCATCGTTCAGCACAAACCCACGGCGAGAAACTGTACCTGGAGTTTGGTGTGACCGGCGTGCGCGGCGAGGCGGAACAGGGCTTTCCGCTGGTCTGCCATATCGGGCTTCCTGCTCTGCATCAGGCGCTCTCTCTGGGGTTTGGCTGGCGTGAAGCGTTAATCCATACGCTGCTCGCGCTGATGGCACGCTGCGATGATACGACGGTGATTTCACGCGCGGGCCACCACACGTTGGATGAAATGAAACAACGTGCGCAGCGTCTGGTAAATATGGGAGGAATGAGTCATCCCGGTATCGAACATGAGCTTAACGAATTTAATGCATGGTGCCTGGACAAATGGGTCAGCCCAGGAGGGTCAGCAGACTTATTAGCACTGAGCCTGGCCATGTATTTTCTTTGTCATCAATCGTATGAGGATCCTACAAGGGAAGGAATATGAGTATCTATTTATATACATTATTAACTTATGGCATGACGATTGTTATTTCGTTTGCCGTTGTCGGAATAATTGTAGGTGTTAATAGAGTAATGAATAAGCTGAATATCACCGACGACTAACACGCCCCTATTTTGCGTTATCAGGAATATATTTTATGGATATCTTTGTTAAGCTCTTTTCGGGCATCGGAACCTTTTTTATTGAAGACCCCAAAATAGCGATCGCGCGAATATTACTTATTATTCTGGGCTTTGCCCTGGCATGGATGGGTTTTCGCCGTAAGCTTGAACCGCTGATTATGGTGCCAATGGGCTTAGGTATGATTGCCGTCAACGCCGGGGTACTGTTTCTCGCTGACGGGCAAACCGGGACCTTAATTCTCGACCCGATGATCAGCGACCCAACAGATTTAGTGAACCTGATGCAGGTTAACTTCCTGCAGCCGGTGTACAACTTAACCTTCAGCAACGGCCTGATTGCCTGCATCGTTTTCTTTGGCATCGGCGCGATGAGCGACATCAGCTTTATTCTGCTTCGCCCCTGGGCCAGTATCGTTGTGGCGCTGTTCGCCGAAGCGGGTACCTTTGCCGCGCTGCTGCTGGGCATTGAAGTCTTTGGCCTCCCCGCCAATGAAGCGGCCTCTATTGCGACCATCGGCGGTGCCGACGGCCCGATGGTGCTCTTCGCCTCGCTGATTCTGGCACCGAATCTGTTTGTTCCTATCGCCATCATCGCCTACCTGTATCTGAGCCTGACCTATGCCGGTTACCCGTATCTGGTGCGCCTGCTGGTACCGAAAAAGTACCTCGGGATGGAAGTGGATATTGAGTATCCGACGGTGTCGAAAAAGGCGAAGTTCATCTTCACCGTTTGCGCCTGCCTGCTGCTGTGCCTGCTGTTGCCGGTTGCCGCCCCGCTGATCCTTTCGTTCTTCCTTGGGATCGCTATTAAAGAAGCCGAGATCGAACCGTTCCAGAAGCTGCTTGAATCCACCTTGACCTACACCGCAACGCTGTTCCTTGGCCTGCTGCTCGGCACGCTATGCGAAGCGCAAACCATTCTTGACCCGAAAGTCGGCATCATCCTGATCCTCGGTATCGGCGCGCTGGCTATCTCAGCAATTAGCGCCCTGCTTGGCGGCTGGTTTATCTGGCTTATCTCGAAAGGACGCTACAACCCAGCTATCGGTATCGCGGGGGTCTCGTGCCTGCCAACCACTGCCAAAATCGCACAAAAAGAAGTCAGCCATGAAAACCCTTACGCCGTCATTCTGCCGCTGGCGATGGGCGCAGGCGTCAGCGGCCTGATCGTTTCGGCTATCGCTACCGGGGTCTTTATCTCCACGCTATTCCTGTTGAAATAAGGGAGTTAAAAACATGCTTAAAGAGCACAACTGGCATCAACTTAAGGATGATACGGTACAGCGCCTGAATCTTCTGGCTCCGTATTTCCGTGATGGGAAGATCATTGACGCCAAAGATACCGTCGCCGCGCTGGAGGCGGTGATCCGTAGCGCCGATCGCGTCAACATTGAAGGTAACAACCAGAAGCAGGCGGATTTTCTCGCCGAGTGCTTGTGTAAAGTGGATGTGGAAAAGATCTCCGGTCTGCATATGGTGCAGTCATCGGTACCGCTCAGTTCACACCTCGATCTGTTCGAGAAAGGCATCGCTGAAAAGCTCGATTTCGCCTATGCCGGACCGCAGGATGGTCGTCTGGCGCAGCTTATCCAGCAGGGCAAAATCAAGCTCGGGGCGATCCACACCTATCTGGAACTGTTCAGCCGCTATTTTGTCGATCTCACGCCGCGAGTTTCGCTGATCACGGCGTTTGAAGCGGATAAAGACGGCAACCTTTACACCGGCTTCAACACCGAAGATACGCCAGTGATCGCCGAGGCCACCCACTTCCGCCAGGGGATCGTCATCGCCCAGGTAAACAAGATCGTCGATAAAGTACCGCGCGTCGATATTCCCGGCGACTGGGTAAATGCGGTTATTGAAGCGCCGCGCCCGTTCTATGTCGAGCCGCTATTCACCCGCGATCCGGCGCTGATCACTGATACCCACGTACTGATGGCGATGATGGCGCTTAAGGGTATCTATGCCGAATACGGCGTTGAGCGTATTAACCACGGCATCGGTTTCTTCACCTCCGCCATTGAACTGCTTCTGCCAACTTACGGCGAAGAGCTGGGGCTAAAAGGTAAAGTCTGTACTCACATGGTACTGAACCCGCATCCGACGCTGATCCCGGCGATCGAGAGCGGGTGGATCCAGTCCGTGCACTGCTTTGGCGGCGAGCTGGGAATGGAAAAATACGTCGCTGAACGCCCGGATGTGTTTTACATCGGCCAGGATGGCACCCTGCGGTCTAACCGCGCCTTCGCTCAGGCCGCCGGGCACTACGCGCTGGATATGTTTATCGGCGGCACGCTGCAAATCGACAAGTACGGCAACAGCAGCACCGCCACCGCCAGCCGCGTTTCCGGTTTCGGCGGCGCGCCGAATATGGGCTGCGATGCCAAAGGCCGCCGCCACGTCACCCAATCCTGGCTTAAGTGCGGCGAAGAGTTCAAGGCCACCCAGCAGCAGCTGATTGGCGATATGCCGCGCGGCAAGCGCCTGGTGGTGCAGATGCAGGAGACCTTCCGCGAGAAGCGCCAGCCTGCTTTCGTCGACAAACTGGACGCCTGGGAACTGGCGGAAAAAGCCGGTCTCGCCCTACCGCCGGTGATGGTTTACGCCGATGACGTCACCCACGTGCTCACCGAAGAGGGACTTGCCCACCTGCATCGCTGTGAAGGACTGGAACAACGCATGGCAGCGATTCGCGCCGTAGCGGGTTACACCGAAATCGGCCTCGCCGCCGACCCGGCACAAACGCAAGCGCTACGCGAAGCAGGTATTGTGCAAACGCCGGAAGATTTAGGTATCGACAGACGCCGCGCCAACCGCCAGATGCTGGCGGCGAAGAGTATTCGTGATTTGGTCGAGTGGTCCGGCGGACTGTACAACCCACCGGCTCGATTCCGTAACTGGTAAGGGAATAGCAAATGGCTCTACATCAAATATCACAGCATTTCAGCGGCAAAAGCGACCGTCCGTCCCTGCCGCAAACCGTGCACTGCGGCATCGTGGGCTCCGGCGATCTGGAAGTGTTGCTGGAACCCAAAGCCCTGGCAGGCGGAATCGACATCAGCATTTGTACGCCGGTCACCGGGTTCGATGCTATCTGGGAAATCGTCCTCACCCGTTTTCTCGATAACGGTCCGTTGGGCGATATGCAGGTCAGCATCAACGATAACAACGCGACGCCTGCGGTCGTGGCGTTACGAATTCAACAAGCATTACAACAGGCCATGCCGGGAGAAAACCATTATGAGTGATCTGCGTTTTCTGGAAGCCAGCGCTCGCGTTCGCGCCGAAGGGCTGGTGGATAAAGGCACATTTACCGAGCTTATCGGCCCGGCGGCAAAGCAGGTCAGCCCACATCTGCCGGTGCTGGGCGAAGCCGTGGAGTTCGATGACGGCGTAGTTACCGGTATTGGCCTGCTCGGCCAGCATCCGGCCATCGTTATCTCGCAAGAAGGACGCTTTATTGGCGGCTCCGTCGGTGAAGTCGGCGGCGCGAAGATGGTCGGCGCACTGATGCTGGCCGACGAACTGGCGGCGCAGACCCGCGACCCGGCACGTCGCCCCGTCGTGCTTATCTCCTTTGAAACTGGCGGCGTGCGCCTGCATGAAGCCAACGCCGGTTTGCTCGCCCATGCCGAATGTATGGATATGCTGCAAACCCTGCGCGGTCGCGTACCGGTAGTGGCGCTGATCGGCAGCAAGATCGGCTGCTTCGGCGGTATGGGCTTTGTCGCCGCCGCGACGGACCTGATCGTCATGAGCGAATCAGGCCGCCTCGGGCTGACCGGGCCGGAAGTTATCGAGCAGGAGATGGGTCGCAGCGAGTTCGACGCCTCTGACCGCGCACTGGTGTTCCGCACTACCGGCGGCAAGCATAAATACATCGTCGGCGACTGCAATTACCTGATTGCCGACTCGCTGGATGCCTTCCACCAGCAGGCTGCGCAAATTGCCGATTTATCCTGGCCCGATATTGAAGCAATGCGCCGAATTGGCAGCGAGGTAAAAGTCCGCGCACAGATGGCGCTGACGCAGAAAATCAACGAGCTTGCGCCGACCGATGCGCGCGATGTGTGGGCGGCAGCGGGAAATCCTGCCCCGCAATCACTGGTTGATATGAGCCTGGAAACCTTCCTGAGCAATGTCCAACGCCTGTCCGTGGAGGAAGCATGATGGAAAATTTACTCGGTCAGGGGCGCGCGGCCATCGACCTGATTGTCGATGAAGGCAGTTTTGCCGAAAACGCGCTGGCGGAACTCAACCTGCCCTGCGACGACTACGGCCCCGGTGCCGTTGTCGGCAGCGCACGCATCAACGGTGAAATCTGCACGGTGATCGCCAACGACGCCATGACCTTCAATCCGCGCTTCCCGGTCGTTTATGCGGGGATCATCGGTCTGGAAGAGGGCTACAAAATGGCGCTGGCGGTCTACCGCACGCTGGCGATGGATAAAGACAAGCCCGCAGGCGAAAAACGCCCGCTGGTGCTGATTGTCGATACTCCGGGGAACGGGCCAGGCAAACTGGAAGAGATTATCGGCATGAATAAAGCGACCGGCGCGTATCAGCTGGCACTAGCCGAAGCGCGCCATGCCGGGCACCCGATTATCGCTATGGTAATTGGTCGCGCCATTAGCGGCGCGTTTCTGTGCCACGGCCTGCAGGCCGACCATATCCTGAGCCTGACCTCAGAATTCGGCACCATGATTCACGTCATGCCACTAAGCAGCATCGCCCGTATTACGCGTCAGGATGTGGAACGTCTGAGCGAACTCTCCCGCAGCAACCCGGTCTTTGCGGCAGGTCCTGAGTTCTTCTGGCAACTAGGTGGCGTGGAGGAGTTAATCAAAACCATCCCGGAGATGAGAGAGGCAATTGTTCGGCATATTGGCGATGTGCGCCGGCAAAAACAGGACGTGAGTATTCAGGCCACCGGTCCGCAGGGCCGCGGGCTCTCCGGCGAAGAGCGCGGCGGCAGAAAAATGCGTGGCGTCATTCTGGCGCAGATGCACGATGAATATCAGCAAGTGGCGGCGCGTTATCTGCCCGACTGATGCAGGGGGAAAAGTAATATGAACGATCCCATCACCACGCTCGAATGGCTGACCCAGGCGCAGCCCGGTATTCCTTCATTTGAAGAGATGCCGCGCCGGACGCTGAACGACAAAGGCATTGCCGGCCCGACGGCGGCGCACGTTATTGAAGAGATCCATACGCCGCTCAACCTGGCGCTGGTCACCTTCACTACCGGCAGCAGCGCGTTTCAGAATATCGTCGGTGTTACGCACAGCGAGCTAACGCTGCGCGCCGCCGCCGGAAAACGGGCGCTGGCTGAATGCGGCGTTACCGCAGGGCAGAACGTGCTGGTGACCTATGCGCCGCTGGTTAACGTGTTTACTCGCCAGGCGCTGGACGAGAACGGCCTTCACTGGTCGTTTTTATCCCGCTCCTGCCGGGATGCGCTGCTTATCGCCCTGTGCCAGCAGTCGCCGGACGTGGTGGTGGGAGAGTCCTCATTTTTACGCGCTACCCTGGAGCAGGCACTGAAGATGGATCTGGCGGACAGGTTGCCGAAAAAGTTGACCTTGATAACCGCAGGAACGCCGTTGGATGAAGAACTGGTTCCGCTGGCGGCTTCGCTGGGCTATGCGCTGCATGACATTTATGGCTGTCAGGAGTTCGGCTGGCTGGTGCTTGATGGCGTCCCGCTACGCGATGATATTTCGCTGGTCCACGCTCCGCAGGGTGGCGACTGGCGGGAGGCCGTGGTGGGCGGTTTGCCGACTGGCGACAGTTTTCCCCTCGCTGCAAGCGGGCATCTTTGCAATCCGCAGGGGAAAATCCAGACCTGGAAGCGCCAGCGCACCACGCCGGAGTACGACATGGTGGTGATGGCAACCACTGCGCAAAGTCGGGAGATAGTTGAACGCACAGCGCGGACAATCTTGCGCATCAAGGGGCGAATTTGTCACGTCTCGACGCAGTTGAAAACCGAAGCTGGCGCAACGCATATCCGGCTCTGGCCAAAAATGATCCCCGGCGAATGTACTGCAGGAGTCTCGCCTGTCGATATTATCGGCCCGCAGGCAACGGCCCAGTTCGACGCTCTGCTACAGGCACAACGGGATTTGCAGCAGCAGGCGAAAAACGATCCGGCGTGGTGTAAAGCACGATGATGCCCCTGCAACGGCATACCCTGTGCTGGCTGGAATCTTCGGCGCTGGATGCTATTGCGGCACGGCTCGAGAGTACATTCAGCAAGCTTCCAGCCGAGCTTCGGCGACAAGTTCGGGAATGTCTGTTGAGCGGGTCGCTGCCGGGGATTGTGCGTCGTGGCGAACGGCATGAAGGGCTGACTCCACTGGGTTTTTGTTTCCCTCTGCGCTGGCAAGAGCGGCGTTTACGTCTGGCTACAGAGGTGGCGTCATCGGCAATAACGCGTACCTCAACACCAGAGCAAACGGCCTCGCTTTCGGTTGCCGGACGCACTGATGCGATACGTGCATTTAATGTGTTAGCTCAGGGGTGGTGCTGGCCGGAAATTCAGCTCGGGGTATGGGGGTCGGTGGCACTGGAAATCGTTACTCCATGGCAATGGACTGATGCTCATTCCGATCTGGATATTCGTCTTGTTCCCAGCTCATTGATGGGCCTTAACGAATGCTGGGCCAGCATATGCAATATAGAACGGCAATTTCAGTTACGTATCGATGGCGAGATGTGTTTATCCGATGGATACGCCATCAATATCAAAGAATGGTTCAGTGGAAGCTCAACTCTGCTGGCTAAAAGTGAGAATGATGTTCAATTAATATCGCGACAGCAGATCGCGGCAGCAATGAGAACATTTTTCCGTTAAATATATCAAAGGAAATTAATATGTCAGAAGTTAAATCAAAAGTTCCGGGCGTGGTTGATGAAGTGAAAGCGGCTGCAGGGGATAA
This sequence comes from Klebsiella huaxiensis, assembly GCF_003261575.2. Classification (GTDB taxonomy): domain Bacteria; phylum Pseudomonadota; class Gammaproteobacteria; order Enterobacterales; family Enterobacteriaceae; genus Klebsiella; species Klebsiella huaxiensis. The sequence goes on along the minus strand of NZ_CP036175.1, from coordinate 685,766 downwards.
AATCGAAAAAGGCCAGGTGGTTATTGTGCTGGAAGCCATGAAAATGAAGATGCCTGTTGCTTCACCAGAGAGCGGAATATTAAAAACGCTCGCGGTTAATGTGGGCGACCGCATCAACCCAGGCATGGTATTATTTGAAATCGTTGCAGAGTAAAGTGAGTTAGTACGCATTTAATTAAAAAACAATGCGACATTCTATTGTGAGATTATTTCTATGTTAATGTCATATCAGTAAGCGCTTCGCTTGCTGATATGATAAATCATAGTGACTGAGAAAAACTGTGTTCTTATGAATGTCTGCAAATAAAAATCGCTATACTAAAAGCCGCTGATTTATTTTCTTATCATTTCCCCAATGCGGGTATCATCAAACCGTTTTGTGTTATTCGCTTTTAGTATGGATAGACAAAGAGAAACATCATGATTATTTACGGATTGATGTTAATGGGATTGTGCATGTTCGCCGGATTAATCATCGGCGATCTTCTGGGTCTGCTGCTGGGTATTTCGGCCAATATCGGCGGTATTGGCTTTGCCATGTTATTTCTGGTAGTCGCTTCGCAAAAGCTGACGGAAAAAGGATTACTATCGAAACCGGCTGAACAAGGAGTCGGTTTCTGGAATGCAATGTATATTCCGATAGTCGTCGCTATGTCCGCAAACCAAAATGTTATTGCCGCGCTCAAAGGCGGTCCGGTTGCGCTCATTGCAGGCCTGGGTGCCGTTTTCATCGGCTTCCTGCTGATTAAACCGTTAAGCAAAATCGGCGGTCGTGGTGTTCAGGGAAGTTCCGCCGTTAGCGAGGAATGCAAATAATGGAGCAGCTTACAAAGATTCTTACCGGTAACTTCACCAGCAACGGCTTGATTACCGCCTTTGTCGTGGTGGGGATCGTGTGCTGGGCAGCAAGCTGGATCTCTACGCATCTGCTTCGCGGCAAGATTCATAGTTCGGCTATCGCGATCGTCGCCGGGCTACTGCTGGCATGGCTTGGCGGGGAACTGACCGGCGGTAAAAAGGGCATTGCCGACATCAGCCTCTTCAGCGGTATTGCACTGATGGGCGGCGGCATGTTCCGCGATTTCGCCATCATCTCTACCGCCTTCGGCGTAAAGCTTGAAGAGCTGAAAAAAGCCGGGATTGCAGGCGCGCTGGCATTGGTTATCTCAACCGTGCTCTCTTTTTACCTTGGCGCAATTGTCGCATGGGCTTTTGGCTATACAGATGCGATCAGTATGGCGACCATCGGTGCTGGGGCCGTGACCTTTATCGTTGGCCCGGTGACTGGCGCAGCGCTCGGCGCGAGCTCCGATGTTATTGCACTTAGCATCGCCGCGGGTGTCATTAAATCCATTGCTGTCATGATATTAACGCCGCTGGTAGCGAAAGCCGCAGGTTTAAATTCACCAGCCGCTGCCATTGTTTACGGCGGATTAATGGGTTCCACCAGTGGCGTTGCCGCAGGTCTGGCCGCGACCGACCCCAAACTGGTTCCCTATGGCGCGATGACGGCGACGTTTTATACCGGGCTCGGATGTCTACTGGCGCCATCAGCGCTCTATCTCTCTTTAACCCCCTTCTTTTAATAACACACGCCTGCTGCCATCGCGGCAGGCACAAGGGATATCTATGTATTCATTTCAGCGAATGAAGCCTGGACAAATTGCGCTTCTGGCCTCACTTTGCACGCAAGAAGATGAAGAGAATTTTCGTCAGAAACTGACGACCGATAAGCCTGAGCATAAGGTCGGTTTTGCTTTTATGGCGGGAGCATCAGATGAGATAAAAGCTAAGCTACAGCGCTGCGTCATTGGCTGCGCCTTTAAGCACCAGATTATTACCCGGCAGGAGACCGCCATCTTTACACTATGCCAGGCCAGCCATCAGGCGCTTAGCCATGCCTTAGCCAACAACATTAATGGCGATCGTATCAGAATCAAAATCGCCTTGGTGAGTAATCCGCGATGGCTTGCCGTCTCTATTTACGGCGAAACGGTGGTATATCAACGGCTAAGCCAGGAGCTCATGGGGTTTTCTCTGTGTCGTTTTTCTCCATCATAAGCTGCCTTGCATACATGCGGCACTCGGCTAACAAAGACAGCAAGCCAGGGTGATTTTCCTGGCTACGAGGGAAGACCAGCGAGATTTCCTGCTCCATCCGATAGGGTTCCTGCAACGGCAGCAGGCGAATTCCGCTTCTGAACAACCCGCTCATCCGCCCGGGGATCAAGGTATAACCCACTCCGGCATTAACCATACTCATCAATGAAAATACATCATGAACCCGAACGGTAATATCAGGGGTAAATCCGGCAATCTGAAACGCTTCCTGAAAACCTCGCCAGGTGGCAAAACCTTCGCTTAAGGCAATAAATTTTTTATTTTGTAGATGCCGTAAATCAACAGGTGTAGATAAACTGTCAGCATCCGTAACCGGTACCGCAAGGAAAATTGAATCAGAGAATATTGTCCATGTTTCGAATAGCTGAACGTTGTAATCATCGGGCGTCGAAATCAGGACTGCATCAATCTTCCCTTCGTTAAGGGCTTCTAGTAATTTCTTATTAGAGTTCATGATGAATTCAATCGTAAGATCCGGACAACGTTTTTTTAGCCCCTGGACAATTTGTGGCGCAGTCTTTAATACAAGTGAATATAGTAATCCCAATCGTAGAACCTGAGTGTGATATCCAGAGGCTTCGCGAGTAAGATAAATACATCGCTCCATCGAGTTAATCACTTCCCGAGCTTGTTTCTGCATAACCCATGCACCAGGCAAAGGATGAAGGTTCCGACCATTATGGGTAAACAAAGGGCAGCGTAAATTATCCTCCAGTGAATGAAGAGCACGATGGACACTAACGGATGAAATGTTCATCAGCTCTGCTGTTTTCGATATATTCATCGATTCCATATAGCTAAGGAAGATCTCGAGTTTCCGCAGAGTAATATCATTATTCAGCATATAAATATTCCCTTATTCAAGACAATATTTATAGTAAGAGAAATTAAGAGAATATTTTTTGAGCCAGATCGTTAAATCTGGCTCGGCTATAAATTCAATTATTGATAAGTCGGTAATACATTAAAACTCGACAGGAAATGCACTATGACGTTACCCAAACCGAACAGTAAAACCAGCGCAATCATCGGCTTTCCACCCCAAACGCGAAACAACGGGCTACCAAAACGTTTACGCGATGCACGAGCTAACAGCGCCGGTACAATTGCCGCCCAGATTGTGGCTGCCAGACCCGCATATCCGATGGCATACAGAAAACCATTCGGCCACAGCAGGCCACCAATCATCGGCGGCATAAAAGTGAGAATCGCGGTTTTAAAGCGCCCTAACGCGGAATCATCAAAACCGAACAAATCTGCCAGATAATCAAACAGGCCGAGAGTGACGCCAAGGAATGAACTGGCAACCGCAAAGTTTGAGAAGATAACTAACAGCAGATCCAGACTACGGCTATTCAATACACCGCTCAGCGCCTGAACCAGCACATCAATATTGCCACCCTTCTGTGCAATACCGATAAATTCCGGACGTGGAATGTTACCCATCGTCACCAGCAGCCAAACGACATACAGCCCCAGCGCCAGCAGCGTGCCGTAAACCAAGCACTTAACGATAGTGCGTGGATCCTTGCCGTAATACTTCATCAGGCTCGGCACGTTGCCGTGATAGCCAAAAGATGCCAGGCAGAAAGGCAGCGTCATCAGCAAGTACGGCATATACGAAGCATTTTGTTCGGCGACGTTAAACAATGTTGTCGGCTGAACGTGGCCCAGCAGGCTACCGAAGGTCAGAAAGAAGGTAATGACCTTCGCACCCAAAACAATGGCCGTCATTCGACTCACCGCTTTAGTACTCAACCAGACGATAAACGCAACCAGCAGCGCAAAACCAAAGCCTGCGGCTCGAGCCGGAACGTTCAACGACATTTCCGCAAAAGTATGATGCAGGATCGAGCCGCTGGCGGAGATGTAGGCGTAGGTCAGGATATAAAGTACAAAAGCAATAGATACGCCATTGATTAGATTCCAGCCTCTGCCAAGCAGATCTTTAGTAATAGTGTCGAAGCTGGAACCAATCCGATAATTCAGGTTTGCTTCAAGGATCATCAATCCGGAATGCAGCATGCAAAACCAGGTAAAAACCAGTGCTGCCAGCGACCAGAAAAACCACGCACCGGACATGACCACCGGCAGCGAGAACATACCCGCGCCAATAATTGTCCCGCCGATAATCACCACGCCGCCAAACAAGGACGGTCGGGTTGCCGTAGTGGTAAGTGTCGCCATTTGCCGAAATCTCCAGTCGAAAATACTTTATCTCATTATGAATGTGACGCACTGTACCAGTACACGAGTACAAAAGAAATAAAAAAAGCCCCAATCATAAAGATCGGGGCTGTATCATTTACTTTACGTTAGCGGATAATGCTAATTACGCATCGCCACCGAAACGACGACGGCCTGCGGAGTCATCACGACGCGGAGCAGCACCGGCATCATCGCGGCGCGGTGCGCGGTTACCACCGTCACGACGCTCGCCGCTGAAACGACGACCATCACCACGACCACCTTCACGGCGTTCGCCGCCAAACCCACGGCTTTCACGACGCTCACCGCCACCGAAACCACGACCGCCTTCACGACGCTCGCCGCCGCCGCGACGTTCGCCGCTGCGCTCAGGACGCGGCTGAGCATCACCCAGCAGCTGCATGTTCATCGGTTTGTTCAGAATGCGAGTACGAGTAAAGTGCTGCAGTACTTCACCCGGCATGCCTTTCGGCAGCTCGATGGTGGAGTGAGAAGCAAACAGCTTAATGTTACCGATGTAACGGCTGCTGATATCGCCTTCGTTAGCAATCGCGCCAACGATATGACGAACTTCAACGCCATCATCACGGCCCACTTCAATACGGTACAGTTCCATATCGCCAACGTCACGACGCTCACGCTTAGGACGATCTTCGCCACTGCGTTCAGGGCGATCACCGCGCGGGCCACGATCGTTGCGGTCGCCACGACGCTCGAAACGATCGTCACGGTCACGGAACTCACGCTTCGGACGCATCGGCGCATCCGGAGGCAGGATCAGCGGACGTTCACCCTGAGCCATTTTCAGCAGCGCTGCGGCCAGAGTTTCAACATCCAGCTCTTCGCCTTCAGCAGATGGCTGGATTTTCGCCAGCAGTGCGCGGTACTGATCCAAATCGCTGCTTTCCAGCTGCTGCTGAACTTTCGCGGCAAATTTTTCCAGGCGACGTTTGCCCAGCAGCTCTGCGTTCGGCAGTTCGACTTCTGGAATAGTCAGCTTCATTGTGCGTTCAATGTTACGCAGCAGACGACGCTCGCGGTTCTCAACGAACAGCAGAGCACGACCCGCGCGACCCGCGCGGCCGGTACGACCAATACGGTGAACGTAAGATTCTGAATCCATAGGGATATCGTAGTTAACAACCAGGCTGATACGCTCAACGTCCAGACCACGTGCTGCCACGTCGGTTGCAATCAGAATATCCAGACGGCCATCTTTCAGACGTTCCAGAGTCTGCTCGCGCAGGGACTGGTTCATGTCACCGTTCAGCGCTGCGCTGTTATAACCGCTACGCTCCAGCGCTTCGGCCACTTCCAGGGTCGCGTTTTTGGTACGCACGAAAATAATCGCCGCATCAAAATCTTCCGCTTCCAGGAAACGCACCAGCGCTTCGTTTTTACGCATACCGTAAGCAGTCCAGTAGCTCTGGCTGATGTCCGGGCGAGTAGTGACGCTGGACTGGATGCGAACTTCCTGCGGCTCTTTCATAAAGCGGCGGGTAATACGACGAATCGCTTCCGGCATGGTGGCGGAGAACAGAGCGGTCTGATGACCTTCCGGGATCTGCGCCATAATCGTTTCTACGTCTTCGATAAAGCCCATGCGCAGCATTTCGTCAGCTTCATCCAGTACCAGACCGCTCAGTTTAGAGAGATCCAGCGTACCGCGTTTCAGGTGATCCAGTAGACGACCTGGGGTACCGACAACGATTTGTGGCCCCTGACGCAGTGCGCGTAGCTGCACGTCATAACGCTGGCCGCCGTAAAGGGCAACCACGTTTACGCCGCGCATATGTTTAGAAAAATCCGTCATTGCTTCGGCTACCTGTACCGCCAGTTCGCGGGTCGGTGCCAGCACCAGAATCTGTGGCGCTTTCAGCTCAGGATCAAGGTTGTTCAGCAGCGGTAAAGAAAACGCTGCGGTTTTACCGCTACCCGTCTGGGCCATACCCAGAACGTCACGGCCGCCCAGAAGATGCGGAATGCACTCAGCCTGGATCGGAGATGGTTTTTCGTAACCCAGATTGTTAAGCGCTTCAAGGATGGGAGCCTTCAGGCCCAGATCTGCAAAAGTGGTTTCGAATTCAGCCATGTAGTACGTGTGCCTCAAAATTAATGGCGGCCAGTCTACATAACTCATCGTGAAAATTTACGGTAATTTTCATTGAAAAGTGTGAACCGGCTCAAAGTAGGTGTATTAACGAACAACAACGCCCTCACCCGTTAAGGTGATGGCAATAAAAAAATTGGGCTGATGTGTTCGTCAGCTATTGCTGGTCCGATTCTGCCAGGTCATCTTGCTCCTGGCCCAAGAGCGATAATTCCAACAATGCGTATCGGTGCTCAACGTAGTTATGAACGTTGTTTGCGACCGCCAGTTTGAACAGTGCCGTAGCGCTGTCCTTGTCCCCCAGACTTAGGTAGTACTTACCTAAATAGAAGTTGGTTTCACTGAGATGCTCAGCGAGCGAGGTGTTATCCGTTGCGTCTGCCTTCAGACGGTCCATTAGCTCTTTTTCGCTAATGTCGCCAAGGTAGAACCCGACAATGTTCCATCCCCATTGTTCTTTGTCCGACTTGTCTAAGCGCTGTCTCAGTGCTTCAAGCGCCTGCTTCTCATCGAGCTTACGCTCAGCGAGATAAAGCCACAGGCTTCGGAAAGGATCATTGGGATCGTCTTGATAAAACGCCAGCAGATCATCTTGCGCTAACTTAGCACGACCACCGTAATACAGAGCGATGCCGCGATTTAAGTGCGCGTAGTTGTAAGTTGGATCAAGCTCAAGTACAGAATCAAACGCTTCATAGGCAGCATCAAAATTGCCTGCCTGCGTTAAATAAATGCCTAAGTAATTGAATACTTCAGGCATATCTGGTCGGATTGCCAGCGCTTGTGAAAAATCATTTCGCGCTAATGCCCTCAGACCGAGACTATCATACAACACTCCGCGCTCATATAAAAGCTGTGCGCGTTCGTCATCGGTTAAAGCCCGACTGGCAAGAATTTGTTCCATGCGCGCCAGAATCACTTCTTGCTGCAAAGTCGGTTGCAATGGCACCGCGAGGACTGCGTCCTTACGCCAGGCAGAATTGCTGCATCCTGCCAGCGTGAGAGCTGTCGCCACGAAACACCAGCGCAAAAAAGGCTTCATTTCCCACTCCCGAAGACAACGATTGGATGAACGTCCAGTTCCCCGGCTGCAAACAAGGCGTCCTGCCCGTAATACGCCCTCCGCAATGCGGAGGGCAAACGGCAACCTTACTCGCCCTGTTCAGCGGCCGGAGCTTCCGGCGCGTTCGCAGGCTGAGTTTGTTCAGTTGCTTCTTTAATGCTCAGACGGACACGGCCCTGGCGGTCAACTTCCAGAACTTTAACCGGTACTTCCTGACCCATCTGCAGGTAGTCAGTCACTTTCTCAACGCGCTTATCGGCGATTTGAGAAATATGAACCAGACCTTCTTTACCGCCGCCAATGGCAACAAACGCGCCAAAGTCAACGATACGGGTCACTTTACCATTGTAGATACGGCCAACTTCGATCTCAGCAGTGATCTCTTCGATACGACGGATAGCATACTTCGCTTTCTCACCGTCGGTCGCTGCGATCTTCACAGTACCATCATCTTCGATTTCGATAGTAGTGCCGGTTTCTTCGGTCAGAGCACGAATAACAGAACCGCCCTTACCGATAACGTCTTTGATCTTGTCCGGGCTGATCTTAATGGTATGGATACGCGGAGCGAACTGAGAGATGTCGCCGCGCGGCGCGTTGATCGCCTGTTCCATCACGCCCAGGATGTGCAGACGCGCACCTTTAGCCTGGTTCAGAGCAACCTGCATGATCTCTTTGGTGATACCTTCAATTTTGATATCCATCTGCAGCGCAGAGATACCATCGCGGGTACCCGCCACTTTGAAGTCCATATCGCCCAGGTGATCTTCATCGCCAAGGATGTCAGACAGAACAACAAAGTTCTCGCCTTCTTTCACCAGACCCATTGCGATACCCGCAACGGCGGCTTTAATCGGCACACCTGCGTCCATCAGCGCCAGAGAAGCACCACACACGGAAGCCATGGAAGAAGAACCATTGGATTCGGTGATTTCAGACACAACACGTACGGTGTACGGGAATTTGTCCAGATCCGGCATCACTGCCAGCACACCGCGTTTCGCCAGACGACCATGACCGATTTCACGACGCTTCGGAGAACCAACCATGCCAGTCTCGCCTACGCAGTACGGAGGGAAGTTGTAGTGGAACAGGAAGTTGTCAGTGCGCTCGCCCATCAGCTCGTCGAGGTTCTGTGCATCACGGGTGGTGCCAAGGGTCGCGGTAACCAGCGCCTGAGTTTCGCCACGGGTGAACAGTGCAGAACCGTGAGTACGTGGCAGTACGCCAGTACGAACGTCCAGACCGCGGATCATGTCTTTTTCGCGACCATCAATACGCGGCTCGCCTGCCAGTACGCGGCTACGAACAACGTTTTTCTCGATAGCGTGCAGGATTTCACCCAGTTCGTTAGCGTCCAGGGTTTCATCTTCCGCAACCAGAGTAGCGATGGTTTCAGATTTGATCACGTCAACCTGAGCATAACGCTCTTGTTTGTCAGTGATGCGGTAAGCATCGCTCAGGCGAGCTTCAGCCAGCGCAGCAACCCGCGCATTCAGCGCTTCGTTTACGGCTTCAGGCTGCCAATCCCAGCGTGGTTTACCGGCTTCTTTTACCAGGTCGTTGATCGCCTGGATAACAACCTGCTGCTGATCGTGACCAAACACAACAGCACCCAGCATCTGGTCTTCACTCAGCAGTTCCGCTTCGGATTCAACCATCAGCACAGCACCTTCTGTACCGGCAACAACCAGGTTCAGCTTGCTTTCCTTCAGCTCGTCCTGAGTCGGGTTCAGTACGTATTGGTCATTGAGATAACCAACACGTGCAGCGCCGATAGGGCCGTTGAACGGAATGCCGGACAGGGACAGGGCAGCAGATGCACCAATCATTGCCACGATATCCGGGTTAACCTGCGGGTTAACGGAAACGACAGTTGCAATAACCTGGACTTCGTTAACGAAGCCTTCCGGGAACAGCGGACGAACCGGGCGGTCAATCAGACGCGCGATCAACGTTTCGCCTTCACTCGGACGGCCTTCACGACGGAAGAAGCTACCCGGAATACGACCAGCAGCGTAGGTACGCTCCTGATAGTTAACGGTCAGCGGAAAGAAGTCCTGGCCTGGTTTCGCTTTTTTCTGACCAACAACGGTAACAAATACCGCAGTGTCATCCATGCTTACCATTACGGCGGCAGTTGCCTGACGCGCCATCATGCCAGTTTCCAGCGTTACGGTATGTTGGCCGTACTGGAATTTACGAACGATCGGATTAAGCAAAGTTCTATCCTTTTTATATATCGATGACATCGTATCCACGATACGATATCTAATGACCCGATCCCCTGCATCCTCGCGACTAATGACAACCTTTACCCGCCCCTGCGGATGAAGCCTCTCATTAGCCGCGCGAACCTCTGCACGAAGATCATTAATAGCAACAATACATGAGTTTCCAGTGAATTGCTGCCGCCCGGTCGAAAAAAGGGGCCGTGAGGCCCCTTTTCTGAAACTCGCAGAATTAGCGACGCAGACCCAGACGCTCAATCAGCGAAGAGTAACGTGCAACATCTTTACGTTTCAGGTAGTCGAGCAGTTTACGACGCTGAGAAACCATACGCAGCAGACCACGACGGCTGTGGTGATCTTTTTTGTGCTCTGCAAAGTGACCTTGCAGGTGGTTGATCTGTGCAGTCAGCAGGGCAACCTGAACTTCAGTAGAACCGCTGTCGTTTTCGCCACGACCAAACTCAGAAACGATTTTTGCTTTAGCTTCAACGCTTAGAGACATTTTCAAACTCCAAAAATTAAAAGAAAGAAAGGGTGCCGATCTCTAATTCAGCAACCCCTGATATAACACCCGAAAATGTTAAAACACTTTGGCGGGCATTAAGCGGCGATATTCTACTCGCAGCAGCCTTTTATCGCAAGAAAAGCACTCAGGCAGGGTATTCAACCACCAGCCGACGGGGAGCCACACGGCCTTCGTCGTCAATCTCACCCATGCCAAGAAACTTTTCTTCTTCACCTTCGGTCACACGAACTAATCCGTGCAGCCCCGCGCCCGAGGTACGAACGGGGTTACCGTTTTTAAAGTATACTGCCGAAGTTTCCGGAATATTAACCAGCGGATAATCCGAAGCGGGACTGTCCATTGGCATCAGTAACGGGTCCAAAAGCTGCGCTGCTGGAATATCTTGCGTATTAGCCTGCTCAACCAGAGCCTGCAGCTGCTCCAGTGTCACCATCCGCTCAACCGGGTATTTACTGACCGCAAGACGACGCAGGAAAATCACATGCGCACCGCAGCCAAGTTTCTCACCTAGATCATCGATAATTGTGCGAATGTAGGTACCTTTAGAACAGTGAATTTCCAGCTCAAGTTCATCACCTTCATGACGGATGAACAGTAGCTCATAGACTGTAATTGGTCGGGATTCACGTGGTACTTCAATCCCCTGACGGGCATATTCGTACAGTTTTTTCCCTTGGTATTTCAGCGCCGAATACATCGACGGTACCTGCTGGGTTTCCCCACGGAAGCTGTCGAGTGCCGCAGCAAGCTGTTCCGCGCTAAAGGTCATCGCACGTTCTTCCACGACCTGCCCATCGGCATCGGAAGTATCAGTACGCTGACCAAGCTTAGCAATCACACGGTAGCGCTTATCGGAATCCAGCAGATACTGGGAAAATTTGGTCGCTTCCCCAAGGCAAATCGGCAGCATACCGGTCGCAAGAGGATCCAGTGCACCAGTGTGCCCGGCCCGGTTGGCGTTATAAATACGTTTTACTTTCTGTAGCACGTCGTTACTGGACGCACCTTGCGGTTTATCCAGCAACAATACGCCGTGCACATCACGACCGCGACGACGAGGACGACTCATTAGTCCTCCTTGCTGTCGTCCGGGTTCACACGACGTTCATCATCATGCTTCACCACGCTGGTTACCAGATTCGACATGCGCATCCCTTCTACTAATGAGTTGTCGTAGAAGAACGTCAGCTCAGGAACGATACGCAGGCGCATTGCTTTCCCCAGCAGAGAGCGGATAAAACCGGATGCTTCCTGCAACGCTTTGATACCCGCTTTTACAGCGGCTTCATCCTGGTCGTTCAGAAAGGTAACAAACACTTTGGCATAGGCCAGATCGCGAGACATTTCCACGCCGGAAACGGTCGTCATCATGCCCAGGCGCGGGTCTTTAATTTCGCGTTGCAGGATGATAGCAATCTCTTTTTGCATCTCCTGCGCTACGCGCTGCGGGCGACCAAATTCTTTCGCCATAATAAATTCTCCAGACAAATAAGGGGGCCACGCGGCCCCCTTTAATTTTGTATAACCGGGTGTGGCGCTGCGCTTCCCCGGCCTACTAAACGATTAATCGATGGTACGTTGAATCTCGATAATTTCGAACACTTCGATCATATCGCCAACGCGAACATCGTTGTAGTTCTTAACACCGATACCACATTCCATGCCGTTACGGACTTCGTTAACGTCATCTTTGAAGCGACGCAGGGATTCCAGCTCACCTTCATAGATAACCACGTTGTCACGCAGTACGCGGATTGGGTTATGACGTTTAATCGTCCCTTCGGTAACCATACAGCCCGCGATGGCACCGAATTTCGGTGATTTGAACACATCACGCACTTCAGCAAGACCAATAATCTGCTGTTTCAGTTCCGGAGACAGCATGCCGCTCATTGCCGCTTTCACTTCGTCGATCAGATGATAGATGACGGAGTAGTAGCGCAGATCCAGACTTTCCGCGTCGATAACTTTACGGGCAGATGCATCGGCACGTACGTTAAAGCCAACCAGAATAGCGTTGGATGCAGCCGCCAGGGTTGCGTCGGTTTCGGTGATACCACCTACGCCGGAACCGATAATCTTCACTTTCACTTCGTCGGTAGACAGTTTCAGTAAAGAATCGGAGATCGCTTCCACAGAACCCTGAACGTCCGCTTTCAGTACGACGTTCACTTCGTGAACTTCGCCTTCGGTCATGTTAGCAAACATGTTCTCGAGTTTAGACTTCTGCTGACGCGCCAGCTTAACTTCGCGGAATTTACCCTGACGATACAACGCAACTTCACGCGCTTTTTTCTCGTCACGAACAACGGTCACTTCATCACCGGCAGCCGGAACACCGGACAGACCGAGGATTTCAACCGGAATGGACGGACCCGCTTCCAGTACTTCCTGACCCAGTTCGTTACGCATTGCACGAACGCGACCATACTCGAAGCCACACAGAACGATATCGCCCTTATGCAGCGTGCCTTCACGAACCAGAACGGTAGCAACCGGACCACGACCTTTATCAAGGAAGGATTCGATAACCGCGCCGCTCGCCATACCATTGCGAACCGCTTTCAGTTCCAGAACTTCAGCCTGCAGCAGGATAGCATTCAGCAAATCGTCAATACCGGTACCCGCTTTTGCAGATACAGGGATGAACTGCGCTTCGCCGCCCCACTCTTCCGGCATAACACCGTACTGGGACAGTTCGTTCTTAACGCGATCCATATCAGCTTCTGGTTTGTCGATTTTGTTTACCGCAACGACTAAAGGAACCTGCGCCGCTTTCGCGTGCTGGATAGCTTCAATAGTCTGCGGCATAACGCCATCATCGGCAGCAACAACCAGAACAACAATATCTGTCGCCTGCGCACCACGAGCACGCATGGAAGTAAATGCGGCGTGACCCGGGGTATCCAGGAAGGTGATCATACCGTTATCAGTTTCAACGTGATAAGCACCGATATGCTGGGTAATACCACCCGCTTCGCCGGATGCGACTTTAGTTGAACGAATATAGTCGAGCAGAGAAGTTTTACCGTGGTCGACGTGACCCATGATGGTCACAACCGGTGCCCGCGGTTCAGCAGCAGCGCCAGTATCACGGTCGCTCATTACCGCTTCTTCCAGCTCATTCTCACGACGCAGGGTCACTTTGTGGCCCATCTCTTCGGCAACCAGCTGTGCGGTTTCCTGGTCGATGACCTGGTTGATGGTAGCCATTGCGCCCAATTTCATCATTGCTTTGATGACCTGAGAGCCTTTGACTGCCATTTTGTTCGCCAGATCGCCAACGGTGATGGTTTCGCCAATCACAACATCACGGTTAACTGCCTGAGCTGGCTTCTGGAAACCTTGTTGCAGAGCAGAACCTTTACGATGCTTGCCGCCTTTGCCACCGCGAACAGCTGCACGGGCTTCTTCACGATCGGCTTTAGACTCAGCGTGTTTATTACCTTTCTTCGCCGGACGCGCAGCCTTAGTACTACGGGTACGACCACGACCACCTTCTACTTCACGATCGTTATCATCTTCAGCCTGACGCGCATGCTGAGAAGTCGTTACGTGATAGTCGGTAGTTTCTTCAGGGGTTTCTGGAGTTTCAGTCCAGTTTTTTTCATTTTCTTGAGCCATACGGCGTGCTTCTTCCGCTACACGGCGCGCTTCTTCTTCAAGTTTGCGGCGTGCTTCTTCTTCCGATTTGCGCTTCAGCTCCGCAGCTTCGTTCTCGCGGCGGGACTTCTCAGCCTGGGCGGTTTTGGTCATATCGTCGGTTTGTTGATTGCTCACTTTGTCTTTTTCCGCGGCTTCACGTTTCGCTTTCTCAGCGAGTTCACGTTTAGCTTGTTCTGCGGCCTCACGTTCAGCTTTTAATTGCGCCTCGCGTTTGGCCGATTCTTCTGCCTCACGACGGGCTTGCTCTTCCGCTTCACGCTGCGCCTGCTCTTCCGCGGCAAGGCGTTCAGCCTCTTGCGGATCGCGTTTCACAAAGGTGCGTTTCTTGCGGACTTCGATTTGTACCGATTTACTCTTTCCACCGGTACCTGGAATATTTAACGTGCTGCGCGTTTTGCGCTGCAGCGTCAGCTTGTCGGGCGCCGAGCCGTGTTCACGGTTCAGGTGCGTCAACAAGGTTTGCTTCTCTTGCGCGGTCACAGAATCATCAACCGATTTGCGAATCCCTGCATCAGCAAATTGCTGTATCAGGCGATCCACAGAGGTCTGAATTTCTGAGGCCAGCGCTTTAATGGTCACATCTGTCATGCTGTTCCTTCCTGCTACAGTTTATTACGCTTCGTCGCCGAACCAACAAATATTACGTGCGGCCATGATGAGCTCTCCGGCTTTTTCGTCAGTTAAGCCTTCGATATCAGCCAGATCATCAATGCCCTGCTCGGCGAGATCTTCCAGCGTACAAACACCACGGGCAGCCAGGGTAAATGCCAGAGAGCGGTCCAAACCTTCCAGATTCAATAAATCATCTGCAGGTTTGCTGTCTCCCAGGCTTTCTTCCTTAGCCAGCGCCAGCGTGGTCAGCGCATTTTTCGCACGCTCACGAAGTGCTTCAACGGTGGATTCATCCAGACCGTCAATTTCTAGCAGTTCTTTCATTGGCACGTAGGCCAGTTCTTCCAGAGTGGCGAAACCTTCTTCAACCAGCAGTGTGGCGAAATCTTCATCAATATCAAGATATTTAGTGAAGGTATCAATTGCTGCATGGGCTTCAGCCTGATGCTTAGCCTGTAGGTCGTCAACGGTCATAACGTTGAGTTCCCAACCACTCAGTTGCGAAGCAAGACGCACGTTTTGACCATTACGACCAATTGCCTGCGCCAGATTGCCTGCTTCTACTGCGATATCCATGGTGTGTTTGTCTTCATCCACCACGATAGACGCAACGTCAGCCGGTGCCATCGCGTTAATCACGAACTGCGCCGGATTATCGTCCCAAAGAACGATATCGATACGTTCACCACCCAGCTCAGTTGAAACTGCCTGAACGCGCGCACCGCGCATACCTACGCAAGCACCGACCGGGTCAATACGCTTGTCGTTGGTTTTCACTGCGATTTTAGCACGAGAGCCAGGGTCGCGAGCGGCGGCTTTAATTTCGAGAACTTCTTCACCAATTTCTGGAACCTCAATGCGGAACAATTCGATCAGCATTTCTGGTTTAGAACGGGTGACAAATAGCTGAGCACCACGTGCTTCTGGGCGTACTGCATACAGTACACCACGGATACGATCGCCCGGACGGAAGTTTTCACGCGGCAGCATATCTTCACGCAGGATCACAGCTTCAGCATTACTACCAAGATCCAGCGTAATATTGTCGCGATTCACCTTTTTCACTACGCCGGTGATAATTTCACCTTCGTGCTCACGGAACTGATCGACGACCATTGCACGCTCGGCTTCACGCACTTTTTGTACGATAACCTGCTTCGCTGTCTGTGTAGTGATACGGTCAAAAGTGACGGATTCGATCTGATCTTCGACGTAGTCGCCAGGATTCATGCTTTCGTCTTCGTAGCGTGCAGCTTCCAGCGTGATCTCACGAGTCGGCATTGTCACTTCTTCGACGACCAGCCAGCGACGGTAGGTATCGAAATCACCGCTTTTACGGTCGATTTCTACGCGAACATCGATCTCTTGCTCGTATTTTTTCTTGGTAGCCGTTGCTAGCGCACTTTCCAACGCTTCGAAAATCTTCTCACGTGGCAGCGCCTTTTCGTTGGAAACGGCTTCAACAACAGCCAAAATTTCTTTGTTCATCGGGGCCTTTCACCTCAATCCAGACTGTTAAAAGTGGGGAACCAGGTTCGCCTTCTGGATGTTACTCAGCGCGAACACTTCATCTTTGCCTTCGACGGTTACCGTGATCATCTCACCGTCTACCGCTTTGATAATGCCCTGCCATTTGCGTCGGTTTTGTACCGCCATGCGCAGAACCAGCGAAACCTCTTCACCGGAGAAACGCTCATAGTGTTCGGCGGTAAACATTGGACGCTCAAGACCTGGGGAAGAAACCTCCAGATTATAAGCGACGGTGATCGGGTCTTCGACATCCATGACAGCACTGACCTGGTGGCTCACATCAGCACAATCATCAACATTGATGCCATTTTCACTATCAATATAGATGCGCAGTGTGGATGTGCGACTGCGAATAAATTCGATGCCAACCAGCTCAAAGCCAAGCGCTTCAACTGGCGCAGTGAGCATCTCTGTTAATTTTTGCTCTAATGTGGACAAACCCACCCCCAAGACATAAAAAAAGGGCGTATAGCCCAGTTATTCTGAAGTCAGATAACAAAAAACCCCGATAAATCGGGGCTTTAGATAACTGAACCCTGAGATCGCACCTGCGATCTGGAACACTTTCCAGAAGAATTCTTTCAAATTCGGCTACGAAGGACCCGGTCCTCACAGTATATTTGAAAAAGTACTTAATGGGAAAGTGGTTGCGGGGGCCGGATTTGAACCGACGACCTTCGGGTTATGAGCCCGACGAGCTACCAGGCTGCTCCACCCCGCGCCTGAAACGTGGCATATTTTACTCGCTTTGAGTAAAAGACGCAAATACTGCTGGGATTTGGTACCGAGGACGGGACATAAAATCGTGGTGAATTGTATTGATACATCATATATTTTGTCAACATGAATTTCACATTACCCGGTTTTCGTTTGTACTGGTATTTCAGGGGTTTTTTAGTAAAAAGACAATCAGCCCCTTCCTGTCTCCAGCAAAAGATGATTAAATGAAAACTCACAATTAATGCATAAACATGCAATTAAGATTGTTGAGTCGAACTCACCACAGTCTATCTAGCAGGGTTTTATTTTATGACGACGATTCTCAAGCATCTCCCGGTTGGTCAACGTATTGGTATCGCTTTCTCTGGTGGGCTGGATACCAGTGCCGCACTGCTTTGGATGCGCAAAAAAGGCGCAGTCCCCTATGCATATACCGCCAACCTCGGCCAGCCAGACGAAGACGATTATGATGCCATTCCTCGTCGTGCTAAAGAATATGGTGCAGAAGGCGCTCGTCTGATCGACTGCCGTAAGCAACTGGTCGCTGAAGGCATCGCCGCCATTCAGTGTGGTGCATTTCATAACACCACCGGTGGATTGACCTACTTTAACACGACGCCTTTGGGTCGCGCTGTCACCGGTACCATGCTGGTTGCCGCGATGAAAGAAGATGGTGTAAACATCTGGGGCGACGGTAGCACCTATAAAGGCAACGATATCGAACGCTTCTATCGTTATGGTCTGCTAACCAATGCCGAGCTGCAAATCTACAAACCATGGCTGGATAGCGACTTTATCGATGAGTTAGGCGGCCGCCTGGAAATGTCCGAGTTTATGATTTCCTGTGGCTTCGATTATAAAATGTCCGTTGAAAAAGCCTACTCCACTGACTCCAACATGCTGGGCGCAACGCACGAAGCCAAAGATCTTGAGTTTCTGAACTCCAGCGTCAAGATTGTTAACCCGATCATGGGTGTCAAATTCTGGGACGAAAACGTCAAAATTCCTGCGGAAGAAGTTACCGTTCGTTTTGAACAGGGTCACCCGGTTGCGCTGAATGGACAGACCTTCAGTGATGACGTTGAGCTGATGATGGAAGCCAACCGCATCGGCGGTCGCCATGGTCTGGGTATGAGCGATCAGATTGAAAACCGTATTATTGAAGCGAAGAGCCGTGGGATTTATGAAGCCCCGGGGATGGCGCTGCTGCATATTGCTTATGAGCGTCTGCTGACCGGTATTCACAATGAAGACACTATCGAGCAATACCATGCGCATGGTCGCCAGCTGGGTCGCCTGCTGTATCAAGGACGCTGGTTTGACTCTCAAGCACTGATGCTGCGTGACGGTCTGCAACGCTGGGTGGCAAGCCAAATCACTGGCGAAGTGACTCTGGAACTGCGTCGTGGCAACGACTACTCCATCCTGAATACTGTCTCTGATAATCTGACTTATAAGGCAGAGCGTTTGACGATGGAAAAAGGCGACTCGATGTTCTCCGCTGAGGATCGTATTGGCCAGTTAACCATGCGTAACCTGGATATCACTGATACCCGCGAGAAGCTGTTTGGCTACGCTCAGTCTGGACTGCTGACGGCCTCTTCTGCTACCGGCTTGCCGCAGGTGGAAAACCTGGAGAATAAAGGTAAGTAGTTTCCAGAGAAAATACCGAAGGCCGCGCTAGCGGCCTTTTTTATACAACAAACAACGGCATCAAGGCGAAGCGGAGTAATAACAGGAGCGATGCTTCTTTTCGCTTTCTTTAGACGAAAAAAAAGACGCTTTTCAGCGTCTTTTCTTCGAAATATTGGTACCGAGGATGGGACTCGAACCCACAAGCCCGTTAGGGCACTACCACCTCAAGGTAGCGTGTCTACCAATTCCACCACCTCGGTACGGATACTATTTATTAGCGCGGGATATCACTGCTCGGCTGGGCCGGAGCTGTCGGCTGAGTTTGCTCAGTTTTTGGAGCACTCAGATTATCCCACTCACTTCCTTTATTGGTCTTGTTGCTGTTGATGTTACCCAGCGCCAGACTGATGATGAAGAACAGCGCAGCAAGAATGCCTGTCATGCGGGTCATGAAGTTACCTGAACCACTAGAACCAAACAACGTGCCGGAAGCGCCTGCTCCGAAGGAGGCTCCCATATCAGCGCCTTTACCTTGCTGCAGCATAATCAGACCAACCAGGCCAATCGCCACAATAAGGAAAACAACTAAAAGAGCTTCGTACATAATCAACCTGTTCCTTGCGGATTCGCCGCATACCAAGTGCTTCGACCAATAAAGCGGGACGTTTTGATGTTTCCCACTGAAGCGGGTGTGAATACTAACCAAAGCGAATGACCTTCGCAAGGGCAATTTCAGCGCATTGTATCAAGTGCGGAAAAAAACAGCAAAAAACGTTTATTTGTCGATTATAAGGCGACAAGCGCCGCCTTTTTAATCACTTAGCCAGATATATCAAACGCTCTTAACTGCATCAGCGATACGATGAGCAAACTCATGTACCTGCTCTTGATGTTCACCTTCTACCATCACACGAATTAGCGGCTCAGTTCCTGATTTACGCAGTAACACACGCCCTCGGTTACCCAGCGCGGTTTCCACTTCTGCCGTTACCGCTTTCACATGTTCATGTTCCAGTGGATTACCGCTACCTTCAGTAAAGCGAACATTGACCAGAATTTGCGGGAACATTTTCATACCACTGCATAAGTCATGTAGACTCATGTGGTTACGCGCCATTGCCGCAACCACCTGCAGGCTGGCGACGATACCATCTCCCGTCGTAGTCTTATCCAACAGAATCACGTGACCAGAGTTTTCCGCACCGATACGCCAGCCTTTCTCCTGAAGTTTCTCCAGTACATAGCGGTCCCCTACTTTTGCACGAACAAAAGGAATACCTAGCTGTTTGAGCGCCAGTTCCAGACCCATGTTGCTCATGAGTGTCCCAACGGCACCGCCTCTTAGCTGCCCCTGACGTAACCCTTCACGGGCAATGATGTAGAGAATCTGGTCACCATCAACTTTGTTGCCTTCATGATCAACCATAATGACGCGGTCGCCATCACCATCATAAGCAATACCCAAGTCAGCTTTTTCTGCCAATACGCGGGCCTGTAGAGCACGAACGTCTGTCGCTCCAACTTCTTCATTGATATTGAGACCATCAGGCTCGCAGCCCATTGTAATAACCTGGGCACCCAGCTCACGGAAAACGCTTGGGGCAATATGGTAAGTCGCCCCATGAGCACAATCGACCACGACTTTCAGAGCATTCAGGCTCAGCTCGTTCGGGAAGGTTCCCTTACAAAATTCAATATAGCGACCTGCGGCATCAACAATACGGCTGGCTTTACCCAGTTCTGCAGAATCTACGCAGGTGAGTTCCTTTTCCATCTCGGCTTCAATGGCTTCTTCAACTTCATCCGGTAACTTAGTGCCCTCGATGGAGAAAAATTTAATACCATTGTCATAGAACGGATTATGCGAGGCGGAAATCACAATCCCGGCTTCGGCACGGAACGTACGCGTCAGATAGGCGATTGCCGGAGTTGGCATCGGCCCGGTAAAGGAAGCAGATAGCCCCGCAGCAGCCAAACCGGCTTCCAGCGCAGACTCCAGCATATAGCCAGAAATACGTGTATCTTTACCTATAATAATTTTACGCGATCCATGGCGTGCCAGCACTTTTCCTGCCGCCCAGCCAAGCTTCAATACAAATTCCGGCGTAATTGGCGCATCACCTACGCGGCCACGAATACCATCAGTCCCAAAATATTTACGGTTACTCATAACGTTTATTTTCCTTAGCGGCCAAGGTAGCTTCCACCACACGCAGCGCTTCTACCGTTTCTTTGACATCATGGACGCGGATAATCTGCGCGCCCTGCATTGCTGCAATGACTGCGCAAGCCAGGCTACCATTCAGGCGCTCTGTCGGCCCAACATTCAGTAGCTGACCTACCATTGACTTACGCGACATACCTACCAGTAGCGGGAGACCGAAATGATGGAATTCCCCAAGCCGGGCAAGCAGTTCATAATTATGAGAAAGATTTTTACCGAAACCGAATCCCGGGTCGAGCAGCAATTTCTCTTTTGAGATACCAGCCCGCTCGCAACGCACAATATGTTCGACAAAAAAGCGCTCAACATCAGCAAAGACATCGGCATACTTTGGCGCTTCCTGCATTGTTTTCGGCTGTCCCTGCATGTGCATGAGACATACAGGTAACCCGGTTTCGGCTGCCGCTTCCAGCGCACCAGGCTCCGTGAGCGAACGAATATCATTGATGATATGCGCGCCGACCCGCGCTGACTCTCGAATGACTTCCGGCTTCGAGGTATCAACGGAAATCCACACCTCGAAGCGCTGAGCAATAGCTTCCACCGTCGGAATCACTCGTGCCAGCTCCTCCTCAACGCTAACATCCACAGCCCCCGGGCGTGTCGATTCTCCACCGATGTCAATGATGGTCGCTCCGGCGTTAATCATCAGATTGGCATGTTTAACCGCTTCTACCAGCGTATTGTGAGTCCCGCCATCAGAGAACGAGTCCGGTGTAACGTTGAGAATCCCCATCACATGTGGATGAGAGAGATCGAGGGTCGAACGCTGGGCTACGAGTTTCATCACAAAATCCCTGAATCAGAGAGAGGTTGAAAAAGAAAAACCCCGGAGCGGATGCCCAGGGGTTTTAGAAAAGTACAGCAGATCAATAGCGGCTAACTTATTTGTCGCCTAGCTGTTCTGACATGGTGTTGCCCGGGTTTGGCGTACGCGGTTCATCGACCGGACGCGGCGCACTCGGGGTGCCATTATTGCCAGAATTATTAGATGAACCCGGTTCTTCCCAGCCAGCTGGCGGGCGAACATCGCGGCGAGCCATCAGATCATCAATCTGCGGTGCATCGATGGTCTCATATTTCATGAGCGCATCTTTCATCGCGTGCAGGATGTCCATGTTATCGTTCAGAAGGCGACGTGCACGATCGTAGTTACGCTCAATCAGTGATTTCACTTCCTGGTCGATAATACGTGCCGTTTCATCGGACATATGCTTCGCTTTCGCAACGCTACGGCCAAGGAATACTTCGCCTTCTTCTTCCGCATACAGCAGCGGACCGAGTTTGTCAGAGAAGCCCCACTGGGTCACCATGTTACGCGCCAGGTTAGTCGCGACTTTAATGTCGTTCGACGCCCCGGTAGAAACATGCTCTACGCCGTAGATAATCTCTTCTGCAAGACGACCACCGTACAGAGTTGAGATCTGACTTTCCAGTTTCTGACGGCTGGCGCTGATTGCGTCGCCTTCAGGCAAGAAGAAGGTCACACCCAACGCACGTCCGCGCGGAATAATCGTCACTTTATGCACCGGATCGTGTTCCGGAACCAGACGACCAATAATCGCGTGGCCAGCTTCGTGATACGCGGTGGATTCCTTCTGCGCTTCTGTCATCACCATGGAGCGACGTTCCGCGCCCATCATGATTTTGTCTTTCGCTTTCTCGAACTCAACCATCGAAACAACACGCTTGTTGCCACGCGCAGCGAACAACGCAGCTTCGTTCACCAGGTTTGCCAGGTCAGCACCGGAGAAACCAGGTGTTCCGCGGGCAATGATTGCTGCATCGATATCAGGAGACAGCGGTACGCGACGCATGTGAACTTTAAGAATCTGTTCACGGCCACGGACATCCGGCAGACCCACCACAACCTGACGGTCAAAACGGCCAGGACGCAGCAGAGCCGGGTCAAGTACGTCAGGACGGTTAGTCGCAGCAATCACGATAATGCCTTCATTACCTTCGAAGCCATCCATCTCAACCAGCATTTGGTTCAGAGTCTGCTCACGTTCATCATGACCGCCGCCAAGACCGGCGCCACGCTGGCGACCAACGGCATCGATTTCATCGATGAAGATAATGCATGGAGCCGCTTTCTTGGCCTGTTCGAACATGTCACGCACACGTGATGCACCGACACCCACAAACATTTCAACAAAGTCAGAGCCCGAAATAGTAAAGAACGGTACTTTAGCTTCGCCAGCGATCGCTTTCGCCAACAGCGTTTTACCCGTACCCGGAGGACCAACCATCAGGACGCCTTTCGGGATTTTACCGCCCAGTTTCTGGAAGCGGCTTGGCTCGCGCAGGTATTCAACCAGTTCAGCCACTTCCTCTTTTGCTTCGTCACAACCCGCAACATCGGCAAAAGTGGTTTTGATCTGATCCTCCGTCAACATGCGCGCTTTGCTCTTACCGAACGACATGGCACCTTTGCCACCGCCGCCCTGCATCTGACGCATGAAGAAGATCCAGACACCAATCAACAACAGCATTGGGAACCAGGAAATGAAGATAGAAGCCAGCAGGCTTGGCTCTTCTGGCGGTTCGCCAACCACTTTGACGTTTTTCGTCAACAGGTTATCGAGCAGCTTCGGATCGTTAACCGGAATGTAAGTCGTGTAACGGTTACTATCTTTCTTGGTAACGTTAATCTCACGTCCGTTGATACGCGCTTCGCGAACCTGGTCCTGATTGACCTCTTGCAGGAAGGTTGAATAATCTACCTTTCGGCCATTCGACTCGCTGGGCCCAAAGCTCTGGAATACTGACATCAGCACAACGGCAATGACCAGCCAGAGTATTAGGTTTTTCGCCATGTCACTCAAGGGATTAACCTCTTATTACAACTGTGTTAAAAACAGCGTCAGGATACTCTATATCCAGTTTCTTTCAAACTTTCGTTTGAAATCTACCGGTTATGGTTTACGCCCGGTCGCTACAATGTACACTTCACGCGAACGGGCGCGAGAAGAGTCCGGCTTACGAACTTTGACCTTCGTAAACAGGGAGCGAATCTCTCTTAGATACTCATCGAAGCCTTCGCCCTGGAACACCTTCACTACAAAACTACCACCTGGCGCTAATACATCACGAGCCATTCCAAGCGCCAATTCCACCAGATACATGGCCCGGGGAATATCCACCGCCGGTGTTCCACACATATTTGGTGCCATATCGGACATGACCACTTGTACTTTACTGTCACCTACGCGCTCAAGTAACGCTTTCAGGACTAATTCATCACGAAAGTCACCCTGAAGGAAGTCCACACCGACGATTGGATCCATAGGTAAAAGATCGCAAGCAATGATGCGGCCGCTGTTACCGATCTGCGTAACCGCGTATTGCGACCAGCCACCGGGTGCAGCGCCGAGGTCAACAATCGTCATCCCCGGTTTAAAAATTTTGTCACTTTGCTGTATTTCATCAAGTTTAAACCAGGCACGGGAACGTAACCCCTTTTTCTGTGCCTGTTGAACATATTTATCGCTAAAGTGTTCCTGGAGCCAACGACTTGAGCTGGCAGAACGCTTTTTACCTGTCATTTAACATTCCCATTTCGGGTTCATCATACTTTGCGACGTAAAAATCGACGCGGTAGTTTGGCGATATATGGGAGATGGCGGTAGAATGAACCGTTTTCAATCCCAACGTAAGCAAAAAAATACGATGAATCTGAGTACTAAACAAAAACAGCACCTGAAAGGTCTGGCACATCCGCTCAAGCCGGTAGTTATGCTTGGCAACAATGGTTTGACCGAAGGGGTACTGGCCGAGATTGAACAAGCGTTAGAGCACCATGAACTTATCAAGGTGAAGATCGCCTCGGAAGATCGCGACACTAAAACCTTGATCGTGGAAGCCATCGTGCGCGAAACCGGCGCCTGTAACGTACAGGTCATCGGTAAAACGCTGGTCCTGTATCGCCCGACTAAAGAGCGTAAAATCTCGCTGCCACGCTAAGAATATCCTGGTTATCGACACAACTTTGTGTAAATCGAGGGTTTTCTGCGGGTAGACGAGCAAAATGCCATGCTCCGGACGTTGATAAAAGGCCGCTATGCGGCCTTTTTCCTTTCTTTACAATCCATCAACATCGTAGCCGTAAATTCGGATTAAAGGTACTCAACCTTAATAATTTCGAATTCGACTTCACCGCCTGGTGTACGGATTACGACAACATCATCCTGTTCTTTACCGATCAGGCCACGTGCAATCGGCGAGTTTACAGAAATCAGATTTTGCTTAAAATCAGCTTCATCGTCGCCAACGATACGGTAAGTCTGCTCTTCATCGGTATCAAGATTCAGAACGCTGACCGTAGAACCAAAAATCACCCGACCATTGTTGGGCATTTTGGTGATATCGATAACCTGCGCATTCGACAGTTTCGCTTCGATATCCTTAATGCGACCTTCACAAAAACCCTGCTGTTCACGAGCGGCATGATACTCAGCATTCTCTTTCAGATCGCCGTGCTCACGGGCATCAGCGATAGCAGCAATAATTTCAGGGCGGCGCACGGACTTCAGAAAATCCAGTTCTTCGCGCAATTTTTCAGCGCCACGTAAGGTCATCGGAATAGCTTGCATTTGTTATACCTCTTTATCATTCTTTCATGGAACGGACACCGCCGTTCCGCAACCAGCCAAGCCTTAAGCAAGACAGGAGCAAAAAGAAAACCGACCCGGGAAGCAATCCCCAGGTCAGCAGCAATTTTCAATTTGATATGTATTTTACCCTGAAGTTCACTATGGGTCATCGTTTACTTTACAGGGTGTTGCACCGTAGTATGACGGCTCGGTTTCAGGTTGTTAGCGCGAGATTATGCGATTTTCCAGATTTATCATCGGATTGACTGCCGGCATAGCGATTAGCGCTCAAGCGGCGAATATTGACGAGTACATCAACCAGCTTCCTGCGGGTGCGAACCTTGCCTTTATGGCACAAAAGGTAGGCTCCCCGACGCCGGAGATAGACTTTCACAGCCAACAAATGGCGCTCCCAGCCAGCACCCAGAAAGTGATAACCGCTCTGGCCGCGCTGCTGCAACTGGGTCCGAATTTCCGCTTCACTACGACGCTGGAAACTAAAGGCAATCTTGAAGGTGGCGTACTAAAGGGCGATCTTATTGCCCGTTTCGGCGGCGATCCAACGCTCAAACGCCAGGATATACGTAATATGGTCGCCACGTTGAAAAAAGCGGGTGTCCAGCGTATTGAAGGCAATGTGCTTATCGATACTTCTGTGTTTGCCAGTCATGACAAAGCGCCAGGCTGGCCGTGGAATGATATGACACAATGCTTTAGCGCGCCCCCAGCGGCGGCTATTGTCGATCGCAACTGCTTCTCCATTTCGCTCTACAGCGCGCAAAAGCCGGGAGATCTGGCGTTTATCCGCGTGGCATCTTACTACCCGGTGACCATGTTCAGCCAGGTGCGCACTTTGGCCCGTGGCTCTTCTGAAGCACAATACTGTGAGCTTGATGTGGTCCCCGGCGATCTAAATCGCTACACCTTGACCGGATGTCTGCCGCAGCGCAGCGAGCCGTTACCGCTGGCCTTCGCCATCCAGGATGGTGCGGGCTATGCCGGTGCGATTCTGAAGTCTGAACTGACTGATGCCGGCATTACCTGGAGCGGTACGCTGCTGCGCCAGACATTGGCTAACGACCCCGGTACCGTGCTTGCAACAACCCAATCTGCACCGCTGCACGACCTGCTGCGGATCATGCTGAAAAAATCAGACAATATGATTGCCGATACCGTATTTCGTACCATTGGACACGCCCGTTTCGGCGTACCGGGCACCTGGCGAGCGGGTTCCGATGCAGTACGGCAAATCCTGCGCCAGCAGGCCGGTGTGGATCTCGGGAATACCATTATTGCCGATGGCTCAGGTTTGTCGCGTCATAACCTCATCGCGCCGGCGACAATGATGCAGGTACTGCAGTACATTGCTCAGCACGATAACGAGCTTAACTTTATCTCAATGCTGCCACTGGCTGGCCATGATGGTTCTCTGCAATACCGTGCAGGTCTACATCAGGCAGGGGTTGATGGAAAAGTGTCGGCCAAAACGGGTTCACTGCAAGGGGTGTATAACCTGGCCGGGTTCATCACTACGGCCAGCGGACAGAAGGTCGCTTTCGTGCAATATTTATCAGGCTATGCCGTACCGCCAGCCGATCAGCGCAATCGACGTATTCCGCTCGTGCGGTTTGAGAGCCGACTGTACAAAGACCTGTATCAGAATAACTAAAGCAAAAGGGCCGCATCATATGCGGCCCTTTCATTTTATCCAGGTTAACGTTTGTAGATGAATTCGACGCCTTCTTCGTCGTCTTCGTCCCAATCGTCATCCCAATCTTCATCATCTTCCACTGCAGCTTCTTCAAGCTGCTGACGGTGGTAGTCATCCCACATAAACTCGACTTTTTCTGCGGGCTTCGCTTCTTCCGCATGAACGATTGGATTTTCGATGATAAAGGTCATCACGTCCCAGCACAGATCCTTCACCCCCTGCTGGCTGGCGGCAGAAATCAGATAGAACTTGTCTTCCCAGCCCAGCGCTTCAGCGATGGTTTTCGCTTTGGCTTCCGCCTCGACTTTATCCATCAGGTCGATCTTGTTAAAGACCAACCAACGCGGTTTAGAAGCCAGTTTCTCGCTGTACTTCTCCAGCTCACCGATAATGATCCGCGCGTTCTCAACCGGATCGGAGCCGTCAATCGGTTCGATATCAATGAGGTGCAAGAGTACACGGCAGCGTTCAAGGTGCTTCAGGAAGCGAATACCAAGACCGGCTCCCTCTGCTGCGCCTTCAATCAGTCCTGGGATATCCGCAACGACGAAGCTCTTCTCGTTGTCCATACGCACAACACCGAGGCTCGGTACCAGCGTAGTAAACGGATAATCAGCGACTTTGGGCTTCGCTGCTGAGACTGCACGAATAAAGGTGGATTTACCCGCATTCGGCATTCCCAGCATCCCTACGTCTGCCAGCAGCATCAGCTCCAGTTGCAGATCGCGTTTATCGCCTGGTGTACCCATGGTTTTCTGACGCGGGGTACGGTTGACAGACGATTTGAAGCGGGTGTTACCCAGACCGTGCCAGCCGCCTTTTGCGACCATCAGACGTTGACCGTGCTTGGTCATATCGCCCATCGTCTCACCGGTCCCCTGGTCAATCACACGGGTCCCTACCGGCACCTTCACCGTCACATCTTTACCGCGCTTACCGGTACAATCGCGACTCTGACCATTCTGTCCACGCTCAGCGCGGAAGGACTTCTCAAAACGGTAGTCGATCAAGGTATTCAGGTTCTCATCCGCTTCAAGCCAGACATCACCACCATCACCACCATCACCACCGTCCGGGCCGCCTCTCGGGATATATTTTTCGCGGCGGAAGCTAACGCAACCATTGCCGCCATCACCTGCTACGACCAGGATCGTTGCTTCATCAACAAACTTCATTTTACTCTCCGTAAATCATTCGCCTGAGCGGGGCAGCGGCACAACCGCTCCTCGCTTTCGCCACCGTCCCCAAAGACGATGGCCGACGGCGGAATACATCGCGCCCGCAACCACGACAAACGCACCGAGATAACCCATCAGGTTCAACAGCGGTCTGGCGAAAACGTCTGGCCAGGCCAGTGATAATAAATCTGAAAATAGTAGCGTAAACAGCGGCGTTAAGGTAATCAACGCGCTCACTTGCGCCGCCTGCCAGCGCGCCATAGCTTCCGCAAGCGCACCGTAGCCCACCAGAGTATTCAACCCGCAAAAAACCAGGCAGGCCAGTTGCCAGTCGCTTAGTGCCAGTACCTGCGATGGTGTCGCTAACGGCAGAAGCGCTATCGTACATAAAGTGTACAGCAAAAAAAGGATCTGCTGTGATGCCAGACGGCGTAATAACACCTTTTGCGCGACGCCATAACTCACCCACACCGTCGCGGCCCCAACACCAAAAATTACCCCCCACGTGTAATCAGTCAGGCGGGTAAAAATCTCAATCAGGCTGGTGTTGAAGAACATCACCAGACCGCTAACCAGCATCATCGCCCCCACAATCTGAGTGCCGCGCATTCTCTCTTTGAGGATAAAAACGCTGGCAACCATCATACCGACAGGGGACAACTGACCAATCACCTGGGAAGCGGTGGGACTGAGATATTGCAGGGAAGAACTAAACAGAATGAAGTTACCGAACAAACCACCTGTCGCAATAGCCAGCAGTATCAGCCAGCGCGGCTTGCGAAAGATACGCAGCGGAGGTAGCTTTCTTTTGATAGCCAGGATGGCCCCAAGACCAAAACTTGCCATCAAGAAGCGATAAAAGACCACCGTCGGTGGCTCCATCACTTCAAGAACCTGCTTCATAGCGATCGGCAAAGCACCCCAGCACATTGCAGTGGTGAGCGCTAAAAGAATGCCGATGCCGGCCTGCTGCTTCATGCCCGTTTTCCCTGCAGAAAAATATCCGGGATTCTAATGTAAAAAGCCCCGCAACACGTTGCGGGGCTTTAATCCGTTACCGGACCACGAAAAACTTACTCAGCAACGATGCTGATGTATTTACGGTTGTTCGGGCCTTTAACTTCAAATTTCACTTTGCCGTCTGCTTTAGCAAACAGAGTGTGGTCACGACCGCAACCTACGTTAGTGCCAGCGTGGAATTTGGTACCACGTTGACGAACGATGATGCTACCCGCCAGAACGGATTCGCCACCGAAACGCTTAACGCCAAGGCGTTTAGCTTCTGAATCGCGACCGTTACGAGTTGAGCCGCCAGCCTTTTTATGTGCCATTTAAATCTCTCCTCAGGTCTTAGGCGCTGATGCCAGTAATTTTCACATCAGTGAACCACTGACGATGGCCCTGCTGCTTACGGTAGTGTTTACGACGACGAAACTTAACGATTTTAACTTTCTCGCCACGACCATGAGCAACAACTTCAGCTTTGATTACGCCGCCCTCAACAAAAGGAACGCCGATCTTAATTTCTTCACCGTTTGCGATCATCAGCACTTCAGCGAACTCAACAGCTTCGCCAGTTGCGATGTCCAGCTTTTCCAGGCGAATGGTTTGACCTTCGCTTACTCGGTGTTGTTTACCACCACTTTGGAAAACCGCGTACATATAGAACTCCGCTTCCGCGCACCTCTTCGTATGATTCAGAGTGCGCTATAAATATTCACAATAGGGCGCGAATATTACGCAAAACGCGAGCCTTTGACAAGAGCGATCAGCGATCAACGCAGAAAAAAAACACAACTTTCACTACAACGTTTATCTACGCCAATTTTTCAGTACAATCACTTATTCTTTTAATTCTATCTTAATCCTTCTGTGATCCCATTCGGATACGCGGTAACAGGACATTTGGCCCGGCTTTTGCGATGAATTTAGAAAAAATCAATGAGTTAACCGCGCAGGATATGGCGGGCGTCAATGCGACAATCCTTAAGCAACTCGACTCTGATGTTCAGCTTATCAATCAGTTAGGCTATTACATCGTCAGTGGAGGCGGCAAACGTATTCGTCCGATGATCGCCGTGCTGGCCGCACGGGCCGTCGGTTACCAGGGTAACGCGCACGTCACCATCGCCGCTCTGATCGAATTTATCCATACCGCCACCCTCCTGCATGATGACGTCGTCGATGAGTCAGACATGCGCCGAGGAAAAGCTACAGCAAACGCCGCTTTTGGCAACGCAGCAAGCGTACTGGTGGGTGATTTCATCTATACACGCGCCTTTCAGATGATGACCGCTCTTGGTTCATTGAAGGTTTTGGAAGTGATGTCAGAAGCCGTTAACGTCATTGCAGAAGGCGAAGTTCTGCAATTAATGAACGTCAACGATCCCGACATCACTGAAGAAAACTATATGCGGGTTATTTACAGCAAGACCGCCCGCCTGTTTGAAGCCGCAGCCCAGTGTTCCGGGATTCTGGCCGACTGTACTGCAGAACAAGAGAAAGCGTTGCAGGATTACGGACGCTATCTGGGTACTGCTTTCCAGCTAATCGATGATTTACTCGACTACAGTTCCGATGGCGAGCGTCTTGGCAAAAACGTCGGGGATGATCTCAACGAAGGCAAACCCACCCTTCCGCTGCTACACGCAATGCGTCATGGCACAGTAGAGCAATCCGCTATGATTCGTGGCGCGATTGAGCAGGGTAATGGCCGTCACCTGCTGGAAGCCGTACTGGAAACCATGGCGGCCTGCGGTTCGCTTGAATGGACCCAAAAACGCGCAGAGGAAGAGGCGGATAAAGCAATTGCCGCACTTCAGGTCCTTCCTGACTCCCAGTGGCGCGAAGCGCTAATTGGTCTCGCCCATATTGCGGTACAACGCGATCATTAATCTCACCCTCACTTTCCCGCGCACCGAGCGGGAAAGTTCCAATAAAACTCAATAACGCCTCCAATAACTTGATATATTCCTAATATTCACTCCATTAAAAGAACTTGTTAGAACAATACTGGAACTCAAGGTATAGTCATTTCGTCGCTCGTTAAGGACGATCGGATCTTTATTACCAGGAGAATTTATGGATAAGTTCATTGACTGGCATCCGGCGGATATCATTGCTGGATTACGCAAAAAAGGGACGTCGCTGGCGGCTGAATCGCGGCGTAATGGTTTGAGTTCCTCCACGCTTGCCAATGCGTTAACCCGCCCCTGGCCCAAAGGTGAGCTAATTATTGCGAACGCGCTGGAGACAACGCCATGGGTCATTTGGCCATCGCGCTATCACGACCCCAATACCCATCAGTTTATCGACAGGACGCAGATGATGCGTCAAAGGAAGAATAACAAGTAAAGCGAGGTCATACAGACAACAGCCCCCGGACAAGCGTCAGAGGGCTGCTGCCGCTACAGATTTATTCGCCTTTGACGCGTTCGATATTTGCGCCCAACGCCTGCAGTTTGTCTTCGATACGTTCGTACCCACGGTCAATGTGATAGATACGATCGACAATCGTCGTACCCTCCGCAATGCAGCCCGCCAGCACCAGACTTGCTGACGCACGTAAATCGGTCGCCATCACCTGAGCACCAGAAAGCTGCTCTACGCCGTGACAAATCGCCGTATTACTCTCGATTTCCGCATGAGCGCCCATACGGATCAGTTCCGGTATGTGCATAAAGCGGTTTTCAAAGATGGTTTCGGTGATCACACCCGTTCCCTCTGCAACCAAATTCAGTAAGGTGAACTGAGCCTGCATATCGGTCGGGAAACCCGGGTGTGGAGCAGTGCGAACGTTGACGGCCTTCGGACGATGACCATGCATATCCAGACTAATCCAGTCCTCACCCGTTTCGATATCTGCACCGGCATCACGGAGCTTCGCCAGAACAGCATCCAGGGTATCAGGCTGGGCATTACGGCACAGGATCTTACCGCCAGAAATGGCGGCAGCCACCAGGAAAGTACCCGTTTCGATACGATCTGGTAGAACACGGTATACGCCGCCGCCCAGACGCGCGACGCCTTCGATGGTGATGCGATCGGTACCCTGACCTTTGATCTTCGCACCCAGCGTATTCAGGAAGTTCGCGGTATCGACAATTTCCGGCTCGCGCGCGGCGTTTTCGATAACAGTAGTGCCTTCCGCCAGCGTCGCAGCACTCATGATGGTCACAGTCGCACCAACGCTGACCTTATCCATCACGATATGCGCGCCCTTTAAACGCCCATTGACCGACGCTTTAACATAGCCTTCTTCCAGTTTGATTTCCGCGCCCAGTTGTTCAAGACCGGTGATATGCAAATCAACCGGACGAGCGCCAATGGCGCAGCCGCCTGGTAGTGAAACCTGGCCCTGACCAAAACGAGCCACCAGCGGCCCCAGCGCCCAAATAGAGGCGCGCATGGTTTTAACCAAATCGTACGGAGCACAGAAGACGTCAACTGGGCCAGCATCGATCCATACAGAACCATTACGCTTAACGTTCGCGCCCAACTGGCTCAGCAGTTTCATGGTGGTATCAATGTCTTTCAGCTTCGGTACGTTTTGGATCTCAATCGGCTCGTCGGCTAACAGCGCGGCAAAGAGGATTGGCAGGGCGGCGTTTTTCGCACCGGAAATCGTGACTTCGCCCTGAAGACGAGTCGGCCCCTGAACACGGAATTTATCCATTGATTCTGTTCTCTGTTAAGAATTCACATACGCTGTGGGGAACATCCCCACAGCTTATAAGCCATTTAGTTTGCGGTCACGCGCCCACTCCTGCGGGGTAAACGCTTTAATCGACAGAGCATGGATGCGGTTGTCGGCAATAAATTCCATTAACGGGGCGTAGATAGCCTGTTGCTTCTTGACCCGGCTCATGCCGTCGAACATCTCACCCACAGCAATAACCTGAAAGTGGCTGCCATCGCCAGAGACGTGGACTTCCTGAAGGGAGAGTGCGTTCATCAGCACGGTCTGAATTTCATGATTTTCCATGGGCTAGTTTTATCTGATAGTGAAAACAGCCCAACATCTTAGAGGAAAGTGGCGCGGTCTTAAACAAGCAAAAAGCCCCATCGAAAAGTTTGATGAGGCTTTCAGAATAGCTTTAGCAGTAAGACACTGAAAAATTATGGGATCATGTCGTCCGGGAGGTTGTAAAGACCGATCAGGGTTTGCACGTTTTCACTCTTACCCATTAACCGTGCTGCCCGGCCCTGACGACGAATCAGAGCAATGAAATGCACCAATAGCGCCAGACCTGCAGTGTCCACGCGGGTCACCTCATTCAGATCAATTACCGACACGCCATCCGTCGCCTGCGTGCGAGCTTCCCAGAGCGGGACCAGCAGATCCTGGTCCAGCTCCCCGTGCAGCACTAGCGTCTCACCATCGCGAGTCCAGCTCAGCTGCCCGGTCATTATTTTTTCTGTTCCAGGGTAATCGGCTGTGCGGAGCTTGCCTTCAGTTGCGCCGTCAGTCCATCTACGCCTTTAGTTCGCAGCAGATCGCTCCACTCGTTCTGTTTGGTGGTGATCATGCTCACTCCTTCCGCAATCATGTCGTAAGCCTGCCAGTTGCCAGTCTGGGTATTTTTACGCCACTGGAAATCCAGACGAACCGGCGGACGGCCGTTCGGGTCAAGGATTGTCACGCGGATAGGAATAATAGTCGCATCGCCCAGCGGCTGCTCCGGTGCAATCTGATAGGTCTGACCGTGATACATCGCCAGCGCCTGGCCGTAGGCTTGTTTCAGATATTCGCGGAAGGCGGCAAAATAGGCTTCACGCTGCGCGGGGGTCGCTTCTTTGTAATAACGGCCCAGCACCAGCGCGCCAGCATATTTCACCTGAACATATGGCAGCAGTTCCTGATCGACGATGTCGCGCAGGTAGTTCGGGTTAGCCTGGATCTTCGGCTGCTCATTCTTCAGGCGATCAAAGGTTTTCTGCGCCGCTTCATCCATCAGCTTGTACGGATTAGATTGATCCGCAGCGGTCGCGGCAGTCAAGGGGGCAATCACCAGCATGGCGACCATTAGTAAGCGTTTAAACATATCTTATCTCCTGAAATTAATGCGTCGTGCCGGCTGGCTGCGTAGCGTCAGTATGACTCTCTCCCGCCGCCTGATCATCGCCAGAATTCTTATTGTCACTCCCCTTACTGTTGTAAAGGAACTGACCAATCAGGTCTTCCAGCACCATCGCGGATTTGGTGTCCTGAATGGTGCCGCCATCTTTAAGGATAGATGTTCCCAGCTCAGGGTCTTCAAAGCCAATGTTCATCGCCAGGTACTGCTCACCCAGCAAACCGGAAGTTCTGATTGCCAGCGAGCTGGTATCCGGAATGTGGTTGTAACGCTCATCAATATCGAGGGCCACACGCGGCAGATAGGTTTTCGGATCGAGCGTGATATCCGCCACGCGCCCTACGACAACACCACCAATACGTACCGGAGACCGCGCTTTCAGACCGCCAATATTGTCAAAGGTGGCGTAGAGTCTATAGGTCGGTTCGGTACGCAAAGAGGTCACGTTTGCCGCCTTGAGGCAGACAAACAGCGCTGCCAGCAGCGCGACCAGTAAGAACACCCCTACCCAGATTTCATTTTTTCTCGTTTGCATGAACTCAATTCCCAAACATCAGCGCAGTCAGCACAAAATCCAGCCCCAGAACCGCCAGCGACGCATGTACCACGGTACGCGTTGTCGCCCGGCTAATCCCGGCGGAAGTGGGGATAGCGTCATAACCGTTAAATAACGCGATCCATGTTACCGTAATGGCGAAAACCAGACTCTTAATCAGGCAGTTAACCAGGTCCATCCGCCAGTCGACGGCATTTTGCATCGCAGTCCAGAAAAATCCGCCGTCGATGCCCTTCCAGCTAACGCCGACCAGCGAGCCTCCCCAGACGCCGACTGCCACGAAAATGATCGTCAACAACGGCAGTGAAATCACCCCGGCCCAGAAACGCGGAGAAATCACCCGGCGAAGCGGATCAACCGCCATCATCTCCATACTGGAGAGCTGCTCGGTCGCACGCATCAAGCCGATTTCAGCGGTCAGCGCCGAACCGGCACGCCCGGCGAACAGCAGCGCGGCGACAACCGGCCCCAGTTCACGCAGCAGAGACAACGCCACCAACATGCCCAGACTGGTTTCGGCGCTATAGGTGGTTAAGACCAGATACCCCTGCAGCCCCAGAACCATACCAATAAACAGCCCCGAGACGATAATGATCAGCATCGACAGCACGCCGACGTTGTATAGCTGACGCATCAGCAGCGGCGCATGCTTACGAAACTCGGGCTTGCCCACTACAGCGTTGAAGAGCATTAATCCAGCACGCCCGAACGTCGCGATACTTTTAATACCACGATGTCCGAGCGCGGCCAGCGCATTTAACAGCATGAGTCGCTTAACTCCCTTTGCCTAATAAATCATGGTGATAGTCGCCCGCTGGATAGCGGAACGGCACAGGGCCGTCGGCAATACCATCAATGAACTGACGAACCCGAGGATCGGCATTTTCACGCAGCGACTGCGCGCTCCCATGCGCCACAACTTTTTTGTCCGCCACAATATACGCAAAGTCCGCAATGCTGAGCACTTCCGGCACATCATGCGAAACCACGATACAAGTGACACCCAGGGTACTGTTGAGTTCAGAAATCAGCTTCACCAGCACTCCCATAGTAATGGGATCCTGCCCGACAAAAGGCTCATCGAACATGATTAAATCAGGTTCCAGCGCAATGGCCCTCGCCAAAGCGGCGCGGCGCGCCATCCCACCGGAGAGCTCAGAAGGCATCAGCTTCGCGGCTCCTCGTAGCCCGACGGCTTCCAGTTTCATCATCACCGTGGTGTGCAGCAATGCCTCCGGCAGACGAGTATGCTCACGTAGCGGATATGCAACGTTATCAAACACATTCATATCGGTGAACAGCGCGCCGGATTGAAACAACATACTCATACGCTTGCGGACGGTATACAGGCGCGAACGCGACATCTGCGGTACGTTTTCACCATCAAACAGGATCTCGCCCTTATCAGGCGGGATCTGGCCGCCGATCAGACGTAACAGGGTAGTTTTGCCGATCCCTGATGGTCCCATGATCGCGGTGATTTTACCGCGAGGTACCGACAGCGAGATATCATCGAAGATCACGCGATCGCCCCGCGAGAAGCGAATACCGCGCACTTCGACTAAATTCGCCAAACTTTGGCTCATAAAATCATCCTTACTAGACACCCATCGGGCTAAGCATGGCGCTTTCTTTCACCACAAACCCAACATTTTTACAGAATCTTACCTGCCTGAGTTAGCCAAAGCTGGCATTTGTTTTACTTTTGGCACACATAAAGTCAAAATTAAGAATTCGTTACGCTGCCTACGGACGGCCAGCGAGGCGACGATTATACCTGAAGAAAGGACTTTAGATGCTCTTAGCGACGGCTCTGTTAATTATTGGTTTATTGCTGGTTGTCTACAGCGCCGATCGTCTGGTTTACGCCGCTTCAATACTCTGTCGCATGCTGGGGATCCCGCCGCTCATTATCGGTATGACGGTGGTCAGCATCGGCACCAGTCTGCCGGAGATCATCGTATCTGCCGCCGCTTCTCTGCATGGTCAAACCGATCTGGCAATTGGTACGGCACTGGGATCCAACATCACCAATATTTTACTGATCCTTGGTCTCACCGCGCTATTTCAGCCATTTACCGTGCATTCTGATATCCTGCGCCGCGAATTACCGCTAATGTTGCTGGTCAGTTTACTGGCGGGCTTTGTGCTATATGACGGTCAGCTTACGCGTATGGATGGCCTTTTTTTGCTGGCGTTGGCAATACTGTGGCTACTGTTCACGATTAAAATAGCCCGTCTCGCTGAGCGTCAGGGTAACGACAGCCTGACCCGAGAGCAGCTCGCGGAGCTACCGCGCGAAGGTTCGCTTCCCGTCGCCCTACTGTGGCTGGGCGTCGCGATGATTGTGATGCCGATGGCTACACGTATGGTGGTCGATAACGCTACGGTGCTGGCGAACTTTTTTGCCATCAGTGAACTGACCGTCGGTTTAACGGTGATTGCTATCGGTACCAGTTTGCCAGAGCTGGCAACCGCCATTGCCGGCGCGCGAAAAGGTGAAAACGATATCGCCATCGGCAATATCATCGGCGCTAATATTCTTAATATCGTACTGGTTCTCGGGCTTCCCGCGCTGATTGCGCCAGGCACCTTCGCTGCCGAGGCCTTTGCCCGCGACTATGGCGTCATGCTGCTGGTCAGCCTGATCTTTGCCCTACTGTGCTGGCGGCGTAAACAGCAGCCAGGTCGGCTAGCAGGCCTACTGCTGGTGGGCGGATTTATGCTTTGGTTGGCGATGCTGTTCTGGACAGCGCCGCTCTTCGTTGAATGATTCGGGATAACATTATGTCGCAAATAGATTTGCCAGCGGATTTTGACTTTCAACGGGCAGGCCGTGAGGTTCTGGAAATTGAACGTGAAGGTCTGGCCCAGCTTGACCAATATATTAATGAAGATTTCGCCCGCGCCTGTGAGAGCATTTTTCACTGCAACGGCAAAGTTGTCGTGATGGGGATGGGCAAGTCTGGTCATATCGGGCGAAAAATGGCGGCTACCTTTGCCAGCACCGGAACTTCATCATTCTTTGTTCATCCGGGCGAGGCCGCGCACGGCGATTTAGGTATGGTCACCCCACGTGATGTAGTTATCGCACTCTCAAATTCGGGTGAGTCAAATGAAATCCTCGCGTTGATCCCGGTCCTTAAACGTCAGCAGGTTTCGCTTATTTGTATCACCAGCCGCCCGGAAAGCAGCATGGCGCGCGCGGCGGACATTCATCTGTGCGTGAAGGTGCCAAAAGAGGCCTGCCCATTAGGGTTGGCGCCAACGTCAAGCACCACTGCCGCGCTGGTGATGGGTGACGCGCTTGCCGTTGCGCTGCTGGAAGCACGCGGTTTTACCGCTGAAGATTTTGCCCTGTCACACCCTGGCGGCGCGCTGGGACGTAAGCTGCTGCTGCGGGTCAATGACATCATGCATACCGGCGATGAAATCCCGCACGTAGGTCTTCAGGCCACGCTGCGCGATGCGCTGCTGGAAATCACGCGCAAAAATTTAGGCATGACCGCTATCTGTGATGATGAAATGAATATCATCGGTATCTTCACCGATGGCGATCTGCGTCGGGTATTTGATACCGGCGTCGATATGCGCAATGCCAGTATTGCCGAGGTGATGACCCGAGGTGGCATCCGTATTCGCCCCGGCATCCTGGCCGTCGATGCGCTGAACCTGATGCAATCCCGTCATATCACCTGCGTGTTGGTTGCTGATGGCGACCGTCTGGTAGGTGTGGTACATATGCACGATCTCTTGCGCGCGGGCGTAGTGTAAGTAAGGAAAAAATAATGAATAATGCTGATGCCCTGATCGCGACCTGTTATGGGCCGGTAAGTCAGGACTTTATTGATCGCGCAGCGAAGATCCGTTTACTGATCCTCGATGTCGACGGCGTCCTGTCCGATGGACTTATCTTCATGGGCAACCACGGCGAAGAGCTAAAAGCGTTTAACGTACGTGATGGCTACGGGATCCGCTGCGCCCTGACTTCAGATATTGAAGTGGCGATAATTACCGGACGAAAAGCTAAACTGGTAGAAGACCGTTGCCAAACTCTTGGCATCACGCATCTGTACCAGGGGCAGTCTAATAAACTACTGGCATTTCATGAACTACTGAACAAACTGGCCGTTCGCGCTGATGAAGTGGCCTATATCGGTGACGATCTGATCGATTGGCCGGTGATGGCTGAGGTTGGTTTAAGCGTAGCGGTGGCAGATGCGCACCCGTTGCTGATCCCACGCGCAGATTACGTCACTCGCATTAATGGCGGTCGCGGGGCGGTACGGGAAGTTTGCGATTTGCTACTATTGGCGCAGGGTAAGTTGGATGAGGCCAAAGGGCAATCTATATGAGTAAAACCAGACGTTGGGTTATCATTTTACTGTCGCTGGTCGCGCTGATTCTGATCGGCCTGAATCTGGCGAGTACGGACGAGACCACCCAGCAAGCGGTCAATCCTGATGAGCCAACGTATACCAGTGAGCATACCGATACCGTCGTTTATAGTCCGGAAGGGGCGCTTAATTACCGGCTGATCGCTGAACACGTGGAGTATTTTTCCGAACAGCAACTGTCGTGGTTCGCAAAACCAGTAATGACCACCTTCGATACTAACAAAGTACCAACCTGGTCTATCAAAGCGGATAAAGCCAAGTTGACGAATGACCGCATGCTGTATCTTTACGGGCACGTTGAAGTGAATGCGCTGACGGCGGATTCTCAACTGCGCAAAATTACGACGGATAACGCTCAGATAAACCTGATGACGCAGGATGTTACCTCCGATGACATGGTGACGTTGTACGGAACAACATTTAATTCCAGCGGCCTGAAAATGCGCGGGAACCTGCGCAGCAAAAATGCCGAGCTGATTGAAAAGGTTAGAACCTCATATGAAATTCAGAACAAACAAACTCAGCCTTAAGATTGCGCTCGCCAGCGCCTTACTGGCCGCCAGCCTGCCGGCACTGGCAAAAACCGGTGACACCGATCAGCCAATTCATATTGAATCCGATCAGCAGTCGCTGGATATGCAAGGTAATGTCGTCACGTTTACTGGTAATGTCGTTGTTACCCAGGGGACCATCAAAATCAACGCCGACAAGGTTGTCGTAACTCGCCCGGGCGGGGAGAAAGGCAAAGAGGTTATTGACGGTTATGGTAACCCAGCGACCTTCTTCCAGATGCAGGACAACGGCAAGCCGGTTAAAGGCCGGGCGTCAAAAATGCATTATGAACTGCAAAATGACTTTGTCGTGCTGACCGGCAATGCGCATCTGGAACAGATCGATAGCAATATCCAGGGTGACAAAATCACCTATCTGGTAAAAGAGCAAAAAATGCAGGCGTTCAGCAATAAAGGTGGGCGAGTGACCACGGTTCTGGTTCCTTCGCAGTTGCAGGACAAAGGCACCGACCAGTCAAAGAAGGGTAAGTAATTCGTTATGGCAACATTAACTGCAAAGAATCTCGCCAAAGCTTACAAAGGCCGCCGCGTGGTGGAAGATGTCAGTCTGACTGTGAATTCAGGTGAGATTGTTGGCCTGCTCGGCCCGAACGGTGCGGGTAAAACCACTACCTTCTATATGGTTGTCGGTATCGTTCCGCGCGACGCTGGCAACATCATTATTGACGATGAAGATATCAGCCTGCTGCCACTACATGCTCGCGCGCGTCGCGGTATAGGCTATCTGCCGCAAGAAGCCTCCATTTTCCGTCGCCTGAGCGTATACGATAACCTGATGGCGGTATTGCAGATCCGTGACGACTTAAGCAACGAGCAGCGTGAAGATCGCGCAAAAGAGTTGATGGAAGAGTTTCACATTGAGCACCTGCGCGATAACCTCGGCCAGGCGCTCTCCGGTGGTGAACGTCGCCGCGTCGAAATCGCCCGTGCGCTGGCCGCTAACCCGAAATTTATCCTGCTGGATGAACCTTTTGCTGGCGTCGACCCTATTTCCGTCATCGATATCAAACGTATCATTGAGCATCTGCGCGATAGCGGCCTGGGTGTCCTGATTACCGACCATAACGTCAGGGAAACGCTCGCCGTTTGTGAGCGTGCCTATATCGTCAGCCAGGGCCATCTGATAGCTCACGGTACACCTCAACAAATCCTTGAAGACGAGCAGGTTAAGCGCGTGTATCTTGGGGAAGACTTCAGACTCTGATAGGGTAGAGGTTACAGACGTTTTAGTCGGAGATATTGGCCCTGAATATGAAGCAAGGTTTGCAATTAAGGCTAAGCCAACAGCTTGCCATGACGCCACAACTGCAGCAGGCGATTCGTTTACTGCAGTTGTCCACGTTAGAACTCCAGCAAGAACTCCAGCAGGCGCTGGATAGCAACCCGTTGCTGGAGCAAACCGATCTTCACGATGAGGTAGAAACCAAAGAGGCCGAGGATCGCGAATCTCTGGATACCGTCGATGCCCTTGAGCAAAAAGACATGCCTGAAGAACTGCCGCTTGATGCCAGCTGGGATGAGATTTATACAGCAGGAACGCCATCAGGTAACGGCGTCGATTATCAGGATGACGAACTGCCCGTCTACCAGGGTGAGACCACTCAAAGCCTGCAAGATTACCTGATGTGGCAGGTTGAACTTACGCCGTTCACTGATACCGATCGCGCCATCGCGACCTCCATCGTCGATGCCGTTGATGATACCGGCTACCTCACAATTTCTGTCGAAGACATCGTTGAGAGCATTGGCGATGATGAAATCGGACTTGAAGAAGTTGAAGCCGTCCTCAAGCGCATTCAGCGTTTCGACCCCGTCGGCGTAGCGGCAAAAGATCTGCGCGACTGCCTGCTGGTTCAACTTTCGCAGTTTGCCAGAGAAACACCCTGGATTGATGAAGCACGTCAGATCATCAGCGATCACCTTGATCTACTAGCGAATCATGATTTCCGCTCTCTCATGCGCGTAACCCGCCTCAAAGAAGAAGTATTAAAGGAAGCGGTAAGCCTGATCCAATCCCTGGATCCGCGCCCTGGTCAATCCATCCAAACCGGCGAACCAGAATATGTCATTCCTGACGTGCTGGTGCGTAAGGTGAATGACCATTGGGTTGTTGAACTCAATTCAGATAGCCTACCGCGCCTGAAGATCAATCAGCACTATGCTGCAATGGGTAACAGCACGCGCAATGATGCCGACGGCCAGTTTATCCGCAGCAATCTGCAGGAGGCTCGCTGGCTGATCAAAAGCCTGGAGAGCCGTAACGATACGCTACTGCGCGTCAGCCGCTGCATTGTTGAGCAGCAGCAGGCCTTTTTCGAGAAAGGTGAAGAGCATATGAAGCCGATGGTACTGGCTGATATTGCCCAGGCCGTCGAAATGCATGAATCGACCATTTCACGCGTTACTACCCAAAAATACCTGCATAGTCCACGCGGTATTTTTGAGCTGAAGTATTTCTTCTCCAGCCATGTAAGCACAGAAGGCGGCGGCGAAGCATCGTCGACGGCCATTCGCGCGCTGGTGAAGAAGTTAATCGCCGCGGAGAACCCCGCGAAGCCGTTGAGCGACAGTAAGCTCACCACCATGTTATCCGATCAGGGTATTATGGTGGCGCGCCGAACCGTCGCTAAGTATCGAGAGTCTTTATCCATTCCGCCGTCGAATCAGCGTAAACAACTGGTTTGACCCAACCGATAAGGAAGACACTATGCAGCTCAACATTACAGGACACAATGTAGAAATAACCCCTGCTCTGCGCGATTTTGTTAACACAAAATTTAGCAAGTTGGAGCAGTTTTTCGATAGGATCAATCAGGTCTACATTGTGTTAAAGGTAGAGAAGGTAACGCAAATTGCGGATGCCAACCTGCATGTCAACGGTGGTGAAATCCATGCCAGTGCGGAAGGGCAGGATATGTATGCCGCTATCGATGGTCTTATTGATAAGCTGGCAAGACAGCTAACAAAACATAAAGATAAACTGAAACAACGCTAATTGTCCGGGCATAACCTACGCCAACCGCCAGCAGGCGGTTGGTCAGGGCGAGCTCAGGTGAAATTATGATAAATAACGATTCGGCTCTACAACTGAGCAATGTCCTTAACCAGGAATGTACCCGTAGCCAGGTTCACTGCCAGAGCAAGAAACGTGCCCTGGAAATCATCAGCGAGCTGGCAGCAAAACAGCTAGGCTTGCCGCCTCAGGTGGTGTTCGAAGCGATCCTCACTCGCGAGAAAATGGGCAGCACCGGGATCGGTAACGGTATCGCGATCCCACACGGAAAACTCGAAGAGGATACGCTGCGGGCCGTTGGCGTTTTTGTCCAACTGGAAACCCCGATCGCTTTTGATGCGATCGATAATCAACCTGTCGATCTCCTGTTTGCGCTTCTCGTTCCCGCCGATCAGACCAAAACTCATCTGCATACGCTTTCACTGGTCGCAAAACGTCTGGCGGATAAAGTAACCTGTCGCCGACTACGCGCCGCCCAAAGCAACGAAGAGTTGTATGAAATTATCACCGAAGCAGGAAGCAACGATGGGGCATAACGGGAGTCGCACCTTACTCTTTATCGTACTGAGGAGAAACGGTACATGGTACTGATGATCGTCAGCGGCCGTTCAGGATCGGGGAAATCCGTCGCCCTGCGAGCGCTGGAAGATATGGGTTTCTACTGCGTGGACAACCTGCCGGTGGTTTTGTTACCCGAACTGGCACGCTCGCTCGCAGATAGAAATATCTCGGCTGCCGTCAGCATTGACGTACGTAACATGCCTGAGTCACCGGAAATCTTTGAGCAGGCAATGAAAAATCTGCCCGCAGAATTTTCGCCTCAGTTGCTGTTTCTTGACGCCGATCGCAACACCTTAATTCGCCGCTACAGCGATACGCGCCGCTTACATCCGCTGTCGAGCAAAAATCTGTCGCTCGAAAGCGCTATTGATGAAGAGAGCGACCTGCTGGAACCACTGCGTTCTCGCGCCGATCTGATCGTCGATACTTCCGAGATGTCGGTGCATGAGCTGGCAGAAATGCTGCGTACTCGTTTGCTAGGCAAACGCGAACGTGAGCTGACGATGGTCTTCGAATCTTTCGGCTTCAAGCATGGTATCCCTATCGATGCCGACTACGTTTTCGATGTGCGCTTCTTGCCTAATCCACACTGGGATCCGAAGCTGCGCCCGATGACAGGTCTGGACAAACCTGTCGCCGCCTTCCTCGACCGACACACGGAAGTTCACAATTTTATCTACCAGACTCGTAGCTATCTTGAACTATGGTTACCCATGCTGGAAACCAATAATCGCAGCTATCTGACGGTGGCCATTGGTTGTACTGGCGGTAAACACCGTTCGGTCTACATCGCCGAACAGCTGGCTGACTACTTCCGCTCGCGCGGTAAGAACGTGCAGTCTCGTCATCGGACGCTGGAAAAACGTAAATCATGACCGTTAAGCAAACCGTTGAGATCACCAATAAGCTGGGCATGCATGCCCGCCCGGCAATGAAGTTGTTTGAGTTAATGCAGAACTATGATGCTGAAGTCCTGCTGCGCAATGATGAAGGCACTGAGGCAGAGGC
Organism: Klebsiella huaxiensis; assembly: GCF_003261575.2. GTDB lineage: Bacteria > Pseudomonadota > Gammaproteobacteria > Enterobacterales > Enterobacteriaceae > Klebsiella > Klebsiella huaxiensis. Next base: position 641,452 of record NZ_CP036175.1, on the reverse strand, counting down.
CAATAGCGTAATTGCCCTGCTGATGCTTGACTCAGCCAAAGGACGTCAGATTGAGATTGAAGCGAATGGCCCGCAGGAAGTTGAAGCGCTGGCAGCGGTTATCGCGCTGTTCAACGCCGGTTTTGATGAAGACTAGCACGGCCCCCGGTTGCGTTGCGTAATGCTTACCGGGGTTATAAATTTAGCCACTAAAAACATCAATGTAGCTTATTTTTCTGCATAAACCCTTCCCCACCCAATTGACGCATCTGGCGTAAAATCCACGCTTGCCGACTACGGACGTATCCTGACGGTGCGTCTGCGCGAAAGCGAATCGGGTTAGGTAAGACCGCAGCTAACAACGCTGCTTCAGAAGCGGTCAACTTACTGGCCGGTTTATGAAAATAGCGCTGTGATGCGGCTTCCACACCAAACGTCCCTTCACCAAACTCAGCAATATTCAAATAAACCGTGAGGATACGTTTTTTGCTCCAGACGGTCTCGATACCGACGGTCAGCCCAGCCTCCAGCCCTTTTCTCAGCCAGCTGCGACCATCCCATAAGAACAAATTCTTTGCGGTCTGCTGTGATAGCGTTGAGGCACCGCGAATGCGGCTCTCGTTGCGCTCATTATGTGCCAACGCCTTCTCAATGGCAGACACATCAAAACCCCAGTGCTCAGGGAATTTTTGATCTTCAGCAGCAATCACCGCAAGCCCCATCCAGGGAGATATCTCATCCATTCCCACCCAATCAGAATGGGCGACGTAATGAAAATTTCCAGAGGCCCAGGCGCTAACCTGTCGCTCCAGCATCACTGCCGAAAAAGGAACCGGAACGATGCTAAACAGCACAATGCCACCGCCCCATACCACCAAACATGCCAACATCAACCGCAGCAAAAGACGTTTGATCATTCTCAGCGGGGAAAAACGAGACTTCATGCAGTCAGAACCAGCACACGAGCGACCAGTTTTTCAATTCCGCTCGCCGCTTCAGCAATATTCGGCGCCAGCATATATGCCGGAGTCGTCACCACTTTGTGGTCTTCATCAACCACTATGTCATCGACCGGGCAAGGCACGTGTTCAGCGCCCATCTCCTCTAATGCATCTGCGGTATCCAGATCGGTGCCGATAGTCACGCGTAGCGGAAATGAGAAAATTTTAGGTAGCAACGCCGGAGCGATACAGATAAAGCCCAACGGTTTACCCGCCAGATGCATGGCCAGAGCCAGTTCTTTCAGATCGCTATCCACCGTACATTCACTGCCCTGGGAAGCAAAGCTACTGAGGTTTTTCGCCGCGCCAAATCCGCCGGGCACAATCAGCGCATCCAGCTCATCCGCTCGGGCATCTGCCAGGGGGCGAATTTCCCCGCGCGCAATACGTGCGGCCTCAACGAGCACATTACGGCTTTCAGCCTGCGCTTCCCCGGTCAAATGATTGATAACATCAGTTTGTACTTTATCAGGTGCAAAACAGATGGCCTGGGCGCCGCTGCGAGCAATCGCCAGCAAGGTAATAACCGCTTCATGAATTTCGCTGCCGTCAAAAACACCGCAACCGCTTAGCACCACACCAATTTTCTTCATCACATCAGCCCCTTAGTACAAGTTTATGGAACCAGTCAAAAATTTTGATTTACTCGCTATGCTTCACATATTTTACCGATTCACGTAACAAATTATTTAAGCTTTGCTATCTTAATCAGCGAGCAAGCCAAATCCTCAGGTTGCGCCGTGTAAAAAAATCACTCAAATGATTCTGGCACAACAACCAGTTCCCTGGTGTTGGCGCAGTATTCGCGCACCCCGGTTTATCCGGGGTCATTTTTTATCAGCCGCCGCTACCCACGCTTTCAGTACCGCAACGTCGCTTTGCCACTCGGATTTCATCTCTTCAACCCACTCTGCAACGTTATCTGACCATGCCGGCAAATCTGGTGACTGAATCTGTTGCCCAAGTTGCTGAATGTGACGCAAACCAATTGAGCCAGCCGCCCCCTTAATTTTATGCCCTTCGTCGACAATGCCTTTCTGGTCACGCGCGGTTAGATTCGATTCCAGAACCGCCAGATATCCCGGCATCATTCTCTCGAAAACCACCAGACCGTCATTGATAAGCTTCGGTCCCACCAGTTCGATATACTGCTCAAGCATTGGAATATCCAGTACAGAAGTCGATTTACTGACATCTACGGATGGCATATCGTTCTCTTCCTCTTCCGGTGAATCCCAGAATTTTTTGATAATTGCGGTTAGCGCCGGGACCGATAACGGTTTACTCAGGACATCGTCCATCCCGGCGTCCAGATACTCGTTTTTGTTCTTCAGTACATTAGCGGTGAGCGCCACCAGCGGCGGGAGTTCATCAGCAGCAAAGCGTTGTTTCAGCTGGCGAGAGATATCCAGTCCCGTCATATCCGGCAGCTGAATATCGAGCAGAACCAGGTCGTATTCACCGGGCACAAACATCTCCAGCGCGGCCTTACCGGTCATTGCCACATCCACGCTATTGCCCAGTTTCTCCAGCACCGAGCGCGCGACGATCACATTCAGTTCAATATCTTCCACCAACAACACGTTCAGCGCCGGTAATGGCATTTCATCTTCTGCCAAAGTGTCTTCGACTTCTTCAGCAATAGCAGGGGCATGTACGGTGAGCGTAAAGGTCGCCCCTTTGCCCGGCAGGCTGGAAACGCAGATATCACCGCCCATGTTGCGCGCCAGACGACGCGATACCGCAAGGCCAATACCGGTGCCGGTCGCGGGCTTGCCTCCCTGGCTATCTTTAACCTGATAATACATGGCGAAGATTTTGTCCTGTTCCGCTTCAGGAATACCAATACCGGAATCTTCTACTTCAAAATGCAGAATATCGCCTTCGTCATAACGCACGCGGACGTTTACATTCCCGCCCTGCGGAGTAAATTTCACTGCGTTACTAATGAGGTTCCACAGAATCTGGCGCAACCGCGTACCGTCGGTTATCACTTGATGCGGCAGCGGAAGTGCGGGATCCAGCACAAAGTGCAGACCTTTCTGCTGCGCCTGCAGGCCAGAGAGGTTTTCCAGGTCAGCGAGGAAGCCAGTGAAATCAACCGGCTGATTATCCAGCTGAATTTTACGCCGCTCCATTTTGTCCATCTCAATAATATCGTTGAAGATATTACCCAGCGTCACGGCTGAGATATGGATAGTTTTCAGGTATTTTTCCTGCTCTGCGGTTAGATCGGTATCAAGCAAGATCCTGCTAAGCCCCACGATGCCATTAAGCGGCGTACGCAGCTCATGGCTAATGGTAGAGATAAAGGTGGTCTTATCACGGCTGGCCCGTTCCAGCGCGTCCTGATAGCGCTTACGCTCGGTAATATCGCGACCGAAGCCCATCAAGCCACGTCGCTTACCTACGCGGTCATAATAAGGTACCTTGCGGATTTCAAAGCAGGCCTTGCGCCCATCCGGATAATCCAGCCACTGCTCGTAGGTTAGCGATACGTTATGGCGGAAAACTTTCTCATCCGTTTCCAGTACTTTCTCCGCCACTTCTGCGCTGTAAACATTCTGTGGTTTCAGATGAATAAGCTGCTTCTCACTTTTACCGGTTAATAGCTCCATCGCACGGTTACAGCCGGAAAATTCTTTGTCTTCATTACGATAGAAAACCAAATCAGGTGACGCATCAAGGAAGGAGCGCAGGAAGGAGGATTGCTGCTCAAGCTGAATTTGCGCCTCTTCACGTTCCTTCATCTCAATTTTCAGTTGCTCAAGCGTCGTTTCACGTTCTGCTTCAGCTTTTTCACGTTCGCCGATTTCCTGATTAAGCTGGGCGATGTTGTCCTTAAGCTGCACATTCAACTTGAGATCGCGCTCGCGCATCTCCTCCAGCTTCTCCACTAGCCGCGAGAGGCGCTGCCGGGACTCTTCCAGTTGCTCAACAACGACCGAGAGGAAATAGACCGCCCACGGGGTAATCAGCAGGCCAAAGAAGATGGAGCGGATAACATCAATACTTTCTACCTGGCCGTGCAGCACCATGGTCACGGCCATTTGCACCACAATCGCCAGTACCACCAGCGCAAGGGCCAGTAGCATGGAAAAGCGCACCAGACCCAACTTCATCATCAGGTCAACATAATACTGCGCCAGCATACGGATTTGCTTCATAGGAGATTCCTTCGCGACAACTTCGCACAATAATACTCAATTCTGAGCAAGACGCTGTAAGTTGTGCAAAAAATGCGGGAAGGATTGTGTTACGCGGCCGACCCAGGATTACAGTCAGCCGGAATATAGATTGGAAACAGGACTGGTCGTTAGCGCTTACTGAGTGCTTCCCATAGCCCTTTGAGGTAGGTTACTCCCAGCGCGCGATCGTACAACCCATAGCCTGGACGCCCTGTTTCTCCCCAAATAAAGCGCCCATGATCCGGGCGAATATAGCCGCTAAAACCATTGTCATAGAGCGCCTGCATCACTTTGTACATATCTAAAGAGCCAAATTCTGATGGGTGAGCGCACTCATAAAAGTCTTTGTCTTTGATGAGATTTATATTACGCACATGGGCAAAATGGATTCGCTTACGACGAGTAAACTCGGCCAGAATCGAGTAGACATCATTAGCCGGGTCTTCCGCGATAGAGCCGGTACAGAGCGTGATGCCATTCGCCTCAGAATCCACCGCCCGACAAATCCAGTCCAGATCGTCACGATTTTTCACCACTCGCGGTAGACCAAAAATTGAGTACGGCGGATCATCAGGATGAATAGCCATTTTCACCCCCACCTCTTCACAAACGGGGATCACTGCATTCAGGAAATAGACCAGGTTTTCACGCAGTACTTTGTCATCAACATCTTTATATTGAGCAAACAGGTCCTGAACTTTTGCCAGCCGCTCTGGTTCCCAGCCCGGCAGCGCAAAACCATTCGAATTTTCCAGAACCTCTTTCACCACCTCTTCAAGACTCTTATCAATGTCTTTCTTCTCAAAAGCCATCGTCAGGGAGCCATCCGGCAGAACATAGTTCATGTCCGTCTTCATCCAGTCAAAAACCGGCATGAAGTTGTAGCAAATGACCTTAACGCCAAACCGAGCAAGATTGCGGATAGTTTGCTGATAATTGGCGATATAACGATCGCGGGAAGGTAAACCGATCTTAATATCGTCATGAATGTTGACGCTTTCAATGACTTCCATTGTAAGCCCAGCGGCATGGGCTTGCTTCACCAGATCCTCAATTTTATCAACTGGCCAGACCTCACCAACGGCGACATCATAAAGTGCGCCTACAACACCTTCTACACCCGGAACCTGGCGAATATATTCCAGAGAGACCTTATCTTCATCTGGACCAAACCAACGCATTGTCATCTGCATACGAAACCACCTGAGTCAATGTTATCAATAAATAATAGCCTACTACCATACCAGTTTTCATAACCAGAGAAATATTGATGATAGTGACAAAGATCACATTACTTTTTGCAGGCTGTCGTGAAAGGAACACGTGACGTTTTTCATTATTTCGTAGTTACCGGAGACACCCAGCCAGGACCGATGGCTGAGCCCTGGACACCGTGCTGATTAAGGTATTTATCCAGCTCAACCATCCCGGTCCAACGGTTCTCACACCATAGTGGTGCCAGCAGCGTCGGACGACGGGCACTGGCAGAAATACGGTGATAAATAATCTCAGGTGGGGTATGGCGAATCATCTCTCCTGCAGTGACCGTATAGTCGTCCAGTTCAATACCGTTCAGCCTTCCGGCTTCCCACGCTTTTGCCATGATGCTGCCCTTCACAATATGAAGTGGATGCAACTTAATACCATCAACGCCGGTTTCAACCACCCGATCCAGGGTTTGCAGGCAATGATGCTGCCCCTCTCCCGGTAGCCCGACAATCAGATGCGAACATACTTTCAGGCCACGTTCACGCGCCAGTCGGGTCGTGTGCTGATAGCAGGCAAAATCGTGACCGCGATTTATCCGATGCAGCGTTTTATCATGTGCGGTTTGCAGCCCAAGCTCCAGCCATACTTCATAACCCAACTCCCGATATTCGCTAAGTAAATCTAATACTGCTTCAGGCACACAGTCCGGGCGAGTGCCAACGCACAGCCCAACCATATTGGCTTGGCTCACCGCTTGCTGATACATGGAACGCAGTACCTGAACTTCAGCAAAAGTGCTGGTGTAGGCCTGAAAATAAGCCAGATAGCGCTGAGCGCGATTAACCCGCTGCGCCTGATGCGCCAGCTGTTCGGCAATCGAAATATACTGCTGTTGTTCATCGGCGAAAGAAGCCACATTACAAAATGTGCAGCCGCCACGACCAATAGTGCCATCGCGATTTGGACAGCTAAATCCACCATGCAGCGTCAGTTTATGAACCTTTTCGCCATAACGACGCGCAAGATCCCCACCAAACATATTGACTAATTTTTGTAACTGCATAATCTGATAGACCGGCCTTAAGAAAAGGGCCAAGCCTGCCATTTTTAGCTACCGACGGCGATGACCTGGATCAATCGTCAACGCGGCCGCTTACCTCATTGCATAAACACTCAAGATAACCGCAATTTAATTCACATTCATAGTGATGAGTTTTCCTTATACATAGCCTCTGTTTTTGCAATTATCTTTGCCAGAACATAAAACAGTATTACTTTCCGAAATTCAAATGAAAAGCAGTCAAATAGTCTGTTATAAAAAAACTATTCAGCACAGACCGATAATCTTGTGCCATCGATATAGTGAGACAGATCACACTCAATTATGCCGTCGGTTACGTTTCAGCAGCATTCGAAATGTTATTATTCTCTTAAAAATCATAAAACTAAGTGTTACATAGCACATTTTTGTATAAATAAGATTGCCATTTGACGTATGTGCGGATTCCCGATAACTTGGGAATCCGCTGGAAGCTTTCTGGATGAGCGCTCTGCTCATCATATTTATGCAGTAATTGAGATTCCCTCTTAACAGCAAGTCCTCAAACTTGTGTACCGATGCGAAAAGGATTTAAAGAGGGCGAATGCGAGGTGCAAACCCCGTCGCCATGCTCTTTCTGTGCCCGTGCGCAACGGTTCGGAGGGTGTCCCGTAGAGCCTGGGGAGGTTCACTGATATGTTGTACGATAAATCCCTTGAGAGGGATAACTGTGGTTTCGGCCTGATCGCCCACATAGAAGGCGAACCTAGCCACAAGGTAGTGCGAACCGCTATACACGCACTGGCCCGAATGCAGCACCGCGGCGCGATCCTCGCCGATGGAAAAACCGGCGACGGTTGTGGCTTGCTGCTACAAAAACCCGATCGTTTCTTCCGAATCGTTGCGGAAGAGCGCGGCTGGCGTTTAGCCAAAAATTACGCCGTTGGGATGTTATTCCTTAATAAAGATCCTGAACTGGCCAAAGCGGCGCGCCGCATCGTCGAAGAAGAACTTCAACGCGAAACCCTGTCTATTGTCGGCTGGCGCGAAGTGCCAACCAACGAAGGCGTTCTCGGTGAAATCGCACTCTCTTCGCTGCCCCGTATTGAACAAATCTTTGTTAACGCCCCGGCTGGCTGGCGTCCGCGTGATATGGAGCGCCGTTTATTCATCGCCCGTCGCCGTATCGAAAAGCGCTTGCAAGAAGATAAAGATTTCTACGTTTGCAGCCTGTCTAATCTGGTGAACATTTATAAAGGTCTGTGTATGCCGGCGGATTTGCCGCGCTTCTACCTGGACCTCGCGGACCTGCGCCTGGAATCAGCCATCTGCCTGTTCCACCAGCGCTTTTCCACCAACACCGTGCCGCGCTGGCCGCTGGCGCAGCCGTTCCGCTATCTGGCGCACAACGGTGAAATTAACACCATTACTGGTAACCGCCAGTGGGCCCGTGCCCGTACCTATAAGTTTCAGACGCCGTTGATCCCGGATCTCCACGATGCTGCGCCGTTCGTCAATGAAACCGGCTCTGACTCCAGTTCAATGGATAATATGCTGGAACTGCTGCTGGCGGGCGGGATGGACATTATCCGTGCCATGCGCCTGCTGGTGCCGCCAGCCTGGCAGAACAACCCGGATATGGATCCCGACCTGCGTTCATTCTTCGACTTTAACTCCATGCACATGGAGCCGTGGGATGGCCCGGCAGGTATCGTGATGTCCGACGGTCGCTATGCGGCCTGTAACCTCGACCGTAACGGCCTGCGCCCGGCGCGCTACGTTATCACCAAAGACAAACTGATCACCTGCGCCTCTGAAGTCGGCATCTGGGATTACCAGCCTGACGAAGTGGTCGAAAAAGGCCGCGTTGGCCCAGGCGAGCTGATGGTTATCGATACCCGCGAGGGGCGTATTCTGCATTCAGCGGAAACCGATAACGATCTAAAAAGCCGCCATCCTTATAAAGAGTGGATGGAGAAAAACGTCCGCCGTCTGGTCCCGTTTGAAGACCTGCCTGATGAAGATGTCGGTAGCCGTCAGTTTGATGACGACATGCTCGCCAGCTATCAGAAACAGTTTAACTACAGCGCTGAAGAGCTGGATTCCGTCCTGCGCGTACTGGGCGAAAACGGCCAGGAAGCGGTCGGCTCAATGGGCGATGATACCCCATTCGCCGTGCTCTCCAGCCAACCGCGTATCATTTACGATTACTTCCGCCAGCAGTTCGCGCAGGTGACTAACCCGCCGATCGATCCGCTGCGTGAAGCCCACGTAATGTCGCTGGCCACCAGCATCGGTCGTGAAATGAACGTCTTCTGCGAAGCGGAAGGCCAGGCGCACCGCCTGAGCTTCAAGTCACCGATTCTGCTGTACTCCGATTTTAAACAGCTGACCACCATGGAAGAGGAGCACTATCGCGCCGACGTCCTGGATATCACGTTTGATGCCACCGAAACCACGCTGGCTGAGACCGTGAAGGCGCTATGTGACAAAGCCGAACAGATGGTGCGTAACGGTACCGTGCTACTGGTGCTCTCTGATCGCAACATCGCTAAAAACCGTCTGCCGGTACCGGCTCCGATGGCCGTGGGCGCGATTCAGACCCGCCTGGTCGATAAGAGCCTGCGCTGCGATGCCAACATTATTGTCGAAACCGCCAGCGCCCGCGATCCGCACCACTTTGCGGTGCTGCTGGGCTTCGGCGCGACGGCCATCTACCCGTACCTCGCCTATGAAACTCTGGCGAAGCTGGTAGATAACAAAGCCATCGACAAAGAGTACCGCGCGGTGATGTTGAACTACCGTAACGGCATCAATAAAGGTCTGTATAAGATCATGTCGAAGATGGGGATTTCAACTATCGCGTCCTATCGCTGCTCGAAACTGTTCGAAGCAGTGGGCCTGCATCGCGAAGTGTCTGACCTGTGCTTCCTGGGCGTTGTCAGCCGTATCGGCGGCGCTGGTTTCGACGACTTCCAGCAGGATCTATTGAACCTGTCAAAACGTGCCTGGCTGGCACGTAAGCCGCTGGATCAGGGCGGTCTGCTGAAATACGTCCACGGCGGCGAATATCACGCCTACAACCCGGACGTGGTGCGTACCCTGCAACAAGCGGTACAAAGCGGCGAATACAGCGACTATCAGCAGTACGCTAAATTGGTTAACGAGCGCCCGGCGGCAACGCTGCGCGATCTGCTGGCCATTACCCCGGACGGCACTACCGTCAGCCTGGACGACGTTGAACCGGCAAACGAACTGTTTAAACGTTTTGATACGGCAGCAATGTCCATCGGCGCGCTGAGCCCGGAAGCGCACGAAGCGCTGGCGGAAGCAATGAACAGCATCGGCGGCAACTCGAACTCCGGCGAAGGCGGCGAAGACCCGGCGCGCTACGGCACCAATAAGGTGTCGCGCATTAAGCAGGTCGCCTCTGGTCGCTTCGGCGTGACTCCGGCCTACCTGGTCAATGCCGACGTTATCCAGATTAAAGTCGCTCAGGGTGCGAAACCCGGCGAAGGCGGTCAGCTACCGGGTGATAAAGTCACCCCATACATCGCCAAACTGCGCTATTCAGTGCCGGGCGTGACGCTGATCTCCCCGCCGCCGCACCACGATATCTACTCTATCGAGGATCTGGCACAGCTGATTTTCGACCTGAAACAGGTCAACCCAAAAGCGATGATCTCTGTGAAGCTGGTTTCCGAACCGGGCGTCGGCACCATCGCCACCGGCGTAGCGAAAGCCTATGCAGACCTGATTACCATCGCAGGTTACGACGGCGGCACCGGTGCAAGCCCGCTCTCATCAGTGAAATATGCGGGCTGTCCGTGGGAACTAGGCCTGGTGGAAACTCAGCAAGCACTGGTGGCTAACGGTCTGCGTCACAAGATCCGTCTGCAGGTGGATGGCGGTTTAAAAACCGGCGTCGACATCATTAAAGCCGCGATTCTGGGCGCAGAGAGCTTCGGCTTCGGTACCGGCCCGATGGTGGCGCTGGGCTGTAAATATCTGCGTATTTGTCACCTGAACAACTGCGCAACCGGCGTAGCAACTCAGGATGAAAAACTGCGTAAGAACCACTACCACGGCCTGCCGTTCAAAGTGACAAACTACTTTGAATTTATCGCCCGCGAAACCCGCGAGCTGATGGCTTCGCTGGGTGTAAAACGTCTGGTGGATCTGATTGGCCGTACCGACCTGTTGAAAGAGCTGGATGGTTTTACTGCCAAGCAGCAAAAACTGGATCTGGGCAAACTGCTGGAGACCGCAGAGCCGCATCCAGGCAAAGCGCTGTACTGCACGGAGAACAACCCGCCGTTTGACAATGGCGTGCTCAATGCGCAACTGCTCCAGCAGGCGAAACCGTTCGTTGACAGCAAGCAGAGTAAAACGTTCTGGTTCGATATCCGCAACACCGACCGTTCCGTTGGGGCATCGCTGTCAGGTTATATCGCCCAGACCCACGGCGACCAGGGCCTGGCAGCCGACCCGATTACCGCTCACTTCAGCGGTACTGCGGGCCAAAGCTTCGGCGTGTGGAACGCTGGTGGCGTTGAGTTGCATCTGACAGGCGATGCCAACGACTATGTCGGTAAAGGTATGGCTGGCGGCCTGCTGGCGATTCGTCCTCCGGTCGGCTCTGCCTTCCGTAGCCACGAAGCCAGCATCATCGGTAACACCTGCCTGTATGGCGCGACCGGCGGTCGTCTGTATGCAGCGGGGCGCGCAGGCGAGCGTTTCGCAGTGCGTAACTCCGGGGCGATCACTGTGGTCGAAGGTATTGGCGATAACGGTTGTGAATATATGACCGGCGGGATTGTCTGCGTGCTGGGCAAAACGGGTGTCAACTTCGGTGCGGGGATGACCGGTGGTTTCGGTTATGTTCTGGATGAAGACGGTGATTTCCGCAAACGCGTGAACCCGGAGCTGGTGGAAGTGCTGGACGTTGACTCTCTGGCTATCCACGAAGAGCATCTGCGCGGTTTGATTACCGAGCACGTGCATCTTACCGGCTCTCAGCGCGGCGAAGAAATTCTGGCCAACTGGCCAGCCTTCTCAGCGAAGTTTGCGCTGGTTAAACCGAAGTCCAGCGATGTTAAAGCACTGTTGGGTCACCGTAGTCGTTCCGCAGCTGAGCTGCGGGTGCAGGCGCAGTAAGGGGTTAAGATGAGTCAGAACGTGTATCAATTTATCGACCTCCAGCGCGTTGATCCGCCAAAGAAACCGCTGAAGATCCGCAAGATAGAGTTTATCGAGATCTACGAGCCGTTTTCCGAAGGTCAGGCCAAAGCACAGGCAGACCGCTGCCTGTCCTGCGGCAACCCGTACTGCGAGTGGAAGTGCCCGGTGCACAACTACATCCCGAACTGGCTGAAGCTGGCTAACGAAGGGCGTATTTTTGAAGCGGCAGAACTGTCACATCAAACCAATACCCTGCCGGAAGTCTGCGGGCGCGTTTGCCCGCAGGATCGTCTGTGCGAAGGTTCCTGTACCCTGAACGACGAGTTCGGTGCGGTGACCATCGGCAATATCGAGCGCTATATCAACGATAAAGCATTCGAAATGGGCTGGCGTCCTGACCTGACCGGCGTCAAGCAGACGGGTAAAACCGTCGCCATTATCGGCGCAGGTCCGGCGGGCCTTGCCTGCGCAGACGTGTTAACTCGTAACGGCGTCAAGGCGGTGGTCTTTGACCGCCACCCGGAAATCGGCGGTTTGCTAACCTTTGGGATTCCGGCATTTAAGCTGGAAAAAGAGGTCATGACCCGCCGCCGTGAAATCTTCACCGGCATGGGCATTGAGTTCAAACTCAACGTTGAAGTGGGCCGCGATATTCAGCTGGATTCCCTGCTGAAAGATTACGATGCGGTATTCCTCGGCGTCGGCACCTATCAGTCGATGCGCGGTGGGCTGGAAAATGAAGACGCCTCCGGTGTATTCGACGCCCTGCCGTTCCTGATCGCCAACACTAAGCAGATTATGGGCTTTGGCGAAACGGCTGATGAACCGTATGTCAGTATGGAAGGCAAGCGAGTTGTCGTTCTTGGCGGTGGTGATACCGCGATGGACTGCGTGCGTACCTCCATCCGTCAGAACGCGTCCCATGTCATTTGTGCTTATCGCCGTGATGAAGAGAACATGCCGGGCTCCAGGCGCGAAGTGAAAAACGCGCGTGAAGAAGGCGTTGAGTTCCAGTTCAACGTCCAGCCGCTGGGTGTGGAAGTGAATGCTAACGGTAAGGTTTGCGGCGTGAAAATGGCGCGTACCGAAATGGGTCAGCCGGATGCGAAAGGCCGCCGCCGCGCGGAAATCGTCGCCGGTTCCGAGCATGTGGTACCTGCCGATGCCGTAGTCATGGCGTTTGGTTTCCGTCCGCACAGCATGGAGTGGCTGGCAAAACACAGCGTCGAGTTGGATTCGCAGGGCCGTGTTATTGCGCCAGAAGGTAGCGACAACGCCTTCCAGACCAGCAACCCGAAAATCTTCGCCGGCGGTGATATCGTTCGCGGTTCCGACCTGGTCGTGACGGCAATTGCCGAAGGCCGTAAGGCGGCTGACGGGATCCTCAACTACCTGGAAGTGTAAAACCGTTCTGGCTCCCCAGATACAGCTTCGCGCTGATAAATGGGGAGCCAACATTGCTCTCCTCAATTCCTCATCTTTTATTCTCTGAAAGCCGTTCGCAACCCCTGTTGTAACTGAATGCAATTAGATGAATCAGTATTGACCGTATAATCTCTGAGCATATTATTACGCAACGGCTGGTCAGTGCGGCAGCTCGATCGGCAAATTGCCACTCAGTCTTACGAACGGACGCTGCTGTCCCACGACAAATCCGCTATGTTGCAGCAGGCTGCGCCCGCCATGGCCGAAGTTACGCCGGTGCAAGACATACGCAACCCCTTCATTCTTGAATTCCTCGATCTGAAGGATGAGTATTCTGAATCCGATTTTGAAGAGGCGCTGGTGAAGCACACTATGCCCTTAGCGGCTTGCCGAACACGGTCCTGACAAGCGAGTACAAAATGCAGCTACCTGATGAAAAATTACTGGTAGACGAACTCGCCCGCTCGCAAACAATACTGGAAGCCCAAAAACGCTGATTCACAGGGCGATTGATGCGGTGGCAACATCATGCTGAATTTAGATTTGCTGGAGCAGTCTGGCCCCGTATTTTGCGGTGTTATATTAACAACTTCCGAAAAGTCGCTCCTCTCGGTTTCTTTATTACCGACCATTCCCCTCTACCGATATACTCGCTGTTAACTCGTCATGGATAGAAACGCGTTGTTATGGAAAACAGCCTCTTTCTGCTTTGTATAACGCCGCTCTCTGATTCCATATACCTCCAGATCAACAGAGAAATGCAATGGAACTGACCGTTGAATCAGTGCAAGCCATGGCGCCCGATGACGCCTCGGTTAAAGCGGCCCGCGGACTGGTTATCCCCGCGAAATGGCCCCTGCTGGGGTATAACAACGCCGCCTTCTGGGGTGAGTGTAAAGGCAGCGGCTCTCGTCCCTATCAAGTCAGGATTGATAGCCAGGATCTGGCCTGTAAGTGCTCCTGTCCCAGCCGTAAATTCCCCTGTAAACATAGCCTGGCGCTACTCCTGCTCTATGTACAACACCGCGCGGACTTCACCAACGACGAGCAGCCGGAATGGGTAAGCGAATGGCTGATCTCCCGCCAACAGCGAGAAGCTCGTAAGGAAGAGAAGAAAGAGCAGTCCGCCGCGAAAGCCGCCGATCCGCAGACCACGGCAAAGCGAGATGCGGCGCGGCAGAAAAAAATGACGGCGGGCCTGGAGTATCTGGAACGCTGGATACACGACCGGGTTCGTCATGGGCTGGCGCAGCTTCCCACCCAGCAGTCGCTTTTTACCGAAGTCGCCGCAAGGATGGTTGATGCCCAATTACCGGGCATAGCAATGAGGCTTAAAAACCTTGCCGGCACGCTTGATATCGCGGATGAGTGGCCCCGTCTGGTTTGCTCTCAATTGGGACAGCTCCAGTTGATTATCGATGCATACCGGCATCAGGAAGCACTGGACGCCGCCGAGCGCACGGATCTGAACGTCGCGCTGGGCGTTAGCATCGACAAAAGCGATGCCGGCAATGGTGAAACTATCGAGGATAGCTGGCGAGTTATCGGGCAAAGTGCGCAAGAAGAGAACAAACTGTGGCGTCGTCGGGTCTGGCTATACGGCGAAACCAGCCGCCGTACGGCATTACTCCTGGATTTCTCCCACGGCGGTAAAAATTTTACGCAGCACTTTATCAGCGGGCAGACCTTGCGCAGCACGTTGGCGTTTTACCCCAGCGCCTCACCGCTGCGGGCACTGCTCACTGGATCCTGCGAACAGGCTGGAGCCTTCCCGCTGCCGCCCTTAACGCTGGATGACGCCCTGCACGAGTTGGCGCATAAAATCAGCGCGAATCCCTGGCAGTGGCCGCTACCGCTGCGTATGAGCAATATGTTAATTCACCCGGATAACGGCGGCTGGCAATTTTCTACCGTTCAGGGACAGCAGCTACCGGTGCGTTTGCCGTCAGAGGAAGGCTGGCAGCTGCTCGCCGTCAGCGGCGGCGTGCCGTTTATGCTAATGGGCGAATGGGACGGCAACCAGTTAACCCCGTGTAGCGCCTGGCTTGACGATCGTCTGGTTTGGGAAAATGGAGGAGAGCAATGAGCGGATGGCAACAGTTAACCAGCGCGGCGCTGCTGGGAACGGAAAAACAGACGCTGGTTTTACCCGCCGTGGATGGGGAAATTGGGCTGTTAATTTCCGATCTGCCGGATGATACCCCAGCGGAGCAGCTGCTTTTACGCAGCGCAGGCATTCTCTCTCTAGGTGGCCTCGCGGGCTGGGAGCCTGCCATGGTCCAGACCACGCCGCTCCCCGCTATCGCAGCGCAAGAGGGTCGCGTCGTTAGCGAAGCGGCATTCACCAGCCTGCTGCGCCAGTTACTGGAAGACGGGCCGCCGCGTCTGCTGTGGTTTGCCCTGGCGCAACTGGCGCAGCGACAGCTTTTACCGCCTCACCAGCTTCTCCCCATGCTATTGCAGTACGCTTCACGCACCCCGCCTATGCGAAGCGCCGTGTCCAACGTGCTGGGTGCCCGTGGTCGCTGGCTGGCGCAGATCAACCCCAAATGGCGCGACATTGATGAACTTCTCCCGACGCAGCCAGACGAAGAGATGTGGCAGCACGGTACATTAACCCAGCGCCAGCAGTATTTAAGCCAATTGCGCGATAGCGATCCTGGCGGCGCGCGCGAACGGTTGACGCAGGAGATGAGTAGCCTTGACGCCCGCGAACGCACGCAGTTGCTGTCCGTACTGGAACAACATCTCTCACCGGATGACGAAACGCTACTGGAAAACGCGCTTGCCGATCGCAGCAAAGAGGTCCGACAAACGGCGGCTCGTCTGCTGCTCGCCCTACCACAAAGCGCCTATGCCGGAAGGATGGAAACCCGGCTTCAGCCGCTGCTCTCTTCGCTACAGGAGACGGGAGGCTGGCTGAATAAGCTTAAAAAATACCTGCCGGGCGAGAAACCGCTGCCTTTCATCATTGATGCGCCGCAAGCGTTTATAGCGGAATGGAAACAAGACGCGTTGGAAGAGAGCAAGCCCAAAAATGAACCGCTGGGCCAGCGCGCCTGGTGGCTTTACCAGTTAGCCGCGGGCGTCCCGCTGGCCTGGTGGCAGGCGCAGCTACGGGCCACTCCCGCCGAACTGCTGCCTTGGGCTGCGCAAACGGACTGGCAGGCGGCGCTTTTGCGTGCCTGGTATAACGCCACGCTGCGTGAAGGTCAGGCAGAATGGGCGCAGGCATTCCTGACGCTGATTCCCGTCGGACAGGTCAGACATACTCTTGACGACCTGATGATTGATGCTTTCGTTCTACTGGAAACGTTGCCGCTGGCGCAACGTGAGTCCGTGGTGACCATGCTGATATCAACAACCAACATGGTAGGCGGTGAGCTTCTCCAGCGCTATACCCAGCTTCTACCGCTGGAGACGCCAGCATTCTCTTCCCACGTGAGTCGACAGTGGGTCGCGAATCTGCACCATTGGGTGAAACAGGACGCGGCTCGCTACGACTACAACCTGCGCCACTCCATTATTGACGTAGCCTGCCTGCTGGCTCCCGATATCACCGATGAAGCCATTCAGCAATGGCCGCACAACGCCGAACAAGAGCCTTACTGTAAAGAAGCATTTTATGCCTTTCGCGCCGCTCTGGCGCGACGCAAAAACCTACATTCGCTTTTTGCTGGAGAAAATACGCTATGAATTCCACCGCAACCACCGCCGTTTTACGTCGACACGCTGAACAACAATTTGCCGAAGAGCTGGAAGAACTGCAAAAAAACGATAGCCATCCGCGCCCGGAAAACTGGGTCATCTCACCATGGGCTGTCGCTATTTATCTGCTAGGCGGGCGTCTGGAAAACGGCTTTGAAGTGACGCCGAAATATATCGGTAGTCGCCGGATCATCGAAACCGCTGTCGCCACCCTGGCAACCGATCGCGCATTGCTGCTATATGGCGTACCCGGTACCGCGAAATCCTGGGTTTCTGAACATCTGGCAGCGGCGATCAGCGGCGATTCAACGTTGATAATTCAGGGGACTGCCGGGACCAGCGAGGAGCAGATGCGTTACGGCTGGAACTATGCGGAGCTGCTCTCCAAAGGTCCATCCCGTTCAGCGCTGGTGGAAAGCCCGCTAATGCGAGCGATGGCCAGTGGGCAAATTGCCCGCGTGGAAGAGCTAACGCGCATTCCCGCCGACGTGCAGGATACGTTAATCACCATTTTGTCGGAAAAAACGCTACCGGTGCCGGAGCTGAATGACGAGGTGCAGGCCACGCGCGGCTTTAACGTTATCGCCACCGCTAACAATCGCGATAAAGGCGTTAACGAGCTATCTTCCGCGTTAAAACGCCGCTTTAACACCGTGATCCTGCCTGTACCCGCCAGCGAACAAGAAGAGATCAGCATTGTCACCCGCCGTGTAGCAGAGCAGGGCCAGGCGCTGGCGTTACCGGCAGAGCCTCCGGCCCTGAAGGAAGTACAGCGGGTCGTGCAAATCTTCCGCGAGCTGCGTAACGGCCAGACCGAAGACGGAAAAACCAAAATTAAGTCGCCAACCAGCACCTTAAGTACCGCAGAGGCGATCTCCGTTATCAATAACGGTATGGCTCTCGCCGTGCATTTCGGCGACGGCGTGCTGCACCCGCGTGATATCGCCGCCAGCCTGGTCGGCGCGGTAGTGAAAGATCCGGTACAGGACGATGTTGTCTGGCGCGAATATCTGGAAACGATCGTGAAAGAGCGCTGCGACTGGAAAGATCTGTATCGCGCCTGTCGCGAAATCGTGTAATCCGCAGGGTATCCCTATGAATGATCAAACTGTTCATCTGTTCGGCATTCGCCACCACGGCCCCGGCAGCGCGCGGAGCCTTCTGAGTGCTCTGGAAGCGTTACAGCCAGATTGCCTGCTGGTGGAAGGGCCGCCGGATGGCGAATCAATGCTGCCTTTTATTCTGCACGAAGCCATGCAGCCACCGGTGGCGCTACTGATTTATGCACCAGATGAGTCACGCCACGCGGCATTTTATCCCTTCGCCAACTTCTCCCCAGAATGGCAGGCGTTGCGCTATGGCCTGGCGCAGAATATCGCGGTGCGCTTTATCGACCTGCCCATCGCCCATCAGTTCGCCCTCGAAAATGAAGAGGCGGAGAAAAATGAGAACGATGGCGATGATGAGAAGCGCACCACGGTAAACATTGACGGCGATCCGCTGGACTGGCTTGGCTACGCGGCAGGTTATGCCGATGGTGAAAGCTGGTGGAATCAGATGGTGGAAGAGCGCGAAGATGATTTGTCATTGTTCGACGCCATTCGTGAAGCCATGAACGCGCTACGCCAGGAAATACCCAATATCAGACATACGGCCAGAGAACAGCAGCGCGAAAACTTACGCGAAGCACATATGCGCAAGATGCTGCGACAGGCAAAGAAAGAGGGATTCGCCCGGATAGCCGTTGTCTGCGGGGCATGGCACGTTCCGGCGCTAGAGAATCTGCCCCCTGCCAAAGCCGATAACGAACTGCTTAAAGGCTTGCCGAAGATTAAGGTCGCCGCGACCTGGACGCCCTGGAGCAACGATGCCTTAAGTCATGCCAGCGGTTATGGCGCGGGAGTAACCTCGCCGGAATGGTACGATCATCTGTGGCGTCATCAGAATACCCCCCACCGCGATATTAGTTGGCTATCGCGCGCTGCCAGATTATTCCGCGAAGAGGATTTCGACTGTTCCAGTGCACATGTTATTGAAACGGTACGCCTGGCGCAGACGCTTGCCGTTATGCGTAATCGCCCGCAGCCAGGTCTGGATGAGCTTTGTGAAGCGTTGCAAACCGTCGTCTGCATGGGTGAAAACGCACCAATGCGGCTGATCCAGCAGCAGCTCATTATTGGCGATGCGTTGGGCTGCGTCCCCGAAGAGACGCCGGCGGTCCCGCTGCAACGCGATATTACTCAACAGCAAAAAACGCTGCGGCTAAAAGCGGAAGCCAGCGATAAGTTGCTGGATCTCGATCTCCGCAAACCCGGCGACCTGGCTCGCAGCCATCTGCTGCACCGTCTGGCGTTATTAGATATTCCCTGGGGTCATCGGGAAGGTCACGGGCATAAGGCGAAGGGGACGTTTCATGAAGTCTGGTCGCTGCGTTGGGAACCGGCACTGGCGATGAATATCATCACCGCCAGCCGCTGGGGAAACAGCGTTGAGCAAGCCAGTACGCGCTACGCTACCGCTCTTGCCGAACGTGCCGAGGCGCTGCCGGCGCTGGCTAAGCTGATTCATCAGGTACTGTTGGCGGATTTACAGGCCGCCATTGCCCCCATCGCCGCTGCGCTGGAGTCGCTGGCCGCCATCACCGGTAATATCGAACAATTGCTGGAAACCATACCGCCGCTGGTAACCATCGCTCGCTACGGTAACGTACGCCAGACCGATGGCAGCATGGTGATTCAGGTTCTGATGAGCCTGGTTCCACGAGCAGCTATCGCACTACCCGGCGCCTGTACGTCGCTCAATGACGACAGTGCCTCCAGAATGAGAAAACAAATCGTCGAAGCCCATGCAGCATTGCGGCTACTGGATGACGAAGCGCTGCTCGGCGGCTGGTTACAGGCGTTGACACAGTTGGCGAACGGCAGCACGGCGCACGCACTGCTGCGCGGTACGGCAACGCGGCTACTGTTTGATATGCAAACATTGCCAACGGAAGAGATAGCCACCCAGATGGGGCTGGCGCTATCGGCGGCAAACGCCCCGGCAGACAGCGCCGCGTGGGCGGAAGGTTTTCTGAATGACAGCGCGATGGTGCTGCTGCATAACGCCACATTGTGGCAGTTGATCGATAGCTGGCTTAGCGGCCTGAGCGCCAACCATTTCAGACTTATTTTACCGATGCTGCGCCGAACGTTCGCGAACTTTACCGCTCCGGAGCGGCGTCAGCTTGGCGAACGCGCGGTCCAGGGTAAATATGTCGCCACGCCCGAAAAACTCTGCGAACCGTGGAATGAACAACGTGCGGCGCTGATATTGCCTCTGCTGCGCCGCATCCTGCCCTTATCGCCAACCAGAGGGGAAAATCATGCCGAATAACGATGCTGAACGCTTGCGCCGCTGGCGTTTGATCCTCGGCAATGAAGCCAACAACGCCTGCGGCATCCCCCTGAACGCCGAGGAAATGGTTATCGATGCCGCGCTGGCGGCGCTATATCAGCCAGATGGCAAAAATGGCCTGCGCGGCGGCAGCAACGCCTCTTCGCCGGGCGTCGCCCGTTGGCTGGGAGATATTCGCCAGTATTTTCCCTCATCCGTAGTACAGGTGATGCAGAAAGACGCTTTTGAACGCCTGGATCTACAGCGTATGCTGCTGGAACCGGAGATGCTGGCTAATGCCCAGCCTGATGTTCATCTGATCGGCACGCTGATGTCACTTCGCGGCGTGATCCCGGCGAAAACCAAAGAAACCGCCAAACTGGTGGTGCGTAAAGTCGTCGATGAATTAATGAAACAGCTGGAAGAGCCTATGCGCAGCGCGGTGAGCGGCGCACTCAACCGTGCGGTACGCAATCGTCGCCCGCGCCATGCAGAGATCGACTGGCAGCGCACGATTCGCGCCAACCTGCGTCACTGGCAAGAAGATTACCAGAGCATCATTCCTGAAACCCTGATCGGCTATGGTCGTAAGTCGCAGCGCACGCAGAAGGAGATCATTCTGTGCATCGATCAGAGCGGATCAATGGCATCATCGGTAGTCTATTCCAGTATTTTCGGTGCGGTGATGGCCTCTCTTCCGGCGGTGAAAACGCATCTGGTCGTCTTCGATACTGCCGTTGTCGATATGACCGAACAGCTCAAGGATCCAGTGGATCTGTTGTTTGGCGTGCAGCTTGGCGGTGGTACCGACATCAACCGTGCAGTCGGCTATTGCCAATCGTTAATTCGCGATCCGCGCAATACCATCATGGTGCTGATCTCCGATCTTTATGAGGGTGGCGTTGAACGCAACCTGCTGCAACGTGCTAATGAACTGATCCAGTCAGGTGTACAGGTCATTACGCTGCTGGCGTTGAGCGATGAAGGCGCACCGTTTTATGACCGCGAACTGGCGGGAAAACTCGCCGCGATGGGGATCCCTTCTTTTGCCTGCACGCCCGATCTATTCCCCGGAATGATGGCCGCCGCGATCCGCAAAGAAGATGTGAACCTGTGGGCGGCACAGCACGGCATCGTAACCTCACGAGAAAAAAACTGATTGGCCTTACCCTGCCGGAGAAAGTGCTCCGGCAGGATTTTTATGCACCGGACAAATCGGCACGCACTTTAATCACCACTTTTTTAATATCGGCTGGCTCTGTTACCACGCAGCCTGGCTTATGCGGCTCCCCCGGCATAAATACCGCGAACATACCGGGCCTCAAGGTGATGGACTGCTCACCCATCATTTTACCGCACAGTTGATAATCCTCATCAACGTGCATCTCTTCGCACTGCCGCGCACTGTCGGCCACGCCATAAAAAATACGCTCCTCACCCGCCAGTAAAATCTGGATATCGATAAACTGCGCATGCAGTTCGGCCTTCTTCTTTTCAGGTAAACCTGACGCAAACTGCATCACGTTCATAAAGATATCGCCCCCCTGCAACTCGTAGCTTCCGGGAGCAATACTTTGTAAGTCGTACGCCTGTGCGAGGATTATTGCTTGCTGCAACATGGCCGATATCCCTGCCTGTGACGGATTATTTACATCACCGAAAATCATGATTTCTCTCCCTGCCCCACAGCGCCGCGCCCATTAGCCCGGCATCATGCCGATAGCGTGCTTCACGTAGCGGGACGTGATAAACCGCTGGCTCCTGCGCTAGATATTCACGCACCAGCGGCAAGTATCCATTCGCCAGGCCGATGCTGCCGCCAACCACGACGCACTGACAGTCGGTCAGCGCTTTAAGATCGGCAATCAGCCGCGCCAGCGTTTGCGCCGAGCGCTGAACCAGTGAACGCGCCTGCAGATGATGTTGTTCCGCGAGAGCAAAAATAGATTTCGCATCCAGCCCGGTGAGTTCACCGCCAGCCGCATCGGCAATCGCCCTCCCGGCGGCAATTGCTTCCACGCAACCCACTCGACCACAACCGCAGCGTGGCCCATTTGGGTCAGCCAGCGTATGTCCGCAATGTCCGGCTAACCCCCCGCTTCCGGTTAGCAGCCTGCCGTTAGTGACCATACCGCCGCCAACGCCCGTCGAAACCGTCAGAAAAACCATTTCGCTCACGTTCTCCGTTAACGCACGATATTCTGCCCACGCCGCAGCCTGGGCATCGTTCAGGGCGATTCCAGGCAGTCCGCTGAGTTCAGACAAACAATCGATTAAGGGAAAATGCGCCAGGCCGCCAAGGTTAGCTGGGTTGAGTGCGGTTAAAATGCCGTCCTGAATAATGCCGGTAGAAGCAACCGCAAATCGCTCGGCTTGCGCCAACAGCGGAGCAATCAGCTCTTCTAACGCTAAGGCAAGCCCGGCAGGCCGCTGGCTCGCCGGGGTCGGGATTTCCCGCCGTTCACGAATAGTAAGATCCTTATCGACCAACGCGGCGGCAAGCTTGGTGCCGCCAATATCTATCGCCAGCGTGGTCATGGCTGCGCCTCTTTTAACGCCGAGTTATACCACTGGCAAATATGCTCTAGCCGGGTAATCGCTGAACCGACGGTTACCGCCCATGCCCCGTGACGCATAGCTTCTGCCGCCTGAGCAGGGGTGTTATAGCGGCCTTCCGCATTCACCCGACAACCCGCATTCGTCAGCGCTTTCACCAGCACCAGGTCGGGCTCATCTGGCGTGTGCAACGTGGTATAGCCTGAAAGCGTGGTACCAATAATCTCCGCGCCAAGCGCCTGACAGGCCAGGCCATCCTCCAGAGAGGAACAATCGGTCATCGCCAATAGCTTGTGCTGATGAATGCGCGCCAGCAGCGCTGCCACCGGAACCGGGCGTTCACGGTCAGTGCCATCAATGGCGATAATATCGGCTCCGGCCTGCGCCAGCGCATCGATATCTTCCAGATAAGGCGTGATCCGCACCGGCGAATCATCCAGATCGCGTTTAATAATGCCAATAATCGGCACCGTAACCAGCGCTCGGGTGGCGCGCAGATTCTCAACTCCTTCAATGCGCAACGCTACTGCGCCCGCCTGCTCCGCCGCCAGCGCCATCGCGGCAACGATCGAAGGGTTGTCCAAAGGGCTGCCGGGGACCGGCTGGCAGGAAACAATAAGCCCGCCGTTAGCGCTGATGCGTAAATCCAATTCTTCCAGCAAAGACATAATAGCTCCCTGATGAATGTTTTCGCCCGGCACCGCTGCCGGGCGATCGTTATCTGGTTTTAATTAATCCACTTTTACTGCCACCTAACGGTACCGCGCCGCTGAACGGTTTCCCGTCAATCGCATCATGGGTCCGTACGGCTTCCGGGCGGATCCAACGCTGTACGCGGGATGGCATATCCAGACCAATCAACAGGATCACCACGAACGTCAGACCGAAAGAGAGCGATCCCAGTGCAGTACCCAGATCCAGACGCTGGGCAATTAAGGCACCAAGAACCGGCGCAATCGCACCGCCCAGCGCCCCCACGTTATAGGTAAACCCAAGCCCCGCCGCGCGTTGATCGGTATCGAAGTAGCCGCCGATCAGTTTCGGTAAGATCCCCGAGATCCCCTGTCCTAACATCTGCTGGAAAAACAGTAGCAGGCCAAGGACCCATATGTTTGTGCCGCCGATAGCAAAGACCGGAATAATCAACAACTGTGAAGCCAGCAAGCTGCAAACGTAAGCCTTGCGGGTTCCCAGCCAGTCGCCAAGAAAACCGCCCACGCAGCACCCTACCGCTGCGCCAAAGCCGCTGAAAAACAGAATATTCGCTACCGTGGTATGGTCATAAGCCAATTCGGTTTTCAGATAAGTGGGTAGCAGCGCCTGGATAGGCCACGAGTAAAGGAAAGCGAAAAGCACGACGACCATCAGCGTCACGCCAGTAGGCCAGCGCTTACCGCTGCTCTGGACCATAAAGCTGATAAAAATAACCGCACACATCACGCCCAGTAACAGCACGATACCGGCATTTTGCAAATCGCCTGCAAAGCAAAACCACAGTGCGGTTGCTGCAACAACGGTCATCAGAATATTAATAACCCGATGCTTACCGCGATAAAGCAGATCGACCATTGTCTGCACCGGTTCTTTGCCCTCATGCTTCTCTTTCCAGTCCTCGGCTTCCGGAATATTTTTGCGTAACCAGAGAGCGAAGACGATCGGCACAATGCCAATGAAGAACAGTGCGCGCCAACCCCAGACGGGCACCACCAGGCTGTAAACCTGCGCGGCAATAACGGCCCCGACGGAGAATCCGGAGATCAGAAAACCGCTGGCTTTGTTACGTAAATGCTTCGGCCAGCTTTCAATAACATAAGTCGCGCTTGAGCCATACTCACCTGCCATTCCCATGCCGATAACCAGACGGGCGATAAACATGGTGGTGTAACCTGGCGCAAAACCGCAAGCCAGGGTACCAAGTGAAAAAAGAATAATGCTGGTGACCATCGCCAGGCGTCGACCGTAGCGATCGCCCATTGCGCCGAGCATCAGGCCGCCAAACCAGCGAGAGATAAAAGCGGCTGAGATCAGGCTGGCCGCCTGGACCGTTGTCAGACCAAAATCCCCCTGGACCTCGGTAAGTACCAGGGCAATCAAGACAAAATCAAAACCATCAAGCAAATATCCCAACCATGCAGCTGAAAAAGCCCGCCACTGAGGGCGACTAAGATGGCGATACCACGGGATGTTCTGGGTAGAAGTACTCATTTTACTCTCCCGATAATTTTTTGTTGTTGTGCCGGGTGGCGGCTTCGCCTTACCCGGCCTACGGTCGAAATATGTAGGCCAGGCAAGCGTAACTCCCCGGCAACTTGTGGTTACGCCTTCTCTGCCAACAACTGCTGAGCCAGTGCTTTCAGCTCCGGCAGGAATTGTTCGTCAACCGGGGCGAACGGCTTACGGCACAGCGGCTCAGCGACAACATCCATATAGTGCAGCACGGTTTTCAGACCACGGAATACGCCGGTTTTAATCAGCAGATCGATAACCTTGTTACATTCGCACTGCAGGTGTTGCGCTTTGGCGACATCACCTGCTTTCAGCGCCTGTACGATCCCCTGATAACGCCACCCCATGATGTTGTAGGTGCTGCCAATTCCACCATCGGCACCTGCGAGCAGGCCAGAAGCGAAGATCTCGTCATAGCCGTTGTACAACACCAGGTCCGGATGAGCCCGACGGATTTGCTCCATCTGATAAAGATCGCCGGAGGTCTGCTTCAGCGCGCCGACGCCCGACAAGGTCACCAGAGTATTGATCTGATCGAGCGTCAGCTTAACGCCGCTTAGGGCCGGGATGTTGTACACCACCATCGGCAATCCATCAGCCGACTCAATAATGGCCTGATAATGCGCGCAATGCTCTTCAAAGCTAAACGGATAATAGAATGGCGTCACCGCAGAAACGGCATCATATCCATAGCTTGCCGCCGCCTGCGCCAATTGTTGGCTTTCAAGAGTACTCACGCAGCCGACATGGGCGATCAGAGTCATTTTTCCCTTCGCCTCTTCCGCCACGATTTCTAATACTTCCTGACGCTCAGCGCCGCTCTGCACAAAGGCTTCACCAGTGGAGCCCCCTACGTAAAGCCCGTCGATCCCCTGGCTCAGATTGAAACGAACCAGCCGGCGCAGACTCCCCTTATCCAGTTTTTGCTGACCATCGAACGGCGTAAGCAGTGCCGCCATGACTCCACGTAAATTGACCGCCATATAAACCTCATAGTGATATTATTGTGATTAACTATGTACCTTTATACCTGTTATACCAGATCAATTAAGCAGCAGCGTAATAGATAACGCTTATAATGCGATCTACTTCACTAAACGATCCTGAGGATCGAGAGGGTTACTTACGTGGCTGTGTTTTCTGGCCGAGGGCGTGCCAGGTGGCGGAGACGCTATTGAGGTGGGTTTGGAGGGCGCGATCGGCTTCATCGGGATCGCGACGGCGAATAGCATCAACAATAACAATGTGTTGTTGATAACTCACGCTATTATGTTCGTGCAACTCACGTTCTGGCACCGTAGGCCGGGCGGCGATTAGCCAATCCAGCAATGCCACGTGAATAGCCATAAAGATCGGATTTCCCGGGATTTCCGCCAGCACGCGGTGAAACTCGACGTCAGATCGGATAAACAGCGCATTGTCATCAAGCGACTGGCTGTTGATCTTCAGCGCCTGCATCAGCTTTTCGATCTGCTCGTCGCTGGCATGTTCTGCCGCATAGCGAACCAGGCTGGATTCAAAAAACAGGCGTAGTTGTTCAAAATGCGCGATACCGCCAGGGTGAGACAAAAAGTCTTTCGCCATGCCGGAAAGCTCGCCAATGATGGTGTCCGCTGAAGGTCGGGACACGCGGGCCCGCTCGCCGTTGCTAATTTGCACCAACCCCTTACGCTTCAGCGCCGCCAACGCTTCACGTACCGAGGGGCGTCCGACGTTAAAAAACGTCATCAATTCACGCTCTGACGGCAGTTGTTCACCTTCGGCAAACTCCCGTCGGCGGATCATCTGCTCCAGCTCTTCTTCCAC
This sequence comes from Klebsiella huaxiensis, assembly GCF_003261575.2. Classification (GTDB taxonomy): domain Bacteria; phylum Pseudomonadota; class Gammaproteobacteria; order Enterobacterales; family Enterobacteriaceae; genus Klebsiella; species Klebsiella huaxiensis. The sequence continues at coordinate 614,759 of NZ_CP036175.1, read as the reverse complement.
CATTTCGGACAGTTTTTTGCGCGCCAAAGGACGACGGCCCAAACTGTTGCCAATGGAGGATGGAGTATCTTCGGCTTGTGGATCAAATGCGCTCATAGGGACCATTGTGTGATTTGTGACAGCACGTGACGGCTGTTCCATCTTAACACAAGAATTTTGCAGAGATCAGAAAACAGGCCCCGAAGGGCCTGATAGAGATTACTTCACGACGCGTAGCGCAGGGCGCCCACCGCGTGGCGGAGTTGGCGTATCATCGGGATCGTCATCATGATTATCTGGCTTATCGCCATCAATCACCGACATGACCGTTTCGCTGTCGTTGCCTGGCAATTCTTCGTCATCATTCAGACTGGTGACGTCTTCATCGTAGGCCGCTTCAGGTTCAAACATGGTGCCCGCACCATTTTCACGTGCGTACACAGCCAGCACTGCAGCCATCGGTACAGAGACATTGCGCGGCACACCGCCGAAACGCGCATTGAAACGTACTTCGTCGTTAGCCAGTTCCAGATTACCTACAGCACGCGGGGCAATGTTAAGAACGATTTGTCCGTCGCGAGCATACTCCATTGGAACAAGTACGCCCGGCAGCGTCACATCGACGACCAGGTGCGGAGTCAGCTGGTTATCCAGCAGCCACTCATAGAACGCCCGTAACAGATACGGACGACGCGGCGTCAGCTGTGATACATCCATTGATTAGCCTCGACCCAGGCGCATTTCACGCTCGGCTTCAGTTAAAGAAGCGAGGAAGGAATCACGTTCAAATACGCGAGTCATATAGCCCTTAAGCTCTTTCGCGCCAGTTCCGGTCAGTTCCACACCGAGAACAGGCAAACGCCATAACAGCGGTGCCAGATAGCAATCAACCAGGCTGAACTCATCGCTCAGGAAGTACGGCTTCTGGGTGAAGACTGGCGCAATCGCCTGCAATTCTTCACGCAGTTGCTTACGTGCATTATCAGCCTGCGTAGCAGTACCGGTCTGGATGGTATTCATCAGCGAATACCAGTCTTTTTCGATACGTTGCATGTACAGACGGCTTTCCCCACGAGCTACCGGATATACCGGCATTAACGGCGGATGCGGGAAACGCTCATCCAGGTATTCCATAATGATGCGAGATTCCCACAGAGTGAGCTCACGATCCACAAGCGTTGGTACGCTTTGATTCGGGTTGAGGTCAATCAGATCCTGAGGTGGGTTATCCTTCTCCACGTGTTCTATCTCAAAACTAACACCTTTCTCGGCCAGCACAATGCGGACCTGATGGCTATAGATGTCAGTAGGACCAGAAAACAGCGTCATTACCGAACGTTTGTTGGCAGCGACAGCCATGAAAACCTCCAGGTATATTCAGAATTATTGTACTGCTGCCGACCACGCATGGTCAGCCAGATGTAAAAACCCCATTCGCGTGACATCATTTCCATTTATCATCTAAACAAAAAATGAACAATCACCTGCATTTGGGCAGAAAATTGGATGATAGTTTACCAGATTTTGAAGGCGTTGTGGTGAGGGTATTCTGGAAATGCTGAAAAAGTGGCAAGAACAGGGCAGATCCATATGGATAATGACAGATTTATCCATAAAAAAACCCGCCGGAGCGGGTTTTTTCGCAAATTGTTCTGCGTGAGCAGAAAACAATTAACGCTTGGAGAACTGCGGACGACGGCGTGCTTTACGCAGACCGACTTTCTTACGTTCAACCTCACGAGCATCACGAGTAACGAAACCAGCTTTACGCAGTTCGCCACGCAGTGACTCATCATATTCCATCAGTGCACGGGTGATACCGTGACGGATAGCGCCAGCTTGACCGGAAATACCACCACCTTTAACGGTGATGTACAGATCCAGTTTACCAATCATGTCGACCAGTTCCAGCGGCTGACGAACTACCATGCGGGCAGTTTCACGACCGAAGTACTGTTCCAGAGAACGCTGATTGATAACGATTTTGCCGTTGCCCGGTTTGATGAAAACGCGAGCTGCGGAACTTTTGCGGCGACCAGTGCCGTAGTATTGATTTTCAGCCATTGCCTATAATCCCGATTAGATGTCAAGAACTTGCGGTTGCTGTGCCGCGTGGTTGTGCTCGTTACCCGCGTAAACTTTCAGTTTACGGTACATAGCACGACCCAGCGGGCCTTTTGGCAGCATGCCTTTAACCGCGATTTCAATCACACGCTCAGGACGGCGGGCAATCATCTCTTCAAAGGTCGCTTCTTTGATACCACCGATATGACCGGTGTGGTGATAATACATTTTGTCTTCACGCTTGTTGCCGGTTACAGCAACTTTTTCTGCGTTCAGAACGATGATGTAATCACCGGTATCTACGTGCGGAGTATATTCCGCTTTATGCTTGCCGCGCAGGCGCAGAGCCAGTTCGGAAGCCAGACGGCCCAGAGTTTTACCGGTCGCGTCAACAACATACCAGTCGCGTTTTACGGTTTCTGGTTTAGCTGTAAAAGTTTTCATTAAAAGCTTACCCAAATAATAAGTTACACGTTGGTGAACACCCAAACGTTTTGTCAGTTGAGGTTCACACGACATTGTCCAGCAAACCTACCCCTTCGAATAGCCTATGCCGGCACATAGAAAGTTTTGGGAAAAAAACCTTCTCGTAACGTGGGGTCGCAAGATTATAGAGAAGTCGGGGTCAAAGATCGACCCCTTTATGTGATTTGTACCCGGTTTTACCCCGGTAAATGCTCTCGCTTCAAATACTCCTCGCTCTGCATCTCCTGCAGGCGGGATAGACAGCGTTGAAACTCGAATTTCAACCGTTCGCCCTGATAAATGTCATACAGGGGCACCGCTGCGCTGACCACCAGTTTAACGTGACGTTCATAGAACTCATCCACCAACGCGATAAACCGCCGCGCCTCGCTTTCCATCAGCGACGTCATCACCGGCACATCAAACAGCATCACGGTATGAAACAGTCGCGAGAGCGCAATATAATCATGCTGGCTGCGCGCATCCACGCACAGCGTCGTAAACGAAGCCGCCAGGGTCTGATTTTCTACCCCTAATGTCAACAACGGACGATGGTTTATCTCCAGCGTTGGCGTCTGCTCACGCTTCGCGCCCGCCAGAGCCTGCCAAAGCTTATCCATTTGTTGCTGAGTCTCGGTATTGAGCGGCGACAGCCACAGGTGCGCCTGGGTCAGCGTGCGCAAACGGTAATCAATACCAGCATCAACGTTCATTACATCACAATGCTGTTTAATAGCGTCAATAGCGGGCAGGAAACGGGCGCGCTGGAGGCCATTACGGTACAGCTCGTCAGGAGGGATGTTCGACGTGGCTACCAGGGTAATGCCGCGAGCGAACAGCGCTTTCATCAAGCCGCCCAGCAGCATCGCATCGGTAATATCAGAAACAAAAAACTCATCGAAACAGAGCACGTCAGTTTCGGCTTTAAAACGGTCGGCAACGATCTCCAGCGGGTCACTGTGCCCTTGCAGATGAGTTAATTCTTCATGAACACGCAGCATAAAGCGATGAAAATGCAGACGTTGTTTACGTTCACCTGGCAGGCTTTGATAGAACATATCCATCAACCAGGTTTTCCCCCTTCCTACGCCCCCCCACATATAGAGGCCGCGCACGGCCACCGTTTCGGCAACCGGCTCGCGCTTGCCCAACAGCTTGCCGAATTTTGCCCGCAGACCGCCATTGTTTTGCGGCGCGACAGACGGCTTATTCTGCAATTCATGGTAAATGGCATCAAGGCGGCTAACCGCCTCTTGCTGAACGTCGTCGGGCTGATGACTGCCCTCTTTGAGAGCGGAAAGGTAACGCGATGTTGGCGACAGGCTTTGCATGATCTTATTGTTATTCCTTGAAAACCGTAATGCTGTAGCTCACGATTGACGAAAAAAAGGCCGTTCTACACTACGCGATGATACGCCAGGATTCCACTTCTGTGGGATTAGCGGTTATAGTGGCACTATCGGGCGCAGGCGGAGAGCCTAACAGCCACCCTACGGAACCACAAAACAACGGGAGATGTTCATGACCTGGGAATATGCGCTAATTGGGCTAGTCGTCGGTATTATCATTGGTGCCGTGGCAATGCGTTTTGGCAACCGCAAGTTACGCCAACAACAGGCGCTGCAATTCGAACTGGAAAAGAATAAAGCAGAGCTGGAAGAGTACCGTGAAGAGCTGGTAAGCCATTTTGCTCACAGCGCTGAGCTACTCGATAACATGGCACATGACTACCGTCAGCTGTATCAGCATATGGCGAAAAGCTCCAGCAACCTGCTGCCAGCGAGCATGGCGGACGCCAATCCGTTCCGTAATCGTCTGGAAGAGTCAGAAGCCGGTAACGATCAGGCTCCGGTCCAGATGCCGCGCGACTACTCTGAAGGCGCATCCGGCCTGCTGCGCGGTGGCGCGAAGCGCGACTAATCCTCCAGCGGCAGTAAAAATATTGTCCGGGCGCCCTTTCAGCGCCCGTCTCCATCTCTCATCCCGGCTACAATTTAAACATTGACCACATTGTTACCTGATCGAAAATTCAATAACATCAGGCCATTCGGGACGTTTCCCATACACCTCAGGTTACGAGAGCCAGCATCTAATGAAGAAACAGACTTTGCTGTTGAGTGCGTTAGCGTTAAGCATTGGGTTGTCGTTGTCCGCCTTACCTCCGGCTGCAGCGTCATTACCAACACAGGTACCGGGCCAGGGCGCATTGCCAAGCCTTGCCCCGATGCTGGAAAAAGTGTTGCCAGCGGTGGTGAGCGTACAGGTTGAGGGTACGGCATCTCCGGCACAGAATATGCCGGAAGAGCTGAAGAAGTATTTTGGCGACAATGCCCCACAAGAGCAGGCGCAGCCGTTTGAAGGTCTGGGTTCTGGCGTCATCATCGATGCAGCGAAAGGCTATGTGTTGACCAATAATCACGTCATCAACCAGGCGCAGAAAATTAGCGTCCAGCTCAACGATGGCCGTGAGTTCGATGCCAAACTGATCGGTAGCGATGAGCAAAGCGACATCGCCCTGCTGCAATTACAAAAGCCCAGCAATCTGACGCAAATCGCTATCGCCGATTCCGATAAACTTCGGGTGGGTGATTTCGCCGTCGCCGTCGGTAACCCATTTGGCCTTGGGCAGACTGCCACTTCCGGGATTATTTCAGCTCTGGGCCGCAGCGGCCTGAACCTGGAAGGGCTGGAAAACTTTATCCAGACCGATGCGTCCATCAATCGCGGCAACTCCGGCGGCGCGCTTCTGAACCTGAACGGCGAGTTGATTGGTATTAATACCGCTATTCTGGCACCAGGCGGCGGCAGCGTCGGTATTGGTTTCGCCATCCCCAGCAATATGGCACAAACCCTCGCTCAGCAGCTTATTCAGTTTGGCGAAATCAAACGCGGCCTGCTGGGTATTAAAGGCATGGAAATGAGCGCGGATATCGCCAAAGCGATGAATCTTGATGTTCAACGCGGTGCCTTCGTCAGCGAGGTTCTACCGAACTCGGGGTCCGCTAAAGCTGGGGTCAAATCTGGCGACGTTATCGTTAGCTTGAATGGCAAATCGCTTAACAGCTTTGCCGAACTCCGTTCGCGTATTGCCACCACCGAACCGGGGACCAAAGTGAAGCTAGGGTTACTGCGCGATGGTAAGCCCGTCGAGGTCGAGGTCACGCTGGATAAGAGCACCTCTTCTACCGCCAGCGCTGAACTTATCATTCCTGCCTTGCAGGGAGCGTCGTTAAGCGATGGGCAGATGAAAGATGGGACCAAAGGCGTCGCCATTGATAACGTGGATAAAGGAAGCCCTGCCGCGCAAGCGGGTCTGCATAAAGACGACATTATTATCGGCCTCAACCGCGAGCGAGTACACTCCATCGCTGAACTGCGGAAAGTTCTGGAAAGCAAACCGGCAGTTATTGCGCTGAACGTCATTCGCGGCAACGAAAGTATCTATCTGCTACTGCGCTAAACCTCTTTCCGGACATCGCGTGCAGTGCGATGTCCGGACAAGTCGTGTTATGCTGCGCCTGTCCATCCATCAACGATATCGGCATCATGTCTGGAAAGCTTTTACGTTCAATACTCATTGGCCTGATCGTCGGGGGTCTGCTGCTGGCCATTATGCCTTCGCTGCGCCAATGGCAGCTTTCGCCGACCGCGCAATACGATAGCGCGGATGAATCCCCCGCCAGCTATAATCCTGCTGTGCGCCGCGCCGCACCTGCAGTGGTGAACGTGTATAACCGCGCCCTTAACAACACCAGCCAAAATCAACTGACTCTTGGTTCCGGCGTGATAATGGACCAACGTGGCTACATTCTGACGAATAAACACGTTATCAACGATGCGGATCAGATAATCGTTGCATTGCAGGATGGTCGGGTTTTTGAAGCGCTGCTGGTTGGTTCAGATACCCTCACCGATCTGGCGGTATTAAAAATCAACGCCAGTAGCGGCCTGCCGGTCATCCCGATTAACCCAAAACGCGTGCCGCATATCGGTGACGTGGTGCTGGCGATTGGTAACCCCTATAACCTCGGGCAAACCATTACCCAGGGGATTATCAGTGCCACCGGTCGTATCGGCCTGAACCCGACCGGACGCCAGAACTTCCTGCAAACCGATGCCTCAATCAACCACGGTAACTCCGGTGGCGCTCTGGTGAACTCCCTGGGCGAACTTATGGGTATCAACACCCTGTCATTTGATAAAAGTAACGATGGCGAAACGCCTGAAGGGATCGGTTTTGCTATTCCTTTCCAGTTGGCAACTAAGATCATGGATAAGCTGATCCGCGATGGTCGCGTCATTCGCGGCTACATTGGCATCAGCGGTCGCGAAATTGCGCCTTTACATGCTCAGGGCGGAGGCGGCATCGATCAGCTTCAGGGGATCGTGGTGAATGATGTTGCGCCGGAAGGCCCAGCCGCCCAGGCCGGGATTCGCGCCAACGACGTGATTATTTCGGTTAACGATAAACCTGCAGTGTCAGCTCTGGAAACGATGGATCAGGTGGCGGAGATTCGCCCGGGTTCGGAAATTCCGGTGGTGATTATGCGTGACGATAAGAAAATCACCCTGCATATCGCCGTACAGGAATATCCGGCAACCAACTGACAGTCATGGCAACAACGTCCTCGTTTATTACCGGTCAAGACGCGGGGGAGTTTAGCAGATTTACCAGCAGGTTGAGTCATTCAGGGGCAGGAGAAAACCATAAAAAAGCCGGAAAACAGGTTCCGGCTTATCTTTTCGTGAAAAGTTATTTATTCACAAAATCTTCGCCGAGGGCGATATCTTTCTTCAACGTATCCAGCATCCCTTCCAGAGCCTGCTGCTCGAACGCGCTGAGTTTGCCAATAGTTCGGCGCTCTTCTACGCCATTTTTACCCAACAATAACGGCTGTGAGAAGAAGCGGGCATATTGACCATCACCTTCAACATAAGCACATTCTACAACCCCTTTCTCACCTTGCATTGCGCGAACCAAAGAGAGGCCGAATCGCGCTGCAGCCTGGCCCATCGACAGCGTCGCTGAACCACCACCGGCTTTTGCTTCAACAACTTCAGTTCCGGCGTTTTGAATGCGCTTAGTCAAATCAGCAATTTCCTGTTCGCTAAAGCTCACGCCAGGAATTTGTGACAATAAAGGAAGAATGGTTACGCCAGAGTGGCCGCCAATAACCGGCACTTCAACGTCTGATGAAGATTTGTCCTTCAGCTCAGCGACAAACGTATTTGAACGGATAATATCCAGCGTCGTGACGCCAAACAGCTTGTTCTTATCGTAAACGCCAGCTTTTTTCAGCACTTCGGCCGCAATCGCCACCGTTGTATTCACCGGGTTGGTAATAATCCCAACGCAGGCTTGCGGGCAGGTTTTGGCGATCTGTTGCACCAGATTTTTCACAATCCCGGCGTTAACGTTAAATAAATCGGAGCGATCCATGCCGGGCTTACGCGCGACACCTGCGGATATCAGCACCACATCAGCACCTTCCAGTGCCGGGGTTGCGTCTTCACCGGAAAAACCTTTGATTTTTACATCGGTAGGGATATGGCTAAGATCAACCGCCACGCCCGGGGTTACCGGAGCAATGTCGTACAACGAGAGTTCTGAACCTGAAGGCAGTTGGGTCTTAAGTAGTAGGGCAAGCGCCTGGCCAATTCCACCAGCGGCGCCGAGGACTGCAACTTTCATCCTAAACTCCTTATTATGGTTAAAATAGTCTTTCGTTACTCCGTCGCCTGGACCTTAATTCACAAGATGAACAATTACAATAATTATGGCTGAAGAATGCGTGGTCGTGCGCAGCGATGCAACAGCTTCGCATTTTCCTCCCTGAGACTGACCATCCAGCAAAGCGTAGTACCGGATCGACTGTTGGTTACAATACACCCAGCGCATTGGGCAGAACAACATCATTTAATAACATTTCATTTACTTTTGTAGCAATTTGCGTGCCGTGACGAAGGCATGTTCCTTATTAGGGTTTTTTGCTAAAATATGCCCCCTTCATAACATTATTTACGCTTCTCCCCTGCGGATTATTTGCATAAAAATGCATGGTTATGCATAATGATGTTGTTTTTACCACCATAATTGGGTGACTTATGCGAAGTTCGGCGAAACAAGAAGAACTGGTTAAAGCGTTCAAAGCGCTGCTTAAAGAAGAAAAATTCAGCTCTCAAGGTGAAATCGTACAGGCGCTACAAGAGGAAGGCTTCGATAATATCAATCAATCGAAAGTCTCGCGTATGCTCACGAAATTTGGCGCAGTGCGTACGCGTAATGCCAAAATGGAGATGGTGTACTGCCTGCCTGCCGAGCTTGGCGTCCCGACAACCTCTAGCCCGCTGAAAAATCTGGTGCTGGATATCGACTATAACGATTCGGTCGTCGTCATCCATACCAGCCCTGGCGCAGCACAGCTGATTGCCAGACTGCTGGACTCTTTAGGCAAGGCTGAAGGTATTCTTGGCAGCATTGCAGGTGACGATACTATCTTTACCACCCCAGCCAGAGGTTTTAGCGTTAAAGATCTGCATGATGCCATTCTCGTCCTGTTTGAACAGGAACTCTAAGCTTCTTCCCTCTGGTTAACTCCAGAGGGTTCCCTCTCAAAAAATCAGCATTTTTTTAACATTTAGTGTGTTTTTCCACTTCTATACATTCCTTTACCTAATGAATATCCCTGAAGCGCACAAAAGATCAAATCATACTATCCATATGATTTTATTAACTATAAAAGTCATTCATGACCAAAGCCTGACATTTCTAATTCTTATACGTTATAAAGAAGACATTTCTTTGTAATTATTTACAAGAACAACAATTAGCACGGTATTAATATTTTCAGTGATTAGTGTATACTTGATTTTGTGATGAGGGTCACGAAACAAAGACCCCCAACAATAAGATTCGACGAGGTGAACATCATGAAAATCAAAACCACTGTAGCAGCATTAAGCATCCTTTCCGTTCTGTCTTTCGGCGCTTTTGCCGCTGATTCTATTAACAGCGAACAGGCTCAAGGCCGTCAGGCAATCGGCACTATTTCCGTCGGCGCGGTAAGTGCTTCCCCGATGGATATGCACGAAATGCTGAATAAGAAAGCTCAAGAAGAAGGCGCTTCCTCCTATCGCATCATTGAAGCGCGTACTGGTGACCACTGGCATGCAACTGCAGAGCTTTATAAATAAGATTTAACAATTTTCGGTCATTAGCTGAAATGTAGAATATCCCCAGCGGCCTGAGTGCATTGCAACCTCCCGCCGCTGCAAACAATATGATTGGAGTAAAGATTATGAAAAGCGCAATTATCATCGCATCCCTGGGCCTTGCTTCCGTACTCTCTTTTGGCGCGAACGCTGCTGTCAATCAAGTTAACGCTGAGCAGGCACAAAATCTGCAATCTATGGGTACCGTTTCCGTTTCTCAAGTAGGTAGCGCCCCAATGGATATGCGTCAGGAACTGGCGGCTAAAGCCGAGAAAGAAGGCGCCAGCAGCTACCGTATTATTGAAGCCCGTACTGGTGACAGCTGGCATGCTACTGCTGAGCTGTACAAATAAACCCTCGTCGTCTCATCTGACGACTTGCCCCCGCCTGTTGGGGGCTTTTTTTTGTCTCTGTCGTGCGTTAAAACGCGAGTTCCCTTCCAGCCCTTCTTCCGCTTCATCAAATGCTAAAGCATCTACGCTGCTTATCGCCAGGTGGGTGTTAGCGCCTTATCCAGCCATAAAACCCGCTATATCAACCTATAACGCAGCGGTTCAGGCGGTTAGCTATTGATCAGTACATGCTGGTATTTATGCAGCATCTCCACCAGCCTGCGCACGGGTTCCGTCACCTGCGGTGATGCTTCCCAGTGCTGTAGCTTTTCCTGATAGATATTGAGTTCATCTAACAGTCTGGCGAAATAATATCGACGTTTATCATCGCTACCGGCAGAAATAACGCGATCGGCTGTACGCCGTAGCTGCCGATGAAATGCAGACAGGTCGTCGTTTATCGGTACAGGTGCATCACGCAGACGTTGATGGGCAATAATCAAGGTCAGCGCCAGACGAAAACGCGCGATATCGCCAGGGAACTTATTCAGCAGTAAAAAAAGTTGGCGATACAGCGCCGGCAGATGGTTCTCCTTGCGTCGCGCCGTATTGGTCGTCAGCGACGAAACCGCTGCCGATACAAACTGGTTTAATAGCACGCGTCCGGTACGTGCCTGTGAATTATCGCGGACCAGCAAGATCACCATCAGCGCGAGGAAACACCCCACGATCTGCCCTAAAGCGCTATCAAGGAACTGGCTAAACTCAAACTTCATCGGGTTATCGAGCACCAGAATATTGATTGTACTGGCCAGCGCCCCCAGCGAGCCCAAACGCCGCTTTTGCACCTCAATGCCGATAAAGAACGCCATCACGGCAAGGCTAATACACAGCAGCAGCATGCTTTGCTGCGTCGCGGGCATAATCACGAGGAAAAACAGCGCACCCAACGGTAAAGCAGCCAACGTGCCGTAGAGGAAATCGATAGCCACCATCCGGGGATTAGGCAAACGCATCGCCAGCGCGGTGACCACCGCAATCATGACCATCGCCCCACTACCCGAAGTCCAGCCAGTCCACAGCCAGAACAGTGTCCCGAGAATACAGGAGATAGATGTACGCCAAAAGTTAACCATCGCATGATGGCGCTCAGCAGATTCAGCCTTAACCACCACTTCGCCCTGAAGAACTTCATTTTCAATACGGCTGATTTTGGTATTGCTGACCACTCCGCGTTTCAATAACAGATAGCGCGTCGCGGCTCCCACCCAACTGTAAATCGTCACCGGGGTATTATGCTCCCCCTTCCAGGTCAGAAAGCGGCGCATCCGTTTTAGTTGCCGGTGAACGTCCTGCACGGTTTCAACTGGTTCAGCAAACAGTTCACGATAGTCATCGGTGACCATTTCAGGGCGCGTATTTTGAATCAGGTAGGTTTCGCAAGCTTGGGTAATCAGGGTCAGAGAAAGAGTATTGATCGCCTTCAGGCGCTGATTCACTTTTGCCCAGCGCGAGGACTCCATAATCAGGTTCCCACGCATACCTTCCAGCGCGTTAGTACGGCGTACCATCGCGCTCCAGGCTTTATCGACTTCTTCTTTATCGCCATGCGCCACGCAAAGCTGCATCAGGCGATATTGATCAATCAGCAGATTATCCAACTCAAGATCGATCTCTTTTTTAATCGAACGCGGTGAAAACAGCAGGTCGGCTAAGATAGCGCTGACGATACCAACAACAATCTCACTGCATCGTTCGACGGCAAACTGCGGTGCCAGCATCGGCTCTGCGTGAATGGTAATGATGATGATAAGTGCGGTATAGCCCGCCAGTCCCCAGGCATAGGAGTTCTCGACACGCACCAGTGATGAGATCCAGGTACAAAAGCCCGCCCACAGGCAGCAGACCAGCATCATCAGCAGCGGAGCGCGGATCATTACAATGATGATCGCAAGCGCGGCTATACAACCAATAAAGGTGCCGACAATACGCAGCATTCCGCGATAGCGAATCGCACCAGAATAGGGTTCTCCCCCGGCAGCAAAAGCCGGGCCAGCGGCGACAATAGCCGCAGTGAGCACCGCCCAACGCGGCGTTTCCAGTTGGAAATGAAAACCGACGAATAGCGCCAGCACTACCGCAGATGCTAATTTCACGGCAAAGCGGAGGTGCCGGGGTTCAATGCTAAAGATCCCCATGACGATTAACCGAACTCACGCAGGCGCATAGCCAGTTTCTGGAAGAAATTTGCCTGGCTAGTATCGCGATCTTCTTTGCCTGTAATGACAACCGTCGCGGTGGTTCCCGCAGGCCAGAGGTTCCCCTGCTGCTGATCAAGATGAATACGTACCGGCACACGTTGCGCCAGGCGTACCCATTCAAGATTGGAATCGATAGAGGCCATTCCTTTTGCATCGCTGCTGCTGCTGGCGTTGGTCACCCCGGCAGCAATGCTGTCCACGGTACCTTTAATCGTGTGCCCGCTTCCCAGAGGGGTGATTTCAGCACGATAGCCTGGACGCACTCCCTCAAGTTTAGTCTCTTCAAGATAAGCCATGACATAGAAAGAGTTCTGTTTCACCAGGGCCACCGCGGTAGAACCCCGGGTAATAAACTCACCACTATAGACGTTCAGGTTAGTCACCCAGCCGTCTGCCGGGGCGCGGATCACCGTGCGATCCAGATCGAGCTTCGCCAGGTCGCGGTTCGCCGTCGCTTTCGCCAACTGATGCTCAACGGTTTGCAGTACGTTGTTCGCCTGGTCTATTTCTTCGCGAGACATCGCCTGCACGCCAAGACGGTTACGGCGACCAGCCTCAACGCGCTTCTCCTGCGCCAAAGTCTGGTAATAGGAGACATCGGCTTCAGCTTCGGCTAATGCTTTCTGGTAACGAGGTTGGTCAATAACGAACAAAACCTGGTCTTTCTTAACCAGTTGGTTATCCTTAATATCCACCTGCGAAATCAGCCCTGAGACATCCGGGGCGATGGCCACGATATCCGCACTAAATCGCGCATCGCGCGTCCAGGGCGAAGCGGTGTAATACACCCATGCGCGAAAAATCGCGATAAATGCGAGGATAACCAGTATCACAGTGATTGCGGTACGGAGGATATTTCTTGTTAGTGTTTTCACATCGACCTCAAACGAACAAACGCGATATCAGATAAAACAGGCAGCAATATAGCGCGGTATTAAACAGCGCCGGGTGCCAGACAAAATCATAAATGCCGGTTGGAACCAGCAGGCGGTGCACCAGCCAGAAGATGGCTAGAGACAATAGCAATTCAAAGAAGATCGGCGGAAACGACAAGCCGAAAATCACAATGACAGGAAACAGACTCATGATGACCTTGATAAGAAGCGTACAGGTGACAAGCTGTGATGAATTTATTATGTAGCTAACAGTATATTAGCGTAATCATTGCAGCCTTATCTATATTGTGTGATCTAAATCACTTTTAAGCCAGAGTGAATAATGGAACGACTAAAACGTATGTCCGTTTTCGCCAGAGTGGTTGAACTAGGTTCATTTACCGCCGCGGCTCGCCAGCTCCAGATGAGCGTTTCTTCCATCAGTCAGACTGTAGCCAAACTGGAAGATGAGCTGCAGGTTAAGCTGCTCAACCGCAGCACTCGTAGCCTTGGTTTAACAGAAGCAGGGAAAATCTATTACCAGGGCTGCCGGCGAATGCTGTTCGAAGCCCAGGATGTCCATGAACAGCTATACGCCTTTAACAACACACCTATCGGTACGCTGCGCATCGGCTGTTCTTCAACTATGGCACAGAATGTACTGGCTCGCATTACCGCCGAAATGCTCAAAGAGTATCCCGGGTTGTCGATAAACCTGGTGACCGGCATCCCCGCCCCTGATCTCATTGCTGACGGCCTGGACCTGGTAATTCGCGTGGGCGCCTTGCAGGATTCCGGCCTCTTTTCCCGTCGCCTGGGGTCGATGCCGATGGTGCTCTGTGCCGCGAAAAGCTACCTCTATCAGGCGGGATGTCCGGACAAACCCGCAGATCTTGCCAGCCACTCCTGGCTTGAGTATAGCGTCCGCCCGGATAACGAGTTTGAAATCATCGCCCCGGAAGGGATCTCAACCAAGCTGATCCCACAGGGACGCTTTGTGACTAACGATCCGATGACCCTGGTGCGCTGGCTTACAGCGGGTGTCGGCGTCGCTTACGTTCCGCTGATGTGGGTGATCGAGAAGATCAATCGTGGCGAACTGGAGATCCTGCTGCCGAGCTACCAGTCCGATCCGCGCCCGGTTTATGCGCTCTATACCGAGAAGGACAAACTCCCTCTGAAGGTGCAGGTATGTATTAACTCTCTGACGGAATATTTCGTTGAGGTGGCAAAAATTTACCAGGGTATGCACGGGCGCGGAATCACCCGCTAAGTTGATCTGCGCTTTCGCAGGATGCGAAAGCGCATTGGAGAAGTATCAGGCAGTACCGCCGACGGTGAGTTTATCCACTTTGAGGGTTGGCTGACCGACACCAACCGGCACGCTCTGGCCCTCTTTGCCGCAGACGCCGACGCCGCTGTCCAGCTTCAGATCATTGCCAACCATCGAAATCTGCTGCATCGCTTCAATCCCGGAGCCGATAAGCGTCGCGCCTTTTACCGCTTTCGTCACTTTCCCTTTTTCGATCAGGTAGGCTTCAGAAGTAGAGAAGACAAATTTCCCGGAAGTAATATCTACCTGACCACCGCCGAAATTCGGGGCGAAGATACCGTAATCAACCGATTCGATAATCTCCTGCGGCGTGGATTTCCCCGCCAGCATGTAGGTGTTGGTCATGCGCGGCATCGGCAGATGTGCGTAAGATTCGCGACGACCGTTGCCGGTTGGCGCCACGCCCATCAACCTGGCGTTAAGCTTATCCTGCATGTAGCCCTTCAGGATGCCGTTTTCGATCAGTACGTTGTACTGGCCCGGCGTGCCTTCATCGTCGATAGCGACGGAACCGCGACGATCGGCGATCGTGCCATCATCAACGACTGTACACAGTTCTGATGCCACCAGTTCGCCCATATGGCCGCTGAAGACTGAGGTCCCGCGACGGTTAAAGTCACCTTCCAGACCGTGACCCACCGCTTCATGCAGCAGTACGCCAGGCCAGCCCGCGCCCAGTACCACTGGCAGCATCCCGGCAGGTGCGGCAACGGCCGTCAGATTCACCAGCGCCATACGCACGGCCTCTTTCGCCCAGGCATCAGCACGCACTTCGCCATCCTGAGAGGCAAGGAAATAATCATAACCGAAGCGACCACCACCACCGCTGGCACCACGCTCGCGTTTACCATCTTCCTCCACCAGCACGCTGACGGAAAGGCGAACCAACGGACGCACATCAGCCGCTAGCGTGCCATCCGTCGCGGCGACCAAAATTAATTCGTAGACACCGGTCAGACTGGCGGAAACTTCCTGCACCCGCTTGTCGGCGGCACGGGCCGTTTTGTCCACCCGACGCAGAATGTCCAGCTTCTCTTCACGGCTCATGCTCTGCAGTGGATCGATGCTGGTATAGAGGGAGCTGTATTCTACTGCGCCAAGAGTATGGACTTTGCCATCTCCGTGGTCACGCACGATGGTACGAGCTGCCTGCGCACTCTGTTCCAGCGCCAGTCGACTAATTTGGTCGGCATAGGCAAAGCCCGTTTTTTCGCCGCTCACCGCACGCACGCCGACGCCCTGGTCAATATTGTACGAACCATCTTTAATGATGCGGTCTTCCAGAACCCAGGACTCGTGATAGCTCGACTGAAAATAGAGATCGCCGTAATCCAGACGGCGCTCGGCCAGTTGACCAAGAATGGCAAACAGATCCTGATGATTCAGGCCATTTGCCGACAGTAATTGTTCACTTACCAGGTTCAGACTCATCGTTATGCTACTCGTTTGTTGTCGCGTATCAGGCGGAAATAGATACCCTAAATAGTTCAAGTTGCAGGAAGGCGGCAAGCAAGAGAATCCCCAAGAGCATAGATAACTATGTGACTAGGGTGAACGAGCGTAGCCAACGCATCTGCGGCTTGAAATATAACGGGTATAAAACGCTATCTATTGAGAGTGCGATAATTACGCACAATCGTCAAATCATTGCTTTTTGTCGCTCCGCGCCTGGCGCAGGACTTCATTAATTTGCGGCTGATCGATAGGGCCAGTGATGCGATAGCGCAAAATCGAGACCTTGTTCCACAACGGCCCCAGCACCTTGCTGGCGGCAAAGACCGCGGCACCGATAATCGGGTTAACGGCAAAGGCCGCCGCAACGCCTACGGTGGCGGAAATTTCCGGCGCTACCACGGCCTGCAGGTCCAGCTGGCGGCGAACGAGATCGACAGAGCCTTTCATGGCGATATCCGCTTCCAGACCATCGACCAGCGTATCATCGGTATTCATCACGCCGTCTTTAATCCACGCCGTGCTATGAATCGAATCGAAGTAGAACCCTTCGCTAAACGTATCACTAAAGTCAAAACGTAACTTACGCAGCAGCGCATCAACGCTCAGCAGACGCAGCAGCTGACCGGCATGGCCGGTGCTCAGGTCGGTAAACTCACCTTTTCCAAGATGGCTTTTTAAGATTCCGTTAAGCGAGGCAACGTCCGGCTGCCACGGCGGCGCGCGCCAGTGCAGGTCATAATCGATATCGAATGCAGAGCCTTTTACCGGAGTTGATACGCCAAAGAAATTCACGAAATCATCGGTTTTATTACCGTGCAGCTTACCTTTTAGCGAGGTCCGTACGCCGCTTGGGGCACTAACCCACACGCCATCCGTAGTCAGGCGACCAAAACCGGTATCCACCAGTCCGTTCGCCAGCGTCAGAGTATCCCCGCTAATATTGAAATCACCCTCGATGCGGCCATATTTTTGCCCCCACAGCCAGCACTCTGCGCAGCGAAGCTGAAGATCCGGCCAGCCGTGGAAATCAATTTTGGTATCAGACAGGGGACTGCTGGTTTTCGCCGTCTCGCCGCTCTTCGCTGATGTTGGGTTGTAGTAGAGATAACGAATCGCCGCCAGCCACGGGGCATTTTTACGCATCGTCAGCGTTGCATTAATTTCGCGCCCCTGAGCTTCAACTTTGGTGCCGCCGGCATCGGGCTGTGAAACAAGGCTGACGTTATTCCAGCTCTGGCCCGCCATCGTTAACGCAGGCGTACGCAGCGTGACCCGCTCCGGGAAGACCATATTACTGCTGACATCGTTTGCCGCTCCCCCCTGGAACAGCGCCAACCACTGCGCACCGTCCATCGGCGGCATGTTCAGTTCTACACCAGATTGCTCAGGCAGCGGTGACACCGCTTTACTGTCAGAGGTCAAAATAGCGCGGTCCAGGGTTAACTTATTACCCAACAACCAGCGGCTGTTAATATGATTTTTTGCGCCAATAGAACCGGTTAGATTGAAGCTGCTTAACCCGCCATCAACCTTGATCTTTACTGGTAAAGATTCACCGGCTTGCTTATCGACTGGCGCAGGTAAGTGACTACTTACATTCTTCAGATCGCCGTTGATATCAACTTTATAGTTCGCACTGCCGTGATACGGCAGCTCAATCGCCACTTTACCGTCCCAGGGTACGTTGCCGCTTAGAGCGCTATCAATCGCCTTGGGTAATAAGCCAGTACGCGACGGCTGCCAGTTGGCTTTCATCCCGACGTCCACCAGGAACGCCTTTTCGCCCTCAGTGGTCGAAAAATCAATATTCAGCGGCTGATTAAACCAGTTGGCGCTCATCGGCTCGCTTTTCAGATCACCATTTGCAAAGCTGAATTTGCCGGTCAGGTTCTGCAATGTGGTGCCGATAGGCTTGATGAACAGGTTGTTGTTCTTCAACTGAACATCGCCTTTCGCAGTGGTCATCTCGCCGTCCAGCGGGATATCAAGATGTAAGCGAGCGCTCACATTACCATCCAGTTGAAGCTCATCCAGCGCCGCACCCAACGTTTTTTTCAATGGGGTCTCATTAAAGTAAGGCCCCACCTCTTTACCAGGCCCGTTAACGTCGGCATCAATCAACAGCTTCTCTCGCGAATAGTCGGGGATAACCGCATCCAGGTTGCTGGCCGTGACTTTACCCAGCATCACCTTATCGGCCTTCATCCATAAACCGTCATTGATAAAGTTGAGGTCGATATTCAGCCCGGTTAGTGCTGGCCAATCAGGCTGGAAAGCAAAGGTGGCGTTCTTAAGCGGCACCGAGACCTGGAACTGGCCTTCGTTATGCTTATATGGGAACAGGTGGGGATTACCGCCGTAGGCCAGCGTGGCATCGGTGGCCTGACCACCTTTAATCGCCCCACTGAGGTAATCTACCAGCTCTTTGCCCATGAGATTTTCCGGGAAGTAGCGCCATGCCTGACCGCCGTCATTGGTACTGATACCGGCCAGAATCCCCAGCCAGGGTTCATCGCCCTGCGGTTGCAGATAGCGGAATCCACCGCGAGCGCGAACACCGGTCGCCTGCACATCAATATCGCGACCATCGAGCATAAAGCCTTTATCATTCTTCACCCAGCTCAGGGTCGCATCGCCTTTGGCAATTTCCAGCGGCGCGCGAAAGACCGTCTCATACGGCATTTTCGCCTGTGTCATGCTGACGTGCAGAGCACCGTTCTCCACGCTCCCGGAAACGTTTCCTGAAAAGTGTTCAGCGCCCGGCAACAGCTTCCACTGCTTCCATGACATATCGCTCCAGTCAGCCTGGAAGCGGGTCTTTTCCGCCGCTTGCAAGGGAATATCCAGCGCCAGAAGATTAATTTTTCCGCTCGGCTGGGTAGTTCGCCAGATTTCGCCCAGCGAAGGAGCCAGCTTGTCAGCCATCGGCTGCAGCCCGGTCAAACCGTTAAGGTTAAGATTGCTGGCACGAATGCGCAGTTCGTCGCTGCGCTTGCTGTTGTTCCCGCCGACATCCTGAGCCGGGATCCACGCCATAGCCAGCGCGCCGCGCGGCCAGGGTTTATCATCAATAGAGATGCGCGTATCCGGAATTCGAAAACCCCAGCTTTGATTGTCGCGATAGATATGTGCCGTCAGGTTATCGACCGAAAGATGATGCTTATCTTTATCGCCTTGCCAGCTGGCCCCACCTTTCTTCAGCCAGACATCGCCGCTGGCAACATCACCTTTATCGATGGTCATCCAGCCTTCAAGGCTAAACCGTGCGCTCTGCAAGGCAATATTGTCCTGCATCCAGCGCCCAAGCCATGGTTTAACGTCGATATCATCGGCCTGAAGCCAGACCCGCCCTTTATTGAGCAGGCCATCTTCGTCGCGCAGATCCATTCGCACCTGCATCACCCCATGCTGGCCGGTCAGGCTACTGAGGCTAAGCTGTCCTTCTGCACGATGGCGATTTTTGCCGTTTAGCCAGGTAAGCTGCGGGATTGCCAACTCAGCCCGCTGGCCGGAAATAGTCAGGAAGCTCAGATGGCTATCGCGGAGGATAAAGTGATCGAACTGGCGGAGGAAAAGATCGCTGATACGGTCGGTTTTCAGCCCCTCACCGCCGTCATTGGTTTGAATCGGGGTGTTAGTATGAACCTGTAACTGCCAGAAAGTGAGATCGCGAAACTGCCAGCGCATATGCAGCAGGCTTTGCCACACGTCCAGCGCCAGGGTGACGCGTTTAATGGAGAGTTCACCGCCATCATTCAGGCCGGTCTTAATATCGCGAACATCAAGCGTAGGGCCAAAAGTTTGCCAACTGGCGGTAATTTGCGAGGCATCGACCGGTACGCCAGCAATAGCGGAAATTTTCGCCAGCACTTGCGGACGCCAGGTGTTCAACTGCGGCAACGCGAGGCGCAGACCGCTCACCAGCAGTGCGACGACGACAATCAATGTTGCCGCGGTGAGCAGTAATATCCCGGGCAGTCGCCTCACGCATCTCTCCTTGTCAGCCTGTTACACTTCATCCAACTGCCTCTCCTAAAAATAGAGGCAAGTGGATGATTACATCATGACCACATCAAACTGCTCTTGATTATAGAGCGGCTCAATTTGCACTTTGACTTGTTTACCGACAAAGATTTCGACTTCAGCCAGCGCATGTGATTCTTCCCCTTTCAGCGTTTCCGCTACCGCAGGAGAAGCATAGACCAGGAAACGGTCTGAATCGTAGGCATGATGCACGCGTACGATCTCGCGCATAATTTCATAGCACACCGTTTCCACGGTTTTCACCGTGCCGCGGCCATGACAGGTCGGGCACTCATTGCACAGCACGTGCTCCACGCTTTCGCGGGTGCGTTTGCGGGTCATCTCTACCAGCCCAAGCTGAGAGAAACCGTTGATACTGGTTTTTACCCGATCTTTGCTCAGCGCCTGTTCAAGCGAATGCAGCACCCGGCGACGGTGATCCTCATTGTTCATATCTATGAAATCAATGATGATAATCCCACCGAGATTACGTAGTCGCAGCTGGCGGGCAATGGCCTGCGTCGCCTCAATGTTGGTGTTAAAGATAGTATCATCGAGATTGCGATGACCAACGAATGCACCGGTATTGATATCAACGGTGGTCATCGCTTCGGTCTGATCGATAATCAGGTAACCGCCGGATTTCAGCTCTACTTTACGTTCGAGTGCACGCTGAATCTCATTTTCGACATCAAAGAGATCGAAGATCGGCTGGCGGCCACTATAGTGCTCCAGCTTGTTAGTCATCTCCGGAATATATTCAGCAGTAAACTCGAGCAGCGATTCGTAAGTCAAACGTGAGTCGACGCGAATACGATCGAGCTGTGCATCGGCAAAATCGCGCAGCACACGTTGAGCCAGAGCCAGTTCACCGTACATCTGGTAGCGCGTTTGCTGGCGTTTTTTACGCTCCATGACTTTCGTCCAGACGCGCTTGAGATAGGCAGCATCAGCCGCCATCTCTTGTTCGTGAACGCCTTCCGCCGCCGTACGGATGATAAATCCGCCCTGCTCATCGCAGTAATCGGCCACTACTTTTTTCAGCCGTTCACGTTCAGCTTCGCTTTCAATACGTTGCGAAACACCAACGTGCGAAGCGCCCGGCATAAAGACCAGATAACGGGAAGGAATGGTGATGTCGGTTGTCAGGCGAGCGCCTTTCGTACCGAGGGGATCTTTCACCACCTGCACCATCAGGTCCTGCCCCTGACGCACCAGTTCGGAGATGTCGCGGACGGTAAACTGCTTTTGTTCTTCACCTGCCACACATTCGGTATGCGGCATAATATCGGAAGCGTGCAGAAATGCGGCCTTATCCAGACCAATATCTACAAAAGCCGCCTGCATTCCCGGCAGCACACGGCTGACACGGCCTTTGTAGATATTGCCTACTATCCCACGGCGCGCTTCACGCTCAATATGTATTTCTTGAAGAATACCGCCATCAATATACGCGACACGCGTTTCGGATGGCGTTACGTTAACTAATAATTCAGCTGTCATCTTTATCCCTTTTCTTCACGCAGTGAGTTAAAGTTACTGAGCAACTCATACGTTTCCACCAGCGGTAAGCCGACTACGGCGTGATAGCTGCCATTTATCTTCCTGACGAAACAGCCACCCAGCCCTTGAATACCGTATGCACCTGCTTTGTCTAAAGGTTCACCACTGGCCACATAGTCGGCAATATCCTGCCCGGAAAGCAGGCGGAAGGTCACCTCTGTTATCACCAGGCAATCCAGCGTCTGTTGCTTATCGGCCAACGCCACGGCAGTCATGACCTGATGGGTTTTCCCGGAAAGCATACGCAGCATTTCTGCGGCGTGTCCGGCATCACGCGGCTTTTCCAACACTTCACCGTTAAGAATGACGATGGTGTCCGCCCCCAAAACAGGCAGATCCCGCGGCGCTAACGCCACACCGGCCTGCGCTTTTTCCCGCGCCAGGCGCGAGACGTATTGTTGCGCACTCTCCTGCGCATGACGTTGTTCCTCAATACCAGGAACCAGTCGCTCAAAAGAGAGGCCTAGCTGGGTCAGCAGTTCCTGCCGACGCGGAGAACCTGAAGCCAGATACAGAGTCGTCATATCAACCTTATTGCACTGCAAATTGCTGGCGTACTTTACGCATCAGCAGGAAGATCCATGGCCAGAGCACACCGTTTACTACACTACTCCAGAACACTTCCGGACGGAAAGAGACGTTGATCACTAAAAACTCTGCCCAGAAAACAATGATATCCACGGCGAGCGATAACATCACCACCACCAGCGCCTGCTGCCAGAGCGCCAGATTGCGGAACAACTGATATTTCAGCGCCACCAGATAAGCCACGATACTTAATGATAGTGCGCGAACGCCAAGCGTAGAGCCACTGATGAGATCGAGGATAGCTCCCATCACAAAACCCGTGCCGACATTCACCCGATGGGGTAACGCGAGGATCCAGTACAGCAGGATAAGGAGTACCCAATTTGGCCGGTAGACGCTGATGTCCGCCGGCCAGGGCATAATCTGCAGCAATAGCGCAATGAGAAACGAGAGCCAGATAACCCAGCGTCCCTGGCTACGATAGCTTGCCACTATTGCCCCCCAGCAGGCAGAGGTTGCTGAGCCGGAGGCGGCGTTATGCCGGTTGCCGGAGCAGGCATTTGCGGCCCCATAGCATCCGGTGCAGGCAGAACCTGCGGCATCATCTGAGTCAGTCGTTCATTCGCGACGCGATGAACTTCTTCCGGCGTCATCGGGTTAGCGCCGTTGCGATCGGCTCCCCACAACAACAGCAGATAACGCAAACGCTGAAGGCCTGCGGTCGGGCGCGCCTGAATTACCGTATACGCGCGCTGTGTATCCAGCTTCACGGACGAGACCACACCAACTGGATACCCTTCAGGGAAACGACCACCGAGACCTGAAGTCACCAGGACGTCGCCCACACGAATGTCGGTATTAGCTGGCAGATGCTCCAGTTGAAGATCGTCAGTACAGCCATTACCCGCAGCAATCACGCGAATGTCGTTACGTAGTACCTGAATCGGTAACGCATGTGTTGCGTCGCAAATCAGCAGTACGCGGCTGGTCATCTTCGCCACGGCGACGACCTGACCAACGACGCCTTTATCGCTGATAACCGGCTGACCTTCATAAACGCCGTTAACGCTGCCTTTATCGATAACAACCTGATCGCTGTAAGGATCGTTAACCGTTGAGATGACCTGAGTCACCATTTTTTGCTCGTCCTGGCGCAGCGGAGAACCCAACAGCTCACGCAGACGCGCGTTCTCCTGTTTGTACTGACCCAGCATCAGTAAGTCGCTGTTCTTCAGCAACAGTTCCTGGCGCAGCGCGCGGTTTTCCAGTTCGAGCTGGTCACGGGTTGCCAGCGTTTGCGATACGCTGTCGAGTAGCTCCCGAGGACCATTAGAGACAAAGTAGAAAGGGCTGACGGCAGTATCCATGTACGTTCGGATTTGACTGAACGTACCCAGGCGGCTGTCGGCGATTATCACGCCAAGCGCCACCAAAACCGCCAGAATAAGGCGAATCTGTAGCGACGGGCCACGGCTAAAAATTGGCTTCATAGGCTATGCGTATTCTCGTGTCAGTTAAGACCGGGGCAGCCGTATGCCAGCCGCCCGGATCTCAGGCTGACTACTCTTCGCTGAACAAGTCGCCGCCGTGCATATCGATCATTTCCAATGCCTTACCGCCGCCACGAGCGACACAGGTCAGTGGATCTTCTGCAACTACGACAGGAATTCCTGTCTCTTCCATTAACAGACGGTCGAGGTTGCGCAGTAAAGCGCCGCCGCCGGTCAGAACCATACCGCGTTCGGAGATATCGGAAGCCAGTTCCGGTGGGCACTGTTCCAGCGCAACCATCACCGCGCTAACAATACCGGTCAACGGCTCCTGTAGCGCTTCGAGGATTTCGTTAGAATTCAGGGTAAAGCCACGTGGAACACCTTCCGCCAGGTTACGTCCGCGAACTTCAATCTCGCGCACTTCATCCCCCGGGTAAGCAGAGCCGATTTCATGCTTAATACGTTCGGCGGTGGCTTCGCCGATCAGGGAGCCATAGTTACGACGCACATAATTAATCACGGCTTCATCAAAACGGTCACCGCCGATACGTACGGAGGAGGAGTAAACTACGCCATTCAGGGAGATAACCGCCACTTCAGTGGTACCGCCGCCGATATCCACAACCATAGAACCGGTTGCTTCAGAAACCGGTAAGCCAGCACCGATCGCAGCCGCCATCGGCTCTTCAATCAGGAAAACTTCACGGGCGCCTGCGCCCTGCGCGGATTCACGAATAGCACGACGTTCAACCTGGGTCGCGCCAACCGGCACGCAGACCAGTACGCGCGGGCTCGGACGCATAAAGCTATTGCTGTGCACCTGTTTAATAAAGTGTTGAAGCATTTTTTCGGTGACGAAAAAGTCGGCGATAACGCCGTCTTTCATCGGGCGAATAGCGGCGATATTGCCCGGTGTACGCCCAAGCATCTGCTTCGCTTCATGACCAACAGCGGCGACGCTTTTCGGCGATCCGGCACGATCCTGACGAATGGCCACGACGGAAGGCTCATTCAATACGATGCCTTGTCCTTTTACATAGATAAGGGTATTCGCGGTACCCAGGTCAATGGACAGGTCATTGGAAAACATGCCACGAAATTTTTTTAACATACTAAGGGATAATCCTGAAAGCTGGGGCGGAAAACAAAATCCGCTTACTTTACCAACCACGCGCAGCAGCGACAAGGCGAAAAAATCATCTGCTGCGGTGAAAATTAGTGCAGTTCGTTTCCTTTGTTACAAATTTAACTGAGTCCGTCTGATGCTGAAATCTTCAGCAGCGCTCCGCGCTTGAATCTGTAACCTGTCAAAGGTCATGAACTGGCATTTACATTGCGATAATCCGGCAGGTAGACAAGCACACCCCCTTCACTATAGCGCGCGTTATTCTACGTGAAATCACGCTAAACGGCAGATCAAACAGAGTATCTTTGCGAATATTTTTTCACATTTGTGTCAAGTGGCTGTGAGGCGGCAAAAAATTCCCCCTGACCACCAGTGACACCGCATTGAGACAGCACCTGCCACTCGCTACGGCTGAGCACGCCCGTCGCGAAAACCTGAACCGGCATTCCCTTACAGGCTTCAACCAGGCTCTGAACCAGCAGTTGATTCTCACTGCGTTTTTCTATATTTCGCGATAATCCCGAATGCAGCTTAATAACTTCGACGTCAAGCTGCTTGATCCAACTGGTTCCAACCAGCGTCAGACCCGCCTGAACAACAGCCACCCGAATACCTAAAGCATTAATTAGCCGCATAACCGGCTGCAGACGGGCGATATATTGACAAACATCAGCCTCTGCAAGTTCAAAAATAATACGTCGACGCTGCGATTTTTCGCATTGCATCAAAGTATCGCGCAGCCAACGCTGGAATCGCGGGCGAATTAACGACTCAACCGTAATCTGTAAAGCGAGGTTTTCTTCCGGCCAGAAACCTAAAAATGGCAATATTCGGGTAATCTGCAGGCGGTCATACTCTTCTGCCAGACCGAATTGCAACACCATCGGCATATATTCCGCCGCAATCACTTCTTCTTTACCGTCATAAAGACGGCACATCAGTTCCCGGTGATGAACGCGCCCATCGCGAGTCACGGCGGGTTTCTGGTAGAGTCGCGGTCCGCCTCGGCTAAGCATTTGCTCAATCAGCGTTCGCCAGCGGACGTTACCACGGCCTTTCTCCGGCAAAGAATCATCATAGACTGCCCAACTATTACTGCCTTGTAGTACCGCATTGCGTGTTGCCGCTTCCGCGTGTTCCATGACCTGAGCCGCCGTTTGCCCACTGCGAAATGCACAGATCCCAATATGCATCATATCGTCGCGATCGAGAATTCGCGTCGGCGGCAGAGCATCCATGGCTTTCAATAGCAATCCGGCAATGCTGTCAGCCTCTTTTAACGTGCGATGAGGAAGCAGGACAGCAAAATCGCTACGGTGATAGCGGGCCAGCAGCGCGCCGGGGTAGCGCATAATAAAAGTGGAAAGCATGTTGATCAGCGTAAAGTAATGCTCTTCGGTCGCAGCACGTCCCCAGTTATCGCGCAGTAGATCGAAATCAGGCAATCGGATCATCATCACGATGCCATATGACCCGACTTTTTCCTGGTCTTCGAGCAGCGTCGTCAGCTGATTATCAAAGAACAGACGATTACTCAGCCCAGTTTTTGAGTCCTGAGCGACGTAAGAGCGAATCAGCGTATCCATACGACTTCGCTGATCGCTGGCAAACTGAAGTTCTGATAGCAGCATATCCAGCGCGCTACTGATGTTAGCCGGCCATTCATGTACCGATCCACGAACCTGCGGCCCACGCTCACCATTAAGAATGCGTGCGGCTCGCAGCTCCAGTAACTCCTGTCCTGCCAGTTGACGGCGGATCCAGCGCACGGAGAAAAAGATGATCAACACCATAAAGCCAATGGCGATAGAGAGCGGCGCGGTGACATGTAGAGAACGGAAATAATTAGCCATCGGATCCAGATAAACCAGATGGATAACCATACCAGGATGCTTAAGCGATGGCACCGTGATATTGCGAAACTGGTTGCTGCTGCCTAACGGGCGATAATTATCGGTACGTGAATGGCGGTAGACCGATTTGCCATTGAGCTGAAAATCAATGTGCACTACTTCCACCGGCGTCATCAGCTCATCCATCTGCGGTTCGAGCTGGTCAAAAGACATAGAAACCAGGCGGTTATCCAGCATCGTCGCCACGGCCTGGACGCGGTTGGACATTTTGAGCTGAATACCATTATAAAAACTCAGCGAAGAACCAATAAGCGTGACAAAGATAGTCAGGCTAGTCAGTAGCGTGACAAACGCTGAGAATTTCGTCGTTAATCGCATCCCTGTGTTAACTCCGCATGTGAATGACTACCCGACAAACATTCGGGCTCCTGTAGTGGCACTTAGGCTAAAGTAAGCACTAACTTGCTAAAGAGCGACGCATACTACCAAAGCTGGCGCATCTGGCAATTTATTGCGTTACATCGGTGTCATAATGCCGTTAGCGAGTATAGTCTGCAGAAAAAATTTTCCAATCATCCAACCTATGAGGATCGGCGCATGCAGGCTTTAATCTTAGAACAGCAGGATGGCAAAACAATCTCTTCGGTGCAAACCATTGACGCCAGCCAGTTGCCGCAGGGCGATGTGACAGTGGATATCCAATGGTCGAGCCTAAACTATAAAGATGCATTGGCCATCACCGGTAAAGGAAAAATCATCCGTAACTTTCCGATGATTCCTGGCATCGATTTCGCAGGCTCTGTGCACAGTAGCGAAGATCCACGCTTCCATGCAGGCCAGCAAGTGCTGTTAACCGGGTGGGGTGTCGGTGAAAACCACTGGGGCGGACTCGCAGAGCGAGCTCGCGTAAAAGGCGACTGGCTGGTGGCAATGCCTCAAGGTCTGGATGGCCGTAAAGCAATGGCCATTGGCACCGCAGGTTTCACCGCCATGCTGTGCGTGATGGCGCTGGAAGATGCCGGTATTCGTCCTGAAGATGGCGAAATCGTTGTGACGGGTGCCAGCGGCGGCGTTGGCAGTACCGCGGTGGCTCTGCTGCATCATCTGGGATATCAGGTAGTGGCGGTGTCCGGTCGCGAAAGTACCCATGAATATCTGAAAAGCCTTGGTGCACAGCGCATCCTTAGCCGCGATGAGTTCGCCGAAACCCGCCCGCTGGAAAAACAGCTGTGGGCTGGTGCCGTAGATACCGTCGGCGATAAAGTGCTGGCGAAAGTGCTGGCGCAAATGAACTACGGCGGATGCGTAGCAGCCTGTGGTCTGGCTGGGGGATTCGCCCTGCCGACAACCGTGATGCCGTTTATTCTGCGCAACGTCCGCCTGCAGGGCGTGGACTCCGTCATGACCCCGCCCGCTCGCCGTGCTCAAGCCTGGCTGCGACTGGTTCACGATCTGCCGGAGTCATTCTATGCGCAAAGCGCAACTGAAATTACCCTCGCCGAAGCCCCTGAGTTTGCCGATAAGATTATGGCTAACCAGATTCAGGGCCGCACGCTGGTGAAGATCGCCTAATCTGCAATTTTTCGTGACATATTCGCGATAAGTCTCCGCCTCCGTCATGCTTAGAAAAATGCATGACGGAGGATGCCATGAAACTGAAAAAACTAACGGAAGCCGACGTGACGGCAGAATCCGTTTTTATGCTGCAACGTCGCCAGGTGCTGAAAATGTTAGGCATCAGCGCGACCGCCCTTTCACTCTCTCCCACCGCGCAAGCGGATCTGCTGGATTGGTTTAAAGGCAACGACCGCCCACCAGCACCTGCAGGTAAAGCACTGACTTTCGATAAACCAGAACAGTGGCAAAACAATCTGACGCTGACGCCGGAAGATAAAGTATCCGGCTACAACAACTTCTATGAATTTGGGCTCGATAAAGCTGACCCTGCGGCCAATGCTGGCAGCCTGCGCACCGATCCGTGGACGCTGACGATCGGTGGCGAAGTGGCGAAACCGCTGACGCTCGATCATGATGACCTGACCAGGCGATTCCCGCTGGAGGAGCGTATTTACCGGATGCGCTGCGTCGAAGCCTGGTCGATGGTGGTTCCGTGGGTCGGATTCCCGTTACATAAATTACTCTCGCTGGTCGAACCCACCAGCAACGCCCGCTACGTGGCATTTAAAACCCTTTACGCCCCTGAGCAAATGCCAGGCCAGAAAGATCGCTTTATCGGCGGCGGGCTGGCATACCCATACGTTGAGGGGCTGCGGCTTGATGAGGCGATGCATCCTCTGACTCTGCTCAGCGTTGGCGTATATGGCAAAGCGCTGCCGCCGCAGAACGGCGCGCCGGTTCGGTTAACCGTTCCCTGGAAATACGGCTTTAAAGGGATCAAGTCCATCGTCAGTATCGAACTGACTCGCGAGCGCCCACCCACGACCTGGAACCTGGCCGGTCCTGATGAATATGGTTTCTACGCCAACGTCAATCCGCACGTCGATCACCCCCGCTGGTCACAGGCTACCGAGAGATTTATCGGCGCGGGCGGCGTCCTCGATGTCAAACGTCAGCCAACGCTGTTGTTCAACGGCTATGCTGATGAAGTTGCATCGCTGTACCGGGGCCTGAATTTGCGGGAGAACTACTAGTGCGCCTGAACGTAAAACAGATAACCGGGCTGAAAGTGATACTCCATCTGGCCGGTTTTTTACCCTTGATATGGCTTTTCTGGGCAGGAAATCAGGGGTATTTCAGCGCCGACCCGGCAAAAGATATTCAGCACTTTACCGGTAGGATGGCTCTTAAATTCCTGCTGGCGACCTTGCTTGTCTCTCCGCTGGCGCGCTACGCTAAGCAGCCTTTATTGATACGCACCCGACGCTTATTAGGTTTATGGTGCTTTGCCTGGGCCACGCTGCATTTGACCAGCTACACGCTGCTCGAACTCGGCATTAACAATCTGGCGCTATTGGGCACGGAAGTGCTCACCAGGCCTTACCTGACGTTGGGCTTAATTAGTTGGTTGATACTGCTGGCCCTTGCGGCGACATCTACCCAGGCGATGCAGCGAAAACTTGGCCGCCGCTGGCAAACATTACATAACTTCATCTATTTAGCTGCGATCCTCGCCCCCATCCACTATCTGTGGTCGGTGAAGATTTTATCCCCGCAGCCGATAATCTATGCACTGCTGGCGGTCCTCGTTTTAGCATGGCGATACAAGAAGTTCCGCCAGTGGTGGCGCTAATTTCGGATGTGTGCAGTTTCCCGCAGATCTTTTATCAACCGCGACTCTTTACACGATAGCGGTTGATAATCTTCCCTGATAAGACCAGTATTTAGCTGCCAAATGCTACGAAATAGTTATAATGTGCGACTTTGGTTTTCCTGACGGGCTTTTTGAGTCCCGAAAAGGTGACAATCGCACATCGAAGGTATATTTTGTTTTTTACCCGAGAATGGCAGAAGATGGCCGCATGATAGCTGATAAGTTCCGCATTTTGCTACTAGACTATCGGAGCTTACCTGTCGACCTCAAAAGAGACGCGGCGTCTTGTTCGTAGCAGTAGTTCATATGCTTTACAGACGGTGCTAACACGCCTGTCACAATCACACTAAACAAAGAGTACGGAACCCACTCATGGATATTCGTAAGATAAAAAAACTGATCGAGCTGGTTGAAGAATCAGGCATCTCCGAACTGGAAATTTCTGAAGGCGAAGAGTCTGTACGCATCAGTCGTGCCGCGCCGAACGTAGGTTTCCCGGTGATGCAACAGGCTTACGCTGCACCGATGATGCAGCAGCCAGCTTTGTCTAACGCTGTCGCTCCGGCGGCAACTCCAGCAATGGAAGCCCCTGCAGCAGCGGAAATCAGTGGTCACATCGTACGTTCCCCAATGGTTGGTACTTTCTACCGCACCCCGAGCCCGGACGCGAAAGCGTTCATCGAAATCGGTCAGAAAGTTAACGCGGGCGATACCCTGTGCATCGTTGAAGCCATGAAAATGATGAACCAGATCGAAGCCGATAAATCCGGCGTGGTGAAAGCCATTCTGGTCGAAAGTGGTCAACCGGTAGAATTTGACGAGCCACTGGTCGTCATCGAATAACGAGGCGAACATGCTGGATAAAATTGTTATCGCCAACCGTGGCGAGATTGCATTGCGTATCCTGCGTGCCTGTAAAGAATTAGGCATCAAGACCGTTGCTGTGCACTCAACGGCGGATCGCGATTTAAAACACGTATTGTTAGCGGATGAGACGGTCTGTATCGGCCCGGCTCCGTCCGTAAAAAGCTATCTGAATATCCCGGCAATCATCAGCGCCGCTGAAATTACTGGCGCGGTGGCTATTCATCCGGGTTATGGTTTTCTCTCAGAAAACGCGAATTTCGCCGAACAGGTAGAACGTTCTGGCTTTATCTTTATCGGCCCGAAAGCAGACACCATCCGCCTGATGGGCGACAAAGTGTCTGCTATCACCGCGATGAAGAAAGCGGGCGTGCCGACCGTTCCCGGTTCCGACGGCCCTCTGGGCGACGATATGGATGTTAACCGTGCTCATGCGAAACGCATTGGCTACCCGGTGATTATCAAAGCATCCGGCGGCGGCGGCGGTCGCGGTATGCGCGTTGTTCGCGGTGATGCCGAACTGGCGCAATCCATCTCCATGACTAAAGCTGAAGCGAAAGCCGCTTTCAGCAACGACATGGTTTATATGGAGAAATATCTGGAGAATCCTCGTCATATTGAGATCCAGGTTCTTGCTGACGGCCAGGGCAACGCTATCTATCTGGCGGAACGCGACTGCTCTATGCAGCGTCGTCACCAGAAAGTGGTCGAAGAAGCGCCAGCACCGGGCATTACTCCGGAACTGCGTCGCTATATCGGCGAGCGCTGCTCCAAAGCATGCGTGGATATCGGCTATCGCGGGGCGGGTACTTTCGAGTTCCTGTTTGAAAACGGCGAGTTCTATTTCATCGAAATGAACACCCGTATTCAGGTTGAACACCCGGTAACTGAAATGATCACCGGCGTTGACCTGATCAAAGAGCAATTGCGTATTGCAGCTGGTCAGCCGCTGTCCATCAAACAGGATGAAGTCGTGGTTAAAGGCCATGCGGTGGAATGCCGTATCAACGCCGAAGACCCGAACACCTTCCTGCCGAGTCCGGGTAAAATTACTCGCTTCCACGCGCCGGGCGGTTTTGGTGTACGTTGGGAGTCTCATATCTACGCAGGTTACACCGTGCCTCCGTACTATGACTCAATGATCGGTAAGCTTATCTGCTACGGCGAAAACCGTGATGTGGCGATTGCACGTATGAAAAATGCGTTGCAGGAACTGATTATCGATGGCATCAAAACCAACGTTGATCTGCAGATTCGTATCATGAACGACGAGCATTTCCAGAATGGTGGTACCAATATCCACTATCTGGAGAAAAAACTCGGATTGCAGGAGAAGTAATACTGCCATCGTTGCAAGAGGCCGGATAATCCGGCCTTTTTCTTTTTCTCTCTTCTCATCTTTTCCATGCGGTACAATCCCCGCTTTCTTCATCTTCAAGGGACAAAAATGGACAAACGGTTTGTTCAGGCCCATAAAGAAGCGCGCTGGGCGCTGTGGCTGACCCTCCTCTATCTTGCTGCCTGGCTGGCTGGTGCCTATCTGCCGGGCGTGGGTATTGGTATAACCGGCCTGCCACATTGGTTCGAAATGGCCTGTCTGCTGGTACCACTGCTGTTTATCCTACTGTGTTGGGGAATGGTGCGTTTCATTTTCCGCGACATCTCTCTGGAGGATAACGATGCAGTTTGAAATCATCGTCGTCCTGCTTGCCTACCTGTGTTTGGTATTCGGGCTGTCGTTTTACGCGATGCGCAAACGCAGTAGCGGCAATTTTCTCAGCGAGTATTTTCTCGGGAGCCGTTCAATGGGTGGTTTCGTCCTCGCGATGACGCTGACGACCACCTATATCAGTGCCAGCTCATTTATTGGTGGACCGGGAGCCGCCTATAAATACGGGCTTGGCTGGGTGCTGCTGGCCATGATTCAGGTTCCGACAATCTGGCTCTCGCTCGGCATTCTTGGCAAGAAATTCGCTATCCTGGCACGGCGTTACAACGCGATCACCCTGAACGATATGCTACAGGCGCGTTATCAAAGTCGCGCGGTCGTATGGATAGCCAGCGTGAGCCTGCTGGTCGCTTTTGTCGGGGCGATTGCTGTGCAGTTTATCGGCGGAGCCCGACTGCTGGAGACAGCCGCCGGAATTAAGTATGAAAATGGGTTGCTGATCTTTGGCATCACCATTGCGTTGTATACGGCCTTCGGCGGCTTTCGCGCCAGCGTCCTCAATGACACCATGCAGGGTATGGTAATGCTGATCGGCACAATCGTGCTGCTGGTTGGCGTCGTCCACACAGCTGGCGGTTTACATAATGCTGTCGATACGCTACAGCACATCGACCCGAAGCTGGTATCGCCACACGGTGCGGATGATATTCTCACCCCTGCCTTTATGATGTCCTTTTGGGTGCTGGTATGCTTCGGCGTTATCGGCCTACCGCATACCGCCGTGCGCTGTATTTCCTATAAGGATAGTAAAGCCGTCCACCGCGGGATCATTATCGGTACCATTGTTGTCGCGATCCTAATGTTTGGTATGCATCTGGCCGGCGCGCTGGGAAGAGCGGTGCTGCCTGACCTGACCGTCCCGGATCAAGTGATCCCGACTCTGATGGTACAGGTCCTGCCGCCGTGGGCCGCCGGCCTGTTTCTGGCCGCGCCAATGGCCGCAATCATGTCGAACGTTAACGCCCATTTATTGCAGGCATCGGCTACGATCATTAAAGATCTTTGGCTCAGCGCACAACCGGCAAAAAGACATAACGAGCAGAAGCTAAAGCGGATCTCAACGATCACTACGCTGGTACTAGGGATCCTGATGATGCTCGCCGCCTGGCGTCCGCCTGAGATGATCATCTGGCTCAACCTGCTGGCATTCGGTGGGCTTGAGGCTGTGTTCTTATGGCCACTGGTGCTGGGTCTGTACTGGGAACGTGCGAACGCCAAAGGCGCATTGAGCGCCATGATCGTCGGCGGCGTACTGTATGCCATACTCGCCACTTTTAATATTCAGTATCTGGGGTTCCACCCGATCGTGCCCTCGTTACTGCTAAGTTTGTTGGCTTTCCTGGTCGGAAACCGTTTTGGTTCCTCCGCCCCGCAAGCCGCCATGTTGACTACTGATAAATAAAGAGTTCTGCCATGCCATGGATCCAACTGAAACTGAACACTACCGGTGCAAACGCGGAAGAACTGAGTGATGCCCTGATGGAAGCGGGCTCCGTTTCTATCACTTTCCAGGACACTCACGACACGCCGGTGTTTGAACCTTTGCCCGGTGAAACCCGCCTGTGGGGCGATACCGATGTTATTGGTCTGTTTGACGCAGAAACGGACATGAAAGAGGTGGTTGCACTTCTGGAACAGCATCCGCTTCTGGGTACCGGTTTCGTACATAAAATCGAACAGCTTGAAGACAAAGACTGGGAACGCGAATGGATGGATAACTTCCATCCCATGTGCTTCGGTAAGCGTCTGTGGATCTGCCCTAGCTGGCGCGATGTGCCGGATAAGAATGCCGTCAACGTGATGCTCGACCCGGGTCTGGCGTTTGGTACTGGTACGCATCCTACAACTGCAATGTGTCTACAGTGGCTGGATGGACTCGATCTCGAAGGCAAAACGATTATCGATTTTGGCTGCGGCTCCGGCATCCTGGCCATCGCTGCATTAAAACTGGGCGCAGCGAAAGCCATCGGTATTGATATTGACCCGCAGGCTATTCAGGCCAGCCGCGATAACGCCGAGCGTAATGGGGTTTCTGAGCGACTTGAACTCTATCTGCCGAAAGATCAGCCAGACGCCATGAAAGCCGATGTAGTGGTCGCAAACATACTGGCCGGCCCTTTACGCGAGTTAGCTCCTCTTATCAGCGTGCTGCCAGTTACAGGCGGTCTGTTGGGCCTTTCCGGTATCCTTGCCAGCCAGGCAGAGAGAGTTTGTGAAGCCTATGCTGAGCTCTTTGACCTCGACCCGGTGGTGGAGAAAGAAGAGTGGTGCCGGATCACCGCTTGTAAAAAATAATCTTCTCTGTGGCCTCTCAGCAGGCCACATTTCTCCGCGTTTTCTGTGCAACCCCTCCGTTCAGCGGTTCTCTAACCACTCCACCTTGTTCCGAAGGCGTCACCTGGATTGTCCTCAAACATCCCCTGACACTTTCTGCCGTACAGTTGGAAAACTTCAGCCATACCATGCATCACGATAACAATCGCCCGACACAGCCGCTAAATGGTCTCGTAGTCGTCGAGTAATCTTAAGATACGCTTCACGATCATGTTCTGAAAATGAGAGCATAGTCACATTAAGTTGGGATAATTTGTTGATTTATTCAGCAGATTATCTTGTCAGTCCGTGACCTGATGAAGAAAAAACGAGAAGTTACGCAAAATTATATGTGTAGATAAATTCAACGCAAATTCTTAATTCAATGATTTATATAGTTAATTATTCATAGTCGCTTAATTGTACAGCGATTCTTTGATCCATCTCAGTGGATTGGTTAAAGTTTGGCCTTTCATCTCATGCAAAAAATGCGTAATATACGCCGCCTTGCAGTCACATATGGTCATTTCTTAACTCATGCGTATCGGACAATACCAGCTCAGAAATCGCCTGATCGCAGCGCCAATGGCTGGCATTACTGACAGACCATTCAGGACGCTGTGCTACGAGATGGGAGCAGGATTGACCGTATCCGAGATGATGTCTTCTAACCCTCAGGTTTGGGAAAGTGACAAATCTCGTTTACGGATGGTACATGTTGATGAGCCCGGTATTCGTACCGTGCAAATCGCCGGTAGCGTTCCGGAAGAAATGGCTGCAGCCGCCCGAATTAACGTGGAAAGCGGTGCCCAAATTATTGATATCAATATGGGGTGCCCGGCTAAAAAGGTGAATCGTAAGTTTGCAGGTTCAGCCCTCTTGCAGTACCCCGATCAGGTTAAGTCAATCCTGACGACGGTCGTCAAGGCAGTGGACGTTCCCGTGACTCTCAAGATTCGCACCGGTTGGGAACCGGAACACCGTAACTGTGTAGAGATTGCCCAACTGGCTGAAGAATGTGGCATTCAGGCTCTGACTATTCACGGACGCACACGCGCCTGTTTGTTTAACGGAGATGCTGAGTACGACAGTATTCGGGCAGTTAAGCAGAAAGTTTCCATTCCGATTATCGCGAATGGTGACATTACTGACCCGCTTAAAGCCAGAGCTGTGCTCGACTATACGGGGGCTGATGCCCTTATGATAGGCCGCGCGGCTCAGGGAAGACCCTGGATCTTTCGGGAAATCCAGCACTATCTGGACACTGGAGAGCTGCTGCCCCCGCTGCCTTTGGCAGAGGTTAAGCGCTTGCTTTGTGCGCACGTTCGGGAACTGCATGACTTTTACGGTCAGGCAAAAGGGTACCGAATCGCGCGTAAACACGTATCCTGGTATCTCCAGGAGCACGCTCCAAATGACCAGTTTCGGCGCACATTCAACGCCATAGAAGATTCCAGCGAACAGCTGGCGGCGTTGGAGGCATACTTCGAAAATTTTGCGTAATAGAAATAAAGAGCTGACAGAACTATGTTCGAACAACGCGTAAATTCTGACGTACTGACCGTTTCTACCGTTAACTCTCAGGATCAGGTAACTCAAAAACCCCTGCGTGACTCGGTTAAACAGGCACTGAAGAACTATTTTGCTCAACTGAACGGTCAGGATGTGAGTGACCTGTATGAGCTGGTACTGGCTGAAGTAGAACAGCCCCTGTTGGACATGGTGATGCAATACACCCGTGGTAACCAGACGCGTGCTGCCCTGATGATGGGTATCAACCGTGGTACTCTGCGTAAGAAACTGAAAAAATACGGCATGAACTGATACTAATCAGTTAACTGTATGATTAAAAAGGCGCTCTTCGGCATGGGGAAGCGCCTTTTTTATTTTCTCTGATTTATCAATTTACTACCCCCGCAGCCCATTTGCATGACTATTTACACCGCAAAGTACCGACATAATATTATCCACCAAAGCGGGAGCCTGTTGATGAAGATCGAATTGTTCCGGCTCCATTAACCAGTTTTTGATAATGCCGGTAAATGCACTGTGTAAGACAATCAATAAAATTTCAACGTTTGTTTCAGCTGGTAATAATCTATTACTAAGACAACGCTGTAAAACCCCTCGAATAATGGGATAGCTAAAACCAATTCTTTTACGAATCTCTACCTCTGACATCATATCGCTGGAAAATTCGCATTTATGATACAGAATTTGCATTAACGCACGCTGTCTGGGATTATCGGCAATATATTGCAAACCTGTAATAAATTTCGCCCGTAAATTGCCTAACAGATCCTGACTATCTGTCGGAATTTGATGCTGAAGCAGATCTCGTAACGGTTGCTGTTGTTGCCACATCTCGTTAAACAGTTCTGCTTTACTGGAGAAGTGCCAATATACAGCCCCTCGCGTCACGCCAGCAGCATCAGCGATGTCAGTTAGCGTAGTGTTGGTGACCCCACGCAGAGCGAATTGCTGAATGGCAGACTCAATCAGGAGCTGCCGCGTCTTTAACGCATCTTCTTTTGTTCTTCTTGGCATACGATGCTCCATTTAACGCCATATCTATAATATAAGAAATACCAGGATACATATAAATCTAGCATCAGATAATCAATATTGTTTAGCAAAAACACAGATAAGCAAAATCTCAACAAAAAAAACAATAAATACACAAACCAAATAATTAACAAGTGCATTATTCATTTAATGAATATCAATGTAAGAGAATTTTAACTTGAGATCATTCTTAGATTAAAATGACTATTGCTTTGCTTTTGCGTGCCTTGCTGATGGCTAAAAAATAACTATTCCTTACATACCTCGTTTTTTATTTGTAGGATAACAAACCGCATTTTTATCCATTATTTCTTTCACAGATTGGTTGCCAAACTCGGCCCGCAATCTATAAGGAACAGCAATGACGAGTCACGCCCGGGTTACACTTTTATCCAGCCTAATCATCTCTACCATCTTGCTTAGCGGTTGCGATAATTCAGGTGATCAACAACCGCATACGCAGATACCTCAGGTTTCAGTCCATATTGTAAGCAGCGCGCCGCTGTCAGTGACCACGGAACTTCCGGGTCGAACATTAGCATACCGCGTTGCGGAAGTACGCCCGCAGGTTAGCGGAATTATTCTACAGCGTAACTTTGTCGAAGGTAGCGATGTCAATGCCGGGCAGTCTCTCTATCAAATCGACCCGGCGACTTATCAAGCCGCTTATAACAGCGCAAAAGGTGATGAAGCCAAAGCCGAAGCAGCAGCGACCATCGCTCATCTGACGGTGAAACGCTACGCACCTCTTCTCGGAACACAATACATCAGCCAGCAGGAATACGATCAGGCTGTAGCGACCGCACGTCAGGCTGATGCCGATGTTATTGCCGCAAAAGCCACCGTCGAAAGTGCGCGCATTAATCTGGCTTACACCAAAGTGACATCGCCAATCGGCGGTCGCATCGGTAAATCCAGCGTGACTGAAGGCGCCCTCGTGACCAATGGGCAGGCAGATGCAATGGCAACGGTACAGCAACTCGATCCGATTTATGTCGATGTCACCGAATCCAGTAATGATTTCATGCGTCTGAAACAGGAAAGCCTGCAGCACGGCAGCGATACCAAAAGCGTGCAGCTAATTATGGAAAACGGTCAACCTTACGCGCTAAAAGGCACTCTGCAATTCTCCGACGTCACAGTGGATGAAAGCACTGGCTCAATTACGCTGCGAGCAATCTTTCCGAATCCACAACATTCGCTGTTGCCGGGGATGTTCGTCCGCGCCCGCATTGATGAAGGCGTAGCTCCGAATGCCATTCTGGTTCCTCAGCAGGGAGTCACCCGCACACCACGTGGTGATGCCAGCGTGATGATCGTTAATGACAAAAACCAGGT
This sequence comes from Klebsiella huaxiensis, assembly GCF_003261575.2. GTDB lineage: Bacteria > Pseudomonadota > Gammaproteobacteria > Enterobacterales > Enterobacteriaceae > Klebsiella > Klebsiella huaxiensis. The sequence continues at coordinate 576,117 of NZ_CP036175.1, read as the reverse complement.
TGAAAGCCGCCAGGTTGCGACCTCACAGGCGATTGGCGATAAGTGGTTAATTACCAGCGGTCTTAAATCTGGTGAAAAAGTTATTGTCAGCGGTCTGCAGAAGGTTCGTCCCGGCGTCACAGTGAAGGCCGAAGTGGATACCGCGACATCCGTCGCGCAATAAGGTACGAATAACTATGTCTAAGTTTTTTATCCATCGACCGGTATTCGCCTGGGTGCTGGCCATCATTATGATGATTGCTGGCGGTCTCGCAATTATGCAACTGCCTATTGCACAATACCCGACGATCGCCCCACCAGCTGTTGCCATATCTGCGACCTATCCAGGTGCCGATGCGCAGACCGTGCAGGATACTGTGACTCAGGTTATCGAACAGAACATGAATGGTATCGATAACCTGATGTACATGTCTTCAACCAGTGATTCCGCAGGCGGCGTCACCATCACCTTGACCTTCACATCGGGTACAGATCCGGATATTGCGCAAGTCCAGGTACAGAATAAGCTCCAGCTCGCCACACCACTGCTACCTCAGGAAGTGCAGCAACAGGGGATTAGCGTTGAGAAATCAAGCAGCAGTTTCCTGCTGGTCGCTGGATTCATCTCCGATAACACCAGCACTACTCAGGATGATATTTCTGACTACGTTGCATCAAACGTCAAAGATACTATTAGCCGACTTAACGGCGTTGGCGACGTACAACTCTTCGGGGCCCAATATGCCATGCGTGTTTGGCTGGATGGCAACCTGCTGAATAAGTACAACCTGACGCCTGTTGATGTGATTAACCAGTTGCAGGTACAGAATGATCAGATTGCCGCAGGCCAACTTGGCGGAACACCCGCTATTAAAGGCCAACAATTAAACGCGTCAATCATTGCTCAAACACGACTTAAAGACCCTGCAGAGTTTGGCAAGGTGACGCTGCGGGTAAACGCTGACGGCTCAGTGGTTCATCTGAAAGACGTGGCTCGCATTGAGCTGGGCGGTGAAAACTATAACGTCGTCGCCAAAATTAACGGTAAACCAGCATCCGGGCTGGGGATTAAGCTTGCTACCGGCGCCAATGCCCTCGATACCGCTGCCGCGATTAAAGCAAAGCTTGCTGAACTACAGCCCTACTTTCCGCAGGGAATGAAAGTCGTTTACCCTTACGACACCACACCGTTCGTGAAGATCTCTATTCATGAGGTGGTGAAGACGCTGTTTGAAGCGATTATTCTCGTCTTCCTGGTGATGTATCTGTTCCTCCAGAACATTCGTGCCACATTGATCCCCACCATTGCGGTTCCTGTCGTCTTGCTTGGCACATTCGCCGTGCTGGCTACCTTTGGCTATTCCATCAACACGCTAACGATGTTCGGTATGGTGCTGGCAATAGGATTGCTGGTCGATGATGCCATCGTGGTGGTGGAAAACGTCGAGCGCGTGATGGTTGAAGAGAGGCTATCCCCAAAAGAAGCGACAGAAAAATCAATGTCGCAAATTCAGGGGGCGCTGGTTGGTATAGCCATGGTGCTATCGGCAGTTTTTGTTCCCATGGCCTTCTTTGGCGGTTCTACGGGCGCGATCTATCGCCAATTCTCCATTACTATCGTCTCAGCGATGGCGCTATCCGTGTTGGTTGCACTGATTCTGACTCCTGCACTTTGCGCCACTTTATTGAAACCCACCTCAGCCGATCATCATGAGAAGAAAGGTTTTTTTGGCTGGTTTAATGCGAAATTTGACCGTAGTGTCAACCACTACACCAACAGCGTCAGCGGAATACTACGCTGTACCGGGCGCTATCTCATCATCTATCTGCTGATTGTCGTTGGCATGGCTGTACTGTTTATGCGTCTGCCAACCTCCTTTTTACCGGATGAGGATCAGGGGGTATTTATGACCATGATTCAACTTCCATCAGGCGCAACGCAAGAACGTACTCAGAAGGTCCTCGATACCGTTACCGACTACTATCTGCATAAAGAGAAGACGAATGTTGAAAGCGTCTTTACCGTTAACGGTTTTAGCTTTAGCGGCCAGGGACAAAACTCCGGCATGGCATTTGTCAGTCTGAAGCCATGGGAGGCGCGCAGTGGTTCGGAGAATGGGGTTGAAGCAATCATCAAGCGAGCCACGGTCGCATTCAGCCAGATTAAAGACGCCATGGTTTTCCCATTTAATCTCCCCGCAATTATTGAGTTGGGTACCGCGACAGGCTTCGACTTTGAACTTATCGACCAGGGTAACCTCGGCCATAGCGCGCTGACTCAAGCACGAAATCAGTTGCTTGGTATGGTAAGAGAACATCCGGATCAACTGGTTCGCGTACGACCAAATGGGCTTGAAGATACTCCGCAATTTAAGCTCGATGTTGATCAGGAGAAAGCCCAGGCACTGGGTATTTCACTATCTGATATCAATGAAACCATTTCCGCAGCGCTAGGCGGCTATTACGTTAATGATTTTATTGACCATGGTAGGGTTAAAAAAGTCTATGTTCAGGCTGACGCCCATTTCCGTATGTTGCCAAGCGACATCAATAGTATGTACGTCCGTAGCGCTAATGGCGAAATGGTACCATTCTCAGCTTTTGTAACCTCACACTGGGTTTATGGTTCTCCGCGCCTGGAGCGTTATAACGGCTTACCTTCGATGGAAATTCTGGGTGAAGCCGCTCCGGGCAAAAGTACCGGTGATGCAATGATTTTAATGGAACAACTAGCAAACAAGTTGCCTACTGGTATTGGCTTCGACTGGACAGGAATGTCTTATCAGGAACGCTTATCCGGTAATCAGGCACCTGCTTTATATGCAATTTCGCTAATAGTGGTTTTCCTGTGTCTTGCCGCACTCTATGAAAGCTGGTCTATTCCATTCTCCGTAATGTTAGTCGTCCCGTTAGGGGTTATTGGGGCATTATTGGCTGCCTCATTACGTGGGCTTAATAATGATGTTTATTTTCAGGTAGGTTTATTAACGACGATCGGTCTCTCTGCCAAAAACGCTATTCTTATTGTCGAATTTGCGAAAGACCTTATGGATAAAGAAGGGAAGGGAATCATTGAAGCAACGCTCGAAGCATCTCGTATGCGTTTACGCCCTATCTTAATGACCTCATTGGCCTTTATTCTTGGGGTACTGCCCTTGGTTATTAGCCATGGGGCAGGCAGCGGGGCACAAAACGCCGTGGGTACGGGAGTGATGGGAGGAATGTTGACAGCAACGTTGCTGGCTATCTTCTTCGTACCAGTGTTCTTTGTTGTCGTAAGACGCCGCTTTACTAAGCATATCGAGTAAGCCTCTCTTTCCAAAGGCGCCATTCAGGCGCCTTTTTTTATGCCTGAAGTTTTTGATCATCCCGATAGAGATCAACGTGTTTATTATTTTTTAAAAGATCGCACGTTATTCAACTAGCCATATTATGACGACATAATCGCGTAAGTTTCTTCACGATATTTACGTTGCTCATAAATTGAGATTATTTACCCTACCCGTCCTCAGTATTACCGATGATAAAATAGGCTATTCCGTAATGTATGGGTTCCCATTACAGCGAAACGGATTATTTAGAGGTAACATCATGAAAAAATTCGTTTTAGTCACATTGTTGACAACGCTTCTCGCTGGTTGTGCACACGATTCTCCGTGCGTACCTGTCTATGACTCCGAAGGTAGATTAGTACACACTAATACCTGTATGAAAGGAACGACTCAGGACAACTGGGAAACCGCGGGTGCTATTGCCGGAGGCGCGGCTGCAATTGCAGGCTTGACGCTTGGCATTGTCGCACTAACTCGCTAATCACTTACAATCCCCGCTATGCACTGGTACCGGAGCTAATCCCGGTACCATTTTTCGGCAAGATACACTCAATATACTTAAGTTACTGCACCAATGCTCTGTGATCGGAATAGCGCAGGCCACTCTAACGATATAAACCGAAGCTGAATTGAGTACATAGCGCGAATTGATATTTTCACGCGATTAGAAACGCAAAAAGCCCATCCTGATGGATGGGCTTTTCACTTATTTGGTGCCTGGCAATGCCCTACTCTCACATGGGGAGACCCCACACTACCATCGGCGCTACGGCGTTTCACTTCTGAGTTCGGCATGGGGTCAGGTGGGACCACCGCGCTATCGTTGCCAGGCAAATTCTTTTCAAATCGCCGAACTTTAACCTAAAAACTGGTGCTGATACCCAGAGTCGAACTGGGGACCTCACCCTTACCAAGGGTGCGCTCTACCAACTGAGCCATATCAGCACACTAAATTTGATGCCTGGCAGTTCCCTACTCTCACATGGGGAGACCCCACACTACCATCGGCGCTACGGCGTTTCACTTCTGAGTTCGGCATGGGGTCAGGTGGGACCACCGCGCTGTCGCCGCCAGGCAAATTCTGTTTATCTGTATCAAGCTGAATTTCTCTCAAACCCGCCAAAACATCTTCGGCGTTGTAAGGTTAAGCCTCACGGTTCATTAGTACCGGTTAGCTCAACGTATCGCTACGCTTACACACCCGGCCTATCAACGTCGTCGTCTTCAACGTTCCTTCAGGACCCTTAAAGGGTCAGGGAGAACTCATCTCGGGGCAAGTTTCGTGCTTAGATGCTTTCAGCACTTATCTCTTCCGCATTTAGCTACCGGGCAATGCCATTGGCATGACAACCCGAACACCAGTGATGCGTCCACTCCGGTCCTCTCGTACTAGGAGCAGCCCCCCTCAATTCTCCAGCGCCCACGGCAGATAGGGACCGAACTGTCTCACGACGTTCTAAACCCAGCTCGCGTACCACTTTAAATGGCGAACAGCCATACCCTTGGGACCTACTTCAGCCCCAGGATGTGATGAGCCGACATCGAGGTGCCAAACACCGCCGTCGATATGAACTCTTGGGCGGTATCAGCCTGTTATCCCCGGAGTACCTTTTATCCGTTGAGCGATGGCCCTTCCATTCAGAACCACCGGATCACTATGACCTGCTTTCGCACCTGCTCGCGCCGTCACGCTCGCAGTCAAGCTAGCTTATGCCATTGCACTAACCTCCTGATGTCCGACCAGGATTAGCTAACCTTCGTGCTCCTCCGTTACTCTTTAGGAGGAGACCGCCCCAGTCAAACTACCCACCAGACACTGTCCGCAACCCGGATCACGGGTCCACGTTAGAACACCAGCCATTAAAGGGTGGTATTTCAAGGATGGCTCCATGCAGACTGGCGTCCACACTTCAAAGCCTCCCACCTATCCTACACATCAAGGACCAGTGTTCAGTGTCAAGCTATAGTAAAGGTTCACGGGGTCTTTCCGTCTTGCCGCGGGTACACTGCATCTTCACAGCGAGTTCAATTTCACTGAGTCTCGGGTGGAGACAGCCTGGCCATCATTACGCCATTCGTGCAGGTCGGAACTTACCCGACAAGGAATTTCGCTACCTTAGGACCGTTATAGTTACGGCCGCCGTTTACCGGGGCTTCGATCAAGAGCTTCTCCGCGAGGATAACCCCATCAATTAACCTTCCGGCACCGGGCAGGCGTCACACCGTATACGTCCACTTTCGTGTTTGCACAGTGCTGTGTTTTTAATAAACAGTTGCAGCCAGCTGGTATCTTCGACTGATTTCAGCTCCATGAGCAAGTCACTTCACTTACCATCAGCGTGCCTTCTCCCGAAGTTACGGCACCATTTTGCCTAGTTCCTTCACCCGAGTTCTCTCAAGCGCCTTGGTATTCTCTACCTGACCACCTGTGTCGGTTTGGGGTACGATTTGATGTTACCTGATGCTTAGAGGCTTTTCCTGGAAGCAGGGCATTTGTTACTTCAGCACCGTAGTGCCTCGTCATCACACCTCAGCGTTAAATGACGTTCCGGATTTACCTAAAACGCCCGCCTACATGCTTAAACCGGGACAACCGTCGCCCGGCTAACATAGCCTTCTCCGTCCCCCCTTCGCAGTAACACCGAGTACAGGAATATTAACCTGTTTCCCATCGACTACGCCTTTCGGCCTCGCCTTAGGGGTCGACTCACCCTGCCCCGATTAACGTTGGACAGGAACCCTTGGTCTTCCGGCGAGCGGGCTTTTCACCCGCTTTATCGTTACTTATGTCAGCATTCGCACTTCTGATACCTCCAGCAACCCTCACAGGCCACCTTCAACGGCTTACAGAACGCTCCCCTACCCAACAACACATAGTGTCGCTGCCGCAGCTTCGGTGCATGGTTTAGCCCCGTTACATCTTCCGCGCAGGCCGACTCGACCAGTGAGCTATTACGCTTTCTTTAAATGATGGCTGCTTCTAAGCCAACATCCTGGCTGTCTGTGCCTTCCCACATCGTTTCCCACTTAACCATGACTTTGGGACCTTAGCTGGCGGTCTGGGTTGTTTCCCTCTTCACGACGGACGTTAGCACCCGCCGTGTGTCTCCCGTGATAACATTCTTCGGTATTCGTAGTTTGCATCGGGTTGGTAAGTCGGGATGACCCCCTAGCCGAAACAGTGCTCTACCCCCGAAGATGAATTCACGAGGCGCTACCTAAATAGCTTTCGGGGAGAACCAGCTATCTCCCGGTTTGATTGGCCTTTCACCCCCAGCCACAAGTCATCCGCTAATTTTTCAACATTAGTCGGTTCGGTCCTCCAGTTAGTGTTACCCAACCTTCAACCTGCCCATGGCTAGATCACCGGGTTTCGGGTCTATACCCTGCAACTTAACGCCCAGTTAAGACTCGGTTTCCCTGCGGCTCCCCTATTCGGTTAACCTTGCTACAGAATATAAGTCGCTGACCCATTATACAAAAGGTACGCAGTCACCCAACAAGTGGGCTCCTACTGCTTGTACGTACACGGTTTCAGGTTCTGTTTCACTCCCCTCGCCGGGGTTCTTTTCGCCTTTCCCTCACGGTACTGGTTCACTATCGGTCAGTCAGGAGTATTTAGCCTTGGAGGATGGTCCCCCCATATTCAGACAGGATACCACGTGTCCCGCCCTACTCTTCGAGTTCACAGCCTGTGTGTTTTTGTGTACGGGAGTATCACCCTGTACCCTGCGACTTTCCAGACGCTTCCACTAACACACAAACTGATTCAGACTCTGGGCTCCTCCCCGTTCGCTCGCCGCTACTGGGGGAATCTCGGTTGATTTCTTTTCCTCGGGGTACTTAGATGTTTCAGTTCCCCCGGTTCGCTTCGTTAAGCTATGTATTCACTTAACGATAGTGTGTCGAAACACACTGGGTTTCCCCATTCGGAAATCGTCGGTTATAACGGTTCATATCACCTTACCGACGCTTATCGCAGATTAGCACGTCCTTCATCGCCTCTGACTGCCAGGGCATCCACCGTGTACGCTTAGTCGCTTAACCTCACAACCCGAAGATGTTTCACTTCATGATTGCGAAAATTTGAGAGACTCGAACACACCGTCATTCTGTTCTTATTACGGAGAACAGACACGGCGTGTCGTTTCAATTTTCAGCTTGATCCAGATTTTTAAAGAGCAAAACTTCGCAGTGCACCTTTTCAGGTACACTCTGAAGTTTTCTTGTTTTTTGCAGTAAAAGGATGGTGGAGCTATGCGGGATCGAACCGCAGACCTCCTGCGTGCAAGGCAGGCGCTCTCCCAGCTGAGCTATAACCCCATCGTAAAGACTTATCTCTGTACCGATAATTTGTCCTGAGACAAGGCGTGGAATGACGAAGCATACTGGCGTATGCGAGTCGTTTCACAACACAGTATCAGGGCAAATTTGGTAGGCCTGAGTGGACTTGAACCACCGACCTCACCCTTATCAGGGGTGCGCTCTAACCACCTGAGCTACAAGCCTGCAGAGATTTTTTACTGCTAATTTTTCATCAGACAATCTGTGTGAGCACTACAAAGGCAGGTTCTTTAAGGTAAGGAGGTGATCCAACCGCAGGTTCCCCTACGGTTACCTTGTTACGACTTCACCCCAGTCATGAATCACAAAGTGGTAAGCGCCCTCCCGAAGGTTAAGCTACCTACTTCTTTTGCAACCCACTCCCATGGTGTGACGGGCGGTGTGTACAAGGCCCGGGAACGTATTCACCGTGGCATTCTGATCCACGATTACTAGCGATTCCGACTTCACGGAGTCGAGTTGCAGACTCCGATCCGGACTACGACATACTTTATGAGGTCCGCTTGCTCTCGCGAGGTCGCTTCTCTTTGTATATGCCATTGTAGCACGTGTGTAGCCCTACTCGTAAGGGCCATGATGACTTGACGTCATCCCCACCTTCCTCCAGTTTATCACTGGCAGTCTCCTTTGAGTTCCCGACCGAATCGCTGGCAACAAAGGATAAGGGTTGCGCTCGTTGCGGGACTTAACCCAACATTTCACAACACGAGCTGACGACAGCCATGCAGCACCTGTCTCACGGTTCCCGAAGGCACCAAGCCATCTCTGGCAAGTTCCGTGGATGTCAAGAGTAGGTAAGGTTCTTCGCGTTGCATCGAATTAAACCACATGCTCCACCGCTTGTGCGGGCCCCCGTCAATTCATTTGAGTTTTAACCTTGCGGCCGTACTCCCCAGGCGGTCGACTTAACGCGTTAGCTCCGGAAGCCACTCCTCAAGGGAACAACCTCCAAGTCGACATCGTTTACAGCGTGGACTACCAGGGTATCTAATCCTGTTTGCTCCCCACGCTTTCGCACCTGAGCGTCAGTCTTTGTCCAGGGGGCCGCCTTCGCCACCGGTATTCCTCCAGATCTCTACGCATTTCACCGCTACACCTGGAATTCTACCCCCCTCTACAAGACTCTAGCCTGCCAGTTTCGAATGCAGTTCCCAGGTTGAGCCCGGGGATTTCACATCCGACTTGACAGACCGCCTGCGTGCGCTTTACGCCCAGTAATTCCGATTAACGCTTGCACCCTCCGTATTACCGCGGCTGCTGGCACGGAGTTAGCCGGTGCTTCTTCTGCGAGTAACGTCAATGAAAATGGTTATTAACCACTCCCCCTTCCTCCTCGCTGAAAGTACTTTACAACCCGAAGGCCTTCTTCATACACGCGGCATGGCTGCATCAGGCTTGCGCCCATTGTGCAATATTCCCCACTGCTGCCTCCCGTAGGAGTCTGGACCGTGTCTCAGTTCCAGTGTGGCTGGTCATCCTCTCAGACCAGCTAGGGATCGTCGCCTTGGTGAGCCGTTACCTCACCAACAAGCTAATCCCATCTGGGCACATCTGATGGCATGAGGCCCGAAGGTCCCCCACTTTGGTCTTGCGACGTTATGCGGTATTAGCTACCGTTTCCAGTAGTTATCCCCCTCCATCAGGCAGTTTCCCAGACATTACTCACCCGTCCGCCACTCGTCACCCGAGAGCAAGCTCTCTGTGCTACCGTTCGACTTGCATGTGTTAGGCCTGCCGCCAGCGTTCAATCTGAGCCATGATCAAACTCTTCAATTTAAGTTTGATGCTCGTGAATTAAACTTCGTAATGAATTACGTATGTTCACTCAGAGACTTGGTATTCATTTATTGTCCGGAGACATTAAGAATCCATGTCACTTTGAGTGCCCACACAGATTGTCTGATAAATTGTTAAAGAGCAGTGCAACGCGGCTTTCGCTCACCGTTGCGAGGTGGCGTATAATACGCTTTCCTCTTTCAGAGTCAACCTTATTTTCAGGTTTTTCTCTTCAACCGACCCGGCTGTTTGTGTGAAGTGATTCACATCTGCCGTGTCAGTGGGAGCGCATTATAGGGATCCCATCTTTTTGCACAAGACTTTTTTAGATCTTTTTTTCCAAATGATGTTTTTTCACCCTTTTCGCAGGGTTTGTGCTCAATTCGCCTAATTTTTACCACGTCAAAGGGTTGCAGATGGTCCCAAAAGCTACCAAAGTCTCTTCATCCCCTGGTTTATTGAGGTAACCATGCCTGTAAATCTACGTCGCTATAAAGATTTATCCCCGAAAATAGGTCAACACGTGATGATCGACACCAGTAGCGTGGTGATCGGCGATGTCAGAATTGATGATGATGTCAGTATCTGGCCAATGGTCACAATTCGCGGTGATGTGAATTATGTGGAAATAGGCGCGCGCACCAACATTCAGGACGGCAGCGTCTTACATGTCACTCATAAGTCTTCATATAATCCACATGGCAATCCACTGATTATTGGCGATGATGTGACCGTCGGTCATAAAGTTATGCTGCACGGCTGCACTATAGCTAACCGCGTGCTGGTTGGTATGGGGTCGATTGTACTGGATGGTGTCATTGTGGAAGATGACGTCATGATTGGTGCCGGTAGTCTGGTTCCACAAAACAAACGTCTGGAAAGCGGCTACCTTTATTTTGGCAACCCGGTTAAACAAATACGCCCCCTCACGGAGGCGGAAATTGTGGGGCTAAGGTATTCAGCAAACAACTATGTGAAATGGAAAAATGATTATCTGGCTCAGGAAAACCAGACCCATCCTTGAGCGTCTTCTTGCTGGTCGCAGATTAATTCGTGGGCCTCCTCTTCCAGATCCCAACGATGCTCACGAAATGCGGCCAGGCACAGTTCGGGATCTTCGTCACCAAAACGTTGCTGAAGCGTTGTTAGCTTTATGGCACAGATCAGTTGCATACCGTTAACTAATGCTGGAAAAGCGATACACTGACGCTCGTCATCCCATACCTCCCTGTCGGGAAATTGAATAGCCTGGTTCACGTGTTCAATTCCTCATGCAAAGCCAGAATTACAGGGGCAATTTCCGGCAGAACACCGTGCCACAATAGTACTGAGTGTGCGGCCTGTGCCACCAGCATTCCCAGCCCATCGGCACATCTTTTAGTACCATGTTGCTGACACCAACGTAAAAATGGCGTGCAACCTTTCTGATAAAACATGTCATAGCAATAGACATGGGTGTTGATTAGCGAAACGGGGATAGCAGGGACTTCTCCTTCAATACCGCTAGATGTGGCATTAATGATGAGATCAAACACCTGACCATTTAATGCTTCTATATCCAGAGCACGGACGCTGCCAGTATGAGCAAACAGCGTTGCCAGTTCATGCGCACGCGAAAATGTACGATTCACAATAGTGACAGCGCAATCCAGCGATAAAAGAGGCAGCAATACGCCACGTGAAGCACCACCTGCACCAATAAGCAGAACCCGAAAACCAGGTTTAATGAAATCGAGTCGTTCTAAATCACTCAGTAGCCCCACGCCATCGGTGTTGTCCCCCAGCAACCGGCCATCCTCCAGCCGTTTAAGGGTATTAACAGCACCGGCCAGTGCTGCACGTTCGGTTAACTCATCTGCTCGCGCGAAAGCCTCTTCTTTGAAAGGAACGGTGACGTTAGCTCCCTTGCCACCATCACCAAAAAAAGCGTTAAGAGTATTTACGAAATCATCAAGGGGGGCCAGGACTCGCCCATAGGGATGCGTAATCTGCAGCTGCTTCGCAAAGAGCTGATGAATAGATGGTGACTTGCTATGAGCAATCGGGTGTCCAAATACTGCGTAGGTTTCCATAAGTTATCCCTGGCGGAAGAGTTCGCCCGTCAAGGCATCACGTATTTCAGAAGGATTCTGACGTCCACCGGTTACCCCATCAACTACCGGGAAGCTAGCGCCAAACTGCGCATAAACCTCAGCAGTCGTGCGGCAAGGTGGCTCACCAGATAAATTGGCGCTAGTAGAAACCAATGGTTTACCGTAAGCCTCACACAACTCAACTACCTGCGGGTGATCCGTTACTCGCACTGCCAGCGAATCAAAACGGCCGGTCAACCAACGGGGTGTAGAATCGAGAGCAGGGAATACAAAGGTCACCGGCCCAGGCCAGCAGGAAAAAATAGCAGCACGCCGCTCATCGCTAAGTTGTGAATCATCAATATAAGGTTTGAGCTGTTCAAAGTTAGCGGCGATTAGGATCAGTCCTTTATCAACCGGTCGCTGTTTAAGTGCCAACAAATGCATGACGGCTTTTTCGCTATCGGGATCGCAGCCGACGCCAAAAACAGCTTCCGTAGGATAGGCGATGACAAGTTCATTGTTCAGGACCGAAACTGCATGTGCGATGGTTTCTGAAAGCAGGTTATTATTCACTGATTATTCCGCCGGTGTCGGCTTTCCACATTGTTTGCTGGCACAAAAACGCTTTACGCCCTGCACCGTTTTCTTTTCGATTAGTAGAGGGTAATGACACTCTGGGCACTCACCCGCCACTGGCTTAAAATTAATGACGAACTGACAATCAGGGTAGCGATCGCAGGAATAAAAGTTTTTTCCGAAACGTGAACGACGTTGGACCAGATGTCCCTGACTACACTGCGGGCAGGCTATGGCAGTCTCATCAGGTTTATCAATGAGTTCAGTATGCTCACATTCTGGGTAGTTGCTACAACCAATAAACATACCAAAACGTCCTTGCCGCAGTACCAATATGGCACCGCAAGACGGACACATCTGCCCCTCCAGAACTTTGACAATATGCCCGTCCGCCTGATTCTTCAGGGAACGGACATAATCACAGTCCGGATAATGTGAACAGCCGAGAAAAGGCCCATGTTTCCCAGAACGTATTACAAGTTCAGCCCCACATTGGGGGCAAGGCTCGTTTTTACGCACCGAAAACAGTGCTGATTTGGTCATAACAACTCTAGTGTCGCTGCGAAAAGATTAATGCAGCATACCTTCATTTACTTCGAAGAGTAATTCTTCCATTTGCTGATAGGCGTTTTCGCAGCCCGGAATATTAAACAGCACCATCAGGATGACCCATTTCAAATCCTCCAAATCGAACTCTGCCGTATCCAGCGCCAGTACGCGTTCTATCACCATTTCCCGCGTTTCGAGGTTCAACACCTGAATTTGCTCAAGGAATAATAAGAATCCTCGGCAGCTCGCATCCAGACGCTGACACTCCTCATCGGTATATACTCGTAAGGAGAGTGGGTCAGAAGCAAGCTGCATGGGCGCAACAAGGCCCTCTTGATAATCAGCCAGTTTCTCGAGCCACATCAGCGCGTTATAGATGTCCTCCCGTTCAAAACCAGCATCGGTAAGATCCCGAGTCAGTTTATCCTGGTCCACCCGCATTTCTGCTTCGTTATGGATGTAAGTCTCAAACAAATACATGAGTACGTCGAACATGGCTTGCCCTCCTTAATCGGACATAGCCGCCGGGTACAGCTGCGATCCAGCCTGCTAACTCCAGTTCAAGTAGCTGAGCTACGGTCACTGGCACAGATTGGCCGGCACGTTCAGCGACAACGTCAACAGGTGTTACCTCATCTCCTACGTTAGCCAGGAGCTCTGGAAATGGCAATGCTACAGGGGGCTGATTGTCGCAATTATTTACGTTATCATGCTCATCGAAGGCCCATAGCAGCTCATGCTGCCAATATTCAACTATATCTTCCGGTGCAGTAACGGGAATGGCTCCTTGCTTGATAAGCCAATGTGGACCTTCGGAACCAGGACTACCAATAGGTCCGGGTAATGCGAAGACTTCCCTTCCCTGTTCCAGAGCACAGCGAACAGTCACTAATGAGCCACTTTTTAATGCTGCCTCGATAACCAATACGCCAACACTTAATCCACTGATAATCCGGTTACGCCGGGGAAAGTTACCCGGTAATGGGGGAGTAAAAAGAGGAAATTCGGAGAGTACAACGCCGCCACTGCTAGTTATTTGTTCTGCTAATGCTTGATGGCGGCGAGGATAAATCTCTCTTAAACCATTCCCTAAAACGGCAACGGTTTTTCCTTGCCCCTCCAGTGCACCACGATGAGCTATACCATCAATACCTAAAGCCAATCCGCTAGTGATCGTAATGCCATAGCGAACTAAAACCTCACAAAACATTTTCCCCCAACGAGCGCCATACCATGAATGCGCGCGACTGCCCACTACGGCTAACTGTCGGTTGCTCAGTAATACCGGATCACCACAAGCTAAAAGTGCGCCAGGATAGTCAACAATTGCCCGTAGCTGGGGAGGATAGAGAGGATCGTCAGCAGTGAGTAGATAACAATTTGGTCGTTCCAGCCATTGCAGTGTTGTATCAATCTCATGTTGATTAATTCCAAGAAAATGTTTCGATTGCACCTTATTCAAACCGCAGGCATTCAAACTCTCATGATCTATTGTTGGGATTGAACATAACTGATGAGCAACCATCACCATTTCGTCGCCATACAGGCTGCTCACTTTCATCAGGCGTAACCAAATTTCTGTAGGCGTCATCCCTGTTCCCCTCTGCCATAAGCGGCTTTAGCAATCTTTGCGATTGGACAGCGAGACTGTCAATTGCGGGGGGTTTTGTCTAGAATAGAGCTAATAATCTTATCAACTCCTGAATACAACTCTGGATCTTTATGGCAGTTTTGCAAGTGTTACATATTCCGGACGAGCGCCTTCGCAAAGTCGCTGAGCCGGTCAAAGAAGTGAATGCGGAAATTCAGCGTATCGTCGATGATATGTTCGAGACAATGTACGCTGAGGAAGGCATTGGTCTGGCCGCTACGCAGGTGGACATCCATCAGCGTATTATTGTTATTGATGTGTCAGAGAATCGAGAAGAGCGTCTGGTGTTAATTAATCCAGAATTGCTGGAAAAAGACGGTGAAACTGGGATTGAGGAAGGCTGCCTTTCCATTCCTGAGCAGCGTGCGTTGGTACCACGAGCCGAAAAAGTAAGGATTCGGGCTCTGGATCGTGAAGGTAAGCCGTTTGAACTGTCAGCCGATGGTTTACTGGCTATTTGTATCCAACATGAAATGGATCATCTAGTAGGCAAACTATTTATTGATTATCTGTCCCCGCTTAAGCAACAGCGTATCCGCCAGAAAGTTGAAAAACTGGATCGCCTGAATGCACGAGCCTGAAGACAAGGACTAACGTGTCACAATCATTACGTATAATTTTTGCGGGAACGCCCGATTTTGCAGCGCGTCATCTTGACGCACTGTTGTCATCTGAGTATGAGATCGTCGGTGTATTCACTCAGCCAGACAGGCCTGCAGGTCGTGGCAAAAAACTCATGCCGAGTCCTGTCAAAATACTGGCTGAAGCAAATGGCCTACCGGTATTTCAACCCTCTTCACTGCGCCCGCAGGAAAATCAGCAGCTGGTTGCCTCGCTGAACGCCGATGTGATGGTTGTAGTTGCTTATGGACTAATCCTCCCCAAGCAGGTTCTGGACATGCCACGTCTGGGTTGCCTCAACGTTCACGGTTCTTTGTTGCCACGTTGGCGCGGTGCGGCGCCAATCCAGCGTGCATTATGGGCTGGTGATACCGAGACTGGCGTGACCATTATGCAAATGGACGTAGGGCTCGATACTGGTGATATGTTGTATAAACTGTCTTGCCCAATTACTGGAGAAGACACCAGCAGTAGCTTGTACGATAAATTGGCGGTTCTTGGGCCACAAGGATTACTGGAAACTCTGGCTCAACTGGTCAGTGGTACAGCAAAACCTGAAGTACAAGACGAAACGCTAGTCAGCTATGCCGAGAAGCTAAGCAAAGAAGAAGCGCGTATTGACTGGTCACTTTCTGCCGTGCAGCTTGAACGTTGCATTCGGGCGTTCAATCCATGGCCAATAAGCTGGCTAGAAATTGATGAACAACCAGTAAAAGTCTGGCGTGCATCTGTTAGCACCGATACAAGCAGTGCTGAACCCGGCACTATCGTGGCAGTCAGCAAATTGGGTATCCAGATGGCAACTGGTGACGGTATCCTGAATCTGGAGTCGCTGCAGCCAGCGGGTAAAAAAGCAATGAGTGCACAGGACTTGCTGAATTCTCGTCGGGAGTGGTTTATCCCCGGTCATCGTCTTGCCTGACGGTTCTCTCTTCTAAAGCCCGGTTTCGCCGGGCATTTTTATTTTTACTCTTATGAAAAAAAATCTTAACTTACGCAGCCTGGCTGCCCAGGCTATTGAGCAAGTCGTTGAACAAGGGCAATCGTTAAGCAACGTTTTGCCTCCGTTACAGCAGAAAGTCAGTGAAAAAGATAAAGCACTGCTGCAAGAGCTATGCTTTGGCGTTCTGCGCACGCTAAATCAGCTTGAATGGTTAATCAGTAAACTGATGGATCGCCCGATGAAGGGCAAGCAGCGCACTATTCATTTTTTAATCATGGTCGGTTTATATCAGTTGCTGTACACCCGCATTCCTGCTCACGCCGCACTGGCAGAAACGGTGGAAGGTGCAGTCTCCGTTAAACGTCCTCAGTTGAAGGGGCTTATTAACGGTGTGTTGCGTCAGTTTCAACGCCAACAGGAAGAACTGCTGGCTGAATTTGCGCAAACCGAAAATCGCTTCCTCCACCCCAAATGGCTACTTAAACGTATTCAACAGGCCTGGCCGCAGCAGTGGCAAGCGATTGCAGATGCCAATAATCAACGCCCGCCAATGTGGTTACGCGTTAACCGCACCCATCATTCTCGCGATGAATGGCTCGCGTTACTGAAAGAAGCAGGATTACAAGGCTTTGCTCATTCAGACTACCCAGATGCTGTTCGTCTGGCATCTCCAGCCCCTGTTCATTCCTTACCAGGTTTTAATGAAGGTTGGGTTACTGTCCAGGATGCTTCAGCGCAAGGTTGTATGCATTATTTGACTCCTGAGAACGGAGAAAGGATTCTCGATCTCTGCGCAGCCCCTGGTGGAAAAACAACCCACATCCTGGAAGTTGCACCACAGGCTAACGTAATGGCCGTTGATATCGATGAGCAGCGACTTTCCCGCGTCTATGACAATCTTAAACGCCTTGGCCTCAAGGCGCAGGTTAAACAGGGTGATGGGTGCTATCCAGCGCAATGGTGTGGTGATGAAATATTCGATCGTATCCTGCTTGACGCACCTTGCTCCGCAACAGGGGTTATTCGTCGCCATCCGGATATCAAATGGTTGCGGCGCGATAGTGATATTGCCGAGTTGGCGCAGCTGCAGGCAAAAATTCTTGATGCCATTTGGCCCCATCTAAAGCCCGGCGGAACACTGGTTTACGCTACCTGCTCCATTTTACCAGAAGAGAACTGTGAGCAAATTGCAGCTTTCCTTACTCGCACATCAGATGCAGAGTTGAGCACAACGGGAACGCTTGAGAAACCAGGATTGCAAAATTTCCCTGGGTCAGAAGAAGGTGATGGATTCTTTTACGCTAAGCTGATTAAAAACCGGAAATAACAGGTCACTGTTGATGAAGATTATTATTCTTGGCGCTGGACAGGTAGGCGGAACTCTGGCGGAAAATCTAGTTGGAGAGAACAACGATATTACGCTAGTTGATACTAATGGCGATCGTCTTCGCAGCTTGCAGGATAAATTCGATCTGCGTGTAGTACAGGGGCATGGCTCGCACCCACGCGTACTACGTGAAGCAGGTGCAGACGATGCAGACATGCTGGTTGCAGTCACCAACTCAGATGAAACCAACATGGTAGCCTGTCAGGTCGCCTATTCGCTATTTAATACTCCGAATCGTATTGCCCGTATCCGTTCTCCAGATTATGTACGCGATGCTGATAAACTCTTTCACTCAGAAGCTGTCCCTATTGATCATCTGATTGCACCAGAACAGCTGGTAATTAATAATATATATCGCTTAATTGAGTATCCTGGCGCCCTACAGGTTGTTAATTTTGCTGAAGGGAAAGTCAGCCTGGCTGTGGTTAAGGCCTATTATGGCGGTCCTCTGGTCGGTAATGCACTTTCAACTATGCGCGAACATATGCCACATATTGATACGCGCGTAGCAGCTATTTTCCGCCACGATCGACCAATCAGGCCGCAAGGGTCAACAATCGTTGAAGCTGGTGACGAAGTGTTTTTCATCGCCGCATCTCAGCATATCCGCGCAGTAATGAGCGAACTTCAGCGCCTGGAGAAACCCTACAAGCGCATTATGCTGGTCGGAGGAGGAAACATCGGAGCTGGGCTTGCTCATCGGCTGGAGAAAGATTACAGCGTCAAACTTATTGAGCGCAACCAGCAGCGCGCAGCAGAACTCGCAGAGAAACTGCAAAATACCATCGTCTTTTACGGAGACGCCTCAGATCAGGAATTACTGGCTGAGGAGCATATTGATCAAGTTGATCTCTTCATTGCAGTCACCAATGATGATGAAGCCAATATTATGTCTGCGATGTTAGCTAAACGTATGGGGGCCAAAAAAGTCATGGTACTCATCCAACGTCGCGCCTATGTTGATCTTGTTCAGGGTAGCGTGATCGACATTGCGATCTCACCACAGCAGGCAACAATATCTGCACTACTTAGCCACGTTCGCAAGGCGGATATTGTCGGCGTTTCTTCGTTACGACGCGGCGTTGCAGAAGCTATCGAAGCTGTGGCTCACGGTGATGAGAGCACTTCGCGAGTAGTAGGCCGCGCGATTGATGAAATTAAGCTTCCCCCAGGAACCATCATTGGTGCTGTCGTACGCGGTAATGATGTCATGATAGCTAATAACAATCTGCGTATTGAACAAGGCGATCATGTCATTATGTTCCTCACTGACAAAAAATTTATCTCCGATGTTGAGAGACTCTTCCAACCAAGCCCCTTCTTCCTGTAGTTTTCAGGCGTCATGCTGGCGCCTTTCCTTTATCCCTTATTTATCAATGGATAATATTTCTATGCAATTATTACCTGGCAATGGAAAATAGGAATACATTTGTTAAACTTATCAGTGTTAGCTGGCCCAAGGAGAATAAAATGAGTTTTTTAAAAGAATTTCGCGAATTCGCGATGCGCGGTAATGTTGTTGACCTGGCCGTCGGTGTCATCATTGGTGCCGCATTCGGTAAGATTGTATCGTCGCTAGTCGCCGATATAATTATGCCACCACTAGGTTTGCTTATTGGCGGGATCGATTTTAAACAGTTTGCGGTTACGCTTCGTGATGCACAGGGGGATATCCCCGCAGTCGTCATGCACTATGGTGTATTCATCCAAAACGTTTTTGACTTTGTCATCGTTGCATTTGCCATTTTTATGGCAATTAAACTGATAAATAGACTAAACCGCAAAAAAGAAGAAGCTCCAGCTGCGCCGCCGGCTCCAGGCAAAGAAGAAGTCTTGCTCAGTGAAATTCGTGACTTGCTAAAAGAACAAAACAATCGTTCTTAATTAAAATATTAGAAGCAGAAGGCCAGTGGTAAAAAAGTGCTTAACTCTCTTGCCACTGGCCTCCCGCTCATTACGTCCCGTATGTTTATCTTTACGCTGGTAACTTCCTTTTCCTTTCTTATTCTTCTCAACTCGCTGCCTGAACAAGGGGTCATGAAGTAGTGCCTCAATGGCGTTATCTTTTATTTTACCTTTAGTATGTTGATAGTGGCTCATAAACACTCCTGATTAGTAAAAATCGATGCAAGTGTAGATCTGCACGATGTAGAAATCAACGCTCTGCATTTTGGCTACTGGCTCCTTGCTCAAGCGCCTCAAGGATCGAACAATAAATACTACTGTGTGCGGTCCCACAGCATGCGTCATTAAGCCGCTGCAATGACCGACGCATAGTTTGTAGCTCTTTGATCCGAGATTCAACTTCCCTTAAACGAGCCTTAACGATACCTTTCGACTCCTGGCAAGTATGATGCTCCGGATCTATTCGGATCGAAAGAAGTTCGCGAATCGATTCCAATGTGAAACCCAATTGCCTGGCATAACGAATAAAACGGAGTCTCTGCAGATCGTTGTCTGAATAGAGACGAAATCCTCCTTCAGTACGTACGTTATGCTCCATCATCTGCTGTTTTTCATAATAGCGAATGGTATCGGGAGTAACGTCTGCCAATTTTGCCAGTTCACCGATGCGATACATTATTGCTCCTCATTAATCTTATGCAGTAACTTATCTACATAATCGCCACGCAAAAAGTCAGTATTAAGACCTGCTTGCCGTAGTTTTAGTTCAACCAGGGCAAGACGACGACTCCACTCCACGCAGCACGGTTCGTTTTCCTGAACGTTCCTGAGTAAGTCAACAAGCATGATTGCTTCTTTTCGATGTTCCAGCTCGGGAGGTAAACAGCCTGCATTTTTAAGCAACCGATAGCTTGCGCGTAGCTCTGGTGGGACATGTGAATCATCATCCAACATAAGCGGTTCTCCGCAGCCTGGAAGATTATCGAATTCACCTTTGTTTTGAGCATCGAGGATATGGCGCTCTGCCCACTGATCCAGTAACCACATGATACGGCTCCGGGGATGAACACAAATAGTACAGATATTGTAGTGAAGCGGAATGATAGAGGATATAAAAAAACCCGCCTGGGCGGGTTTTTTTACGTTACTACAAATTACTCTGCAGCAGCTTCTGCTTTCGATTCAGAGCGATCAACCAGCTCGATGTATGCCATCGGCGCGTTGTCGCCTGCACGGAAGCCACACTTCAGAATGCGAGTGTAACCACCTGCGCGGCTCGCGAAACGCGGGCCCAGCTCGTTAAACAGTTTTGCCACGATCTCGTTATCACGAGTACGGGCGAATGCCAGACGACGATTAGCTACGCTATCAGTCTTGGCAAGAGTAATCAGCGGCTCAACTACGCGACGCAGTTCTTTCGCTTTCGGCAGGGTCGTCTTGATGATCTCATGACGAACCAGCGAACCAGCCATGTTACGGAACATAGCCTGGCGATGGCTGCTGTTGCGGTTCAGTTGACGACCACTCTTACGATGGCGCATGACCTTATCCTTCTCAGTAAAACCTTAACCTGTGATCCGGTTACTCGTCAGCAATGCTTGCCGGTGGCCAGTTTTCCAGGCGCATGCCCAGAGACAAACCACGTGAAGCCAGCACGTCTTTAATCTCAGTAAGAGATTTTTTACCCAGGTTCGGCGTTTTCAGCAACTCAACCTCGGTACGCTGTACCAGATCACCGATATAGTGGATAGCTTCTGCCTTGAGGCAGTTAGCAGAGCGGACAGTCAATTCGAGATCGTCAACAGGGCGCAGCAGGATCGGATCGAATTCTGGTTTCTCTTCTTTCACTTCCGGCTGACGTACATCACGTAAGTCAACAAAAGCTTCCAGTTGTTCTGCCAGGATGGTTGCCGCACGACGAATCGCCTCTTCAGGATCGATTGTGCCGTTGGTTTCCATTTCGATGACCAGCTTGTCCAGGTCGGTACGCTGTTCTACACGCGCTGCTTCAACATTGTAGGCAATACGCTCTACTGGGCTGTAGCATGCGTCGACTAACAGACGGCCGATCGGGCGCTCATCTTCTTCCGAATGAATTCGGGCAGAAGCCGGCACATAACCGCGACCGCGCTGAACTTTGATACGCATGCTAATAGCAGCATTCTCATCGGTCAGGTGGCAGATCACATGTTGCGGCTTGACGATTTCGACATCACCGTCATGGGTAATGTCGGCTGCGGTCACAGGGCCAATGCCAGATTTATTCAAAGTAAGGATGACTTCATCTTTACCCTGAACTCTCACCGCCAGCCCTTTCAGGTTGAGCAGGATTTCAAGGATATCTTCCTGAACGCCTTCTTTGGTGCTGTACTCATGAAGTACACCATCAATCTCAACCTCGGTCACCGCGCAACCCGGCATCGATGAGAGCAGAATACGGCGCAGTGCGTTACCCAGAGTATGGCCAAAGCCACGCTCTAAAGGCTCAAGGGTCACCTTGGCGTGCGTCGAACTCACTTGCTCGATATCGACCAGGCGCGGTTTTAGAAACTCTGTCACAGAACCCTGCATTGTGTCCTCTCTTTGGTACTAAGCTTTACTTGGAGTAAAGCTCGACGATCAGGTGTTCGTTAATGTCCGCAGACAGATCAGAACGTTCTGGCTGACGCTTGAACGTACCTTCCATCTTGCCAGCATCAACTTCCAGCCAGGTTGGCTTTTCACGCTGCTCAGCCAGCTCCAGAGCGGCTTTCACGCGAGATTGCTTTTTCGCTTTCTCACGAATGCTGACAACGTCATTCGCTTTAACCTGATAAGAAGCGATGTTAACAACACGACCGTTTACCATGATAGCTTTGTGGCTAACCAGCTGACGTGATTCAGCACGAGTCGCGCCGAAGCCCATACGGTATACAACGTTGTCCAGACGACCTTCCAGCAGAGTCAACAGGTTTTCACCAGTGTTGCCTTTCAGACGCGCTGCTTCTTTATAATAGTTACGGAACTGACGCTCCAGCACACCGTACATACGGCGAACTTTTTGCTTTTCACGCAACTGCACACCATAGTCAGACAGACGCGGTTTACGCGCACCGTGCTGGCCAGGAGCTTGTTCAATTTTACACTTGGTATCGATCGCGCGAACGCCAGACTTAAGGAATAAGTCAGTGCCCTCACGACGGCTCAGCTTGAGCTTAGGACCCAAATATCTTGCCATTTTCTTTCTCCAACAATCCTAGAAACGAACGCGTTATACGCGACGTTTTTTCGGCGGACGACAACCGTTATGAGGGATCGGAGTCACATCAGTAATATTCGTGATGCGGAAACCAGCGGCGTTCAGTGCACGAATAGTAGATTCGCGACCTGGACCCGGACCTTTAACCATAACTTCCAGATTCTTGATGCCGTATTCTTTTACGGCTTCAGCGCAACGCTCTGCTGCAACCTGAGCTGCAAACGGAGTGGATTTGCGAGAACCACGGAAACCGGAACCACCGGCTGTTGCCCAACCCAGCGCGTTACCCTGACGATCAGTAATGGTAACGATGGTGTTGTTAAAAGAAGCATGGACATGAGCCACGCCATCAGAGACTTGTTTTCTTACACGCTTACGTGCACGAACTGGTGCCTTTGCCATTATTCAATCACCCCGACTATTTCTTGATCGGTTTACGCGGACCCTTACGGGTACGTGCGTTGGTCTTAGTACGCTGACCGCGAACCGGAAGACCACGACGATGGCGTAAACCACGATAGCAACCAAGGTCCATAAGACGCTTGATGCTCAGGGTGATTTCACGGCGCAGATCACCTTCAACGACAAATTTACCTACTGCTTCACGCAGGGATTCAATTTGTTCTTCAGACAGCTCACTGATCTTAACATTTTCAGCGATACCCGTGTCAGCACAGATGGCTTTAGAGCGGGTCTTGCCGATACCGAAAATTGCAGTTAATGCAATGACGGTATGTTTGTGATCAGGAATGTTAATGCCTGCTATACGGGCCACTATGCACTCCTACTATTTAATATGTACGCACCATGCTGAAAAGCCCGTTTTCAGGATACTCAAATGGAAACGTACAGACATACAAAAGATTGGCTGGCTAATCTAGCCAGCTCAACCCAACTTTGCAAGAAAAATATGCGAATAAATCAGCCTTGGCGCTGTTTATGCTTCGGCTCGGCACTGCAAATCACGCGGATGACACCATCACGCTTAACGATTTTGCAGTTACGGCATAATTTCTTGACGGAAGCACGAACTTTCATTTTTACTCTCCGTAACTTCTCGGGCGCCCTGTTAGCGGCCGTAGCCTTTCAGGTTCGCCTTCTTCAATGCAGACTCATACTGACTTGACATCATCAGAGTTTGCACTTGAGCCATAAAGTCCATAATCACAACGACAACGATAAGCAGTGAGGTCCCACCGAAGTAGAACGGTACTTTCATTGCATCACGCATGAACTCCGGGATCAGGCAGATAAAAGTGATGTACAACGCACCAACTAAAGTCAGGCGGGTCATTACTTTATCGATATACTTCGCCGTTTGCTCTCCCGGACGAATTCCTGGTACAAATGCACCGGACTTCTTCAGGTTATCTGCTGTTTCACGCGGGTTGAATACTAAAGCCGTGTAGAAGAAACAGAAGAAGATGATTGCAGACGCATAGAGTAACACATAAAGCGGTTGCCCAGGCTGCAAATACAGCGAAATTGTTGTCAGCCAGTTCCAACCAGTACCGCCCCCGAACCATGACGTGATGGTAGCCGGGAACAGAATAATACTGGAAGCGAAGATTGCCGGGATTACCCCTGCCATATTCACTTTCAGCGGTAAATGTGTGCTCTGTGCAGCATAGACACGACGACCCTGCTGACGCTTCGCGTAGTTAACCACAATACGGCGTTGACCACGTTCTACAAAGACAACAAAGAAGGTCACTGCAAATACTAATACTGCAACCAACAGCAACAGGAGGAAGTGCAGGTCGCCTTGACGCGCTTGCTCGATAGTATGGGCGATGGCTGGCGGGAGTCCCGCAACAATACCAGCGAAGATAATGATCGAAATACCGTTACCGATACCACGCTCAGTAATCTGTTCGCCTAGCCACATCAGGAACATCGTTCCTGAAACCAGACTCACAACAGCGGTGAAATAGAACGCAAAACCTGGATTAATGACCAGGCCCTGCATACCAGGCATATTCGGTAGACCAGTAGCAATACCAATCGACTGGAATATCGCCAGCACCAGAGTACCGTAGCGGGTGTACTGGCTGATCTTACGACGACCAGACTCCCCTTCTTTCTTAAGCTCCGCCAATGGCTGATAAACAACCGTTAACAGCTGGACAATGATCGATGCCGAAATATACGGCATGATACCCAGAGCGAAGATAGAAGCACGGCTGAGAGCACCACCAGAGAACATGTTGAACATTTCAATGATGGTGCCTCGCTGTTGCTCAAGCAGTTTGGCAAGTACAGTGGCATCAATACCAGGGATCGGAATAAAAGAGCCAATACGGAACACAATCAACGCACCGATTACAAACAAAAGTCTGCGTTTCAGCTCGCCAATCCCACCTTTGGCACTTTGAAAATCTAATCCCGGTTGCTTAGCCATCTGCTACTTATTCCTCAATTTTACCGCCAGCAGCTTCGATAGCAGCACGAGCACCTTTAGTCACGCGCAGACCACGAACAGTTACCGGACGAGATACCTCACCAGACAGGATCACTTTCGCGAACTCGATCTGGATACCGATAATGTTAGCCGCTTTCAGCGTGTTCAGGTCGACTACATCGCCTTCTACATGAGCCAGATCAGACAGACGAACTTCTGCAGTGATCATTGCTTTACGAGAAGTGAAGCCAAATTTCGGCAGACGACGGTACAGAGGCATCTGACCACCTTCGAAACCGCGACGTACGCCACCGCCAGAACGAGAGTTCTGACCTTTGTGACCACGACCACCGGTTTTACCGAGGCCAGAACCGATACCACGACCCAGGCGTTTACCCGCCTTTTTGGAGCCTTCGGCCGGAGACAGAGTATTTAAACGCATCTCTTACTCCTCAACTTTAACCATGAAGGAAACCGCGTTGACCATACCACGAACAGCAGGAGTATCCTCGCGCTCTACGGTGTGACCAATACGACGCAGACCCAGGCCAAGCAGCGTTGCCTTGTGTTTCGGCAGACGACCGATTGCACTGCGGGTTTGAGTAATTTTAATAGTCTTTGCCATGGTTTATTTCCCCAGAATTTCTTCAACGGATTTACCACGCTTGGCAGCGACCATTTCTGGAGAATTCATATTTTCCAGGCCATCAATAGTTGCACGAACCACGTTGATCGGGTTAGTAGAACCATATGCTTTAGCCAGAACGTTATGAACTCCAGCAACTTCCAGAACGGCGCGCATTGCACCACCGGCGATAATACCGGTACCTTCGGAAGCTGGCTGCATGAATACACGAGAACCCGTGTGAACACCTTTAACCGGGTGCTGCAGGGTGCCGTGGTTCAGCGCGACATTAATCATATTGCGACGGGCTTTTTCCATCGCTTTCTGGATCGCTGCTGGAACTTCACGCGCTTTACCGTAACCAAAACCTACGCGACCGTTACCGTCACCAACTACAGTCAGAGCTGTGAAGGAGAAAATACGACCACCTTTAACGGTTTTAGATACGCGGTTAACCGCGATCAGCTTTTCCTGCAGTTCGCCAGCTTGTTTTTCGATGTGAGCCATCTTACACCTCTACCTTAGAACTGAAGGCCAGCTTCACGGGCAGCATCTGCCAGTGCCTGGACACGACCATGATATTGGAACCCGGAACGGTCAAAGGAAACATCTTTGATGCCTTTTTCCAGAGCGCGTTCAGCAACAGCTTTACCCACAGCTGCGGCCGCGTCTTTGTTACCGGTGTACTTCAATTGTTCAGCGATAGCTTTTTCTACAGTAGAAGCAGCTACCAGAACTTCAGAACCATTCGGTGCAATTACCTGTGCGTAAATATGACGCGGGGTACGATGTACCACCAGGCGAGTTGCACCCAGCTCCTGGAGCTTGCGGCGTGCGCGGGTCGCACGACGGATACGAGCAGATTTCTTATCCATAGTGTTACCTTACTTCTTCTTAGCCTCTTTGGTACGCACGACTTCGTCGGCGTAACGAACACCCTTGCCTTTATAAGGCTCAGGACGACGGTAGGCGCGCAGATCTGCTGCAACCTGGCCGATCACCTGCTTATCAGCGCCTTTCAGCACGATTTCAGTTTGAGTCGGACATTCTGCAGTGATACCGGCTGGCAGCTTATGCTCAACAGGATGAGAAAAACCTAAAGCCAGGTTTACTACATCCCCTTTGACCGCTGCACGATAACCTACACCAACCAGCTGAAGCTTTTTAGTGAAGCCTTCGGTAACACCGATAACTACTGAGTTAAGCAGGGCACGCGCGGTACCAGCCTGAGCCCATCCGTCAGCGTAACCATCACGCGGACCGAAGGTCAGTGCATTATCTGCATGTTTAACTTCAACAGCATCGTTGATAGTACGAGTCAGCTCGCCATTCTTACCTTTGATCGTAATAACCTGACCGTTGAGTTTTACATCAACGCCGGCAGGAACAACGACCGGTGCTTTAGCAACACGAGACATTTTTTCCTCCGATTAGGCTACGTAGCAGATAATTTCGCCACCAAGACCAGCCTGGCGCGCTGCACGATCAGTCATAACACCTTTAGAGGTAGAAATAACCGCGATACCCAGACCCGCCATAACTTTCGGCAGCTCATCTTTACGTTTATAGATGCGCAGACCTGGGCGGCTGACACGCTGAATGCTTTCTACAACAGCTTTACCCTGGAAATACTTAAGAGTCAGTTCCAGTTCCGGCTTGATGTCGCCTTCAACTTTAAAATCTTCAATAAAGCCTTCTTCCTTCAGCACGTTGGCAATTGCCACTTTCAGCTTGGAGGAAGGCATGGTGACCGCAGCTTTATTCGCGGCCTGACCGTTACGGATACGGGTCAGCATATCCGCGATCGGATCTTGCATGCTCATCTGTCTTTACTCCCGTGATTCAATTGGTGACAATTACCAGCTAGCCTTTTTCAGACCCGGGATTTCACCGCGCATGGCGGCTTCACGGACCTTAATACGGCTCAACCCGAACTTCCGCAGGAAACCATGCGGACGACCTGTTTGACGGCAGCGATTACGCTGACGAGACGGGCTGGAATCACGCGGCAGAGTCTGCAGCTTGAGAACCGCATTCCAACGATCTTCGTCGGTTGCGTTCACATCAGAGATGATAGCTTTCAGTTCAGCGCGTTTAGCGAAGAATTTATCAGCTAAAGCCACGCGCTTTACTTCGCGTGCTTTCATTGATTGCTTAGCCATTAAGTAACCCTACCTTACTTGCGGAACGGGAAGTCAAAGGCAGCCAGCAGAGCGCGGCCTTCTTCATCAGATTTCGCAGTAGTGGTAATGGTAATATCCAAACCACGAACGCGGTCGACTTTATCGTAGTCGATTTCTGGGAAGATGATCTGCTCACGGACACCCATGCTGTAGTTACCACGACCGTCGAAAGACTTAGCGGACAAGCCACGGAAGTCACGGATACGCGGTACAGCAATAGTGATCAGGCGCTCAAAGAACTCCCACATGCGCTCGCCACGCAGAGTTACTTTACAGCCGATCGGATAGCCCTGACGGATTTTGAAGCCTGCAACTGATTTGCGTGCTTTGGTGATTAACGGTTTTTGACCGGAGATTGCTGTCAGATCAGCTGCTGCGTTATCCAGCAGTTTCTTGTCAGCGATCGCTTCACCAACACCCATGTTCAGGGTGATCTTCTCGACCCGAGGGACTTGCATGACAGAATTGTAGTTAAACTCAGTCATGAGTTTAGCGACTACTTCGTCTTTGTAGTAATCATGCAGTTTCGCCATCGTACTACTCCAAATTACTTGATAGTTTCGCTATTAGATTTAAAGAAACGGACTTTTTTGCCCTCTTCAAATCTAAAGCCTACACGGTCAGCCTTGCCGGTTGCCGCGTTGAAGATAGCAAGGTTAGAGATCTGAATAGCTGCTTCTTTCTCTACAATGCCGCCTGGTTGGTTCAGGGCCGGAACCGGCTTCTGATGTTTCTTAACCAGGTTGATACCTTCAACAATGACCTTGCCGGAAGACAGGACATTTTTTACTTTACCGCGTTTACCTTTATCTTTACCGGTTAACACGATAACTTCGTCATCACGACGGATTTTCGCTGCCATGATTCGCTCCTTAGAGTACTTCTGGTGCCAGAGAGATAATTTTCATGAACTTCTCGTTACGAAGCTCACGAGTTACCGGCCCAAAAATACGCGTACCGATAGGTTGCTCGCTGTTATTGTTTAAAATAACGCATGCATTACCATCGAAGCGAATGACAGAACCGTCCGGGCGACGAACACCCTTCTTGGTGCGCACCACTACCGCCTTCAGCACATCACCTTTCTTGACCTTACCACGCGGAATCGCTTCCTTGATGGTGATCTTGATGATGTCGCCTACGCCTGCGTAGCGACGGTGCGAGCCACCCAGAACCTTGATACACATTACGCGACGTGCACCGGAGTTGTCGGCGACGTTCAGCATAGTCTGTTCTTGGATCATTTTAGTGCTCCGCTAATGTCAACTACTACTGAGACCCAAAAGAGGGTCGTTAAAAAGCCCCATATCGAGGGCGCGGCATTATAACACCGCAATTCAAATATGGGTAGAAAAAATAAACGGCTCATTGCTGAGCCGTTTATTCGTTGAGAATGCGTACTGTATTACAGAACCGCTTTCTCTACAACGCGAACCAGCGTCCAGGACTTAGTCTTGGACAGCGGACGGCACTCAGCGATTTCAACTTTGTCGCCGATACCGCATTCGTTGTTTTCGTCATGTACGTGCAGTTTGGTCGTACGCTTGATGAATTTACCGTATACCGGGTGTTTCACCATACGTTCGATAGCAACAACAATGGATTTCTCCATTTTGTCACTAACCACACGACCTTGCAGAGTACGGATTTTATCGGTCATTACGCACCCGCCTTCTGAGTCAGTAAAGTCTTAACACGTGCAACATCACGACGCACTTGCTTCAGCAGATGAGTCTGTTGCAGCTGGCCACTTGCAGCCTGCATACGCAGGTTGAACTGCTCACGCAGTAGGTTCAGCAGCTCAGCGTTCAGCTCTTCAACGCTTTTTTCACGCAGCTCTTTTGCTTTCATTACATCACCGTCTTAGTTACAAAGGTGGTTTTGATCGGCAGTTTCGCTGCTGCCAGGCCGAATGCTTCACGGGCCAGCTCTTCCGGTACGCCGTCCATTTCATACAGGACTTTACCCGGCTGAATCAAGGCAACCCAGTACTCCACGTTACCTTTACCTTTACCCATACGAACTTCCAGCGGCTTCTCGGTGATCGGTTTGTCCGGGAATACACGGATCCAGATCTTACCTTGACGCTTAACTGCACGGGTCATAGCACGACGTGCTGCTTCGATCTGACGTGCAGTCAGACGACCACGGCCAACAGCTTTCAGACCGAAAGTGCCGAAGCTAACATCCGTACCCTGCGCCAGACCACGGTTGCGGCCTTTGTGCACTTTACGGAATTTTGTACGCTTTGGTTGTAACATCAGCGACGCTCCTTATTTACGGCCTTTACGCTGCTGCTTTTTAGGTTGAGCAGCCGGTTCCGGTTGTTCAACAGCAGCCATACCACCCAGGATCTCACCTTTGAAGATCCATACCTTAACGCCGATTACACCGTAAGTGGTGTGCGCTTCAGAGGTGTTGTAGTCGATGTCAGCACGCAGAGTGTGCAGCGGTACGCGACCTTCGCGGTACCATTCGGTACGTGCGATTTCCGCGCCGCCCAGACGGCCACTAACTTCAACTTTAATACCTTTAGCGCCAAGACGCATTGCGTTCTGTACAGCACGCTTCATAGCACGACGGAACATAACGCGACGTTCCAGCTGAGAAGTGATGCTGTCAGCAACCAATTTAGCGTCCAGTTCAGGCTTACGAACTTCGGCAATATTGATCTGTGCAGGAACGCCAGCGATATCCGCTACGACCTTGCGCAGTTTTTCTACGTCTTCGCCTTTCTTACCGATAACGATACCCGGGCGAGCAGTGTGAATAGTTACACGAATGCTCTTAGCCGGACGCTCGATAACGATGCGAGATACGGACGCTTTAGCCAGTTCTTTAGTCAAGAACTGACGTACTTTAAAATCGCTGTCCAGGTTGTCAGCGAATTCTTTGGTGTTCGCGAACCAGGTAGAGTTCCATGGTTTGACAATACCCAGGCGAATACCATTAGGATGTACTTTCTGACCCATTGCTAGTCTCCAGAGTCTCAGCGATCGGACACAACCACAGTAATGTGGCTGGTGCGCTTCAGGATGCGATCTGCACGACCTTTAGCACGCGGCATAATGCGCTTCATGCTCGGGCCTTCGTCTACGAAAATTTTCGTAACTTTCAGATCATCAATGTCAGCGCCATCGTTGTGTTCAGCGTTAGCAATGGCAGATTCCAGTACCTTCTTGACCAGTACAGCCGCTTTCTTATTGGTGTAGGTCAGAATATCCAGGGCCTGCGACACTTTCTTACCGCGAATCAGGTCAGCAACAAGGCGAACCTTCTGAGCAGAAGAACGAGCATGGCGATGTTGAGCTAAAGTTTCCATCTCTTCCTCCTACCTTATTTTTTCTTCGCTTTTTTATCAGCAGCATGGCCGCGATAAGTACGAGTCGGTGCGAATTCACCCAGTTTGTGACCAACCATTTCGTCGGAAACAAAAACTGGAACGTGCTGACGACCATTATGGACAGCGATGGTCAAACCGATCATGTTAGGAAAGATCGTTGAACGACGGGACCAAGTGCGCAGGGGCTTCTTGTCTCCGCTTTCCACCGCTTTCTCTACCTTCTTCAGCAAGTGCAGGTCAATAAAAGGACCTTTCTTGAGAGAACGTGGCATGGCTTATCCTCTAAAATTATTTGCTACGGCGACGTACGATGAATTTATCAGTACGCTTGTTGCTGCGGGTCTTCTTACCTTTGGTCTGAACGCCCCACGGAGTTACCGGGTGCTTACCAAAGTTACGACCTTCACCACCACCATGTGGGTGGTCGACTGGGTTCATCGCAGTACCGCGAACGGTAGGACGAACACCACGCCAGCGTGCAGCACCTGCTTTACCCAGAACGCGCAGCATATGCTCAGCATTGCCAACTTCGCCCAGAGTAGCGCGGCAGTCTGCTTCGACTTTACGCATTTCACCAGAACGCAGACGCAGGGTGACATAAGCACCATCGCGAGCAACGATCTGAACGTAAGTACCAGCGGAACGTGCCAGCTGACCGCCTTTACCTGGTTTCATTTCTACGTTATGAACGGTAGAACCAACCGGGATATTGCGCATCGGCAGGGTGTTACCTGCTTTGATTGCAGCATCAACGCCAGACTGAATCTGGTCGCCAGCTTTCAGGCCTTTAGGGGCCAGGATGTAACGGCGTTCACCGTCTTTGTACAGAACCAGCGCGATGTTCGCGGAACGGTTCGGATCGTACTCAAGACGTTCAACAACTGCCGGGATACCATCTTTGTTGCGTTTGAAGTCAACAATACGGTAGGCCTGTTTGTGACCACCACCGATATGACGAGTGGTGATACGGCCATTGTTGTTACGACCACCGGATTTGCTGTTTTTTTCAACCAGCGGAGCAAAAGGTTTGCCCTTGTGCAGCTCTGGGTTGACCACTTTAACGACGTGGCGACGACCCGGAGATGTCGGTTTACATTTAACAACTGCCATTGTATTACTCCTCCGACTTACTCAGCGCCGCCAACGAAGTCCAGATTCTGGCCTTCCTTCAGGGTGACGTAAGCTTTTTTCCAGTCGCTACGACGACCGATACGCTGTCCGTGACGTTTAACTTTCCCTTTAACTACCAGGGTGTTAACGACTTCGACTTCGACTTCAAACAGTTTCTGCACAGCAGCTTTGATTTCTGCTTTAGTCGCGTCTTTAGCAACTTTGAGAACGATGGTATTGGTTTTTTCCATCGCAGCAGACGCTTTTTCAGAAACGTGCGGTGCACGCAGCACCTTCAGTAAACGTTCTTCACGAATCATGCCAGCATCTCCTCAACTTGCTTAACAGCATCAGCAGTCATTACGACTTTGTCGAAGGCGATCAGGCTAACCGGGTCAATACCAGTTGCATCGCGTACGTCAACCTTGTGCAGGTTGCGCGCAGCCAGGAACAGGTTTTCGTCCAGCTCACCGGTGATGATCAGCACATCTTCCAGAGCCATGTCTTTCAGTTTCTGTGCCAGCAGCTTAGTTTTAGGCGCTTCTACAGAGAACGTCTCGACAACGATCAGACGATCCTGACGTACCAGTTCGGACAGAATGCTTTTCAGCGCGCCGCGGTACATCTTTTTGTTAACTTTTTGACTGTGGTCCTGCGGACGTGCAGCGAAGGTTACGCCACCTGAACGCCAGATCGGGCTCTTGATAGAACCTGAACGCGCACGGCCGGTACCTTTCTGGCGCCACGGCTTTTTGCCTGAACCAGTTACTTCAGCACGAGTCTTCTGAGCACGAGTACCCTGACGAGCACCAGCTGCATAAGCAACAACAACCTGGTGAACCAGCGCTTCGTTGAAATCACGACCGAAGGTAGTTTCGGAAACAGTCAGCGCGCTCTGCGCGTCTTTCAATACTAATTCCATTGCTATCCCCTTACGCCTTCACAGCTGGTTTAACGATCAGGTCGCAGCCGGTTGCACCCGGAACTCCACCTTTAACCAGCAGCAGGTTGCGCTCAGCGTCAACACGTACTACGTCCAGGCTCTGAACAGTGACGCGTTCGTTGCCCAGCTGACCTGCCATTTTCTTGCCTTTGAACACTTTGCCCGGAGTCTGGTTCTGACCGATAGAACCCGGAACGCGGTGAGACAAGGAGTTACCGTGGGTAGCGTCCTGGGTACGGAAGTTCCAGCGCTTAACGGTACCAGCGAAACCTTTACCTTTAGAGGTTCCGGTTACGTCAACTTTTTTAACGTCAGCAAACAGTTCAACGCTAATGTTCTGACCCACGGTGTATTCTTCACCATCTGCCAGACGGAACTCCCACAGGCCGCGGCCAGCTTCTACGCCAGCTTTAGCAAAGTGACCAGCTTCCGGCTTGGTTACACGGTTAGCTTTTTTAGCACCAGTGGTAACCTGAACAGCGCGATAGCCATCGTTAGCCAGATCTTTGATCTGAGTAACGCGGTTTGCTTCAACTTCGATAACGGTTACTGGGATAGATACGCCATCTTCAGTGAAGATGCGGGTCATGCCCACTTTTTTACCGACTAAACCAATCATTGTATCAACCTCTCAATCGCTCGATGACCTGATTAACCCAGGCTGATCTGCACGTCTACACCGGCAGCCAGATCCAGACGCATCAGAGCATCAACGGTTTTTTCAGTTGGCTCAACGATGTCAACCAGACGCTTGTGAGTACGAATCTCGTACTGATCGCGCGCGTCTTTGTTGACGTGCGGAGAGATCAGAACGGTGAAACGTTCTTTGCGGGTCGGCAGCGGGATCGGACCACGGACTTGCGCACCAGTGCGCTTAGCAGTCTCGACGATTTCCGCGGTTGATTGATCGATCAGACGATGATCAAACGCTTTAAGGCGGATACGGATTCTTTGGTTCTGCATGAGACCAGAGCTCCAATTATTTTATAGACGAAATGGTTACTCCTCATACCCATTACGATTGATGGGAGAGTGTAACCGTTCTTACATAGTTCCCCAATTGGGAACATTGTTTGATAGCCAATTTCGCTATCAGGGTTCATATCGAACCGGCCGTCAACTTTGACAGGCCCGCGCATTATACGCAAATTCAGCCGCAACGCAAGCATTGTCTAGTAATTCATCACTGGCTTCTGAGAGCAGGGATCATCATGTTCGGCAACGCTGTGAAATGCAGGCAAATACATCTGATAGCTACTTCCATTGCACATTATTGGCCTTTGCTACATGAACGACTTCTCAGCACTCTCACTACTACAGCCATATCACAGGAACCATCCATGTTCGTCACTTCCTCGATATTTATTATTTTGTACTGTGGGTTATCACTCATGCTCTGTTGGTGCGACTACCGAAATGGTCTGCTTCCAGATCGATTTACCTGCCCCCTACTCTGGGTTGGTTTGCTTTATCATCTATATTTATCAGAAAGTACTCTTTCAAACGCGGTATGGGGGGCGATCGCTGGCTATGTGTCCTTTGCTACTATCTACTGGTTATACAGAGGACTGCGCGGATATGAAGGCATCGGTTACGGTGACGTTAAATTTCTGGCCGCTCTTGGGGCCTGGCATGGATGGGGCGTATTACCTCAACTAGTGCTCATTGCAACCATACTCGCATGTGTCACCCTTGGGATGAAGATCATAGCGGGAAGAAAAAGGCAGGTATTATACAACCCGCTGCCTTTTGGCCCTTTTCTGGCAGCAGCGGGTCTTTGGTGTGGATGGCAGACGCTTATTAGTCCGCCACCTTAATTTGTGACTGGAGATAATTCTGTAGGCCAATTTTACCGATTAAGTCGAGCTCAGTTTCCAACCAATCAATGTGGCTTTCTTCGTCTGTAAGGATCTCAATTAGCATATCGCGGCTGACGTAGTCATAGACACTATCGGCATAGGCAATAGCTTCTCGCAAATCTTTAGCCCCTTCCAGTTCCAACCGTAAATCAGATTGCAGCATCTCCTCAACATCCTCACCGATGCGCAGTTTGCCAAGATCTTGCAGGTTAGGGATTCCTTCGAGAAACAAAATACGCTCGATATACTTATCGGCATGTTTCATTTCATCAATGGATTCGTGGTATTCGACATCGTTGAGGCGCATCAGGCCCCAGTTCTTAAACATTCTCGCGTGGAGAAAGTATTGATTAATTGCGACAAGCTCATTTCCCAATAATTTATTGAGATAAGTTATGATTTTGACATCACCTTTCATTATATAGTCCCTCCGCTTCCACTTATTGAAGCGTAGTTCGACCTATAGAGATGTCAAAAAAAGCAGGGGGGCTTCAGGCAATCTCTTGATATTCAGGCATGCGGGTTAATTCATCTTCCATAATTTCTCGAGCTGCGCGAATACACTTACCGCATTGATTTCCAACGGGAATAAATTTTCTTAGTTGCTGAAAAGACTGGGGGTGGAATTGACGCACAGCCTGACGAATTTTTTTATCATTTACACCATTACACAGACAAACGTACATACAGACTCCCGTTCAACTTATATGCAAAGTGTAAATGAGAATAGTTATGATTACAATAGCCTGTTTATTAAATATACGCCTGCACTAATTTCTGTAAACAATTTCCCTCATTAACTCAAATAGTCGACAGCAAAAAGGGCGCCTAAGCGCCCTTTTCTAATTCAGAACTAATAATTAGCCCAGAACTTTAGCAACAACGCCCGCGCCAACGGTACGGCCGCCTTCACGGATTGCGAAACGCAGACCGTCGTCCATTGCGATCGGGTGGATCAGGGTAACAACCATTTTGATGTTGTCGCCCGGCATTACCATCTCTACGCCTTCCGGCAGTTCGATGGTGCCAGTCACGTCAGTTGTACGGAAGTAGAACTGCGGACGGTAGCCTTTGAAGAACGGAGTATGACGGCCGCCTTCGTCTTTGGACAGAATGTACACTTCAGATTCGAACTTGGTGTGCGGCTTGATTGAACCCGGCTTAGCCAGTACCTGACCACGTTCGATTTCTTCACGTTTGATACCACGCAGCAGAACACCAACGTTCTCACCAGCACGGCCTTCGTCCAGCAGTTTGCGGAACATTTCAACGCCAGTACAGGTAGACTTCGCAGTCTCTTTGATACCAACGATTTCAACTTCTTCGCCAACTTTGATGATACCGCGCTCTACACGACCGGTAACAACGGTACCACGAC
The DNA here is from genome assembly GCF_003261575.2 of Klebsiella huaxiensis. GTDB lineage: Bacteria > Pseudomonadota > Gammaproteobacteria > Enterobacterales > Enterobacteriaceae > Klebsiella > Klebsiella huaxiensis. The sequence continues at coordinate 539,899 of NZ_CP036175.1, read as the reverse complement.
CGGAGATGGAGAATACGTCTTCGATCGGCAGCAGGAACGGCTTGTCAATCGCACGCTCTGGTTCCGGGATGTAAGAATCCAGGTAGCCAGCCAGTTCGATGATTTTCGCTTCCCAGTCTGCGTCGCCTTCCAGCGCTTTCAGAGCGGAACCGCGAACGATCGGAGTGTCGTCGCCCGGGAAATCGTACTGAGACAGAAGTTCACGAACTTCCATTTCAACCAGTTCCAGCAGCTCTTCGTCATCAACCATGTCGCATTTGTTCAGGAACACGATGATGTACGGAACGCCTACCTGACGACCCAGCAGGATGTGCTCACGGGTCTGCGGCATCGGGCCGTCAGTCGCAGCAACAACCAGGATTGCGCCGTCCATCTGCGCAGCACCGGTGATCATGTTTTTAACATAGTCGGCGTGGCCCGGGCAGTCTACGTGCGCGTAGTGGCGAGTCGGGGTGTCATATTCAACGTGAGAAGTGTTGATGGTGATACCACGAGCTTTTTCTTCCGGCGCGTTATCGATCTGGTCGAATGCGCGAGCAGAACCGCCGTAGGTTTTAGCCAGAACGGTAGTGATTGCAGCGGTCAGAGTAGTTTTACCATGGTCAACGTGGCCGATAGTACCGACGTTGACGTGCGGTTTTGTACGTTCAAATTTTTCTTTAGACACGGCTATATTCCTTACTATAGTGCTCCCCCCTTCTGGAGAGAGCACGGGACTTTGGTTTTAACCCTGCGGCTTATTTACCACGGGCTTCGATTACGGCCTGAGCCACGTTGTTCGGCGCATCATCATACTTCAGGAACTCCATAGAGTAAGAAGCACGACCTTTGGTCAGAGAACGCAGCTGAGTTGCATATCCGAACATTTCAGACAGCGGAACTTCAGCGTGGATCACAACGCCAGTCACGTTGGATTCCTGACCGCGCAGCATACCGCGACGACGGCTAAGGTCACCGATAACGTCACCAGTATTCTCTTCCGGAGTTTCTACTTCAACCTTCATGATCGGCTCAAGCAGAACTGGTTTCGCTTTCTTAAAGCCATCTTTAAAGGCAATAGAAGCGGCCAGTTTAAACGCCAGTTCGGAGGAGTCAACGTCGTGGTAAGAACCGAAGTGCAGACGCACGCCCAGGTCAACTACCGGGTAACCAGCCAGAGGACCTGCTTTCAGCTGCTCCTGGATGCCTTTATCAACGGCCGGGATGTATTCACCAGGAATTACACCACCTTTGATGTCGTTGATGAACTCATAACCTTTCGGGTTAGAGCCCGGCTCCAGTGGGTACATGTCGATAACGACGTGACCGTACTGACCGCGACCACCAGACTGTTTAGCGTGTTTACCTTCGATATCGGTAACTTTAGCGCGAATCGCTTCGCGGTAAGCAACCTGAGGTTTACCGACGTTCGCTTCAACGTTGAATTCACGCTTCATTCGGTCAACGATGATGTCGAGGTGCAGCTCACCCATACCGGCGATGATGGTCTGGTTAGATTCTTCGTCAGTCCATACGCGGAAAGACGGGTCTTCTTTAGCCAGACGGCCCAGAGCCAGACCCATTTTTTCCTGGTCAGCTTTGGTTTTCGGTTCAACAGCGATAGAGATTACCGGCTCAGGGAATTCCATACGCTCCAGAATGATCGGCGCATTAGGATCGCACAGAGTGTCACCCGTAGTTACGTCTTTCAGACCGATAGCAGCAGCGATATCGCCCGCGCGAACTTCTTTGATCTCTTCACGTTTGTTAGCGTGCATCTGTACGATACGACCGAAACGCTCACGTGCAGCTTTCACGGAGTTCAGGATGGTATCACCAGAGTTAACCACACCAGAGTACACGCGGAAGAAGGTCAGGTTACCCACGAACGGGTCGGTAGCGATTTTGAATGCCAGAGCAGCAAACGGCTCATCATCGCTAGCGTGACGTTCAGCAGGAGTATCTTTACCGTCGTCCAGGATGCCGTTGATCGCAGGTACATCAACCGGGGATGGCAGGTAATCAATTACCGCATCCAGCATCGCCTGAACACCTTTGTTCTTGAACGCAGAACCACAGGTTACCAGGATGATTTCGTTGTTCAGAACGCGCTGACGGAGAGCAGTTTTAATCTCTTCTTCAGTCAGTTCTTCACCACCCAGGTATTTCTCCATCAGCTCTTCAGAAGCTTCAGCAGCGGACTCGATCAGGTTCTGGTGCCATTCTTCGGCCAGGTCCTGCATGTCTGCCGGGATATCTTCGTAAGTGAAGGTTACACCTGCGTCTTCTTCGTTCCAGTTGATGGCTTTCATTTTCACCAGGTCAACAACACCGGTGAACGCTTCTTCAGCGCCAATCGCCAGCTGCAGCGGAACAGGGTTCGCGCCCAGACGGGTTTTGATCTGACCAACAACTTTCAGGAAGTTCGCACCCATACGGTCCATTTTGTTAACGAACGCAATGCGCGGAACTTTATATTTGTTTGCCTGACGCCATACGGTTTCAGACTGAGGCTGAACACCACCAACTGCGCAGTAAACCATTACTGCACCATCAAGCACACGCATGGAACGTTCTACTTCGATGGTGAAGTCAACGTGCCCCGGGGTGTCGATGATGTTTACGCGATGCGGTTCATACTGCTTAGCCATACCTGACCAGAATGCAGTAGTCGCTGCGGAGGTGATAGTAATACCACGCTCCTGCTCCTGTTCCATCCAGTCCATGGTGGCAGCGCCGTCATGAACTTCACCGATTTTGTGGTTTACACCGGTGTAGAACAGAATACGTTCGGTAGTAGTAGTTTTACCGGCGTCGATGTGCGCACTGATACCGATGTTACGGTAGCGTGCGATGGGTGTTGTACGAGCCATTTGATTCCTCGTTTATTTCTTTAGGCGTTCAGTTAAGTTATCCAAAACGGGCGACTTACCTGAAGCGCCCGCCTGGTGACTAAGACTCCGAAGGGATTACCAACGGTAGTGTGCGAACGCCTTGTTGGCTTCTGCCATACGGTGAACGTCTTCACGTTTCTTAACTGCAGTACCTTTGTTGTCTGCAGCATCAGAAAGTTCGTTCGCCAGACGCAGAGCCATGGATTTATCACCACGTTTACGAGCAGCTTCAACGATCCAACGCATTGCCAGAGCATTACGACGAACCGGACGGACTTCAACTGGAACCTGATAAGTAGAACCACCAACGCGGCGAGACTTAACTTCTACAGTCGGGCGCACGTTGTCGAGAGCGACTTCGAAAGCTTCCAGTTCATTTTTACCAGAGCGCTGAGCCAGGGTCTCCAGCGCGCTGTATACGATTGCTTCTGCAGTAGATTTTTTACCATCTACCATCAGGATATTGACAAATTTAGCCAGCAGTTCTGATCCGAACTTAGGATCCGGCAGGATTTTACGCTGACCAATGACGCGACGACGTGGCATGGAAATACTCCGTTGTTAATTCAGGATTGTCCAAAACTCTAAGAGTTTAGTTTGACATTAATATAAAACGTTTGGCCTTACTTAACGGAGAACCATTAAGCCTTAGGACGCTTCACGCCATACTTGGAGCGAGCTTGCTTACGGTCTTTAACGCCGGAGCAGTCAAGCGCACCACGAACGGTGTGGTAACGAACACCCGGAAGGTCTTTAACACGACCGCCACGGATCAGGATCACGGAGTGCTCCTGCAGGTTGTGGCCTTCACCACCGATATATGAAGAAACTTCAAAACCGTTAGTCAAACGAACACGACATACTTTACGCAGTGCGGAGTTCGGTTTTTTAGGAGTGGTAGTATATACACGAGTACATACGCCACGTTTCTGCGGGCAGGCTTCCAGCGCAGGCACGTTGCTCTTTGCAACTTTGCGTGCGCGTGGTTTGCGTACCAGCTGGTTAATTGTTGCCATTAAATAGCTCCTGGTTTTAGCTTTTGCTTCGTAAACATGTAATAAATCGCCTCATATAATATGAGGACGCAGAATTCTAGGGCGGTGCTGAAAAGGTGTCAAGAAATATACAACGATCCCGCCATTACCAGGCTAATTGCCCAGGGTGTTTGACTGTAAGTCTGACGAAATCAGTATAGCTAAGCCTGACGACACCGTCCGCAATTTGACCACCCAGCCCACGGGCTTCGATATCTTCTTGCAGAACATGAATGGTTATGGGGGCAGATTGCAGAATTTCAAGGAAGCGACTTCCGGCAACTGCTGCGACTACGCCATCAGACATCAGCAGGAGATCGTCTCCTTCTTTTGTCAAACGAAGCATTGTCGCAGTATCAGCATGCCAGGGTGATGTGCTTAATGTGTGGAGCATGCGAACCTCAAAAACGCAGTATCACGTTAAAATCGTCAAGCTGGGTTCGTAAAGCCTCTGGCTCCAGCCACTCGGCATCTACGATCCATGGCGTCGAAGAGTTCAGGCCGCGTTCACGTGCAGAGGCCGCACAGACCCAGCATTGCTCAATATCGTAGAGCGATAAAAGTTTGAAGGTAGAGATATAGTCGCGTGCCAATACCGCTGCGGGCCGCTGCCCTGGAAGTAACTGGAACACGCCATCTCCGATGAAGAATACACCGATTTCCTCCGTCAGAGCGGATGTTGCAAGCAGTGCATCCAACCCTTCTCTGCCGGATGCTGAGCCGTGAGGAGTAGAGGAAAAAACAAAAGCTACGCGTTTCATCAGAACTGTACCATCCGGTCGCAGGTTAACGCGGCTTCCGCCAGCGCACCTAATCCGCTCAGCGTAAATCCAGGCTGTAAATTACAGGCTGGTAATCCCAGCTGTTGTGCTTCCTGTTGATCCACAACTCCTCGACGCAAAGCCGCGGCCACGCAGATATGCAAGGAAACAGCGTGATCGTCATGTAACGATTGCCATGCACGAACCAGATCAAACTCATCGCTAGCCGGTGCTGATAGCTGGTTTGCGTTATAAACACCTTCACGATAGAAAAAGATGCTGACCAGTTCATGGCCTTCCTGCAAAACAGCCAGGGCAAACTGCAATGCGCTGCTGGCCAACTGCGTACCGTAAGCAGGCCCCGTCACCGTGATCGCAAAGCGCATTACTTATCCAGCCCCTGGAAATCTCCGCTTTTAAACTGACGAATGTAGAGATACACCGTGTGTTTAGAGATATTCAACCTATCGGCAACCTGGTTGATGGCATCTTTGATGTCAAAGATGCCTTTTTCATAAAGATTCAGGACTATCTGGCGGTTTTTGGCATTGTTAGAAACGTTACGATCGGCATTCACCTCTTCGATAGTGAACTCAAGCGTCTGCGCAACCAGATCGTCTACCGATGAGGCAAAGTTGACCTGCGAGTTCACTTCCGTCGTTTCAGGCGGAATGAAGGTGCTCATTATTTGCGAGAACGGCACATCGAGGTTCATGTTGATGCACAGCAGGCCAATGACCCTATGTTCACGGTTGCGAATTGCAATCGTGACCGACTTCATCAGCACGCCGCTTTTGGCGCGAGTAAAATAGCATTTGGAAACGCTGCTATCGGCCCCGGTCATATCGTGCAGCATACGCAGCGCAAGGTCAGTGATTGGCGAGCCGATTTGACGGCCAGTATGTTCACCGTTGGCGATACGGATAGCGGAACATTTTAAGTCCTGCAACGAATGCAGTACGATTTCACAGTGGGAACCGATGAGCATCGCTAACCCGTCCACCACCGCTTCATAGGATTTGAGGATATCAAAGTCGGTCTGGTCAAAAGGACGTTGATCCAGCAAATCAAGCTCGCTGGTCTCGTTGGTTAAAAGCGACCTGGACATGAAAAAAAGCACTCCTTTTCAGGAGCCTGTCGTTATTGTCAGGGCAGGCTCATCATCATTATTGATCTATCTAAAGTAATACAGCGTCTGAGGTTCTTGCCAGTTTTAATTATATATGCCCTCAATAAAAAACCGCCGCCTGTGAAGGCGGCGGCTTAAACCAGATTACTTCTTGGCGTCAGCGGCCGGTGCTTCTGCGGCAGCTTCAGGTTTGGCATCAGCCTTTGGTGCCGGTTTGATATCCAGCAACTCTACATCAAAGACCAGGGTGGAGTTCGCCGGAATTCCCGGAACGCCCGTTTTTCCGTAAGCCAGGTCCGGCGGGATAACCAGTTGAATTTTTCCGCCTTTCTTAATATTTTTCAGACCTTCTGTCCAGCCTGGGATAACGCCGTCCAGACGGAAGGAGAGCGGCTCGCCACGGGTGTAGGAGTTATCAAACTCTTTACCATCGATCAGCGTACCTTTGTAGTTTACGACGACAGTATCGCTATCTTTAGGCGCATCGCCAGTACCGGCTTTCTCAACTTTATACAGCAGGCCGGATTTAGAGGTTTTCACACCTTTCTCTTTAGCAAAGGTGTCACGGTAAGCTTTACCTTTAGCATCGTTCTCAGATGCGTCTTTTTCCATTTTCTGCTGAGCGGCAGTTTTTACGCGGGTTTCAAACGTCTGCAGAGTCTGTTCGATCTCCTGATCGGACAGTTTGCTCTTATTGGCAAAAGCATCCTGAACACCGGCGATCAGCTGGTCTTTATCCAATTTGATGCCCAGTTTTTCTTGTTCTTTCAGGGAGTTTTCCATGTAACGTCCCAGTGATGCACCCAGCGCATAAGCAGATTTCTGATCGTCATTTTTGAATGCCGATTTGCTTTCCGTTGCAGGTGCCGCTTTCGCTGCGGTATCAGCAGCAAAGGTCAGCGGTGCATTCAGGGCGACGGCCATTGTGGTCGCCAGCAGCGTTACTTTAAACAGTGATTTCATCCATTTCTCCAGGGCCGGGGCATCTCACCCCAGGGTTATCGTAAAAAGCAAAAAACGTACTATAGAACGTTGCAGAACAAATCTACATACAGACGTTCCTGAATATCGACTCATTTAGGACTATTTTTGTATTAATTAGTTTCCTGCCACACGCAACGATGCTGCGCGGATGCTGAAACTTCAGTAGAATCCGACCGCAGAATAGGACAGAAGAGGTTACTCATGCACGATCGCACTTTAGAGACTCGCCTTGCGGAACTGGAGAGCAGGTTAGCGTTCCAGGAAATCACTATTGAAGACCTCAACAAGACCGTCACCGCTCACGAGATCGAAATGGCCAGGATGCGTGAACATTTACGCTTAATGGTAGAAAAGCTAAAAGCAACTCAACCATCGCATATCGCCTCACAGGCGGAAGAAACGCCTCCGCCTCATTACTAATGACGTAAAAAAAGCGGGCTTCCCCGCTTTTTTTATTCCAGAACGCTAATGCGATGGAATTAGTGGCAACCACAACCGCCATTACCGCCGCAACCACCTTTACCATGTTCGTGGTCATGGCCGTGACCGTGGCCGCCGCAGCAACCGTCATGATCGTGGTCATGGTCATGATCGTGTCCATTCGCGCCATGGACATGACCGTGCTCCAGCTCTTCAGCCGTTGCTTCGCGAATCGCGATAACTTCAACATTGAACTTCAGATTCTGGCCAGCCAACATGTGGTTACCGTCAACAACAACGTGTTCATCACCTACTTCAGTGATTTCAACCGGTACCGGGCCCTGGTCGGTTTCTGCCAGGAAGCGCATGCCTACCTGCAGTTCATCAACACCCATGAAAACGTCTTTAGGAACGCGCTGAACCAGGTTTTCATCGTACTGTCCGTACGCGTCGTTAGCGCCGACTTCTACATCAAACTTGTCGCCCACTACATGACCATCCAGCGCATTTTCCAGGCCGGAAATCAGAGAGCCGTGACCATGCAGGTAGTCCAGCGGCGCGCTTGCCGGAGACTCATCAACCAATACACCGTCTTCTGTACGTACCTGATAGGCCAGGCTGACCACCAGGTCTTTTGCTACTTTCATGATATCTCCTGAGCAAGGGAAGAATAGTGGCGCAGATTGTAGCGGAATTCTGCAGCCGTGTACCCTCTAGCTTAAAAAAAGCCGATAGATAACGCTAGTCCGGATGAAAAATGCCTATCACTTGCTCCTCTTTGCGAACATGATCGCGAACTTCCTTATCAGCCTCACGCATCTGGTGGCCGCACTTAACGCATTCAACAATATCGACATTATTTTCACGCCACATTGCCAGCGAATCCAGAGCCTGGCACGCCGGACATTTCGCACCGGCAATAAAACGTTTACGCACCGCCATATTATTTACCTTTTATTCAAACTCGTCCCAGCCGTCTAACTGCCTGCTCTCTTTTTGCATCTCTCGCTGAAAGATCTCTTCCAGCTCGCGCCTGGCTTCACGCACGCGGGATATCTGCAGGGTATCAGTATGCACCGGCATTAACTCACGCAGCATTCGCATATCGAGACGACGGAAGTGCAGTTGCGCACGCTGTGCCTGGTGTGGATGCATACCTATCGAGATAAGCGCTTTACGTCCCAACTCCAGCGCACTGGAGAACGTCTCGCGCGAAAATTGCGCCACTCCAGCCTGCAAAAGCTCATGCGCCTCAACGCGTCCCCGAGCTCGCGCCAGAATATGAAGATGTGGAAAGTGTTGTTGACACATCTCTACCAGCTTCATGGTATCTTCCGGCTCGTTGCAGGTGATGACGATCGATTGCGCGTCTTCGGCTCCCGCCGAACGCAGAAGTTCGAGCTGCGTCGCATCGCCAAAATAAACTTTATAGCCGTATTTACGCATCAGGTTTACCGCACTGATATCGCGCTCCAGCACCGTAATGCGCATTTTATTCGCCATCAGCAGGCGGCCGATCACCTGCCCGAAGCGCCCAAAGCCGACGATAATAACCTGCGGTTTATCATCCTCGACCCACGGAGCCTCATCCTCTTCTTCAGGCTGATTAAACCGCCGCGAAAGCACTTTATCGATTAGCGTCATCAGCAGCGGCGTGGTCATCATCGACAATGTCACCGTGACCAACAGCAGCGCCATCTGATCGTTTTGAAACAGACGAAGCGAAGCGGGCATTGAGAACAGCACAAAGGCGAATTCCCCTCCCTGACTCAGCACACCGGCAAACTGCATGCGCTCCGAGCTACGTAAGCCGTAAACTCGCGCCAGCAGATACAGGACACCTCCTTTCACCGCGACCAGTATTGCGACGCTGGCAATAACCCATAGCAAATGGGTGTACAGCACCCCAAGATTCAGCGCCATGCCAACGGAGATAAAGAACAATCCGAGCAGCAAACCTTTAAACGGCTCAATGGCGATTTCCAGCTCATGACGATACTCGCTCTCTGCCAGCAGTACGCCCGCAATAAACGTCCCCAGAGCCATCGATAAGCCGAGCGCATCCATAAATAGCGCCGATCCGAGTACCAACAGCAGGGTCGCAGCGGTAAAAACATCTCGCACACCGGAACCGGCGATAAAACGGAAAACCGGTCGCAACAGGTAGCGCCCACCGACCAGCATCCCACCGAAGGCCAGGACCTTTATCCCCACAGTGGCCCAATCAAAATGGTCATCACCCGAGCCAGCAAGTAGAGGAACCAGCGCAAGGGCAGGAATAACTGCCAGATCCTGGAACAGCAATACGGAGAAACCTAACTGTCCGGATTCGCTGCGGCTCATCCCTTTCTCACGCATGAGCTGTAGCGCCATGGCGGTTGAAGACATCGCCAATCCAATTCCACCAACCACTGCGGCCTGCCATGAGAAGTCGCTAAGCATGAGCAAACCGCCAAGAATGAGCGCACTCAGGGCGACCTGCGCGGCGCCCACACCGAAAATTGAGCTTCTTAACCGCCAGAGCTTGGCCGGATTCAGCTCCAGCCCGATGATAAACATCAGGAAAACGACGCCTAATTCTGAGAAGTGAAGGATTTCATCGACATCGCTAATGAAGCCTAAACCCCACGGGCCAATGGCAATACCGGCCAGCAGATACCCCAGCACGGCACCAATCCCCAGCCTCGCCGCCAACGGTACCGCAACCACGGCGGCAAACAGAAACAACACCCCCGCCAGCAGCAGATCAGCTCCCGCCATTTGAACCTCCTGCTGTTATAGGATTAGCCAACCAGTCGCGATAGGCGCGCGCGTGGCTTTTCAAGTCGTTGGGGGATTGCCGCCGCGCCCAGTAGACGATAATAGGGCTCATCCAGTGCATTCTGCACATACCAGCGGTCAGTTCAAAAGGACGCAGGATGTCGTTCATCGGATAGCGATGGACATCCCGCCGATAGGCGCTCTCCGGCTCACCAGTGGTAATCACACTTCGCCAGTACTTTCCCGCCAGTTGGTTTCCCCCGGCTCCGCTGGCAAAGCCGCGGCTTAATACCCTGTCCAGCCACTCTTTCAGCAATGCCGGGCAACTCCAGGTATATAGCGGATGCTGGAAAACAATCACCTCATGCTGACGCAGTAACTCCTGCTCCCAGGCAATATCGATAAAAAAATCTGGATAGTGCGCGTAGAGATCGTGCACGGTGACATTCGACAACTGTAAGGCCGGTTCAAGCAAAACCCGGTTGGCCACGGAATCCTGAGATTCTGGGTGGGCATACAGCAGCAAAACCTTCGCTGTCTGAGACATCTTTCCCCTCCCGAACGTCTTCTGGCGGCCTGTGCAGCGGCTGCGTCCCGACGCAACCAGAATGACTTTGTGTATCGTCTTCATTTTGGGCTACCATTGCGGCCCGGTTGAGCGATTCGCTCCACACTACATTATCATAATGACAAATTAACATAATCAGAACATACGGCGCCTTATGATTGTTTTCTCCTCGTTACAAATTCGTCGCGGCGTACGCGTCCTGCTGGATAACGCAACCGCCACCATCAACCCTGGGCAAAAAGTCGGTCTGGTGGGCAAAAACGGCTGCGGTAAATCCACCCTGCTTTCGCTTTTGAAAAACGAGATTAGCGCCGATGGTGGCACTATGACTTTTCCTGGCAACTGGCAGCTGGCGTGGGTTAACCAGGAAACCCCAGCGTTACCGCAACCAGCCATTGATTATGTCATTGATGGCGACCGCGAATTTCGCCAACTTGAGGCCGATTTAAACCAGGCCAATGAACGCAATGACGGTCACGCCATCGCGACGGTGCACGGTAAACTCGACGCTGTCGACGCCTGGACCATACGTTCGCGCGCGGCCAGTCTGTTGCATGGTCTGGGTTTCAGTAATGAACAGCTGGAGCAGCCGGTAAGCGACTTTTCCGGCGGCTGGCGTATGCGCCTGAATCTGGCACAGGCGCTAATTTGTCGCTCTGACCTGCTGTTACTTGATGAACCAACCAACCACCTTGACCTTGATGCGGTCATCTGGCTGGAAAAGTGGCTCAAAGGCTATGCTGGCACCCTGATTTTGATCTCTCACGATCGCGATTTCCTTGACCCCATCATCGACAAGATTATTCATATCGAGCAGCAGTCAATGTTCGAGTATACGGGCAACTACAGCTCATTTGAGATACAGCGCGCCACCCGCTTGTCACAGCAACAGGCAACATACGAAAGCCAGCAATTGCGCGTCGCTCATTTACAAAGCTATATCGATCGCTTCCGTGCGCAGGCTACCAAAGCTAAGCAGGCGCAGAGTCGTATCAAGATGCTTGAGCGCATGGAGCTTATCGCACCGGCCCACGTCGATAACCCGTTCCATTTTAGCTTCCGTGCACCGGAAAGCCTGCCCAACCCGCTACTGAAGATGGAAAAGGTCAGTGCCGGTTATGGCGAGCGAGTGATTCTCGACTCAATCAAGCTGAACCTGGTTCCGGGTTCACGCATCGGTCTGCTGGGGCGCAACGGTGCCGGTAAATCGACGTTGATAAAACTGCTGGCCGGTGAATTACAGCCGCTACGCGGTGAGATTGGCCTGGCGAAGGGAATCAAACTTGGCTACTTCGCTCAGCATCAGCTTGAGTTCCTGCGCGCTGACGAATCCCCGCTGCAGCATCTGGCCCGTCTGGCTCCTCAGGTGCTGGAACAGAAACTGCGCGACTATCTCGGCGGCTTTGGTTTTCAAAGCGACAAGGTCAATGAAGAGACACAGCGCTTCTCCGGCGGTGAAAAGGCGCGCCTGGTGCTGGCGTTAATCGTCTGGCAGCGGCCAAACCTGCTGCTGCTTGATGAACCGACTAACCACCTCGATCTCGATATGCGCCAGGCCTTAACCGAAGCGCTGATTGATTTTGAAGGCGCACTGGTGGTGGTCTCGCACGACCGCCATCTGATTCGCTCCACCACTGATGACCTCTATCTGGTACACGATAGTAAAGTCGAACCTTTTGACGGCGATCTGGAAGATTACCAGCAATGGCTAAGCGACTCGCAAAAGCAGGAAAGTCAGGCGTCAGAAGAATCAAAAGAGAGTGCCAATAGCGCTCAGGCGCGTAAAGATCAAAAACGCAAGGAAGCCGAGCTGCGCACGCAAACTCAGCCGCTGCGTAAAGAGATTGCTCGCCTGGAAAAGGAGATGGAGAAACTGAACGCCAGGCTAACGCAGGCGGAAGAGAAGCTGGGCGACAGCGGCTTATACGACCAAAGCCGCAAAGCAGAGCTTACCGAGTGTTTACAGCAACAAGCCAATGCAAAGTCCGGGCTTGAAGAGTGTGAAATGGCCTGGCTGGATGCCCAGGAACAGTTGGAGCAAATGCTGCAGGAAGGCTAATGTCTGATAGCTAACGGCACAAAAGGCGGGATAACCCGCCTTTTTTAATACCTCTCACCGAGGTTTAACGCTGCGCCGCCAACCGGGAACGTATCTGTTCAAGATGTTCGCGGCGGAACATTTTGCCATCGAGGAAGCGAGTTTTTAGCTCTCCCTGCAGTTCCTGTTCCAGGGTTTGTTCATCATGCAGTTGCAGCGCTCCCAGAGCATCGCGCTCAACCCGTAAAAGACCACGTGCCGAACGTTTCAGGCCATTGTCCGTTTTTGGCTCTTTGAAAATCATGCGCCCTTCGCCACTGACTTCCCCCCAGGTCGCTTTCATCGCAAAACCAAAGGTATCGCGCGTATTGTACTGGTAGGTAAAGGAGCCCACACCGAACACCACATTAGAACTGGCGAAACCCTTCGCTTCCAGGCGACGCATGATCTCATCGGCTCTGGCGAGAGTAATGGAATCACCGTAAATCAGGCCCACATGGGGATCCAATACCTTGTAGCCTTTATCATTTATTGTGCCGCCAAAAATCTCCCACAGCACCTCGACAGAGCCTTTCTCTTCTACACTTCGTTCAGTACGTACATCATCGCTAGCAGCAGTACCGCACAGGATCTCAACCGGATCACCACTATCCGGGCGGAACACAACCCGTCCCTGACGTTGCATAATGATCCCCTTGAGTTCACGGGTAAATTCGCTCAATACACGCCAGTAGTCCCAGGTATCAGAGACGATAGAAACAAATCCCTGCGGATAAATATCGGCAATCAGACGACGGAAGGTTTCTATCTCATGCTCACGCTCCCCCATACACATCACACTATGCTCAGTCGCTGGTATGCTGGCGCCGATAAAATAGTCTTCACTTTCGGTATAGTAATCGCGGGCATAGAGCAGTGCCGGAATGCTATCTGTCCCCTTGAAGCTTAACAAATGCCCACACCCCGCCTGGGCGGCATCCTGCAATCCGGCCATACCGCGAAATGAAAAATCGTGACACTGAAAATCGAGATGGGTCAGATCGCTACAGGTCTTTTCCGCCCAGCGTTCGCAGATTTTGCGATAGTGATGGGCAATAGTGGCATTGGTGGATGCCTTCCAAAGCTCTGCCGAAAGCACCGTTTCCAGGTAATTCACCAACCAGAAGAATTCTGCTTTCGTATTAATAATGGTCAATACCGGCACCTTCATCGGCACTTTTGTGCCTTCATCCAGCGATTTAATGTGCAGCGGCAGATAGCCCAGACGATGTAGGTCGCGAATATGATCCACCGGGACCGTATCGCGACCAAGATAACCATCCATGACCTGCTTATATTCGTTCACCACTTCATCTTCCGGACGAGCAAAAAATGCCTCGTTGAACTGATCAACAAGGAACCACTGCAAAAAACCCTGCAGACCGAAAAACACTAGCTTGCCATCTGCCAACGGCGACTGGAAAAAACGATCGCTGCGCGGAGTGAAGTTAGAATAGACCCGCGTTGTACCCTGAGGATATTGCGCACGGTGAGAAACTTTGTAGCCATCAATAGCCAGAATAGGGTTAATTTTCATGATAATTTCTCCCTTAAACGCAGTAGATCGCGTCAATGTCGATAAGTTCGAGCTGCGGATGTGCCAGCGTTGGAGCAGCCAAAGAAGTGGTGGTATAGATGGCATCAACGCCGTTGTTCAGCAGATGTTCAACGCCTTTTGAAAAAATGCCGTGCGTCACATACAGGCTAACGCTGCGGGCACCAGCATCGCGCAACACCTGCGCCGAACCGATAAAGGTGCCGCCAGCGTCGCATAAATCGTCAACAATCAGCAGATCCCTGCCCCTGACATCACCCGCAACCAGTGCAAAGCCTGTCAGGTTGCCGCTTGCCACATCACGCTTTTTGCTCAGAATGGCGTACTCCGAGACGCCTGTTGCTCTGGCGACGGCATCAATTTTTTTCAGCGCCCCCGCATCTGGCGCCACCAGCATTAGCGCCTTTTGCTGAAACCGATGGCATAGAGTCGTACTCTGCAACAGGCACCTCTCCTGTGGAATCGCCACAAAGTTATCTATTGCCGCCGCCGCAGCGTCGCTGTGCGGATCAAGCACTTTCACCTTATCGAACTTCAGCGTGTTGAGTTGAGTAGCGAAGACTCTCAGCGCAAAACTGTCACCAGCAACCATATGTCGGTCCTGACGCGCCCACGGTAGCCAGGGTAATTCGAGATGGCTGACCAGCACATCGGTCTGGTGACGGACCGCGTCCACCAGTTGCGCAAGCAACATAAAGTCGTTCATATCCTGCATCGCCACAGCGCGAATGCACATCAGGCGGGCAGAGGATGGCAACGGATTCGTCACCTTCAGCCAGACAGCGCCATCAGGGAAAACACCGTTGGCGATAGTGTAAGTCTGGTTATCCAGGGTTAACGTCAATTTCATACTCATCACTCTCCCCCTTCAATTATGTCCCTTCGACACAATTAATAATGTCCCTAAGACACATATTAAGCAAGCATAAAAATGCATTATTTCCATGAAAAGGTAATTTACTGATAAATAATAATAAAAAACGCAGCCTTGCTGCTCAGTGTCGGGCTGGTACACTGATGGCGTTCCAAATCATCGCGAGTAGCCTATGAACACCGAAGCCGACTATCTGAATCAATATGATGCCAGCCGCTTTCCCTCCCCTCTGGTGACGGTGGATAGCGTGTTATTCACGCTCCATCAACAAGAGCTGTGCGTCCTGCTGGTAGAGCGGGCAAACCACCCGCAGAAAGGGTATTGGGGATTGCCCGGCGGCTTTATTGATATGGCGCGCGATGACTCCACCCGCGCCACCGCGATGCGTAAGCTCACTGAGAAAACCGGGGTTTCCCCTTCATGGTTGGAACAGCTGGACACTTTTTCCGGGCCCGATCGCGACCCGCGCGGCTGGAGCCTGACTGTCACCTGGTTTGCTCTGATTGCCTGGGCAGACTGCGAACCACATATCGCCAGCGTCAGCGATGCCCGTTGGGTGCCAATTGCCAGGCTTGTCGACTATTCCCTGGCGTTCGATCACCAGAAAATCATCACCGCCGCCTTGCATCGCTTAAGGCAAAAAACCATGTATTCTTTACTGCCCGTATACTGCTTGCCGGAGACCTTCACCCATGGCCAACTACAGGAAGCGACGGAGGTAATCCTCGGTCAGTCCATACAACGTAAAAGCCTGATTCGCCGTTTTGAAGCGTCAGGGATGTTTGAAGAGACAGGTGAAAGCATGGCGACAGGCACAAGAAAGGCCCGCCTGTGGCGGCGAAAACCTGGGGTGGATATTCATCTTTTCTCACGCAATCTGCTTACCGATTAGCCACAAGACCACATATTGGCTAACCTGCACACTTCATGCGCGGTATAGTATGTATAAAGATTATTAATTGCTCTGGTGCTATGGTTGATATCACTCCCACAGAAATGACGCCCCCCGAAGACGACTCGCAGCAGTTTCACCCGATGCGCGGCGTTGGCAATCGTCATTTGCAAACCATGTTGCCGCGGCTAATCCGTCGCAAACTACGTTTCACTCCACACTGGCAGCGCCTTGAATTACCGGATGGCGACTTTGTCGATCTGGCGTGGAGCGAAGAACCATCTCAGGCTCGTCATAAACCGCGATTGGTGGTGTTTCATGGTCTTGAGGGCAGTCTGCACAGCCCTTATGCTCACGGACTCGTCCACGCGGCCATGCAGCGCGGCTGGCTGGGTGTGGTGATGCATTTTCGCGGCTGTAGTGGCGAACCCAACCGAAATAACCGTATCTACCATTCAGGCGAAACGGAAGACGGCTCCTGGTTTTTACGTTGGCTTCAGCGCGAATACGGCGACGTGCCAACTGCAGCGGTGGGTTACTCGCTCGGGGGCAATATGCTGGGCTGCCTGTTGGCGAAAGAAGGTGACGATGTTCCTGTCGATGCTGCCGTTATCGTCTCAGCGCCGTTTATGCTGGAAGCCTGTAGTTCTCATATGGATAAGGGGTTTTCCCGCGTTTATCAGCGTTATCTGCTCAATCTGCTGAA
Organism: Klebsiella huaxiensis; assembly: GCF_003261575.2. GTDB lineage: Bacteria > Pseudomonadota > Gammaproteobacteria > Enterobacterales > Enterobacteriaceae > Klebsiella > Klebsiella huaxiensis. Next base: position 523,266 of record NZ_CP036175.1, on the reverse strand, counting down.
GGCGAATGCCGCGCGTAAGCTGAAAGCTTATCCGGGCTCTTTGCCGGTTGATTTACGCCAGCTAAAAGGTATGCGCCGCATCCGCGAATTTGACGATAGCATCACCGCCAGGATCCACGGTTTTGCCGATGCGCTAGACTACTATCGCCAGTGTAGTGCGATGCCGCGCTTAAGCGACATCACTAAACCAACGCTGATTATTCATGCGAAGGACGATCCTTTTATGGATCACCACTCCATCCCACCGCAAGAACAGCTACCGGCAAATGTCGAGTATCAACTTACAGAACATGGCGGCCATGTTGGTTTTGTCGGTGGTACGCTGCGTAAACCGGAAATGTGGTTAGAACAGCGAATCCCGGATTGGCTAACTCGCTGGTTAGGAGGGCAAATATGATTATTCCCTGGCAGGATCTCGATCCCGAAACGCTGGATAACCTGATTGAAAGTTTTGTATTACGCGAAGGCACCGATTATGGTGAACATGAACGTTCTCTGGCGGATAAAGTCGCCGATGTCAAACAACAGCTGAAAAGCGGAGAAGCCGCGCTGGTGTGGTCAGAGCTGCACGAGACGGTCAATATTATGCCCCGCAAGCAGTTTCACGGCTAAGGCGGCATCACACTATCGTTTACCCTGGGAGTTGTTATGTCTGCCAAACATCCGGTGATTGCCGTCACGGGCTCTAGCGGCGCGGGAACCACGACCACCAGCCTCGCCTTTCGCAAAATCTTCGCCCAGCTAAATCTCCACGCCGCCGAAGTGGAAGGCGATAGCTTTCACCGCTACACCCGCCCGGAAATGGACATGGCGATCCGCAAAGCGCGAGATCAGGGCAAACACATCAGCTACTTCGGTCCCGAGGCTAACGATTTCGGCCTGCTGGAGCAGACTTTCAGAGAATACGGGCTGAACGGTACAGGTCAGTCACGCAAGTATTTACACACCTATGATGAAGCTGTGCCGTGGAATCAGGTTCCTGGCACCTTCACTCCCTGGCAGTCTCTGCCCGAACCCACTGACGTGCTGTTTTATGAAGGCCTGCACGGCGGAGTTGTCACGCCCCAGCACAACGTCGCTGACCATGTTGACCTGCTGGTCGGGGTTGTGCCGATCGTTAACCTGGAGTGGATCCAGAAGCTTATCCGCGATACCAGCGAACGCGGCCACTCTCGTGAAGCGGTGATGGATTCCGTCGTTCGCTCGATGGAAGATTACATCAACTTCATCACCCCGCAGTTTTCACGCACTCACCTCAACTTCCAGCGCGTACCTACGGTGGATACGTCCAATCCATTTGCAGCCAAAGCAATCCCATCGCTGGATGAAAGCTTTGTCGTTATCCATTTTCGCAACTTACAGAATATCGATTTCCCCTGGCTACTGGCGATGCTTCAGGGCTCGTTTATCTCGCATATGAACACGCTAGTGGTACCGGGAGGGAAAATGGGGCTGGCCATGGAGCTTATCATGGCACCATTGGTCGAGCGGCTAATGGAAGGCAGGAAAATCAACTAACAAAAAACCCCGGTAGCGCAGCGCATCCCGGGGCGACGAGTTCGCGCAGTTCGGCTTATCCCTCGATCACTTCATAAGAGTGAGTTATGTTTACTGCTTTCTCCAGCATCAGCGCCACCGAGCAATATTTTTCCGCCGATAGGTCAACTGCGCGAGAAACGGCAGCATCTTTCAGCTCCTTACCAGTCACGATAAAATGCAGATTAATATGGGTAAACAGACGCGGTGCTTCCTCGCGACGCTCAGAAGTCAGCTTAACTTCGCAGTTAGTGACGTTATGGCGCCCCTTCTGCAGGATAGAAACCACGTCAATTGCGCTGCATCCGCCCGCCGCCATCAGTACCATTTCCATCGGGCTTGGCGCTTTATCCCCGGAATTACCGTCCATCAGAATCTGGTGACCAGAAGCCGACTCACCAATGAAGGTTAACCCTTCAACCCATTTCACTCGCGCTTGCATAAATTTAACTCCAGGGCTGTAATTTTCCTGACAGATTACGCGCACATAACAATTCTCGCAACGGAAGGCGACCTAGGTCATGCTGAAGCGAGACACCAGGAGACACGCGGCGAAAGCTATGCTAAAACAATCGGGATGCTACAGTAATACATTGATGTACTGCATGTATGCAGAGGAGTTCACATTACAGGCTGCAGAAAATTTTCAGCCAGATTCCCAGGTATAGGGATTTAATACGATTGCATGCCCGGATGCCGTGTAGTGTCGGCGCCCGGAGATAGCTTATAACAGAGGATAACCGCGCATGGTGCTTGGCAAACCGCAAACAGACCCTACCCTTGAATGGTTCTTGTCTCATTGCCACATTCATAAGTACCCCTCAAAGAGCACGCTGATCCACCAGGGTGAGAAAGCAGAAACGTTGTACTACATCGTTAAAGGCTCCGTGGCTGTACTCATCAAGGATGAAGAAGGTAAAGAGATGATCCTCTCTTACCTCAACCAGGGCGATTTCATCGGTGAATTAGGCCTGTTTGAAGAAGGTCAGGAACGTAGTGCATGGGTACGTGCGAAAACCGCATGTGAAGTGGCCGAAATCTCCTACAAAAAATTCCGTCAGCTAATCCAGGTTAACCCGGACATCCTGATGCGTCTCTCTTCGCAAATGGCACGTCGCCTGCAGGTTACGTCAGAGAAAGTCGGTAACCTCGCCTTCCTTGACGTTACCGGCCGTATCGCTCAGACGCTGCTGAACCTGGCAAAACAGCCTGATGCGATGACCCACCCGGACGGTATGCAAATTAAAATTACCCGTCAGGAAATCGGTCAGATCGTTGGATGCTCCCGCGAAACCGTTGGCCGTATCCTGAAAATGCTGGAAGATCAAAACCTGATCTCCGCGCACGGCAAAACTATCGTCGTCTACGGTACCCGTTAAGTCGGCAAAACGGCGTATTGCATGGCAATACGCCGTTTTTGTTTCCCCCTCATGTGGCGCAGGCTGATTTACCACCCGGAAGTCAACTACGCACTGCGGCAAACGCTGGTGTTGTGTCTGCCGGTCGCAGTTGGACTTATTCTCGGACATTTACAGCAGGGCTTACTTTTTTCCCTGGTACCAGCCTGTTGCAACATTGCCGGTCTGGACACACCACATAAGCGCTTCTTTAAACGCCTGATTATTGGCGGCTGCCTGTTTGCTGGCTGTAGCCTGATTGTCCAGCTCCTGCTGCAACGCGAGATCCCTCTACCGCTTATTCTCACTGGCCTGGCGCTCATCCTCGGCGTTACTGCCGAAATCAGTTCACTGCACGCAAGACTCCTCCCCGCCTCGCTTATCGCAGCGATTTTTACACTAAGTCTCGCGGGCAACATGCCAATCTGGGAACCACTGCTAATCTACGCGCTCGGCACCTTATGGTATGGCGTCTTTAACTGGTTCTGGTTTTGGCTATGGCGCGAACAACCGCTGCGCGAGTCGCTGAGCCTGCTCTACCGCGAACTGGCTAACTATTGCGAGGCCAAATACAGCCTGCTGACCCAGCATACGGACCCGGCCACCTCGCTGCCGCCGCTACTTAACCGCCAGCAGAAAGTGGTTGATCTGATTACCCAGTGTTACCAGCAGATGCATATGCTGGCGGCCAATCAACGCAACGACCACAAACGTCTGTTGCGCGCTTTTCAGGTGGGGTTGGATTTACAGGAGCATATCTCCGTTAGCCTGCATCAGCCGGAAGAAGTGCAGAAACTGGTGGAACGCAGTCACGCAGAAGCAGTGATTCGCTGGAATGCGCAAACCGTTGCCGCCCGCCTGCGTGAGTTGGCGGACGATCTTCTCTACCATCGTTACCCACAGCGCTTTCAGATGGATAAACAGATCGGCGCGCTGGAAAAAATTGCCTGGCAACATCCGGATAACCCGGTCGGCCAGTTCTGCGCCTGGCACTTCAGCCGTATAGCCCGGGTTCTGCGTACCCAGCGTCCTCTGTACACGCGTAACTTGATGGCGGATAAAACCCGACGTTTACCCCTGCTGCCAGCGCTGAGAAGCTACCTGTCGTTTAAATCTCCGGCGTTACGCAACGCCGCGCGCATCAGCGTAATGCTGAGCGCCGCCAGCCTGATGGGCAGCGCATTGCATCTGCCGAAACCCTACTGGATCCTGATGACGGTGCTTTTCGTGACGCAAAACGGCTACGGTGCGACGCGAGTGCGCATTGTTCACCGGGCGGCTGGAACGATTGCCGGACTGGTTATCGCCGGGCTGACGCTACACTTCCACGTGCCTGAAGGCTATACGCTGACCGCCATGCTCTTCATCACACTGCTAAGCTACCTGATTATTCGTAAGAACTACGGCTGGGCAATGGTTGGTTTTACCGTCACGGCGGTTTATACCCTGCAATTACTCACGCTAAACGGTGAGCAGTTTATCATCGCCAGATTAATCGACACGCTTATTGGCTGTCTGATCGCTTTTGGTGGGATGGTTTGGCTATGGCCGCAGTGGCAAAGCGGTCTGCTACGCAAAAATGCCCACGACGCGCTGGAAGCCGATCAGGAAGCGATCCGGCTCATTCTTAGCGACGACCATCAGGCTCCGGCGCTGGCCTATCAGCGAATGCGCGTTAATCAGGCGCACAATGCGCTGTTTAACTCACTCAATCAGGCGATGCAGGAACCGGGCTTTAATTCGCACTATCTGGAAGATATGAAGCTGTGGGTAACCCATAGCCAGTTCATTGTTGAACACATCAATGCGATGACCACCCTGGCGCGCGAGCACAATATGCTGACGCCGGATCTGGCTCAGCGTTATCTGGAGTCCTGTGAGATTGCGCTACAGCGCTGTCAGCAACGGCTGGATTCAGATGGGCCGGGGAGCGCTGGGGATGTGAATATTATGGAGGCCCAGGATGCGGAAGTCCCTCGCGGCCCGCTCAGCACCATGGAACAGCATCTGCAGCGCATTCTGGGTCACCTGAACACCATGCACACCATTTCGTCGGTGGCATGGCGTCAGCGTCCGCATCATGGTATCTGGCTACGCACCACTAAGCGCTAAGCACACGCTCAACGGCCTGGGCAAAGCGCGCCATTCCTTCGGCAATATCGCTATCGTCAATCACTAGCGACGGCACAAAGCGCATGACGTCAGGCCCGGCGTTGAGCACCATCACGCCAGCGTCTGCGGCAGCATAAAGGAAGTCGCGCGCCCGGCCCTGATGCTGCGGCTTAAGCTCAGCACCGATTAGCAACCCCATTCCGCGGATATCGCTAAACAAATCGAACTGCGCGTCAATCTGCTGGAGATGTTTAACAAACAGCTCACGCTTCGCACTCACACCATCCAATACTTCTGGCGTGTTAATCAGATCGAACGCCGCCCCGCCCACCGCGCAGGCCAGCGGATTACCTCCATAGGTTGAGCCGTGAGAACCCGCGTGGAAAGCGCTGGCAATTTCATGAGTGGTTAGCATCGCGCTAATCGGGAAGCCACCGCCAAGCGCCTTAGCGCTGGTCAGAATATCCGGCGTCACGCCGTAGTGCATATAAGCGAACAGCGAGCCCGTACGTCCCATACCGCACTGCACTTCATCAAACACTAACAGTGCCTGATGCTGATCGCACAGTTCACGCAACCCATGCAGGAATTCAGGCGTCGCCGCAGTCACGCCTCCCTCGCCCTGAATCGGCTCTACCACTACCGCGCAGGTATGATCGTCCATGACGGCTTTCACCGCGTGCAAATCGTTAAACGGCACGTGAACGATATCAGCCGGTTTCGGGCCAAAGCCATCAGAGTATTTCGGCTGACCGCCTACGGAGACGGTGAACAGCGAACGACCATGGAACGCATTGTGGAAGGCGATGATTTTGGTTTTATACGGGCTATGGCGAGTCACGGTGTAATGACGTGCCAGCTTGAACGCGGTTTCGTTAGCTTCTGTCCCGGAGTTCATAAACACCACGCGATCGGCAAAAGTCGCATCGACCAGCTTACGCCCCAGGCGCAGGGCCGGTTCGTTGGTAAAAACATTACTGGTATGCCACAGGGTTTCGCCCTGCTCATGCAGTGCCGCCACCAGCGCCGGATGGCAATGACCGAGCGCGGTCACGGCAATACCGCCTGCGAAATCAACGTACTCTTTGCCCTGCTGATCCCATACGCGGCTACCCTTACCCTTCACCGGAATAAATTCTGCCGGTGCATAAATCGGCAAAATGACCTCATCGAATGTGGCGCGGGTGATTGCCGGTTGTTCAGTTGCCATGTCATGCCCATCCTTCTTCGTTATGCAGCAATGGTTATGATAATCTAATCACAAAATATGCATAAAAAATCAATCAATGGCAACTACAAATCAACGGTGGAGGAAATTTGCCAGCAGTTGATGCCCCTGCTCGCTAAGAATGCTCTCCGGGTGAAACTGCACGCCTTCGAGATCAAACTCGCGATGGCGAATCCCCATGATCTCGCCCTCTTCGCTGCGGGCGGTGATCTCAAAGCATTCCCCTAGCGTTGGGGGATCGATTAATAAGGAGTGGTAGCGAGTAACGATGAGTGGATTATTCAACCCAGCAAACACCCCTTGTCCATTGTGAATGACAGGGGACGTTTTGCCATGCATCACTTTGGCAGCCCGCACGATGGTCGCGCCGAAAACCTGCGCGATAGCCTGATGGCCGAGGCAAACGCCCAGGAGCGGAGTCTTGCCGGAAAAGTGGCGAATCACCGCCAGCGAAATCCCTGATTCATCAGGGGTACAGGGGCCCGGCGAAATAACGATTTTCTCCGGCGCCAGCGCGATAATCTCCTCCAACGTCAACTCATCATTACGCCTGACAAGGACTTCCGCTCCCAGCTCGCAGAAGTACTGATACAAATTCCAGGTGAAAGAATCATAGTTGTCGATAAGCAGGATCATGGCGGCTCCGGAAGTTACAAACCGGGGTATTCTACGCAGATTCTCGGGTTTCGCTTATTACTTTATCTGGCGGGAGAAAGCAGCGCGGGCTTGGTGCCCGCGCGGGATATATATTTTACGGCAGCACTTTCGCCGACAGAATAACAATCGGTTTAGACGGAACATTTTGATAAGGCCCAACGTTATGGGTCTGTACCTGAGAAATCTTATCCGCAACGTCCATACCTTTCACGACCTTGCCGAAGACCGCATAGCCAAAATCGCGCTGGCCGTGGTCGAGGAAGGCGTTATCCGCAATGTTGATAAAGAACTGGCTGGTCGCGCTGTCCCGATCGGCAGTGCGCGCCATGGCGATGGTTCCACGGGTATTACGCAGACCGTTGTCGGCTTCGTTTTTAATCGGCGGGTTAGGCTGCTTTTGCTGCATCTGCTCGTTAAAGCCGCCGCCCTGCACCATAAAGCCCGGGATCACGCGGTGAAAGGTGGTGTTGTTATAGAAACCACTGTTGACGTACTTCAGGAAGTTATCCACCGAAATGGGTGCCTTCTGGCTATTCAGCTCAAGCTCAATATTGCCCGCAGAGGTGGTCAGCAACACATGAGGGTCGCCCTTCGCCGCCATGGCTGGGGAAAATGCTGAAAAGGCGAAAACGGCAGCCACCGCCACGAGAGTTGATTTGAGCATGGAAATTCCTTAACGGAGCAGAATAAAAAGCGAGTGCCTTGATTCTAAAGAGCCTTTGCATCCTGGGCCAGCCTTTTACCTAATTTTACTTAGCTGAAACACTTGTTACGATGCAATCATTAATCCACTGAATAATTAAATGTGATTTCAATCACATTTATTCATGCAAAAAGATATACATTTCAGAATAAACATTTAATTACATCACGCAAACGAATAAAATCTGTCCGCCCGGCGCAGATTCAACGCGCTATACATTTCTATTCACAGGCCAGTCATGACTAACAGCAACCGCATCAAGCTCACATGGATCAGCTTTTTCTCCTACGCCCTGACCGGCGCGTTGGTGATTGTCACCGGGATGGTGATGGGAAACATCGCAGATTATTTCCATCTGCCCGTTTCCAGTATGAGCAACACCTTTACTTTCCTCAACGCCGGTATCCTGATTTCTATCTTCCTGAATGCCTGGCTGATGGAAATCGTTCCGCTGAAAACCCAACTGCGCTTTGGCTTTATCTTGATGGTGCTGGCCGTCGCCGGTTTGATGTTTAGCCACAGCCTGGCGCTGTTCTCTGCCTCAATGTTCGTACTTGGGCTGGTCAGCGGGATCACCATGTCGATTGGTACCTTCCTGATCACCCATATGTATGAAGGTCGTCAGCGCGGCGCGCGCCTGCTTTTTACCGACTCCTTCTTCAGCATGGCGGGAATGATTTTCCCGATGCTTGCCGCATACCTGCTGGCACGAAGCATCGAGTGGTACTGGGTGTACGCCTGCATCGGTCTGGTTTATGTGGCTATTTTCGTACTGACTTTCGGCTGTGAATTCCCGGTACTAGGTAAAAAAGCGCCGCTGGACAGCCAGCCGGTAGCAAAAGAGAAATGGGGTATCGGCGTACTGTTTCTCTCCATTGCCGCACTCTGTTACATCCTCGGCCAGTTGGGCTTTATCTCCTGGGTGCCGGAATACGCCAAAAGTCTGGGCATGAGCCTGGGTGATGGGGGCAAACTGGTGAGTGATTTCTGGATGTCGTACATGATTGGCATGTGGTCATTCAGCTTTATCCTGCGCTTCTTTGACCTGCAACGTATTCTGACCGTGCTGGCAGGCGCGGCGACGATCCTGATGTATCTGTTTATTAACGGTTCGCCGGAGCATATGCCGTGGTTTATCCTGACCCTCGGCTTCTTCTCAAGCGCAATCTACACCTCCATTATTACGCTAGGCTCGCAGCAGACCAGAGTATCATCGCCAAAGCTGGTGAACTTCATTCTCACCTGCGGTACCGTCGGCACCATGTTGACCTTTGTGGTTACCGGTCCAATCGTTGCCGCCAGCGGCCCGCTGGCAGCGTTGCATACTGCTAACGGCCTCTATGCCATAGTATTTGTGATGTGCGTGATCCTCGGCTTTGTTTCCCGCCACCGCCAGAACAACGCAGCAGCGTAATCTCACTAAGCCTCAGACCCCTTTGTTCCGACAAAGGGGCTGTTTTTGGTAAAGAATAGCTCTTCCCCTCCCTTGTCCGTCTGCACCCAGGTCTGCGCTAATTGCGTCGTGGCGATGACTCTCCCCTGACGAATTGACCAACGAACTGGCACCTGGCAGCGCACGGCTTCAAAACCATTCTCCGCAGGCAGAATCACCAGATTCGCCGGATTTCCGGGCACAATACCGTAATCGCTCAGGCCAAACGTGCGTGCGCTGTTTTCCGTCACCAGTTTCAGCCCATCGTTAATTTGCTGATATCCCATCATCTGGCAAACGTGCAGCCCCATATGCAGCACCTGCAGCATGTTGCCGGTACCCAGCGGATACCACGGGTCAAACACATCATCATGACCAAAACAGACGTTAATTCCCGCCGCCATCAACTCCTTCACGCGGGTAATACCACGGCGCTTCGGATAGTCATCAAAACGTCCCTGGAGGTGGATATTAACCAACGGATTAGCGACGAAGTTAATGCCGGACAGCTTGAGTAAACGGAAAAGACGTGATGTGTAAGCACCGTTATAGGAGTGCATAGCGGTGGTATGGCTGGCGGTCACCTGCGGCCCAATCCCCTCTTTTAACGCCAGGGCCGCCACGGTTTCAACGAATCTTGACTGTTCATCGTCGATTTCATCGCAGTGGATATCCAGGGGCCGTTGGTATTTTTTCGCCAGGCGGAAAGCGATATGCAGAGATTCCACACCATATTCACGCGTGAATTCAAAATGAGGAATCGCGCCCACGACATCAGCCCCCAGACGCAGCGCCTCTTCCAGCAGAGCCTCTCCATTGGGGTAGGAGAGAATCCCCTCTTGTGGGAAGGCAACAATCTGCAAATCTACCCATGGCGCAACCTCCTTTTTCACCTCCAGCATCGCTTTAAGTGCGGTGAGCGTGGGGTCAGAAACATCGACGTGGGTACGCACAAACTGGATGCCGTTAGCAATTTGCCATTTCAGCGTCTTCCATGCGCGAGCTTTAACATCTTCATGGCTCAGTAAAGCCTTACGCTCCGCCCAGCGCTCAATGCCTTCAAACAGAGTCCCGGACTGATTCCAGTTAGGCTCCCCGGCGGTTTGGGTGGTATCGAGGTGGATATGCGGTTCAATAAAAGGAGGAATAGCCAATCCGCCGCGCGCATTCAGCACCTCATAACTCTCATTGCGCGCCTCGCCCATTGGGGTTATATCCCCGAAGCACCCCTTGTCTATCGCTATCTGCCAAAGACCTTCGCGATCGGGCAGGCGAACGTTCTCAATCAACCAAAGCGACGCTGCTGTCATACCAATGACCCTCGTTAAACATTGCTAAAGATTCACTCAACCTTGTGCCGATTTCTTCTGCTGATTTTGTACACAAAAAAAGCAAAAAGGAAAAGTTAGTGTTTTCCAATACTTATAAAAATGCTGACAAATCAAAAATATACCACTTAAGTAGTAGGTAAAGGTGTAATTGATTTGCATCAATAAGTGTCTTGGCTGAATCGTTAAGGTAGGCGGTAATATAAAAGAAATCGAGGCAAATATGAGCAAAGTCAGACTCGCTATTATTGGTAATGGTATGGTCGGCCATCGCTTTATTGAGGATCTTCTTGATAAATCCGACGCTGCCAATTTTGATATTACCGTCTTCTGTGAAGAACCCCGTATCGCCTACGACCGCGTACACCTCTCCTCCTACTTCTCCCACCATACCGCTGAAGAGCTCTCTTTGGTACGAGAAGGTTTTTACGAGAAGCACGGCGTTAAGGTGCTGATTGGCGAACGCGCCATCACCATCAACCGCCAGGAGAAGGTTATCCACTCCAGCGCGGGCCGTACCGTATTCTATGACAAGCTGATCATGGCGACCGGCTCCTATCCGTGGATCCCACCGATTAAAGGTTCCGAAACCCAGGACTGTTTTGTCTATCGCACTATTGAAGATCTCAACGCCATTGAGTCCTGTGCCCGTCGTAGCAAACGCGGCGCGGTAGTCGGCGGCGGCCTGTTGGGTTTGGAAGCTGCGGGTGCGCTGAAAAACCTCGGCGTTGAAACCCACGTGATTGAATTTGCCCCGATGCTGATGGCTGAACAGCTCGATCAGATGGGCGGCGAGCAGTTACGTCGCAAAATTGAAAGCATGGGCGTGCGCGTGCACACCAGCAAAAACACCAAAGAGATCGTCCAGGAAGGCACCGAAGCGCGTAAAACCATGCGTTTTGCTGACGGTAGCGAACTGGAAGTCGATTTTATCGTTTTCTCAACCGGTATTCGCCCGCGCGACAAGCTAGCCACCCAATGCGGTCTGGAAGTCGCCCAGCGCGGCGGTATCGTAATTAACGACCGTTGCCAGACGTCCGATCCGGATATCTACGCTATCGGCGAATGTGCCAGCTGGAACAATCGCGTTTATGGTCTGGTTGCTCCAGGCTATAAAATGGCACAGGTGACCGCTGATCATATCCTCGAAACGGAAAACGCCTTTGAAGGTGCGGACCTGAGCGCCAAGCTGAAGCTGCTGGGCGTTGACGTTGGTGGTATCGGCGATGCCCATGGTCGCACGCCGGGTGCACGTAGCTACGTTTATCTTGACGAAAGCAAAGAAGTCTACAAACGTCTGATCGTCAGCCCAGATAACAAAACGCTGCTCGGTGCGGTACTGGTGGGCGATACCAGCGACTACGGCAATCTGCTTCAGCTGGTGCTGAACGCCATCGAGCTGCCGGAAAACCCGGACTCACTGATCCTGCCAGCCCACGCGGGCAGCGGTAAGCCGTCCATCGGCGTGGATAAACTGCCGGACAGCGCGCAGATCTGCTCCTGCTTCGACGTCACCAAAGGCATGCTGGTCGCTGCCATCAACAAAGGCTGCCACACTGTGGCGGCGCTGAAAGCGGAAACCAAAGCGGGTACCGGCTGCGGCGGCTGTATTCCGCTGGTAACCCAGGTGCTCAACGCCGAGCTGGCGAAACAGGGCATCGAAGTGAACAACAACCTGTGCGAGCACTTCGCGTACTCTCGCCAGGAACTGTTCCACCTCATCCGCGTGGAAGGCATCAAAACTTTTGAAGAGCTGTTGGCGAAACACGGCAAAGGCTACGGCTGCGAAGTGTGTAAGCCAACCGTTGGCTCCCTGCTGGCCTCCTGCTGGAACGAATATATTCTCAAACCGCAGCATACCCCGCTGCAGGATACCAACGACAACTTCCTGGCTAATATCCAGAAAGACGGTACCTACTCTGTTATCCCTCGCTCTGCCGGTGGCGAAATCACGCCGGAAGGCCTGGTGGCCGTCGGTCGTATCGCCCGTGAATTTAATCTGTACACCAAGATCACCGGTTCTCAACGTATTGGCCTGTTCGGCGCGCAGAAAGACGATCTACCAGAGATCTGGCGTCAACTGATCGACGCAGGCTTCGAAACGGGTCACGCGTATGCCAAAGCGCTGCGTATGGCGAAAACCTGCGTAGGCAGCACCTGGTGCCGCTACGGCGTGGGCGATAGCGTCGGCTTCGGCGTCGAGCTGGAAAACCTCTATAAAGGCATCCGCACCCCACACAAAATGAAGTTTGGCGTTTCTGGATGTACCCGTGAATGTGCGGAAGCCCAGGGTAAAGACGTCGGCATCATCGCGACAGAAAAAGGCTGGAACCTGTACGTCTGCGGTAATGGCGGGATGAAACCGCGCCATGCAGATCTGCTGGCAGCGGATCTGGACCGTGAAACGCTGATGAAATACCTCGACCGCTTCATGATGTTCTACATCCGTACGGCCGATAAACTGACCCGTACCGCGCCGTGGTTAGATAACATGGAAGGCGGCATTGAATACCTGAAATCGGTCATCATCGACGACAAGCTGGGCCTGAACGAGCATTTGGAAGAAGAGATGGCCCGCCTGCGTGAAGCGGTGATATGCGAGTGGACGGAAACCGTCAACACACCAGCCGCCCAGGTTCGCTTCAAGCACTTCATCAACAGCGACAAGCGCGATCCGAACGTCCAGGTGGTTCCTGAACGTGAACAGCATCGCCCGGCTACGCCGTACGAACGCATCCCGGTAACTCTGGTGGAGGAAAACGCATGAGCCAGTGGAAAAATATCTGCAAACTCGATGACATCGTGCCGGAAACCGGCGTCTGCGCGCTGTTAGGTGATAAACAAGTGGCAATTTTCCGTCCTTATCACGGCGACCAGGTTTTTGCGATCAGCAACATCGACCCGTTCTTTGAGTCCAGTGTCCTGTCCCGTGGACTGATTGCCGAGCATCAGGGCGAGCTGTGGGTTGCCAGCCCGCTGAAAAAGCAGCGTTTCCGCCTGCGCGATGGCCTGTGTCTGGAAGATGAAAGCCATTCGGTGGCGCACTATGAAGCCCGAGTGAAAGACGGCGTCGTGCAGCTACGCGGTTAATAGATTAACGGGAGGCGCAACGCCTCCCTTTTTTTGAATTTTTTTATCTTTATATCTCAAGGAAACCTATGTTTACGGACACAATAAACAAGTGCGCGGCTAACGCTGCGCGCATCGCACGCCTCTCGGCAAACAATCCGCTGAGCTTCTGGGTCAGCTCCATGATGGCAGGCGCTTATGTCGGCCTTGGCATTATTCTTATTTTCACTCTCGGCAATCTGCTTGACCCTTCCGTTCGCCCTCTGGTGATGGGCGCCACTTTTGGTATCGCCTTAACCCTGGTGATTATCGCCGGTTCTGAACTGTTTACCGGCCACACTATGTTCCTGACTTTGGGTGTTAAAGCGGGCACCATCAGCCAGGGGCAGATGTGGGCGATTTTGCCGCAAACCTGGATGGGCAACCTGCTCGGTTCTATTTTCGTGGCGCTGCTGTATAGCTGGGGTAGCGGTAGTCTGCTACCGGTCGATACCAGCCTCGTCCACACCGTCGCGCTGGCTAAAACCAGCCAATCTGCGATGGCGCTGTTTTTCAAAGGCGCGCTGTGTAACTGGCTGGTATGTCTGGCAATCTGGATGGCGATCCGTACTGAAGGCTCAGCAAAATTTATCGCTATCTGGTGGTGCCTGCTGGCGTTTATCGCTTCCGGCTATGAGCACTCCGTTGCCAACATGACGCTGTTTGCGCTCTCCTGGTTCGGTCATCACAGCGATGCCTACACCCTTGCGGGAATTGGCCACAATCTGTTATGGGTAACACTCGGCAATACTTTGTCCGGTGTCGTATTTATGGGATTGGGTTATTGGTATGCTACGCCGAAATCGGAGCGCCCCGCTCCGGAAAAAATTAAACAATCAGAGGCTGCTGCCAATAATTAAGAGGTAATGTCGTGGACCATTTGCCTATATTTTGCCAATTACGCGATCGCGACTGTTTGTTAGTCGGCGGCGGCGATGTTGCCGAACGTAAAGCTCGCCTGTTACTCGACGCGGGAGCCAGATTAACGGTCAACGCACTGGATTTTGTGCCCCAGTTCCAGGTGTGGGCCGATTCGAACATGCTCACCCTGGTAAAAGGCGAGTTTAACCCTGCTCTGCTGGATAACTGTTGGTTGGCGATTGCTGCTACTGACAACGAACAGGTGAATCAGCAGGTCAGTGAATCATCAGAAGCAAGGCGAATATTTTGCAACGTGGTCGACGCACCTCAGCAGGCCAGCTTTATTATGCCGTCGATTATCGACCGCTCACCATTGATGGTTGCCGTCTCTTCAGGCGGCACCTCACCGGTGCTGGCGCGTCTGCTACGTGAAAAACTGGAGTCAGTTCTGCCGCTTCATTTAGGTCAGTTGGCTCAGTACGCCGGGCAATTACGTTCACGAGTGAAGAAACAGTTTGCGACCGTGAGCGAGCGTCGCCGTTTCTGGGAGAAGCTGTTCGTTAGCGACAGGCTGGCGCAATCGCTGGCGAATGAAGACCGTCAGGCGGTTGCAGATACCACGGAACAGCTACTGACCGAGCCGCTGGATCATCGCGGTGAAGTAGTGCTGGTTGGCGCGGGCCCTGGCGATGCGGGGCTGCTAACCCTCAAAGGATTACAGCAGATCCAGCAGGCCGATGTAGTAGTTTATGATCGTCTGGTTTCCGACGATATAATGAACCTAGTGCGCCGCGACGCCGATCGGGTCTTCGTCGGCAAACGCTCGGGCTACCATTGCGTACCGCAGGAAGAGATTAATCAGATTCTATTGCGCGAAGCCCAGGGCGGAAAACGCGTCGTTCGCCTGAAAGGCGGCGATCCGTTTATCTTTGGCCGCGGGGGTGAAGAACTGGAAACTTTGTGCAGCGCCGGCATTCCTTTCTCAGTCGTCCCAGGTATCACCGCAGCCTCTGGCTGTTCCGCCTATTCCGGTATCCCGCTAACCCATCGCGATTTTGCCCAGGGCGTGCGTCTGGTCACCGGCCACCTTAAGACCGGCGGCGAACTGGACTGGGAAAATCTGGCGGTAGAAAAGCAAACTTTAGTGTTTTATATGGGCCTGAATCAGGCTCCTGCTATCAGGGAAAAATTGATTGCTCACGGTATGGCGGCGGATATGCCTGCGGCTATAGTTGAGAACGGCACGGCGGTAACCCAGAAGGTCGTTACCGGCACGTTAGAGCAATTGGATTTGCTGGCTCAGCAGATGGCCAGCCCGGCACTGATTATTGTGGGTCGCGTGGTCGGTCTGCGCGATAAGCTAAACTGGTTCTCCAACCATTAATGACTTCGATCCCGGCGAGTCATTTCGCCGGGATGCGAGTTACTTCACGCCCTCACAGCTTTCCTGCAATATCCTCAACACCGTTTCTTCTCCGCTGCGATTCGGGTTTATACGAATTGCATAGCGCTCGATGCCGAGGTTCGCCTCGCGAAACGTGCCTGAAAGGCGGTAAAAAAGCGGCGGGATCTCATATTTTGATTCCGCACCGACCGGATACGGCAGCGCGCCAAGCCGCTGCGCGTTAGCCAACACTTGTTCCGCAATCGGTTGATGAAATTCGACCAGCAGAACCCTGGACTGCGCGTTAGCGATAATCGCCTGCTTCACCTGCGCAATCGCCCCCTGATTCAGCTGTAGCAGAAGACGTTCCGTCACCCCGGCCTGCACTGCGTGCATCACCGGGGCGAACACCAGTCCTCGCAGTACTTCCAGCGCCTGCGCCCCCTGAATCTGGCTGCCGCCGGAATACATGCTGGAACGGATGCGGGCAACGGCGTCAGCACGACCCACCACCGCACCAACGCCTTCGGGACCAAACAGCTTAAAGCAAGAAAATGTCGCCAGCGTCGCACCGCATTCGCAGCCGATATTCGCCACCTTCATCACCGCGTAGTTATCGTCGGTCAGTGTCGGAACATGCTGCTCATTAAGCACAGAGAGCACCTCTGCCAACTGATAGCTATCTTCAGGGCACTGGCGCGTATGCTGCACCAGCGCCGCATCGGGTCGATGCTGAGCCACCGTCTCTGAGAGCGCCGCCAGATCGTTAAAGTCCACGCGAATTGGCTTTAGTCCCATCTGCTCAATAATCACCGAGGTCGTCGGATAGACCGGCGCATCATGGATTAACAGCGTACCGCCGGGCTTCACTAATGCCGCTATCGCCGCACGAATCGCCCCGGTCCCGGCCCCCTGCACCAGTACGGCGGCCTCGGCATGGAACACATCAGCCAGCACTGCTTCGACGCGCTGCGTGACGCGGGGCTGATTCAGCCCCGACGCCAGACCAAAGTCACCGCCGCGCAGGAAATCAGCACCAGGAAAATGGCGACAGATAGCATCCACTAGCGCGAACTGCTTATGTTGGGCTTCAACCAGCGACAAACTTTCCAGCGGAAAGGTTCTCATGACCCACGCTCCTTGTTATGCCGGAATAAATAATCCGAGCCAGAACAGAATATTCAGCACGATACCGGTAATCATGACTGCCACAACCGGCGCGGCCATTTTTTGAACCGGACGTCCCAACGACTCATTGAGGAAGTAGATCGCAGCGGTAATTGAGAAACCGGTATACCCAGCCATTTTGATGGAGGCAAAAATAGAGCCAACCAGCAGCGCCATCTCCATCAGCATGTTCATCGCATTACGGATGTTATCTGACGCATTGCGCACTGATGGATAGCGTCCCAACCACTTACCGATTGAGCGCAGCAGCAGCACTTCCGCCGAAATCACCAGAGCGCCCAGCAGCGCGGCAATCCACGGATTCGGCACCAGATAACCCACCGCATAAACGAAGGTAAAACCGGCAACCGCATAAACCCCGGTAGCCAGCGCGGTGGTGGCGATCATCGGTACGAAGCCCAAACCACGCATAAACTCTGCCAGCGCCGCCTGATGAATCAGCGTTTGCGACTGCTCCGGCGTCACGCCCGCCGAATACGCTTTTTCCAGAGTAAAGATGGACACTTCGCTACCGGCAAAAATTTTCATGCTGGCGACCGCCGCGATCAGTGCGCCCACAATAGCGATATACGGCAGGTTTTTGATAATCCGCGACGTGCGCTCTTCAAACACCGACATCCCGCTGGCGTCGTGATCCTCGCTGCCGCGATTGCGCAGATCCTGAGTAATCGCAATCCCCAACAGCATCACCATACCAACGAAAATCTCAATCGACTCAGGGTTGAGATGCGGGAAGTAGCGGACGATCAGTACGCGCGTAATCAGAACAACAACAGCCGCCAGCAGGCTGCTTTTCCAACCGAACTGGTAGAAAATGGCCACCAATGGGAACAGTGCAAAAGCGGATACTACCGGCGAACTCAATTCGCCCAGCGACCCCAATACATCAACCGGTAGCGCCGTCAGCAGATGATTAACCGGCAGCAGGCAGGTAAGGATCAGAATCCCCCAAACCGCCCCCAGGCCGAAAGCCAAAAGACTATTCGCTGCCAGTACACCAAGGATGTCCGTAGGCAGAAACAGCAGCCAGGCATTCAGCAGCCCGGTTTTCAACGTGAACGAGATCCCAACCGAGGCGACAAAGCCAATACTTAAACCAAATGCGATACTTCCCGCTTCCCGACGATGCATGTTGCCTTCAATCAACTGCGGAAGGATCGGGCGAATACCATCATGAAAAACCGCAGCTGACCGGTGCGCCAGTAACGACGTCATCCCCGTCAGACAAGCCACCACAATGAGTTGAATATAAAGCGCCATAACAGTGCCTTTTTATTTTAAATGGTTGATCAGTAACGGGATCGCATGCTCAATATGTTCAACAGAAAGGCCAAACGCGACTCTTCCTTCCGCCACCATTTTTGCAATCTGATCCTCTTTCGCCTTAATGCCCGGCTTAGCAATAGTGCAACTTTTGTTGAACCCGATAATGGCGATCGCAATGGAAAGTGCCGCGCCAGCACCGGTGTTACACGCGCCAATGTAGTAATCCAGCTGGCCGTTTTTCACCTTCATAGCCGCTTCCATGTCGTTGTAGATGAACACCTCGAAACACCCCGGCGCCGTATTTTCAATCGTTTTTTTAATCAGCTCGCGCTGTAAGCCAGCAACACCAATCTTTTTCATCTCTATGTCCTTACAGGAAAAATTGAGTAGGGTTAGTACGTAACATCAGATCCACATCGGCCTGGCTGAAACCGGCCTGGTAAAGCTGAGGGACAAAGGTAGTCAACAGATAGTCGTAACCGTTGCCACCATTGGCCTTTAAGTGGGAACGGCGGGTGATATCCATCGACAGCATGACGTGATCCAAACGCCCCCTTTCACGCAGGGCGAGCAGCATAGCGATGCGTTTTGCGTCGGGGTAATAATTGTTTTTGCCAATTGTGTCGAACTGAACGTAAGCACCGAGATCGATCATGCGCAAAATATCATCAAGGTTATCTTTCAGGTCGCAATGGCCAATAACCACGCGGGAGAGATCGACGCCGTGCTGTTTCAGCAGTGCAAGCTGTTCCAGCCCCATGGTGCTGAACGAGGTGTGCGTTGAGATAGGTCGTCCGGTCGCGTTATGCGCCAGCGCCGCGGCGCTAAACACTTTGGCCTCCAGATCGGTAATGACCCCTTCACTGGAGCCGATTTCGGCAATAATCCCGGCTTTGAGCGGCGTACCGTCAATACCAATTTCGATCTCATCGATCATCTCCTGCGCCAGTTCCTGTGCTGAACGGGTAGCAACGTGCTCAGGAAAGAAAGCGTGCTGATAATAGCCGGTGCAGGCAATCACGTTGATGCCGGTATCGCGCATCAGATCCAACATAAAGGACGGGTTGCGCCCCATGTAGCGATTGGTCATCTCAACAATATTGCGCACGCCGAGGTGCATTAAATCGCGCATCTCGTTACGAATCAGTTCGTATTGATCCAAGCGGCAATCGATGTTGCCTTTAAAGCCGGACAAATCGATGTGCAAATGCTCATGTGCATAGGTATAACCAGAGCTATCAATCATCATTGTGTATTCCTTGCGGGCAGTAAAAGCGAAAGGAAAGAGTGTCCATTCTCCGGGGCATGTGCACCGAAAAAGTCGCAAACGGTGGCCCCGACATCCGACAAGGTGCGCCGGGTCCCGAGCTGCGCAGAGGATTGTCCTGGTGACCACACCAGCAGAGGCACCTTCTCACGCGTATGTTTGCTATGGCCTATCGTCGGATCGTTACCGTGGTCGGCCATCACCACCAGGCAATCATCCGGGCGCATATCCGCCATCAGCAGGGCTAGCTGCTCATCGACCAGTTCCAGCCTGTCGACATAGCGCTCCACATCTTCAGCATGACCCGCCAGATCGGTTTCCTGGATATTGGTGCAGATAAATGCCGTCTCCCGGCGGTTAAACTCCGCCCGGGTGATCTCCATAATCTGCTGGCTATCGACCAGATTTTCCCAGCTGATGCCATGGGGATTGCTAACGATATCAGCGACCTTGCCAACGAGTACCGTCGGTACGTCAACCGCAAACAGCTGGGCAGGAACCTGCACCTGTTCATCGACGCCGTAGCCCATATGCACAACCTGAAATCCCTGCTTATAGGCTCCCGAGCGCGGCGCGTTGATGCCGATATAGCCGCCCTCTTTTTCTTCCACAGCATCAAAGATGTTCTGCGTACTGGTGATACCGCCAAAGGCAATAACGCGTCCCACTGAGGCCTGTTCACGTACCGTCCGGCCGATGGCCTTCACCTCAGCAAAGCTTTTTTCACTCAGGTTGCCGGTAATGTTGTAAACCTGCCCCAAATCGGCTTCGAGGTTATCGCCAACCGCCACCGCACCGTCCACCAATAGCCAAAACGGACCTTTGCCGTGGCGCTCTGTTTGATGTCCGGCGGCAAGCAGCGCGGCTTCAACTTTATCGATGACATCATTAAACGGCATCCGTAGTGGAGTCCGGGGTTTAGTCCCTAAAATCTCCTGATGTCCCATAAAGGTATCGCCACCCTCATGCTCAAGTTCTGCGGTTCCCCATACGGCATCTTCAGAAGGCTGCATCACACCTGGGGCAAAACCGAGGGCGTTTATCAGGCCCAGTTTTTCCAGCGTCGGCAGACGCAGCGCGGGAAAACGCTGCAAGATATGTCCACAGGTATTCGCACCGATATCCTGCGGCCTCACTTCGGGAACATCGGCCATTGCGCCGACGCCAAAGCTGTCTATCACCAACACCACAAATCGCGCCATTAGTCCTCCAGTACGTTGCCAAGGCTGTCGTAGCGAGCAACGATTTCAGGGTTACCGCTTTGCATACCCGCAACCAACACCACGTCGCTACGGGTAACGAAAATCTGTGTGCGGAAACAGAAGATTGCTGCGCTGCCGATCGGGAACTCACCTTCCAGCGGCAGGTAGTAATCAATGCTGCTGTCATCTACCGCGTTAAGCTGCGTCAGTTGGGCGTTTTCGCTGGCCGGAGTGAATACCAGCGCATGCTTAGCATGACCACGCCGATAATAGCCGCCGCCGTAGCAATAGCTTTGCCCAGCAAAATGGTGGGAAATTTCACTCAGCCACAGCATGGCAACACGCTCCGGTTGATCTCCCTGCTGGTTGGCGGGGATGGTACCGGTCAGCGCATGCCCCGGCTCAGCGTGGGTGACGCCAAACTCCGCCAGTAGCGGCAGAGAACTGCAACTGGTTGCCGAAGGCGCATTCAGTTGCTGAACCGTCACGCCGAGACTTTCGAGCTTGTCTCTCGCGGCGAGTAGAGAGCGCAAATTCGGCGTGGGCAGAATTTTTTCCTGTTCGTCATCCCACAGCAGGCAAGGGAAGTGGGTGAGCCCGGTCAGTTCAATGCCCGGCAGGCTTTGAAGATGAGCCACCACGTTTTCCAGTTCAGCCAACGCGAATCCGCTCTCCTGTCCCGGATAGAGGAAATCGCTCTCGCCATAAACCTTAAGCATGACCGCCTGCGTCCGACCGCTTGCTTCCGCTGCCGCCGAGACTTCACGCGCTTTCTCCAGAGAGAACAGGGTGATCACTTCGGTGCCCTGCTCCACCGCTCCCGCCACCTGCGCGGAAGGAATCTGCACCAGATGGCCCTGATGGGAAACGGGCAAACCGGCACGGCGCATCACCCGGCCCTCTTTGTAATCCACAACAACAATGCCCTGATACCCCAGCGCCAACAGTTTTTCTGCCAGCCACGGATTTCGACCAATCTGCTTGGTCATCAAGTACAGGCTGATTCCATATTGCTGCGCGGTCTTCAGCAGCAGCTTGCCATTTTCCAGCACCTGATCGACATCAATAACCCAGCTATCCGGGGCGATACGCCCTTGCTGCCAGAAGCGGAGCGCCGCCTCAATCAGCGCCGGGTTCTGCCGTTGTAATGCTTTAATAAACATTTAGTTGCCTCTGCTTTTATTCCTTTTTTAAATATTCATTTTTTTGAATATTTAAGTCGCATAGCGCCAATTCCCAATATTCTTCACACGGCCTGCTGCGCCGCTCCCCACAACCCATACCAGTTAGCCAGCAAATAGCCTGTTTCATTAGCATGTAGAGTGACGTCAAATTCCTGTAACAGCGCCTGATGCAATTGATGAATCTCATCCCAATGCGCCGAACTGGTTATCTCCGCCATAAACTCCTCATCCAACGGCTCAATAACCTCACCGCGGCGGCTGCGCATCAGCGCATTTGCCATATGAGTAATTGCGATTTCCCCCTGCTCGCTAAAGACGGGAAGATGCCACTTCTCGTCCAGTTGGTGGACGACCTGCATCATTCCGTGACAAATATCCTGGTCGATAATCCCTGCCTCACACAGCAAGTTGAGCCTGTTTTCCATAGTCACTGCCTTAATGTTAATAGCTTGGCTCTTGCTCTCCACTCACCACCCGTTGTTGATGAGCTAATAGCGCCTGTTTATCTACAACCGCACGCAGCAGATGCTGAATCGGGTAGTCATCGCTCCTTGCCAGCACCACCGCCTCCGTCGCCAGCAAAAAACGCGGGTCGCCACTTAGCGGCTTGGCTTCCAGCCCCAGCATCGTCAGCTCATCACCTGCAGCGACGTTCCAGATAACAGCATCAATCTCACCCTTTGCAATGCGGCTCAGACTCTCGTGATAAGAGAGATAAACACGCTCCACATCGCGACCGGCAAAATAAATTTCGGTCATGATTTTCTGGTCCGGCGAGCGGTTATCCAGACCAATCCGCCGAACGCTGGCAATTTCACCTTTCCGGCAAATCAGCTGGTGCTCACCGACATAGGTATGCGGCCCAAGGGCCATTACCATCCGCAGCCCGCTCTGCGTTAAATAACTTTCTGCCGCGAGGCGCGAAACCACCGCCATGTCGTAAACGCCGTTAAGTAAGCACTCCACACGAATGTCCGCGCCGCGCATATGCGCATAGTAAAAAGGAATACCTTCAAACTGCGCTTTCAGTCCACTCGCCAGTCCCTCATACAATCGCGTATAGGGCAGAGGCATTGCGCAAACGACGTTGGTGATATCGATATGCGCCAATAGGGCCTTGTTATCCATCTCAACCAGGTAACTTCCGTTGCGCCCGCGGCGTTCAATACGAATGGCCCCGGAAGACTCCAGCGTTTTTAGCGCCGCCTGAGTCAGCCCAACGGAAGAGCCGCATTCACCCGCTAACTCATCAATCGTTTTCAGGCGATTACCGCACTGCTCGCCCAGCAAATAACGAGCCAGGGTCGTTAGTGCCATGCCCTCTTTTTTAATGAATGTCCGACGCATCTATAATCTTCACTAAATTGAATATTTATATCTTCACTAAACTGAAGATAATTAACAAGGAGCAAATAATCAAATCACGACAGCTATCACAAATTAAAAAGCCGGATGCATTGCACCCGGCTTTGGATATGACGGCAACCATCAGATAGATTAAGGCTTAGCGACGAAACCAATCGCTTCGTAGACCGCTTTCAGGGTAACAGAAGCGCGAGCGCTGGCTTTCTCCGCCCCCTCTTTCATCACCTGATTCAGGAAAGCTTCATCGCCGCGAAAACGGTTATAGCGTTCCTGCAGTTCGGTCAGCATACCGGATACCGCATCGGCGACTTCGCCTTTCAGGTGGCCGTACATTTTGCCTTCAAAGTGCTGCTCCAGCTCAGGGATGCTCTGCCCCGTCACGCCAGAGAGGATATCCAGCAGGTTGGAAACACCCGCTTTGTCCTGGATGTCGTAGCGCACAACTGGTGGCTCGTCGGAATCAGTCACCGCACGTTTGATCTTCTTCACTACCGATTTCGGGTCTTCCAGCAGGCCGATCACGTTGTTACGGTTATCGTCTGACTTGGACATCTTTTTGGTCGGCTCCAGCAGCGACATCACGCGTGCGCCAGATTTCGGAATAAACGGCTCAGGGACTTTAAACACATCGCCATAAATAGCGTTGAAGCGCTGGGCAATATCGCGGCTCAGTTCCAGATGCTGTTTCTGGTCTTCACCGACCGGAACCTGATTGGTCTGATACAGCAGGATGTCGGCAGCCATCAACACCGGGTAGTCAAACAGGCCGGCGTTAATGTTTTCGGCGTAGCGTGATGACTTGTCTTTGAACTGAGTCATACGGCTCAGTTCGCCGAAATAGGTGTAGCAGTTCAGCGCCCAGCCCAGTTGCGCATGCTCTGGCACGTGGGACTGAACAAAAATGGTGCTTTTCTTCGGGTCAATACCACAGGCCAGGTATAGCGCGAGCGTATCCAGCGTCGCCTTACGCAGCTGTTGTGGATCCTGGCGGACGGTAATCGCATGCTGGTCAACGATGCAGTAAATGCAGTGGTAATCGTCCTGCATGTTTACCCATTGACGCAGCGCACCCATGTAGTTGCCAATGGTCAATTCACCTGAGGGCTGTGCGCCACTAAAAACGATGGGCTTAGTCATTTTCTATTCCTGAGTTTCACTGTACGGTAGCCCGAAAGCGGGCAAGAGTTCATTAAATTGGTCAAAGATATAATCCGGCTCACTCAGCGAAATGGACTCGCCATAGTTGTAGCCATATGTCAGACCGATTGAGTAGCAGCCTGCGGCTTTCGCAGCCTGGATATCATTGCGTGAGTCACCAACGAACAGCAGCTCAGCAGGCGTCAGCCCCAGTTTTTTCGCGACCAGAAGCAGCGGATCCGGGTGTGGTTTCTTGTTTTTTACATCATCACCGCCAATCACGACGGTAAAATATTTGCCGATGTCCAGCGCATCCAGAATAGGCGCGACAAACGGCGTTGGCTTGTTGGTTACCAGCGCTAACGGCAGGCCCTTTGCGTGCAGCGCGCCGAGCGTATCGGCAACCGCCGGGAACAAAAAGCTCCCCTCTTCGGCCACTTCTGCATAGTAGCGATCGAACAGCTTACGCAAAACCGTCAACTGCTCAGCCTGGGGGATATCGTCATGATCAACAGAAGGTTTGCCCTGCGAGGCGCGCAGCGTTGCGCGTTCCTGGCGAGCCCAGGTCAGAGCACGCTCCATCAGAACATCAGCTCCGTTGCCAATCCAGGTGATGACACGTGCTTCCCCGGCCATCGGCAGCTCCAGGGCATAAAGTGCGTTATCGACGGCAGCAGTCAGACCCGGCGCGCTGTCCACCAGCGTGCCGTCAAGGTCAAACGCTACGCCGCGAATGGTTTGCAACTTATCCATGGCTAACCTTCGCTAATTCGCTGCGCATTTGATCAACCACTTTTTTATAGTCCGGCTGATCGAAAATCGCCGACCCGGCAACAAACATATCCGCACCGGCCGCGGCAATCTCAGCAATATTGTTCACTTTCACGCCGCCATCAACTTCAAGACGAATATCGTAGCCAGATTCATCAATGCGACGACGGACTTCACGCAGTTTATCAAGGGTGTGCGGTATAAAAGACTGGCCGCCAAAGCCTGGGTTCACCGACATCAGCAGAATGACGTCCAGTTTATCCATTACGTAATCGAGATAGCTCAGGGACGTGGCAGGGTTAAACACCAGTCCAGCTTTACAGCCATTCTCTTTGATGAGTTGTAAAGTACGATCGACGTGCTCAGAAGCTTCCGGGTGGAAAGTAATGATGCTAGCGCCCGCAGCAGCAAAATCAGGGATGATGCGGTCAACAGGCTTGACCATCAAATGCACATCAATCGGCGCGGTGATACCGTAATTTCGCAGCGATTTCAGTACCATTGGACCGATGGTCAGATTCGGCACATAGTGGTTGTCCATTACGTCAAAGTGCACAACATCTGCACCTGCGGCCAACACGTTGGCGGTATCTTCACCCAAACGGGCAAAATCAGCCGACAGAATCGAAGGGGCAATCAAATACTGCTTCATCCGCATCTCCTTGAAATTTATTTGGTCTTGGGC
Source organism: Klebsiella huaxiensis (assembly GCF_003261575.2). Lineage (GTDB taxonomy): Bacteria > Pseudomonadota > Gammaproteobacteria > Enterobacterales > Enterobacteriaceae > Klebsiella > Klebsiella huaxiensis. The sequence continues at coordinate 497,455 of NZ_CP036175.1, read as the reverse complement.
GGACGGTACAGAGCCAGAAGCTCGTCCACCTTCTTACGTGTACCACCGTTACTGCTGATGCTGCGTCGAACCTTCACAATATGCATCTCAGCGGCATTTTTATACCACTCCTGAGTGAGCGGCGTGCGATGGTTTGAGATAAGCACAGGAATACGCTTTTTCACCAGCGATTCCGCCTTTTTTGCCAGCAACTCCTGCTGTTCCTGGCTAAAGCTATTCGTATGATAGGCCGTAAAATTCGCCGTTGACGACAGCGGCGCATAGGGTGGATCGCAATAAACAACAGAGCTGTTATCAGCTCGCTTCATACAGTCTTCATAAGATTCACAATGAAACTCTGCATGCTGTGCTTTCTCAGCGAAGTGGTGCAACTCGGCCTCTGGAAAGTAGGGCTTTTTATAGCGGCCAAACGGCACGTTAAACTCACCGCGCAGGTTGTAACGACACAGACCATTGTAGCCATGACGGTTCAGATAAAGGAACAGCACCGCGCGACGCAGCGGTTCCTGGCTTTGGTTGAACTCATCACGGAACTGGTAGTAACGTTCAGCGGCGTTATTTTCTGGCGTGAACATCTCACGCGCCGCCGTAACGTACTCATCGGTTTGCAGTTTGACTATGTTATACAGACTAATCAAATCACTATTGATATCAGCAAGGATATAACGAGAAAAGTCGGTATTAAGAAATACCGACCCGGCGCCCACAAAGGGCTCAATCAAGCAATCGCCCTGCGGCAAATGCTTTTTAATATCATCAAGCAGGGGGTATTTCCCCCCTGCCCATTTCAGAAAAGCGCGATTCTTTTTCATGCTGCCTAACTAATTACACATTCTCCGGCTGTGGAGAAAGCTCCGACAGCATCCAGCGCTTCAGACTACACAGCAGCATTATTTCAGGTCAGACTGGACCTGATGCAGCGGTTTTGCCCACGGGTTTTTCGCCTGTACATCTGCCGGCAGAGTCGCAACAGCGCGTTTAGCTTCATCTTTCGAAGCATAAATACCGCTCACCAGAACATACCAGGGTTGGCCGTTACGCGTAGTCTCATAGACAACATATTTTTCCAACTTCTCTTTCTTCGCCCAACTGTTGAGGTTGTTGTAGTTAGAGGAGCTGCTGAGCTGCAACGTGTAGTGCCCAGATGGCGCGGACTTCATAGAGCCAACATCACCAGTGCTTTTACTCGCAGCAGCAGTCGCTGCCGGAGCTGCGGTTGCCGTAGCAGTCGCGGCAGGCGTGGTAGTAGTAGCCGTTGACTGCGCCGGTTTAGTCTGTGCAGTTGCAACAGGTTTCGTCGGCTGAGCTGGTGTCGCTTTCGCCGGAGCCGTAGTCGCAACGCTTTCTACACGCTTCGGCTGGACTGGAGTCGGTTTAGGCTCGGCAGTCGTTTTCGCGGTGGCCTGCGGTTTTGGTTCGATAACCGTATGCTTACGCTCAGCTGGACGCGGTGTGGGTGTCGCCGCCGTCTGACGTTCCGTTGTCGCCTGGCGCGGGGCAGCACCATTACGAAGCGGAGCAACGGTAGCTGGTTCAGTTGGCAGAGTGGAATTCGCCACGGCACTATCAATCTGGCCCTGCTGCTGAGTCAGCGCATTGTTCAGGTCACCCTGAACTTCAACACGTTGCTGTCCCTGCGGCTCAGCAGCTGCTTGACCCTGAGTCGGGTTAGAGGCAATTGGCGGCAAAGAGACATCCTGCGGCTGTGAATTATTCGTCGCTGATGAATCCTGAGCTGTCGGCTGGGCATTATTATCCTGATCGCCGGATAAGCTAACGCTCTTCTCACCGGAAGCCGTTTGCTCACCAGATGAAGAGGAAGGTGATTTCAGCGCAGATCCGACGCCAACAATCAGCAGGAGAAGGACGAGGATCCCTACACCCATCATGATGTACTGACGGGAAGCAGGTTTGGCCGGCGCCTTCTTACGTTTACGCGGACGACGTTCAACCTGACGCTCTTCGGCATCGTCTTCGTCAGACTCTACGTCATCTTCATATTGTTCTTCATATTGTTCTTCATCGCGCTCACGGCGTGCTTTGCTACCGCGCGTCGGGCGACCATCGTCAGCATCATCAAGATCGACATCATCAAAATTGATTTGCGGATCGGCATCGCGCTCAGAAGACTGACGGGAACGACCAGCACGACGATCGTTGCGATCGGCTTTCATATCGTCTTCTGGTTTTAATTCATCCATTTAACACCCCACTAAAAGGCTTATGCTCACGACTATTGCATGTCACCTGAAATGATAACGCCGCGCGAACGCGGCCAGACCTTCTTATTGTTGCGCCTGCTGGGTATCAGCAATTGCGTCAAGAACAACATCATGCGGCACTCCGCCACGTATCTCGCTTTTCCCTATTGCGAGCGGTAGCACCAGCCGCATCTCGCCAGCCAGTACCTTTTTATCACGCATCATGTGAGGCAAATAGGCGTCTGCCGCCATCTCCAGCGGCCCATGCACCGGTAAACCAGCACGCTGCAACAAGCGAATAACTCGCTGCGTATCCTGTGCGCTGAACTGCCCTAAACGCTCGGACACATGCGCCGCCATCACCATACCGGCAGCCACAGCTTCACCATGCAGCCAGTTACCGTAGCCCATTTCAGCTTCGATCGCATGACCAAAAGTATGTCCAAGATTGAGTAAAGCACGTAACCCGGTTTCGCGCTCGTCGGCCGCGACTACTTCAGCTTTCAGCTCACAACAACGACGGATACAGTACGCCATCGCTTTTTCATCCAGCGCCATCAGCGCATCAATGTTGTTTTCCAGCCAATCGAAGAATTCGCCATCGAGGATAATGCCGTACTTTATGACTTCAGCCAGACCGGAGGACAGTTCGCGCGTCGGTAGTGTCTTGAGACAGTTGAGATCGACAACGACAGAAACTGGCTGCCAGAAGGCGCCAATCATATTTTTACCGAGAGGATGGTTTACAGCCGTTTTGCCGCCAACGGAGGAATCAACCTGCGACAACAGCGTAGTAGGGACCTGGATAAATCGCACGCCACGCTGATAGCTGGCCGCGGCAAATCCAGTTAAATCACCGATCACCCCACCGCCGAGCGCCACTAACGTCGTGTCGCGGCCGTGTGGTTTTTGCAACAGAGCGGTAAAAACAGTATCCATCACCGCCAGGCTTTTATACTGCTCACCGTCGGGAAGAATCACGCTGTCGACTTTTACTCCCGCTTGCTCCAGTACGGAACGAACGGTATCCAGATAAAGCGGCGCCAGCGTTTCATTGGTGACCAGCATAACCTGGTCGCCTGATTGCAGTGGCTGGAAGGAAGCTGGATCGTTAAACAAACCAGCCGCGATGGTAATCGGGTAACTACGTTCCCCGAGGGTTACAGTAAGCCTCTCCATAACGCGACGTCCACCTCAGTTGCTTTTACTCTGACGCACTTTATTAAGCCAGAATCAGTTGCTTTCCAGCATATGAATAATCTGGTTTGCTACCACTTTTGCGCTTTGATCGTCGGTGCGGATAGTGACATCAGCAATCTCTTCATACAGCGGATTGCGTTCATCTGCCAACGCTTCAAGAACTTCGCGAGGCGGCGCATCAACTTGTAATAAAGGACGCTTTTTATCGCGCTGTGTACGGGCAAGCTGCTTTTCGATAGTTGTTTCCAGGTAGACCACCACGCCGCGGGCGGAGAGACGGTTACGCGTTTCACGGGATTTTACAGAGCCGCCGCCAGTCGCCAGCACAATTCCCTGTTTTTCCGTCAACTCATTGATGATTTTTTCTTCACGATCGCGGAAGCCGTCTTCGCCTTCTACATCAAAGACCCAACCCACATCAGCGCCAGTGCGTTTCTCAATTTCTTGATCAGAATCGTAAAATTCCATGTTGAGCTGTTGGGCTAACTGGCGCCCAATAGTGCTTTTGCCGGCACCCATAGGCCCAACCAGAAAGATATTGCGTTTCTCTGCCATTTTTTTGGTACTACTAAGACTATTCGTTAATGATAAACCCGCTTCGCAAAGATCCAACGCAGCAGGACATGAACTGAAACCTCATATGCAATAGAGCGAGAGTCAGACTGAAAATTATCTCAATACTCCGGCTGGTTTGGCAACAGAATAAATCACCGGACAATATAAGGGAGGATTGATGTCGTACCCGACTCTCAAATCGGTACCCCTTGTATGCTAAATCCGTCCTCACGTCAAACACCTGAAATGTGTTTAGCATGAAAAAACCGCTTAATTCACTGCCAGTATACGTGGAGTAATGAAGACAACCAGTTCACGTCGTTCGTTATCTTTGCCGTCACGGCGAAATAATTGCCCAAGCCATGGGATGTCGCTAAGTAGGGGAATACCATCGCGAGAAGATTTATTTTTTTGCGAAAAAATTCCTCCCAAGGCCAGGGTCTCACCGCTTTTCACTTCGACCTGCGTTTCAATTTCCTGTTTATCGATAGCCAGCGCTTCGCCATTTTCCTGTTTAAGAATTTGTCCTGGCGTGTTTTCGCTAATTCTGAGTTTTAAACGCACCCGATTTTGCTGTAGCACCGTCGGCGTAACCTCCATCCCCAACACTGCCTCTTTAAACTCAACGGAAGTTGCACCGCTTTCACCACTAGAAACCTGATAAGGAATCTCGCTCCCCTGTTTGATGCTAGCGGGCTGCATATGTGAAGCCAGCAGTCGTGGACTGGCGATAATTTGTACCTGCTGCTTTTTCTCAAGAGCGGAAAGCTCCAGTTCTAATAGCCGCCCGTTAATACGCCCGATATTAAATCCCACTCGCGTACTGACATCGCCGACCGCCAGGTTGCTGCTTAAGGTGGTGAATTTACCCGATCCTGGCGGACTGCTGGCTTCGGCCAGGTTCCACTTCACCCCCAGCTCGCGCAGGCTGGTTTCGCTCATTGAGACAATATGCGCCGCCAGCTCTACCTGACCGACAGGCAAGTCCATCTCCAGCGCCCATGCTTTCAAGACAGGGATATGCTGGACATCATCACGAATTAGCAGACGATTGGTTCGTTTATCGACGGTGAGATGTCCGCGAGCGCTCAGCAATTTCTCTCCGGCTTTAGCGAGATCCCCCGCATCAGCATAACGCAAGGCCACACTGTGATCCTGTAGAGGGAGATTCTGTAAACGTTTATCTCTTTCCGCTTCAAGCTGCACCTGTCGCGCATTTTGCCAGGCAAGGGTGTGAACATACAGCACCGTACCTTGTTGGGTTAACGTCAGCCCGGCACTATCGATTACGGAACGCAGCGCTTGTTGCCAGGGGACATTTTTTAGATGTAGCGATACCGTACCGCTGACGCCCGGTGCCACTACCAGGTTTTTCTGTTTAAGTTCCGCCAGAGTTTGTAATACTTGAGCTACCGGTGCGTCATCGACGACCAGCGACACGGGTTGATCTTTTTTTGCCGCCATTACCATCAGTGGCAACAGCAGAAACAGCAGGCTTATCCATCGCATCATTTTTTATTCCTTCACGCTGCCAGGCCCACTGGGCGGGTTCACATCCTGGTCCCGTAGTTATTTCAATTCTCTGCGCCGTCAGGAGCGTGATTCGCCAGTTTGTCGGCAACGTTTCATCCACTCTTACTCGACGCCACTTCCCGGCGCTGTCCTGCAAAATGCCAATATGCAATTGCGGATCGCTGATAGCTCCACCGTAGCGCCATTGGCTCAATTGTGCCGTTCGACAGCCATCAACCGCAGGCTGGAATGGATCGCGTCCTCCAGCCATCAGCGAGAGCGGCAGCAAAAGTAAACTCCACCACTTACTCTGCATCTTGCGCCTCCAGCTGCAGGGTCTGCTTTTCCGGGTGCAGTGAAAATGCCGTAGCCTGCATCCCGCAACGTGCCAGCCAGGAAAATAGCGCGGGTACCGATTGCCAGTTAACCTCCAGCAGCATCTCACCACCCCGCCCAACTGGCCGCCAGGATACAAGTACCGCTCCGACGACTGGCAGATCAAGCGGCGTAAAGGTTTCGGTTTTCGCTTCGTCCGTTCTGGTACTGTTTAGCGCAGCCTGTAGCGGCAACAGTTTTCGCCATTGTTCTTGTATTCGCAGCGAGCCGCCAGAGTGTATTTTTGGCGGCGAGGTTTGTAGCCACATAAAAGCCCCTACGATGAGAGCTAAAACGATGGACAGCACTAACAGAATTTTGCCGTCCGTTAGCCAGCTCTCAGTGTTCACCCGCATCTGTGCGCTCTCCCGCCATAGAAAAGCTAAACAACCAGCGCCCTTCGCTATCTCGATGGGTTTCACCCGCTTTGGCCGGATGAAAGCCGCTAATGCCTTCCAGCGCTTTTTCCAGGGTTGTTAATGCTTTCAGGTTTAACGTCAGCCCGCCAAGCGTGAGCGCATTTTGTCGATATTCCAGACGGGTGAGCCAGGCCTGCTCCGGTAAGCGGGCAGCGACCTCCAGCAATCTTGGCTGCCATGCTGCGGTTATCTCTCGGCGCTGCTGGCGCTGACGGAGCCGTTTGTACTGCTGTAATCGTTGACGCATAACACGCTCACGCTGCTGGAACGCGTTATAAAGCTGGCTTTCGGCACTCGCTCTCTCCGCCTCAAGCGAGTGACTGACCCGGCTGTTCATTCGTGATGCGAACCACGCCATAAGCAGAACAAGCAGGAACCCGACGAGTAATAACCCTCCCGAACGCAGACGCTGCCGTCGACGGGTTTCACGCCAGGGAAGAAAGTTAACAATCTGGCTCATCGTTAACGCGCACCCAACGCAAGGCCCAGCGCAACCGTAAAGCTATCGCCACAGGGCGGAAGCGGAGGCTGCAGACGATGTATTACGCTCCAGGCATCAAAGCTTTGCCCGTCGAACGATTCGGAAGTACAGAGGCGAAACTCACCGGCGTTAACCTGTGAAACCAGCCGGGGAAAAGAAGGGGTTTCGCTGCATAAATTCCATCCCCAGTTATCTGCGGTAGCCCACAGCCAGGTCGATTCATCTCGCCATGCCAGTCCATGAGTTTCAGCCGGTAGCCAGGGAAAAAAGGCGCTGAGTACGCTGGCATCCGGAACAATTCCGGCGACTCTTAACTTGAGTCGCTCCGCAAGGCGACGCAGCGCGTCAACGTCTAAGCGCTGCGCCGCCGTTACCTGCCAGCCATCACCCGTTCCGGTAGCCGAATAATCAACACATAATGAGGAAGCTGGCATTTCCAACTGCTGCGCCATCGCGCTGCTGATCCATGTTGCCTGTTCGCTTTCTCTTAACGAGACCTGAGGACGCGGCAAACGCTTTTGCAACGTGCGCGCCGCCGGGAGCGCAATACAAACCTGATGCTGCATTGGCAGCTCGCGCCGCCAGCTTTGCAACTGTCGGGCCAGCGCCTCAACGTCGACAACCACTCCCTGACGCACGGTGCCGGGCGTCAGGGGAATAATCCACCAGCGCCGCAGTGCCCAGCGGGAGCGTTCAAACAACAGCGCTACGATGGCAATACGGTCCTGCTGAATATGCATTCCTATGCGCCAGTTTCTAAAAGCCATGCCTACGATCTCCTTATCCGCCAATATGGTTCGCTATATCAATGCACCAGGCTTGCCTTTATACTACTGCGCGTTTGTTTATAAACTGCCCAATTAAAACTAAATGAGAAATCTCCGGTGAAGTTCGTAAAGTATCTTTTCATCCTTGCAGTCTGTTGCGTACTGCTGGGAGCAGGCTCGATTTTTGGTCTCTATAAATATATAGAGCCGCAGCTTCCTGACGTCGCTACCCTGAAGGATGTGCGTCTGCAAATCCCGATGCAGGTTTACAGTGCGGATGGCGAGCTGATTGCGCAATATGGCGAGAAACGCCGTATCCCTGTCACCTTGCAGCAAATACCACCTGAGCTAATAAAAGCGTTTATCGCCACTGAAGACAGCCGATTTTATGAGCATCATGGCGTTGATCCGGTCGGTATTTTCCGCGCCGCCAGCGTCGCCATGTTCTCCGGTCACGCCTCACAGGGTGCCAGCACCATCACTCAGCAACTGGCGCGTAACTTCTTCCTGAGTCCAGAAAAGACGCTGATACGTAAGGTCAAAGAGGTCTTTCTCGCAATCCGCATCGAACAGTTGCTCAATAAAGACGAAATTCTTGAGCTGTACCTGAATAAAATCTATCTCGGCTACCGCGCCTATGGCGTCGGCGCAGCCGCGCAGGTTTATTTTGGTAAATCCGTCGATCAGCTCACTCTGAGCGAGATGGCAGTGATTGCGGGTTTGCCGAAAGCTCCTTCAACCTTTAACCCGCTCTACTCCATGGACCGCGCCACCGCCCGCCGTAACGTCGTTCTGTCGCGTATGCTGAGTGAAGGCTACATCACGCAGTCGCAGTACGATCAGGCGCGCAGCCAGGCTATCGACGCACGCTATCATGCGCCGGAAATCGCCTTCTCAGCCCCCTACCTCAGCGAAATGGTGCGTCAGGAAATGGTCAATCGCTACGGCGAACTGGCTTATGAAGATGGTTATCGTGTCTACACCACCATCACCCGGAAAAACCAGCAGTCTGCCCAACAGGCGGTACGTAACAACGTTCTGGATTACGATATGCGCCACGGCTATCGCGGCCCGGCCAGCGTATTGTGGAAAGTGGGTGAAACGCCATGGGATAACCAGAAAATCATTGCTGCGCTGAAAAAGATACCGGGCTCTGGCCCTCTCTCCCCGGCGGTAATCACTTCGGCAAATCCGCAGGAGGCCGTTGCTCTGTTGAGCAACGGAACATCGGTATCGCTGAATATGTCAGGGGTTCGCTGGGCGCGTCGGTTTGTTTCTGATACTCAGCAAGGCGCTACACCGCGCAAAGTGACCGATGTCCTGCAAACCGGGCAACAAATTTGGGTCCGCCAGGTTGGCAGCGACTGGTGGCTGTCTCAGGTACCGGATGTGAACTCGGCGCTGGTATCCATCAACCCGCAAAACGGCGCGATTATTGCGCTGGTCGGTGGTTTTGATTTCAACCAAAGTAAGTTCAACCGTGCGACTCAGGCCTTACGCCAGGTCGGTTCTAACATTAAGCCGTTCCTCTATACTGCAGCGATGGATAAAGGCTTAACGCTGGCGAGCATGCTTAATGATGTGCCTATTTCCCGTTGGGATGCGGGTTCTGGCTCTGACTGGCGGCCGAAAAACTCACCTCCGCAATATGCTGGTCCTATCCGTTTACGCCAGGGGCTGGGTCAATCGAAGAACGTCGTCATGGTTCGCGCCATGCGTGCCATGGGCGTGGACTACGCCGCAGAGTACCTCCAGCGCTTCGGCTTCCCGGCACAGAACATCGTGCGAACCGAATCACTGGCGCTGGGTTCAGCGTCTTTCACACCGTTACAGGTCGCTCGCGGTTATTCGGTGATGGCGAACGGAGGTTTCCTGGTTAGCCCGTATTTCATCAGTAAAATTGAGAACGATCAGGGCGGCGTCATTTTCGAAGAACGACCGAAAATTGCCTGCCCGCAGTGCAATTCGCCAGTGATTTACGGTGATACACCAAAATCAGACGTGCTGGAAAATAAAGACGTCGAGGACGTTGCCACCTCTCAGGAACCGCAAAACGCCAGCGTTCCGCCGCAGCCACAGCTTGAGCAGGCCAACCAGTCACTGGTCGCGCAGAGTGGCGCTCCTGAGTATGCGCCGCACGTGATCAATACGCCGTTGGCCTTCCTGATCAAGAGCGCCCTTAACACCAATATTTTCGGCGAACCCGGCTGGATGGGCACCGGCTGGCGTGCGGGTCGCGACCTGCAACGTCACGATATCGGCGGTAAGACAGGGACCACCAACAGCTCGAAAGATGCGTGGTTCTCCGGCTATGGCCCTGGCGTGGTGACGTCGGTATGGATTGGCTTTGATGACCACCGCCGCGATCTGGGTCGTACAACCGCCTCAGGCGCAATCAAAGATCAGATTTCTGGCTACGAGGGTGGAGCCAAAAGCGCCCAGCCGGCCTGGGATGATTTTATGAAAAAGGTTCTGGAAGGCGTACCGGAGGAGCCGTTAACGCCGCCGCCGGGCATCATCACGGTGAATATCGACCGCAGCACCGGCCAGTTGGCCAGCGGAGGTAACAGCCGCGCTGAGTACTTTATCGAAGGCACCCAGCCCACCCAGCAGGCGGTTCATGAAGTCGGCACCACCATCACCGATGGCGGCGGCGAAACCCACGAACTGTTCTGACAAAAAAGCGCCTGCGGGCGCTTTTTCTTTGCTTAATACTTTATTTCGCGACTGGCTACAGTCGGCCCTGCTCCTGCAACCATTCGCGCAACAGGAACAGCGCACTGACGTTACGAGCCTCATGAAAGTCCTCTTCATCAAGCAGCGCCATTAGCTGCGATAGCGGCCAGCGAACCTGCGGTAGCGGCTCTGGCTCATCGCCCGGTAGTGATTCCGGATAAAGGTCTTCCGCCACCAGAATATTCATCTTGCTGGAGAAATAAGATGGGGCCATGCTCAACTTTTTCAAAAACGTCAGCTTTTGCGCGCCAAAACCGACCTCTTCTTTCAGCTCACGGTTGGCAGCCTCGAGCACGCTTTCACCCGGGTCAATCAGGCCTTTCGAAAAGCCTAATTCATAGGACTCGGTCCCAACAGCGTACTCGCGAATCAATATAATATGGTCATCGACAATCGGCACAATCATCACGGCTTCACGAGTAGAGGGCCGCATCCGTTCATACACCCGGCGAACGCCGTTGCTGAACTCAAGGTCCACGCTTTCAACGTTAAAAAGTCGCGAACGCGCTACCGTTTCAACATTGAGAATGGTGGGTTTTTGTAATGATTTGCTCATTGTCATCGGTCTATGCTGTGATTACAGAGGTCATTGTGCGACACGCAGCACGGTTTCGGCAATTCAATTCGCCACTAATTTACATAGTTGCAACTTTATAGTTTTAGATGTAATTGATACAAAGACCAAAAAGTCAATAGGTTGAATGGTATTTGAGAATTTACCGATTCCTGGATTTTAACGTTTTTGATAAGGTTGTATGCTGCTGTGCTACACAATGATTTTTCCCGTTTTTACATGACAGATGCCGATTGCGTACACCTGGTTTACTTAAGTGTGAATGGCAACCAACGATACCAGTAAGAAAAGAATAACTATGATGGGATGGGCATGGGCACCTTTCTGATTTTTTTGACAGCTCTGCTAATCTGCGCGTTGCTTATAGGCTGGTGGTATCGATCGCATGCCAGACGCCGCCGCCTTCCTCTGTTGCATGCCTTCAGTGACGCCGCGACGCGCAAGCTTTCTGATGAAGAGCACAGCGCCGTAGAAAAATACCTCGAAGGCCTCAGCCGCAATCAGCAATTGCCAGCCTCAGGTGCCAGTATTGCACCGGTAAATATCGCGTTGAACGAACAGAGTGACACCGTTTTTACCGTTACTCGCGCAATTACTCGCTATGGCATCAACACTGACGACCTGAATAAATGGCGCTACTTCCTTGATTCAGTGGAAATTCATCTTCCTCCGTTCTGGGAACAACATATCAATGATGAAAACAGCGTTGAATTAATTCCAACCGATAGCCTGCCCCTGGTCATTGCCCTTAATGGCCAAACGCTAAGCGACTATCCGCAAGAATCTCTCGGGTTTGCTCTCGAACGCACCTCCGCAACCCAGGCATCGATTCGTGGGGAAGAGAGCGAGCAAATTGAACTGCTAAGCATTCGTCCGGAAACATCGGAAGAACATGCGCTCAGCCGCCCCGACGGCCTTCGTGAAGCCGTTCTGATCGTTGCAGCTTTCCTGCTGTTTTATTGCAGCCTGATAAGCCCCGATGTGTTTTCCCCGTGGCTATTAGGCGGTGGTTTACTGCTGCTACTCGCTGGTGTCTGGGGTATCTACGCTCCGCCGCGCAAAATGTCGCTACGAGAAATTCACTGCCTGCGCGGCATGCCCAAGCGCTGGGGATTATTTGGCGAAAATAACCAGGAACATATCAACAATATCTCCCTCGGTATTATCGACCTGATCTATCCGCGCCACTGGCAACCGTGGATTACGCAGGATCTCGGCCAACAAACGGATGTAGACATCTACCTCAGCCGTCACGTCGTTCGCCAGGGGCGTTTCCTGTCGCTGCATGATGAAGTTAAAAACTTCCCGCTTCAGTACTGGCTACGTAGTGCGATTATTGCCGCAGGAGCGCTGCTGGTGGTAGTGATGCTGTGGGCAAGCGTGCCGCTGAATATGCCCTTTAAGTTCACCCTGTCGTGGCTGAAAGGTGCGCAAACTATCGAAGCCACAACGGTTGCCCAACTGGATAAGTCGCAGGTCCGCATCGGCGATACGCTGCGCCTGAAAGGAACCGGCATGTGTAATATCCACACGCCAGGAACCTGGACGGCAAAAGAGAACTCGCCGTTTATGCCCTTCGACTGTTCGCAAATCATCTGGAATGATGCGCCTCCCCTGCCGCTGCCGGAATCCGACATCGTCAGTAAGGCCAGCGCACTGATGCAAACCGTTCAACGCCAGCTCCATCCCGAGTCGAATGATGAATCTCGCGTTAGCCCGGCGCTGCGTTCCGCTATTCAGAAATCCGGGATGGTACTGCTCGACGACTTTGGCGATATCGTCATAAAAACAAGTGACCTGTGTTCAGCAAAAGACGACTGCGTTCGCCTGAAAAATGCGCTGGTTAACCTCGGCAACACGCGCAACTGGGAAACTCTGACCAAACGCGCCAATACGGGCAAGCTGGATGGCGTCAACGTGCTGCTACGCCCGGTAAGCGCAGAATCACTGGAGAATCTGGTCACCACCTCCACCGCGCCGTTTGTCAGCCGTGAAACGTCACGTGCGGCCCAGGCGCTAAACAGTCCGGCCCCTGGTGGTTTTTTAATTGCCAGCGATGAAGGCAGCGACCTGGTGAATCAGCCATGGCCGACGACCGGACTATACGATTACCCCGCTCACCAACAGTGGAACGAACTGCAGCGACTGGCGGGAATGCTGATGCATACATCGTTTCATGCGGAAGGAATCGTCACAAATCTTTATACCGATGCCAACGGTACGCAGCATATCAACCTGCACCGTATTCCCGACCGCACCGGTCTGTGGCGTTATCTGGGAACAACTCTACTGCTGCTGGTGATGCTGGGCTGTATGGGGTATCACGGTATCCAAGCAATTCGTCGCTACCAGCGTCACCGTCAGCGTCAGGAAGAGATCCAGAAGTATTACGAAAGCTGCCTGAATCCGGTTCTACTTTCCTCTCCAGACCCGCAAGATTAATTCTCTGCGCGACGCGGTGTGATACCCTGTCGCGCAATTCCCCCCTCGTTGGAGACTTACCATGCACTTTGATATCGCCTGGCAGGAGGTTGATACCGTTCTGCTGGATATGGACGGCACGCTGCTCGACCTCGCCTTCGACAACTATTTCTGGCAAAAACTGGTTCCGGAAACCTGGGGGGCGACGCAAGGCCTCAACCTGCAGGAAGCCAGAGAGGCGATGTACCAGGAATATCACGCTGTGCAACATACGCTAAACTGGTACTGCCTGGACTACTGGAGCGAGCGCCTGGGTTTGGATATTTGTGCGATGACCAGCGAGCAGGGGCCACGAGCCGCACTGCGTGATGATACCGTTCCGTTCCTTGATGCGCTTAAAGCCAGCGGCAAACGCCGTATTTTGCTGACTAACGCCCATCCACATAATCTGGCGGTAAAGCTGAAGCACACCGGGCTGGATGCGCACCTTGATTTATTACTTTCCACCCACACATTTGGTTATCCGAAAGAAGATCAGCGGTTGTGGCGTGCCGTTGCTGAGGAAACCGGCTTCAACGCGCGCAAAACGCTCTTTGTTGACGACAACGAGGCGATTCTGGATGCGGCCGAAGAGTTTGGCATTCGTTATTGCCTGGGCATAACCAACCCCGATTCCGGGCTGGCTGAAAAAAGCTACGCTCGCCATCCAGGGCTAAATGACTACCGACATCTGATTCCCTCACTGACCCCGCAGGAGAGGCCATGAAAGAAAAACCCGTCGAAGCCGTCAGGCTGGACAAATGGCTTTGGGCAGCCCGCATTTATAAAACCCGCGCCTTGGCGCGCGAGATGATCGAAGGCGGCAAGGTGCACTACAACGGCCAGCGCAGTAAACCGGGAAAAGTTGTCGAGCTGAACGCCTCCCTGACGCTACGCCAGGGCAATGACGAACGTATCATCGTGGTAAAAGGCATTACCGAACAGCGCAGACCTGCCAGCGAAGCCGTCGCACTCTATGAAGAGACGGCTGCGAGCATCGAGAAACGCGAGAAAATGGCGCTGGCGCGGAAAATGAACGCGCTAACCATGCCGCATCCCGACAGACGTCCGGATAAGAAAGAACGCCGCGACCTGATGAGATTTAAACACGGCGATAGTGAATAACTGTGGCCAGCAAGAGAGATTATTATGACTCAACACGATCAATTACATCGCTATCTGTTTGAAAACTATGCCGTGCGCGGTGAGCTGGTAACAGTTTCAGAAACTTTAGAACAGATTCTGACAAACCATAGCTACCCGCAGCCGGTTAAAACCGTGCTGGCAGAACTGCTGGTTGCGACCAGCCTGCTGACCGCCACGCTGAAGTTTGCCGGTGATATTACCGTTCAACTGCAGGGCGATGGTCCACTATCGCTGGCAGTGATTAACGGCAACAACCAACAGCAGATGCGCGGCGTGGCTCGCATGCAGGGCGAGATCCCGGAAGGGGCCGACCTGAAGACGATGGTGGGTAACGGATATCTGGTCATTACTATCTCTCCAGACGAAGGCGAGCGCTATCAGGGCGTAGTCGGTCTGGAAGGCGATACGCTAGCGGCTTGCCTGGAAGATTACTTCCAGCGCTCTGAGCAATTGCCAACTCGACTGATCATTCGTAGCGGCGAACACGAAGGCAAACCGATGGCTGGCGGCATGCTGCTGCAGGTTCTGCCCGCACAAGACGCGCAGGCGGCTGATTTCGAACACCTGAGCACGCTAACCGAAACCATCAAAGCTGAAGAGTTGTTTACTCTGCCAGCAAACGATGTGCTCTGGCGCCTGTACCATGAAGAAGAAGTCACCGTTTACGAGCCGCAGAACGTCGAGTTTAAATGTACCTGCTCTCGTGAACGCTGCGCTGGTGCGCTGAAAACGCTGCCTGATGAAGAGATCGATAGTATTCTGGCCGATGAAGGAGAAATCGACATGCACTGCGATTATTGCGGTAGTCATTATGTCTTCAATGCGATGGATATTGCCGAGATCCGCAATAACGCCTCACCGGCCGATCCGCAGATCCACTAATCGTTCATCTCGCCAGGGGTTTGGTCGAGGTTTTCCTCCGCCGCTCCTGGCGTCAAGTTTTTTTATCTGCGAGATGAATCGATTCCCCCTGAAAGTATTACGTAATTTTATTTCAGGTAAGCGATTACATTCACATTTCAATAGTTTTTTTAATTACTTTTTAACCATTAAGAAACATCTCCCCCCACCAAAGCCCTATTTCCTGAGATAATCCCCCACGCTTCGTGACAGGAGTCACAACGTTTTTCGTAAGTATGCCGTTTGTCGAGATACGTAAATCTATGAGCCTGGTCGCGGTCTATACCCCGTAATAACCCCTACAATTTAAAGCAGTACATATTGGCTAAGGAGCAGTGACATGCGCGTTAATAATGGTTTAACCCCGCAGGATCTCAAGGCTTATGGTATCAATGACGTCCAGGATATCGTCCACAACCCCAGCTACGATACTTTGTATCAGGAAGAGCTAGCCCCCAATCTGGAAGGTTATGAACGAGGCATATTAACCAATCTTGGTGCTATCGCTGTCGATACCGGTATTTTCACCGGCCGTTCTCCAAAAGATAAGTATATTGTTCGTGACGATACCACCCGCGATACCGTGTGGTGGTCTGACAAAGGCAAGGGCAAGAACGACAACAAACCGCTCTCTGAGGAAACGTGGCAGCACCTGAAGGGACTGGTTACCCGCCAGCTCTCCAACAAGCGTCTGTTTATCGTTGACGCTTTCTGCGGCGCTAATGCTGACACTCGCCTGAGCGTCCGCTTTATTACCGAGGTCGCCTGGCAGGCGCATTTCGTGAAGAATATGTTTATTCGCCCAAGCGATGAGGAACTGGCGACCTTCGAGCCCGATTTCATCGTGATGAACGGTGCAAAATGCACTAACCCGCAGTGGAAAGAGCAGGGACTCAACTCCGAAAACTTCGTCGCCTTCAATCTGACCGAACGCATTCAGCTGATTGGCGGGACCTGGTACGGCGGCGAAATGAAAAAAGGGATGTTCTCCATCATGAACTACCTACTGCCGTTACAGGGCATCGCTTCCATGCACTGCTCCGCCAACGTTGGGGAAAAAGAGGATGTCGCTATCTTCTTCGGCCTTTCCGGTACCGGCAAAACCACTCTCTCTACCGACCCAAAACGCCGCCTGATTGGCGATGACGAACACGGTTGGGATGACGACGGGGTATTTAACTTCGAAGGCGGCTGCTACGCGAAGACGATTAAGCTTTCCGAAGCCGCAGAGCCTGATATCTACCATGCAATTCGCCGTGATGCGCTGCTGGAGAACGTCGTAGTGCTGGCCGACGGCACGATCGATTTTAATGACGGTTCGAAGACCGAAAACACCCGCGTCTCTTATCCGATCAACCATATCGAGAACATTGTTAAGCCGATCTCTAAAGCGGGCCATGCCACCAAGGTTATCTTCCTGACCGCTGATGCGTTCGGTGTACTGCCGCCGGTTTCTCGCCTGACCGCCGACCAAACCCAGTACCACTTCCTGTCTGGCTTTACCGCTAAACTGGCCGGTACCGAGCGTGGTGTGACGGAGCCGACGCCAACCTTCTCCGCCTGCTTCGGCGCGGCTTTCCTGTCGCTACACCCGACGCAATATGCAGAAGTGCTGGTCAAGCGCATGCAGGCTTCTGGCGCGCAGGCCTATCTGGTCAACACTGGCTGGAACGGCACCGGCAAACGTATCTCGATTAAAGATACCCGCGCCATTATCGACGCCATCCTCGACGGTTCGCTCGATGATGCCGAAACCTTCACTCTGCCGATGTTTGAGCTGCAAATCCCAACCGAGCTGCCGGGCGTGGATACTCATATCCTTGACCCACGCAATACCTACGGTTCGCCAGAGCAGTGGCAGGAGAAGGCCGAGCAGTTAGCGAAGCTGTTCGTTGAGAACTTTGAGAAGTATACCGATACGCCAGCAGGCGCAGCGCTGGTTGCCGCAGGGCCGAAACGCTAAAACGGTTCATCAGTAACAGAAAAGCCGGGAATCACTTCCCGGCTTTTTAATGCACTTAGAATGGCTATCAGGCTGGCTTTTTCTTACTTGCCGCCTTACGCCGCTTATCCAGATCCTTAATCAGCTTATTCACCTGCTCGTCGGCAAACATTGCTTCCAGCGTGGTAGAGAGCTTACGACGCCAGTTTGGATATTCCGTACTGGTGCCCGGAATATTGACCGGCTCGGCCATCTCCAGCCAATCCTCCGGCTGCAGGCCCAACAGCGCGCTGTTGCTGTCGGCAATATAGCGCTGCATCCCGCGATTGAGGGTCGACGTCATCGCCATCAGCGACGCTTTATGCCCGGTACGCTTTGGCAGGCAACCGTAGCGATGCAGTGCATCCAGCAGCCCCTGTTTTGCCAGCTCGCGATCCTGGTACAGTCCGCGTAACACCACCTCATCCGGATACAGTCCCAACGATTTACCCAAGGTCAGGTCGCCGCTTTCCCAGTAGCCGCGCAGCGTTGGCAGGTCATGCGTCGTTGCCACAGCCATTGATTGCTCCGGATACGCCTTCGGCGCACGGAAAGTTTTCTCGTGGTCATTTTCGAAATAGAGCACTTTGTAGGAGTAGACGCCGCTTTTACGCAACTTACCGACGATTTCAACCGGTACGGTACCCAGATCTTCACCGATCACCATACAGCGATGACGCTTACTCTCCAGCGCCAGAATCGACAGCAGGTCATCCACCGGATATTGCACGTAGGCACCGTGGTCAGCCGTTTCACCGTAGGGGATCCACCACAGACGCAGCACCGACATCACGTGATCGATGCGCAGCGCGCCGCAGTTTTGCATATTAGCGCGCAGCAGTTCGATAAACGGCTCGTAGGCGCGCGACACGATGATATGCGGATCCATCGGCGGCAGGCCCCAGTTTTGCCCCAGCGGGCCCAAAATATCCGGCGGCGCGCCGACGGAAGCTTTCAGGCAGTAGAGCTCGCGGTCACACCAGGTTTCTGCCCCGCCTTCCGCAACGCCAACCGCCAGGTCACGATACAGGCCAATTGGCATGGCATCGTTTTGACTGGTATGCCAGCATTCGGCAAACTGGGTGTAAGCCAGCCACTGCAGCCAAAGGTAAAAATTCACCTCATCGGCATGCTCAGCGCAAAACGCTTTCACTTCCGGGCTATGGGTATCCTGATAAGCCTTCGGCCAGGCGGGCCAGCCCCAGCGCATCGGATCCTGCTTAACCTGCCAGGCATGAAGCGCGTCAAACGCCGCCTGCCAGTACAGACTTTCGCCCTCACGCGTCACAAACTGACGAAACTCTGCTGTTGCTTCATCATTGCGCGCGGAGAAACCTTTCCACGCCATGCGCAGCGCGGTGATTTTCAACGCGGTCACGGCGCTATAGTCAACGTCATCGGTCTCACGCGCAGCCTGTAACGCCCGCTGCGTAGCCGGTGATTGCCACCATTTCTGCGCCTCTTTGCTCTGACGGAAATCGTCTACCGCATTAACATCAATATAGATAACATTGAGCCAGCGGCGTGAAGAGGGGCTGTACGGGCTGGCGCTTTCCGGGTTAGCCGGATAGAGCGCGTGAATCGGGTTGAGGCCGATAAACGAACCGCCGCGACGGGCGATTTCCGGTAACATAACGCGTAAATCACCGAAATCACCAATTCCCCAGTTTTTCTCCGAGCGCAGCGTATAAAGCTGCACGCAGGTACCCCACAGCTTCTTGCCATCCTTCAGCGCCTGCGGCTCGTAGCAGCGCACGGGTGCGACGATAGCCCGGCAGTGCCAGCGATCGCCGTCCTGAGTCAGCGTCAGCGTGTGATACCCTTCCGGCAGCCTTGCTGGCAGCGGCAGCGTTTCACCGCCGCGTACCTGGCCTTGATACTGTTTGCCATCTTCAGTAGTGAGGATCCAGTGGAACTCACCCTGACCTGCCACCGGCAAAGACATCTTTTTGCCGTGGGTAAACACCTGCACCACAGGAAGTGGATTAACCGCCACCTTCGTGGCGATTGTTGTACGATGCATCGCATCAAGCAGGCGCTGCTTGGTGGTTGCCGCGATCGACTGCGGCTTACCATGGGCGTTGATATAGCTTGGGCTGATTCCCGCCGCCAGGGCAGCGTTATCAAGGCGTTTAGTCTCCATAGGCCTGTCCTTAGCGTTTTGCCTGCCAGATACGTTGCTGATAATCGCGAATGGAGCGGTCAGAGCTGAACATGCCGCAGCGCGCAGTATTCAGAATCGTCGCGCGAGTCCAGGCCTCCTGGTCGCGATACAGCTCATCAACCTGCTTCTGCGCCGCCACGTAGGCTTCGAAATCTGCCAGCACCAGGTACGGGTCACCCCCTTTCAGCAGGCTATGCAGCATCTGGTCGAAAGCATGCTTATCGCCATCGCTATATTTACCGCTTTCCAGCTCCTTGAGCACCGCATCCAGCAGTTTGTCTTTCTTACGCCATTTCAGCGGATCGTAACCTTTGGCCTTCAGGGCTTTCACTTCTTCCACGGTATGGCCGAAGATAAAGATGTTTTCTTCCCCTACCTGCTCAGCGATTTCAACGTTCGCGCCGTCCAGGGTTCCGACAGTCAGCGCGCCGTTCAGCGCCAGCTTCATGTTGCCGGTACCGGAGGCCTCTTTGCCCGCAGTAGAAATCTGCTCAGAGACATCCGCCGCTGGGATCAGCATTTCTGCCGCCGACACGCAATAGTCCGGCAGGAACACGACCTTCAGCTTATCGCCAACCAGCGGATCGTTGTTGATCGCTTCAGCAACTTTATTGATCGCCCAGATAATATTCTTCGCCAGGTAGTAGCCCGGAGCCGCCTTCGCGCCGAACAGGAACACACGTGGTACGCGGTCTGCCTGCGGATTTTCACGAATATCTTTGTACTGCGCGAGGATATTCAACAGGTTGAGGTGCTGACGTTTGTACTCGTGCAGACGCTTAATCTGGATATCGAAAATCGCCTGCGGGTTAATCTCGATACCGGTACGCCGCTTCACAAACTCCGCCAGGCGAACCTTGTTGGCCAGCTTAATGTCGCGGTACGTCTGACGGAAATTCGCATCGTCAGCGTATTTTTCGAGGTTAATCAGCTGGTCGAGGTCGTTGGCCCACTCTTTCTTCAGCGTCTTATCCAGCAGCGCGGCCAGAGCCGGGTTGCACTGTTTGATCCAGCGGCGCGGAGTAATACCGTTGGTGACGTTATGGAATTTATTCGGCCACAGCTGGTGATATTCCGGGAACAGATCTTTCACCACCAGGTCGGAGTGCAGCGCAGCAACGCCGTTGACTGCAAAGCCGCTCACCACGCACATGTTCGCCATACGAACCTGTTTGTCATGCACTACCGCCAGCTTCGCCCAAACCTGCTTGTCGCCCGGCCAGGTTTTATCCACCAGCTTTTTAAAGCGGTCGTTAATCTCTTTGATAATCTGCATGTGACGCGGCAGCAGCGCTTTCACCAGCTTCTCATCCCAGCACTCCAGCGCTTCCGGCATCAGGGTGTGGTTGGTATAGGCGAAAGTTTTGCTGGTGATCGCCCACGCGTCGTCCCAGCTCAGCTGATGCTCGTCGATCAGCACGCGCAGCAGTTCCGGGATCGCAATTGTCGGGTGAGTATCGTTAAGTTGAATAACTTCATAATCCGCCAGTTGCGCCAGCTTGCGACCCGCCAGATGATGGCGACGCAGGATATCGGCAACCGAACAGGCGCACTGGAAGTACTGCTGCATCAGACGCAGTTTTTTGCCCGCCTGATGGTTATCGTTCGGATAGAGGACTTTCGTCAGTTTTTCCGCGTCGATACCCTGCTGTTCAGCACGCAGGAAATCGCCGTCATTGAATTTGGTCAGGTTAAACGGATGCGCGTGTTTGGCTTGCCACAGACGCAGCGGTTGCGCGACGTTGTTGCGATAGCCCAGCACCGGCAGATCCCAGGCTTCGCCAGTAATCACGAATGCCGGTACCCATTCGCCGCCTTTGGTGACTTTACCGCCGAGTCCAACCTGCACATCCAGCGCTTCATTGTGGCGGAACCACGGGTAGCTGCTACGCCCCCAATCATCCGGCGCTTCCATCTGCTGACCATCAGCAAAAGATTGACGGAACAGGCCGTATTGATAGTTCAGGCCGTAACCGGTCGCCGACTGGCCGACGGTCGCCATAGAATCGAGGAAACATGCCGCCAGACGGCCCAGGCCGCCGTTGCCCAGACCCGGGTCGATCTCCTCTTCCAGCAGGTCAGTCAGGTTGACGTCATGCGTCTGAAGCTCATCACTCACCCCTTGATACCAGCCAAGGTTGAGCAAATTGTTGCCGGTCAGACGACCAATCAGAAACTCCATGGAGATGTAGTTTACATGGCGCTGCCCTTCGGCCGGTTTCACGACCGGTTGAGCCGACAACAGCTCGGCCAGCGCGCCGCTCACGGCACGCCACCATTGGCACTGGGTCATCTCACAAGCGGACTGTAATCCAAAATGCTGCCACTGACGCGTCAGTGCAGCCTGAAACTGAGCTTTGTTAAAAGTAGTCTGTGACATAAGAAATCCGGGTCCTTTACTAAAACAGTTAGCGCTAGTGTGCCGACCTCCCGGAGTCACGTCCTCATCCCGCCAGGGATTAGCCGGGGAGGAGTAGCAGGGATGAGCGAAAAGTGTGATCTTAGGCACTATTACGTTAGCTTACTGGCGAAATTATGCTGGAAAATTCGCCACATCGGAACAACAATTCTCCCGCTACCTGCCGCATGAAAATGTGTTACAAGCCAAGATGAGAAAAGTAAGCAAAAATGCCGCCTTGTAAATATTGAGAAATAAAAGTAAATATCGAGGGAATAAGCTGACTTTAATACAGAAATAACTCAAAAGGGTGACGTACAAGAATTAACTGAGAATAATTTAATAAAAACAGACAACTACTAGTATTGTAAAAAAAGATTAGCTTATTGTGCCTAAAAATCCCGCAAACCCAGTAACCGCGCACGCTATCACCCTTTTATATGAATTTCACTCTATGTCAAAATTTGTGACATAGAGCAAATTCAAGAGCATAAAACTCGGACATAACTTGCAATAAAATTCATTATGGCCGACCTTATTAGATATTAATTACGAAGCGCAAAAAAATTCGCAATTCCTCCCTTGCACAGCGAAATGTAGAACTATGTTGATTCCGTCTAAATTAAGTCGTCCGGTCCGCCTTGAACACACCGTGGTTCGTGAGCGATTACTGGCGAAACTTTCCGGCGCGAACAATTATCGTCTCGCGTTGGTAACCAGCCCGGCTGGATACGGTAAGACCACGCTCGTTTCTCAATGGGCGGCGGGGAAAAATGACCTTGGCTGGTTTTCGCTGGATGAAGGCGATAACCAACAGGAGCGTTTTGCCAGCTATCTGCTCGCCGCCATTCAGCAGGCCACTGGCGGCCACTGTGCGGCCAGCGAAACCATGGTGCAAAAACGCCAGTACGCCAGCCTGCCCTCACTCTTCGCGCAGCTATTTATCGAGCTTGCCGACTGGCAGCGCCCGTTATTCCTGGTGATTGATGATTACCATCTGATCAGCAATCCGGTTATTCATGATGCGATGCGCTTCTTCCTTCGTCATCAACCGGAAAATATGACCCTGGTGGTGCTGTCGCGGAACCTACCGCAGCTCGGTATTGCCAACCTGCGCGTACGCGATCAGTTGCTTGAGATTGGTAGCCAGCAATTGGCCTTCACTCATCAGGAAGCCAAACAATTTTTCGACTGTCGTCTCAGCTCGCCAATCGAGGCCGACGATAGTAAAAGGCTGTGCGACGATGTCGCCGGTTGGGCCACCGCGCTCCAGCTCATCGCCCTCTCCGCCCGTCAGAATAATACCTCCGCTCATCATTCCGCTCGCCGTCTTGCCGGTATCAACGCCAGCCATCTTTCCGACTATCTGGTCGATGAAGTTCTGGATAATGTCGATCCGCGAACGCGTAACTTCCTGCTGAAAAGCTCGCTGCTGCGTTCAATGAACGATGCGCTGATCGTCCGCGTGACCGGCGAAGAGAATGGTCAGATGCAACTGGAAGAGATTGAGCGTCAGGGGCTATTTCTGCAACGGATGGACGATTCCGGCGAGTGGTTCCGCTACCACCCTCTGTTCGGCAACTTCCTGCGTCAGCGCTGCCAGTGGGAACTGGCGGTTGAA
The DNA here is from genome assembly GCF_003261575.2 of Klebsiella huaxiensis. Taxonomy (GTDB): domain Bacteria; phylum Pseudomonadota; class Gammaproteobacteria; order Enterobacterales; family Enterobacteriaceae; genus Klebsiella; species Klebsiella huaxiensis. Next base: position 473,965 of record NZ_CP036175.1, on the reverse strand, counting down.
CTGCCGGAAATTCATCGTGCTGCCGCCGAAAGCTGGATGGCGCAAGGCTTCCCGAGCGAAGCCATTCACCATGCCCTGGCGGCGGGTGATGCAAAAATGCTGCGCGATATTCTGCTTAATCACGCATGGGGCATGTTTAACCACAGCGAGCTGGGTTTGCTGGAGCAGTCTCTGGCGGCGCTGCCGTGGTCAAATCTGCTGGAAAACCCGCGTTTGATTCTCTTACAGGCCTGGCTGATGCAGAGCCAGCACCGCTATAGCGAAGTGAATACCCTGCTGGCCCGCGCCGAGCAGGAGATGGATGCGGAAATGGATACCGCCATGCACGGTGACTTCAACGCCCTGCGCGCCCAGGTGGCGATTAACGCTGGTGACCAGGAAGAAGCCGAGCGCCTGGCGATGGTGGCCCTCGACGAACTACCGCTAGCCAGCTACTACAGCCGCATCGTTGCCACCTCGGTACATGGTGAAGTGCTGCACTGCAAAGGCCAGTTGAGTAAATCGCTGGCGGTAATGCAGCAAACCGAACAGATGGCCCGCCGCCATGACGTCTGGCATTACGCGTTATGGAGCATGATCCAACAAAGCGAAATTCTCTTTGCTCAGGGGTTCCTTCAGGCCGCCTGGGAAATTCAGGAAAAAGCCTTCCAGCTCATCCGCGAACAGCACCTCGAACAGTTGCCGATGCATGAATTCCTGCTGCGTATTCGTTCCCAGTTACTGTGGGCGTGGGCGCGGCTGGATGAAGCGGAAACCTCCGCGCGTAACGGCATGGCGGTGCTTTCAACTTATCAACCGCAGCAGCAGCTACAGTGTCTGACGCTGATGGTGCAGTGCTCGCTGGCGCGCGGTGACCTGGATAACGCGCGTAGTCATTTGAATCGTTTGGAAAACCTGCTTGGCAACGGCCATTACCACAGTGACTGGGTATCCAATGCCGATAAAGTCCGGGTGATCTACTGGCAGATGGTCGGCGATAAAGCCGCCGCGGCAAACTGGCTGCGTCAGACGCCCAAACCGGAATTCGCTAACAACCACTTCCTGCAGAGCCAGTGGCGCAATATCGCCCGCGCGCAGATCCTGCTCGGTGATTTTGATTCCGCTGAAATGGTGCTGGAAGAGCTAAACGATAACGCCCGCTCGCTGCGTCTGATGAGCGATCTCAACCGCAACCTGCTGCTGCTCAACCAGCTCTACTGGCAGGCCGGGCGTAAAAGCGAAGCGCAGAAAGCGCTACTGGAAGCGCTCACCCTCGCCAACCGCACCGGGTTTATCAATCATTTTGTGATTGAAGGCGAAGCGATGGCGCAGCAGTTGCGCCAGCTGATTCAGCTCAATACCCTGCCGGAGCTCGAGCAGCACCGCGCCCAGCGTATTCTGCGCGATATCAACCAGCATCATCGCCACAAATTCGCCCACTTTGACGAGAGCTTCGTCGAGCGGCTGCTGAACCACCCGGAAGTGCCGGAACTGATCCGTACCAGCCCGCTGACCCAGCGTGAATGGCAGGTTCTGGGGCTTATCTACTCCGGCTACAGCAACGAGCAGATAGCCGGTGAGCTGGACGTCGCGGCGACCACCATCAAAACCCACATTCGCAATTTGTATCAGAAGCTTGGCGTGGCGCACCGCCAGGATGCCGTACAGCATGCCCAGCGATTGCTCAAAATGATGGGGTATGGGGTTTAACCCCGTACCTGAATAAGATAGCCGCCGTCGAGCGGCTCGCAGCTAAACCTCACCGGTAAAAACCGTTCGACCACCGCGATATTCGTCAGCAGATGCGCTGACGTTTTCGCCACGGTAAATGCGCCTTCTCCCGCCAGCGCCAGCGGTAAAATCAGCTGGTCAGCCAGATATTCCCCCACTGCAGCCGTGCTTGCGAGGTAGCGTTTCGCCTCTGTCGCCAGCTGGTACGCGACCTTTTCCGCACTCACGCCTTTGGTGCCAAAGGCGATAAACAGCTCCGTCAGATGCGCGCTCTCAACGGTCAGTGACAGCGTATTCCCCGGTCCGGCACCACCTTCCAGTACCCGAACCGACCTATCAGTCAGCGGCAGATAAGCCTCCAGCGCCATCACTTCGCGCTCGCCAACGTGGTAAGGAACTGCCGCCAGCAGGGCTTCAGCGTCAATGCTCACCGTTTCACCCCGCGAGATTAGCTGCAATCCGCTCAACGCCTTAACTGGCTCGACTTCAGTCGTCACTGCGCCGCCGCCTGCCGGATAAAAGCCATGTTTTATCAGGGCGGTGCGCTGGTTTATCCCCATCTTCACCAGCAGAGGTTCCCAGACCCGGCAAATAAAATCCGCGCTGGGAGCGGCCTGATTGTGGGTTCCGCCATGCACCTCAATACGTGCGCCAGCGTCGGCAAACCACAGCGCTGGAAGCACGGTTTGCAGCACCAGCATGCAGCTACCTGCGCTGCCGATAGCAAATTTATACTCCCCGCCGCGAACCCGCCCCGGAACAAAGCGTAACTGCTGCGAGCCCAGTTCATCGCCGCTGACCTCGGCCCCGCAGATTTCCTTCGCAGCCAACACCGCCGTTAAATGCTGGCGCAGAAGACCCGGCTTAGCCCGCCCGGCGCGAATGCCGGTAATCTCAAACGGCTGGCCGGTTATCATCGACAGACTCAGCGCCGAGCGCAAAATCTGCCCGCCGCCTTCTCCCTGCGCGCCGTCCAGCACGATAGTCCTTTCCATTTTGTTATCCCTTAACGCACACCACCTGACGCAACGTATGCACAATTTCCACCAGATCGGATTGCGCGGTCATCACCGCATCAATATCTTTATAGGCCATCGGAATCTCGTCGATAACGTCCGCATCCTTACGACATTCTACATGCGCGGTAGCGCGAATCTGATCGTCGACGCTAAACAGTTTTTTCGCTTTGGTTCGGCTCATCACCCGTCCGGCACCGTGACTGCACGAGCAGAACGACTCTTCGTTACCCAGGCCACGCACAATAAAGCTTTTCGCCCCCATGGAACCTGGAATGATCCCTAACTGCCCCTTCTGCGCGGATACCGCACCTTTACGGGTCACGAAGACCTCTTCACCAAAGTGCTGCTCTTTTTGCACATAGTTATGGTGGCAGTTAATCGCCTCCATGCTGAGCGTAATGGGTTTATCCACGCATTTCTGTAGCGCCGCCAGCGTATTTTCCATCATCGCATCACGGTTCAGGCTGGCGAACATCTGCGCCCAGCTCACCGCTCGCAGATAATCATCAAAGTATTCAGTACCTTCATCAAAATACGCCAGATCGCGGGACGGCAGCGTTTCCAGTTGATCCTGCATCTCTTGCTGCGCCAGGCCGATAAAATACGTACCGATGGCATTACCTATTCCACGTGAACCAGAGTGCAGCATAATCCACACCTGATCGGCTTCATCCAGACAAATTTCAATAAAGTGGTTACCGGTTCCCAACGTTCCCAGATGCTTATGGTTATTAGTGTTCAAAAAACGCGGATATTTTTGCGTTAACCACTGATATCCCGCCTCCAGTTGCGCCCATTTCTCATTCACGTTGACCGGAGGGTTTTCCCATGCGCCAACGTCACGACGGCTACGCGTATTGGAACGACCGTGCGGCACGGCGGTTTCAATCGCCTGACGCAGCGCCGGAAGATCGGGCAGATCCGCCGCCGTTAAGTTGGTACGCAGCGCATTCATTCCACAGCCGATATCCACGCCCACCGCGGCCGGGATAATCGCCCCTTTAGTCGGGATCACGCTACCGATGGTCGATCCTTTACCCAAGTGCACATCCGGCATCACGGCAATATGTTTGAAAATAAACGGCATTTTCGCCGTATTGATCAGTTGCTGACGAGCATCGTCTTCTACCGGCACGCCTTTAGTCCACATTTTTACCGGTGCATTCTGGGTAGTCATTAATTCGTAATTCATTGTCTTTTCTCATTTTATTAATAGGGTGGCGACAAGTTTTATGGCGGATCGTTATCAGTATGCTCTATCTGATTGAGCTACAGAGGCTTGCTCCGGCAGGATTTGCACCTGCAACCTTACCGTCCCATGTAGATTCGCCGGCATTCGCCGAAATTCATTAAAAATGGCGACAAGTTAATGTGAATACACCGCTCTACCTTTGAGCTACAGAGCCAGGCTCTGGCGGGACTCGAACCCGCAACAAATGTAGATCCACAGGCATTCGCCAAAACAGGGTGGCACGACAAGTAAAGGTGGATCGGCCTGCTCTACCCCTGAGCTACGGAGTCAGACTCCGGCAGGACTCGAACCTGCGACCTGGATCTTCATAGGATGTAGATCCACCAGCATTCGTGCCTTCAGCGCCGCGCGACAAATTCGCTCGTCGTCTTTCAAGCCGCAGATGCGTTGACTTCATCCATTCACTCCGGTCACTTACTTTAGTAAGCTCCCGGAGATTCACGGTTTCGTCGCCTTTCTGCAACTCGAAATCCATAGAGCGCTAATAGCCGGGATGATACGCATCGGGAAAGATGTAATCCCGGCCAGCATTCGCGCCGCGCTGAATACTCTTTACAGCGCCACAGACTCGATCTCTTCCAGCCAGTGCTCACTGCCGTAGCGACCGTTCACAAAGTTATCAATCACCGTAAACACCTCGTCGCTAAAACCGCCGACGTTTAAAATATCGCCCCGCTCCATCGCCTGGGTGGTGCCGTAAGGCTGCAGATCGATGCACACCAAACGCGCCAGCGGATTACCTTTTTTCAGCGCGGTCCAGCACTCCATGGTGGCCGTCGAACCGTGGCGCGACTTACCAATCCAGGATTCGTTATCCGACACCATAATCACCAGATCCACCCGCGCCCGCTCGGCCAGCAGCTTGCGTAGCGGTGCGGAGCAGTTGGTGCCGCCACCACCGACCGCCGCCAGCTTCTGCGCGTTGTGCATCACCGACTGCTTAGCATCAAGCGCGACGTTCACCACATCGCATTCAAACGGCAGCACGCGGGCCTGCGGGTGGTTACGCAACACGGCGGCGGCAATCAGCCCGGCGACGTCCACACAGCGAATTTTGCTGGTCGCCCCCTGGCGTTGGCCAGTTACCGGTGAACGCATCGACCTCGATACGTCCGGGCAAACCACCACGTTGCCGCGAAACTGTGGCACGTTTTCCAGCGTATATTCCATTGCCCGCTCTAAGGCCTCGCCGATAACCTGCGGCACGCTGCTTTGCAAATTGCTCCACGCCGACAGCAGTTGATAAGGATAAACCCTGGCCTGTCGTACCTGCGCCCTGTCCGCCAGCCGTTTCGCTACGCTGGCGGTAAGTTCTGCATTCTCAAAAACGCCGTGACGCGCCAGGGTATTCAAATTCATCCGCAGCGTTTGCCAGCTCATCCGTTGGGCCAGCAACGCCCACTGTTCGGTACTTAGCGGCGAGTGGGTCAGTAGTAAAAATGGCACATCGGGCAGCGCCACGCTGCCATTCACACCTTCACGAAACGCTAGCAGCGCCTGCGTTTTCTCCGGCAACTGCGCTTTGTCGCACGGCTTACCAATTAGCCAGGCAAAGAAAGCATCGTGCCACGGGGCCTGTGGACGCGGGTGCACCATCTTCACGATATCCGCCAGCGATGGCGCATTGCCTACCGAAGCCTGCAATAAGCGATCTTCGCTGGCCTCCTGTAACCAACGCTGAACCAGCTTCTTCGGCCGCGTGCCCAGCGAGCGCCGACCGGTGACACCGCTACGCAATATCTGTACGAAGTTACGCAGCATGCGACCGTTGTTAATTACCCGCGCAAACACCACCGGCAGCAGCGCCGAACCTCGCGCCGCCAGAAGCGCGGTCAGCAACGCGGGCATGTCTTTCATCGTTCCCCGCTCGCGGCCATAAATCGCCAGCTTCGCGAGAAACAGATCGTCCAGGTCTTTCGCTATCTCCAGAACATCACTGAGCTGTGCCTGAGCGCTGGCATAAAAGGTCTCGTTCATGCAGCCGGTCATCACCATCTGCGCCAGCTTATGGCGCGGGGTGAAGGCAAAAGCCGCTGCACGTTCGTGGTTTTGCGCGTTTGCCAGCGGCGCGTCCCGTAACAGTGAACGGAACAAAAGTGGATTAGCCATGTGTTTTCCCATTTCCGTTATTCTCCATACCATGACTATTGCAACCACCGTGCCAGATTTTAAATTTAATTATATTTCATTGATTTTTATGGATTAATTATTTTCACCTACGTTTTAACGAAAAAACCACTGCACGGCAGAAGCCAAAAGACGATAATTAAATATCGTCTTTTATAAGGAAATCTAAGATGCGTAAAACGGTAGCCTTTGGTTTTGTCGGTACGGTATTGGATTATGTTGGCCGCGGCAGCCAACGCTGGGAAAAATGGCGACCAACCTTAAGCCTGTGCCAACAGGAAACGTTAGTCGTCCATCGCCTTGAGCTGTTGTACGACGCGCGTTCACGGGGACTGTTTGAAACCTTAAAACAGGATATCGCCAGCGTATCGCCGGAAACGGAAGTCATCGGCGTCGAGATAGCCATCCGCAATCCATGGGACTTCGAAGAGGTTTACGCCTGCCTGCATGATTTCGCCCGCAGCCACAGGTTCCATCCTGAAGATGAAGACTATCTGATTCACATCACTACCGGCACCCACGTCGCCCAGATCTGCTGGTTTTTACTGGCCGAAGCACGCTATCTCCCGGCGCGGTTAGCCCAAACCTCACCACCGCGTAAGAAAGATAAGCCGCATAGCACGGGCGAAGTGACGATCATCGACCTCGATCTAAGCCGTTACAACGATATCGCCAGCCGCTTTGCCCAGGAGCGCGAAGAGACGCTTAACTTCCTGAAATCCGGTATCGAGACCCGTAACCCGCATTTCAACCGCATGATCGAGCATATTGAGCGCGTTGCCATCCGCTCCCGTTCCCCCATGTTGCTTAACGGCCCGACCGGCGCGGGCAAATCATTTCTGGCCCGCCGGATCTACGAATTAAAGCTGGCTCGCCATCAATTCAACGGCCCATTTGTCGAGGTCAACTGCGCAACTCTGCGCGGCGATACCGCCATGTCGACCTTATTTGGCCATGTTAAAGGCGCGTTTACCGGCGCGCGGGAAGAGCGGGCCGGTCTGCTACGCAGCGCGAACGGTGGGATGCTTTTTCTGGATGAAATTGGTGAGCTGGGCGCCGATGAACAGGCGATGCTGCTTAAGGCAATAGAAGAAAAACGCTTTTATCCCTTCGGCAGCGACCAGCAGGTGAGCAGTGATTTCCAGCTTATCGCCGGGACCGTGCGTGATTTACGCCAGCTGGTTGCCCAGGGTAAATTCCGCGAGGATCTGTATGCGCGTATCAATCTGTGGACGTTTGAACTGCCGGGTCTGCGCCAGAGCCGTGAAGATATCGAACCCAACCTCGACTATGAAATTGAGCGTCACGCGGCGCTAACCGGCGACAGCGTTCGTTTCAATACCGAAGCGCGTCGTGCCTGGCTGGCCTTCGCCACCTCACCGCAGGCGGCGTGGAGCGGCAACTTCCGCGAGCTTTCCGCCAGCGTCACCCGCATGGCAACCCTAGCGGAGAACGGTCGCATCACTGTGAACACGGTAGAGGATGAGATTGAGCGCCTGCGCTACAGCTGGAATGATAACCGCCCCTCAGTGCTCGATGCGCTATTAGGGGCAGAGGCGGAAAATCTGGACCTGTTCGACCGCCTGCATCTGCAAAACGTGATTGCCATATGTCAGCAGGCAACAACCATCTCCGATGCCGGACGCCAGCTATTTAACGTTTCACGCCTCGGCAAAACCACGGTCAATGACGCTGACCGGCTGCGAAAATATCTGGCGCGCTTTGGCCTGACCTGGGAAATACTGAAGAATCAGCACAGCTCCAGTTGAAGGTTGTTGTCGGTAATCACCTTCAGCACGCCAGCGGGAGGCATCACGTCGGTGTAGACCGCATCGACCATGCTGATGCTACCCATATTAACCATTGCGTTGCGGCCAAATTTTGAGTGGTCAACGACCAGCATGACGTGACGAGAGTTTTCGATAATCGCCCGCTTGGTGCGCACTTCGTGGTAGTCGAACTCCAGCAGGGAACCGTCGCTGTCGATTCCGCTGATGCCGAGAATGCCGAAATCGAGGCGGAACTGGGAGATAAAGTCCAGGGTAGCTTCGCCGATAATACCGCCATCCCGGCTGCGCAGTTCACCGCCAGCCAGAATAATGCGGAAATCCTCTTTCGCCATGAGCGTATTGGCAACGTTCAGGTTATTAGTCACGACGCGCAGATCGTTATGGTTGAGCAGCGCGTGCGCCACGGCTTCCGGCGTGGTTCCGATATCAATAAACAGCGTCGCGCCATCGGGGATTTCGCTCGCTACCTTGCGGGCGATGCGCTCTTTCTCCTGAGTCTGGGTCGACTTTCTGTCATGCCAGGAGGTGTTCACCGAGCTGGAAGGCAGCGCTGCGCCGCCATGGTGGCGCAGAATCATTTTTTGGTCAGCTAAGTCATTCAGATCGCGACGAATAGTCTGCGGGCTGACGGCAAACTGCTCGACCAGCTCTTCAGTACTGACGTATCCCTGTTTTTTTACCAGCTCGATAATCGCGTCATGACGTTGTGTTTGTTTCATGAAATATCCCTGGGAGTCTCTACGTTCGTTTTCGCACATTCTGCGTATCAACAAACGCCATCGCCAGCCCGGTCACCAGACCCGCCACATGAGCGCCGTTCGCGATCGACATGCCGAAAACGTCAAACCAGCCAGCAATTAACCATACTAAAGAGAAGAGTATCAAGCCGCGCTGCAAAAAAATGCCGCTTTGCGGATCGCGCTCGCCTCGCAGCCAGACGTAGCCCATCAGCGCATAAACCACACCGGACAAACCGCCAAACCACGGGCCGCTAAACTGATGCTGGACAAAGCCGCTCAGCAAGGCGCTGATTACCGTAATCACCACCAGCTTGCCGCTGCCAATGCGTTTTTCCACCGCCCCGCCGAGGTACCACCACCATAGCAGGTTGAACAGAATATGCATCAGTGAGAAGTGCATGAGCGCATGGCTAAAGTAGCGCCATACCTCAAATTTCAGCGAAGGATCATAGGGCCAGGCCAGAAGTAGCATAACCGGCTGATCGCCAATAACCGTTTGCAACAAAAACACTGCAATACAGGCGAATAAAATCCCCCATGTAAACGGCCCGGCGTTATGGCGAAGCGTCGCTAAAAAGGGGAAACGCTGATAGTGCAGCCCGCTGTTGGTGTGTCCCGACTGCCAGCTGGCAGCCAGATAGCGCGGATCGGCAGGATTTTCCAGAAAGCGGGCCAGCTCGGCATGAACTCGCCCGGCCTGGCTCTCATCAGCAAGCCAGACATCGCTCTGCGTATGTTGTTGAATAGTCAGAATTATCCCCTGCGTCGCCATATAGTCGACAAACGCCTGGGCCACGCGGGGGTTGGCAAAAGAGGTAATCATTAACATGCAGCGGATCGCTTATTCCACACAAAGGGAGACATTATAGCGCATGGCGCGCTAACGCCTACATCACACCATGCGCGACTTCCGCCGGAAAATGCCGATGCCAGGCGTCAAACCCGCCATCTACGCTGTAAACCTTGTCATAACCCTGCTGCAGCAGATACTGCGCAGCGCCTTTGCTGCTATTGCCGTGATAGCACATCACCATAACGGCCGTATCAAAGTCGTTATCGCGCATAAACGCACCCAGCGTATCGTTGGTCAGATGAAAAGAGCCCGGCGTGTGCCCCATCGCGTAGCTCTGCGGGTCGCGAATATCCACCAGCACCGCCGTCTGCTGGTGCATTTTCTGGTGAGCTTCTTCTACGTTAATACATTCAAAGTGATCCATATGCTCTCTTCTCTATATAGGCAGGCGGCTGATAAGCGCTCGCAATTTTAACGCCTAGTGTACAGCCAGGCGGTAAATAAACGCCAATATGTTACACACATCACTCTGAAATGTTTTTTTGATGTTACCAATGGCGCGGTTATTTGCTATATTGAGCGATATCGAACATTTATGAGCTTAAACGAAAGTGTAAGAGGTGGCGAGCATGGAAACCAAAGATCTGATTGTGATAGGGGGAGGCATCAACGGTGCCGGTATCGCGGCAGACGCCGCAGGGCGTGGTTTATCCGTGCTGATGCTGGAGGCAAACGACCTGGCCTGCGCCACGTCCAGCGCCAGCTCAAAGCTGATTCACGGCGGGCTGCGCTACCTTGAACATTACGAATTCCGCCTGGTAAGTGAAGCGCTAGCCGAGCGAGAAGTGTTGTTAAAAATGGCTCCGCACATCGCCTTCCCGATGCGCTTTCGTTTACCGCATCGCCCGCATCTGCGCCCGGCATGGATGATCCGTATTGGCTTGTTTATGTACGATCATCTGGGCAAACGTACCAGTTTACCCAGCTCAACTGGGTTGCGTTTTGGCACAGAATCGGTACTAAAACCTGAAATCGTGCGCGGTTTCGAATATTCCGACTGCTGGGTCGACGACGCACGTTTGGTGCTGGCTAATGCCCAGATGGTTGTACGTAAAGGTGGAGAAGTTCGCACGCGTACCCGCGCCACCTCAGCGAAACGTGAAAATGGGTTGTGGGTCGTCGAAGCAGAAGATATCGATACCGGAGAGAAGTTTACCTGGCAGGCGCGCGGTCTGGTGAACGCCACTGGCCCGTGGGTCAAACAATTCTTCGATGACGGTATGCATCTGCCATCGCCATACGGCATCCGTCTGATTAAAGGCAGCCATATTGTCGTTCCGCGTGTACATACGCAGAAGCAGGCCTACATCCTGCAAAACGAAGATAAACGCATTGTTTTCGTGATCCCGTGGATGGATGAATTCTCTATCATCGGCACCACCGACGTGGAATATAAAGGCGACCCGAAAGCCGTGGCGATCGATGACAAAGAGGTTAACTACCTGCTGAACGTCTATAACGCGCACTTTAAAAAGACGCTGACTCGGGACGATATTGTCTGGACCTACTCTGGCGTGCGTCCACTATGCGATGACGAATCCGACTCACCACAGGCGATCACCCGCGATTACACTCTTGATATTCATGATGAAAATGGGCAGGCTCCGCTGCTGTCGGTGTTTGGCGGCAAGCTCACCACCTATCGTAAGCTAGCCGAACACGCGCTGGAAAAACTGACGCCTTACTACAAAGGCATCGGCCCGGCATGGACCAAAACCGCAATCCTGCCCGGCGGCGATATCGGTAGCGACCGTGATGATTATGCGGCAAAGCTGCGCCGTCGCTTCTCATTTATCAGCGAGTCAATGGCGCGCCACTACACCCGAACCTACGGCAGCAATAGCGAGTGGATCCTCGGTGAAGCCACGTCACTGGCCGATCTCGGCGAAGATTTCGGTCACGAGTTTTACGAAGCCGAACTTAAATACCTGGTCGAGCATGAATGGGTGAGAACCCTGGACGATGCGATATGGCGGCGAACTAAGCAAGGAATGTGGCTAACGGCCGAACAGCAGGTCCGCATCAGCGCATGGCTGGCGCAGCACGCGGGAAAGTCTGAGCTGTCGCTGGCGTCGTAAATTTACATCAAACACGATAAAAGGGGGAACCTATCCCCCTTATGCTAATTAACGGACACTTTCCTGAATCACTTTCCGCCAGAGGCCGAAGCGATGGCAGCTTTTTTCCGCGCCTGACCAACGGCATCGGCGGCCCGCAATGCCGCCTGCACGGCCTCCGGCGTAATGGTAAACGGCTCGTTGTGCATCGTTTCCCCAGTTTGACAAGACGCCATGGCAACGGCCAGCAGTTCATCATCGCTAACGCCAGCCAGACCGATATCCGCCAGCGTGGTGGGCAAGCCAATATCTTCGCAAAACTGATAAACCTCCTCTATGAGCTCAGGCGCTCTATCGGTGAGCATAAGCATCGCCAGCGTGCCAAACGCAACTTTTTCCCCATGCCAGTATTTGTGCGTGGCGGGCAGTACCGTCAGACCATTATGAATAGCGTGCGCCGCTGCCAGCCCACCGCTTTCAAAACCGAGCCCGGATAATAGCGTATTCGCTTCGATAACATGTTCGAGCGCCGGAGTAACCTGATGTTGTTCACAGGCAAGCTTCGCCAGGCGCCCATAGCGCATCAAGGTGGTGTAGCAAAAGCGCGCCAGCTCAAATGCGGTCATCGGTCCTGGCCTGGTGGTCATATTGCCGGCCCCTTTGATGCGGCAATCTTCCGCTTCAAACCAGGTTGCCAACGCATCACCTATCCCGGAAACCAAAAAGCGTACCGGCGCGGCAGCAATAATACTACTGTCCACCAGCACAAGCGTCGGGTTACGTGGAATCATCAGGTAGCGTTTGAATTCCCCTTCTGGCGTATAGATAACAACCAGTGAACTGCAGGGCGCATCCGTTGAGGCCAGTGTAGGAACCACGGCAATAGGCAGTCGCAGGCTGGCGCCGGTTGCTTTTGCCGTATCCAGGGTTTTCCCGCCCCCCATACCAACAATCACATCGGCGCCAATTTCATGCGCACGTGCGGAGATGCGCGCAATTTCCTCATCACTGCATTCGCTACTGAACACTTCGATATCAAAATCAATCACCCCGTGCAGCGCTGTTGCAACCGCATCCCGGTAGGTGCTGTAAACAACAGGATCCTGCAAAATCAGTGCCTTATGACCGAGTGCGGCCAATTCCTGCGGGAGATGCGTTGTCAACGCTCCTTTACCCTGAACATATCGTGACGGAAAGATCGCGGTAGTAACCATTGTTTCTCCTTAAAAAACATTAAAGTTCAATATACAGAACACAAATTCCACATAAAGAATTTAATGCTGTTTGCTCTGAACGCACAATGACCAGGTGAGAGCATAATTTTATCCTGTGAGGCAGCGCACAATTTTGGCTATGTATTAGACCAATGAGCAGTTTCCATTGGGTTACCCGCTCTTTCTCACCTTATCTCCGTTCATTTTTGAAGCAAATCACAAAATATAACCTTCCTTAGAGTATGGAATTGACGCTGTATGAATACGTCGGCATAGTATCAATATACAGAACATCAGTTCCATATACAGAACATAATTTATGATACTAAAGGGATGCAATGATGAGCATTGAAATAGAGAAACCGACCACACGAGGGCGCTGGCTGCATATTATTCCAGCCACGATCCTCGTTTATATCGTGGCCTATATGGACAGGACCAATATCGCCATTGGGATCGCAGGCGGCATGGATGAAGATTTAGGCATGACGGCTTCTTTTGCCGGTCTGGTCGCCGGGATCTTCTTTATTGGTTATATCTTCCTGCAAATTCCCGGCGGTCAGATAGCCGAGCGCCTAAGCGCCAAAAAGTTAATTGCCTGGACAATCGTCGCCTGGGGTGGCTTTGCCCTGCTGACCGGTTTTGTTCAGACACCGACGCAGTTGTTGATTATTCGCTTTGTGCTCGGCGTGGCGGAAGGTGCTGTGTATCCCGCCATTCTGGCGCTAATTGGCCACTGGTTCCCAAATGAGGAGCGCGCCAGGGCTATCGCCTATTTCCAGATGAACCTGGCCGTCGCCTCTATTATTACCGGGCCGCTTTCCGGCTGGCTTATTGAAACCTACGGCTGGCGGGAGATGTTTATCATCGAAGGGTTGCTCTCTCTGGGACTGCTCTTTGTCTGGCTACCTTTGGTTTCCGATCACCCGCATCAGGCAAAGTGGCTGGATCCGAAAGAGCGCGCCTGGATCGAACAAAAATTGCTGGCCGATCGCGCGTTGAGTATTGGCGGAGAGCAAAGTAGCATTCGAAGCGTATTAAAAAGCATCAACCTGTGGAAGCTTGTCGGTATCTATTTCTTCGTACAGGTCGGATTCTATGGCTTCGCGCTGTGGATGCCAAATCTGATTAAACACCTGACCGGCAGCGGCATGACCATCGTTGGGGTACTCACCGCGGCGCCTTACGTTCTGTGCATTATCGGTCAGTATTACATCGCCAAATGGTGTGATAAAACGATGAATCGCCGCCTTTACACGGCTATTCCTCTGCTGGGTTTCGCGGTCTGCCTCGCCCTCTCCTTATTACTGAAAGATAACGTCTGGCTCGCCTACGGCATGATGGTTATTTGCGGGTTCTTCCTGCAAGCCTATGCCGGTCCATTCTGGACGCTGCCACCATTACTCTTCGCCCCCAACGTTCTGGGCGGCGTGCGCGGCACGATCAACGCCCTGGGCAACATCGGCGGCTTTATTGGACCGTACCTCGTAGGGCTGTTAACGGTGACGTTCTCGCAAACAGCAGGCATGACCGTACTGGTTGCTGCCCTGCTTATCGCCGTTGGACTGCTTTTCAGCTTGCCTTCTGTTACCGCTCGTCCTGCAGGTAGCAGCAACACGCCTAACACCTCGACGCCGGGTGCGTCACTTAAACAGGAAGGAATCGCCAAATGAGCCAAAAATGTCAGCATGCTCGCGACCTGTGGTCGCAGCTCGACGCCCTGCGTCTTGGAATGAATTACAGCAAAGAAGATGTCAATAAACTGCAGGTCCTGGTGGATGATTGCTATGGCGAAAGCCATCCGGGCAGTTTCCATCTTAACCAACTGGGCGATGAAGCCGTGCTGGGTGTTCATGAAAGCGGTGGTCGCGCGGTCCGTCACCATGTGACGGATATCTGCGACGGCTGGGGTCAGGGCCACGATGGGATGAACTACATCCTGGCATCTCGCGAAGCCATTGCCAACATGGTCGAAATTCATGCCTCAGTGGTGCCTTATGATGCCGGTATTCTGATCTCAAGCTGCGATAAATCTATCCCGGCGCATCTGATTGCCGCCGCACGCCTGAACCTGCCGCTACTGCATATCCCCGGCGGTTCTATGCGTCCGGCACCGAATATGAGTACTTCAGACCTGGGCGGGATCACTGCTAAGTTGAAGAAAGGCGAAATAGGCATTCAGCAAGTGGAAGCCATGCAGCAATGCGGTTGTCCCACCGCAGGAGCCTGCCAGTTTATGGGAACTGCCAGTACCATGCAGTGCATGTCGGAGGCATTGGGGCTAGCCCTGCCTGGTAGCGCTCTGCTGCCATCGACCCTGGCGGAAATTCGCCGCGTTGCCAGAACTGCAGGCCACCAGGCGCTGTATCTGGCGGAGAAAAATATCACCACCCATAAGATCCTGACTCCTGCGGCGTTTGAAAATGCTATCAAAGTCCATGCCGCTATTGGTGGCAGCACCAATGCGATGATCCACCTTCCGGCCATCGCTCATGAACTCGGATGGGAGCTGAAGCCCGAACTGTTTGATCGGATCAATAATGAAATCCCTTATCTGACCAATATTCAGCCCAGCGGTGAATACGTTACCGAAATGATGTGGTTCGCGGGCGGCGTGCCAATGGTGCAATGGTATCTGCGCGATTATCTGGATCTTGATGTTCTTACCGTGACTGGCCGTACGCTCGGCGACAACCTGGAAATGCTCCATCAATCCGGCTTCTTTACCCGCAACCACGGTTATCTCAACAATTACAAAGTCAGCCCGGAGGAGGTGATCCGTAAACCAGAAAATGCCACCAAAACAGGGTCGATTGCGGTACTGAAAGGCAACATTGCGCCTGAAGGAGCGGTCATTAAATACGCGGCCTGTGCGCCGGATATGCACCATCATACGGGCCCTGCTCGGGTCTTTAACTCCGAAGAAGATGCTCAACAAGCCATCATCCATAACCATATCGAACCCGGCGACGTCATTTTTATTCGCTACGAAGGCGCAAAAGGCTCTGGCGCACCGGAAATGCTGATGACCACTGATGCCATAGTGTATGACAAACGCCTCGACGGAAAAGTCGCATTGATTACCGACGGTCGTTTCTCTGGAGCGACCAGCGGGCCGTGTGTCGGACACGTCTCGCCAGAAGCCGCTGATGGGGGGCCGATTGCCCTGGTGGAAGATGGTGATTTAATCGAAATGGATGTGAAAGGCCGTAAGCTCAATATCGTAGGGATCGACGGAGTGTTTAAAACAGAAGAGGAAATATGCCGCTGCCTTGAAGACCGTCGGGCAAGCTGGAAGAAACCAGATTATTCAAACCGTCGCGGCGTCTTTAAACAGTTCACCGCTAATGCAACATCATTAATGGCCGGAGCCTGGCTTAAATAATATCCCTGGCGGGCTACGGCTCGCCTGTTTTAAGGATCAATACATGACTCAGATTACGAAATTTCACGGCGTATTTCCGCCAGTCCCGACCATTGTTAATGCGCAGGGAGAGTTAGATAAAGTCGGCATGGCGACCTTGCTGGATCATCTTATTGCAAGCAAGGTCAATGGCGTATTACTGCTGGGCAGCGGGGGGGAATTTTGCCATATGACCAAAGCGCTGCGTCTGGAAACCGCAGAGTTTTGCGTTCGTCATATTAACCGCCGCATTCCAGTACTATTAGGTATTAGCAGCACCAGCACGCAGGAAGTGATTGAGTATGGTCAGCATGCCGACCGACTCGAAGTCGATGCCGTTTTGGTACTCAATCCCTACTATGCCAGATTGACCGATGAGTATATTTATCAGCATTTCAAAACCGTGGCTAATAACATAAAAAGCCCTGTCATTCTCTACAACTTCCCAGCGCTGACGGGACAGGACCTTAGCGTTGATTTAATTACCCGGCTGGCGCAAGATCACTCCAACATTATCGGCATTAAGGATACCGTTGATAATATCAGCCATATTCGTGAAATCATCAATAATGTCAGGCCTGCGCGTCCGGACTTCGTTATTTTCTCCGGCTATGATGAATATATGATGGATACGCTTATCTTAGGCGGCAACGGTGGGATCCCAGCGACAGCGAACTTTGCGCCGCAGCTAACCTGCGGGATCTACCGCGCGTGGTGTGAAAAAGAGTATGAGACAATGTTCGGATTACAGCGCAGGCTGTCCGCGCTTTCCACTATTTACAGCCTGGATTCGCCTTTCTTCGGGATAATCAAAAAGGCAATTCAGCTTAGCGGAGTCGATATTTCAACCCACGTGATGCCCCCCGTTTTGCCGGCAAATGAAGAACATATTTCGAATCTGAAGCAGGTATTACAGCGTGCGGGACTTTAAGCGATGACGAAAGCGGGCTTCTTGCCCGCTATGTTTTTTTATTTCAGCACATCAGGCGCGTCAGGCTACGGCTGGCATCCATCATCAACGTAGCAAGCGACTCGCGTTTATCATCGGGGATCTGGAACGCAACGCCGGATACGCTCAAGGCGGCAATCACTTTCCCCTGCGCATTGAATACCGGCACCGCAATGCAGCGCACGCCAAGGGAGTCTTCTTCGTTATCATAACCCCAGCCGCGACGGCGAATTCCTGCTAACTCCTGCTTAAGGATATTCACATCCGTGATCGTCGTATCCGTAAAACGCGTTAAGATCTGATCTGGAGGCAGCAATTCCTCCAGCTCTTCCCCGCTAAGCCATGCAATCAGCACCTTCCCCAGCCCTGAGCTATGTAATGAGAGGCGTTTGCCCTCCCAGCTTCGAATCACAATAGCCTGTGGGCTTTCGACTTTCAGAAGATAAATGGGGGCATCGCCTTCCAGAACGCCAAGATGGCAGGTCAGACCGGTGTTATCGCGAATCTCTTCAAGGATCGGTAACGCGATTTTTTTAATATCGTACTGTTCCGCCGCTTTATTACCTAATTCATACAGGCGTAACCCCAGATAATACTTGTCTTTTTCCTGGCGTAATAACCCATGCTCCACCATGCCGTTGAGCAAAGATGAGGTACTGCTTTTCGCAATCCCTGAATTTTGATGGATCTGGGTAAACGTTGCGCCATCGCACTCCAGAAGATAAGCAAATACGCGCATGATTTTATCGAGGGCCGGAATAGATGTCGTAATCTTTTTCATATTATTATCAATTAATTATGAATTTTTCTGCTAATACTATACACCAGTACTCAACCCTTTTTCCATAACAGAGACCAAATGCCGCTAATAGATTCAGCAGACGAATATCGGCATACCCACGAATATACCACGATAAAAAACGGGGCCGTTTGGCCCCGTTCTCAAGCGTTAAACCGCTACAACCTGACCGGATCGATATGCCAGATATGGTCGGCGTACTCTTTAATCGTACGGTCGGAGGAGAAATAGCCCATATTGGCAATATTGAGCATCGCTTTATTGGCCCACTCTTCCGGATGACGATACAGTTCGTCCACCTTATCCTGACAATCCACATAGCTGCGGTAATCTGCCAGCACCTGATAGTGGTCGCCAAAGTTAATCAGCGAATCCAGCAGGTCGCGATAGCGGCCCGGCTCCGACGGACTAAACAGACCGGTGCCGATTTGCGTCAGCGTCTGATGCAGCTCTTCATCCTGCTCGTAGTATTCGCGCGGTTTGTAGCCACTGGCTCGCAGCGCTTCAACTTCTTCCGCGGTATTACCGAAGATAAAGATATTGTCTTCGCCGACGTGCTCCAGCATCTCAACGTTAGCGCCATCCAGCGTACCGATAGTTAACGCGCCGTTGAGCGCGAACTTCATGTTGCTGGTCCCGGAGGCTTCCGTTCCCGCCAGCGAAATCTGCTCAGAGAGATCCGCCGCCGGAATGATCAACTGCGCCAGGCTCACGCTGTAGTTAGGGATAAACACCACTTTCAGCTTATCGCCAATCTGCGGATCGTTATTCACCACCGCCGCCACGTCGTTGATCAAATGAATAATATGCTTGGCCATGTAGTAAGCTGAAGCGGCTTTCCCGGCGAAGATATTCACTCGCGGCACCCACTCGGCATCAGGATCGGCCTTAATGCGATTGTAGCGAGCAATCACATGCAGCACGTTCATCAGCTGGCGTTTGTACTCGTGAATACGCTTGATCTGCACGTCAAACAGCGCTTTCGGGTTCACCACCACATTAAGCTGCTGGCCGATGTAGTTCGCCAGCCGCTGCTTGTTCTCAAGCTTGGCCTGCCGTACCGCTTTATTCACCGTCGGATAGTCAATGTGCTGCTCCAGCTCCTTAAGCTGGCTCAGGTCGGTACGCCAGGTACGACCGATATTCTCATCAAGCACTTTCGACAACGGCGAGTTGGCCACCGCCAGCCAGCGGCGAGGCGTCACGCCGTTAGTGACGTTGGTAAAGCGCATCGGGAAAATTTTCGCAAATTCAGCGAACAGCGACTCCACCATCAACCGGGAGTGCAACTCAGACACGCCGTTAACCTTATGGCTAACAACCACCGCCAGCCAGGCCATGCGCACGCGACGACCATTAGACTCATCGATAATCGATGTGCGGCCCAACAGCGCGGTATCGCTGGGATACTGTTCCTGCAAGGTCTTCAGGAAGTAGTCATTAATCTCGAAAATAATCTGCAAATGACGCGGCAGGATTTTACCCAGCATCTCAACAGGCCAGGTCTCCAGCGCTTCGCTCATCAGGGTATGGTTGGTGTAAGAGAAGACCTGGCAGGTCACCTCAAACGCCTCATCCCAGCTGAACTTATGCTCGTCAATCAGCAGTCGCATCAGCTCCGGAATCGACAGCACCGGGTGGGTGTCATTGAGGTGAATGGCGATTTTATCCGCCAGATTGGCGTAGGTTTTATGCAGCTGATAGTGACGGCTGAGGATATCCTGCACCGTCGCCGAAACGAGGAAATACTCTTGACGCAAGCGCAGCTCGCGCCCGGAATAGGTGGAATCATCCGGATAGAGCACGCGGGAGACGTTTTCAGAGTGGTTTTTATCCTCTACCGCCGCGAAGTAGTCGCCCTGGTTAAATTTCCCAAGGTTGATTTCGCTACTGGCCTGGGCGCTCCACAAACGCAGCGTGTTAGTCGCGTCGGTATCAAAGCCAGGGATAATCTGGTCATAGGCTTCAGCGAGGATCTCTTCGGTTTCCACCCAGCGCGAGTTTTTACCTTCCTGCTGAATACGCCCGCCAAAACGGACTTTATAGCGAGTATTATGGCGCTCAAACTCCCACGGGTTACCGTATTCCAGCCAGTAATCCGGGGACTCTTTCTGCCGTCCATCGACGATGTTCTGCTTAAACATGCCGTAGTCGTAGCGAATACCATAACCGCGACCCGGTAAACCCAGCGCCGCCAGAGAATCGAGGAAGCAGGCCGCCAGGCGACCCAGACCGCCGTTGCCTAAGCCGGGGTCGTTTTCTTCGTCAATCAGCTCTTCAAGGTTCAACCCCATCTCTTCCAGCGCGTTGTTGACGTCGTCATAGATCCCCAACGACAACAGCGCATTAGACAATGTTCGGCCAATCAAAAACTCCATCGACAGGTAATAGACCTGACGAACCTCCTGCGAGAGCTGGGCGCGGTTTGAGCGGAGCCAGCGCTCCACCATGCGATCGCGAACGGCGAATAGCGTAGCGTTGAGCCATTCATGCTTGTTAGCGATAGCCGGATCTTTGCCGATGATAAACATCAGTTTATAAGCAATAGAGTGTTTTAACGCCTCAACGCTCAGCGTGGGTGATGAGTAGCTAAAAGGTACATTCATAGCGTTGGCTCCTGGTTACAGCAAGCGCTGATAAAGTTCGCGGTAAGAATTTGCGGCAACCTGCCAGCTAAAATCCATATTCATCGCCTGACGCTGAACGTAGCGCCAGAGCGACGGGCGCGACCACAGAACGAATGTGCGTCGAATAGCCCTCAGTAACGACACGGCATTACTGTCTTCAAAAACAAACCCGGTGGCGAGACCGTCAGCAAGGTTTTCCAGCGAGCAGTCGGAAACGGTATCCGCCAGACCACCCGTACGCCGAACCAGCGGCAGCGTGCCGTACTTAAGGCCGTACAGCTGAGTTAGACCGCAAGGCTCAAAGCGGCTCGGTACCAGAATCACATCCGCGCCGCCCATAATGCGATGCGAGAAGGCTTCATGGTAACCAATCTGCACGCCAACTTTGCCAGGATGCTCAGCAGCGGCAGCAAGGAATCCCTCCTGCAGCACTGGATCTCCGGCCCCCAGTAGCGCCAGTTGGCCTCCCTGCTCAAGCAGACCCGGCAGCGCTTCCAGCACCAGGTCCAGCCCTTTCTGGCTGGTCAGTCGGCTGACAACAGCAAACAGCGGCGCTTTGTCATCCACCTTCAGCCCCATGGCGATTTGCAGCTGACGCTTATTCTCGGCCTTCTCTTCCAGACGATCGCGGTCATAGCGTGTGGCCAGCAGCAGATCGTTTTGCGGATTCCAGATTTTATCGTCAACACCGTTGAGGATCCCCGACAGACGACCCTCATGCTGACGCTGGCGCAGCAAACCTTCCATTCCGTAGGCAAACTGCGGCTCGGTAATTTCGCGGGCATAGGTCGGGCTGACCGCCGTAATGTGGTCGGCGTAATAAAGACCCGCTTTCAGGAAGGAGATCTGACCGTTAAATTCCAGACCATGAACGTTATAGAACGCCCACGGCAGCTCAATGTCATTCATATGCCATGAGTAGAACATGCCCTGGTAGGCCAGGTTATGTACCGTAAAGACCGACTTAGCCGGATGGCCGCGCGCCGCCAGGTAGGCAGGCGTCAGGCCCGCATGCCAGTCGTGGGCATGGACGACATCAGGACGCCAGAATGGGTCCAGGCCGCAGGCCATCTCGCTGCCTACCCAGCCCAGCAGCGCAAAGCGCTGCACGTTATCGGTATAAGCATGCTGATGGGTATCGTGGTAAGGGCTCCCTGGGCGATCGTAGAGATGTGGGGCATCAATCAAATAGATGCCCACGCCGTCAAAATGCCCGAACAGCAGCGTAACAGGACCGGCAAAGGTCTCCCGGCGAGTCACTACCTGCGCATCGGTGATACCGCGGCGGATATCAGGGAACGCGGGCAGCAGCACGCGGGTATCGATGCCCTGTGCAATTTGCGCCGCAGGCAGCGCGCCGATCACATCCGCCAGTCCACCGGTTTTTAACAGCGGGAACATCTCCGAACATACATGTAATACCTGCATTAGCGCTCCTGTGGGTACCCCAATTTCCGCAGCATGTCGCGGGTGACCAGCACTATACCTTCTTCCGAGCGGTAGAAACGACGTGCATCCTCTTCCGCATTTTCACCGACAACCATACCTTCTGGGATCACGCAGGCGCGGTCAATAATGCAGCGACGCAGGCGGCACGAACGGCCAACCCAAACCTCTGGCAACAAGACTGCCGAATCAATGTTACAGAATGAATTCACCCGCACGCGCGGGAACAGCACCGACTGAACAACCACGGAGCCGGAGATAATGCAGCCGCCGGATACTAGTGAATTCAGCGTCATCCCATGACTGCCTGAACGGTCCTGAACGAATTTTGCTGGCGGCAAAGGTTCCATATGGGTGCGAATAGGCCAGTTCTGATCGTACATATCCAGTTCCGGTGTCACCGAAGCGAGATCAAGGTTGGCTTTCCAGTACGCTTCAAGGGTACCGACATCGCGCCAGTACGGCTCAGACTGCGGGTCTGACTGCACGCAGGAGAGCGGGAAAGGATGTGCATAAGCCATGCCAGCTTTGGTTATCTTTGGAATGATGTCTTTACCAAAGTCGTGACTGGAATTTTCATCGCCATCATCTTCTTCCAGCAGCTCATAAAGGTAATCCGCATCAAAGATATAGATGCCCATGCTCGCCAACGATTTGCTCGCATCCCCCGGCATCGCCGGTGGGTTAGCCGGTTTTTCGACGAAATCGATAATCTTCTCGCTTTCGTCAACCGCCATCACGCCAAACGCCGGTGCTTCTTCAATGGGCACAGGCATACAGGCCACGGTGCAACGCGCCCCTTTTTCGACATGGTCGATCAGCATGCGCGAGTAGTCTTGCTTGTAAATATGGTCGCCCGCGAGGATCACCACATACTCCGCCTTATAGCGGCGGATGATGTCGAGGTTCTGCGTCACCGCATCCGCCGTGCCACGATACCAGTTTTCACCCTGCATCCTTTGCTGGGCGGGCAGCAGGTCGACAAATTCGTTCATCTCTTCATTGAAAAACGACCAGCCGCGCTGGATATGCTGCACCAGAGTATGTGATTGATACTGGGTGATGACGCCGATACGGCGAATACCTGAGTTAATACAGTTAGATAACGCAAAATCGATAATACGGAACTTACCACCGAAATGGACAGCAGGTTTCGCACGTTTATTGGTTAAATCCTTCAGACGGGTACCACGTCCCCCGGCAAGGATCAGCGCAACTGATTTGATCGGCAACTGACGTGCCAGCATCAACGGATCGTTCTTTTCTACCCCAACCATAATTAACTCCTTTTTTACTCCCCAGCTTGCCTGCCCTTCTCGCCGCGCCGCCGCTTCGAGACCAACCGGAAGCCTCGAGGTTTACGACCTTTGAAATACGCACACTCCGTGCGCGGGCCCATGCCAGACAGCCATAATGACCGGATTATCCTCTCCGGCGAAAGGTGGAATGGCACGCCATTCCCCCGCGGGTAAAACCATCTCCGCCACCTCAGGGGTCGCATTGAGCGTTATCAACCAGCGATCGGACAATATGATCTGCATGCGCGGTGCACCATGCTGCCATTCATCGGCAGACAGCGGTTGCGCATTCTGGTTTAACCAACGAACACTGCCGTCACCCTCCTGCCACCAACGATTAGCGGTTAATGCCGCAATACGCTGGCGCAGATGAATCAGCGCGGCAGTGAACGCGGTCAGCCCGCGGTTCGTATGGTTCCAGTCCAGCCAGGTCAACGCATTGTCCTGACAATAAGCATTGTTGTTGCCATGCTGGCTGTGACCCTGTTCGTCACCCGCCAACAGCATCGGCGTTCCTTGCGCCAACAGCAGCGTCGCCAGGAGGGCGTGGACGCTGGCACGGCGCCGTTCAATCACAGCAAGATTCCCTTCTAATCCCTCTATACCATGATTGTTGCTGTAGTTATTGTTAGTCCCATCGCGATTCTCTTCGCCGTTTGCCTCATTATGTTTCTGATTGAAACAAACGCAGTCGCGAAGAGTAAAACCATCGTGCGCGGTGACCAAATTGATCGCCGCCGCAGGCTGCCGTCCATTGCGCTGAAAAACATCGCTGGAGGCAGCAAAACGCTGAGCGAAGTCGCCCAACGAGACATTTTGTTGTAACCAGAAACGACGCACGGTATCGCGGAAGTGGTCGTTCCATTCAGCAAACAGCGGCGGAAAATTACCGACCTGATAGCCGCCGGGGCCAATATCCCAAGGCTCAGCGATCAGCTTCACTTCCGCCAGACGCGGGTCGTTACGGATGGCCTCAAACAAAGGTGCATCCTGACGAAACTCCGGCGTGCGGCCCATGACTGACGCCAGGTCAAAACGAAAACCATCAACGTGACACTCATCCACCCAAAAACGCAGGCACTGACGGGCATACTCCACCACGCCCGGATGGCTGAGGTTGATGGTGTTCCCGCAGCCGGTCCAGTTGTGATAATCGCCGTCTTCTCTGATCCAATAATAGCTACGGTTATCAATTCCGCGCAGGGAGAAGGTCGGCCCCTCAAGGTCTATCTCAGCGCTATGGTTCAGCACCACGTCGAGAATCACTTCAATGCCCGCCGCATGCAGCGCTTTTACCGCATCGCGAAACTCATTGAGCGCATGTTCCGGCGCACTGGCGTAGCGCGTATCGATGGCGAAAATCGCCAATGGGTTATAGCCCCAGTAGTTGCTTAACCCCATCCGCTGGAGACGCGGCTCGCTGGCGAACTGCGCCACCGGCATTAACTCTAGTGCAGTAATACCCAGCGTGCGGAAGTAGTCGATCATCACCGGGTGACCCAAAGCCTTGTAAGTGCCGCGAATCGCCTCGGGTAGTTCAGGATGCAGGTACGTCAGCCCTTTGACGTGGGCTTCATAAAGGACCGTCTGACCCCACGGCGTGCGCGGCGGCTTATCACCGCGCCAGTCGTAATGCAGATCGACAACCCGCGATTTCGGCGCTATCGCTGCACTATCGCGGTTATCAGGGTCGCAATCGCCGCCATGAAGACGCTCATCATCAGGCAGCGCACCGTTCACTTGATGGCAGCAGGGATCGAGCAGCAGCTTTGCCGGGTTAAAGCGGTGCCCCTGCGCCGGGTCCCAGGGGCCATGGACGCGGTAGCCGTAACGCAACCCCGGCCCGACTTCAGCTAGCCAACCGTGCCAGATATCGCCACTGCGTGTGGGTAGGTCGACACGCCGTTCGTTGCCCTGCTCGTCGAACACACAGAGTTCCACCCGCTCCGCATGGGCGGAAAAGAGGGCGAAGTTCACTCCCTTACCGTCGTAGCTAGACCCCAACGGCGCGGGCTTGCCTGCCGTGAGTACGATCATTGTGCCTCCCGCACCAGCCAGACCGTCGCCAGCGGCGGCAGCGTGATCGAGAGAGAGTATTCACGACCGTGACTGGCAATCGCTTCGCTTTCAACAACCCCACAGTTACCTGTATTACTGCCGTGGTAATGCATGGAGTCAGTATTCAGCTCTTCGCGCCATTTCCCCGGCTGGTTGATACCAAAACGGTATTCATGACGCGGCACCGGGGTAAAGTTGCTGGCCACGATGATTTCATTACCAGCCTTGTCACGACGGACAAAAATAAATACCGAGCGCTCATGATCGTCGACCACCAGCCATTCGAAGCCGTAAGGGTCAAAATCCAACTCGTGTAATGCTTTATGGTGACGATAGGTATGGTTCAGGTCGCGCACCAGCCGCTGAACGCCGTGGTGCCAGTTATCTCCGCCTTCCAGCAAGTGCCAGTCGAGGCTTCCGTCGTGGTTCCACTCGCGCCCCTGAGCGAATTCATTGCCCATAAACAGCAGCTTTTTACCCGGGAAGGCAAACAGCCAGCCGTAGTAGGCACGCAGGTTGGCGAACTTCTGCCAGGCGTCACCCGGCATACGGTCAAGAATCGATTTTTTACCGTGCACCACTTCGTCGTGGGAGAGCGGTAACACAAAGTTCTCGGTGTAGTTATAGAGCATGCCGAAAGTCATCTTGTCGTGATGATGGCGACGATGCACCGGATCTAACTTCATGTAATCGAGAGTGTCGTGCATCCAGCCAAGGTTCCACTTAAACCAAAAACCCAGACCACCATCAGATGAAGGACGAGATACGCCAGCAAAATCGGTCGATTCTTCCGCCATCGTCACCGCGCCCGGCGTTTGTTCGCCCAGGACCCGGTTGGTATTACGCAGGAACTCAATAGCTTCAAGATTTTCCCGGCCGCCGAATTCGTTCGGCACCCACTCGCCCTCTTTGCGGCTGTAGTCGCGATAAATCATCGATGCCACCGCATCGACCCTCAGCGCATCAATGCCAAAGCGCTCAATCCAGTACAGCGCATTGCCGACCAGGAAATTGCTGACCTCACGGCGACCGTAGTTGTAAATCAGCGTGTTCCAGTCCTGATGATAGCCTTCGCGCGGATCGCTATGTTCATACAACGAGGTGCCGTCAAACGACGCAAGGGCAAAATCGTCCGATGGGAAATGACCCGGCACCCAGTCAAGGATAACGTTAAGGCCAGCAGCATGTGCGGCATTGATAAAGTAGCGGAAATCTTCCCGGGTACCGAAACGGCGGGTTGGCGCATATAGCCCGGTTGGCTGATAGCCCCAGCTACCGTCAAACGGATGTTCATTAACCGGCAGCAGCTCCAGATGGGTAAAGCCCATCCATTTGGCATACGGCACCAGTTGATCGGCCAGCTCACGATAGCTCAGCCAGAAATTGTTATCGGTATGGCGACGCCATGAGCCGAGATGAACTTCATAGATAGATATTGGCGCATCAAACCCGTTAGCCTGTTTACGCACCTGCGGCTGCTCAACTTTCTCCGGAAGCCCGCAGATAAGCGAAGCGCTGTCCGGGCGCATCTGCGCTTCAAAAGCGTAAGGGTCAGACTTCACCCGCAGCTTGCCGTGGGCATCAATAAGCTCGAATTTATACAGTTGGCCATTCACGGCTCCGGGAACGAACAGCTCCCAGATGCCGGACTCTTTGCGCAGACGCATCGGGTGGCGGCGGCCGTCCCAGTAGTTAAACTGGCCGACGACGGAGACCCGGCGAGCGTTCGGTGCCCAAACTGAAAAACGCGTCCCAACGACGCCGTCCATG
Source organism: Klebsiella huaxiensis (assembly GCF_003261575.2). GTDB lineage: Bacteria > Pseudomonadota > Gammaproteobacteria > Enterobacterales > Enterobacteriaceae > Klebsiella > Klebsiella huaxiensis. The sequence goes on along the minus strand of NZ_CP036175.1, from coordinate 446,853 downwards.
GTATCGGCGTGCGCACCCAGCGTTTCATACGGACGCAGATGCGTGCCTTCCGACAGCAACCATACGTCCAGGTCCTGCAACAGTGGGCCGAAGCGGTAGGGGTCGTCGATCAGGTTTTGCTGGTCATGCCAGGTCACGGCCAACTGATAGCGAAAAGGATTTTTACGTCGCGGCAGAACGCCGCTAAAGAAACCGCGCGAGTCAAGGCATTCAAGCTTGCCGACTTTGCGTCCGGTTTTCGGTTCAATGACCCACACGTCGGTGGCGTCAGGTAATAATGCGCGAACTTCCAGCCCGGCTTCGGTGCAATGCATACCAAGTACGGAAAAAGGATCCGCAAAATGGCCAGCGATAAGCGCATTAATCACGTCCCTATCAATACGATTAGACATGGTTTCATCCTGTTGTAAGTGCCGCCTTTTCCTGCATCTGGCGACTTTTTTGACCTGAACGGCGCAGCACAATGTGCATCCTCCTGCTCCGTCCCACCTTCAGGTAAGGAGACATCATTGCCCCTTACTTAAAGCATAGCCAAGGCTGCGTTACCTCCGTTGGGAAAAATCAAACATCCGCGTTTACTCCTTGTATTACGCAAAAAAAAGGGGTGTTCTATCACCCCTTTTTGCTCATCCTGTTTTTTATGCCAGCTGTCGTAGCATGCGGCGTAGCGGTTCAGCTGCGCCCCACAAGAGCTGGTCACCGACGGTGAAGGCCGACAGATACTCAGGCCCCATATTCAGTTTACGCAGGCGACCCACCGGGGTGGTCAGGGTGCCGGTCACGGCAGCTGGGGTCAGCTCACGCATGGTAATGTCACGATCGTTCGGTACCACTTTGGCCCACGGATTGTGCGCAGCCAGTAGTTCCTCAACGGTCGGGATCGAAACATCTTTTTTCAGCTTGATGGTGAACGCCTGGCTGTGGCAACGCAGCGCGCCAACGCGAACGCACAGGCCGTCTACCGGAATCGCCGAAGCGGTCGCGAGGATTTTGTTGGTCTCCGCCTGGCCTTTCCACTCTTCGCGGCTCTGACCGTTATCCAGCTGTTTGTCGATCCAAGGGATCAGGCTGCCTGCCAGCGGTACGCCAAAGTTGTCCACCGCCAGCTCGCCGCTACGGGTCAACGACGTCACTTTACGTTCAATATCCAAAATGGCGGAAGCCGGATTCGCCAGCTCTGTCGCGACATGGCTATGCAGCTGACCCATCTGAGTCAGCAGCTCGCGCATATGCCGCGCGCCGCCGCCGGAAGCCGCCTGGTAAGTCGCCACGCTGACCCACTCAACCAGATCCTGAGCAAACAGGCCGCCAAGGGACATCAGCATCAGGCTGACGGTACAGTTACCACCAACAAAGGTCTTCACACCGTTGTTCAAGCCAGCGGTGATAACATCCTGGTTCACCGGGTCAAGAATGATAATCGCGTCATCTTTCATGCGCAGCGAAGAGGCCGCGTCAATCCAGTACCCCTGCCAGCCGCTTTCACGCAGCTTCGGGTAAATATCGTTGGTGTAATCGCCGCCCTGACACGTGACAATAATGTCCAGCGCCTTCAGTGCTTCCAGGTCAAACGCATCCTGAAGCGTGCCACCGGTACTGCCACCAAAAGATGGAGCAGGCTGCCCCAACTGGGAGGTGGAGAAAAAAACAGGGCGAATGGCGTCAAAGTCGCGCTCTTCAACCATGCGTTGCATGAGTACAGAGCCGACCATTCCGCGCCAGCCGATAAAACCAACATTTTTCATAACGTATTCCTGCGAGGTGTTTGCTGTTTGTTCCAGGCCAGTTTCCTACTGGTTAGTCCTTCACATTACAAAATGCAGCTAAAGTCGCAAGTGAAATTAATCAATGATTGCCAGACAATCAGTAACGCAACTAATTCTGCATTGCGGCAGCCGTCATTGGCACCCCGGAATACCCTAATGATTATCAGGGAATTTATATTGTGAAGGGAATATTTTCCGCCGCTATTTTATTGATCCTGATTATGGATTTCAGCAGAAATTCGGCTGTTTTAATCTTCCTGACAAAACCCGACAAACCCAGTGCTGACGCGGGTTGATGATATCTGTGACATTCGTCGTATTTCTCATGATAGAGATTTAGGTAGGGGGTAAAACGAAGGATTTCGAGTAAAAAAGTTTGGTGGGGAAATATGACCCGGCATCGCTTTGCTCAGCCGGGTCATATTTCTTACATTTAACTCAACAGCGTAAACGCAATCATACCGACAATTGCACCAACGGTGCCGAGGATAGTCTCCATCATCGTCCAGGTCTTCAGCGTTTGCGCTTCGGTTGCGCCGGTAAACTTCCCGAACAGCCAGAAGCCCGCGTCGTTGACATGGCTGACCACGATGGACCCCCCGGCGATACAGATAGAGAGTGCCGCCATCTGCGCGCCGCTGTAGTGCAGCTGTTCAATAACCGGCATCACCAGACCAACGGCCGTCAGGCAGGCAACGGTTGCAGAACCCTGGATAATACGCACCGCCGCCGCCAGCACGAAACAGGTGATCGCAATCGGCAGGCCCATGCCAGTCAGCGCTTCACCGAGCGCCGGCCCCACGCCGGAGTCAACCAGTACCTGTTTGAACACGCCGCCCGCGCCAATCACCAGCAGGATAATCCCCGCAGGCTGGAGTGCATGACCACAAATCTCCATGACGCGGTCTTTCGCCATCCCCTGACGTACCGCCAGGCCATAGATAGCCACCAGGCAGGCAACCAGAATCGCGGTAAACGGATGGCCGATAAACTCAAACCATTCGTAGGCCGTGGAACCTTCCGGCACAAAGCGTGCGGCGATAGTTTTCAGGCCAACCAGCACTAACGGCAGCAGAATCAGCGACAGACTAAAGCCGAATGACGGCATTTTGCCTTCACCAAGGTGCGGCTCGCTAATATCATCAGGGATGTGCAGCTCAACGTAGCGGCTGATGAAATTGCCCCACAGCGGCCCGGCAATAATCATCCCCGGAATTGCCGCGCACAGGCCAATCAGGATCATCCAGCCAAAGTCGGCGTGCATCTGCGATGCCAACAGCATCGGCGCAGGTCCCGGCAGCAGGAAAGCAGCCGCAGCGGCTACCCCAGCAAACAGCGGGATAACAAGTTTCACAAGGTTGGTGCCGGTATGGCGCGCCATCGAGAAGGCCACGCTAATCAACAGGACAATCGCGACTTCAAAAAACAGCGGCAGTGCGCAGATAAGCCCGGCCAGGCCAATCGCATAATGGGCGCGGCTGTGACCGAAAGATTTCAGCATCTTGACAGCAATCTGGTCGACCGCACCGGTTTCATGCAGGATCTTACCAAACATTGCCCCTAACGCGACGACAATGGCCAGAAAGCCCAGCGTGCCGCCCATGCCTTTTTCCATCGTCGCCGCGATTTTATCCAACGGCATTCCGGAAAAAAGACCTGCTCCAATAGAAACCACCATCAAAGCCACGAAGGCATGCATACGCGCCTTCATGACTAAAAACAGCAGCAGCAAAACGGAGCCGACTGCTGTTAAAACAAGCGTTAATGTACTCACTAGTTACTGCCTTTGTTGATCACCTCAATGGTGCTGGCGACCACGCCTTCCAATGACTGGTCGATATCTACGATTAAAACATCGCTTTCTTCTGTACCCGGTTCTTGCAGCGTTTCAAACTGCGTCACCAGCATCTGGGTTTTAAAAAAGTGGCCTTTGCGCGCCTTCAGGCGTTTTTCAATAACCTCGAAATCGCCTTTCAGGTAGATAAAGGAGAGGTTCGGGTTACCTTTACGCAGGATGTCGCGGTAGCTCTTTTTCAGCGCAGAACAGACAATCAGCGACACTTTGTTGGTACGCTGCATGGCGAATGCGGCATCGTTCAACGCCTGCAGCCACGGAGTGCGGTCGTCATCGTTTAACGGTTCGCCCGAAGCCATCTTGTTGATGTTGCTGCGCGGATGCAGAAAGTCGCCGTCGAGAAACGCGGCGTGCAGTTGATGCGCCACTTCGCTGGCGACAGCGGATTTACCGCTGCCGGAAACGCCCATCAGGACATAGATGTGGTGATCATGGTTAGTCGTGCTCAAAGCTTCCTCCCACTGGACATATACGCGCAGCCTGGCAGCTTTAAAAGGCATGAAATGCTCGCGTACAGATTAATTGTTACGGGTAACTGTTATCGGTAACATTGTCATGCCGGAGTTGTGGAGAAGCAATAACCATTCGTGCCAGATGTGAATATGTGTGATCTACTTCAAATTTGTCAGTTTAAATAGATCCACCCGGTGACAATGTGAAACCTAAATCTAACATCTTAGGCGTCACTACTTCACCGCGAATGCGTGCCAGCAGACGTTCAGCGCCAATACGCCCCATACGCTCACGCGGCGTGAGAACGCTGGCCAGACGCGGCTCCATCACCTGGCCGATATCATGACCGTGGAAACCGGCAATCGCCATATCATCAGGGATTTTCAGTCCCAGGCGCTGACACTCGAACGCCGCGCCAACCGCCAGGTCGTCGTTGGTGCAGAAGATACCGTCAAGCTGCGGATATTCGCGACGCGCCTGGCGCATCAGCTCAATTCCCGATGAAAAAGAGGAAGACTGCTCGACCATCACGCTGTAGGGCATCATCCCGGCATCAAGCATCGCCTGCTCATACCCCTTCTGTTTGATGATAGTACGTTCGTCGAGACGTGCGCCAAGATAGGCAACGTGGCGGTGCCCGTGATTGATGATCGCGGCGGTCATCTGCCGGGCCGCTTCGAAGTTATCAAAGCCGACGGCAATATCGAGGCACGGCGACTGGCTGTCCATCAGTTCGACAACCGGGATCCCGGCCACTTCAATCATTTTCAGCGTGCGCGGCGTATGGCTACGTTCGGTGAGGATCAGGCCATCGATGTTCCAGGAGAGCATCGATTCCAGGCGTTTTTCTTCCATTTCCGGCTTATAGCCGTAGTGCGCTAGCATGGTCTGATAACCAAAAGCGTCAGTAACGCTTTCAATACCACGCAACACTTCCGAAAAGACCTGGTTAGTTAACGAGGGCAGCAGGACGCCAATAGCGCGACTGGTGGCATTAGAGAGGATGTCAGGGGCGCGATTTGGAATATAACCCAGTTCATCGAGAGCAACGGCTATCTTGCCACGCAGCGCCTCGGAAACCTGTTCCGGGTTACGTAGATAGCGACTGACCGTCATTTTGGTCACGCCGACAAGATCGGCTACATCCTGAAGTACGGGTCTTTTCTTTTTCATCGTCCTGACTGTGATAAATGGGAAACATTTTCCCAGTTTATCACGGACAAAGCGCAACCTTCCCGGAGAAAAGAGGGCTGACAGATTTATTTAGAGTTGGTACGCAAAATCATTCAAGTTGCATTGAGGCGGCAACGCAATGAATCCCCGGAAGCGTACAAGGGGTACGCACCCGGGGTGAGTGAGGAGAGCCAACAAAAATGCGGCTTGAAGGATGACGCGTATCATACCGGCGGCAGATCGAACAGCAGTATCTCGCTATCGCTATCGGCGTGTACGGAAATCGCCTGCTCATCCCAAATCGCCAGACCATCGCTGGTAGTCGCTTTGGTGCCATTGATGGTGACTTCACCTTTTACCACCTGGATCCATACGCGACGTTCGGCGGCAATCTGATGCACCGACTGCTCATCTTTCAGCAGCGCCCAGCGGTACAGCTCCATATCCTGAAACACTTTCAGCGAGCCATCACGTGCATCCGGTGACAACACCAGTTGCTTGCCCTGCGCGGCGTCAAAGCGGCGCTGCTCGTAGCGCGGGGTGATGCCATTTTTTTCCGGCATAATCCAGATCTGGTACAGATGCAGTTTTTCCGTGTCGCTCGGGTTGTACTCAGAGTGACGGATCCCGGTACCTGCGCTCATAATCTGGAACTCACCCGCCGGAACCTGCTCTTTGTTACCCATGCTGTCCTGGTGCTCAACCGCGCCTTCCAGCACATAGGTCAGGATTTCCATATCTTTGTGCGGATGGGTACCGAAGCCCTGGCCTGCGTCAATCACGTCATCATTGATAACCCGCAGCGCCGAGAAGCCCATAAAGTTCGGGTCGTAATAGTTAGCGAAAGAGAAAGTATGCCAGGAATCCAGCCAGCCGTGGTTAGCGTGACCGCGTTCGTTAGCTTTGCGTAAAAAGATCATGTTGCACCCCCGTATGTTTTCGATGGAGTAAGTGTGGACCCAATCCCCGAACGATCATAGAGGGTGAAAATTGACTCCTCTGTTCAAAAAATATGAACGAGTACAGAGGAGCCATTGTGGCTTATCTGGCGAGGGTTATGGTGGCAGGAGATGGCTGTTCGAAGCCGCGTTCAAGGATCTCCATATTGGTGAGAGCTTCAGATTCCTTGACGAAATTTGGCTGGCCGTTAACGATTGTGTCATACAGCGAATCATAGACGCGGCCATAGTCGCCGATTTCAACCGGGATCTCTTCCCGCACGGTCTCACCCGCCTCGTTGACGTACTCCAGCAGACCGAACGTATCGTCCGCGCCGAATCCCGGCTCGCCCGGCGTGATATTGGCCTTCAGGCTGGTTTCCTGCTGGTCGATACCGTATTTAATAAACGAGCCTTTATACCCATGAACAATGAACTTTGGATAGGCCAGCTTCACCAGATGGCTGGTTTTAACAATCGCTTTCAGATTGCCGTAGAACAACTGAGCCTCAAAAGTATCATCCGGATTGGCTTTGTTGCGCAGGCTACGAATGTCGTAAGAGACATGATCCGGGCGGCCAAACAGGGAGATAATTTGGTCCATGGTATGGACGCCCAGGCCATAGAACGCACCGTCCTGCGGTAATCCAGGCTTACCGCCGTCCACCGGGCGATAGTTGTCGAAGTGGCTTTCAATCTCGACAATTTCACCGAGTTTTCCACTCTCGATAACCTTTTTGGTGGTCAGGAAGCAGGAGTCAAAGCGGCGATTCTGGTAAGGCGTGACCGTCAACCCTTTGCTTTTCGCCAGCGCAAATAGCGCTTTCGCCTCGTCCAGTGTTGGGGTGAAAGGCTTTTCGACCAGCACGTTTTTGCCCGCCTCCAGCGCCCGTTTCGCATACTCAAAGTGGCTGTCCGCATGGGTACAGACGATCACCAGTTTCACCTGCGGGTCGTTGAGCACTTCGTCAAGGTCACTCGTGAAGTGAATATGCGAATACTGTGGCGCCTGCTCTTCCGGCTTTGCGCTGCGGCGGAAGATATGCGCCACATGCCAGCGGTCTTTACGGTGCAGTACATAGGGAAGATGGTAGCGGGTGGTGCTTTTGCCAAATCCAATAAATGCGCAGTGCAAAGTCATAACGCTGTCCTTAGTTAAGGTCTCTGCTATTAACCATAGCGCAAGCCGGCTGCGAACTTAACCCCTTCAATTAAAGTAGCAAATTCTTAAATGTTAAATTTATCGTTCAAATTCATTGACCCCACAGATTAAATTACGGATAAGAGGAATTCTCGGGAAAAGAACATTTTTTATCCAGAACGTTCGCGGGCATGACGCCACTCGCGCTCACCCTTTCCCAAATACGATGACTAAAGGAGTAGCCATCTCATTCTCATGGAAAGCAAGTATATCGCCTTAAACAGCGCCCTTCTCTTCTGGCTGCTTGGCCTGATGGCCTGGTGCTTTGAGTCTACGTACATAGCCTTACTATCAGGTTCTTTCTCCCTGTCATCCTTCGTTTTTCATTTTCAATACCATCGGGTTAACCATATGTTTAAAAAGAATAAAAATACTGAAGCTACGCCACCAGCTGTAAGTACGCCAGCCCCCGTCACTCCTCCCCCGCAAACCGTGATAAAAAAGCCTGCCGCCACGATTATCGCCAGCGGCATCCGCTTTGAAGGAAATATCATTGCAGAAGGAGATGTTGATATTTACGGTACCGTAAATGGCAATATCGACGCTAAAGACAGCCAAATTAAGATTATGACCGGTGGCCTGGTTGAGGGGAATATCCTCTGTCGAGAGCTGATTATTGACGGCGGCGTCATCGGTCAGTGCAACAGCGACACCATCGAAATCGACAAGAACGGCAAAATCACCGGCACGTTAGCCTACCGCACGCTGGCTATCAAAAAAGGCGGCGTATTTTCCGGCCAGGCGGAAGTGCTACCACCAGTGGCAGAAAAGAGCAATGTCGTGGGGTTTAACGCTGATACTACTGTGGAAATCAAAGACAAAGTTGAGATGCAAAGCGCAGAGGTTGCACAGTAGCCCTCTTCCGGGAGTGAGCTGAAAAAAGTGTAAAAAAAAGCCAGCACCCGGCTGGCTAAAGTAATACTGGAAGCAATGTGAGCAATGTCGTGCTTTCAGGCTTTCCGCAAGGGTCTCCCTGAATGCAGGACAATAATAATCATTCTCATTCGCACTTGTCTACCCTTTTTTGCAAAAAATAGTCGTTGACGCATTTTTTAAAGTCAGTGATGTTTAAAGGGACTTTTAGCCAACTAAGGAAATGAAGAATGAGTGACATAGTGATACGCCATGCCGAGCCACGCGATGCTGAACCTTTACGCCAGCTGACTTCGTATCCGGAGGTCTATCACGACACGTTACAGCTACCTCATCCTTCTATGGAAATGTGGCAGGAGCGCCTGCTTCCGAAACCCGGTAGCCGTCATCTGGTCGCCACCATCGACGAACAGGTTGTCGGACACCTCAAGCTGAGCGTCGAGCCTAATCCTCGTCGCAGCCACGTGGCGACCTTCGGCGTTAGCGTTGCGTCGCAGGCACACGGTCGCGGCGTTGGCAGCGCGCTGATGCGTGAAATGATTAATCTGTGTGATAACTGGCTACGCGTCGAACGCATTGAGTTAACCGTATTTACAGATAATCCATCCGCTATGGCGCTTTATCGCAAATTTGGCTTTATTGTGGAAGGAACCGGCAAGAGATACGCCCTACGCAACGGCGAGTATGTGGATGCGTACTTTATGGCGCGATTAAAGGGGTGACCCTCACCCTAAAAGGAGAGGGGACCGTTTCGAGCTAGCACACAGCCCTGCTTCCCCCTCCCCCACAATGCACCATAGCTAAGATTGCGCACAGGCCCCGCGTTCCCCCTCTCCCAGGAAGGGAGAGGGCCGGGATGAGGGTAAAACTAATACCCTGCCGTTAAATCATCCGGCGAACGCGGATCGGATGCGCCGTACAGCGTACCATCCGGGCCAACCATAATACTCTGGGTGCTGCCCATCGCCTCTTTCACCGCCACTTTCTGCCCTTTGCCCTCCAGCAGCCTCAGCGTATCCGGGCTAAACCCCTTCTCCACTCGCAGTTCATCCGGCAACCATTGATGATGGAAACGCGGGGCATTAGTGGCTTCCGCGACGTTCATGCCGAAGTCGATGGTATTGACCACCATTTGCAGCACGGTGGTAATGATGCGGCTGCCGCCAGGACTCCCGGTCACCAGCCAGGTTTTGCCATCTTTCACCACAATAGTCGGCGACATCGACGACAGCGGGCGTTTTTTCGCCTCGACGGCGTTAGCATCGCCCCCCACCAGCCCGTAGACGTTCGGCACGCCGGGTTTCGCAGAGAAATCATCCATCTGGTTATTCAGCAGGATGCCAGAGTTCCCCGCCACAATACCGGTGCCAAAGGTCGTGTTCAGCGTATAGGTGACCGCAACGGCGTTACCGTCTTTATCCACCACCGAGAAATGGGTGGTCTGATTGCTTTCATACGGCGCCAGCTTGCCGGGGCGAATCTGGCTCGACGGTTTCGCTTTATTAATATCAATCTGTTCAGCAATCGATTTGGCGTACGCTTTGCTGGTCAGCGCCTGCCACGGTACTTTGACGAAGTCCGGGTCACCAAGGTATTCCGAGCGATCGGCATAGGCGTGTTTTTCCGCTTCCGCCATCACCTGCATGGCGTCGGCGCTACCAAAGCCGTACTTATGCATATCGAAGTTTTCCAGAATATTGAGGATCTGTACGATATGAATGCCCCCGGAGGAAGGCGGCGGCATTGAGAAGACCTGATAGCCACGGTATTCGCCGCTAACTGGCGTGCGCTCGACCGCTTTGTAATTTGCCAGATCCGCTTTGGTGATAAGCCCGCCGTTATTCTTCATTTCTCCGGCAATCTGGTCAGCAATCGCGCCCTTGTAGAAAGCATCCGGACCCAGCTCGGCAATCAGTTCCAGGCTTTTACCTAGCTGTTTTTGCACCAGCTTATCGCCCTTTTTCAGCGGCTCGCCGTTTTTCCAGAAGATGGCCCGGCTATTGGCGTGACCGGGGATCACTTCGCTACCGTAAGTTTTCAGATCATCGGCCAGCGCATCGTTTACCGTGAAGCCTTCTTCTGCCAGCTTAATCGCCGGGCGAATGACCTTGTTCAGCGGCATCGTACCGTATTTATCCAGCGCGAGGGAGAAACCGGCAACGGTGCCCGGCGTGCCGGAAGCCAGGTGTGAAGTCAGCGATTTTTTGCTGTCCGGGTTGCCCTGGTCGTCGAGGAACATATCGCGGGTGGCCTGCTCCGGAGCCATTTCGCGAAAGTCGATCGCCGTCGTATTACCGTCTTTAGTGCGCAGCATCATAAATCCACCACCGCCGATATTACCGGCCTGCGGGTGCGTGACCGCCAGCGCATAGCCCACCGCTACGGCGGCATCCACGGCGTTACCGCCCTGACGCAGAATATCCACACCGACCTTCGTTGCCAGCGCATCCACCGAGGCCACCATCCCCTGCTGCGCACGAACCGGGTGAAAAACATCTTCCTCTACACCATAAGAAACCGGAGGCGGAGCGGGATTTGCCGCGACGGTAAAACTGCCGCCCGCCAGCAAAGCAGCGATGACCACCTGACGCCAGCGCGTTGTTTTTATCATTGTCATACTCCTGAATATGTTTTTATTTACACATAATCCTGGATGATAAGTCTTAAAAAATCATTGTTGTGCCGGAATGGGGGTAAACTTAACGCATGCCACTCACGTGGAGGAGAGAACAATGAAAGTCATCGTATTTCTGGCGGCGCTGCTGCCGCTAAGCGCTTTAGCACAACCGCTCAACGTCGATAACAATCCCAACCAGCCGGGATACGTGGTACCCAGCCAGCAGCGGATGCAAAACCAGATGCAGAACCAGCAGATGCAGCAGCAAAACAAGCTGAAACAGGATATTCAGAGCCAGTCGCGCACTCAGCAACAGCATTTACAAACGCAGTTAAATAACAATCAGCAGCGGGTACAGCAGAATAACAACCTGAATCGTCAGCAGCCTCTGCCGAACAATAATGGTGGGATGTTGCAGCGACAGACGGCCCCGTAAGCGCCGTCTGTCATAGATTATGCCGGGAAGTTGGGGCCGATAACGTCAATTGCATCGGTGCAGATGCAATCCACGCCCCAACGCAGCAGCTCGGCGGCGCGCTGGGGTTTGTTAACGGTATACACGAGGATGTGCAGGCCCGCATCCTTCAGGCTCGCCACGCGCGCGTCATCCAACAGTCTATGATTAAGGTGGATTGAGACGCAGCCCAGACGCGTGGTCAGTTCGCGCCAATCGTCCCGCCATTCATCCAGCAGCAGCCCGCGCGGCAGTTCAGGCGCTGCTTCCTGTGCCGCTTCCAGTGCATCGATTTCAAACGACGAAAGCAGCGGCTGGGTCATCCCCTGCCACAGTTCGCGGGCCGCCAGCGCGACGACTTTACCGGTCAACGGGCCGGTGCCCGTCGTCGGTTTAATTTCGATATTCGCCATCATGCCGTGCAGGCGACAGCGGTCAGCAACTTCGGTCAGCAGCGGCAGCGGTTCGCCTTTGAACTCGCCGCTGTACCAGCTTCCGGCATCCACTTTTAGCAGATCGTTCCACGCCAGCTCGCCCGCCACGCCCCAGCCGTTACTGGTTCGTTCGAGGTTGTCATCATGCAGTAAGAAAATCTGCCCGTCTTTCGATAACTTAGCGTCAAACTCAATCATCGTATGACCATAACGAGCGCCGGTATCGATGGCCGCAAGGGTATTTTCCGGAGCCAGTTTACCGCCGCCGCGATGGGCAACAATGTGGGGATAAGGCCAGTGACTCATGCGCGTTGTCCTGTTTCACTATCAAAGAAGTGCAGATGATTCTGCGGCAGATGCAGCCACAGCGTGCTGCCAGCCTGCGGGCGTAACTGGTGCGGTAGCCGAACCACCAGCTTTTGTTCGCTCCAGCGCCCGTGGGCAAGGTTATCGGCACCTAAAATTTCCAGCGTATCCATCATCAGCGGTACGCCACCTTCCGCCTCGGAGCTTAATGCAAAATGTTCCGGACGGATACCCAGCGTCATCTTACGCCCGGCATAGCGGCGATGCTCGCTGTTGATGGGCAAAAGCATCCCGCCCTCAAGCTCGAAGCGGCTACCATCATCGCTGACCCGACCTTCCAGTAGGTTCATTGCCGGGCTACCGATAAAGCTTGCCACAAAGCGGCTTGCCGGCTTTTCGTAGACTTCAACCGGCGTACCTATCTGCTCGGCGATGCCTTTATTCATCACCATGACCCGCTGCGCGAGGGTCATCGCCTCCACCTGATCGTGGGTCACGTACAACGAGGTGGTTTTCAGACGGCGATGCAATTGTTGCAGCTCAAGGCGCATCTGCACGCGCAGTTTGGCGTCGAGGTTGGAGAGCGGCTCATCAAACAGGAATACCGCCGGGTCACGAACGATGGCTCGCCCCATCGCCACGCGCTGGCGCTGGCCACCAGAGAGTTCGCGCGGGCGACGCTTGAGCAGGCCATCCAGTTCAAGAATACGCGCCGCCTCCTGCACGCGCTCGGCAATTAATCCCTTGCCCATACCGCGAATTTTCAGGCCCCACGCCATATTCTCTTCCACGCTCATATGCGGGTAGAGGGCATAGTTCTGGAACACCATTGCGATGCCGCGGTCTTTCGGTTCCATTTCGGTGACGCGCTTGCGGTCAATCCAGATATCGCCGCTGGTCACCCGTTCCAGACCGGCAACCATGCGCAGCAGGGTCGATTTACCGCAGCCCGAGGGGCCGACCATCACGATAAATTCTCCGTCCGCCACGTCCAGCGTTAACGGTTGAATGACCTGGGTTTTGCCATCCCAGCTTTTCGTTACTGCCTGTAGTTTTAAACCAGCCATTTTATTTCTCACTATCGACCAGGCCACGCACAAACGCGCGCTGCATGGCTAAAACGATGACAACCGGGGGAATCAGCGTGAGCAGCATCGCCGCCATCACCTGGTTCCACTGCGTAGTGCCTTCACCGGTGGCGATCATGCCTTTAATGCCGGCGACGGCAGTGCCAAGATTCACATCCTGAATAATCAGCAGCGGCCACAGATACTGGTTCCAGCCGTAGATAAAGGTGATGACAAACAGCGCCGCCAGATTGGTTTTCGACAACGGCAGCACGATATCGCGAAAGAAGCGCATCGGTGACGCGCCGTCGATGCGCGCGGCCTCAATCAGCTCGTCCGGCAGCGTCATAAAGAACTGGCGGAACAGGAAGGTGGCGGTGGCCGAAGCCATCAACGGCAGCGTTAGCCCGGCGTAGCTGTCGAGCATTTTCAGGTTGGCGATGACTTCCACGGTCGGGAAAATACGCACTTCCACCGGCAGCATCAGGGTGATGAAAATCATCCAGAAGAACAGGTTACGCAGCGGAAAGCGGAACCAGACGATGGCGAAAGCGGAGAGCATTGATACCGCGATTTTGCCCACCGTGATGCCGAAGGCCATAATGAAGCTGTTGAGCATCATCAGCCAGAACGGCGCGCTGTTGGCTCCTACGCCGTTTACCCAGATGGTTTTCATGTTGTCGAGCAAATGCCCGCCAGGAATCAAGGTCATCGGCGTTTCAAAGACCGCTTTGCTATCCAGCGTCGCCGCAACAAAGGCGACATACAGCGGAAACAAAATGACCGCGATGCCTAAAATCAACATGGTGTGGCTGAAAATCGTCAGCCCGCGACGGTTCTCAATCATTGGTAGCGCACCTTACTTTCAACGTAGCGGAACTGCACCACCGTCAGAATAATGACGAGGAACATCAGCACTACCGACTGCGCAGCGGAAGCGGAAAGGTCGAGCCCGGCAAAACCCTCACGATAGATTTTATAAATCAGCGTTGTCGTTGCCTGTACCGGCCCACCGCCGGTTGCAGCATCGATAACCGGGAAGGTATCAAAAAAGGCGTACACCAGGTTCACCACCAGCAGGAAGAAGCTCACCGGGGCGATCAGCGGCAGCGCCAGCTTGAAGAAGCGGCGCACTGGCCCGGCGCCGTCAATCGCAGCGGCTTCTACCAGCGAACGCGGGATAGATTGCAGCGCGGCGAAGAAGAATAGAAAGTTGTAACTAATCTGCTTCCATACCGAGGCGAACACCACGAGGAACATCGCCTGACCGCTGTTCTGCGCGTGGTTCCAGTCGTAGCCAAACTCGCCGAGAAAATGGGTAATCAGCCCGCGCCCGGGGTTGAACAGAAAGATCCACAGTACAGCAGCCACCGCAGGCGCAACGGCGTAGGGCAGCAACATCAACGTCTGATAGAAACGGCTACCGCGCACGACGTAATCCACCAGCGCGGCAAAAAACAGCGAGATCAACAGGCCGCTAAAAGTAACCATCGTGCTGAACTTAATCGTGGTCCAGAAAGAATCCAGATAGTACGGATCGCGGAACAGCATCAGGAAGTTATCCAGACCAACAAACTGGCTGGAGAGCCCAAAAGGATCGACGCTCTGCAGCGAATACCACAGCGCTTCGCCCGCAGGCCAGATAAAGAAGATAACGGTGATAATCAGCTGCGGAGCGACCAGTACATAAGGCAGCCAACGCGAGCGGAACACCGGACGGGATGATGACATGAGAGTTTGGTTCCTGAACAGCGCCGGGTGGCGGCTTCGCCTTACCCGGCCTACGGTCTTGTAGGCCCGGTAAGCGTAGCGCCACCGGGCATTTTGTTAAGACTTCGTCGACTGCTCAAAACGGCGCAGCAGCTGATTACCGCGTTCAACAGCGGAGTCCAGCGCCTGTTGCGGCGTTTTCTTACCGGTCCATACGCTTTCCAGTTCCTCATCCACGATGGTGCGGATCTGCGGCATGTTGCCCAGACGCAGGCCTTTGGTGAACGGCAACGGCGGCTTATTCAGCATCTGACGCGTGGCAATATCAGCACCCGGGTTCTTATCATAGAAGCCCTGCTCACGAGTCAGGTTGTAAGCGGCGGTGGTAATTGGCAGATAGCCGGTTTTCTGATGCCATTCGGCAGCGTTTTCCGGTTTAGCGAGGAAATCGAGGAATTTAGCAACACCGGTATAGGTTTCTTTGTCTTTACCCTGCATCACCCACAGGCTGGCTCCACCAATAATGGCGTTTTGCGGCGCGCCTTTAACATCAGCGTCGTACGGCATCATACCTACGCCGTAGTTGAACTTAGCGTACTGACGGATATCCGCCAGGGAGCCGGAGGAAGCAGTAGTGATGGCGCAGTCGCCGTTATAGAACTTCTCGGTGGATTCGTCTTTACGCCCAAAATAGCTAAAGTCGCCCTTCTTGTTCATCTCTTCGAGCATGGCGATATGCTTCACCTGCTCCGGCTTGTTGAACTCCAGCACCGCATCGGTACCGTCGAAGCCGTTGTTTTTGGTGGCGACCGGCAGACCATGCCAGGCGCTGAAGTTTTCAATCTGAATCCAGCCCTGCCAGCCGCTGGCATAGCCGCACTTCATACCCGCCGCTTTCAGCTTGGCGGTATAGGCTGCCAGATCCTGCCAGGTTTTCGGTGGCTGTTCCGGGTCTAAACCGGCTTTTTTGAAGGCATCTTTGTTGTAGTACAGCACCGGCGTGGAGCTGTTAAACGGCTGGGAGAGCAGATGGCCGGTTTTGGAGTCGGTGTAATAACCGGAAACGGTCGGCACGAACTGCGTCTCATCAAACTTGATGCCCGCATCGCTGAATACCTGGTAAACCGGTTTAATGGCTTTGGAAGCCATCATCGTCGCGGTCCCCACTTCATAGACCTGCAAAAGCGCCGGAGCGTTGCCGGTACGGAACGCAGCGATACCCGCACTCAGGCTCTGCTCATAGTTGCCTTTGTAAACCGGAACAATTTTGTAATCAGGATTGGCCGCGTTGAAACGTTGCGCCAGTGAATCAACTTCTTTCCCTAACTCCCCTTCCATCGAATGCCAGAACGGAATAGTGGTTACCGCCAGGGCTTGTCCGGCAAACGCCAGGCTGAGCGCCAGTCCTAAAGCTGTATGTCGTAACGATTTCATCGGTTATCTCTCTTGTTGTTCCGGATGCGCGATTTCACGCGTTTTATGCTCGCGGGGGTAACATGACATGCTCGAATGACAGAAAAATAACTATTGCATTACAAAAATATTACAATAAATTGGCGAAAACATGATGAAACGGTGAAAAAAAAGTGGCAGGGAAATGGCAATGCGAAAAAGAGAGGCTGGCCAGACTACAGATAAAAGGGAATCTGTAGTTAAATAAGGTTCGTTAAAAAGCACTCTCCGGCGAACCGTCACAAGGAAAAACATGAAGACGCTTCATAAACCTACCGAGCGCGTTTTACTCATTCTGGAAACATTAGCCAACGCGGATGGAATGACGCTCTCCGAGCTGTCGCTCAAAACGGATATTTCAAAGGGAACCATTTTCCCCATCCTCAAATCATTACAATACCGAAAATATATCAGTCACGACGATCGCAACGGTATTTATACCCTGGGGATCTCATGCGCGGTGCTGGCCAGCTCAACGGTGGAAAAAGAGTTCTGGCTTAAAATGATCAACAGTGAAATGCATACTGTGGTCAATGAGTGCAATGAGGTTTGCCAGCTCGGCATTCTGGATGATGCCTGGGTGCTCTACGTCGATAAAGTTCAGGGCGATCAAACTGTTCAGCTGGTATCTAAAGTAGGAACTCGCCTTCCGGCAATCTGCTCCGCGTTGGGAAAAGCGCTGCTGCATAAGCACCGCGACGAAGAGATCCTGGAACTCTATCCGCAAGGTCTCCCTTCCGTCACTGCTCGCAGCGTGACGGATATGGCTCAGCTTCGTCAGCAGCTAGCGCTGGTTGAAGCCAACGGTTATGCCATGGACGACAGGGAAATCAACGACGATACCATCTGCTTCGCCGTGCCCCTGCAGCAGAAAAGCGTCATTCTGGCGGCAATCAGCGTCTCATTACCCTCTTTCCGCGCCACCGATGAAAAAGCGCAGCAGGTCATTCGTTCGTTAAAAGACGCGAAAGACCGAATTGAAAGCGTGCTGAATAAGCTTCCTGATATCAAAAATTACTGATTTATTCACCTAACAATGCCGCAGGAATTGTGATTCCCCACACAGTACCGATATTTAATCACTCGCTGCGGCACCTGATTTCCCTTCTCATTTCCTCATTAATTCATTGACTTAGTCAATAACCCAGACCTCTTTCTCACCATTTGACTTCACATTCATAGCGTGTTTACTTATGTCAAATCGCAAATACAAACAGTGTTTGTATATACGAACAAGCAAGAGGAAAAATATGCAAAGTCGTTACATCACCCCAGCAATAACGGTTTTTGATGAACATGGCAGGCTGGATCCTGAAGGGAATTTCCGTCTGTACGATTTCATTAAAAATAGCGTCTCGGGATTTGTCGTCATGGGGAGTACCGGTGAGTTTTTCTCCCTGGATATGAAAACCTCCCGTCAGATAATTCAAATGGCGGCAGAATTCCCACGCGAAGATATAAAGGCCTATGCAGGCACCAGCCGCATGGATATTGACGAGTGCGTAGAGCTGGCAAACTACGCCGACGAATGCGGGCTTGATGGCGTTATGATTATCAGCCCCTGGTACTTCCGCCTGACTGATGAGGGAATTTATACATTTTATAGCCAGATAGCTCGCCGCACCGCCGCCAAAATCTTCATCTATAACTTCCCGGAGCGCACCGGCTATTCCGTCTCGCCAGAGGTCTGCCTACGACTCGCCAGAGAGTTCCCAAACATTGTCGGTCTTAAAGACACTATTCCGGACACCAATCATACATCGCAGGTGATTCGCCAGGTAAAATCTGAACTACCGTATTTTGAAGTCTTTGCCGGTTATGACAATAACTTTGCGCATAACGTCTTGTCAGGAGGAGATGGATGTATCGGCGGGTTATCCAATATTTGCCCGGAGATCTTCCGCGACTGGATGCGGGCATTTAACGATAACAATCTGGACCAGATTTCGCTATTCCAGCAAAAAGTGGATGATTTAATGGATATTTACGCGGTTAACGATCCGTTCATTCCCACATTTAAAAAAGCGTTACAGCTGCGCGGAATTATTCAGTCCGATCGCTGCACGTCGCCTTTTAGCACGCTCTCAACCTGCCAGACCGAAAGTATTCAGCGGATACTTTCCCGTGCTGGCATTGAAATTAATGCCTGACCTCAACGCGGAGGTATTATGAAAACAATCACAGCTTACGATAACCCGGTCCTGAATTCCGCGATTACTAAATCATGGAAGCGCCTGGTGCCACTGATGTTTATTTTATACTTCATCGCCTTTATCGACAGGGTCAATGTGGGATTCGCCAAAGAGGCGATGCAGGTGGATATTGGGCTCTCCAACTCCGCCTTTGCCCTGGGCGCAGGGATATTTTTCGCCGCCTATGCGCTGTTTGGTATTCCCGCCAACCTGATCCTCAATAAGATTGGCGCGCAAAAATGGTTAAGCATCACCACCGCGCTGTGGGGTGTGCTCTCTGCTCTTACTGGCCTGGTACAGACGGAAACCCAGTTTATTGTCCTGCGCTTCTTATTGGGATTAGGCGAGGCCGGTTTTTACCCCGGCATTCTGCTGTTGGCCTCGATTTACTTCCCCAATAAAGTTCGCGCATCGGTGGTCGGTATTTTCGTGCTCGGCGTGCCTCTGGCGCTGACATTAGGTTCGCCAATCTCCGGCGCTCTTTTGGAAATGCACGGATTTCTCGGCAAGCCCGGCTGGTTCTGGATGTTCTTTATCGAAGGGATCCCGGCGGTCATTATGGGCATCTTTGCCTGGTTCTGGCTTGATGATAC
Organism: Klebsiella huaxiensis; assembly: GCF_003261575.2. GTDB lineage: Bacteria > Pseudomonadota > Gammaproteobacteria > Enterobacterales > Enterobacteriaceae > Klebsiella > Klebsiella huaxiensis. The sequence continues at coordinate 427,769 of NZ_CP036175.1, read as the reverse complement.
GCCAGCCAAAGCGCGCTTCCTGACCGAAGAAGAGAAAAAAGCGCTGATTGAACAGCTTCAACAGGAGCAGCGACAAACCGAAACCAGCAGCGTCAGTACCGCGCTGAAAAGCCTTAAAGTCTGGCACCTGGCGCTGATCTACGGCACCATCCAAATCAGCGTTTACGGACTGATGTTCTTCCTGCCTTCGCAAGTTGCCTCATTAATGGGATCCACGCTCGGCTTTAAAGAGTCGTTAGTTGCCGCCATTCCGTGGGCTTGCTCTGCCGTCGGCGTTTATTACATCCCGCGTCTGGCAGACAAAATGCCGAACCGCCGGATCCTGATTTCGGTACTGTGTATGCTGGCAGCGGCGCTGGGTCTGTTTGTTTCGGCCTGGTCCGGCCCGGTGCTGGCCATTGCCGCCCTCTCGCTCTCGGCGATTGGCTTCCTCTCCGTACAACCTATTTTCTGGACCTTCCCGGCGCAGATTGTGTCAGGTTCAGCACTGGCGGCCAGTATCGGTTTCTGTACCACGATGGGCGCGTTTTGTAGTTTTCTGGCACCGCTCATTCGCGTTGAGGTCGATGCCTTCTTCGGCAACGATTCGGCGGGACTGGTTGCCCTGTCGCTTATCACCGTCTGCTGCGCACTGCTGATTGCCGCACTCGCAGGCAGAAAAGCGACAAACGGCGTCGCGGTCACCCATCACTAAAGTCCTGATGCACTCATAAAAAAGGATAAATAAAATGCAGACCATCTTAAAAATTGACCCTACTGACAACTTGATCGTTGCGCTGCAAGACTTACGCAAAGACCAGCGGGTTAACTGGAACGATGAAGAGTACGTTTTGCGTAGCGATGTCAAAGCCAAACACAAATTCGCCACCCAGGATATCCAGCCCGGCGATATCGTTTCGCTATATGGCGTTCCGGTTGGCAAAGCGACGCAGCCCATCACCCGCGGCGAAGCCATCACCACCGACAATATCAAACATTATGCGGCCCCGGTTTCGCTTGACGATGTTGCGCCCTATGACTGGCAGCAGCCCGATGTCTCCGCCTGGCAGCAGCGGACCTTCCGCGGGATCGTCCGTGAAGATGGCCGGGTCGCCACGGCAAACTACTGGCTGGTCATTCCACTGGTTTTCTGCGAAAACCGCAACGTTCAGCGCGTCACCGATGCGCTAAACGACGCCCTCGGCTATGCCAATAACGGCCTGAAACATTTCGCCCGACAGGTAACATCGGCCAGTGCTTTAAACGATAACCGGCATCTGCCATTCCCGCATCTTGATGGTATTCGCTGTATTACCGTCAACTCCGGCTGCGGCGGCGCAACATCAGACAGCATGACGATGTGCGACGTCCTTGCCGCTTATTCCGATCACCCCAACGTTCTCGGCGTTACGGTCTTCGCGCTGGGCTGCGAAAAAGCGCGGATTGTTGATTTCAAGGCCGCACTCGCGAAGCGTAGCCCACAGTTCAGCAAGCCGGTAATCTACTTCAGACAGCAGGACTGGAGTAGCGAAGAAAAAATGATGCAGGATGCGTTGACCGAGACCTATAACGCAATTCGCGAAGCACCCGTCGCTGAGCGTCAGGACGTCCCGCTCTCCCACCTCAAAATCGGCGTGAAATGTGGCGCTTCCGACGGATTCTCAGGGATCAGCGCGAACCCGGCCATGGGCGAAGTATCAGACCGCCTTGTCGCCCTTGGCGGCGCCTCCGGGCTGGCGGAGTTCCCGGAGCTGTGCGGCGCGGAGGGGGATATCGTTCAGCGCTGTATGAATCGCGAGCTGAAAGAGAAGTTTCTGTCGCTGATGAAAAACTATGAGCACGTGGCTAACTTCTTCGGCACCACCATTGCCGATAATCCCAGTCCGGGAAATATTGCCGATGGACTGATTACGGACGCCATCAAATCCGCCGGTGCGGCGAAAAAAGGCGGTAGAGCGCCGGTGAGCGCAGTATGCGACTACGCCGAACCGATGGGCGAGAGCGGCCTTTCGCTGGTCTGTACGCCGGGTAACGATGTCGATGCGGTGACGGGGCTGGTTGCAGCAGGATGCAACGTCGTTATCTTCTCTACCGGGCTCGGTACGCCGACGGGTAACCCTATCGTTCCGGTTCTCAAAGTTTCGACCAACTCTACGCTGGCGAAAAAGATGCCGGACATTATCGATTACGACTGCGGGCCGATTATCGAAGGAACGCCGCTGGCGGAAATCGCCGATGGCCTGTTTGAGAAAATCATCGCCACCGCCAGCGGGAGCTGGCAGACAAAAGCGGATGCGCTTGAACAGTATGATTTTATGATGTGGAAACGATCGCTGGAGCTGTAGGAATCGAGCAAAACGCCCGGCAGATGCCGGGCGTTTTTACTTCATTACCCACCCAGATAGGCGCTGCGTACCGCTTCGTTCGCCAGCAGCGCATCACCGGTATCCTCTAACACCACGTGGCCGTTTTCCAGCACGTAACCGCGGTCAGCCAGCTTCAGCGCCTGGTTAGCGTTCTGCTCGACAAGAAATATTGTCATTCCTTGTTCGCGCAGCTGTTCGATGGTGTCGAAGATTTGCTGAATGATAATCGGCGCCAGTCCCAGCGAGGGCTCATCGAGCAGCAGCAGACGCGGCTGGCTCATCAACGCACGGCCAATCGCCAGCATCTGCTGTTCGCCGCCGGACATAGTGCCCGCTCGCTGAACCCGACGTTCATGCAGGCGCGGAAACAGCTCGTAGACCCACTTGATGCGGGTCTGAAACTGGTCACGCTCGGCAAAAAAGCCGCCCATCGCCAGGTTCTCTTCTACCGTCATGCGCGAGAAGACGCGACGTCCTTCCGGCACAATCGCCACCGCTTCACGCATGATCTTCGCCGTCTGCCAGTCGGTAATATCTTTACCGTCGAAAACAACGCGCCCACTGGAAGCGCGCGGATCGCCGCACAGCGTACCCAGCAGCGTGGTTTTCCCCGCGCCGTTCGCGCCAATCAGGGTGACAATCTCCCCCTGGTTAATGTGCAGACTGACGTTATGCAGCGCCTGAATCTTGCCGTAGTGCGCGCTGACGTTGTCAAAAGATAACATCACTTTTTCCATCTTATCCGTCACCACCATTATGCTTCACCTAAATAGGCGCGGATCACGTCCGGGTTATTGCGGATCTCTTCCGGCGTACCGTTGGCCAGCGGCGTGCCCTGGTTTACCACGTAAATACGATCGGAAATGCCCATCACCAGCTTCATATCGTGCTCAATCAGCAGGATAGTGGTGTTGTGATGGCTGCGCAGCTCGACAATCAGTTCGTCCAGCTCTTTGGTCTCTTTCGGGTTCAGCCCTGCCGCCGGTTCGTCAAGCATCAGGATTTCCGGCTGGGTCACCATACAGCGGGCGATCTCCAGACGACGCTGGTCGCCATAGGCCAGGTTGCTGGCCTGACGGTTGGCGTGCTCAAGCAGGCCGATGCGTTCAAGCCAGGTGGCGGCGCGATCGAGCGCTTCGCTCTGCGCACGACGGAAAGATGGCGTTTTCAGCAGGCCAGAGAAGACGCCGGTTTTCAGTTGCTGATGCTGTGCCACCAGCAGGTTTTCAATCACCGTCATTTCGCGGAACAGGCGCACGTGCTGGAAAGTACGCACCACGCCCATACGGGCAATCTGCTGGCCCGGCAACCCTTCGAGATGCTGGTCGCGCAGCATAATGCTACCGCCGGTCGGTTTATAGAAACCGGTCAGGCAGTTAAATACCGTCGTTTTGCCGGCACCGTTAGGGCCGATAAGCGACACAATTTCCTGCTCGCGCAGTTCCAGCGACACGTTGTTGACCGCCAGCAGGCCGCCAAAACGCATCATCAGGCCGTTTACGGATAATAATGGCTGACTCATGCCTGCTCTCCTTTCGCTTGACCGTTTTTCAGCTTCAGCTGCGGACGGGTCATCGGCAGAAGGCCCTGCGGACGCCAGATCATCATCAGTACCATTAACGCACCCAGCATCAACATGCTGTACTCATTGAAATCACGCATCAGCTCGCGCGAGACCACCAACAGAACTGCCGCCAGGATAACCGCAAACTGCGAGCCCATCCCGCCCAGCACCACAATCGCCAGCACAAAGGCAGATTCGGCGAAGGTAAAGGATTCCGGGCTGACGAAGCCCTGACGGGCAGCGAACAGCGTTCCGGCAAAACCAGCAAACGCGGCGCTAATGGTAAAAGCAGTCAGCTTGATACGCGTCGGACTGAGGCCCAGTGAGCGGCAGGCTATCTCATCTTCACGCAGCGCTTCCCACGCGCGGCCCAACGGCATACGCAGCAGGCGGTTAATCACGAACAGGCTCAGCACCACCAGCAGCAGAGCGACCAGGTAGAGAAAAATCACGCGATCGGACGGGTCGTACTTCACGTTAAAGAAGTTGCTGAAAGTATCCCAGCCGCCTTCGCGGGCGCTGCGGCTAAATTCAAGACCGAAGAGGGTCGGTTTGGGGATCTGGCTGATACCGTTCGGACCGCCGGTTATTTCGGTGTTGTTGAGCAACAGGATACGCACGATTTCACCGAAGCCGAGGGTCACAATCGCCAGATAGTCACCGCGCAGGCGCAGTACCGGGAAGCCTAGCAGGAAGCCCGCAGCCGCTGAGACCAGCCCCGCCAATGGCAGGCAGGTCCAGAACCCCAGGCCGTAATAGTGATTCAGCAGTGCGAAGGTGTAAGCGCCGATGGCATAGAAACCACCGTAGCCCAATACCAGCAGGCCGGAAAGCCCCACTACCACGTTAAGACCCAGGCCGAGGATGATATAGATCATCGTCAACGTGGCGATATCCACCGTCCCGCGCGACACCATGAACGGCCACGCCACGGCGATAACCAGCAGAGCAATCAGGAACAGCTTCTGTTTAACCGTCGAACCATCGATAGCTGGCAGAATAAACTTCGGTCCGGAGACGTTTTTCATGGTTTTCTGAAAAACAGGACGCAGTAACTGGAAGAGGAAGACGACCGCGGTGCCGATAAAAATCCACTGCCAACGGATGTCAGCGGCGGTATCCACCACTAGCTTGGTGCCGTCCAGCTCCAGCTGAACGCCCATAAAGACGCCTGCCAGAATAAAGAACATCACCGCAGACAGCAGCGCCATCGCAAAATGCATCGGTTTCATACTTTCTCTACCTCCGGGCGGCCCAGAATGCCGGTCGGCATCACCAGCAGCACCACAATCAGCAGGGCAAAGGAGACGACATCTTTATATTCCGTGCTGAGATAGGCAGAGGAAAGCGCTTCAGCGATACCCAAAATCAGACCGCCAATCATCGCGCCTGGAATACTGCCGATGCCACCCAGAACCGCAGCGGTAAAGGCTTTCATCCCGGCCATAAAGCCGATATAGGGGTTGATAACGCCATAGAACTGACCGAGCAACACACCCGCGACCGCCGCCATTGCAGCGCCGATCACAAAGGTCAGCGCGATCACGCGGTCAGTGTTAATCCCCAGCAGGCTGGCCATTTTGAGGTCTTCAGCGCAGGCGCGACAGGCGCGGCCCATGCGGGAATAGCGGATAAACACCGTCAGCGCCAACATGGCGATAAAGGTTACGACCCAGATAACGGCCTGCATGGTGGTGATGGTAGCAGAGAAGTTTTCGCTGCTGCCTACCGTCCACTGGCCGTTAAACAGACTCGGCAGCGCGACATCGCGCGAACCTTCCGTCAGGCTGACGTAGTTTTGCAGGAAAATGGACATCCCGATGGCAGAGATCAGCGCAATCAGGCGCTTGGAGCTGCGTACAGGCCGATAGGCCACGCGTTCGATACTCCACCCGTAGGCGCTGGCAATCACAATCGCCCCCACAAATCCGGCAGCGACCAGCAGCCAGCTGGTATCAATGCCCATCATCATCAGGGCGGCAATGATCATGAAGGAGACATAGCTGCCAATCATGTAAACCTCGCCGTGGGCGAAGTTAATCATGCCGATAATGCCGTACACCATGGTATAGCCGATGGCGATCAGCGCGTAGGTACTGCCCAGCGTGACGCCGTTAAACATCTGCTGCAGAAAATAGAGAAACTGCTCGGACATAAGGTAACCTTTTTCTACCGCCCGACGCGCGGGCGGTGGGATAACTTGTCTTATGGCTTATTTCGCGAGGGTGGATGACCCGTCCGCATGCCACTGGAAGACACCAAACTCAAATCCCTTCAAATCGCCTTTTTCGTCCCAATTCAGCGGCCCAATCACGGTTTTCGCACCGTGAGCTTTCAGATCTTTGATTAAATCCAGCGGCTCCTGGCTGCTGGCTCTGTCCATCGCCTGCGCCAGAGACTGCACAGCGGCGTAGGTGATCCAGACATACGGACCGCTTGGATCTTTCTTCTCAGCTTTGAGCGCGTCAACGATAGCGCTGTTCGCCGGATCCTGGTCATAGCGTTTTGGCATCGTGACCAGCATGCCTTCCGCCGCATCGCCCGCGATGTTGGACAGCGACGCGTTACCTACGCCTTCCGGCCCCATAAACACGGTTTTCAGGCCCACGGAACGCGCCTGGCGCAGCATCTGGCCCATTTCCGGGTAGTAACCGCCGTAGTAAACGAAGTCGATATTCTCTTTCTTCAGGCGTGCCAGCAGCGCGGAGAAGTCTTTTTCACCGGCAGTAATACCGTCAAAGAAGACGATATTCGCCCCGCCTTTTTTCAGGCTATCCTGGACAGAACGCGCCAGGCCTTCACCGTATTGCTGCTTATCATGAATGATAGCAATTCGCTGCGGCTTGACATTTTCCATGATGTATTTAGCAGCGGTCGGCCCCTGAGAAGAGTCCAGACCCGCGGTACGCATAATGTACTGGTAGCCGCGCTGAGTCAGTTCCGGGTTGGTCGCCCCCGGAGAGATCATCAGAACACCCTCGTCTTCATAGATATCTGATGCGGGTTGAGTGGAAGAAGAGCAGAGGTGGCCGATAACATACTGGATGCCGTCGTTTATGATTTTGTTGGCAACCGCAACGGCCTGTTTCGGGTCGCAAGCGTCGTCATATTCCACGCCAACCAGCTTATCGCCCTTGATGCCGCCCTGGGCATTAATATCTTTAATCGCCTGACGCGCGCCGTTGAATTCCATATCGCCCCACTGGGCTACCGGGCCAGACATCGCGCCAACAACAGCGACTTTAATATCCTTGGCCATTACCGCATGGGACATCGCCAGTGCGACGAATCCCGCGATAATTGTTTTCGCGTTCCTTTTCATGCTGCAGAACCCCGTTCGTGATGTGATGTAAATATTTTGTATTTTTATGGTTAAAAAGCATTCTGTGCTTTTATTAAACAACGCTACTTTTACCATTATCTTTAATGGTTTAGCGCAGTTTTTTGCCTGAATCCAGATTAAAATCTCTATTTTTCAGGCGATTAAGCAAAGATAATATTCTGTATTCGATGGAAGATAAACAAAAAAAGTCCAGTAAACAGCATAAAATAACGATACATAAGGCGGAATAAAACGCTACATATTAGGTTAAAATTCTGCTTATTTTTCGATCCATGATGAATTGCGCTACCCTGCTCCATCCAGGAAAACGAATCACCTGATGAATGCGCAAAAAACAGCACTCCGCCTGACAGTGAATTTGGATACACTGAGGCATCCGTTTTGACTGGACTCACCGCGCATGAAACTGACCATTATTCGTTTACAACACTTCAGCGATCAGGACCGCATCGACTTAGCGAAAATCTGGCCATCGCAGGATCTGGCGGCATTAACCTTAGATGATCGCCAGCGTATTTATGCCGCCCGTTTTAACGAGCGCCTGCTGGGAGCGGTTCGCGTGACGCTGAGCGGCGTCGCGGGCGAGCTAAGCGCACTGTGCGTGCGTGAAGTGACCCGCCGTCGCGGCGTCGGGCAATATTTAGTCGAGGAAGTCTTGCGGGATAACCCAGAAATCAGCTGCTGGCGGGTAGAGGATGCTGGCGTGGAAGACCGCGGCGTGATGGCGGCGTTTATGCAGGCGCTGGAGTTTAGCGCGCAGACGGGCGGTTGGGAAAAACACTGCAAGTAGCCCGGACAGGCGCAACGCGCCGCCTCCGGGGATATGTGGTCTGGAGCCGCCTGATGCCCTCACCCCAACCCTCTCCCACGGAAGAGGGAGCAAACACTAAAAAAGGCAACTTACGTTGCCTTTTTGCTTCTACCTTTGCCCTCATCTATACGAAGACGCAAGGAGCCACTGATTTAACTAAGAATTTCGCATTGCAGAAAGGCGGCAAGAACCGAAATCCCCGGAAGCTTACATCAGTAAGTGACCGGGGTTGAGGGGCGCGGCCAACGCACCTGCGGCGCGAAAGGCCTCATCATTTAACCAAGAATTTCACGTTGCAGAAAGGCGGCAAGAACCGAAATCCCCGGAAGCTTACATCAGTAAGTGACCGGGGTTGAGGGACGCAGCCAACACATCTGCGGCGCGAAAGGCGCAGGTTAAATTTATTTGGCGTCGGTCGCAGTACCGTTAGCATGCCAAGTAAACACGCCGAACTCGAAGCCTTTCAGATCGCCCTTCTCGTTCCAGGAGAGCGGCCCCATAACGGTTTCGACCGTCGCACCCTTCAGATACTTAGCGATTTCCGCCGGATCTTCAGACTGATTCAGGCCCGCTTCCAGAGATTGCAGCGCGGCATAGGTGGTCCACACAAACGCGCCGCTCGGATCTTGTTTCTTCGCTTTGATAGCGTCGACGATCGGTTTGTTCGCCGGAACCTGATCATAGTTCTTCGGCTTAGTCACCAGCATACCTTCCGCAGAAGCGCCTGCGATGTTAGACAGCGAAACGTTCGCTACCCCTTCTGGACCCATAAACTGGGTTTTCAGGCCAGCGGCGCGGGACTGGCGCAGGATCTGCCCCATCTCCGGGTGGTAACCGCCGTAGTAAACGAAGTCGATATTCTCTTTCTTCAGACGCGCAACCAGGGTGGAGAAATCTTTCTCACCAGCGGTGATGCCGTCAAAGAACACCACGTTAGCGCCGCCTTTCTTCAGGTTGTCCTGCACCGCACGCGCCAGGCCCTCGCCATATTGCTGCTTATCATGAACAATCGCGATACGCTGCGGCTTCACCTGGTCCAGAATATATTTTGCGGCGGTCGGCCCCTGGTCAGAGTCAAGACCGGTGGTACGCAGAATCAGGTGATAGCCGCGAGCAGTCAGTTCCGGTGCGGTTGCCGCTGGAGTGATCATCAGCACGCCTTCATCTTCATAGATATCAGACGCCGGCTGAGTGGAAGAAGAGCACAGGTGACCAATAACGTACTTGATGCCGTCGTTAATGACTTTGTTTGCGACAGCAACCGCTTGTTTCGGATCACAGGCGTCGTCGTATTTTACCATCTGCAGCTTATTGCCTTTGATACCGCCTTTGGCGTTGATATCAGCAATGGCCTGCTCTGCCCCAGTAAACTCCTGGTCGCCATACTGCGCTACCGGGCCAGACATCGCGCCAACGACGGCCACTTTAATGTCTTCAGCCATTGCCGCACTACTCATAATTAAGGCAATACATCCTGCCAGTAACGCTTTACCCTTCATATTCATCCTGAGGCTCCCCATTATTATGGTTTTTTGCATTTGTTGTGATGTTGTTTATTAGCGCATTATTCTAATTTGACACATAAGAAAAGCATATGATAGTTAGATTAGGGTCTGCCGCCTGCGCTTTTGCAGCACACTATGCTAAACATACCGTCATTCAGGAGAATTGGAAACGATAAAATTGCGGGGTATGTAACAGATAAGTGACAAATAAAAATCTGCGCCAAAAGAAAACGTCACGGACTAAACGATAGACTGGATGTATATAACGCTTGTGGATAATGAGTCTGCGGCAGCATCAACCACCGCAGACGGAGGGAATCAGTTCTTCAGGATGCGGGCCAGAATATCCAGCGCCTTAGTAAACTGCGCATCCGGAATAGTGAGCGGATAGAGGAAGCGAATCACGTTGCCGTAAACGCCACAGCTCAGCAGCAGCAGGCCATTTTCCTGGGCTTTTTGCTGGATCTGGCGGGTGATTTCCGCCGACGGTTCACCGGTTTGCGGATCGTTAAATTCTACTGCCACCATCGAACCCTGTCCGCGAACGTCAGCAATGGCCGGGCAGTTCTGACGCGCCTGATTTAGCACCTCTTTCAGGTGGCCGCCCAGCTGTTCAGCACGCTGACACAGCTGCTCTTCTTCAATGACATCAAGTACCGCGTGCGCCGCCGCAACTGCCAGAGGGTTACCGGCATAGGTGCCACCGAGGCCGCCCGGCGCTGGCGCATCCATCACCTCGGCGCGACCAACTACGCCGGAAAGCGGGAAGCCACCGGCGAGGCTTTTAGCCATCGTCATCAGGTCCGGCTTCACATCATAATGCTGCATCGCAAAGAGTTTGCCGGTACGCGCAAAGCCGGTTTGTACTTCATCGGCAATCAGCAAAATGCCGTGGGTATCGCACAGCGCGCGCAGAGCCTGCATAAAATCAGACGGTGCAACGTTAAAGCCGCCTTCGCCCTGAATCGGCTCCAGCACAATCGCCGCGACCTGGTCTGCTGCAATATCGGCTTTGAAAATGCGCTCAAGGCTTTTCATCGCGTCGGCGGTAGTAATACCGTGAGCGGCGTTTGGGTAGACGGCGTGATAGACCGAGCCCGGGAACGGGCCAAAGCCAATCTTATAGGGAGCCACTTTGCCGGTCAGCGCCATGGTCATAAAGGTACGGCCGTGGAAACCGCCGCCAAAGGTGATCAAACCCGGACGTCGGGTATAAGCGCGAGCAATCTTCACCGCATTTTCAACCGCTTCTGCTCCAGTGGTAAAGAACGCAGTTTTCGCCGGGCCATCAATCGGCGCCAGGTCGTTAATGCGTTCAGCCAGGGTGACATAGCTCTCATATGGGACAATCTGATAAGCGGTATGGGTAAATGCCTGTAGTTGCTGTTCAACTGCGGCAACCACTTTTGGATGACGATGCCCGGTGTTCAGCACCGCAATACCGGCGGCGAAATCAATCACCTCATTGCCTTCAAGATCCCACAACGTAGCGTTCTCTGCTTTCTCAACAAAGTAGCTGCACATTACCCCTACGCCGCGCGGAGTCGCCTGCTGGCGACGCTGATTCAGTTCTGAACTTTTCACCCGAGAATCTCCTGTCATGTATGTCACTCTATCGCAACAAATTCGAAACTATGTCGTTTATTTACACAGGATTTGGCTCTACAATCGAGTACCAATTCAGATTATCTGAGGGATCCAATTGCGCTCGCTCGTCGCAGACCTGGTACTGGTCAGATTGCAGGAAGAAGCAGACCCACTCCTGCATAAACGTCTTTATAAGGCGATTCGTCGCTCAATTCTGGACGGTTCTCTGCCGCCCCATAGCCGCCTGCCCCCCTCACGAGATCTGGCCGGGGAATTACGAATATCACGCAACACAATTCTAACAGTTTACGAACAACTACTTGCTGAGGGATATGTCGTTTCCCGCCGCGGTAGCGGGACGTTTGTGGCAAAAACGCTGCCTGATATGTTCCCTTCCGCAAGCAGCGCCAATGAAAACAGCGCCATGCCTGCGACAACAGCGCATATCTCCCGACGTGGTCAGCATCTACTGAATCACGTTAGCGCCAGCCCTCGTCAGTGGGGAGCTTTTATCCCTGGCGTTCCGGACGTCAACGCCTTCCCCCACCCGCTGTTTAGTAAAATTCAGGCGCGCATCAGCCGCCGCCCGAAACCGGAACAACTTAGCTATAGCTGCAATGGCGGCACGCCCGAACTGCAACATGCGCTGGTGGACTACTTAAGAGTAGCGCGCGGCGTGCAGTGTCAGGCAGATCAGATTCTTATTACTGAAGGGATCCACCAGGCCATCGACCTGGTCACCCGTATGCTGTGCGACAACGGGGATCTTACCTGGGTCGAAGAACCGTCTTATTGGGGTATTCGACACGTGCTGGCGATGAATGAAGTACGAGCAGAACCGATTACCGTTGATGCCAATGGCCTGTGTCCGCCCGACACCATCGCCGAAGCGCCAAGGCTTATCTTCGTCACGCCATCCCATCAGTATCCGCTGGGCGCGGTAATGAGCCTTGAGCGCCGACAGCGGCTGCTGGCGCTGGCTCATCAGCACGGAAGCTGGATTGTGGAGGATGACTACGACAGCGAGTTTCGCTTTTCCGGTCAGCCGATACCGGCTCTTCAGGGCCTGGCCCCCGAAGCACCAGTGGTCTACGTCGGCACGTTTAGTAAGACGCTCTATCCGGGGCTTCGGCTGGGCTATGTGGTGCTTCCACGACCACTGGCGGCTGAACTCAAAAATGCCCATGCCGAACTTTATCGCGGTGGTCACTCGCTGATCCAGCTGGCGCTGGCAGAATTTATCAACGCCGGACATTATTCGGCGCATATTCGCCGCATGCGCCTGCTGTACAGCCGCCGTCGCATCTTTTTGACCGAGCTTATTCAGCGTCACTGCAGCCCACACACGCTGTCGGATTTTAGTGATAATGCCGGACTGCATCTGATTCTGAATCTGCCGGATGAGGCGGATGACGTCGCCATTGCCCGGGATGCCAACGCGCGCAATATTTTAGTGCGCCCGCTGTCGCGCTATTATCTGACGGCGCAGCGTAAGAAAGGATTGTTAATGGGTTTTGCCTCCCAGCCTGAAACGCAGATGGAAGCCGCGTTCAAAATCCTGCTCGAGTGCCTGCAAATGCACTGCCCACAGGCGCTGGTTGGGAGCTGAAAAAACAAAACGCCCCAACGTAATGTGGGGCGTTATCGGGAGAAGCTGACGCTCAGATTAGGCTTCGATAGCAGCGCGCAGCTTTTTCATGGCATTCTTTTCAAGCTGACGCACACGTTCGGCCGAAACGCCGTAGCGATCTGCCAGCTCCTGCAGCGTGGACTTGTTATCTTCGTCCAGCCAGCGGGCGCGGATGATATCCTGGCTGCGCTCGTCGAGACCCTGCATCGCGTCAGTCAGCTTATTCGCCGCCTGCTCTTCCCAGTTATCGTCTTCAATGCCGTCGGCAAAGTTAGACGTTTTATCCTGCAGATAGAGCACTGGTGCCATCGGCTGGCTATCGGACTCATCATCTGACGACATATCGAAGGTCATGTCCTGCGCTGCCATACGTGACTCCATCTCACGCACGTCTTTGCTCGACACGCCCAGCTCGCGGGCAACCATTTCCACTTCATCCTGGTTGAACCAGCCCAGACGCTGCTTGGTTTTACGCAGGTTAAAGAACAGCTTACGCTGCGCTTTAGTGGTCGCGACCTTCACGATACGCCAGTTACGCAGCACGTATTCGTGAATTTCCGCTTTGATCCAGTGCACGGCGAAGGAAACCAGGCGCACGCCCACTTCCGGGTTAAAACGGCGCACGGCTTTCATCAGGCCGATGTTACCTTCCTGAATCAGATCCGCCTGCGGCAGGCCATAGCCCGAGTAGTTACGAGCAATATGAACAACAAAGCGCAGGTGAGACAGGATCAGCTTTTTCGCTGCTTCCAGATCGCCCTGGTAATGCAGCTTTTCAGCAAGCTCCCGCTCTTCATCAGCCGATAACATCGGCCAAGTGTTCGCAGCCCGGATATAGGATTCCAGGTTACCAACGGGGGCTAAGGCTAAAGTTTGCATATCTTTGGTCATTCAAATCCTCTCAATCGATATCTTCTGACATCATTCTGTCCTCACAACGGAGCAACAAACATGCCAGCATTGATGAGCAACGAGAATATCACTCACATTAGTATCAGACAGTGATTTTATCCACAAGTTCCATGCAATGATGTGAATAGATTACGCACAAAATGTGACATGGAGATGAACTAAAGGGGAGAGCCAACAGGGACTCTTTCCCTGCAGAGAGACATTCAGTGCAGGGAAAGATTATACCAGATTTTTATTACTCGGGAGTAAAGTGACGTAAATGTTGAACGGTTGCCAGCCAAGCCGCAACCCAGCCAATCATCGAACAAACCAGCAGCATCAACAGGCATTCATCGAAGCCTAAACCACTCAGTTCGAACTGAGTACCAAACACTTTCGCCACTTCGGTGACCGCCGACGACAGCCGCATCACCATAATTTCTGACAGAATCAGCGACAAAAATGCGCCGGAGAAACCTAACAGCGCGCCGCCGTACAGGAACGGACGCAGAATAAAGCCATCGGTCGCGCCAATAAGTTTCTGCACGTTGATGGTATCGCGACGGGCAAAGATGCTTAAACGCACGCTGTTGCCGATAACCAGGAATACCGCCGCGATCATCAACACGCCAATCATCGCCGAAACGCGCCCAACCAGCCCGGTCAACGACGAGAGGCGCGCAAACCAGCTGTCATCCATTCGTACTTCATCAACGCCCTGCACATGACTCACACGATCGCGCAGCGTGTTCAGCGCCTCAACGCTCTGGAAATCAATCTTCGGCACCACAATCGCGACCGCCGGCAGCGGGTTTTCTTCCAGCATATCCAGCGCGCCGCCAAAACCTGACCAGTTGCGGAACTCGCCAAGGGCTTCATCGCGCGACAGGTAGTTTACCTTTTCTACGCCCTGCTCGGCCTGTAGCTGACCAACGACCCGGGCGGCAGCATCGTCATCCAGCGTTTTTTCCAGATAGACGGTAATTTGCGGCGTCGGATAATACTGCGTCGCGGCGGTGCTGACGTTTTTGTACACCATGTAGCACACGCTCGGTAGCGTCAGTGAAATGGCGATCACCATTACCGTCAGAAAAGTCGCCAGCGGTGTGCTTTTCAGATCCTGAAGCGCACCGTTCCAGGCGTAGCGCACCTGTTCATTAAACACGTTACTCTTACGGGAAGCCGGATTCGGTGCCGCTTTTGGCCGTTTTGACGAATTGCGCCCGCCGCTACCGCCTGCGCCCGTCGTGTTGCGAAAACGATCGAATCGATTACCGAACCGGCGAATGTGGTTCATTGCCTCGCGTTTATTCACCGATGCGGCCTCCATGCATATGCCCGTCGCTGAGGGACAGGACGCGGTACGGACGGCTGGAGATAAGCCCCAGGGCATGCGTTGCCATCAGAACCGTCACCCCAACGCGGTTAAACTCTTCAAACAAACGTAAAATCCCTTCCGACAGCGCTTCGTCGAGGTTACCTGTCGGTTCATCCGCCAAAAGCACCGCCGGTTTGTTCACCACCGCGCGGGCAATACCCACACGCTGCTGCTCACCACCCGAAAGCTGAATGGGAAGGTTTTTCGCTTTGTCCAGCAGGCCCACTTTATCCAGCGCTGCCGATACGCGACGACGAATATCATCGCCGCTGGCACCCGCAATGATCAGCGGAATCGCCACGTTATCAAATACGGTGCGATCCATCAGCAGGTGGTGATCCTGGAAAATCATACCGATTTGGCGGCGTAAAAACGGCACCTCACGGCTTTTGAGACGGCTAATATCGTGGCCGCCAAATAAGATTTTCCCGGCGCTGGGCCGTTCAATACCGCAGATAAGCTTCAGCAGGGTACTTTTCCCCGCGCCGGAATGGCCTGTCAGAAACGCCATCTCGCCTGACTGCAGGTGGAAAGTCACCCCCTGCAGCGCTTGTCTCCCACCGAGATAGGCTTTGCTGACTTGTTCAAAGCGAATCATTTTTAATCCTCTCGGGCAAAAAGTGCCTCAATAAAGTCGCCCGCATTAAACGGACGCAGATCTTCAATACGTTCGCCAACACCGATATAGCGAATTGGAATACTGAACTGGTCAGCAACCGAGAAGATAACCCCGCCTTTGGCGGTACCATCCAGCTTAGTCAAGGTGATACCGGTCAGTCCAACCGCTTCATGGAACAGCTTGGCCTGGCTAATCGCGTTCTGCCCGGTGCTGGCGTCAATCGTCAGCATGACTTCATGCGGCGCATCGACATCCAGTTTTTTCATGACGCGGACAATCTTCTTCAGTTCTTCCATCAGGTGCGATTTATTCTGCAGGCGGCCTGCGGTATCGGCAATCAGGACGTCAACATTACGCGCCTTCGCCGCCTGGATGGCATCGAAAATAACCGATGCTGAGTCCGCACCAGTGTGCTGTGCAATCACTGGAATATTGTTACGCTGACCCCAAACCTGGAGCTGTTCAACGGCTGCCGCACGGAAGGTATCCCCTGCCGCTAGCATCACCGATTTACCCTGCTGCTCGAACTGACGCGCCAGCTTGCCGATGGTGGTGGTTTTACCGACGCCATTGACGCCGACCATCAGAATAACAAATGGTGTTTTGCCTTCAACGTTTAGCGGCTCATCCACTTTAGCAAGAATATCGCCCATCTCTTCTTTCAGCAGGCCATATAGCGCTTCCGCGTCGCGAAGCTGTTTACGGCTGGCACCTTCGGTAAGATTAGCGATGATCTTACGGGTGGTCTCCACGCCAACATCGGCAATCAGCAGTTGCTCTTCCAGCTCTTCAAACAGATCATCGTCGATTTTCTTGCCGCGGAACAAGCTGATAAATCCGGAACCGAGGTTCTGTTTGGTTTTTACCAGACTACGTTTGAGGCGGGCGAAGAAACCTTCTTTGGTCGGTTTTTCCTGCTCTAACGGCGCGACAACCTCTTCGTCCGGCACCACATCAATGGCATTTTCTGCCGCATCCGCTGCAGCCAGGGCCTGCGCTTCCAGCTCTTCGTCAGAAATTTCCGGCTCCGCGTCGTCTACCGCTTCTTCAACGATAGTCTCTTCAGTTTCTTCAACGACCACAGCTTCCGGTTCGGCACTCACTTCTTCCGGTATATTTTCAGCCACGGCTTCAGCAACAACCGGTTCGGCGATGACCTCTTCAATCAGTGGCTCGGCAACGGCCTCTTCAGGTACAGGCTGTTCCGCAATCTCTTCAACCACAACTTCAGGCTGATAAGCGACCGGCGGGACGATATTTTCTTCAGCAACCGGAGCTTCAATGACCGCCTGCGGTTGCTCGTTTTCCACAACCTGCTCGGTTACCTCAACGATCTCGGCAGCGAAGGCTTCTGCATCTCCTTTTTCCGCAACAGGCGCTTCAATCGTTTCAGGCGTAACAACCGCTTCCACTGGCGATTCAGTCGCCGGAGATTGCTCTTCAACCTCTTGCTGAGCCTCTACTTTTTGTTCTGTTTCTGTTCCCTGCTCCTGCTCTTTTTGTCCAAAGCCCAGCCAGGAAAAGAAGCCACGTTTCTTGTCTTTCGCCATTTGCGACTACACTCCTCGCTGTTTGTTCATGGCACAGCTTCGGCATATCTGTCGCGGAAGCTGAAAAAATGATGAAATTAGTCGGATAGTCTACCACTTAACTTAACTCGCATCACCGCCCCCGGATTAAGGTTTCGTCAACCGCTATCGATCGTTAGAATAGCAGCCCGGAAGTTGAGACTTGAGCAAAGAGATGAAGAAACCAAACCACGCAGGCAGCGGCCAGATCCGCATTATCGGCGGGCAATGGCGAGGCCGCAAATTACCGGTGCCGGAGAGCCCGGGTCTGCGCCCGACAACCGACCGGGTTCGCGAAACGCTTTTTAACTGGCTATCACCCACCATCGTCGATGCAAAATGCCTCGACTGCTTCGCCGGCAGCGGCGCGCTGGGCCTTGAAGCCCTCTCCCGCTACGCGGCGAACGCCACGCTGCTGGAAATGGAACGCGGCGTCGCCCAGCAGTTGCAAAAAAATCTGGCTACGCTGAAGGCCAGCAACGGCAAAGTGGTCAATACCAACACCCTGGCGTTTCTTGCTCAGACAGGCACGCCGCACGATATCGTGTTTGTCGATCCCCCTTTCCGTAAAGGGCTACTCGAAGAGACGCTGAAATTGCTGGAAAGCAACGGCTGGCTTAACGATGAAGCGCTAATCTACATAGAGAGTGAAGTCGAAAACGGCTTACCGCCGGTGCCTGCAAGCTGGCATCTGTACCGAGAGAAAGTGGCCGGACAGGTCGCCTACCGCCTTTACCAACATGAGGTCCAGGGAGAAAACCATGCTGATTAATTTTGGCCGCTTGCTGATGCTGTGCGTGTGGGCGTTTCTATTACTGAATCTGTTTCAACCGTTCCCAAAGCCGCTGAACATCTTCGTTAACGTGGCGCTGATCTTTATGATCCTGATGCACGGTCTGCAGTTGACGCTGCTGAAGGCGACGCAGACGAAAGAGATGCCGCCGCTGGGGCGCTTCGAGCAGGTTCGGATTTTCGTCTTCGGCGTGTTCGAACTGGTCGCCTGGCAAAAGAAGCTCAAGGCGACCCTGAAGAAGAAGTAGTCATCAAATATAGCTCAGGGGTCCGGCGTAAACGCCATAAACTGCGAGCCCTTGTAGCTCAGCGTGCCTTTATCGCCGACGCTCAGCGCATGATATTGCGGTGCCTGCAGGCGAAAAACCACTTCCAGCCCGCCAGCTTCCGGCCTGAAGCTGGCCTCATAACGCATCTCGCTGCCAGCAGGCGTCACCGTCTGCTGGCGTGAGCGACGATCGTTAAGCACCTTCTCCCGCTTGCTGCTCACCACCACCCGCTTTTGTAACAGCGGAGCGGCATCGTTCTCCATCTTTTCCCGACGCTGCTGCACATAACGATACGACGCGGCAACCACAATGATGGCAACGGCAACCATAAAAAAAAGCGGAACTTTACTCATTCACCTTGCCCCCAGGAATTATCAGGAATAAGAGTATTACATTGTCATCTTCCTCAGCAAACCACTACACTGAGATTCAGTACCGTAAGTACAATCACTTACTTAATGATAACAGATACAGGGACTTACTATGCTTTGGTCATTTATTGCTGTCTGTTTCTCCGCATGGCTTTACGTCGATGCATCTTATCGTGGACCCGCCTGGCGTCGTTGGGTGTTTAAGCCCGTCACATTGATCCTGCTTCTGTTACTGGCCTGGCAAGCGCCGATGTTCAACGCCATCAGCTATCTGGTGCTGGCCGGTCTTTGCGCCTCGCTGGTTGGTGATGCGCTCACATTGTTGCCTCGCCAGCGGGTAATGTACGCCGTGGGAGCTTTCTTTCTCTCGCATCTGCTCTACACCATTTGGTTTGCCAGTCAGCTAACGCTGTCGTTCTTCTGGCCACTGCCGCTAATATTGCTGATCCTTGGCGCTCTGCTATTGGCGATTATCTGGACCCGACTGGAAGAGATGCGAATGCCGGTGTTTACCTTTATCGGCATGACGCTGGTGATGGTCTGGCTGGCCGGTGAGCTGTGGTTCGCCCGCCCGACCGATACCGCGCTGTCCGGTTTCGTTGGTGCGGCATTCCTGTTGCTGGGTAACGCCGTCTGGCTTATCAGCCATTATCGCCGTCGTTTCCGTGCCGATAACGCCATCTCCTCCGCGTTTTACTTCGCCGGGCACTTCCTGATCGTCCGCGCACTTTATTTGTAATTAAGCGCTTGACTCTGGAGTCGACTCCAGAGTGTATCATTCGGGTAATGAGAAAATTATCATTACCCGGAGGGTCCTATGTCGGCTCCAGAATCGCAGGATAAAAAAGTCCCACACTTCTCATCATTAAAATTTACCCCAGCCGAACAGCCGTCGGAAAGCTGCTGCTCGGACCACGCCTGCAGCACCGAAACCGCCGCTGAAAACGAAGCGTTGAATCACGCACGCTATAGCTGGCTGGTCGAAGGTATGGATTGCGCAGCCTGCGCTCGCAAGGTCGAAACCGCCGTTCGCCAGGTGCCGGGTGTCAGCCAGGTTCAGGTGCTGTTTGCCACCGAAAAACTGCTGGTTAACGCTGATGGCGATGTCCGCCCGCAGGTCGAAAGCGCCGTTCGCGCCGCAGGATACAAACTGCGTGATGAAAGCGCTCCGCAGCAAGAGGAACAGACTTCGTGGCTGCGCGAAAATCTGCCGCTTATCACTCTGGTGGTGATGATGGCGCTAAGCTGGGGACTCGAGCAGTTCAACCATCCCTTTGGCGAAATGGCATTCGTAGCCACCACTCTTGTTGGCCTGTGGCCCGTCGCCCGTCAAGCCCTTCGCCTGATCAAAAGCGGAAGCTGGTTCGCCATTGAAACCCTGATGAGCGTCGCGGCCATCGGCGCGCTGTTTATCGGTGCGACCGCCGAAGCGGCAATGGTGCTGCTGCTGTTCTTGATTGGCGAACGTCTTGAAGGCTGGGCCGCCAGTCGCGCGCGTCAGGGGGTTAGCGCATTGATGGCGCTGAAACCCGACACGGCAATCCGCGTTCGCGATGGCGTCCGTGAAACCGTCGCCCAGCGCGATCTGCGCCCCGGCGACATTATTGAAGTCGCCGCTGGGGGCCGTCTGCCTGCTGATGGTCAGTTGCTGTCTCCTTTCGCCAGCTTTGATGAGAGCGCCTTAACCGGTGAGTCCGTACCGGTAGAACGTAATGTCGGTGAACGGGTGGCGGCGGGCGCAACCAGCGTCGATCGTCTGGTCCAGCTAACGGTTATCTCAGAGCCGGGCGATAGCGCCATCGACCGTATTCTTAAGCTCATTGAAGAAGCGGAGGAGCGCCGCGCGCCGATTGAGCGTTTTATCGATCGCTTTAGCCGTATTTATACTCCAGCGATTATGGTCGTCGCCCTGCTGGTCGCCATTGTGCCACCGCTGCTGTTTGCCGGTGCCTGGCTGCCGTGGATCTATAAAGGCTTAACGCTGCTGCTGATTGGCTGCCCTTGCGCGCTGGTCATCTCCACCCCGGCGGCGATTACCTCCGGGCTGGCGGTAGCGGCGCGTCGCGGCGCGCTGATTAAGGGCGGCGCGGCACTGGAGCAATTAGGCCGCGTACGCCAGGTGGCATTCGATAAAACAGGTACCCTGACTATTGGCCAGCCGCGCGTGACCGCCGTTATCGCCACTGCGGACATCGCCGAAAACGATCTGCTGGCGCTGGCAGCTTCCGTGGAACAAGGTTCCAGCCACCCGTTAGCCCAGGCCGTCGTGCGTGAGGCAGAACAACGCCAGCTCGTCATTCCAGCAGCGCACGCCCAGCGCGCGTTGGCCGGTTCCGGCATTGAGGCTCAAGTCAACGGTCGTCAGGTGCTGATTTGCGCCGCCAGCAAAAATAGCAACCCGCAGTATGAGGAACGTATTCAGCAACTGGAAAGCGCCGGGCAAACGGTGGTGCTGGTGATGCGCGATGAGGTATTGCTGGGGATTCTGGCGCTGCGCGATACGTTGCGCGACGATGCCCGTCAGGCGGTGGATGAACTCCATCAGTTAGGCATTCAGGGAATCATACTGACCGGTGATAACCCGCGCGCGGCGGCGGCCATCGCCAGTCAATTAGGGCTGGAGTTCCGCGCCGGGCTGCTGCCCGCGGATAAAGTGCAGGCGGTGATGGCGCTTAATGCACAAGCGCCGCTGGCGATGGTCGGCGACGGGATCAACGATGCTCCGGCAATGAAAGCAGCGACCATTGGTATCGCTATGGGTAGCGGCACCGACGTCGCCCTGGAGACCGCCGACGCAGCGTTAACCCATAACCGCTTAACCGGGCTGGCGCAGATGATTTCGCTGGCCCGCGCCACCCACGCCAATATTCGGCAGAACATCGCCATCGCGCTGGGTCTGAAGGGGATCTTCCTCGTCACCACCCTGCTCGGCCTGACCGGCCTGTGGCTGGCGGTGTTGGCGGATACCGGAGCGACGGTGCTGGTCACCGCCAACGCGTTGCGGTTGTTGCGTAAGAAGTAGTATCCACCCCGGGGGCGGCGCAGAGCGCCTTGCCCGGGCTACTGGCTGGTTTTTGTAGCCCGGACAGGTGCGCAGCACCGCCTCCGGGGAAACATGAAGCAGATCAGTGGCTTTTACGAATCAGATAACGGTACGGCAGCGCCTCGGTTTCCTGCGCCAGCAGCTCGTGTTCCATAAAGCGGCAAAAACCGGGGATATCGCGGGTGGTTGCCGGATCGTCGGCGACAATCAGCAGCGTCTCGCCCACCGGCATCGTACGCACGGTCTTACGCACCATCATCACCGGTTCCGGGCAACGAAGCCCCTGCGCATCAAGAGTATGGTCAGGGCTGGAGAAAAGTTCGCTCATTTTCATCTCATATCAACAAAACGCCCCTAGTTTACCCCCAGTTCATCAGTACGCAAGCCAGGTTAACGTTTGCGCGAAAAACAACCATTGCATTACGCACCCAACGCAGTATCATGCAGCCGTTTTTATTGGGTTCCCTCACCCCAACTCTCTGGCCCTAAATAATTCGAGTTGCAGAAAGGCGACGACGCAGTGAATTCCCTGGAGCTTACCTAAGTAAGTGACTGGGATGAGCGAGGAAAGTTAACGCATCTGCAGCTTGAAGTATGACGGGCATAAAAAGGTCACAATATGAGTCCGTTTACTACCGTACAGCGTAAAAAAGCGCTGATCTGGCTATCGCTTTTCCATCTGCTGGTCATCACTTCCAGTAACTATCTGGTGCAGCTACCGATCTCCATCTTTGGTTTTCATACCACCTGGGGCGCGTTCAGCTTTCCGTTTATTTTCCTTGCCACCGATCTTACGGTGCGGATTTTCGGCGCTCCGCTGGCGCGACGCATTATCCTCGCGGTCATGATCCCGGCGCTGGTGATCTCCTATGGCGTTTCTGCGCTGTTCTATATGGGTGAATGGCAGGGTTTTGCCGCCTTAACCAGCTTTAACCTGTTTGTCGCTCGCATCGCCGCCGCCAGCTTTATGGCCTACGCGCTGGGGCAAATCCTCGACGTCCACGTCTTTAACCGCCTGCGTCAAAACCGTCGCTGGTGGCTGGCGCCAACGGCATCGACCCTCTTTGGTAACGTCAGCGATACCCTGGCCTTCTTCTTTATCGCCTTCTGGCGCAGCCCGGACCCGTTTATGGCGGCGCACTGGGGAGAAATCGCCATCGTCGATTACTGTTTCAAAGTACTGATTAGCATCGTTTTCTTCCTGCCAATGTACGGCATGTTATTGAATATGCTGCTGAAAAAGCTGGCAGATAAATCCGATTTATCGGCATTGCAGCCAGGTTAAGAGTACTCACAGAGTGATGTGATAAGATACGGGGATGAGCCGTTAATGGCCGTTTATCGAAAGGAAGATGTCAATGCGCAATTTGGTTAAATATGTCGGTATTGGCCTGCTGGTTATGGGGCTTGCGGCCTGTGATAACAGCGACACAAAAACGCCGACTGCCGGGGCTGCTGCGGAAAGTAACGCCAGCGGGCAACCTATTAGTCTGCTGGATGGCAAACTGAGCTTCTCTCTACCGGCAGGTATGACCGACCAGAGCGGCAAGCTGGGCACTCAGGCCAACAATATGCACGTCTACTCTGATGCCACCGGCCAGAAAGCGGTGATTGTGATTGTTGGCGACAGCACCAATGAAGACCTGGCCGTGATGGCGCAACGTCTGGAAGAGCAGCAGCGCAGTCGCGATCCGCAGCTGCAGGTCGTGACCAATAAATCCGTTGAGATTAAAGGCCACACTCTGCAGCAGCTGGACAGCATTATCTCTGCTAAGGGTCAGACCGCATGGTCTTCCGTACTCCTCGGCAAGGTTGACGACAAACTGCTGACCCTGCAGGTTACGCTACCGGCGGATAACCAGCAGCAGGCGCAGACCGAAGCGGAAAACATCATCAACACCCTCGTCATTCAGTAACTACTGGCCTGACGCTGCGGCCTCCGGTTCACCGACCGGAGGCCGTTTTTTTAACCGCCACCCCAACAGCAACGCTACCGCCACCAGCCCCGCCGCCGCCAGATAAATCGAAGAAATCCCCGCCCATGCCATCAATAATCCGGCAAGCGGACCGGTGATCCCCAATGAGAGATCCATAAACACCGTATAGGTTGCCAGCGCCGATCCCTGATTCTGCTGCGGCACGGCCTTCACCGCCACCACACCAAGCGCCGGGAATACCAATGAGAAACCTGCCCCGGCCAGGAAAGTCCCGATTTTCGCCATCAGCGTCGTCTCCGCCAGTCCCACCAGCAGCAGCCCAATAATCTCAACCACAAAGCAGATCATCGCCACATTCAGCCCGCCAAGGCGGTTGATTCCGTTGGGGAACAACAGACGAGTGCCGACAAACGCGCAGCTAAACAGCGTTAACGCGAAAGCCGCGCCATCCCAGCCTTTGGCGTCATAAAACAGGGTGATAAAGGTGGCGATAACGCCAAAACCGGCCGAAGCCAAGGCCAGCGCCATCCCGTAGAGCCAGACCCGCCCCAGCACCGCGCGAAACGACATCGCTTTGCCCTTGCCCGCTTTCACCGCTGCGCGCGGCAGTGCGCACAGTACCGCCACCAGCGCCACCGCCATAATAGTGAACGCCAGACCGTGCAGGCCGATAATGGAATAGCAAAGCACGCCAAGCGGTGCGCCCATCGCCATTGCGCCGTAGGTCACGATACCGTTCCACGAAATCACTCTGCCGATATGCAGCGAGCCGACAACACCGACGCCCCATAGCGTCGAACCTGTGCCTGCAAAGCTTTGTCCGATTCCCAGAATAATGCGCCCAAGGCACAGCAGCGACAGGCTAACAATGGGCCAGCCGTCGCTGAACGCCGCCAACAGGTAGCACAACCCGCTCAGAAAGCAGCCGCACAGACCAAAAACGACGATTTTTTTCGGCCCCAACAGGTCGGCATAGCGCCCGGCATGAGGACGGCTAAGCAGCGTAGCGAAGTATTGAAGGCTAATCACCAGCCCGGCCCAGAAGGCGCTAAAGCCCATT
The DNA here is from genome assembly GCF_003261575.2 of Klebsiella huaxiensis. Lineage (GTDB taxonomy): Bacteria > Pseudomonadota > Gammaproteobacteria > Enterobacterales > Enterobacteriaceae > Klebsiella > Klebsiella huaxiensis. The sequence continues at coordinate 403,056 of NZ_CP036175.1, read as the reverse complement.
ACATCATGAACATAACCCGGCAAAACCGCCAGCGGCAGCCCAATCGTCATGTAGCTGGCAAAATTAAAGATAACCACCGAGACAATCCGCAGATTGAGACGCAGTCCATTGAGTGCCGGTTCGGCAGCGGCTTCAGGCATGGGTTCCACCAGTTTTTTACAACAGTGTTTCATTTTTACCATGCTGCACGCTTTAAATCAGCAGCCAGATTAGGAATATCGGAAACAAGCCAGCCGCTACACTTAGAGCCTATCCCAGTAGGCGTTATTGGCACAGACAGTTTGAACACGGACAGCGCGCAAGAACCGGAGCGTACACGTAGTACGTGAGGATTCTGAGCACTGCCCAAGTTCAAAATGACAAGTAAAATAGCCCTAATGGGGTGGGCTCTTAATGAAAATCATAAGAAAGGAACCGTTAATGACAACCCCTCAGCCCGATAAAACGGGCATGCATATCCTGCTCAAGCTGGCATCGCTGGTGGTTATCCTCGCCGGGATTCATGCCGCAGCGGATATCATCGTACAGCTATTACTGGCGCTGTTCTTCGCTATCGTCCTTAATCCTCTGGTGAGCTGGTTTATTCGCCGCGGCGTCCGTCGCCCGGTGGCGATTACGATTGTGGTGTTAGTGATGCTGATTGTTCTCACCGCGTTAATTGGCGTGCTGGCCGCATCAGTTAACGAATTCGTCGCGATGCTGCCGAAGTACAATAAAGAGCTGACGGCGAAAGTCCTGCGGCTGCAGGAGGCGCTGCCATTTTTACATATTCATATGTCCCCGGAACGTATGCTGCAGCGCATGGATTCTGACAAGCTGATGACGTTCACTACCGCCCTGATGACCGGGCTTTCAGGCGCTATGGCCAGCGTCATTTTGCTGGTCATGTCCGTGGTCTTTATGCTTTTTGAAGTCCGCCATGTGCCTTATAAACTCCGCTTCGCCCTCAATAACCCGCAGATCCATATCGCCGGGCTGCACCGGGCGTTAAAAGGCGTTTCGCACTATCTGGCGCTGAAAACGCTCCTCAGCCTTTGGACCGGAGTCATTGTCTGGTTAGGCTTATTGCTGATGGGGGTTCAGTTCGCACTGATGTGGGGAGTGCTGGCTTTTCTGCTTAACTATGTACCTAATATTGGCTCGGTGATTTCCGCCGTTCCGCCAATGATTCAGGCGCTGCTGTTTAACGGTTTTTATGAATGCCTGCTGGTTGGCGCACTCTTTTTAGTTGTTCATATGATCATCGGCAATATTCTGGAACCGCGCATGATGGGGCACCGTCTTGGGATGTCTACGCTGGTGGTTTTCCTCTCATTACTAATTTGGGGATGGCTGCTTGGCCCGGTGGGTATGCTACTTTCGGTGCCGTTAACCAGCGTATGCAAAATATGGATGGAAACCACTAAAGGCGGCAGCAAATTAGCCCTCTTGCTCGGGCCAGGACGACCCAAAAGCAGGCTGCCAGGCTAGCCACTTTTACAGCAACAACGGGTTATCGTATTTTGTATTGATATACGATAACCCCAACAGCGTCCATTAAGAGCCCCGTATTAAAACACCAGATACTCTTGACAATTCGCCTGCTACTCATCAAAAAAACCACCAGAAAAAGTAGTAAATCATCCCCTATTGATTATATTCATTGATAGAAGGCGTTAATTTATTTATAATTTCGCCCCTGCATTTATATTTGCAACTGGTTTTAATTCGATACTAAAAATCTAATAACATTAGAGTATTTAGCTGATACACACTTTAAAAACAGATAAATGTATTAATCAAATAGAATAATACAGATGACTTTATTGCATCTATGCATCGATATATTCAAACGGTGTATAAAACATTTCTTCGAACAATAGATTGATAGGGAGTATTCATGAAAAAGGTTATTCGCTGGGCTGCCGCGATTGCGGTTATTGGTGCTCTGGCTGGCTGCGCACGCACGGCGCCTATTGAGCAAATCCAAACCACGGTAAGCGCAGGTCATACCGAAGCCCAGGTCAAAAAAGCAATTATCAAAGCTGGCGCGCAACGCGAATGGATTATGTCAGACGCAGGTCCTGGGGTCATCAAAGCCCGTCAGCAATCACGTGACCATGTTGCCGAAATAAAAATCACCTACTCTGCCACCAGCTATTCCATTAACTACGATAGCAGCCTCAACCTGATGGCTTCCGGTGGAAAAATTCATAGAAACTATAACCGCTGGGTGCACAACCTCGATAAAGACATTCAGATTAACCTGGCCGCGGATTCATCTCTGTAATCCTGTCCCTGAAGTACACTCGGGCCAGTCATGGCCCGCTCTCTCTACTAATACTGTAAAAGGTTGTGCCGAACGTGTACAAAAAGGACTCTCTCAGCGCACTGGATGCCATTACCGAAGCGCAACGTATTGCTTTTGCCCCCATGCTCTTTCAAACCGCATTATGCCTACGCAATTCAGGCATCCTGGATTATCTCGATAAGCAAGGAAAACTCGGCGCAACGCTTGAAGCTATTTGCACGGATTGCGACGTCAATGAATATGCCGTCAGCGTATTGCTGGATATGGGATTAAGCGGACGCATCCTTACCCATAAAGAGGGGCAATATTATCTCGCTAAAGTAGGGCATTTCTTACTTCATGATGCAATGACCCGAGTAAATATGGATTTCACTCAGGACGTTTGCTATCAGGGATTGTTCTTTTTAGAAAATGCGTTGCAGGAAGGAAGGCCTTCCGGGCTAAAAGTTTTTGGCGACTGGCCAACCATTTATCCAGCATTATCGCAGCTCCCACAGGCGGCGCGTCAAAGCTGGTTCGCATTCGATCATTACTATTCTGACGGCGCTTTCAACGCCGCGCTGCCGTATGTATTCGCCAGTCAGCCTGCAACCCTGTACGATGTAGGCGGAAATACCGGAAAATGGGCGCTGCGCTGCTGCCAGTATGATGAAAATATCGCGGTAACGTTATTAGACTTGCCACAACAAATTGCGCTGGCTCGCGAAAATATAGAAAATGCGGGTCTGTCTCATCGCATTGATTTTCATGCCGTGGATATGCTGAGCGACGAGCGCCTGCCGGGAGAGGCTGATATCTGGTGGATGAGCCAATTTCTTGACTGCTTTTCGCCAGAACAAATTGTCACCATGCTCAGTAATGTGGCGCACGTGATGAAGCCAGGTGCAAGATTATGCATTCTGGAACTGTTCTGGGACGCGCAGAAATTTGAAGCGGCCTCATTTAGCCTGAATGCGTCTTCGCTCTATTTTACCTGTATGGCCAACGGAAATAGCCGTTTCTACAGCATAGAGAAGTTTTACCGCTATCTTGAAATGGCAGGATTCAAGATAGAACAACGCCACGATAATTTAGGCGTCGGGCATACCTTATTGATATGCCAGAAAATAAAATAATAAAGCAGCGCTAAGCGCTGTTTTGGCGTTCAAATTAACGCCAGTAGAATCATTGATCGATCGCGGACGCGAGTGGATGACATTTTCATTAAACATAGTTGATTGGCAAGCCATGGCTCCTGGGGTCAATGGTAGCGAACAGTGGCTTCAGTGGTCTCGGCATTTGCACGCCATCGATCCAGCGGCCTCCCCAGCCAAGCTTAGCGAGCTGCCGATGATGACCGCCCGCCGACTCAGTTCCGGTAGCAAGCTGGCCGTAGAATGCGGACTGGCGATGCTGCGCCGTCATCATATCGACGCGGTGCTGTACACCAGCCGCCACGGCGAGCTGGAGCGCAATTACCGAATCCTCCACGCGCTGGCAACAGAGCAGGCGCTCTCGCCAACCGATTTCGCCTTATCGGTGCATAACTCCGCGGTGGGTAACCTGACGATTGCCGCAAAAAAACCGATAGTCTCGTCGTCGCTTTCTGCCGGACGGGATACCTTCCAGCAGGGCTTATATGAAGTGATGGGCCTTTTACAGGCGGGCTATCAGCGCGTACTAATGGTCGATTTCGATGGCTTTCTGCCCGAGTTTTATCACCCACAGCTGCCATCTGATATGCCAACCTGGCCCTATGCGACGGCATGGGTGATTGAAGCAGGCAGCGAATGGCAGTGTCAGACTCAGCGCCAAAGCGTGCCCAGCGAAGAGACCGCCCTGCCGCAAAGCCTGCTGTTTTTACGCCACTATTTACAACACACCAACGCCTTTACGCTCCCCGGCGAGCGCGTTCAGTGGCTATGGAGCCGCGCATGAACGGCGTCTTGTCACAGCTAAACCGTCTCTGGCGAGCGGCGATGGCCGGCCTTTGTTTCGCGCTGTTCGGGATTGGCGGGCTGCTGCTCTCTCTTGTCTGGTTCAACCTGCTGCTGGTGACGGTCCGCAACAAGGCCCGCCGCCGCCGCCTCGCGCGGCGCAGCGTTTCGGCAAGTTTCCGACTCTTTTTAACCGTAGTAAAATCCGTCGGCGTACTCGATTACCACATTGAAGGGGGCGATATTTTACGCCAGGAGCACGGTTGCCTGGTCGTCGCCAACCACCCCAGCCTGATCGATTACGTCATGCTGGCGTCCGTCATGCCCGAAACCGACTGCCTGGTGAAAAGCGCGCTGCTGAAAAATCCCTTCCTCAGCGGCGTAATTCGTGCCGCGGATTATCTGGTTAACGATCAAGCCGATGCCCTGCTGCCCGCCAGTCGTGAGCGTTTACAGCAAGGCGATACTATTTTGATTTTTCCCGAGGGAACGCGCACGCTTCCCGGCGAAAAAATGACGCTACAACGCGGCGCGGCTAATATCGCCGTGCGCTGTAGCAGCGATTTACGCGTAGTGGTTATCCGCTGCAGCGAGCACATGCTGGGCAAACAGAGCAAGTGGTATGACGCACCGCAAACCAAACCGATCTTTACCATTACGGTTGGCGAGCGGGTGCAAATCGACCAATTTTACAACGCAAATGTACAAGAACCGGCACTGGCGGCAAGGCAGTTGAACCGGCATCTTTTGCTTCAATTACAATCAGGTACTACGCCTGGCACAGGAATTAATGATGCAAGCGCTCTATCTTGAAATTAAAAATTTGATTATCAACACATTGAACCTGGACGAACTGTCCGCTGACGATATCGACACTGAAGCAGCGCTGTTTGGCGATGGTCTGGGTCTGGACTCAATCGATGCTCTGGAGCTCGGTCTGGCAGTGAAAAACCAGTATGGCGTGGTGCTGTCGGCTGAGAGCGAAGAGATGCGCCAACACTTCTTTTCCGTCGCCACGCTGGCATCTTTCATTCACGCGCAACGTGCCTGAGGAGAGTCCGTTATGACCGATCAAAAAGCCATTTACGAAGAAGTCTCCACGCTGTTGGTTAAGCTGTTTGAAATCGACCCGCAGGATATTAAGCCCGAGGCGCGCCTGTACGACGATCTGGAGCTGGACAGCATTGATGCTGTCGACATGATCGTCCATCTGCAAAAGAAAACCGGTAAGAAAATCAAGCCGGAAGAGTTCAAAGCCGTGCGTACCGTGCAGGATGTTGTCGACGCGGTAGAACGCCTGCTCAAAGAAGCCTGATTCGTCATGTCAGGCGTTCGCTCGCTACCGGTGGTCCCACTGCTGACGGGCTTACTGCTTCTTGCCTGGCCATTTTTGATTTGGTTTGGGCTGGCACATAACAGCCTGCACTGGCTGCTGCCTCTGATGGCGCTGCTGCTTTTTTTACGCTTTCGCCAGACCCGGCGACAGGCGGGACCGCTGCGTATCGTCACCCAGGTGGTAGCGATAGCGGGCATGACGCTGTGCATTGCTAGCTATCTGCTTAAAACGCACCAGTTGCTGCTGTTCTACCCGGTGGTGGTCAACGCCGTCATGCTGGCGGTGTTTGGCGGTTCGCTATGGTCATCCATGCCCATCGTCGAACGTCTGGCACGACTGCGCGAGCCAGCGCTCTCGGATAATGGCGTGCGCTATACCCGCCGCGTGACGCAAATCTGGTGCGCCTTTTTCATCATCAACGGCGGCATTGCGCTGTTTACCGCGCTACGCGATGATATGTCCCTGTGGACGGCCTGGAACGGGATGCTCTCCTATCTGTTGATGGGAACGCTGATGGCGGGCGAGTGGTTAGTCCGCCGCCGGATGATTAAACGAGATATCCAATGAAGCAGCTCCTCCCACTCTCAGAGTGGCTCAGCACCCAACGTCCAGCCGAGATGCCCATTGCATGGCAAGAAGGCTGTACCTGGACACTCGGCCATCTACGCCATGATGTTGACCAGTTGATAGCGCACCTGCATCAGCAGAAAGCTGAACGCTGGGCGCTATGCTTTGAGAACAGCTATCTGTTTATCGTAGCGCTGCTGGCGACGCTGCATGCGGGCAAAACGCCGGTGATCCCCGGTCACTGCCGCGTGTCGTTATTAAACGAACAGCGCGCGCTGTTTGACGGCGTATTGAGCGATAAGTCACTGGACTGGCAGGGAGCGCAGCTGATTGTCAGCTCTGCCATGGCAACCGCAACGCACGAAATCTCTTTACCAGCGATCCGCCAGGACGCCTTCGTTGAACTCTTTACTTCAGGCTCAACCGGCCAGCCGAAGAGGGTCATCAAGCCCATCAGCCGCCTTGACCGCGAAGCAGCACTGCTCGCCTCACGTTTTGCCGACCGTCTTGCAGGCTGTCGGGTCGTGGCCTCGGTAGTCCCTCAGCATTTGTACGGCCTGACGTTTCGTATCTTCCTGCCGATGACGCTGGGCCTGCCGCTGCATGCCGCCATGACCTGGTATGCCGAACAGCTGGCCGCCCTAAGCCATGAACATCGCTATGCGTTTATCAGCAGCCCGGCGTTTCTCAAACGCCTCGACAACCAGTTGACGCCTCCACCGGTCGAACTGATTTTGTCCGCAGGCGGCATGCTGCCCTGGCAAGATGCTGCACAGGCCGCCGGTTGGCTGCAAGTCTGGCCGGACGAAATTTATGGCAGTACCGAAACTGGCGTTATCGCCTGGCGCCATCGCCAGCAAGACGACGCGGCATGGTTGCCCTTTCCCGGCGTCAGGTTTCATACTGAAAATGACGTATTTCGCGTGTTTTCTCCGCTGATTGCTGATGATAACGGCCTGTTACTCGACGATACCCTGCATTTTGAAGAAAGCGGCCAGTTTCGCCTGACGGGGCGTCGGGGCCGGATAGTTAAAATTGAAGAGAAACGTATTTCACTTGGCGAAGTGGAGCAGCGCCTGCTGGCGCTGGACGGCATCCTTGAAGCGGCGGTATTGCCAGTGACTCGCGGCAGCCGTCAGGGCGTTGGCGCATTGCTGGTGCTGGACGACAACGCCCGCGAGCGCTGGAGTAAAAGCCAGGAATTAGCATGGCGTAAAGCGCTGCGCGCGTTGCTTGAGCCGGTTGCTATTCCTCGTTACTGGCGGGTGGTTGACGAAATCCCGGTTAACAGTATGAACAAGCGTGTCTATGCGCAATTACAGGAGTTATTTCATGAAACCCCATGAAATTGAGCGCCATCAGGCACAACCTCAACAGGTCGAGATCGTTTTGCATCTCGACCCTTCTCTGTTCTGGTTTCGTGGACATTTTGCCGTGCAGCCGCTGCTGCCCGGCGTCGCGCAGATGGACTGGGTAATGCATTACGCCACCACGCTGCTCGCCCCCGGCTGGCGTTTTCACAGCATTCAGAACGTGAAATTTCAGGCCCCGCTGCTGCCGGAAACCACCGTCACGCTAGCCCTGAACTGGCAAGAAGAACGCCAGATGCTGAGCTTCAGCTATCAACGCCATGATGGCGATGCGCGCCACACCACCAGCAGCGGGAAAATCCGGTTATGCCGATAGCCTTCCAGCCCTGCGTACTGATCCCCTGCTACAACCACGGCGCAATGATGGCAGGCGTGCTGGCACGGCTTCAGCCGTTTGGTCTGCCCTGCATTGTGGTGGACGACGGCAGCGACGATGCCACGCGGGATGAACTAGCCCGCCTGGCGGCAGAAGATAAAAATCTGACCTTAATTCGCCTGCCGATTAACTCGGGCAAAGGTGCGGCGACGATCTGCGGTATGCAGGCGGCGGCAGAGGCCGGATTCAGCCATGCGGTGCAGGTTGATGCCGACGGCCAGCATGCCATTGAAGATATTCCTGAACTGCTTGCGCTGGCAGAGCTTCACCCAACAGCGTTGATTTCCGGACAGCCTATTTATGACGATTCCATACCCCGCTCGCGCCTGTACGGACGCTGGGTAACTCACGTCTGGGTGTGGATTGAAACACTCTCGCTCCAGCTCAAAGACAGCATGTGCGGCTTTCGGGTTTATCCGGTAGCACCGACGCTACAGCTGGCGCAGCGCGTGACGCTCGGCAAGCGAATGGATTTTGATACCGAAGTGATGGTGCGCCTCTACTGGCAAGGTAGCACCAGCTATTTTGTCCCCACCCGCGTCACCTATCCGCTGGACGGGCTATCGCATTTCGATGCCCTCAAAGACAACCTGCGCATTTCACGGATGCACACACGCCTGTTTTTTGGCATGTTGCCGCGCATCCCGTCGCTGCTTTTTCGCCGCGCATCGCCACACTGGGCGCGCCAGCAGGAAGTGAAGGGTTTATGGGGGATGCGCCTGATGCTACTCGTGTGGCGATTACTCGGGCGCAAAGCATTCTCCCTGCTGCTCTACCCGGTGGTCGGCGTTTACTGGCTGACGGCAACCACCGCCCGCAAAGCCTCCCAACGCTGGATTGCCCGCGTGCTTGAACAGCTAACCGCTCGCCAGATGCCGCTGCCGCCATCGCTCACCAGCTATCAGCACTTCCTGCGTTTTGGCGATGCGATGCTCGATAAAATTGCCAGCTGGCGTGGCGAACTGCGGTTAGGCCGCGATGTGATCTTTGCCCCTGGCGCAGAAGAGACGCTCAACGTTAGCTCGCCACGCGGCAAGCTGCTGCTGGCCTCGCATCTGGGCGATGTGGAAGCCTGTCGCGCACTGGCGCAATTACAGGGTAGCAAAACCATCAACGCGCTGGTGTTTAGCGACAATGCCCAGCGCTTTAAGCAAATTATGCAAGAGATGGCCCCGCAGGCCGGGCTGAATCTGCTGCCGGTAACCGATATTGGCCCGGATACCGCGATCCTGCTTAAAGAGAAGCTGGATCGCGGCGAGTGGATTGCCATCGTCGGCGATCGTATTGCAGTCAATCCGCAACGCGGCGGCGAATGGCGCGTCTGCTGGAGCCACTTTATGGGGCAAGCGGCCCCCTTCCCGCAGGGACCCTTTATTCTCGCCTCTATTTTACGCTGCCCGGTGGATCTGATTTTCGCCCTGCGCCAACAGGGGAAACTGCGTATTCACTGCGAGCCTTTCGCCGACCCGCTACTGTTGCCGCGCGCCGACCGGCAAAACGCGTTACAGCAAACCATCGATCGCTACGCCGAGCGCCTGGAGCACTACGCACTACAGTCGCCGCTCGACTGGTTTAACTTTTTCGATTTCTGGCAGCTGCCGGATACCAAAGACAAGGAGTAAGGGTGCTTAACGATCCCCGCTTTACGGCTGAAGTCGAGCTGACCATTCCGTTCCACGACGTCGATATGATGGGCGTGGCGTGGCACGGAAACTATTTCCGCTATTTCGAAATTGCCCGCGAGGCGCTGCTGAATCAGTTCGATTATGGCTATCGGCAGATGAAAGAATCGGGCTATCTGTGGCCGGTGGTCGATACCCGCGTTAAGTATCGCAACCCCCTGACCTTTGAGCAGCACATTCGCGTACGCGCCCGCCTTGAGGAGTTCGAAAACCGTCTGCGCATTGGTTACGAAATTTTCGATGCCGAAACCGGCAAGCGCGCCACTACCGGCTACACCATCCAGGTGGCGGTAGAAGAAAAAAGTCGCGAACTGTGCTTCGTCAGCCCGGCTATCCTGTTCGAACGTATGGGGGTCACGCCATGAGATACTTACCACTGCTGGCGCTGCTCATCAGCCCTTTCGTCAGCGCCCTGACGCTGGATGATCTACAACAGCGCTTTACCGAACAACCGGTGGTTCGCGCTCACTTCGATCAAACCCGCACCATCAAGGATCTGCCGCAGCCGCTGCGATCCCAGGGCAAAATGCTGATCGCTCGCGAACAGGGTTTACTGTGGGATCAAACCGCCCCGTTCCCGATGCAGCTGCTGCTCGATGACAAACGGATGGTACAGGTGATCAACGGCCAGCCGCCGCAAACCATCACCGCCGAGAACAACCCACAAATGTTCCAGTTCAACCATCTGCTGCGCGCGCTGTTCCAGGCGGATCGTAAAGTTCTGGAAGAGAACTTTCGCGTAGAGTTTGCTGACAAAGGCGAAGGTCGCTGGACGCTGCGCCTGACTCCAATCACCACGCCGCTGGATAAGATTTTCGCGACCATCGATTTAGCCGGAAAAATCTATCTGGAGAGCATTCAACTGAACGATAAGCAGGGCGATCGCACCGATATCGCCCTTTCCCAACACCAACTGACGCCCGCACAGCTAACTGATGACGAACGCCAACGCTTTGCCGCCCAGTAAACGTCCCGCGCTGTTCTGGGGAATCGCCTGCCTGATCCTGCTGGGCGTGTTGCTGACGCTGTTGCCTCAGGCACGGCTTAACAGCAGCGTCCTGGCGATGCTGCCAAAACAGGCGCTCGGCGCGATCCCACCGAGCCTCAACGACGGCTTTATGCAGCGCCTTGACCGGCAGCTGGTCTGGCTGGTAAGCCCCGGGAAAAAAGCCGACCCGCAGGTTGCCCGCAGCTGGTTATCGCTATTACAGAAATCGCAGGCGCTGGCTGAGGTCAAAGGCCCGATGGACGCCGACAGCCAGCAGGCCTGGGGCACCTTCTTCTGGCAGCACCGCAACGGCCTGATCGATAGCGACACCCGCGCACGCCTGCAAAATAGCGGTGAGGCCCAGGCGCAGTGGATTCTTTCCCAACTCTACTCGGCCTTCTCCGGCGTGAGCGGTAAAGAGCTGCAAAACGACCCGCTGATGCTGATGCGCGGCTCGCAGTTGGCAATGGCCAAAAACGGCCAGCGCCTGCGGCTGATGGACGGCTGGCTGGTGGCCCAGGATGAACAGGGCAACTACTGGTACCTGCTGCACGGCGAGCTGGCCGGTTCGTCGTTTGATATGCAGCAGACGCACCATCTGGTCACCACGCTCAATACGCTGGAAGGTGAGCTCAAGACGCAATATCCACAGGCGCAGCTGTTGTCTCGCGGGACCATGTTCTACAGCGATTACGCCAGCCAGCAGGCGAAGCGAGATGTTTCGACCCTCGGCGTTGCCACCCTGTTTGGGGTGATTTTGCTGATTGTGGCGGTGTTCCGTTCCCTGCGCCCGCTGCTGCTGTGCCTGATTTCGATCGGTATTGGCGCGCTGGCGGGCACCGTCGTCACGTTGCTGATTTTTGGCGAGCTGCACCTGATGACGCTGGTGATGAGCATGAGCATCATCGGGATCTCCGCTGACTACACGCTCTACTATCTGACCGAGCGGATGGTGCACGGCGCAGAAACCTCACCGTGGCAAAGCCTCAGCAAAGTGCGCAATGCCCTGCTGCTGGCGCTGCTTACCACCGTGGCGGCGTATCTGATTATGATGCTCGCCCCCTTCCCCGGCATTCGTCAGATGGCGGTATTCGCGGCGGTGGGCCTGAGCGCTTCCTGCCTGACGGTGATTTTCTGGCATCCGTGGCTGTGTCGTGGGCTGCCGGTGCGCCCGGTTCCGGCGATGGTACTGATGCTACGCTGGCTTGCGGCCTGGCGACGTAATAAAAAGCTTTCCCTCGGCCTGCCGGTGGCGCTGGCTCTCTTCTCACTGGCGGGAATAGCGACGCTGCGCGTGGACGATGATATCTCGCAGCTCCAGGCGCTGCCGCAGGATATCCTGGCACAGGAAAAAGCGATTACCGCGCTGACCGGGCAGAGCGTCGATCAGAAGTGGTTTGTGGTGTACGGCAAGTCTGCACAGCAAACGCTGGAGCGACTGGAACTGTTTACCCCCGCGTTGGAGCAGGCGAAAAAAGAGGGATGGCTTGGCGGTTATCGCACTATTGCGCTGAATTCACTCGCCCGACAGCAGCAGGATCTCAGCCTGCTGAAAAACGCAGCGCCAGCCGTCATCAAAGCCCTGAACAACGCCGGACTGGCGACGGTAAATCCCGATCTTAACGCCATGCCGGTAACGGTCGATGCCTGGCTTGCCAGCCCGGCCAGCGAAGGCTGGCGGCTGCTGTGGATAACGCTGGCCGATGGCGAAAGCGGCGTGCTGGTACCGGTTGAAGGGATGAAAAACAGTGCTGCATTAAGTACCCTCAGCACGAAATACTCCGGCGTCGCGTGGGTGGATCGTAAAAGCAGCTTTGACGAACTGTTCGCGCTGTATCGCCATATTCTGACCGGCCTGCTATTGGTTGCGCTGGGTGTGATTGCCTGCGGCGCGATGGTGCGACTTGGCTGGCGTAAAGGGCTAATCAGTCTCGTGCCATCGGTACTATCGCTGGGCTGCGGTCTGGCAGTGCTGGCGCTGAGCGGCCATGCAGTCAATTTGTTCTCGCTGCTGGCCTTGGTGCTGGTACTCGGCATCGGCATTAACTACACGCTGTTTTTCAGCAATCCGCGCGGCACGCCGTTAACCTCATTTTTAGCGATTACGCTGGCCATGCTAACCACCTTGCTGACGCTGGGGATGCTGGTCTTTAGCGCCACTCAGGCGATCAGTAGCTTTGGCATTGTGCTGATAAGCGGCATTTTCACCGCCTTCCTGCTGTCACCGCTGGCGATGCCAGGGAAAAAAGAGAAAAAAATAAGATGATTAAACAGACATTCTGGCGCGCCGCTGCCTTGGTCGCCACGCTGATGCTGGCCGGTTGCAGCCACTCACAGCCCGAACAAGAAGGCCGACCACAGGCGTGGCTGGAGCCAGGCGCACGCGTGACGCTACCCGCGCCGGGGATCTCTCCGGCGGTCAGCTCCCAGCAGCTCCTCACCGGCAGTTTTAACGGCAAAACCCAGTCGCTGCTGGTGATGCTTAACGCCGATGATAAAAAACTCACCCTGGCAGGCCTCTCCTCTGTCGGTATCCGCCTGTTCCTCGTCACTTACGATGAAAAAGGGCTGCATGCCGAACAATCAATCGTGGTGCCGCAGTTGCCGCCAGCCAGCCAGGTGCTGGCCGACGTGATGCTCAGCCACTGGCCGATTAGCGCCTGGCAGCCACAGCTGCCGAAGGGCTGGACGCTCACCGATATCGGCGACAAGCGCGAACTGCGCAACGCCCGCGGCAAGCTGGTCACCGAAATCACCTACCTGAACCGCAAAGGCAAGCGCGAGCCCATCAGCATCGAACAGCACGTGTTTAAATACCACATCACCATTCAATACCTGGATGACTGAGATGATCTACATTTCTGCGGTTGGCTTGATTAACGCGCTGGGCAACCACGCCGATGAAATAGCCGCCAATCTGACGCGCGGCGTGGCTCCCGGTATGCGCCCGCGCACCGGCTGGCTTCAGGGCCATCCACACGCAGTTTTAGCCGGCGTCGACGGTGAACTGCCGACGATTCCTGATGAGTTTAGCGCCCATCGTTCGCGCAATAATCAGCTACTGCTGGCTGCGCTCGCGCAAATCCAGCCGCAGGTAGATGACGCCATTGCGCAGTTTGGTCGCGACCGCGTTGCCGTGGTGCTCGGCACCAGCACCTCCGGGCTGGACGAAGGCGACGTGCATGTTGATCTCACGCTCAACGGCAAAGCGAGCAGCGCCTGGCAGTACCCGCAGCAGGAGTTGGGCGACCCGTCGCGCTTTCTCAGCCACTGGCTGGCATTAGACGGCCCGGCGTTTACGCTCTCTACCGCCTGCTCATCCAGCGCCCGCGCGATCATGAGCGGACGTCGCCTGGTTGAATCCGGGCTGGCGGATGTGGCGATTGTCGGCGGGGCGGACACGCTAAGCCGGATGCCAATCAACGGTTTCCATAGTCTGGAGTCACTCTCGCCGACGCTCTGTCAGCCGTTTGGTCGCGACCGCTGCGGGATTACCATCGGCGAAGGCGCGGCACTGATGCTGCTGACCCGCGAACCGCAGCCGATTGCGCTGCTGGGCGTTGGCGAATCCAGCGACGCGTACCATATTTCGGCCCCGCATCCGCAGGGCGAAGGGGCGATTCGCGCCATTCGTCAGGCGCTTAACGACGCAGGGCTAACGCCGGAGCAGGTGGGCTATATCAATATGCACGGTACCGCCACGCCGCTGAACGACAAAATTGAGTCCAACGTGGTAAACGAGCTGTTTGGCGAGCGCGTACCATGCAGCTCTACCAAGCACCTGACCGGACACACGCTGGGTGCGGCAGGGATCACCGAAGCCGCCATCAGTATGCTGATTTTGCAACGAGACCTGCCGCTGCCGCCGCAGGATTTCAGCCAGTCGCCGCGCGATGAAACGCTGCCTGCCTGCGGGATCATCGAGTGCCCGCAGCCGCTGGCGCGCCCGGTCATCCTGTCAAACTCGTTTGCCTTTGGCGGCAATAACGCCAGTATCCTGCTCGGGAGAATGCCATGAGCCACTATTTAGCGCCCGGAGACTATCTGCCTCACGATGCGCCAATGCTGCTGCTTGAAGAAGTGGTTAGCGTGACGGACGACTCCGCTACCTGCCGCGTCACGATATCGCCTAACGGCGTGCTGGCCCCGTTTCTTGATACAGCAGGCAATCTGCCCGGCTGGTTCGCCCTGGAGCTGATGGCGCAGACCGTTGGCGTCTGGTCCGGCTGGCACCGTCATCAGGCGGGTCAGGCCAGTATCTCGCTAGGCATGGTGCTCGGGGCACGTGAATTAGTCTGTGCGGCGGGAATATTGCCAGGTGGCCTGACGCTGGATATTAGCGTCACGCTACTGATGCAAGATGCACGTTTTGGCAGCTTTGAATGCGCTATTCAGGCCGGTGAGGAGATGCTGGCAAGCGGTCGCGTCAACACCTTCCAGCCGACAGCGGAAGAACTTAACACCCTATTTCAACAAGGAGCGTCCGCATGAGTCGTTCAGTTTTGGTTACCGGCGCCAGCAAGGGCATTGGTCGCGCCATCGCCCGCCAGCTGGCGGCGGACGGCTTTGTGGTCGGCGTCCACTATCATCGCGATGCACAAGGTGCCCAGGAGACGTTGGATGCAATCCTCGCTGCTGGAGGCTCTGGGCGTCTGCTGGCCTTTGACGTCGCCAACCGCGAGCAGTGTCGAGAAGTGCTGGAGCAAGATAACGACGCGCACGGTGCCTGGTACGGCATCGTTAGCAACGCAGGAATTACCCGCGATGCCGCCTTCCCGGCGCTCAGCGATAACGACTGGGATGCGGTGATCCACACCAACCTCGACAGCTTCTATAACGTTATCCAGCCGTGCATGATGCCGATGATTAGCGCTCGTCAGGGTGGGCGCATCATTACCTTATCGTCGGTTTCCGGGGTGATGGGCAATCGCGGCCAGGTCAACTACAGCGCCGCCAAGGCGGGGATTATTGGAGCCACCAAAGCGCTGGCGATTGAGCTGGCAAAACGCAAAATTACCGTCAACTGCATCGCGCCGGGGCTGATTGATACCGGGATGATCGAAATGGAAGAGGCCGCGCTGAAAGAAGCCATGTCGATGATCCCGATGAAACGGATGGGCCAGGCCGATGAAGTGGCCGGGCTTGCCAGCTATTTAATGTCGGATATCGCGGGTTACGTCACCCGTCAGGTGATTTCTATCAATGGAGGGATGTTATGACACGTCGCGTCGTGATCACAGGGATGGGCGGCGTTACCGCCTTTGGCGAAAGCTGGCAGGCCGTTTCCGCCCGGCTGCAGGCCTATGAAAACGCAGTGCGCAAAATGCCGGAATGGCAGGTTTATGACGGGCTGCACACGCTGCTGGGCGCGCCGGTGGATGATTTCACCCCACCGGAGCACTATACCCGCAAGCGTATTCGCTCTATGGGTCGCGTATCGCTGATGTCCACCCGCGCGACCGAACTGGCGCTGGAGCAGGCCGGGCTGATTGGCGATGCGGTGCTGACCAATGGTGAAACCGGCATCGCCTACGGCTCGTCAACCGGCAGCACCGGTCCGGTGAGCGAATTCGCTACCATGTTGACCGAAAAGCACACCAATAATATTACCGGCACCACCTACGTGCAGATGATGCCACACACCACCGCCGTCAACACCGGGCTGTTTTTCGGCCTGCGCGGTCGCGTTATCCCTACCTCCAGCGCCTGCACCTCCGGCAGCCAGGCGATTGGCTACGCATGGGAAGCGATTCGTCACGGCTACCAAACGGTGATGGTCGCTGGCGGCGCGGAAGAGTTGTGTCCGTCGGAAGCGGCGGTGTTTGATACCCTGTTCGCCACCAGCCAGCGTAACGACGAACCGAAAACCACGCCCTCACCGTTTGATGAACATCGCGACGGGCTGGTAATAGGCGAAGGCGCAGGCACGTTGATTCTGGAAGAACTTGAGCACGCCAAAGCGCGCGGCGCGACCATTTACGGCGAGATTATCGGTTTTGCCACCAACTGCGATGCGGCGCATATCACCCAGCCGCAGCGCGAGACGATGCAGATTTGTATGGAGCAGTCGCTGAAAATGGCGGGCTTAAACGCGCGGGATATCGGCTATATTTCGGCTCATGGCACGGCTACCGACCGCGGTGATATTGCGGAAAGCCTGGCAACGGCAGCGATTTATGGCGACAACGTGCCGATCTCGTCACTGAAAAGTTATTTTGGCCATACGCTGGGTGCCTGCGGGGCGCTGGAAGCCTGGATGAGTTTGCAAATGATGCGCGAGGGATGGTTTGCCCCGACGCTCAATTTAAACCGGCCGGATGCTAACTGCGGCGCACTGGATTACATCATGGGTGAAGCCCTCAAGATTGATTGCGAGTTCCTGCAAAGCAACAATTTTGCTTTTGGCGGCATCAACACCTCGCTGGTGATCAAGCGCTGGCCCTGAGGGATAGCTTTTGGGAATAGCGCCGGCCCATTTCCCGAAGGCGGCGCTTCACGCGCCTTGTCCGGGCTACCGGCCCGCAGACGGTTGTGAACCCGTAGCCCGGGAAGCCGCAGCGCCACCGGGACGAAGCAGCGTCGATGCATCAGCCCCGGTGCTTCACCGGCCAGAAGATAGTCAGCACCCCGGCGACAATCAGCAGCACGCCCAATAACGATTGCCAGTGGAAAGGCTCATACCAGCCGGGGAGCCAGATGGCGGCGGCCCACACCAGAATGTAGCTCAGACTGAGTAGCGCGTAGGCCTTCGCCAGCGGTAATTGGTGCAGGGCGAAGTACCAGCAGACCATCGACAACAGATAGCCGAGCAGGCCAAACACCAGGCCGAAGGTCCCCGCCCGAAGATGCAGCAGATGGTTGAGAAAGGTGAGTAAATCCGTCAGCGGCGGCAGTTCAACCATGGCGCTACGCAGCAACAGCTGCGCGCCGCTGACCAGTCCGACGCTGAATAATGCCCAGATTAAGCCCATCAGATGCGGCTCCCCAGAATAACGATCCCGACGACGATCAGCCCTACGCCAACCCAGTGGCGGCGCGCCACCGGCTCGCGCCAGATCCCCCACGCCGCAAGGGTTACCCAGACAAAGTTCAGGCTCAGCATCGGGTAGGCAATGCTGACCGGGATAGACTGCAGTACGCTAAGCCACAACAGCATGCTGCAGCCCAGGGAGAGTAATGCTAACCCCAGCCAGCCAAGGATGTGGTGCCCTCGCCGCCCCGATTTGGACGGGCGGGTTGCCTGTTTCTGGCACAGCTGTCCGGCGCAGCTCAGTAAGCTGGCGAAAACCAGACAGATCCAGACGCTCATTGCGGCAAGTACTGGATAAACACTACCCGGCCTAGCTCGTAGGAGTTATCAGGTTTGGGTAGCGGTAAGTCGGCCATACTCTCTCCTTTGTCCATCAGCAGAACCAGTGAAATCGGCCCCTGCTGGCGGTGCGCAGCCAGCCAATCGGCAAACTGTTCTTTATCCACAAACTGGCTCTGCGCATCCGGCCAGGACAGACCGTACTTCAGCTCGCCCTGCTTGTCGAACAGAATGATATCGCTACGCTTTAGCTCCCACGACAGCCCACCGGCAATACCGACATTATTGGTCAAAACATAGCGGCTTGGCGTCAGCGACTCGCTGACGATATCCACCAGGAACTGCGGCTGTTTGCTGTCGATAACCCGGTCCGGGATAGCAAAACCTACCAGCAGCGCCAGTCCCAGCGGGCAAATGGCGGCTAAGGTCCAGCGGCGGCCATTATCTTTCATCGCCAGCCAGCCCATTAGCGCCCAGCAGCCAAAGATCAGCGCCGCCAACAGGCACTTGTACAGCTCAATGTGGCTCCACACCGGATTGTGCATAAAGCCCCAAGGCGAGACCACCAGCACGGCGACCAGGCCAATCAGACCGAAGCCTAAGTTGATCATGCCGTTGATTTTCAGCGCTTTCGCACCGGCCTTCGCGGCATCCAGCGCGTAGCGAGCCATCAGAATCGACAGCGGCGCGAAACACGGCAGGATGTAGGTTGGTAGCTTACCTTTGGCAATGCTGAAGAACAGGAACGGCATCGCCACCCATCCGAGCAAATACAGCGCCCCGCGCGACTCATCGCGTTCGGTCCAGCCGCGCTTGAGCGCCCCTGGTAGCAGCGCCAGCCACGGCAGGCTCCCGGCAATCAGGAACGGGATGTAGTACCAGAACGGCGCTTTATGCTGGGCATCTTTTTCAGCAAAACGCTGGATATGTTCAACCCAGAAGAAGTAGCGCCAGAAGTCCGGTTCGCGTTTGGCGATGGCAAGCCCCCACGGCAGCACTACCAGCACGCAGACGCCCACCGCCAGCCAGCCGTAGGTCAGCACTTCGCGCCAGCGCTTACGCGCAATCACCCACGGCAATACCCCGACCACCGGCACCGCCAGCGCGAGAAAGCCTTTGGTCATCACCCCCATTCCGCAGGCCACGCCCAGTAAGACGTAGCCAACGATTTTGCCGCTGTGGCTTTGGGCCTGTACCGCACCCCAGAAGCTGCACATCGCCAACGCCATCCACATGGTAATCATCGGGTCCAGTACCGCATAGGTACCGATACCGTAGACCAGCAGCGCGGTCAGGAAGATAACCGGCGACAGGATCGCCAGGCGTTTATCGCGGAAAATCCGCCATGCCAGCCAGGCTACCAGCAGGGCGGTGACGGTAATGGAGAACACCACCCCGAAGCGGACGCCAAAGTTATTATGGCCGAACAGCCACTGACCGATGCTGTTAATCCAGTATCCGGCGATTGGTTTTTCAAAATAGCGCAGGCCGAGGAAATGCGGCACCACCCAGTCGCCGGTCGCCAGCATCTCACGGCTGATTTCCGCATAGCGGGTTTCATCCGGCTGCCAAAGCAAGCGGAAGTTGAGCGGCAGTAAATAGTAGAGGGCAAAAAGAGCGACCAGAGCCGCACCGTAGCGAATGCTTTTCATCAAACACCCGAATTGAGTAATTGTTCACGTCCAAGCCAGCCTTCCCGGCCAGCCAGTTCTCCACGAACCACTTTGCCTCGCGGCAGCACGCTAAAATCGGCGGGCAGCAACTGGCTTAGCGGGCAAAACTGAATCTCTTCCTGAGCGGCCATGGTCAGCATTTCATCGAACTGTTGAGCAAAGGCAATACCTTCAACTTCAGCGTGGATGGTATAGACCGGCGTACCCATATCGCGATGGATACAATCCAGCAGATAGCGATTGAAACCCGCAATATCCACCGCGCTGCCGACCACTTCATCCCAGGTCGGTAACGTCACCGGGATTTGCACGGTTCCCGGCGCGCCGTTGCCAAGCTGCGGCAGAAACGGGCCTGTCCCGCGACAGTCGCTGTTATAGAGGAAATCAAAAGCTTCTTTGGCCTTGATGACCCGCTGATCGGCACGCCAGCCAGCCACGGCGGAGCAGGCCACTGGACGGCCGATAATCCGCTCCAGCTCCAGCAGTCCGCGCTCAACCTCCAGCGTCAGGCGTTCCTGTGGCCAGACACCGCTCCACGCCTGCCAGCTATAGTGATCCCAGGCGTGCAGACCGATTTCATGCTCCTGCGCGGCGGCGCGGATAACCTCTTCATTACCCGCACCAATTCGGCGCCCCGGCCAGGCGGTACCGGCCAGCAGGATATCCCAGCCGTACAACGAAGCGGCCTTTGAGCGCAGCATCTTCCACAGAAACTTCGGTTTTACCAGGCGCCATAAGTGACGCCCCATATTGTCCGGCCCGACGCTGAAAAAGAAGCTTGCCTGAATCCCGTGCTGGCTTAGCAGAGCCAGCAGCCGCGGGACCCCGTCCCGCGTACCGCGAAAGGTATCGACATCTATGCGTAAGCCGACCTGTCTCATGATTTGTTGTCGTCCACCAGTTCAACCGTGCGCAGGAAGAAGTCCAGGGTGTGTTCCACCGTCTCTTCCATCTCTACCGTCGGCACCCAGTTCAGACAGCGCTTCGCGTTGCGAATGCTCGGCTTACGGTGCTCAACGTCCTGGTAGCCTTTACCGTAGTAATCGCTACTTTCGACTTCGCGGAAGCCGGCAAACGGCGGGAAGCGGTCGCGCAGCGGGTGGCGCTCAAAGCAGGCCAGCAGCATTTCCGCCAGCTCTTTGATGCTCGCTTCGTTATCCGGATTACCAATGTTGATAATCTGCCCGTCACAGCGGCCATCTTTGTTCTCGATAATACGGAACAGCGCTTCGATACCGTCACTGATATCAGTGAAGCAACGCTTCTGCTTACCGCCCTCAATCAGCTTGATCGGCGAACCTTCGACCAGGTTGAGGATCAGTTGGGTGATGGCACGAGAGCTACCGATGCGTGCAGCGTTCAGGTTATCAAGACGCGGCCCCATCCAGTTGAACGGACGGAACAGGGTAAACTTGAGGTTGTTCTTATCGCCATAAGCCCAGATCACGCGGTCCAGCAACTGCTTGGAAACCGAGTAAATCCAGCGCTGTTTGTTGATCGGCCCGACCACCAGGTTCGAACTATCTTCATCGAAGTTATTGTCGGTGCACATGCCGTACACTTCGGACGTCGACGGGAAGATAATGCGCTTATCGTATTTCACGCAGTCGCGGATAATCTTCAGGTTCTCTTCGAAGTCCAGTTCGAACACGCGTAGCGGGTTGCGGGTGTATTCGATAGGCGTGGCAATCGCCACCAGCGGTAGCACGACGTCGCACTTCTTAATGTGGTACTCGATCCACTCCGAGTGAATACTGATATCGCCTTCCACAAAGTGGAAACGTGGATTGTCGAGGAAACGGCTGATAGCGTCAGAGCCAATATCCAGGCCGTAAATCTCGTAATTGTCGTCCTGCAACAGGCGCTCGGTCAGATGGTTGCCGATAAAGCCGTTCACCCCGAGGATCAGCACGCGGGTGCGGCGCTTAATCGCTACCACCGGCTTGCTGCTCAGCACCGCGCCGGCAACCAGGCCCAGCGCCTGCGCCAGCTGCGTACCCTGCATATAAACGCCGCGCTCGGTCTGCCCGGTGATGATTTCCAGCGCCCCTTCCTGACAGGCAACAACCAGCGGCGCAACGGAAATCACCGTCCCCGCTTTGGCAGCGCTTAGATCGTGGCGCACGCGGGACTTCCAGACGATAAACTTGTTGGCCCCGGCATAGCCGAACGCCCCCGGCCACGGGTCGGAGACCGCACGCACGAGGTTATGCAGCGTTTGGGCAGATTGCTCCCAGTCAAGACGGCCATCTTTCGGCGTGCGGCGACCCACCCAGGTTGCCTGGCTTTCATCCTGCCCGCGCTCTTCGATTTTGCCATTGCGGATCGCCGGCAGCGCCTGGCCCAGCAGTTCGGATGCCGCAGCACAGAGTTTACGATGCAGAACCAGCGCCGCGTCATCTGCGCCAATAGCCACGCTTTTCTGCGCCACGATATTCCCGGCATCGGCGCGGTTAACCATACGATGCAGCGTCACGCCGGTTTCGCTTTCACCATTCACCAGCACCCAGTTCAGCGGCGCACGGCCACGGTATTTCGGCAACAGAGAACCGTGGAGGTTAAAAGCCCCCTGCGGTGCGAGGTTCAGAATGTCATCGCATAGCAGGTTGCGGTAATAGAACGAGAACAACACGTCCGGTTTTATCTCACGGATACGTTCGATCCACAGCGGATGGTTTACGTCTTCTGGCGCCCATACCGGAATGCCTTGCTCCGCGGCAATACGCGCAACGGAGCCAAAGAAATGGTTTTCGCCAGGGTTGTCCGGATGGGTAAAAATAGCGGCGATGTCATAACCGGCATCCAGCAGAGACTGAATACCTGCACAACCCATATCGTGATAAGCGAAGACTACGGCTTTCATGAACGATCTTCCTCTTGAGATGCCGTTTCCGGCTGGCGAACAACACGTTGAATAAAGTAGCGGGGACGGGCGCGAACATCGTTATAGATGCGGCCGATATACTCCCCTAGCAGGCCCATACCGACAAACTGGGCACCGATAAACATGAACAACACCGCGAAGAGCATAAACACCCCTTCCGCCGCCCACTGTGGGCCAAACACCAGGCGCAGCACCACTAGCAGCAGGCCGAAGGCGAAGCCCAGCAGGGCGATGGCGCTGCCGAACAGGCTCAACAGACGCAGCGGCGTGGTGGTCAGGCAGGTCACCAGGTCGTACATCAGGTTAATCAGGCGCATAAAGCTGTATTTGGAGTCACCAAATTCACGCTCGGCGTGCATTACCGGGATCTCAATTGCCCGGCGGGCGAAGGTATTCGCCAGAATTGGGATAAACGTACTGCGCTCGTGGCAGTTGAGCATTGCATCGATAATGTGGCGGCGATAGGCGCGCAGCATGCAGCCATAGTCGCCCATCGCTTTACCGGTAGTACGCTGGATCAGGCGGTTGATCATCTTCGAGGCGCTTTTACGGAAAAAGGTATCCTGGCGGTTCTGGCGAACGGTACCGACTACGTCGTAGCCCTCGTCGGCCTTCTCCACCAGACGCGGGATCTCTTCCGGCGGGTTTTGCAGGTCGGCATCAAGGGTAATGATCAGATCGCCGGTGACGTGGCTGAAGCCCGCCATAATCGCCGAGTGTTGGCCATAGTTGCGGTTCAACAACACCGCCACCACGTGGCTGCCTTCGGCCTCAGCGGCTTCGGTTAACATCCGCGCCGAATCATCGCTACTGCCGTCGTCGACCAGCAGAATTTCATATTGGCGTCCGAGCGTCGCGCAGGCGGTATCGGTGCGGCGGATAAGCTCCGGTAGGCTCTCCTGTTCGTTATAAACAGGAATAACGACCGAGACCTTTTTCACGGGAGGATAGCTAAACATATCAACGTCCTGACAGCTGGTGCAGTGCGGCAATGACCCGAGTGACATCGTCATCGGTCATATCCGGGAACAACGGAATGGAACAAATGCGCGCGCTGTTCCATTCCGTATGCGGTAATGAAACGTCAGGGAAACGCTCGCGGTAATACTTTTGCGTGTGCGCCGCGCGGAAGTGCAGGCCGGTGCCGATACCCATGGCTTTCAGTTTTTCCATCAGAGTATCGCGGCTGATACCGCAGGTGGCCTCATCGACGCGGATAATAAACAGGTGCCAGGCGTGCTGGTGTTCCCACTCGGGTACTGACAGCGGCTTGAATGGGGTATCAGCGAGTTCACTCAAGTAGCGTTGGGCAATTTTGGCGCGCCGCAGATTGGCGTGGGCCAGTTTATCCAGCTGCACCAGGGCCAGCGCGGCGTTGATATCCGCCAGATTGTATTTAAAGCCCGGAGAAATCACCTCCGCCTGCGGGGCACGACCCAGGGTCTGACGGTCATAGGCGTCAACGCCGAGACCATGGAACTTCAGGCTGCGAATGCGCGTCGCCAGCTCGTCATCGTCGGTCACCACCAACCCGCCTTCGGCGCAGGTCATGTTTTTGATCGCGTGGAACGAGAAAATGGCGGTGCCGCGCCAGCCGACATGGTGACCTTTGTAGTACGTCCCTGCCGCGTGGGCGGCGTCTTCAATCACCGGAATACCGTGCCGCTCGCCAATGGCGCGAATAGCGTCGATATCCACCGGCGCGCCCGCATAGTGCACGGGCACGATCGCTTTAGTACGCGGAGTGATCGCCGCTTCCACCGCTTCAGGGGTAACCATCAGATTATCGGGATCGACATCGATCATCACCGGGGTTGCGCCGAGCAGGCAGATCATGTTCAGCGTGGAAACCCAGGTTTGGGAAGGGGTGATCACTTCATCGCCCGCACCGATTCCCATCGCCATTAGCGTGACGTGCATCCCGCCGGTCGCCGAACTGACTGCGATAGCGTGGCGGTTGCCAGTTAACGTACAGAACGCCTCTTCCAGCGCCTGATTTTTCGGCCCGGTGGTGATCCAGCCCGATTGCAAAACTTCACGCAGCGCAGCCAGCTCTGCGTCGCCCATCGACGGGCGCGAAAACGGCAAAAAATCGCTCATCATTTTCCTGTTCTGTAAATGACCCGACGAGGAACGGGGTCGATAAGAAATATCCTGCACCTGCTGACTTAAACAAAATGAAAATGAAAGCGAAATCAGTTTGATGGCGCATTTCATTACAGGATATTTAGATGCTATTAAATTTAGACAGGTTTGCTTAGGATAATATTAAGAAATTAATATTAATTAGATGTTCATTAATTTTTCGTTGAAAATCATTGAGATAATTGATTTTAATCGAGATAAACAGAGGGTTGGCGTTCCCACTTCATGGAGAAATAGCAGGAACGCGCTGGAGAAAAGTAAACGAATATTAAACCGAATTCCAATAAACCATCTTTAAACATGGTCTACGAAATATAAAAAATCCAGTTGAATCACAAAATTATTTCAGCAACGTTACAGATTGGCCGGAAAGTTATGAGGTAATTCGTTAGCCGGACAATTAATCACTTCGTTATTATCCGCGCCGCAATCGCGAACAAAGGTGATAGTGGCAAACTCATCGATCACTTCTGTTGGATAAGCTGGACCGGCTTCGCGGTAAGACACCATCAGCGGGATATGATCGTTCTGGAAGCAGACGGTTTTTTCCGGATGATTAATGACCCAGCGCGGGAAAAAGATGGTGCCATGGAACAGTTTATCGCCGAGATTAACAATCAGGCTCACGTCTGTGCCGGTCGGTTCAGTCCAGGAAATTTTATAAATGCTTTCACCTACGCGAACAATGTATGCCTGCTGATCTTTTACCCAACGATTCGCCACGATCCCACTATGAATTCGATAATCCAGAGTCGTGCTGTTTTTAACGTAAATCTCGTAGTTCCAGCCATTATCGTAGGTATAAACCAGATGTTTGCCGATAAAACCGCTGAGGTCATGTTTGTCGAAAGTACTCATAATTTGTTCTCCTCTATTTGTTGAGAACAAGCATACTGCTTTAAAAAATGGATAAATAACGCTATGTTTGGATTAAATTCATCCATTTTTTAGATTAATTATGCACAAGACCACCCTCGAGCAATGGGCGCTACTGGAAAAAGTTGTTGAGCTGGGTAGCTTTGCGAAGGCGGCGGAAGAGACCCATCGCAGCCAGTCTTCGGTGAGCTATAACCTTGCGCTGTTGCAGGAGCGTCTGGGCGTCACGCTGCTCACGCCATCAGGTCGTCGTGCGGTGCTGACCCCAGCGGGCGAGCTGCTGCTCGGCCAGGTCAAGCCGCTTTTGAAGGCCTTTTCTTATGTTGAAACCCATGCCGCGACCCTGCGCGACGGCGCGCGGACCCGGCTGGACCTGGTGGTCGACAGCATTTTCCCCCGCGATCGGCTATTCGCCATTCTGCGTCAGTTTCAGCAACACTATCCGCAAACCCAGGTGAGGCTGACCGAAGTGCTGGAAAACCTTGAGGAAGAACACCCTGCCCGCACCGAGGCCGATGTGATGGTGCTGACCCGCCGTCAGGATATTACCGGGCGCGGAGAGTGGCTGATGAATATTGATTTTGTCGCCGTCGCCCATCGCGATCACCCGCTTTCGGCATTCGAGGGGCCGCTGGATGATAATACGCTGGCCCCCTGGCCGCTGGTGCGCATCGCTGACCGCAGCAACGACCCGCAATCCGCCCGCGACGCGTGGACGTTCTCCACTATTGATGCCGCCATTGATGCAGTGCTGTATCAGGTCGGTTTTGGCTGGCTACCGGAAGAGCGCATTCGTTCACAGCTCAAACAGGGGGTGCTGAAAGCGCTGCCGCTGGGCCACGGCGCACGGCGGGCTACGCCGCTGCACCTGATCGTTAAGCGTGATTTAACGCCGATTGATGAGCAGGTCGCCACGCTGCTCGATCTGTTCAGAACGCCCTGATGGGCTTATTACCCGGCTACGGGTTCACCGCCGTCTCCGGGCCGGTAGCCCGGACAGGCGCGTCAAGCGCCGCCTCCGGGAGATGTGCCGGAACTGCGGCAGGCTTGTTCTCTATTTCATACCGTCAAAAATATATACTTTTTTCTTATACTTTCAGGCCCAATATTGATCCAGCTTACGCTGAAAGTATGATGAATCCTTAAAATCGTCATACTTTCCTGTCGCTGAGACTAAAGCCTTGTCTATTATCCGCACCACCCTGCTGGCGCTAATTGCCTGCGCACCTTTGCTGGCCAATGCCGCCCCCAACGAAATCACCACCGCCTGGCCGGTCAACGTCGGGCCGCTCAATCCGCACCTCTATACGCCCAACCAGATGTTCGCCCAGAGCATGGTTTATGAACCGCTGGTGAAGTATCAGGCGGATGGTTCGGTTACCCCGTGGCTGGCAAAAAGCTGGACTCATTCGGCGGACGGCAAAATATGGACCTTCACCCTGCGCGACGATGTGCAATTCTCGAACGGCGAAGCCTTTGACGCCGTTGCTGCGGCAGAGAACTTTCGCGCGGTGCTGGATAACCGTCAGCGCCACGCCTGGCTGGAGTTGGTCAATCAGATAGTCGACGTCAAGGCACTCAGCAAAAACAAGCTGCAAATTACCCTGAAAAGCGCGTATTACCCATTTCTGCAGGAGCTGGCGCTGCCGCGCCCTTTCCGCTTTATCGCCCCCTCGCAGTTTAAAGACAACGAGACCCTGCACGGCATTAAAGCGCCGATCGGCACCGGCCCGTGGGTGCTGCAAGAGTCAAAGCTCAATCAGTTCGACGTGCTGGTACGTAACGACCGTTACTGGGGCGAAAAACCGCAGATTCAAAAGATTACCGTCAAGGTGATCCCGGACCCGACCACCCGTGCGGTGGCGTTTGAAACCGGCGATATCGACCTGTTGTATGGCAACGAAGGGCTGCTGCCGCTCGACACCTTCGCCCGCTTCAGCCATAACCCCGCTTACCGAACCCAGCTTTCGCAGCCGATTGAAACGGTCATGCTGGCGCTGAACTCCGCAAAGGCTCCCACCAACGAGCTGGCGGTACGCGAAGCGCTGAACTACGCGGTAAATAAAAAATCGCTTATCGATAACGCCCTATACGGCACCCAGCAGGTAGCCGATACGCTATTTTCTCCCACCGTCCCTTACGCGAATATTGGCTTGAAACCGCGCCAGTACGACCCGCAGCAGGCAAAATCATTGCTGGAAAAAGCGGGCTGGATAATGCCCGCGGGTAAAAATATCCGTGAGAAAAACGGCCAGCCGCTGCGTATTGAGCTGGCGTTTATTGGTACCGATGCGTTGAGCAAATCGATGGCGGAAATCATTCAGGCTGATATGCGTCAGATTGGCGTGGATGTGGCGCTGGTCGGCGAGGAAGAGAGCAGTATTTATGCCCGCCAGCGCAACGGTCGCTTCGGCATGATTTTCAACCGCACCTGGGGCGCGCCGTACGATCCGCACGCCTTTATGAGTTCGATGCGCGTCCCATCGCACGCCGATTTTCAAGCCCAGCAGGGCTTAGCTGATAAGCCGATCATTGATAAAGAGATTAGCGAGGTGCTGGAAACCGCCGATGAAACCCAGCGTCAGGCATTGTATCGCGACATTCTGACCCACCTGCACAATGACGCCGTCTATTTGCCTATCAGCTATGTCTCGATGATGGTGGTCGCCAGACCAGAGCTGGGCCCGATTCCCTACGCGCCAATTGCCTCTGAAATTCCGTTTGAACAGATTAAGCCGGTGAAACCCTGATGTTGCGTTACGCGTTGCGGCGCATGGCGCTGCTGATTCCGATGATTTTCGCCGCCTCGGTGATTATCTTTTTAATGCTGCGCCTGGGGACCGGCGACCCGGCGCTCGACTATTTGCGCCTGTCGAACCTGCCGCCGACGCCGGAGATGGTCGCATCCACGCGGGTGATGCTGGGTCTGGATCAGCCGCTTATCGTGCAGTACGGCGCCTGGCTGTGGAAGGCGCTGCACCTGGATTTTGGCATCTCGTTCGCGACTCAGCGTCCGGTACTGGAGGATATGCTGACCTTCCTTCCTGCCACGCTGGAGCTGGCGGGCGCGGCGCTGATACTGATCCTGCTCACCTCCGTACCGCTCGGCATCTGGGCGGCGCGCCACCGCGATCGTCTGCCGGATTTTGTTGTGCGGGTTATCGCTTTCCTCGGCGTCTCAATGCCCAACTTCTGGCTCGCCTTTCTGCTGGTAATGTTCTTCTCCGTTTACCTGCAATGGCTGCCTGCCATGGGCTACGGCGGCTGGCAACACATCATTCTGCCTGCGGTATCGATAGCCTTTATGTCGCTGGCGATTAACGCCCGCCTGCTGCGCGCCAGTATGCTGGAGGTCGCCGGACAGCGTCATGTGACCTGGGCGCGGCTGCGCGGCCTCAACGATAAGCAAACCGAGCGCCGTCATATTCTACGTAACGCCTCGCTGCCGATGATCACTGCCGTCGGAATGCATATCGGCGAGCTGATTGGTGGCACCATGATCATCGAGAATATCTTTGCCTGGCCGGGCGTCGGTCGCTACGCCGTCTCGGCGATTTTTAACCGCGACTACCCGGTCATTCAGTGTTTTACGCTGATGATGGTTACCGTTTTTGTGGTCTGTAACCTGATTGTTGACTTGCTGAACGCCGCGCTGGATCCGCGCATTCGCCGCCATGAAGGAGCGCACTCGTGAACTTTTTCTTCTCTTCACGCGGGTCCGTCCGCCTCTCTTTAATCGTGATTGCCCTGCTGGCGGTGATTGCGCTTACCAGCCAGTGGTGGCTACCGTACGACCCGCAGGCGATTAATTTACCTTCGCGCCTGCTGTCACCTGACAGCCAACACTGGCTGGGTACCGACCATCTGGGGCGCGATATTTTCTCGCGCCTGCTGGCGGCAACCCGCGTGTCGCTCGGTTCGGTGATGGCCTGTTTGCTGTTAGTTCTGGCGCTAGGGCTGATCGTCGGCGGAAGCGCGGGGCTGATTGGCGGCCGTGTCGATCAGGTCACCATGCGTATCGCAGATATGTTTATGACCTTCCCGACCTCGATCCTCTCCTTTTTTATGGTCGGCGTTCTGGGTACCGGGCTGACCAACGTCATTATCGCCATCGCCCTGTCGCACTGGGCGTGGTATGCGCGGATGGTACGCAGCCTGACTATCTCGCTACGCCAGCGCGAATTTGTGCTTGCCTCACGGCTTTCCGGCGCGGGTCATGTTCGGGTATTTATCGACCATCTGGCCGGAGCGGTGATCCCATCGCTGCTGGTACTGGCGACCCTGGATATCGGTCATATGATGCTGCACGTCGCCGGGATGTCGTTCCTCGGCCTTGGCGTGACCGCGCCCACCGCAGAATGGGGGGTGATGATTAACGACGCCCGTCAGTACATCTGGACCCAGCCGCTGCAAATGTTCTGGCCGGGGCTGGCGCTGTTTATCAGCGTGATGGCCTTCAATATGGTGGGTGATGCACTGCGCGATCATCTCGACCCCCATCTGGAAACGGAGCATGTCCACTGATGCCGCAACAGATTGAACTACAAAACATCACCTTACGGGCCGAACGTCCGCTGGTGCATGGCGTCTCTTTGACGCTTAAACGCGGGAGCGTGCTGGCGCTGGTCGGCGGTAGCGGCAGCGGAAAGTCCCTGACCTGCGCGGCGGCACTGGGCATTCTTCCCTCTGGCATACGGCAAACCGCAGGGACAATCCTTGCGGATGGCAAACCCATTTCACCCAGCGAACTGCGTGGTGTGAAAATCGCCACCATTATGCAAAACCCGCGCAGCGCTTTTAATCCGCTGCATACAATGGCAGCTCACGCGCGGGAAACCTGCCGGGCATTAGGCAAACCATCAGATGACGCTACGCTTATCAGTGCGTTAGAGTCCGTGGGGCTGGATCAGGCTGAGCGCGTGCTGAAGCTTTATCCCTTCGAGATGAGCGGCGGCATGCTGCAGCGGATGATGATTGCGATGGCGCTGTTGTGCGATGCGCCGTTTATCATCGCCGATGAGCCGACCACCGATCTCGACGTCGTTGCCCAGGCGTGCATTCTCGATCTGCTGGAGAGCATAATGCGCAGCCGTGCACCTGGAATGCTGCTGGTCACTCACGATATGGGCGTCGTCGCGCGGCTGGCGGACGACGTAGCGGTGATGGATAACGGCAAGATCGTGGAACAGGGGAATGTCGAAACCATCTTCAACGCGCCACAGCACCCCATCACCCGCAATCTGGTTGCCGCACATCTCGCCCTGTATGGGCTGGAGATGGCCTTATGACATTACTTAGCGTCTCTACGCTCTCACACCGATACGCAAACTTACCGGTGCTAAAAGAGGTTTCTTTAGCGCTGAAAAACGGCGAAACCGTCGCCCTGCTGGGACGTAGCGGCTGTGGAAAAAGCACGCTGGCGCGCCTGCTGGTTGGGCTGGAATCACCCACCGAGGGCAGCGTCAGCTGGCGCGGCGAGCCGCTCGCCCACCTCAATCGCAGCAAACAAAAAGCATTTCGCCGGGATATTCAGATGGTGTTTCAGGACTCCATCAGCGCGGTAAATCCGCGGAAAACGGTGCGTGAGATTTTGCGTGAACCGATGCGCCACCTGCTGTCGCTAACAAAACCAGAACAGCTAGCCCGCGCCAGTGAAATGCTCAATGCAGTCGATCTGGACGATAGCGTACTCGACAAACGGCCACCGCAGCTGAGCGGCGGGCAGCTCCAGCGCGTCTGCCTGGCGCGGGCGCTGGTCGTTGAGCCCAAATTGCTGATCCTTGATGAAGCGGTGTCTAACCTCGATCTGGTTCTCCAGGCAAGCGTCATTCGGCTACTCAAAAAACTGCAACAGCAGTTCGGCACCGCCTGCCTGTTTATCACCCACGATTTGCGTCTGGTGGAACGCTTTTGCCAGCGGGTGATGGTGATGGACGAGGGGCAAATCGTCGAGACGCAGACCGTGGGCGATAAATTAACGTTTTCTTCTCATGCCGGTCGCGTGTTACAAAATGCGGTACTTCCCGCCTTTCCCGTACGCCGTAATAAGGTCTAACAGATGCAACGTGTCACTATCACCCTTGATGACGATTTACTCGAAACGCTGGATAGCCTGAGCCAGCGCCGTGGCTACAACAACCGCTCCGAGGCTATCCGCGATATTCTGCGCGGCGCGCTGGCCCAGGAAACCACCCAGGAGCACGGCACTCAGGGCTTCGCGGTACTCTCCTACGTTTATGAACATGAGAAACGTGATTTAGCCAGCCGTTTAGTCTCGACTCAGCATCATCATCACGATCTCTCCGTCGCCACTCTGCACGTCCATATCAACCACGACGACTGCCTGGAGATTGCCGTGCTGAAAGGCGATATGGGCGATGTTCAGCATTTTGCTGATGATGTCATCGCCCAGCGCGGCGTACGCCACGGTCATTTGCAGTGCCTGCCGACGGAAGAGAAGTCCTCTCACTCATAAAGCGTGGGACTCAATAACCCGGCGCGAACGCGAGCACAGGGTAATACCACAGACAATCGCCAGTGCGCTGATCAGGTGGTACGTATAGAGCGGCGCGTGCAGAAAGAGAATGCTGAACAGGCCGCCGCTGAGCGGAATGAGGTGCGAGAACACCTCCCCACGCGTGGCGCCAATCGCCGCAATACCTTTATTCCACAAAAGGTAAGAGAGCCAGGAAGGGAAAATCACCAGATAAGCCAGTCCGAGAAGGAAATCCAGCGACAGGTAAGGTGCTAAATCCAGATCGGCCGCCTGTAGCGTATTCGCCATCAAAACCGGCAGCAGCATAATCGCCCCCACCGAGGCGCTGACGGCGACAAAGCCATTACCAGCCACCGCTTTTGGCTTCAGGCGCAAAAAAGCGCAGTAGGCCGCCCAGCTTATCGCCGAACCCATGGTCCAGAGATCGCCCCGATTCAGGTTGCGCAAAGTTGACCAGTCCGTGACGTTCCCTTGCAAAATAAGCCAGATAACACCGCAGGAACTTAATATCACACCCGCTATATTTCCCGTCGAAATACGCTCGTGAAATATAAAACGGTTAATCAGTAGCACCATCGCCGGGGTCGTCGACAAATAAATCGCCGCATTCAATGATGAGGTATATTGCAGACCGACATAGAGCGTCAGAGGAAATAAAACCTGGCCGCACAGTGCCAGAAAGAAAACAATCCCTTTCGCCTGTTTTATCGCTGGCCACTGCTGTTTAACCTGGCGAAAGTAGAGCATCATCAGCAGGATAGCGGTGGCCCACCAGCGCAGCGCTGATAGCACAATAGGGTCAACCTGCGATACCAGCAGGTGACCAATCACATAATTACCGCCCCAGAAGCAGGCCGCCAGCGCGAGCAGAAGATAAGGCATACAAACTCCTTGATTTACCTTAAACCTATGCCATTCAGGGTACTGCTCACGAATAAGCCAGTGCTAATATAAAGTTTTCATTCAGGCGTATAGTTTGAAACTATGAAGTTCACCCTAAGACAGCTGGAATTCTACGTCGCGCTGGCCGAAACGCTACAAATCTCAAAAGCCGCGGGGCGTTGCCATATCTCTCAGTCATCTATGACGGTCGCGATGCGTAATCTGGAAACGATTATGAACACGCAACTCTTTGTTCGCCATCCGAAGGGCATTGAGCTTACTGTCGACGGGGAACGCTTTCTGAGCCATGCGCGCAAAATCCTCTCCGCTAGCGAAGCCGCGATTAACGACCTGCACAATCAGCCGGAAATGACCACCGGCAGCGTGCGGGTAGGCATCGCTGAAACGCTCTCAGCCTATCTGCTGCCCGGCATTTATAACGAGCTGGAGCGCCGCTTCCCGCTGCTGGAGATTCATTTTCAGGAGGGTTCATCTCAGGCGCTGATAACATCCTTACATCAGCAGGAGGTCGACTTTTGCCTGGTGTTGACGTCAAACATTCGCCACGATGATGATCTGACGATCGATACTTTTCTGCGCTCCCTGCGTCGTCTGTGGGCGCCAATCGGCCACCCTTTACTCAGCCAGCCGGAACTGCGGCTAGCCGATATCGCAAAGGTCCCGTTTTTGCTGCTTGAGACCGATGACTACCCCACCGTGATCCTTGACGTCTGGCGGCAGCGCGGCGGGCAGCCGGATATTCGCTATCGCACCAACTCCTTCGAGGCCATCCGCACTTTTGTTTCACAGGGGAAGGGCGTCACGATCCTTTCGGACCTCGTCTGGCGCCCCTGGTCGCTTGAGGGGCTGCGCGTGATGCGACGCACGGTCGACGATTGTATGACGTGGATGGACGTCGGAGTGGCGAGCCTGCGGCAAACGGAACTGCGGCCCGAAGCCCGACGGGTAGTCGATTTCCTGCGTCAGGCGATACATCGCTTTGACGGTCAGCCCTGAATCGCCAGAGAACAACCAGGATTTCTCAACAATTAATAAACCATATGAATTATACGCTTGGTTAATTATCCACCTTCGCTAATAATTACGCCTCATTTAACGATCTCGTTATGGCGAGGCTCCTGCATAAATATAAGTTACCGCCCTGCTGGTATCGAGAGAGACCACTCAGGGAAATACAGGCTTCCATCGAATCAAGGTGTTGCCAAGGTAACTTCTGACGGCGTTCATGCCGGACAGATACGTTGTGCAGTGCTAAAACCAGGACGTAGGGATCTGCCTGTGCTCATCCTGTCTTGTTCGCCCCTATGAGTGATTTTTTATAGGGAATTACACCATGTCTTCAATTCAACTGTGCGCCGCGCATCAGGCTACCTCTGCTTTTGACGGCGATGCCATCGCCCAGTACATGCGTACCGATTTCATTACTCTGCCGGAGCATCTCAGCGTTCATGAAGCACGAGAACTCTTCATTTCTCAGCTCGCCAGCGATGAGATCCCCGCCCAGGTTTTTGTCGTCGCCGGGAAAAAACTGCGCGGTAGCTTGTCGATTAAAAAGCTGCTCCAGGAGAGCGATACCGCTCAATCCATTCGTTATTTAATGGATAGCTGTCTGTTTCGTGTCAGGCCTGACGACGAGCGCCCGCAGGTGGTCGCCGAACTGGCCGAGCGTGGTCTCGACCTGGTACCGGTAGTCGAAAAGGGCGAGCTGGTCGGCTGCCTGATGGAAAAAGAGATTGCCCATCTGCTGGAAGATGATGTGACTGAAGATGCCCAGCGTCAGGGAGCAACGCTGCCACTGGAAAAGCCGTATCTGGAAACCAGTCCGTGGGCGCTCTGGAAAAAGCGTTCGGTCTGGCTACTGCTA
Organism: Klebsiella huaxiensis; assembly: GCF_003261575.2. Lineage (GTDB taxonomy): Bacteria > Pseudomonadota > Gammaproteobacteria > Enterobacterales > Enterobacteriaceae > Klebsiella > Klebsiella huaxiensis. Next base: position 368,381 of record NZ_CP036175.1, on the reverse strand, counting down.
CTGTTCGTCGCCGAAGCCTACACCAGCAGCGTATTACAGCATTTTGAGGAAGCGCTGGAGTCAGCGATTGCACTGGCCTTTTTCATTCCGCTGCTGATTGGTACCGGCGGCAACAGCGGGACGCAGATCACCTCCACCCTGGTGCGCTCCATGGCGCTTGGGGAAGTGCGGCTACGGGATATGGGGCGCGTGATCCGTAAAGAGGTCTCCACCTCGTTGCTGATCGCCATCACCCTCGGTATGGCGGGCTGCCTGCGCGCGTGGATGATGGGCATCGGCATGGAAATCACGCTAATTGTCAGCCTGACGCTGGTATGCATTACCCTGTGGAGCGCGGTGGTATCATCGGTGATCCCGCTGACGCTCAAGCGCATCGGTATCGACCCGGCGGTGGTTTCAGCACCGTTTATCGCCACCCTTATCGACGGCACCGGATTGATTATCTACTTCAAAATCGCCCAGTATTTTCTTGGTCTGAACTGATTATTACGCCCGGTGGTTAGAGCTACCGGGCTCATCTGTTACTCTTCAACCAGCGCCTGCGCGCACGCCCAGGCTGACGCCCAGGCCCACTGGAAATTATATCCGCCAAGCCAACCGGTCACGTCCATCACTTCGCCGATAAAATAGAGTCCCGGCACCTTGCGGGCCTCCATGGTGCGCGAAGAGAGCTCATTGGTATCCACGCCGCCGAGAGTTACCTCCGCCGTTCGATAGCCCTCAGTACCGTTCGGCTGCACGCGCCATGCGGTCAGCGTCTCAACCAGCGTCTGCTGCTCGCGGACATTAAGCTGTTTCAGAGTAACATCCGGAAGCTGTCCCAGTTGCTGCAAGCACTCAACCAGCCGCTTCGGCAACTGCATCGCCAGCGTATTTTTCAGGCTCTGATTGGGATGCGCCGCACGTTGCTCGTCGAGGAACTCATCAAGATGGCAATCCGGCAGCAAATTAATACTGACGAATTCTCCCGGCTGCCAGTAGCTGGAAATTTGCAGCACCGCCGGGCCGGACAGCCCACGGTGGGTAAAGAGCAGATTTTCGCGGAAGACCGTACCGTTTTCAGCGGTAATGGTTGAAGGCACCGAAACCCCGGACAGTACCTGTAACTGTTCAAGCAGCGGCTTATGCAGGGTGAACGGTACCAGTCCGGCGCGAGTCGGCAGCACCTTCAGGCCAAACTGCTCGGCAAGTTTGTAACCAAACGGCGAAGCGCCCAAACCGGGCATAGACAGCCCACCCGAAGCAACCACCAGCTTTTTCGCCACCACCGTGTCGCCGTTAAGCTGCAGCATGTAACCTTCGTCATCACGTTCGACGCTGAGAATTTCCGTACGCAGACGAATTTGCACGCCGCCCTTTTCACACTCGGCCAGCAGCAGGTTAACGATTTGCTCGGCTGAATCATCGCAAAAAAGCTGGCCCAGCGTCTTCTCATGCCAGGCGATGTTGTGTTTGCCAACCAGGTCGATAAAGTCCCACTGGCTGTAGCGCGCCAGCGCAGATTTGCAAAAATGCGGGTTTTGGCTGAGATATGCCGCGGGTTCGATATACATATTAGTAAAGTTGCAGCGCCCGCCGCCGGACATCAGTATCTTGCGACCTGGCTTTTTGCCATTATCGAGCAAAAGCACGCGGCAGCCCGCTTGCCCTGCCTGCGCTGCACAAAACATTCCCGCCGCTCCGGCGCCAATTACGATGGCATCAAACCTTTCCACACAACATCCCTCATATCCCGATTGTCGGGAATTGTAAATTTTTCACTCTGGTCGCACCAGCAGGAAAAAAACTGCACTTATGTACCTCATTGAAAGATATAGGAATACTCCCAACAAGGTAAAACTTAAACAGGAAGAAAATCAAAAAAAGTCTATATTTCACTTTGCCCGCGCCGCGAAAGTCACTGATAATGCGCCGCGTTCATGTCCTCAAAATGGCGTAACGTCCTATGCTACATTTATTTGCCGGTCTGGATTTACATACCGGGCTATTATTATTGCTTGCTCTTGCTTTCGTGCTGTTTTACGAAGCGATCAATGGTTTTCATGATACCGCAAACGCTGTTGCAACGGTGATTTACACACGCGCAATGCGGTCGCAGCTTGCTGTGGCGATGGCGGCCCTTTTTAACTTCTTCGGCGTTCTGTTGGGCGGTCTTAGCGTTGCCTATGCCATCGTGCATATGTTACCGACCGACCTGCTGCTTAACATGGGTTCAGCACATGGCCTCGCCATGGTCTTCTCCATGCTGCTGGCGGCAATTATCTGGAACCTCGGAACCTGGTATTTCGGCCTCCCGGCCTCCAGCTCGCACACGCTGATCGGCGCGATCATCGGTATTGGTTTAACCAATGCGCTGATGACCGGCACTTCGGTCGTGGACGCGCTGAATATCCCGAAAGTCATGGGTATTTTCGGCTCGCTCATCATCTCGCCAATCGTTGGCCTGGTGGTTGCGGGTGGTTTAATTTTCATCCTGCGTCGTTACTGGAGCAATACCAAAAAACGTGCTCGTATCCACCTGACACCTGCTGAACGTGAAAAGAAAGACGGCAAGAAAAAACCGCCATTCTGGACGCGTATTGCGCTGATTCTGTCAGCCATTGGCGTGGCTTTCTCGCACGGTGCGAACGATGGACAAAAAGGCATTGGTCTGGTGATGCTGGTTCTGATCGGCGTCGCTCCGGCGGGCTTCGTGGTCAACATGAACGCTTCCGGCTACGAAATCACCCGTACCCGTGATGCGGTCAACAACGTGGAAACCTTCTTCCAGCAGCGCCCTGAGCTGTTGAAGAAAGTGACCGGTGCCGAACAGCTTATCCCGCCTCCGAGCACGGGTGTCGCCGCTGACGGTGAATTTCACTGCCACCCGGCTAACACCATCAACGCGCTTGACCGCATGAAGACGATGCTGACCGGCACTGAAAGCTACGACACGCTCTCCGTTGAACAGCGTAGCCAGTTGCGTCGGGTGATGCTCTGCATCTCTGACACCACTGATAAAGTGGCGAAGCTGCCGGAAGTGAATGCCGAAGATAAGCGTCTACTGAAGAAACTGAAAACCGATATGTTGAGCACCATCGAGTACGCGCCAATCTGGATTATCATGGCGGTTGCTCTGGCGTTGGGTATCGGTACGATGATCGGCTGGCGTCGCGTGGCGACCACTATCGGCGAGAAAATTGGTAAGAAAGGGATGACCTACGCACAAGGTATGTCAGCCCAGATGACCGCAGCCGTATCGATTGGTCTGGCGAGCTATACCGGTATGCCGGTTTCCACCACTCACGTGCTCTCCTCCTCCGTTGCGGGGACCATGCTCGTTGATGGCGGCGGCCTGCAGAAGAAAACCGTCACCAGTATCCTGATGGCCTGGGTACTCACCCTGCCCGCAGCGATTCTGTTGTCAGGCGCGCTGTACTGGCTCTCGCTGAAGATTATCTAAGCGGATAGCACGCGCAAAAAATATTAACGGGTCAGGAAACTGGCCCGTTTTTTTTGGTTTTAGCCGGACTAATGCCAGATAAGCAGAGCAATCATACTCACAACCACCAGGCCGCATAGCGCGCTAGTGAGTATAAACTGCCGCCGAACCCGCTCGCAGCGACGGATAAACTCATCATCATGATGATCGTGATAGCGCTGGGCATAAATATACCAAACCAAACGCATCTGCTTGCTGGGCTGCCCATGCGACGTGAAAAAACCACCGCCGTCGACATATTGATAGAGCAAAGGGTCGCAACCACGTAGCACAACCAGTAATGCACGCAGTGACGAAAAGTAGCGTGCCATATTCACCACACAAACGATACACAGGGCCCAAAACAGCGCAATCGTGCTGATCATACCTCCTCCCCGGCGACCCGCCCTCGGAGAATCTCTCCGGGACTACCGCTCCCCAATATCAAATTGACTGTACAGTAAAAGAGTGCGATTCCGATCACGTTTATTTATTCGATCGGCTCATTAAATAGTGTAGGAGATCCGTTAATTTTTTTACCACAACGTTAACCGTTATCAATGCATAAATCGGATATATTTGTTTAACTATTTGCTGAACAAGGTAGATTGACGAAGCGCGAGGGGCGCTATAAGGTAGAAATATCTTCTACAATTAAGTCCTTAAGGACTAACCCCCGCGCATGTGGTACGCAGGACGCGGGCGAAGCGGCAGCGCTGGCTGTCAGGTCCAACGGTCATCGACAACTTATGGAAGGAGTAACACCATGGCTTACAAACACATTCTCATTGCAGTAGACCTGTCCCCGGAAAGCAAAGTACTGGTAGAAAAAGCCGTTTCTATGGCCCGTCCCTACAATGCAAAAGTTTCCCTGATCCACGTGGATGTGAATTACTCCGATCTCTACACCGGGCTTATTGATGTCAATCTGGGCGACATGCAGAAACGCATTTCCGAAGAGACACACCATGCGTTAAGCGAACTGTCCACCAACGCAGGTTACCCGATTACTGAGACTCTGAGCGGCAGCGGTGACCTCGGCCAGGTGCTGGTTGATGCGATTAAAAAATATGATATGGACCTGGTGGTTTGCGGTCATCATCAGGACTTCTGGAGCAAGCTGATGTCCTCCGCTCGTCAGCTGATCAATACCGTTCACGTCGATATGCTGATTGTTCCGCTACGCGACGAAGAAGACGAATAACCGTTTCCCCTGCTGACCGACGCCCGCGTATGCGGGCGTTTTTGTTTGTTCCCGCCGCACTCCACTCGCCAACCCACCAAAAGAATATAAATCCAAAAAATCAGCACAATGTTAGATTGATCAACCAATTCAACCGTTTTATACCCATATAATAATCCATCAATTTATAAAATAATCACATCATTACGCACCATAAGACTTTTTCAGCGCGTTTTGGCATACGCGTTCATACTTTTCCGGACAGGATAAAAAGGCGAAGAAAGATGAACTCACCCGCACCGACAGGCTTACTGCAACAGCCCCGCCCATTCTTTATGATCTTCTTTGTGGAGCTCTGGGAGCGATTTGGCTATTACGGCGTTCAGGGTATCCTGGCCGTTTTCTTTGTTAAACAGCTCGGATTCTCCCAGGAACAGGCGTTTATTACCTTCGGCGCGTTCGCAGCCCTGGTGTATGGCCTGATTTCCATTGGCGGCTATGTCGGCGACCATCTGCTCGGTACCAAACGTACGCTGGTTCTGGGTGCGGTCGTGCTGGCGATAGGCTACTTTATGACCGGGCTGTCGCTGCTAAAACCCAACCTGATTTTTATCGCTCTGGGGACCATTGCGGTGGGGAACGGGTTGTTTAAGGCCAACCCGGCAAGCCTGCTGTCTAAGTGCTATCCGCCGAAAGATGCCCGCCTGGATGGCGCGTTCACCCTGTTTTATATGTCGATTAACATTGGCTCGCTGCTGTCGCTATCGCTAGCACCGGTCATTGCTGAAAAGTACGGCTATGCGGTGACCTACAACCTGTGCGGCGCAGGGCTGATCGTCGCTCTGCTGGTTTACTTCGCCTGTCGTGGAATGGTGAAAGACATCGGTTCCGAGCCGGACCACAAGCCGCTGAATTTGCGTAATCTGCTATTGGTACTGGCGGGTACCGTGGTCATGATTTACCTCTGCGCCTGGCTGATGCACAACGTTAAAATTGCCAACCTGGTGCTAATTTTCCTCTCCCTGGTGGTGACGATTTTCTTCTTCCGCGAGGCCTTCAAGCTGGATAAAACCGGGCGCAACAAAATGTTCGTCGCGTTTATCCTGATGCTGGAAGCCGTGCTGTTCTACATTTTGTACGCGCAGATGCCGACCTCTCTGAACTTCTTTGCGATCAATAACGTCCATCATGAAATACTCGGTTTCGCCATTAACCCGGTCAGCTTCCAGGCGCTAAACCCGTTCTGGGTGGTCGTTGCCAGCCCAATTCTGGCCGCTATCTACACGCGTTTAGGTAACAAAGGCAAAGACCTGACCATGCCGATGAAATTTACGCTCGGCATGTTTCTCTGCTCGCTCGGCTTTCTGACAGCCGCCGCCGCGGGAATGTGGTTTGCCGACGCGCAGGGGCTAACTTCACCGTGGTTTATCGTACTGATCTATCTGTTCCAGAGCCTGGGAGAATTGTTGATTAGCGCCCTGGGGCTGGCGATGGTCGCCGCGCTGGTACCGCAGCATTTGATGGGCTTTATTCTTGGGATGTGGTTTCTGACGCAGGCCGCCGCATTCCTGATGGGCGGCTACGTCGCCACCTTCACCGCCGTGCCGGACAATATTACCGACCCGCTACAAACGCTGCCAATCTACACCAACGTCTTCAGCAAAATCGGTCTGGTGACGCTGGCGGTAACGGTGGTCATGGCGATGATGGTACCCTGGCTAAACCGGATGATTAATACACCGAGTACCGAACAGTAATGATAATTGCCGGATGACGGCTAACACCTTATCCGGCCTACGTTTCACTGTAGCTCGGACGAGGTGCGATAGCGCCGACTCCGGGAGTTTCCCGGCGGCGCTGCGCTTGGCCGGGCTACCTGACAATTATGCGCCTTTACGTCCGGCGATCCATTCCTGCACTTCAACCACAAAGGTATCCGGCGCTTTGCGGTACATTTTGCGCGCCAGATCGAGTATGGTATGCTGGCCTAAAGCCTCTTCCATGCGCTGCTGTGCCATATCCATGACCGAGCGAACGCCGCAAATCCCTTCGCAGGCCCATTCCGGCTGCTGCTCTTCGAATACCGCCAGACGCTGGCGAATCTCGCGACATTCAAAAATCCGTTTGTCACCGTCAATGGCATTTGCCACATCGAGAACCGTAATGTGTTCAGCTGGTTTCGCCAACTGAAAACCGCCGCCTTTACCCTCGATGCTACGCACCAACCCAGCCTTTGACAGACGGGTGAAGATTTTGGCCAGGTAATCGTAGGGCACACTTTGCAGGTCGGCAATCTCACGCACGCTCATATCGCGGGCATCGCCTTTGCTGTCCACCATACACATCAGACTATGGATGCCGTACTCAACCCCAGAACTGTAGAATGCCATGCTCTTATCTCAGCCAAAATTAATCTGAGTTTATTGTAGCTTTTCCGTTCTCCTGATTCCAGTGAGATTGCAAAAGACAGGACAGCAATAAAATTTAAATTAAATAATTATCAATTAGATAAATAAAAATCACAACGAAAGTCGCCCCCTGTATTTCAAATGACATTGCATCGATTAACTACGACCAATGCAATCCGAGTAAATGAATCATAGTGAACAGCGAGAACAACAGTGATGCGTAAACAAATTTTGATCATCGGGGCTGGCTTTGCCGGTATGTGGGCAGCGCTGAGCGCCGCACGTCTGGCGGATAAAAACCAGCAGGACATTGATATTACGGTGATTGCGCCACAACCTGAACTGCGTGTGCGCCCACGTTTTTATGAAAGCGCCGTTCAGACGCTGGTTGCGCCACTGCAACCGCTGTTCGAGGTCACCGGTGTTACCTTCCTGCGCGGCACGGTTGAGAAAATCCTTCCGGCTTCCAAAGAGGTGAGCTGGAAAGATACCCACGGTGAAACGCGCCTGCATCGCTATGACCGTCTGGTTCTGGCCAGCGGCAGCCAGGTGAATCGCAGTATAGTCGCCGGTGCCGCAGAGCATGCCTTCGACCTCGATCAGCTTGAGAGTGCAGCCGTGCTGGAGCAGCATCTGCAAGATCTGGCTAAGCAGCCAGAGAGCAAGGCGCGTAATACTGTTGTCGTCTGCGGTGGCGGCTTCACCGGCATTGAGATGGCGCTGGAGTTACCGGGTCGTCTGAGTGATATCCTCGGTGCTGATGCTAAGACCAGAGTTGTCGTAGTTGAACGTGGTGCGCAACCGGGTGCTCGCTGGAGCCAGGAATTGCGCGATGTGATTGCCGAGGCCTCCACTGAGCTGAACGTAGAATGGATGGTCAATTCCGAAGTTGAGAGCGTGGATGCCTCTGGCGTGACGCTGAAAGATGGTCAGACAATTGCATCACAGACGGTCATATGGACCGTTGGCGTTCAGGCTAACGGTCTGACCGCACAGATTGATGCGCCGCGCGACCGTCAGGGCCGTCTGCATGTAAATGCAAATCTTCAGGTGGTAGGTCATGAAGACATTTATGCCACCGGCGACGTGGCTTACGCCGCCACCGATGATAAGGGCAATCACGCGCTGATGACCTGTCAGCACGCCATCCTGCTGGGTAAATTTGCTGGTAACAATGTGGCAGCAAGCCTGCTGAACGTTGAACCGCTGCCGTATCGTCAGGAAATGTACGTCACCTGTCTGGATCTGGGCGCGTGGGGCGCTGTTTACACCGAAGGCTGGGATCAGCAGGTGAAGTTAACGCGCGCCGAAGCGAAAAAGCTCAAGATGTCGATCGTCAGCGAGCTGATTTATCCGCCAAAAGCCGATAAATCGGTAGCGTTCGAGATTGCCGACCCGCTGGCCCCGTTTGTTTAAATGATCGTCCCCTGCCAGAGCGGCAGGGGAATTCTTCACTGCATCATCACCTGGCGTACGAACTCTTTCTTCATCTGCATACTGTAGGCCTTACCGTAAAATTGCACCTCGGTGTCGGGGCGTTTCACGTCCGGACTGACCTGTTTGTTCATCGGCGTGGAGCCGAAGGCTTTACTGAGCGCTTTTTGCGTCTCAGCCTGAATCAGCCAGTTAAGAAATAGCCGCGATGCCGCCGGATGTTGACTGTTGGCGGCAATAGCCGCGACATTACCGCCACCGGGCATACCAAACTCTGGTACGTAAAATTTCAGCCGCGAGGTGATGGCCCCGGTTTTTTGCAGGCCAGCCAGATGGTCTTCCCAGGCAGGCGTCAGCATCAGCTCGCCATCGTTCAGGCGCGTCAGGCTGTCAGCGCCGGAAGCGGTACGGGTGATTTTGTCGTTATTGACGGCAAACCACTGCCAGCCCTTCAGCCAGTTTTTTACTACTGCGGCATCAACGGTAGCCGACTCGCTGTCAAACTCACCGCTTTGAGTCGTAACGACACGCTGAATAAAAGCTTCTCCCGCACCGCCGTTATTCGGGTCGTTATAGCCAAACCGCTTTGGATTGGCATCGATAAAACGCTGAAGGTCTTCCATAGTCTGCGGTAACGCCCGGTCGCCCATCTGCTGCGGATCGTAGACCAGCCCGGTCTGATTCCCCCAAAACGCCACGGCATAACCTTGGGTATCGACGTTCTGAATCTGGTGAATGGCGTCGCCATAGCCTGGAAGATCGTCCACTTTTGCCAGCGCTTTCGCCCCTGTCGTCACTGGTAACTGTGCCACGGACAGGGCGATCACGTCGATTTTGCCCTTTGCTTTGCCCGCTTCCGCCAGCAGCTTGTTCATATTGCCGTCGATGCTGCCTTCCGGAATGCGCACCTTAACGCCGTACTGCTGCTCAAAGTCCTTCACAAAGCTGCGCCACTGCGGCTGCAGGTACCAGACGTTAAACGTCACACTGCCCTCTTTTTTCGCCTGGGCAATCAGGTCGGGATTATCCGCCGCCAGCGCCAGAGAGCTGCACAGCAAGCCGCCCGCCAGAATCATTACTGTTTTTTTCATCATATTATCTCCTGTAAAAGGTCAGGCTTTCCCCGTGGATTGCGACAGATAGTTCCCCTTCAGCAGCTTCTCGATGATGACCATCAGGATGACGTTGGGGATCACCAGAATCATCGATACCACCGCCGCGTCCGGGCGCACAAAGGAGTAACCGAGGAAGGAATAAAGAATGGTTGGGACGGTGATAAAATCCGGCGCGCCCAGCACGTATGAGATGCTGAACTCCTCCAGACTTCGCACCAGACAAAAAATCAGCGCCGCCAAAAAGCTTGGTTTCAGCAGCGGCAGATAGGCATTGCAGAAGGTGCCCCACGCGCCGGAGCCTAAGTCGCGGCTGGCGTCGATCAAGTCCTGCGGCACCGCCTTAAACCCCGCCGACATAATGCGGATAGAATAGGGTAGCGTCAGCACCGTATGGCCGATAACAATGCTGATAAAGGCGTTGTCGATATTGAGATTGATGAGCATGGCGCTGAAGAAAATCCCGATCAACATCCCCGGCATCACCAGCGGGATCAGCGTCAGCATCTCCGCCACCGCCTTGCCGCGAAAGGTCATGCGCCCGAAGGCGTAGGCAGTGGGCAGCGACAGCAGCAGGCTGACCACTGCCACCGCAGGCGCAATGGTGTAGCTGTTGAACAGCGCCTCAGAGAGCGAGGTTTTCTCCCAGACCAGCAGCCAGCGGCTGAACGATAATACGGGCGGGAAGATATCCGGGTAGCTCCACGGATGGGCAGGGTCAACCAGCGACCAGAGGATCGCCATGCCGAACGGCATGCCCAGCCAGACCAGGTTGGCGACTACGAAGAAGATCAGTGAAATCGTCACCACCCGGCGACCGTTGGTAGTGTGGCTCATTTGACCTCTCCTTTGCGGGTGGCGAATGGGGTAATCAGGGTGGCGATCAACAGCGTGCAGAGGGCCGCAGTGAGCATAATGATCACCGCAATCACCGCCGCGTTATTCCACTCGCCGTACTCCATGGCGGTGGCCTGCATCAGGCGCGCCAGCGAGTAGGTGTTGCGCGGCCCGGCCACCGAGAAGAAGGCAAAGTCGCCCAGCGCGCCGATAAACACCAGAATCAGCGTCACCTGCACGGCGGGCAGCGTCAGCGGCACCACCACACCAGTAAAACTGCGCCAGCGGCTGGCGCCGAGGTTACTGGCGGCATCCAGCACATCGTTACGAATAGCGTTGACCGCACCGCCGACCAGGATCAGGGCGAAGGGCAAATTCTTCCAGACTTGCAGGATAACGACGCCCCAGCCGAAGTCATCGTTCTGCATCCGTAGCGGCTCGCTAATAATTCCCAGCGCCAGTAGCAGTTCGTTGATGATGCCGTGGTAAGCGACGATGTTGACGAACAGGAACGCCGCCACCAGCCCGGGGATAAACATCGGCGCGCGCAGTACCGCAATAATGCCCTCTTTACCCGCCATTGGTTTACGCAGCCACAGCGCCAGCGGATACGCGAAAATCACCGAGCCGAACGCCCCCAGCAGCGACACCTTCACCGAGTAAAACAGAGCGCTGCGCAGCACCTCGTCCTGCAACATATTGCGCCAGTACTCCAGCGAGAAATGGCTGTCGCCTTCGAGGTTGAACCAGCCCAGGCTCTGGACGATCACCACGTAAAACGTCGATCCCATCAGCAGCAGAATGGTGCCCAGCCCGCTGATCATCAGCAGCCAGGCGAACAGGTCGTTGCGCCAGTTTTTCATGATACCGGCTCCAGAAAATGGATGGCGTTCTCCGCCAGACGGAAGCAGGCGCGCTCGCCGGAGGCGACGGGCGGCTTTTTGATCAGTTGCAGGCGCACTGACGGCCCGCTGTCGTTGTGTCCCCAGGCTTCGGTGAGGTTGCCCATAAAGGCCATTTTGTCGAGCGTCAGGGTGAAGTGATTGCCGCCCGTCTGCGGCTGGCTGACGTACTGAGCATCTTCAGGTCGCCAGCAGATATAGCAATGTTCTGCGCGCGGCGGTTGGTCTGAGAACACATAAAACTCACCCAGGCCGCAGCGTACCCGGTAGTAACCCGGCTGCTCTGCGGGCGCGACCTGCGCAGTATCGATATTGGCCGCGCCGATAAAATCCGCGACAAAGCGGTTTGCCGGACGGTAGTAGATCTCTTCCGGTTTGCCTATCTGCTCGACGTTACCGGCGTTCAGCACCACGATTTTGTCCGACATCGCCAGCGCTTCCGCCTGATCGTGGGTGACGTAAATCGAGGTGAGCTGGTACTGCCGCTGGAGTTCCTTGATTTCAAAACGCACGCTCTCGCGTAGCTTGGCATCAAGATTGGAGAGCGGTTCGTCGAACAGGATCACGTCCGGACGGGTGATCATCGCCCGCGCCAGCGCCACGCGCTGCTGCTGGCCGCCGGAGAGCTGGGCGGGCATTTTCAGCCTCTGACTTTCCAGCCCCACCTGCTTCAGCGCCTCCGCCAGCCGGGTCTGCTGTTCGCCGATGGCGACCTTTTTCTGCTTCAGGCCGAAGCAGATGTTGTGCGCCACGTTGAGGTGCGGAAACAGCGCATAGGACTGGAAGCACATGGCGGTGTTGCGCTTTTCCGGCGGCAGGGCATTAACCGTTTTATCGCCAATCAGAATGCGCCCGCTGTCCGGCTGGTGAAAGCCGCCAATCATTTTGAGCAGGGTGGTTTTACCGCATCCGCTCGGCCCGAGCAGGGTCACGAACTCCCCCTCTTCTGCGCAGAACGAGATTTCCCTGGCGGCATAGAATTCGCCGAACGTTTTGGTCACCTGTTCCAGAACCAGTTTTGACATGAGTCTGTTTTCCGTCGATTTAAAAGATGATTATTAAATTTACATACTAAACATTAAATTTATGTGACGCAGATCTTCAAAGTTGAAAAATGATCAAGACATCAAATTAAATTTATATAAAACAACATATTAAACATGGAAAGATAAAAACACCTTTCACATTTAAATTTAAGTAGTAAAGTTAATAACCATCTTACATTCGAGAGGAAAAGAAGATGGTGTTTACTTTTCACCGCGCGGCAGAAGGTATTGTGCTGGCCAACAGTCATCGCGGGTATTCCAACTGTGCGCCGGAGAACACCTTTCCGGCCTTTGAAGCCGCCCGCCTGGCGGGTACACACTGCATCGAAATAGACATCCACCTGACGGCAGATAATCAGTTGGTCGTGACCCATGACCACCGCATCGACCGGGTTTCTACCGGACAGGGATTTGTCGAACAGCTGACATATCCGCAACTGCTGGAGAGCGATTTTGGCGTGAAATATCACCCTGCGTTTAGCGGGACTCGCATCCCACTGCTGGCGGATGTGCTGCGCTGGGCGGTGGAGAACCATATGGGGCTGATAGTTGAAGTGAAACAGCGCCGCCGCCACGATGAGTTCGTCGAGGTGCTGGTACAACTGCTGCGCGCCATGCCAGAAACGATCGGCCATATCCAGTTGCTGGGTTTCAATCATGTACTGATAAATCGGGTGAAGGCGCAAATCCCGGAGCTGGCGCTACAGGTAGTGACGCTGGCGCGTTACAATGACCAGTTGGCGGCAGTGCAGCAGTCCCATGCCAGCTGTGTCTGTTTTGAGTACGAGTTTGCCCACGTTGACGATCTGCGGGCTTACAAAAAGGCGGGGCTGGGCGTACGGATGTACCTGCATGAAGTGAAAAACGGCATGGATCCGTTGACCCAGTACCAGCACAAATTCGGCTATGATAGTCGCCCGGAGATCATGAGCTGGCTGCGTGACGGGCTGATTGATATGCTCAGCCACGATGATATTCCGTATCTGCAGGGGCTGATAGAAGAGGCCGGACTGCGTTGGGATTAGATAAAAAATTAAGGACACCATGAACGCCCACTCTGAACGCCTTGAGCTGCGCGGTTCGCAGCGCCTGCTGCTGGAGCTTATCCGCCGCCATGCACCGGTTACTCGCGCGGAGCTGGCGCGTTTGTCAAACCTGACGGCGGGCGCGATTACCCAGCAGTGCCGGGAGCTGATATTTTCCGGTCTGGTGGTCGAAGGTGAGCGTAATACCGGGCAGCGCGGCCAGCCGTCGCTACCGCTGCGGCTTAATCCCGGCGGCGGCTGCGCCATCGGATTGTCGTTCAGTCCCGGTTTTATCGATATGACGGTGGTCGATCTCAGCGGTCGCCAGTTGCTCTCAATTTCCGAGGCGCATCAGGAAAACCAGCCGTTGGCCTCAACGCTCGCGCAAATTAAAACGCTGGTCGAGCAGACGCTGAAAAAGCGCCAGCTTCAGCACGCGCGAATTTTCGGGATCGGCTACGCGGTGCCAGGTTTTCTGAAATCTGATGGACGCAAGCGCCATAGCGTGGCGTGGCTGGAGAGCTGGCGTGAGGTTGATCTCCAGCAGGCGTTTGCCGACAACCTGCCGTGGCCGACATGGGTAGAGAACAACGCCAACGCCTCGGCGGTAGGCGAGCTGTACAGTGGCGAATGGAACGACTATAGCGATCTGACGTTTATCGACCTCGGCTACGGTATCGGCGCAGGGGTGATTTCCGGGCATAAGCTGCTGCGCGGCGGCTTCTTTAATGCGGGCGAGGTAGGGATGGCGTTCCCGTCCGGTACACCGCGCCCGTCCTATAAAGATCTGGTCGCTACGTTAGAGCATGAAGGGCTAGCGCAAGCGCAGTTACCGGAGCTTATCGCCGGTCAGCACCCGCTGCTGGAGGGTTGGTTTGCCCGCTGCTGCGACCAGGTAGAACAAACTGTTTTCGGCTGCGTGCAGTGGGTTGATCCACAGCTGATTGTGCTGGGCGGTGCGCTGCCTAAACCGATTATTAGTCGGCTGGTGCAGGAGCTTAATCATCGCCTGCAAACAAAGCTCGACCCTAATCGTCCGAAAGTCATGCTGGCGGCCTCATCAATGGGGGCGCTAAGTGCTTCACGCGGCGCGGCGATGATCCCGCTATATCAGGTGATTAACGAAGGGCAGAGCTAGCAGAAAAGAAGGCATCCCCGGAGGCGGTGCTGCGCACCTGTCCGGGCTACCAGACCGCACGAATCCGTAGCCCGGGCAAGGCGCGTCAAGCGCCGCCCCCGGGAAAACGCGCACAATATTTCAGTCAGCGACATCCCCTGATTGCGGCTGATGCCTTATCCGGGCTACCAGACCGCACGAATCCGTAGCCCGGGCAAGGCGCGTCAAGCGCCGCCCCCGGGAAAACGCGCACAATATTTCAGTCAGCGACATCCCCGGATTGCGGCTGATGCCTTGCCCGGGCTACCAGACCACACGAGCCCGTAGCCCGGGCAAGGCGCGTCAAGCGCCGCCCCCGGGAAAACGCGCACGATATTTGAGTCAGCGACATCCCCGGATTGCGGCTGACGCCTTATCCGGGCTACCAGACCGCACGAATCCGTAGCCCGGGCAAGGCGCATCAAGCGCCGCCCCCGGGAAAAACGCGCACGATATTTCAGGCAGCGACATCCCCGGATTGTAAGATTTATCCTTGTTGCTCAATCGCCGTTCCGGCGTAAATATCAAACCGGTGGCCTTTGGTGACCACCGCGTTCGGCGTCGCCACATCCGCCAGCGGCGGCGCATAGTCCGGTCGTTTGACCACCACGCGTTTGGTCGCCAACAGACGAGCAGGTTCCAGCAGGCCATCAGCGTCTAAATCCGGCCCCACCAGCGACTGAAACACCCGCATCTCTTTCTTCACCAATGCACTTTTCTGCTTATGTGGGAACATCGGGTCGAGGTAAACCACCTGCGGACGCGGAGTAATATCGGTCAGCGCCATCAGGCTGGAGGCGTGAATTAGCTGTAGCCGCTCCTGCAACCATGGACCGATTTCCGCATCGGCATAGCCGCGCGTCAGGCCATCGTCGAGCAGCGCGGCAACCACCGGATTGCGTTCCAGCATCCGCACATGGCAACCCACAGAGGCGAGGACGAACGCATCGCGTCCCAGTCCGGCAGTCGCATCGACCACATCCGGCAGGTAATCACCCTTAATACCAACCGCTTTTGCCACCGCCTCGCCGCGGCCGCCGCCAAACTTGCGTCGATGAGCCATCGCCCCGCCGACAAAATCGACGAAGATACCACCAAGCTTCGGCTCATCGCGCTTGCGCAGTTCCAGATGCTCCGACGTCATCACCAGCGCCATCAGGTTGTCTTCATCGTGTTCCAGCCCCCAGCGGGCAGCAAGAACAGATAAGGCGCCGTCTCCGGCGCCCGTTTCATCAATTAAGCAGATTTTCACTCAATCAGCCTTTGATTCCGTAATGCTCAAGCATCGCGTCCAGCTGCGGTTCGCGACCACGGAAGCGTTTGAACAGCGTCATCGGCTCTTCAGAACCACCGCGAGTCAGGATGTTGTCGAGGAACGACTGACCGGTTTCGCGGTTGAAGATCCCCTCCTCTTCGAAGCGCGAGAAGGCGTCCGCCGCCAGCACATCGGCCCACAGATAGCTGTAGTAGCCCGCCGCATAGCCACCGGCAAAAATATGGCTGAAAGCATGCGGGAAGCGGCCCCATGACGGTCCAGGGATCAGCGCAACCTGCTTTTTAATTTCCGCCAGCGTTTCGAGGATTTTAGCCCCCTGCTCTGGCTGGAACTCCGCATGCAGGCGGAAGTCGAACAGTCCGAACTCCAGCTGGCGCAGGATAAACATCGCCGCCTGGTAGTTTTTCGCCGCCAGCATTTTCTCCAGCAGTTCTTTTGGCAGCGGCTCGCCGGTTTCATAGTGACCGGAGATAAACGCCAGAGCGTCCGGCTCCCAGCACCAGTTTTCCATAAACTGGCTCGGCAGTTCGACCGCATCCCACGGCACCCCGCTGATGCCGGAAACCCCGGCGGTATCGATACGGGTCAGCATATGATGCAGGCCATGACCAAACTCGTGGAACAGAGTGATCACTTCATCATGAGTGAACAGCGCCGGTTTGCCGCTGACCGGACGGTTAAAGTTACAGGTCAGATAAGCGACCGGTTTTTGCAGCGAACCATCGAGTTTGCGCATCTGGCCGACGCAGTCGTCCATCCATGCCCCGCCGCGCTTATGTTCGCGAGCGTAGAGATCGAGGTAGAAGCTGCCACGCAGTTCATTGTTTTCGTCATACAGCTCGAAGAAACGCACTTCCGGATGCCAGACGTCAACATCGGTACGCTCTTTGGCGGTAATACCATAAATACGTTGAACGACTTCGAACAGGCCGTTAACGGCTTTGTTTTCCGGGAAGTACGGGCGCAGCTGTTCGTCGCTGATGCTGTACAGATGCTGTTTCTGTTTTTCGCTGTAGTACGCGATATCCCACGGCTGCAGTTCATCAACGCCAAATTCGGCTTTGGCGAAGGCTCGCAGCTGGGCCAGCTCTTTCTCACCCTGGGGACGGGCACGTTTGGCCAGATCGGTCAGGAAGTCGAGCACCTGCTGTGGGTTCTCGGCCATTTTGGTAGCCAGAGACTTGTCGGCATAGCTGTCGAAGCCCAGTAGCTGCGCCAGCTCATGGCGCAGGGCAAGAATTTCCGCCATCACCGGGCTGTTGTCCCACTTCCCGGCGTTTGGCCCCTGGTCAGAAGCGCGGGTGGAGTAAGCGCGATACAGCTCTTCACGAAGCCGCCCGTTGTCGCAATAAGTCATCACCGGAAGATAGCTCGGGATATCCAGAGTTAGCAGATAGCCTTCCTGCTCCTTGGCTTCAGCCTGCGCTTTGGCGGCAGCCAGCGCGCTTTCCGGCATCCCGGAAAGTTCGACTTCATCGGTCACCAGCTTCGTCCAACCCATAGTGGCATCGAGCACGTTGTTGCTGTACTGGTTGCCCAGCTCGGACAGGCGAGCGGCGATTTCGCCATAGCGTTTCTGCTGCTCTTTCGCCAGGCCAATACCAGAAAGTTCAAAATCACGCAGCGCGTTATCCACCGCTTTTTTCTGCGCGGTATTCAGAGTGGCGTAATGGTCGCCGTCGCGCAGGTCGCGGTACGCTTTATACAGACCTTCATGTTGCCCAACCCAAGTGCTGTACTCAGAGAGCAGCGGCAGGGTTTGTTCGTAGGCTTCGCGCAGTTCCGGGCTGTTTTTAACCGAGTTCAGATGGCTGACCGGCGAAAAAATACGCCCCAGCACGTCATCCACTTCTGCCAGCGGCTGGCAAAGATTTTCCCAGGTGTACGGCGCCCCTTGCGCCACCGCGCTCTCTACCGCCGCCCGGCAATCATCCAGCGCTTTGGTGACCGCGGGGACGACATGTTCAGGTTGGATAGCAGAGAAAGGGGGCAATAAAAAAGGCGTCAGTAATGGATTGGTCATATGCGCAGTCCTGTTGAAGAGGGTAAATGAAGCGCGCGTCCGGCGCTTTAGCATGAGATCTAGAATGGGGGATAGTTGGGTGAATTTCAATGTCAGGCACGGTGCAGAACCGGGTATTACTGCGATAAGCCTGGCCTCTGTGGTTATTGCGCATAAAAAAGCCGGGTCAGCATCGCTGCTACCCGGCCCGTTTTATACTGACGCTCTGCTTACACCACCATCCCCAACAGCAAGCAGCCAATCAGACCGCACACGGAGATAATGGTTTCCAGCACCGACCACGACCTGATGGTCTCGCCGATAGTCAGGTTGAAGTACTCTTTAAACAGCCAGAAGCCCGGATCGTTGACGTGAGAGAAGATAACGCTACCGGAACCAACGGCGATAACCATCAGTTCAGGGCTCACGCCGGTAGTCGCGATCAACGGTGCAGCAATCCCGCCTGCGGTAATAGCTGCAACGGTCGCCGAACCCAGCGCAATACGCAGTACCGCAGCAATCGACCAGGCCATAAACAGCGGAGACATATTGGATTCATGCATGATAGAGGCGATGTATTTGTCCATCCCACTATCGACCAGCACCTGTTTGAAGGCGCCACCGCCACCGATGATCAGCAGCATCATGGCAATAATTTTGATGGAAGAAGTCAGCGTTTCGTTGATCTGGTCCATCGAGCGGCCACGGTTGAGGCCAAAGGTGAACAGCGCGATCAGCACCGCAATCAGCGTTGCCATCACCGGGTCGCCAAAGAACTCAGCAACCGGCAGGAAAGCATGACCTTTCGGCAGCACCATCTCGGCTACCGCACGCATCGCCATCAGAATAACCGGCACCAGAGAAGTCCAGACGCTGACGCCAAAGCCCGGCATCTCTTCTTCAGTGAATGTTTTCGGGTTATGCAGGCCTTCCGGAATCGGTTTATCGATGCCTTTCAGGAAACGTGCGTAAACCGGACCGGCCAGAATCACTGTCGGGATCGCCAGAATCGTACCGAACAGCAGGGTTTTACCCATATCGGCATGGAAAATGGTGGCAATCGCCGTCGGACCCGGGTGCGGAGGCAGGAAGCCGTGGGTAACGGAAAGCGCGGCCGCCATCGGCACGCCGACGTATAGCAGCGGGATGCGGGCGGACGCAGCGATGGTAAAGACCAGCGGCAGCATCAACACGAAACCCACTTCATAGAACAGCGCGAAGCCGACGGTAAAACCGGTCAGCACGACTGCCCATTGGATGTGTTGTTTACCAAATTTGTCAATTAGCGTGGTGGCGATACGCTGCGCACCGCCGCAGTCCGCCAGCATTTTACCGAGCATAGCGCCGAAGCCCATGATCAGCGCGAGGCTGCCGAGGGTTCCCCCAACGCCGTTCTTGATGGAGACGATAACTTTATCCAGAGGCATGCCCTGCATGAGCCCGACGGCAAGCGCCACCAGAACCAGAGCGATAAAACCGTTCATTTTGAAACGGATCATCAGCAACAATAACAGGGCAACCCCGATAGCAACGATGACTAATGGCATGATTTACCTGGCCTTAATTTGTTATGGGTAACGTCATAGTTTCAACATTGACTTCATCCGTTCCGATTGGAACAAAAAATGTCCTACGCCGTAAATGCTAGCTTTATCCTTACCCAGAGAAAGGATAGCCGGCTATTTTTTAATCTGTGGCGCCTGAAATGAATGATACGGGTAACATGGTGAGTTTGAGAATCACCTGGGCAGTGAAAATTTCAAATATGAGACTTAAGTCATACTCTTTCCCGGGTTTTTGCCGGGTTGCTTAGAGCCTATCCCAGTAGGCGTTATTGGCGCAGACAGTTTGAACACGGCCAGCGCGGAAGAGCCGGAGCGTACACGTAGTACGTGAGGATTATTCGCTACGCTCACCCTTCGGGCCGCCCTGAGGGCGTTCAAAACTCAGTGAGTTTTGTCTGAGCACTGCCCAGGTTCAAAATGGCAAGCAAAATAGCCCTAATGAGATAGGCTCTTAGCGGGGAATGTTGTGCGGTAACTGAGGAGAGTAGCCCGACAGCGCAAATACTGCCGGGCGGGGGAATCAATAGTAGGAGTGCTCGCCGCGCTGATGTTCGGTCAGATCGCGTACGCCTTTCAGTTCCGGGAATTCGTTCAGCATCTGCTTCTCGATCCCTTCTTTCAGGGTTACATCGACCATCGAACAGCCGTTACAGCCGCCGCCGAATTGCAGGATAGCCAGACCATCGTCGGTGATTTCCATCAGCGTGACGCGCCCGCCGTGACCGGCCAGCTGCGGGTTAATCTGCGATTGCAGCAGATATTCGACGCGCTCCATCAGCGGGGCATCATCAGAAACCTTGCGCATCTTGGCGTTTGGCGCTTTCAGCGTCAGCTGAGAGCCTAGCTGGTCGGTAACAAAATCGATTTCAGCGTCTTCCAGGTACGGCGCGCTAAGTTCATCGACATAAGCGGTCAGTTGCTCAAACTTCAGCGCAGTATCGGTGTCTTCCACCGCATCCGGTGGGCAGTAGGAAACGCCGCACTCAGCGTTTGGGGTACCGGGATTAATCACAAATACGCGAATTTGTGTCCCTTCTTCCTGATTTACCAGCAGTTTGGCAAAGTGCGCTTGTGCAGCATCGGAAATACGGATCATAGCGTTGGCCTAATAGTTGACTATTTTACTTGGTTATAATACGCCCATCAGCAGGGGTCTACAAGGTACGGCATATACACCATACCTGAACCGTCGCGGCGCCGTTTCGCAAAAGCAGGCGGGATATCTCGGCGACGGTGCTTCCGGTTGTGACGACATCATCCACAATGGCGATATGGTGACCCCGCACCGACAATTCAAGCTGAAAGGCGTTTTTCAGGTTCTGTTTGCGCAATCTGGCGCTGAGCTGATGCTGGGTGGCGGTACGACGCTGACGGGTGAGCGCATCGCTACGCCAAGCGCAGCCCATCCAGTGCGCCAGCGGGCGGCACAGCAGATCGCTCTGATTAAAACCCCGCTTCCACTGGCGACGCTGCCAGAGCGGCACGCTGATAATTCTATCTGGTTTGGGAAGCCCCCTGCTCTGATGAATACGCAACAGCAGAAGACGCGCCAGCGCCGGAGCCAGCTCTGGTCGTTTGTTGAATTTTAACTGGTGAATCATGCCGCTCAGCGGCGGCCGATAATCATTCACCGCAACCAGCCGCTGCCACGGCGGTGGTTTTTGCAGGCAGCGCCCGCACGGCAGCAGGCCTGCCTGAGCAGGTAGCCCACACTGAGGACAGAGCGGCTCAGACGCCATCAACGATGCAGCGCATCGCGAGCAGATCCCCCAGCGGGCGATGGCCAGCGGCATTTGGCATAGCCAGCATAAGCTGTGTGCTGTTAGCATATTTCCCCTTATCTTGATGGAAAGAGAACAGTAACCGATGAAAGAGATCTGGTGGCAAACCACGGGCGAAGGAAATTGTCATCTTGTGCTGCTGCACGGATGGGGGCTGAATGCGCAAGTGTGGGATTGCATCACGCCGGAACTAACCTCGCATTTCACGCAGCACCTCGTCGACCTTCCGGGCTATGGCCGCAGCAGCGGATTTGGTGCCCTATCGCTCCAGGAGATGGCGCAGCAGGTGCTAGCCAAAGCGCCAGAGCGCGCTATCTGGCTGGGCTGGAGCCTCGGCGGGCTGGTGGCAAGTCAGGTTGCGTTAACTCACCCCAACCGCGTGCAGGCGCTGGTCACCGTCGCCTCTTCTCCCTGTTTTAGTGCTCACGATAGCTGGCCGGGAATCAAACCCGAGGTGCTGAGCGGTTTTCAACAGCAACTGAGTGAAGATTTTCAGCGCACCGTGGAGCGTTTTCTGGCGCTGCAAACTATGGGAACCGAGAGCGCCCGCCAGGATGCCAAAGCACTGAAGAAGGCAGTGCTGTCGCTGCCGATGCCTGCGCCGGAGGTGCTAAACGGCGGACTGGAGATCCTCAAAACCGCCGATTTACGCCAGCCGCTGGCGGCGCTGACGATGCCGTTTTTACGTCTGTACGGTCGGCTGGATGGTCTGGTGCCGCGAAAAATCGTGCCGGTGCTCGACGCGCTGTGGCCACAGAGCCAATCCATCATCTTCGATAAAGCCGCCCACGCGCCGTTTATCTCTCATCCGCAGGAATTTTGCGCACCTCTGATAGCGCTAAAAGCCCAGGCCAGTAAATATTTTTAGCAGGACATGGTAAAAACGCGGGGCCCGACAATACTTAGGTTGTTGCGGCGGTTGACTATTTCATGTTGCCTTCGCGACCTAAAAACAACAACCTAATGGAGAGTAGAGGCTATGAAACTTGTTACAGGAATTGTTGCATCTCTGGTGATTGGTTCCCTGTCCTTCGGCGCGTTCGCTGCCAAGGAAATTCAAAAAGATGAAGTCGCTAAAATGAATCTGACCAAAGTCGGTTCGATTACCACCTCAAAAACGACTTCTCCGATGGATGCGAAGCGCGATCTGTCGAAAAAAGCGGATGAGATGGGCGGCACTTATTTTGTGGTGATTGCAGGCGAGAAGAACGAGAAAACGGTTCACGCGAACGCGGACGTCTACAAGTAAGCCAGTAAGCGGGTCTCAGGACCCGCTTTCGGTATCGCGACGGTGCGGGCGGTTTCCCGGACAGGTGCGCCAGCACCGCCTCCGGGAAAATGCATCATTCAATCTTCCCAGTGCGGCTACGCTGACCGGCTACGAATTCACAACCATCTGATCTGTACTCTACCAGGCTACGAAAGGCGCTGGCCTTCCGTGATTATTGATGAACTTTGGCCGCCATCTGATACGCAGCAGGCAGATTCAACCGCTGCCAGAACTGCTGGTCACCGGTCTCCCCCGACAGCGGGTACCCTGCGGGCAGAGCCGTTTTGACCATCAACGCCCGGCGCTGCGCGGCGGACAGATTCGGCAATGCTGCTTCCAGCAACACTTCCGCCCCTTCCGGCACCTTCAGACCCTGTTTTTCGCCCTTCTGCTGCGGCAGGCTGTAGGTCATGGTGAAGCGATAAAACTCACGCATCGCCGGGTCGCGATAGGGATCGTCCTTCGCAGGCACCTTCGCGCATTCCGCCAGCGTCGTACCGCACTCTTTCTCCAGCGCCGTACGCAGTTGGTCGCGAGCTTCATTGAACAACGCGCGATACTTCGCATCATTCAGATAGTGAGCGACGTTGCGCTGCGCCACCATCCGCGAGCCCATCACGTCCAGCGGATAATGCACGCCCAGCACGATGCGCGAGTAACCATAGCGAGCGCCGCGGGTTACCAGCGCATCAAAGCGCTCGGGGATCATCTCCGCCATCAGCAGCGCATCGGTATAGCCGGTATTGGTATGTCCACTCGGGAATGAGCCACCGTCTGCGGTATAGGGTTTGTTATCCTTCACCACCACATCGTCCGGCACCAGATGGATGGTGTTCCCCTGAATCAGGAACGGGCGCGGGTTATT
The DNA here is from genome assembly GCF_003261575.2 of Klebsiella huaxiensis. Classification (GTDB taxonomy): domain Bacteria; phylum Pseudomonadota; class Gammaproteobacteria; order Enterobacterales; family Enterobacteriaceae; genus Klebsiella; species Klebsiella huaxiensis. The sequence goes on along the minus strand of NZ_CP036175.1, from coordinate 345,059 downwards.
AAAGTGCTTTTTCGCCGCGCTGGTACTCACTTCAGAAGCTTTAATCAGCGCAGCTGCCTTGCCGAGCTCGCCTTTATCGTAGGCGGTAAGGAATGCTTTCCCAAGGCGTGGCCCCATCGCATCGCTGAGAAAATAGAGATAGCTGATCCCCTCAGCATCTGCCAGCGCCTGGTGGCGAGAGGTCTGCACAGCATCGCGGTTAATCGCGGTGACGGTTTCGAGGTTTTGCTGTATGACCGCCTTCGGCAGCGTGCTGAACGCCGAGAGCAATTCGATACCCGCCTGCTGGTTGGCTTTAGCCTGGAAATCGTAACCGCTGCCCTTCAGCCACGCTTTATCCGCCTGGGTTTTATTCTGTTTAGCGTGCTCCAGCTGGTCACGAGTGAGGGTTGATGCATCGCCCTTCAGCGCGTTACGTAGTTGGGACAGGCTTTGGTTCTCCAGGGCGTCGAATGCCGGACTCGCAGCCGCTGGCGTCACGCCGTTAGCCATCGCCGCCGCCTGATTCAGAGGGACATCTTGCGCCAGAACCGGCAGCGCCAGGATGAGCGCCGATGTCAGAAGCGTAATTTGCAGTTTCATTATTTTCCCTTTATACAAATAGTTACCTTGCCTGCATGCGACGCTAGCGCCCCTGTTTTACGTTTTTATGACACGGTTATGTTTTGCAACGCTTTAACCGCATTTGAAACAGCGCGGTGCCGGAGGCGGTAATCCAGGCGGATCTGCGGTAAACTATCGGTTATCTTGTTTACTTCCCGGAATCACCGCATCCATGCTCAGTTATCGCCACAGCTTTCACGCAGGCAACCACGCCGACGTCCTTAAACACACCGTTCAGAGTCTGATCATTGAATCACTGAAAGAGAAAGAAAAACCGTTTCTCTATCTGGACACTCACGCCGGAGCAGGCCGCTATCAGCTGAGCAGCGAGCACGCTGAGCGTACTGGTGAATATCTCGAAGGTATCGCCCGCATCTGGCAGCAGGATGACCTGCCCGCCGAGCTGGAGCCGTATATCTCCGTCGTCCAGCATTTCAACCGCAGCGGCCAGCTGCGCTACTACCCCGGCTCGCCGCTGATTGCCCGCCAGCTTCTGCGCGAGCAGGACAGCCTGCAGATGACCGAGCTGCACCCAAGCGATTTCCCGTTGCTGCGTTCTGAATTCCAGAAAGATGATCGCGCCCGCGTGGAAAAAGCCGACGGCTACCAGCAACTTAAGTCTAAGCTGCCGCCCGTTTCTCGTCGTGGGCTGGTGCTTATCGACCCGCCTTACGAAATCAAAAGCGATTACCAGGCGGTAGTCACCGGTATTCATGAAGGCTACAAGCGCTTTGCGACCGGTACCTACGCGCTGTGGTATCCGGTGGTGCTGCGAGCACAGATTAAGCGCATGATCAAAGAGTTAGAAGCCACCGGCATTCGCAAAATTCTGCAAATTGAGCTGGCGGTACGCCCGGACAGCGATCAGCGCGGCATGACCGCCTCCGGGATGATCGTCATCAACCCACCGTGGAAGCTGGAGCAGCAGATGAACAACGTGCTGCCATGGCTGCATAAGAAGCTGGTACCGAACGGTATCGGCCACGCAACGGTCAGTTGGATCGTGCCAGAGTAATCGCAACCATCGGTGGAACCTTTTACGCCTCGCGCTACAATCGCGGCCATTCAATAATAAGGACCAGAGCCATGACCAAACATTATGACTACATCGCTATCGGCGGCGGCAGCGGCGGCATCGCCTCCATCAACCGTGCGGCAATGTATGGACAGAAGTGCGCGCTGATTGAAGCCAAAGACCTGGGCGGCACCTGCGTGAACGTCGGCTGCGTGCCGAAGAAAGTCATGTGGCATGCGGCGCAGATCCGCGAAGCAATCCATCTGTATGGCCCGGATTACGGTTTTGATGCCACCATCAATAACTTCGACTGGGACAAACTGATCGCCAGCCGTAGCGCCTATATCGACCGTATCCACACCTCTTACGACAACGTGCTGGGTAAAAACAAAGTCGATGTGATTAAGGGCTTCGCGCGCTTTGTCGATGCGAAAACCGTGGAAGTGAATGGTGAAACCATTACCGCCGATCATATCCTGATCGCTACCGGTGGCCGTCCGAGCCATCCGAATATTCCGGGAGTCGAGTACGGCATCGATTCCGATGGCTTCTTCGAACTGCCGGCGCTGCCGAAGCGTGTTGCGGTCGTTGGCGCAGGCTATATCGCCGTTGAGCTGGCGGGCGTGATTAATGGCCTGGGTGCGGAAACTCACCTGTTTGTGCGTAAACACGCGCCGCTGCGCAGCTTTGATCCGCTGATCGTCGAGACGCTGGTCGAAGTGATGAACGCCGAAGGCCCGCAGCTGCACACCAACGCCATTCCGAAAGCGGTGGTCAAGAATGCCGATGGCAGCCTGACCCTGGAGCTGGAAGATGGCCGCAGCCAGACCGTCGACTGCCTGATTTGGGCGATTGGTCGCGAACCGGCAAACGATAACTTCAATCTCGCCGTTACAGGTGTGAAAACCAACGATAAAGGCTATATCGTCGTCGACAAATTGCAGAATACGAACGTTTCTGGTATTTACGCCGTGGGCGATAATACCGGTGCCGTTGAGCTGACCCCAGTGGCGGTTGCCGCCGGACGTCGTCTCTCTGAACGCCTGTTTAACAACAAGCCGGACGAGCATCTGGACTACAGCAACATCCCGACCGTGGTCTTCAGCCATCCGCCTATCGGCACCGTCGGTTTAACCGAACCGCAGGCACGCGAGCAGTACGGCGATGAGGCAGTGAAAGTGTATAAATCCTCTTTCACCGCCATGTATACCGCCGTAACCTCACACCGCCAGCCGTGCCGTATGAAGCTGGTCTGCGTCGGCCCGGAAGAGAAGATTGTCGGCATTCACGGCATCGGTTTTGGTATGGACGAAATGCTGCAAGGCTTCGCGGTGGCGCTGAAAATGGGCGCAACTAAGAAAGACTTCGACAATACCGTGGCGATTCACCCGACGGCATCGGAAGAGTTTGTGACGATGCGGTAATTCCCGGAACCCCGTGTTAGCACGGGGTTTTCCTTAGCAACTCCACATGTAAAAATTGAGCGACTTCATTCTGTTCCGGTACAACTACCAATATCGATTAGCACCTTCACAAAAAAGTCCTGCCGATTGTAAAGCCCTGGAAAAACAGCAGGGACATCCTTAAGAGCAACTCGCCGACTGATTAATGGCTTAATATTTATGGTTCCGGAATTCAGATACTGTATTGATGTTTTCCATTCTTGCCCTGGAAACGGCGCTGATATTGAATTCCACGACCCAAGCACTTTTAACTCGTTGCGTACAATTTTCTCAAAATTAAGCCTTGGGAAGCTAACATCGCCATAGGGTATCCCTAGCAGGACAACGGAACCGCCTTTTGCTGCAAGAAGTAAAGCGCTGGCAATACCGCCTGCGTTTCCTGAAGACTCAATCACAACATCCACACCGAGGTATTCGGTCAGCGTCTGAAAACGGGGAAGATACCCTTCATCAAGTACAGAGAATACATGGCTGGCTCCCGTACGTTTGGCAATATCGAGCTTCTGTTCATCGGTATCAAAAGCCAACACTTCTCCTGCCCCACATACCTTTGCCCATTGCACAGCCAAAAGACCGATGGTTCCACAGCCTACTACGGCCACCCGGCTGCCAGCTTTAATATCTACCTGACGTAACCCATGTACCACAACGCTGGAAGGCTCAATAAAGCTTGCTGTCGCAAAATCCATTGAATCAGGTAATTTCAGAACGTTGCGCGCAGGAACAAGTATATACTCGGCAAAAGCGCCGTTTTTATGGCCACCGAGAACTTTAAGGTCAGCACACCGTGCATAATGTCCCTGCTGACAATAACGACACACAAAGCAGGGGAAGCAGTTACATGCCGTAACGCGATCGCCACTTTTCAGCCCGCTAGCGGCAGGCCCAACTTGCTCTACAACGCCTGAGAATTCATGCCCCCAGGTTAGCCCCGGATTATACGACCCCAGTTTGCCAAAACGAGAGATATCCGAGCCGCAGATACCGGCAACCTGGACCTTAATTAAGACATCATCATTGTTAACTAAGGACGGTTTTTCTACCTCCTCATATCTTACATCTTTGATCGAATAAAGGTTTAACGCTTTCATATAATCACTCCCTGGTAACTAAAATGAACCAGCATTAAAATATAAAAATTCGGGTGAGAAACGATAATAGAATATTAAAGAATAAACAACGCAGCTTTTACTCCATTGTATGAAAAACGGATCTCACCCAAAAAAATAAAAATAGACTTAGTTTAATTGAACTAGTCTTTTTCACCAAAACCAGCAGCAAATGCTGCTTTTAACTCACTCATTAATTCGTGCTCATCCTCACCATTACAGATAAGATCAACCATAGTATTGCCTTTCACTCCAGCGCCAAGAATACTCATCATCCCCTTAATCTGGATCTCTTTTCCATTATTAACCAAAGTTAGTGATGAAGTGTATTTCTTCACAATTTTGGCTAGAGATGCCGCAGGCCGGGCGTGTAATCCGGTACTATTCACTACTCTGACACTTTGTCTAATCATGATTCTTCCAGCTATAATTATTTTCAGGATGCTTTGCGTAAAAACTGATGATCTTTATTCATCATAAGGATTTTCGAATACACATCATCTTCTACGGCCTGTTTTGCTGAAGCCATAACACGGGCTAGATTTGCTTCATTATTATTATGTTCATAAGCTTTACCCACTGATGTTATAAATGCTTTTCGCAGATCGCTAGCAATATTCACTTTAGCAACATTGTACTTAACGAAGCTGCGCAGAATTTCCGCATCAATTCCCGAACCACCATGAATGACTAATGGTACTGGAGAAACTTGTGCAATCTTTTGTAATAACGGAATATCAATACGTGGAATATCATCCAGACCATGCACGTTACCAATTGAGATGGCCAGCATATCGCAACCGGTTTGCTCAACAAACGTACGTACTTTTTCTGGCTCGGTTTTGCAGTCGGCTTCACTAACGTGGTCATCCTCTTTACCCAAAATCGCGCCGAGTTCAGCCTCAACCGGGACGCCGTAGGATTTACAGAAATCTACGGCTGCAGCAGTAAATGCAATGTTTTCTTCGAAGGAGAATGCTGCGCCATCAATCATAACGGAGGTAAATCCTGCCCGCACGGCTTGCTTAACATCATCAAAGGTTTTGCCATGATCGAGATGGAGGCTGACCGGAACATCCATCTTATCAGCATGACGTTTAACTATTTCATAAATATAGTCATAACCTGATAGCTGAGCATTTGTCGGTGCAATCTGAATAAAATTGGGTAACCCTGAGCGCTCAATCGCATTGAGAATGGAGATCGTCGTTTCCAGGTTTGTCGTATTGAATGCACCGGCAAGTACACGTTTTTCACGAATACGGTCCAGTAAAATTTTACCGTTAACTAATGGCATAGCATTATCCTCTATCTTCGTTGCAGAATAGTACCTAAATAATATTTATCTGATTTTAACCAGACATTTCCTAAATCAAATGGCATTTTATTTTCAAGAAACACCAGTTGTTCTAAATGAAGAACCGGCGCATCCTCATTAACTTCCAGGTAGTGTCCACGCTCGCTACCAACAATTTTTGCTGCGTAACGGCTCTCTGAATACACTATCTTTTGGCCGGAGAGTTCTTCTACCGTTGGAAAAAGATTTTGTTTATTAAAATCAATCTCAGTAATTCCAGGACAAAGTGCAATATTGATTCTGTTTTCAATCAACATCACTCTTTCACCTTCCACACTTCGTACGCGTTTGAGATAAAGAATAGGGGCACCAGGTTCAATTCTGAGTTTCTCAGCCACGCTTTTAGATGCATTCTCAATATGCGATTCAATGACCTCGGTAGTAAAAGATAAATGCTGGCTGGCAAGTGATTCAGCAAACGATAACAATCCCTCACCCAAGGCATAGGAAATATTCTCTTTTTTAACGAATGTCCCTTTTCCCTGAACCTGAACCAACAGCCCCTCGTTCACCAGCATCGTTACGGCTTTTTTTACCGTCCCCCGACTAACATGCAGAATATCCATAATCTGATTTTCAGAGGGAATTCTGTCACCTTTACCTAATTCCCCTTTATAGATATTTTCACGAATCCATTCCGACACCTGCATATATAGCGGAATTTCAGAATCCTTCAGTACACTGCTCATGTTGCGCTTCCCCTGTGTAGATCATCTGTATACAAGTATGAACAAGTTACGATAATACAGAGTTTTTTAAAAATCTAACTATATGATCAACTTCACAGTTTCAGCCCAACCTTCAGAACTTCGGACGATGTATCGTTTTGTCTTGCAGAAGTGGCCCCGATATCTTCATTTCACAGGGCCATCCATATCGTTACTTATCTGCTTTAATGATAACTTTCAGGACATCATTTTCAGGATTGGCCGCAAATTCAATGGCTTCACCAATGCGAGAAAGTGGCCATGTATGCGTGATCATATCCTTGGTATTAATTTTTTCTTTCTCAACAATTTCAATAGCTTCTTTCATTTCGTACGGTGTAAGCGAGTAGGTGCCGACAATGGATATCTCATCGCGGAACAAGCGGCTGGCATCAATTTCCACTACCGGATTCTTATCAAATGGGGAGAATACGACGACTCTGCCGCCACGACGAACGACATTTACCGCCTGTGAAACCAGCGACGACACGCCTGCTGCAATTATCACGACATCAGGTCCTTTGCCCTGAGTGATTTCCGCCACGCGCATTTCAAGATTTTCATTTGCAGGGTCAATTGCATGGGTTACGCCAACTTTTAACGCCAGCTTACGTTTGAAGCGAGAGAGGTCAGATACAATAACGGTCGATGCGCCTTTCAAGGCGGCAAGCTGAGCGCTAACCAGGCCAATCGTACCCGACCCCAGGACCAGAACAGTATCTTTGGCATGGATATTGGCCGATTTCAGCCCGTGCAGACAGCAGGCCACAGGTTCAATCATCGCCGCTCGATCCCAGTCAAGGCCGTCAATAATTCGATGCGTAAGATGTTCAACGTGCAGACGTGGAATACGGATAAATTCGCTAAAGCCGCCGGGTTCAAGGTTAGTTTTTTTGAACTGGTCACATAATGTGAAAAAACCTCTATCACAGTAGTGACAGTTGAAGCAGGGAACATGTATTGCCGTAACCACACGCTCGCCAACACGATAGCGGGTAACCTCTTTTCCAACCTTCACAACTTCACCTGATACTTCGTGACCAAGGATAACGGGCCCGGTCACGGTCTGGTGTTGCGCCTTATGAATATCAGTCCCGCACAGACCGCATGAGTGCATCTTGATGAGCATGTCGCCATCACCAATTTCCGGCACCTCGACATCCTCATAACGAATATCATTTTTGCTGTAATAAACGCTGGCTTTCATTAGTTAACTCCATAACAGAGATGCTCAGTACGCATCTTGGATTCATAAAGCGGTTTATACACCTGAGTAAAAATGTGCTGATAATGCGCTACTGCATCTTTTTGCGGCAGATAACGCGTCAGTCGCTCTGTTGACGTGACCGTACAGTTAGCAATATCAACACCAACGGCTTTTGCCGCTAACATCGCTGCTCCTTTACTCACCGCTTCATCAACATTACAGGCGATAATTTCGCGATTCAGGATGTTCGCTTTAAGCTGCAGCCAGTATGGATTTTTGCAGGCAGCGCCAATAACGTTGACTACCGGATAATTTCGCCCTGTCAGGGTTTCATACAAATTGAGCAGATTCTTAAGTTCAAAACACAATCCTTGGAAGACAAAACGCAGAACATCTTCAGGCCGAGATTTATCATCCAGGCCATAGATCAACGCTCGGGACCAGGTATTGCGGTCAGGCGGTCCACTCCCACGCAGATGGGGAATAAAAATGCCATCCATTTTCCCGGCAGCAACGATATCTTTCTCATTGCTAAGCGTCTCAACCATTCTCAGAAAGGCTGGCATATCGAGCTCAAACAAATTTCTGAACCATTCAATGGCATAGCCCGCAGAAGGCAGCGAGGCATACAGAGAATGCAGCCCAGGAAGCACATGAACCCCGTTTGAAACGCGTGCACGGAAGAAATTTTCACTATTGTTAACAGCTTCGGTGACCACCAGTAAACCTTCTGTGGTCCCCGTGGAATTCAGGATCTGATTTTCGTTATTCAACCCTACCGCGACGGAACCGCACATATGATCGTGCCCGGCAATAGAGACCTGAGCATCGTCTGGTAATCCTGTAAGGGCAGAGACTTCAGAAGTTACACAACCAATAGAGGTTCCCGCATATACCAAAGGACTAAAAAGCGACGGAGAAATCTCAGCTGCGTCCAGCACCCTCTTATCCCACGCCATTTGTGCGATGTTCAGCCCCATTGTTCGTGAGGCGAGAGAATATTCAGAACGTTTCTCTCCCGAAAGCTTAAATGCTATATACTCAGCAAGGCAAAGCCACTTGCGACCTTCTTTAGCGTTTTTAATATTATCATGAAGCCATTTAATTTTATTGACGCTATAATTTGAATGTGCCGGAATACCCGTTATTTCATAAATACTTTCTATATCTAATGCAGATATAATATTCTCAAGCTGCTGCTTTGGTCTGGTATCGTACCAGGTTAAAGCTGGTCCAATGACGTTATCATTGTCGTCAAGAAGCACCCCAGCTTCACCGACGCTGGCTACCGCAACTGCACTGATATTCTGTCCAGCATGCAAATTTTTTGTTATCGTTTTAAGACCATGAACAATGCCGTCCCATATCAAACGGACATCAAAATCCGTATTATCTCCATCAATAATCCGGGGTGTTCTGAAGCTATATTGGTTCATTAATTCAAGTGCAGGAACCTGAAACAAACACACCTTACAATTTGTCGTACCAATATCGATTCCGATCGTATACATCGCTCTCCCCTTATGATGTAAGGGATATCTGTTTATTTTATTCTGAAGCAGAAAACTCTGCTTCAGAATAGACTAGATTATTTAATTACTGGAACACTACCTGTCGTAGCTTCATTATTTTCTGCAGCTTCTTCCGCCTGAAGCTGTTTCTTCGTTACCCGATACAACCACAGGCAGAGCAAGAATATGACCGGAATAAGGGCCAGCGCAATTCCGTTACCATCAAAGATTTTTACTGCCCAAAAACGATAGGGATTACCGCCGTCAAGCAGGCTTGAGATCTCACCATCCGTTTTAATGGGGAAATTCATGTCTCTGGCAATCTTTGTCAAAATTGGCGCGGCTGCTGAAGCCACATACAAGTTAACAGCCAGACAAGGGATCCCGATAATAAACGCTCTGACGATATTGCCGCGACAGGCCAGCACCACCATCGAAATAGGTACCCAAATGTTAGCCAGGTCACCCAATGGCAGCAGTCTGTTACCTGGGAGAACCACCGCCAGAAGAATACCGACCGGGATTAACAATAAGGCCGTTGAAAGCACGGATGGATGGCCGACTGCAACCGCAATGTCCAGACCGATATACAGGTCGTGACGGTCCGGATAACGCTTACGTAAGAAGTTACGAACAGCATCCGACAGCGGCAGTAACCCTTCCATCAACAATTTAACCATCCGCGGCATGATCAACATGACCGCTCCCAGGCTCATGGCAAGGTTCAGTACGCCTTTAAGGTCATATTCCGCCAGAAGACCAATACCGGCTCCCAGAATAACGCCCAGCATCATGGGTTCGCCGAAGACGCCAAACCGCTTCTGTATTTGGTCCGGATCCGCATTCAGCTTATTAAGCCCCGGTATCTTATCGAGCACCATGTTTCCCAGAACGCCTATCGGGAAGAAAATAACCGCAGACAACGTGGGCAATGAAATTCCTGGAAGATTGAAATATTTCTGAATCATCGGAGCGCACCAGTCAGCCATAACAAAGGTGATAGCAGCAGTGACGCCAGCGATTAGCAAGCCAAAGAAAAAGTTTCCGGTAACTCCGTAAACCATGGCGCCAACCATCGAAAAATGCCAGAAGTTCCAGACATCGATATCAACCGTCTTCGTCCAGTTCAGCGTTAACATCAATACGTTAATACCAATGGTCATAGGTACAACAAACGGTGCAACCTGTGAAGCCCATGCAATGGCAGCAAGCGGTGTCCAGCCCAAATCAACAACCGGCAAATCAATTCCTGTATGATTGACCATCTCTTTTGCTGCTGGTCCCAGTGTGTCAACAAGCAGGCCAAAGACCAAAAAGATACCAATAAATCCCATACCGATGGTCAGAGCCGAGCGTAAAGCCCGGCTAAAACCCGTCTGCAAGCACATTGCCATAATAAAAATAATTATCGGCAGCATGATTGTCGGCCCCAGCCCCAGAATAAACTGGACTGCGGAAAATACTTTATCCATCACGCTCACCTTTATTGTTTAAGGATAGCAACGATTTTTTCCAGTAATTCCTCTTCGCCAAAACCAGTCAGAAGCGGAAGACCATTCAGAACCGGAGTTTGCAGTTCTGTTTTAACAGCAGAAGTAACAATAATTAAATCGGCCATACCGTCTTGTTTGCCAATAGTGCCAATATTTGATTGAATAGGCTCAACATTAATCCCTTTGCTTTTGCAATACTGAACAACTTTTTCAGTCGCAACAGCTGAAGTTGCAATACCACTCGTACATGCAAAAATAATTTTTTTATTCATCATAATCTCCGGGTACATTTATTTGATTAATAGACTTTTTTAATTAAGGGCTACGGTGAGAAGTTTTTTCACTTCCTCAGGTGATTGTGTTATTAAAAATCTGTCCATTTTTTCAGTCTGTCTGAATAGACCAATAAGCTTCATCAAAAAATCAATATGAGCATTTTTTTCTTTCAATAAGAGGAAAAAAATGACATGTACCGTCATAACTTCGTCAGGATCTTCCGCTTGCTTAAACTCAATCCCTTCAGGACATGAAACCACGACAAGTTTTTCTTCTTTAATATGTTCAACATCTACATGCGGGATTGCGACACCGATTTTTTCGAGCTGCATCGCGGTCGGATTATTCTCTTCCCTGTTAACCAAGGCCTGGAGATACGTCTCCTCAACAAAATTTTTCGTCAACAAAAGACTATTAATCTCACGAAACAGAGCTTCACGCTCACATCCTGGATGGTTGAGCAGGATAAAATCGTCATCAATATTGGATGCAATTGACATAAAAAACACCTCTGATCCTAATGGGAGGATTTGCGTACAACATATCCACTGTTGGTTATGGTTGTCTATGTACAACTATGTTCAAGTGACTTAAAGCTATACCCGGTACGGATTTGCTTCAATAGCGCCGACTTTTTTTTGTGCGATACATCACATAAAAGATCCTCCTCTTTCTAAAACACATATAAACTCATTAATTATCAGATAGATAATTAATTAAAGAGATAAAATAAACAGCCAGGTCATAACCATTACCTCCGGCGGTGGTTACTTCAGGTGATGAAACGTCAGGATTTGTTATACGAGGAAACCTTTGGCTTACTGGTTTGAAGCGCAGAGAGGAAATCTGACCGTACTGAGACTCTGGTGCTGTCTCATTACGGCCGGAGTGAGGCCGGAGATTTGAGAACGCGATCGATAAGTGCTGCTAATCAATTTGATTGAAGCTATAAAAACCATACTTATAAAAATATTAGCGGCATTGAAAATGGTGTTTACGCCACGCCATTATTCCCATGGCGCTTGAACGCCGAACGCTGATTCAGCGCCATATACCAGCGCTCGACTTCCGCCATTTCCGGATGGGCGAATGGCGTCATTTTCCAGCGATGCACCGACAGACCAAGGACAATATCCGCGAGGGTAAACTGGCTACCGGTGACCCATGCTCCGGTCTGCTGAAGCTGCGCATTGACGATCTGCACGCAGCGAGTCCAGGCGGCAATGCTCTCTTTGATCGCCGCCGGATCCTGAAAGCGTGGATCCTTGCGCACCAACCCCATAAAAGCATAGCGCCAGGCACTGTTAAACTCCGTCGCCTGCCAGTCCATCCAGTGCTCAACCTCTGCGGCAGCCTGCGGTGCGCTGGGGAGCAGGTCTTCCCGCCCCGCTTTACGCGCCAGGTAGCGGCAAATACTGTTCGACTCCCACAACACAAAATCGTCATCCAGCAGCACCGGCACCAGGCTATTCGGGTTAAGGGCACGAAACTCCGGAGTCTCAATTGACTGGAACCCACTGCCATAATCTTCCTGCTGATAATCCAGCCCCGCTTCTTCACAGGTCCACAGCACTTTACGCACGTTAATTGATGAGCGCTTGCCCAGTATTTTTATCATTGTCAGCAATTCCTCAATCAAAAGAGATGGTTGTTTCACAATACTCCAACAGCAACACGTGTACAGCTGGTTGACTGCTCCCCACCCTAAAGGGCGAGGATTCCCACTTCACGGAGCCGAACCTAAGTCGCTTTATGCGATTCAGGATTTACAGGCTCTCCGTGGGCTAACACTGCCAGCCCGGCAGCTTTGATATTACGGGCCGCATTAACGTCACGATCATGGTCTGCGCCGCATTCCGGGCAAGACCATTTACGAACATCAAGAGGCATTTTTTGCATGGTATATCCGCAACAGCTACAGCGTTTTGAGGACGGAAAAAACGGGTCAATGGCGACCACTGACCGCCCCGCCCATTCACCTTTGTACTGGAGCTGGCGCACAAATTCGCTCCAGCTTGCATCTGCTATCGCTTTAGATAGCGACGGGTTGCGGATCATGTTCTTCACCTTGAGGGATTCGACGCAAACAACCTGGTTATCGTTAATCAGTTTGCGGGTGGCCTTGTGCAAGACATCCATTCGGCAATCGGCAATTTTCGCGTGGAGTCGGACCACCTTTAAGCGGGCTTTGGCGCGATTTTTCGAACCTTTGGCCTTTTTACTTAAACGGCGCTGGAGCAGCGCCAGGCGGGCCGCGTATTTAGCGGTATGGCGGGGATTACCGGACTTGAATCCGGTATCGGTGACAAACAAATCTTTTAAACCAACATCAATGCCGACCGTAGAAACAGTGATCGGCAGTGATACAGGCTCAAACTCGCAGAGGCACGAAACAAAGTATCGCCCGGTGGCATCTTTGCTGATCGTGACCGTGGAAGGGATAGACGGCAAAGGGCGACTCCAGCGCACGTCTAAAGGCGCTTTGCTCTTTGCCATGTACAACTTGCCATCACGGTATTTAAACGCGGCATCGGTGAGCGTAGCGGCCTGTTTATGGCGTTTGCTTTTGAATGTAGGATATTTGGCACGTCCGGCGAAAAAGTTTGAGAATCCGGCTTGTTGGTGGCGTAAGGCTTGCTGTAGCGGCACGCTGGAAACGTCGTTGAGCCAGGCAAATTCTGGCTCTTTTTTCAGTGCTGTTAAGCGGGCGCTGGCTTGCGCATAACCGATTCTCTCCTGGCGCTCATAGTACGCATCAGTGCGCCAGCGGAGGATGCTGTTATAGATAAAACGCACACACCCGAACGTTTGAGCCAAAAGCTCAACCTGATCGGGTGTTGGATAGAATCGATATTTATAGGCGCGTTTCATAGGGCTAACAAATTACGCTGAAAAATATAAGCGATGTTGACGAAGGTCAACAAATATTACGCAGTTACCGCACTTATATCCCCGCCCGATTGGACGAGGTCTTACGCGCAAATTGATAATGTGTATAGTGGATTGCAGGATTTTTCTCCAGAACAGGTACCCGACATGTTGACCTCTTTTAACGTTTTAACACCGGGCAATATCCGCTTTGGACGCGGCCTTGCTCGTAGCGCAGCCCCCTGGCTCGCCGGGCATTCCGCGCAGATACTGCTGGTTCACGGCGCCAGCCTGCAACGCGCTGAGTTTTTGCTGGCGGAACTGCGAGCGCATCAGCTTGACGTCACCACTCTATCTATCGCCCATGAACCTTGCTTACAGGATATTGAACAGGGCGTTCGCCTGGCGCGGGAAAAGGGCATCGGGGCGGTGGTCAGTCTCGGTGGCGGCGCGGTGATTGACGCAGGCAAAGCGATTGCGGCGCTGGTTCCAGCTCAGGGAGCGGCTCTCGAGTATCTGGAGGTGGTTGGTACCGGGCGCGTGTTAGAGGCTAACCCGCTACCGTTCGTCGCTATCCCTACCACCGCTGGCACAGGAGCGGAGGTGACGAAAAATGCGGTGATTAACGTCCCCGAACAGCAGCGTAAAGTGAGCCTGCGCGACGATCGTATGCTGCCGGACCTGGCGATTATTGACCCATCGCTCACCGACAACACCCCGCGAGCAGTGACGTTAGCTTCCGGACTCGACGCCATCACCCAGGTGATCGAGCCGTGGCTCTGCACCCGCGCCAATCCCTTTACCGATGCGCTATGCCGGGAGGCGATCCCGCGCGGAATAAAAGCGCTCAGAACGCTGATGGAAAAAGAGTGCCCGGACAGCCGCGATGAGATGGCGTGGGTTAGCCTGTGCGGTGGGCTGGCGCTGGCGAATGCCGGACTCGGCGTGATACACGGCCTGGCTGGTCCGCTGGGCGGCCTAAGCAACGCCGCTCACGGCGCGCTCTGTGGCAGCCTGCTCTCCTTCGGCCTGGCGCTGAATGAAGCGCAGATTAGCGATGAGAAAATCAAACAACGATTTGCTGACGTGCGGCAATGGCTGGCCGCCGGGCTGGATGTTGAGCCGAGCAACGCCTGGGAGAGCCTGCGAGAGTGGAGCCAGCACGCGGGTCTGGGCAATCTGCACGATCTCGGCGTACCGCGCGACGCCCTGGAGCCTGCGGCGCTCGCCGCCAGCAGCTCATCATCGATGAAGGCTAACCCGGTGATGCTGACCAGCGAGCAGCTGCTGGAGATGCTGGAAGCCGCGTGGGAATAATCTTTCGCTATTCCAGGCAAAAAGAATTTAGATTTTGTTGCAAAACGATTGCTCCGAATTTCCCTCGTGAAATCGGAGCGATTAAATATTTTTAATGCATAAAATCAGACAATTAAAGTTATAGCTGGTTGCCACTGTTCAGCGAAAATCGTGATCTAGCACACACTTTACCTCCCGAATCCCGCTGCGAATGTCTACGCTTAATAGACAGGTCGGGCGCGCCCGGCATCCTCTACAGACGCAATCCGGAGGCCCGTATAACTATGTTCAGCCAGAAATTACGCAACGTTGATGACGACGAGTTGAGGATCGAAAACGATCTGTGCTACGAAGCCGATCCGTATGAGTTAAAACTGGATGAAATGTTCGACGCCGAACCTGAACCGGAGATCATCGAAGGGCTGCCCGCCTCGGATGCCCTGACCCCTGCGGACCGCTATCTGGAACTATTCGCCCACGTGCAGAAGTCACGTATTTTCGTCGATAGCAAAACCTTCCCCGACTGCGCTCCGAAGCAGGATCCGCTGGATATTTTGATCCACTATCGTCGCGTGAGACGCGCGCCCGACTTTGATTTACGCCAGTTCGTTGAAGAACACTTCTGGCTGCCGGACGGCCGCGCCGAGGATTATGTTTCCGATCCCAAGCGATCCCTTAAAGAGCATATCGATAATCTGTGGCCAATCCTCACCCGTGAACCGCAGGATCACATTCCCTGGTCATCGCTGCTGGCGCTGCCACAGTCCTATATCGTGCCCGGCGGGCGTTTTAGCGAAACCTATTACTGGGACTCCTACTTCACCATGTTGGGGCTGGCGGAAAGCGGCCGAGAAGATCTGCTGAAATGCATGGCCGACAACTTCGCGTGGATGATTGAAATTTATGGCCATATCCCTAACGGCAACCGCACCTACTATTTGAGCCGCTCGCAGCCACCGGTCTTCGCGCTGATGGTCGAACTGTTCGAGGAGGATGGCGTGCGCGGTGCAAAACGTTATCTTGACCATCTGCAAATGGAGTACCGTTTCTGGATGGACGGCGCGGAATCGCTGATACCTAACCAGGCCTATCGCCACGTGGTGCGCATGCCGGACGGCTCGCTGTTGAACCGTTATTGGGACGATCGTGATACGCCGCGCGACGAATCCTGGCGCGAAGATGTGGAAACGGCGAAACGCTCCGGGCGACCGCCGAACGAGGTTTACCGCGACCTACGCGCCGGGGCAGAATCCGGCTGGGATTACTCCAGTCGCTGGCTGCGCGATGTTACCCGGCTAGCGAGCATCCGCACCACTCAGTTTATTCCCATTGATTTGAACGCCTTGCTGTTCAAGCTGGAAAACACCATCGCTAATCTTTCTGGCCTGAAGGGCGATCGCGAGACGGAAGCCACTTTTCGTCAGAAGGCCAGCGACCGCCGGGCGGCAGTCACTCGCTACCTGTGGGACGACGAGAGCGGCTGCTTTCGCGATTACGACTGGCGTCGCGAGCAGTTGGCGCTCTTCTCCGCCGCCAGCATCGTTGCGCTATACGTCGGCATGGCGACCCATGAACAAGCCGACCAGCTCGCCGATGCGGTACGCGCACGCCTGCTGACTCCCGGCGGCATCATGGCGACCGAGTATGAAAGCGGCGAGCAGTGGGATAAACCCAACGGCTGGGCGCCACTTCAGTGGATGGCAGTGCAGGGTTTTAAAATGTACGGTCAGGACCCGCTGGGTGACGAGATTGCCCAAAGCTGGCTGCAAACGGTGAACCATTACTACAAACGGCACCATAAGCTGATTGAAAAGTACCATATTGCCAGCGCCACGCCGCATGAGGGCGGCGGCGGGGAATATCCGCTTCAGGATGGCTTCGGCTGGACCAACGGCGTGGTGCGGCGGTTAATCGGTCTGTACGGCGAACCTTCGTAGCCGGTCACTATTCCCGGAGTCGATGTCCTGCTATGTTCTTGACATCGACTTTCGCCGGAAGCCTTATCATGCCTGAACTCCTTACACCACGCCTGCGCTGCTCACCGCTGCAGCTCGATGACTGGCCGCTTTTTCTCTCTCTGCAACAAGACGCCCAGGTGATGCTTTACGTCTCCGATGCTCGTTCAGTGGCTGAAATTCGCGAGATTTTTAATTCACGCCTGCCTGTATGGTCGCCCGGCGCTGCCCACTGGCTGTGCCTGGTGGTACGCGATCGACAGACTCACGCGCCCCTTGGCCTTACCGGATACCATCACCACACAAACGATAGCGCCGAAGTAGGTTTTCTGTTTGCTCCCCAGGCGCAGGGCAAAGGTTACGGCTCTGAATCCCTGCGCGCGCTGTGCGATTACGCCTTCTCCGCAGGCGGCATCAGGCGGCTCACCGCAACCGTCACCGCGGGCAATCAGGCGTCAAAAAGCTTGCTACAGAAGGTTGGATTTCGTCAGGAAGGCGAGCTGCGCGAATGTTATTGGCTCAACGGTCGTTGGCATAATGACTGGCTATTTGGCCTGCTGCGTCACGATTACAACCAGCCTGGGCCATCTGGCGAATAGGGAGTGGTCAACTTTTCCTCTACACTGCAGGCCAGAAACAGAGGAAGCCAAAATGCCCCCACCGAAACCGTTGCTAAGCCCACAGGGTCTGAACTTTATTAAACAAGCTCAAGGATTAGCGCTCGACCCCTATTGGGATGAGAACGGCCTGCGCGTGATTGGCTACGGCCATGTTCTCAATGACTATGAAACCTTCAGTCACTTTACGCGGGAGATCGCTGATACTTTACTTATCGTGGATCTCCTGCAATGCCAACAGGAACTCCAGCGGAACCTCAACATTCCGCTCAATCAATCACAATACGATGCGCTGGTCTCTTTAGCCTTTAGCTGTGGCCCGTCGTCTCCCGCACTCAATACTATTTTGACTCACCTCAACCAGCAGCGATTTGCACAAGCGCTGGCCGTGTGGAGAAATATCCGCAGCGGCCATCAGCAACGACAAGAAGAGTGTGTAAGATTTTCCGTTGCAGTAGATTAAGTTTCGCTGACGCCATTAAACACCATCGCCGCCTGAGTACGATTTTTCACATCCAGTCGGCGATACAACGACTCAAGATGAGCCTTTACTGTACCGGCGCTAATATTTAAAGCCCGGCTAATCTCTTTATTCGAATCTCCCGCAGCCAGCAACTGGAGAATCTCACGCTGACGATGGCTCAAATGAACCAATTTATTATCCCGTGTTTCTGCGGTTATTAACCAATCGCCTGGCAAACAAAGCAGCCCAAGCAGGATGCTGTTAATCGCCTGGGCAAAAGTTTGCAGACTCTCTTCGCGCTGAACAATAGCGCGCACATTGTAGGAGAGCACACGCTGCAGCCAGCTTTTGTTATCATCAGAAACAATCAGCAGCACCTGAGTTTGCGGAAAGCGTAGCTGTTTTTCCTGTAACAACCAGCAGCAAAATTCACTGTTCATATCGCCATCCAGAATCAGCAGAGCTTCCGGATGCGCCGTCAGCTTCTGCCAAAGTTGCTCTGCCTGACAGGTACCAAAAATATCAATTTCAGGAATGTGTTGCTGAAGGCCAATTTTCATTCCATGAATAAATATCGACTGTCTGTCAAACATGATTACCTGCATGGATTAATCTCCATCGAAAAACGCCCGATAAAATGAGGGGGAAGGGTAATATCAGCAAGATAAAATAAGAACTCGCTGTTTGGCCTGGGGCATTTTACCGATGAAGGGGATTAATGAAATATCAAAACAATGAATGGTTACATGCCTTATCGTCACCATTACGCATTCACAATATTTATTACATTTGAATTAAGGAAATCCTTAATTAAGTGAGCAAATAGATATGTTAATAATATTAATTTATGGATTCTAAACCAACCCGGCAACGCGGGCGATGGCAAAACGCGGAAAGAATGTTACGGAATAAGAAAGCGCATTAAATGCCGTCCCCCAGCATACTGGGGGACAGACTGATTATAAAAACATACCGCCGGAGACTTCCACCCGCTGGGCGTTCATCCAGTGAAGATCGTCACTCAGCAACGCGGCAATGGCATCGCCGATATCATCCGGCAGACCGACTCTTCCCAGCGCCGTTTGTGCGGCGATATGCTGGTTGACCTGCACGTTATCCCGCACCACGCCGCCGCCAAAATCGGTTTCAATCGCGCCTGGAGCGATGATATTGACCGATATTCCCCGCGCTCCGAGTTCTTTTGCCTGATAGCGTGTCAGCACTTCCATCGCCCCCTTCATTGAGGCATAGGCCGCATAGCCCGGTAGAGCAAAACGCGCCAGCCCGCTGGAAACATTGAGGATACGTCCTCCATCCTGCAATAACGGCAGCAGGCGTTGGGTGAGGAAGAACGGCCCCTTAAACTGGATATTCATCAGCTCATCAAACTGAGCTTCACTGGTCTCAGCAAAGGGCACATTGAGACCAATACCGGCATTGTTTAATAAATAGTCGAAGGTGTCGCGCTGCCAGCGCTGCTGAAGTAATTCCGCCACCTTCTGAGCAAAGCTTTCAAAACTGCTAACATCACCGACGTTTAAAGGTAATGCCGCTGCTTTCACGCCTGTTCGCTCAATTTCTGCGACAACTTCCAGCGCCGCCTGTTGGTTGCTGTGGTACGTCAGAATAATATCGGTTCCCTTCGCCGCCAGCTTCAGCGCGGCGTTTTTTCCCAGTCCACGGCTGCCGCCGGTCACTAAAGCGATACGTTGTGTCATCAGAAAACCCCTTCTCGATTGCGTTTGCATGGTTGAAGAGCTTATTAGCTGCTATAAAAACAATAAATATGGGAAATTGCGTTTTACTGTTTCAATTAAAACAACAATAGGTCCCCAGGATGGATAAAATTCACGCAATGCAGCTATTCATCAGGGTAGCGGAACTGGAGAGTTTTTCCCGCGCTGCTGATACCCTCGGCCTGCCGAAAGGGAGCGTATCGCGCCAGATTCAGGCGCTGGAAAGCCATCTTGGCGCCCGCCTTCTGCACCGCACAACCCGCCGGGTGCAGCTCACTCAGGACGGCATGGTCTACTACGAGCGCGCCAGGGACTTGCTCAGCAATCTTGAGGAACTGGACGGCATGTTTCAGCTTGATCCTTCCAGCATCAGCGGGCGTCTGCGGGTAGATATGCCGGTAAGTCTGGCTAAAAGGCTGGTCATTCCGCAACTACCGGGATTTTTGCAACAGTACCCCGGTATCGAACTGGAACTGAGCAGCAGCGATCGGCTGGTCGATGTGGTTCGTGAAGGATTTGACTGTGTGGTGCGCGTCGGCACGCTGAAAGACTCCGGTCTCATCGCACGTCCGCTGGGGAAATTAACGCAAATCAACTGCGCCAGCCCGCAGTATCTGGCGCGATTCGGCTACCCGCAATCGCTCGACGATCTGGCCGATCATGCGTTGATCCACTACGCCAGCAATCTCGGCGTACGCCCACTGGGATTTGAAGTGGTCAGCGACGGCACTGTCCGCTGGGTAAAAACCGGCGGCGTGCTCACGGTGAATAGCACCGAGACCTATCAGGCGTCTTGTCTGGCGGGTCTGGGGATTATTCAGGTACCACGTACCGGCGTTCGCGAGATGCTGCGCACCGGTGAGCTGATTGAAATTCTGCCCCACTATCGCGCCGAACCGCTGCCGGTTTCATTGCTCTACCCGCACCGGCGTAATCTTTCACGCCGGGTGCATCTATTTATGGAGTGGCTGGGCGGGCTGATGAAAAGCTATGTTGATTGAGGGGCCAGGCACCCCATAAGCGATTTTACGTATATAATTTTGGTGAATACCGTAGTAAATAAAGGAAGAAATAAGTTATGACGCCGGAAAACGACGCTCACCGCACGGCCCAGGATCCGAGCCAGCAGCCGGAAAAAAACAAAAGCACCCTTGCTACGATCAACGACTCCACCGTAGCCAAAAAAGCCAACCAGGCGCTGAAAAGCGTCACCGGGACAGCAGAAAAAGTTCAGCGCAACCCCATTATTGCGCATCTGATCCGCGCGGCTGAACGCTTCAACGACCGGCTTGGCAATCAATTTGGCGCGGCAATCACCTACTTCTCGTTTTTATCGATGATCCCCATTCTAATGGTCTCTTTCGCGGCCGCCGGTTTTGTTCTGGCCTCGCACCCCACGCTGCTACAGGATATTTTCGATAAAATCCTGCTCAACGTTAGCGACCCGATGCTGGCGGCAACGCTGAAAAATACCATCAGCACCGCCGTGCAGCAACGTACCACCGTCGGTATCGTCGGCCTGCTGGTGGCGCTCTACTCCGGGATTAACTGGATGGGCAACCTGCGCGAAGCGATTCGCGCCCAGTCGCGCGACGTTTGGGAGCGCACGCCGCAGGATCAGGAGAAGATTTGGGTAAAGTACTTCCGCGACCTTATCTCGCTAATAGGCCTGCTGGTTGCACTGGTGATTACCTTATCAATCACCTCTGTCGCAGGCTCGGCCCAGCAGATGATTATCTCGGCGCTTTATCTTGATTATATTGAGTGGCTAAAACCGGCGTGGCGGCTGATTGGCCTGGCGATTTCGATTTTCGCCAACTATCTGCTGTTTTTCTGGATTTTCTGGCGACTTCCACGCCACCGTCCACGTCGTAAAGCGCTGATTCGCGGCACTCTGATTGCGGCCATCGGCTTTGAGATAATCAAGATAATTATGACCTGGACACTGCCGGCACTGGTGAAGTCGCCATCCGGAGCAGCATTTGGTTCGGTACTGGGGATAATGGCATTTTTCTATTTCTTCGCCCGCCTGACGCTTTTCTGCGCCGCATGGATTGCCACCGCCGAGTATAAAGACGACCGCCGAATGCCGGGTAAAGCCCACGACTAAACCATCAATGGGCTGAATAAAAGACGCAAAATTCAGCCCAGCCTGGCATTTCAGCATATAAATCCAACATGTAACTTTTATTTAACCTAAACCTGGTTTTATCAACCATTATTTGAATTATGTGAAGCATTTCATGGAAGTTATTTTTCTGGCGCAGAAATTATTCACTTTTTGAGTATTTTTTAGACTACCGCTCACCTTGTTACAGATTGAAATGTCCCCAAGGCTGTGGCTATATGGCCTTTCGTTCGCAAAAAATAAGAAAGATCTATGCAAGCCACAGCCACAACACTCGACAACGCGCAAGAAACCGTACCGGTTAACTCACGCAATAAAGTCGTCGTCGCCTCGCTCATCGGTACCGCCATTGAGTTCTTCGACTTCTATATTTATGCCACCGCGGCGGTTATTGTATTTCCGCACATTTTCTTCCCGCAGGGCGACCCCGCTGCCGCGACGCTACAGTCACTGGCGACCTTCGCGATCGCCTTTATTGCCCGTCCTATTGGTTCCGCGGTATTTGGTCACTTTGGCGACCGCGTAGGCCGTAAAGCGACGCTGGTGGCCTCGCTGCTAACGATGGGGATCTCTACCGTGGTTATCGGCCTGCTGCCGGGCTATGAAACCATTGGCATTATGGCCCCGGTACTGCTGGCGCTGGCGCGCTTCGGTCAGGGCCTCGGCCTTGGCGGTGAGTGGGGCGGTGCGGCGCTGTTGGCCACGGAAAATGCTCCTCCGCGCAAACGCGCGCTGTACGGCTCTTTCCCACAACTCGGTGCGCCTATCGGCTTCTTCTTCGCTAACGGTACCTTCCTGCTGCTCTCCTGGCTGCTGACCGACCAGCAGTTTATGGAATGGGGCTGGCGTATGCCGTTTATCTTCTCCGCCGTGCTGGTGATCATCGGCCTGTACGTTCGCGTTTCGCTGCACGAATCGCCGGTGTTCGCTAAGGTTGCCGCCGCGAAGAAGCAGGTGAAGATCCCGTTAGGTACCCTGCTGACTAAGCATGTTCGCGTGACCGTTCTCGGCACATTCATCATGCTGGCGACCTACACGCTGTTTTACATCATGACCGTCTACTCCATGACCTTCAGTACCGCCGCCGCGCCGATTGGTCTCGGCCTGCCGCGTAACGAAGTCCTGTGGATGCTGATGATGGCGGTTATTGGTTTCGGCGTGATGGTGCCGGTTGCGGGCCTGCTGGCGGACGCATTCGGTCGTCGTAAGAGCATGGTGGTTATCACAACCCTGATCATCCTCTTCGCGCTGTTTGCCTTTAAACCGCTGCTCGGTTCCGGCAACCCGATGCTGGTCTTTGCCTTCCTGCTGATTGGCCTGAGCCTGATGGGGCTGACCTTCGGCCCTATGGGCGCGCTGCTGCCGGAATTGTTCCCGACTGAAGTTCGCTATACCGGCGCATCGTTCTCATATAACGTCTCGTCGATCCTCGGGGCCTCCGTGGCGCCCTATATCGCCGCATGGCTGCAGGGCAACTACGGTTTGCCTGCGGTTGGGCTCTACCTGGCCGCAATGGCGGCGCTGACAATGATTGCGCTGCTGCTTACCCACGAAACGCGTCACCAGTCGCTGTAACGCTTTGACTCTGCCCCCGGCCATTGCGGCCAGGGGCAACTTCTCTCTTCCGGCTATTTTTTCATCTGCGACAGTATCGCCCGGCACTGGTTCGCCTCGCCCTCGGCAGGTGATATTAGCGCCAGCAGCGCTGCAGCCGGCGTCACCAGCGTTGCCAACGCAGCCGCCACCGCGCCGCGCGCAATCAACGGTCCCGCCTTCACGCCCGCGTTTGGCGACTTAAAGCTGCCGCGCACGTACAGCGGCGAACGTAGGGTGATAATGCGAAAGCCCTTACTTTCCGGATCGATAGTCAGGTCCAGTTGCTCAGAGGCAAAGCTGGCGGTGCCGGTGACGTTGATCAGCGCATTTTCGGTATCAAAAGCGAATACCTGCGGTCGGGC
Source organism: Klebsiella huaxiensis (assembly GCF_003261575.2). Classification (GTDB taxonomy): domain Bacteria; phylum Pseudomonadota; class Gammaproteobacteria; order Enterobacterales; family Enterobacteriaceae; genus Klebsiella; species Klebsiella huaxiensis. Next base: position 321,297 of record NZ_CP036175.1, on the reverse strand, counting down.
TACGCCATTGACCACGTCGATATTGGCCGCCGCACAGTTCACCCGCACCTCATCATCGCCAAAAATCTGCCCGATAAGATAGTTCCCGACGTTCAGACCGAGGATTTCCATCAAATTGCGGCTAATCAGCCCGTCGTTCATCAGCAGCTTCAGGTTACCGTTACTGTTACCCAACAGCGCGGCAACGGAATTTCCCGTACCGCGAAGCTGCACATCGCCGTTCATTTCGCCGAGAGTTTTCTGCATCATCTCCACGTTTGGCATCAGCGCTTTCAGCTTCAGCCGGCGCGCCTGCAGGTTCGCCGTTCCCTGCAGCGGCTTTTTATCCCCTTGCAGATGAATACTGCCAGCGATAGTCCCGTTGGCCAGGCCAAGACGTAGCGGTTGCAGGCGCAGGTCGCCTCGTTCAAGGATCACGTGGGTGGAGAGATCGCTAATCGGCAGCGTGCCGCCGTGCACAATCTTGCGCCCTTTAAAGCGCACATCCGCATCCATTACCTGCCATTTATCGGTTTCAAAACGGTCATATGGCAACACTTTCCCGGCGGGCTGCGGCGAAGCTTCGCCTTTACGTTGTTCCGTTTTACTTCCTTTCCCCCCGGAATCGACGCCGATCAGCGGGCCTAAATCCACCAATCTTAGCTGTCGGGACTCCAGATCACCTTCGAGCTTAGGCCGGGGTTTACCGGTGGTGTAAGTCAGCGAACCGTGAATATCGCTCTCGCCGATGCGACCATTAAAATCCTGATAGGCAAAACGTGAACCACTCTTATCCTTGAAAGTGGCCCGCAGATGCCCATCAGTCGAGAAAGTCGGCGTATCCGGCAGCAGCACACCGGTCAGGTCGTAGAGGTCGCCCAACGAGTCTCCGGAAAATTTCAGCCGCAGATCGACCCCGCCGAGGTTAAGCGGATCGTTAACCGTACCAGTGAACGCTACCCGGGAATTGCCGGAACGAAAATCACCCTGTAGCGGGAACGGCGTCCCTTCACTGCGCAGCGCCAGCATGCCGCCGATTTTTCCCGTCCCGGAGAGCGGCTGCCCGTTATAGTTGCCTTTCGCCTGCAGGCCGAAGACGTAATCGCCAACTTTTTGCGACTCGCCCTTGCCCTTTTCACCCGTCACCTCACTAAACGCCAGCGGTTTACCCAGCGGGTTGACCATAATCGTGACGTCGGCGCGGGTCACTTTATCGTCAATAGCAATCTTGCCGCGGTCGAAAAGAATATTGTCGAGGCGGAAAGACCAGCTGGAAGGCGGCGCGTTTTTATTCGCCACATCGTTCGAGGCGAGATCAAATGTCCAGTTATTCGCTTTCTCCGACAATCGAATCAACCGCGCATCCGGCTGCTCCAGCTTGATCCACGGTAAATAGACCGTCTTGCTGAGCAACGCCAACGGCGCGAGGGTCGCTTCAACTCGCGGCAGATGTACCATCGTCACCTGCGGGATGTCTGGCGGGTTGCCGAGGACGATATCTTCGGCGTGAACGTGCGGCCAGGGAACCCAGCTACGCCAACCGCTTTCGCCAGGCTGGCGCTCCCAGACCACGCCCAGATCGCCGCGAATGGCAAACGGTCGGTTCAGTTCAGCGGAAACCTTCTGGTTAATCGTCGGCTTCAGGCGATTCCAGTCAAAGGTCGCCAGCACGATGAAAAACACAACGATCAGTAAGACTATCGTTCCCGAGATAATCGCAACGGTTTTACGGGTTCTGCTCATCCCCTTTGCACTCCTTTTGCAACATGTCAGTCCTGAATATAGTTGAGAAACGCCAGGTGCTCCGCCGAATGAGGTTTTCGTCACATAATCCGAGTTATGTCAAAAAAATAATGGAACGTTGTTTTAATATCATTGACCATAAAAGCGGCCCAGCGCACACTAGGGTTAATATTGATTTAATTTCAGGTCCTCACTATGTCTAAGAAAATTGCCGTCATCGGCGAATGCATGATTGAGCTGTCAGAGAAAGACGCGGCAGTAAACCGTGGCTTTGGCGGCGATACCTTAAATACCTCCGTCTATATTGCCCGTCAGACTGACGCCAGCGTGCTGGGTGTACATTACGTCACCGCGCTGGGGACGGATACTTTTAGCCAACAGATGCTGGAGTCCTGGCAAGGTGAAAATGTCCAGACGGACCTGATACAGCGTATGGCTGACCGTTTGCCGGGCCTGTATTACATCGAAACCGACGACACCGGCGAGCGCACCTTTTACTACTGGCGTAACGAAGCAGCAGCGAAATTTTGGCTGGAGAGCGAACAGTCTGCGGCTATCTGCGAAGAGTTGGCGACGTTTGATTACCTTTACCTTAGCGGTATCAGCCTGGCTATCCTTAGCCCGACCAGCCGCGAGAAGCTGCTAACACTGCTGCGCGAATGCCGCGCAAACGGCGGCAAGGTGATTTTTGATAATAACTATCGCCCGCGCTTGTGGAGCAGCAAAGAAGAGACGCAGCAGGTTTACCAGCAGATGCTGACCTGTACTGATATCGCGTTCCTGACCCTCGACGACGAAGATGCGCTGTGGGGAGAAAAGCCGGTTGAAGAAGTGATTGCCCGCACTCACGCCGCAGGCGTTGAAGAGGTGGTGGTCAAGCGCGGCGCAGATTCCTGCCTGGTGTCGGTTGTCGGACAGCCGCAGCTGGAAATCCCGGCCGTGAAGCTGTCGAAAGAGAAAGTGGTTGATACGACCGCTGCTGGCGATTCATTCAGTGCGGGCTATCTGGCCGTGCGCCTGACCGGCGGCGATGCAGAGTCTGCGGCGAAACGCGGACACCTGACCGCCAGCACGGTGATTCAGTATCGCGGCGCGGTTATCCCTCGCGAGGCAATGCCGCAGTAACCGTAGCGTCGCTGCCTCCCGGTGGCGCTGCGCTGACCGGGCTACAGGTTCACTGCTGACGGGTAGCCCGGATAGATGCGCAGCATCGCCTCCGGGGAAAAACCCCCGGCGCAATACCCAAAACAGATTTGCCATTAGCTTACCGGATAGCATTGCTATCCGGTTTTTCTTTACTGTCCTGGCGGAATATCAGTGACTTCGTTACGCCCTTCCACAACATCGCTGGCGCTGCTGGTCGCCGCCGTTGGCGCAGGCATCATCAGTTTTTCCCAGGTCGCCTGCAGATCTTTCATGTTGTACTCCGGCTCGCCCTGCGGCTGCTGCAATACCAACGCCATATCCTGCGACAGTTGCTGACGCAGATATTGATTGAGCATATCGACCGTCAGCGAGTTAAGAAACTCCTGGCGCAGCTTCTGATACTGCTCGGGAGCAATATCCACCACCTGGTTTTGCAACGAACGCATCCGCTGGCTAATCAGGATATACGTATCAGTACGCGCATAGGTGGCAAACAGCTTCTGCAGCTCAAGGTTCTTCTGCGCAATCAGAGCATCAAACTCATCCTGCGGCAGGCCGTTATCGCGCACTTTCGCCAGCTCACGTGCCACGGTCGTCAAGTTGGCGTTCAGGCGCTCACCCGGCGATTCGATATTGATCGCACACTGCGCACGTTGGTAGAGCACACGACAATCAAAGCCCAGGCCGATATCCTTGATATTACTCTTGCTCAGATTCTGCTGCACATGCCAGAACAGCGCTTCACGCGCAAGATCATCGCGCCAATAACGCTGGAGCGCTGCCGATTCACGAATAGGCTGCCACGGCGTATCCCACATCAGCGACAGCTTATCCTGGCGCACCGCATCGGTCATAATGCTGACCGGCGTTGTCGGCAGCGGGGATAACGTCGGAACCGCTGCTGGCGTTTCGCGCTTGCCCTTCAGGCCGCCAAAGGTTTTGTTGATCTGTTCCGCGACGCTGCGGCTGTCCACGTTTCCGACCACAATCAGGGTCATGGCGTCCGGGGTATACCATTTTTGATAGAAATCTTTGAGCTGAGCGATATCAACCGGTTGTTTCAACGGTGCCGCTGGATCGTGCCCCAACATCGTTGAGCCTTTCAGCCGATAGCGCCACCAGCCTTCTTTGGTATCAGCAGGCCAGGTCACCACCATGTCTTCACCTTGTAGCGCGTGGTTGACCGTTTCTGGGGTGATCGACATTTTACCGCTGGCGTTCGCCAGCCAGCTCAGCGCTTCTTTCAGCAGATCATTGCGGTTATTCGGTAAGCTCAGATTAAACAAACTGTAGTCATAAGAAACGATGGCGGGCGGCAGAGGACGCTTAGGGTCAATACTCTGCTGCCACAAAGAACGCGCCTGCATGGTCGGGAGGCTACCGCTTTGCGTCAGTGCAAGACGCGGGATAAAGTGGCTAAAGCCGCTCTGCTGAGTGCTTTCGCTCAGCGAGCCAATATTCACGGACAGGCGAACTTCGATACGATCGCTGGGACGCTGCGGGGTGGCTAAAACCTGCCACTGAAACCCATTCGCAAGTGTCCCCTGTTGCCAGGCCGGGTCCGGCTGGAGCGCTTCTGCCTGCACATAACCGACCGCCGCTATCATCAGCAAACCACCGGTTAAGAGTCGAATTTTTGTGCCCTGCATGTGAACCCCTGATGAACAATCCTGGTTACAACAGCAGCCCACAGGCGGGCCGCCGAAAAAATGTGGTGAGTTAAGTACGTCGTTTAGACCACGCGGAGATGAAAATGTCGCATGTAGACGTTAAAAAATCATAAGGGTCACCACCGTGCAAGCGGCAGCGACCCCTAATTATGCGCAGGAGCCCGGAGTCCAGCAAGGGACAACGGGCCTAACAGGTGGATTTATGAGGATAATTCGTGCGATTTGCTCGCTGGAGTACGGTTATTCAGGACATCATCCAGCTGTTTGGAGTCCAGCTCTTTTACCCATTTCGCGACCACGATAGTTGCCACGCCGTTACCCACCAGGTTAGTCAGCGCACGCGCCTCGGACATAAAGCGGTCGATACCGAGGATTAACGCCAGACCGGCTACTGGCAAATGGCCGACGGCGGAAATGGTCGCCGCGAGGACGATAAATCCGCTGCCCGTTACGCCCGCAGCGCCTTTCGATGAGAGCAGCAGCACCACCAGCAGGGTTATCTGATGGAAAATATCCATGTGGCTGTTGGTTGCCTGAGCGATAAACACTGCCGCCATCGTCAGATAGATTGAGGTGCCATCGAGGTTAAATGAGTAACCCGTTGGAATAACCAACCCCACCACCGACTTACGGCAGCCGAGTTTTTCCATCTTATCGAGCATGCGCGGCAGCGCTGACTCAGATGAAGAGGTTCCCAGCACAATCAGCAGTTCTTCACGAATATAGCGGATAAATTTAAAGATGCTAAAGCCGGTGGCTTTAGCGATCGACCCCAGTACCACCACCACAAACAGGATACAGGTGATGTAGAAGCAGACGATCAGCTGACCAAGCTGCACCAGCGTCCCAACGCCATATTTACCGATGGTAAAGGCCATTGCCCCGAAAGCACCGATTGGCGCCAGGCGCATAATCATGTTGATGATGCCGAAGATGACCTGCGAGAAGCTTTCGATAACGTTGAAAATCAGCTGGCCTTTGCTGCCCAGTCGGTGCAGTGCGAAACCAAACAGCACCGCAAACATCAGCACCTGCAGAATGTTGCCGCTAGCAAAAGCGCCGATCACGCTGCCGGGGATAATATCGAGCAAAAACGCCACGATACCCTGATCTTTCGCCTGTTCGGCGTAAACCGCCACGGCCTTCGCGTCGAGGGTCGCCGGGTCCACGTTCATTCCCGCGCCAGGTTGCACCACGTTGACAATAATCAGGCCGATAATCAACGCGATGGTGCTAACAATTTCAAAATAGAGCAGCGCAACCGCCCCGGTGCGGCCAACCGCCTTCATACTTTCCATCCCGGCAATCCCTGTCACGACTGTACAGAAGATAACCGGTGCAATAATCATTTTAATCAGTTTAACGAAGGCATCGCCGAGGGGTTTCATCTGCGCGCCCAGTTCCGGGTAGAAGTGGCCCAGCAGAATACCGATCGCGATGGCCGATAAAACCTGGACATAAAGGCTTTTAAAGAAAGAGATTTTCATAGGTGTCCTTTGGGAAAAACCACAGACAAAGAGTGGATATCGCGTCTGTGGCTTAAAAATAACACCCAAGAAACATTTCAGAAATAACGAGGAGTTAAATTGCAACGGAATTGTTAATTTTTTAGAGCTGACTCGTACAAGCTAACAATATCGTTACAAATTTGCATCCTCAGCATCGCTCTTTAAAAACCGTGCCATAAAAGCGTCTGGCGGCATGGCGCAGCCAAATAGATACCCTTGAACCGCCTCGACGCCCGCCTCTTGCAACCACGCATACTGCGCCTGGTTTTCGACCCCTTCCGCGACAATGCGCAGATTCAGACCGCGCGCCAGCTGGATAATCGCCGGAACCATGCTGATATCGTCCGGTAACATATCGATAAAGACTTTATCGATTTTCAGAATGTCCACCGGCAGCGCTTTGATATGCTGCAGCTGCCGCAGGCCCGCGTAGCCCATACCAAAATCATCCAATGCAATCCGCACACCGGCTTCACGCAGTGGGCGTAACAGGGAGATTATCGCCTGCGGATCGTCTATCCGGCGACTCTCGGTCACCTCCAGCACCAGCGTTCCCGGCGCGATACGGTAGCGCGAGAGCAGCGCCAGCATCTCCGCGCCGCGATCGTGGTGCAGTAACTGTAGCAACGACACGTTGACCGACAGCGGCAGCATGATCCCCTGATTTTGCCAGGCGGCAAGCTGCCGACAGGCCTCTTCCATTACCCAGTAACCGACCGGAACCATCAGCCCACAGGCTTCTATACGCTCAATCAGATCCCCCGGCAGCGACCAACTGCCGTCCGCCTGACGCTGACGCAGCAGCACTTCTGCACCGCACACCTCGCCGCTGGCGGTATCCACCTGCGGTTGCAACCAGGTAGCAAACTGTTGGTTATCCAGCGCCGTCAGAATATCGTGCTCCTCCATTAATCGACGCTGCGCTTTTTCCATTTGATCTGGATCGAAGAACTCAATCTGGTTTTTCCCTTTACGCCGCGCGGTCACCGCGGCGGAAAACGCCCGGCGATAGAGCTGTTCGGCGTTGAGCTCGCCATTAAACATCGCAATACCGATGCTGGCGCAGGGCCGCAGCTGAATACCATGCAGCGGCAAACGCTCATTTACGACAGTAAGTACTTGCTTACTTAACGTCACAGCCTGCCAGGGTTCGGTAATGCCGTTGGCCAGAATTGCGAAGTCATAACCGCTGACCTGAGCCAGCACCATCTGCGCAGGAATGATCGCCCGCAGCTTTTCAACCAAGGTCAGCAGCAGCATTTCACGCTGCGTCTCTTTCAGCACACCAGCGGTATCCTGCAGGGTTTCACAAGCGATAATCAGCAGCGCCGAAGCATGCGGACGAGTAACGGTCTGCTCCAGCATCGCCATCAAAAAGGCTTTATTGGGCAGGTCGGAGACCGGAAAGCGGGTCGACTGTAAAGAGAGTTCATCGTGCAGCCGCAGCAGGGTCTGCTGGTTACGGTTGTAGCTGCGCACCAGCATGCCTATCTCATCGTCATGATGCAGGCGCGGCAGCGTAAGCTGGTGACCCAGACGCTCCTGCTGCGGAACATCGTTCAGCTCGCGGGCAACTTTGCGCAGAGGCCGTACTATCAGGCGGTTGATGCACCAGGTGATTGCCACTGTCAGAATCAGCACCAGAAGTAAGTAAGCAGTTACTAACGTCGACAGGGTACTCATCACGAACTTATACATACGATATGAGTCGGCCTGGAGCACCAGATAGGCCAACGGCTGCGGGTTAGCAGGCCGTTCAAGGGAATAGATTGGTAATGAAATCTGCACCGGCAGCTCAAACATACGGGTGATCATCACCGGTACCGGGCGCTCGGGAATAAACCGCATCCGCAGCGCCTGGAATTGATTCGGTAATACCACATCCGCCCGGCTGACGATGCCAGCAGGCTGAATACGGCTCAGAATGGCTTCCGCGTCAGGAATATCGGCTTTCAGGATAGCCGCTGACAGCGGTTCGCGAACGGAACGCGCGATACTTTCTAATTGCGTGGCCGTGGTAAAGCGACTCTGCTGCACAAAGTGGAACAGCAAAATAGAACAGAAGACCAATACAAACGCCATGGACACGCTCGCGACCATCGCCATCTGTTTAATTGTAAGTGAACGGCTGACGCGCAACGGGGTTCTCCACTAATACTGAACGATTGCCCGACGTCGATCCCTCCACGCCGGTCGTTTTCAGGCTGATTATATACTCAAATCATTCGCTCGCGCCCGCAAGGTGTTCAGCGATGTCCTGGGATGCCTTCCCGGAGGCGGCGCGATGCGCCTAAACCCAAAACCGCACGGACCCGTAGCCCGGTCAGCACAGCGCCTCCGGGAAAAACGAGCGATATTGCCAAAGGCGGGCGAAGTGTGACGAGTATACGCGAAGAGCGTCGTGGAGTGACGCCCAGTCACGTAATTCAGGCTAATCTGCTACCAGTCGGCGTAAGGGACCAGCGGCTGCGGCGGGATATCCATATCGCCCTGCCAACCGGAAGCCGAGTAGCGAACATAAAGCAACGCATGGCTTGGTGTGTAATCCTTCGCCTGCTGAATATCCACCGCCGCCCCAACAAACCAGTTGCCGGTCACCCGCCGCTCAACCAGCGCCCGGGCGGTATAACCGACGCCCGAACTACTGCTGCCTTCTTCCGTCAGTTGGCTGGCTGCGTTGCGATACTGTGAGGGAATCAAATTCAGCAGCGGATAGCGAGCTTCTGTTTTGGTCCGCGAATGGGACCAGGAAACGGAACCGCCCAGCTCCCAGGACCAGTTCTCGGTCCGTTGACGCCAGGTCACCGGCACGGCGAAGGAGACATATTCCTGTGGGCTGTAATAACCGCCCTGACCGAGGGTATAGCCGCTGAGGTCCTTATCGTAGTGCCAGAGCATATTGTTCAGGCCGACGGTGACCCGGCGGTTATCTTCATTAATAACTTTGTAGTAGTAGCCAGTCATCCAGCGCACACGCCAGTTGTCGGCGACGTTTTTCCCCGTCAGTTGGTCAACGCCCAGCGATGACCAGACCCCGTTGGCTTCGCCTTTATCGTAGCTCAGGCTGAGACCGCCGCCGTCGGCACGTACACCGCCCCAGGTCTTACCGGTATGACCATCATTACCGTTATCCTTCTGCCCACCAAAGGCCAGCAACGAGCTGGAAATGGGCCGACGGTGGACGTTTACGGTATAGCCCAGCGGACCAACATCGCTGCTGTAGCTCAGGCCACCCACCACATCGACGACGTTAAAGCCCATCGGCGTGGTGCCGATATCACCGCTCCAGGTATCGTTCTTCCAGCCCACCGCGACGCTGGCGCCGCTGTCGCTTTGGTGTTTGCTACCGCCAGTACAGGCGATTTCACCACAGGTCCCCCAGCTCGGCGAGTAGCTGCCGTCGCTATCCGTAGAAAAACTACCGGCATCCATATTGACGAGGTCGGTACGCAAGAACATCCGTCCGTCGGCCAGCGGCGCGTCCACGTGCAGCATCGTGGTGTGCGCTTTCAGATCGGAATAGCCGCCGGTGCCGCTGGATCCCCAATAATCATGTTCAAGGGTGACGTTCAGATCCTGCTGACGATACAGATCGGCTGCATCGCTACGCACCCCGCGCTTCAGCCAGTCATCACGGCTATCGTTACGCGTCAGGCGCGTGAAGGTGTCGTTATCCTGCGGGCGCACTCGGGTCACGCCGGAGGCCACCATCGCATCTTTGTAACCCTCCAGCGCCTGCTGCGGCTCACCGTTTTGCGCCAGGAAGCGCGCGGCATCGCGTAGCACCAGCGCGCTTTCCATCGACGGCGGCTGGGCTTTCGCCTGCGGAACAATACGGGCGAAAGTTTGCTGCGCCTGAACGCTATCGCCGAGACCCGCCTGTGTCAGAGCAATGCGTCGCTGCATATTGATGGAGTCGACATCCTCGCCCTTGAGCTGCGCCACCTGGGCCCGAGCGGCATTTTTATCGCCATCGGCAAGATAGACTTCCGCAAGGCCCAGACGCGCATCGCCGTTACTCGGCTCTTGCCCGAGGACCTGCTGATATTCCGCTATCGCCGTCCGGCTGTCGCCGCGCTGCTGCGCCCAGTCCGCAAGGGTTAGCTCGTAGCGCACCGATGTCGGCTGCTGTTTGATCAGCGCAATGGCCTGCGCTTCCTGGCCGCCATCGCGCAACTGGTTCGCCTGACGCACAACCTTGTCGCTTTGCAAACGCGCGTCCAGCTCGCGAATATTGTCCGTCCACTGCCCGCGCGATAGGGCGTTAATCTGCGCCAGCGCCATCTCATCCTGATCGTTACCGGATAGGTAGAGGCCATAAGCATAAATCCGGTCGGCATCACCGGGCTTGCGGTTGACCATCGCACGCATCAGGGCATCGGCTTCGCTGCGGCTGCCCGCGCTGACCAGATCCCGCGACAGGCGGTAGGTAATCCATACGCTATCCGGATCCAGCGCCAACCTTCGGCGCTGTACTTCCGCTGCCTGCGCCCAGTTGCCCTGGCTCTCCAGCAATTCGGCCTGTTTCTCCAGCCGATCGTTAGTCAGGCTGCGCTCAATATCGTCAATGCTGCGCCTCTGGCCCGGCGACAGGCTGGCAATGTAGGCGCTGGCTTTTTCCGGCGATTCGGCGCGATACAGGTTCGCCAGCCCGCGCACCGCCAGGCTATTGCCGCGATCCATACGCAGCGCGCGCTGGTAGTAACGCTCCGCCGACGCGTTTTCTTTACGCGCCGCCGCCACGTCTCCCAACCCCAGTACCGCATAGCTGTCGGTATTGTCTACTCGCTGCGCCTGAGCGTAATAATTTTGCGCCTGCGCCAACTGGCCGTTTTTCAGCGCATTGTCGCCCTGCTTGATCAGCAGCCAGTAGCGGTTGGTCTTGAGCAGGCTGTCCCATTTGTCGCGGCTCGGGCTATCCGGGTCCATTTTGATGGCTTTACTCAACTGAGCAACCGCCCGCGCCCGATCGCCGCGCTGGGAGTACGCCTGCCCTAACGCGCCAACCGCATCGCTGTCTTTGGCATCCGCCCGCACGGCTTGCTGCAAATCGGCGACGGCCACCGAACCTTTTCCAGCTTTCACCGCCGCCAGACCTTCAGCACGATCGCGGAACGTCGGATCTTTAAGCTGCGTCTGCTGTTGGTCGAGCAGCACCCGAGCATTCGCCGAGGCGGAACCGGTAGGGAACTGCATCAGAAACCGCTGTAATGCCTGCACGCTGGCCTTACTGACCGGCATGCTTTTCACTTCCGTAAACCACATGTCGGCAGCAATACCGCGGCCCGCCGCCGAGCGCGACATCTGCTCAAGATAAGCGAATCCCTCTTCCGGCTTATTGTCGCCAAACATCTGTTTCGCCAGCGCCGTTTGCAGCTGGACGTTGCCCGGCAGGCTGGCATTGAGTTTTTTCAGCTGATTGACGCCCTCGTTATGACGTGATGGTAGACGCGCCACCAGCGTCCAGTACTCAATCGCCGCGTTTTCATCGCTCGGTACGCCGTTGAACAACTTCTCGTAAGCAGCAATCGCTTCATCAACTTTCCCGGCAACGCCCAGCAGGCGGGCCTGCTGTAGCTCCTGGCGCCCATCGCCGGTGCTGATATCCATCTCGTTACGTGAGGCTTTAAGTTCCGTCGATTCCGGAGCCAGTTTCGCCAGACGCTCAAGCTGTTTCTGCGCCCCGGCGGTATCGCCCTGGCGCAGGAGATAGCGCATCCGCGCGGCGACAACGTCCGGGTTATTCGGATCAATCAACTCCAGGCGGTACAGCGACTGACGCACCAGATCCTCACGATTGCTGGCCTCGCCGAGGCGAACCTGTTCCAGCAGATGTTGCTGAGCCGGCGTGTTCGCGGCGTGCGCCAGCGGCATCAGCGCGACGCTTAAGGAGAGCGTGAATAAGCTTAGTGAGAACTTGTGCATTCCTGGTTCCAGTCAGGCCGTAATTCACCACCGGCGGTGAAGCGAAAACGGTGTTGATCCCATCCCTGGCCAAAAAGGGTCAGGACCGCGCTGTAGTAAGCATCTGCGCCGGGGTAATCATCGGCGACGCGCTGGCGCTGAATGGCCCGGGCGTCTTCATTCTGCAAGAACGGCAGCAACGAAGCGGAGAAGCCAACCGGGCCATTACCGCTGGTTTTACCGGTAGCGATATTGGTTTTTTCCGGCGGCACGCCCTGACTCACCGTCTGGGCTTCCATCGGTTTAAAGCGCGCCAGCAAGCGGGCTTTTTGCTTATCGCCATCGTCGAGCATACCGACCCACAGATAGACGCGAATGGCGTCATAGCTGCCGATAATCGGTTTATCCGCTTTCAGCTGCCAGCCTTTACCTTTTTCGTAACGCACCCAGTCAGGCGAGAAACCTTTTGGCGCCGTCTCCAGCAGCAGGCGCAGATTGCTGTCGCGTATCTTCGGCCAGGGAGCGCCAAACGCGGCAAAGTAGGTCGCCAGCTGTGGCGGCAGGTAGCTGGGGTTAAAACGCCAGCCGCCATCATCAGCAAAGCCAACTTTACCCGGCAGCACCAGCGGCCCGAGCCCCGGCACCGTCGCAACCTCTTCATCGGCAATCCGCGCCAGCAGCGCTTTACCGACTTCAGTGTACTGCAGCGTTTCCCACAGGCGTCCAGCCTCCAGCAACGACCAGGCTATCCATAAATCGGAGTCCGATGCCGAGTTGCTGTCCAGTACCGTCCACTCGTCATCGCTCTTTTTACCCCATAGCCAGCCCGGCAGGTGCGCGCGCAGATCGCCCTCGGCAAGATTATTCTGCGTCCACTCAAACAGCTTGCGAAAACCGTCACGGTCATTGGCCGCCAGAGCAAAGAACAACGCGTAGCTTTGCCCTTCCGAAGTGGTAATTTTTCGCGAGTCGCTGGGATCAATAACCCGCCCTTCGGCGCTGACATACTCTTTTTTAAACTGATCCCAGGCCGGCCACCGGCAGGCGGCGCTCACCTGCGCCGCCGCCAACATCAGTACCGACAGCACCACTCCACGAAGCACACTCATCATCAATTACTCATCATCAAGGCTGAGGCGACGACGGCTAATAATACGCAGCATGCGCCACAGTACCCATGCCAGCAGTACGATGCTGACCGCCGCCAGAATCGCCAGCAGCACCGGGTGGCTGGAGAGCGCAAACCAGATGCGTTCGAACCACGGCAGATGCCCGATATAGTAAACATCGCCCACCCGCAGGCTATTGACGCCCGATTCGCGGATCACTGAAACGGAGCCAAACATCGCCGCGCGTTTACCGCTGTCATTAAGCGCTGCGGTCAGCAGTTCGTTGCCGCGCGGGCTATCAGCCAACAGCGCCACGACGCTGCGCTGATCGTTGTACGGCGACTGGAAGCCGATAATCGCCGCCATCGGTCCGGACGAGGTGATATCAGTGCGGGTATTCGGCGTTCTGGCTTCGGTGTCAGGGTAAATGCTTGCCAGGTCGTAGTGGCGCATCGGCATTTTCACCCAGCTTTTGGTCGCTTCAACCAGCAGGTTAATTTTGGTGTCGTCCTTAAGCGCCTGCGGAATAGAGCCAATCAGCAGCAGGTCGGCATCTTTATCTTTAATCTGGCTGCCGTCATCGGTCATACGCAGGTTAATTGCCGCCAGACCGGTTTGCGCACCGATGCCGCCGGTGGTCTCCAGCAGCGTGGCAACCTGGCCCTCAGTCGGCGTTTTGGGCACCACAACCAGGGTGTCGGACAGATCGGCCATCCGGCTATACGGGAAGCCCGCGTTGGCAAACACGCGCAGATCTGGCATCGCCATAAAGTGATAGTACTTCGAGAAGTCGATGGTCGAATCGTCGCCAATCACCACGTGGTTCTGCACCGGCTGGAAGGTAATGCAGTTATCGATGGAGCCGCCGGGCATCGGGTTCATATACTGGAAATCAAAGCGCAGCTGGTTCATCGCTCCGAGGCGCAATGCCGGGATCGTGACTTCCGTTTTGCCGTCCAGCAGCCCCTGCAGCACCGGCAGACGCAGAATCAGTTTATTCACATCCTGCGAACTGTTGAGGCTAAACGACTGCAAGAACTGATCGTTAAGGCTGATATCCATGCGCGAGCTGTCTTTGATCGGCGGCATGGTGTAGCGATAGTTCAGATTCATATCGATGCCGTTGGCGCGCAGCAGGTACAGATCCGGCGGCAGGTTTAGCGCCACGTTGATCGAATCCGGCACCAGGCCGCTGGATTGCAGCTGCTGTTCGTAGGTCTTCAGCTCGGCAAAGGTCACCGCCCGGTCGGTGCGCACCCAATTTGGCGCATCGTAAGGCTTACGTGCCTGTAGCTCTTTCACATCGTCAACCGTCACGCTGCTGCCGCGGAACAGAATATTGCCTTGGGCAATCCCCTTCGCTGCCTGCAGCAGATCTTTATCATCACGACCGAATACCACCAGTAGCTTGACGTACGGATTGTTCGGGTGGTCGATCATTTCAATGGTCGGCGCGTTGACCGGCGGATGCTCGCGCAGGAAATCCGGGCGCTTATCGTTGGTGGCGAAAACAATGGCATTACGATCCGGTAGTGTATTGAACTGAACCGGGAACTGCTGGCCACGCCAACCCGCTTTGCTGCCGAACCACGAGGCGATAATCGCCGCCGCCTGCTGCTGCTGAACATCCGGCGAAGAGGCAAAGACCATTGGCAGCGTCAGCTGGCGGGTATCACGGGAATCGTAGAATGGGACCGGGAAATGCGAGAGATCGTTGCGCACATTCAGCGACTGATAGGTTAAATCCAGATAGCTTTCGCGGCCCACATCCAGCCACAGGGTACTGCTGGCCGGGTTTTCACAGACATCACGATAGTGGCCAACGAACTCCAGGCGCACACGGTTAAAATCGGTGATATAGAGCGGATCTATCGGGATCTGCGCACTGACTTTTTTGCCCAGTTGCTCTTTGGTGACCGGCAAAACGCCCATCAGCTCATCGTTAAGATAGACCTTCAGTTGCGACTGGATCGGTAGCAGCGACGGCGATGGCGTGTAGTCGAGGTTAAGTAGCGCTTTCGCCACCACTTCATCACTGCGCATACCGAAGTCTACCGAGCCATCAGGACGCGCGCCGCGCAGCACCATACTGCCCGGAGGCGGAGCGATTTTGGCAAAGGTGAGCTTTACGTCGCGGGTCGGAGCATTATCCAATATCACCACCGGGGCCGCCGGGCCAGCAAGGGCCGCCGTTGGTTGGCTGTCAGCAACCACCCCGGCAATACCGGGCACGGTAGTCGTCTGTGCCGCTTCCGGGGCCGCAGCTACCGCTGCCGTCGGTTCCGCATACGAGGCGAAGGAGGACCAGCCGCCAATGCTCACCGCTACTGCACAAACCAAAGAGAGTTTTTTGTTCATCGCATTATCATCATTGTTGAGCCATCGCCGGTTCTGCCGAGAGTATTGCCGCAGCACGTTCCGGACGACGCGGAATAAACGAGACAACCCAGGCCACCAGCATGGTGAGCGAGCGGAAAATAACCTTCACCGACGGCGGCGAAAACTCCGCCAGGTGACGATATCCACGGAATCCCAGCTTCAGGATATCCAGCAGGCTTTCCATCGGTTTATCTTCCGGGAAGCTATCCTGCCAAAGCGCCCACGTATCTGCGCGGGCAAACGTACACTGCACAAAATCAATATGCTGCCGATTGCTTAACGGCAACAGCTGTAAACCCACTTCACTGCCGTTAACCCGCGCAACCCGTACCGGGAAGCTGTACTCCTGCTGCCCGCGTTTGAGCAGCAGCTTGACGTGCTGGCCTTCCAGCACCTGCGCCTCGCCGTGAATTTTGACGCCAAGCCCACCGTCGGAGTAGTCATGAACGGTGCAGGAAAACAGATGGCCATCTTCGCGAGCAATCGCTGCCGGCATCGACATCTCTACACGATGCGAGCGCCGCACCTGCTTGCTTTCGACCGACACGGCCACCGCGCCGCCGAGAATAATCAGGTTATAGAACACCCAGATGATACTCACCCAGACGGTCAGAACTTCGTTTTCCGGGCCGTACATAAAGCGCCAGATACCCACGACGACGCCGATCAGATTCAACAGCACAAGGTAGATATAGGGACGAGAAATCACCCAATCGACGTACTCGTCTTCCACCAGCCCGCCCTTCGCGGTGACGTTGAATTTGCCCTTGTGCGGGTTTATCAGCGCGACAAACGTCGGCGGAGCGATATACCAGGCCAGCACCGTTTCGTAGATTTCACTCCAGAAAGAGTGGCGATATTTACCCTGAATCTTCGAGTTAGTCAGGCTGGCGTGAATCATATGCGGCAGAACGAACAGAGCAATCATCAGCGCGGGGGCGTAAATGATATAGGCGTGCAGCAGCAAAAACGCCAGCGGCGCGGTCAGGAAGATCAGGCGCGGAATACCGGACAGGAAGTGCAGCATCGCGTTGACGTAGCAGACGCGCTGCGCCAGCTTCAGCCCTTTGCCAAACAACGGGTTATCGAGACGGAAAATCTGCACCATCCCGCGCGCCCAGCGGATACGCTGACCAATATGCGCCGACAGGCTCTCCGTCGCCAGCCCGGCCGCCTGCGGAATACGCATATAGGCGGAAGTGTGGCCGCGGCGATGCAGGCGCAGAGAGGTATGGGCATCTTCAGTCACCGTCTCCACGGCGATACCGCCAATTTCATCCAGCGGGCCGCGGCGGATTACCGCGCAAGAGCCGCAGAAGAAGGTGGCGTCCCACATGTCGTTACCATCCTGCACCAGGCCATAAAACAGCGTGCCTTCGTTCGGCGTTTTGCGAAAACGCCCGAGGTTGCGTTCAAACGGGTCCGGGGAGA
This sequence comes from Klebsiella huaxiensis, assembly GCF_003261575.2. Taxonomy (GTDB): domain Bacteria; phylum Pseudomonadota; class Gammaproteobacteria; order Enterobacterales; family Enterobacteriaceae; genus Klebsiella; species Klebsiella huaxiensis. The sequence continues at coordinate 304,428 of NZ_CP036175.1, read as the reverse complement.
AGAAGTGGTGCGGCGTCTGCATCATTGCCAGTTCTTTCTCTTTCAGGAACCAGCCCATGGTCATTTGCAGGAATGAGCGTGTCGGCACATGATCGCAGTCGAAAATCGACACAAACTCGCCTTTGGCGTACTTCAGCGCATTATTGATATTCCCGGCTTTCGCGTGTTCATGAGTGGTGCGCGCGATGTAGTGCACCCCGACGTCTTTGGCGAACTGGCGAAACTCTTCGCGCCCGCCGTCGTCGAGGATCCAGATATTGAGCTTGTCCTTCGGCCAGTCGATCCCCTGCGAGGCATAAATGGTGTTTTTCACCACGTTGAGGTCTTCGTTATAGGTCGGCACGAAGATATCCACCGTCGGCCACTGCGCCATATCCTCCGGCAGCGGCACCGGCTGGCGGTTCAGCGGCCAGACGACCTGGAAATAGCCCAGCACCAGCACAATCCAGGCATAGGTTTCAGCGAACAGCAGAATGATCCCACACACCAGACTTACCGGGTCATCCCAGTTGAGTGTTGAGGTGTAACGCCACCAGATATAGCGACAGGAAACGGTTAGCGAAAGCACGATCAGCATCAGCGCTGAGAAGCGCCCAGGAATACGGCGCACCAGCAACGCGACGCCCCACAGCAACAGCAGGAAAATAAACTGCGACAGCGGATTAAAGGGCTGAGTAATACAGAGCAGTGCCAGGATCAGCGAGAAAAACGTCACCGTGCCGAGAATCAACCGTCTCAGCTTCGGGTTCAGGTGTGCCAGCTCTTTGTGTTTATCTAAATGGCTAGTGCGGGCATTAACCTTCTCCGGCAGCTTTTCCAGCCATTGCGCATAGCGTCCCTGCACACCTTCGAGGGCGACCAGCGAACGCCAATTGACCTTTTTATCCGGCTCCGGCACCCGGGTCGCCAGCAGCCATAAGGATTGCAGCAGGTAGCGAATCGGGTCCAGCGGGCGCGGGCGATGCGGATTGATATGCGGGAAAAATTCATCATGGCGCTCGCGAATCGCCTGCCAGCGCGGCGTTTCCAGCGGCATAAACGCCCACGCCAATGACGCCCACAAGCAGCCCAACGCGGCCGCCAGCCACGACGCACCGTGCCGACGATAATCACGATAGCGCTCGCTCAGTCGTTCGCCAACCGGTGGAGCCAGCAGTAGGGTACTCAGGCGAATCATTCAGCCCCCTTGCCGACATAGTGCAGCAGGCACCAGTTGGCAAGCGTGAGTATCTCTTCCGCCGCCAGAGAATCCTGACGATATTCGCCGAGCGGCTGCTTCGCCGCCAGACACTCCGCCATCGCCTCATCGCGATGAATCGTCACCGGCAAAATGCGGCGCTGACTCTCCAGCCACAGCTGATATAAATCTTCCTGCAGCTGGCTGCCGACGCGCAGATCGTTGATCAGAATATCGCTATTCGTCGGTAATGCCTGCTGATGCAGGCGAATATGGCTGTTACCGTCCGGATGGACCACCACCAGCGTGCGGTCGCATACGTTGATTAAGGCGCGAGTCAGCGGCGAATAGCCGTCCGGCAGGTCAATCAACAGCCAGCGGTGAGCGCCCTGCTGATGGAGCTTTTGCACCATTTCGGCCATCGGCGAAAGCATCGACTGAAGCTGGTCAATATTCTCGCGTTCACCCGGTTCGAGCTGACCAAACGGCAGCAGATCGATATGCGAAGTGTAGCGAAGTCCGGCATCACGCCAGTCATCGCCGTCGATCATCGCACGCGCCCAGCCCGCTTTGTGGCTAAAATCGACGTTGAAAAAAAAGCGCAGCATATTGTCCGGGCTGGCATCAACCACCAGTACGGTTTCCCCGAGTAATTGCAGCGCCCAGGCTAGCGCAGCGGTAATCGATGTGGTGCCAGTGCCACCGCGCACGCCTTGTAATCCCAGAATAGCCATCAACGGCTTCCTTACTTTTTCTCAGCTAATTCAGCCAGTAATGGCCAGCGTTTCAGCGCCGCGGTTAACTGCTCGCGTCGGGAAATGTCGTGGTAATCAATATCAGGCAGGGAAAATGCCCGGCTTAATGCCAGAAAATCATTTTGAAAGGTGTAACCCAAAGTCGCATCGGTGGGTACAGCTGGCTCTTTTGCTGGCATTTCTCTGTCCGTTGGAAAATACAATAAATTAAACTACGAGGTATTTGTTCATCCTTAAATTAGGTTTACATGCTAAAACTGATGTCCTTTAATTTCAATGTTAGGTTTACTCTGGCGCTTTCGCTAGTAAACTGATCAAGTGTAAATCAGGTCTCACGAGGGACGCCGTGGATATCGTATATTCTTTGGGTATTTCATCATTATGGGACGAAGTACGCCATATGCCCGTTGGTGGAGTATGGTGGCTTAACGTTGACCGCCATGCCGACGCGGTAAGCCTGCTTAACCATACGCTTGCTGCCCAGGATAAAAAAAGCCAAGTGGCAGCGATCGTTATGGGCGATAACCCCAAAGAAATCATTTCATTAGAAAAAGATACTGGTCCCGAAAAGGTCGCATTATTTACCATGCCAAACCGCGTTGAAGGCCTGGAGGAGATGCACCGGGATTTAGTTTGTTCCCTCGAACCTGGCAATTATTTATTTATTCTGCTATGTGCCGAAAACGCCTGGCAGAATATTAAAAGTGAAGAATTATGCAACTGGGTTGAAAAATCATATCGCTGGGCTAAATACCATCATTGTTCCCTATTAGTACTTAATTCTGGGCATGATATCGATAAACAGCTTTCCCCTTTATTACGCGAGTATCGTTCTCTTGCCGGTCTGGCAAGTATTCGTTACCAGGGTGACAGCCACCTGTTTGATATTGCCTGGTGGGGAAGCGAAAAAGGAATAAGCGCCCAGCAGCAACTCACTGTTTTGCACGAAGAAAATGGCTGGCGACTGGCGCAGGATGAGGAAACCGTCGTTCAGCCACGCAGCGACGAGAAGGTTGTCCTCAGTAACCTGCGAGTACTGGAAGGGGCGCCCGCACTTTCCGAGTACTGGACACTATTCGATACCAACGACGCTGTTTTCAATGCCGGACGGATGGCGCAGGCGGCGACGCTTATCTTCTCCATTACCCAAAACGAGCAGATTGAGCAGTTGGGACGCTATATCCACACGCTGCGCCGCCAGCGCGGCAGCGCGTTAAAAGTGATCGTTCGCGAGCAGACCCCAAGCCTGCGCGCCACCGATGAGCGACTTTTGCTAAGCAGCGGCGCAAATATGGTTATCCCCAGCGGCGCACCGCTTTCGCGCTGCCTGACGCTAATTGAAAGCGTACAGAAACAGAAGTTTACCCGCCATATTCCGGAAGATTTCTCCACCCTGCTCACCTGGAGTCAACCGCTAAAACTGCGCGGCTACCAGAAGTGGGATGCCTTCTGCGAAGCGGTGCACAATATTATGGCTAACACCATGCTGCCCGCCGATAGCAAAGGCGTAATGGTGGCGCTACGTCCGGCACCGGGCCTGCGCGTCGAGCAGGCGCTGACGCTGTGTAAACCCAACCGCATGGGCGACATCATGACTATTGGTAACAATCGTCTGGTGCTGTTCCTGTCGTTTTGCCGCGTAAACGATCTCGATACCGCGTTAAACCATATTTTCCCTTTGCCTACCGGCGATATTTTCTCTAACCGAATGATTTGGTTTGAAGATAAGCAGATATCCGCTGAAATTATGTTGATGCGCGGCATCATGCCAGCGAACTGGAACACGCCTCTGCCTATTTCTCTGGGCAAGAATGAGGCCATCAACGCGACCCATGATGGGCGAAGCTGGCGTCGAAACCCTGAGCCACATCGCTTATCCATCGATGGGGAGCTAAATCTATGATGTCTATTGCCGATATTATTCAGTTGGTCGTCCTGTGCGCCCTGCTGTTTTTCCCGCTGGGATACCTGACGCGCCACTACCAGCGGCGTATTCGTACCACGTTACGACTGATGTTCTTTAAACCCCGTTATGTCAAACCGGCTGGCGTGTTGCGCCGGGAAACGGCATCCAGGCAAGGCAAATCAACAAAATGACCAATCCAAAAACAACCGCTGCATCGCTTCCGCTCTGGCGGTACTGGCGCGGCTTATCCGGCTGGAACTTCTACTTCCTGGTGAAGTTTGCTTTGCTGTGGGCGGGATACCTTAATTTTCACTCGATGCTGAACCTGGTGTTTCTCGCCTTCTTATTGGTGCCAATTCCGCAGTATAAGCTGCACCGCCTGCGCCACTGGATAGCGATCCCGCTGGGCTTTATGCTGTTCTGGCACGATACCTGGCTACCCGGTCTGGAAAGCATCTTCAGTCAGGGTTCGCAGATTGCTGGCTTTAGCGCCGACTACATCTGGGATCTAGTGACCCGCTTTATCAACTGGAATATGGTTGGCGCGTTCTTTGTCCTGCTGGTCTTGTGGCTGTTTATCAGCCAATGGCTGCGGGTGACGGTTTTTGTCTCGGCGATCATGGTCTGGCTGGTTGTTAGCCCGCTGCTGCCCTCTTTTACCCTATGGCCAACAGGTCAACCTACGGCAGCGACGGCAAATACCGCAACCAATACCGGCGGCGGTACCGCTATCGCCACCAATACCGCCCCGGCAAATAACGATATTCCACCGCAAACGGAGTCGCCAACGTCGGCCAATCTGACCAACTGGCTAAATACCTTTTATGCCTCTGAGCAGAAACGTAAAACGCCTTTCCCTGACGCGCTCCCGGCCGACGCTCAGCCGTTTGATGTATTAATTATCAATATCTGTTCTCTGTCATGGTCAGATATCGAAGCCGCCGGGTTAATGGATCACCCGCTGTGGAAGCATTTCGACCTGCTGTTCAAAAACTTTAACTCAGCGACCTCTTACAGCGGTCCGGCGGCGGCTCGCCTGCTGCGCGCCAGCTGTGGTCAACTCTCTCACGCTAACCTGTATCAGCCGTCAGGTAATGAATGCTACCTGTTTGAAAACCTGGCGAAGCTGGGCTTTACCCAGCAGTTGATGCTTGGGCATAACGGTATCTTTGGCGACTTCCTGAAAGAGCTTCGCTCGTTGGGCGGTATCCAGAGCCCACTGATGGATCAAACTGGCCTGCCGGTGATTCTGCAAGGATTTGATGGTTCACCGGTTTATGACGACCAGGCGACGCTAAACCGCTGGCTGCAGACGCTGGATAAACTGAACACGCCGCGCACCGCAACCTTCTACAACACGCTGCCGCTGCATGATGGCAACCACTATCCGGGCCAGAGCAAAACCGCAGACTATAAAGCCCGTGCGCAGAAGTTCTTCGATGAGCTGGACAGTTTTTTCACTGAGCTGGATAAATCAGGTCGTAAGGTGATGGTCATTGTCGTGCCGGAACACGGTGCGGCATTGAAAGGCGACAAAATGCAGGTTTCCGGCCTGCGCGATATTCCAAGCCCCTCGATTACCAACGTCCCGGCAGCGGTGAAGTTTTTCGGCATCAAGGCGCGGCATCCCGATGCGCCGATCACAATAGATCAGCCAAGTAGCTATCTGGCTGTTTCGGAGCTGGTGGTTCGCGCACTGGATGGCAAGATGTTTGGCGAAAACGACATCAACTGGCAGCAGTATATTGCTAATCTGCCGCAGAGCGCGGCGGTCTCGGAAAACTCCAACGCTATCGTGATTCAGTATCAAGGTAAACCTTATGTCCAGCTAAACGGCGGCAGCTGGGTGCCTTACCCACAATAAAACGAAAAAGGCCGCAGGATATTACCCCTGCGGCCCCGTTCGGGCGCATGCTGCCATTAAGGCAGGCAGATACCCACAGACCGGTTACTTCCGGTTATCCATCCGGCTCACGATGATGCTGACAAGAATGCCAGCCAGCACCGGAGCCGCCAGATCGTCCCAGAGTACCAGGCCTAACTGAGCGAGCGTCATACAGCCGCCTTTGTTGCAATGGCAACCGTTCGCGGCTATCCTCGAATTGTTGAGAGTCGAGTCTAGCCCCCGATACGTTGCCAGGTTGATACCAAACAACGGCGGGGGTTTTCTCTTTCCAGCAACCAATTCATCTATGCCGCCGGGGTTCAAGCCCCCGCAACATTGCGCCTCACCGGGCGAGCCCGGCTTGCCGGTGATTCTACGGCCCCGAACAGCCCCCCGCATCTCACCATTACGCACCGTGCGAGGCGCCTTCCAGTATCATTTTGGGTTGCTGCAATAAACGAAAAAGGCCGCAGAGTTTCACCCCTGCGGCCCCGTTCGGGCGCATGCTGCCATTAAGGCAGGCAGATACCCACAGACCGGTTACTTCCGGTTATCCATCCGGCTCACGATGATGCTGACAAGAATGCCAGCCAGCACCGGAGCCGCCAGATCGTCCCAGAGTACCAGGCCTAACTGAGCGAGCGTCATACAGCCGCCTTTGTTGCAATGGCAACCGTTCGCGGCTATCCTCAACTTGTCTGGAGTTGAGAGTAGCCCCCGTTATGTTGCCAGGTTGATACCAAACAACGTGCGGGGGTTTTCTCTTTCCAGCAACCCATCTATCGATGCCGCCGGGGTTCAAGCCCCCGCAACATTGCGCCTCACCGGGCGAGCCCGGCTTGCCGGTGATTCTACGGCCCCGAACAGCCCCCCGCATCTCACCATTATGCACCGTGCGAGACGCCTTCCAGTATCATTTTGGGTTGCTGCAATAAACGAAAAAGGCCGCAGAGTTTCACCCCTGCGGCCCCGTTCGGGCGCATGCTGCCATTAAGGCAGGCAGATGCCCACAGGCCGGTTACTTCCGGTTATCCATCCGGCTCACGATGATGCTGACAAGAATGCCAGCCAGCACCGGAGCCGCCAGATCGTCCCAGAGTACCAGGCCTAACTGAGCGAGCGTCATACAGCCGCCTTTGTTGCAATGGCAACCGTTCGCGGCTATCCTCGAATTGTCTAGATGCGAGGTTAGCCCCCGATACGTTGCCAGGTTTTTACCAAACAACGTGCGGGGGTTTTCTCTTTCCAGCAACCCATCTATTGATGCCGCCGGGGTTAAAGCCCCCGCAACATTGCGCCTCACCGGGTAACCCCGGCTTGCCGATGATTCTACTGCCCGGACCTGATGCCAGCACCTCACCTTTATCCATCGTGCGAGGCGCATTCCACAGTTTATTGGCGGTCTTTATTAGCCAGCCACACCAGCAGCTTAAGGCTGGCGGAGTAGTAATCATCCTGAGCGCTAATCTGGGTTTCGGCCTGTTCTTCACCAAGCGTTAAATCGCGCACCGCCAGCAACCCGCCGGTCATAAACCACGGCGCAACTTCATTGGTATTGACGTTGATCCACGCAGGTGTTTGCAGACGCGGATAGCTCCCAAACCAGGTTTTCCACGGCGTCAGCAGGCTGCTTTGCGGGTCATTCCAATAGACATACAGCGGGATGCGAATCGCATCGTAGCTCATCCGCGTCGGCCACTCTTTTGCCGGTTCCATCTTGCCGTCAGCTCTTAAGGCGACCCAGTCGCTGGGAAGCTGCGATTTCCCCCACGCCATTTTCCCCAGCAGCGCCTGGCCATCGGTTTGCAGCTTTCGCCAGGCGGTCAAATGCGTACGCGCGGCGAAGGCCTGCCAGGCCGGAAAGATAAAGTAAGATGGATTAAGATTGAGATGGTCGTTGAGATAAAATCCCTTCGCGCCAGGAAGCATCACCTGACGCCCGGCGAAGGTGACCACCGTGTGTTTGAGTAACGAAGCGGTTATAGCATCAGAGGCCGTGCCGTAGGATCTTTCATGCCATTGCTGCTGCGCGCGCAGCAGCGCCCAGGCAATCATCGTATCGCCATCGGTGGCGTTGTTTTTATCTGCCACCGGGTTGGGTGCCACCGGATTATAGCGCCAGTAAAACAACCCATTGTCTTTGTTACGTAGCGTTTTATCGGTCCATTGCCATAGCGCGTCAAACGCCGGGCGATCGTTATTCGCTACCGCCAGCAGCATAGCAAAACCCTGCCCTTCAGTGTGCGACACATTGCCGTTGCCAGTATCAACAATGCGCCCATCAGGCATCATAAAACGCGATTTGTAGTTTTCCCACGCCGTATCGGCCCACGCGTGGGGAAGCATCATTACCGTCGTCACCACGACCGCAGCTAAAGCACACAAGGACATAAATTCACCCGTTATGGATGGAAGTAAAGAAACTGAACGTCAGAGACCGAAAACAGCCGCTCGCGCTGCAAAACCACGTGCGCACCACCACCCTGCCCCTGTAGCCAGCGGGAATAAAGCCCCTCGAGTATGGCACAAAATGCATTACACCAGCGGACGCGACGCGCTTCATCGCGACTCACTGGCAGTGCCTGATGGCGCAATCGCAGACCATCGTCGCTGACGTCAACGGTGACAAGCCCCCACTGGAAACGGCTCAGTTGCGCATTGATATTGGCCTCCAGTTGCCCGACCGTCTCCGATTCCGGCAACGGATGCTCATCAGCCAACGCCTCCCCCATCTGACGCAGAAAGGGCTGGCTTTCCAGTTCTCCAGCGTTGTTAACCATGCCATCAACCATAATCAGCAGCAGATCGAACCATCCGGCAGGCGTTTGCTGCTGCTGAAACCAGGTCGTCACCAGCGCATTATTATTCTCCGTCATGATCAGTTATCTCCCAGCATGTAGCGGATATAGAGGCCGGCGGTGCTTTCGTTATAATCGCCGAAGGTGTCATAGCCAATCTGGCCGCCGAGCGACATCTGTTTGTTGACTTTGTAATCCGCTCCGGCGCGTAGGGTGTAGCCGATCCCGCTCTTCGACGTCGCTGAATAGTAGGCTTCTTTGGCAAAACCATTGGTCACCGCGGTCTCAAGCGTTTGCTGCCATTCGGAGTTAGTCGGGAAATAAGCGCTCTTATCCTGGCTGTAAGATTGGTAGCCCACCGAGCCGCCAAGTTTCATCGTCCAGTTATCATATTTTTCCGTCAGGCTGACCGGCAGCGACACGCTAACGTAATTCTGCGGGCTGAAGTAGCCCCCTTGCCCATAGGTGAAGTAGCTCAGGTTTTTCGAGTAATCCATGTAGCTCATACTCAACCCGGTTTGCAACTGACGATATTCATCGTGATAAGGCCGCAGGTAAACCCCGGCGTTGGCGTTAATGCTGGTGTTGCTGGCGACGTTTTGACCAAGGTAGCTATAGCCCCCGCCGCCGACGTAAAAACCCGCATCGCCATCGTCATAGCTCAGTTGCAGGGTGCCGCCGTTTTTCGTCACCTGACCCCAGGTTTTGCCTGAGTAGGAATCCTTCAGGCCGACGTAAGAGAGCAGGCTATCGGTCAGTGAACGACGCTCACCGGTGAAAATTAACGACAGATAATTGGTCAACTTCGGCGACCACTTCACGCCGCCCACGACAGTATTAAGATCCTGACCCAGCGGGGTACTGCCGATATCGACACGGTATTGATCGCCGCTCAGCGCCAGCGCCAGTTCCACGCCGTTCGCCTTCTGCGAATCCGTCGAGCCGCTGGCCTGATCGACATTCGGCTTCAGGTTTGAGGAGGCCAGATAGCTGGCAACCTGCCCGGAGTCATAGGTCCCCAGCTTCGCCAGATTCTCCATGCCGCTACTGGTCGTCGCGTTGTAATCCGAGGCATTCAACGTGCCGAGATCGCTCAACGCCTCTGCCCCTGGATTGCTGGCAAAGTAGGTCGTGCGCTCAGTATCGGTCATCGCCGCAATCGCCGCCTGTTCGCTGGTGGCGGTAGAAATCATATTGGAGACCGCATTCGACAGCGGGTTCGCGCCATAGCGCCGCCAGGCGTCACCGGTTGCCGTTCCGGCATTCAACGTAATCGGCGTGACGGTAAAGTCAAAACGCGAATCGCCAAACGGCGAGGAAGACCAGGTCAGCGGCGTTTTCATTTCAGTCAGCTTGCTGGTGCCGGATTCGCCATCGCGGCCGCGAACTTCCATGCCGCCCTGTAGCCAGGTGCCGGTTTTTTCCTGCAGCGTCTCCATCATGCTATCCACCTGGCGCAGCATGCGGGTCTGCGCGGTTTCAACCGGCAGGTCAGGACGCTGGATCCCCGGCAGCGTGCTGCCTTCCCCCGTCGAGACCTGGGAAACCTGCCATGGCATATATTGCCCGTAGGTGGAAGCGCTGCGCGTTGTCGTGGGGGTGCGAGAAACACCGATAAACGGGTTATCCGCCGCCAGCACACCGCCCACGGTGGGCGTTTGCGCGCTATTGCTGCTCTGTTGCCCCAACAACCTGCCGCGCGCGCTGCGCAGGTACGTCATCGCCTGCTGGTGATGCCCCTGCGATTCAGCGACGCGCGCCAACAGCAGCAAACGGTCCGGAGAGTTATCCGGACGCAGTCCGCCCGCCAGCTGTTCCGCCCGATCGTTATCGCCCGCCGACAGCGCGACATCAATCGCTCCGCTGCGCGCATCCTGGGTCGGCGTATCGCGAGTCATCAGGTAGTCATAAACCACCCCGGCCTCTTTGTTCATTTTGCCACTCTGATAGAGACGCGCCATGGCGAACATCAGGTCGGTATTTTGCGGGTCGCTTTGCATCGCACCCATCAGTTTGTCGTACGCCGCCGCGTAATTGCCCTGCTCGCGCAGATGATCCGCTTCGTTAATCACGTAACCGTTGCGAATGCTGGCCAGCTGCGTCGGCGTACTGCTCGCCTGCAGCTGCGGGTTGGTTAGCAGCCTCTGCGCTTCGTTAGTCAGGCCCGCCTGATTAAGCACCGTCACCTGGTCGGCGTAATCCCCGGCATTGCCCGAGATACCGCCGTTAATATTGTTGCGCACCAGCGATACCGCGGTGGTGACATCGCCGCTCTGGGCCAGCAACCGCGCCAGTTTGCCGACATCCGCCGGGGCTTTTGGCGGCGTTGCGGCCATCGCCCTGAGCGTATTGGAGGCTGCAACGGTGTTACCCTGCGCCAGGTAGCTTTGCGCCGTTGCCAGCTGCAGGTTGTAGTTCACCCGCTGATGCAGGTCGCGCATCTGGCTGGTCTGGCTAGCGGGAGGAATTCTTGCCAGCAGAGTTTGCGCCTGCTGCCACCCGCCGTTCTCGCTGGCAAAAAGCGCGGCAGCGTACAGTGAATTACTGCTGGCACCGGGACGATAAGCGGCGGTCATGATCGAGTTTGCCTCGCCGTCGTTGCCAGATTTTTGCAGCAACCGGGCCAGATCGAGACGCATCCACGCGTCATCTGGATAGCGAGAAACACCCTGACGCAGCGTGGCGATTGCGCCCGCCACGTTGCCGCCGCTAGCCTGTTCCTGCGCCTGTCGACGCAGCGAATCCCCCGGCATTCCGGTGACCACTCGCGGCTGCAATTTCTGCTGCAGGCTTTCCGGCAGCGTTCGCAGCATCGCCTGGGCTTCTGCGGTCTTGTTTTGTTCGCGCAGAACGTAGTAGAGATTCTCCCGCGCCGGGCCGTTTTGCGGCTGGTCGTTGACCAGTGCGCGCAGCGTTTGCTCGGCCTGCGGTAAATCTTTGTTGTGGCGCAGAACATCAGCGCGGAACAGCTTGGCCGCCGTGCCCTGCGTCCCGCTCTGCTGCGCCAGCGGCGCGGAGAGCGCCAGCGCCTGGCTGATATTGCCCTGCTTATAGGCCTGCTGTGCCTGGGCGAGCTGGCCATAAAATAGCGCGTCCGCCGCCTGCTGACGCCGGGTCTGCGATGCATCACCGCCAAGGTCCGCGGCCCGACTCAGATACTGAGAGGCCGCCTGAAAATCACCACTGCGCTGGGCGATATAGCCCATCCCGGCCAGTGCGTCCGCATCCTGCGGGTTGGTTTGCAGGACCTGTTCAAACTGCTGCTTCGCCGCCGCGGTATTGCCGCTGTTGAGGTCAGAGTAACCCTGCCCACGCGCCTGACCACTGCGCCGTTCGCGAAAATAGTTTTGTACTTCAGTATCCTGCGGGTGGCGCTGCATCCAGGTGTCGTAAAACTGTTCATCCCCCGCCTGCGGCCCCATCCACAGCAGCGCCTGGCGCAGCCCTGAATCGGCTTCTTTGCTGCCGCTGGCCATCGGCTCCAGCATGGCGATCCCTTCCCGGCGGGTATCTTCACGCCAGGTCAGCGCCTTACCTAACGCCACGCGCGGTCCGTTTTCCTGCGGATGCTGTGCAACGTACTGACGCAGCTCGCTCAGCGCCTGTGGATAGAGCGACTTATCGCTGGCCATCGTCATATAGTATTCCGCTGCCAAACCGGAAGGCGGGACGTTGCCATTAAACATGCTTCGCCAGGTCGCCAGCGCGGCGGGAACATTACCGCTCCGCGCCTGCTGCCTTGCCAGGTTCAGTTGCCCCTGCGGCACCTGCGCCATTTTTTTAGCACTATCCAAATCCTGTATCCCAGGGCTATTGGGTGCCGCTTTCTCCAGCCGCGCGCGCCACTGGGCCGCCGCCTGAAGGTTACCCCCCTGCTGCGCCCACAGCGCCATCAGGTACAGCGCTTGCGCGTTATTAGCATCTACCGACAGGACTTTTTGCAGCGATTCCATCGCCAGCTCGTCGTGGGATTTTTCGTGCCAGTAGTTGGCCTGTGCGAACAGCGCCTGTAGCGCCGCATCGTTGCCTGCCGCCTGCGCTTCGCCAAACGCGCCGAGCGTCAGCGCGCCGGACAGGCACAGCGTGGAAAATTGACGGGCCGCCTTATTATTCATTCTGCTAACTCTTTTCATTGGCTATCCCCCGAACCCAGGCGCTTACGGGCATGACGTTTAAACATCGCAGTCAGCGCCAGTCCCAGAATCGACGTAACAATCAGCCCCAGCACCGCCAGCAGTCCGGAGTGTTGGTTGGCATACCACACCGCCATCATGTACCACGGCATCTGACCGCTGGGGAACGGCGTGCTGACCTGGAAGCTGCGCACACCGTTATCGCTGGTGATCACCGCCGTATCGCCGCGAATACCGGCGTTAATACGCGGCGAATTAAGGTCGTCTTCCAACTTCGATAGCTGATCGTCGTTGCTGGCCATCGCCACCACCACCACCCGCTTCGGGTTCCACGGCGAGCGGTAGCTGATGAACCCGCGCCAGGCGCTACTGGAAGAAAAATAGCGGTCAGCATCCACACCGTCTGAAGCCCAATCGCCGCTCAGCTTGCGCTGGATTTTTGGCCACAATGCCGGTTCGCGCACGCTCAGCAGATTATCAACCGGGTTATAGGGGGAATCGGCCAGCAGACGCTGGTTAAACGCTTTCTGGTCCAGCGAGCTCACCGCCAGTACGTCGCGATCGCGCAGCAACGACGAATTCGCACCGCCTTCAGGAAGGCCAAGCACCACGCGGTTATTGACCAGCGCTTTCCCGGTCGAATTACCCGAACGCGCGGCCAGGTTCAGCATTGTCGCCACCTGGGTTTCCGAAGGCCTCTCCGGGAGCAGCAGAGTGGTTTGCGAGTAGTCCGCCAACCGTGAGAACGGGAATGAGGCACCGACAAAATAGGAAAGATTGGGCAGCAGCGAGAAGTGTCGCGTACTGCTCAAATCAATCCACGAATCATCGGTGATTCGGCTCTTAATATTGCTATTCATCAGCACCGCACAGGGCGCGTTATCCTTCGGCACCAGATTGAAATAGAGCGAAAGCTGGTTATCACCGTAAATCAGATACGGTGCTAACGGGATGGTAAAACGCTCCTGACGTGCATCGCCGCCCAGATGACGCCAGAGTTTCTCCAGCGGCCCCTGCTTGTTCATCGGCAAGTTGTTAAGGAAGGTGTTGTTGAGCGTCACGCTCAGCAGCGATTTATCCTCATTGATCCAGTTTTCCGACGGGAAACGATAGCCAATCTGCAAAGGAATGGTTTCGCCATCCCACAGATAGAGGTCCGGCGCGGCGCGGAAGGCCACGCGCAGCGGCTCGTGCCACACGCCGCTGACGGTCATGCTTTGATCCTGGCGGATCAATTCACTGATTTTTACCGGACGATCGGTTGGGATCCAGCGCGGCGCATCATACGGTTTGCCGACTGGAATGGCCTGCAGCTCCACATTCAAGCTGGGGGTCTGCGGGGCAAAATCGCCGCGAGTCAGCCGCCAGGCCGCCATCCGCAGCGCGGCGTCATTTTGGCCAACAATCAGCAGCAGCTTATAGGCCGGGTTGCCGGGGTTCTCAACGATCTGCAACAACGGTTTATCGGTTTGCGGCAGCGTCAGTCCGCCAACCTGCTCGCCGGGATGACCAATAATAATGCCGTGCTTCTCCGGCAGACGATCGCGCAGTGCGTCGAATGCAATACCGCGATAATCAGCCTGAATACCCAGCCATGACGACACCAGCGCCGCTGCGCTGAAGACGTCCGCCGTCGGTTTTTCCGGGTAAGCGATAGCAATATCCGCCGGGGTCATCTGCATGCTGTCAAAGAACGGGCGCGGGAAGTGGCTTAAATCATTGCTGATATTGAGCTGCTGACTCTCCCAGCTAAAGTGCGAGGTGGGCAAAATTGTTACTCGCGACGTGTCGTGAATATCAAGCCGACACTGCATGGCGTCGCCGTCGTTAATCTTAAAGCTCAGGTTATTGCTCGATACCATCAGCGCAGCCGGAATATCCAGCTGGTAGTGTGAGATATCTTCCCCGTCAGCTCCCAGCGGCAAGGTGCCGAGCGGCTGACCGTTGAGCATTAATTGCAGCGTGGCGTTACGGGTGGCCATCTCCGGCGAGACTTTAATCTCGAGCATCAGTTGGGCATGCGTCACCACCTGATCGGAAGGCAGCGTAAAATCAGCGCCACCCTGGCTTTGTCCGCCGCTGAGGATGATGCCGTCCGGCATTCCCATCTGCACCAGGTTCAGGTTCCCGCCCACAATCGGGGTTAATGGCACCGTATCAGGTACGCTGGGGGTTACCGGAGTCGGCATCGCGGGCAGTGAAGCCGGCTCTGCGGTGCTTTCCGTTGTGGCCGCCGAATTCGATTCATCCGCAGGCGCGGGTTCAGCAACCGGCGCGCTGTCGACCCCCGCGTTAAACAGCGGGAAATTGAGCTGCGGCAACGAGTTCGCAGGTGTTTCTTCACTGTGTAGCGCAGGTGCGGAGAACATTCCGACCAGCAGCGCAAGCGTCGTTAAACGTTTCATAGGTGACCATCCTCCTGCGCGGGCTTCGCAGCAGGCGGCTGGCGACGCTGGCTGCGGCGTGTTTTCCACGTCAGCCAGAACAGTTCAAACACACAACGCAAAATGGTGACGAAAGAGCGGAACGGGTTGTCCTGCGGGCGCGGCGGATTAATCCACGCATCGGCGCGGGCCAGCACCACGCGCACCAGTTCGCGACGGCGCGAAAGCGGAATATTTTCATCGAATTGCAGACGAATAAAGCGATCGTCAGCGGTCACCTGGCGGACGGGAATCGAGATAGCGCCTGACTGGAGAATCAGCTCAATCTCTTCAATCTCATCCTGCTGGTGACGCTTATCCGGCGCGCTAATGCGGCAGCCGCCCATCGACAGGTCGGCGGTGTGGCTACGCGAGACAATGCCGCTGGCATAATGAATAAGCACCGGAATATCGACATCGATACGAATCGTTTTGCGCACCTGGCGGGTTTCGCGCGCCACGGCAATAGCGGCCAGCAGAAAGATCAGGCTGTAAATTCCCCAACCAACGTTGAGCGCAATAACGTTAGGATCTGAACCAAAATAATCGTGGCCGACAGCGCGGACGATGCCGACCACCACGCCCAGGCCCAGCAGGCAGGCAACGACCAGATGCGGCCTGACGACGGTAAAGTCGAAGTAGCCAACGTCCAGCAGGCCGCCTTTATCGGTAACGTTAAACTTCCCGCGTTTGGGGAAAATCATCGTCACCAGCGTCGGCAGCACCAGGTGGAATGCCAACACGATATCGTAAATTTCGCCCCAGAAGCTGTAGCGATAGCGGCCGTTCATCCGCGATCCCACGTAAATCGCCAGGAACAGATGCGGCAACGCGTAGGAGACAATCAGGCTCGCCGAGGAGTAGATAATATTCAGGTTAAACAGCAGGTAAGCCAGCGGCGCGGTGACAAACACCACGCGCGGCAGGGCAAACTGATAGTAAAGCATGGCGCTGAGGTAGCACAGACGCTGCTGGAACGTCAGCCCACGCCCCAGTAACGGGTTATCGAGACGGAAAATTTGCGTCATCCCGCGCGCCCAGCGGGTACGCTGAATCACGTGCACCACCAGACGTTCAGTGGCTAAACCGGCCGCCAGTGGAATATCAAGGAACGCCGATTTCCAGCCCAGACGCTGGAACTTCAGTGCGGTATGGGCGTCTTCGGTGACGGTTTCTACCGCAAAGCCGCCAATCTGCTCCAGCGCGGCGCGACGAATCACGGCGCAGGAGCCGCAGAAGAAGGTCGCGTTCCAGTTATCGTTACCCTGCTGAATTGGGCCATAGAACAGCATCCCTTCGTTGGGGATGTTGCGGCCCACGGAGAGGTTGCGCTCGAACGGGTCTGGCGAATAGAAGTAGTGCGGGGTCTGCACCAGCGCCAGCATCGGATCATTGAGGAACCCGCCGACCGTCGCCTGTAAGAAGACGCGGGTCGCCACGTGGTCACAGTCAAAGACGCAGATTAGCTCGCCGTTGGTCAGGGTCATCGCGTGGTTGAGATTACCCGCCTTGGCGTGTTTGTTATCGTTACGGGTGATATACCCCACCCCGACGTCGGCGGCGAATACCGCAAACTCATTGCGCTTACCATCATCCAGTAAATAGATTTTTAATTTATCTTTTGGATAATCAATGCACTGCGCGGCCAGCACGGTATCACGAACCACATCAAGCGGTTCGTTATAGCTCGGAATATAGATATCTACCGTCGGCCAGGTGCTCATGTCATCCGGCAGCGGAACGATTTCGCGCTTCAGCGGCCACACCGTTTGCAGGTAGTTCAGCAGCAGCATCACCCAGATATAGACTTCCGCCAGGAACAGTCCCATCCCCAGAATCGCCTCGATTGTGGAGTTAAAATGCAGGGTCTGCGTCAGGCGGAAATACATATAACGGGTCGACATCAGCAGCGATGTCACGACCATAATGACCGAAATGCTGCGGTTTTTACTAAAACCCATGACGAAGAGAATGCCGATGCTCAGCAAGCCAAAAATATACTGCTTTTGGCTGTCCATCGGCGTGATCACCACCAGCACGGCAATAGGCGAGAGCACCAGTACCAGCAACCAGAAAAGAGATTTTTTCATTCAGCGGCCCTGCAATTAAATTAATGCCCTGACATGCGAGGCTGGCTGTGTACCGTGCCATCGCCAATATTGATACCCAACTGCGCAGAGATTTTTTTGGCTATGATTTCAATATCAAAGGCGGCTGCGGAGGATGAACTAAAGTCAAGAATCGACTTCTGAGAAGCATTCGCCTCTACCACGCTTTCATCACGATGAATGACGCCCAGCAGGCGGTCACCCAGTTTTTCTTCCATCAACGCGGTGACATCGCGACTCACCTGACGGCGATTATCGCTCTGGTTAATCACAAAATAGTGTCCGTGTTTATGGTTAAGCGCCCCCCCGGTTAAACGCTGCTTTTCGACCTGCGACAGGGTCGACATCGAGGCAGTATCCGCCAGCAACGGCACCAGATGCAGGTCAGCAAGCGCCGTCAGTGCCGTCAGCGCGGGTGAAGGCCCCGGCGGCAGGTCGGCAATAGTAATCAACCCCGGATAATTGAGTAATGCCGCCAGGCCGCGGGTCAAAAAATGCTCGTCATGGGCCAGGCGCTCATCAAAAGCCTGGCGCTGCGCTTCACTCACGTCGCCATAGGGCAGGACGAAAATATTGCTACCAGCGCTGAGCACGCACTGGCTCCAGTCATGCAGCTCCAGCGCTTTCGCGACAAAGCCGCGCTCATCGCTAAGAGGCACGCCAAAATGCAGGCGCAGGGCGTTCTGCACATCAAAATCGAGGGCCAGAACTTTACTGCCCGCGCGGGCCAGCGCCCAGGCCAGGTTTGCCGCGAGGGTCGTTTTTCCTACGCCGCCTTTCGGGGAACACACGCAGATCAGCGGCATGTCGCAATCCTTTCTAAGAGTGATTTCAGGGGCTGGTTTTTATCTTTCGCTACCGGTTCCGGCTCCACGGTTTTCGTCGCGAAGAGATGGGCGTAGCTTTCCGCCGTCGGCACGATGGCCTGACGAGGTTTGATTGCAGGTGCGGGGACGCTGGCAGGTACCGGTTGGGGAATCTCAACCTGAGGAACAGGGATCGGCGGCACGACGTTTTCCGGCACAATGAACTCCACGGCGACCGGTACGGTTTTTTCAGTCGCGGCAATGGGTTGTACTGCTACAGGTTCAAGTATCACCGCCGGAGCAACCGGCGGTGTCGGAGGTACGGCCTCGACCCTGCGGAACATATCAACAGGTACCAGCTGTGGCACGGGTAATGAAACCGATCCACCCATAGCGATAGAGGATTCTTCCGCTACGGGAATAAGTTGATTGAGAATAACCCAATCCCCTTTTTCACTGGCGGCAGCTTCTGATGAGAGGTCCTTGAATTTTAGACTGTGTGTCCGCGTCTTTTCCTTGAAGCGCTGCAAATCATCATAATGGTTCATAGATAACCTCATGATTTTAAATACATCATATTTAATCTGTTTTAATTGTCATTCTACGCTGCTAAAGCATAGTTTAATTTGTTGTTTTTTGAACATTTAACCAGCGCTATGTCTGTCACAACACGGTTACTTTAGTACAGCTTTAATAATTTTGAATAAGCCAGGTTGGTATAATTCCATAGTGGTAGTGCGGCTACACTATCAGTTTCTTTTCAAAATGATAGCCCCATTTTTTGGGCGGCAGCGCCGTCAAAACCCACGTAACCCGCCGGGTCATTCACCTAGAGTAGTTTTTTATACTGTTTAAATTTTAAAACCTGGCGTAATACACGCCTGTAGAATACTAACGAGAATACATTTTAATATTTTTTAATCCATTTAGAAATCACTTAACAGAATTAATGAAAATAATAAATAAAGCTCAGACTTAAAATAAATAGATCAGGATGTTATCTGAAAACCAGGAATATAATGAGTTGACCGAACAACAAAGAACAGCATCAGAAATCATTGCTGCCCCCCTTTTAGACCATCTGAAGGCTTGAAAAGCGTAAAATAAAATATATTCATATAGTTAGCTTAGTTGATAGACATAGTGATTTAAGATCCTCTATATTCGATAAATGTTCGTTTTATGTTCCCGATCGTGAAGGGGTTTTTCAGTCTATACACAAAATCATTCGAGATGCATCGAGGCGGCAAGGGTAGAAATCCCCAGGAGCATAGATAACTATGTGACTGGGGTTTCTGAGTGCAGCCAACAAAGAGGCAGCTTGAAGGATGACGGGTATATCGGTAGGAAGAGGGTATGTTGATAAGCGTCCAGGCATTGAACGTCATCGTCACCATCGCGCGCTGTGGCAACTTTAGCGCTGCCGCCGAAGAGCTGCATAAGGTGCCCACGGCTCTCAGCTATACGGTGCATAAACTGGAAAACGAGCTGGGCGCCAAACTGTTTGAGCGCCAGGGCAAACAGCTGATCCTGACGGAAGCGGGCCGTTATTTTATCAAAAAAGGGCAGTTGATCCTGAGCGAACTGGGAGAGTTGCAGCACACCACTCGTCGTATTGCCAGTGGCACCGAAACGAGCTTAAGACTCTCGCTCAATAACATTATTAGCCTGCAACCTCTTTACGCGCTGTTGAAGCAAAGTGAGCACCACTTCCCGCAAACGGAAATTCAGTTGAGTATTGATGTGCATGATGGCGTCTGGGACGCGCTGCTGGAAAAGCGTGCGGATATCGCTATCGGCGCGCCTAACCAGGTGGTACGCCACGGTGAAGTCCTTTGTGCAGAAATGCCCGCTGTTGAGTGGTTGTTCGCTATTGCGCCCGACCATCCACTGGCGGCGGTTCACCGCCCGCTACAGGCAGAAGATCTGCGCCGCTACCCGGCAATCTGTATCCAGGATACTTCCGTGCAGCTCGAGCCACAGGTTGCCTGGCAACTGCGCGGCCAAAAAGCGCTGCTCGCTCCCGATTACCACAGCAAAATTACGATGCATCTCCACGGTCTGGGCATTGGCTTCCTTCCCCGCCATTTTTGCCAGCGCTACATTGACGACGGCAGACTCGTTAGCGTGCCGGTGAACGTCAGTAAACCGCCGACGCCACTTTTTCTGGCCTGGCAAAACGAGCCGCCTCGCCCTTGCTGCCACTGGTGGCTGACGCAGTTGCAGCGGGCGGATGTCATCGAAGGATTTTTAACCGATCTCAGTTGACCGGGTTGATAAAACGCTGACCCCCGCCGCCATCCCGGCCAGCATATCCAGACCAGACGTATGACCATATCCAGCAACCGCAGGAAAATTAACCGCAGGGGTCGCCATCAGCGCTAACAAATGCTGGCTATAGCGCCCCTGACACGCATGTCCCAGCATTTCCCGGCTGATATCCGTGGTAGCTGACAACAGTGGGGGAATGGCCTGGCGCAGCGAGGACAGCCGGGGATGCAGCCAGTTCTCCATGACCAGCAATACGCCCACCAGGAAATCATCGCCTGAGGGCGTTAGCCCCTCCCCGCGCCCAATCAGAAAACGCAGCAGGGGAACCACATCGCCTTCACCATTCATCAGCCAGCGGGTAAAGCGTTGATAGACATCAGCCAGCGCGGGCTCTTGCTGCAAGGCCAGCCGAATACCATTGCAGGGTTGCCCTGCGAGGAAAATAGATAATGCGCTGGCGAAACGCCGTAAATTCGCGGCGTTCCCGGCAGAAATAAGCTGCGTAGAGACGGGACTCGAACCGAGCATCGACACATCGCCCCCGCAGGGTAAACAGGCCACGCTCATCCCGGCGGTAAAACGATGTCGCAAATCGTCGACGTCGACAATGATACCGTTGGGGGCCAGCGGCATTTCCCGGGTTTGCACAACCCAGAGCTCACCGTTCGGCATGAGCAGATTACAGGCGTGGGTGAAGACCGAGTGCACGCGCCCCGCTTGTCCAGAAGTCAGCCTGGCGCAATGTTTTAGTGCATTCAAAGCCATACGTTAACCTTATTTCCCGAGGAGGGTCACACTTTTGCACATCCATTTTCGCCCCCTTGACCGACCGGCTGATATCCCCTGTTCGCCGTAATCCCCACGGCATCAGGACCCCAGCCATTTTGCCTTGCCGATATGGATTTATCCCTCATATTTTTTGAGGGATAAGCAGAAAACCTTTCTGCGCAGCCATCGCGTTCTGTCCATACACTGCGAGTGTAGTCATAGCTAACAAGGGATCGTTTATGCGTACTATTCAAGCTCAACCTTTTGATTTCACGTTTGATCCTGCCAGCACTGCGCTGGTCATCATCGATATGCAGCGCGACTTTGTCGAACCCGCTGGTTTTGGCGAGGTGCTGGGTAATGACGTCTCGCATCTGCGCCGGACTATCGCGCCATGCCGTCAACTGCTGGAACAAGCCCGAGCCTCAGGGTTATTTATTATTCACACCCGCGAAGGTCATCGCGTGGATATGGCGGACTGTCCCCCGGCGAAAAAAACACGCGGCGGGAAAACATTTATCGGCGAATCCGGTCCGATGGGACGCATCTTAATTCGCGGCGAACAAGGGCACGACATCATCCCTGAACTCGCGCCACTCACCGGTGAACCGATTATCGATAAACCCGGCAAGGGCGCTTTTTACGCCACCGACCTGGGGCTGATTCTGCAAACTCGCGGCATTAAATCGCTGATCATCTGCGGCGTGACCACGGAAGTGTGCGTGCAAACCACGGCCAGAGAAGCCAACGATAGAGGTTACGAGCTGGTCATCCCGGAAGACTGCTGCGCCTCCTACTTTCCAGAATTCCACCGCGCCGCGCTCGACATGATGAAAGCCCAGGGGGCCATCGTCGGCTGGGTCAGCGATTCAGCCAGCATTATCGGCGCGCTGCAAAACTAATTTTTCGACAACTGGTAATAACCCCATTCCGCCACATCTGTGGCGGTGGCCTCTTATTGCCCGAGGACAGGAAATGACTCTGCATTACCAATGCTTCCCTAACCTGTATAAAGACTCCGTTTCACTGATGCAGGTTTCCGCAAAACTCAATGCATTAGAGGGCGTTGAGCAAGCTTCTGTCGCCATGGCGACGGCGGCCAATATCGAACGCATGCGCGATGCGGGAATGCCCATTACGCTTGAAGCCCGACCTAACGATCTGCTTATTGCCCTGCTGGCCGATGACGAAACGGCAAAACAGGCGCTGACGCTGGCGGGTGAATTACTGAGCCCTCCAGCCACAACGGAAAACACCGAAGGTACAACCCGACGCCCGGCCACCAGCATCGCCGCAGGTGTAGGAGCGTCCGCGCAGGCTAATCTGGCGCTGATTTCGGTTCCCGGCAGCTACGCCGCCGCCGAGGCGCTTAAAGCCCTGAGCGCCGGGCTGCACGTGATGCTCTTTAGCGACAACGTCCCGGAATGTCAGGAAGCGGCAATTAAACAGTACGCCCGCGAGCGTGACCTGCTGGTGATGGGGCCGGACTGCGGTACCGCCATCATCAACGGCATGCCGTTGGGTTTTGCCAACGTGGTTCGCCGTGGTGCGATTGGCCTGGTCGCCGCTTCCGGCACCGGTTTGCAGGAAGTAAGCTGCCGCATTCACCACCTCGGCGAAGGTGTTTCGCAAGCCATCGGTACCGGCGGCCGCGATCTACATGAAGAGATCGGCGGTCTGAGCATGCTGCAAGGGATCGCCATGCTGGCGGACGATCCCGAAACGCAGCTTATTGCACTGATCTCCAAACCCCCGTCACCCGCCATCATGGAAAAAGTGCTGGAATCCGCCCGTCAGTGTGGCAAACCGGTTGTAGCCCATTTCCTCGGGACAAGCGACGCGACGCTGCTGACGTATGGCATCATCCCAGCCCACAGCCTGCAGCATGCCGCGGATATCGCGGTCGCCACGCTGCGGGGAGAAACGGCCGCCGCCAGCCATTCCTTACCTGAAGCTTTACGGCAGCAAGCGGTGCAATCGATTCGCGAGATGACCGCGGAGCAAACCGATATTCGCGGCGTTTTCGCAGGCGGGACTTTCTGCTACGAAGCCCAGCTCGCGCTCCAGGCGGCAGGGCTATCCTGTGAATCCAATGCCCCGGTAACGGGCGCACGGGCGCTGCAGGATAAACATCATGGCCACGGCCACAGTCTGGTGGATATGGGCGATGATGAATTCACCCAGGGACGCCCGCATCCAATGATTGACCCGGAGCTACGTAACGCGCGTCTGCTCTCAGAAGCGCTGGACCCGCGCACCGCCGTCCTGCTATTCGACATCGTGCTGGGCTATGGCGCCAGCATCGCGCCGTGCAGCGCCCTGCTACCCATTATCGAAGAAATTCAGCGCATTGAAGCCACTGAACAGCGCCATATTGTCTTGCTTGCTCATGTCTGCGGCACGGATACCGATCCACAGGACAGAGCGCAGCAGATAACGCTGCTGCAAAGCGCTGGCGTCCTGGTGGCTGACAGCAATATCGAGGCCGCTCGCCTGGCGGCATTTATCGCGCAACAACGGAAATAAACTATGACGACCTTATTTCAACAACCGCTTTCGGTTATCAATCTCGGACTGGAAAGTTTTGCCGATAATCTGCGCGAAGCCGGTGGCGAAGTGCTTCATCTGCAATGGCAACCCGTGGCGCAGGGTGATGAACAGGTGGGCTGGACGCTGGCGACCCTGCTGGCCGACGAACGTATAAAAGCCGCTAACGAACAGGCGCTACAGCGCTATCTGGATGCCCAGCCGGTACTGGTCGATGTCGCCAGGGCCCGCGAGGCGATCTCCGGCCTGAACGGTATACGCAAAATTCTTCATGCCGGACCACCGATCGCCTGGAGCGATATGTGCGGCCCGATGCAGGGCGCGATTGCTGGCGCGATTGTTTTTGAAGGCTGGGCCAGCAGCACGGAAGAAGCGATGCAAATGGCGGCGACGGGGCTGGTCGATCTCGAACCGTGTCATCACCACCACGCCACCGGGCCGATGGCAGGGATTATCAGTCCTTCCATGCCGGTGTGGATTGTAGAAAACCGCACTCACGGCAATCGCGCGTTTTGTAACTTCAACGAGGGGCTCGGCAAAGTTCTGCGTTTCGGGGCCAATAACGAGGATGTTCTTAACCGCCTGGCCTGGATGGGTGATGTGCTGGCCCCCGCGCTGAAGCAGGCGCTGGCGCTGAGCGGCGAAATCGAACTCAAGCCGTTGATTGCCCAGGCGCTGCATATGGGCGATGAGTGTCATAACCGCAATGCGGCAGCGAGCGGGCTGTTCTTTAAACGCCTGGCACCGCATCTGGCGCGTATTCAACACGGTCCGGAAGCGCTGGAGTTTATCGCCGCCAACGACCATTTCTTCCTTAATCTTTCGATGGCTGCCTGTAAATCAATGCTGGATGCCGCCTGTGATGTCCCGCACAGCTCGCTGGTTACGGTAATGGCGCGCAACGGCGTTAACTTCGGCATTCGCCTCTCCGGTACCGGTGACCGCTGGTTCCAGGCTCCCGCAAACCCGGTCGATGGCCTGTTCTTTCCGGGCTACGGTATCGACGATGCGGCAGCCGATTTAGGCGACTCGGCAATTACCGAAACAGCCGGGATCGGCGGATTTGCGATGGCAGCCTCCCCGGCCATCGTTAAATTCGTCGGCGGCACGCCAGCCGATGCCGTCCGTCATAGCCTGACGATGCAGGAAATCACCCTCGCCACCCATCCGGCGTTCACGCTGCCCGCGCTGAACTTTGCCGGTAGCGGCTGCGGTATCGATGCCCGCTACGTGGTTGATCGCAATATTCTCCCGGTCATCAACACCGGGATTGCGCATAAACGCGCGGGCGTAGGGCAGATCGGTGCCGGGATCACCACTGCGCCGCTGGCCTGCTTTACCGCCGCGCTTCGCGCGCTGGCAGAAGGAGCTGACCATGAATAAAACGAAAATTGCCGTCGTCGCAGTTGGCGGTAATGCATTGATCCGCAACCCCGGAGAAAATGCGCTGGAACAGCAGTACGAAGCAGTAAAAGCCACCGCTGAAAACGTGGTTGATCTGATTGCCGCAGGCTGGCGCGTGGTGTTGACGCACGGTAATGGCCCGCAGGTGGGTTTTATCCTGCGCCGTAGCGAAATCGCCAAAGACGCTGTCCCCGGCGTGCCGCTGGAGTACGCGGTCGGCGATACCCAGGGCGCAATTGGCTTTATGTTTCAAAACGCGCTAAACAACGCGTTGACCGCTCGCGGCATCGGCAACACGCCCGTTGTCGCGCTGGTGACGCAAACGTTGATAGACCCAAACGATGCCGCCTTCAGCCATCCCGATAAGCCTATCGGCGACTATATGACTCAGGGAACGGCGGAGACGCTGGCGGCAGCTCAGGGCTGGGATATCGCAGAAGATTCGGGCCGCGGCTGGCGACGCGTTGTGGCATCACCGGCACCGAAAGAAGTTATTGAAACGCCGGTTATTCGCACCCTGCTTGAACAAAATGTCTTAGTCATTGCCTGCGGCGGCGGCGGTATTCCGGTCTGGCGCGATACGTCTGGCAAGCTTATTGCCGCCCAGGCGGTCATTGATAAAGACCGCGCATCGGCGCTGCTGGCCTGCGAATTGCAGGCGGACATGTTGCTGATTCCGACCGGCGTTGAGCAGGTCGCCATCGGCTTCGGCACGCCAGAACAGCGCTGGCTCGACACCCTGACGTTAGCAGAAGCCGAAACCCTGCTACAAACCGGCCAGTTCGGCGCGGGCAGCATGGCACCAAAAGTTGAAGCCATGCTGACTTACATCAAAGGCAATCCGCAAGGCGTCGGGCTTATCACCAGCCCGGAGGCCATTGTCCGAGCCGCTAACGGCAACGGCGGCACCCGGTTTACCAGTTAATTTTACGCCGCCATGCGCACGGCGAATGGCGGCCCTATATTCGGGTATATACCCTAAATAATTCGAGTTGCAGGAAGGCGGCAAGCGAGAAAGTCCCGATGAGCTTACTTGAGTAAGTGATTCGGGCGAACGAGTGTAGCCAACGCACAAGCAACTTGAAGTATGACGGGTATAAATAAGGATAAAAACGATGTCAGAGAGCAAAATCCTGCTTGCAGTTAACGGCACGCTAATGCGTGGCCTGAAGCTAAACCCCAACATGCTTGCAGTTAATGCCGAATTCGTTCGTGAGGATAAAACGGCCCCCTGCTACCGCTGTTGGAGCATCAACGACGATCATCCTGGAATGATTCGTTCACCGGATAACGGCGCAAACATCGCGCTGGAAATCTGGGCGGTTCCTCCTGCCGGACTGGGGAATATTCTGCAAAAAGAACCTGCCGGACTCTGTATCGGCAAAGTGTTACTGGACGACGGTAGTGAAGTGTTGGGCGTTCTGGCGGAATCCTGGCTGGTTGAAGGCCAGCCGGAGATCACCGACCTCGGCGGTTGGCGGGCATACACCGGCCACCACATGACTGAATAACTTCAGGAGAAGGATTATGGAGCAAGGAAAACTCACATTTCGTCCACGGCTATGGGTGACGGGCGATCTCAACGCTTTTTTCGGACTCTTTACCAACGTATTACTGAACGTGCTGGTCCTGTCAGGCCTCGCGCTGTACGTCGCGCAAATCCCGGCGACCACCGTCTATGGCCGCATCCTACCAGCGTTAGGTATCGCGCTGCCGCTGGGTAATCTGTTTTACGCCTGGCTTGCCTGGCGGATGGCAAAACGCGAGGGTCGCGACACAGTGACCGCCCTGCCATACGGGCCAAGCGTGCCGCACATGTTCATTGTGGTGTTCGTTGTCATGCTGCCAACGCTGCTTATCCATAAAGACTGGATGCTGGCGTGGAAGCTCGGGCTTATCTGGGCGATGATTGTCGGCCTTATTGTGCTGGCAGGCGTGCTGGTTGGCCCGGCAATTCGTAAATATACGCCGCGCGCCGCAATGCTGGGGACGCTGGCGGGGATTGCGATTGCGTTTATCGCCATGCGCCCGGCGTATCAGATGTTTGATACCGCCTGGATTGGCATTGTTTGCTTCGCGATTATCCTGCTCAACTGGGTCGGCAACGTGCGGCTGCCGTTCGGTCTGCCGGGCGGGCTGGCGGTGGTTCTGGTGGGCTGCCTGCTGGGCTGGGGCGCGACCTGGCTTGGCTTTAGCGACATTATGAATCCGGCGGAAGTCAAAGAGGCGGCGGGCCGTTTCTCACTCTATTTACCCACACTTTCTACCGATGTCTTTAACGTCCCGATGAGCCTGGTCTGGCCGCTGCTGGTGACGGCGATACCGTTAGGGATCTTCAACTTCACCGAAATCCTCAATAACGTCGAATCCGCAGCGGTAGGCGGCGATAGCTACAACCTGCGCGCGGTACTGGCGGCTGACGGGCTGGGCGCAATTGTCGGCGCGCTGCTGGGTTCGCCGTTTCCCCCTGCGGTTTATATCGGTCATCCGGGCTGGAAAGCGATGGGCGGGCGTATTGGTTATTCGCTGGCAACCGGTGTTTGTATGGCAATCGTCTGCTTCCTGGGCCTCACCGCGCTGCTACTCTCCATCATCCCACTGGTCGCGATCGTACCTATTCTGCTGTTTATCGGTCTGGTCATTGGCGCTCAGGCGTTCCAGGTTTCGCCGAAACGCCACGCTCCGGCGATCGTGTTGGCGCTGGTACCAAATATCGCCGAATGGGCAAAGACCCAGGTCGATGGCGCACTGGCGGCCGCCGGCGCGAATACCGTCAATCTCCCGGCAGACGTCGTCAATACGATGGCCAACAACGGCGTGCTGTATCACGGTATGGCAACCACCGGGGGCGGCGCGGTGTTGGCGGGGTTAATGATGGGTGCGATTGCCGCGTTCATTATCGACCGGCGCTTTAACTGGGCGGCGCTTTATGCCGCAGCGGCCACGGTATTGTCGTTCTTCGGCTTTATTCACGGCCATCAGATGGCGCTCAACGCTTCGCCCACGGTGACGTTTGGCTATGGCGTCGCAACATTGTTCCTGACCTTTATGGCCTGGCGACAGGTTAGGGAAGAAGGAAAAGTCGACTGGTCGCCGATTGATAACGGCGATGAAGTGGTGCATTAAGTCGCTTTCAGGAACTTCCCGGCTTGCGGCGTAAACGCCTCAGCCGGGCTACTAAACCTGCAGATCACTATGAACCTGTAGCCGGTCAGCGCAGCGCCACCGGGAAGACGCCACGCCGAGGCATCTTGTCCGCCACCTTTCCCGGAGGCGATGCTACGCATCTGTCCGGGCTACTAAACTAAACCTGCAGATCACTGTGAACCTGTAGCCGGTCAGCGCAGCGCCACCGGGAAGACGCCACACCGAGGCATCTTGTCCGCCACATTTCCCGGAGGCGATGCTACGCATCTGTCCGGGCTACCAAACCGCTGACGGCTGTCAACTTGTAGCCCGGTCAGCGCAGCGCCGCCGGGAAGACGCCACGCCGAGGCATCTTGTCCGCCACCTTTCCCGGAGGCGATGCTACGCATCTGTCCGGGCTACCAGTCCACAGACAGCTGTCAACCCGTAGCCCCCGCCGCCGGGGGCTATACCTGATTCAGGATACAAAAGTCAGCTCAGCGGCTTCTCGCCGTTTTGATCCTGATCGACGGCAAAGCAGGCCACCAGTTGGCCGCCATAATCCTTCAGCTGCGGCTGAAGCTGGGTGCATGGGCCGAAGCGGCGACGGCAGCGGGCGTTAAACGCGCAGCCCGGAGGCGGATTCAGCGGGCTTGGCAGCTCGCCGGTCAGCTTGATACGCTCACGACGGTCGTCCGGGTTCAGGCGCGGCGTCGCTGACAACAGCGCCTGAGTATACGGATGCTGCGGGTTGTTGAAGATTTGGTCCTTCGACCCTTTCTCCACGCAGCGGCCTAAATACATCACCATCACTTCGTCAGCAATGTGCTCCACCACCGACAGGTCGTGGGAGATAAAGACGTAAGAAAGCCCCAGCTCCTGCTGTAAATCCATCATCAGGTTCAGCACCTGCGCGCGCACCGAAACGTCCAGCGCAGAAACCGGTTCGTCGGCGATCACCACGTCCGGATCAAGCATCAGGCCGCGAGCGATAGCAATACGCTGACGCTGACCGCCGGAGAACATATGCGGATAGCGATCATAGTGCTCAGTTTTCAGGCCCACTTTCGCCATCATCGCCAACGCTTTCTCACGTCGTTGCTCTTTGCTTAAGCTGGTGTTGATTTGCAGCGGCTCCTCCAGAATCTGCCCCACCTTTTTACGTGGGTTCAGCGAACCGTAGGGGTTCTGGAACACAATCTGGATTTTCTGCCGACGCAGCTTTTGCGCATGCGGGTCGTGCTTGAGCAAATCCTGCCCCTGGTAATACAGCTCGCCGCCGGTGGGGATTTCAATCATCGTCAGCAGGCGACCGAGCGTTGACTTACCGCAGCCGGATTCCCCCACGACCGCCAGCGTTTTGCCGCGTTCAAGGATAAACGAAACACCGTCCAGCGCTTTCACCAGGCGTTCCGGGGCAAATAGCCCTTTCTTCACCGGGTAGTATTTTTTCAGATCGGTGGCCAGCAACAGAGGCTGTTGCGTGGTGGCCTCATGCGTACTCATAGCCCAGGCCTCCCGGCATCATCAAGTGGGTAATGACATTTTGACTGGCGACCGCCGCTCAGCAGGTTCAGTTCAGGTTCTTCGCTGCGGCATTTGTCTGTTGCATAGGGGCAGCGTGGGTTAAGCAGACAGCCGTTCGGGCGGTCGTATTTCCCCGGTACCACGCCCGGCAGCGAAGCCAGCCGCGCTTTATCCTGAGCAAACTCCGGCAGCGCGCGCAGCAGCGCCTGGGTGTATGGGTGGCGCGGCGCGCGGAAGATATCTTTCGCATCGCCGGTTTCCACTACCTGACCGGCGTACATCACAATAATTTTGTGCGCCGCTTCGGCTACCAGCGCCAGATCGTGAGTGATCAGGATCAGCGCCATATTCTCTTTCTGCTGTAGTTCCAGCAGCAGCTCGATGATCTGCGCCTGGATAGTCACATCCAGCGCCGTTGTGGGTTCATCGGCAATCAGCAGCTTTGGCCGACAGGCAATGGCCATCGCAATCATCACACGCTGGCTCATCCCACCGGAAAGCTGGTGCGGATAGACATCAAGACGAGAAGCCGGATCGGGAATACCGACCAGCGTCAGCAGGTCAATCGCCCGCTGGATACGCGTTTTCTTGTTGCCGCCCTGGTGCACCTTAATGGCTTCCATAATCTGGTAACCCACGGTGTAGCACGGGTTGAGGCTGGTCATCGGGTCCTGGAAGATCATCGCCACTTCCGCGCCCACCAGCTGGCGGCGCTCTTTTTCGGAAATACGCTTCAGGTCGCGCCCGTTAAATTCCAGCTTTTCAGCCATTACCCGACCGGGGTAGTCAATCAGGCCCATAATCGCCAGCGAACTGACCGATTTACCCGATCCTGATTCACCGACGATGCCGACCACTTCACCCTGATTTACGCTGTAGCTCACGCGGTCTACGGCGCGGAACGGTGTCCCTTCGTCTCCGAAGTGCACCGATAGTTTATCTACATTTAATAACGCCATCTCGAACCTCTTACTGCTTCAGTTTGGGATCGAGCGCGTCACGCAGACCGTCACCCATCAGGTTAAATGCCAGCACCGTCAGCAGAATCGCGACACCCGGGAAGGTGACGACCCACCAGGCGCTCTGCGCGAACTGCAACACGTCGGAGAGCATCGTGCCCCACTCCGGTGTCGGCGGCTGCGCACCCATGCCAAGGAAGCCAAGAGCAGCCATATCGAGAATGGCGTTAGAGAAGCCCAGCGACGCCTGAACAATCAGCGGCGCGAGGCAGTTAGGAAGAATATTAACGAACATCTGGCGCATCGCCCCGGCGCCCGCCACACGAGAAGCGGTCACGTAGTCGCGGTTCACTTCCACCAGTACCGCAGCGCGGGTCAGACGTACGTAATGCGGCAAGGCGACAAAGGTCAGGGCCAGCGAGGCGTTCACGATTGAGGGGCCGAAGATAGCCACCAACACCAGCGCCAGCAGCAGGCTCGGCAGGGCCAGCATAATATCAACAACGCGCATGATGACAGAATCAACAACGCCGCCGAAGTAGCCCGCAACCAGACCGAGCACCACGCCGAGGATCAGCGACAGCACCACCACCAGACAGCCGACCAGCAGCGACAGGCGCGCGCCGTACATCAGACGCGACAGGATATCGCGGCCAACGTCGTCGGTACCGAGCAGATGGCTTATGCTCCCGCCATCCTGCCAGAACGGCGGGGCCAGCAGCGTATCGCGGAACTGATCCGCCGGGTTATAGGGCGCAATGAAGTTGGCAAACACGGCGATAAAAATCATGACCGCCACGTAGACCAGACCCACGACGGCGCCTTTATTGCGTTTAAAATAGTGCCAGAACTCCTGCAGAGGGGTCATCGGCACCGGTGCGGCAACAACTTTATTTTCAGTAACTTGTGACATGGTGGCCCCTTACTTCTTATGCCGGATACGCGGGTTCACCACGCCGTACAACAGGTCTACCAGCAGGTTGACGAGGATGATCATCGTCGCCACCAGCAGTACCCCACCCTGCACCACCGGATAATCGCGGCGCTGCAGCGCGTCAATCAGCCAGCGGCCAAGGCCCGGCCAGGAGAAGATAGTTTCGGTCAGGATAGCACCCGCCAGCAGCGTACCAACCTGCAGTCCGATTACCGTCACCACCGGCAGCATCGCGTTACGCAGAGCATGAACGATGATCACCCGCATACGCGTCAGCCCTTTGGCGCGCGCGGTACGGATATAATCCTCACCCAGCACTTCCAGCATCGACGAGCGGGTCATACGCACAATCACCGCCAGCGGGATGGTGCCCAGCACCACGGCAGGCAGAATCATATGCATTACCGCATCGATAAAGTCGCCCGGCTCACCCCAAATCGCGGTATCAATCAGCATAAACCCGGTCAGCGGGAGGGTATCGTCAAGGAACACGGTATCGCTGATACGCCCGGAGACCGGCGTCAGGTTGAGTTGTACCGACACCAGCATAATCAGCATCATGCCCCACCAGAAGATAGGCATGGAGTAGCCGGTCAGCGCGAGACCAACCGAGGTGTGATCGAAGATAGAGCCGCGTTTGACCGCTGCCAGCACGCCTACCGGGATCCCAACGGCGACGGCGAAAATCATCGCGCAGACGCCCAGTTCCATGGTGGCCTTAAAGCGCGGTACGAACTCTTCCCATACGGGAATACGGCTTTTCAGCGAGATGCCCAAATCACCGTGCATCACGCCCCAAATATAGTTGACGTACTGCTGCCACATCGGCTTATCAAGGCCCATTTCGGCCAGCAGCTGCGCATGACGTTCAGGGGAAATTCCACGTTCGCCCGCCATAATCATCACCGGGTCACCGGGGATCATATGGACAAAGGCAAAAGTGAGAAGGGTAATACCGATAAATGTTGGGATGACAAGTCCCAAACGTCGGAGAATGAACTGCAACATAACCCGGATTCTCTCTAGTGACGGCCCGCCTGGTGACGGGACGTCTGTATTGCTCACAAAAGTAAACGCCCTCTCACCACAGGGGGAGAGAGTAAGGGTGAGGGGGCGGCTTCTCCACCCTCACCCCAGCCCTCTCCCTCAAAGGAGAGGACCGTATTGCTTATTATTCGATAGAGACGTTATCGAAGTGATGTTTACCTAACGGATCGACCACATAGCCTTTGACTTCTTTACGTACTGGCTCATAGACGGTGGAGTGAGCGACGATCAGCGCCGGAGCCTGGTCATGCATCACCACCTGAGCTTGTTTGTACAGCTCAATACGCTTGTTGTGGTCGTCGGTTGCGCGAGCCGGTTGAATCAGGTCTTCAAACGGCTTGTAGCACCAGCGAGAGTAGTTAGAACCATCTTTCGCCGCCGCGCAGCTGAACAGGGTGGCGAAGAAGTTATCCGGATCCCCGTTATCGCCGGTCCAGCCCATCATCACGGTCTGGTGTTCGCCCGCTTTCGCGCGCTTCAGGTACTCACCCCACTCGAAGGTGACAATCTTGGCCTGAACGCCCACTTTGGCCCAGTCAGCCTGAATCATCTCTGCCATACGGCGTGCGTTCGGGTTGTACGGACGCTGTACCGGCATCGCCCACAGGTCAATGCTGAAGCCTTTTTCCAGACCCGCTTCTTTCAGCAGCGCTTTCGCTTTCTCTGGATCGTAGGTGTAGTCTTTAACATCGTCGTTATAGCCCCACATGGTTGGCGGGATCAGGTTCTTCGCGGCCTGGCCTGCGCCCTGATAAACGGCTTTGATAATCGCTTCTTTGTTTACCGCGTAGGTCAGCGCCTGACGAACTTTGACATCATCCAGCGGTTTCTTCTCGGTGTTAAAAGAGAGGTAGCCGACGTTCAGACCCGGCTGCTCCATCAGAGTGATGTTTTTGTCTTCCTTCATGCGCGCGATATCTGCCGGGTTCGGGTACGGCATCACCTGGCACTCGTTTTTCTGCAGCTTAGCGTAGCGCACGGAAGCATCAGGCGTAATGGAGAAGACAAGACGATCGATCTGCGGCTTGGTGCCCCAGTAGCCCGGGAAAGCTTTATAGAGAATACGGGAGTCTTTTTGATATTGCAGCAGCTGGAATGGGCCGGTACCGATTGGGTTCAGGTCCACTTTCTCCGGCGTACCGGCTTTCAGCATGTTGTCGGCATACTCTTTTGACAGGATAGAAGCAAAGTCCATCGCCAGATCGGCGAGGAACGGAGATTCCGGACGAGTTAGCACGAACTGGACGGTATTATCGTCCACTTTCTTCACTTCGCTAATCAGGTCGGAAAGCCCCATCCCTTCGAAGTATTCATAGCTGCCGCCAGACACTTTATGGTACGGGTTATTGACATTTTTTTGTCTGTCGAACGAGAAGACGACGTCATCGGCGTTCAGCGCGCGAGTCGGTTTAAAATCTTTATTATCCTGCCACTTCACGTCTTTACGCAGATGGAAGGTATAGGTTTTACCGTCTTCGCTGACTTCCCATTTCTCGGCCAGGCCCGGAATAACTTCCGTGGTGCCGGTTTTGAATTCAACCAGGCGGTTATAAATCGGCACTGAGCTGGCGTCATAGGTGGTGCCAGAGGTGAAGAGCTGCGGGTTAAAGCCTTCCGGCGAGCCTTCTGAACAATAAACCAAGGTTTTCGCTTGTACGCTTGCTGCGACGGTCATGGCAACCAAGCTCAGACCAAGCTTCAGCATCCCTGACTTTTTCAAGGAAATACTCATTATTCTGCTCCAAATGTGATGTTGTTTGCATTGCATATATCCGCCAGACCTTTATTTATGTTTTACCCGGTCCGGTCGGTGGTGCCCGAAGGCGTTGAGAGAGATGGGGATTCCTTTCGCAAAAACGACTGAGTTGCAGTACGGATTCTCCATGAAATGCCCCTCATGCCCTACAATCTGTCAACAGAATGGGTAAACGTCAATACAGCCAACCTGGTTTTACATCCGGGGTGAGAATCAGCGGGCAAAGATTAAAAAAAGTGCACAGCCCTATTTCCAGCAGAGAAATTTATGCTAGCGGCTAATAGACAGAATAAATCCCTTAATATTTTTCGAGATATAGTGATAAGCAATTATGGGAAATGGTAAAAATTTCTTGCGATGTGACCAATATGTGAGCGATAAATAGCGCGAACGTTAAAACGCACAGCGGAAAATGCTGAAGTTATCCATAAGCTTCGCGAAAAAAGATCGGACTATATATAAAAAAATACAATGGAAGATGTCACAAAATAGCGAATAAGCGGCAGGAAATGGGGATGGGCGAGCTTTTTCACACTCTTAGTAGGCTGCATATTTTCCCGGAGGCGGTGCTACGCACCTGTCCGGGCTACCGGCCCGTAGACGACAGTGAACCTGTAGCCGGAAATTTAGCGGGGCTACAAATGCAAAAAAGCCTGCTCGTTGAGCAGGCTTTTCAAATTTGGTCGGTGATAGAGGATGACTCGCCACTGCGTGGCTCGCCCTGTGGGCCGTTGCTGACGCAACGTTCTCTCGCGTCGCTCGAGTCGAACCTCTTCCCCCGGAGGTTCTCATCCTCTCGGCCACAGATGCAAAAAAGCCTGCTCGTTGAGCAGGCTTTTCAAATTTGGTCGGTGATAGAGGATGACTCGCCACTGTGTGGCTCGCCCTGCGGGCCGTTGCTGACGCAACGTTCTCTCGCGTCGCTCGAGTCGAACCTCTTCCCCCGGAGGTTCTCATCCTCTCGGCCACAGATGCAAAAAAGCCTGCTCGTTGAGCAGTCTTTTTAAATTTGGTCGGTGATAGAGGATTCGAACCTCCGACCCCTTCGTCCCGAACGAAGTGCGCTACCAGGCTGCGCCAATCACCGAATGCGGGGCGCATCTTACTGCTGAGATGCAAACCCGTCAATGCCTTATTATGAAAAATTCACTTAAGCGGCGAGAATCTCACCACTGTGTTAATCCTTCTTCTTCGCCGCTGTGTCAGGAACGTGACACCAGTTGTTATACTGGTTAATCCCACCATCCGGCGAGGTGTAGCCAAGACAACCCATGATGGTGTCATACAGCTCAACGTGACGGCGCGGTACCTTCATTGCAGCCTGCTGTTTCAGGTGCGCAAAAGAAGCCGCATGGTCAGGCGATTCCAGATACTTATCCGACATCCACACCAGCATCGGCACACGGAACTGCTCCGGCGGCGCCATCTTGCGCGGCGTACCGTGCAGGTGCTCACGCTCGTTGATGGACTCACCGTGGTCAGCCGCGTAGAAAACAATCGCTTTCTTATCGCGCAGTTGGTCCAGCACGCTGACGATAAAGTGATCGACATAGGTCACGCTGTTATCGTACGAATTAATCAGCTCAGCCTTCGAACACTTGTTATCAACGCCCACGCATTCCGGCTGCCATTGGGCAAAACTGCGCGGATAGCGCTGGGTATAGTTAAAGTGCGAGCCTTTAGTATGCAAAATAATCAGATGCTTACCGTTTGGATTCTTCGCCAGCCCGCGCTGCATCTCGTCAACCAGTAGCATGTCGTCAACGCTCTTACCGCGGTTGCGCGGCTCGGCGCCAATCTGCTCGCGATAGGCAATATTGTTAGCCATTGTGTTGCTGTAGAACCACATCTCGCTCTGCATCGCATACAGGTCGCCGGTAAAGCCAAGTTGATGCAGGACCGCGAACACGTTTTGTTCTTTCAGCGTTCGCTGTGGATTATCATCCGCCCCGCCCTGACGCACAAACATGCAGCGCAGCGACAGCTTCGTGGCGGTATCGCAGGAGTAGCCGCGGAAGGCAACCAGGTTTTTCTCCTGCGCCAGCTTCGGCGTAGTGTTCCGGTTATAACCCAGAATGCCCATATGATCCCAGCGGGTGGTTTCGCCGATGATAAACACCACATAGGTGTCATCCAGCCCTTCAGGCGCGACGTAGGTGAATTTCTTTGCCGGGTTAATCAGGGATTTATTATCTGAAGACTCATCGACCTGCGCCCAGGCATACAACCCTAGCGCCGAAAGCCAGTTAGACGGCAGATAAGAGTTGGCCACCACCCCGCCGTAGCTTGGCAGATCAACCTCTGAGCTACGTTCAAAGTTCTTCTGACGGACTTCCAGCAGGCGAATTGGTCCCCAGACCATCAGACCGGCCAGCACCACGATGGTAATATTCTTCATCCGCTGACCAGGCGTACGAATTTGCCGTAACAGCGTGAAGCGGCAGCGGTTACTCCAGATAAGCAGCAGCGGCAGCGCGCTCATCAGTACCAGCCAGAGAATCAGATGCCAGCCGATGACCTCTCTGGACAAGTCGATGTCCGTCGTCATCACCGACGCAATAATCCCATAGCCAATCACAACGTTCAGGAAGGTCATGTAATAACTGGCAGCGGCAGAGAATATAACAACTAAGGTTGCAAGGATGCGCCAGATACGGCGTCCAAATAGCGACAAAATACGCAGCAGGAAGAAGGTGACCAGCGCGGTCCCTACCAATTCTACTGCACCTGAGAGTCCTTTCCAGATGGTAAATTCCTGAGCGTAACCTTCGAAGCGACGGAAGAATACGGCAGCGTTCATAAACCAGCCGATGTACAGCGCCAGCCAGATACTGAGCTTCAGCTGCGTCATCGTTTTAATGTATTTCATGCAAAAAACCTGGAAAACGAAGAGATAAAACCGCCCGACTTAAGCGATATAAGTAAGCAGGTTAATAAAGTGCGTTTAGCTTGGTTATAAGAAACCTCTACAAAGCGCGCTAAGTAGACCACAGCAGAAGGAAAAAGTATCAGGAGGGAATGTGATCCAACCAAACATTTACAAAACATTTGGTTGGATAGGCACTATTTGCTTAGGTGATTAATCATGAATACGACGACGCCCCACTTCAGGCATGGGCCTCGCGGTAAACCTCGCTTTTCGGCTGGCGAATGGTGGTAGAAAGCGCCAGAGAAAGAATCAGCAGCGCGAAGATAACGCAGAAGGTCACGTAGAAACCGCCGAACAGGGAAGCAATCAGCGAACCACAAATACTACCAATACCAAAGCCCAGATAAATCACACCGTAGTTTTTCGCCAGGTTATTCAGGCCAAAGAACTCGCTAATCAGTGATGGGAATACGGTAATCGTCCCGCCGAAATTGAAAGCGACACAGGCAATGGCGGCGAAGAAGGTGATAGCGTTAAGCGGTGCGAACAGCAGCGCGGCCATACCGATGAGCGACACAACCTGGCCGATGGTAATCACCCGGATACGCGAGATTTTATCTGACAGAATACCCAGTACCAGACGACCGCTAAGGTTGGCAATGGAAATCACGGTGACCGCATTTGCTGCCGTTGTGATATCAAGATGCACCATCCCCTGAGCAATATCTTTCGCTACCCCAATCACGTACAGGCCACTCATGCAGGCAGTCAGGAACATCACCGCCAACATCCAGTACTGCGGTTTACGCATCGATTCGGCAAGAGTAAAGTCATTTTCAACAACGCCATTGCTTGCGGTGGCGGTATGGTTTGGTGCATCAGTCATCAGCGTCGCGCCAAAGACAATCATCACCAGCACAATAGCGCCCCAGATGATAAAGGTTTTCTCAAGACCGACCGTCGCCAGCAGATGGGTATCAATAAATTTAAAACCGAGGCTGCCGAGGCCATAAGAACCGATAGAGAAGGCCGAAATCAGTCCCTTACGTTCCGGAAACCATTTGACGCAGTTCGACAGCGTCAGCAGATAACCTGCGCCGTCCGCCAGCCCCACCAGCAGGCCCGCGCTCAGCCACAGCATCATCAGGCTATTTGAATGAGCGGTAAGGAAGAAACCGAGGCCCAGCAGAACGCCGGAAGCCATAGTGACGCGTTTGACGCCAAAACGTTCCTGTAATTTACCCGCAACGGATGAGGAGAGCGCCAGGCCGAGGCTTAACAGACCAAATGAGAACGCCACCTGGCTCACCGGCTCATCCAGCTTGGCGGAAAGAGAACTATTGAACAAACTCCATGTATAAACCGATCCCAGCGCGAATTGCGTAATGATAGTGCCGAGCAGCGTAAGCCAGCGAGTGTATTGACAGTTTGCAGCGTTCATAGCAGTTGTCCTGAAGAATTAACTGCCGCCACAATAACGAAGTCCCCGGTAAACCAGGGGGGAAAAGGCATGAGCTGCCGCCATCACGGAATGAAATGCATTAAAGGCGGAATGAATGACATTGAAAAACATTCACGCCTTAAATAATTTCCAAAAAGTTAGTACCTGCTATCGCAGGAAGGTGCTTCATTCCTGTGATTGATAAGTTAAATAATTGCATCATACATGATGCGGATAAATTAAAAATTGGCGCTCACCCCCATCAGATAAAGATAGTTTGCCCCGGTGGGTAAATTATCCGCCTGCGACAGCGCCGCCCAGGCGGCAAGATGGGAGTTAAGCGACATATCCGCACCGAAGGTCACATCTCGCCAGGCTCCTTCCTGCGTGCGATTCGCGCCCACAGGATCGGCTGAGAGCGTCTGGTTATAGCTCACCTGCGCCCACGGGTGAACCCCCCACAGTTCCTGATAATCGACCCGCCAGCCCAGCGTATTCACGTAGCCAGTTCCGGTAGCACTACGGGAATCAGGAGGCGATGTCAGATCACTGCGTAAACTGGCCACCGGGCCGGAGGTAATACCGTTTGCCAGAGCGAAGTTCCAGCCGACGCTCATGCCATGTACGTTATCTGGTGGCGATACCGCCTGGTTGAACGCCAGGCCAGCAGGATCGTCGGACGCATTGATCCGCTCCGCAAGGATATCTTCGTAGCGCGGTTGGTGATCGCTATCCCATGTATAGCGTTCCGGAGTATTACTTCTTGTATCGATAGCGATATATTCCTGTTGCCAGGCATTCGCTCCGGCAACACACGACGCCCAGACGGATACGCACGCCGGGATGATAAACCCCCGGAGGCCATTGCATTTCTTTATTATCATTAATGCGACTCCAAAAAGAGCCGAAACGGCAAGGTTGCTGTGTTTTTTTATGGGGGGTGTCTTATCCCCGTGTTGGCAATAATAACCCTGTATTAACTATTATCTTTATCTTTCAGCCGTCAAGGTGAACAGACAACTTTTATGACAAAAGGGAGAGGCAAATGGAACGTTGTGGATGGGTGAGTCAGGATCCTTTATACATTCAGTACCACGATAGCGAGTGGGGCGTCGCGGAAAAGAACCCTGCCCGGCTGTTTGAAATGATTTGCCTTGAGGGTCAGCAGGCAGGGCTGTCGTGGATAACGGTGCTGAAAAAACGTGAAAACTATCGCCGTGCCTTTCACCAGTTCGACCCGGTTCGCGTGGCGGCCATGGATGAGGCGGATGTTGAACGCCTGGTTCTTGATGCTGGTATTATTCGCCACCGCGGGAAAATTCAGGCCATCATCGGCAACGCCCGTGCTTTTCTGGCGATGGAAAAAAATGGCGAGCCTTTCGCAGATTTTGTCTGGTCGTTCGTCGACAATCATCCTCAGGTCACCGCTGCGGCGACGCTGGCAGAAATCCCCACCACCACTCCAGCTTCCGACGCTTTGTCGAAAGCGCTGAAAAAGCGGGGTTTTAAATTTGTCGGTTCGACTATCTGCTACTCCTTTATGCAGGCCTGTGGCCTGGTCAACGACCATGTTACCGGCTGCTTCTGTCACCCCGGAGGTCAGGATGATCCGCAATTGGGACGCTAACGATACTGGCCCGCTAATCGAATTGTGGCTGGAAAGTACTATTTATGCGCATCCGTTTATCGCCGAGAGCTACTGGCATGACAGCATCGCGATAGTGCGGGATGTGTATCTTCCCGCCGCCTGCACTTGGGGTTGGGAGCAGGACGGCGTGCTAAAGGGCTTTATCAGCGTGATGGAGTCGCGTTTTATCGGTGCGTTGTTCGTCGCGCCTGATGCCGCCAGACAGGGCATCGGCAGCGCGTTGATCAATGAAGTCAAAAAGCACTACGACTGGCTAAGCCTTGAGGTATACCAGAAAAACGTCCGGGCAGTGAATTTCTACCATGCACAGGGCTTTCGCATTGAAGACTGCGCATGGCAGGATGAAACCCAACATCCGACCTGGATTATGCATTGGTCGGCGGATCAAATGCCGTCAGCGTAAGCGCGGGTCCGGTATATTTTTCCAGCCAGGCCAGCGCCGTATTTCCGGCGCAGCCGTTGCCCAGCCGCGATGTCGGAATGTCTTTGGTCAGGACGTTCACCGCACCGTTTTTGCAGATACCCGCCTGGGCGTCAAGATCGGGCCACGCCCCTTCATGTAAACAGATGACTCCTGGACGAATGCCGTCGGTCACCACCGCACCGGCCAGCACCTGGCCGCGCGAATTCCACACCCGAACCAGATCGCCATCGGCGATATTGCGCGCCTGCGCATCCTGCGGGTGAAGCGTTAGCGGTTCACGGCCCGCCACCGCGTACTGCTCGCGCAGCGAGGTATGGTTGAGCTGGCTGTGAAGACGATGCGCCGGATGTGCTGACAGCACCTGTAGCTGACCTTCCTGCGCGTTGCCGTGCCACTCATCCGGCTCCAGCCACATGGGATGCGGCGGGCAATCCGGATAAGCAAAACCGGCGATAGTTGAGGAGTGAATCTCAATTTTGCCACTGGCGGTCTTCAGCGGATTCGCCTGCGGATCGGCCCTGAAGGCGGAAAAACGGGCAAAACGTGCGTTCTCTGGATTTTCCGGCATCTCAATCAGCTGATTCGCCTGCCAGAACTGAGCGAACGGCGGCAGCGTCACCTGTTGCGCAGCCCCGCGCTGGGCGGCAATCTGGTAGAACGTCTCCAGCCACTGCACATCGCTTTTTCCTTCAGTAAAGCGCTCACGACCGCCCTCTTCCCAGCGTTCGCTGAGGTCGGCAAACACATCGAAATCATCGCGCGCTTCATCGCGCGGCGCGACCACCCGCTTCATCGGCACCAGATGCTGGTTGCTGTAATCGCCAGTCATGGTCATATCGTTGCGTTCAAAGGAGGTGGTGGCGGGCAACACGATATCGGCATGGCGCGCCGCCGCGGTCCAGAAGCATTCGGAAATCACGATAAGCTCCGGCTTCTGCCAGGCGCGAATCAGTCGATTGGTATCCTGATGATGGGTAAAGTTAGCGCCGCCCGCCCACCAGATAAAACGAATATCCGGGAAGCTGCGCTCCATACCATTGTGCTGATAAGCCGCACCGGGGTTTTCCAGCGCCTCGACGATGCGGGCGACCGGAATTTTTTCTACCGCATCGGTGCCGCCCGCCACGCTGCCCTGCATTGAAGCCAGCACTGCAGCGCGGCGCGTGGGGTTGCCGCCGTTGGCAAAATGGTAGGAAAGGCCAAAGCCCCCGCCCTCGGTACCAATCTGCCCGAGCATCGCCGCCAACGTCACCAGCATCCAGTGTTTTTGCTCACCAAACTGCTGACGCTGCATCCCCCAGCCGGACATCAGCATAGTCGTGTTTTCGTGGAATAATTTTGCCAGTTCGCGAATTTTATCCGCACTAACGCCGCAGATCGCCGCCCCCCACTCTGCCGTTTTTGGCGTCCCATCGCTTTCACCGTTCAGATAGCGGGCAAAAACGTCGTAGCCGCTGGTACAACGGGCCAAAAACTCGTCATCCTGCCAGCTGTTTTCCACCAGCGTATAGGCGATACCGAGCATCAAAGCAACGTCAGTACCCATATGCGGGGCGATCCACTCCGCCGCATCGCCAAAGAATGCCGTCGTCTCCGATCGCATCGGATCGATGCAGATCACCCGCTTGCCGCTCTGGCGCAGTCGGTTAAACCACGGGATCCCCTGCTCATCAGAAGCATTCCAGGCAATTTTTAGCGTATTCAGCGGGTTGGCGCTCCATAGCACCACCACATCGCTATGTTCCAGCACCATAGGCCAGCTGGTCTGCTGTTGATAAACCTCATTGCCGCCGACCACGTACGGCATGATCGCCTGCGCTGCGCCGGTGGAATAATCCCCCAGATGCCCGGTATAGCCGCCCGCCAGGCTCA
Organism: Klebsiella huaxiensis; assembly: GCF_003261575.2. Taxonomy (GTDB): domain Bacteria; phylum Pseudomonadota; class Gammaproteobacteria; order Enterobacterales; family Enterobacteriaceae; genus Klebsiella; species Klebsiella huaxiensis. Next base: position 261,844 of record NZ_CP036175.1, on the reverse strand, counting down.
TATAGCGCTGAAGCAACGTCGCCGCTTTGTGCAATACGCCATTGGATCGCCAGCCATAGGAGCCAGCGAAGATAGATGTCGGGCCATAGCTATCACGAATACGTCTATGCTGAGCGTGAATCAAATCCAGCGCCTGTTCCCAGCTCACCCGCACGAACTCATCCTGACCGCGCACACCCTGCGGACGCTCCGGCGAAGCGAGAAACCCTTTACGCACCATCGGATAACGTACGCGAGTTTTGCTGTGCACCTGGTCGCGTACTGCGGTTTGTAGGGAGTTAGCGAAAGGCGTGTCAATTGCCCCTCGCGATGAGATGACATTTTCGCCATCGGTTTCGACCAGCATGGGTCCCCAGTGGGCTGCGGTAAGGATGGTTTTGGTGGCAGATGAGGTTGGCAAAGCAGGCTCCCGGTCAGCGATAGCAGGTGTGATGACGGCCTGTTATTCGGCCGTTCAATGTTATTTACAAATTGAGATGCTCTTTGTGGAATTTTCTCCGTCTTCGGGCGTCATAATCAACCGTCACGGTCGCTGTGGCAAAGAATAAAAAGGATTAAGGAATAAGATGAAAAAACGCGTACTCATGATTGCGGCTATCGTTAGCGGCACACTGGTCATCTCAGGCTGTACCACCAACCCTTACACCGGCGAGCGCGAGGCGGGTAAATCCGGCATCGGCGCAGGTGTCGGTTCGTTAGTCGGCGCGGGTATTGGCGCACTCTCCTCCTCAAAACATGACCGTGGTAAAGGCGCGCTGATCGGCGCGGCGGCAGGGGCAGCGTTGGGTGGTGGCATCGGCTACTACATGGACGTGCAGGAAGCGAAACTGCGCGAGAAAATGCAGGGAACCGGGGTGAGCGTGACGCGAAATGGCGACAACATCGTGCTGAATATGCCAAGCAACGTGACCTTTGATAGCAGCAGCGCCAACCTGAAACCAGCGGGTGCTAATACCCTGACAGGGGTGGCGATGGTACTGAAAGAGTACGAGAAAACTGCCGTCAACGTCGTTGGCTACACCGACAGCACAGGCAGCCAGGAGCTGAATATGCGTCTCTCCCAGCAGCGTGCCGACAGCGTCGCCAGCGCGCTGATCACCCAGAGCGTGGCGGCAAACCGCATCCGCACCACCGGCATGGGCCCGGCTAATCCGGTCGCCAGCAATAGCACCGCAGAAGGTAAGGCGCAGAACCGTCGCGTCGAAATCACCCTTAGCCCGTTGCAGTAACTCCCCTTTGCCCGGTACTCGCCGGGCAAAATGCTTGATATAGCGGATTTTCGCGCTAAGGTGTGTGCAGATTTCAGCAAAGGAAGCCACCATGGCGAAAGCGGCGCGAGCAACCATCAGCGATGTGGCGAAAGCCGCAAAGACCGGCAAAACCAGCATTTCACGCTATCTGAACGGCGAAAAGCATCTGCTTTCCGACGATCTGTTAGGGCGAATTGAAAAAGCGATTGCCGAGCTCGATTACCGTCCTAGTCTGATGGCCCGCGGCCTGAAGCATGGCCGCACCCGGCTGATTGGCCTGATCATCGCTGATATCACCAACCCCTACTCCGTCAATGTGCTCAGCGGCATCGAGGCCGCCTGTCGCGAAAAAGGCTTTACCCTGCTGGTGTGTAACACCAATAACGAACTGGACCAGGAACTGCACTATCTCGACCTGCTGCGCAGTTACCAGGTGGAGGGGATTGTGGTCAATGCAGTCGGGATGCGTGAAGACGGTCTAAACCGGCTACAGCAGTCGGCGCTGCCGATGGTGCTTATCGACCGCAAAATTCCTGAGTTCGCCTGTGATGTCGTCGGTCTCGATAATACCCAGGCCGCCACCACCGCCACCGAACATCTGGTGGAAAAAGGCTTTGAAGCGTTGCTGTTTCTCAGCGAACCCCTCGGTTCAGTGAACACTCGCCGCGAGCGCCTGAGCGCCTTTCGCAACACGCTCCAGCATCATGCAGGCATCATCGCGGAAAATGCCGAAGTCCCGCTCAACGATGGCGCGATGCTCGACAACGTCCTGCGCTATTTCCACTCCCACCACCGTGGAATGCGCAAGGCGGTGATTTCCGCCAACGGCGCGCTGACCCTGCAAGTTGCGCGCTCTCTTAAGCGCATTGGCCTGATTTGGGGCAGCGATATCGGCCTGCTGGGCTTCGATGAGCTGGAGTGGGCCGAGCTGGCGGGCGTGGGGATTACCACCCTCAAGCAACCGACCTGGCAGATTGGCTTCGCCGCCGTCGAACAGGTGGTGCGCCGGATTGCTGGTAGCAATGACCCGGTCTGTGAACGCGTGTTTTCCGGCGAGCTAATCGTCAGAGGCTCCACCTCCCGCTAACGATCCTTCGTGATGGCGATCATAAATTGAACATCTTAACCTTTGCTTTGGAACCGATACCATCTAGCGTAATAAACAACGCATACCCTAAATAATTCGAGTTGCAGGAAGGCGGCAAGTGAGCGAATCCCCAGGAGCTTACTCTGGTAAGTGACTGGGGTGAACGAACGCGGCCAACACACATGCAACTTGAAGTATGACGGGTATATTAGATAATCGCCGGGAGTGTTGGGATGGCCAGAAAAATTATTGTCGTAACCGCCGCGTACGGGAATGACCACGTTAAGGCGCTGGGTGGACAGTCCGCCGTACTGCCGTTTATCGCTGGTTCCGGTGCGGACGGCGTAGAAATTCGCCGCGAACTGTTTAGCGCTGATGAACTAAATCGCCTGCCACAACTGGCCGCTGACATTGAGCATCGCGGCCTGCTGGCCTGTTACTCCGCGCCAGAAGCCCTGTTTGCCGTTGACGGATCGCTCAACCCGCATCTCGCCGGATTTTTACAGGAGGCGCAAACTCTCAACGCGCTGTGGCTGAAGCTCTCATTGGGCCACTTTACCCGTCATGACGACCTCGAAACCCTGCGCGATATTCTGCAGGAGAGCGGAATGGCACTGGTGGTGGAAAACGATCAAACCGACTGCGGCCACCTGGCGCCGATGCAGCGCTTCAAAGCCGCCTGCCGGGTTAACCAACTGCCGATCACCCTGACCTTTGATATGGGCAACTGGCTGTGGGTCGGCGACTCGCCGGAAGAGGCCGCACGCCAGCTGGCTCCTGCCGTCAGCTATATTCACGTCAAGGCAGCCGAGCCGCATCGTTCGCATTTTCGCGCCGTACCGCCGGACGAAGCGTCCGACCGCTGGCTGGCGCTGCTCGACAAGCTGCCCGCCGATGCCCCACGCGGGATCGAATTTCCGCTGACTGGCCATGACCTGACGGCCGTGACCCGCCGCTACGTCAACCTGCTACGTGAGGATTAAATTATGCAGAAAGCGTTAGATGTCATCACCATAGGCGAAGCCATGGCGATGTTTGTCGCTACCGAAACCGGTGAACTGGCTGATGTCGAACATTTTATGAAACGCGTGGCGGGTGCGGAGCTGAACGTCGCCACCGGCCTGGCCCGCCTGGGCTTAAGCGTCGGCTGGGTGAGCCGCGTCGGCGAGGATAGCTTTGGCCGTTTCGTTCTCAATACGCTGGCGAAAGAGGGTATCGACGCATGCGGCGTAAGCAAAGATGGCCGCTACGCTACCGGTTTTCAGCTGAAATCTAAAGTCGAAAATGGAACCGATCCCATTGTGGAATATTTCCGCAAAGGTTCCGCCGCCAGCCATCTTTCGCCGGATGATTTTAACGAAGCGTATTTCGCCAGCGCTCGTCACCTGCATTTAAGCGGCGTGGCAGCCGCGCTGTCGGAAAGCTCGTACGCCCTGCTGGATCACGCGGCCCGTACCATGAAGGCTCAGGGAAAAACTCTCTCATTCGACCCCAATCTGCGTCCGACGCTGTGGAAAAGCGAAGCCGAGATGGTGGAAAAACTGAACCAGCTTGCTTTTCAGGCCGACTGGGTTCTGCCCGGCTTAAAAGAAGGGATGATTCTGACCGGTCAGCAGACACCGGAAGCCATCGCGGACTTCTATCTCACCCGCGGCGTGCGCACGGTGGTAATTAAGACCGGTTCTGATGGTGCCTGGTATAAAACTGCCGATGGCGAACAAGGAGCCGTAGCGGCGATAAAAGTAGATAACGTCGTCGATACCGTCGGCGCGGGCGATGGTTTTGCCGTCGGGGTCATTAGCGCCCTGCTGGAAGGCCATCCACTGCGCCAGGCGGTACAACGCGGTAATAAAATTGGTTCGCTAGCCATCCAGGTCCAAGGGGATAGCGAAGGATTACCCACCCGCAAAGCGCTGGGCGAATAATCCGGTTCAGCACAATGTCATAGCCGTCCTGTACCCTACATACAGCGCGGCGTAACGCACCTTATCGATGATGAATGTCACCTCACTAACAGAGGCAAGCCTATGAAAAGCTCGACGAATGCAACAAAACGCTGGTGGTACATCATGCCTATCGTGTTTATCACGTATAGCCTGGCGTACCTCGACCGCGCCAACTTTAGCTTCGCTTCGGCGGCGGGAATTACTGAAGATCTGGGCATTACCAAGGGGGTTTCTTCCCTGCTGGGGGCGCTGTTCTTCCTTGGCTACTTCTTCTTCCAGATCCCCGGCGCCATTTATGCGGAACGCCGCAGCGTGCGCAAACTGATTTTTATCTGCCTGATTCTGTGGGGCGGCTGTGCCTCGCTGACCGGGATGGTGCACAACATTCCCGCGCTGGCGGCGATCCGCTTTATTCTTGGCGTCGTTGAGGCGGCGGTGATGCCGGCGATGCTAATTTACATCAGCAACTGGTTTACTAAATCTGAACGTTCGCGGGCCAATACCTTCCTGATCCTCGGCAATCCGGTCACGGTACTGTGGATGTCGGTGGTTTCCGGCTATCTGATTCAGGCCTTAGGCTGGCGTGAAATGTTTATCATCGAAGGTGTCCCGGCGATCCTTTGGGCTTTCTGCTGGTGGGTGCTGGTGAAGGATAAACCATCCCAGGTGAACTGGCTGGCCGAAAGCGAGAAAGCCGCGCTACAAGAGCAACTGGAACGCGAACAGCAGGGTATTAAAGCCGTACGGAACTACAAAGAAGCCTTCCGCTCACGCAACGTTGTTCTGCTGTGCATGCAGTACTTTGCCTGGAGCATCGGGGTTTACGGCTTCGTTCTGTGGCTGCCGTCGATTATCCGCAGCGGCGGCGAAAATATGGGTATGGTCGAGGTTGGCTGGCTCTCATCCGTTCCTTACCTGGCAGCGACTATCGCGATGATCGTTGTCTCGTGGGCATCCGATAAAATGCAGAACCGTAAGCTGTTCGTCTGGCCGCTGTTGCTGATTGCCGCCTTTGCTTTTATGGGGTCCTGGGCCGTTGGCAGCGATCATTTCTGGGTGTCTTATATTCTGCTGGTTATTGCCGGTGCGGCGATGTATGCCCCGTACGGGCCTTTCTTCGCCATCATCCCTGAGATGCTGCCGCGCAACGTTGCTGGCGGCGCGATGGCGCTGATCAACAGCATGGGGGCGCTCGGTTCCTTCTTCGGTTCATGGTTTGTGGGCTATCTTAACGGCACCACCGGCAGCCCGTCAGCATCGTACATTTTTATGGGAGTGGCGCTTTTCGCCTCGGTATGGCTTACTCTGATTGTTAAGCCTGCTAACAATCAAAAACTTCCGCTTGGCGCACGTCACGCCTGAACCCTTAACACAACGGAGATCCGCATGAAGCCGTCAGTTATTCTCTACAAAACGCTTCCCGACGACCTGCAACAGCGTCTGGAACAACACTTTACCGTCACTCAGGTCAAAAACCTGAGTCCGGAGACCGTTTCGCAGCACGCCTCGGCGTTCGCTGAAGCGGTAGGTCTGCTGGGTTCCAGCGAAAAAGTCGATACCGCGTTACTGGAGAAAATGCCGAAGCTTCGTGCGACCTCAACCATCTCCGTCGGCTACGACAACTTCGACGTCGATGCGCTGAATGCCCATAAGGTGCTGTTGATGCACACCCCGACCGTGCTGACCGAAACCGTCGCCGATACCGTAATGGCGCTGGTGTTAAGCACCGCACGTCGGGTGGTTGAAGTTGCCAACCGCGTGAAGGCTGGAGAGTGGACCAAAAGCATCGGTCCGGACTGGTTTGGCAACGATGTGCATCACAAAACCCTCGGGATCGTCGGCATGGGTCGTATCGGGATGGCGCTCGCCCAACGTGCGCATGCGGGCTTCGGCATGCCGATTCTCTATAACGCTCGCCGCCAGCACCCGCAGGCGGAAGAGCGCTTCAACGCCCGCTATTGCGATCTCGACACCCTGTTACAGGAAGCGGATTTTGTCTGCCTGATCCTGCCGTTGACCGAAGAAACCCATCACCTGTTTGGTAAAGAACAGTTTGCCAAAATGAAATCTTCCGCCATCTTTATCAACGCCGGACGCGGTCCGGTGGTTGACGAGAAAGCGCTGATTACCGCCCTGCAGGAAGGTGAAATTTATGCCGCCGGGCTGGATGTGTTTGAACAAGAGCCGCTGGCGAAAGATTCCCCACTATTAAGCCTGCCAAACGTCGTCGCGGTGCCGCATATTGGCTCAGCAACGCATGAGACTCGCTATAACATGGCGGCCTGCGCAGTGGATAATCTGATTGATGCCCTGAACGGCAAAGTCGAGAAGAACTGCGTGAATCCGCAGGTGAAGTGAGAAAAGAAAACCCGGGCCAGGGTCAAGCCGTGCCCGGGTTGTCAGAACCGTTAACGGGTTGCGTTAACTGCCGCAGTCCATGCCTGGTTAAAGGCCTGGTGCTGAGCGGCCAGCGGCCCAATCAGCGTATTATACTGACTGGCCTGCTGTGAAGTCGGGAACTGAATACCGTTCGCCACGAAGCTCACCTGTGCTTCCTGCTGAGCAACAAAATCGCCCACCTGCACCAGCTGCTGGGTAAATACCTGCGCGGCTGGAATTAGCGGCTGTAGCGCATTCGCCGGTGCGGTCACCACTTTGTTATAAACCTGGTCAAAGACCGGCTTGAGATCGTCACCCTGTTTCAACGCGCCATGGGCAGCGTCCGCCTGCATTTTTGCGTTTTCCAGCTGTTGGCTTAATACACCTAAAGCGCCGTTTGCCTGACGTAGCGGTTCACGCTGAGTCATATAATCCTGCGGGACACGAATCGCATTTACGCTATCAACCACCGGACGCAGACCGGCATCCATCGCCTGGCTCACTTGCTGTGAATAGCCATAAATCACCGCATAATCGGAGACGAAAGGCCCGAACTGTTTTTTCTGATCGGCGGTCAGCGTTGGCAGACGTTCGCCGCTACGCATTGCCGTATTTTGCAGGAAGTCGATGAACGCTTTGCGCTGATCGCCTTCTTTATCAAAACATCCACTCAGGCTAACCACCATTAACAGGGCTGCAATAGCCGCAAACCAGCGAGAGCAGGACTTTCCTGTCGCCATTTTTTTACTCCTTTCAGCCAAAAAAAGCGCAAACAGACACACACGTGCCAGACGCTGACAAGGATAGTCCAGGTCGGCCTTGCAGGATACCTTTTCCTGACAATCTTCCTCCTTAAAATGCCGATTATCGCTGTTTTAGCGCGCAATAATATCGTCTGTTAAGTGCATCACAATTACCGCCATCCCTGGCCCAGGCTAAGATCGAATTAACAAACTGATTTTATTTAAATTTATTGCGTATCTTTGCTTTTATATCAGCAAAGCGGACGATAATCGCACGCTTCCCAACTAGCCTGCATTGCCTGAAATGCCGTTCGATGATTTTATTAAATGAGCGATTAACGACATTTCGTTCGATAATCGCACAAACAACATCAACGCCCGCGAGGGAGATAATAATAATCTATTGCTGTCCCCCGCTCTGCCTGCCAGGAATGCCGCATGAAGAAAACAACCATCGATATTCAGGCTTTTATCAATGAACATCCCTTCACGAAATACCAGTGGATGATTCTGGCCTTATGTTTTATCACCGTCGCTATGGACGGGTTCGATACCGCGATAATCGGCTTTATTGCCTCCGACCTTGTACAGGAATGGGGGGTCGAAAAGTCAGCGTTAGGCCCGGTGATGAGCGCCGCATTAGTGGGGCTTGCCGTCGGCGCGCTGACAGCCGGACCGCTAGCCGACCGCGTTGGGCGTAAGAAAGTGCTGATTATGTCAATCGTGGTTTTCGGTAGTTTCAGTCTGCTAACCGCCTTTGCTACCAGCCTCAATCAATTGACGCTACTGCGTTTTCTGACCGGTCTTGGTCTGGGTGCCGCCATGCCAAACGCCGCGACGCTGATGAGCGAATATGCCCCCGAGCGCCGTCGGGCGCTGATGGTTAACCTGATGTTTGTCGGCTTTCCGATGGGCTCATCGCTGGGAGGTTTCCTCTCCGCCTGGATGATCCCTCACTACGGCTGGCAAAGCGTGCTGGTGCTTGGTGGCGTGATGCCGCTGCTGTTAGCGGTAGTGCTGATGTTTCTCTTACCCGAATCAGCGCGATATATGGTGGTCAAGCAGCAACCTGCTCAGCGTATCGCCGCTATCCTGCGCCGTATTGCCCCCATCCCCGAACAGGCCGAGTTTGAACTACACGAAGCGGGCCAGGTAAAAGAGAAATCGGCCATTGGAGTGATTTTCTCACCACGCTATGCCGTGGGGACCGTAATGCTCTGCCTGACCTACTTCATGGGCCTGCTGATTTTCTATTTACTGACCAGTTGGCTGCCGCTGTTAATTCGCGAAACCGGCGCAACCATGAGCCAGGCCTCGATTATTACCGCGTTGTTCCCGCTGGGTGGCGGCATTGGCGTGCTCATCCTCGGCGCATTGATGGATAAGATCAACCCGAACAAGGTCGTCGCCGTAGGTTGGCTGCTGACCGGAGTATTCGTTTGTCTGGTCGGTTTCTCAACCAGCAGCCTGCTGTTGATGGGTGTGATGGTGTTTATCGCGGGTAGTATTATGAACGGCGCACAATCGTCGATGCCTGCGTTAGCTGCTGGATTCTATCCAACACAAGGCCGCGCGACTGGCGTTGCCTGGATGCTGGGCATTGGGCGCTTTGGCGGCATTCTTGGCGCATTTAGCGGCGTATTCCTAATGGAAGCTCAGCTATCATTCGAGACTATTTTTACTCTATTGGCCATCCCGGCGTTCTTGTCCGCCATCGCACTGTTGGCGAAATACAAACTGAGCCAACGACAATCCACGGCCCCACAGAGTGAAGTCGATAAGCTGCAAAAGGCGTAATCCATAAGGCCAGCGGGAACGCGCTGGCCTTTTCTGCTTTTCTTCTTAATTGTTTACAATAATTTTCTAAACAGGCTGGCGCCATTATTAATCATCATCTTACCCAGACCATGACCCATCAGAAGAAACCGCGTCGGCAAATAATCACCTACGTGATCATTCTTAGATCTTTTTTGCGACTATTCTTAAGAGGCTCTACAAATTTCAACCTCCGCTGTATGAAAGAGAGGAGCTCTCAATGGAATATAAAGATCCTGTATTTGAATTAATGAGCAACCTGGAACAGATTATTTTTAAAGATCAAGCACAGGCGGCAACCCTGACGCGCAAGTCCGCCACATTCAGCGAATTTGAACAGCTACGCAAAGGTACCGGGCTCAAGATAGATGATTTCGCTAATGCCATGGGCGTCAGCATAGCAATGGTACAAGAGTGGGAATCGAGACGCCTGAAACCCTCTTCCACCGAGATGAAATTAATGCGCCTTATTCAGGCGAACCCACAGCTTTCAAGACAGATCATCGACTAACAATTTAGGCTATACTTCGTTCAGGCTGACGGTCCTGTTAAGGACCGTTTTTAAGCCAGTGAAAAAAAAGTTTGCTATCACGGCGCGAAAATGCGTTAATGCTCGCAGGTTTGATTTAAAGACCACAGAGTATTCGAATAGAGCAGTCCTTCAAAGGTTATCGTTGATACCCCGGTAGTGAACTTTCCCTTTATCGCTTCAAATCTGTAGTCCAGACCGTAACGCCGAAAGGCTCATTTATTTTTTAAAGGTAATTCGCTATGTCCGGTAAAATGACTGGTATCGTAAAATGGTTCAACGCTGACAAAGGTTTCGGCTTCATCACTCCTGACGATGGTTCTAAAGACGTGTTCGTACACTTCTCTGCTATCCAGAACGAAGGCTACAAATCTCTGGATGAAGGTCAGAAAGTTTCCTTCACCATCGAAAGCGGCGCTAAAGGCCCGGCAGCTGGTAACGTAAACAGCCTGTAAGCTTAAAAAGCTCAAAATTTCAAGTCCCTGCCAAACGGCGGGGATTTTTTTTATCTGCGATAACCTTTAAAACGCAGGGAAGAGCAGTCACAGGGACACTCCAAATCTGGCAGAGGGATTTTCGGTAATGAATCCGGCAGATAAGTGCAACACTGGCCATCACAGCCCGAAAGGCCACAATCATCACACTCCTTTTTACGTTTCGGATCGTCTTTAGGCTTTTGTTTTTGCAAATTTTCAGCCGCAAGCCGACAGTCACTGAAACGCTGACGAATCTCTCCCCAACCGCCAATCACACCTTTCTGTTGGATAATCTCTTTGACCGCCCCCGAGCATCCTTGCGTATGATGCAGAACGCCATAAGCACAGCGATATCCTTTACGGGGAGAGATAACACGCTGATAGAAAACGATGAATTTCAAAATCAGGTTATTCATATAGGCCTTTTATGCCGGATGCGACATGAACGGCAATAATAACCACCATTTCTATAAGACTAATATAAATGGATTCTCAAAAAATAATTTGCTCAATCGAGAATCCATCTATCTCTATTCAATACATGCCAGCAAACCAGCCGCTTTCCCGCCACTCAAGAAAGTGGGTCAGATTCAGCGCCTGTAGAAAAGCTTCATCATGCGACACAATCAACATCGCGCCGGGAAACTGTTCTAGCGCTTTTTCAATCGCCTGAGTGGACGCCAGGTCGAGATGATTCGTGGGTTCATCAAGTAGCAGTAGTTGCGTAGCTTTTCGCCGCCAGAGCATACAAGCCAGTGCCGCCTTCAGCCGCTCTCCTCCGCTTAAGGCCGATAATGGTAGATGGACTTTTTCCGCCCCCAGCTGTAAATGCGCCAATTGGCTGCGTAGTGCCCCTTCTTCTAATGGCGTATCGCCGAGATTCAGATGCATCATCACCGATAGCGACAAATCTAACTGGCTCAGGTGCTGATCTAAATACGCTGCGTGAACCGATAAGCGACTGACTCCTGACTGAGCAGGTTCCAGCCCCAGCAGCGTTTTAAGCAGCGTCGTCTTACCGCAACCATTGGGGCCACGCAGCGCCACCCGCATCGGCCCATCAAGCCGCCAGCTCAGCGGCAGCATATGCGCATGCGCCAACTGCAACGCTTCCAGCTCCAGCACCTGTTTTCCCGCAGCAACCTGGCTACCGGGCAAAGTAAACATCACCGAACTGTCCTCCTCTACCCGCTCACGCGCCTGTACTACCGCATTGTTGAGCACGTTATTTTGTTCACGATGCTGGCGCTTAAGGGTGCCGGGGCGCTCTTTCGCCGCCCCTTTGTAAGCCACCCGTTCGAATGAGGCGATATTTAGCGTGTCGATAGTCCGTAACGTCTGCGCAGAACGCCGCTGGCAGGCATCATGCTCTTTTTGCATACGTGCGCGGGTACGTCTTCGCTCAGTAGCGGCATATTCCAGCGCGGCACGAGCCGCCTGTTGTTCCAGCTCACGCTGCTGCTGATAATCCGCGTAGTTTCCGCCATAGCAGCGCAGAGCCGCAGGCGTCAGCTCAAGGATGCGCGGCATTCTGGCCAACAATTCCCGGTCATGGCTGGCAATCAGTGCCCCGCCACGCCAGCGTTCAAGCTGCTGATACAGCCACTCGCGGCCCTGTCGGTCCAGATGGTTGGTGGGTTCATCAAGCAGCAAATAGTCCGCACCACTGAGAAATGCTCTGCATAACAGCGCTTTCACGCGCTCACCACCGCTCAGCGAAGAGGCCGATCGTTTAGGGGAGAATTTACCTAAACCAGCATCCATAAATCCTGCACTCAGGCGATCCGGAAGATCCCAAAAACCATCAAGATGTTCAAGATCGTCAGCACGTCCTTCACCTCGATTCAGGCGAGCCAGCGCGGTGAAAACGGATTCAAGGCCTAATAACTCAGCCAGCGTAGTATTTGGGCTCATCGCATGCTGCTGCGACACGTAGCTAACTGAAGCAATACGCTCGATACTTCCGCCAGACGGTGAGTCAACCCCCGCCAGCAAACGCAGAAGCCTGGTTTTTCCGACGCCATTGCGCCCAACCAGGCCACAGAGGGAGCCTTCGAGCGATAAATTCAGCGGACCAAAAAGCGTATCTCCTGTCGCAAACTGACAGGTGACCTGATGCAAGATAAAACAAGGGGACTGGGCACAATGAGCCATAAGCACTCCTGAATGAAATTAATACCTCCCCTGCCCGCAAATAGCGCTAAGCAAGGAGCGAAATTCATCAGTCGTGTTTGTTCATTTGTTGCGTGCTCTCCAGTAAGACGAGGGATTCGTCGGGACATAGGATAGCCACATCGCGGCAGGGATTTCAAGCCTGTTTTTTCAACAGGTAGACAGACAGGGGGAAAAAGGCCTCCTGATATCAGGAGGCAAAACATTTATTTGATGAAAAATGAAAGGGTGCATTGAGAATACTTAACACCAAAAGAATGGTGGGGATAACTCCCCACCAGACACTCTTACTGTTTAATTTCACAGGCTAAGAATGCCACCAGCTCAATATTTCCCTGTCTAAGCTGTAATTCACATAGTGAGTCACGTACCATCCAGGTAAATAATAAAACAGTGAAGCAAATCACTATTAAGCCAAACAACAGATACTTTTACGGCATTCCTCGCCTCCAGTGTTGATTTTCAACAGGTAAGAGGCTACTCTTATGGTGTTGATGCATAGGGGAGCCTCACTTTGATTACCATCAGGTGGGGCTTTTCTCTGTCTGTCTCCTGCAGAATACCTGAGACAAACAGTCTCAAGCACCCGCAAGTATTCTACCGTAAATATCCAACAAGACGGCGTTGATATATTCCTAAAAAATTCTCTACTGCTGAATGAAATTAACAAAAGCATTAATTAGAGAATTATTAACGGTTCACTTATTTATATTTCAGACATAAAAAAAACCTGCCCAGAGGCAGGTCTTTTATTATTAACGATACGCTTACTGCAGCAGAGAAATATCCGCTACCTGCAGGAACAGATCGCGCAGCTTAGACAGCAGCGTCAGGCGGTTTACGCGCACGTTCTGATCTTCAGCGTTAACCATAACGTTCTCGAAGAATTCATCTACCGGTTCACGCAGAGAGGCCAGCTCAATCAGAGCTTCCTGATAACGGCCCTCGGCGAAGTACGGTTGCAGTTTATCGCGCAGCACGACTAAATGGCCTGCCAGCTTAATTTCTGCCGCGTCTTTCAGTACGGAAGCATGAACGATATCGTTCAGCGTTACGTCTGATTTCGCCAGAATGTTGGAGACTCGCTTGTTCGCTGCCGCCAGCGCAGCAGACTCTTCGAGGGTACGGAAGTGCGAAACCGCCTTCATACGCGCATCAAAGTCTGCCGGACGGGTCGGACGGCGCGCCAGCACTGCCTGAATGGTGTCGACCGTGTAACCTTCGTCCTGATACCAGGCGCGGAAACGGCCCAGCATAAAGTCGATGACGTCATCCACCACGTTCGCGTTGGTCAACTTGTCACCGTACAGACGCACCGCTTCTTCAGTCAGCGTTTGCAGATCCAGATTCAGGTTCTTCTCGACGATAATACGCAGCACGCCCAGAGCGGCACGACGCAGCGCAAACGGGTCTTTATCGCCTTTCGGATGCTGACCGATACCAAAGATACCCGCCAGGGTGTCCATCTTATCAGCAATCGCGACCGCACAGGCAACCGGGTTGGACGGCAGGTCATCACCGGCAAAGCGCGGCTGATACTGCTCGTTCAGCGCGACAGCCACATCTTCCGCTTCGCCGTCATGACGCGCGTAGTGCATGCCCATCACGCCCTGGGTGTCGGTGAACTCGAAGACCATATTGGTCATCAGGTCGCACTTAGACAACAGGCCCGCGCGGGTAGCGTGGTTCACATCAGCGCCAATCTGCTCGGCGATCCAGCCCGCCAGCGCCTGAATACGGTCGGTCTTGTCGCGCAGCGTGCCCAGTTGTTGCTGGAACAGCACGGTTTGCAGACGCGGCAGATGGTCTTCCAGGCGTTTTTTACGGTCTGTATTAAAGAAGAATTCGGCATCCGCCAGACGTGGGCGCACAACCTTCTCGTTACCGGAAATAATCTGAATCGGATCTTTCGACTCGATATTCGCCACGAAGATGAAGTTCGGCAGCAGTTTGCCGTCGTTCGCGTAAACCGGGAAGTACTTCTGGTCGCCCTTCATGGTGTAAACCAGCGCTTCAGCCGGTACCGCAAGGAATTTCTCTTCGAACTTCGCCGTCAGTACCACCGGCCATTCCACCAGTGAGGTAACTTCTTCCAGCAGGCTTTCGCTCAGGTCGGCATTACCGCCAATCTTGCGCGCCGCTTCTTCCGCGTCAGCTTTGATTTTGGCTTTACGTTGTTCGTAATCGGCAATGACTTTACCGCGCTCCAGCAGGATCTGTGGGTACTGATCGGCATTGTCGATGGTGAACTCCGGCTCGCCCATAAAGCGGTGACCGCGAATGATACGATCGGACTGCACTCCCAGGATGGTTGCCGGAATGACTTTGTCACCCAGTAGCAGAGTCACGGTGTGAACCGGACGCACGAAGTGTACGTCAGACGCGCCCCAGCGCATCAGCTTAGGAATTGGCAGTTTTGCCAGCGAGGCGGCAATCATGTTCGGCAGCAGCGCTTCGGTGCTTTCGCCCTTCACGTGCGCGCGATACAGCAGCCATTCGCCTTTATCGGTCAACAGACGTTCAGCCTGATCGACGGTGATACCGCAGCCGCGCGCCCAACCTTCGGCTGCCTTGCTTGGTTTACCTTCCGCGTCGAACGCCTGGGCAATCGCCGGGCCGCGTTTTTCGACTTCGCGATCTGCTTGCGCAGCCGCCAGATTCGCCACTTTCAGCGCCAGACGGCGCGGGGCAGCAAACCATTCAACTTTACCGTGCGCGAGGCCAGCGTTATCCAGCTCTGCGGTCACGTTCGCAGCAAAGGATTCAGCCAGGCTGCGCAGTGCTTTTGGTGGCAGCTCTTCAGTGCCGATTTCCACCAGGAAAGTTTTTTCAGACATGGCCGCCTCTTATTTATTCTTGTTGCACATCGGGAAGCCAAGGGCTTCACGGGACGCATAGTAAGCTTCTGCAACGGCTTTGGTCAGGGTACGAATACGCAGAATGTAGCGCTGACGTTCAGTCACGGAGATGGCTTTGCGGGCGTCCAGCAGGTTAAAGCTATGGGCGGCTTTCAGAATACGCTCGTAGGCAGGCAGCGGCAGCGGGTTTTCCAGCGCCAGCAGCTGCTGGGCTTCTTTCTCGTACTGCTCGAAGCAGGAGAACAGGAAGTCAACGTCCGCGTATTCGAAGTTGTAAGTCGATTGCTCGACTTCGTTCTGATGGAACACGTCGCCGTAGGTGGTTTTACCCAGCGGGCCGTCGCTCCAGACCAGGTCGTAAACGCTGTCTACGCCCTGAATGTACATCGCCAGGCGCTCCAGACCGTAGGTGATCTCGCCGGTTACCGGTTTACACTCCAGACCGCCAACCTGCTGGAAGTAGGTGAACTGCGTGACTTCCATACCATTCAGCCACACTTCCCAACCCAGACCCCAGGCACCCAGCGTTGGGTTTTCCCAGTTGTCTTCCACGAAACGAATGTCGTGGATGGTCGGATCCATACCCAGCTCTTTCAGCGACCCAAGGTACAGCTCCTGGATGTTATCCGGGGAAGGTTTAATCACTACCTGGAACTGATAGTAGTGCTGTAAACGGTTCGGGTTTTCACCGTAGCGGCCGTCGGTCGGACGACGAGAAGGCTGCACGTAGGCAGTCGCCATCGGCTCCGGGCCCAACGCGCGTAAGCAGGTCATGGGATGAGAGGTGCCTGCGCCGACTTCCATGTCCAGTGGTTGAACAATGGTGCAGCCCTGGCGAGCCCAGTAATCCTGTAAGGTCAGGATCAGGCCCTGGAAGGTCCTGGTATCAAACTTTTGCATATGATTTCGTGCTGGATACGTGTGGATTTAAAGGAAGGAGCCAGTATACCCGCTGGCTGCGAGATATACAGTATGAAACCGGATTGTTTAGGGAAAATTGCGGAAATTAGCGCCATCACGTAGCACCTGAGCCTCATTTAGCGCATAGAAAGATGTAAAAACTGCCCGTCCGGGTCAAAAGAACAGATAAAGCGTTCATTCCGCGAAGTCATCCCCGAAAGCTCGTAGCTTCCCTGGAACTGCTCGAAGTGGCTGACATCAACCTGCCGGACGCCTGTACTGTATCGCTCGGCAGCATTATCCTTGCACAGTTGCTCCATGTTGAGGGTTACCTGCGGCGTTATCCGCGCTTTCTGCGCCTTCTGTGCTGGCTGAGGCGGCATCTGGCTACAGCCCGCCAGCAGAAGCAACAGCAGTCCAGAAAATACATATTTCATCACCACTTTTCTCGACCGCCTTGTGGGTAAATTGTTATTGTGCAGATTGAGTAAATTAACCCAGCCATTGTGCAAATCAGTCCATGTCACGACAAGTCTATGACGATAAACTCAGATTATTCCACTGAGATACCGGCGAATAATCGAAGTCAGACCTTTTCTAAGAGGGCGTAATTGAGGCACTGATGCAGGAAAAAATTAACTGGATTACCAATTTGCGCGGTATTGCTTGCCTGATGGTGGTGATGATTCATAGCACCACCTGGTACATCACTCACCCGCATACTATCAGCCTGCTGGATTGGGACATTGCTAATTTCCTTAACTCCACATCCCGCGTCAGCGTACCGCTATTTTTCATGATTTCAGGCTATTTATTTTTCGGTGAGCGTAGCGCCCAGCCCCGGCATTTTCTGCGCATTGGCCTGTGCATCCTCTTTTACAGCGCGCTGTCTCTGCTCTATATCACCCTGTTCACCCATATCAACGTCGAACTGTCGCTAAAGAATGTGCTGCAAAAACCGGTTTTCTACCATCTGTGGTTTTTCTTCGCTATCGTCGTCATTTACCTGCTTTCACCGCTGATCCAGGTTAAACAAGTGAGCGGCAAGATGCTGCTGGCGCTGATGCTGGTAATTGGCATTATGGCGAATCCCAATATGGTAGCAGTGAAAGCGGGAGGCATAGAGTGGCTACCGGTTAATCTCTATATCAACGGTGATACGTTCTACTATGTGATATATGGCGTGCTGGGACGAGCCATCGGCATGATGGATACCGATAAAAAATGGCTGACCCCGCTTTGTGCCACGCTTTTCATCGCCGGAGTATGGGTGATATCACGCGGGACGCTGCACGAACTGCGCTGGCGCGGCGACTTTGGCGATACCTGGTATTTATACTGTGGCCCGGCGGCTTTTGTCTGCGCGATAGCCCTGCTGACGCTGGCAAAAAATACGCTCAATACGCGCCAGATACCGCTTATTGCGCCGATCGCGCGCCATTCATTAGGGATATACGGTTTTCATGCGCTGATCATCCATGCGCTGCGCGCCAGCGGGCTGGAGCTAGCCCGCTGGCCGCTATTGGATATTGCCTGGATATTCAGCGCGGCGCTGCTGGGGAGTTTACTGCTATCGGTTCTGGTTCAGCGATTTGACTCTCGCCGTTTAGTGAGCTGAGTTTACTCAATGGGACCTTGCTGCGTTTCACGCGATGGTGCAGTTTTGCATGGAACTGCTGATGCGCCATAAATGCAAACAAACCATGCTACCACGTAGATTGCCTTCTCATTCCAGGCGGCAGGCACAAACATGGCTCCGACCATTAATAAACCGACTGATAGCAGAAGCACCAGGCGACATAGCGAAGCAAAACCATCGTCATTCTTGCGTTCTTCTCGCATCGTACGTTGGTGGGCCAACATGGCAAACATGCCCATGACCAGAACCCCGAGGAAGTAACCTTTACCGCTAAATAACGGACAGGTACGCCAGATACCCACCAGATAAATCAGCGCCCCAATGGCCATTAATAGCCTTGGAATAATATTATTTTTCATAGGGACTCCACGGCAAAAAACAGTCCCCAGTATGTACTGATGAAACGTGATTATCGGTACTTTTCGCATCCGAAACGACAAATTCGGAATATATAAATACACATAACGAATGAATAAATCAGGACACATTCAAAGAATGGATTCGCCCCATCAACTGGGGCGAATTTATCAGGACATCAACGGTAAAAGCTGCTGATAAATCTGCCGGAAGGTTTCCCGACGAGGGGCATAACGGGCAAAACGTTCGGCATCCGGACGATGAGCCTGTTCCAACGGGAGTTGCGGGAGTAGATCAGAGAATGCGACATTTTTATGCAGCGCCAGCTGAGCCAGTCTCGCCGCGCCGAGCGCCGGTCCGACATCGCCACCAGTGCGGAAATCAAGCTGCTGACCGCTAATATCCGCCAGCATTTGACGCCAGTACGCGCTGCGCGCGCCGCCGCCAATCAGCGTCACGCTCTCTGGCTTAACGCCGCAGGCGTGAACCACATCCATACCATCCGCCAGAGCGTAACCGACGCCCTCCAATACCGCTCGAGCCAGTTCGGCCGGGCCGTGCTGATGAGTCAGGCCGAAAAAGACGCCTTTCGCCTGCGGATTATTGTGCGGCGTACGTTCTCCGGATAAGTAGGGCAAAAACCAGACCGGATCGACATCGTCGTTAGCCGATTCCGCCGCCGCAATCAACGCTGGAACCGTACCGAGACCGGTTAATTTAGCCGCCCAATCGAGGCAGGAGGCCGCACTCAGCATCACCGACATCAGATGCCAGCGTCCGGGTAGCGCGTGACAGAAACTGTGAACGGCGCTTTCCGGTTTGCTAAGAAAACCGTCGCTGACGGCAAAATAGACGCCCGATGTTCCCAGCGACAGCATCGCCTGACCGGCATCCGCCATGCCCACGCCAACGGCCCCCGCCGCGTTATCGCCACCACCGGCCACCACCAGCGCTTCCGGCATATTCCAGGATTGGGCGATAGCCGGGCGAAGCGCGCCGGTGACTTCACAACCTTCGAACAGAGCAGGCATGCTGTCGCGGCTCAGCCCGCAAGCCGTGAGCATTTCATCACTCCAGTCGCGTCGTGCCACGTCCATCCACATCGTACCAGCAGCATCAGACATATCGCTGGCAAACTCACCGGTCATACGTAAACGTAAATAATCTTTTGGCAGTAAAACTTTATCAACCTGGCGGAAGACTTCAGATTCGTGGCGCTGAACCCACAACAGCTTCGGTGCGGTAAATCCAGGCATCATCAGATTGCCGGTTATCTCCCGCGAACGGCTGACTTTCTCTTCCAGCAGCGCGCACTCTTCGCCACAGCGGCCGTCATTCCATAAAATCGCCGGGCGCAGAACGCGCTGTTGTTTATCCAGCAGCGTTGCACCGTGCATCTGCCCGGCAATGCCTAAGGCTTTGACCTCGCGCAGACAGTGTTGCGCGCCCAGCGCTTTCATTGCGCAGTCCGTTGCCTGCCACCAGTGTTCAGGATCTTGTTCAGACCATAGAGGGTGCGGGCGCGATACGTCGAGCTTTTCGGTATGTGAAGCCACGACCTCGCCCTGCTCGTTGAGCAAAATGGCCTTAACACCCGAGGTGCCCAGATCAATCCCGATATACATACAGTCTCTCCTTACTGGCGCGAATAAGCATCTGCTATAGCCAATGCCCGGGCTAGCCGGGCATCATCATTAATTATCAAACAGATAGCGATTAACAACGTTTTCCAGCAGCTCCTGATGGCCGCTTTGATGCTGCGGAGCCAGGTTATGTTGAGTCGCATACTGAGCGATTTCAGTCAGATTCATCTGCCCTTTCAGGATTTGCTGGCCCAGTTCACCGTTCCAACCGGCATAACGTTTGGCAACGCGTTTATCCAGGTCACCGCCTTCAATCATACGTGCTGCCACTTTTAAGGCCAGCGCCATAGTGTCCATCGCGCCAATGTGGCCGTAGAACAGATCGTATTTGTCTGTGCTTTGACGACGGACTTTGGCATCAAAGTTCAGACCGCCGGTGGTGAAGCCGCCCGCTTTAAGGATTTCGTACATCACCAGCGCGTTTTCTTCAACGCTATTCGGGAACTGGTCGGTATCCCAACCCAGCTGCGGGTCACCACGGTTAGCATCAACGGAGCCAAACAGGCCAAGAGCGATGGCGGTAGCAATTTCGTGATGGAAAGTGTGGCCAGCGAGAGTTGCGTGGTTCGCTTCGATGTTCAGCTTAATCTCTTTTTCCAGACCGAACTGCTTGAGGAAACCGTACACGGTAGACGCGTCGTAATCGTACTGATGCTTTGTCGGCTCCTGCGGTTTTGGCTCGATCAACAGCGTGCCCTGGAAGCCAATTTTGTGTTTGTGCTCAACGACCAGCTGCATAAAGCGGCCAATCTGCTCGCGTTCCTGGCGCAGGTCGGTATTCAGTAAGGTTTCATAACCTTCACGACCGCCCCACAGAACGTAGTTTTCGCCGCCCAGTTTATGGGTCGCATCCATCGCAGTAACCACCTGAGTCGCCGCCCAACTGAATACTTCCGGATCCGGATTCGTTGCCGCACCTGCGCCGTAACGTGGGTTAGTAAAGCAGTTCGCCGTGCCCCACAGCAGCTTGACACCGCTCTGCTGCTGTTTTTCTGCCAGCACATCAACCATCTGCGCGAAGTTATTGGCATATTCTTTCAGGGACGCGCCTTCCGGAGAGACGTCGATATCGTGGAAGCAGTAATAAGGCACGTTCAGCTTGTGGAAAAATTCAAAAGCGACATCGGCTTTACGCTTCGCCATTTCCAGTGCTTCGCCCGGCTGCTGCCAGGGACGATTAAAGGAACCCACACCGAACATGTCAGCACCATTCCAGCAGAAGGTGTGCCAGTAGCAGGCCGCAAAGCGCAGGTGATCTTCCATGCGTTTGCCCAGCACCAGCTCATCCGGATTGTAATGACGGAAAGCCAATGGGTTAGCGGATTTCGGGCCTTCATAACGAACGCGATCAAGTTGATCGAAATAGGTCTGCATAATGAACTCCATATTCAGGGGTGCGGCGAGTAATAAGTCATAATCCAATATAGAATTCTCCTTTTACTTTCCTCAATTACGTTATTTCACACCGCAATTGAGAGAATTCACAAACGTGCGCCAGGTCGCAAAAATAATACGTAAAACACCTAATTTCGCTGCTTACATGATGAGAGATCAATGAAATACGATGATAATTGATTATTAAAGTACGATCGCGGTCATAAATTCACAAATAAACAAAATTTCATAACCGTAAAATAAGCATAGATAATTGCTATCGCCCGTTTCCGAGTTAAAAATCTTCTATGTATCAGGTCGTTTATTTTCATCGCACTTCTTATCCTTCACTTTAAAAAAAAGGTGTTATTATTATGAAGATAAAAAACCTTTGCCTCACGTTCTGCGCCTCATGCCTCCTGACCAGCCTGCCGGGTATCGAGAAGGACGTTAAAATAGGTATGGCTATTGATGCCCTGCGACTCGAACGATGGAAAAAAGATAACGATATTTTTGTTAATAAAGCTGAATCACCAAGTGTAAATATATTTATCCAGTCAGCTAATGGAAATGAAGAAACGCAAATATCACAAACTGAAAACAGAAAAAATCGCCGCATCGACATTCTGGTTATTATTCCATATAACGATAACAATATTAAATGGGCATAATGAGAAGGAATGACAGTTTACGCTAACGACCATCTGAACGATAACGCTGGAGCTAATTTTTATATTTCATCTAACTAACGAGAAATTCGATGAAGTGCAGGCTCAAAACAGAGTCGATAAAGTCATCAGATAACGATTGATTGTCGGGCTGGCCAGCGTGCTATGGTACCTAAAGACAGCATGCCGATGGCAGCCCTCACCGGACTGATTCTCAACTCACTTCTGGAACGTAGGTTCCTCTTCAGTCGGGAAGATTGCTGAGCTTAAGGCATCATTTTACTGCTGGCGGTGCGGATGGATTCAGCAACTAAACGTCGAAGCTGATGGTATTGAAAACAAATATGCTCGAATTATTTGCGCTACCGCCAAACTTAGGCACAAGTAGCTTGAAATAATTCGGGCATTGGTCGGTATTGTACGGCCAGCGAAAGAGACCAGGAACAACACTATGTTTGAAAAGCGTCACCGTATTACGCTGTTATTCAACGCCAACAAAGCCTACGACCGCCAGGTTGTTGAAGGTGTTGGCGAATATCTACAAGCATCGCAATTGGAATGGGACATCTTCATTGAGGAAGATTTCCGGGCGCGAATTGAAAACATTAAGGAGTGGTTAGGTGATGGCGTTATTGCCGATTACGACGACCCGGAAATTGAAAATCTGCTGATCGGCGTCGATGTTCCTATCATCGGCGTCGGCGGCTCTTTCCATCGGCCGGAATGCTATCCGCCGGTTCACTACATCGCCACCGATAACGCCGCGCTGGTCGAAAGCGCGTTTCTCCATCTGAAAGAAAAAGGCATCAACCGCTTCGCCTTTTACGGTCTGCCCACAACCAGTTGCAAAGGCTGGGCAGCCGAGCGTGAACATGCGTTTTGCCAGCTTGTCGCCAGGGAGAAATATCGCGGCGTGGTGTATCAGGGTCTCGAAACAGCCCCGGAGAACTGGCAGCATGCGCAAAATCGCCTTGCCGACTGGCTACAAACATTGCCGCCGCAAACTGGAATTATCGCCGTCACCGATGCCCGCGCACGCCACGTGTTACAGGCCTGTGAGCGGCTGCATATTCCGGTCCCGGAAAAGCTGTGCGTTATCGGCATTGATAACGAAGAGCTTACGCGCTACCTGTCGCGCGTGGCCCTATCGTCCGTTGCCCAGGGGACCCGTCAAATGGGCTACCAGGCAGCAAAGCTGCTGCATCGTCTGCTGGAAAATGAAGACCTACCGCTTCAGCGTCAGCTTATCCCTCCGATGCGCGTGGTAGAACGCCGTTCCACCGATTACCGCTCGCTAACCGACCCATCAGTGATTCAGGCGATGCACTATATCCGCAATAACGCCTGCAAAGGGATTAAGGTCGAACAGGTACTGGACGCCGTCGGCATCTCGCGCTCCAACCTTGAAAAGCGCTTCAAAGAGGAAGTGGGTGAGACGATTCACACGGTGATCCACAGCGAGAAGCTAGAAAAAGCGCGCAGTCTGCTAGTGTCGACGACGCTGTCGATTAACGAAATATCTCAGATGTGCGGCTATCCGTCGCTGCAATATTTCTACTCAGTATTTAAGAAAGAGTACGACGTAACACCGAAGGAGTACCGCGACCGGCACAGTGAAGTGATGATGTAGAAGGCAAAGAAAAATGCCCGGGCTTGCGCACCGGGCATTAGACGACATGTATGAGCAATTACATGTGTGCGGCAATTAACCGCTGGTTATCCTGATACATCGCGAAGAGATAGTTGTTATAGCTCGACCCTTTGGTCGAATAGCCCTTCAGCTTGTGAATCATCGTGCTGGCGGTCAGTTCCTGATCGGCCTTGCGCATCTGCGCACGCGATTTACGGAACGACGAATAGGCCGGATGCGTATTCAGATTTCTCACGTAGGCCTGAACGGACTCTTCCACAGAATCAAACTGTGAGTAGCCTTTCACCGCGCCGCGACAGTTTCCACCGCCACACTTCATACCAAACAGATTGTTGTTAACCCGCGCCAGTTTCGAGGTTCCCCAGCCGCTTTCCGCCGCCGCCATAGTAGCCACCATGCTGTTCGGGATAATGTCGACGCGCTCAAGCAGTGAGTTCCATGGAATATGGCGGGTATTGCCAGACCATTTCACTTTATAGCGAGAGGCAATCTCTTTCAGGCGCGTACGCTCGCTCGGCGACCAGCGCGCATCATACTGCTTGGATACCAGCCAGTTACGATCGGCAGTAATCACCTGATTCTGTTTCGTAATATAAGGCATTACCGTCCGGAGAAACGCTTTTTTCCTTGGTGTCCCGGAAGGGTATTTTCGCAAATCAGGAAGTGAACTGCTCTTTACACTATTGCGAGAATACTCTTGTTTACTGCTTACCTTGCTTACTTTAACGGTATTTTTCTTTTTAACAATTGGGGCTTTATGACTCGTTGTTGCTGTGTGTGTTGTTGCCAGCACACTACCTGAAAATATACAGGTAAGTAACATGAGTATCGCAGCCCCATATCGTCGAATGGGAGTCGATATCATTAGGTCTCCTGGTCGGATGCAATCATTCCAACGCCTTGTTTTTCACAAAAAATCGATAGTTGAATCGCGAATAGTATCAAAAATACCCAGATGACGCACCCACAGAAATAGTCCAATTCCTAAAAGCTGTCATCTGAAATCGGTTTCCGCACCATCACAAAGAGGTGAAAATGCGAGTGTCATCTCATTTTTTGTCCATTTTTTGAGCGCGATCACTCACCCTTATCCATCCTCCCTGGAAAAGCACAGACGGGATGAGTTCATTAGATAAGCAGACGCGCAAACTGAACAAAACACCGCACACAGGACTCCGGAATGAAACTCGCTGCGCTTGCGTCGCTGCTGTTGCCTGGGATGGCCTTCGCCGCCTGGACCACCGCAGATTTCCCCGCCTTTACCGAAGAAGGCACCGGTAGATTTATCAGTCAAAACGAGGTAGCAAAGGGTACGCGCCCTCTGCGAATTAATTTTGACCAACAGTGCTGGCAGCCCGCTGGCATCATCAAACTCAACCAGATGCTTTCCATGGAGCCCTGCCGTGACCCGGCTGCGCAGTGGCGCGTATTCCGCGATGGTCGCTATACCCTGGAAGTCGATACCCGCTCGGGTACGCCAACCCTGATGGTTTCCCTGGAGGAGAAACAGACTGCCGCCGCCACTGCGCCGCAGCTGAAGCAGTGTCCGAAATGGGATGGCAAACCGTTGACCATCGACGTCAGCAAATCCTTCGCCGAAGGCAGTAAAGTTCGCGACTTCTACAGCGGCAATATCGCCACCGTCAGCAGCGGCAAAATCACCCTACAGCCGGCGTTTAACAGCAATGGTCTGCTGTTGCTTGAACGTGCGGAGACTCAAGCTGCCGCACCATTTAACTGGCACAACGCCACCGTCTATTTCGTCCTCACCGACCGCTTTGTCAACGGCAATCCGGCCAACGACAATAGCTATGGCCGCCACAAAGACGGTATGCAGGAAATCGGCACCTTCCACGGCGGCGACCTGCAGGGGCTAACCAGCAAACTTGATTATATTCAGCAGCTCGGCGTCAACGCGCTGTGGATCAGTTCACCACTGGAGCAAATCCACGGCTGGGTCGGCGGCGGCACCAAGGGCGATTTCCCGCACTATGCTTACCACGGTTATTACACCCAGGACTGGACGAAACTGGACGCCAACATGGGGACGGAAGACGATTTGCGCCGTCTCGTCGATGAGGCCCACAAGCGTGGGATCCGCATTCTGTTCGACGTGGTGATGAACCATACCGGCTACGCGACTCTGGCAGACATGCAGGAGTTCCAGTTTGGCTCGCTGTACATCCAGGGCGACGAGCTGAAAAAAACTTTAGGCGAGCGCTGGACCGACTGGAAACCTCGAGCAGGCCAGAGCTGGCACAGCTTTAACGACTACATCAACTTCAGCGATAAAGCCGGATGGGAGAAATGGTGGGGTAAAAAATGGATCCGCACCGATATCGGCGACTACGACAACCCCGGGTTTGACGATCTCACCATGTCGCTGGCTTTCCTGCCGGACCTGAAAACCGAATCCACGGAGCCTTCCGGCCTGCCAAACTTCTATCGCCATAAACCAGATACCGCAGCCAAAGAGATCCCTGGCTACACGCCACGCGATTATCTGACCCACTGGCTGAGCCAATGGGTGCGTGATTACGGTATTGATGGTTTCCGCGTCGATACCGCCAAACACGTTGAACAAGCCGCCTGGCAGCAGTTAAAAACTCAGGCCACGCAAGCGCTGGCAGAATGGAAAAAGGCCAACCCGGAAAAAGCGCTGGATAACGCGCCATTCTGGATGACCGGCGAGGCGTGGGGCCACGGCGTAATGCAGAGCGATTACTATCGCCACGGTTTTGACGCGATGCTGAACTTCGATTATCAGGATCAGGCGTCGAAAGCGGCAAGCTGTATGTCCACTATGGATCTGACCTGGCAACAAATGGCAGAGAAACTTCAAGGCTTCAACGTCTTAAGCTATCTCTCCTCGCACGATACCAGTCTGTTCCGTGAAGGTGGCAGTACGGCGGCAGAGTTGCTGCTGCTCGCGCCAGGAGCCGTGCAAATATTCTACGGAGATGAATCCTCACGGCCGTTCGGCCCGACCGGTTCCGATCCGCTGCAGGGCACGCGTTCGGATATGAACTGGCAGGATGTCAGCGGTAAAGCCGCACGCAGCGTCACCCACTGGGAGAAACTGGGCCAGTTCCGCGCCCGCCATCCGGCGATTGGCATGGGCAAACAAACCACGCTATCGATGCCAAAAGGCTACGCTTTTATCCGCGAGAGCGGCGACGACAAGGTGATGGTGGTGTGGGCGGGCCAGCAGTAATCACATAGCAGCACGCTCCCCTGATTATCAGGGGAGCGTTTTCAGGATAAATATCCAAAAAAGACTTCTCTGGCAGCACAAAACAGAAATATCCTTCCAGTCCCTCGATTTGCACCCTGTCTGCGCTGGCGTTATGGTTACCCACTTTCCAGGGATACCGACAGATTAATCGCGATGACATTTTCACTTTTTGGCGACAAATTTACCCGTCATTCGGGCATCACCCGCTTGATGGAAGACCTTAATGACGGCCTGCGCACGCCGGGCGCCATCATGCTGGGCGGCGGTAATCCCGCACAGATTCCGGAAATGAATGATTACTTCCATAGCCTGCTAGCCGACATGCTGAATAGCGGCAAAGCCCTTGATGCGCTTTGTAATTATGACGGCCCGCAGGGTAAAAGCGAGCTGCTGGTCCTGCTGGCGAAAATGCTACGTGATGAACTGGGCTGGGAGATCGAGCCACAGAATATTGCACTGACAAATGGCAGTCAGAGCGCGTTTTTCTACTTGTTTAACCTCTTCGCAGGCCGTCGTGCGGATGGAACTACCCGTAAGGTGCTGTTTCCGTTGACGCCTGAGTACATCGGCTATGCCGATTCCGGCCTCGAAGAAGATCTGTTTGTCGCCACACGTCCGAACATTGAGTTGCTACCGGAAGGCCAGTTTAAGTATCACGTGGATTTCGAGCATTTGCAGGTAACGGAAGAGACGGGGATGATCTGCGTTTCTCGCCCCACCAACCCGACCGGCAACGTTATTACCGACGACGAGCTAATCAAGCTGGATGCGCTGGCCAATCAGCATGGCATCCCTCTGGTTATTGATAATGCCTACGGCGTTCCGTTCCCGGGGATTATTTTCAGTGACGCCAGACCGCTGTGGAATCCGAATATCGTCCTGTGCATGAGCCTCTCCAAGCTCGGCCTGCCGGGCAGCCGCTGCGGGATTATCATCGCCAACGAGAAAATCATCACCGCCATCAGCAATATGAACGGCATTATCAGCCTCGCCCCAGGCGGGATGGGGCCAGCCATGATGTGTGAGATGATTAAACGCAACGACCTGCTGCGCCTGTCGGAAACCGTGATTAAACCGTTCTATTTCCAGCGCGTACAGGAAACTATCGCCATTATTCGCCGCTATCTGCCGGAAGAGCGCTGCCTGATCCACAAGCCGGAAGGGGCGATTTTCCTCTGGCTGTGGTTTAAGGATCTGCCGATTTCCACCGAGCTGCTGTACCAGCGCCTGAAAAAGCGCGGCGTTCTGATGGTGCCGGGCGATTACTTCTTCCCTGGGCTGGATAAACCCTGGCCACATACGCATCAATGCATGCGCATGAATTACGTTCCGGACCCGGAGAAGATTGAAGTTGGCGTGAAGATTCTTGCCGAAGAAGTTGAACGCGCCTGGGGTGAGCAGGACGCGTAATGACGCGTCAGGCGACCCGACATTGAGGGATATTCCTGGTTTGCGCTACGCTTAACCGGTCTACAGATTTCCAGCCATCTGCCCGGACTGGTGCGCCAGCACCGCCTCCGGGGAGCACGCTACATCGCCAGCGCCGTCCGTCGCCGGCGCTCGGCGCTTATTCTTTCCAGCTCCACCGGCTCCATGCAATGCAGCGCCTGAGTCGGGCACGCCGCCACGCAGGCAGGCCCCTCTTCGCGATGGCTGCACAAATCGCACTTCAACGCCTGTACGCTATCATCCACCAGCATCACGGTCATTGCGCCGTATGGACACGCTATCATGCAGCTTTTGCATCCGATGCAGCGCCGCTGATCCACACGCCAGACTGAGTTTTCACGGCGGATAGCGCCTTCAGGACAAACATTCGCGCAGGGTGCATCCTCGCACTGGCGGCACAGCGTTGCCGTCGAGATATCGTCATTTTTCACCACGCGGATCCGCGGCGCAAAGTGCGTGGCGGAGACGCCAGAACAGTCCTGGTCCTGCTGATGGGACACCACGCAGGCGACTTCACAGGTACGGCAGCCAATGCATTTTTGCGCATCTGCGATAATAAACCGGTTCATCCTTGCTCCATTGGGGATAAAAATGCAGGTTGCCAGAAAAAGCCGGTCTCGCGCCTTGATCCTGAATGGAGTCAGCGGCTTTTTTTATCAAATATCCGCAACGATCTGGGCATTTGCCTTAGTTTTCGCGCACGGTAAACCCCAACTCACGGGAAATAGCCTCTGCCGTATCGCGCAGCGGTTTGAGTAAATTTTTTTCCCCCACCTGCTTAAGGCGCGATGTCGATAGAGAAATGGAGATAGCGTAAGGCACCCGTCGATGAATATCGAAAACCGGCACCGCCAGGCAGGAAACGCCTAACTCATTCTCTTCCCTGTCCATTGCCATATTACGCTCGCGGATCTGCGCCAGTTCATCATGCATCGCAGGCAAGCCGGTAATGGTATTGCGGGTCAACGGCTGAATAATGTCCTGATGAGTATTCCAATAGCTCTCAACATAATCAGGATGACCAAATGCCATGTAGATCTTGCCCATCGCCGAGCAGTACAACGGCATGTGCTGACCGATGTAGGCGCGAGTGCGCAGCATACCGGTCGTCGGTTCCAGCTTATAAATCAAAATCGCATGGTCATCTTCACGGCTGGAAAAGTTCACCGTCTCACCGGTCGCCAGGTTGAGCGACTCAAGGTGTGGTGCCGCGACGTGGATGATATTGAGCGATGACAAGGCCTTCTGACCGACAGCAATAAACTTCGTTGTCAGGCGATAGCTCCCCGCAGCCGGGGCCGGCGTCACGTATCCGCAAGATTGCAGCCCCTGCAATAAACGATGGACAGTACTTTTGTTCAACCCTGCCAACTCCGACAGGTGCGCCAGCGGGCAACCATTCGGGTAATTACTGAGGATCTCAATCAGCATCAACCCGCGGAACAGACTCTGACTTCCCGCAGGCCTCTCTTTATCTTGCGCCATTTCGCACTCTTTTGTGACCATCGCTTCCGCTCCACTTTTTCGTCGCGCTCTGATGGTAACGCAAAGTGTGTTTCAGTTCACGATCTCGACAGATAATTTATAATCATTTGATTTTATAATATTTTTTAAATCAATGGACAGATTGCTTTGTGAAAAACCTATCGTTATATTTGAAATCAGATTTCGTATATTGAAATTTAAAGTTCAATAAGTACTCCAAGAACGTGCCGGGAGCTCATTATGATGATGGAAAAAACGGCCATACCGCCCCTGTTATCTATGCGCCATATCGTCAAACGCTTTGGCGGTAATGTCGCCGTTAATGATGTCAGCCTGGACATCTACCCAGGCCAGGTCGTTGCCTTGTTAGGTGAGAACGGTGCAGGGAAATCAACGCTTATCAAAATTCTGGCCGGAGTCTACTCACGCGACAGCGGCGAAATTAAATTTAACGGCGCGCCTATCGACTCTGCCGCCGCAATTAAAAAAGGCAATCAACAGCCGATCGCCTTTATTCACCAGGATTTAGGGCTGGTTGAGTGGATGACCGTCGCCGAAAACATGGCCATGGTGATGGGCTTTCCGCGCCGCTTTGGCTTGATCGACTGGCAAAAAACGCGTGAGCAGGCCAAAGCGGCGCTGGAAGGGATCGGTATCGATCTTGATCCTGACGATCGCGTATTCGACCTATCACGCACGGAGAAATCGCTGCTGGCAATTGCACGTGCGGTTGCCGTTGAAGCCTCTGTCTTAGTCCTCGATGAACCCACTGCATCATTGCCTGCCGATGATGTTCGTCACCTTTTTCGCGTCATGAACGTACTGCGGGAAAAGCAGGTCGGTATGATTTACATCACCCACCGCCTGGATGAAGTCATGGAGATGGCCGATAGCGTCTGTGCCATGCGCGATGGTTGCTATGCCGGCGGTGGAGACATTGCCCATTACACATTGCGCAGCCTGGTGGAACTGATTGTTGGCGAAGCATTACGTGATAAGCAGCGTTTACCTCTGCCTGACAGCACGGCCCCGACGCTGTTGAAACTGGAAAACGTCTGCGTCGGCGATACCGGCCCGGTGTCCTTTTCCCTGCGCGCAGGTGAAATGGTCGCTTTAGCGGGATTACGCGGCGCAGGCCAGGAAGAAATCGGTCGCTTACTCTTTGCCTGCCGCACTGCAAGCCAGGGCACAATTGAACTCTGCAATACGCCATACCACGCATCAACGCCAGGAGAAGCGATGTCGGCAGGCGTCTCCTTCGTGGCGGGCGATCGTCTTGGCGAAAGCCTGGTCCCCGGCATGATGGTGCGCGAAAACTTGTTTCTTAATCCCTGCAAACACGGGCATTCATCCTGGTCTCGCTATAACGAACAACGAGAAGCGCCGCTAAGTTGGGAAAAAATAGCTCAGTTCGATGTGCGCCCGGCACAAATCAATATTGAGATTAGCGCCCTGTCAGGCGGGAATCAGCAGAAGGTCGTTATGGCACGCTGGCTGTCATTAAATGCGCCGCTACTGATTCTGGAAGATCCCTCAGCCGGGGTTGACGTTGGTGCTCGCGCTGAAATCTACGATTTACTTAATGCAGCCTTAGAAAAAGGCGTCGCTATCCTGGTTATCTCTAACGACCTGGAAGAAGTGGCACATATCTGTAACCGCGCGCTGGTATTTAATCGCGGCAAAATTGTCGGTGAACTCATTAATCAGGATGTCACCTTCGCAAAATTACTGGAGCTTGCCTCCGGCAGCGGCACAGCACATTAACCAGGGTGTGAATCATGGCTAAAACATCAATGAAATCAACGGCGCTTGAATCTCGCGTCTCATTACAAGAGCACGGCTTTTTACCGTGGCTGGGTCAGTTCTCAACCCGTTACGGACTACCGGTGATTTGTATTTTACTGATTGCTCTGTTTTCTCTGACAACGCCCTCCTTCGCGTCGTTATTAACGCTTCAGGCTATTCTCGACAGTAAATCCAAAATAGCCCTGCTCGCGCTGGCCGCCACAATCCCCATGATTGTGGGCAAAATAGACCTGAATGTCGGCTTCGGAATCGTGCTCTGGCATATCCTCGCGATCACGCTGCAAGTGGAATACGGTTTTTCCTGGCCGATGGCGGTGCTCATCGTGCTGGTCCTTTCCGCACTCTATGGCTTACTGAACGGCATTCTGGTTGCGCTGGCGGATATCGACAGTTTTGTCGCAACGCTCGGATCCGGGACGGTGCTTTACGCCATTGCGCTTTGGCACTCCGGCGGACGGCAAATCGTCGGTGATCTTCCGGATGCGTTTATTGCCCTTCATCACACAGATGTGTTTGGTATCCCCATTGTCGCGTTTTATGTGCTATTCGCTGCCATTGTGTTGTGGATAGTCACGGAACACACCCCGATCGGGCGATGCATGTACGCCGTAGGCGGTAACCCTGTCGCAGCAGCGCTCAATGGAATTGCCGTTAACCGCTACACCATCGGGGCATTCATCACCTCCAGCACGCTCACCGGGTTCACCGGCGTGATCATCGCTGCCGAACAGGGTGTGGGACAGGCCAGCGTCGGAATGGACTATCTGCTTCCTGCTCTGGTCGGCGCTTTCCTTGGCAGCACCACGATTCGTCCTGGACGCGTTAACGTCTGGGGAACGGTGGTGGGGATTGCCGTGCTGGCGATCGGTATTGCCGGTATTCAGCAATTTGGCGGCGCATTCTGGGTCGAGCCGCTGTTTAACGGCGCAACGCTACTCTTCTCCATCACCCTGGCAGGTTATGCGCAGCGCCGCCGTGCTCAGAGCAAAAAATTAATCCAGCGACCACAACCGGACCCTGAGTCCGCAGTTGGCGAAAAAATCACACACTGAAGGAACTGAAAATGAACAAAAAAATAGTTTCTTATCTCCTGGCTACGGGTCTGTTAATCACCTCCGGCGCAACGCTTGCTGAAGACGCCTTCGTTGAGCAGGCCAAAGCCGCTATTGCCAAAGCAACCTCTCCGGTCACTGAGTGGGACGGGCCGACGCAGGGGCCGAAATTGCAGGCAAATAAAAAGATCATTTTTATTGCTTCGGACATGAAAAATGGCGGCGTACTTGGTGTGAAAGAGGGCTTAGCCGAAGCCGCCAGTGCCGCAGGCTGGTCGCTGGATGTTCTGGATGGTGCGGGCTCAGTTAAAGACCAGTTGGCGGCATTAAATCAGGCCATTGCCCGTAAACCTGATGGCATCGTCATCGGCGGATGGAACCCTAACGTAGCAAAAATTCCGCTGAAGAAAGCCGTAAGAGAAGGCATTATTCTTACCGCCTGGCACGCCGTACCTGCCCCCGGTCCGGTGCCTTCGTACAACATTTTTTATAATGTCACTTCTGATTCTAACGAAGTGTCGCGCATGGCTGCTTTGTATGCCGTTGCGCAATCAAACGGCACGGCAAAAGTGCTGATCTTCACGGATTCTCTCTACCAAATCGCGCTGGATAAGGCGAATGCCATGAAAGAGGTCATCAACCAGTGCCAGGGCTGTAAAGTCGTGGAGTTTATTGATACGCCGCTTGCCGATACGTCAAATCGTATGCCCGGTATGACCTATAGCCTGATACAAAAATATGGCGATGATTTTCAGTATTCACTGGCAATAAACGACCTCTATTTTGACTTTATGGCCCCGGCACTGCAAAGCACCAACAAAGGCAGCAAGGGCACGCCACCGTTCAACATCTCTGCCGGGGATGGCTCAGTTACCGCTTACCAGCGCGTGCGGGATGACAGAAGCCAGATTGCTACCGTACCCGAGCCATTAAAACTGCATGGTTGGCAATTACTGGATGAGTTCAACCGTGCATTTGCCGGGGAAAAGCCCTCAGGCTATATCACCCCAGCGCATCTGGTCACCAAAGAGAATATAAATGCCGACGGTGGCCAGAAAAACGAATTTGACCCGGGCAATGATTACCGCACGCATTACAAAGCAATATGGGGCGTGAAATAAATGACGGCGTATACCTTCCACACCCCAGATAGCGTGGAGCGCCTCTGCTCTCCCGCCATCTGGGCTGAAGGACCGGTCTGGCTTCCAACGCAGCAGCGTCTGATTTTCAGCGATGTTAAAGGCAACAGGATGTTCAGCTGGGATGACCGACATGGCGTCAGTCTGTTTCGCGCCGAGTCCCATTTTGCCAATGGGAACGCGCTTGATGGGCAAGGAAGAATCATTACCTGTGAGCATGGTCGCCGCGGTATCAGCCGTACTGACGCCGACGGCACCTGCTCGATGCTGGTCGATAAAATCGAAGGGCGTCGGTTTAATTCCCCCAACGATGTCGCTATCCGTCAGGATGGCTCGATTTGGTTCACCGATCCCCCCTACGGCATTACCAGCAACGAAGAGGGGTATCGCGCTGAGAGTCAGGTCATTGGCTGTTATGTGTACCGATTTGATCCGGACTGCGGGCAGGTTGCCATCGCCATTTGCGACACACAGCGACCAAACGGGATAGCCTTTTCGCCTGATGACCGCTGGCTTTATATCGCTGATATGTCGGTGATTGATTTCCCGCAGCAGGGTCGCCGCGAGATACGAGCTTATAGGCTGACGGGTGATAACGCCCTGTTTTCACACGTTGTCGCCCAGATTGCCCCCGGTATTCCGGACGGTTTTTGTGTCGACCGGGCGGGCAATATCTACTGCAGTTGTGAAAATGGCGTTCTTATCCTTTCAGCACAAGGATCTCTGCTGGAAAAAATCGCCATTCCAGAGCGCGTATCAAACTGCACTTTTGGTGGAAAGGACAATAGTGAGCTGTACATTACGGCGACCACATCGCTCTATCGCGTAGCGATCAACGCAGCTAAAGCACGGTAATAAATCAGCAAAATGCATGCCGACAGCGCTTCTGTCAGCTTTTTTTTGCCCCTGAATAATATTTTTGGAACCAGATTTCACTATGTGAAACAAACAAAACCCAACGGAGACGACGTATGTTACTTAGCTTTGCAGACCTGAAGAATGAGTTTGCCCGCGTCCTGACGGCCCGGGGCGTAGCAGCCGAAACCGCTGACGCCTGCGCGGAGATGTTCGCACGCACCACCGAGTCAGGCGTCTATTCCCATGGCGTAAACCGCTTCCCGCGCTTTATTCAGCAACTGGAAAACGGCGATATTATTCCTGACGCACAGCCAGAACGCATCACCACGCTGGGCGCGATAGAACAGTGGGATGCCCAGCGTTCGATCGGTAACCTCACCGCCCAAAAGATGATGGACAGAGCCATAGAACTGGCCTCCAGCCACGGTATTGGGCTGGTCGCGGTACGCAATGCCAACCACTGGATGCGCGGCGGCAGCTATGGCTGGCAGGCGGCAGAAAAAGGCTACATTGGCATTTGCTGGACCAACTCCATTGCAGTGATGCCACCGTGGGGAGCGAAAGAGTGTCGCATCGGTACCAACCCGCTGATCGTTGCCATCCCGTCAACGCCAATCACCATGGTTGATATGTCGATG
The DNA here is from genome assembly GCF_003261575.2 of Klebsiella huaxiensis. Lineage (GTDB taxonomy): Bacteria > Pseudomonadota > Gammaproteobacteria > Enterobacterales > Enterobacteriaceae > Klebsiella > Klebsiella huaxiensis. The sequence goes on along the minus strand of NZ_CP036175.1, from coordinate 226,695 downwards.
TCGATGTTCTCCTACGGCATGCTGGAAGTTAACCGTCTCGCTGGTCGTAAACTTCCGGTTGACGGGGGCTTTGATGACGATGGCAACTTAACCAAAGAACCTGGCGTAATTGAAAAAAACAGGCGCATTCTGCCAATGGGATACTGGAAAGGCTCCGGTATGTCCATCGTGCTGGACATGATAGCGACGCTGCTCTCCGATGGCGCATCGGTTGCTGAGGTTACCGAAGATAACAGCGATGAATACGGCATCTCGCAGATTTTCATCGCTATCGAAGTTGATAAGTTAATTGACGGCGCGACCCGCGACGCCAAGCTACAACGCATCATGGACTTTATCACCACTGCCGAACGCGCAGATGAAAACGTCGCAGTCCGCCTCCCAGGCCATGAGTTCACTCGCTTGTTAGAGGAGAATCGCCGCAACGGTATCACCGTTGATGACAGCGTATGGGCGAAGATCAAATCATTGTAGAGGGAAACATTATGATTTTTGGTCATATTTCACAACCGAATCCCTACCGACTTCCGGCAGCGATTGAAAAAGCACTCGACTTCCTGCGTACCACCGACTTTCAAACGCTGGAACCTGGAGTGGTTGAAATTGAAGGAAGGACTATTTACGCGCAAATACTCGATCTCACCACCCGGCCCTATACGGAAATATTGCCTGAAGTACATCGCCGATATCTGGATGTTCAATTTATGGCGTGGGGTGAGGAAAAGATCGGGCTGGCTATCGATACCGGGAATAACGAAATTAGCGAGTCGCTGCTGGAACAACGCGACATTATTTACTACCACGACAGTGAACATGAATCATTTTTTGAAATGATACCGGGCAGCTATGCCATCTTTTTTCCACAAGATGTGCATCGCCCAGGGTGTAATAAAAAAGAAGCAACGGCAATAAGGAAAGTTGTGGTCAAAATAGCGCTAACTGCGCTGAGTTAATACAACTTCTATTCAGGAGCGGTAAATGAAAATGAATCATACCGGTTTTATAATCGGTGCGTACCCCTGTGCGCCCTCATTTCACCAACAAAATGAAAAGCTGGAGATGGAATTCTGGCGACAGCTTGCTGACACGCCGCATATCCGCGGTCTGGAACAGCCGTGCCTGGAAAATCTTCACCCCTACGGTGATGAGTGGTTATTACGCCACACCCCGGCTGAATGGCAAATTGTGGTGACTGCGATTATGGAAACCATGCGCCGTCGCGGCGAAAACGGCAGTTTTGGCCTTGCCTCCAGCGATGAAACCCAGCGTAAAACCTGTGTCGATTACTATCGCCACCTGTATCAGAAGATTAATAAGCTCAATGCCAACAGCGCCGGGAAGGTCATCGCCCTTGAACTGCATGCCGCACCGCTGGCAGGTAATCCGAACGTGGCTCAAGCCACCGATGCCTTTGCCCGTTCACTGAAAGAGATTGCCGGTTGGGACTGGTCCTGCGATCTGGTGCTGGAACATTGCGATGCCATGACCGGCACCACTCCCCGTAAGGGATTCCTGCCATTAGAAAACGTGCTGGAAGTCATCGCTGACTATGACATCGGCGTCTGTATTAACTGGGCGCGTTCAGCGATTGAGGGCCGGAATACATCGCTGCCGCGACAGCATGCATTAAGCGCCCAACGCGCAGGTAAATTGCGTGGCCTGATGTTCTCCGGTACCACGCAAACGGGGGATTACGGTGAATGGCAAGATCTTCATGCTCCCTTTGCCCCTTTCTGCCCGGAAAGCATCATGACGCTCGACCATGTTAAAGAATTATTGAATATAGCGCCGCCATCCGCATTACATTTTTCCGGTATTAAGCTGTTGGAAATAGATGCTAATGCTGATATCCAGCATCGTATAGAGATATTACGCGATGGTATTTCTTTAATGGAAAAAGCATATCAAGAGAGCTCTTAACTTTGCCATCTAAAAACTTTAATGCACATTTTCATTAACAGAAATATAGTCTGAAGGAACGCTAATGAAGAGAATACTCGAAGCCATTCTCGCACTCATAATTGCAGTGCTATCATGCATTGTTTTTATTAATATAATTTTACGCTATGGCTTTCACACCAGCATATTATCAGTAGATGAATTATCTCGTTTTCTGTTCGTCTGGCTGACCTTTATTGGTGCGATAGTGGCCTTTATGGATGGCAGCCATGTGCAGGTTTCCTTTCTGGTCGAAAAGCTCTCGCCGAATAATCAGCGGCGCATGGCGATATTAACCCACTCGCTCGTCTTACTCCTCTGCCTTGCGCTTGCTGTGGGGACCACGAAAAAAACGCTTCAGGACTGGAGCGACCTCTCCCCAATTCTGAGTTTACCGGTTGGTTTGATGTATGCCGCAACCCTTCCCACCAGCCTGGTTATCGCGCTGCTTGAAATTCGGCATTTATATCGCCTGATAACGCGCGCCTCCCCAACCCAGCAGCCGCCGCAAGGAGTCTGATAATGACCGTAGTGATATTTCTTGTCAGCTTGTTAGGCTCAATTGCGATTGGTGTGCCGATTGCGTGGTCCCTGCTGCTGTGCGGCGTGGCGCTGATGCTCTGGATGGATATTTTTGACGTACAAATCCTCGCCCAGACGTTGGTCAACGGTGCTGACAGCTTCTCTCTGCTGGCGATTCCCTTTTTTATACTGGCCGGCGAGATAATGAATGCAGGCGGCCTGTCGCAGCGCATTGTCGATCTCCCGATGAAGCTGGTTGGACATAAAGCCGGTGGTCTGGGCTATGTCGGCGTATTAGCCGCGATGATCATGGCGAGCCTTTCCGGCTCTGCGGTAGCGGATACCGCCGCCGTCGCTGCGCTACTGATTCCCATGATGCGCCAGGCCAACTATCCGGTAAACCGCGCCGCGGGGCTTATCGGTTCTGGCGGGATTATCGCCGCGATTATCCCGCCATCCATCCCGTTAATTATCTTCGGCGTTTCCAGCGGCCTGTCTATCAGTAAGCTGTTTATGGCCGGAATAGCGCCGGGCATCATGATGGGCGCGGCGCTAATGCTTACCTGGTGGTGGCAGGCCAGTCGGCTAAACCTTCCCCGTCAGCCAAAAGCCTCCATGCGGGAAGTTTGGCAGTCATTAAAATCGGGGATTTGGGCGCTGTTCTTACCCGTGATTATTATTGGCGGTTTCCGTTCAGGTTTATTCACCCCAACAGAAGCCGGTGCCGTCGCAGCCTTCTACGCCCTATTTGTTGCCGTCGTTATCTACCGCGAAATGACCTTCGCTACACTTTATCGTGTTCTGGTTGGTGCCGCTAAAACCACTTCTGTTGTTATGTTTTTAGTTGCCGCCGCCGCCGTTTCCGCATGGCTTATTACCATCGCAGAACTTCCAATGATGGTCTCTGATTTGCTACAGCCGTTAGTGGATTCTCCGCGACTGTTATTTATCGTCATTATGCTGGCTATTATGATGATAAGTACCGTAATGGACCTGACCCCAACCGTTTTAATTCTTACGCCGGTATTAATGCCGCTAGTCAGAGAAGCCGGAATAGACCCTATCTATTTTGGTATCATGTTTATTATCAACTGTTCTATTTCTCTTATTACTCCTCCCGTCGGTAACGTCCTCAACGTTATCTGCGGCGTTGCAAAACTCAAATTTGATGATGCTGTAAAAGGCGTTGCGCCTTACGTCATGGTTTTGTTCATGCTTCTGGGCCTATTTATTTTTATTCCAGAGTTGATTACCACCCCTCTCAAATGGATGAGCTAAAAAGGAAAATATAATGAAACTACGTTCTGTTACCTACACATTATTAATGGCTGGTCTGGTTACATTTACTATGTCATCTCAGGCAGCACAATCCTTACGTTTTGGTTATGAAACCTCACAAACAGACTCGCAGCATATTGCGGCGAAAAAATTCAATGAGCTCTTAAAAGAAAAAACCAATGGCGAGTTGGTTTTAAAACTCTTTCCTGACAGTACGCTGGGTAATGCGCAGGCGATGATCAGCGGCGTGCGTGGCGGCATGATCGACATGGAAATGTCCGGCTCAAATAACTTTGCCGGTCTGGCTCCGGTGATGAATCTGCTGGACGTCCCTTTCCTGTTCCGCGATACCGCGCACGCGCACAAAACGCTTGATGGAAAAGTCGGTGATGAGCTGAAAAAAGATCTCGAACCCAAGGGATTAAAAGTGCTGGCCTACTGGGAAAACGGTTGGCGCGATGTCACCAACTCTCGTGCGCCGGTGAAAACACCAGATGATTTGAAAGGCTTAAAAATCCGGACCAACAACAGCCCAATGAATATTGCCGCATTTAGAATCTTCGGCGCTAATCCCATTCCTATGCCATTTGCCGAAGTCTATACCGGCCTCGAAACCCGTACGATTGATGCCCAGGAACACCCTATCAACGTCGTGTGGTCAGCAAAATTCTATGAGGTACAGAAATACCTCTCCCTCACCCATCACGCATATTCACCTCTGCTGGTCGTGATCAATAAATCTAAATTCGACTCCCTGAGCCCGAATATCCAGCAAGCGCTGCTGAGTTCTGCCAAAGAAGCGGGTGACTACCAGCGAAAACTGGTCGCCGAAGATCAGCAAAAAATTATCGATGGCATGAAAGAAGCTGGCGTTGAAGTCCTGACCGACATCGACCGTAAAGCCTTTAGTGACGCACTCGGTACGCAGGTACGCGATATGTTCCTGAAAGACAACCCGCAGGGCGCCGACCTTCTGAAAGCCGTGGATGAGGTGCAATAAGTCATGAGCAATTACTGGCTGGGGTTAGATTGTGGTGGGAGTTGGCTAAAAGCCGGATTGTACGATGGCGCAGGCCGGGAAGTAGCTGTGCAACGCCTGCCGCTGCACGCTTTAAGCCCGCAGCCAGGCTGGGTTGAACGCGATATGACCGAGTTGTGGCAGCAGTGCGCTTCGGTCATCAGCAAACTGCTGGCGCACACGGGGGTGAATGGTTCACAAATCCGTGGTCTGGGTATTTCAGCTCAGGGGAAGGGCCTGTTTCTGTTAGATAAAAGCGATCGGCCATTAGGTAAAGCGATGCTCTCTTCCGATCGTCGCGCCATGGAAATCGTCCAGCGCTGGCAAAAAGAGGCGATTCCCCAAAAACTCTACCCGCTGACTCGGCAAACCCTCTGGACCGGGCATCCTGTCTCCCTTTTACGCTGGGTAAAAGAGAATGAGCCGCAGCGCTATGCGCAGATAGGCTGCGTGATGATGACGCATGACTATCTGCGCTGGTGCTTAACCGGCGTGAAAGGCTGCGAAGAGAGCAATATCTCCGAGTCCAATCTCTACAACATGGCGACGGGTCAGTACGACCCTCGCCTGACCGAATGGCTGGGCATCAGCGAAATCAACGGCGCACTGCCCCCCATCGTCGGCTCAGCAGAAATATGCGGGGAAATCACCGCTCAGGCAGCCGCCATCACTGGTCTGGCGGCGGGCACCCCCGTCGTCGGCGGCCTGTTTGACGTGGTTTCCACCGCACTCTGCGCCGGTATTGAAGATGAATACACCCTCAATGCAGTAATGGGTACCTGGGCCGTCACCAGCGGTATCGCTCACGGTCTGCGCGACCATGAGGCGCATCCTTACGTCTATGGCCGCTACGTCAATGACGGGCAGTACATCGTTCACGAAGCCAGCCCGACCTCCTCCGGCAATCTGGAGTGGTTCACCGCCCAGTGGGGGGAGATCTCTTTCGATGAAATTAATCAGGCCGTTGCCAGCCTGCCGAAAGCCGGTAGCGACCTCTTTTTTCTCCCGTTTCTCTACGGCAGCAACGCCGGGCTGGAGATGACCTGCGGTTTTTACGGCATGCAGGCACTGCACACCCGCGCGCACCTGCTACAGGCGCTCTATGAAGGCGTGGTGTTCAGCCATATGACCCACCTCAACCGCATGCGTGAGCGCTTTACCGAGGTTCACACCCTGCGCGTCACCGGCGGCCCGGCGCACTCCGACGTCTGGATGCAGATGCTGGCGGACGTCAGCGGTTTACGCATTGAGCTGCCGCAGGTGGAGGAGACCGGCTGCTTTGGCGCGGCCCTCGCGTCTCGCGTCGGCACCGGCGTATATCGCAATTTTAGCGATGCCCAACGCGCTCTCCAGCACCCGGTGCGCACGCTGCTACCTGACATGACCGCACACACCCTCTATCAGCGCAAATACCGCCAATACCAAGATTTGATTGAAGCACTACAGGGCTATCACGCCCGTATTAAGGAGCACACATTATGAGCCGACCCCTACTGCAACTGGCGCTCGACCACACCAATCTGGAGGCCGCAAGCCGCGATGTTGCCCTGCTACAGGACCATGTCGATATCGTTGAAGCGGGCACCATCCTTTGTTTAACCGAAGGCCTTAGCGCGGTGAAAGCCCTGCGAGCACAGTGCCCAGAAAAAATCATCGTCGCCGACTGGAAGGTGGCCGATGCTGGCGAAACCCTGGCGCAGCAGGCGTTTACCGCCGGAGCTAACTGGATGACTATCATCTGCGCCGCGCCGCTCGCCACGGTCGAGAAAGGCCACGCCGTTGCCAAGTCCTGCGGCGGTGAAATTCAAATGGAACTGTTCGGTAACTGGACGCTGGACGACGCCCGAGACTGGTATCGCGTCGGGGTTCGCCAGGCGATTTATCACCGCGGACGCGATGCGCAGGCCAGCGGGCAGCTGTGGGGCGAAGCGGATCTGACGCGTATGAAAGCGTTGTCCGACATCGGCCTTGAACTATCGATTACCGGCGGTATTACCCCAGCGGATCTGCCGCTGTTCCGCGACATTAACGTCAAGGCGTTTATCGCCGGACGGGCGCTGGCAGGAGCTGCCCATCCGGCACAGGTCGCCGCCGAATTCCACGCCCAAATTGACGCCATCTGGGGAAAAAAGCATGCGTAATCATCCATTAGGTATTTACGAGAAAGCACTGGCGAAAGATCTCAGTTGGCCGGAGCGGCTGGTGCTGGCAAAAAGCTGCGGTTTTGATTTTGTTGAGATGTCGGTGGATGAAACGGATGAACGCCTTTCGCGCCTCGAATGGACTTCGGCTCAGCGCGCATCGCTGGTGAGCGCGATGCTGGAAAGCGGCGTCGCCATCCCATCCATGTGCTTGTCCGCCCATCGTCGCTTCCCTTTCGGCAGCCGCGATGAAGCGGTTCGCAAACGGGCGAGGGAGATCATGACTAAAGCCATTCGCCTGGCGCGCGATCTCGGTATCCGCACCATCCAGCTGGCAGGTTACGACGTCTATTACGAAGAGCACGACGAAGGCACCCAGCAACGTTTCGCCGAAGGGCTGGCCTGGGCGGTGGAACAAGCCGCAGCGGCTCAAGTGATGCTGGCGGTGGAGATCATGGATACCGCGTTTATGAACTCCATCAGTAAGTGGAAAAAGTGGGACGAGATGCTTTCGTCACCGTGGTTCACCGTTTATCCAGACGTCGGCAACCTCAGCGCCTGGGGGAACGACGTGACCGCCGAACTGAAGCTGGGTATCGACCGTATCGCAGCTATCCACCTGAAAGACACGTTGCCGGTGACCGGTGACAGCCCCGGCCAGTTCCGCGACGTGCCGTTTGGCGAAGGATGCGTTGATTTTGTTGGCATCTTCAAAACGCTACATGAGCTGAATTATCGCGGTTCATTTCTGATTGAGATGTGGACAGAGAAAGCCAGCGAGCCGGTGCTGGAAATTATCCAGGCCCGCCGCTGGATTGAATCACGGATGCAGGAAGGAGGTTTCACATGTTAGAGCAACTGAAAGCCGAGGTGCTGACGGCAAACCTGGCGCTTCCGGCGCACGGGCTGGTCACCTTTACCTGGGGCAACGTCAGCGCGGTCGATGAGACGCGCAAACTGATGATCATCAAGCCTTCCGGCGTTGAATATGAGGTGATGACCGCCGACGATATGGTGGTAGTAGAGATCGCCAGCGGTAAGGTCGTTGAAGGCAACAAAAAACCGTCGTCCGATACCGCGACCCATCTGGCGCTCTATCGCCGCTATCCACAGATCGGTGGGATCGTGCATACCCATTCCCGCCATGCGACGATCTGGTCGCAGGCCGGGCTCGACCTGCCCGCCTGGGGCACCACCCACGCCGACTATTTCTATGGCGCGATCCCCTGTACCCGACTGATGACCGTTGAGGAAATTAACGGCGAATACGAGTATCAGACCGGCGAGGTGATTATTAAAACCTTTGAACAGCGCGGTCTGGATCCGGCGCAAATCCCGGCGGTATTAGTTCATTCACACGGCCCGTTTGCCTGGGGTAAAAATGCCGCTGACGCCGTGCACAACGCCGTGGTCCTTGAGGAGTGTGCCTATATGGGGCTGTTCTCACGCCAGTTGGCCCCGCAGTTGCCGGATATGCAGTCTGAACTGCTCGATAAACACTATCTGCGTAAACACGGCGCGAATGCCTATTACGGGCAAAACTAACGCCCGGCAATCCGGGGATGTCTCTGACTGAAATTTCGTGCGCGCTTTCCCGGGGGCGGCGCTTAACGCGCCTTGCCCGGGCTACGGGTTCATGGGGTTTTGTAGCCCGGGCAGGTGCGCAGCACCGCCCCCGGGAAGCCACGAACCTCCGCACTCAGGTAGACCGGATAGGGCGCCAGCCGCAACCCGGGGATGTCTCTGACTGAAATATCGCGCGGACTTTCCCGGGGGCGCTGCTTAACGCGCCTTGCCCGGGCGACAAAACCGGGCGCGCCGGGTTGTTGCAGACTTAACTCTCTTTGGTCGGTTTTATTGGCGGCAGGGCGCGATTCACCGGAACCGGAAACCAGGCACGAATCAATAACCCACCGCGCTCGCTGGAGCCCAGCTCCAGCTTGCCATTATGGTTATCGACAATACGCTGAACGATAGCTAACCCCAGGCCCGTTCCGCTGATGGTGCGGGCGCTGTCACCACGAACGAACGGCTGGAACAGATGCTCGCGTTGCTCTGGTTTAATGCCCGGACCGTCATCCTCAACCTGGAACCATGCCCGACCACCTTCGCTCCCGCTGCTGACTTTAATCCAGCCGTTACCATAGCGGGCGGCGTTCACGACCATATTGGCCAACGCGCGCTTGATAGACAGCGGATGTATCCGCAGCGGAATTTCACCAGCCTGCAGGTCGGTGGCGATTTCACGCTCGTAGCCGCTTTCGGCCGCAATCACTTCACCCAACACCGAGTTAAGGTCAGCCAGCTCCATCGGCATCTCCTGGCCAGTGCGCAGGTAGTCGATAAACTGCTCGATGATGGCGTTGCACTCTTCAATATCTTTATTAATCGACTCGGCAAGGTAACCGTCCTCTTCGCTCATCATCTCCGTCGCCAGACGGATGCGCGTCAGCGGCGTACGCAGATCGTGACTCACCCCGGCCATCAGCAGCGTACGGTCATCCGCTAGCTGTTTGACGCCCGACGCCATATGGTTAAAGGCTCGGGTTACCGAACGAACTTCCGATGCGCCGTATTCGCGCAACGGTGGAGGAATAATGCCTCGCCCGACCTGAAGCGCTGCGTGCTCCAGGTCGACAAGAGGTCGGTTCTGAATTCGAATAAAGAGCCAGGCGCCGCCAATCGCCAACAGCATAATCGCCAGGGTATAGCGGAACAGCGGCGAGAAGTCGCCCTGATGGATTTCGGTCAGCGGGACGCGCACCCAGATATTGGGCGAGAGCCAGGTTTTCAGCCAGACCACGGGGGAGCTTTTGTTCACCTCAACCCGCACCTCGGTCGGCCCGCCCAGCTGATGCGCCATCTGCTGACTTAAGAATTCGTAATGCTGCGCCCAGCGCAGGCCTGCGTCTTCCGCCGCTTCATTGGAATAAAGCGAAATGCCCAGCTCGCGGTAAATCTCGCGCCGAAACGCCGGCGGCACCACCAGTTGGGTGCCATCTTCCAGTTGCAGCTTATCGGTCATCAGCATACGGACTTCGTAGGCCAGAACCTTATTAAACTGCTGAAGACTCGGCAGGATCGCGAAATTCAGCACCACTAAATAGGTCGTCACCAGACTGACGAACAGCAAGGTGACAATCAGTAGCAGGGTGCGGGCAAATGAGCTTCGCGGCGAAAAGCGCACGCGTTTCATGCCTTAGCGCCGTCCGGTACGAAGACGTAGCCCAGGCCCCAAACGGTCTGGATATAGCGTGGATGTGCTGGATCTTCTTCCACCATGCGGCGCAGGCGGGAGATTTGTACGTCGATGGAACGCTCCATTGCCGAGTACTCACGGCCACGGGCGAGGTTCATCAGCTTATCGCGGGACAGCGGCTCACGCGGGTGGCTAACCAGCGCTTTCAGCACCGCGAATTCACCGCTGGTCAGCGGCATTGGCTCATCTTCACGGAACATCTCGCGAGTGCCGAGGTTCAGTTTGAACTTACCGAAGGCGATAACCGCTTCTTCTTGTGACGGCGCACCCGGCAATTCGTTGGCCTGGCGGCGCAGCACGGCGCGGATGCGGGCCAGCAGTTCACGTGGGTTAAACGGTTTTGGAATGTAGTCGTCAGCGCCAATTTCCAGGCCAACGATACGATCAACTTCTTCCCCTTTTGCCGTCACCATAATGATCGGCATCGGGTTGCTTTGGCTACGCAGGCGACGGCAAATGGACAGGCCATCTTCGCCAGGTAGCATGAGATCCAACACCATCAGGTGGAAGGACTCTCGGGTCAGCAGGCGATCCATCTGTTCAGCGTTCGCCACGCTACGAACCTGGAAGCCCTGCTCGGTCAGATAACGTTCGAGTAGCGCACGCAGGCGCATGTCGTCATCGACAACCAGAATCTTATAATTCTCTTGCATTGTTTATACTCCCAAAGGTTCACTGCATTTGTCAGTGCGTATTCTCAAAAAAGCCCGGGTCGCTCACCAGCGAAATCTGGTATATATTCCAGGCTAAATTGTTACAAAGCATATTTAACAGCAGCTTAAGTATACATTTAAGCATAAGACACATTATTTATCCTGTCGGTATTATTACGTGCGACGAATTGTGCGCACCATCGCACAAAGATGTGTAACAGGAACCAGGACTCCCGATGAAAACGCCGCTGATCACCCGTGAAGGGTATGAAAAACTTAAAAAAGAGATGGATTATCTGTGGCGCGAAGAGCGCCCGGAAGTCACAAAAAAAGTGACCTGGGCGGCGAGCCTCGGCGACCGCAGCGAGAACGCCGACTACCAGTACAACAAAAAACGCCTGCGCGAAATCGACCGCCGGGTGCGCTACCTGACCAAATGCCTTGAGCATCTGAAAATCGTTGATTACTCCCCGCAGCAGGAAGGCAAGGTGTTCTTCGGCGCGTGGGTGGAGATTGAAAACGATGATGGCGATACCAAGCGCTTTCGCATCGTCGGCTATGATGAAATCTTCGGGCGCAACGACTACATCTCAATTGATTCGCCAATGGCGCGCGCGCTGCTGAAAAAAGAGGTCGGCGACCTGGCTATCGTTAACACACCTGCGGGGGAAGCCGCCTGGTATGTGAATGAGATTGAATACGTCAAATAAGAGCCTATCCCATTAAGGCTATTTTGCTTGCCATTTTGAACCTGGGCAGTGCTCAGAATCCTCACGTACTACGTGTACGCTCCGGTTCTTCCGCGCTGTCCGTGTTCAAACTGTCTTCGCCAATTACGCCTACTGAGATAGGCTCTAAGCCCTGGAACATTCCGAGAGGCTTTGGTCGTGGCTGGCATTTTGCTGTGTCAGTCCGTATAACTATCCCCCTGATTTTTGATCCTAAAGATGAATTAAACCCATGATGAATGATTCGCTCTGCCGCATTATTGCGGGTGAACTTCAGGCCAGGGCTGAACAGGTAGAAGCTGCCGTTCGCCTGCTTGATGAAGGGAACACCGTGCCGTTTATCGCACGCTATCGTAAAGAAGTCACCGGCGGTCTGGATGACACGCAGCTGCGTAATCTGGAAACCCGCCTGGGTTATCTGCGTGAACTCGAAGACCGCCGCCAGACGATCCTCAAGTCCATCGGCGAACAAGGCAAACTGACCGAGGCGCTGGAAAAAGCCATCAACGGTACGTTGAGTAAAACCGAGCTTGAAGACCTCTATCTGCCGTACAAACAAAAACGCCGCACGCGTGGGCAAATCGCCATTGAAGCCGGACTGGAGCCGCTGGCTGAACTGCTGTGGAACGAACCGTCCCACGATCCAGAAACCGAAGCCGTCAAATATATCGACGCCGATAAAGGCGTCGCGGATAGCAAAGCCGCTCTCGATGGTGCGCGCTATATCCTGATGGAGCGTTTCGCTGAAGATGCCGGGCTGCTGGCTAAAGTGCGTGATTATCTGTGGAAGAACGCCCACCTGGTCGCGACCGTGGTGAGTGGGAAAGAAGAGGAAGGGGCGAAATTCCGCGACTACTTCGATCATCACGAACCAATTTCTACCGTGCCGTCACATCGTGCTCTGGCCATGTTCCGCGGCCGCAACGAAGGCGTGCTGCAACTCTCTCTGAATGCCGATCCGCAGTTTGACGAGCCACCGAAAGAGAGCCATGGCGAGCAAATTATTATCAACCATCTCGGCCTGCGCTTGAATAACGCTCCTGCGGATAGCTGGCGTAAAGGCGTAGTGAGCTGGACGTGGCGTATCAAGGTGCTGATGCACCTCGAAACCGAGCTGATGGGCACCGTGCGCGAACGTGCGGAAGACGAAGCGATCAACGTTTTCGCCCGCAACCTGCATGACCTGCTGATGGCGGCCCCGGCCGGGCTACGCGCTACTATGGGTCTCGATCCCGGCCTGCGTACCGGCGTGAAGGTGGCGGTTGTCGACGGCACCGGCAAACTGGTCGCCACCGATACCATTTACCCGCATACCGGGCAGGCCGCCAAAGCGGCGGTGGCGGTAGCTGCGTTGTGTGAAAAACACAATGTTGAACTGGTGGCAATCGGCAACGGTACCGCCTCGCGTGAAACCGAACGCTTCTTCCTCGACGTGCAGCAACAGTTCCCGAAAGTGACCGCGCAGAAGGTGATCGTCAGCGAAGCGGGCGCTTCCGTCTATTCCGCCTCAGAACTGGCGGCGCTGGAGTTCCCGGACCTCGACGTTTCCCTGCGCGGCGCGGTTTCTATCGCCCGCCGTCTTCAGGATCCGCTGGCCGAACTGGTGAAAATCGACCCGAAATCCATCGGGGTTGGCCAGTATCAGCATGATGTCAGTCAGTCGCAGCTGGCGCGTAAGCTGGATGCGGTGGTTGAAGACTGCGTGAACGCCGTTGGCGTGGACCTCAACACGGCATCGGTACCACTGCTCACCCGCGTTGCCGGTCTGACCCGCATGATGGCGCAAAATGTTGTCGCCTGGCGTGATGAAAACGGTCAGTTCCAGAACCGCCAGCAACTGCTTAAAGTCAGCCGTCTGGGGCCAAAAGCGTTTGAACAGTGCGCGGGCTTCCTGCGTATCAACCACGGCGACAACCCGCTGGACGCCTCAACCGTGCACCCGGAAGCGTATCCGGTGGTTGAGCGAATTCTGGCGGCGACGCAGCAGGCGCTGCAAGATCTGATGGGTAACAGCAGCGAATTACGCAACCTACGAGCCGTTGATTTCACCGATGACAAATTCGGTGTGCCGACGGTTTCCGACATCATCAAAGAGCTGGAAAAACCGGGTCGCGACCCGCGTCCTGAGTTTAAAACCGCCCAGTTCGCCGATGGCGTCGAAACGATGAACGACCTGCTGCCGGGGATGATCCTCGAAGGCGCGGTCACCAACGTCACCAACTTCGGCGCGTTTGTTGATATCGGCGTGCATCAGGACGGTCTGGTGCACATCTCTTCGCTGTCGAATAAGTTCGTTGAAGACCCGCACACCGTGGTCAAAGCGGGCGATATCGTGAAGGTCAAAGTGATGGAAGTTGACCTGCAGCGTAAGCGTATCGCCCTGACGATGCGCCTGGACGAACAGCCTGGCGAAACCAATGCCCGTCGCGGCGGCGGGAATAACGATCGCCCTCAGGGCAATCGCCCGGCGGCAAAAGCGGCTAAGCCACCACGCGGTCGTGACGCACAGCCTGCGGGCAACAGCGCGATGATGGACGCGCTGGCCGCAGCAATGGGTAAAAAACGCTAACCCCCCTTTTCGGCCCCTCTTGCTGAGGGGCCGCTTCTCCTCGGCCATTCGCCATATTGCGCAAACAAGCATCAGTATTTTCTTATAACTTCTTAATAAGCGTGAATTGAATTTCTGAGATTAATATTTTCATTTTGTTAACTAACGAAACCTTAATTAAACATTAAGAAATAAGAATAATTATTATCTCAGTGGCGATAACAAAATCGACTTTGCTCAATATCAACAAAAGCTCAATTTTCCGGCTAAACATAGAATCTATCGCATTATATGTATTGATGATAAAAACTATTCTCATTATCATTATTCTCAGTGAGTATTTATTATTCTTCGTTGGCTACGGTCCCAGGCGCTGCACCTCCGGCGCATACGGAAAACTCTCTTTCAGTTAGCGATATACAAGTAGGTCCTATGCAATTCACACCTGATAGTGCGTGGAAAATCACTGGTTTCTCCCGCGATATTAGCCCGGCTTATCGGCAGAAACTTCTGTCCCTCGGGATGCTGCCCGGCTCTTCTTTTAATGTGGTTCGCGTGGCGCCGCTTGGCGATCCTATTCACATTGAAACCCGACGTGTGAGCCTGGTATTACGCAAAAAGGATTTAGCGTTAATTGAGCTGGAAGCAGTTGCACAATAACGCCTGACCGGCACTAAGAGCATGAATATGAAAAAATTAACCATTGGTTTAATTGGTAATCCTAATTCCGGTAAGACGACGCTATTCAACCAGCTCACCGGCGCGCGTCAGCGTGTGGGCAACTGGGCCGGAGTCACCGTTGAGCGTAAAGAGGGTGGTTTCAACACCACCGATCATCAGGTCACGCTGGTCGACCTTCCTGGCACCTATTCCCTGACCACTATCTCTTCGCAAACCTCGCTGGATGAGCAAATTGCCTGCCACTACATCCTCAGCGGTGATGCCGACATGCTGATTAACGTGGTTGATGCATCCAATCTGGAACGTAACCTCTACCTGACCCTGCAACTGCTGGAACTAGGCATTCCCTGCGTAGTCGCGTTGAACATGCTTGATATCGCGGAAAAACAAAAAATCCGTATTGATGTCGATGCGCTGGCAGCGCGCCTCGGTTGCCCGGTTATTCCGCTGGTTTCCACCCGTGGACGCGGTATCGAAGCCTTAAAAATGGCTATCGACCGTCATCAGGAAAACCAATCTATTGAGCTGGTGCACTATCCGCAGCCGCTGCTGCGCGAAGCGGACAAGCTGGCGCAAGCGATGGCGCAGAACATCCCGCCACGTCAGCGTAGCTGGCTGGGTTTGCAGATGCTGGAAGGCGATATTTACAGCCGCGCCTATGCTGGTGACGCAGCCCACAAGCTGGACAGTGCGCTGGCGCATCTGAGCGAAGAGCTGGACGACCCGGCGCTGCATATCGCCGATGCGCGTTACCAAAGCATTGCCGCCATTTGTGATGCGGTCAGCAACACGTTGACCTCCGAGCCAAGTCGTTTCACTGCGGCGATGGATAAAATTATCCTCAACCGTTTCCTTGGGCTGCCGGTCTTTCTATTCGTCATGTACCTGATGTTCTTACTGGCGATCAACATCGGCGGTGCACTGCAGCCAATCTTTGATGGCGGTTCTGTGGCTATCTTTATCCACGGCATTCAGTGGATCGGCTATACCCTGCATTTCCCGGACTGGCTAACCATTTTCCTCGCCCAGGGGATCGGCGGCGGTATTAATACCGTGCTGCCGCTGGTGCCGCAAATCGGCATGATGTACCTGTTCCTCTCCTTCCTTGAAGACTCCGGCTACATGGCGCGGGCGGCGTTTGTGATGGACCGCCTGATGCAAGCGCTGGGGCTGCCGGGGAAATCCTTCGTGCCGTTGATTGTTGGTTTTGGCTGTAACGTGCCGTCGGTGATGGGCGCACGTACCCTTGATGCGCCGCGCGAGCGCCTGATGACCATCATGATGGCGCCGTTTATGTCCTGCGGTGCGCGGCTGGCAATCTTTGCTGTTTTTGCCGCCGCCTTTTTCGGCCAGAACGGCGCGCTGGCAGTCTTCTCGCTATACCTGTTAGGTATCGTCATGGCGATCCTCACCGGCCTGATGCTCAAGCACACAATTATGCGCGGCGAAGCTTCGCCGTTCGTGATGGAGCTGCCGGTGTACCACGTCCCGCATATTAAGAGTCTGATTATCCAGACCTGGCAGCGTCTGAAAGGTTTCGTGCTGCGTGCCGGTAAAGTGATCGTCATCGTCAGTATCTTCCTCAGCGCGCTGAACAGCTTCTCGCTGAGCGGGAAGATCGTCGATAACATCAACGATTCGGCGCTGGCATCAGTCAGCCGCGTGATTACCCCGGTGTTTAAACCGATTGGCGTGCATGAGGATAACTGGCAGGCGACCGTCGGCCTGTTTACCGGCGCGATGGCGAAAGAGGTGGTGGTTGGTACGTTGAACACGCTCTACACCGCTGAAGATATCCAGAATGAAGCGTTTAATCCGCAGGAGTTCCACCTTGGCGACGAACTGCTGGCCGCGGTGGATGAGACCTGGCAAAGCCTGAAAGATACCTTCAGCCTGAGCGTACTGGCGAACCCCATTGAAGCCAGCAAAGGCGATGGCGAAATGGAAACCGGCGCGATGGGCGTAATGGGCAGCAAATTCGGCAGCGCCGCAGCGGCGTACAGCTACCTGATTTTCGTTCTGCTCTATATTCCCTGCATTTCGGTGATGGGGGCGATTGCCCGCGAGTCGAGCCGCGGTTGGATGTCCTTCTCTATCCTGTGGGGCCTGAATATCGCCTATTCACTCTCTACGCTGTATTACCAGACCGTCAGCTTCAGCCAGCATCCGCGCTATAGCCTGGTGTGCATTCTGGCGGTGGTGTTGTTCAATATTCTGGTCTTTGGTCTGCTGCGCAGAGCGCGTAGCCGGGTGGACGTCTCGCTGCTGGCAACGCGCAAAACGCCGTCGTCCTGTTGCCAGAGTCCGGCTGGCGATTGCCACTAAGGAGCGATGATGGCGTCGTTAATTGAGGTTCGCGATATGCTGGCCCTGCAAGGACGGATGGAGGCCGCGCAGTTGAGCGCCCGCCTGCGTACGCCTCAGCCGATGATCGACGCCATGCTGGGCCGCCTGGAGGCGATGGGTAAAGCAGTAAAAGTGACCGAAGATGCTGATGGCTGTCTTTCCGGAAGCTGCAAAAGCTGCCCGGAAGGCAAGGCCTGCCTGCGGGAGTGGTGGTCGCTGCGCTAAAGAGGGTCTGTTTGTACAGATGCTTTCCCCGGAGGCGATGCTGCGCATCTGTCCGGGCTACCAAACCCGCAGAACACTCGAACCTGTAGCCCGGGCGACCAAACCCGCAGAACGCTCGAACCTGTAGCCCGGGCGACCAAACCCGCAGAACGCTCGAACCTGTAGCCCGGGCGACCAAACCCGCAGAACGCTCGAACCTGTAGCCCGGGCGACCAAACCCGCAGAACGCTCGAACCTGTAGCCCGGGCGACCAAACCCGCAGAACACTCGAACCTGTGGCCCGGGCGACCAAACCCGCAGAACTCACGAACCTGTATCCCGAGCTACCAAACCCGCAGAACGCTCGAACCTGTAGCCCGGGCGACCAAACCCGCAGAACTCACGAACCTGTAGCCCGGGCAAGGCGCGTCAAGCGCCGCCCCCGGGATGAAGCCACGCCGATACATCAGGTCCGGCACACACTAGTTAAACCCTACGCCGAATTAATATGCTCTTTGCAGTAACGACGCTTCCACGCCGCCGGGGTCAGGCTGGTGTGCTTGCGGAATATCTTGCGAAAGTAGCCCACGTCGTTAAATCCACATTTCATCGCCACTTCAGTCAGCGATAGCGAATCGCTGATGAGCAGCTTTTCCGCTGCCCTTACCCGCTGGCGATGCAACGCTTCGGTTAACGTCAGTCGGAAAGCATGGCGATAAACGCGCCCCAGATAATCGGCGTTGCAGTGCAGTTCATGCGCCAGCGTTGAGGCGGAAATGGGCAGATGAAATTGGGTATGAATAATTTGCTGCGCTTTCCACGCCAGCGCATTGCCGGGGCTATCGGCGGGCTGCTCGCTGGCCGCCGCCGAAATTTGCTGCAAAATCAACAACAGAATCAATTCCAGCGCCACGCTGCGATGAATATTTTCCTGTTCGCGTAAGAATTGCCGGAACAGCGAAATAATATACTGCGGCTCGCTGACTCGTGTGTGCTGCGGGATAGAAAGCAACGGTTCAGGTAGAGAGTCGCTTTCACCAGATGTCACTTCAAAATGCAGCCAATAAAACTTTAGGTCCGCCGGAAATTGCCCCACGCCAACATGTAAACGCTGCGGCCAGAGCAGTAAACTTTCCCCGGCATTGACGCTAAAAACTTCGCTCCCTTCGCGAATCGCTAATGTCCCTTTTTCAACAAATATTATTTCCCAGGAGTGAAGTTGGCGCGCCGGATGGCTACCAATGCCGCGGGAAATAAACAGCCCGCCGTTCTGCACCTTAATCGGAAGAGACATGGATAATTCAAGCATAGATATTCAATTTTCCGCTTTTAGAATCATAAACAACCTCTCATTGTTATTGATTATTCACGATAAAATAGCGTTATGCCGGATCAAAATCACACTTTTACTATCAAGTCGGAATCGTCACCTTTTTATACTTTTCCCTTCCCTTGTTGCTCCTAATATTTAGTGCAGAATAAATAACGTACTTTGCAAATTACACAATAAAAACCCGCAACCAGGCGGGATATTCTCCGAACATCATCTCCGGGAGTTATTTATGACTTCGGCTCCGATTACGACAAGCGATTTGGCACAGCGTGCCCAGGACGACAAATTATCCCTCCGTGAAAAAATAGGTTACGGACTGGGCGATGCAGGTGGGACGGTTATTACCTGCCTGATCATGAACTTTTTAACTTTTTTCTATACCGATGTCTTCGGCCTGACGCCCGCGCTGGTCGGAACCATGTTCCTGGCCCTGCGCGTTTTTGATGCCATTTCCGACCCGATCATGGGAGTGCTGGCAGACCGTACCCAAAGCCGCTGGGGACGCTTTCGCCCCTGGCAGCTGTGGATCGCCGTACCTATCGGCGTGATTGGCGTCCTGACCTTCACCGTCCCTGATGCCAGCATGGGAGTAAAAATCGCCTGGGCGTTCGGAACCTATCTGCTGCTGTCGGTGAGCTACACCGCGATTAACGTACCGTACTGTGCGCTGATCAACACCATGACCACGCGCCACAGCGAGGTGATCTCGTGCCAGGCCTGGCGCTTCGTTCTGTGCGGCGTGGCGGGTTTTTTGGTCTCCGTTGGGCTACCGTGGCTGGTTACCGCGCTCGGTCAGGGCAACACTGCTCAAGGCTATCAGTATGGCGTCGGCGTACTGTGTGCTATTGCGGTGGTGATGTTCCTGTGCTGCTTCTTCTGGGTTCGCGAACGCGTCTCGCTGGACATGATGGGTAAATTTACCCTGCGCGAGCATATCGCCGGGCTGCGTAAAAACGACCAGTTGCTGCTGATGCTCGTGATGTCATTCCTGCTGATCAACGTCTTTAATATCCGCGGCGGCGGCTACATGTACTTCATCACCTACGTCCTTGAGGGGTCCACCGGTTACACCTCACTATTTTTCACCATGGTGACCTTCGCATCAATTGGCGGCTCTGTCATCATCAACCTGCTGTCGCGCCGCTTTGATACCGTCAAACTCTACTACTACACCAACCTGGTGCTGGCCGCGCTGGCCGTCGCGATGTGGTTTTTACCGACCGGTCCGGCATATCAGACCCTGTGGCTGATGGTGATCCTCGGCAACGGCATTATTCTTGGCTTCACCCTACCGCTGCACTTCTCGCTGATGGCATTTTCCGACGACTACGGCGAATGGAAAACCGGCGTGCGCTCTTCCGGGATGAACTTTGCTTTTAATCTGTTCTTTATCAAGCTGGCGTGGGCCTCTAGCGCCGGCATTATCAGCCTGATTTTTATCTACGTGGCCTATCAGCCGGGGGCTGGCAATCAGACCGCTCTGTCGCTGGCCGGGATCTCCTCCATGGAAACCCTGCTGCCCGCCCTGTTCCATCTGCTGCTGGCCTTCTCGATCCGCGCCTGCAAACTCAACAATCCGATGATGGCGCGCATTGCCACTGACCTGCGCACGCGTCACGTTCAGTCTTAAGGAGTCCGTCATGTCTGTTATGGAAGTCGATCTGCACAAACTGAAAATTAACGACCCGTTCCTCGGCCAGTACCAGCAACTGGTGCGCGATGTGGTGATCCCCTACCAGTGGGATGCGCTTAACGACCGCATCGACGAGGCGGATCCGAGCCATGCGATAGAGAACTTCCGCATCGCCGCCGGACTCCAGGAGGGAGAATTCTACGGCATGGTCTTTCAGGACAGTGACGTAGCAAAATGGCTGGAAGCCGTAGCCTGGTCGCTGTGCCAGAAGCCGGACGCCGAGCTGGAAAAGACCGCAGATGAGGTCATTGAACTGGTGGCCGCCGCCCAGTGCGAAGACGGCTATCTGAATACCTACTTCACGGTTAAAGCGCCAGAGGAACGTTGGACCAACCTCGCCGAATGCCACGAACTGTACTGCGCCGGGCATATGATTGAAGCGGGCGTCGCCTTCTTCCAGGCCACTGGCAAGCGCCGCCTGCTGGAGGTGGTCTGCCGCCTGGCTGACCATATCGATAGCGTATTTGGCCCCGGAGAGAAGCAGCTGCACGGCTACCCTGGCCACCCGGAAATCGAGCTGGCGTTAATGCGCCTGTACGACGTAACGCAGGAGCCGCGCTACATGTCGCTGGTGAACTACTTCGTCGAGGAGCGCGGAACCCAGCCGCATTTTTACGATATCGAATATGAAAAACGCGGCCAAACCTCCTACTGGAACACCTACGGCCCGGCGTGGATGGTTAAAGATAAACCCTACAGTCAGGCGCATCAGCCGATTTCCGAGCAGCCGGTCGCCATCGGCCACGCAGTGCGCTTTGTCTATCTGATGACCGGCGTCGCTCATCTCGCCCGCTTAAGCCAGGACGAAGGCAAACGCCAGGACTGCCTGCGTTTATGGAACAATATGGCCCAGCGCCAGCTGTATATTACCGGCGGCATCGGTTCGCAGAGCAGCGGGGAGGCCTTCAGCAGCGACTACGACCTGCCAAACGACACGGTATACGCCGAAAGCTGCGCCTCTATCGGCCTGATGATGTTTGCCCGCCGAATGCTGGAAATGGAAGCCGATAGTCAGTACGCCGACGTGATGGAGCGCGCACTGTATAACACCGTGCTGGGCGGAATGGCGCTGGACGGCAAGCATTTCTTCTACGTCAATCCGCTGGAAGTGCATCCAAAGTCATTAAAATTCAACCATATTTATGACCATGTGAAGCCCATTCGTCAGCGCTGGTTCGGCTGCGCCTGCTGCCCACCGAACATCGCCCGCGTGCTGACCTCGCTGGGCCACTATATCTACACGCCGCATGACGACGCGCTGTACATCAACCTGTATGTCGGCAACAGCGCGGAGATCCCGGTGGGCGATGAAACTTTACGTCTGCGCATCAGCGGCAATTACCCGTGGCAGGAGCAGGTGAAAATCGCCATCGATTCATCCACCCCGATCAATCACACTCTCGCACTGCGTCTGCCGGATTGGTGCGATAAGCCGCAGGTGACGCTTAACGGCGTGGCGGTAGCGCAGGATGTACGTAAAGGCTATCTGCACATTAGCCATCACTGGCAGGAGGGCGACACGCTGGTGTTAACGTTGCCGATGCCTGTACGTCGTATTTACGGCAACCCGCTGGTGCGTCATCAGGCGGGTCAGGTCGCCGTCCAGCGCGGCCCGCTGGTTTATTGCCTGGAACAGGCAGATAACGGCGAACAGCTGCATAACCTACAGCTGCCGCGCGATGCGCAGTTCAGCGCGTTTGAAGGCAAAGGGATTTTTGCTCACAAGACACTCCTCCAGGCTCCGGGCTATAAACAAACGGCGGAAAATGCCGAAAACCAGGCGCTGTGGAATTATGACCGCGCCCCGTCCACCCGTCAGCAACAGACCCTGACCTTTATCCCGTGGTTTAGCTGGGCCAACCGCGGCGAAGGCGAAATGCGCATCTGGGTGAAAGAAGCGGACGAATAAGCACTACGCTGACCGGGCTCCCCTCTCACTGCCATCTGAGAACGGGTAGCCCGGGTAAGGCGTACCAGCACCGCCTCCACTTTTCTCCCGGCTCGCACTGCGCTTAGCCGAGTTACTGGTTCACCGCCGCCTCCGGAACAGGCTATGTTTCAAATATCCCCTCTCTCTCCAAACAGATTGGTCCTACCAATTATTTGCTAAATCCCTCAGCGGTTCACATATCCATCATTTTTAGTCACATTAATATTGCCCATAAATAACATTTGATTAACTATTCGTTGTCGTTAATCCTACAATCGCAATTTGGCTGGGCCAATTTTACAAATGATGTGACCTGCAAAGAGCATAAGACTCAGCACGACATCATGGCGGCCCGATGGAGACCTGCATGAACCTCTGGCAACAAAATTACGATCCGGCCGGTAACATCTGGCTATCGAGTCTTATCGCATCGCTACCGATTCTGTTTTTCTTTTTTGCCCTGATTAAGCTCAAGCTGAAAGGGTACGTCGCCGCGACCTGGACCGTGGTCATTGCGCTCTCCGTCGCCCTGCTGTTCTACAAGATGCCGGTTGACCACGCGCTGGCCTCCGTCATCTACGGCTTCTTCTACGGCCTGTGGCCCATCGCGTGGATTATCATCGCCGCAGTATTCGTCTATAAAATCTCGGTGAAAACCGGACAGTTCGACATTATCCGTTCATCGATTTTGTCGATTACCCCGGACCAACGTCTGCAAATGCTCATCGTCGGCTTCTCCTTCGGCGCGTTTCTTGAGGGAGCCGCTGGTTTTGGCGCGCCGGTCGCCATTACCGCTGCATTACTGGTAGGACTTGGCTTTAACCCGCTGTATGCCGCTGGCCTGTGCCTGATCGTCAACACCGCACCGGTAGCGTTTGGCGCGATGGGCATTCCGATTCTGGTCGCCGGGCAGGTTACGGGACTCGACAGCTTTGAAATTGGCCAGATGGTTGGTCGCCAGCTGCCGTTCCTGACCATCATCGTGCTGTTCTGGATCATGGCGATTATGGACGGCTGGCGCGGGATTAAAGAGACCTGGCCTGCGGTTATGGTCGCAGGTGGCTCCTTTGCTATCGCTCAGTACCTCAGCTCTAACTTCCTCGGCCCGGAACTGCCGGATATCATCTCTTCTCTGGTATCGCTGGTCTGCCTGACGTTGTTCCTCAAACGCTGGCAGCCGGTGCGCATCTTCCGCTTCGGCGATATGGGCGCATCGCAGGTCGATATGACTCTGGCGCGCACTCACTACACGCCGGGACAGGTTGTCCGCGCCTGGTCACCGTTCCTGTTCCTGACCGCCACCGTGACCCTGTGGAGCGTGCCGCCGTTCAAAGCGCTGTTCGCTCCGGGCGGCGCAATGTACGACTTTGTCATTAATATTTCCGTGCCGTTCCTCGACAAGATGGTAGCCCGTATGCCGCCAGTGGTCAGCGAAGCCACGCCGTATGCCGCGGTCTATAAGTTCGACTGGCTCTCCGCCACCGGTACCGCCATTCTGTTCGCCGCGCTGCTTTCCATCGTCTGGCTGCGTATGAAGCCGAAAGACGCGATCTCGACCTTCGGCAGCACGCTGAAGGAACTGGCGCTGCCGATTTACTCCATCGGTATGGTGCTGGCGTTCGCCTTTATTTCCAACTATTCCGGGCTATCCTCAACTCTGGCCCTCGCACTGGCGCACACCGGCCACGCGTTTACCTTCTTCTCACCGTTCCTCGGCTGGCTGGGGGTATTCCTTACCGGTTCGGATACATCGTCTAATGCACTGTTCGCCGCGCTACAGGCCACTGCAGCTCAACAGATTGGTGTCTCCGATATTCTGCTGGTTGCCGCGAACACCACCGGCGGCGTGACCGGAAAAATGATTTCGCCGCAGTCCATCGCCATCGCCTGTGCGGCAGTGGGGCTGGTGGGTAAGGAGTCCGACCTGTTCCGCTTTACCGTGAAACATAGCCTGATTTTCACCTGCATGGTCGGCGTCATCACCACGCTGCAGGCGTATGTCTTAACCTGGATGATTCCGTGATAGTGATGCCAAAACGCCTTGCCGACGACGTCGCCCGTCGCGTGCGGGCGCTGATTGAAGAACATAACCTGGAGGCGGGCATGCGATTGCCCGCCGAGCGCCAACTGGCAACCCAGCTTGGTGTATCGCGTAATTCGCTGCGTGAAGCGCTGGCGATGTTGGTGAATGAGGGGGTGCTGCTCAGCCGTCGCGGCGGCGGCACCTTCGTGCGCTGGCAGCACGAGGCGTGGTCAGAGCAAAATATTGTTCAGCCGCTGAAAACGCTGCTTTCCGACGACCCCGATTACAGTTTCGATATTCTCGAAGCCCGTCACGCCATCGAAGCCAGCACGGCCTGGCATGCGGCGATGCGCGCAACCGACAGCGAAAAAGAGAAAATCCGCCTCTGCTTTGAAGCCACCCAGAGCGAAGACCCGGACCTGGCCTCGCAGGCCGACGTGCGTTTCCATCTGGCGATTGCCGAAGCCTCGCACAATGTGGTGCTGCTGCAAACCATGCGCGGCTTTTTCGACCTTTTACAATCCTCGGTCAAGGAGAGCCGCCAACGGATGTACCTCGTCCCGCCGGTCTTCGCTCGCCTGACTGAGCAGCACCAGGCGGTGATGGAGGCGATTATCGCCGGCGATCCCGAAGGTGCCAGACAGGCGATGATGGCCCACTTGGGCTTTGTCCACGCCACGATCAAACGTTTTGATGAAGACCAGGCCCGCCAGGCGCGAATTACCCGCCTGCCCGGTGACCATAACGACAATTCCAGGGAGAACTTGTGATGATTATTTCCGCCGCCAGCGACTATCGCGCCGCCGCACAGCGTATCCTGCCACCGTTCCTGTTCCACTATATCGACGGCGGCGCTTACGCCGAGCACACCCTGCGCCGCAACGTTGAAGACCTGTCCGATGTGGCCCTGCGCCAGCGGATACTGAAGAACATGTCAGATCTGAGTCTGGAAACCACGCTGTTTAACGAAAAGCTTTCAATGCCAACGGCGCTGGCCCCTGTCGGCCTGTGCGGAATGTACGCACGCCGCGGTGAAGTGCAGGCAGCAGGTGCGGCGGATGAGAAAGGCATTCCCTTTACGCTC
This sequence comes from Klebsiella huaxiensis, assembly GCF_003261575.2. Classification (GTDB taxonomy): domain Bacteria; phylum Pseudomonadota; class Gammaproteobacteria; order Enterobacterales; family Enterobacteriaceae; genus Klebsiella; species Klebsiella huaxiensis. The sequence continues at coordinate 201,316 of NZ_CP036175.1, read as the reverse complement.
TCCACCGTTTCCGTTTGCCCGATTGAGGAAGTCGCCCCGACCATCAAGCGCCCAATGTGGTTCCAGCTCTACGTCCTGCGCGATCGCGGTTTTATGCGCAACGCGCTGGAGCGCGCCAAAGCGGCGGGCTGTTCAACGCTGGTCTTTACCGTCGATATGCCGACACCCGGCGCGCGCTATCGCGATGCGCACTCCGGAATGAGCGGCCCGAACGCGGCGATGCGTCGCTACTGGCAGGCGATGACCCATCCGCAGTGGGCGTGGGACGTTGGTTTAAACGGCCGCCCGCACGATTTAGGCAATATCTCTGCCTACCTCGGCAAACCAACTGGCCTTGAAGATTACATTGGTTGGCTGGCGAATAACTTCGATCCGTCGATTTCCTGGAAAGACCTTGAGTGGATCCGTGAATTCTGGGATGGCCCGATGGTGATCAAGGGGATCCTCGACCCGGAAGATGCGCGCGACGCGGTACGTTTTGGCGCTGACGGGATCGTGGTCTCCAACCACGGCGGTCGCCAGCTTGATGGCGTGCTCTCCTCCGCCCGCGCCCTGCCCGCTATTGCCGACGCGGTGAAAGGCGATATCACTATCCTTGCCGACAGCGGTATTCGCAACGGCCTTGATGTGGTGCGCATGATTGCGCTGGGTGCGGATAGCGTGCTGCTGGGACGTGCCTATCTGTATGCGCTGGCGACCCACGGTAAGCAAGGGGTGGCAAATCTGCTGAACTTGATTGAGAAAGAGATGAAGGTGGCGATGACCCTGACCGGCGCGAAAACTATCGGTGAGATCAGCCGCGACTCTCTGGTGCAAAACGCCGATGCGCTGCGGACTTTTGATGTGATCAAGGCAGGGAATGCGGCGTAATCAGCGGCTGTTCCCCCTCATCCTGGCCCTCTCCCCAAAGGGGCGAGGGAAGCAATCCTCTGCGCTGAGCAGGCAGGTTTTCTCCCTCTCCCTTTAAGAGAGAGCGGAGTGAGGGTTCGCCAAATATCTGCTATTCTGCCCCCCGCAATTAAGGGGGCAGCATGCTTAACATCGTCTTATTCGAACCAGAAATCCCGCCGAACACCGGGAATATTATCCGCCTGTGCGCTAACACCGGCTTCAATCTGCATATCATCGAACCGATGGGCTTTGCCTGGGACGATAAACGTTTGCGCCGCGCCGGGCTGGACTACCACGAGTTCGCCGCCGTCCAGCGTCATGCCGATTACGCTGCATTTGTTGAAAGCGCAAAGCCGCAGCGTCTGTTCGCCCTGACCACCAAAGGTACCCCGGCCCATAGCGCGGTGAGCTATCAGGACGGTGATTTTTTGATGTTTGGCCCGGAAACCCGCGGACTGCCTGCCAGCATTCTCGATGCCCTGCCCGCAGCGCAAAAAATCCGTATTCCGATGATGCCGGACAGCCGCAGCATGAACCTGTCAAACGCGGTGTCGGTGGTGGTGTATGAAGCCTGGCGCCAGCTGGGGTATCCGGGTGCCGTGCTGCGCAACTGAGTCCCGGAGGCGGCGCTAAGCGCCTGTCCGGGCTACCAGACAGCGCTCAATATTGTAGCCCGGACAGATACGCAGCATCGCCTCCGGGTAATCAATCAAATTCCGTCGCCATACTCAAAAGTATGGTGTATCCCATTAAAATGCTGATCCATATCCATCGCGGGCTTATCGCTTTCCGGCTTGCCCACAATGCGGGCCGGAACGCCTGCGGCGGTGGTATGCGGCGGTACCGGCTGTAGCACTACCGAACCGGCGCCGATTTTTGCCCCGCGCCCAACTTCAATATTGCCAAGGATCTTCGCCCCGGCGCCAATCATTACGCCTTCGCGAATTTTCGGGTGACGATCGCCGCTGGTTTTACCGGTACCGCCAAGGGTCACCGATTGCAGAATCGACACATCGTCTTCAATCACCGCCGTTTCACCGACGACAATGCCGGTGGCGTGGTCAAGCATGATCCCACGGCCAATCTTCGCTGCCGGGTGGATATCCACCTGGAACGAAACGGAAACTTGATTTTGCAGGAAGATTGCCAGCGCCCGACGCCCCTGGTTCCACAGCCAGTGGCCGATGCGATAAGCCTGCAGCGCGTGGAATCCTTTCAGATAGAGCAACGGAGTGGAGTATTTATCCACCGCCGGGTCGCGGGTGCGCACGGCCTGAATATCGCAGGCGGCGGAGGCAATCATTTCCGGGTCAGCGGCGTAGGCTTCTTCCACCACCTCACGAATAGCGATGGCGGGCATAATCGGGGAGGCCAGTTTGTTGGCCAGCATATAGCTCAGAGCGCTGCCGAGGTTTTCGTGCTTGAGTAGCGTGGCGTGATAAAAACTGGCGAGCATTGGCTCACAGTCAGCTAAAGCCCGAGCTTCGGCTTTAATATTATTCCAGACGATATCCAGTTCTTCACACGGCATTGCTGACTCCAGGCGATATAATAATGACCGGCCAGTTCTTTGCTGGCCGGGTCATTCAGGTGATCCAGGTTCCATCGCAGTTAGTTGCTACGCTCGTCCTTGCGTGCACGACCTAATAAGGTCAATGCTGCCTCGCGCGCAATTTTTCCGCAATACAATACCTGATAAATTTCCTCGGTTATTGGCATTTCAACGCCTAAACGCTGTGCCAGAACGCGAACTTCTTTGGTATTGCGGTAGCCTTCAACCACCTGACCAATCTTATCTTGCGCGCCTTGCACATCCATGCCCTGACCGAGCATCATGCCGAAGCGGCGGTTACGTGATTGGTTATCGGTACAGGTCAGCACCAGATCGCCAAGGCCCGCCATCCCCATAAAGGTTTCCGGATCGGCGCCAAGCGCTTCTCCGAGACGAGACATCTCAACTAATCCGCGCGTAATAAGCGCGGTACGGGCATTGGCGCCAAAGCCGATGCCGTCAGACATCCCGGCGCCGATAGCGATAACGTTTTTCACCGCCCCGCCAAGCTGAACGCCGATGAAGTCTGGGTTGATATAGACGCGGAAGCTCTTGCCGCAGTGCAGCAGGCTTTGCAGATCGTCAGCGAACTGCGGGTCCGTAGACGCCAGCGAGATAGCCGTAGGCAGGCCTGCCGCCAGCTCCTTCGCGAAAGTTGGGCCGGAAATCACCGCCAGCGGGATATCATCGCCCAGCGCTTCGCGCGCCACGTCCTGCAGCAGACGTCCGGTTTCCGCCTCGAGACCTTTTGTCGCCCAGACCAGGCGCGCATCAGGGCGCATCAGCGGTTTAATTTGCCGCAAAACTCCGCCAAAGACGTGGCTCGGCACAACGACCAGGATATCGCGGCTGGCAGCCAGCGCGATCGCCAGATCGCTTTCCAGATGCAGCGTATCAGGGAAAGGGACGTCAGGGAGGAATGCAGCGTTGCAGCGATCGTGCTGCAGCGTCGCAATGTGTTTCGGGTCATGGCCCCACAGGACAACGTGGTGGCCATTTCTTGCCAGGGTAATGGCAAGAGCGGTGCCGTAAGAGCCGGCACCGATCACAGTCATTGCAGCGTTAAGCGCGTTCATCAGGCATCCTGATGTTGTTCAGCACCTTCGCCAGACTGCTGCTGCAGATAGTTCATAAACAGCGCATCGAAGTTCACTGGCGCAAGGTTCAGTTGCGGGAAGGTACCGCGAGAAACCAGGCTGGTGATGCATTCGCGAGCATACGGGAACAGAATGTTCGGGCAGTATGCACCGAGGCAATGCGCCATCTGGGTACCGTCGATGCCTTCGATGGAGAAAATACCGCCCTGCTGTACTTCACACAGGAATGCAGTTTCTTCGCCAAGGGAAGCGGTTACGGTGACACGCAGCACCACTTCATACACGCCTTCAGCCAGCTGGCTGGAAGCAGTATCCAGATCAAGTTTAACTTCCGGCTGCCAATCTTTCTGGAAAACTTGCGGAGCGTTTGGCGCTTCGAAAGAAATATCCTTGGTGTAGATACGCTGGATCTGGAAAGTCATTTCGGTGCTGTTTTGTTCTGACATAGTAAAACCCTTTCGTGTTGTCCTTAAGTACGCCTGTCCAATGGGGATGGGCGCAAAAATTAGCGCAAGAGGGGATCGAGTCCACCACGTGAATCAAGCGCGTACAAGTCGTCACAGCCGCCAATGTGCTGCGCATCAATAAAAATCTGCGGAACCGTCGTCCGACCGCTGCGCTGAATCATCTCTTCACGCTTCGCAGCATTGCCATCGATTGGCAACTCGTTGAACGCCACGCCCTTGCTCTTCAGCAGCGCTTTCGCACGCACGCAGAACGGGCAGGTCGCTTTGGTATAGATATCAATATTGGCCATGACTTCACTCCTGTTTTTACCCCCGAGGGTTTTACGCCGCAGCATCATTCTTCCCTTGGGGGGAAACGCGCTGCGTCATAAAGACGCGGGTAAATTATTTACCGCGTACCAGCGGAAGATTCTCGCCGCTCCAGCCTGCGATGCCTTCTTTCAGTACGAAGACCTTTTCAAAACCGGCTTTGTTCAGCGCGCTGGCGGGTTCTTGTGCCTGCATACCGGAACCGTCTACCACTATAATGGGTTGTGCTTTGTGCTTTTCCAACTCACCGACGTTATTTGCTTTGATATCGGTCGGCAGCAGGTTAACAGAACCCGCAATATGGCCTTTACGGAAATCGTCACGCTGACGCAGGTCGACAACCACGGCATCTTCTTTGTTGATTAGGCGCGTCGCTTCACCGCGGGTGATGACTTTAACTTTCGACATCAGCCCTTTAAAGGTGGTGAACAGCACCGCCACCAGCAGCGCGACCCACGCGATGCTCAGGACGGGGTGACGGCCGATGAATTGCATAATTTCTTGCATGGGGGGTTACAACTCCCGACTAAGTGATAAAAAAAACCAGGGAAGGAGTATACCTGTGCATTGCAGCAAATACAGCCAGTGAGCGCGATGTAATGTATTTTCTGCGGCCCGTCACGAAAAAAAAGCACTCTCAGCGGAATGATGCCGTCTGGCCGCTCCCTTTCTTTGATCTTTTACGGTGATTTGATCGATTCAGCTGTAGTAAAATTACGCAAATTTTCTGTCTTTGAGCATGAGGTTGTCGCAATGTCGGTTTCTAAAAAACCTATGGTACTGGTGATTCTGGATGGCTACGGCTACCGCGAAGACCAGCAGGATAACGCTATTTACAGTGCTAAAACCCCCGTTATGGATGCATTGTGGGCGAAACGTCCGCATACCCTGATTGATGCTTCCGGCCTGGAAGTGGGTCTGCCGGATCGTCAAATGGGTAACTCCGAAGTGGGCCACGTCAACCTTGGCGCAGGCCGTATCGTGTACCAGGACCTGACCCGTCTGGACGTTGAAATTAAAGAACGCACCTTCTTCGCCAACCCGGTGCTGACCGCAGCGGTTGATAAAGCCGTTGCCGCAGGCAAAGCTGTGCATATCATGGGTCTGATGTCTCCGGGCGGCGTTCACAGCCATGAAGACCACATCATGGCGATGGTCGAACTGGCCGCTGAACGCGGCGCGGAAAAAATCTATCTGCACGCTTTCCTCGACGGCCGCGATACCCCGCCGCGCAGCGCTGAAAAGACGCTGGCGAAATTCGAAGACAAATTTGCCGCACTCGGCAAAGGCCGTGTCGCCTCAATCATTGGTCGTTACTACGCTATGGACCGCGACAACCGTTGGGATCGCGTTGAACATGCTTACGATCTGATGACTCTGGCGAAGGGCGAGTTCCAGGCTGAGACCGCCGTGGCAGGCCTGCAGGCTGCTTACGCGCGTGATGAAAATGACGAATTCGTTAAAGCGACCGTTATCCGCGCTGAAGGCCAGGCCGATGCGGCAATGGAAGACGGCGATGCGCTGATTTTCATGAACTTCCGTGCCGACCGCGCCCGTGAAATCACCCGCGCCTTCGTCAACGCCGATTTCGACGGCTTTGCGCGTAAGAAAGTCGTTAACCTCGATTTCGTGATGCTGACCGAATACGCCGCCGATATCAAAGTTGCCTGTGCTTACCCACCGGCCTCTCTGGCGAACACCTTCGGCGAGTGGATGGCGAAAAACGACAAAACCCAGCTGCGTATCTCCGAAACTGAGAAATATGCGCACGTGACCTTCTTCTTTAACGGCGGCGTTGAAGAGCCGTTCAAAGGCGAAGACCGCATTCTGATCAACTCGCCGAAAGTCGCGACCTACGATCTGCAGCCGGAAATGAGCTCCGCTGAGCTGACCGAAAAACTGGTTGCCGCTATCACTGGCGGTCAGTACGACACCATCATCTGTAACTACCCGAATGGCGATATGGTTGGCCACACCGGAGTGATGGAAGCGGCAGTCAAAGCGGTTGAAACTCTGGATCACTGCATCGATCAGGTGACCAAGGCCGTTGAATCCGTCGGCGGTCAGCTGCTGATCACCGCAGACCACGGCAACGCCGAGCAGATGCGTGACCCGGCCACTGGCCAGGCTCACACCGCTCACACCAACCTGCCTGTTCCGCTGATTTACGTTGGCGATAAAAACGTGAAAGTCGCTAACGGCGGTAAACTTTCCGACATCGCGCCAACCATGCTGACGCTGATGGGAATGGAAATCCCGCAAGAGATGACTGGCAAGCCGCTGTTCATCGTGGAATAATCCTTCCCCATGAGGGGAAAGGCGACTTATTCAAATACATGGATCGCAACGGCAGTTCGGTCCGTCCTGTACGCCAGCGCGCTTAGCGCTGGCGTATTGCTGTGCGCCGCATCTGCCCACGCCGATGACCGCGACCAGCTGAAATCTATTCAGGCCGATATCGCCGCCAAACAGCGGGCGATTAAACAACAGCAGCAGCAGCGCTCTTCCCTGCTCGACCAGCTTAGAGCACAGGAAGAAGCCATCTCCGCCGCCGCGCGTCAACTGCGTGAAACCCAGAACACCCTGAACCAGCTGAATAAGCAGATCGACGAAATGAACGCCGCGCTCGCTAAGCTGGAACGTCAGCGTGCGTCGCAGGAACGCAATCTCTCTGCACAGCTTGATGCTGCATTTCGTCAAGGGCCGCATACCGGCATCCAGATGATCCTTAGCGGTGAGGAGGGGCAGCGTAATCAGCGTCTCCAGGCCTATTTTGGTTATCTGAACCAGGCACGTCAGGAAACCATCGCCCAGCTCAAGCAGACCCGCGAAGACGTGGCGGTGCAAAAAACCATGCTGGAAGAGAAACAGAGCCAGCAGCAAACTCTGGTTTACGAACAACGCGCCCAGCAAAACAAGCTGGAACTGGCGCGTAACGAGCGTAAAAAGACCCTCGCCAGCCTTGAATCCTCTATTCAGAAAGGCCAGCAGCAACTAAGCGAATTACGGGCTAACGAATCGCGCCTACGTGGTCGTATCGCCCAGGCGGAAGCGGCAGCTAAAGCGCGCGCGGAGCGTGAAGCCCGCGAGGCGCAAAGCGTTCGCGATCGCCAGCAGGAAGCCTCGCGCAAAGGTACCACCTACAAACCCACCGAGAGCGAACGCTCGCTGATCTCCCGAACCGGCGGTCTTGGCGTACCTCGCGGCCAGGCATTCTGGCCAGTACGCGGATCAATTCTCCATCGCTATGGCGAACAGCTGCAAGGTGAACTACGTTGGAAAGGGATGGTTATCGCTGCGTCTGAAGGCACCGAGGTCAAAGCTGTTGCCGATGGTCGGGTTATTCTCGCCGATTGGCTGCAGGGTTATGGCCTGGTGGTAGTCGTTGAACACGGCAAAGGCGACATGAGTCTTTACGGCTATAACCAAAGCGCGCTGGTCAGCGTCGGCACTCAGGTCCGGGCGGGCCAGCCGATTGCTCTCGTAGGCAGCAGCGGCGGTCAGGGCCGTCCGTCGCTCTATTTCGAAATTCGCCGCCAGGGTCAGGCGGTCAATCCACAGCCGTGGTTGGGAAGATAAGTTTTGCTTCAATTTCGCGCAATTGCACTCGCGGTAACCACTACGCTGGTTATGGCGTCGCCGGTTTTTGCCGGCAAACTCTCCATTGTTATTGACGACTTTGGCTATCGTCCACAAACCGAAAACCAGGTGCTGGCGCTGCCAGCGACGATCTCCGTGGCCGTACTCCCTAATGCACCTCATGCTCGAGAAATGGCGACAAAAGCACATAACCTCGGCCATGAGGTGCTGATTCACCTGCCGATGGCGCCGCTGAGCAAGCAGCCGCTGGAAAAAGATACGCTCCGCCCGGATATGAACAGCAGCGAGATCGAGCGCATAATCCGCGAAGCTTATGGCAAAGTCCCGTACGCCGTGGGGCTGAACAACCATATGGGCAGCGCCATGACGTCAAATCTGTTTGGTATGCAGAAGGTGATGCAGGCTCTGGAGCGCTACAACCTCTATTTCCTTGATAGCGTCACTATCGGTAATACCCAGGCCATGCGCGCGGCGCAGGGCACCGGCGTGAAGGTGATCAAGCGCAAGGTGTTCCTCGACGACACGCAGAACGAAGCGGATATCCGCTATCAGTTCAACCGCGCAATCGCTCTGGCACGGCGCAACGGTTCGGCTATCGCCATCGGCCACCCGCACCCAACTACGGTGCGTGTGCTGCAGCAGATGGTGTATAACCTGCCGCCGGATATAACCCTGGTACGCCCGAGCAGCCTGCTCAACGAGCCGCAGGTCGATACCTCAACGCCGAATATCGCGCCGCCGCCTGCACAGCCGCCGCGCAACCCGTTCCGCGGCGTGAAGTTGTGCAAACCGAAGCGTCCGCCGGAGCCTGTGAACGCCAGTCGCTTCTTTACTGTTCTGAGCGAAAGCATCAGCCAAAGCGCGCTGGTGCAGTACTATCAGTTGAAGTGGCAAGGTTGGGATAACCCCACTAACTAAATTTGCCGGGAATCCGGGCGCTTTTCCGCCACGGGTTCCTGCTTATCCTGATGGGCGTACCAGGCCTTGAAGTATTTGAGAAAGCTGTAAAAGGTCGCGTAAAGTCCGGTAACTATGCCAACTTTCCCCTTGCGCCACGCCCCGCTGAACAGATACCACTTAAAGAAAGCGCCAATTGCGCTGATAACCCCGCGTCCAATCGACGGCCTGACCTTCTGGTATTTAACCAGCCGCGTAGTATAGCTATTGAGCTTATTGAACACTTCATGCAGGGAGAAGAAGGTATCGTGGCGCACGAAGCCTGGCAGCTTGCTGGAGTGCTTATAGCCGACAACCTGATCGTCCACCGGTCTATCGTTAAAGCGCGCAACGGTACGATTAAATAAACGCACGGGAAAATCCGGCGATGAGACCGGGTAAATGGTTCGAACCTCTTCACCCAAAACGAACCAGTAGCGCGGCAGACGCCATGCGCAGTCAGGTGCAGGTTCATCGCCAGCTTTCAGCGCCAGAATAGCCGCCACGACATCATCATCGAGAATTTCATCGCTATCCATACACAACACCCAGTCATGGCTGGCCAGGGATGTCGCGTAGTTCATTTGTGCGCCGTGAGCGGTATAAGGATGGTGGTGAACAGTAAGACCGAATTGTTGGCAAATCTGCAGCGTGGCGTCCGTGCTGCCTGAGTCGATGACGATAAATTCATCGGCCACCTTAAGCAAAGGTGGTAAAACCTCCCTTAATAAGCGGGATGAATTACAGGTCAATAAGCATACAGAAAGTTTAAGCATAGTGTTTGTGTGGTTAAACGACGATTAAACTGACTGTATAAACGAATAGGCAAGAAAGCGATTTAGAAAAAGTGCGGAGTGGGTTAAGAATCAGAAAAGTGCAGGGTAACTCTCAAAAAAGCGCCCGCAGGCGCTTTTTTTATATACAACTCGAGTGGAATTAATCCCAGCTAAGAATCACTTTACCGGACTGGCCGGAGCGCATGGCGTCGAAGCCCTGCTGGAAATCATCAATGCCAAAGCGATGTGTGATGATCGGCGAGAGATCCAATCCAGACTGAATAAGTGCGGCCATTTTGTACCAGGTTTCAAACATTTCCCGGCCGTAAATCCCTTTGATAAACAGCCCCTTGAAAATCACCTTGGTCCAGTCGATAGACATATCTGACGGCGGGATGCCAAGCATGGCGATACGCCCGCCGTGGTTCATGGTATCCAGCATGGTGCGGAACGCCGGCGGAGCGCCCGACATCTCCAGACCCACGTCAAAACCTTCGGTCATCCCCAGTTCGGCCATCACATCGTTAAGGTTCTCTTTTGCCACGTTTACCGCGCGGGTTACACCCATTTTGCGCGCCAGCTCCAGACGGTATTCGTTCACATCGGTGATCACCACGTTACGTGCACCGACGTGTTTCGCCACTGCCGCCGCCATCACGCCAATCGGGCCTGCGCCGGAGACCAGCACGTCTTCACCGACGAGGTCGAAAGAGAGCGCGGTATGAACGGCGTTACCAAACGGGTCGAAAATCGACGCCAGATCGTCAGAGATATTGTCCGGGATCTTGAACGCGTTAAACGCCGGAATCACCAGATATTCAGCAAAGCAGCCCGGACGGTTTACGCCGACGCCCGTCGTGTTGCGGCACAAATGCGTGCGCCCGGCGCGGCAGTTACGGCAGTGACCGCAGGTAATATGCCCTTCGCCGGAAACGCGATCGCCAAGCTTAAAGCCGCGCACTTCCTGACCGATACCCACCACTTCGCCCACGTATTCATGACCCACAACCATCGGGACCGGAATGGTTTTTTGCGACCACTCATCCCAGTTGTAGATATGCACGTCGGTACCGCAAATTGCGGTCTTGCGGATTTTAATCAGCAAATCGTTGTGGCCGACTTCCGGTTCCGGTACGTCGGTCATCCAGATGCCTTCTTCCGCCTTCAGTTTGGATAACGCTTTCATCTCACACCCTTAGGCAATGACGCCCAGTTGTTTACCGATGCGGGTAAAGGCTTCCACCGCACGTTCAATTTGTTCAGGGGTATGCGCCGCAGACATCTGGGTGCGAATACGCGCCTGGCCTTTTGGTACCACCGGATAGAAGAATCCAGTGACGTAAATACCTTCTTTTTGCAACTCGCGCGCGAACGCCTGCGCCACGGAGGCTTCACCAAGCATCACCGGGATAATGGCGTGATCGGCACCCGCCAGGGTAAAGCCCGCAGCGGACATTTTTTCACGGAACAGACGCGCGTTAGACCACAGACGATCGCGCAGCTCGCTGCCCGCTTCCACCATTTCCAGCACTTTAATCGAGGCGGCGACAATTGCCGGAGCCAGCGAGTTGGAGAAAAGATACGGACGTGAACGCTGGCGCAACCACTCAACAACCTCTTTACGCGCTGCGGTATAGCCGCCGGACGCGCCGCCCAGCGCTTTGCCTAAGGTACCGGTAATAATATCGACCCGGCCCATCACATCGCAGTACTCATGAGAGCCGCGACCGTTTTCACCGACAAAGCCAACGGCGTGAGAGTCATCGACCATGACCAGCGCATCGTATTTATCCGCCAGATCGCAAACGCCTTTCAGGTTGGCAATGACGCCATCCATTGAGAATACGCCGTCGGTGGCGATCAGCACATGACGGGCCCCCGCTTCGCGAGCCTCTTTCAGGCGGGCTTCCAGCTCCTGCATGTCGTTGTTGGCATAGCGAAAGCGCTTCGCTTTGCACAGGCGTACGCCGTCGATAATTGACGCATGGTTCAGGGCATCGGAGATGATCGCGTCTTCTGCGCCAAGCAGGGTTTCAAACAGGCCGCCGTTGGCGTCAAAGCAAGAGGAGTACAGAATCGCGTCTTCCATACCGAGAAAATCCGCCAGCTTCTTCTCAAGCACTTTGTGGCTGTCCTGGGTACCGCAGATAAAGCGCACAGAGGCCATGCCAAAGCCGTGGCTGTCCATTCCGCTTTTCGCGGCGGCAATCAGTTCCGGGTGGTTCGCAAGGCCCAGATAGTTATTGGCGCAGAAGTTAATCACCTGGCTCCCGCCGACGGTGATATCCGCCTGCTGCGCCGAAGTGATAATCCGTTCTTCTTTAAACAACCCTTCCGCGCGCGCGGTATCCAGGTCATTGGTTAACTGTTTGTAGAAATCACCACGCATTGCAACTCTCCAGATTCGGCAAAATTTGGCACATAATTACCCTAAATAATTCGAGTTGCAGGACAAGGCACTCGTGCCTTGAACAGCGCTTGCGCTGGCCCCGAAGGGGCGAGGCCGAAGGCCGAGTAACGCGGTGACGCAGCGAATCCCCAGGAGCTTACTCTGGTAAGTGACTGGGGTGAGCGAGGAAAACCAACGTACCTGTAACTTGAAGTATGACGGGTATATTACCTAAAGATATACGCTGATACGAGATGATGCATTACTACATGAATTATTTGCAGCATAAATCACGAGACCCTCTACACCTTTTCGGCGAATGGCTGAAGCCTTTCCGATGTGGTGATATGATATGAGTATTCATGTCCGGATTGTCTCTGGGCACCCTACTTCAAAGGTTACAGTTATGATCATCGTTACCGGCGGCGCAGGCTTTATCGGCAGCAACATCGTTAAAGCACTGAATGACCAAGGCATTACCGATATTCTGGTTGTCGATAATCTGAAAGACGGCACCAAGTTCGCGAACCTGGTTGACCTGAATATCGCTGACTACATGGATAAAGAAGACTTCCTGATCCAGATTATGGCGGGTGAAGAGTTCGACGATATCGACGCAATTTTCCACGAAGGTGCCTGCTCTTCCACCACCGAGTGGGACGGCAAGTACATGATGGATAACAACTATCAGTACTCTAAAGAGCTGCTGCACTACTGCCTGGAGCGTGAAATCCCGTTCCTGTACGCCTCTTCCGCGGCGACCTACGGTGGCCGCACCAGCGACTTTATCGAGTCCCGTGAATACGAGCAGCCGCTCAACGTTTACGGCTACTCCAAGTTTCTGTTTGATGAGTACGTTCGCCAGATCCTGCCGGAAGCAAACTCGCAGATCGTTGGCTTCCGTTATTTCAACGTCTACGGGCCGCGCGAAGGCCACAAAGGCAGCATGGCCAGCGTCGCGTTCCATCTCAATACTCAGTTGAACAATGGCGAAAGTCCGAAACTGTTCGAAGGCAGCGACGGCTTTAAGCGCGACTTCGTCTACGTCGGCGATGTTGCTGCGGTAAATCTGTGGTTCTGGGAAAACGGCGTCTCCGGCATCTTTAACCTCGGCACCGGCCGCGCGGAATCCTTCCAGGCGGTAGCGGACGCCACCCTGGCTTATCATCAGAAAGGCAGCATCGAATACATTCCGTTCCCGGATAAACTGAAAGGTCGCTACCAGGCGTTTACCCAGGCGGATCTGACTAACCTGCGCGCAGCGGGCTACGATAAACCGTTTAAGACCGTGGCCGAAGGTGTAACGGAATATATGGCCTGGCTCAACCGCGACAGTCATGCGAATTCATAAAATCATTCGGGCAGTATCAAGGCGGCAACTGAGTGAATCTTCAGGAACATAGGATAACTATGTGACTGAAGTGAACGAAGGCAGCCAACGCAGAGACAGCTTGAAGGATGAAATGAATGAAGATATTGGTGGTAGGCCCGTCATGGGTGGGCGACATGATGATGTCGCAAAGTCTCTATCGTACGCTCAGGGCGCGCTATCCCCAGGCAATCATCGACGTGATGGCACCCGCGTGGTGCCGTCCGCTGCTGTCGCGTATGCCAGAAGTCAATGAAGCGATCCCGATGCCACTTGGTCACGGAGCGCTGGAAATCGGCGAGCGCCGCAAGCTTGGGCACAGCCTGCGCGAGCGTCGTTACGATCGCGCTTACGTGCTACCGAATTCGTTTAAGTCGGCTCTGGTGCCATTCTTCGCGGGTATCCCGCTTCGTACCGGCTGGCTTGGCGAGATGCGCTACGGCCTGCTGAACGATGCCCGCAAACTGGATAAAGAAGCCTGGCCGCTAATGGTCGAACGTTATGTCGGTCTGGCTTACGACAAAGGCCTGATGCGCTGCGCGAAAGACTTGCCGCAGCCGCTGCTGTGGCCGCAGTTACAGGTGACTGAAGGTGAGAAATCGCAGACTTGTAACGCGTTCAACCTCTCATCTGACCGCCCGATTATCGGTTTCTGCCCCGGCGCGGAATTTGGCCCGGCCAAACGCTGGCCACACTACCACTACGCTGAGCTGGCGAAACAGCTGATCGACGACGGTTATCAAATCGTCCTGTTCGGTTCTGCTAAAGATAACGAAGCGGGCAAAGAGATCATCGCCACGCTGAGCACGGAGCAGCAGGCATGGTGTCGCAACCTGGCCGGGGAGACCCAGCTTGAGCAGGCCGTCATTCTGATCGCCGCCTGTAAAGCGGTGGTCAGCAACGACTCCGGCCTGATGCACGTCGCCGCCGCGCTGGACCGTCCGCTGGTCGCGCTTTACGGCCCGAGCAGCCCGGATTTCACCCCGCCGTTGTCGCATAAAGCGCGCGTTATCCGCCTGATTAGCGGCTACCACAAAGTGCGTAAAGGCGATGCCGCCGAAGGTTATCACCAAAGCTTGATCGACATTACCCCACAGCGCGTACTGGAAGAACTAAACGCGCTGTTGACGGAAAAACTGGAAACAGAGGAAGCGTAGCGGATGCGGGTATTGATCGTAAAAACCTCGTCCATGGGCGACGTACTGCACACGCTGCCCGCACTAACCGACGCCGCGCAGGCCTTTCCCGGCATTCGTTTCGACTGGGTCGTTGAGGAAGGGTTCGCGCAGATCCCTTCCTGGCATGAAACCGTTGATCGAGTGATTCCGGTCGCGATTCGCCGCTGGCGTAAAGCGTGGTTTTCGGCGCCGATAAAAGCCGAGCGCAAGGCATTTCGCGAAGCGGTACAGGCGCAAAAGTACGACGCAATCATAGACGCCCAAGGGCTGGTGAAAAGCGCTGCGCTGGTGACCCGGCTGGCCCATGGCGTTAAGCACGGCATGGACTGGAAGACCGCCCGCGAACCGCTGGCGAGCCTGTTCTATAACCGTCGCCACCATATCGCTAAACAGCAACACGCCGTTGAGCGCACCCGCGAACTGTTTGCCAAAAGCCTCGGCTACGCAAAGCCAAAAACTCAGGGCGACTACGCCATCGCTCGCCATTTTTTGCACCAGGATGACGGCTCTGTCGCGCCGTATCTGGTGTTCCTGCATGCCACCACCCGTGATGATAAGCACTGGCCGGAAGAGAACTGGCGGGCGCTTATCGCCCTGCTGGCCGACAGCGGCCTGCACGTTAAGCTGCCGTGGGGCGCGCCGCATGAAGAGGCGCGGGCCAGACGCCTGGCGCAAGGGCATGATTTTGTCGACGTGTTGCCGCGCATGAGCCTGGAGCAGGTAGCCCAGGTGCTGGCAGGCGCGCGCGGGGTGGTTTCCGTCGACACCGGTCTGAGCCATTTAACCGCCGCGCTCGATAAACCAAATTTCACGCTATACGGCCCGACCGATCCGGGGCTGATTGGCGGCTACGGTAAGAATCAGTACGTTGTACGTCCCGAAAGCGGCAACTGCACGGGGGATATTGGCGCCACCCGGATTCTGCAATTGTTGAAATCTCAGGAACTGGCTTAATGGGTTCATTGTTTAAGCAGATCTATCGCTACACGCATCGACGAGCCTTTCGCCATAACGAAAATCTCTGGCCGTTTACCCATATCACCCGCGCGGCGAGCGGTGAAATTCGCACACTCGAATATAAGGGAAAAACGGTTCCGCTGGTTAACCTGAGCGAGCTAAAAGATAGCGCACAGGGTGAAGTGCTGCTGACGGCGACGGGTCCCTCGACCCGAAGCATCGATTTTTCTCTGCTGCCGAACAGCATTCCGGTGATGGGGGTAAATGGTGCCTGGCATCTTTCTGATAAGATTAAATTTTCTCTCTATACCATCGTGGATATGGAGTTTTACGACAAAAAACCGGACGTTATTCGTTCGGTGATTAGCCAACCCGATCTCATCCTCTTCACCACCATGCACGGTATTGCCAAAATCCTCGACCGCCATGGCTCAGAGCTTCGCTGTCGTTTGGCATTAATTGAAGACGCCTGTTATAAAATCTACCGGCCCAAAGTCGCCAAAAGCGCGATACAGCAAGCCTGGCGACATATCGATGCTCTGCGCTTTCACCCACAGCGGCAGGATATTTGCTTTAGCACCGATATCCGTCACGGGATTTTTGATGCTGGAACCGTGGTCTACTGGGCGCTACAAATCCTGATGTGGCTGGGATTTAAAACCATTCTGATAACCGGGCTGGATATGAGCAATTTCAACCAGCCGCGATTCTACGAAACGGAACAGGATAAACTCCCCTCCTGGCTGGCAAATAAGGTGGATGACCTGGTCATGCCGTCCTTTTCGCACGCTGCCAACGTGCTGCAACAAAACCATATTCGGGTCGTTAACTTCTCCTTAGAAAGCGCGGTTCCGGAAACGATTTTCGAAAAGGTTTCATTTGATGAGTACTTTAAAAATCAGTAGTTACGCCAGACAGGGTTACACCATTTTCTTTCCTTTGTTTCTGTTTTTTAGCGCTATTTTTTGCGTATCAACCCGGGCAAACAATCTTCTTCACTTATCTATTTTGCTGTTTTTGCTTTCACAGCTGAACACAGACAACCGCCGGGCATTAGCGGAGAGCCTGCGCCAGCAGTGGCCGGTCTATGGTCTGCTGGTCGTATTCTGCGTGTACTATGCGCTGAGCAATATTTGGGGCCAGACGCCGCAGCATATCGATTCCCCTCTGACCCACGGCACCTATACCATTTTCTATCTTCTGCTGCTGACGACGCTACTTGGCCATCCTCGCACCCGGCATCTGACGCTGCTGAGCATCGTGGCCGGGATCACGGTGCTGTCTATCTGGACGATGGTTATCGACTTCACCCTGGTCCTCAAGGAGCGACTGGTTTCGCCGGATAATCCCGGCCCGACCAACGTTATCGACCTGGCGGGTTATTGCGGTATTGGAGTTCTTATTTGCGCCATGCTGCTGAAAGAAAAAGGCAGCCACCTTCTGTATGTGCCGATGGCTATCATGTTGGTGATGCTATTTCTGACCCAAAGCCGCGGCCCGATTATCGCCCTACTGGTGGCATTTGTTTGCACCCTACATCTGCACGTCTTTACCCGCCGTAATATCTTGATTGTCGCCGCGTTAGCGATGATTCTGGGACTGCTTTTCTTCTTCACCCCCACCGGGGACCTGCTGCTGGCGCGCTTTGAGGAGCTGGGGACGCAAAGCGGTTTGCGCATCAGCATCTGGCATCATACGATCGAGGAAGTGGCCAGCCAGCCGTGGCTGGGGCGAGGTTTTGACTACGAGCTGAACTTTACCAACTACAGCGGTGAACATATCACCACCACCCACAGCGTCTATCTTGGCGCCCTGCTGAAAGGCGGCATCATTGGCCTGGCACTGCTGTTGGCGGTGATTACCGGAGGGCTATGGCAGGCATGGCGCAAACAGCAGGATGGCCGCTACGGACTGGCGATTTTTATCTATGCGCTGATTTTTATGGCTTCGCAGGGCATGTTTATTATCAGCAATCCTCGCGAAACCTGGCCGCTGTTTTGGCTACCCTTAGGCATTGCGCTAAGCAGTCGCCTGAAGACGAAACACTGAATGCGGCACTCTGCACTCTTCCGTCATTGCCCGGTGGCGGCTCGCGCCTTACCGGGCCTACGGAGGTATATAACATGATGATATTGATGTTTTGGTAGGTCAGGTAAGGCGTAAGCCGCCACCTGACAGAAATGCGCGCACCGTATCTACAACAGGTTTGTCATCAGTCTCCAGGGCCCTGACGCGGGCCTTTTTTATACCTGCTTGCGAGAGGCAATAAGACTATCCACCTGCGCCTTGATGACGGGCCAGACGGCATCAACCGTCATATCAGCAACATTTGTCTCTTCACAGACAACTTGTTCAGCTTTGTCATAGCCCGGGGCCCAGATGATATATCCCGGCAGGCCGGTGTCTTTTAGTTTGCGCTTGTTGTAAACCGCGACCATAGGCTTGTCGAACGCCCTGGCAATATGCACGACGGCGGTATCCGCCGTAATGACCAAATCGCAGCAACGAATAACCTCTACCGCCGAATTAATATTGCTATCAGGCAGATACAGCGCCGAATCCAGTTTTAGCTGGCGAATTTTTTCGCTGTGCCCCACCATCACCACACTCACTTTATAAGGCAGCGCATGCAGTCGTTCAATTACAGCAGTAACCTGGTGACGACAAAAGTCTTTATCGGTTGAGGCGGTGAACGGGTTTATCGCGATACGCAGTTCGCTATCCTGCTCCTGAGCGAACAAGCATTTAACTTTTTCATGCTCACCAGCGTCACCGGGAAGATGATAATGGTAATGCTCACTGGCTACGCCAAATAACCGGACCACTTCTTTATAGCGGGCAGAAATATGGCGGCTACTATCGAAAAAAGAGATCGAATGATCGTAAAGTTTATATTCTTCTTTATTAAAACCAATGATGCAGTCGAGGCGTAAATCGGCGAGTAGTTTAAAACGCTCATAGGTTTTAACATCATCAAAATCGACAACCGCGTCAAACCCTGACGCGCGCAATTCATTTAGCGACATGCGGGGTTGATATAAATAGACCTGCTCCAGAAAATCTGCGCCCGCAAGCATGCGTTTACAGATTGGCCCCGTGAGCACGGAAACCTGATAGCCCTGGTCGGCCAGCAGCCTTGCACAGCCGGTTGTAACCACCATATCCCCGACCTTATCGTCCAAGCGCAATAATAAAACATGCCGGATATACTCGGGATTAAAAGGCTGGCGCACGCTTTTATTTCTGTAACGATAGTTAATTAAACGAAATTTAATTTCGCGGAAGAATGCATTTTTCTTCCGCGTAAACTGCTTAACGATACGCATACGGTACCTGGTTATAGTCTTTTATCGCTGTGTGTGTTTCTGTTGGTAATACTCCGCCAACGTCATTCCCTTCACCTGCGGCGCCAGCCAGCTGAAAAAAGCCTCCAGATCGGCGTATAAGCGCTCGATATCCTGCTCGTTTTTAAACGTTGGGCTGCCGCCAGGCATGTACTCAGATGAGTGGAGCATATATTCGACGTAGTCATTACCCTGAGTCAACGTCTGTTCCACGACTTTTTTCATCGTTTCGACGTTGCCGCCCATCGGACGCAGCCAGTGAACGGACGGTGAGCGCACCTTGCCTCGCAGGCGATCGTAACCCTGCTTCAGACTGTTCATCCACGCAGAATGCTTGTACTGAATGCTCATCGGCACTTCCAGCAGCGGCGACTGCCCTTCACGGCGAATATCGTTCTCATCGAGGAAGTAGGCGTGCTGCGGGAAGTTGCGATAATCGGTGCCACCGTCACCCTGCGGCGCGCCTTTGGCCGTTTTCCAGTTCACCCGAGGGGTGACCGAGCAATCAACCAGATAGCCATACTCCACCAGCAGACGCGCATAGCGCTCATCAAAAGCCCAGCGCCCGGCGCGATGGCTAACCATTTTGGTCTGGAAGGTATCTTCCAGCAGACGAGTCATATAGTCGACTTTTTCTCGCATCGCCGCATCGCTGTACTCAATCAGATACGGTTTATGCCGCCAGTCGTCATCGGTAAGCGGCTCAGTCGGCGGGCTGTTCCAGGCGTGCAGATGCATGCCAACTTCTGCGGTTCCCCGGGCAATCACATCCTTGGCAAATTCGATATAAACCGGGTCGATGGCCATTTCATAGTTGGTCAAATAAACCGGTTTGAAACCATACTTTTCGCAAAGCTGCTGAAAACGCGGTAAATAGCGCGCATTCTCGGTGGTGATGCTGTCATGTTTTTGCCAGAGGTTATCGCCCTCTGTATCAATCGTGATGAGAAATGCGGGTTTGTGCACGAAAACGTCCTCAGGCCATACGTATCGGGTCATGGTAGAGCAAGACAACGCTTCTCTCAATCTATCTGATCCCCTAGAATCGGAACCCTTATCCTGGATGAAGAACAGAGTATGACGCCTGAAACCCGCACTTCCGGCCGCGTAAACCCGGCGCGAATCTTGGTTATCAAGCTTCGCCATCATGGCGACATGTTATTGATAACCCCGCTTATTCACGTGCTAAAACAGCAATATCCCGCCGCACACGTAGATGTGCTGCTTTATGAAGAGACTCGGGATATGCTCGCGGCGAACGCCGATATCAACCACATTTATGGTATTGATCGGCGCTGGAAAAAGCAGGGAACCGGTCATCAATTGAAGATGGAGTGGCAGCTGATTCGCACGCTCCACCAGCAGCGCTACGATATGGTGTTCAATCTTGCCGATCAGTGGCCGAGCGCGATCATCACTAAATTAACCGGCGCAGCAACCCGCATCGGCTTCGACTTCCCGAAACGTCGTCATCCGGCCTGGCGTTTTTGCCATACCGCTCTTGCCTCAACCGCGCAGCATAACCAGCTGCACACGGTACAGCAGAATCTGTCGATTCTGGCGCCGCTTGGGCTAAATGTTGATAATGCGCCAGCGAAAATGGGCTACAGCGAGCAGGACTGGACCACCAGTCGCGCGCGGCTGCCGGAAGGGTTTCAGGACAACTATATTGTTATTCAGCCAACCTCCCGTTGGTTCTTTAAATGCTGGCGCGAAGAACGCATGAGCGCTCTGATTAACGCCCTCTCTGAGGCGGGCTACGCGGTGGTACTGACCTCCGGTCCCGACGCCAAAGAGAAACAGATGGTCGAGACGATTATGGCAGGCAGCCCCGATGCTCGTCTGCACTCGCTTGCCGGGCAGCTAACCCTGCGCCAGCTGGCGTCAGTCATCGACCACGCCCGTCTGTTTATCGGCGTGGACTCGGTACCGATGCATATGGCCGCCGCGCTGAACACGCCGCTGGTCGCGCTGTTCGGCCCCTCTAAGCTCACCTTCTGGCGTCCGTGGCAGGCGCAAGGCGAAGTTATCTGGGCGGGTGATTTTGGCCCTATTCCCGATCCTGACGACATTGATACCAACACCGACGAACGCTATCTCGATCTAATCCCCACCGACGCGGTTATCGCGGCGGCGAAAAAGGTACTGGCATGAGTAAATTCAGGCTGGCTCTGGTACGCCAGAAGTATCGCCCGGACGGCGGCGCGGAGCGCTTTGTCTCCCGCGCGCTGGAAGCCCTCGACGAAAGCGATCTTGAACTGAACGTCATCACCCGCGAGTGGCAGGGGCCGGTGAAGCCCGAGTGGAACATTCACATCTGCAACCCACGCAAGTGGGGACGCATCAGCCGCGAGCGCGGTTTTGCCGAAGCCGCACGCCAGCTGTGGCAGCGCGAGTCTTTCGACCTGGTGCAAAGCCATGAGCGCATCCCCGGCTGCGATCTGTACCGCGCTGGAGACGGCGTACACCGCCGCTGGCTACAGCAACGCTCGCGCATTCTGCCCGGCTGGAAAAGCCGCTTGCTGTTTGCTGACCGCTACCATCGCTATGTGATGCAGGCCGAGCGCGAAATGTATCAGGACTCTCACCTGCGCGGCGTCATCTGCAACGCGGAGATGATTAAACAAGAGATTATTGAAGACTTCGGCCTGCCGGCGGAAAAAATCCACGTTATCTATAACGCTATCGATAACCAGCGTTTTCTGCCGCCAACGGAAGAAGCCTTTGTTGCGCTGCGCGCCAAATGGCATCTACCGCTGCAGGCGACCTGCCTGATCTACGTCGGCTCCGGCTTTGAGCGTAAGGGGCTGGAAGCGGCAATTCGCGCCATCGCCCCGACCGATCGCTATCTGTTAGTGGTTGGCAAAGATAAAGAGCAGGGCCGCTATCAACAGCTAGCGAAAACCCTGAACTGCGAGGAGCGGGTGCGCTTTTTTGGCATGCAGTCAGAAACCCTGCCGTTCTATCAGATGGCCGATGGTCTGCTGTTGCCAACGCTCTACGATCCGTTCCCCAACGTGATTCTTGAGGCGATGGCCTGCGGTCTACCGGTCATTACGACTACCGGCTGCGGCGGCGCAGAGTTTATCGTGCAGGGCAGCAACGGCTACGTTTGCGACGCGCTGGATATCCCGGCCCTGCAGGAATCCGTTATCGCTCTGCCCGCCCGTGCCTTAGGTTCTACGCAAGGCGAACGTGCCCGCGAGCGCATCATGGCCTGCACCAGCGAACGACTATCGGCGCAGCTGCTCTCCCTCTATCAGGATCTGGTGAAATAACGATGCGCATACTGTTTGTTATCGACGGCCTGCCCGGCGGCGGCGCGGAAAAAGTGGTGCTGACGCTGGCGGAACAGTTTCTTAAAGAGGGAGAGCAGGTGTCGCTTTTTTCCCTGCGCGACGTCTGCGATTACCCGCTGCCGGAAGGGCTGGACTATCAGGTGATCGCCGACCGCTGCAGCAAACCGTGGCGCAAACTCACCGAGCTGTCCCGGCGCGCACGCCAGCTTGATGCGGCGATCGATAAAGCAGAACAGCACGGTCGTTTCGATCTGGTGCTGTCGAATCTGCATAAAACTGACCGCATCGTCTCCCGCAGCCGCCTGCTGAACGGGCGTAACGTTTGGTTCTGCCTGCACGGTGTGTTCTCCACTTCCTATCTCGGCCATCGCACCGGTTTTGACCGCTGGATGAAGCAGCAGAAGATCAAGCGCGTTTATCAGGGGCGCAACGTCGTGACCGTTTCCGATGCGGTCGGCAAGGATCTGGTCGAGCAGTTCGCTATTCGTCCGGCACAACTGCAAACCATTTATAACCCGTTTGATATCGCCGCGCTGCGTGCCGCAGCTGAAGAACCCAGCCAGCGACCCGATGGCGACTATATTATTCATGTGGGCCGTTTCCACCCCGGCAAACGCCACGACCGCCTGATTGAGGCCTATGCGCAAAGCGGTATAGATGCGCCGCTGGTGCTGCTGGGGCAGGGAAAACCGGAGCAGGAGCAGCGCCTGCGTGAACTGGCGCTGCGGCTAGAGGTTGGCGATCGCGTCCTGTTTAAAGGCTTCCAGAAAAACCCGCTGCCGTGGATTAAAGGCGCGCGGATGCTGGTCCTGAGCTCCGATAGCGAAGGTTTTGGCAACGTGGTGGTAGAAGCGCTGCTGCTGAATACACCGGTCGCCAGCACCCGCTGCCCGGGCGGTGTCACTGAAATTTTAACCGGCGAACTGGCTCGGGGTCTGGCGGATTTGAACAGCCCGGCGCTGGCCCAGACGATGCAAAGCATTTACCATAGCCCGCCTGCCATCGACGCCCTAATGCTGGAAAAATTCAGCGTGGCGACAATTTGTCAGCAGTACCGTCAGCTACGTAGCGCCTGACGCCGTTATTCAACCAGGATCGAATGATTTATGAGTCAAACGCCTTTACTGAGCATCGTGGCCGCCGTCTATAACGGCGAAAAATTCCTTGCGCAATTCTTTGAGTGCCTTGAGCAACAGCAGCTGGAAAGCTATGAACTGATCCTGGTGAACGACGGGTCGACGGACGGTAGCCTTGCGGTCATCGACCAGTGGAAAGACCGCCTGCAAAACGTGATTGTGCTGGAGCAGGAAAATCAGGGGGTTTCGGTGGCGCGTAATACCGGCCTCGCCGTGGCTACCGGTAAATATCTGACCTTCCCGGATATCGACGATAAGCTCTACCCGGGCATGTTCCGCACCCTGCTGGAGATGGCGGAAAAGGGCAATCTTGACGTCGCCACCTGCAACGGCCGCTACGTCTACGAGAGCAAAAAAGATATTCACCCCATTTTTCCACTGGATCGGCTGCAGTCTACCGGCGTTCTGCCCGGCCACGTGTGGTTAAAGCAGGCGCTGGATTCTCGTAAGTTCCTGCATGTCACCTGGTTGAACATCTATCGTCGCGAGTTTATCGCCAGCCACAACTTCCACTTTGAGCCCGGCCTGCGCCATCAGGATATTCCCTGGACTACGGAAGTGCTGCTGGCGGCAGAACGCGTGCAGTACACCAGCGAGCAGTTCTACGACTACTATATTCACTCTGAATCGGTGTCGCACAAGCCGGACAACGACGATACGCTGATGCGTTCGGCGCGCCACTATATGAAGATTCTGGAGATGCTGGACGCCATCAACCAGCGCTATCCGGACAAGGTTCGCGATATTTCCGCCTGCCGTTGGCAGATAGCCAAAGAAGGGCTAGGGATTATCCATACTTTCGATAGCATGAAAGATGAGTCAAAAAAGCATATTATCATTAAAGAGTTCTTTGACCGCGGTATCTGGAACCTGATCTGGAAAAACGCCCGCACGTTCCGCCTACGCTGGCGTCTTGGACGCCGCTATCTGCGCATCAAGCGCTATCGCGACGCGGCGTAATACTGAATCCCTTAGTTTCCGCCAAAGAGATAGCTTTACGCGGGTTAAATGCTTAGAATTTGCCCGCAAAAACATTAATACGGATAAATCGCTTGGAATTGCTTTATACCGCCCTACTCTACCTTATTCAGCCGCTGGTGTGGCTGCGACTGCTGTTACGCAGCCGTAAGGCCCCTGCCTATCGTAAACGCTGGGCGGAACGTTACGGCTTCTGTCAGAACAAGGTAGAACCTAATGGTATTCTGCTGCATTCCGTTTCCGTCGGCGAAACCCTGGCGGCCATCCCGTTGGTGCGTGCGTTACGTCATCGTTATCCCTCTCTGCCGATCACCGTCACTACCATGACGCCAACTGGCTCTGAACGCGCAATGTCCGCCTTTGGTAAAGACGTGCATCACGTCTACCTGCCTTACGATCTGCCCGGCGCGATGAATCGCTTTTTCAATACCGTCCAGCCGAAGCTGGTTATCGTCATGGAAACCGAGCTGTGGCCGAATATGGTCGCCACGCTGCATAAGCGTAAAATCCCGCTGGTCATTGCCAACGCCCGCCTGTCCGAGCGCTCGGCGAAGGGCTATGCCAAGCTGGGCAAATTTATGCGTCGGCTGCTGAGCCGTATCACACTTATCGCCGCGCAGAACGAAGAAGATGCCAACCGCTTTATCGCCCTTGGCCTGAAGCGCAATCAGTTGGCGGTTACCGGTAGCCTGAAGTTTGATATCTCAGTGACACCTGAACTGGCTGCACGCGCCATCACCCTGCGCCGCCAGTGGGCACCGCATCGTCAGGTCTGGATTGCCACCAGCACCCACGACGGCGAAGAACAAATTGTTCTCCAGGCACATAAAAAGCTGCTGGAGACGTTCCCCAATCTGCTGCTGATCCTCGTCCCTCGCCATCCGGAACGTTTTAGCGACGCCCGCGAAATGGTGCAGAAAGCAGGAATGAGCTACACCCTGCGCAGCACTGGCGAAATCCCGTCAAGCAGCACCCAGGTGGTGATTGGCGATACCATGGGAGAGCTGATGCTGCTGTACGGCATTGCCGACCTCGCGTTTGTCGGCGGTAGCCTGGTGGAGCGCGGCGGTCATAACCCGCTGGAGCCCGCCGCTCATGCGATTCCGGTGCTGATGGGCCCGCACACCTTCAACTTCAAAGATATCTGCGCCAAGCTGCAGCAGGACGACGGCCTGATTACCGTGACCGACGCCAGCTCGCTGGTAACGCAGGTGTCTAACCTACTGACAGATGAAGATTATCGCCTGTGGTATGGTCGCCACGCGGTGGAGGTCCTGCACCAAAACCAGGGTGCGCTCTCCCGTCTGCTACAGTTACTGCAACCCTATCTGCCGCAGCGGAGCCACTAATGTCGCCTCGACTCTCAGTCGTAATGATCGCCAAAAACGCGGCGGATTTACTGCCTGATTGTCTGGCGTCAGTCAGCTGGGCCGATGAGATAGTGCTGCTGGATTCCGGCAGCAGCGACAATACCGTTGAATTAGCCCGCAGCCTGGGCGTTCAGGTTCATATCAATGACGACTGGCAGGGCTACGGTATCCAGCGCCAGCGCGCCCAGGACTACGCCACCGGCGACTACGTGCTGATGATCGATACCGACGAGCGCGTCACCCCAGAGCTTGAGCAATCCATCCGCAGCGTGCTGACCGCGCCAAAAAGCGGAGCTATCTACAGCATCGCCCGGCGTAACTATTTTCTCGGCCGCTTTATGCGCCATAGCGGCTGGTATCCGGACCGCGTAATGCGCCTGTACCAACGCGACCATTACCGCTATAACGATAATCTGGTGCATGAGTCTGTCGACAGCAAAGGCGCGCAGGTTGTCGAACTCTCGGGCGACCTGTTGCATCTGACCTGCCGTGACTTTTCCGGCTTTCAGCAAAAGCAGCTGGCCTATGCCGCCGCCTGGGCCCAGGAGCGCCACCAGAAGGGTAAGAAGACCTCGCTGACCGGTATCTTCGGCCATACGCTGGGTGCCTTCGTGAAAACGCTGCTGCTACGCGGCGGCGTTCTGGATGGAAAACAAGGTTGGCTACTGGCGGTGGTCAACGCGCAATATACGTTTAATAAATACACCGAGCTGTGGGCGCTAAGCCGCGGCTACTCGGAGAAAGTGTAATTATGAGCACAAAAGCGATCTATCCGGGCACCTTCGACCCTATTACTAACGGTCATATCGATATCGTCACCCGTGCGGCCAGTATGTTTGATAAGGTGCTGCTGGCTATCGCCGCCAGCCCGAGCAAAAAGCCGATGTTTACTCTCGACGAGCGCATCGCGCTGGCCACCCAGGCAACCGCGCATCTGGTTAACGTTGAAGTGATTGGCTTTAGCGATTTAATGGCCAATTTTGCTCGCGCACAGCAGGCGAATATTTTGATTCGCGGCCTGCGGGCGGTGGCGGATTTCGAATATGAGATGCAGCTGGCGCACATGAACCGCCACCTGATGCCAACGCTGGAGAGCGTGTTTCTGATGCCGTGCAAAGAGTGGTCGTTTATCTCCTCTTCGCTGGTGAAAGAGGTCGCGCGCCACCAGGGGGATGTCTCCCACTTCCTACCAGCTAACGTACATCAGGCGCTGCTGAAGAAGCTGTAGGGCTGTCTTCCCGGAGGCGGCGCTTAACGCGCCTGTCCGGGCTACCGGACCAAGCGCAACTACCGTACTTTACTTCTGGCACTGGCGGCAATAAAACGTCGCCCGCTGCGCATGTTTGCTGCCGATAATTGGCGTTCCGCAGATACGGCAGGGTTCACCTTTGCGGCCATAAACCTGTAATTCCTGGGCAAAATAGCCCGGCTTACCGTCGCTTTGCAGGAAATCTTTTAGCGTCGTCCCGCCCTGCTCGATGGAGCGCAACAGCACCAGCTTAATCACCTTTACCAATTGCTCGCACTCGTCGCGTGAAAGCGATGAAGCGAGCCTGTCGGGGTGGATCCCCGCCGAGAACAGCGATTCGCTGGCGTAGATATTACCGACCCCCACCACCAACTTGTTATCCATCAGCCAGGGCTTAATCGCAGTTTTCTTCTTCGCGCACCTCTGCTGGAGATAGTCAGCATTGAAATCATCGCTTAGCGGCTCCGGTCCAAGATGCGCTAACACCGGATGGCCTTCCAGCTCTTTGGTCCACAGCCAGGCGCCAAAGCGTCGCGGATCGGTATAGCGCAGAACCTTACCGTTGCTCATGATCAGATCAACGTGATCGTGTTTCTCTGCGGGCAGCTCTTCGCTCAGAATGCGCAGGCTTCCTGACATGCCCAGGTGGATGATAATCCAGCCGTCGGGCAGCTCCAGCAGCAGATATTTAGCGCGGCGACGCACGCTGAGAACCGGAACGTCGCTCAGGCGATAGATCTCTTCGGAAACCGGCCAGCGCAGGCGTCCGTTACGCACCACGGCGTGCAGGATGGTCGCCCCAACCAGATGCGGCTCAATACCGCGGCGGCTGGTTTCTACTTCAGGTAATTCAGGCATATTTTTCTCATATGAAAACAGCAGGCGTTCCTATTTTACCTCGTTCAGAGGGCAACGACGCGGTTAGTGCTGAAAATTCACACCAACGGTTATCTGTCTACCATCGGGCTGTGGTTTAAATTTCCAGCGCCACAGCATATCGACCGCCCGCGCATCATCATCTTCCACTTCGCTGCTTTTGCTCACCAGCACCAGCGTCGGAACGCCGCTTTTATCAATATCAACGGTAAGCTCAGCCCGTTTATCACCCTGCGTCTGCGGCGTCTTCCACTTAACGTTGAAGAAAGGCGCGTTTAACACCTCATTCTGGTCGATATCAATCGTCATACTCACCGGTGGGTCAAAAGGAACGACCTTTTCATGACGGTCCAGTTTTTTGCTCGCAGGTAAGATTTTCCCGGCTTTTGCGGTATCTTCACCTTTCGCTCTTTCCCCGAGAATATCGGCATAATTCGCGTAAACTTTTGCCGAAAGAATCGCACTATGCTCACCCATGCCAACCCGCATCAGCAGCTTGGTTTTGATATTCGCGATTTTCTGCTCAGTATCCTCAGCAAGCGGTTGTAGCAGCAGAGAATAGATCATCGCGCCGATATATAGTTCCGGATCGCGCTCGGCCCACAGGCTGCCCCAGGCCATCCACACCTGCGGATCCTCCGGAGCCAGCGCCAACAGCTGCGCCCACGTTGCCCGGTTCTCGTCAAAGGAAGCAAAGCTCTTTCTCAGCGCCAGATCCTTCAACAACGGCGCATAGTACGGATGCGTATCGACCAGCTTTTCCATCGCTTCCGTCATTTCAGTAAAGCCTTCCATTCTGCCTTTGGGACTTTTATCCCGCTTTTTGAAGTAGACAAGCTGTAGATTTCGCGCCTCTTCCGCGCTGAGTTTCTTCTGTGGAAAGAGCGCTTTCATCCGGGTGAACTGAGCGACCATCTCTTGCGCGGCAGTTTCCATCCCGGCTTTATTATGCCGGGCCGCCAGCCGGGCGATACGCGCCGCCCGTGATTCCATCTCCCGATAGTGCTCCTCAGGAGGCAGACGATCGCTGACAAATGTCACCGGCACCAGCAAGCGCTTTCCCTGCGGGTTAGAGTGAAAACGCCACTGCTGCGCATAATGCAACGCCGCTTTGTCAAACTCCGGAACACCGCTACTGCATTCGACCACCACGTTTAATAGATTGCCGCTTACCTCGGTATCCACCGAAAGCACCGCCGTCGCCGACTTGATAAATTTATTTATCGCCGGATAGAGCATCGGAGACACCGTCTCTTTCGCAATTCCGTATCTTTCGGCCTCAATGCTCACATGTCCGGGAAAGCGCTCGTTAATCGTGCTGACGCTGCGCACGGGGCCCTGTTTAAACACGATCGAACGCGCCAGGGGTAAGACCTTGTCGGCCTCCCTATTTTCATTCTCTGCCAGCGATAAATCGCAGGAGCGGGTCTGCATTCTGGCCCGCAGAATTTGCAGGATTTGCCGATCTTCTGCCGGCATTTGCGCAATATACGCCTCTAACCGCTGCTGTAGCGCAGGTTGGCGCGGGCTATCCTTCAGGCCCTCCACCATCAATAATCCGCTAGTAATGCTTTGCGTGAGCGGCTGAAACTGCGAATTTCGCACCCGCTCATCATCACGAGACTGGATCAGCGCTAATGCCCAGCCCAGCCAGGCGTCAGGGTTTTCCGGCGCAATGGCGATTGCCTGGCGAAACGTTCTTTCCGCCTGCGCTTTATTGGCATCCGTTGTCAGCGTCAGGATGGCCGTTGCCAGCGTCAGATCGCCACGGTCCGGCATCCAGCTCAGATAATCATCCATTTTAGTGAGGGCTTTCGCTTCCTGCTCGCGATAGCCCAATGCCTGCTGCCAGAGCGCATCAGCGGCGGCGGCATCTTCTTCGTTCCAGCCAAGCGGCAGCTCCGTCAGCGGTTTTTTCTGCGCGAGGAATAGCTCGATAATATTGTGCTGATTAAACGGCTGGGTTATATGGTTAAAACGGGCATGACGGTCATATAAAAAATCCTGCCAGGCGGGTAACTCCAGCTGATTCATACTCTGCCAGCGCCGCTGGTTTTGCTCGCCGATAGGTACATTGAATAACGTGATACCGACAACAAAAACAATCTGCGCCACGGCGGCTGCCAGATAGCCTTTATTGCGGCGGGTCATCGCCACCCACATCAGGGCGAAAAAGTAGAGCGCGCCCCCCAGCCACAGGCCGTAGAGCAATAAACGCTGGGGAGCATTCAGCGCCGCCGGTAAAAACGAAAGCTTATCCACCAGCATGAAGGGCGCAGACCAGAGAAAAAGCACCATATTCGGCGCAACAAAAAGCGCAATCAAAGACAAGATGACCAACAGGTGTTTTAACTTCGGCGTAATCATTTATGGCTTACTCCGAAGAATCGCCAGCAGCCCCATCACGGCTATCCAGACAAAAATCAGGATTAACGCCGCGTTATCGTACCAGGCATGCCAGGGACCGCTCAGTTGGGTAAAATTACGCGCTAATATGGCCATCACCAGCGTGCTAATCACAGCCAGCGCGCCATGCCAAACAAATGCAGGAACTTTGCTGCGCATATTGCGCCACAGCAGCGTTAACGGCCCCGGCCCGGTTGGCTGACGAGGTACCGCAACGGCTGGCGCAACGCGAGGCTGGCGCTTGATGGGCGCAGGACGCTGGCGAACAGTTTGCGTTTGCTTATGCTGCTTCGCCTGCTTTACGCCTTCTACAACCTGTTTTTCACGGGCGCAGACCAGGCATGGCATCCCAGCGAAATGCTGATGTTTCTTACTACAGAGAACAATTTTTTGCGTACTGCGTAGCGCATAAGGACGCAATACCTGTGCCCATTCATCTGCGCAAGGGCGTCGGGCAGGTGAGCCGCTAAAAGCGCGATCGAACAGCTTACGCAGTTCTGTCGGCAGCAGATGGTGGGTACTGGCCGGTACCGGGGTAATATTTTTTGCCGCATTGATACCGTAGGCATAACAGTTGGCGGCGATACGACCGGGTAAATCATCAGGCACCTTCGCTGTTTGCGAGCGACCGCTATAGGGATGAATACCGTGGTTGAGCAGTTGAAAAATAATCACCGCCAGCGAGAAACGATCCTGCGCCTCTTCCTGCTCATCAGGTACCTGCCCGATGCGCTGGAACTCCGGTGCCAGGTAATCCGGCGTGAACTGCCCGGCAGGGAAACGCTCGCCCTCACCCTGAATGCTAAAACCATCGCAGTCCAGCAGCGCGATATACAGGCTGTCGCGATAGAAGCGCAGGTTAACCGGCTTCATGTCGATAACCCGGTGCTGTCGCGCATGCAGCGCAGAGACCAGGGTAGCGAGGTTGCAGGCCAGACTTACTTTTGCGCCGATCCCCTCCGGCAGATTCTGCGCCTTCGCTTGCCGCGACTGCAAAATATACTCCAGCTCAATCGTGCGCTGGGTATCGAGCACCGGCATAACAAAGCCAATAACGCGCTTGCGCTCGTCAAAGAGCAAATAGTCGGGCCACGCCAACTGGACAATCGTCTCACCGTCGGCAGGTGTGGGGATCTCCGGGCGCTGCGCAAGCATGGCGCGGAGCTTGCGCTGATAATAGCTGGCATCAGTATTGGGATGGTAAATTTTCGCAACACGGGAAGGGTCGTCGACCAGGAAGTAGACGCTGCCAGCACCACCGCTCTTGATGAGTTTCCCCAAACGTACCGCGCGGTGCTGCTCGTTATAACAACCAGGGATTTTTTTATGCTTCATTACGCAGAGCTACCAGAAGCGTCTTGTCATCACCGGTTATCGCCCAGGTGCGCGGGTCATCAAGCGTGGCGCGTATCGCTTCGCTCCCCTTCTCCTCTGAAACCTGCTGCAAATAGCTTACGACAGGGTCCATAAAGGGGGAAAACAGCGCATCACAGCTGCGGTTTAGCGCAAACGGCTGCACACCATCGGACATCATCACCACCTGCATGGCTCTGCCAGCAAACTGATTGATGCGTAAATGTTCACGCCAGTCAGGGCTGGTGAGGAACCAGGTTTGGTTGGCGTATTCACCGTTTTCAGGCAAAGAGAAGTGCTGCTCATCGTTGATAGTGAGCGCCGCAACGCCATCACCGATATGCAGGACCAGCGACTGCGTTTCGCCCAGCCATACTGCCAGAACGGTACAGGCAAAATCCCCCGCGACAAGCTGCTGCTCTTTGGCTTGTAGCAGAACAGCCTCTCGGACATCCGCTATCAGCGCCACGACTTGCTCTTCATCAGGCACAACTGTCAATCGCGCCAGGCGCTCACACAGCGACCGGGCAACCAAAGCCGCCCCCTGTTCGCTATAAGCGGCTGAGCCTGCGCCATCACAAACGACAGCAACAAGTCGATCGCCCAAATTGCGATAGCAAAAGGCATCCTGACAAGGAAGATTATTTTGTCGGTGGCTGCTGCCGATAACCGACGAAGCATAAACGCGCCAGTTCATCGCGTCAGACCGAAATTTCTGACCAGCTGTCCGTCGGCGGCAGCTGTGCTTTTCCGCCCGGCGTTGACTGCGACACCACCTGCATGCTGGCGCTTAGCCAGAGGAACAGCTCGCGGAACTGCAGCCCTTTTAGCTGTTTCACGCCATTAATGCCGATACGGCTGAAGTGGCCCATTGATTCAGTGGCTTCATTTCCTACGCTAATCGGGAATACGGCGACTTTATTGGCTGCCTGTGCTTCACGGCATTCATGAGCCGCAGCCTGCCAGTTGTCCGTAGGCTCGCCATCCGACATCAAAAACAGCCAGGGCCGGGTATAGGGTACGCCAGCCGCTTTCAGACGCTGCTTTTCAGCTTCGATTTCGCCCAGAGCCAGGCTGACGGCCTGCCCGGTTGGCGTCAGACCACTCGCTTCAAGAACAGGGGCGGTAAAGTCCATCGCATCGCACCAGTCACCATGCAGTTGGCACTCATCGTAACCGCCGTATTTAATCACCAGCAGGCGAACACGTTTCGCGGCGATAACATCATTTTTAAGTTCGCTTTCCAGCAGCTTGAGCCCCTGATTTAGCTGGGCAATTGGCTTGCCCTCCATGCTGCCGGAACAATCGAGAACGAGAATTAAGGGGGTTCGCTGTTCACTGTTATCAATAAATGAAACATCTGGAATGAATGACGTCATAACAATCCCTGTCGGTGGTTTTCTGTACCGGAAGAATAAACATCCCGTCCCGGCAAGACAAGAAAAACCATTTCATTCATATGGTTAATGATTAACGACGAGAAGAAAAGTTGAGTGATAAATTTCGAAGAGGGGAAATAATATAAAACGGAAACAAAAAACCCCGCCAGGGCGGGGTTCTTCTTTACAAGGAGGCTAAAATTATTTGATTTTAGCTTCTTTGTATAAAACGTGCTGACGGACAACTGGATCGAATTTTTTCAGTTCCAGTTTTTCCGGTTTAGTACGTTTGTTCTTCGTAGTGGTATAGAAGTGACCAGTACCAGCAGAAGAAACCAGCTTGATTTTCTCACGAATACCTTTAGCCATGATTTAATTCCTCTAAGTACTTAGTACTTTTCGCCACGGGCACGCAGTTCGGACAGAACTGTATCAATGCCTTTCTTATCAATAACACGCATACCTTTAGCAGATACACGCAGGGTGACAAAACGCTTCTCGCTCTCAACCCAGAAACGGTGAGAGTGCAGGTTAGGCAGGAAACGGCGTTTAGTCGCGTTCAGTGCGTGGGAACGGTTGTTACCGGTCACCGGACGCTTGCCAGTAACTTGGCAGACTCGGGACATGTCTATTCTCCAAAAATCAAATTAGCTCGAGCTTCGTATGGGGTATTGGCGCCTCGTCAGGCTTCACAGCCCGGTCATCGCATAGTTCTATACACTTTATCCTTCAAGCTGTCTCTTTGTTGGCTGCGCTCGCTCACCCCAGTCACTTACCTATGTAAGCTCAGGGGATTCACTCCCTTGCCGCCTCAATACAACTTGAATGATTTCGTGTACACGCGAACTCTCGATTGCCAGGCCCAAATGCCAAACCCGAGATTCTCAAAGGTGGCGTAGTATACGCTGACTCGGCGATGTGCTCAAGTCCCGAACAGACAAAGATCCCGATGGATCGCATGATCGGGGCTAAATCCAGCCGCGCTCAGCAAAAGATACGTACGCTCCACGGCCGATAACAAGGTGATCAAGCACGCGTATATCCATGAATCGGCAACATTTTATCACTCTTTCGGTAATCAACCTGTCGGCCTTACTCGGCTCAGGGCTACCGGATGGATGATTATGAGCCAGGATCACCGCGGCGGCGTTCACTTTGATGGCTTCGCGTACGATTTCTCGCGGATGCACCTCAACGTGGCTAAGAGTACCAGAAAAAAGTCGGCTATGTTTCAATACCCGGTTCTGATTATCTAAAAAGATCACCATAAAGATCTCACGTTCTTCGTCAGCCAGCTGGCTTTGCAGAAATTCCCGCGTCATCGATGGCGTAACCAGAGAGGGTTCTTCAGTTATCCGCATACAAAAATAGCGCCGCGCCAGCTCAGCAATCCCCTTCAATTGCGCATATGTCGCCGGGCCAATCCCCTCAACCCCATCAAACTGCTCTTTTTCCGCCGATAGCAGACCGTATAGCGAGCCAAAGCGCTGCAGCAAATCCTGGGAAAACGTGATGACATCCTGCGTGCGCGTGCCGGTGCGTAAAAACAGCGCCAGCAGCTCAATATCCGACAAAGCTTCGATACCGTAGCACTGCATTTTTTCCCTCGGCATCAGGGGTTCCTGTATATCCATGGCGGCTTCTCCTTTCCTGTGTACGCTATCCTGGCACAGCCTTCCAGCGCTGCTGATCGGCAAATTTTATCCGTGCGTAGCGGCTCGCAAAGTGGATCTCTGCCAGACACACGATGACGATCGGATTGTGATAAGATGCGCGAATTCTGGTGTACCGCAACAGGAAAAAATCATGATAAGTCTGGCTGGTAAAAAGATCGTTCTTGGCGTGAGCGGCGGTATTGCTGCCTATAAAACGCCGGAACTGGTGCGCCGCCTGCGTGACCGTGGAGCGGATGTCCGCGTCGCCATGACGGAAGCCGCCAAAGCCTTCATTACGCCACTGAGTCTACAGGCGGTATCCGGTTATCCGGTCTCCGACAGCTTGCTTGACCCGGCCGCAGAAGCGGCAATGGGCCATATTGAGCTGGGAAAATGGGCAGACCTGGTGATTCTCGCCCCCGCTACCGCCGATTTAATTGCACGTATTGCGGCAGGAATGGCTAACGACCTCGTTTCCACAATTTGCCTCGCCACGCCGTCGCCAGTCGCCGTCGTGCCCGCAATGAATCAGCAGATGTATCGCGCCGCCGCTACCCAGCATAATCTTGACGTTATCTCCTCACGCGGTCTGCTGGTTTGGGGCCCGGATAGCGGCAGCCAGGCCTGCGGCGATATCGGCCCAGGGAGAATGCTGGACCCGCTGACTATTGTTGATATGGCCGCGCAGCATTTCTCTCCTGTCAAAGATTTGCAACATCTCAACATCATGATTACCGCGGGCCCAACCCGCGAGCCGTTGGATCCAGTGCGTTATATCACCAACCACAGCTCTGGTAAGATGGGCTTCGCGATTGCCGCCGCTGCCGCGCGTCGCGGGGCGAACGTGACGCTGGTTAGCGGCCCGGTTTCTCTGCCAAC
The DNA here is from genome assembly GCF_003261575.2 of Klebsiella huaxiensis. Classification (GTDB taxonomy): domain Bacteria; phylum Pseudomonadota; class Gammaproteobacteria; order Enterobacterales; family Enterobacteriaceae; genus Klebsiella; species Klebsiella huaxiensis. The sequence continues at coordinate 165,871 of NZ_CP036175.1, read as the reverse complement.
GCCGCCGTTTGTGCAGAGGATTGATGTCACCACAGCGCTGGAAATGGAAGCCGCCGTGCAAAATAGCGCTTCTCAGCAGCATATTTTTATTGGCTGTGCGGCAGTTGCTGACTACCGTGCGGTCGCCATCGCCGAAGAAAAAATCAAAAAACAAGGTGATGAATTAACCCTGAAAATGGTTAAAAATCCGGATATTGTCGCTGGGGTCGCGGCGCTTAAGGCCGACCGCCCCTACGTCGTTGGATTTGCCGCCGAAACGAATAATGTGGAAGAATACGCACGGCAGAAACGCGCCCGTAAAAATCTCGATCTGATTTGCGCTAATGATGTTTCACAGCAAAATCAGGGATTTAACAGCGATAGCAATGCATTACACCTTTTCTGGCAAGAGGGAGATAAGCGCTTACCACTTGAGCGCAAGGAACTTCTGGGCCAATTATTACTCGACGAGATCGTGACCCGTTATGATGAAAAAAATCGACGTTAAGATTCTGGACCCGCGTGTTGGTCAGCAGTTTCCGCTACCAACTTATGCCACCTCCGGCTCCGCCGGACTTGACCTGCGAGCCTGTCTCGATGACGCCGTAGAACTGGCGCCTGGCGCTACCACGCTTGTGCCAACTGGCCTGGCGATTCACATTGCCGACTCGTCTCTGGCAGCGGTGATTCTGCCGCGCTCCGGGCTGGGTCATAAGCATGGCGTTGTTTTGGGCAACCTGGTGGGCCTGATTGATTCTGACTACCAGGGCCAGCTGATGGTTTCCGTCTGGAACCGTGGCCAGCAGAGCTTCACTATTGAACCCGGCGAGCGTATCGCTCAAATGGTGTTTGTGCCTGTCGTGCAGGCGGAATTTAACCTGGTGGAAGATTTTGACGCCACCGATCGTGGCGAAGGTGGCTTCGGTCACTCCGGGCGTAAATAAGCCCAGCGATACACCCAATCACTCGGGATGCCGCCAACAGCAGGGCAGCCCGAAGGATAAAGTGTAACCTGCATTCCAAAGCGTAATAATGCAATAACATCGCCGCAGGCAGCAGCTTGCGGTCGCTTTGCGGATGCCTGCCTGGCAAGTGCTTTTTTCAGGGGTATTTTAAAACATGGCAGAAAAACAAACTGCGAAAAGGAATCGTCGCGAAGAAATACTTCAGTCTCTGGCGTTGATGCTTGAATCCAGCGATGGGAGTCAGCGCATTACCACAGCGAAACTGGCGGCGTCCGTTGGCGTATCCGAAGCGGCTCTGTACCGACATTTTCCCAGCAAAACCCGCATGTTTGACAGCCTGATCGAGTTTATCGAGGACAGCCTGATTACGCGCATCAATTTGATTTTAAAAGATGAAAAAGATACTTCAGCGCGCCTGCGCCTGATCGTACTGTTGATTCTTGGGTTTGGCGAGCGTAATCCTGGGCTGACGAGAATTCTGACCGGCCATGCGCTGATGTTTGAACAGGACAGATTACAGGATCGAATCAATCAACTGTTTGAGCGCATTGAAGTACAGCTGCGCCAGGTGTTGCGTGAAAAGAAAATGCGCGAGGGCGAAGGCTACACCGTCGATGAAGCCCTGCTGGCTGGACAGCTGCTGGCATTCTGTGAAGGGATGCTGTCGCGCTTTGTGCGCAGTGAGTTTAAATATCGTCCGACCGATGATTTTGACGCTCGCTGGCCGCTGGTCGCCGCCCAACTTCAGTAATCCGCACCTTATATGCAGCCACAATGGCTGCATCTCCTTTTTGATTTTTCTGTCATAAAGCCCAGGACAATTCGTTGAATTGCCAGATGTTTTCAATCTGCACTCTCTCCTAACATCCGTAAATCGTTTCTTTTTATCGGATAAGGAGAAGGCTGATGGCGACATCACGGCGGGAATTGCTCAAACTGGGAGGTCTGGCAACCGCATCATTACTGGTAAGCCAAAAAAGTTTCGCGGCCTGGGCACCATCTGCACGTTATCCCGATCCACGTATTGTGGCAGTGGATGATAGCTTTCGCCGCTATATGCTTGCCAGCGCAAAAGTCGAGCAGATTGCAACCGGTTTTCGCTGGGCGGAAGGGCCTGTGTGGTTTGGCGATACGCGCATGTTGCTCTGGAGCGATATCCCCAACAACGCCATCATGCGCTGGGATGAAGCTACTGGTGAAACTAGCGTGTTCCGTCATCCGGCAAACTACGCTAACGGCCATGCCCGCGACCGGCAGGGGCGACTGATTAGCTGCGAACATGATACCCGACGCATTACCCGCACCGAATACGATGGCACCATTACCGTACTGGCGGATAGTTTTGACGGCAAGCCGCTGAACTCACCAAACGATATCGTCGTGAAGTCAGACGGCAGTATCTGGTTTACCGATCCGCCTTTCGGCATCAGCGGGTTCTACGAAGGACATAAAGCCACGCCGCAACTGCCGCAGAACGTTTATCGGCTGGATCCGGAAAGCCGTAAGCTGAGCGTCATGCTGGGCGATGTGAAAGGGCCAAACGGACTCTGTTTCTCCGCCGATGAGAAAACGCTGTACGTCGTGGAGAGCCGCGCGACGCCAAATCGGTTAATACTCGCGTGGGACGTGATTGATAACGAGTTGAAAAATAAAAGAGTACATATTGACTGCGGTAACGGCACCGCCGACGGTATCGCCTGCGATATGGACGGTAATCTGTGGTGCGGTTGGGGGACGGGCAGCGAGGAGCTTGATGGCGTGCGCGTCTTTAATCCTCAAGGGAAAAACATCGGCATCGTTCAGTTGCCGGAACGCTGCGCTAACCTGTGCTTCGGCGGCGAGCAGCGCAATCGCCTGTTTATGGCCTCCAGCACCTCGATTTACTCGCTCTACGTCAATGCACAAGGGGCAAAACTGGTTTGAAACCTACCCGGCAGGTATTGACCTGCCGGGTCGATTCTTATACCCCGTACGCTTCGCGATAGGCGCGAACCGACGCCAGATGTTCAGCCATTTCCGGCTTCTCTTCCAGATAGCTGATCAGATCTTTCAGGGTCACAATAGAAATCACTTTGCAGCCGTAATCACGCTCGACTTCCTGAATCGCTGAGATTTCGCCGCGTCCGCGCTCCTGGCGATCCAGAGAAATCAGTACACCGGCTAACTCCGCGCCGTTGGCCTGAATAATTTCCATTGATTCACGAATCGCAGTACCTGCGGTGATGACGTCATCCACCAGCATCACGCGGCCCTGTAGAGCGCTTCCCACCAGGTTGCCGCCTTCGCCGTGAGTCTTCGCCTCTTTACGGTTAAAGCAGTAAGGCAGATCGCGGTCATGGTGTTCCGCCAGCGCGACCGCCGTGGTGGTGGCGATTGGAATACCTTTGTACGCAGGGCCAAACAACAGATCAAAATCAATCCCGGAATCCACCAGCGCTTCGGCGTAAAAACGGCCTAACAATGCCAGATCGCGCCCGGTATTAAACAGGCCGGCGTTGAAGAAATAGGGGCTCTTACGCCCGGATTTCAGCGTAAATTCGCCAAACTTAAGGACCTGCTTGCTAAGCGCAAACTCAATAAACTGGCGCTGATACGGCTTCATGGATTCGCTCCTCATCATACTTTTCTACAGATATAAAAAAGGCGACTTCTCAGTCGCCTTAAAAACTAGTTTTCTAACGCCGCTTTCTGCGCCGTCACAATGGATTCGATACCCCCTCGGGCCAACGCCAGGAGGGTGAGAAGCTCTTCGTGGGTGAACGGTTCGCCTTCCGCCGTGCCCTGCACCTCAATGATACGACCGTCTTCAGTCATCACTACGTTCATATCGGTTTCCGCCGCGGAATCTTCGACATATTCCAGATCGCAAAGCGCTTCGCCTTTGACGATACCGACGGAGACTGCCGCCACCATGCCTTTCATCGGGTTGGTTTTCAGCTTACCGGCTGCAACCAATTTGTTCAGCGCATCGGCCAGCGCAACGCAGGCTCCGGTGATAGAGGCGGTGCGGGTTCCACCGTCGGCCTGCAGCACGTCGCAGTCCAGCGTAATAGTGAATTCACCCAGCGCTTTCAGGTCAACCGCAGCACGCAGCGCACGCGCGATCAGGCGCTGGATTTCCATTGTACGCCCGCCCTGCTTACCTTTCGCAGCTTCACGCGCGTTACGGGTATGGGTCGCACGTGGCAGCATGCCATATTCTGCGGTGATCCAACCCTGACCCTGGCCTTTCAGAAAGCGCGGAACACCTTCATCGATAGAAGCGGTACACAATACTTTGGTGTCACCGAATTCGACCAGCACGGAGCCTTCTGCGTGTTTCGTATAATTACGGGTAAAGCTTACTGGGCGCACTTGGTTAGCGCTACGATCTGCTGGACGCATGAGGTTCTCTCCGGCTTGAAACGAATGTGGCTGCGCATTATACGGATAATGCGTGCTTATTCCTATCCTGATAAGGCCTCGAAAGCTATAATCCCCACCACTCTCCTTTAAAAACAGGAACGTCTATGATCCGCAGTATGACCGCCTACGCCCGGCGTGAAATCAAGGGTGAATGGGGTAGCGCCGCGTGGGAACTGCGCTCGGTAAACCAACGATATCTGGAAACCTATTTCCGTCTGCCGGAGCAGTTTCGTAGCCTGGAGCCTGTTGTACGCGAGCGTATTCGCTCCCGTCTGACCCGCGGTAAAGTCGAATGTACCCTGCGTTTTGAGCAGGATCCGAGCGCCCAGGGCGAGTTGATTCTCAACGAAAAACTGGCAAAGCAGCTAGTTAACGCCGCCAACTGGGTAAAAATGCAGAGCGACGAAGGCGAAATCAACCCGGTCGACATCCTGCGCTGGCCTGGCGTTATGTCTGCTCATGAGCAGGATCTGGACGCCATTGCCGCTGAAATTCTGAACGCGCTGAATGGCGCGCTGGATGACTTTATCGTCGCTCGCGAAACCGAAGGTCAGGCACTGAAGGCGCTTATCGAACAGCGGCTTGATGGCGTGACCGCCGAAGTGACCAAAGTGCGCGCCCATATGCCGGAAATCTTGCAATGGCAGCGTGAGCGTCTGGTCTCTAAGCTGGAAGACGCGGAAGTGCAGCTGGAAAACAACCGTCTGGAGCAGGAGCTGGTGCTCATGGCGCAGCGCATTGACGTCGCCGAAGAGCTGGATCGCCTGGAAGCACACGTCAAAGAGACGTGGAACATCCTGAAGAAGAAAGAAGCAGTCGGCCGCCGTCTCGACTTTATGATGCAGGAGTTTAACCGCGAATCAAACACGCTGGCGTCTAAATCCATTAATGCTGAAGTGACGAAATCTGCAATCGAGTTGAAAGTACTGATTGAGCAAATGCGCGAGCAGATCCAGAACATCGAGTAACATCGGGTTCTACCAACATTAAGGGCCAACACTCCGGCCCTTTTTTATTTTCAGCACATCTCAGAAGAAATACTTTTTATCCAACACCCGACAGGTTAAAAATGCCCCCGCCGCGCACAGCAGCATGGGAGCCAGATAGCTGTGACCCATATGGGTAAACTCCATCACCAGTACTACCGCCGTTAGCGGCATCTGCATAGATGCGGCAAGAAATGCCGCTGCGCCGACAAGAGCAAAACTGTTGTAATCCCCTCCGGGAAATATCTGCTGCCAGAGCATGCATAGCAGCAGGCTGCTCAGACCGCCTACCGCCAGCCCCGGCGTCAGTAGCCCGCCCTCCGCGCCTCCGCGCAGCACCGCCAGGATGACGACCATTTTTAACACCAACAGTATCGCCGCCCCAGGGAAACCCAACTCATCGCTGAGAGTCAGCTGCATAGGCCCTTTGCCATTTCCCGGAAGCTGGGGGAAATGGAGGCTCAGAACGGCAAGCAGGGAAAATGCCAGCAGGCAGAAAACCGGCATCTGCCAGTTCGTTCGAACGTGCGAGCGAGCAGTGCTGGTTGCTTTGCGAAAAAGCCAGGCCCCGGTACCAAGAATGGGCCCCGCGATAATCGCCCACCAGAGAAATGAATGCGGAAGCACGCCGGAAGTAAAATGGTATTGCGATTCATCACCCAGCCCCAATGTTGCCGTCCATGCAGCAATAGCCGACGTGATGATAGCCGCCAGCGTTTTTTCCCAGCTAAACGACAGCAGCATCACTTCAAGGCTAAACAACGCGCCCGCCAGAGGAACGTTATACACTGCCGCCAGGCCCGCTCCGGCACCACAGGCAATCAGCGTTCGGGTTTCATCCTCATAAAGCCCCATTTTACGCGCCACTATACCGGCCCCCAGCGCCCCCATTTCCCGCGGAGCAACCTCGCGTCCCAGGGGAGATCCCAGCGCAACGGTGACTATCTGCAACAGTGCATGGAGAGTCGTCGTCCCGGTAGGCATTGGCACAGAAGGTTTAGCCACAGCCGCCGCGATAGAAATCCGCTTCTGACCATAGCGCGCAAGCAGCCACCAGCCGAATCCTGCTATCGCACCACCTGCCACTATTGCCGTGATACGACGAGGCCAGGGCGAAGCCGTTACCCCCTGTAAAAATGACTCCGATCCGACGATCCGTTCAAGGCTATAGCCAAAAGCCAGGTGTTGAATCGCATGTAAAATCATCGCCAGAACCATACCTGATAGACCGGCCAGCACTCCCGTTAAAACAACGGCAATCAGGCGGGTCAGATAATTTTTATTGTCAGCGACTGTGGTCATTTTCTCAGGCCTTGAATAAGGAAAATAAAAGCATAAAGGTCGAGAGTTAAATATTAGGTATTCATAGCGTATCCAATATAGATACAGAATAACGCCTTAATCATTATTTTTTCTAATCTATATAATTTTAAAAATAACCAACAAACCCTATTTAAAAGGCAATAAAAACAACATATGCATTACTTTTTCCTGGCCAAACTCATTCACTTTAGAAAATCTCAATCGTGATCTTCCGCACAAATCGCTAACCTTTCGCCATCATTGTGGGGGAACTATGCTGCTTCATATTCTTTATTTAATTGGTATTACGGCGGAAGCGATGACCGGCGCACTGGCTGCAGGGCGCCGCCGTATGGATACGTTCGGCGTTATTATCATCGCAACCGCGACGGCCCTGGGCGGCGGTTCGGTGCGCGACATTCTGCTTGGCCACTACCCGCTGGGCTGGGTGCAACATCCTGAATACGTCATTATTGTCGCCGTCGCCGCGGTCCTGACTACCATCGCCGCACCGGTCATGCCGCATCTGCGCCGCCTGTTTTTGGTACTGGATGCCCTGGGCCTGGTAGTGTTCTCAATCATCGGCGCTCAGATCGCGCTGGATATGGGCGAAGGCCCGGTGATCGCCTCCATTGCCGCAGTGATAACCGGCGTCTTCGGCGGTGTACTGCGCGATATGTTCTGCAAGCGCATCCCGCTAGTGTTTCAGAAAGAGCTGTACGCTGGGGTCTCGTTCGCCGCCGCCGTTCTTTATATTGCCCTGCAGCACTACGTTAGCAGCCACGATGTAGTGGTTATTTCCACCCTGCTGTTCGGCTTTACCGCCCGCATGCTGGCACTGCGCTGGAAGCTGGGCCTCCCGGTCTTTCATTACAACCATAGCGCACATTAATTCTTTCAGAACCCTGCAATTCGTTGCCCGCTGAGCCACTTCGCCAGCGCGGCAACATCCGGGTTATGTAAAAAAGCCACTAGCTGCCGCGCCCTTTCTGCCCCAATTCCAGGTAAACGTCGCCACTGTTCTTCGTTTCGATCCTGTAACTGCTGCCAGTCGTCCTTCGCCATCTCTGAAAACGCTGTTTTTGGGATGGGTATCCCCATAGCCTGTATCCAGCGCAAAAAGGGCTGCTCACGCGCCAGATTAAACTGGTGCCACAACTGCTGCCCGCGCAGTGCAGATATTCCCGGAATTGTTTGCAGTTGCTCTGGTGTAAACGCCAGCCATGAAAAGAGATTATCCATGCGTCGGGCATCGTGTACAGTGCGCCACAATGTCTCTCCAGCGCCGTCAATATCAAGGATCGATCGGGATGAGAGCCAGACTAGTCGTGAGAGAAACTGCTCTGCGCACTCAGGGGTGGCGAAAAAACAGCTTAATGCATTGAAACGAGATGGAGGGGGCTGGGGTTTATTACGCTGAGCGGTACGCCAGACCACCGAATCGATGCGCGGTATACCCTGCCCGGCGAGGCTGATTTGCAGCTGATCGCCAATGCCGATATCAAGATTTTGCCAACGGGATACCGAGCCGACGCTCACCCGCTGCACGCGCTTATCATCCAGGTGCTGCGGCGTGAGCTGCGCTACCACGGCGATTTTACCGCTGCGCCCGATGCTAAAGCTGATACCGCGAACCTCCATAACCCGTGACGCGGGCGGATATTTCCACGCAATCACCCAATCAGCCTGCCCCGGCACCCAGAAACGCCCGGCTGACTCTTGCCCCTGGCGCACCACAACGCCATCAGTAGCAAAAGGCAGTGGTGAAGTGAACCAACGTTGACGCCACTGCCCAACCTGCTGCGCATTAGCAACAGAATGCGAAAAAAGTGCGCTATGAAGAAAGCCGCTCTGGCGCAACAACGCCTGGCGCTGATTCATATCTGCCGGGCCATCAGGCCATGCCCAGATAAACACGCCCAGCTTATCAAGCTCGGCCGCAACGTCCTGTCTCATCATCATGCCCGCGACTTTTGCCCGCGCGTTCATACCACCCATCTGCTTTTGCACATGCCCCGCGTTATGCAGGAACAGCTCGCCCTGTAACACGCTGTTAGCAAGTTCAGTACCAACCACCTTAGGTATGGAAGGGATCTGTAATACCCTGGCCGTCCAGTCCTCTCCCGCCAATCCGTTTCCCCGACTGATTGCCTGCGTCAAACGCCCTTGCCGATAGACCAGCGTAACCGCTACGCCATCCACTTTTGGCTGCACCCAGAGGTCGGTTTTGCCACGCATCCAGCGGGCAACGCTGGCTTCATCCGCCAGTTTACGCACGCCAGTGTGAGCAACCGGATGCCGGGCATTGCCCTTTAATGGCGGAAGTTCATCGTGAGCGGGGGGGTCACTGACAAAACAGCGTTGCCAGTAGGACAGTCGCGCCGCAAGCTGGTCGTAGACCTCATCGCTGACTACGCTCTTACCTTGATGCCAGTAAGCGTTTTTCCACTCGTTCATCTGCTGACTGAGACGTTTAATTTCCTGTTCAGCCCTGGTCTGTGACCACGTTGGGCAGGCTGCCTGCCCGTATCCCACCAACATCCATAACACCAGCCCCCAAATTCCCTTATGCATGGCGATGCCCTCCTGTTTTCTCGCAGCGCATTGTGCCGCAGGTTTATTTCCGTCAGCGATAAGGGATTTTTAACCCTGCGAGCAGGCATCCAGGTTTTCTACGTTATTTCTGCAACGCTCAGAGAAATCAGGGAAACAGCAAGCAAAATGAAAGAAACAGCGCAAAAAGTGTGACAGAGACTGCGTCACGCGGCGGCGGCGTGTATAATAGGCTCGTATGTAAGCTTTATTTCGACCACAACATACAAAAGACACTCATGGCTCAAGGCACGCTTTATATTGTTTCCGCCCCTAGCGGCGCGGGTAAATCCAGCCTGATTCAGGCTTTATTAAAAACCCAACCGTTGTACGACTCTCAGGTTTCTGTTTCGCATACCACACGCGCTCCGCGCCCGGGTGAAGTGCACGGTGAACACTATTTCTTTGTGGATCACGATGAATTCAGAACGATGATTGGCAGAGACGCTTTTCTTGAACATGCAGAAGTCTTTGGCAACTATTACGGCACCTCGCGCGAAACTATCGAGCAGGTACTGGCGACCGGCGTCGACGTCTTCCTCGATATCGACTGGCAGGGCGCGCAGCAAATCCGCAACAGAATGCCCGGCGCGCGCAGCATTTTTATTCTGCCGCCGTCAAAAGATGAGCTTGATCGTCGCCTGCGTGGCCGCGGTCAGGACAGCGAAGAGGTTATCGCGAAACGTATGGCGCAGGCAGTTGCAGAAATGAGCCATTACGCGGAATATGATTACCTTATTGTGAATGATGATTTTGATACCGCCTTAAGCGATTTGAAAATCATTATTCGCGCCGAACGTCTGCGCATGAGCCGCCAAAAGCAGCGACATGGCGCTTTAATCACCAAACTGTTGGCAGACTGAACCCACATTCAGTATCATGCCCAGTCATTTCTTCACCTGTGGAGCATTTTAAGTATGGCACGCGTAACTGTTCAGGACGCTGTAGAGAAAATTGGTAACCGTTTTGACCTGGTACTGGTCGCCGCGCGTCGCGCTCGTCAGATGCAGGTAGGCGGAAAGGATCCGCTGGTACCGGAAGAAAACGATAAAACTACCGTTATCGCACTGCGCGAAATCGAAGAAGGTCTGATCAACAACAAGATCCTCGACGTTCGTGAGCGCCAGGAACAGCAAGAGCAGGAAGCCGCTGAATTACAAGCCGTTACCGCTATTGCTGAAGGTCGTCGTTAATCACACAGCGGGTCGCCCTTGTATCTGTTTGAAAGCCTGAATCAGTTGATTCAAAACTACCTGCCCGAAGAGCAAATTAAACGTCTTCGGCAGGCTTATCTCGTTGCACGTGACGCTCACGAGGGCCAAACACGTTCAAGCGGTGAACCCTACATCACGCACCCGGTAGCGGTAGCCTGTATCCTGGCCGAGATGAAACTCGACCACGAAACGCTGATGGCCGCCCTACTGCACGACGTGATAGAAGATACCCCTGCCACCTACCAGGACATGGAACAGCTTTTTGGTAAAAGCGTTGCTGAGCTGGTAGAGGGGGTGTCAAAGCTTGATAAACTTAAGTTTCGCGATAAGAAAGAGGCTCAGGCCGAAAACTTTCGCAAAATGATTATGGCGATGGTGCAGGATATCCGCGTCATCCTCATCAAGCTTGCTGACCGTACCCATAACATGCGCACACTGGGCTCATTGCGCCCGGACAAACGCCGCCGCATCGCCCGCGAAACGCTGGAAATCTACAGTCCTCTGGCGCACCGTTTAGGTATTCATCACATCAAAACCGAGCTCGAAGAGCTGGGCTTTGAAGCGTTGTATCCTAACCGCTATCGCGTCATTAAAGAGGTCGTAAAAGCGGCGCGCGGCAACCGTAAAGAGATGATTCAAAAGATCCTCTCCGAAATCGAAGGGCGTTTGCAGGAAGCAGGGATCCCCTGTCGCGTTAGCGGTCGCGAAAAGCATTTGTACTCTATCTACTGCAAAATGGTGCTTAAAGAGCAGCGTTTTCACTCGATTATGGATATCTACGCCTTTCGCGTGATTGTTCATGATTCTGATACCTGCTACCGCGTGCTTGGCCAGATGCACAGCCTTTATAAGCCGCGCCCGGGTCGCGTCAAAGACTACATTGCCATTCCGAAGGCGAACGGCTATCAATCTTTGCACACCTCGATGATCGGCCCGCACGGCGTCCCGGTTGAGGTACAAATTCGTACCGAAGACATGGACCAGATGGCGGAGATGGGGGTTGCGGCGCACTGGGCTTATAAAGAGCACGGCGGCGAGAGCAGTACCACGGCGCAAATCCGCGCCCAGCGCTGGATGCAGAGCCTGCTGGAGCTCCAGCAGAGCGCTGGTAGTTCATTTGAATTCATTGAGAGCGTGAAATCCGATCTGTTCCCGGATGAGATTTACGTTTTCACCCCGGAAGGACGCATCGTCGAGCTACCCGCTGGCGCGACGCCGGTGGATTTCGCCTACGCGGTGCATACCGATATCGGCCATGCCTGCGTCGGCGCACGCGTCGACCGCCAGCCGTATCCGCTGTCGCAGTCGCTCTCCAGTGGCCAGACGGTGGAAATTATTACCGCGCCGGGCGCACGACCAAACGCCGCGTGGCTGAACTTTGTTGTCAGCTCGAAAGCGCGCGCCAAAATTCGCCAGTTACTGAAGAATCTCAAGCGTGACGACTCCGTAAGTCTCGGACGCCGCCTGCTCAACCACGCCCTCGGCGGCAGCCGTAAGCTGGCCGAAATTCCGCCAGAGAACATTCAGCGTGAACTTGAGCGCATGAAGCTGGCGACGCTTGACGATCTGCTGGCCGAAATCGGCCTCGGCAACGCGATGAGCGTCGTGGTAGCCAAAAACCTGCAGCAGGGTGAAACCACCGCCGTGCCTATACAGCCAACACCTATCGGTCATAATCATCTGCCAATTAAAGGCGCAGATGGCGTGCTGATTACGTTCGCCAAGTGCTGTCGTCCGATTCCCGGCGACCCCATCATTGCGCACGTCAGCCCTGGTAAAGGTTTGGTTATCCACCATGAATCCTGTCGTAACATTCGCGGTTATCAAAAAGAGCCGGAGAAATTTATGGCGGTCGAGTGGGATAAAGAGACGGCGCAGGAGTTTATCACCGAAATCAAGGTGGATATGTTTAACCACCAGGGTGCGCTGGCTAACCTGACGGCCGCGATCAACACCGCGTCCTCCAATATTCAAAGCCTGAATACGGAAGAAAAAGATGGCCGCGTTTACAGCGCCTTTATTCGCCTCACCGCGCGCGACCGTGTGCATCTGGCGAATATCATGCGCAAAATTCGCGTCATGCCGGATGTGATAAAAGTCACCCGTAACCGAAATTAGCTCTGACACAAAATCATTCGTATTGCATCACAAAACGCTTTAGCGTTTTGAACAGCGCTTGCGCTGGCCCCTAAGGGGTGAGGCTGCAAGCCGAATAATGCGGCAAGCGAATGACAAATCTGCCGGGAGTAGATTTGAACGCTGTTTGCAGCGGCCCAGGGATGGGCCGAGTAATCCGCAGCGACTAGAGAGATAATTTGAAGGATGAAGTGTAATGAATCCACAGCGTTATGCGCGTATTTGCGAGATGCTCGCCAGGCGTCAGCCTGATCTGACGGTCTGCATGGAGCAGGTCCACAAGCCTCATAACGTCTCTGCGGTCATTCGTACCGCAGATGCCGTTGGCGTGCATGAAGTGCACGCCATCTGGCCCGGCAGCCGCATGCGTACCATGGCCTCTGCGGCGGCTGGTAGCAACAGCTGGGTACAGGTTAAAACGCACAGCACCATTGGCGATGCAGTTACCCATTTGAAAGACCAAGGAATGCAAATCCTGGCAACGCATCTCTCCAGTAAAGCCGTTGATTTTCGTGAAATCGACTACACCCGCCCCACCTGTATTCTGATGGGTCAGGAAAAAACCGGTATTACTCAGGAAGCATTAGACCTGGCGGATCAGGACATCATCATTCCCATGATTGGCATGGTGCAATCGTTGAATGTCTCTGTCGCCTCAGCGCTGATTCTCTATGAAGCTCAGCGCCAGCGGCAAAATGCCGGTATGTACCTGCGTGAAAACAGCATGCTGCCGGAAGAAGACCAGCAGCGGCTGCTGTTTGAAGGCGGCTATCCGGTGCTGGCGCGGGTCGCGAAACGCAAAGGGCTGCCTTATCCCCACGTCAACGAGCAGGGTGAAGTCGAAGCCGATACCACATGGTGGTCCACGATGCAGGCCGCAGGATAAAATATATGCAAGGTCGCCTGTTAGATGCCATTCCCCTCAATACCCTAACCGGCGTTGGTGCGGCGCAGAGCAGCCGACTATCGAAAATCGGTCTGCATACGGTGCAGGATCTCCTCCTGCATCTTCCGCTGCGTTACGAAGACCGTACCCACCTGTACCAAATAGGCGAACTGTTACCCGGCGTGTACGCAACCGTTGAAGGCGAAGTCCTCAACTGCAACATCACTTTCGGCGGACGTCGGATGATGACCTGCCAGATTAGCGACGGCTCCGGCATCCTCACCATGCGCTTTTTCAACTTCAGCGCGGCAATGAAAAATAGCCTGACAACCGGGCGTCGCGTGCTGGCTTACGGCGAGGCGAAACGTGGTAAATACGGCGCGGAGATGATCCATCCGGAATACCGCGTGCAGGGCGATATGAGCACGCCTGATTTACAGGAAACGCTGACCCCGGTTTATCCCACCACTGAAGGCATCAAGCAGGCTACGCTGCGCAAGCTGACCGATCAGGCGCTCGAACTGCTTGAGACCTGCGCCATCACCGAACTGCTGCCACCTGAGCTGGCGCAGGGGATGATGAGCCTGCCGGAGGCACTGCACACGCTGCATCGCCCGCCACCCTCACTGCAGCTTAGTGAGCTGGAAAGCGGCAAGCACCCGGCGCAGCAGCGCTTAATTCTGGAAGAGCTGCTGGCGCATAATCTCAGCATGCTGGCGCTGCGAGCGGGAGCCCAGCGTTATCACGCTCTCGCACTCAGCGCGAACAACACGCTAAAAGACAAACTACTGGCATCACTGCCCTTTACGCCTACCGGCGCGCAGGCGCGCGTGACGGCAGAAATCGAGCGCGATATGGCTCTGGACGTGCCAATGATGCGCCTGGTGCAGGGGGATGTAGGTTCCGGTAAAACGCTGGTCGCCGCGCTTGCCGCCCTGCGCGCCATCGCCCACGGTAAGCAGGTCGCACTGATGGCACCCACCGAGCTGCTGGCTGAACAGCACGCCAATAACTTCCGCAGCTGGTTCGAACCGCTGGGCATTGAGGTTGGCTGGCTGGCCGGGAAACAAAAAGGTAAAGCGCGTCTGGCACAGCAGGAAGCTATCGCCAGCGGACAGGTGCAGATGATTGTCGGTACCCACGCTATCTTTCAGGAGCAGGTACAGTTTAACGGCCTCGCGCTGGTGATTATCGACGAACAACACCGTTTCGGCGTTCACCAACGCCTGGCGCTGTGGGAGAAAGGCCAGCAGCAGGGTTTTCACCCGCACCAGCTGATTATGACCGCCACCCCCATTCCTCGCACCCTGGCGATGACCGCTTATGCCGATCTCGACACCTCAGTTATCGATGAACTGCCGCCGGGTCGTACGCCGGTCACTACGGTGGCCATCCCCGATACCCGCCGCAGCGATATTATCGACCGCGTGCGTAACGCTTGTACCCACGAAGGCCGTCAGGCCTACTGGGTCTGTACGTTGATTGAAGAGTCAGACCTGCTGGAAGCCCAGGCCGCGGAAGCTACCTGGGAAGAACTGAAGCTCGCGCTGCCGGAGCTGAATATCGGCCTGGTGCACGGGCGCATGAAATCCGCCGATAAACAGGCAGTGATGAGCGCATTTAAGCAAGGTGAGCTACATCTTCTGGTCGCCACCACGGTTATCGAAGTCGGGGTGGACGTGCCCAATTCCAGCCTGATGATCATTGAAAACCCGGAACGTTTGGGGCTGGCGCAGCTACACCAGCTCAGGGGGCGCGTCGGGCGCGGCGCAGTAGCCTCCCATTGCGTACTGCTCTATAAATCGCCACTCTCGAAAACCGCTCAGAAACGATTACAGGTACTGCGCGACAGCAACGACGGCTTCGTTATTGCCCAGAAAGACCTCGAAATACGCGGTCCCGGCGAGCTGCTCGGCACCCGCCAGACCGGCAACGCTGAATTCAAAGTGGCGGATTTACTGCGCGACCAAGCCATGATTCCGGAAGTTCAGCGCATCGCGCGCCATATTCATGAACGTTACCCGCAGCAGGCCATTGCGCTTATCGAGCGCTGGATGCCGGAAACCGAACGCTATTCCAACGCGTAGCGCGAACGTCATCTCGCCACGCTGCGCATAATTTTTATTCAGATGAGTGGATTATGAAACGAGAACTGGCCATCGAATTTTCGCGCGTCACCGAAGCTGCCGCCCTGGCAGGCTATAAGTGGTTAGGCCGTGGTGATAAAAACACCGCCGACGGCGCCGCCGTCAACGCCATGCGCATTATGCTCAACCTGATCAACATTGACGGCACCATTGTCATTGGCGAAGGTGAAATCGATGAAGCGCCGATGCTGTACATTGGCGAACGTGTTGGTACCGGTAAAGGCGATGCGGTAGATATCGCCGTAGACCCCATCGAAGGCACTCGAATGACGGCCATGGGCCAGGCCAACGCGCTGGCGGTCATGGCGGTGGGCGATAAGGGCTGCTTCCTGAACGCGCCGGATATGTACATGGAAAAGCTGATTGTCGGTCCGGGCGCGAAAGGCGCTATTGATCTGAACCTACCGCTGGCGGAGAACCTGCATAACGTCGCCCGCGCGCTGAATAAACCGCTGAATGAATTAACGGTCACCATTTTAGCTAAGCCTCGTCACGACGACGTTATTGTTGAGCTGCAAAAACTGGGCGTGCGCGTGTTCGCCATCCCTGACGGCGACGTCGCGGCCTCCATTCTGACCTGTATGCCGGACAGCGAAGTAGACGTCATGTACGGCATCGGCGGCGCACCGGAAGGCGTTGTTTCTGCGGCAGTGATTCGCGCGCTGGATGGCGATATGAACGGCCGCCTACTGGCACGTCATCACGTTAAGGGCGACAGCGAAGAGAACCGCCGCATCGGTGAAAACGAGCTGGAACGCTGCCAGGCGATGGGTATCGAAGCGGGCAAAGTACTGCGTCTGGACGATATGGCGCGCAGCGACAACGTTGTTTTCTCCGCGACCGGGATCACCAAAGGCGACCTGCTGGACGGTATCACCCGTAAAGGCAATATGGCGACCACCGAAACGCTGCTGATCCGCGGAAAATCCCGCACCATCCGCCGCATTCAGTCGATTCATTATCTCGATCGTAAAGACCCGGATATCCAGCTGCACATCCTGTAAAACATTTGATCAATAGAGCTTTCCAGCCTTTTTGGGCTGGAAATCTTCTCTCGTCGCGGTGAAGATAAACTAATGAGATTGAGGGGAGAGACGCGATGGCAAACTGGGTTACAGGAAAAGTGGTAAAAGTACAAAACTGGACTGATGCACTGTTTAGCCTCACTGTTCACGCACCGGTTGATCCGTTCACCGCCGGGCAGTTTGCCAAACTGGGCCTCGATATTGACGGTGAACGCGTGCAACGGGCCTATTCCTACGTAAACGCCCCCAGCGATCCCGACCTTGAGTTCTATCTGGTGACGGTTCCAGAGGGCAAACTCAGCCCACGCCTGGCCGCACTGAAGCCGGGAGATGAAGTTCAGGTTGTCAGCGAGGCCGCCGGTTTCTTCGTGCTGGAAGAGGTGCCTGATTGCGATACGCTGTGGATGTTGGCCACCGGCACGGCAATTGGCCCGTACCTGTCGATTCTGGAAGAAGGGAAAGACCTGGATCGCTTCAAAAACCTGGTGCTGGTCCACGCCGCACGTTATGCCGCCGATCTCAGTTATCTGCCGCAGATGCAGGCGCTGGAACAACGCTATGCGGGCAAGCTGCGCATCCAGTCGGTCGTCAGTCGGGAAAGCGTACCGGGTATGCTGACAGGTCGTATTCCGTTCCTGATCGAAACCGGCGCGCTGGAAGAGGCCGTTGGTCTACCGATGAGCGCTGAAAGCAGCCACGTCATGCTATGCGGCAACCCACAGATGGTGCGCGATACCCAGCAGTTGCTCAAAGAAACCCGGCAGATGAGCAAACATCTGCGCCGCCGACCGGGCCATATGACCGCCGAGCACTACTGGTAATCAGGACTCAGCTTTCCAGCGTACGTCCAGGGTCTCTTTACCAAACTTATTTGCGCCCTGGGTGCCGACAAACGCGCCCAGGTCGATAAGCATCATGACGATAATCAGTGTCGGTATAAACCGCCCGACGCCCCACTGCCAGACGCCAGGCAGCATCGACCAGTTTCCCGCCAGCAGCATCCACGCCAGAATCATCAATAGCGCCCACAGGCCTGATTTACCACGATCGTGTAAACGTTTAATCGTGACCGCCGCCGTAGGCCACAGCAGGCATACCAGGATAAAAGCCGCAGTCTGCAAATTGAGAAGATTACTGCCAGCCAGCGTGAACAGCGCGCTCATGGTCATAATCCAGATGGCAATCCAAATCCAGAAATCACGACGCCCGATGCGCCCTTTAATTGAGAACAGCCACTGCTGTAGGGTCATATTTTATTCCTTATCATCATCACCTGCGTAGTTTACCCTGAAGGCGTGACTTTTTGACAAGCGTGGCGGTTCCCGTTTTAATCGTCAGCAGGCAAAAAAAGGAAGGACGGGCATGAAGAAGTGGGCAACCTTGTGTTTGATTGGGCTGACAGCGCTATCTGTCGGCCAAAAGGTGCTGTCCGCCGAATCTGATTCCGCCGCTACGGCTCCCTATGTTCTCTCCGGTGCGCCGGTCTTTGACATCTCGATCAGCGAGTTTCGGGAAAAATTTAATACCGATAACCCAAAGCTACCGCTTAATGAATTCCGTGCAATCTCCTCCAACCGCGATCGGGTAAACCTGACTCGCGCAGCCAGCAAAATCAACGAGAATCTTTACGCTTCTACTGCACTTGAGCGCGGAACGCTCAAAATTAAATCGATGCAGATTACCTGGCTACCGATTCAGGGGCCGCAGCAAAAAGCGGCAAAAGCCAAAGCGCAGGAGTATATGAGCGCCGTTATACGCGCTTTCGTACCGACGCTTAGCGCAGCGCAGAGCCAGCAGAAGCTGCAAAAACTGCTGACAGCCGGGAAAGGTAAACGTTACTTCACGGAAACCGAAGGCGCGGTGCGCTATGTGGTCGCGGACAACGGCGAAAAAGGGCTGACCTTCGCTGTTGAACCGATTAAGCTGGCGCTATCTGAAACGCTGGAAGGCAACAATAAATGACAAAAAGCAAAGCCTTTCCAGTGATGAATCTCTATACTGTTTCACAGACCATGCTGCCCCCGGGGGCGGCTATATTCCTTAATTCGCTTTGACGCGTGGAGAATAAAAATGCGACATCCTTTAGTGATGGGTAACTGGAAACTGAACGGCAGCCGCCACATGGTAAACGAACTGGTCGCAAACCTGCGTACCGAACTGGCTGGCGTGACCGGTTGTGCAGTTGCCATTGCTCCGCCTGAAATGTATATCGACCTGGCTAAACAAGCCGCTGCGGGCAGCCACATCCACCTGGGCGCGCAGAACGTTGACCTGAACCTGTCCGGCGCATTCACCGGTGAAACAAGCGCTGAAATGCTGAAAGACATCGGCGCTCAGTACATCATCATCGGCCACTCCGAGCGTCGTACCTACCACAAAGAGTCCGACGAGCTGATCGCTAAGAAATTCGCAGTACTGAAAGAACAGGGTCTGATCCCGGTTCTGTGCATCGGTGAAACCGAAGCAGAAAACGAAGCGGGCAAAACTGAAGAAGTTTGCGCACGTCAAATTGACGCCGTTCTGAAAACTCAGGGCGCAGCCGCATTCGAAGGCGTAGTTATCGCTTACGAACCAGTATGGGCGATCGGTACCGGCAAATCTGCGACTCCAGCTCAGGCTCAGGCGGTTCACAAATTCATCCGTGACCACATCGCTAAAGCTGATGCGAAAGTTGCTGAACAAGTGATCATCCAGTACGGCGGTTCCGTTAACGCAGGCAACGCAGCTGAGCTGTTCACCCAGCCGGACATCGACGGCGCGCTGGTTGGCGGTGCATCTCTGAAAGCAGACGCTTTCGCAGTGATCGTTAAAGCAGCAGAAGCGGCTAAAAACGCGTAATAGCCTTTAACAGGCACCTCCCCGGCGGCGCTTCGCAACCGGGGTTAATCGTCTGGTAGCCCGGACAAGGCGCGTTAAGCGCCGCCTCCGGGTTTTCTTATCCCGCTACAGTTTTCCCAACGCTTGATACCACAAATAATCCAGCGGTAGCAGAATTAAATAGCTCACCGCCGCCAGCGCAATACACAGCAGCATCCCCGCTCGAGCAGGTACTTTCCCCAGCCCCATCGCCACTACAATCGGTGACGCCTGATACGGCAGCAGCGGCGTGGAATATCCCAGCACCTGAATCATAATCACGCTCAACAGCGGAAAACCAGTAGCATCGGAGAAGCTCTGCGCGAAGGTGGTATACAGCGCCGGAACGCCGTTAGCAGTCATAATAAAGTTCAGCGCGCTGGTAATACCGGTCAATGCGAGGAAGCTGGTAAACGGACTCTCTTTATCCAGCGGCATAATATGCAGCAGCGCATTTCCCATCACGCTACCGATACCCGTCTGAGTGACAGTGATCGCCAGCCCAAGGATCCCGGCGACGTAAATACAGGTACGGATATTCACGCCGCTGGAAAACTCTTCGCCGTTGATAAAACCAACGCGCGGCAGAAGCGTTATCACCGCCGCCGCCAGGCCCGTCCAGGCTGGCCCCACGCCGTGCCAGCTCTCCGTCACCCACAGAGTCAGTACCACCGCTAACAGCCATGCAAGGCGCTTCTCATCATGGCTCATCGGCGGCAGCGGCGTCATGTCGCGCGGCGGATGCGGTTTACCGGGAAACAGCCAGCATATCAGCGCAATCAGTACCGCCCCTTTTAACCAACCGAGCACCGGCGTATGTAGAAGTAAATAGGGTACATAATTCAGATGGATGCCGTATGAACCTTCCGCCGCGCCGCTCATCACCAGATTCGGGACATTAGCTGGCAAAATGGTGGCCGACAGTTGGAAAGTACCGAATCCCACCGCCAGCGCCAGCCCATACCAACCGCGCGAACCATCCTCAATCCCCGCGCGTTTCGCCATGGCCGCCACAATCGGCATCAGCAGCGCAATGCGCCCCATATTTGAAGGCATAACAAAGGCCAGGGCATAGCTGAGCAGCACCACGCTGCCGACCATCAGCGGCCAGGAATCAGTCAGCCGTGACGAGAGCGAGCGGGCCGCCCTGTCCGCCAGCCCGGTTTTGCGAATAGCGATCCCCAGCACAAAACCGCTGAACACCAACCAGAAGGCTGATGAGGCAAAACCACCGAAGATAACCTCCGGCGGCGCGATTTTGGCGATCATCGCGGCGGCAAAAAACAGCAACGCGGTCATAAACTCCGGCAGCAGCGAAGTCGCCCAGAGCAGAATGGTGATGCCAACGATGATAGAAGGAAGGAACAGAGGATGGGACAACCAGAGCGACATACCTGTCTCCTGTCGATTTTTTCAGCAAGAATACGATGGACGGTAAGACAGGTAAATGCCAGATATAGTGGGGTTATCGCAGGATTGGAGCAGATAGATCAGTGATAATGAATTTCGCCAAAGTATTCAGACAGCACATAATAACGGCAATATTCAAACGGGCTATCGTGTCCAGCCTGAAATGTCTGTCTGGCGACGGATAACAGCGGTTTATTCGCGGCAATTTGCAATTTTTCACACAGGTCGGCGGAAGGTAAAATCGCCTCAACTTTTTCTATCGCCGAGTCGCTTGTGACGTTTAATAAAGAATAGAGCGACGTATGCTCCAGCGCCTGCGCCGTGAGTTCCAGGTCCGGGAAGAAGCTGAGATCGAGATAAATTTTCTCATGGTTAAATGGACGGTTATTCAGGCAACGAATACGCGAAATATAGAGATAGTGATGATGTGCAGGCAGGCTTAAACCATCAGCCTGAGCATCGCGCGCCCGGCGCGGCGCGATCTCCAGAATACGGTTTTCAATCGCCACGCTGGCGTCTTGTAGATCGCTGGTAATACCGCGAAACGTATGGCCGTAGCTCACACCTTCCGGCATGGAGCAGACTACCGAACCGCTCCCGCGCTGCGACGAAATAATCCCCGCATTAATCAGCTCGCTCCAGGCCTGTTTCACCACAATCAGCGAGACGTTATAGGTCCTGGCAATCTCTTTTTGCGTCGGCAACTGGCTGCCCAAAGGCAAAGACCCGTTCTGGATCTGCTGACAGATGATAAAAAATAGTTGCTTATAAAGCGGAGTAAAGCTCGTTTTATCAACCTGCAAACTGCGCACCTCACGTCTTCGCCAGCAGGGGACGTTTTACCGTCCCCGGCAGGGTGAATTCGCTACCCTGCGATTTGCCTGGCCAGTTCTGCCAAATCGAAATGATTCATACGATCCAAGGTCGTTAAATAATCGGCGGGAAAAGCCTCCACGCCATGGAATGCGCCGGAAATCGCCCCAACCATGGTGGCGACGGTATCAGTATCATTGCCGATATTAACGCCGGAGATAATAGCATCTACCGCAGAATTCGGACAACACGCGAACAGGCCAAAGGCCGCGGGCACCGCTTCACTCACGTGCAGCCCGGAGCCAATAATATCAGCAATGTCCACTATCGCGGTTTCCCAATGGCGATGACGTTTACCGATATCCACGGCCAGCTCAATGCGCCGGGCGACGGAAGGCCCGGCGACCATCATCGCCCCTTGCTCCTGCGCCAGAAGATAGCCTCTTTGCGCACCGTAGATACCGGCAGCAATGATACTGTCTGCGTCGGTCTGCGCTCTTAAAGCCTCGCTGGTTGCCGCCGCCATCGCCGCGGCGCCTGACATCGCCAGCACGTTGTTATGGGTAAATCGACAAATCTGCAACGCACATTGAATTGCCGCGTCGATATTACCAGGATGCAGCACCGCCGCTGGCCAAATCTTCATGGCCGCGCCGTTGGTTGCTTCCGCGTTACCTTTATTAATGATCTGTACCGACTGTTTTTCGCCTTCCAGCTCTCCCTGCAAAGAGGCGCGATTGTCGTTAAAGATCGCTTTCATCGCCGCGCGCGTCGTGGGCCCCGTAAAGTTGGCGTAGTAAGGATAATCCAGCCACTGCTGGAAGGCCTCGCGCATCGCTTCGTCGCTGACCTCACGCTGATGGCGCAGCAGCGCGTCCATAATGTACTTAGCCTGAATAAAATCATCCGTGCACATGCCCGCTTCATTGCAGCGGCCAAAAGTATCGGCTGGCGGTTTTTGAAAGGTCGTCACCCAGCCGCCAAAATAGTCTTTTATTTGCTGCTGGGTACGTACTTCCGTCGCCGCTCCCATCGCGTCCGCGGCGGCGGCGCCAACCAGGCATCCCAGTATTTTGTTTTGATCAACGTGCATGATGACTCCTTATTTCACGGTCATGGCTTGTGCCAGCGAATGGCTGGAAAGAAAAGTATTTAGCTGGTCGGGAAACGGCAGAGCGGTCATTGCCCCTTTTGCCGTCACCGCCATTGCGCCGCAGGCGTTGGCATTGCTGATGGCTTCCGCCAGCAGGGCATGATCCCAGCAATTTGCGCGGGCAAGGGTGAACAGCAGGCCGCCAACAAAAGCATCACCCGCGCCGGTGGTGTCGATGACCTCAACGTGAGGTGCCGGAAAACAAAACTCACCTTCAGGGTTAATCAACAGCGCGCCATCAGCGCCTAATGAGATGATGGTGGTGTCGCAGCCCAGATCGCGCAGGTAATAACGCGCATCCTGCCAGTGGCTGGCACCACTCAGTTGACACAACTCATCTGCCGAGACTTTGCAGATAGAAGCCAGCGCAGCGGACTGGGCGATCAGTTCAGGGATTTCATCGGTATCCCGCCACATTTTGCTGCGCAGATTGACGTCAAACAGTACGTAACCACCCGCTTCACGCATTCTTCTCGCTCCCTCAAGGCACGCCTCGCGAGCGGGTCTGTCGGTTAAGCCAATCGAGCTGAAGTAAAACCATTCATGCTCCCTGAACGGCGGCAGATCCTGCGGCGAGACGTAGGTATCGGCACCTGGATGCACCAGATAGGTAAAACTGCGTTCCCCGTCAGCCGTCAGGTTGACGATTAGCACCGCGCTGGTCAGGGCCGTATCCATGCGTAGAAAAGAGACATCCACGCCGTTATCCTGAAAAACCTGACGCAGGAAACGGCCGGCGTCATCGTCACCAAGACAACCGATAAAACCGCACTCTCCGCCCAGCCTGGCAACGCACACTCCCACGTTCGCCGATGCGCCGCCGGGGCATTTCAGGTAGCTATTCTGTTTTTCCGGCACCAGATCAACGGAGGCATCGCCGATAACCCAAACCTTATTCATGGCCTTCATTTACGCCTCCTTATGCCTGTTTCTGCGCCAGAGCGAGCTGAATATCACGATAATATTCGTTGTTAATCAGATACTTTTTCATAAGCAGCCCAACCGCAAGGTGGAACAGAGCGGGAATGAGCGTCATCATCAGCGCAATACCGGTGAGCGAACGCGCGGTTTGTTCAACATCGGCTTGATAGCCAAAGTGGCTCAGCAAGAATCCAAGTACGCCGCCAGCGATCCCCATACCAAACTTCTGAAAGAAGAGGATGCCGCCAAACGCGAGACCGGAAACGCGCAGACCGGTTTTCTTTTCTCCATAATCCACCGCTTCAGCGATAGAGGACCAGAACACCGGCATTTGCATGTCGCAGAAGAAATTAATGAGGAAATAGAATGTAAATGCCAGCACGAGATTTTCACGACCGACGAAGAAATACATCAGTGCACTCAGAACAAAAGTGACGAGCTGGGTATAGCGGAACATTTTAATTTTGTCCCAGAACTTGGTTATCCAGGTGGTAGCAATCATCGCCAGAATTGAAGCAATGACGCCGGTCGTCAGGAAGGGTGAAATCAAGCTGTCGCCGCCGTTCAGATAATACTTGGCGTAATAAGCCGCGACGGAACCGCGAATAACATAACCGCACATCAGTAGCAAAATAACAACGCCGAGAATAATCCACTGATCGTTACGTAACAGATACTTAAACTGCTTTCCTACTGATAACGACGTAATTTCCGGTTCGCTGCGTTCGCGAGTGGTGAGAAAACAGAAGATAAACAGCAGCGCACCCATCGCCCCCATTAATCCCATCGAAAACTGATAGCCCAAAGCCTTATTACCCTGCCCCAGCCAGACGGCAAGCATCGGTACCACAATAGTCACCAGGAAAGCGGCAATTTTGGTCATTACAAAGCGATAACCATTTGCGCTAAGTCGTTCGACAGGGTCGCTGGTAATCACGCCAATCATCGAAATATAGGGGATGGTGATGGCGGTATACACCAGGGTCATAAGAATATAGGTGCCATAGGCCCATGCCAGTTTGGCCATATAAGCCATATCCGGCGTAATAAACATCAAATAAACGGCGAAACCAAAAGGAATAGCAAACCACAGCAACCACGGGCGGTAACGCCCCCAGCGCGTATTCAGTTTATCGGTAAGAACCCCCATGGCCGGATCGATAATGGCATCAATCATCCGCACAACCACAAACAATACGCCAACATCAGCGGCGCTCAGGCCATAGATATCGGTATAGAAATAGGCGAGCAGCAGCTGCATGGCAATAATCACTACGTTTATTGCCATATCCCCTGCGCCGAAACCGATTTTTTCCACAATAGAAAGTTTCATGTTGATATTCCTTTACGCTTAGCAGCGCAAATCTGGTGAACAATTAATGATGTCACTACATGAAATAAAAACGTTTTTATAAATAAGCCATCCAGCAAACGGTCTGTGGTGGCTATGAGAAGAGTGTAACGACTCCCAAAAAGATATAAAGGTATACCTTTATATCTTTTGATCGATTTCACATAATTTTACGCACAGGATCTTACCCCGATTTCAAACCGGGATAAGAATCAACAAGATAATGGAAAGGAGAGTAGTGCGAAGAAAACTAGCGATCCGTCAAAATCGCGCAGTTATGATCCTGAATCTCTTCCGCCGATGCGCGATTGAGCGTCAGCAGGTTACGCTCGGTGGCCAGTAGCACCAGCGAGCCGTCGCTCTGCTTCGCCATCGCCATCGCAAAGCGGCCCATATGCTCACGCGCTTCCGGTACTTCTTCCGCCAGCATCAGAAAAGGACTGCGCTGCGCCAACTCCGTTTCAGTGACCCGGCGCGCCAGATATTCATGACCCATTAACCCGCCGGGCAGCGGCAACCAGCGACTGCTAATGACAGAGGCCTCTTTATCCAGTTGAGTGCGAACATCGGGCCGTAAGCAGGAGATATGGATATGGAAATGATTTTGCGTGCGCCCGCTACGCGAATTAATTGTCAATGAAACCGCATCATCCGATACGGCAGAGCCACGATGCTGGCTCATGATTTCACGCCCCTGCCAGGCCTGCCAGAAGAAATTTGGTGTCAGAGGGTCGAGCAGAAGAGGGCTTTCGGTGCCGTTAATACGATAAGTTGGCATCAGCAGATACTGCAGCGGGCCGTTGCGGTCTTTAAACAGGACATAGCCGCCCTTCAGATTCACTTCCGCACAGGGCGCGGGATTTTGATTCTGCTGTTGGTTGGGGACGCACTGTTGCAGAACAATTTTCCGCAACGCGTCAGGGTTGCCTGAATGGAGCCAGTAGTAGCCTCCGGCCACCGCCGCCAGAACCACCACCAGCAGCACCAATAAAAAGTATCGTACTCTTCGCATTATGTTTTCCTGTCTCAGCCGGAACTGGAAGAGTAGCGCAGTTTAATGACTAAATGAAAACAGGAAGAGGTACGGGATCTTTTTCCCGGAGGCGGCGCTTGACGCGCCTGTCCGGGCTACCTCTTATCCCCGGCTACCGGGGATAAGGAGAGGCTATTTAACGCTGGCTAATCTGGTCGAAGGTACCGCCGTTGGAGAAGTGTTCCTTCTGGGCTTTGGTCCAGCCGCCAAACTCTTCATCGATAGTGAACAGTTTCAGTTTCGGGAATTCATTGGCGTATTTTTTCGCCACATCCGGGTCACGTGGGCGATAGAAGTTCTTCGCCGCAATCTCCTGACCTTCCGGCGAGTAGAGATACTTCAGATAAGCGTCCGCCACCTGGCGAGTGCCTTTTTTATCGACCACTTTATCGACGACCGAAACGGTCGGTTCGGCCAGAATCGATTCGCTCGGGGTCACGATTTCAAATTTATCTTTGCCCAGTTCGTTTGTCGCCAGCAGCGCTTCGTTTTCCCAGGCAATCAACACGTCGCCGATCCCACGCTCTACGAAGGTATTGGTCGAGCCACGTGCGCCAGAATCCAGCACTTCGACGTTCTTAAACAGCGCTTTCACGAACTCCTGAGCCTTAGCCTGGTCGCCGTTGTTCTGGTGCAGAGCGTAGCCCCAGGCCGCCAGATAGTTCCAGCGTGCGCCACCGGAGCTTTTCGGGTTCGGCGTAATCACCGATACGCCCGGTTTAATCAGGTCGTTCCAGTCATGAATTTGTTTCGGATTGCCCTTACGCACCAGGAACACGATGGTAGAGGTATACGGCGCGGAGTTATCCGGCAGGCGTTTGAGCCAGTTTTTGTCGATCCGACCGCGTTCAGCAATCGCATCAACATCATAAGCCAGCGCAAGGGTTACCACATCGGCCTCAAGGCCGTTGATCACCGAGGTCGCCTGCTTGCCGGAGCCGCCGTGGGATTGACGAATCACCACGTTATCGCCGGTTTCCTGCTTCCAGTGCGCGCTAAACGCTTTGTTGTACTGTTCGTACAGCTCGCGCGTCGGATCATAAGAAACGTTTAATAGCTGAATGTCTTTTGCCAGAACGCTGGCGGATGCCAGCAACAGAGTTAACCCTACGCCCCACTTATTCATCGCACCGCTCTCTTTATGTCGTGTTGTGATGAATTAAGCGTGCCAGAAAGCGAACCAATGATTAAAGAATAAAAAAAGATTGGCTATAACTTGTGAGTATATATGACGAGGAGAATTTGCCCCCTCCCGGACGGGAGAGGGCGAGAAGCATTATACTTCTTCCATGCGGCCCAGCAGCGCCTGCAGACGATCCTGCCAGCCCTGCTGTTGTTCTTTCAGCTGACCGTTTTCACGCTCCAGCTCTTCACGACCGTGCTGTGCGCTTTGTACTTCCTGCGCCAGCGTGTTGTTCTTTTCTTTCAGCTCTTCGATTTCCATCTGTAACAGAGTGATGGTATCAATCGCCTGCTGGACTTTAGATTCTAATTTCTCAAACACTTCTAATGACATCGTCATACCTCTCCTGAACTTGCAAGGCGTTGATAGAAACCGTCCGTTTCGTATACGCGTTGACGCCTTAACGAAAATTAGCGCACTACCGTGGTGATGTAGTCGATTGTATGAAGCCCCGTCGCCCCTGTCCAGCGACAACCCGCGTAGATTGCGGTTTGCAACACTTTTCAGTCTTTACCTGGTCCGTTCGCCGCTTTTACCCGGTACTTTTTCGTAATTGTTAATCAATGCGTTAAAAAAATGAGCGGTGAAACGATCCCGCAAATGACCGAATACGCGTTTATGGCGCGAAAACGCTCATTTTCTTGACGTAGTACACACATTTGAATTTCGATATTTCTCGTTTTTGTTCGTTAACGATAAATTAACACTATGCCTACATGGCAGCGTGGTCGCCTGCGACCTTCATACATACAATAATCATCACTACGCTTCAGGATTCGATTATGAGCCAAACATCAACACTAAAAGGCCAGTGCATCGCAGAGTTCCTCGGTACCGGGTTGTTGATCTTTTTCGGCGTTGGGTGCGTCGCTGCACTTAAGGTCGCGGGAGCAAGCTTCGGTCAATGGGAAATCAGCATCATCTGGGGTCTGGGCGTCGCTATGGCGATTTACCTGACCGCAGGAGTTTCCGGTGCGCACCTTAACCCAGCGGTTACCATTGCGCTGTGGCTGTTCGCCTGCTTCGACGGGCGTAAAGTTGTTCCTTTTATCATTGCGCAATTCGCTGGCGCCTTTTGCGCTGCGGCTTTAGTTTACGGGCTTTATTACAATCTTTTCTTCGATTTCGAACATAGCCACAATATGGTGCGCGGTAGCGTCGAAAGTCTTGAGCTGGCTGGCATTTTCTCCACTTACCCGAACCCGCATATCAATTTTGTGCAGGCCTTCGCGGTAGAGATGGTGATTACCGCTATCCTGATGGGCGTCATTCTGGCGCTGACCGATGATGGCAACGGCGTGCCGCGCGGCCCGCTGGCACCGCTGCTGATTGGTCTGCTGATCGCCGTTATCGGCGCATCCATGGGCCCGCTGACCGGCTTCGCCATGAACCCGGCACGCGATCTCGGACCAAAAACCTTCGCCTGGCTTGCTGGCTGGGGTGATGTCGCCTTCACGGGTGGCAAAGATATTCCTTATTTCCTGGTGCCGCTGTGTGCGCCAATCGTCGGTGCTGCGCTAGGCGCATTCTGCTACCGCAAGCTGATTGGCCGTCACCTGCCTTGCGACACCTGCGTTGCCGAAGAGAAAGAAGCCTCATCCTCCTCTACAACGCAACACAACGCTTCGCTGTAATCTGACTACGGGACTCATACTATGACCGACAAAAAATATATCGTAGCGCTCGACCAGGGCACCACCAGCTCCCGCGCCGTTGTAATGGATCACGATGCCAATATCGTCAGCGTCTCTCAGCGAGAATTTGAACAAATTTATCCGAAGCCCGGCTGGGTTGAGCACGACCCGATGGAGATCTGGGCAACCCAAAGTTCCACGTTGGTAGAAGTGCTGGCAAAAGCCGATATCAGCTCCGATGAAATCGCGGCAATCGGCATCACCAACCAACGTGAAACCGCTATCGTGTGGGAGCGCGAAACCGGTAAACCGATTTATAACGCGATTGTCTGGCAGTGCCGCCGTACCGCTGAAATCTGCGAGCAGCTCAAGCGCGACGGCATGGAAGAGTACATCCGTAAGGCTACCGGCCTGGTGGTTGACCCCTACTTCTCCGGCACCAAAGTGAAGTGGATCCTTGACCACGTCGAAGGTGCGCGCGAGCGCGCAAAACGCGGCGAGCTGCTGTTCGGCACCGTGGACACCTGGCTTATCTGGAAAATGACCCAGGGGCGCGTGCACGTCACCGACTACACCAACGCCTCACGTACCATGCTGTTCAACATCCACGAGCTGGACTGGGACGACAAAATGCTCGACGCGCTGGATATCCCCCGCGCCATGTTGCCGGAAGTACGCAAGTCTTCCGAAGTGTACGGCCAGACCAATATCGGCGGTAAAGGCGGCACGCGTATTCCGATCGCCGGTATCGCGGGCGACCAGCAGGCGGCGCTGTTCGGCCAGCTATGCGTTAAAGAAGGGATGGCGAAAAATACCTACGGCACTGGCTGCTTCATGCTGATGAACACCGGCGAGAAAGCGGTGAAATCTGAAAACGGCCTGCTGACGACGATCGCCTGCGGCCCACGCGGCGAAGTGAACTATGCGCTGGAAGGTGCGGTGTTTATGGCAGGCGCTTCCATCCAGTGGCTGCGCGATGAGATGAAGCTAATTAGCGACGCGTTCGATTCCGAATATTTCGCAACTAAAGTGAAAGATACCAACGGCGTATACGTGGTCCCGGCATTTACTGGCCTCGGCGCACCGTACTGGGACCCGTACGCCCGCGGCGCAATCTTCGGCCTGACCCGCGGCGTGAACTCTAACCATATTATTCGCGCCACTCTGGAGTCGATCGCCTATCAGACCCGCGACGTGCTGGAAGCAATGCAGGCTGACTCAGGGATCCGTCTGCACGCTCTGCGCGTCGACGGTGGCGCGGTGGCCAACAACTTCCTGATGCAGTTCCAGTCCGATATTCTCGGCACCCGTGTAGAACGCCCTGAAGTGCGCGAAGTCACCGCGCTGGGTGCTGCCTATCTGGCCGGTCTGGCGGTGGGTTTCTGGCAGAATCTGGATGAGTTGCAGGAGAAAGCGGTTATCGAACGTGAATTCCGCCCGGGGATTGAAACTACCGAGCGTAACGTTCGCTACAGCGGCTGGAAGAAAGCGGTAAAACGCGCATTAGCGTGGGAAGAGCACGACGAAGCGTAAGGTGTGGAGGTATTCCCGGCTTGCGGCGTAAACGCCTTTAGCCGGGCTACCAAATCCAAAACCGCACGATCTTGTAGCCCGGACAGGTGCGCAGCACCGCCTCCGGGTTTTTTATCAGCCAAACATCGGCAACAGCAGATACAGCTTAATTACCAGCGCGTTAACGATATCAATAAAGAACGCACCCACCATCGGCACCACCAGAAACGCCATGTGCGATGGGCCAAAACGGTCGGTAATCGCCTGCATATTGGCAATCGCCGTCGGCGTTGCGCCGAGGCCAAAACCGCAGTGCCCGGCGGCCAGAACGGCGGCATCGTAGTTTTTCCCCATCATTCGATAGGTCACAAACACCGCGTACAGCGCCATCGCTACCGTTTGCACCGCCAGAATAGCAATCATCGGCAGAGCCAGCGACGCCAGCTCCCACAGCTTGAGGCTCATCAGCGCCATCGCCAGGAACAGCGACAGACTGACGTTACCCAATACCGACACCGCGCGGTCGAACACGCGATACAGCCCCAGTGCCGACAAACTGTTGCTGAGAATCACGCCGATAAACAGCACGCAAACGAAGGTCGGCAGCTCGAACACGGTGCCCATCAGCAGTTGCGCAACGATCTTCCCTACCGTCAAACAGATTGCAATTAACGCGATACTTTCAATCAGCACCAGCGACGTGATCATGCGTCCCATATCCGGTTTTTCAAACGCGGTCGGCGCCAACTGATCGTCCGGCGTGCCGTCCGGTGAAGAAGAGTGCTTAATCAGGTAGCGCGCCACCGGTCCGCCAATCAGGCCGCCAAGCACCAGGCCAAAAGTTGCGCAAGCCATCGCCACTTCGGTGGCGTTGGCAAAGCCATAGCGCTCGACAAACACTTTACTCCACGCCGCCCCGGTTCCATGACCGCCGGAAAGCGTAATCGAACCCGCCAGCAGCCCCATCAGCGGGTCGAGGCCCAGCAGCTTCGCCATGCCGATGCCGAGGGCGTTTTGCAGCAGTAGCAGTCCCACGACAACGATCAGGAACGTCCCCACCACTTTGCCGCCAGCCCGCAAGCTGGCGAGGTTGGCATTCAGACCGATGGTGGCGAAGAACGCCAGCATCAGCGGATCTTTCAGACTCATATCGAAATCGATTTCGATATCCATGCTCTTCTTAAGCACCAGCAGCGCCAGCGCAACCAACAATCCACCCGCCACGGGCTCAGGAATGGTGTATTTTTTCAGGAAAGGGACGGTTTGAACGAGTTTTCTACCCAGTAGCAACACTAGTGTTGCGGCAACGAGCGTCGATAAGGTATCGAGATGAAACATAAAAAAGAGCTCCTTATAGGCGCATGATCCATTCACACGCGACGGTATTCCCGGTGTCGATTGCTTCTCATCATGAGTAATCGGGAGGGGATTTTAAGCAGAAGTACGGAAAAAAGGACAGAAAAAGATATTTTGTAGGGATAATGATGCGATCAATCATACAAAATGTTAATAATTTCTCTAAGCCTATTCCCTGTATAAATATTTATCGCTAAAGAGTGGCAAACGTTTGCTTTTAGTCTACAGTCCGATAAAATCCCCGCTTTGCCACCTTTGGGATTGTTGTGATGTCCGTTAACACCGCAGAGTCAGAAAATGCGCAACCGGTTGCGCATAAGCAAGTCAGCGAATTAATCTACCGCCTTGAAGACCGCCCACCGCTACCGCAAACTCTGTTCGCCGCTTTCCAGCACCTGCTGGCGATGTTTGTCGCAGTCATCACCCCGGCGCTGTTAATTTGCCAGGCTCTGGGCCTCCCGGCTCAGGATACGCAACACATCATCAGCATGTCTCTGTTCGCCTCCGGTGTCGCATCCATTATTCAAATTAAAGCCTGGGGACCGGTTGGCTCAGGGCTGCTTTCAATTCAGGGCACCAGCTTTAACTTCGTCGCACCGCTGATTATGGGCGGTACCGCGCTGAAAACCGGCGGCGCCGATGTCCCAACCATGATGGCTGCGCTGTTCGGTACCCTGATGCTGGCCAGCTGCACGGAAATGGTCATCTCCCGCGTACTACACCTTGCGCGGCGCATCATTACGCCGCTGGTCTCCGGCGTGGTGGTGATGATTATCGGTCTGTCGCTGATTCAGGTTGGCCTCACTTCTATCGGCGGCGGCTACGCGGCCATGGCTGATAACACCTTCGGTGCGCCGAAAAACCTGCTGCTGGCGGGTATCGTGCTGGCGCTGATTATTATCCTTAATCGCCAGCGCAACCCCTATTTGCGCATCGCCTCGCTGGTGATCGCCATGGCAGCGGGTTATCTGGCAGCCTGGTTCCTCGATATGCTGCCGACCAATACCGCGCCAACCGACAGCAGCTTGATTATGGTGCCCACGCCGCTTTACTACGGTCTGGGTATCGACTGGAATCTGCTGCTGCCGCTGATGCTGGTCTTTATGATTACCTCGCTGGAAACTATCGGCGATATCACCGCTACCTCCGACGTCTCCGAGCAGCCGGTTTCCGGCCCGCTATATATGAAGCGTCTGAAGGGCGGCGTGTTGGCTAACGGCCTGAACTCGTTCGTCTCGGCGGTATTTAATACCTTCCCGAACTCCTGCTTTGGCCAGAACAATGGCGTGATACAGCTGACCGGCGTCGCCAGCCGCTATGTCGGTTTCGTGGTCGCACTGATGCTGATCGTGCTCGGCCTGTTCCCGGCGGTAAGCGGCTTTGTACAGCATATTCCTGAACCGGTACTCGGCGGCGCGACGCTGGTCATGTTCGGTACCATCGCCGCTTCCGGCGTACGTATCGTCTCCCGTGAGCCATTGAACCGCCGTGCGATCCTGATTATCGCCCTGTCGTTGGCCGTCGGCCTTGGCGTTTCCCAGCAGCCGCTGATCCTGCAGTTCGCCCCTGACTGGCTGAAGAACCTGCTCTCCTCCGGCATCGCTGCCGGTGGTATAACGGCAATTGTGCTGAACCTGGTTTTCCCGCCAGAGAAAAACTAATCCTGCCTGATGTCCTGGCCGCGTGATGCTGGCCAGGGCATGTACATCATCCACCTCACATCATCTCATTACACAATTCCTGTCTTGAGGATTGCGCATAATTCGGGCATAACAGCCTTATGTGCCTCGCTCAGGAACGAAGATCATGAAATTTCTCGGAAAGCTGATTCTCTGGCTGCTGATTGCTCTGCTGGTGGTGATCATTGCGGCTTATTTCCTGCTGCAAACCCAATGGGGCGCGCGCCAGGCCAGCGCCTGGCTAAGCGACGGTACCGGCTGGAAGGTCTCTTTCAACAAAATGGACCACAATTACTCCTCGCCAATGCACCTGCAACTGCAAAACGTCACCCTTGGTCGTGACGGCAAACCGGCGACGCTGGTGGCTAAAACAGTGGATATCGGCTTTAGCAGCCGCCAGTTTAGCGACCCACTGCATGCCGACGAGATTGTCCTCAGCGATGGCACCCTGAACTTCTCGCCTTCATCGGCAGCCTTACCTTTCGCCGCCGACCGCCTAAAGTTGCGCAACATGGCGTTTAATAGTCCGGAAAGCGACTGGGATCTCAGCGCTCAGCGCGTCACCGGCGGCGTCAGCCCGTGGGCACCGGAAGCGGGCAACGTCCTCGGTAAGAAAACGCAGATTCAGATGAGCGCGGGGTCGATGACGCTGAACGGCATCGAAGCCAGCAACGTGCTGGTCCAGGGGAGTATCGATAACGGTGAAGTGGCGCTCTCGACCATCGGTGCAGATGTTGCCCGCGGCACGATGACCGGGACGGCGAAACGCAACGCCGACGGCGGCTGGCAGGTCGATAATTTACGCCTCAGCGAGATCCGCCTGCAAAGCGATAAATCGCTCGCCGACTTTTTCGCACCGCTGACCACCCTTCCTTCGCTACAGATTGGTCGTCTTGATATGACCGACGCCAGCCTGCAGGGGCCTGACTGGGCGGTCGCTAGCCTCGACCTTAATCTGCGCAATCTAACCCTGAGCCACGGCGACTGGCAAAGTCAGGAGGGTACGCTGTCGATGAATGCCAACGAGTTTATTTATGGCTCACTGCATTTCCTCGACCCGATCCTCAACGCCAGTTTCTCACCGCAGGGTATCGCGCTGCGCCAGTTCACCTCACGCTGGGAAGGCGGGATGGTGCGCACTTCCGGCAACTGGCTGCGTGCTGGCCATGCTTTGGTTCTGGATGACGCCGCGTTCGCCGGGCTGGAATACACGTTGCCGGCTAACTGGAAGCAACTATGGATGGAACAACTGCCGGAATGGTTACAGAGCCTGACCCTGAAGAAGTTCAGCGCCAGCCGCAATTTGGTCATTGATATTGAACCTGAATTTCCATGGCAGATCACCGCCCTCGACGGCTACGGCGGCGAGCTACAGCTGGTGAAGGACCGCAGTTGGGGTATATGGAACGGCAGCGTGACGCTGAACGCCGCCGCAGCAACGTTTAACCGCATTGACGTTCGCCGCCCATCGCTGAAGCTGAGCGCCAACGCCTCAACGGTGAATGTTAACGAGCTTAGCGCCTTTACCGAGCGCGGGATCCTGCAAGCCACAGCGGCGGTATCGCAACTTCCGCAGCGCCTGGTCAATCTGAGCCTGAACGGTCGCGGCGTGCCGCTGAATATTTTGCAGGCGTGGGGCTGGCCTGCGCTGCCGGTTTCCGGCGACGGCAATCTCCAGCTGACGGCAACCGGCAGCGTGCTCGCGGATGCGCCGCTGAAGCCGACCGTCAACGGTCAACTCAGCGCAATTAATATGGAGAAGCAGCAGGTTGCGCAGGTGATGCGCAACGGCGAAGTCACCAGTACCCAGGCTCCTTCTGCTCCGGTAATTTCTACCCCCTAGCTTCCCCTCACCCTCTCCCCGGCGGGGAGAGGGAACCGCCCTCTGCACTCTTTATTTTTTAAGCCCCTGTTTTATGCCCACACCGAGCGACCCCCTCTTCCTTCCAGGGAGAGAGATGGGTGAAGGTAATATTCCAATGAAACCTGTTGCCATTTAGCGGCTATTTGTACCTATTTTCCGCAACCTGTTCCTTTCAAATAATGGACTTGCTATAACAAAAACACTGGAAGTTAAAAAAATAATTAAAGTCCCTGAACCTACAAAAATAAAGGAACAACCATGTCTGTAATACGTCAACGTATTATGGAGAATATGCAAAAATTCTCCAGAGCAATGATCGGGGCTGTATTGTTCTTACCGGTCATCGGCTTAATTTTGGCACTCAGCTCTGTCTTAACCAACCCAACATTAATTTCGGAAACCAGTTTTTTACACCAGCTCGGGCAGCTCCTCGGAGATACCTTCTGGCCCTTATTTGGCAACCTTGGATTACTATTTTGCGTCGGCATCAGTTATGGCCTGGCGAAAGATAAAAAAACCGAAGTCGCGCTGGTTTCGGTGATGTGCTTTATCATGTTCCTTGGCGCCAACCACTCCTGGCTGGAGCACACCAACGGCCTCGCGGAAAAAATTAACGGCGAATATTACGGCACCGGGCAAACCCAGCTGTTAGGTTTTGTTGTGGTCGATATGGGGGTCTTTCTCGGGATTATTCTCGGCTGCACCATTGCCTGGGTGCATAACAAAGTGTCGACCATTGAGCTGCCCGGCGCGCTCTCTATGTATGGTGGCGCGAAGTTAACGCTGGTGGCGATGACGCCGGTCGTCATCTTCTATGCTATCGCCTTTACCTGGATCTGGCCGTTCATGACCCACGGCATCGCGGCGCTGACAGGATTTATGAAGAACGCTGGCGTGGCTGGGGTCTTCGTCTACGGCTTCTTCGAAAAATTCCTTATTCCTACCGGCCTGCACCACTTCGTCTGGTCGCCGTTCCAGCTCACGCAAATCGGCGGTTCGCTGAGCGTCGACGGGCAGGTAGTTTCCGGTACTCAGGCCATTTTCCTCGCCTATATGCGTCACCCGGATCTGACTCCGGTGATGAACGAAGCTTTGCGCTTCTCGCAGCAGGGAATGACCACCATCTTCGGCCTTGCTGGCGCGTCGCTGGCGTTCTACCACACGGCGAAGCCGGAGAAAAAAATGATGGCCAAAGCGATTCTGCTGCCCGCTATTATCACCTCGATGCTTACAGGTATTACCGAGCCTATTGAGTTTACCTTCCTGTTTGTTTCGCCGCTGCTGTGGGTTATCCACGCCACCCTGACCGCGGCCTCGCAGGCCATTTGCGATATCTTCACCATTCGACCCTGGGGCGCATCCGGGCTGATTGAGTTCCTGATTTACAACCTGCCGCTGCCGGTATCCCTGACGCGCTGGCCCGGCTACGTACTTATCGGTATCGGTCAGTTTGCGGTCTACTACGTTATCTTCCGTACTCTGGTCGTTAAGCTGAATCTCAAGACGCCGGGTCGTGAAGACGATGAAAATGTGAAGTTATATAGCAAGGCGGATTATCGTAAAAAAATGGGTGAACCGCAGTCGGTAACCAATGAAATTATCAATGGCTTAGGCGGTAAAGAGAACATTATTTCCGTCGACAACTGTTTCACCCGTCTGCGCGTCGCGATTCATAATATGGAGCTGGTTGACGATGCCATATTAAAAAGCACCGGCGCAAATGGTGTAGTACGAAATCGTAATGAAGTTCAGGTTATTTACGGCGTCAAAGTGGGACAGGTTCGTTCCCGGGTTGATAGCTGGCTAGCAGAAAATTAATTGGGAGTTATTTATGAAATTAACCGTATTAGGCGGGGGCGGCGTTCGCTCTGCATTCCTGGCAAAGTCTCTGGCATATAACGCGCACCGCATTGGTTTAAAGGAAGTGGTATTTCTCGACAGCTCTGCCGATAACCTGGCTGTATTTGGCGAAATCGCCCGCTATGTGTTTAATGCCATTCGCCCGGATATTCACTTTAGCATTACCAGCGACCCGGTATCAGCGCTAAAAAACAGCCACTATGTGATAACCACCCTGCGCGTAGGCGGCGATGAGAGCCGGATCCGCGACGAGCGGATCGCGCTGGAAAATAACACCCTCGGCCAGGAGACCACTGGTGCAGGCGGGTTCGCCATGGCGATGCGCTCTATTCCGGCGATTCTCAATTACTGCCGCCTGATTGAAGAGCACGCTGCCGAAGACGCCATTCTGTTTAACTTCACCAACCCATCAGGGCTGGTCACCGAGGCGATTATCAAATCCGGCTTTAAGCGCCGGGTGTACGGTATCTGCGACGCCCCGTCGGAGCTTATTCGCGAGCTGCCGGAAATCCTCGGCTGCGACGAACACGACCTCGGCGTCGAGTGCTATGGGCTGAACCACTTCTCCTGGTTTACCCATTTCACCGTACGCGGCGAAGATGTCACCGAACGGCTGATCGCCAGCCCGGATTTATACCGCAAAACGGCGATGCAGTACTTTTCGCCGGAGCTGGTCCAGCTGTGTGATAAGCAGTTGCTTAATGAATATCTCTATTATTACTACTATCGCGAAGTGGCGTTAAAAGCGATTCAGAACGCACCGGAAACTCGTGGCGAGCAGATTGCCCGCATCAATCACGATATGCGCGAAGAGCTGCGAACCATTGACGTAAAAGCCAACCCGGAAGCGGCGTTTACCATCTGGATGAAGCACTATTTACGCCGGGAAAACAGCTATATGCAGAACGAGTCGCAGCAGGAGAAATTCCACACCCGCGAACCGTTGACCTTAAAACAGTTTATAGAAGAGCCGGATACCGGCGGCTATGCGGGCGTGGCGCTGGATATTCTGGAAGCCGTCAACAGCACTACCACCAAGCGCATCGTGGTGTCGATGCCCAACAACGGCACGCTGGATTTCCTGCGCGCGGACGATGTGATTGAGATCAGCTGCGATCTGAGCAAAGACGGCCTGAAGCCGGTGACGCCGAAACATGTGCCAACAGCGCAGAAAAACATGATCGCCAGCGTGAAAGAGTATGAACGGCTGGCGGTGGCGGCCATTTTGCAGCGGGATAAATCGCTGGCGGTCCGGGCGCTGATGGCGCATCCGCTGGTTGGCTCTTATTCATTGGCGAAAACGTTGGTTGACGCTTATCTTGATGATAAGCAGTTCGCCGACTGGCAATAAACGCCCGGCTAAATTCCCCGGATGGCGGCTAACGCCTTATCCGGGCTACGGGTTCACAGCCGTTTGCGGGCCGGTAGCCCGGACAGGCGCATCAAGCGCCGCCTCCGGGAAATGTGTCGGACCTGAGGCATCGGCGCGGCTTCATCCCGGTGGCGCTGCGCTGACCGGG
Source organism: Klebsiella huaxiensis (assembly GCF_003261575.2). Lineage (GTDB taxonomy): Bacteria > Pseudomonadota > Gammaproteobacteria > Enterobacterales > Enterobacteriaceae > Klebsiella > Klebsiella huaxiensis. The sequence continues at coordinate 127,089 of NZ_CP036175.1, read as the reverse complement.
CTACAAACTCACAGCCGTTTGCGGGCCGGTAGCCCGGACAGGCGCGTCAAGCGTCGCCTCCGGGAAATGTGTCGGACCTGAGGCACCGACGCGGCTTCATTCCGGTGGCGCTGCGCTGACCGGGCTACAAACTCACAGCCGTTTGCGGGCCGGTAGCCCGGACAGGCGCGTCAAGCGCCGCCTCCGGGAAATGTGTCGGACCTGAGGCATCGGCGCGGCTTCATCCCGGTGGCGCTGCGCTGACCGGGCTACAAACTCACAGCCATCTGCGGGCCGGTAGCCCGGACAGGCGCGTCAAGCGCCGCCTCCGGGGATACCCGTCTGCATAAACCACATCTTCAGCAACCGCTCAAAACCGAGTATGCAATAACCGAAAAACGGGTTACTCCAGTAAATATCGTCATCGAACTTCTGCGGGTCATGAATGATAAACGCCGTATCCGCCGCCTGCGCCAGCGGGCTTTGATAATCGCCAGTAAAGCAGACCAGATTAATCTCTTTCCCCTCCAGAGCCTTCACCCAGTTCAGCGCCGAACTGCTGCGCCCGGATTTGGAAATAATCCAGATCGAATCAAATTTGGCGGCGTTCTTCTGCTCCAGGATTTCATAATCCGGCCACAATGCCAGGCTGGCATTCACCCCGATCACCAAAAACTTATTATAAATATACTGGGCGATCAGCTGCGAAAAGCCGCTGCCGTGAATCAAAATGCGGTGATTTTGCAGACTTTCCAGCAGCGGGGTTATCCCCTCCACCGGCTGAATGCTCATATAATCGATATCGTTAGTCACATCGAGTTTGGGCATGGTGATATTGAATTTAATAAAGTAGACCAGCTCCAGCCAGCCGCTGAATTTCAATTTCTTCGCCAGCCTCACCAGCGAGGAGGGATTGCTATAACAGTGTTCCGCGACGGCGCGGACCCCCTCGCGAACGCATTGCTCAGGATCGTTCTGGATAAAGCGCAGCACAGTCATCTCAGTTTTGCTTAGCTTCACATCACGAAAGATATTTTCTAAATCCATTCCGGGCTCCTCTCAGCGGCAAACTACGCTATCACCTGGCGGCAATAGTGTCTGTGGGATGAATCACCAGAATGAAATGAACGTTACTTTTTTCGACAAAATGGAATAAAAAAACCCTCTTCATAAACGAAGAGGGGTTAGCTCGTAGCCCGGTCAGCGCAGCGCCACCGGGAGGATAACCTGAGCCTGCATTACGCCTGTATTCCCGGAGGCGGCGCTTGACGCGCCTTGTCCGGGTTACGGGTCCGCAGATAGCTGCGAACCCGTGCTTCGGGATAGAAAACCTTACAGCGTAATCGTCAGCGCGTTGCCCTGCGCGGTGACGACTGCACCCAGCTCGCTACCCGCCTGAGCGCCGCCCTGCACACCCGCAACCTGCGGGATATTGCGCAGACACAGCGTCCAGCCGCTGGCGTCGCCTTCACCGCTGACGGTAATGGTGTTGCCCTGGCGTTTCGCCTTCAGCGTGAAGACCACCGAACCGTCCGCAGCCGGAACCTGGCAGACGGCTTCGCGGCCATCGTCGAGGTTGAACAGCTGGAAAGCGGTGCCTTCGTTCCACGCGTAGTCCGGCTTCTGGTCGTTGTTGCCCAGCGCCAGCAGGGTGTTGTCGCGCACGTAAACCGGCAGGCTCAGCACATCATGATTCTGCTTATGCCAGCGGCTACCCTGCGCTTCGTCGTTGTGCCACAGATGCGTCCAGTTGCCTTCCGGCAGATAGAACTGCACATCGCCCGCTTCGCTAAACACTGGTGCGACCAGCACGGAATCACCCAGCATATACTGACGATCCAGATAGTCACAAGCCGGGTCGTGCGGGAACTCCAGCATCATTGAACGCAGCATCGGCGTACCGAACTCGTTGGCCAGGGCTGCCTGGCGATACAGATACGGCATCATGCGGCATTTCAGCTGCGTGAAGTGACGCACTACGTCGCAGGACTCGTCATCGTAAGCCCACGGCACACGATAGGATTTGCTGCCGTGCAGACGGCTGTGGCTCGACAGCAGGCCGAAGGCGCACCAGCGTTTGTAGACGTGAGCAGGCGCGGTGTTTTCGAAGCCACCAATATCGTGGCTCCAGAAACCAAAGCCGGACATCCCGATCGACAGGCCGCCGCGCAGGCTTTCCGCCATGGATTCGTAGTTGGCGTAGCAGTCGCCGCCCCAGTGCACCGGGAACTGTTGCGCGCCCACCGAGGCGGAACGGGCGAACAGCACCGCTTCTTTCTCGCCAACGGTCTCTTTCAGCACGTTCCACACCAGCTCGTTATAGATGAAGGCGTAGTGGTTGTGCATTTTCTGCGGGTCGGAGCCATCAAACCACTGCACGTCGGTCGGAATACGCTCGCCAAAGTCGGTCTTGAAGCAGTCAACGCCCATCTCAATCAGACCTTTCAGCTTATCGGCGTACCACTGGCAGGCTTCCGGATTAGTGAAGTCATAAATCGCCAGGCCCGGCTGCCATTTATCCCACTGCCACAGCGATCCGTCCGGACGTTTCAGCAGATAGCCTTTCTCGTGCAGCTCTTTAAATACCGGCGAACGCTGGCCGATATACGGGTTGATCCACACGCAGACCTTCAGATCTTTATCTTTCAGGCGCTTAATCATGCCTTCCGGGTCAGGGAATGTGACCGGATCCCACTCAAAATCGCACCACTGGAAGGCTTTCATCCAGAAGCAGTCGAAGTGGAACACGTGCAGAGGCAGATTGCGCTCCGCCATACCGTCGATAAAGCTGTTAACCGTCGCTTCGTCGTAGTTGGTGGTAAACGAGGTGGTCAGCCACAGGCCGAAGGACCAGGCTGGCGGCAGCGCCGGACGCCCGGTGAACCGGGTATAGCGGTTCAGCACCTCTTTCGGGGTCGGGCCGTCGATCACGAAGTATTCCAGATGCTCGCCTTCGACGCTGAACTGCACCTTAGAGACTTTCTCGGAGCCGATTTCGAAAGAGACGCGCTCAGGATGATTAACCAGCACGCCGTAGCCGCGGTTAGTCAGATAGAACGGAATGTTTTTATACGACTGTTCGGTGCTGGTACCGCCATCTTCGTTCCAGGTTTCTACCGTCTGACCGTTACGCACCAGCGCGGTAAAGCGCTCGCCGAGGCCGTAGACGGTGTCACCGACGCCGAGATCCAGGCGCTCGAACATATAGTTGCGATTAGTGTTCGTATCCTGCACATAGCCGTCGTTTTTCAGCTGGCTGCCGGTAATACGTACGCCGTCGCGCAGGAAATCCAGCGACCAGAAGTCACCTTTGGTGACGCGGGCGGTCAGGTTACCGCTCTTCAGCTCGGCAAACTCATCGCCGTTCTGAATTTCAACGTTTACATCTTTCAGCACGTTCAGCGGGTAGTGCGGGCCGTTGTTCAGCGCACCCTGGAAGTGCTCCATGCGTACGCCGATCACCCCTTCCTGCGGGGAGAAGAAGCGTACGGTAAAGAGCGGAACGTCCAGCTGAGCGGCACGCTCACGGACTTCGCGAGACGCAACGTAGACCACCATCTCGTTACCCTGCTGCTCAACCTCATACACCTGCACGGGTTGGATCAGATTGAGCCCTGGTTGGATAAGCCAGTTTCCATCACTGATTTTCATCAATAGCTTCCTCTTAGTTTTGCAATTCTTTGCCTGTCGGCGCTGAAGTGAAGTCGTGTTCGTTGCGGCGAGCACCCTGAGCCAGTTCCGCCATCATCTTTTTCAGGAACGGCGTTTTCAGGGTGTAGTAGCGTTTAGCGATAACCGCGCTCAGCAGGTAGCAGACTGCCGGAGCGAGGGTGAACAATGAGATAATGATGGTGATGGTAGCGCTGTTCTGGGTTTTGGCTGCGGCATCGTAACCGCCGCCCGCCAGCATCCAGCCAATCATCGCGCCGCCCAGCGCCAGGCCCAGCTTGAGTACGAACAAGGTGCCCGCGAAGCTGATGCCGGTCAGGCGTTTGCCGTTACACCATTCGCCGTAGTCGACGGTGTCGGACATCATCACCCACTGAATCGGCGTGACCAACTGATGCAGTACGCCAATCACGAAGATAAAGGCGAACATGGTGATTTCGGCATCCATCGGCACGAAGAACATCGCCACGCTCAGCACCGCCAGGATGGCGTTGGTCCACCAGAAGACGCTAACTTTGCATTTCCAGTCGGTGAGCGGCTTCGCCAGCGCCGAGCCGATCAGGTTGCCGACGCAGTAGGTGGTGAGGAACGCGGTAAACAGCGCAGCGGATCCCATGATCCAGGTGGTGTAATACATCATCGCGCCGCCGCGAACGCAGACCGCGAGAATGTTCAGAATGGTCAGCAGGCCAACTACGCGCCACTGATCGTTGCGCCAGATATCGCGCAGATCTTCACGCATCGAGGTGGAGCTCGGCGGCGCTTCGACGCGTTCTTTGGTGGTGAAGAAGCAGAAGGCAAGCATCAGGAAAGCAATCACCGAGAGCACCGCGATACCGCCCTGGAAGCCAAACGCCTTGTCTTCGCCGCCGATAAAGTTCACCAGCGGCATCATCAGGACGGTCGAGAGCATGCCGCCCGCCGTCGCCAGCACAAAGCGCCAGGACTGCAGGGAGATGCGCTGAGTCGGGTTGTCGGTAATGACGCCGCCCAGCGCGCAGTACGGGATATTGACCACGGTGTAGAGCAAGGTCAGCAGAGTGTAGGTGACCGCAGCGTAAATCAGCTTGCCGTTATGGCTCAGGTCAGGCGTGCTGTAGGCCAGCACGCAGACGAGGCCGAACGGGATCGCGCCAAACAGTATCCACGGGCGGAATTTCCCCCAGCGGCTGCGGGTGCGGTCGGCCAGCAATCCCATGCACGGGTCGGATATCGCATCCAGCGCGCGGGCCAGCAGGAACATGGTGCCGACATAGCCGGCAGGAATACCAAAAATATCGGTATAGAAAAACATCATATACAACATGACGTTATCGAAAATGATATGACTGGCGGCATCGCCCATGCCGTAGCCAATCTTCTCTTTGACGGACAAAATATGATCTTTCATAACAACACACTCATCTCTCAGCGCTACCGCTTGTTGGTACCGGTTACAGAATTTGTAAACTATCCGCGCGGTAAGATGAATTGCGATATCTCATAATCAAATTACGTTTCTTGTTTTATGTGATCTCGGTAGCCTGAAAGAGTGTATAAAAGTGTAACCCACGGATTTTGCAAGGATTTGTTTAAGAAGGTTCTGTAAAGTCCAGTTTTAACAGTAAAAAAGTGCGTTGGGGTATGTGGTTAATGCAGGAAAGTAGCTATAATGCGCCCCGCCTCCATGTAGCAATTGAGGCGCGGAAGATCGTCATCTCCGGTGAGGTGGCTGGACTTCAAATCCAGTTGGGGCCGCCAGCGGTCCCGGGCAGGTTCAACTCCTGTGATCTTCCGCCAATTAGCTCTACTGAACCCCCCTGAAGTCAAGAAAGTCCCTTCCTGTCCCTTAAGATAAAGCTTCAGCTGTATCCCAATGTTAAGCGAATTCAATCTACATAGTGTTATTTTTGGATAGTGTATTCGGGGAGGAATGTTACGTTATGTAATAGCCGCCGATATGGTCGATGCCCCTCCTGCCTCCGAATTTACCAGTGCTTTACCTATGCTGAAAAAATACATCCTCCCCCCTCTTTTTACGGCCAGCACTCTCTACTTCCTAAACGTACAGTAAACAGAATCTCATACAGCACATTGTAAATGGCACTTATATTGATCTAGATCATTTTTATTTCTTGAGAATAACCCTCCTACATTTGTCTTAGTTTAGTTTGTCCGCATTGAGGTTTTTCCTAAAAAAACACATTCATTTTTTGAATGATTTTAAAAAAACAATAAAATATATTTAATGTATTTTTTTGTTGACTTTTGATTTATTGAATTGATTCATGTAATTATAACTTTAACCAGAGCAAGATTCATTAATAAAATATTATATGTAGATGATATTCTTATTTTATTGAATTGCCCTATTGAATACATATATTCAATAGGCCTCAGCTATTATTAAATCCATTTCAATCAACTCAAACGATTGTGAAGAATTTTCATTATCTGTTTAGAATTGAACCAAGAAGACTTTTGGGCATTCACTCCAAGGATTCTGGAGTAGTTTAAAAGTTCGGATTTACAGGGATGTTATTACTCAAGGAGGAAAGATGAAGCACATTCTTATTTCTGATGATTCTTTTTTTTTAAACGGTGCCAAGGCATTATTGCTGGAGAGCGATATTGCTTTTGAAACTATTAATCTAAATGAAAAAAACGCCAGAACATTAACTCGCACACTGTGTCGCGGGGATGTTGTTTTAATTGCTGTCGATAATATTTACTATCGCCGCGAGCTAGTAAATATTGCATCATCAATTTCCTGTCGTGTCGTATTTGCGCCTGCTTTCCATCACATACAACCTGTAGAAAAAGAACTACCATGGATAGTGCCCCGTCATGTGGAACCAGGTTATTTTATAAAGCTCATGCGCAAATTGTCGGATGAGTCTATGAGTCAGCAGAGCCGACTATATGATTACTTTAAAGTGATGGATTATTTTTGTGAATCTCACAAAACTTTTGGTTATCACTATATTAAACACACATCGATTAAAAGATTATCACAGAAAAAAAGGCTAATCCTGAAAAAATACAACCTTGATTCATCCAACAGTCAGGGAGAGTTACTATGTCGGGATGTCCTTCTTTTAAAGAAAAAACATCAGGAAAAAAAGCACCTGAAAAATCTTATCTGCGGTAACTAAGATATTTCTTTGTTTGATTCTTATTTGTTAAGTATTGAACAAAGAGAACCACCTGCATCTGCAGGAATAATATCACCAAAACTGAATGAAAATGGAGTTTTTTATGACAATGAATCGCGCACTGATTACTGCTGCACTGGCTTCTGCTATTTTTTCCGGTAATGCTTTAGCAGCTAACAACACCATCACTTTTATGGGTGAAGTGACTGACGAAACCTGTTCTGTATCCGTAAACGGTACTGACGTTGCCCCTATCGTTCTTTTACCGACCGTACCAGCATCAGCATTAGCAGCCTCTGCGGCGACTGCTGGACAGACTACATTTGATGTGGGCGTCAGCGGTTGCACAGGCTCTGCAGCCGGTGTAAACATCTCAACTGTTTTTGTGGGTAATAACGTCAGCGCAACTGGTAACTTAGCAAATACCGGCTCTGCAGGTAACGTGGAAGTTCAGATTCTGGATACTGCAAATACAGATATCGACTTTAGCAGCGTCTTTAACGGTGCAGGTGACCTTTCTCTGGCAGCAAACGAAACTGAGAAAACTGCAACATATACTGCCCAGTACTATGCAACTGGCGCAGCAACTGCAGGTACCGTTCAGTCCTCTCTGCAGTATGCCGTTTCTTATCAGTAAGTAGCATTATGGCGGGATAGTTTATCCCGCCATAGATTTGGCTTTATTATGAGGTACATCGGATGAATATTCATAGCCGGAGAATACATTCAGCTTTTTTACTTTTTCTTCCCCTTTTTTTTGGCTATGGCTGTCAGACACACGCTAGCGTAACGATGACCGGTACGCGTATTATTTATGATAGCACAGCGAAGTCAGCAGATGTTCAGCTAAAGAATAATGATAACTTCCCCTATATCGTCACCTCCTGGTTTGACAGTGGAAATATTCACGACGCTCCTGAAAAGGGACGGGATATTCCGTTTGTGGTGACGCCACCTGTATCTCGCATTCAGCCCAACAGCGGACAGGTTCTGAGAATAGTTTTCACAGGGGCTAAAACGTTACCTCAGGACAGAGAATCTCTTTTCTGGTTTAACTTTATGCAAGTCCCTCCGTCTAATGCTCTGCAAGGTGATAACGCAGAAAAGCAAAATAAAATACTGGTGATGCTGCGTAACCGGGTTAAATTATTTTATCGCCCAAAAGGATTGGCTGGCGATCCTCAAAAAATGCTAAAAAACCTACAGATCACTCATCTTTCTCAGGGAGGGAATGCCGGTGTTCTTGTTGTAAATAACCAGCCCTATCACGCCTCACTGACAAAATTAACCTTACACAGCACTTCCGGTGATTTCACGCAGAAAGCCGATATTATTGTGCCTTTTGGCAGTGAAAAATTCTTTTTTAATGGTGCTAAACCGTCCGGAATTAAGAGTGTGACCATTACATTGGTTAACGATCAGGGAGCGAGAATAAGTGAAGAATATCCACTATAGCACACCGGAACCTATTTCCCCCGGAAAGGTGAAACTGTCTGCTTTGCTAATATCAGTATTGCTCTCCTCTCAGGCTGCTGCGGATGATTTTTTTTTCGACCCGGCGTTGCTGCAAGGCAGCAGCTACGGGCGTGACGTGGATTTAAGTCGCTTTAATACAAATGAGAGCCTGCTTACTCCAGGAAGATATACTCTCGATATTTACCTCAATGGCCAACTTATCCGGGGTAAAGAAGATGTATCACTGGCCAGCGTCGACGGGGCGTCTGGTCCCGTCGAACCCTGTTTATCACAGAGTCTAATTGAACTCAGTGGAATACGTATTCCACCACAGGTAGAAAAGGACTCTGCGAATTGTCTGATGGTAGGGAAAACAGGAAAAGATGTGCGCTGGGAAGTCGACATGGCAAAGCTGCGGCTAAATCTTAGCGTTCCCCAGGCTAGTTTACAGCATACCGCACGTGGATATATCCCGGTCTCAGAATGGGATAGTGGCGCTATAGCACTATTTGTCCGTCATAACACTAATTTTTATCATACAGAAAATACCAGAAGCAATTATAACTACGATTATCTGTGGAGTAATATCAACGGAGGCGTAAACGCAGGTCTCTGGCAAATTAGACATCAGGGAAATTTACGTTACGCCGACAATAGCATCACCGGCAGTGATTACAAATATAACGCCGTGCGTACCTGGGTTCAGCGCCCAATTCCGGTCATAAACAGCGTGCTCACCCTTGGCGATACCTACACCAACAGCAGTTTATTTGGCAGCTTATCCTTTAACGGTATGAAACTAAGCACCGATGAACGTATGTGGCCTCAAGGTAAGCGGGGCTATGCCCCTGAGGTACGCGGCGTTGCCGCAACAGCAGCACGTGTTGTGGTCAGCCAGTTGGGGCGGGTCGTTTATGAAACAACGGTGTCTCCCGGGGCATTTGTCATCAATGACCTTTATAATACCAAGAGTCAGGGTGATCTTCAGGTTGAGGTTATTGAGGCAAACGGGGATCGTTCCGCCTTTACCGTGCCGTATTCTGCCGTTCCTGACTCCGTCCGCCCGGGTAACTGGAACTACGAGCTGGCTCTGGGCTATGTGCGCAATTACTACAGCATCGAAAATAAATTTTTTGAAGGCGTTCTGCAGCACGGGGTGAATAATTATCTGACCACCAATGTAGGCACCAGATTGGCGCAGGATTATCATGCCGCTCTGCTGGGAGGCGTATTTGCCACGCCCGTCGGTGCGTTTGGATTAAATACCGTCTATTCACACGCCAAAGTGGAAAATGATCAAACTGAGTAAGGCTGGCGCATTGAAGCCAGCTACAGTAAGACGTTTACCACGGGCACCAATCTCGTTCTGGCGGCTTATCGCTATTCAACCAGCGGATATCGTGATTTACAGGATGTATTAGGCGTCCGTCGCCAGAATGAAAAAAGAGTAGTCTATTATTCAGACACGCTGAAACAACGTAACAATTTCTCGGCCACGTTGAGTCAGCCTATGAACGAATGGGGCATGCTGAACCTAACCGGAAGTACCGCAGACTATTACGGTAACGCATCCCGTATCACGCAGTTACAGTTTGGCTATAGCAATACCTGGCGCGACATCAATTTCAACGTCAACGTTGCCCGCCAGCGCTCTGTCGAAACCGGTCGTTTTTACGACAGCGTAAATGATAATGATTACCATACCAGCAACAGGCGTAAATATACGGAAAATACCGTTTCGCTTGGCATTTCAGTTCCTTTAGATTTTGGAAACCATCGCTCAAGGTTGTCATTTGATATGAACCGTAGCCGGAACAGCCAGTCAGCGATGGCTGGCATCAGCGGTTCTGTTGGAGAAAACGGAAACTTCTCTTATTCCGCGTATGCCGGTGCGGAACACTTCAAAGACAGCGGATCGAACGCACTGCTCGGCGCTAACGTGGAGCAGAGAACCTCGCTAGGCTCCTTCAGCGCTTCCGCTTCTAAAGGTAACGATTATCGCCAGTATGGCGCGGGCATGTCCGGAACGCTGCTGGCGCACCGTGGTGGAGTGACGGCAGGGCCCTATACAAGCGAAACATTCGCTCTCGTCCATGCGCCGGGAGCCGAGGGGGCATCCGTTCGTAACGGACAGGGAGCGGAAATTGACCGCTTCGGTTATGCGCTGCTGCCTTCATTAACCCCTTATCGTTATAACAATGTCAGCCTTGATTCCCGGGAAATGAATGAGGATGTGGAGCTTCAGGGGGGAAGTAAACGTGTCGTCCCTTACGCTGGCGCGATCCCCAGGATCAATTTTGAAACGGTCAGCGGTAGAGCAATATTAATTAATACCGAACTGAGCAATAAAGAGTTTCCACCAATGGGCTCTGAAGTCATGAATGCGAAAGGTGAAACAGTAGGTATGGTTGGCCAGAGTGGCCAGGTCTACGCACGTTTAGCCGAGCAGTCTGGGATTCTATTTGTTGAGTGGGGCAAACGTAACGATCAGAGCTGTAAGGTTTATTATCAACTGCCAGGAAAAAGCGATGCTTCTATTTCCCGGTTGACGCTTCCCTGTCGTCAGGAGTAATTCAGGATGAAATATATTCATATTTTCTGTGGCGTATTGCTCAGCGGGCTGTTGTCGGGACCGGTATTTTCCGCCTGTAAAAAGGTCACCTCTGCCAACGATCTTTCCCAGGCGGCAAAAGACGCCGGCTATATCGCCTCAAGCTGGGGCGGGACTGGAGATTATGACGTCACAGGTAAAATCAGCCTGCCTGCGGTCATAACGCTCAGTAACGGAACAGGTTTTCAGCCTGACGGCACCGTGCTTGGCAGCGGAACGGCATCCTTTGTTCCTAATGGCAGAACAACAGGCATGACGGCAAACCGCATTATGTACCGCTGCGATGTCTCAGAACTCGGTCAAATTTATGAGTATTATGCCACCAATGGCGATGATAATTATGGTGGACATGCTGAAGTGAGCGGTATGCAGGATACCTACTATACATATGTCAGAAGAGTGGGTTCCCGTTTAACCAATTTAAAAACGGGTGAATACTATACCCGAGCATGGAAGCGGCGGAGTATTCCGGATAGTGATGTCTTTAATGACGGTACTTATATTTATGTCCCGGCCAGCGCATTCAGCGATGTAATGTTGGAAGTAATCCGCGTGGATGACCGCAATATCGGAAATAATGCCGGACGTTATCAGTATGCATGGCCCGGCCCACTTGGATATCTTGCTTTTCAGGGTGGGGGGTTAAGTTCAGGCTTATATGACGGTGCCGATAGTAATTCAAATTATGATGGATGGGGGGCTGCAGTCTGGGCTGGCGGATGGAGTCTGTATCGCCAGACCACTATTGTCCGGGGAGCCACCTGCCGAATTAATGATTATCCCTCTGTCGTCAGGCTCCCGGTCGCCGTCGTGGGTGAACTAACAGCCGGTGGCACCAGCCAGGCGTCATTCTCAATCAATGTGGAATGCGAATCCGGAGCCAAATCTAGTACTTCTGCTTCGACGGCGACGTCTGCCAATGTGGCGATGGGATTTATTGTCAACAACGCCACTGCTGCCAGTAAAGCAGCATCTATGGGACTGGTAACGCCATCGGGTGGGTATACCTGGCTTCTTGATAATAACTATGATGCCAGCGGAGTCGCTTCCGGGGTGGGGATTAGGCTCTACAGTAACAAGCTTACTGGGCAACCGCTTAATCTGTTACCCGATATGAGTATTACCGGAACGGGTAATGATCGGGGATGGTATGCCTTTAAGGATATCACCGAGCTTGTATCGAGTGGTTCAACGGAGTTCTATTCTGGCGATTTTACAGCTTCTCTTGAAGCAATTCCGGGAGAAATAGTCACGGCGGGGTCAGTTTATGCGCAACTTCAGGTTGTGGTTAATTTTCAGTAAATGGCATATAGCGTGCTTACTTTGCCTGGCAATATTTCAGTCCTGCCAGATGGCCCAGGCGGTGGTCAATGCTGAGGCCACTCGGGTGATTATTCATTCAGGAGAAAAAACGGGAAGCCTCGCGCTATCAAATTCAGAACAGCAGCCCATGCTGGTTCAGGTCTGGGTGGATGAGGGAGATCCTCTGACGCCCCCGGAGAAGGTCATCACGCCGGTGATCGTTACGCCTCCGGTTTTCAGGATGCAACCGGGAGAGGTCAGGGCAATCAGGCTGCTTATCAGCAGCCGGGAGGGCTTAAGCCAGGACAAGGAGTCGTTATACTGGCTCAATATCTATCAGATCCCGCCGATGAAGCCTGAGGATAAGGCGCAGCAACATAAGGTCGTATTACCGCTGCGTATCCGGATGAAATTATTTATTCGTCCTGAGGGCGTACCCTCCCCCACAGAGAAAGAGGGTGCAAGACTTGGTTTTCGTTTTGATGAACAACGAAAACAGCTACAGGTAACGAATCCGACCGTTTGGCATCTGACGTTAACTAACCTGAAATGTGGTAACTATAGCGCTGAAACCGTAATGATAGCCCCCGAATCCACTATTTTGCTGGATTTGAACGGAGCCGTCGGGACGTGTTCGACGGTAAATTATGAATTAATCAATGATGAGGGCAATCGCTGGTCATATCAGCGGCATGCTGCCAATTAGGCCGCTAAGCGTGCTATATGTTGCCGATAAAAGCGGGCACGGTAACCATGCCCGCTTTCGCGCACGGCGCTGGCTGATAATATCGCTGACAGCCGCAGTAAGACGGCATAACGCTCGAGTTTAACTTTTCAATATAACTGTTATCGCCAGCGGTCGATTTTTCCCCTCCGCGCTGCGGTCTATCCTCAATACATTCAAATGATGAATCCAGTTCGCAAACCGGAGAGCGTATGAAAGCGATTGCGATTACCCGCACAGCGGCGGAAGGCAGCAATATTCCTTTTTTAACTGAGCCGGTTGCCAGGGGCACGACCTGCTGGTTGAAGCGAAGGCCATTTCTGTCAACCCGGTGGATACCAAAGTATGCGCCGGATTTAACGCCGATACTCCGCGCGTGCTGGGTTGGGATGCCGGCGCGCTGGTCCGCCCCGGCAGCAGCAGCGAATTCCAGTTAGTGGATGAGCGCATCGTGACTCGCAAACCTCGTTCGATGGATAACGCCACAGCTGATCGCTGCTCTCGCTCCGCAGGGCAAGCTAGCGCTGATTGACGCTCCGCAAACCTTCGACGTGGTGCCGCTGAAGGCAAAAGCATTTCCCTGTACTGGGAGTTTATGTTTACCCGCTCAATATTCGAAACACCGGACATGATTGCCAGCATCAGTTGCTGGCCCGCGGCGCTGCCTGTTTTTAGCCATCATATTCGCCATTGGGTTGTGGTGGCTCTGATCCTGTATACAGACTAACCCGACCGCCCCACGCAGGCCGGGGCAGTATTGTCCTCAGTGATAACGGTACTGAACGCCACCAGGATAATAAAGAAAGCGACAAATTCAGCGCTGATCAACAATACGTCCGTCAAGCCATAAGCGAACATCGACAGCATAATAAAAAGCAGCAGCAGATTATTACGCCGCACGGCAAGCAGCGCGCCGCTGATATAAAACCCTAAAATCAGCGCCAGCCCAATCACGCCCTGTAGCGAAAAGGTGTCGATTATCTCGTTATGCAGATGGACGTTAATGTACATCATCGCGGTTTTATTCTCCGGATGATCCTGCACATAATCGGTGCTCAAACGTTCACGGCTCTCCATCGACTGCCCCAACGGTTTATGAACACCGTTATAAATGCCTACCGTCCACATCGAGAAGCGCGCGCCCAGTGACGTATCATCATTACCGGTCTGGTAAGTCGAGATTTCATGCACCGTCTGGGTAATTTTCGGTTTGATATGAGCGTTGAAGTTGATACCCACAATACAGAGAACCACCACCGCCACGCCCAGCATCGGCTTGAGCTGAATCTTTTTGAAATTAAACAGCGTGAGCAGGAAGATTAGCACCGGATACAGCCCCATAGCCGCCCGCGTACCGGTGAAGATAATATTCAGATATGAGATAAGCATCACCGCAACAGCCAGCATATAAGCCTGTCTTTTACGCAGTTGAAATAACGCATAGATAAATGCCAGCGACAGCGTTGAATAGATATAAGCGGCAACCGTAGGCCGATTAATCGCCATCTCAACCCGCGAAATACCCTGCCACTCCTGGATAAAACCATATACGGTTGCCAGCAGCAGGCTAATACCCGCAACGATAAGGAAAATTTTCTTCAGGGCGTTGCGGTGAAGATGATGTTTAAAGCTATCCAGATACAGCACCAGGATGCTGCCGAGCAGCAGTTTTTTACCACCGAGAAAGTGATCGTTATAGTGGTTGATATGACCGTGCTTCACCTCGTAAAAGAGAAACCACAGCATCTCCATCGCCCCAACCATCAGCGGCAGTAGAGCCACCTTGAAGCGTATTTTTCCAAGGTTTTTCCGCTCAAGAAATAGTCCCAGCACGCTGGCATATATCGCCAGATAAAAAAATACACGCTGCTGGGCAGAGTCCAGCAACAGGAATAATAGCGATATCGCTGCCAGTATTATCGTTAACGCGTAGGTATTGCGACTTATCTTTTCCATAATGCCTGAATAGCCTTTTTCTTATAACTTAATCTCACGTCAGGAGACATAAAAAAACCCGGAGATAAGGTTGATTTTATTTTTTCTTCAATAATGCTGATTTGTTCATGAGTTAACAACTGAGCATGTTTCAAATAAATATCCAACCAATGGCAACATACCAGCCAATGAAATGAAGAGGGAAACACTCTCTCCATTCTTTTTGTGCAGTTAATTAAATGGCGGATTTTTGTTTTATCCAGCACGCTGGAGAGGCTATTCGCCCGTTTGACGTAGTGATAATGCCCCTGTTTCTGAAACCAGATATTCTGCGAATGCATCAGAAAAGCAGGAAAAACGGCAAAATCTTCATAGCAGGTCATTGATGGAATCGGTGCGCAGAGGTAAATATCCTTACGAATAAACTGGCCGATTAAATGCGCCTGAAAATCTTTATGGATCAGAAAACGGCGAATAGCCTCGTGCTGTGGGAGTTTAATCGGCGAAAAACCGGTCCAGTCGCTATTGATGACGCTAAAGTTACGGGTTTCAATCAGGTGCGTCAGCAGCAAATCGGGCCTCTGCTGTTTAAGAAACGCCACCGCATCGCGCAAGCTTCGCGGCTTGAGCAGATCGTCGCCATCAACCATGGTGATATATTCACCACGGGCCATCTGCACCGCAATATTTCTGACTCTACCGACATTTTTCAGTTGAACTTCTCTCATCTGAACCGAAGAAAACGTCTCTGCATAACGCTCAATAATCTGCTGCGTCTTGTCATAAGAGCTGTCATTAAGCACAATGACTTCAACATCCTTTTCAAAATCAATGGCCTTTTTCACACTTTCCAGCGTCTCAGCAAGCGTGAGCTCACAATTATGCGCTGTGATGATAATGCTTAAAAAGGGCATGGGCACTCCCGTTGAATAGTCTGGCTTTATCGTTTTTGAGGGAAGCGGAGAAATATAGCTTAGAAATAAGCGACAGATTCTATTCTTACTACCAATGATTCAACGCAGAAAGGAGTAACAAAGCGTAAAAAGAAGGATAAAAAGCCGCGAGAAAACAACAATCATTCATAACAAATTATAAAAGCATGAATATACAACAACATAACAAACCAATACATTCACACCACAAATTAATAAATAAAAACCAATCAACCCAAACAATTTATTATACTGTAAAAGCGTTTTTTAAAATATTGATTAAGCACTACACCACTTCTATTTATGGGCAATAAAAAAGTCCAAAAGCCTTCAGGCAAACAGGCCTTGCGTATTTTCTCATTTAGAATAATGATAATTATTTCTTTTTATCAGTAACGAAACTCTTTACCAAAAGACACGATTCGTTACTTATTACAGGCCCATTTAAGTTTAAAACCAGTCCGTACTATACCCTAAATAATTCGAGTGGCAGGAAGGCGGCGACGCAGTGAGTCCCCAGGAGCTTACTGAAGTAAGTGACTGGGGCGAGCGAGGAAAGCCAACGCACATGCAACTTGAAGTATGACGGGTATATATTAATAACTAACGAAATACCCTCTCGCCGCCAGGAGCTCTTTAACCCTTTGAGCTTTCCTCCTCTCATCCCACGTCAACCAGGCTACGCTTAACGCTACCGCGCAAAAAACGTTCTCCCCCTCCGTATTGTTCAACTCCATTATGTAGAAGAGGTTTTGCTATGCAGATCAACGCTATTGGTACGAACTCCGCCAGCCAGCCGCTGGGTGCTATGGCCATCACCCGCCGCGAGCCGGGGCCGGACGATGTGCAGATCGCCATTGATTATTGCGGCGTCTGCCACTCCGATTTACACCAGGCGCGCTCCGAATGGGCCGGAACGCTCTACCCCTGCGTGCCGGGCCATGAAATCGTTGGCCGGGTGACCGCCGTGGGTAACCGGGTTGCAGGCTATGCCGTTGGCGATCTGGTGGGCGTCGGCTGCATGGTCGATAGCTGTAAAGCGTGCGAGGAGTGCCAGGACGGGCTGGAAAACTACTGCGATCACATGGTGCTCACCTACAACGGCCCAACGCAGGATGCCCCCGGCCACACCCTCGGGGGCTATTCCCAGCAAATCGTCGTTCATCAGCGCTACGTGCTGCGCGTGCGCCATCCTAAAGAGCAGCTGGCCGCCGTCGCACCGCTGCTGTGCGCGGGTATCACCACTTACTCGCCGCTGCGCCACTGGAACGTCGGACCGGGCAAAAAAGTGGGCGTTGTCGGAATTGGTGGGCTGGGGCATATGGGGATTAAGTTGGCCCACGCCATGGGCGCTCACGTGGTGGCATTCACCACCTCAGAATCCAAGCGTGATGCGGCGCGGGAGCTGGGTGCGGACGAGGTCGTGGTGTCGCGCAACGAGAACGAGATGGCGGCACACGTGAAAAGCTTCGACTTTATTCTCAACACCGTGGCGGCACCGCACAATCTCGATGCTTTCACCACGCTGCTTAAACGCGATGGCACCATGACCTTAGTGGGCGCGCCCGCCACGCCGCATCCGTCACCGGAAGTGTTTAACCTGATCTTCCGTCGCCGGTCGATTGCCGGGTCGATGATCGGCGGTATCCCGGAAACCCAGGAGATGCTCGATTTTTGCGCCGAGCACGGTATCGTCGCCGATATTGAGCTGATTCGCGGCGATCAGATCAACGAGGCTTGGGAGAGAATGGTCAAAGGCGACGTGAAATATCGCTTCGTGATCGATAGCGCCACTCTCGGCGGCTAAGCGCCGCGGCGAAAGGTACGCCGCCACTCCGCCGGGCTGACGCCAAAGCGCGATTTAAACTGCTGGCGATAAGTCACGGCGGAGAGGTAGCCCACTTCCTCCGCCACCTGCTCGATAGGTAAATCCCCGGCTTCCAGCAGGATCTGACTACGCCGCAGGCGTTCGGCAGAAAGCCAGTCGGCGATACTCATACCGGTCGCTTTGGCGAAATGGCGGGTCAGGGTGCGGCGGCTCATTGCCGCCACCTGCGCCAGCGAATCAAGATTATGTGGTTCGCGGATATGCTGCTGGAGATACTCAAGCAGGCCGTTAATCCGCGCATCGCGGGTGTTTTTCGGTACCGGCTGGGCGATAAACTGTGCCTGCCCGCCCTCGCGGTGCGGCGGGACGATCATCCGCCTGGCAATCTGATTGGCGACAAGGCTGCCGAAACGCTGGCGGATGATATACAGGCAGCAGTCAAGCGCCGCCGCGGTGCCCGCCGAGGTAATAATGCGCTGATCATCGACGTACAGGGCATTGATATCCAGCTGCACCTGCGGAAACAGACGCTGAAAATCCTGCTCGAACTCCCAGTGGGTCGCTGCCCGCTTACCGTCCAGCAGCCCGGCGTAGCCCAGCACAAATGCCCCGAGGCACAGGCCGACGATTTCCGCACCGTTATTACGCGCCCGCGCAAGGCTGTCGAGCAGCGACTGCATAGGTCGTTGGTTCACCGCGCCCCAGTAAGGCACCACCACAATATCCGCCTGTTCAAGGGTCGCGAAGTCGCCGCTGGCGTTCAGCGCAAAGCCGTCGCGAGCGGTCAATAGCCCCGGTCGTTCGGCGCAAATATGCAGGTTAAAGCGTTTGGTTTCCGAAACCGTATCGCCAAACAGCATACAGGGCACCGAGTAGTGGAACGGGCTAAACCCGTCCACCGCTATAATCGCCACTTCCGTGAGTTTCATTACCCGCTCCGGCATTAAAAGACCAACGTTTCCCCATCCTGCGGGATGCTGACCACATCGGCAATCTGATTATCAGCCACGTACTGACGCAGCTCATCGCGGCTCAGCAGGCAGTGGTTTACCGCTTCCATATGACTCGCGACAATTTTGGCTTCCGGCAGAGTGAAATGCGCCTTCAGCACATCTTCTTTGCCCATAATGATCGGCCCAAAGCCGACGACGTGAGCATATCCGGCATTCAGCACCACCACGTCCGGCTGCAGTCTGACCATATCGGCTTCTACTTCATCGCGCCAGATGGTATCACCCACCAGCCACAGGGTTTTCTCCTGTGGATGACGCAGTACCACGCCGCAGGCTTCGCCCAGACGTTCGGCCATCGCCGGAACAGAATAGGTGCGGTCGCTGCCGTGCTGGCCGGAAGTGGTTTTCACCAGGGCAACGTCAGCAAATGCGCTGTCCTCAGAGAGCAGACGAATATCACTGAACCCTTGTCCGCGCAGCAATTGAGCATCGGCCTCATGCTGAACATAGATCGGCAGCGTTTTGGGGATCGCGGCGATCGCCGCCTCGTCCCAGTGATCTTCATGGGTGTGGGTGACGATAACGGCATCAACATCCACAACGTCGTCGATGGAAAAAGGCAGCGCCACCAGCGGGTTACGCAACTCGCTGCGCGCGGTTCCGGCGAATCCCGCCCAGGCGCCTTTATCCGCCAGCATCGGGTCAATCAGAAACTTTTTCCCTGCATATTCAATAATCTGGGTGGCGTTACGAATGTGGGTAATTTTCATGATGTTCATTCCTCTTTTGCAGTCATCTGGCGAACATCGTACGTGCCCTAAGCCTGGCTCAATATGGGCATGTGGGCAATGATCGATGAAATTGGGCCAATCTGCGGTGATTGCCATCCGCCCTCGCCTGTGGTGTGCTGAACGCTCAATTTTCAGGAAGAGTGGCTACGATGAAGAAGAAGTTAACCGCCGCCGATATGCACGACGCCGAGGTGATGGCGGATACCCCGTGGTTCAGCATGCGCAAGGTCGGCATTGATATGGCCCCCGGCGATCGGCGGGATTTTTACTCCATCCACTACCCGCGACCGGCGGTGGGGATTGTGGCGATGCAGGATGACAAAGTGCTGCTGATTCGCCACTACCGCTACCTGATAGACCAGGTCGTATGGGCCGTTCCTTCTGGCGGCGTTGATGAAGGGGAAGCCCCTCGCGAGGCGGCCCTGCGTGAACTGCGGGAGGAGACCGGCTGGCAGGCGCAGAACGCCGAAGAAATCATCCGCTATAACCCCTCTTACGGCAGCAGCGACCAGCTGTTTATCACCTGGCTCGCCAGCGATTTAACCTGGGTGGGAATGGATGAAGATCAGGATGAGGTGATGGAAACCGGCTGGTTCACTCTCGAAGAGATTGGCCAGCTGATCGCCCGCGGCGAGATGCCGGACGGGCTATCGCTGGTGCCGCTGCTGCATCTGATGGCGCAGCGGCGCACCGGCTTAGCGTAGCGGCTTTAGCATCCGCCAGCGGAACCACAGTTGGGCGACGAGGATCAACACGCCGCCGATAATCTTCTGCAGCGGCAGCTGTTCGCCGTACCACAGCGCGGCGGCAATCACCGTCAACAGCGGCTCAAGCACCATAATGATTGCCGCGCTGGCGACTGCTGCGTACTTCTGCCCCTTCATTTGCAGGCCGAAGCGCAGGCTGGTCGCAATGACGATACTGGCAAGCAGCCAGCCGAAGGTTGGCAGGGTAAACGGCTGATCCCAGGTCTCGACGGCGGCGGAAATCCCCAACCCGACAACCCCGGTGATGCCTAGCTGCACGGTGGTCAGCGGGATCAGCGGCACCTCGCGAGCGCTTTTGCTGGTGTAGCAAAACCAGATTGACTGCACCAGCGCGGTCAGCAGGAACCAGCCCTGGCTGGGGTGGAACTCAATCGGCATATGCAGGCTGAGCAATCCGAGACCGACAATGGCAATCGGCAGGCACTCCCAGTAGGCCCGCGCCGGACGCGCCTTCATCATCACCCAGGCGGTAAGCGGCACGAACAGCATCGACAGGCTCATAATAAACGCCCCTTCGCCCAGCGACGGGGTCGTTGATACCGAGTAGATCCACAGGCACAGGTTTAGCGCAAACCACAGGCCGCTGATAATCATGCGCGGCCAGTGCTGCTTGTCGACGTGTAAGCCGCGACAGAACGGCAGCAGCAGCAGCGCGGCGAAGAAAAAGCGCAGGCCGAGGAAGGCGAAAACCGGCATGCCGGCAATCGCTTCACGGGAAAAAATCCATCCGCAGGCGGCGATAACCGTCGCGGCTATGAGCAGCAAATCAGCCTGGCGTTGCCGGGTCATCGCCACATCTCCTTGTGTCAATAATTACCAGCCGGGAACCGCGCCGCCGTTGAAGATAGTCTCTGCCGCCTTCGCCACTTCCGGCGACTGGTAGGACTGCATAAACTCTTTCACGTTTTCCGCATCTTTGTTGTCTTCGCGGGTCACGATAATGTTCACATACGGCGAGTTTTTGTCTTCGATAAAGATGCCGTCACGTACCGGTGAAAGTCCAGTTTGCTGCAGATAGGTGGTGCTGATGATCGCCACGTCGACTTTTGGGTCGTCGATGACGCGCGGTAGCTGCGCCCCTTCCAGCTCCATGATTTTCAGGTTATGCGGGTTGTCGGTGATATCGACCGCCGTCGGCAGCAGGCCGGTGCCCGCTTTGAGGGTAATTAGCTTCTCTTGCTGGAGCAGAAGCAGCGCGCGGCCCAGGTTGGTCGGGTCGTTCGGAATGGCGATGGTCGCGCCGTCTTTCAGCTCGGCGACGGATTTAATTTTTCGCGAGTAGCCCGCCATCGGGAAAACAAAAGTATTGCCGACCGCCACCAGGTGATAATTGTGGGCTTTGTTATCCTGTTCGAGGAACGGGCGGTGCTGGA
The DNA here is from genome assembly GCF_003261575.2 of Klebsiella huaxiensis. Taxonomy (GTDB): domain Bacteria; phylum Pseudomonadota; class Gammaproteobacteria; order Enterobacterales; family Enterobacteriaceae; genus Klebsiella; species Klebsiella huaxiensis. The sequence goes on along the minus strand of NZ_CP036175.1, from coordinate 105,636 downwards.
AGACGTTAGCATCCAGATCCCCGGCGTTGGTGGATTCGTTGGGCAGCAGCGAGCCGCTAAAGCCCACCAGCTCGACATCGAGGCCATACTTCTCTTTGGCCACTTTCTTCGCCACTTCTGCTACATCCTGTTCCGCGCCGTTAATGACGCCAACTTTAATGTGTTTGGCATCGCCGCCCTTCTGGTCGCAGCCCGCCAGCAGCAGGCCCGCCAGCACCACGGCGGCGGCTGTCCGTAAACGCAATTTCATTGTTATTACCCCGTCAGTCCATAGAGAATCGTTATTATTTTTTCGTCTGAAACTATAACGACTTTGCGGTGAGGTTTTAAACGCAAAAACGGCAATCGGAAATAAAATCATCTTCCCCCTTTCTCCCGGGGGCGGCGCAATGCGCCTGCCCGGGCTACGGGTTCACCGTCGGCTGCGATCGAGTAGCCCGGACAGCTGCGCAGCACTGCCTCCGGGCATCTCTTCAACGATGAGGCTCGTTCCATAGAACGGGGGACGCGCCTTACAACCCAAGTTCACTCAATCCCGGGTGATCGTCCGGGCGACGCCCCTGGGGCCAGTGGAACAGGCGCTCGCTCTCGGCGATCGGCAGGTCGTTGATGCAGGCGTAGCGCGTCTGCATCAGGCCACGCTCGTCAAATTCCCAGTTCTCATTGCCGTAGGAGCGAAACCAGTTGCCGCTGTCGTCGTGCCACTCATAGGCAAAGCGCACCGCAATACGATTATCGCTCCACGCCCACAGCTCCTTAATCAGACGGTATTCCTGCTCTTTACGCCATTTTCGCTGCAAAAAGTCGATAATTTGCGTCCTGCCGTGCACAAATTCGCTGCGATTACGCCATTCGCTATCGACGGTGTAGGCCAGCGCGACCTTTCCGGCATCTCGGCTGTTCCAGCCATCTTCAGCTGCCCGCACTTTTTGCGCGGCGCTCTCGCGGGTAAACGGCGGTAGAGGCGGACGTTGTTCGGTCATCATGAATCTCCTGTTTGAATACGCTGCTGCAGACGCTGATTTTCCCGCTCCAGTTCGTCAATACGCTGTTGCAGCGTCTGGCTATACTCCGCCACCTGCTGAGCGGTATAGCGGGGAGTAATATGCTGAGGGCAGTTCCAGTCAAAAGCCTGTAAATGAAAGCGAAAAATACGCTCGATTCTGGCCCGGTAGTTCTCCGGCGTGACCCGCGCCAATAATTCCGGGTCGCTCCCCGCTGCCACAACTTCCACGGTGGCGTAGATTTTCAGCCTGGCACGGCGCGGATAATCCATCAAAAACAAGCAGGCCCGGTCACTACCGCGCAAATTGCCGGTGGTGATGTATTGGCGATTACCAGAAAAATCTGCCATCGCCAGCGTGGTCTCATCCAACAGATGCAGGAAACCCACCGGGCCGCCGCGATGCTGAATATAGGGCCAGCCAGTTTGCGAAATCGTCGCCAGGTAGAAGCTATCGCGGGTGGTGATCATCCCCTCTTCGCTATCGCTGAAGCGCTCGCCTTTGCGCGGGCGATACGGCGACTGCCACATCCCGTCGCTGCCCATCTCATGCTGAACATCCATCACGTTCGGGGTCATGGCGATATCAAGAAAGTCTGCTGACATAAATCCTCCAGAGGCGATGTGGCATGACTCATCATGGACTGTGTCGGCAAAAAAGATAATAGTGGGGATCCGGCAATCATCTTTCCGAAAAATGGGATAATTATGGACCGACTCAGCGCCATGGCGCTGCTGGTGAAAGTGACTGAACTCGGCAGTATGTCGGCAGCGGCGCGGGCGCTAAATACGCCTCTGACCACCGTCAGCCGCAATATTGCCGAACTGGAAAATACGCTCGGTGCACGCCTGCTCATCCGTACAACCCGCAAGCTAACGCTGACCGATGCCGGAGCCGATTATGTCGCCGCCGCGCGGCAGATCCTCGAAGAGGTGGAGAACGCCGAGCGCCAGGCGGCGGGTGAATATCAGGAACCAAAAGGCGAGCTGACGATCTCTGCGCCTATCATGTTTGGTCGTCAGCACGTTTTACCGGTAATCACGGAATTTCTTGCCCGTTACCCGCAGATTCGCGTCCGTTTACTGCTTAGCGATCGCAACGCCGACCTGGTGGACGATCATGTTGATTTAGCGGTACGTATCGGTGCCTTGCCGGATAGCGGGATGGTGGCGACCCGCCTTGGTGAGATGCGCATCGTCACCTGTGCGCATCCGGGGTTGCTGGAAAAACACGGCACGCCAGAACGCCCACGCGATCTGACCATGCTGCCGATGATTCACATTGAGTCGCCGATGCCCTACAGCGGCTGGCGGTTTAATACCACAGAAGCGCAAGACCGGCTGGTCGCGATCGCTCCGGTGCTTTCGGTGACCACCCCGGAGAGCGCCGCCGATGCCGCCCGACTGGGGGCTGGCGTGGCGCGCCTGCTGCATTACCAGGCTATCGATGGCCTGGTGTGCGGCGAACTGAAGCTGATTTTTCAAACGATGGAGCCGGAACCCGCGCCGGTGCATCTGCTCTCTAACGCCCGGGACCTGGCCCCGCTCAAGCTACGTAAATTTATCGATTTCGCTGCACCAGCCCTGCGTCGGGCGCTGCTGCGTATTGCCGCCACCACCTAGTGAGCAGTCGTTTTCAGCGGTGCTTCTTTCAGTAGCCAGGAGAGCACAAACGCCACCGCCATAATGCAGGCCGCCATCAGGAATGCCGCGTGGATAGCGGCCCCGAAGGAGTCGAGGTAATCCAGACGAATCTCCGCAGGCAAATTCTGTACCGCCGCCGGATTCAGCGCCCGCGGCAGCTGCGCACCTTCCGGCAGCAGGTGTTGCAGGTTATTTTGCAATACATGGGTGAATACTGCGCCAAACAGCGCCACGCCGATAGAGCCGCCAATCGAGCGGAACAGCGTCACGCCGGAGGTCGCCACGCCGTACATTTGCGCAGGCATCGCGTTCTGCACTGCCAGTATCAGCACCTGCATCACCAGTCCCAGACCCGCTCCCAGCACGCCGGTGAACAGATACAGCTGCCACATTGGCGAGTGGATGGTAATGCGCGTCAGCAGCACCATTCCCACCACGCCCAGCAGGGTGCCGATAATTGGAAACACCCGGTACTTACCGGTATGGCTGATAATGCGTCCGCTGATGATCGAGGTTAGCAGCAGACCGCCCATCAGCGGGATCAGCTGTAGCCCCGCCTCGGTCGGCGTCGCCGCTTTCACCACCTGCAAATAGAGCGGCAGGAAGGTCACCGAACCAAACAACGACATCCCAACGACAAAGCCAATCAGGCTGCACAGCAGAAAGCTGCGGTTGCGGAATAATGAGAGCGGAATAATCGGCTCTGCGGCAAGTCGTTCTTCATGAATAAAACCGATAATCCCCACCACGCCAAAGGCCAGAATGCACCACAACTGCGGGTCGTTCCACGCGCGGACGCTGCCACCCTCGGAGGTAAACAGAATGATGCACAGTAGCGCCATACTGAGGTAAATCGCCCCCAGCCAGTCGATCTGGTGCTGGCTGCGCTTGTTGCTGCTGTGAAAAACCGCGCCGATCACCAGCAGCGCGAACAGGCCCAGCGGCAGGTTGATGTAGAAAATCCAGCGCCAGGAGGCGTGCTGCACCAGGAAGCCGCCGATTAACGGCCCGATCACCGTCGCCAGGCCAAAAACACCACCAAATAACCCCTGATAGCGACCGCGATTAGCAGGCGGGATCACATCGGCCACCGCCGCCATGCTGATCACCATCAGGCCACCACCGCCCAACCCTTGCAGGGCGCGCATCAGCACCAGTTGGGTCATGTTCTGTGCCAGCCCGCACAGGGCAGAACCGGCAAGGAACAGCACGATCGCCACCTGCAGGACGATTTTTCGTCCGAACAGGTCGCCAAATTTGCCGTACAGCGGTACCGCGATGGTCGAACTGAGGATATAGGCGGTCACTACCCACGAGAGTTTATCCAGCCCGCCGAGTTCGCCGACGATGGTCGGCAGCGCGGTCGAGACAATAGTCTGGTCCAGCGCTGATAGCAGCATGACCAGCAGTAGAGCGCTGAAGAGCAGGCGGATCGAGGGTACCGCCGGTTGGCTCGCGACTTCAGATGTCATAGCATCACTCGCTTGAAATTAATTAAATACATAATTAATATTTAGGGAAATGATGAATCAGGTCAAGGGATCGCCATACGATGTCAGCACAAAAAGACAATGAAGCCCCACGTCGCCCCGGTCGCCCGCGCGGGCAAAAATCCGGTTCCGCCAACCGCGAACAGCTGATGGATATTGCCCTGGCGCTGTTTGCCCGCCACGGGATCGCGCGGATTTCACTGAACGCCATTGCCAAAGAAGCGGGGGTGACGCCCGCGATGCTGCACTACTATTTCAGTTCGCGGGAGGCGCTGGTGGAAAAGCTGGTCGAAGAGCGCTTTATGCCGCTGCGCAACAATATCGGCCTAATTTTTGTTGAACATAGCGATGAGCCGGTGACCGCTTTTACCCTGCTTATTGAAACCCTGGCGGCGATGGCGGAGAAAAATGCATGGTTCGCACCGCTGTGGATGCAGGAGATCATCGGCGAGATGCCGGTACTGCGTCAGCATATGCACGCGCGTTTTGGCGATGAGAAATACCACAAAATGCTGGCGACGGTGCGCCGCTGGCAGCAGGAGGGCAAACTCAACCCGGCGCTGTCGCCGGAGCTGCTGTTTACTACCTTAATAAGCCTGGTACTGGTGCCGTTTTCGCGTACCCACACCGACGTGCGATTGCAATCAGTGAACAAGCAGATGATTGTCAGCCACGCGCTGGCACTGATTGGCCACGGAATTGGCGGCTGAGATTCACCGCCATCTGCGGGCCGGTAGCCCGCGTCACGAACCGGATAAGCTTTAAACCGGCTGCTGGTGGCGGCTAAACCGCGATGCCAGCGGCAGCCAGCACAGCAGAATCAGCAAGCCCATCAGCATCATTAACAGGCCCAGGCTGCCCTGACCGGTCTGCGGCATCATTGCCGACAGCCATGCCAGCACGCCGGAGCCAATGTTTTGCAGCCCACCCACCAGCGCCCCGGCGGTTCCCGCGAGGAAAGGAAATGGTTCCATCGCACCGCTGGTCGCCAGCGGGAACAGCATCCCCGCGCCAAAAAAGAACAGCGCGGCGGGCACCAGCAGGGTCCAGACGGTCATGATGCCCAGCAAGCCCGGGATCCACATCATCACCCCCGCCAGCAGGCAGCAAATCACCGATTGCCACATCAGCGTTGGGAAGCGTTTATTCGGGCGTCCGGCAAACCAGGCGCCAAAAAACGCCGCCGGGATCGGCAGAATAAACAGGATACTGACCGACATGCTGCTCAAACCCAGCACCGCGCCCATCAGTACGCCGGAACAGGCTTCAAAAACGGCGATCCCCGCCAGGCCGCCGATCAGCATCAGCAAATAGCAGTTAAACGCGCCGGTACCGAACAGGGTTTTGTAGTTGGTGATAAGCCGGGTACGCGGCGCGCCGGTTGGTCGGGTTTCCGGCATCCAGCGCGCCATGCTGAAGGTCACGCCAGCACAAAGCACCAGCAGGAAGACGTAGCAGGCCCGCCAGTTCCACAGGGTATCGAGAATACCGCCAATCAGCGGCGCGAGCAGCGGACTGACCAGAATTCCCATATTCAACAGACTATTAGCGTGCCTGAGCTGTGCGCCTTCATACAGATCGCGCGGCAGGGTTCGCGCCATCACGCCGCCGACCCCGGTGCCCATCCCCTGCATTGCGCTGGCGGCGATCAGCACCGGTAGGCTATGGGTAGTGATGGCAACCAGCGTCGCCAGCATAAAAATAGACATCCCCACAAGGATCACCGGGCGACGACCAACGCGATCCGATAGCGGGCCGTAGAAGAGCTGCGATACGCCGTAGGTCAGCAGATAAGCGGCCATGACGCTCTGCACCGCGCCCTCACGAACGTTGAGCGATATCGCCATATCGGCTATCGCCGGAATATAAATGGTCTGCGCCATCTGGCCTACGGCCACCAGCAGTACCAGCATCAACAACAAATTGAAGTTCTTATGCCGTTTCATGTCGATGAATACTTTGTGAAATATAGAAGATAAAGAATATGTGACTAACACACCCGCAAAACGATGGAGGAATCTACCACATAAAAATGACAGAACAACCCTGATCGGAGGGATTATCGGGGTATTTCAGGCAGGTTTTGTAAACAATAATCGGCAACTAATGTTGCCATGTATATACCCGTCATACTTCAAGTTGCAGATGCGTTGGCTGCGCTCGTTCACCTCAGTCACTTACTGAAGTAAGCTCCTGGGGATTCACTCTCTTGCCGCCTTCCTGCAACTCGAATTATTTAGGGTATAGATTACGACAGCCGTAGCAGAATCGCCCCGGCGGCGATACCGCAGGCAGCAACGATACGCAGTGGAACCACCTTCTCTTTCAGTAAGATAAAAGCGATAACCGCGCCGAAAAGAATAGAGGTTTCGCGCAGAGCGGCGACCACCGCCAGCGGTGCCTGAGTCATTGCCCACAGCGCCAGACCGTAAGAGCCCATGGTACCGATGCCGCCGACCATTCCCTTCTTCCAGTGCTGGCGTAAATAGCGACTGGCCTGCGGGCGTCGGGCGATCATCGCCCAGCTCAGTAGACAAAAACCGTTCATGAAAAAGGTCCACAGCGTATAGCCCAGCGCGGTTTCTGAAAGCCGCACCCCGGTTCCGTCCACCAGCGTGTAACCGGCAATAAAACAGGCGTTAATCAGCGCCAGTACAATACCGGTACTTGAACGGGATCGCCCGTTAAAAGCCATCGCCAGAATCGCCAGGCAAATGACGCCAATTCCCAGCCACGCCAGCGGCGAGAGGTGGTCGCCAAGGAAAGTGACGCTGATTATCGCCACCAGCAGCGGCGCGGTTCCGCGCATCAGCGGATAGGTCTGGCTCATATCCGAGACCTGGTAGGTTTTCGCCACCAGCACCGTGTACACCACCTGTAACGCACAGGAGACAGCAAGAAACGGCACGCTGGCGAGTGTGGGTTGTGGGGCAAAGGGGAGTAAAACGAGGGCAATTAATGCGGCTGAACCGCTAACGCCGATTGCCGCATACATCTTATCGCCGCTCGCTTTAACGATAGCGTTCCAGCTGGCGTGAAGCAGAGCAGCGAACAGCAAAATACAGAATACGGTGATGGTCATTACGGCCCGGATATGGGGAATAAAACGTCACTGGACTGTAACATGCGCTCTCCCCGGCAGCCAGCGATGGCTAAAGTGAGCAGAACAGACGATGTGTGACCTGAGGCTCATCATATACCGGGCGAAATCCCAGATTTTCATAAAACGACCAGGCCGTTGACGGCGCATGAGTATTGAGAAAATCAAAGCTGGTGCCAGAGTGAGTGATAACCGAAACCAACAGCTGGTGCCCAATCCCCTGTCGACGGTGGCGCTCACCGATATATAAATGGCGAATGCGCCCGGCCCGCAACTGCTGGCTAAAAGGGTCGATGTTCAGCCCGCACACGCCGACCAGCTGCCCATATGCAAAGGCACCCAGCAGCTTTTCTCCCGGGGCGTTAAAGCGGTTTTCCCCACTTTGCCAGTTCTCTGCCAGGCGGCGGAGCATATTGTAATTTTGCGCCAGGCTTTCGACTCGCAGCGCCGTAAAACCGGGATCATCTGGGGTTATTGCGGCAATCAACAGCGGTGCCATGGTTTTCTCCATCGGGTTAGCCTGTAGAGGGGCGGTTTCCCGCCCCTCCCAGGTGCGACTTGAACCTGAATCAGCGGAACTGTTTCAGGACTGCATCAAGCAGTTGCAACACGGCAACCATGAGTTTCAGGATCAGAACAACGATATCCACTCCGCCCATACGCGTCTCCTCTGGTTCAGGAGCACGACCGGCTGGCGTACCTTTCCGCCGCCTGTTGCCAGCCAGGGTATACCCGTCATATTTCAGGCGCGGCCTGTCGGCTACGACCCAAATTGCTCAGGGTATTTGTTGACGTAACACAGTGTGCTCTGCTGGGGTTAAGGCGCTGACGGCACCACCCGTTTCAGCCAGGACTTCATTTGCGCCGGTAAAAGTGCGGCCCCCAGATGTCACTCTGCGTACCCCATCAGTATAGAATAATTACTGTATAAATGAACAGTATATTTTGGACAAATCTGCGAGTGCGATCCATACTCTACATCAGCAAAAACCGTCGCGAAATTGCGCCTTCTCCCCCGATCGCGTATACTTTTTCCGTTGACGTAATACAGTGTACTCGCGGCTACCAACCGCAAAGACACCGTTCAAAAAACCTCGCCGTGCGCGGGGTTTTTTTGTTTCTATCTCTTCGCAAATTAATGTGATCCTTCACGCAGTTTCTCATGGTTGAAAATAAATCCGTTGTGAAATGGCAAAAGCTGTGTTTGTATAAATTCATTCACTTTTTTAAGACAACAGGTCCCTAATGAACGCATCCATCCTGACTTCGACTCTACTACTAACCGCGCCTGCCGCGGTGGTCGTCGTGTCTGTGGTGGTCGTCGTCGGCAACGCGCCGTAGGGTCCGGAACAACACGAATTCCAAACCCCGCCGGCGCAAACCGAGCGGGGTTTTTCGTTTAAGAGCCCTGCCCGGATAAGCTAAGTAATTCGGGTTGCAGGAAGGCGGCAAGTGAGCGAATCCCCAGTCACGTACATAGGTACGTGACTGGGGTGACCAAGCGCAGCCAACGCACCAGCAACGTGAAGTACGACGCGTAAAGTCGGCCCAGAATAAAAGGACTGGAGCATGGCAAGTTCGGGCACAACATCACAAAAAATGCGCTTCACTGGCGCACAGTTAGTCGTTCATTTACTGGAACGTCAGGGGATCACCACGGTCAGCGGCATTCCGGGCGGCTCTATCCTTCCCATTTACGACGCATTAAGCCAAAGCACGCAGATTCGCCACATCCTGGCGCGTCACGAGCAGGGCGCGGGGTTTATCGCCCAGGGCATGGCGCGTACCGAGGGTAAACCGGCGGTGTGTATGGCCTGTAGTGGGCCGGGGGCCACCAACCTGATCACCGCCATCGCCGACGCTCGCCTGGATTCGATTCCGCTGGTTTGCATTACCGGCCAGGTTCCGGCCTCAATGATCGGCACCGACGCCTTCCAGGAAGTCGACACCTACGGTATCTCTATCCCCATCACTAAGCACAACTACCTGGTGCGCAATATCGCTGAACTGCCGCAGGTGATGAGCGACGCATTTCGCATCGCGCAGTCCGGGCGACCAGGACCGGTGTGGATAGATATTCCTAAGGATGTCCAGGCGGCAACCATTGAGCTGGATGCCCTGCCGGAACCGGGAACCCGCATGGCGGCCCCGGAGTTCGACAGCGCCAGCGTGCGTGAAGCAGCGGCGATGATTAACGCCGCACAGCGTCCGGTACTCTACCTGGGCGGCGGGGTCGTCAACGCTCCTGAACAGATTCGCCAGCTGGCGGAGAAAGCCAATCTGCCGACCACCCTGACCTTAATGGCGCTGGGGATGCTGCCGAAAGCGCACCCGCTGTCGCTGGGCATGCTGGGGATGCACGGCGCGCGCAGTACCAACTTTATTCTGCAAGAGGCTGATTTACTGATTGTTTTAGGTGCGCGTTTTGATGACCGGGCGATTGGTAAAACCGAGCAGTTCTGCCCGAACGCGAAGATTATTCATGTTGATATCGACCGTTCAGAGCTGGGTAAAATTAAGCAGCCGCACGTGGCGATCCAGGGCGACGTTGCCGAGGTGCTGGCTCAGTTGATCCCACAGGTCGAGGCGCAGCCGCGCAGCGAATGGCTGCAGCTGGTGACGGATTTGCAGCGTGAATTCCCCTGCAACATCCCGCAGGAGAAAGACCCGCTCAGCCATTATGGTTTGATTAACGCCGTGGCCGCCTGCGTTGACGATGAAGCGATTGTGACCACTGATGTGGGCCAGCATCAAATGTGGACCGCTCAGGCTTATCCGCTGAACCGTCCACGCCAGTGGCTGACCTCCGGCGGATTGGGCACCATGGGATTTGGTCTGCCCGCGGCGGTTGGTGCGGCGCTGGCGAACCCGCAGCGCAAGGTTATCTGCTTCTCTGGCGACGGCAGCCTGATGATGAATATCCAGGAGATGGCAACAGCGGCGGAAAATCAGCTGGATGTGAAAATCATCCTGATGAATAACGAAGCCCTGGGGCTGGTTCATCAACAGCAGAGCATGTTCTATAAGCAGGGCGTGTTTGCCGCCACCTACCCGGGAATGATCAACTTTATGCAGATCGCCGCCGGTTTCGGCCTGCAAACCTGTGATTTAAATAACGAAGCCGACCCGCAGGCGGCGCTGCAGGCAATTATCGACCGCCCAGGCCCGGCGCTGATCCACGTACGTATCGATGCCGAAGAAAAAGTGTATCCAATGGTACCGCCGGGTGCGGCCAATACTGAAATGGTGGGGGAATAAGCCATGCAACAACCAACTCATGAAAACGTTATTCTACAGCTCACCGTGCGCAACCATCCTGGCGTAATGACCCACGTTTGCGGCCTGTTTGCCCGCCGCGCATTTAACGTGGAAGGCATTCTTTGCCTGCCGATTCAGGACAGCAATCAGAGCCGCATCTGGCTACTGGTCAACGACGACCAGCGCCTCGGGCAGATGATTAGCCAGATCGAAAAGCTGGAAGACGTTGAGAAAGTGGTACGCAACCAGTCCGACCCGTCCATGTTCAGCAAAATTGCCGTCTTTTTTGAGTAACTCATCTTCCCGGCAGAAATATTCTTGCCGGGAAGAAAATCTGCTCTGGGGTTATTCAGAGCAGATTTTTCTGTACTCATCTAAAGATGATGCTTTAGATTTTTTATCCATCTCATCAGGCCACTTTACTTCACGGCCATAAATGCCTACTTTCGTATTAAGGGATGTATCTAATAACGCATCGTTGAAACTCATATAGTTACTAATCCATAGCCACAGCTTGTAGTTAGGCATAAACAGCGCGTCCGTACCTGCGTCGGTCGATATCAGGTTAAAGGAATCGATCATAGTGGTGCTGATGCTGGAGTCATAAACGACACAGCGAATTGTGGAATATGATGAGTGTTTATTGCGTGAATAGATACTGATGGCTTGTATCTGGCTCCAGTCATACTCTTTGCATTCGGGTTTTGTTCGCTTATAAAAAGGATGATACCACCAAAAAGTATAGGTTAATTTATAAGTAATACTGTACATAACGTAATCGTAAACATAAACCTTGCCGGTTTTTCTATTGAAGCGAACCGGATAGTGTCGAGGAGCGAAGATAAAGTAATTAACAATGGCAGCAAAAACAAATGTCATGAAAAATATAGTGAAAAAGGCAATATGCAGTAAAAACTCATCGCCTACTCTTGAACTCCAAGTTTCAACATAACGCTCAAAATTGAATGCTGTATCATATAATAAAAATAGCGTAGCACCAAAACATAAAATAATAACAGGCAAGAAAAACACAACACCCAGAATATTCATCCCATAAAATGAAGTGTAGTTACGTGTAATCTCGCAGTAGTCATCATTGATATAAGCTAATTTTCCGCTATGCGATAGCTTATCCGTTTTACTCTTCGTTGTTTTATTTATCTTATTGAGCTGGTGCTCATCGATCGTTTGCTTTGCTAAGTGAGGTCGTTGATGCATATATATTCCCTTGCTGATTCTTTAGGGACAATATCACGCAGGTTACGTACTGTACATAATATACTCATTGATCTTTGGCAGAAATAATCGTGATATATTTTACGTGTGAATGACTTTCAGGCTTATATTACGATTGTTCCAATAAGACATAAAAATTAAATATCTCTCCCGCCGTTGTGAATGACGTGCTGGCTACACAAGCCGCGCGTCGTCAAGGCAAAAATCTGAGAATCCCCGGGCGCTTACTTCAGTAAGTGACTGAGAGGAGCAGAGGTAGCTTGAAGGATGAAGTGTATATCGTTAAGGTAAGCGCGTTTTTTAACCCGCCAGGAATCGCCATGACCACTATCGCCCTTATCGACGATCACCTTATCGTCCGCTCCGGTTTTGCCCAACTGCTGGGGCTGGAAGCCGATTTTCAGGTCGTCGCCGAATTTGGTTCCGGGCGCGAGGCGCTGGCGGGACTGCCCGGTCGCGGGGTGCAGGTTTGCATCTGCGATATCTCAATGCCGGATATCTCCGGGCTTGAGCTGCTGAGCCAATTACCGAAAGGGATGGCTGTCGTCATGCTGTCAGTCCACGACAGTCCGGCGCTGGTAGAGCAGGCATTGAACGCCGGGGCGCGCGGTTTTCTCTCCAAACGTTGCAGTCCGGATGAACTTATCGCCGCCGTACGCACGGTGGCGACAGGCGGCTGCTACCTGACGCCGGATATCGCCATGAAACTGGCGGCCGGGCGGCGGGACCCGCTCACCAAACGCGAACGCGAAGTGGCGGAAAAGCTGGCGCAGGGGATGGCAGTAAAAGAAATTGCTGCTGAACTGGGACTCTCGCCGAAAACCGTTCACGTCCATCGCGCTAATCTGCTGGAAAAACTGGGCGTCAGCAACGACGTCGAGCTGGCGCGCCGGATGTTCGATAGCTGGCAATGAAAGCGATTCTCTCCCGACTGCTCTCGGTAATCGGCTGTTTCTTTATCTTCTCTGCTGCCTGGTTCTGCCTGTGGAGCATCAGCCTGCACCTGGTGGAGCGGCCAGACCTTGCGGTATTGCTATTTCCCTTCGGCCTGCGTCTTGGCCTGATGCTGCAATGCCCGCGCGGCTACTGGCCAGTATTGCTGGGCGCGGAGTGGCTGCTTCTCTTCTGGCTGGCGCAGGAAGTGGCGCTGGCGCATCCGATAATATTGATGACCGGAAGCCTGCTGACCCTTCTGCCGGTGGCGCTGATCTCGCACTATCGTCATCAGCGCGATTGGCTCACCCTACTGCGTCAGGGCGGTGCGCTGATCGCTGCCGCGCTGCTTCAGTCACTTCCCTGGCTGCTGGAGGGCAAAGAGGGGCTGAACGCGCTGCTGCTAACCCTGACCGGCGGCCTGACGCTGGCCCCGACCTGCCTGGTTATCTGGCACTATCTCACCAGTACCGTCTGGCGGCCGTTGGGGCCATCGCTGGTGGCGCAGCCGGTGAACTGGCGCGGGCGGCATCTTATCTGGTATCTGCTGCTGTTTAGCATCAGCCTCTGGTTACAGCTCGGGCTGCCTGCCGAACTCTCGCGCTTTACTCCTTTCTGCCTGGCGCTGCCGATCATTGCTCTGGCCTGGCACTACGGCTGGCAAGGGGCGCTGATCGCAACCCTGATGAACGCTATCGCGCTGATTGCCAGCCAGACCTGGCACGATCATCCGGTGGATTTGCTACTTTCTCTGCTGGCGCAAAGCCTGACGGGCCTGCTGCTAGGGGCCGGAATTCAGCGGCTGCGCGAGTTGAACCAGTCTCTGCAAAGTGAGCTGGTGCGCAACCAGCGGCTGGCGGAGCGCCTGCTGGAAACCGAAGAGAGCGTGCGCCGCGAGGTGGCCCGCGAGCTGCACGATGATATCGGCCAGACCATCACCGCGATTCGCACCCAGGCAGGGATTGTGCAGCGTCTGGCACCGAACGACGCCAGCGTCCGGCAAAGCGGCCAGCTGATTGAGCAGCTCTCACTCGGCGTCTACGACTCGGTACGCCGTCTGCTGGGCCGCCTGCGTCCGCGTCAATTGGATGACCTGACGCTGGAACAGGCGGTACGTTCGCTGATGCGTGAAATGGAGCTGGAAGATCGCGGTATGGTCAGCCACCTGGAGTGGCGCATTGATGAATCGCTGCTAAGTGAAAACCAGCGCGTCACCCTATTCCGCGTCTGTCAGGAGGGGCTGAATAATATTGTCAAACATGCCAGCGCCAGCGCCGTTACGTTACAGGGCTGGCAGCAGGAGCAGCGGCTGATGCTGGTACTGGAGGATGACGGCTGCGGCCTGCCCCCAGGCTCCAGCCAGCAGGGTTTCGGCCTTACCGGCATGCGCGAGCGCGTTACGGCGCTGGGCGGTAGCTTAACCATCTCCTGCACCCACGGCACCCGCGTTTGCGTCAGCCTGCCGTTGCGTTACGCCTGAGGAATGATGATGTTTGCCTTTTTAAAATCCCCGCCGGATGCTCAACCGATAGCCGATAAACAGGCGCTGGACGAGCGCTATCGCTACTGGCGTCGGCATATTCTGCTGACCATCTGGCTGGGCTATGCGCTGTTTTACTTCACCCGTAAAAGCTTTAACGCCGCCGTACCGGAAATCCTCGCCAGCAACGTGCTGACGCGCAGCGACATCGGCCTGCTGGCAACGCTGTTTTACATCACCTACGGACTATCAAAATTTTTCTCCGGTATCGTCAGCGACCGCTCTAACGCCCGCTATTTTATGGGCATTGGCCTGGTGGCGACCGGCGTCGTAAATATTCTGTTCGGCTTCTCCACTTCGCTGTGGGCCTTCGCGCTGCTGTGGGCGCTGAACGCCTTTTTTCAGGGCTGGGGATCGCCGGTATGCGCCCGCCTGTTGACGGCATGGTATTCGCGTACCGAACGCGGTGGCTGGTGGGCGCTGTGGAATACGGCGCATAACGTTGGCGGGGCGCTGATCCCGATGGTTGTTGGCGCGGCGGCGCTGCACTACGGCTGGCGAACGGGGATGATGATTGCCGGGATGCTGGCGATCTTCGCCGGACTGTTCCTCTGCTGGCGGCTGCGCGACCGCCCGCAGGCTGTGGGGCTACCGGCGGTGGGCGACTGGCGGCATGATGAGCTGGAGATAGCCCAGCAGCAGGAAGGGGCGGGGCTGACCCGTAAAGAGATTCTCACCAAATACGTGCTGCTGAACCCCTACATCTGGCTGCTCTCGCTGTGCTACGTACTGGTGTACGTGGTGCGCGCGGCGATTAACGACTGGGGCAACCTGTATATGTCGGAGACCCTCGGCGTCGATTTGGTCACGGCTAACTCGGCGGTAACCATGTTCGAACTGGGCGGATTTATCGGCGCGCTGGTGGCGGGCTGGGGTTCTGACAAGTTATTTAACGGTAATCGTGGACCAATGAATCTGATTTTCGCCGCCGGGATTTTGCTCTCCGTCGGCGGTCTGTGGCTGATGCCGTTCGCCAGCTACGTAATGCAAGCAGCCTGCTTCTTTACTACCGGTTTCTTCGTTTTTGGCCCGCAGATGCTGATCGGCATGGCGGCGGCGGAGTGCTCGCACAAAGAGGCGGCGGGGGCGGCAACCGGCTTTGTTGGTCTGTTTGCCTATTTGGGGGCTTCGCTCTCCGGCTGGCCGCTGGCGCAGGTGATGGAGATTTGGCACTGGACTGGATTCTTTGTGGTAATCGCCATTGCGGCCGGCATTTCCGCCTTGCTGCTGCTGCCGTTTTTAAACGCCCAGGCACCGCGCGAAGCGTGACCGACTTCACCTTTCTCAGTCGAATAGCGTAAAACTAAGAAATTTTCCCGGTTTCGCCTGGACGCTGTCTCAGGCGTGTCTCCTGGCTGATTTTTACAATGCCTGCCATTCGCAGGTATAAAAATTAGCTCGGGAGTGTCAAATGCTGGCCTTTCTAAACCAGGTGCGCAAGCCGACCCTGGATCTGCCGCTCGAAGCGCGGCGCAAAATGTGGTTCAAACCGTTCATGCAGTCGTACCTGGTGGTTTTCATCGGCTACCTGACCATGTATCTGATCCGCAAGAACTTTAACATCGCGCAGAACGACATGATCTCCACCTATGGGTTGAGCATGACGCAGTTGGGGATGATTGGCCTCGGTTTCTCCATCACCTACGGCGTAGGTAAAACGCTGGTCTCCTACTACGCTGACGGTAAGAACACCAAGCAGTTCCTGCCGTTTATGCTGATCCTCTCTGCCATCTGTATGCTTGGCTTCAGCGCCAGCATGGGCGCGGGGTCGACCAGCCTGTTCCTGATGATCGCCTTCTACGCCCTGAGCGGTTTTTTCCAGAGTACCGGCGGCTCGTGCAGCTATTCGACCATTACCAAGTGGACGCCTCGCCGTAAGCGCGGCACCTTCCTTGGCTTCTGGAATATTTCCCACAACCTCGGCGGCGCGGGCGCAGCGGGAGTGGCGCTGTTTGGTGCCAACTACCTGTTCGACGGTCACGTCATCGGTATGTTTATCTTCCCATCGATTATCGCACTGATTGTGGGGTTTATCGGCCTGCGCTTTGGTAGCGACTCCCCGGAATCCTACGGCCTCGGCAACGCCGAAGAGCTGTTTGGCGAAGAGATCAGCGAAGAAGACAAAGAGACAGAAGAAAACGCCATGACTAAATGGCAGATCTTCGTCGAGTACGTGCTGAAGAACAAAGTCATCTGGCTACTGTGCTTCTCCAATATCTTCCTGTACGTGGTGCGCATCGGTATTGACCAGTGGTCTACCGTCTACGCTTTCCAGGAGTTGAAGCTTTCTAAAGAAGTGGCAATTCAGGGCTTTACCCTGTTTGAGGTTGGCGCGCTGGTCGGCACGCTGCTGTGGGGTTGGTTGTCGGACCTGGCGAACGGACGCCGCGCGCTGGTGGCCTGCGTCGCGCTGGCGCTGATTATCGCCACCCTTGGGGTTTATCAGCACGCCAGCAACCAGTACGTCTACCTGGCATCGCTATTTGCTCTTGGCTTCCTGGTGTTTGGCCCGCAGCTACTGATCGGCGTTGCCGCCGTGGGCTTTGTGCCGAAAAAAGCGATTGGCGCTGCCGATGGGATTAAAGGCACCTTCGCCTATCTGATCGGCGACAGCTTCGCCAAGCTCGGTCTTGGGATGATTGCCGACGGTACGCCGATTTTCGGCCTCACCGGCTGGGCAGGCACCTTTGCCGCGCTGGATGCGGCGGCTATCGGCTGTATCTGCCTGATGGCTATCGTCGCGGTCTTTGAAGAACGTAAAATCCGCCGCCAGAAAAAGACACAAACTTTGCAGACTGCCTGAGTCATTGGGTGTGAGTCACTTTGCCCGGCCTTTACGCCGGGCTTTTTTATGCTTCCTGCTGGGCCGTCTGGTGCAACAGCTCCCGCAGCCACTGCTGCGCCGGGTCGCGATGGCTGCGTTCGTGCCAGGCCATGCTTTTGGTAAAACCGGGTATCGCCAACGGCGGCGGGGCGATTTTCATCCCTGACGCCATCTTCGCCAGCCGACGCGGCACTACGGCAATCATATCGCTGACCGCCAGCACCTCCGGCAGGACCAGAAAACTACTCACCGACAGCCCAACTCGCCGGGAACGACCCAGCGCCGCCAGCGCATCATCGGTCACGCCGCGAAAACTATCGCCCTGCCAGGAGACCAGCACATGCTCCAGCTCGCAGAATAAATCCAGGGTCAGCGGCGCGGCAGCCTGCGGGTGATCTGCGCGCATCAGGCACACGTACTCTTCCTGATACAGCGCCCGGCTGTGCAGATCCGGCGGCGTGGAATGCGGCGTCAGCAGCGCGATATCCACTTCACCGCGTTCGGTCTGAGCGAACAGCGTGGCGGGCGATTCCGGAATAATGCGCACGCGGATGCCCGGCGCCAGCGGCTTCAGGGCTGCGATAAACGGCACGATCACCGCTTTCAGCGCATAGTCGGTGGCGGCGATAGTCCAGGTGAAATCGGCATTGAGCGGTTCGAAAACGGCGGGCTGCAGCAGGGCTTCGGCATCAGTCAGTAGCTGTTTAACCGGCGAGGCCAGCGCCTGAGCGCGCAGGGTCGGCACCATCCCGTGCGGGGCGCGGATAAACAGCGGGTCGTTAAAGGCTTCGCGCAGCCGGGTCAGCATACCGCTCACCGCCGGTTGGGTGAGCGAAAGCCGCGCCGCCGCCCGGGTGACGCTGCGTTCATCGAGCAGCGCATCCAGCGTTTTCAGCAGGTTAAGATCGAGGTTTCTGATATCAGATTTCATGATAGCTGTCCGCAGCCGCGATAAGTCACATTATGGTACGTCCGGCAGTCGACAGCTGGCAAATTCCCATTATGATAGTGGATCTGAGGGATACCCTAAATAATTCATGTTGCAGAAAGGCGGCAAGGGAGCGACAAATTCGTCGGGAACGAATTTGACCAGCCGAAGGCTGGCCTCCGGTGAGAGGCAGGAGCCTCTCATTAGTCCTCAGGAGCATAGATAACTATGTGACTGAGGTGAACGAGCGTAGCCAACGCATCTGCAGCTTGAAGTATGACGGGTATGAAATGAGAGGATGCATGATCTGGTTAGGACTGGCCACGCTGATAGTGGTATTTGTTGTGGGATTTCGGGTGCTTACCTCTGATTCACGCCGTGCAATTCGCCGTCTGAGCGAACGATTAGGGATTACGCCGGTGCCGCTGGAGTCGATGATCGATCAGCTGGGAAAAACCGCCGGTCACGAGTATCTGCGCTACCTTGAGCGGCCTAATGAAGCGCATTTGCAAAATGCCGCTCAGGTGCTGCTTATCTGGCAGGTGGGGATCGTTGACGGCAGCGAGCAGAACCTGCACTACTGGTATCGGTTGATGCAAAAGGCCCGCCTTGCGGCACCGATTACCGAAGCGCAAATCCGTCTCGCGCAAGGTTTCCTCCGCGAGCTGGAACCGGAAATTAGCGAGCTGCACGCTCTGCAAGAACGCTATAACACGTTGTTTTTACCGGAAGATGGCGTCCACTGGCTACACTGATATCACTATCTGTAATGATGTTTATAAAAGATGGTGATTCGATTTATATCACTCTCCGGGCGCATAGTTGACCTCGTTAAAACACACACTGACGAGGTCCACCATGCAACAGCCATCGCAACAAAGCGCCATCATATGGCCGCAAGATTACCTGCCGGGCACCACCGATAACTTCGCTTCCAACGAAATCATCGTCAGCGGCCTGACGGCGGCACAAATCTGGGCGCAGCTTGACGATACCACCCTGTGGCCGGGCTACTACAGCAACGTCGCTGATATACGTTTTCACGACGGCAGCGGCCCGAAGCTGAGCGCCAACGCCCGCTTTCGTTTCTCCACTTTCGGCTTCCCGATTGAAGCACAGGTCACCGAGTACGTTCCACCGGTCGCCGGACAAGCAGCGCGCGTGGCCTGGCACGGCTGGGCAGAAGGCGATGAGACTACGCGCCTCGACGTGATTCACGCCTGGCTGTTTGAGGATTTACCCGGTAACCGGGTGCGTATTTTGACCCAGGAGTCGCAGAAAGGCGTACCGGCGCAGGAGCTGGCGCGAACCGTACCCAATCCGATGATAAACGGCCATCAGGAGTGGATTTGCGGGCTGGTAACGGCGGCGCGTAAGGCTAAATAATCGATAGTGGCCCGGAGGGATCCATTACGTCAGCACCTCCAGCCCATGTTTTTGCACGATATTGAGTAATTTCAGCGCCAGCCCACCGGGGCGTTTTGCCCCGCTTTCCCATTTTTGGATCGTGGAAACGCTGGTGTTCAGATAGAGCGCAAAAACGGGCTGGCTGACGTTGAAATGCTCCCGCAGAGCCTTAATTTCATCAGGTTGAAGATCGCTCACGTTGCTGAGACAGGCTTCATCGAAGCTGCGCATTGTCTCCTGTGGAATGGCATCAACACTGTACAAACCCGCAGCGGCGCTATGGATAGCTTCAAAAGCCGGGCTTTTGAATTTAGTTTTTGCAATCATGACAAATCTCCACCAATTCTTAAATATCGCACAACGGGCTATATTTAAATTGCTGATAAAGTGCATGCCTCTGGAATTGCCCGGCGGCGCTTTGCTTGCGCGGGCCTACAGGAAGCGATGGATTTTGTAGGCTGGGTAAGGCGTTAGCCGCCACCCGGCGAAAATGCGAGCACAGTATCTCAAACAGGTATGTTATTAGTCTTGATATGTAGCACTAGGTGCTATATTACTCCTTATTTTTACTCATCTGAACACCTAAAAGAATGATTTTTCCGGTATACGAGCAGCCACGCAAGCGCTTTGAAAAGCCTGAAAAGTTGTCAAAACGTTAAATTCGTCACATTTAAAATGTTACACTGCGCGGCTTCTCCGTATTCAACTCTGCAGGTAACTTATGACTCCTTCGAATGCATCCACGCCACACGCTAGCCCGGCAGAGCGGCCAAACTGGTCGGCGGTCTTCGCGGTGGCCTTCTGCGTTGCCTGCCTGATTACCGTAGAATTCCTGCCGGTGAGCCTGCTCACGCCGATGGCGCAGGATCTGGGTATTTCTGAAGGCGTCGCCGGACAATCGGTCACCACCACCGCGTTCGTGGCGATGTTTGCCAGCCTGTTTATCACTTCGATTATTCGCAGCACCGACCGCCGCTACGTAGTGATTCTGTTTTCAGTCTTGCTGACTGTCTCCTGTCTGCTGGTCTCCTTTGCCAACAGCTTTGCGTTACTGCTGGTGGGGCGTGCTTGCCTTGGCCTGGCGCTGGGCGGCTTTTGGGCGATGTCGGCGTCGTTGACCATGCGGCTGGTACCGATGCGCGTGGTGCCCAAAGCGCTATCGGTGATTTTTGGTGCAGTGTCGATAGCATTAGTGATCGCCGCGCCGTTGGGCAGCTTCCTTGGCGGGATTATCGGCTGGCGTAACGTTTTTAACGCCGCGGCGGTCATGGGCGTGGTCTGTACGATTTGGGTGCTGAAGGCGCTGCCTTCGCTGCCGGGCGAGTCGTCGTCGCAGCAGCAAAATATGCTCGGCCTGCTGAAACGTCCCGGTGTGATGGCCGGGATGTGCGCCATCTTTATGGCCTTCGCCGGTCAGTTTGCCTTCTTTACCTATATTCGCCCGGTGTATATGACCCTCGCGGGTTTTGACGTTGACGGCCTGACGCTGGTGCTGCTGAGCTTCGGTATCGCCAGCTTTGTCGGCACCTCACTCTCTTCCATGCTGCTCAAACGTTCAGTAAAAGCGGCGCTGGCGATTGCCCCAATCGTGCTGACCATCAGCGCGGCGGTGCTGGTGTTGTGGGGAGAGAGTAAAATTGTATCGTCGACGGTGGCGGTTATCTGGGGCTTTGCCTTCGCGCTGGTGCCGGTAGGCTGGTCAACGTGGATCACCCGCTCCCTTTCCGATCAGGCAGAGAAAGCCGGGTCGATTCAGGTGGCGGTGATCCAGTTAGCCAATACCTGCGGCGCGGCGGTCGGCGGCGTAGCGCTGGACCATCTCGGCCTGCTGTCGCCGCTGGTGATTTCCGGTACTTTGATGCTGCTTACCGGGTTACTGGTGGCGACCAAAGTGCGGATTTCATCATAAATATTTGCCCCCGACGGCGCAGCGCTCGCCGGGGGATAACGTTCAATCTACCTGTTTTATCATCATAATCAGTCCCCCACCTGCCAGCGCGATAACGGCCAGAATAGGCAGGATGGGCAGATACTGGTTACCCACCACGCTAAACAAAATTGCGCCTAATACGGGCCCCAGAATTTGCGCACCGGTATTGGCAAAATTCAGGATGCCGAGGTCTTTCGCTGAATTCTCGGGATTAGGCAGCACCTCCAGATTCAATGCCTGATCGACCGAAAAGAAAATCCCCGACCCAATACCCGCAATAACTCCGTACCAGATCATCGCGGCGGGCTGCCCGTAAATAAACGGGATAACTGTGCCTGCAGCAATCAACACGGCGGCGAGAAACACCGGTTTTTTGCGGGTGCGCAGTTTGTCGGAAATCGGGCCGGAAATAGGTGCAAAGATCAGCGCGGTTATCATCGTGGCGACACCGGCGAGGGAGATATACTTCCCGGCATCGGCGCTATTGAGCCCCATTCCGCTGGTCAGGAAAAAGAGCTGATAAACGCTAAAAGCGGTAATGGTGATGGCAATCAGCATCTTGCCAAACAGCGCCAGGTAAAAGTCGCGCGCATTGCGTACCGGAAAAATAAAGTACTGGGCAAAGTTGCTGCGGTCGATTTTTTGCCGCGGCATGCTGAGGCTGGATGGCTCTTTGATAATGACTGCCGCAATCGGGCCGGAGAGCAGCATCGCCACCGCCAGAACGTAATAACCGGTATTGACTAGCTCTGGATGGCTATCGCTAAGAAAGAACCCGCCAACCACCGGGCCACCGTACTGACCGATGATAAAACCTGCGGCATAAATGGAGGAAATTAACCCCCGGTGTTTTGGCGCGATGCGGTCAGCAATGACGGCAATCAGCGGTGCAACGACAAAGTTTATAAAGGTCTGTAATAAGCACCAGAGAAGGATAAAAATCCACAGCTGCTCTTTGGTTTCAATCATTCCCAGCCCCACCATCACCAGGGCGGTCAGGACCGAGCCGGATAAAATCCACGGCGTCCGGCGGCCCCAGCGGGAGCGCGTGAGGTCAGACAGCGCACCGATAATAATGGTGGTAATCGTTGAGGTGACCGCGCCAAGAGTGCCAAGCAGAGCAAGAAAATTATTAACCTCTGAACCCCCGCCGATAATTCGACTGAGCTTGGCCGGATTCAGAACGGAATTGAGTCCCATAAATGGGGCCAGCCACAGCAGCGCGCCGATTCCGACAGCAAGACCTAAAAGTACAGGAGGTTTCGGCTGTTTTTCATTACTGACTGACGCAGACCACCCACCCAAATTAATGGTTTTATCGGTGCTATTCGTGTTCATTAGAGTAAACCTTTTATTTTAAAGGTAGTGTTTATACCCGTCATACTTCAAGTTGCAGGTGTGTTGACTGCGCTCGTTCACCCGAATCACTTACCAGAGTAAGCTCATCGGGATTCACTCCCTTGCCGCGTTACTCGGCCTATGGCCTCGCCCCTTCGGGGCCAGCGCAAGCGCTGTTCAAGGCACAAGTGCCTTGTCCTGCAACTCGAATTATTTAGGGTATATTAAAATTCAAGTGCCACTGGAGTTGCTGCTTTTATCCGGAATAAGCTTGATATAATTATTTCTGTATCGCCGAGGAGAGACCCCACAGTGGCGACGAAAAACTCTAGAGAAATAAAAGGCATCGTTATATCCGCTTAATTGTGCAATATCAGAGATAGACAGCACGGTATTTTGCAGCATATTTTTGGCGCGATATATCCGCTGTTCTTCTTTCCATTCATTAATGGTCTGCCCGGTCTCTTCGCGGAACAGATGGGACAGACGAGACGGCGACAAGCAGACCTGCGCGGCGAGGTCGGCGATGCTCAAATCCTCGGTGATATGCCGGTTCAGATAGAGACAGACCTCTTCCACCCTGGCATCGCGCGTTTTCTTCTGCGTATCTTCCTGTAGTCGATAACAATTCAGGATGATACGTTCAAGAACGTTCATTGATATTGCCTCTGACAGCGCGTCGCCTTCAGAAAAGAAGGTAATCGCCTCGCTGAACAGCGTCTTCATTAATTCACCATCGTGCTCACTTTTTAACGTGAGTTTGCCAGGTTCACCTTCGCTACCTTGCCAGGTGAGCCAATTATGCCAATATGGTCGCGGAATAAAATAAATCCAGAAATGATCCCAGCAGTCGCTGGTTTCATCTCGCCCATAATGATGCGGCACGCCGGGTGGAAAAATGAGTAAGTCATTTTTTTCGCAGGTAATATATGTGCCTTCTTTGGTTTTTACCCACGCTTTTCCCCTCACGGTAATATTAATAATATACCCTTCCATTCCGTCCGGACGGTCTATCGGGGTATCGAGAGGACCGCTGCGGACAACCGGTGTGAATCCAGCCACCAGATACGCATCAAAGGTAAAACACATACACCACCTCGCGAAAATTACCGTGATTTTACAAACAACCGCATGCCCCAGGCATCAATCTCAACGCGTTCTCCCTGATGATACCGCTTCCCGCTCAGTGGTTCCGTCACTTCGGCCTCAGTACGGATTGTTGCAGGCGTAGCGCAATAATTGAAAATAAATTGCACCGCCTCGCCCCGGTTGTTTACGGCGCGGCGAACAACCAGCGGCCACTGATACTCTGGCGTAGAGGAGACCAGCGGCGTATCTGATGAGAGCGCGCTAAACAGGTCAAATATTACCTTGCTGGAGGGCAGACAGCCGACATAGAGCGCCTGTCCTTTACCGTAATTCGACAGCGTGGCAGCGGCATATTTTCCCCAGACCGG
Source organism: Klebsiella huaxiensis (assembly GCF_003261575.2). Lineage (GTDB taxonomy): Bacteria > Pseudomonadota > Gammaproteobacteria > Enterobacterales > Enterobacteriaceae > Klebsiella > Klebsiella huaxiensis. Next base: position 81,548 of record NZ_CP036175.1, on the reverse strand, counting down.
GTGGTCATAACGCAGCAGAACGGCGGTCTCTTCAGTGTTCGGCGTCAGCAGCTCCATCCACATTTCCGGGCGTTCATCAGGGGCGCAAATCAACGTCTCTGCTTCGGCCCGAAGCCCCACGTTTTCTGGAATGACGAACTGGCTATAGCTGACGCCGCAGCATTTATTCAGAATCGCAGGCTGGGTTTCAGCACGCACCCTGACATTCTCATCACAAAATCCGGACTTAAAGCCAATCAGCACTTTGCCGCCGTTTTCAACAAACTGATTGATACGCTCAAGCTGCTCGTCGGTTGCACAGTAGAGCGCCGGGATAACCACGACCTTGTATTGACTGTTCTGCGGTTCAAGAGTGTTGATGATATCCACCGCGACATTATTGTCATAAAGCGCATCCCAGAACCGTCGCAGGATATCGTTGTAAACGTAATGACCGTGGTTGTTCAGCCCGGGCTGCGGCGTATCGGGTTTAAACCAGTTCATGGCTTCCATCGCATCATTGCTGACCAGAATCGCGACATCGTTTTCCACGCGCAGTTCGTTAAGAACGCCGGACAACTGAGCCATCTCCTGACCGATAGTCATCGCCTCCTGGTAAGTAGGGCCCGGGGCGAAATCATGGCTGATAAGCCCTTTCCAGTAGGTTTCATAGGAGTTGTGGATGGAATGCCAGTGCCAGTAAGAAACCATGCTGGCGCCGCTGGCGATATGGCTGAATGCCTGCAAGCGTAGTTGGCCGGGCCACGGCGTCCATTTGGCAAAACCCTGGGCCTGCGTCTCCATAACATAATAGTTACGCCCATTTTTCAGGTTTCTCGCCACATCGCCGCTGAAGGCTATTTCCCGTCCGCTAAGATGATCCTGACCTGGGTGATAAACGTCGACGCTGACAACGCTCATTGCCTGCGCGGCAGAGAAATGATCGACCTGCGGCTGAAGCCCAAAAGAATAACCGCGCCATTCAAAATCGAAGTTTTGCGTAACAAACTGCTCTGGCCGCGCGTATTCCCGTACGATATCGGCCTGCCAGGCCAGATACTCCGCGACCTTCTCCCGACGAAAGCGGGCAAACGCGCAGCCGAGGCTGGCGTTGATGGTGCTGGCGACCGGGGGAAAATCTTCCCAGCAATCAATGCGATTACTCCAGTACTCAAGCCCAAAGGCATCGTTCATCTGGCGGATATCCGGGAACTGTTTTTTCAATGATGCTTTAAATGCCGACTGAATATATTCGCCAGTATTGTCATAATGCTTTGTTTCATTATCAACCTGATAGCCAATAATAGCCGGATGATGGTGAACATGATTAAGCAGAGCGCGAATAACCTTTTCGGCATGCTGAAGAAAATGCGGGTTAACAATATCCATAATCTGCCGGCGGCCATATTTTTCATGACCGCCTGGCGTGGTGACCAGCGCATCCGGGTGCTTGCGCGCCAGCCAGCCCGGGATAGCGTAGGTTGGCGTGCCGATAATAACGGAGATCCCCGCAAGGTGCATGGCATTGAGCACGCGATCGATATGGTAGAAATTAAACGTATTCTCTTCAGGCTCCAGCGTGCTCCAGGTGGATTCCGCAATTCTGACAACGTTAATGCCAGCGGCAACCATCATCTCGATATCTTTTTCCAGGCGCTCCTCACGAATGTACTCATCGTAATAGGCCACACCATAATAAAGACCTGCCATATTTAGCTTTCTCCGTGGTTTCGTTATTCGCCAATGCTGGTGACTGGAATAGAGTTAATATATTCCGGGCGTGGAGAAAAAAGCTTAATGATCCGGCTGTCTTTCCTGAACAAATCCGTTGCCAGCAGTAAAGTGTGATCGGTATTACAGGATGGTCATATTTGCTAAAAAAAACCGGATTTCGGTATGAGAACAGCGGGGAGTTATCGCGAGGGTGACAAGATACCGCCGGGCGACGCGTTTATGCCGCCCGGGGAAAGATAGTGAAGTCTACGGACGTTCGCCGTTTGCCAGACGGGCGTTGATGGCGGCAATCACGCCAGGCAAATCCGCCAGCGTATCCACCACATAGTGCGCTCCGGCGGCGTACAGCTTCCCGACGGCATGCTCGCGGCGGGTGGCGATCTCTTCGGCGGTCATCTGCTGATACTCCTCCCAGGTGGCACCGAACTCGTTGCCGGAAACCGCCAGGCCCACGCTCCACATCCCGGCGTTTAATCCCTCGGTAATTCCCGGCGCGGAATCATCGACCTTGACGCAGTGGGCAACCGCATCGATCCCTAAAGCAATCACGTTCTGTAACGCCATCCACGGACCGGGACGTCCTCCGGCGGCGAGGTCGTCCGTCGCCACCCAATAGTCTGGCGCATAGCCTTGCGCTGCTGCTGCGGGAACCAGTTTTTCCATCACCGGACGCGGGTAGCCGGAGCAGGAACCAATCTTCACGCCATCAGCCCGAAGCGAGGCAATTGTGTCGATAACCCCGGCTATCGGTGCGGAAAAATCAACGACTTTGGCAATTTGCAGCGGCATAAAGGCGGCATAGATAGCATCAATATCGGCGGCGTTCATCACGCGGCCAAACTTAGCCTGCCAGCGAGCGTTCACGGCGGGAAGTTTTCCCAGCGCTTCAATGTGTTGCCATTTTCCGAGGCCCATCGGCACCCGCGCCTCTTCAAGGGTAATTTCCACATCAAAGGCCTGGCGAAAGGCTTCAACGAAAATCTGCGTCGGTGCAAAAGAGCCAAAGTCGACGGTGGTGCCAGCCCAATCAAGAATAACGGCATTAATACGGTTCATGGCGGTTCCTTAATATTGCCAGTACATGGCATTTTTGATGGCCGCCAACAGGGCGGTGATGTCGGCGTCGTACACTTCGCCGATGTTGCCGATGCGGAAGCAGTCGCTCTGCGACACCTTGCCGGGGTAGATCACAAACCCCTGCTCTTTGAGCTGCTGATAGAAATCCTTAAAGCGATACTGCGGGGCGACCGGGGAGTAAAATGCGGTGATGATTGGCGAGTGCAGGCTATCGTCGAGCAGCGGTTGGAAACCTAACTCGCGCATTCCCGCCACCAGACGCCGCTGATTCGTGCTGTAGCGCTGATGGCGAGCGCTCACGCCGCCTTCTTCTTCCAGCTCCTTCAGCGCCTGGGCGAAGGCCAGGACGGTATGGGTCGGTGAGGTAAAACGCCACTTACCGTGGTTATCTTCCATACAGCGCCACTGGGCGTAGAGGTCCAGCGACAGCGAGCGCGAACGGCCTTTGCAGGTTGCCAGTTCGGCTTCCCGGGCAATAACGAACGCAAATCCAGGAACCCCCTGAATGCATTTGTTGGCGGAGCTGATCAGGTAATCAACATTCAACGCGGCAACGTCCATGGGAATGCCGCCGAAGCTGCTCATGGCATCGACGATATAACGTTTGCCGTACTGTTTCGCCAATGCTGCAACGTCTTCAATCGGGTTAAGCATCCCGGTGGTAGTTTCACTGTGCACCATGGCGATATGAGTGATCGCCAGGTCGGTTTGCAGGATCTGTTCGATCGCCACCACGTCCGGGCGAGAGACTTCGCCGCAGTCGTACGGGTGATGAGCAATGCCCATCAGCTCCGCCATCTCGATCATCCGTGCGCCGTAGGCACCGTTGCTGATAATCAGCACCTTGTCCTGAGGGCCGATAGCGCTGCCGAGCACCGCTTCGACCGCGTAGCTGCCGCTGCCTTGTAGCAGCACAGAGGTGTAGCCCGCGGCTGGCGTCGCCAGTTCCACTAGATGTTGGCGGATGGCCTGAACCACGCCAAGGTTGTAGTCGTCGTCCCAGGTACAGCTATCGAAAAGCATGGCCTCTTTTACCGTACGGGAGGTGGTCAGCGGGCCGGGGGTCAGCAGCAGATAATTGCGGGTGGTCATCTTTTTCACCATTTGGTCTATACCAGGTATTTTTTATAATGACGATCGCGGCCTGAAAAGGTCAAAGGGAAAGTGGTGCTGCAACAAAAAATTCATCTGGTTATGTATAATGACCGCATCAAATTTAGCCGCGAGCGAACATGAAATCACCCTCTGGCGAGACCCCGCAGTACCTGCTGATCAAGGCGCAGCTTCAGGTGCGCATTCAAAACGGCGCGCTGAAGAGCGGCGACAAGCTGCCGTCCGAACGCGAGCTGTGCGCGCTGTTCAACACGACCCGAATTACGGTGCGCGAGAGCCTGGCGCAGCTTGAAGCCAGTGGCGTAATCTACCGCGCCGATCGCCGTGGCTGGTTCGTCACGCCGGAGCGTCTGTGGCTGGATCCAACGCAGAATACCAACTTCCATAAGCTGTGCCTGGAGCAGGGGCGGGAGCCGAAAACGGTGCTGCTGGACGGGCGTTTAGCCGCGGTTCCGCTGGATGTGATGACACCGCTGGCGCTACAACCGTTTGACCAGGTTTACCTGCTCACTCGTCTGCGCCATGCCGACGGGCGGGCAATTTGCTACTGTGAAAACCACTGTCTGCCCGCCAGAGTTCCGGAGCTGCTGCGCCACGATCTTAACGGCAGCCTGACTGAGATTTATCAGGCCCACTATGACCTGATATATACCAGCATGCATTTGTCGTTCTGGCCAACCTCAATGCCGCCGCAGGCCGCCGAAGCGCTGGGAGTGATGGAAGGGCGCCCGGCGCTGCTGCTGCGCCGCCTCAACTACGATCAGCACGGGCGAATTCTCGATTACGACATCGAATACTGGCGTCACGATAGCCTGCGTATCGAAGTCGATACTCATTGATTGCACCGCCTTCGGGGAATGCGCCGGGCCTGATACATCGGCACTGCTGCTTCCCGGTGGCGCTACGCTGACCGGGCTACGGGATCGAGCAGTCTGCTGGTTTGGTAGCCCGGACAGGCGCGTCAAGCGCCGCCTCCGGGATCGGTCTCCACGTTGAAATCCTCTGCATCATGCTTCCCGGTGGCGCTACGCTGACCGGGCTACGGGATCGAGCAGCCTGCTGGTTTGGTAGCCCGGACAGGCGCGTCAAGCGCCGCCTCCGGGATTGGCCTCTGCGTTGAAATCCTCTGCATCATGCTTCCCGGTGGCGCTACGCTGACCGGGCTACGGGATCGAGCAGTCTTCTGGTTTGGTAGCCCGGACAGGCGCGTCAAGCGCCGCCTCCGGGATTGGCCTCTGCGTTGAAATCCTCTGCATCATGCTTCCCGGTGGCGCTGCGCTGACCGGGCTACGGGAGCGCGCAGCCTGCTGGTTTGGTAGCCCGGACAGGCGCGTCAAGCGCCGCCTCCGGGGAAAGTAACGCACTGCTGTTTTTAACCCTTTCGACACACTTTATTCATCGTTTTGTCATAAACCCCCGGTAGCGTGAAAGCCAATCTGGTATAGACCATTTAATTCACTCACCCGAAAAGGCTGACACGATGAAACTCTCCCGACTCGCTCTGCTATCCGCTATCGCCCTCGCCAGCGCCCCGGTTTGGGCCGATGGCGTGGTGACCGTTTATTCCGCCGACGGTCTGCACGATGGCGACAACAGCTGGTATCAAAATCAATTTGACGCCTTCACAAAAGCAACGGGGATCAAAGTGCAGTACGTTGAAGGCGGCTCCGGGGCGATTGTCGAGCGTCTGGCGAAAGAGCGTACCAATCCACAGGCTGATGTGCTGGTGACGGTTCCGCCATTTATTCAGCGCGCCGCCAAAGAGCAGCTATTAGCCGAATTTAAGCCGCAGGGCAGCGAACAGATCCCCGGCGTCCACGACCGCTACTCGCCGCTGGTCAACAACTACCTGACCTTCATCTATAACAGCAAGCTGCTGAAAGCCGCCCCGGCCAGCTGGCAAGATCTGCTCGATAGCCGCTTCAAAAACAAGCTTCAATACTCCACGCCGGGCCAGGCGGGCGACGGCACCGCCGTGATGCTGCAGGCGTTCCACAGCCTCGGTAGCAAAGACGCGGGTTTCGACTATCTCGGCAAACTTCAGGCGAACAACGTTGGCCCGTCGGCTTCGACCGGCAAGCTGACCGCGCTGGTCAACAAAGGCGAGTTGTACGTCGCTAACGGTGACCTGCAAATGAACCTGTCGCAGATGGCGCGTAACCCGAACGTACAAATTTTCTGGCCAGCAGACGCGAAAGGCGAACGTAGCGCGCTGGCGCTGCCCTACACCGTCGGCCTGGTACAGAACGGTCCGAACAGCGAAAACGGCAAAAAGTTGATTAACTTCCTGCTCGATAAACCGGCTCAGACCAGCGTCAGCGCGCTCTCCTGGGGGTTGCCGATACGCAGCGATGTGGCACCGGAAGACGCTAACTTTAAAGCGGCGAAAGAGGCGCTCGACGGCGTGAAAAGCTGGGAACCGAACTGGGACGATGTTGCGGTTTCACTGTCGGCGGATATTGCCCGCTGGCATCAAGTGACGGACAGCGAGTAAGCGTGATGTTGATGAAAACGACTGCCTCTCACACCCCATTATTGGCGGGAACCACCGGGATTATCCTCGACTCGCTGCGCGTTTCTTATCACGGCAACGTGGTGCTAAAGCCGCTGTCATTGACCATTGAACCGGGCGAAGTGCTGGCGCTGATTGGCCCCTCTGGTTCCGGGAAAACCACAGTGCTGCGGGCGATAGCCGGATTTGTACAGCCCGCGGGTGGTCGAATTTTGATTGGCGACACCGACGTCACTCATCTGCCGCCGTATAAACGCGGCCTCGGGATGGTGGTGCAAAACTACGCCCTTTTCCCGCATATGAAGGTGGAAGATAACGTTGCTTTTGGCCTGCGGGCGCAGAAACAGTCGAAAGCGCTGATCGCCGAGCGAGTCAACGAAGCGCTGAAAATCGTTGGTATGGCGGATTACGCCAGCCGTTATCCGCATCAGCTCTCAGGCGGCCAGCAGCAACGCGTCGCCATTGCCCGCGCTATCGCCGTGCGCCCACGAGTACTGTTGCTCGATGAACCGCTCTCGGCGCTGGATGCGCAAATCCGCCATAACATGGTGGAGGAAATCGCCCGCCTGCACCGCGAACTGCCGGAACTAACGATTCTCTACGTCACCCACGATCAGACCGAAGCCCTGACCCTGGCAGACAAGATTGGCATCATGAAAGATGGTTCGCTGATTGCCCACGGCGAAACCCACCAGCTCTACCACTATCCCCCCAACCGCTTTGCCGCTGAGTTTCTCGGGCGCGCCAATATCCTGCAGGCGACGGCGCTGAAAGATACTTCGGGGCCGGGGCTGGTCAGCGTCAGCTGCGGCGGCGGGCTGATTAATGCTTTCAGCTATGGCGGCCAGCACGGTAACAACAAGCTGTTATGCATACGCCCGCAGCATATGAGCCTCTCACCGCGAACGGCCACCAGCAACCGACTTAACGTCACCTTGACGTCGGTGCACTGGCAGGGTGATTTGACCCACCTGGTATGCGACGTCGCGGGGGAAGCGGTACGCATCGTAATGACCCACGTGGATCCGCTGCCGCGTGCGGGCGACAAGCTGGCGCTCTATTTTGAACCCAATGATGCGGTCCTGATCGAGGTGTAATGATGTCGCAAACGCTCACGCTTGTGCGCTCGCCCCTGAACCTGCGGCCCTTTCTGTGGCTGCTGCTACCGCTGCTGGTGCTGGCGACGCTATTTTTCTATCCGCTGCTGCTGATTGCCGAGCAGGCACTGCGCGATGCCAGCGGTCACCTGAGCCTCGGGACTTTCTGGCAGGTGGTGGAATCCCGCCGTTTTATTAACGCATTGTTCAATACGCTGCAAATCGCGGTCTTTGCCACGCTGGGCTGCCTGCTGCTCGGCAGCGTGCTGGCGCTGATTCTGGTATTTATTCCGTTTCCCGGCAGCCAGTTTATCGGCCGGGTCATTGATACCTTTATTGCCCTGCCGACTTTCCTCATCACTCTCGCATTCACCTTTATCTACGGTTCGGCGGGCTTGCTGAACGGCACGCTGATGTCGCTGTTTGCTTTCGAACTGCCGCCGGTCGATTTTCTCTATTCGATTCAGGGGGTGATTCTGGCGGAAATCACCGTTTTCACTCCGCTGGTGATGCGCCCGCTGATGGCCGGACTGCGGCAAATTGATAAAAGCCAGCTCGAAGCGGCGAGCATTCTTGGCGCCCATCCGCTGCGGGTTATCGGCCAGGTGATATTCCCGGCGGCGCTTCCGGCGCTGATGGCAGGCGGCAGCCTGTGCCTGCTGCTGACCACCAACGAGTTCGGCATTGTGCTGTTTATCGGCGCTAAAGGGGTCAATACCCTGCCGATGATGGTCTACAGCAAAGCCATTCTCGAATCGGATTACGGCGTGGCCTGCATGATTGCGCTAATAAATATTCTGCTGTCGCTGGGGCTGTTTATGCTCTACCGACTGGCCGCCGCGCGTACCGGCGCAAGGAGCTAACGATGTTGATTTGGTCGCGCAAAGGCCGCACTGCGGCGGGTGCGTTGGCGGTAACGCTGTTTGCCGGGTTCTTTTTTCTGCCGCTGGCGGTGATTTTAATGTCCAGCCTGAGTCAGCAGTGGAACGGCCTGCTGCCGTCCGGCTTTACCCTCGGGCACTTCGTTAACGCGTTTCGCGGCGCGGCGTGGGATTCGCTCTTTTCCAGCCTGATGGTCGGTTTCTACGCCAGCCTGTTCGCTCTGCTGTGCGGCATGTGGGCGGCGCTGGCCCTGCGCCAGTACAGTGTGAAGCTGCAAAAATACCTCGGGCTGATGTTCTATTTGCCGAGCGCCATTCCATCGGTGTCCGTGGGTTTAGGTATTCTGGTGGCCTTCAGCCAGGGGCCGCTACAGATGAACGGCACCTTCTGGATTGTGCTGGCGGCGCACTTCGTGCTGATTTCCGCCTTTACCTTCAGCAACGTTTCCACCGGGCTGGCACGAATTTCCGCCGATATCGAAAACGTCGCCTCCAGTCTTGGCGCATCGCCGTGGTATCGCCTGCGCTATGTCACACTGCCGCTGATGACGCCATGGATGATCTCCGCGCTGGCGCTGAGCCTGTCGCTGTCGATGGGGGAGCTGGGCGCGACGGTCATGATCTACCCGCCGGGATGGACGACGCTACCGGTCACCATTTTCAGCCTGACAGACCGCGGCAATATCGCCGACGGCTCGGCGCTGACTATTGTGCTGGTGGGGGTGACACTACTGCTGATGATTAAGCTTGAGCGCATCGCTCGCCGGATGAGCCAGCGTTAACGCTATTTCCCGGTGGCGCTGCGGTATGAACCGGAAACATGGGTAACAGTCTTGTAGCCCGGACAGGCGCAACGTGCCGCCCCCGGGATTTACCTGATAATGCTTAAAGAAACAAAGCCTTATCGCGCAGAATATGATCGTTGCCGCGACGGCGGGTAAAGCCGATGCGGTCGAAATACTCCAGAATCTGAATCGCCAGCTTGCGCCCGACGTTCAGCGTATCGCGAAAATCCGCCGCGCAGGTGGAGCCCCTTTCCAGATCCAGCTCGCGGATCATTTTAGCGAATTCGACAATCCGATCGTTACGATAGTAGCGATCTTTAACGATCGCGGTAATCATCCCCTGCTGCGCCGCCTGGCGTAATACCGCGCGCATCAGTGACTCCTCGACGTTGGCTTCCCGCGCCAGATCGCGCACCCACCATGGCTCATCGCCAAACAGCCCGGCGACCCGCTGCCAGATGGCCTGCTGCTCGTCGGTAAAACCCGCTTTATGCTCCGGCAGATGCAGCCAGCCGTGATGGCTGTGAACGATACCGCTTTCGCGCATCTGCTCAATCAGCAGCAGCACCAGCGCTTCATCTTCCATCGGCAGCGCAATACGCCGCAGACGTTCGCGGCCCGGACCCGGCTCATCGCGATGCTGATCGTGATAACGCGCCAGAGCATCGAGCAGTTTTCGCTGCCAGCGCGCGGCCAGCGGGGCGCTAAGCAGACTGTTTCCTGCCTGGAGATAGTCAGGACGGCTAATCAGCGCGTTCAGGCCTTCGTCGCTGAGCTGACGCGCCCAGGCGAAATCATCAAGGCGAACCGCATCGCGCTGAAGATGAATATCCAGCGCCTGAACGTCATCGTCCTGCGCGGCCGCTAACGCATGCAGCCACTGTAAATATTCCGGCTTACGCTTACCCCGGCGCGGTGGATTCAGCGCCACCACCCGCGCACCGGCTAGCGTCAGGCGAGCGGAAATATCGCGCAGCACCAGACGGTCGTTATCCGCCAGCCGCAGCGGCGTATCCAGCACCAGCTCCGCCAGCGCGCCCTCGAGCAGCGACACGCGGCCGGTAATATGGCTGGCGGCATGATGGATATGCAGCGGCTGCCACTGGCTCAGCGGCGCATGGCACTGAAGTTCGACAATCACTCGTTCAGAGGCTTCCGGCGGCTGCGCAGAGAGCAGCCAGTCGCCGCGATTCAGTTCCTCTTTTTGCGCATCGCCAGCGATATTCAGAGCGATGCGTTGACCGGCCCATGCTTGTCCGACCGGCTGATTCTGCGCGTGCAAGCCGCGCACACGCATTGGTTTATCCACTCCAGTCAACCACAGCGTATCGCCAACGTTGACCTCGCCGGATAGCGCGGTTCCGGTGACCACCAGCCCCGCGCCTTTGACGGTAAACGCGCGGTCAAGAGCCAGACGAAAACGCTGATGCTGCGGATGCGCCCGCGCACTGAGCTGAAGTAAATGCTCACGCAGCTCGGCAATGCCCCGGTTTTGCGTGGCCGCTGTGGCAAACAAGGTGGCATCGGTAAAGCCAAATTCCGCCAGCACTGCATCGATTTCCGCCCGTACTTCCTCTACCCGCGCCGTCTCAACGCGATCCGCTTTGGTTAGCGCAACGGTTAGCGTCGGCTTTCCGGTAAGCTGAAGGATCGCCAGATGTTCGCGCGTCTGCGCCATCACGCCATCATCGCAGGCCACCACCAGCAGCGCGTGATCGATACCACCAACGCCGGCCAACATGTTGGACAAAAACTTTTCGTGGCCGGGAACGTCGATAAATCCCAGCACTCGTCCGTCAGGTTGCGGCCAATAGGCGTAGCCCAGATCGATAGTCATCCCGCGCGCTTTCTCTTCCGGCAGGCGGTCGGCGTTGATGCCGGTAATCGCCTGTAGCAGCGTGGTTTTGCCGTGGTCAACGTGTCCGGCGGTGGCAATAATCATCTCAATAACATCTCCATAAACCGGGTTTCATCCTCAAGACAGCGCAGGTCAAGCCACAGGCGGCCATCATAAACCCTGCCGATCACCGGCACAGGCAACAGACGCCAGCGGGCCGCCAGAGCCTCCAGTTGGCTGCCGCGACCATCGCGCGGGGTAAAGGTCAGCGCCGCGCTGGGTAAACGATCCACCGGCAGCGAACCGCTGCCGATCTGCGACAGACATGGCTCAACCCGTAAGTCAAAATCAGCATAATGTGCCACCAGACTTGCCTGCAAACGCTCACCCTGCTGGTGGATCTCATCCACCTTGCGGGTCAGCAGACGCAGAGTCGGCAGCTCGGCAGCCAGTTTTTCCGGGTGCAGATAGAGGCGCAGCGTGGCTTCCAGCGCCGCGAGGGTCATTTTATCCGCTCGCAGGGCACGTTTCAGCGGATGGCTTTGCAATTGCGCAATCAGCGCCTTTTTACCGACGATAATCCCCGCCTGCGGGCCACCCAGCAGTTTATCGCCGGAGAAGCTCACCAGGCTGACGCCTGCGGCGATCAGCTCTTGTGGCATCGGCTCTTTCGGCAGGCCGTAGTGACTTAAATCGACCAGCGATCCGCTGCCAAGATCGGCGACCACCGGGATATTCAGCTCGCGGCCTATCTCCGCCAGCTCCGCTTCATCGACCGCTTTAGTAAAGCCCTCGATGCTGTAGTTGCTGGTGTGCACCTTCATTAACAGGCCGGTATTCTCATTAACGGCCTGACGATAATCTTTGACGTGGGTGCGGTTAGTGGTGCCGACTTCATGCAGGATACAGCCCGCCTGGCGCATGACGTCGGGAATGCGAAACGCACCGCCGATCTCCACCAACTCTCCGCGCGAAACTACCACCTCGTTGCCGCTGGCGGTGGCTGCCAGCATCAGCAGCACCGCCGCCGCGTTGTTGTTGACGATACAGGCATCTTCCGCGCCGGTTATCCGACACAGCAAGTCTGCCAGCGCCCGGTCTCGGTGGCCGCGTCCGGCATCGTCAAGATCGTATTCCAGCGTGACCGGGGCGCGCATCGCCTGAGCAACCGCCTCAACCGCCGCCTCCGCCTGAATGGCGCGGCCCAGATTGGTGTGCAGCACGGTGCCGGTCAGATTAAAAACCGGGCGCAGCGCGCTCTGCTGCGTCTGCGTTAATCGCCGCGTGGTTTCCTGCAACCAGTCATCGCTCCAGTCGGGTAGCGCCTGGCTCTGGCGGATGTGCTCTCTTGCTTCTTCCAGCATCTGGCGCAGCAGCGTCACCGTCTGGGAGTGGCCATACTGCGTCAGCAGCGTGGAAAATGCGGGTTCGCGAAGTAGGCGATCGATGGCCGGAAGCCGGGTGTAAAGCGCACGAATCTCGGTAGTCATGAATGGGCCTGGCGGTAAGTTATTTTCCCCCCTCCCGACGGGAGAGGGAGTCAACAAATAAGCGGTGATTGTACCGCCTCCGGGCAGAAACTGTTACCTGCCTGGGTCAACTCCTCGGCGGTTCGGTGCGCGCAAAGCTGGCGCGCTGAAAGAGCGAATCCACCAGCCTGACCAGCTTAGGGCGGGTGGCGCACCAGCCCGGCGCGACGCGGCGAAAGTTAAGGTAAGCGATAGCGCAGGCCGCCGAAATGGTCGCCAGGTTGACTTCATCCGGGCGTAAAGTCCCGTCACTCGCATAGCCTTCCAGCGCATCCAGACCGCGCGCGACCTTTTCCCGTTGGCGTAACAGCTCGCTTTCCGACTGCTGCGCTGCCGGGCGCGTTTTCTCTCGCACCAGAGCCAGTGCGGCTTCCATAACGCCATCAGCCAGCGCCTCAAGCTGACGCATTTTCAGCGCGGCTTGTGGCTCCGCTGGCAGCATATTCGGCGCGACGCCGAGTTGCTCCAGGTATTGCGCGATAATCTGCGAATCGTACCAGCATTCACCATTGTCGGTGACCAGCGCGGGCACTTTCCCCAGCGGGTTATACTGCGCTACGCCGTTGACGTCGTTGTAAGGGAATTCGTTGACGAACTCGAAGGGAATATCTTTTTCCAGCAGAATGACGGAAATTTTGCGCACAAAGGGACTGGTATAGCTGCCGATCAGTTTCATTGCCTGCTCCTTTCGCCAACAAAAAGGTAAGTATGGTGCAGACTGCTGTAAAAAACCGCGAAGCAAAAGGAAATTCGGCGAGCCCCGGCGCATTTCCCGGAGGCGGCGCTCAACGCGCCTTGTCCGGGCTACCAGTCCGCCGACGGCTGGAAACCCGTAGCCCGGTCAGCGCAGCGCCACCGGGACGAAGCAGCGCCAATGCCTCAGCCCCGGCGCATTTCCCGGAGGCGGCGCTCAACGCGCCTTGTCCGGGCTACCAGTCCGCTGACGGCTGGAAACCCGTAGCCCGGTCAGCGCAGCGCCACCGGGACGAAGCAGCGCCAATGCCTCAGCCCCGGCGCATTTCCCGGAGGCGGCGCTCAACGCGCCTGGTCCGGGCTACCAGTCCGATGACGGCTGGAAACCCGTAGCCCGGTCAGCGCAGCGCCACCGGGACGAAGCAGCGCCAATGCCTCAGCCCAGGCGCATTTCCCGGAGGCGGCGCTCGACGCGCCTTGTCCGGGCTACCAGTCCGCAGACAACTGGAAACCCGTAGCCCGGTCAGCGCAGCGCCACCGGGACGAAGCAGCACCAATGCCTCAGCCCCGGCGCATTTCCCGGAGGCGGCGCTCGACACGCCTTGTCCGGGCTACCAGTCCGCTGACGGCTGGAAACCCGTAGCCCGGTCAGCGCAGCGCCACCGGGACGAAGCAGCGCCAATGCCTCAGCCCCGGCGCATTTCCCGGAGGCGGCGCTCGACGCGCCTTGTCCGGGCTACCAGTCCGCAGACAACTGGAAACCCGTAGCCCGGTCAGCGCAGCGCCACCGGGACGAAGCAGCGCCAATGCCTCAGCCCCGGCGCATTTCCCGGAGGCGGCGCTCGACGCGCCTTGTCCGGGCTACCAGTCCGCAGACAACTGGAAACCCGTAGCCCGGTCAGCGCAGCGCCACCGGGACGAAGCAGCGCCAATGCCTCAGCCCAGGCGCATTTCCCGGAGGCGGCGCTCGACGCGCCTTGTCCGGGCTACCAGTCCGCTGACGGCTGGAAAAACCTGTATTTACGGTTAGAACTGATAAGCCACGCTGGCGCGGAAGCTCCGCCCCGGTTCGTAGTCCGCGCCCAGTACGCCATAGCTGTTGCGCGAGGTGTGGGATACGTAGTTTTTATCAAAGATATTATATAACCCAAGGCTTAAGGTCAGGCCATCCAGCGTGCCGGATGTCGGCGCCCATTCAACCGCCAGATCGTTCACGCCATAGCCTGCCTTTTTCGTTTCCGCATCTTTATAGCGCGTGTAGAACAACGAGTTCCAGTGCATGGCAACATCATATTTAGGCAGCAGATACGTCAAGCCAACGGTATATTTATCACCAGTATCACGCCCCAGAATATCACCATATTTTGCCACCCCCTCAACCATCAGCGGCGACTTATAATCGGTGCTGATATGGGAATAGCTGAAACGGGTAATAATATCGTTTACTGCATAATTCACTGAGGCTTCATAGCCGTCGACCACGGCATTACCGGCATTGAAACGTTCCGTAAGTTCAGAAACGCCGGGAACGGCCGTCTGGACAATCAGGTTGTCGTAATGCGTGCGGAAATATTTGCCGACAATACTGAGTGAGTCGTCTTGCGCAATGAGGCCGCGACGGTCGAAGAAAATCCCGACCTCTTTGTTATCACCGGTTTCCGGATCGAGGCGGTTTTTCTGATTAAACTCGCTGGAGTTCACGCGGATTGACTCGGTGGTATCCGGCGCGCGGAACAACTCAGTGTAGTTAGCAAATAAGCCAAAACCGGATTCAAACCGATACTCGGCGCCAAAAGCTTTGGAGAACTCAGTGAACGTTTGATCCTGATCGCCCAGCATATCCGCCTGATAATGATCGTAGCGGATCCCCGGCGTGAGCGTCAGCCCGCCAAACTGCACGGCATTTTCCAGATACCCGGAGTTGCTGGTCCCCTTTTCGCCGTCCCAGGAGGCAGTTTTTCGGCCGCTGGAATACTGGTAATCATCACGATGGTTTTTGGTCTGGAACCATTCGTAGCCCACGCGTAGCGTATGGCCAAAAGCACCGGTCTGGAATTCTGAGCGGTTATCAACGTTAACGCCCCAGGTTTCCACATTGTTCACCCAACCACTATTCAGACTATTCCAGCGTTTTTTAACGCTGGCGCTCGCTTCGCCGGAACGAATCGCTGCGGCCATATTTTTATGCGGCTGGCTTCGATCGAGTTCATTTTTGGTGTGATAGCCAGCGACTTTCAGATCAATCCAGCCGCTACCGTCAACCGCTTCATAAGAGAGAGTTTGGGTTTCGCGGATGAAGTTTTGCGGCGTGTAGTCCTGGAAATTCGCGGTGGTCGTCGGGCGATAAGAGAATTCTGCGCGGAACGGATATTCACCGTCCGATTTTACGCGCTCAGCCGACGCCTTTATTTTCTGCCCTTCAAAAAGGTCAACACCGGCCTTCACTAAATAGCTTTTATCTTTGCCATCAGCGCCAATACGCGTACCGTCGCCGCTCTCACCATAATCGTAATCGCTGCGGCTGATATAGCCCAGCAGGTCAACACGATCCGCGACCCGCCCAAATAGGGCCAGCGAATTAGACCATTCGTCGTTATTTGTGTCATAGCCGGTTTTTACCCGGGCACCAAAGCTTTCGCCCGACCGCAATAAATCAGATGCATCAACAGTGGTGAATTTCACCGCCCCACCCAGCGCTCCGGAACCATTGACCACCGAGTTCGCGCCCACGGAGACATCAACCTGCTTTAATAACGCTGGGTCAATTAATAAATTACCGCCATGGTGAAAAAGGTCACCCATCTGGCGCGCGCCATCAATGGTGACGTTAATTCCCTTGTCGCTCACACCGCGCATATAGATTTGCTGATTGAATCCGTTGGTGCCCCCAACATCAACGCCTGGAATATCACGCAGAATATCTTTGATTAGCTCCGGCTGACGGGCGGCAATTTTATTCGCGTAAACGCTGGTTTCTTTCGGCGTGCTTTTAACCGATGCCACAACTTTAATCGTCTCGGCATCCTCAATTTTATTATCCGTTTCGGCAAACACCGGTGCGCATAACAGCACGGTTGCACCAATTAATAATTTCTCACGTCCATATGTGGTCATACTCGATCCCTCACAATGTGAATAGAAGTGAGAATCATTTTCATTATTAATTGCAAAAAGTTAATCTTACTTACAAAACTTTACTGATGAGGCCAATATATCCGCCATGAATAAATAATTAATAAATATATTTTTTAATTAATAATTCACACAAAGAATACCTAAGCGCGAAAATTAATACACCGTCAGGAAATAACAAATAAGGAGAACCATAGAATTACCCGCCGGATTATTTTTGCCTGCGGGTTTTAAACAATATGCTTACTCTGAAGATTCGCGCTTAATACGCTCTTTTATCAATAGTTCTTTAATCGACAAACCGGTAACGCCGCTATCGCGTAAGTTGTGGCGGGTAATTTCGGTACACAGGAATTCAATGATAAACAGCTGCGCAATACGCGTTGAGATGGAATCGCCCTGCATCGGCCCCGCTTCGCCGCTGGTCAGCCAGAAGGTGTTCGCCAGCTCAGTAAGCGGAGAATGGGGGCTATGAGTAATTGCCAGCGTCCAGGCTCCCTTCTTTTGCGCAAGACGGAAGGCGTTAACCACCTCCGGCGTTTCACCTGAGTGCGAAAAGGCCACCACCAGATCATCGGCCTTCAGGTTTGCCAGCTTTAAGGTCATGGTGAAGCGGTCGGTAAAGGCTTCGGAATCAATCCCTAAGCGGTTCATCTTATCCCGCGCTTCCAGCGCCGCCAGCCCCGATGCGCCAAAACCGACAAACATCACCCGGCGCGCGGTCAAAAAGCGCTCGACCACCGGCTTGACGATTTTCATCTCCAGCAGGCCGATGGTTTCCCGGGTTGAGGTTTCAATAGTGAGCGCTATCTTTTGCGCCACATCGTTACGCGAATCATCAAGGAAAATATCCGGCGACGAAGGCAGCGATAAATCGCTGTCGTCCAACAGCTCGCGCTTAAGATCCGCCTTCAGGTTCAATAGCCCGGCGTAACCGATTTTCTTGCAAAAACGGATGATGGTGGCTTCACTTACGCCAATCTCCAGCGCCAGCTTTTTCACCGGTAGCTGCACCACCTGCGCTGGCTGTTGCAAGATATAACCGGCTATTTTGCCGTCCGTTTCTCCGAGGTTACTGAGAATGTTGGCGAGGTAGACGCGTACGTTTTTCTTATTCACACTCACTGTGGGCTCTCCTGACCGCGCGTTAAGTCAGGTAGTTTAGCCCGCTTGTCGTTCGCTGTCTGCCGGGAAGCTTAGTGAGAGCTGATGGTCGTGCGTTTCCCCCGCCGCCAGCCACTTAATGCCGCGCTTATGGGTTATTTGCCCATCAAAATTGGGATCGTCGGTGGTGCCGTTGAGCGGCTCCACGCACAGCAGATCCGCACCAGGAACGCCCCATAGCGCCAGCCATTTTTGGCTACCGGAAAAAACAATCTGTTCCCGGCCATCCGGGGAGCAGACCGCCCAGCGGTTACCCTCTCCCAGCGCAAAATAGACCGCGCCTCCAGCAAAGCTATCCGGCGACAATATAAACGCCGAGACGTCCGGCGCGTCGTCGGATATCGTCAGCGTCCGCTTATCGGTCGCAAAAGGCCCCACGCAGGCGCGATCGAAACGCACCTGCCAGCCCGCCTCACGGGATACCGGCAGCGCGAAGCCGGGATGCCAGCCCAGCGAGTAGCCCCAGGGCTGTCTGTCCTCGTTAATCACCGCCCAATCTACGCTGATACCATCGTCATTTAGCCGCCACGTCAAGCGTATGCGCCACGCAAACGGCCAGACCTCGCGCGTTTCAGCGGTGTCGGAGGCCTCAAGGATCAGATGAGTGGCGTCCTGCGACACGCAGGTGAACGTCTGGTGGCGCAGAAAACCGTGTGCGGTGAGCGGAAAAAAACGCTCGCCCTGCCATAAGCCATTGTGGATGAGCTGCCCCACAACAGGAAACAGCTGCGTCGCCGAGTTGCTCCATACTCCCGCCTGCGGTTGCCATATCCAGCTGCGCTGGCGATGGTTATCCCACAGCTCGCTTAGCTCCGCGCCAACAGCCTGCACCACCATACGGAAACGCGCGTTTTCCAGACGCCACTCCATGCTCACTTCTCCTAAGCCGTACGCAGCAGCAGCCGCGTCTGATAGACCATCGCCCGATGTTTATCGCCGGTAAACAGGCGGTCAATCAGCGTGAAGATATCAGCCTCATCAATCACTTTATCCTCAGCAAAGTCCAGCGTCTGTGAATCGCTATTGCGCACAAGGAATGCCAGCGCTTCCGCGACGCCCGGATGCGCGCAGGTATAGCCCGCCGTTGATTCCTGCTGGCGCACAACGAACTGCTGGTCGCGTTCGGGCGACAGAGACTCCAGGTCGAAACGCGTATACAGCTCCGGCGGCGCATCGTGCTGGCGCATCATGGGGATTAATGCGCTGGCATAACGCTGTGACAAAGCGCTATCTGCGACGGGATACTGTTGGCGCGGATCGTGTTTGATATCAAACAGTTTATCGCCAAATCGCCACGGATTGAGGTAGCCGAAGGTCGCGGGGATCTGCATCACCTGCACGCCCTGGGTGAAATCAAATCCGGGATGAATACGAATATCTTTCAGCTCATCGATTTTAAACGGGCTGTCGATGCGCGTTGGCATCAGCGTGTATTCGTACAAATGCGCTTTGTTCTGCTCGCGCGGACAGCGCATATAGACATAATCGCCGTCGGTAATATTGATATGCCCGCCAAAATAGCCAAACAGCGCGTAATCACGAATCGCCTCATCACGCTCAACCGCCGGGCGCAGCGGCTGCCCGGTCATGGTTGCCGGGCGCGGAACGTTAAAGTACTCAAGCAGGGTCGCCGGGATATCAATGGTCTGGGCAAGCGCCTGGCGCCGCACGCCCTCAGCCCGACAGCGCGGGTCGCGAATAAAGAACGGCGTATTGGCGATTTCGTTATATACCGGCATGATATTTTTGCCCCACCACTGGTGCTCGCCCAGCAGGAAGCCGTGGTCAGTGCAGACGATAAACAGCGTATCGTCCCACAGGTCCAGCGCCTTGAGCTTATCCATCACCTGACCGAGATAGTCGTCGCACATGGTGATTAGCGCCTGGTAGAACTTACGCACTTTGTCATCATCTTCGCCGCCCGGTGCGCCGCAGTAGTAGGGCACCCAGCCGTCAAAGTCGCCCGGTTTGCAGCCATACTGCGCCAGGTATTTTTCCGGGACAAAGAACGGCTCGTGCGGGTCGAAACACTCAATTTGCAGGAACCAGTTTTCCTGGTCCCGGTTGGTCTCAAGAAACTCCATCCCGGCGCTGATGGTGCGATGGGTAAAGTGCTCCTCTTGCGTCGGCATCGCCGTGCGGTTGATTAAGTCCTGGGTCATGCGCCCTGCGCGGCGGCGGCGGGTCTCTTCGTCTTCATTGCCCTGCCACTGGATCAGCGGCTTTTCCACCTGGCCTTTCCAGCAGTCCCCCTCCTGGCCGCGAATAAACTCAAACGTCGAGTAGCGGGTATGGTAGGTGGCGCCGCCGTCGCGCCAGTAGTGTTTATGGTCGGTAACCATGTGCGTGTGGACGCCGTGCTGGCGCAGCGCCTGCATCGCGGAGAAGTCAAACGGCTCCAGCGGCCCCCAGCTACGGTGCAGGAAGTTGTAGCGCCCGGTATGCAGCTCGCGACGCGCAGGCATACAGGGCATGCTGCCGACGTAGAAGTTGTCAAACTGCGCGGATTCCTGCGCCAGCCGCGTGAAGTTCGGCGTTATCGCATCCCCGCCGTAGGGTGCAAGGTGATTGCGGGTCAGGGTGTCAAACATCAACATAACTGCTTTCATAAGACTGCTCTCTTTATGAACCGATAAATTCTTCGACTTCGTTTTTAATCAGCGTCACATGTGGTCCATAAACCACCTGTACGCCCTGGCCGCGAATAAATGCGCCTTTACTACCGAACCGTTTGAAATCATCCAGCTTGACCTGCTCTGCGTTATTGACCGTCACCCGCAGACGGGTCGCGCAGCAGTCCACATCAACGATATTGCTCCGACCACCCAGCGCCTCAACGATACCGGCTGCGCGATTGTCGCTTTCAACGCTAGCCGTTGACGTCTCTTCGCTTTCATCTTCACGGCCCGGCGTTTTCAACTGACGCCATTGAATGAGGAAGCGGAACGAGAAGTAGTAGGTGCAGAACATCACCGCGCCCAGCGGGAAGATGTAGATCCAGTTAGTTTTGGCATTGCCTTGCAGCACGCCGAAGAGCAGGAAATCCACCAGTCCGCCGGAGAACGTCTGACCAACGGTAATTTCCAGCATATGGGAGAACATAAACGCGAAGCCAGTCAGGACGATGTGCACCACGTAGAGCAGCGGCGCGCAGAACATAAAGGCGAACTCCAGCGGCTCGGTGATCCCGGTGACGAATGCGGTCAGGGCAGCGGAGAGCATCAGGCTGGCGACTTTCTTTTTGTTCTCCGGCTTTGCGCAGTGGTAGATAGCCAGCGCTGCGCCCGGCAGGCCAAACATAAAGTCGGCAAAGCGTCCTGCCATAAAGCGCGATACGCCGATGTAGTACTGGGTGACGGAAGGGTCAGCCAGTTGGGCAAAGAAGATTTTCTGCGTTCCTTCAACCATGTGCCCGTTGACCATCGCTTCACCGCCAACGCTGGTTAGCCAGAACGGCATATAGAAAATATGGTGCAAACCGAGGGGGATGAGGCACTTGAGGATCATGCCGTAAATTAATGTACCGACATACCCGGTCTTCTCAACGAGGATCCCCAGATGCGAAATCCCGGCTTGCACATGTGGCCACACCCAGAACAGCGCGACGCCAAGAAAGATGGCGAAGAAAGAAGTCATGATCGGCACAAAGCGCGAACCGCTAAAAAACGCCAGCATGTCAGGCAGCTGCGTTTTACCGTAGCGACTATGTACCCAGGAGGTCAGCAGGCCGCACATCACCCCGCCCAGCACGCCGGTTTGCAGCGTGGTGATCCCCAGCACGCTTGCCTGCCCGGCGGCGGCCAGGTTCTCGCTGGCCAACGTGCCGTTCAGCAGCAGCAGCGCGTTAATCGCCTTGTTCATCACCAGAAAACTGAGCACCGCCGCCAGCCCGGCGGTACCTTTGTCGCTACGCGCCAGCCCGACGGCAATGCCGACGGAAAAAAGCAGCGCCAGGTTGTCGAACACCACGCTGCCGCATAGCCGCATGACGGTAAAAATCGCCTGAACGACCTCACCATTAAGAAACGGATAGGTTGATAAGGTCACCGGGTTTGTGAACACGCCGCCAAAGCCCAGTAACAACCCCGCTGCGGGGAGAATGGCTATTGGCAGCATAAACGACTTACCCAGATTCTGTGCTCCAGCAAATAATCTGCTCATACGAATCCCTGATATTGGCAAATGAAGTTTTAGTTTCATGTTTATAGTGATTTAATGAAACTATTGTTCCGATCATTTGCGCAATTTGTCAACGCAGGACGCTGAAATAGTGACAGGCATCACCAAAAATTTTCGTCTGCGACGGAAGGGAATCATATGAAGCATAAAGCCCGGCCATCAATACGACATAGCGCTAACCGGGCGGGAAAATGGCGGGTTTAGTGATCCAGATAAAGATAATGCATCCAGCTGGTCATGCGCAGTAGCACTTTGCGCATCACCGAAACGTGGGTGAAGTGGTCGGAATAAACCGCCACCTGGGCGTAAATCCCGTCAGGTAGCGCGTCCACGGCGGCATTGGGATCGAGTTCGATGGTTGCCAGCACACCATCGGTGCCCGGTGTGACCGTCAACGCTTGCAGCGTGCCCTGTGCCTGATACGTTCCCCCCGGCACCACCGGCAGAATACTCACCAGCTTGCCGTGAAAGACCTGGCCAGGCAGCGCGTTGAACACCGCTTCGGCATCGTCGCCCGCCTCAAGTCTGAGCAACGAATTTTGCCGGAAC
This sequence comes from Klebsiella huaxiensis, assembly GCF_003261575.2. Taxonomy (GTDB): domain Bacteria; phylum Pseudomonadota; class Gammaproteobacteria; order Enterobacterales; family Enterobacteriaceae; genus Klebsiella; species Klebsiella huaxiensis. The sequence continues at coordinate 59,287 of NZ_CP036175.1, read as the reverse complement.
TGCGCCACAATCAGCCGTTTTTGCTGTGGGATAAACACCATCACCGGACGCAGCGGCAGCGAGGCGGCGTAGGTGCCTGGGCGAATCAAAACCTGGGTGATATAGCCGTCACTGGGCGCACGCACGGTGGTCTGGTCGAGGTTATATTTCGCCTCCGCCAACTGCGCGCGCAGGCTCACTACCTGCGATTGCTCGCCGTTGACCATGCTGTCGAGCTGGCTCTGGATTTGCGCCTGCTCCGCAACCGACGCCTTCACCATCGCATCCTGAGCCAGATAGTTTTGCCGGGCATTATCGATATCACTTTCCGAAAACGGGTTTACCCGCGCCTGGCTGCCCTTCAGATAACGCTGATAGTCTTTATAGAGCCGATCGCGCTCCGCCGAGACGCGCGTGGTGTTTGCCTGGGCCTCAGAAAGCTGGGCTTTCAGCGTGTTGATGCCGTGAAGTGCGGTGACAAGGTCAGCCTGGAGCCTGTCGACCCGCGCCTGATAGCGTACCGGATCGATGGTAAACAGAACTTCACCCTTTTTGACCCGTTGATTTGCTTTATCCGTGACGCTGCTGACCACCCCGGTAACCTGCGGAGTAATCGGAATAGAAATAACCGCTTTTTGCGCGGTAAAGGTGTAAGGATGGTTGTAGTTCATTAATAAAATAAGCGCGCTAACAATAAATACCCCGCCCAGCGCCGCGGTGGGAACCGTCCATTTATTTACCGGGATCTTGAATATTTTAAATATCGACCAGGCAATCGCCACGTAGGTTAAAATAATCAGCAGGTCCATGAGTTATTTCTCCACCGAAGGGGGTTGGGCTGGCGGCTGAAGATCGGTTATTCGCTGTTCGAGCGCGCTGACCCGCTGGCGAAGTTCGCTAATTTCATCCTCATCTTCTGTCGCTTCTGGCGGCACTCCACCCCGCCGGTGCTGCATCCCCCAACCGCGCTCCGGTTGATAAAGCGTGGCCCAGATCCATAAGAACGGCCAAATGACGTGTAAAGTAAACAGACTCACCCAGCCCGCAACGTGAATCGCATCCGAGTGCGGATGGTTGCGTTTCTTCGCAATCAAATAAGGGATGTCATGGAGAATGATGATTCCATAAAAAATCACCAGAAAAACGAAGATCAGAACGCCGAGCGCAAAATAATTGAGAAACATATTTTCCTCGGATTTACGCTAATTATTTATACCCGTCATACTTCAAGTTGCTTATGTGTTGGCTACGCTCGCTCACCCCAGTCACATAGTTATCTATGCTCCTGGGGACTCACTTCCTTGCCGCCTTTAAGCAACTCGAATTATTTTGGGTATAGGATATGTTTTGTGGCAGATAAAAAAACGGCCGACAGATTGAGCATAATTCACCGATTTGATTTTCGCCATTGACGGCTAAAATGTTCTTTAGCGGATCGAGTTACTCAGTTACACGCTCTCGCACTGAATACGGCATAACCTGCCGGAGATCACACCAGGAGAAATCCAGATCAAAATATTTTGTGATTAACATCACAAATAAATAACAAACACTCAAAGATAATATGTGAGCTACATCACATAAAACCCCTTAATTGCCTCGAAAATGCCCAGATGTTGTTTTTTTACACATGCATTTTGTGACAACGATCACTACATACACCTACCAGTCACCTATATTCATGTGATCTGTATCACACAAAAATCCATCGACTGGACAGCTTAACGATTCAGTGCCAGATTTCGCACTATCAAACAGGGTCCGGCTACCTCTGCCGCCACATTAACAACGAGCCTCGGGCTTTCAGCCTGCCGATAGCAAAAACAGAAGAAGGGGTGTTTTATGTCATCCGATATCAAGATCAAAGTGCAAAGCTTTGGTCGTTTCCTCAGCAACATGGTGATGCCAAATATCGGCGCGTTTATCGCGTGGGGTATTATCACCGCATTATTCATTCCGACAGGATGGTTACCGAACGAAACGCTGGCGAAGCTGGTTGGTCCGATGATCACCTATCTGCTGCCGCTACTGATCGGTTATACCGGCGGTAAGCTGATTGGCGGCGAGCGCGGCGGCGTGGTCGGCGCAATTACCACCATGGGCGTGATCGTCGGCGCGGATATGCCGATGTTCCTCGGTGCAATGATTGCCGGTCCGCTGGGCGGCTGGGCGATTAAACGTTTTGACGTCTGGGTTGATGGCAAAATCAAATCCGGCTTCGAAATGCTGGTGAACAACTTCTCTGCCGGCATCATCGGGATGATCCTCGCCATCCTGGCGTTCCTCGGCATTGGTCCTGCAGTTGAAGTCCTGTCCAAAATTCTGGCGGCAGGTGTTAACTTCATGGTTGTCCACGACATGCTGCCGCTGGCGTCCATCTTTGTTGAACCAGCGAAAATCCTGTTCCTCAACAACGCCATCAACCACGGTATCTTCTCGCCGCTGGGTATTCAGCAGTCGCATGACCTTGGCAAATCGATCTTCTTCCTGATTGAAGCTAACCCGGGTCCGGGTATGGGCGTTCTGCTGGCATACATGTTCTTCGGTCGCGGCAGCGCTAAACAGTCTGCGGGCGGTGCGGCAATCATCCACTTCCTCGGCGGTATTCACGAGATTTACTTCCCGTATGTGCTGATGAATCCGCGTCTGATTCTGGCGGTTATCCTCGGCGGTATGACCGGCGTATTCACCCTGACTATCCTCAATGGCGGTCTGGTTTCTCCGGCTTCTCCGGGTTCTATCCTGGCCGTGCTGGCGATGACGCCGAAAGGTGCCTACTTCGCTAACATCGCCGCGATTGTGGCTGCGATGGCCGTTTCCTTCGTAGTTTCAGCCGTTCTGCTGAAAACCAGCAAGGTTAAAGAAGAAGACGATATCGATGCAGCGACCCGTCGCATGCAGGATATGAAAGCGCAGTCCAAAGGCGCAGCCACTCCGCTGGCTGCTGGCGATGTCGCTAACGACCTGAGCCACGTGCGTAAAATCATCGTGGCTTGCGACGCCGGTATGGGTTCCAGCGCCATGGGTGCAGGCGTGCTGCGCAAGAAAGTACAGGATGCCGGTCTGAGCAATATCTCCGTCACTAACTGTGCGATTAACAACCTGCCGCCGGATGTTGACCTGGTCATCACCCACCGCGACCTGACCGAGCGTGCGATGCGTCAGGTACCGCAGGCGCAGCATATTTCGCTGACCAACTTCCTCGACAGCGGCCTGTACTCCAGCCTGACCGAACGTCTGGTTGCGGCGCAGCGCCATACTGATAACGAAGAGAAAGTCCGCGACAGTCTGAAAGACAGCTTTGATGCGGCTGACACTAACCTGTTCAAACTCGGTGCAGAGAATATCTTCCTCGGTCGTAAAGCGGCCACCAAGGAAGAAGCGATTCTGTTTGCCGGTGAGCAATTGGTGAAAGGCGGCTACGTTGAGCCGGAATATGTCCAGGCGATGCTGGACCGCGAAAAACTGACCTCGACCTATCTGGGTGAGTCCATCGCGGTACCGCACGGCACCATCGAAGCTAAAGATCGCGTGCTGAAAACCGGCATTGTGTTCTGTCAGTATCCGGAAGGCGTACGCTTTGGTGAAGAAGAGGATGAGGTCGCTCGTCTGGTCATCGGTATCGCTGCTCGCAATAACGAGCACATTCAGGTGATTACCAGCCTGACCAACGCGCTGGATGATGAGTCAGTGATTGAGCGTCTGACCAAAACCACCAGCGTTGAAGAAGTCCTGAAGCTACTGAAAGCGTAACGTGTAGCCCGGATAAGGCGTTTACGCCGCAATCCGGGAAACGCCCACTCTCTCCTCATGCATGAGGAGAGGGTTAGGGTGAGGGAAAAGCCTCACCCCAGCCCTCTCAGGTAAAAACATTAATTGAAGGTTAATACTATGAAAGCATTACATTTTGGCGCAGGTAATATCGGACGTGGCTTTATCGGCAAACTGCTGGCAGACGCGGGGATAAAGCTGACGTTTGCGGATGTAAATCAGGTTGTGCTTGATGCCCTGAATGCCCGTCATAGCTATCAGGTTCACGTGGTCGGCGAAAATGAGCAGGTTGATACCGTTTCCGGCGTCGACGCCGTCAGCAGCATCGGTGATGAAGTCGTTGAGCTGATTGCCAGCGTTGACCTGATCACTACCGCCGTCGGCCCGGTTGTGCTGGAGCGCATTGCTCCGGCCATTGCTAAAGGCCTGGCTAAACGCAAAGCGCAGGGCATTACAGCCCCGCTGAATATTATCGCCTGCGAAAACATGGTCCGCGGCACGACTCAGCTCAAAGGCCACGTTTTTAACGCTCTGGCTGAAGAAGATAAAGCCTGGGTTGAAGCCAACGTCGGCTTCGTTGATTCCGCCGTTGACCGCATCGTTCCGCCATCCGCTTCCGCCACTCACGACCCGCTGGAAGTGACCGTGGAAACCTTTAGCGAGTGGATTGTCGACAAGACCCAGTTTAAAGGCGAGCTGCCGAATATCCCAGGAATGGAATTAACCGATAATCTGATGGCATTTGTCGAGCGTAAGCTATTCACCTTAAACACCGGACATGCTATAACCGCCTACCTCGGAAAACTGGCGGGTCACCAGACGATTCGTGACGCGATTCTCGATGAGAAAATCCGCACGGTAGTTAAAGGGGCCATGGAAGAGAGCGGCGCGGTACTGATCAAACGTTATGCCTTTGATGCACAGAAACACGCAGCCTATATCCAGAAAATTATTGGTCGTTTCGAGAACCCGTATCTGAAAGATGACGTTGAGCGCGTTGGCCGCCAGCCGCTGCGCAAACTGAGTGCGGGCGATCGTTTAATTAAGCCGCTGCTTGGTACGCTGGAATACGGCCTGCCGCATATGAACCTGGTGAAAGGGATCGCTGCGGCGATGCACTTCCGCAGCGAAGACGACCCGCAGGCGCAGGAGCTGGCGGCGCTGATTGCAGAAAAAGGCCCTCAGGCCGCGCTGGCGCAGATTTCAGGTCTGGACGCGGCAAGCGATGTGGTGGCGGAAGCTGTTAACGACTATAACGCCACCAAATGAGGCAAGATCTGGCGCGGTCCGAACCGCGCCCATTACTACTCCTGTCAGATATGCAGGCAATAATGGAAGAAACACAGGCATTTGAAAACCGTGTGCTTGAGCGTCTGAATGCTGGCAAAACCGTAAGAAGCTTCCTGATCGCTACCGTTGAACTACTGACGGAAGCGGTCAATATCCTGGTGCTTCAGGTGTTCCGTAAAGACGACTATGCGGTGAAATACGCAGTAGAGCCCTTGCTAGACGGCGAGGGGCCGCTGGGTGACCTTTCTGTACGCCTGAAGCTGATTTATGGCCTCGGGGTGATCAGTCGCGCCGAATACGAAGACGCCGAGCTGCTAATGGCCCTGCGCGAAGAGTTGAACCACGATGGTAATGAGTACAGCTTTACCGACGATGAGATTCTCGGACCGTTTGGCGAGCTGCACTGCGTCGCTGCGCTGCCCCCGATGCCGCTATTCGACGATAATAGCGATGCGGAACTGCTGGCAATGCAGAAACTGCGCTACCAGCAGGTTGTACGTTCAACAATGATGCTGTCTCTGACCGAGCTGATTTCTAAAATCAGCTTAAAAAAAGCCTTTCAAAAATCAACGCTCTGATTCGGTCTCTTGCTGGTCACACGTCGGCTGATAAAGCTGCCGATAATACTCCAGACGACGCAGAAACAGCTCCTCTTTGTCCGCCGGAATATCCCGCGGTATATGCTGCAAACGCGGAGACTTTTTTAGATATTCCATAAAAGCCTGGCTTGAAGCCATAAAATCTACGGCCTTATCAATAATACGCGGTACACCGTCGCCGATTTTCGCCATCACGCTCTCCTCTGCTCGGGGATCATCTTGTTAAGAATTAGCCAAAAGAAGGGATTTAGATGAGGAAAACGTGCTTAATGGCTGACAGGCTTCACAGAAATGAACATTCATCCACTCTGGTGGGAAATCCGTATAATATTCAAATTATTATAATTACTCACAGCGATTGTTATTGCGGGTAAAGTCGTGACGTTTTGATAAATAGCTACCCACAACGGAAGCGACAGCACATACTATAGTCTGATAACGCCCATTTCTTAATAGATTAAACCACCATGAAAGAAATCGAAAAAAGTGAAATTAAACGTCTGAGCGACCGTCTCGACGCCATCCGTCACCAGCAGGCCGACCTGTCGCTGGTTGAAGCCGCAGACAAGTACGCCGAGCTGGAAAAAGAAAAAACCACCATTGAGGCGGAGCTTGTGCGCCTGCGCGAAGTTCAGGCTCAAAAACTGAGCAAAGAAGCGCAGAAACTGATGAGCCTGCCGCACCGTCGCGCCATCACCAAAAAAGAGCAGGCCGATATTGGCAAACTCAAAAAAAGCGTGCGCGGGCTGGTTCTTGTCCACCCGATGACCGCTCTGGGTCGCGAAATGGGCCTTAAAGAGATGACCGGCTTCTCAAAAACCGCGTTCTGATCTTTTCGCGGCGAAAATCCCCCAGTAGCACTGCTGTTTGAACGGGCTACGGGATCGAACAATCTGCTGATTTGGTAGCCCGCACTGGCACGTCAAACGCCGCCTCCGGGATCGGCTTTCGTATTGAAATCCTCTGCGCCATGCTTCCCGGTGGCGCTGCGCTGACCGGGCTACAAGTTCACAGCCGTCAGCGGTTTGGTAGCCCGGACAGATGCGTAGCATCGCCTCCGGGAATAAGTCGCCGGGTCAGGCATTCATGCCATGACCCGGGACTGCTTCAATCGCTTAGAACCACGCTTCAAACATGCCGCCGAGGTTAAGTGAATCCAACTGTTCGTCTTTGGTACCGTTAACTTTCGCGGTACGCTTGTTATCTACCTGGCCTCCGGTTACGTAGAAGCGCAGCATTGGGCGGAACTCTGGCCCCATACCGATCGCAATGTTCTGCGACAGCGTCAGCTTCCATCCATGGTTGTCTCCGCCCTGATCGTAATCAACACGCTGGTAGCCTGCTTCCAGCCAGGTCGAATGCACATCGTTCCAGAAGTACATTGGACGGACAATCGCACCGTAGTTTTTACGGTTGTCGGTATTGTCTTTACTGTTGTCATAGTCGTGGAAGGCCAACAGATATTCGATCTGCGCCTGCTGGGTAAACTTATAGTTGCCTTCGAAGCTGGCGTAGATAGCGGTCAACCCGTCCGTTTTGTTGTAAACGCTGTTATCCGAGTTATCGGAGTAGCGCAGGATAACCTTGTTCACGCCGCTGTCGTCGCTATTGGTATGGCTTAATAGCAGGCCGCCCTGCCACGCATCGAGCTGCTCGTCGTTATCCACCGCTTTGGAATCAAAACCGTAGTTGGCATAAACCTCAACATCGATCGGGCCGGCTTTGATGTTATGGGTTTTGGTGGTCAGCGCATAGTGACCGTTATCGCCAGTGTCGGAGTTACCGGTACAGGTGATGCGTGATGGGTTGGACTCATCGGCCATCACTTCCGGGCTACAGGATTTCACCTGCGATACCGCCGCTACGTCGAACTGTACGCCGCCGATATCGAAGTTTTTCACCCCGGCGCCCTGACCGTCGTGGTTCATCCAGAAGTAGTCGTTGATCCCCTGTTGCGGACGCTGGTGGAAATCACGACCCGCCCAGATATAGGCGTTAGGGTTGGACTCCAGCACGTTGGTGACGCCAACGTAGGCTTTTTTCAGGTTAACTTCGTCACTCCAGTGATCGAACATGACGTTGATATCCCAGATAGCGCCCTTGCTGCTCTTAAAGGCCTTGGTTAACTGGAACTCGCCGCCGTTGCCTTCGTTGCCAAGACGACCAATCGCTGAGGCGCCGTTATAGGAGCCGTCCACGCCGACGTATTTCTGATCGCCGGTCTGGAAGTGTGCACCGTAGCGCGCGTAGCCGCTGAACTTCAGGCCGAACGGCACCGCCATGTCCGGCGATTGCACGGCGGTTTGTGGGTTGGTCTCCAGATCCACCTTTTTCGCGGCTGCAGCGTCCATTTTAGCCTGACGGTCAGCCAGCGCTTTATCGACGGCTTTAGCCACAATGGCGTCAATTTGTTCCTGAGTAAAATCTTGTGCTAATACGGAAATTGGGCACAGCGCGGCGACGACCGCCATGGCTAATGGCAGCATTTTTACAGTTTTCATAATTATCTCGCTTTTAATAATTCATATATTCAGATAATAGCTATCCCGCCAGGATAAGCTGGTTTTACTTAATATAGGGTACGACTGAGTTATATATTAACGTTGATACAGATGAATAATCTCTTCTGAAAATTCACGAGCCAGCAGAGAATTCATCAGATGATCCTGGGCATGCACCATAATCAGCGTCATCGGCTGGCGCGCTTCGCCCGCATCCTGCTCGATAAGCTGGGTCTGCATCTGATGCGCCCTGCGGGCATAACCATCGGCCTCATTAAGGAGCAACCGCGCTTCATCTATATTACCGGTACGGGCACAATGAAGCGCTTCAAAACATAATGAGCGTGACTGTCCCGCGTTGACGATAATTTCCATTACCGCATCCTCTAATTCAATCATGTTATGTCCTGAGATCATTAACTTTATTATTTAAATAATGTGGTGAAAGTCCTTTTCCTGTATTATTTACGCTGTCATATATTAAAAATATATTCGTTTAATTATTAGCTGACGGTTTCAGCAACCGGTGTTGCGTTTTTTGCTTTTTCAACTTCAGTTTTCATTAAGGAGCGTTCATAAGCGCGCAGGAACGGCAGATAGATAACCGCCGACATCACCATACAAATCACGCACATGACCACCGGGCTTAAGGTCCAGTTGGCAGCCCACGATGCGCCAATGGGAGCTGGCGTTGTCCATGGGGTCAGGGAAACGACCTGGCTCAGCCAGCCGAGACGCGTCGCGCCGTAAGCCAGCACGGCATTGATCATCGGCACAAAGACAAACGGGATAAACATCATCGGGTTCATAATAATCGGCGCGCCGAACAGAATCGGCTCGTTGATATTAAAGAAGCTGGGTACGACGCCCATTTTACCGATGGTGCGCAGGTGGGCCACACGGCTACGCAGCAGCAGGAACGCCAGCGGGAGCGTAGAACCGACGCCGCCGATTAGCAGGTAGTGGTCCCAGAAACCTTGCAGATAGACGTGAGGCAGAGCCGCACCAGCCGCCAGCGCCGCCTGGTTTGCCGACAGATTGGCCATCCAGAACGGGTTCATAATGCCGGTGACAATCAGCGAACCGTGGATCCCGGCGAACCAGAAAATCTGGCACATCAGGACGGAAAGCAGAATCGCCGGCAGTGAGTCAGAGGCGGAAACCAGCGGCTCCAGCAGGTGCATAATTGCCTGCGGTAAGATCATACCGGTCTGCGCTTCGATAAACAGGTTCAGCGGATGCAGGGTTGCGATCACCACCAGCACCGGGATAAGGATTTCAAACGAGCGTGCAACGCCGGTTGGCACCTCTTTCGGCAGGCGAATCGTAATGTTGTTCTGCTTCAGCCAGGCGTAAACGCGGGTGGAATAAATCGCGGTGATCAAGGCGGTAAAAATGCCCTGGCCGGAGAGGTACTGGGTGGAGATTTTGCCATCAGCATACGGCGCGGCAACCAGTAAAAAGGCCATAAACGCCAGCAGACCGGACATCACCGGGTCGAGCTGGAACTGGCGTCCCAGGCTGGCGCCAATACCTACAGAGATAAAGAACGTCATCACCCCCATGCTAAGGTTAAACGGTAGCATCAGCTGCTCGCGATATTGCTGAGAGAAATCCAGCCAGCCGCGGGCGAAACCGTTAGTGGTATCCGGTGAAAAAGGAGGAAAGATAAATACCAGCATGAATGAGCCGATGATCATAAACGGCAATGCGGCAGTGAAGCCATCGCGAATAGCGATAACGTATTTCTGCTGCCCAAGGCGTCCTGCCAGCGGTGTAATTGATTGCTCGATCACGGCAATCATGGACTGATACAGAGAACTCATTTGCACACCTCTTAATGCGCCGCTTCTATCAGCGACAGAGCATAATCCAGGACGTTATCTCCCCGCTGCATTCCGTAATCCATGGTGTTAATTGGCTGGACTGGAATATTCAGGGAAGCGGCTTTCTCAGATAAAGTTTTCAGCATGTATTTCACCTGGGGGCCAAGAAGCACCACCTGGTACTGTGGAAACTGCATGTCAAATTCGGAAACACCATAAGCATCAATCTGCACCGGCAGGTTACGTTCCTTTGCGACATCGACCATCTTTCTGACCAGCATACTGGTGGACATCCCGGCAGAGCAGCACAGCATAATCTTGTACATCGACGACCATCCTCAAAATGTAAAAAGTTATTGCGTGGATGATTTGATATCAGACGGAAACCGGTTTCCATTTATAAAAAACAGAACTGTGATAACCGTCAAGATCTGTCAGCCATAGGGCTGATTAATTAGATTTGGCTCACATATTCCTGTGGTTTTTGCTACGTTCTTCCATGAAACGGAGAATCGGTTTCCAAATAAAAACGGAAACAGATATACTGCACCTGGTTATTATTGAAGCGATTCAGGTCCAGGGATTTGCAGGGATCGGACTGGCCCTGTCAGGGGAAAATGATGTCTACAATCAATGATGTATCACGCTTAGCTGGGGTATCGAAAGCCACTGTCTCTCGGGTATTGAGCGGTTCGCGCGGGGTGAAGGAAGCCAGCCGACAGGCGGTGTTACAAGCGGCGGAAGAACTTAACTATCGGCCAAATATGATTGCGCAATCTTTGCTTAGTCAAACCACCGGCTGCATTGGCGTGATTTGCGCTCAGGACAATATTAATCAAACCACTAGCTACCTCTATGCCCTGGAAAAACAGCTCAGCCAGCACCAGAAACATCTGCTGCTGCGTTTCGCAAATTCCCGTGGCAGGGTGATGCATTCACTGGAAGAGCTGACCTGCGGCCTTTGCGATGATGTATTGATTATTGGCGCACGGTTTCCGCTAAATATCGACCGGCCTGACGTGGTGCTGATTGACTGCCTGGAAAGCGAAGGTGTGAACAGCATTCATTTTGACCATGCCTTTGCGGCGGAAACAGCCTGTAACTATTTGATAAGTCAGGGGCGGCGACAGATTGCGCTGATCCATCCGCAGGGCAGCGGTTTTGCCGATCAGGTGCTGCTTGGCTACAAGCACGCTCTGGAAAAGAGTTTCCTGCCGTTTAATCGCAACCTGATCTTTCTCGACAGCCATTCGCCTTCCGTGGCGGTGCAGGAGTTGGTAAACAACGCAACCACGCTGAATTTCAACGCCTTGCTGGTGGCAAACGAGCAGCAGGCGCAGCTGGTGGTCCCGCAGCTCCAGGCATTCAATCGTGCGGTGCCGGAAAAAGTGATGGTGTTCAGCCTTGCGGGCTCGTTACAGCTGCCCGGTATTCCGACGATTCCGGCGATTGAATATTCAATGGACGCCATGGCCAGCCGGATAGTCAACTGGCTGACCGAAAAGACGCAAATGCTCGGCAGCAGCCCGCTACGCGGAGATTTGATTATTCCGAACCGCTAATTACACGAAACGCTTTGCCGCGGGCGCTACTGCGTCGGGCACTGAATGCCGCTAATCGCTTTCTGATAGGCGGCATCGTTGTTTTTATCCAACGCTCGCGCTGCGCTTTGCACAGCGACTTTATTTTCTGGTGACTCCAGCACGCGATTGGCAAATATCGTATCCGCCATGCCGCTGCTGGCAGGGCAGTTTTTCCTCACATCCTTCACTATCTGCTGCTTTTGTTGCTCAAACTTCAGTCCGGAGAGCGGTGCGGCTGTTGCTACGGCAGGTAGCGCCAGCCAGGTAGCCAACGACAGCGCAATACTTATTCTTTTCATCATGGATATCCTTATTTTTATTAAAGCGTTCCTCTAACTATAGACGCATTCCCTGGGTATCAATTTTGCGCCCAGGTTTCCGCAAAAATGCATCGGTTTCAGCTCCCGAGCGTTATCTCTCGAACCGGCAAGCAAAGTCGTTTATGCGCAGGTGCGCGGCGTATTTACGCGCCAGCTATTCCGACGTGCTGGCTGGATGAGTTTGCCGATGCAACTACCGTAGTGCCGGATGACGAAATCATGCAGCACCGGCACGTAGCGCTGCTGGAACTGATCCAAAAGCATATCCGCCATCGCGATTTACTTGGGCTGGTGGAACGATTAGCCGAGCTGTTGGTTAAAGGTTGCGCTAATAACAGCCAGATGAAAGCGCTGTTTAATTACATGCTGCAGTGCGGCGAGCGCCTCGTTTTACTGAATTTCTTCACGAGGCTGCACAACGCGTTCCTCAACATAAGGCGAAACTGATGACGATTGCAGAAAGATTGCGGCAGGAAGGGAGACAAGAAGAAGCATTACGTATTGCCTGATTATTTCTGGAGCAGGGGTTCGAGCACGAGCTGGTAAGGGTTGTTTGTCAGCTATCAGATGATGATATGAAGATGCTGCAAACTCAGGTCGCAGCATCTACAGCCAGATAATCATCAGGCCGTTTTAACCCTACGCCGCGAATCCATGGCGATCAGCACGACCGACGAGAGAATCAACAGCGTGCCCAGCCAGTCCGGCAGAGTAAAGGTGATGCCGAGCAGCAGTAGAGAAAGCAGGGCGCTGCTCAGCGGTTCCGCGCAGCTGAGAATTCCCGCCTTTGCGCCGCCAATCTTCTGCGCGCCGTTCAGGTAGAGGCTAAAGGTCAGCGATGTGCCGATAACCACCAGGTAGAAAAAGGCCAGCAGCAGACTACCGTTAACCACAAAATGGTTGCCCTGTCCGGCGTAGAACGGCAGCAGCATGGCACCGCCGAGCAGCATGCTCCAGCCGACGATCGGCAGCGTGCCGTAGCGGGCAATCAGCGTTGAAGGATAAGTGGTGTAGAAGGCGGCGGCAAACGCTGAAGCAATCCCCCAGAACAGCGCTGCGGGGGAAATCGACAGCGTCGTCGGGTTGCCGTGGGTGACCAGCAGGAAAGTGCCCGCCAGCGAGGTGCCGATAGCCGCCAGCACCAGCGGACTGGGGCGCGTTTTACGGGCGATGGCAAACCAGGCGACAATAATCGTCGGCGACAGGAACTGCAGCACCGTCGCGGTAGCGGCGTTGGATTTCTCGATAGTCATCAGGAAGGTGTACTGCACGGTGAGCGCGCCGAACAGCGAGAAGATCAGCAGGCTAACGGCGTCTTTTCGGTTTTGCAGAACGCGAAATATTTTGTCGCCATGAACGAACGAGAGCATCAGAAGAATCAGACCCGCGAACAGCAGGCGCGTCATGGTCAGAAACGGCGATGACATCTGACTTTGCTGCATAATATATTGCGCACAGACGCCGGAACTGCCCCACAGCACGGCGGCTATTAGTACGTTCAGCATCCCTTTTTTGCTGGAGCCCATCTTTCCCTCAAGTGAAATATCGCAAAAGCGGCATCATAACATGATGCGCGTCCGCGCGGCGGGGCAGGAAATGGTAGTAGGCCATTTGGTGTGCTGGTTAAAAGCCGGGTTTGCAGCGTTAATAAACCACAGGGAACGTGTAGGCCCGGTAAGCGCAGCGCCACCGTGCAATGGTTACGGGATACACTCTGTCAGCAAATTTAACCCGCCATCAGACGGGTTAAATGTCGTTCGATACTTGCGCATCAGACCTTCATCTTAGCTCAAATCGACGTTTTTACTGCCAAACAGCCAGGTCAGGGCGAATCCACAAAGATAAGAGACCGCCAACCCGGCAGCATATACCGCCATTCCGGCGTAAATTCCGCTGCCGGAGGTCATCAGCGGCAGCGCCACCAGCCCGGAGGGGCCAAACACCGTATTGAGGCCAACCGGCAGGCCCAGCCATGCAATCAGGCCGAGGAAGAAACCGCCGCAGGCACCGCCAAGGCAGGCGGTGATAAACGGCTTCATACGCGGTAGCGTCACACCGTAAATCAGCGGTTCACCGATACCGAGGAAGCCAGGAATAATCGCCCCTTTAATCTGAGTACGCAGCAGAGAGTCGTGCTTCGCCCGCCAGAACAGCGCCAGCGCTGCACCCACCTGCCCGGCTCCGGCCATCGCCAGAATCGGGAACAGCGAGTTAAATCCTTGCGCATCCACCAGGGCGAAATAGACCGGCACAAAGCCCTGATGCACGCCGAACATCACCGCCAGCAGGAACAGACCGGCCAGCACCGCAGAGCCGAACGGGTTGCCGTTAAGGTGCAGAAACAACCACGACATTCCGGTAAACAGCCAGCCGCCGATCGGCATAATCACGATAAAGGTTACCGCGCCCATAATCAGCAGCGTTACGGCTGAGGTGAGGATCATATCGAGGTTTGCGGGCATCACCCGGCGCACTTGTCTTTCCACCCATGCGCCAATAATCGAGGCGATCAGCACGCCGATAATATTGCCACGCGGATCGATACCGTGGCCGAAGAAGGTGGTGATCCCGGAATAGAATCCGCTGGTCGCCTCGGGGTTATAGCCGAGAACAAACAGCGCAGCGATGATGGCTCCGTTGACTCCGGAACCGCCGAACGCCTTCTGGGCGTTATAGCCGATCAGGATGCTCAGAAAAGTAAACATCCCCTTGCTGAACACCTTCATATAGCCGATCAGCGCCACCACCGTGGCGTTCGGATGGGCGTTTTCCAGCACAAATATCTGCTCCGCCAGGGTCGCAAACCCCAGCAGCAGGCCGACGGCAATAAAGCCGGGGATTAGCGGAGTAAAAATGGTGGCGAATTTGGCGAGAAACTTCTGTACACCACTGGTTTGCTTACTCTTCAGCGCCTGTTTCTTCTCGGCGGCGACATCGGCCAGCGATGGCGCATCCGCTGGGGCGTCTTCCAGTAACGCGTTCATCATTTCCGCCGCGGTTTGCGCCTTGCCGGGCCCAAGGACGACCTGGAACTGCTCATCGCTGACAATAACCCCCATCACGCCTTCAATCTGGCGGATAGCGGCGCTATCGGCCCGCGACTCATCGCGCAGGGTCAGGCGCAGCCGGGTCATACAGTTGCCCGCCTGCGCGACATTTCCAGCCCCGCCAACATGGTGAAGGATCCGCGCTATCATCTCTTTATTTATTTTTGCCATTGCAGATTACCTTGTTAGTCAGCGGTCAGGAGTGGCTCAACGCCTTGCGGATATAGCCATTATTTTTTGCCAGCAGCGCCTGGGCTTCTGCGGCGCTTAAATCAGCCAGCACCATCACAATCGCCGTTTTGCAGTGGCGACCACTGGCATCCAGCGCGTTTTGCGCCGTCGCGCGGTCACATTCGGTGGCCTCCATGACGATAGAAACCTGGCGCTCAATAAGCTTGGCGTTGGTCGCTTCAACGTCCACCATCAGGTTGCTGTAGACCTTGCCGATGCGGATCATTGCCCCGGTGGAAATCATATTCAGTACCAGCTTCTGCGCGGTACCGGCCTTCAGACGGCTTGAACCGGTGACGACTTCCGGGCCGACCACCGGCGTAATGGCAACATCAGCCAGTTGAGCCATTTCTCCATGTGGGTTGCAGCTAACGATAGCGACAAAAGCGCTCTGGCTGCGGGCATATTCCATCGCGCCAATCACGTACGGGGTGCGCCCGCTGGCGGCCAGGCCGACCAGTACATCGCGGCTGCTAAAGTTAAGGTTCTGCAGGTCCATCGCGCCTTGCGCTTTGTTATCTTCGACGTTCTCCACGGCGCTCAGAATCGCTTTATGGCCGCCAGCGATAATGCCCACCACCTGCTCCGGGCGAGTGCCGAAGGTCGGCGGACATTCGCTGGCATCAAGGATCCCCAGACGACCAGATGTGCCAGCGCCAATGTAAATCAGCCGTCCTCCCGCCTGCAGCGCCGCCGCGACTTTATCCACCACCTGGGCAATCTGTGCCAGATAAGGGGTGATAGCGTGAGCCACCTGCAGGTCTTCCTGGTTAATCACCGTCAGCATCTCTTCGGTGGAGAGGGTATCAATATTGGCGCTATTGGCGTTGCGACGCTCGGTCAGCAGTTTGCTCAGGTCGATAGTCATAGGAACCTCATTATTCACAGTGGCAGGCAGTATAAGGAATTAATTATTCCTTTCATGTGAAGACTATCACGATTGATGTTGAATGAATAATAAGAGATTTCAGTCGTAGCGGGAAATATGGCGGTAATAAAATTGGAATTTTTTATTACCACCAGAGAATTTTACTCGATGGAGCGTGTTTTTTTCAGGCCAATCAGCAGGGCCGCCAGATAGCAAAGGGTCATCGCGAGGCTCATTTTCAACATCGTTTCGCCGCCGAGGCCGGCCAGCGGTGCGGCGATACCGCCGAACACAAACATCAGCGTGCCCATCAGCGCCGATGCAGTGCCGGACTGGCGGGCGCTAATCGCATTCATCGCTTCCGCACCGGCGACAGTGCTGATGCCGCTCATCATCGAGACGGTAAAGAACAGGCCGACCAGCGCCAGCGTCGGCAGCTGTAGCCAGGCGAACAGCAGGGTGATGACGGCGAACGCCACCGCCAGCAGCTGGCCGCCGCGCAGCAGACCTTCAGCGCTGAAGCGGCGCGCCAGGCGGGAAAAGATCAACGCCGCAATAATCAGTCCGATGCCGTTAAGGCCAAACAGCAGGCTGAACTGCATCGCGCTCATGGCGTACTCGCTCTGAATAACGAATGAGGAGGAGCCGATATAAGAGAACAGCCCAGCCATCATAAAGGCCTGAATCAGGCAGTAGCGCATAAAGCGGCGGTTTTTCAGCACCGGGATATCGTCCTGCTGCTGCGTAACCGAGTTTGCGCTTTTTGCTGGTAGCGTTTCGTGTAATACCGTCAGGCTGAGCAGTAACAGGACAGCGCCGATCGCCGCCATCGCCCAGAACAAGATGCGCCAGTCAAAAGCGGTAATGATCCAGCCGCCGAGCACCGGCGAAAGTACCGGCGCGATACCGTTAACGGTCATCAGCAGGGCGAAAAACTGGGTCAGCAGGGTGCCCTGATAGCGGTCGCGGGCGATGGAGCGCGACAGCACCGAGCCGCCTGCTCCGGCGAAGCCCTGCAGAAAGCGCCAGGCGATCAGCATGTGAATGTCGTAGGTTATCGCACACATCACCGAGGAGAAGATAAACAGCAGCAGCGAGAGCGCCAGCGGCTTTTTTCGGCCAATCCGGTCGCTTAGCGGGCCAAAAAACAGCTGTCCAAGGCCGAGGCCTATCAGCGCTGCGGTCAGCGATAGCTGGGTCTGCGTGCCGGTGGCGTTTAGCTGCTGAGTGATTTCCGGCAGCGCGGGCAGATAGAAGTCGGTACACAGCGGCCCAATGGCGCTGAGCAAACCGAGAACCACTACCCAGGAAAGAGAAATTCGGGACATACAAACAGGCTCCTTGTCAGAATGCCGGGCGTTGC
Source organism: Klebsiella huaxiensis (assembly GCF_003261575.2). Lineage (GTDB taxonomy): Bacteria > Pseudomonadota > Gammaproteobacteria > Enterobacterales > Enterobacteriaceae > Klebsiella > Klebsiella huaxiensis. Next base: position 41,909 of record NZ_CP036175.1, on the reverse strand, counting down.
CGCCCGGTAAAAGCGTTAACTGGCGCCGCCTCCCAGCGACTGCCAGAGAGTAATGCGGTTTTCCAGGTCCGTTTGCTGGAGGGAGATAAGCGTGGCCTGTGCCGACCACAGCGTTCGCTGGGCGGTCAGCACCGACAGATAATCCCCTACCCCGGCCTGATAGCTCTTCATCGCAATATCCAACGATTTCTGCTCCGCTGCGACGTATTTATTCTGCGCATCCCGCTGCTCACTAAGCGTTTCACGACGCGCCAGTGCGTCGGCGACATCCTTGAAGGCGCTTTGAATCGTCTTCTCATAGGTGGCAATGAGCCTCTTTTTCTCCGCTTCAGCATAGCGCAACTGCGCCAGGTTGCTGCCGCCGGTAAACAGCGGCAGGCTGATGGACGGCGCGAATGACCATACTTGCATTCCGTGGCTGAACAGCGAAGAGAGCGAATCGCTGCCGACTCCGGCGCTGGCGGTCAGCGAGATGGATGGGAAGAAGTTGGCCCGTGCCGCGCCGATATCAGCGTTAGCGCTTTTCAGATTATGCTCTGCTTCCTGGATATCCGGGCGACGCAGCAGGACCGATGAAGAAACGCCCGCCGGAACCAGGGTGATACTGCGATCGCCGAGGCTTTCCAGGGTGCCGGGCAGCAGGCTATCCGGCACGGTTTCCCCGGCCAGCAGATTGAGGGCGTTCTTATCCTGCGCCACCAACGTGCGGTAGCTGGCGACGCTGGCGCGCGCCTGCTGGTAAACGCTTTCGGCATCGCTCAGGTCGCTTGCCGAGGCGGTACCGACCTCCATCTGGCGAGTGACAATTTTGCGCGAGTTCTCCGCACTGGCCATGGTTTCCTGAGCCAGCGCCAAATTGCTGTTATCCGCCGCAAGCGTTACCCAGGCGGTGGTCAGGTCGGCAATCATCGTCAGGCGCGTATTCTGGGCGGTGAATTCGCTGGCAAGCCAGGTTTCTCTCGCCGCGCGCGTCAGGCTTTGATTCTTACCAAACAGATCCAGCTCGAAGCTGGAGACCGCGCCATCGGCTTCCGATGACGACGTGAGGCCGCTGGCGACCGTTTTGCTACGGGTGTGGCTTAGCTCGGCGTCGAGGGTCGGAAACAGCGCAGCACGCGTTTCGCCAAGCTGGGCTCGCGCGGCTTCGATATCGGCCAGCGCTTTCTGTACGTCGCGGTTACTGGTCAGCGCGATGCTCACCACTTTTTTAAGGCGGGCGTCATTCACTACCTGCTGCCAGTCGCTGACCACCGCGGTGGCCTCACCGTGGCTGCCAGGCAAAGTGGCTGGAACAGGCGCGGCCGGGCGTTCATAGTTCGGGTCGAGAGACACACAGCCCGCCGTCAGGAGCGCGACAAAAACCAAGGTAAAACGAAACATAACTTACTCCTGAGAAGAACGATGACGGGTGAAGAAGCGTTTCACCAGCACAAAGAACAGCGGCACGAAGAACACCGCCAGCAGCGTTGCCGTCAGGGTCCCGCCGATAATCCCGGTACCGATCGCAACACGGCTGTTAGCCCCTGCTCCGGTGGCGATGGCCAGCGGTAGAACCCCGGCGATAAACGCCAGCGAAGTCATCACAATGGGTCGCAGTCGGGTCTGCGCGGCGCGCATCGCGGCTCGCGATAGCGAATACCCCTCTTCCACCGCCGATTCGGCGAATTCGACGATCAGAATGGCGTTCTTCGACGACAGGCCGATGGTGGTCAGCAGCGCCACCTGGAAGTAAACGTCGTTGTTCAGACCGCGCATCCATGCCGCCAGCGCCGCACCGAGCAGCCCGAGCGGGATAACCATGATGACCGAGAACGGTACCGACCAGCTCTCATACAGCGCCGCCAGGCACAGGAAGACCACCAGAATTGAGATAGCGTAGAGGCTCATCGCCTGACCGCTGGCGAGCTTTTCCTGCAGCGACATGCCGCTCCATGCCCAGGTGGTACCGGCGGGCAGGTTATTGGCTAAGGCTTCCATCTTGTCCATTGCCGCGCCGGAGCTGAAACCACTGGCGTTCTCGCCCTGAATTTCAAAGGCGGCGGAGCCGTTGTAGCGCACCAGGCTTTCCGGGCCGTATTCCCAACGGGTGGTGGCAAAGGCAGAGAATGGCGTCATGCTATCGTCGCTGCCGCGTACGAACCATTTACCGAGGTCGGACGGTACGGCACGGGCATCGCTTTCGCCCTGGATATAAACCTTCTTCACGCGACCGCGATCGATAAAGTCGTTAACGTAGGTTCCGCCCCAGGCGCTGGAGAGGGTATCGGTGACATCGCTTAAGGACAGCCCAAGCGACACAGCTTTATTGTTATCGATATCCACCTGGAGCTGCGGCATCTGCGGCAGATCGTTGGCACGCACCGATTGCAGTTCAGAACTTTGATTCGCCACCGCCAGCAGTTGGCTACGCATTTTCATCAGGCTATCGCGATCGGTGCCGCCGCTGGCCATCAGCTCGAAGGTGAAACCGTTGCTCTGCCCCAGACCATCTACCGAGGGCGGGGTCATGGCAAACAGGGTGGCATCGCGAATGCTACCCAGCTCTTTGGTGGCGCGCAGAGCGATAGCCTGAGCGGTATTGGCTTCGCCTTTACGTTCGGACCAGTTTTTCAGCGACACGAAGGCCATCCCGGCGTTCTGCCCGCTACCGCTAAAGCTAAAGCCGTCAACGGTAAAGATAACGTCGGTATTGGCTTTCTCTTTGGTGAGGAACCAGTCGGTGACCTGACGACGGACTTCGGCGGTGCGCACCGCCGTTGCCCCGGCAGGCAGCGTGTACTGGACCATGATTTCGCCCTGATCCTCGGTCGGCAGGAAGCTGCCCGGTAGTTTCCACATCGCCAGCGCCATGCCGCCGCAAATGAGGATAAAAGCGCCCATCATGACTGCTGAGCGGCGCAGGCCGCCGACAACTCGATGCTGATAGCCCTGCTCGGTGCGTCCCCACAGGCGGTTAAAGCAGCCGAAGAAACCCTTGGTGTGCGGTTTAGAATGACTAAGCAGCGCGCCGCACAGCGCCGGGGTTAAGGTTAGCGCGACCACGACGGAGAGCATCATCGCCGAGATAATGGTCACCGAGAACTGGCGATAGATAACTCCGGTAGAGCCGCCGAAGAAGGCCATCGGCAGGAACACCGCCGAGAGCACCAGCGCGATAGCGATCAGCGCGCCGGAGATTTCGCCCATCGATTTTTCAGTGGCTTCGCGGGCGGGTAGCCCTTCGTCGCGCATAATACGCTCGACGTTTTCCACCACCACGATGGCATCATCCACCAGCAAGCCTATCGCCAGCACCATCGCAAACAGCGTCAGGGTGTTAATGGAATAGCCGAACAGCGCCAACACGCCGAAAGTACCCAGCAGCACGACCGGAACCGCCACCGCCGGGATCAGCGTGGCGCGGAAGTTTTGCAGGAACAGATACATGACGCAGACCACGAGGATGATGGCCTCGAAAAGCGTCTGAATCACGTCCTCAACCGAAATTTTGATGAACTCGGTGCTGTCTTTCGGGTAGGCGATATCGTAGCCCTGCGGCATCTGGCGCTGAAATTCGGCAATCTTACTTTTCACCAGCGTCGCAGTATTCAGGGCGTTAGCGCCCGGTGCCATCATGACGGCGATCCCTGCGGCCGGGTGGCCGTTGAGGTTGGCGGAGGCGGTGTAATCTTCGCTGCCCATTTCGACGCGGGCGACATCGCTCAGGCGTACCACCGAACCATCGCTCTTACTCTTGACGATAATCTCTTTGAACTGGGCAGCGGTTTGCAGGCGCGACTGGGCGCGCACGGTGGCGGTCAACTGCTGAGCGTTAGAAGCGGGCAGCGCACCGATTTTACCGGCGGAAACCTGCACGTTCTGCGCTTCAATCGCCGATTGCACATCGGAAGGCATCAGCGAATAGGAAGCCAGTTTTGTCGGGTCCATCCAGATACGCATGGCGTATTCCGCGCCAAATACCTGCAGGCTGCCGACGCCTTCAATACGCGCCAGCGGATCCTGCATGTTGCTCACCAGCCAGTCGGAGATATCGGAGCTGGTGGCTTTATTGTTTTTATCGTACACCGCGAGGATCAGCAGGAAGCTGCTCTGCGATTTTTCTACCGTCACGCCGGACTGCTGAACTTCGCTCGGCAGGCGTGATTCCGCCTGTTGCACTTTGTTCTGCACCTGAACCTGCGCGGTATCCGGGTCGGTACCCTGCTCAAACGTCACGGTGATGCTGACCGAGCCATCGGAGCTGCTGGTGGAGGTAAAATAGAGCAGGTTATCCAGCCCGGTAAGCTGCTGTTCGATAACCTGGGTGACGCTGTTTTCCAGGGTTTCCGCAGAGGCCCCGGTATAGGTGGCGGAGATTTTTACCGCCGGCGGCGCGACGTCAGGATACTGGGCGACCGGTAGAGTGCGGATTGCCAGAATCCCGGCGAGCATAATCAGAATGGCGATAACCCAGGCAAAGACCGGGCGTCGCACGAAGAAGCGGGAGAACATCAGGCGTTGCCTCCGTCATTTTTGACTTCGACGGCTTTCACCTGCTGGCCCGGCGCGACTTTGCTGGTGCCTTCAACAATCAGCTTGTCGCCGCTCTTCAGTCCGTTAACGATCAGCCATTTGTCACCGTAGGTGTCGCCCGTTTCCACGCTACGCTGCTCAACTTTACTGCTGGCGTCGACCACCAGCGCGGTCGCATCGCCTTTAGCATCGCGGGTGATACCCTGCTGCGGGGCAAGGATTGCATCATCCATAATGCCTTCGTCGACGCGGGCGCGAACGAACATTCCCGGCAGCAGCACGTGCTGCGGATTAGGGAAGACCGCGCGCAGCGTGACCGAGCCGGTTGATTCATCCACCGCCACTTCGGTCAACGCCAGACGACCTTTTTCGCTGTAGGTACTGCCATCTTCAAGGGTCAGTGTGACGTTAAGGGTATCGCTGCTGCTCGTCAGGCTTTGCTTACGCAAGCGCAGCAGATCGACGCTGGATCGGGTGAGATCGACGTACATAGTGTCCAGGCCGCGGATCGTCGCCAGCGCGGTATCCTGATCGGCGGAAACCAGCGCGCCCGGCGTCACGGAGGAGATACCGATGCGCCCGGCAATTGGCGCAGTAACGGTAGTCCAGTTCAGGTTGATACGTGCGCTCTCCAGTGCCGCTTTTTTCGACTCGACGCTGGCTTTATCCTGATTACAGGTCGACAGCGCGTCATCTGCGTCCTGGCGGGAGACACCGTTATCTTTGACCAGCACCGCGTAGCGCTGGGCTTTTTGGCAATCGGCGGTAACCAGCGCCTGAGCCTGTTTCAGCGACGCGGCGGCTTCGTTGAACGTTGCCCGATAGCTGGACGGATCGATTTGGTACAGCGCTTGTCCGGCTTTGACCATATCGCCCTCGGTAAACAGGCGTTTTTGTACGATACCGCCGACCTGCGGGCGCACTTCGGCGCTTAGTGAGGCGGTGGTGCGGCCCGTCAGGCTGCTCACCACCGGAACGGGCTGGCCTTGCAGGGTGACGACGCCGACTTCCGGGGTCATCTGCTGCGGGGAGGCATTTTGCGCATTATCGCACCCGCTAAGGAGAAATAATGCTGCTGCGATGGGGGCTATGGTGTATTTCATTATATTTTCTCAGGATGAACGACGTCCGCCCCGCAAATTTACTGGCGGGGTGATGGGCCGGGCGATGATGCATCTCCGGGCAAGCACAAATAACAAAATGGGAAATCAATATTCCTGTTTGCAGTAAATAACTCTGCGAGTACCGCTATTGATTAAGCGGTTTTTTCGAGAGTTCCCCGGACGGCGATGACGGTGTCAGACGGCGGTTACAGACTCCGACCCGAGCGATTATACCTGTCACAGGGGCATGACTCATGGGGTTCTCCATGGTTTACGATGATGAGAATGATCGTTCTCATTTTTTCCCATTATACGTCTGTGCCGAATGATGGGAAGGTTTTTTACACAAAATTTAGTGAGTGAAATTTAGTCAGGAAATAATGGAGAAAATAAGAATATTTTGTGAAAGTAGAGTGGTGAATGGTCTGTGAAAAATAAAAAATGGAGATAATTAATGGCATTAATAATAACAGATAGCATTAATCCCGCCGACCAGGAGGAGCTACTGAAGGGGCTGCGGGAATACAATTTACGTTTTCTGGACCCGGCGCAGTTTGGTGAGCTGGGGGTATATTCACGCAATGATGCTGGCGCGATGCGCGGGGGGCTTATAGCCAAACGCAAGGGCAGCTGGTTGTGTATTGAATATCTGTGGGTCAGCGAAGCCTCGCGCGGCAGCGGGTTGGGCAGCGAGCTGATGCAGGAAGCGGAAAACCAGGCGCGGGAGCGCGGATGCAGCCATATGCTGGTAGATACGTTCAGCTTTCAGGCGCTGCCGTTTTATCAGAAGTTGGGTTATCAGCTGCAGATGTCGCTGCCGGATTTTCCGCATGTGGGTATGGAGCGCCATTATTTATCGAAGGTATTATAAGCCAGCTCTTTTCCCGGGGACGGTGCTGCGCATCTGTCCGGTCTACCCGATCGCAGACGGCTGTGAATCCGTAGCCCGGTCAGCGCCTGTCTGGGCTCAAAACAATCCGGTCATCATAATTGCACCTGGCTCTGCAACCAGTTGATAAACGCTTCGATTTTCGGCCACTGACGGCCCGGCAGGGTCGTCACGTAATAGTGCTGGTGACATTTCAGCATCATGTCGCCGAACGGCGCGATCAGCTCCCCGTTATCGAGGCGCTTTTGCACTAGCCGTTTACGCCCCATTGCCACACCAACGTGGTTCATCGCCGCAATCACCGCTAAATCGGAACGATCGAAGCCAATCCCCGACGATTGCGGCAAATCAATACCAAACTGCTGAGCCCAGCTAAACCACTCATCGGTACCGGAATCGTTGCTCCAGGCCTGGCGGTCATGCAATAGCGTACAGTGACGAAGATTATCGGGATTCTGCTGAAGCTGATGCTGGCGTGCGTAATCCGCCGTACAAACCGGCACGATGGACTCATCCATCAGAAAATGATGGCTGAGCTGCGATGAGGGCGCATCATCAAAGTAAATCGCCAGGTCGATCCCCGCACGCTGCATATTGACGTTATCGTTGCCGGTCAGCACGGTGAGCGAGATCGACGGGTAGCGACGGGTAAAATCGCCCAGCGCCGGAACCAGCCAGCACTGGGCGATGGACGGGCGCGAATAAACCGTTAACGTCCCCGACAGCTCCTGGTTTTTAATATCCAGAATCTCCTGGTTGAGGCTGTCCAGCGAGGATTTCAGCGCCCAAAACACCCGCTTGCCTTCATGCGTCAGTTCCACCTTGCGATGCGAGCGTACGAAAAGCTGAATTCCCAGTTCCTCTTCCAACTGGTTTATGCGGTGGCTAACCGCGCTCGGCGTCAGCGATAGCTCTTCCGCCGCCAGGGCAAACGACTCATGCCGCGCGGCAACCTCAAAGGTGTACAGTTTCGACAGCTGCCAGCCGTTAAGCAGCCGGTTGCCCAAATCTTTTAGCGTGTCCATTTCTTGCTCCTTCGCTTTTCAGCGTCGATTGTAAGAAAATTTTCGCCCTGACCGCGCTTTAAAGATGAATAAAAGTGATTCATAACACAATAAACAGACTATTTTAGAGCCAAATCACCTTTTTGATTCAATCTGATTCACCTGAAGCGTCGTTTATATCGTTTGTCAGCGCATGCTGTTTTTCTGTTCAATAACCACAGATTATTCACAGGCGAGGTGGGGTATGGAATCTCAGATCTGGGTTGTGAGCACTTTGCTTATCAGCATCGTGTTGATTGTAGTAACTATCGTCAAACTGAAGTTTCACCCATTCCTGGCGCTGCTGCTGGCGAGTTTTTTCGTTGGCGCAATGATGGGGATGAGCCCGCTGGATATGGTTAACGCCATTGAGAGCGGGATCGGCGGCACGCTGGGCTTTCTGGCAGCGGTCATTGGGCTGGGGACCATTCTCGGCAAAATGATGGAGGTTTCCGGCGCGGCGGAACGCATCGGCCTGACGCTCCAGCGCTGCCGCTGGCTGTCGGCGGATGTGATTATGGTGCTGGTGGGCCTGATTTGCGGGATTACACTATTCGTTGAAGTGGGCGTCGTTCTGCTTATCCCACTGGCGTTTTCCATTGCCAAAAAGACCAATACATCGCTACTCAAGCTGGCCATCCCGCTGTGTACGGCACTGATGGCAGTCCACTGCGTGGTGCCTCCGCATCCGGCGGCGCTGTTCGTTGCCAACAAGCTGGGCGCGGATATCGGCACCGTGATCGTCTATGGTCTGCTGGTGGGCCTGCTGGCGTCTCTGGTCGGCGGCCCGCTGTTCCTGCGGCTGCTCGGCAACCGCCTGCCGTTTAAAGCGGTTCCGGCTGAGTTTTCTAACCTCGAAGTGCGTAAAGAAGAGACGCTACCATCGCTCGGCGCCACGCTGTTTACCGTTCTGCTGCCGATTGGCCTGATGCTGGTAAAAACTGTCGCCGAACTGAACATGACTAAAGGCGGCACGCTGTACATGCTGCTGGAGTTTATCGGTAACCCAATCACCGCCATGTTTATCGCCGTCTTTGTCGCCTACTACGTGCTGGGCATCCGCCAGGATATGGGGATGAGCACCCTGCTGACGCATACGGAAAACTGCTTCGGTTCGATTGCCAATATTCTGCTGATTATCGGTGCTGGCGGGGCCTTCAACGCCATTCTGAAAACCAGCGGCCTGGCCGATACGCTGGCGGTAATTCTGTCTAATCTGGACATGCACCCGATTTTACTGGCCTGGCTGGTGGCGCTGATTCTGCATGCCGCCGTCGGTTCCGCCACCGTAGCGATGATGGGTGCAACCGCTATCGTCGCACCAATGCTGCCGCTCTATCCCGGCGTGAGCCCGGAAATCATCGCTATCGCCATCGGCTCAGGCGCGATTGGCTGCACTATCGTAACGGATTCCCTGTTCTGGCTGGTTAAACAGTATTGCGGCGCAAGCCTCAACGAAACGTTCAAGTACTATACAACGGCGACCTTTATTGCTTCGCTGCTTGCACTGGCCGGTACATTCCTGCTTTCTTTCATCATCTGAGCGCGAAGGACGTAATATGAAAAACGCTGACATGACTACTTTAATCGCACAGTTTCCTCTGCTGGAGGAGCTGATTGCCCTGAAAGAAACCACCTGGTTTAACCCGTCAACAACGTCGCTGGCGGAAGGTTTACCCTATGTTGGTTTAACGACTGAAGACGTTCAGGACGCCCACGCCAGGCTCGATCGCTTTGCGCCGTATCTGGCGCAAGCCTTCCCGGAAACCGCCGCGACCGGCGGTATTATCGAGTCGGAGCTGGTCGCTATCCCGGTAATGAAAGCCCGGCTGGAAAAAGCATTCAGCCAGCCGATTAGCGGCGATCTGCTGCTGAAAAAAGACAGCCATCTGCCAATTTCTGGCTCCATTAAAGCCCGCGGCGGCATTTACGAGGTGCTGACCCATGCGGAGAAGTTGGCTATCAACGCAGGCTTGTTAAAAACTTCCGATGACTACCGCAAGCTGCTGACCCCAGAATTCAGGCAGTTCTTTAGCCAGTACAGCATTGCCGTCGGCTCCACCGGCAACCTGGGGATGTCGATTGGCATTATGAGCGCACGCATCGGCTTTAAGGTGGCGGTACATATGTCCGCCGACGCCCGGGCGTGGAAAAAGGCCAAACTGCGCAGCCACGGCGTAACGGTTGTGGAGTACGAGGAAGATTACGGCGTAGCGGTCGAGCAGGGGCGTAAAGCCGCAGAGTCTGACCCGAACTGCTTCTTTATTGATGATGAGAACTCTCGCACCCTGTTCCTCGGCTACGCCGTGGCCGGTGAGCGGCTAAAAGCACAGTTTGCCCGCGAAGGGCGGGTTGTCGATGCTGAACATCCATTATTTGTGTATCTACCCTGCGGCGTTGGCGGCGGCCCCGGCGGGGTGGCATTTGGCCTGAAACTGGCCTTCGGCGACCACGTGCACTGCTTCTTCGCCGAGCCGACCCACTCGCCTTGTATGCTGCTGGGGGTCTATACCGGCCTGCATGATGAGATTTCGGTTCAGGATCTGGGGATTGATAATCTGACCGCCGCAGACGGTCTGGCGGTAGGCCGCGCTTCCGGTTTTGTTGGCCGGGCGATGGAGCGCCTGCTGGATGGGTTCTATTCTCTCGATGATCAGACCATGTACGACATGCTGGGTTGGTTAGCCCAGGAAGAGGGCATTCGCCTGGAGCCTTCCGCGCTGGCGGGAATGGCCGGGCCGCAGCGGGTGTGCGCCAGCCGGGCGTATCAGCAGATGCACGGTTTCACCGCTGAGCAGATGCAGAATGCCACCCATCTGGTGTGGGCGACCGGCGGCGGTATGGTGCCGGAAGAGGAGATGGCACAGTATCTGGCGAAGGGACGCTAAGCAAACGGAGCGGCGACGAAGACTCTCTCGTCGCCATTTTTTAGCGCAGCAGATGCATCAGTTCAGCCGGCGAGCGATGCTGGTTGAGTAAATCGCGCAGGACGCGCATATAGGGGGCGCTCCAGCTATAAAACTGGCGGTACCCTTCACATAGCGCATTAGAGCCATCCTCCAGACGCAGTTGCGGACAACCGCCGCCGCATAATCTTAGCCAGGCGCAGCCCGCGCAGGCCGGCCCCGGCGGATTGTTAGCATAACGCACCGTCTCACCGCGCCAGGCGCGCAGCGTCGCTTCAAACAGCGGCACCACAACGCGATTCGCGTCTTCTTTGACCCAAATAGCAAATACCGTGCAGAGAAACTCCCCCCAAAGGCGGGCGTCGGTGGGCTGCAAATGAGGAATAAACTTGATAGCCACGGCCCCCTTCGCGCTCAGCTGAAGGTAGACACGCTCGGGGTTTTCACAATCCTGACGATGGATAACCACTTCCTGCACCGGGATATCGCCCACCAGAGACTGGCAGTTGCCGCAGTGCTGATCGTCACCGTAATCGGCCTGACATCCTGTCATATCACATCCTTAATAAACAAAATCACCTGTCTTATGTGCGTTACAGCAAACAACAATGACAGGGAAAGTACTGCGAATGCGATCAAAAATTTGTCACGAACCGCCTGCCGCTGAACAAAATCACTTTGCTCAACGTCCATCAAATTGCGGCTGCGGGTATAGCGCCAGAGGATGATGGCGACGAACGGCAGTATGCACAGCGAGATCCAGAACGGAAGCCCCGCTTGATGCCAGTGGTGCTTAATCGCCAGCGCCAGCAGCGCGCCATAGCCCAAGAGGGTGCGAAACCAGGCCAGCGACGTACGCTCCGGCTGCAGGCCCGGATCGCTCTCGCGACGCGCCCGGCGATTATCCGGCATAGAGCACCAGCGCCATCACCACCGCGATAACAATCGTCAGCAGAATACTGATCAGCAGCAGCGTGCGGGTGTAGGGAAGGTCCTGCTTAAGCCGCATTGCCTTTTCGTTGCTCAGCCAGCGCAAATAGCCGTAAATCGCCAGACCACCGGCAAACAGGCACAGCAGTAGGGCGAGGATTTCACGAATCAGCGGCGTGGCGAAATCCGGCGCCAGCTGGTCCAGGCCGACCCCACCGGCCAAAAATCCGAGTGAAGTACGGATCCATGCCAGAAAGGTACGTTCGTTGGCCAGCGAGAAACGATAGTCCGGCGCTTCGCCGAGGCGGGATATTTTCATCATGGCTCCTTGATGGGTACCCGGGTGCGTAAAATACCGGCGATTCTACCTGAGAGGCAAAGCGGAAGGCATTAATAATCGCCCCATTTCAGAGAAAGTTCAGGCCTGATAACCCCTTATTGTTGGGCTACCAGACCAGTTTTCAGCAGCGGCATAATTCGTCAGAACTTCTGTTTTTTCTCCTCCACCTTCACCCCCTGGGTCGGCAGGCCGGTATCGTAGTCGCGGACTACCGGCGAGTAGCCATCCTGCGGGCGCGGGCGGAAAGCGCCCATCCAGCGCGGCTGAGCTTCCGGCCGCCACGGGCGCAGGCTCCACTGATAGGTGCGGAACGGGTCGCGGATTTTATCCATGTAGTCCAGCAGCGCATCATGCATTTGGCAGCGAACGTCGGCGAAATCAGGGTTATCAATCAGGTTATGCAGTTCATCAGGGTCATTTTTACGATTATACAGTTCATCAGTGGTAAACAGATTAAGCACCAGTTTGTACTCATCCGTTACCCAGCAGCGCACCGGGATAAAACCGCCAAAGCTGTCATGCTCAATTTCATAACGATTGAATTCCACCATCACGCCGCGCGGCGTTTCAGCATCGAGAATATTTTCTCCCGGCAGGATATCCGGCTTATCGATGCCCGCCAGCGCCATCATCGTCGGCAGCAGGTCGATATGGCTGACCGGCGTATCGACCTGCATGGGTTCCCCCTGCGGCGGGCGCATAATCAGCGGGATACGGGTAATGTCGTCATACATCGCCGCACCTTTGCTGATGAGCTTATGCGCCCCCATCATCTCGCCGTGATCGGAGGTATAAATCACCCAGGTGTTGTCCCGCTGCTCCGGGGTTAAGGCGTTGATCACCCGGCCAATCTGGTCATCGACGAAGTCGTTACAGGCAAAATAGAGCGGATGGTGATAGCGCCCATCGTCACCTACCGGGGATGGCATCGCCTGCGACCATAGCCGATGGTGTTCCGGTTTATTGCTCAACGAATCATGAGCCTTCGGCCCGAGGTCGTAATAAAAGTCCTGATACTTCTCCAGATACTCCACCGGGCAGGTAAACGGATGGTGCGGCTCGTCATAGGACACCACCATCAGGAACGGCTCGTCGGCGCGCGTGGGTTGATGCAGGAAGTCTACCGCCCGGTTGCTGATACGGTGCGCCCAGGTGAAGGTTTCATTGATCCCGTGCCGCTGTAAATCTTCTACGCTGTTCAGGCCGTTACGCCACAGGCTGATCTCTTCCTCGGTCATTTCCGCGAGGTAATTCGCGCCATCAAACCAGTAGTCAGCATCCCACTCAGAAGGGCACTCGCCGGTACCAAAATAGTCGTGGCCATCAAGGTGCCACTTACCGATATAGCAAGTGTGGTAGCCCGCATCTTTAAAGTAGCGCCCCATGGTGGAGATATTTTTCCCGGGTGCGACGTTATTGGTCCACGGGCCGGACTGATTGGCGTAAATCCCGGTAAACAGCCCGGCACGCGCCGGGGTGCATACCGGCGAGCATGTATAGGCGGAATTGAAGCGGATACCTTCAGCAGCCAGATTATCAATGTTATTGGTATTCAGCGGCTTACCGCTGTAGCAGCCCACCATATTAGTGGCCTGGGTATCGGTCATAATGAACAGGAAATTAGGGCGACTCATGATTTTTCCTTAACGTCGGTAGCATAGTTAACCGGAGCAGAGCGGCGTTCCCGCCAACTGCTGTAGATCAGATAAATAACCACCGCCGCAGTGATGGAGTAGCAGACCATTGCTAGCCAGCGGGTGCCGTAACCGCCGAATTCAGCGAGACCGGCGTAAACGCCGATCATGGCGAACAGGATGCCCACTGAGGCAATCTTCACATGCCGCCACGGCACCATATCCACGGCGAAAGCATCATGAAATTTAAACGGCGTCGCTCGCGGCTTAATGAAGCCGATAATCAACATCACCACTACGTTGATGCAGAAGGTGCAGGCCAGCACGTAGAGGAAATGGAAATCGAACTTCACCAGATAGTTGATGGTGATATAGCTGACGATACCCAGTCCCATCGCCACTTTAGCCGCCAACGCCGGAATGCGCGGGAAGAAGAAGCCCATAATGATGATCGTCACCAGCGGCACGTTATAAATACCGTTGAGCTGTTTCATCCAGCTATACAGGCCCTGCGGCGCATTGGCGATCCACGGCGCGACAATCACCGAGATCACCGCGATAAACAGGCCAAATTTACGCCCAACGCGCACCAGTTGATCCGGCTGGGCATTTTCATTGATGATGCGCCGATAAATCCCCATGCTGAACAAGGTGCTGGCGCTGTTTAAAAAGCCGTTGAAGGTGCTGATAACCGCGCCAAACAGCACTGCGCCAAAAAAGCCGACCAGCGGAAGCGGCATCACCTTATTGACCAGCGTCGGATAGGCCATATCCGCACTCGGCAGGTCCTGATAGAGATGGAACGCGATTAAACCGGGGAGCACCAGAATCAGCGGGTCCAGCATCTTCAGGACCGCCGTCAGCAGCGCTCCTTTCTGCCCTTCCGCCAGACTTTTCGACGCCAGCGTGCGCTGCACAATCCCCTGGTTAGTACACCAGTAGAACGTGTTCACCAAAATCAGGCCGGTGAACGCCGCCCCTATGGGTAAGGGATCGGAGCTGCTGCCGATGGAGTTGAGTTTCTCCGCATGCACCGTCGTTAGCTGCTCAATGCCCTGTAAAAAGCTCCCCTTACCCATGGCGATAAGTCCGAATACCGGTACCATCAGGCCACCGATCACCAGACCGATACCGTTGATGGAGTCGGCAATCGCCATCGCGCGCATCCCGCCGATAACGGCATATAAAATCCCCGCCAGCCCCAGTAAAATCACCAACAGCCAGATAGCGGCGCCTTGGGTTAAGCCCAGCGAGTCCCCGATATGAAACAGGCTGTTAAGTGCCAGCGCCCCGGAGTAGAGAACGATTGGCAGAAAGCAGACGCCGGTAGCTATCAGGAAACAGAAGTCGATAATAATGCGGGTGGTTTTATCGTACCGCTCTTCGAGAAAGTCCGGGATGGTAGCGATGCCGCGCTGCAAGTAGCGAGGCAGAAAGATCAGCGCCAGGAAGATCAGCGTCACCGCCGAGGTTACCTCCCAACCCATCACCGACATGCCGCTTCTGTAGGCCTGCCCGGATAACCCCACCAGTTGTTCGGTCGATAAGTTGGTTAACATCAGCGAGGCGGCAATGACCGGCGCCTTCAGCGAACGGCCGGCAAGGAAATAGCCCTGCTGCGAGCCGGTGTCCGCTTTTCTTACCTTCAACCAGGTAATGATAGCCACCAGCAGCGTAAAACCGACAAAGCTCAAAATTTGTATAGCATTCATCTTGTAGCCCTTGTTTGTCATTATATCCTGGCGCTATCAGGTACAAAGGAATAGCGTTTTATCCAGGTAAGGCGATGAGATTCATAAAATAATGGGTAACGTATCCCTGAAGAGTTATTTTTTTGCTAAATTCCCTCTAGCAGGTTGCAGGCATCATTCGCTGATGGGAAATTAAAATGAATGGAAAAATACAAATTTCGCATGTAAAAAACGAAACTACGTATAATATTCCGTTAGTTCTGGAAGAAAATGTGATCTCAAGCGGGATTTCACTGCTCTCGCTATGGCATACCCTTGCCGATGAAAGCTACCGGGTCAGCTGGCCTCGCGATAAAAAGAAACCGCTTATCGCCAACTCCTGGGTAGCGATATACACCCTTCAGGGATGCGGAAAAATATATCTGAAAGACAACTCTGAAATTACGCTGAATGGGAACTGTGTCATATTTTTAAAACCTATTGAGATAAAATCCTATCACTGTGCTGGCCTGGTCTGGGAGCAGTACTGGATGGAGTTTATTCCTACCACACTGATGCCTATTCCAATATTGCAAATTGGAACGATTTATCATGGTGATGTATTTAATAAAGAGTTAAATGAAGTAGCATTATTGATTGCAGATCGCGATCCGCTAAAAAATAATCTGGCTGTGGCCTATTTAACGAAAATCATCTATCAATGGATTTGCCTGATTGCCGAAAGTGGCAACAAAGACCGGCAGATGCAAAAGCTGGAAAACCTGATTGCCACTCTCCACGCTAACCCGCAAAAGCGCTGGAGCGTGGCCGATATGGCGGACGCCATGCAGTGCAGTGAGCCCTGGCTGCGGCGTCTGTTTCTGCGCTATACCGGTAAAACACCAAAAGAGTATTACCTCAATGCGCAACTGGAACTGGCACAGTCGTTATTGAAGCAGGAGGGAAATACCGTAAGTAAGGTTGCGGGAATGCTGAACTTCTTTGACTCTTTTCATTTCAGCAAAGCGTTTAAACGCCGCTTCGGCTATGCCCCCTCAGAGGTGCTAAAAATGAATGACCGACACCCAACGGATGCCGGTCAGCAGGATTAATGCAGTTCCGGCCAGTACTCTTTATTGGCCGCAATCAGGTCGTCAAGAATCGCTTTAGCAACGGAGGCGCTCGGTACGGTTTTCGACAGCGCAATAGCCTGCCACAGCTTGTGGTAAGAGCGGTGTTCCCAGGCATCCACCACCAGTTTTTCCACCGCCACCTGCTGGCTCATCATCCCTTTCTGGAAATGAGGAATATCGCCAACCGTTAACGGCTCCGGTCCGTTGTGGCCGACCAGGCAAGGAATTTCCACCATCGCATCGGCATCAAAGTTATGAATCGCGCCGTTGTTCGGCACAATCAGCAGCATGCGTTCCTGGGTATTAAAAGCAATAGCCGCCGCCAGATCGACGATATAGGAAGCATGTTCGTCGATTTCCAGATCGCCTGCGGAAGAGTTACCTGCTTCAATAATCGCGCGACAGGCACTGAAGACGTTTTTCTCACGATGATCCATCACTTCGTTCGCGCGGGTACGTTCTGGATTGGAGTGCGCCACCACGTAGTCCGGGAACAGGTAATACTTGAGATAAGTATTCGGCATCGTATCCGGATCCAGCGCCTGCACGTCTTTCGCCTTAGCAAAGGTATCGTTCCAGCTCGCTTCGGTGTGCGGATCGTTAGATGGCGGAACATAGCCGTATTTCGCCACATGTTCGCGCAGCTTCGGCATCAGATCGTTACCTTGCAGATCTTCAATCGAGGTCCACCAGCCGAAGTGGTTAAGGCCGTAGTAGCGCACGCGCATCTGCTTGCGATCCTTGAGACCGACGATTTGCGCCATCCGCCCTTCAATGCCGATCGGCATATCGCAAATGTTGAGAATTTTAGCGTTCGGACGTAGGCGACGGGTTGCTTCCGCCACAATTGCCGCCGGGTTGGAGTAGTTGAGCATCCAGGCATTCGGTGAATATTTTTCCATATAATCCACCAGCTCCAGTACCCCGCCAATGGAGCGCATACCGTAGGCAATACCGCCAGGGCCGCAGGTTTCCTGGCCCAACACGCCGTGGCGCAGCGGGATTTTTTCGTCTTTTTCACGCATCGGATATTTGCCCACACGGATGTGCGCCATCACGAAATCAACGTCGGTAAAGGCCGCCTGCGGATCGGTGGTGTAGCTGAATTCAATCTCCGGTGCCTGCTCTTTGAGGATCACTTTGCATGCCTCGGCGATGGTCTCCTGACGCGCGCCGTCGTTGTCGTAAAATTTCAGCGCCCGCAGCGGGAAGCGATCCTGGTTTGCTAACAGCATCAGTACGATGCCCGGGGTAAAGGTACTGCCGCCGCCTGCGATAACAACTGAGAATTTTTTCATGATACTGCCTCCGTCATGGTGGTTTGTTCGGTCTGTAGAGAATCTTTCATCAGGGTTTCAAGCTGGTCGCGGACCTGGGGAACGTGCAGGCCGACAATGACCTGAATCCCGTTGCCGCGGCGCACAACGCCGTGGGCGCCCAGCGCTTTAAACACGTCATCACTTTGTGTTTTCGCCATATCAACCAGCGCAATGCGCAGCCGGGTGGCGCAGTTATTAATACTCTCGATATTGCCCGCCCCGCCCAGCGCCTGCAGGAAGCCTGCGGCCTGGCCCAGTTTGGTATCCGTCGCCCCTGCGGCGCTGGTTTTACCGCGAGCGGCCTGGTAATCGGCTTTGCTGTAGAGCTTGATTTCACTGTCTTCACGGCCCGGCGTTTTCAGGTTCAGGCGCAGAATCAGCGCACGGAAAATGACGAAATAGAGCGCGGTGAAGCACACGCCAACGCCTATCTGGATAAACATCATCGACGCGTGGTTGTGGAACATCGGGATCCAGTTTTGCGGCAGGAACTGGTCAAGCAGGCCGCCGCCAAAGTTGCCCACCACGCCGCAGATATACATCACCGTCGCCATGGTGGCCGCCAGTACAGCGTGGACGGCAAACAGCAGCGGCGAGATGAACAGGAAGGTGAATTCCAGGGGTTCGGTTATCCCCACCAGCATGGCGGTCAAAGTGGCAGGAATTAGCAGCCCGGCGACTTTGACGCGGTTTTCCGGCGCGGCGGTAAAGTAAAGCGCCAGCGCAATGCCCACCGAACCAAAGACCTTCGAGTTACCGTGCAGCGCAAATCCGCCTTCCGGGAACAGGGTTTTCAGTGCCTCGGTGCTCTGGCTGAATTCCTGTAAATGCTGCGCCCAGTAGACCTGAATGCCACCCTCCACTACCGCCGGACCGAAGATAAATGGTCCGTAGACGAAGTGGTGTAGACCGGTCGGGATCAGGATGCGTTCGAGGAAGATATATACCCAGACGCCCAGCGCCCCGGCAGAGCGTAAGAAGGCCTGCAGCGATTCAATGCCCATCTGCACTTTTGGCCAGCCGAGCAGAGTGAGCCAGGCGCAAGGGATCATTGCCAGGAACGCGACAATCACCACAAACGAGGAGCCCTGAAAGATGCCGAGAAAAACCGGCAGCGGTTTATCGAAATAGCGGTTATGCAGGGCGGTCACCAGCCCGGAAATAACGATCGCGCCGATAATGCTGGTATCGAGCGTTTTAATCCCGGCCATCATCGTCAGGCCGCTGCCTGCGGTCGGTTCAACGGAAAAGTCGACGCCGAAGAAGTGGCCCCAGGTCATCCCCATGGCGTTGATGAAATAGTTCCAGGTGAGAAAACTCACCAGTACCGCCAGACAGGCCCGGCCCTGAGCCTGTTTCGCCAGGCCGATTGGCAGACCGACAGCAAAAATCAGCGGCATATTACGAAAGACAGTCCAGCCGCCCTCTTCAATGATGTGAACGATCTGAGCAAATAAACTATCGGGTGCGGTGAGCGCTTCGCCGACGAACATCGGGTTACGCAGCATAATGGCGATACCCACCACGATCCCGGCGAAAGGAAAGAGCAAAACCGGGGTAAACATGGCGCCGCCAAAGCGTTGTATTTGACTGAGCATTTGAAAATCCTCATGTAACAACTCGTAGGGTGAGTGGCCTTATTCATACCCGTCATACTCCACGTACAGCGGTGAATTATTCTGGGTAACTATTTGTACTGGCCTGAAACGAGGATAGAAATTTGCCCGAGCGGCAACATGCAGCGCCGTTGCGATTCGTGATCGCTTTCATGGTTTTAATTGCGTCAATGTTGTCTACTTTTTTATAAAAAAATAGACATGATGAATTCAGCTTATGAAATCATCATGACGAATAGTTTTTATCTTTCTGTATTAATTTAATTTTTATAGGAAATCGTCCATTCGGCATCGCTTTCAACATAGTGAATAGAGGTCTACTGGTGATCTACAAATCCATCGCCGACAGATTGCGTCTGCGGCTGAATTCCTCCGATTTCGATATCGGTAGCCCGCTTCCGGGCGAAAAAAAGCTGGCTGAAGAGTTCGGCGTCGCACGCATGACCATCCGTAAAGCCATCGATCTGCTGGTCACCTGGGGGCTGGTTGTGCGTCGGCACGGTTCCGGTACCTATGTCGCCCGCAAAGACTTACATCATGAAACCACCAATCTGACCGGGCTGGCCGAGGTGCTACGCAAGCATGGTAAGGAGGTAGTGAGCCGGGTATTGGTTTTCGAGGTGATGCCCGCGCCTCCGGCTATCGCCAGCCTGCTGCGAATACAAATTGATGAACGGATCTACTTCTCGCGCCGGGTGCGCTATGTCGATGGCAAGCCGCTAATGCTGGAAGACAGCTATATGCCGGTGAAGCTGTTTCGTAATCTGTCGTTGGTGCATCTGGAGGGGTCGAAGTTCGATTATATCGAGAAGGAGTGTGGGATAACCATCAGCGGTAACTATGAAACGCTGTCGCCAGTGCTTGCGGACAAGCAGCTGGCGCAGTCGATGAACGTACCAGAACAGACGCCGCTGCTGCGCATTACCTCCCTTTCCTACAGCGACAGCGGCGAGTTTCTAAACTACTCGGTGATGTTTCGTAACGCCAGTGTGTATCAGGTGGACTACCATCTGCGGCGCGTCCACGCGGAAAATCCGTTAACCCATTCCCCAGAACAGCACCGCCAGTAGCTGCGGGGTAATAATGCGTAAGAACATGACCAGCGGATAAACGGTGGCGTAGGAGAGCGCCGCCGCACCGCTGGTGGCGTGCAAGTTGTTGGCAAAAGCCAGTGCTGGAGGGTCGGTCATTGAACCGGCCAGCATGCCACACAGGGTCAGGTAGTTCATCTTCGCGAACATACGTGCCAAAATCCCTACAGCTAACAGCGGTATGCCGGTGATAAAGATGCCGTAGGCAATCCAGCTCATGCCGTCACCTTCAATCAGCGTCGCCACAAAGTCGCCGCCGGATTTCAGCCCAACCACCGCCAGGAACAGCACAATGCCCAGTTCGCGCAGCGCGAGGTTGGCGCTGGGCGGCATAAACCAGTACAGCTTACCGATGCTGCCGATACGCCCGAGAATCAGCGCCATAATTAGCGGCCCTCCGGCCAGACCCAACTTCAGCGCCGCCGGGAACCCAGGAATAAACAGCGGAATAGAGCCTAGTAGAACGCCCAGACCAATGCCGATAAACACCGGCAGCATCTGCACCTGCTGGAGTTTTTGCTGGGCGTTGCCAAGTTCGGCAGCAACCGCATCAATCGCCTCCGGACGGCCCACAAGATTCAGGATATCACCAAACTGCAGGCTGGCATGGCTGCTGGCGACCAGCTCAACCCCAGCACGATTGAGGCGCGAGATAACCACGTCATAGCGTTGTTTAAAGTGCAGATCGCGGATTCTTTTACCCAATACCTTCTCGTTGGTGACCACCACACGCTCAACTTTCAGGTCAGTACCGCGAGTGGAGAGCGAGGTGGCAACCTCCTTACCAATCACCAGTTGGGCGTTATGTAAATCCTCTGGCCGCCCAACCAGATGCAGCAGGTCGCCAAGCTGAATCAGGGTATTCGGCGCAGGCACCATCAGCATTTCCTCACGCTTGAGGCGCGAGCAAATCAGCTTATCGCTGTTAAGCATCGGGACATCCTGAATCGCCATATTATTCAGGTTCGGGTTTTCGACCCGCACGTTGAGAGTCTGGAGATGAGCGTGACCATTGCCGCTATTCTCATCAAACTGCTGGGCCTCTTTTTCGACGTTAATGCGGAAAAACAGCCGAACCAGCCACATCGTCAGCAGAATGCCGCAAATGCCGAACGGATAGGCCATGGCATAGCTCATCCCCATCTGGTCGACGGTATCAAACGGCACGCCAAGGTCGCGCAGGATCTGCTGCCCGGCACCCAGTGCTGGCGTGTTGGTGACGGCCCCGGAGAAGATGCCGAGCACCACCGGAAGAGGGATATCGAACAGTTTATGCAGGACTGCGGTGACCAAACCGCCAAGGATCACGATAAGAATGGCGAAGAGATTAAGCCGCAGGCCGGAAACGCGCAGCGAGGCGAAGAAGCCCGGCCCCACCTGAATACCGATGGTATACACGAAGAGAATCAGGCCAAATTCCTGAATAAAGTGCAGCATTGGGCTACTGAGCGTGATGCCCGCCTGGTCCACGAAGTGGCCGACGATGATTCCGCCAAACAGCACGCCTCCGATACCAAAGCCGACACCGCGCACTTTTACATTGCCGATCCACAATCCAACTACCGCAACCAGCGCCAGGACGCTAACGGTCAATGCTATATCACTCATCGTCTCTTCCCTGTGAATAACATTATGAACAAAGAGGATTATGACTGGCTCTCAATAGACTGTATGCCGCCTGGCGCACAATAATCACGGGATCAGGCTTACGACTCAGGAGCATCTTTCTTTTTCGCGGCGATTTTTAGCTGCTGAATGCTTTTCTCCGGAAAAGGAAGCGCTTCCGGCATCGTGCCGCCAAGATCTTTAATCGTCTGACGCACTTTTTGCCCAACTTCATAATGGGTTTGATTAGCCAGTTGCTTACGTGTTGGCTACGCTCGCTCACCCCAGTCACATAGTTATCTATGCTCCTGGGGACTCACTCCCTTACCGCCTCATCTCTATTTTTTATCACCTCGAATGGCTGCTGTTCGTTCATTACATATCACTGTTTCAGTGAACCTATAAAATCTGATTATTTTTTAAACTGAAACATCTGTTGCAGCAAGGGCATTTTATGAGCATACGCGCACAAAAAAGCCCCGAAAATCGGGGCTTTATACATGTTCACTTAATTAGCTATTCAAGACGGGACGATCGCTGATGGCGATACGCTGCGGAGCTATCTGTTCCGGCTCGTTACGGGTCAAATCGATATGCAGCAGGCCATTGGTAAAGGTTGCCCCTGAGACTTCCATATTTTCGGCGAGCGTAAAGCTCAGGCTAAATGCCTGGCTCACCAACCCCTGATGCAGCCATTTGGTCTCTTTTTCCGGCTGCTGTGGCGCGCCTTTTACCGTCAGACGCGTACCTTCCAGCTGAATATCCAAATCTTCCTGACGGAAACCAGCCAGCGCAAGGGTAATGCGATAGTGGTTATCGTCGCTTTTCTCAATGTTATAGGGTGGGAAGCTCTGGCTTTCACCGGCGGTTTGCAGGGCGTTGGCCAGTTTGTCAAAACCGATCCATTGACGCAGCAGTGGGGATAAATCGTAGTTACGCATTGTATTTCTCCTTCTAAGAAGCGAGTAGATATCTGCAAATCCTGTGGATTCGCATTTGCCCCCTGACGGCAGGCAGATTTTTACATTAATACCGGGCCACGTTAGCGGCCCGACGAAATTAGTTGATTTCGATACGGCGCGGTTTATTCGCTTCAGGAATAACTCGCTCCAGGTCGATATACAGCAGACCGTTTACCAGGTTGGCGCCGCGAATATGGATATTTTCCGCGAGCTGGAATTTACGCTCAAAATTGCGTTCAGCGATACCCTGATACAGGTAAGTACGTTCTTTCTGCTCAGCGGCGTGGGCGCCTTTTACGATCAGCAGATTATCCTGAGCGGTAATTTCCAGTTCGCTCTCAGCAAAACCGGCAACGGCAATCGCGATGCGGTAGTTGTTCTCGTCTACTAATTCAACGTTGTACGGAGGGTAGCCGCCATTACTATGGCTTTGATTATTTTCTAACAGATTGAAAAGGCGGTCGAAACCAATAGCAGAACGATACAACGGGGAGAGATCGAAATTACGCATAATACATAGCTCCTGAAATCAGCGAGAATTATCTGACCTTCCATCATGGACAGGTCGTTATTACCCAGAATACCCATTCGGCGTATTCTCTACGGGTCACATTCCTAAAATGGGTATATCCATGGTGTTTTCAAGGCCAACAAGGCAATTTTTTTTGCAGTTTGTGGTCTATTGCTTAGACTGGAGTCACAGCACAAAAGGCAAAGTGCGACGCCTGCCACAGTGCAGCGCAATGGCACTATGCATCCATGGAATGGCCCGATATAACCGATATGTACGTAGAAGGTTCTATCAACGCCCGTAACGATGACGGAAGAATAATGAAAAACGGTCTGTTAAAGCTGGTCCTGTTCAGCGGGATGATAAGTTTGGGCGGTTGCTCCAGCGTGATGTCACATACCGGCGGTAAAGAAGGAACCTATCCGGGAACGCGCGCCAGCGCGCAAATGCTTGGGGACAGCGACGCTAACTGGGGAACTAAATCCCTCGTGGCCCTGGATATGCCGCTGACTGCCGTGATGGATACGCTGCTGCTGCCGTGGGATATGTTCCGTACCGATAGCTCGGTCAAATCGCGCGTAGAAAAGAGCGAAAAAGAGACGCTGGCGACCAATTCGGTGATCCCGCCAGCGCGGATGCCTAACCCGTAATTCAACGCGCTGTTGCGGTTACCCATAGCTGGCGGTAACCGTCCACTTCCTCCATCCAGGCAAGCTGTTTGCCGTCTGGCGAAAAGACGATCGCATCGCCCGATGGCGGATTTTCATGCGCGTCGGTCAAGAAGGTGATTTCCCCGCTCTGCGCATTGCAAAGCGCAATGCGATTTTCCAGAACAAAGCCCAGCCATTTTCCTGATGGATGCCAGTTAAACGCCGATTGAATATCTGCGCTATTGTGGGTTAGCTGCCGCGGTTCGCCGCCTTGTGGCGAAATAAGCCATAGCTGAACGACGCCGGTATCATCACGCATCAGAAAAGCAATCTCCGTGGCCTGCGGGTTGGCCCGCACCCAGTGGCGCGGCGTATTCGCAAGCCCAGGGTAACGACGCTCATGAGTAAACGTTAAGCGATGCTGAACAACGCCAGCCGGAGGCGCGGGCATCGTCGTTTCAGTCCCTGCCAGCGGCGCATCACCCGACTGCTTCCAGCCCTGTTCGGTCTTAGGCAGATCAACAATAAAAAGCTCCGGTACTTTATCGCCATTTACCGATAGCGTATCGCCGATAAACGCCAGCGCCTGGTTGCCGACCCAGCCCTCTTCGTAGGCCCGGTTGATGTCGTCGCTACCCGGGGTAGGCGTCGATGTTGTCCGGCTGACCAGTACGCACCAGTGGCTGCCGCTATACTCACGTGGATGCTGTCCACCTGGAATTACCGGGCCATAGGGCACCGCCACGCCAACGTTACGCAGGTCGAGTAATGGATCGCGCTCACGCAGCACATGGTCGTTATAGGTAAAGCTGACCAGCTCGCCGTTTGGGCTGAAGACATGCACATGGCTGCCGCCGCGCAGTGCCCCTGGCGTATACGGCGCGGTGATATCCATCGCATCAAGATTGTGCGTTTCTCCCTGATAAGTCACTACGCCGCAACGATGGTAGAAATCGTAATGCCAGTGTTCATCCGGGTTTTCCGGGCCGTGGATAAAGACATATTTATCTACCGATGGATGAACGGTCACCACGCCAACGTGCGCGCCGTTTGTCGCACGATAGATCACTTCAACGTCGCTGCTTTCAACATTGACGCGTTCAATAGTTTCGCCGGTAAATGACGCCCCGGACGGGCGGACATCGAAAACCAGCCACTGGCTATCTGCCGTCCAGGTGCGGGTATTGGTAAGCTGATGATGGCGGGGGGCAAAGGTGACTTGTTTCATAGACGGATAAACTCTGAAGCCTAATTAGCGCTTCAGAGTAGTTGATCTGCCAAAAGATGACTATGGTTCAAGCGCAGGAACAGGAGTAACTAAAGTCTTATCTCTTACCCAACCCGACACATTATCAAGGACTAATCGAGACATAGCCTCCCGGGTACTCCAGGTCGCGCTTGCCATATGCGGAGTCACCACAACATTCGCACGGTACAACAGTCCCTGCGGAACTTCAGGTTCGTGACTAAAAACATCCAGCCCTGCTCCAGCAATGATTCCAGCTTCCAGAGCTTTAACCAGTGCAGATTCATCCACTACACTACCGCGAGAAATGTTAATTAAAATACCGCTCGCTCCCAGCGCTGTTAGCACCCGGTCATCAATAAGTGCCTGGTTTTCTGCGCTACCTGGTGTACATACCATCAAAAAGTCGCTGTGTGACGCCAGAATAGAAATATCCTCAACCCAAGTATAATCCAACCCGGGTATTGCTTTACGGTCGCTATAGGAAACCTGCATCGCAAACCCTTCGCACCGTCGCGCGATTGCCTGCCCAATTCTCCCCATTCCAACAATCCCAACTCGCGAACCCGAAACCTTGTGTGTCCATGGAAAACCACCCTGACGCCAGCCCCCTTCTTCAATAAACTTCTGTGCAGCAACGATTTGCCGCGACGTCGCCAACATCAACCCCATGGCTAAATCAGCAACATCATCAGTTAATACCCCTGGCGTATGGCTGACGGCAACATGATGATCGGCTGCGGCACGAACATCTACGCCATCGTAACCCACGCCAAAAACAGCGATCAGTTCCAGAGACGGTAGGCTGGAAATAAGTTGACGTGTTACGATAGCCTCACCATTCGTAATCATAATAGTGAATTGTTCCGCCAAAATATCTAACTCACCGACTGTAAGTGACTCATATTCATAAACTTCGTACAATCGTTCTAGTTCTGCTGTCAGTTGTTCAGGTAATGATGCTTGTTTTAATATTTTCAATTTCATGCTTATTTATTCACTTATAATGAAGAATGAACTGACTGCTTTATTGACGTGCTTTTACCGGGTCGGGAAACGGCTATGCCGACAATCCCTCCTAATATCAGAGCGATGGCAACAATAAGCAGACCGTAGTGATAGCTATTTGTCAGATCTTTAATCTTGCCTAAAATAGGAGGCAGACCCAACCCAACAAAATTTGCGATAGTATTAATAAAAGCAATAGATGCAGCTGCAGCAACACCGGCAAGCTTTTCAGTGGTGACAGCCCAAAAAACTGGAGTCAAGGCAAAGTTAAATCCAACCGTAAGTACCAGAAGAATATAGGAGACCAGCAGATTACCTGAATAGATAGCAATCCCTAGAGATATCCCAGCCAAAATCAATGGCAATCCCATATGTAATGATCGTTCTTTCGTCATATCAGAATGACGCCCATTAAGATACATAAATAAACATGCGAAAATGAATGGCACAGCAGCCAGTAAACTAATAACAAAATTACTCTGCTCGCTGGCAATACTTTTTATAATCAAAGGTAAGAACAAAGTAATACCGATAGACCCGAAAGCCTGCAAAAACCATACTAAGCTTAACAATAAGACAACTTTATTTTTCAATGCACTTAGCCATGAGTGGTTTTTGTTAACCATTACACTTCGGTTATCTTCAGCTAACTGTGATACCAACCATTCTTTTTCTGAACCCGATAGCCAATGAGCTTTTTCAGGACTCGATGGCAGCAGCCATAAAACCATAACACCAAGAATAATTGCCGGAACCCCCTCAATCGCAAATAACCAGCGCCAACCCGCGATATCTGCAATACCATGCATATTCAAAATAAATCCCGAGACCGGCAACCCAATTATCGATGCAAGAACTGACCCCATATAAAAAAAGGACATAGCTCGAGCTCTATTACTTTTAGGAAACCAGCAGGAAATATAGTAAATAATACCTGGAGTAAATCCAGCCTCAGCCATTCCCAATAGAAAGCGCATCACGTAGAGCTGCGTTGGCGTATGAACCAGTGACATCCCGGCGCTTACCACTCCCCAGGTAATCATTATCCTCGCAATCCAGATACGAGCACCTACTCGGGTCATAATAATATTACTGGGAATTTCAAAAATGATATAGGAGATATAGAACATCCCCACACCAAGCCCATACATACTGGCTGTCAACCCTAAATCGGCATTCATTTGTAAAGCCGCGATAGATATATTAGTTTTATCTAAGTTCGCGACAAAATAACAAATAATGACAAAAGGTATTATTTTGATGTTAAGTTTTTTTAATGTAGATGTATAGAGTTCAATGCTCATATATTATTACCTCATCACCTTGCCTTCAACAATAAAAAACCACCGTCAGAAGGCAAAGTTTGATATAGAGAAACTAATAAACTGATTAGAATATTACCACTCAGCAACAACACCATCTCCCAGGCGCCACAACGGATTACGCCAGTCTGGCGCATTTTTACTTAACTCTATAACCCTTGCTTCATCGATTTCTACGCCAAGCCCGGGCTTCATTAATGGTTTAAAGAAGCCGCCTTCCATATTGAAATCTTCTTTATTCTTCACAAAGTCGAGTAATTCCGCGCCTTTGTTATAGTGAATGCCCATGCTTTGCTCCTGGAATACGGCGTTATAGGAAACAAAGTCAACGTGCAGGCAGGCGGCCAGCGCGATAGGCCCCAGCGGGCAGTGCGGCGCCAGCGCCACATCATAAGCCTCCGCCATTCCGGCGATTTTATAGCACTCGGTAATACCGCCAGCGTGCGATAGGTCCGGCTGCAAAATAGCCAGGCCGCCGGCTTCCAGCACGCGTTTAAACTCGAAGCGTGAGAACATTCGTTCGCCTGCAGCGATAGGAATCGAGGTTTGCGCCGCTAAACGCGGATAGTATTCAGCCTGTTCCGCCAGAACCGGCTCTTCAATAAATAATGGGCGATACTGTTCCAGTTCTTTAATTAATACTTTTGCCATTGGCGCGCTAACGCGGCCGTGGAAATCAAGACCAAATTCAATTTCATTGCCAAAGGCCTCGCGAATTTGCGCCACAGTATTTACCGCCGCATCAACCGCGCGGGAATTATCGATAAGCCCCAGCTCTTCGCAGCCATTTAATTTAAAGGTATCAAAACCAATTCCGCGCAGCTTCTTGATACCATCAATCACTTCTGCCGGGCGATCGCCGCCAACCCAGCTGTAGGCTTTGATTTTATCGCGCACCAGCCCGCCCATCAGCTGCCAGACCGGCGCATTCAGCACTTTACCTTTGATATCCCATAGCGCCTGGTCAATACCGGCGATGGCGCTCATTAGGATCGGCCCGCCGCGATAAAAGCCCGCACGGTACATCACCTGCCACAGGTCGTTAATCCGCGCCGGATCCTGGCCAATCAGATAATCGCCGAGCTCATGCACCGCCGCCTCTACGGTGCGTGCGCGCCCTTCAATCACGGGTTCACCCCAGCCAACCACGCCTTCATCGGTTTCAATCTTTAAAAACATCCAGCGTGGGGGTAAACGATACGTGGTGAGTTTAGTTATTTTCATTGCACTGCCTCTCGATACGCTTTAACAAATGCTGCTGCCTGCTGTGCGGTTCGCTCTACGGACTGCCCGGCGCGATAGAGATCGCTGCCTAATCCGGCACCAATACAGCCTGCTTTTATCCACTGGACCAGATTTTCCGGCGTTACGCCGCCCACGGCGAAAACGGGAATCTCTGGTGGCAAAACAGCTTTTAGCGCTTTGATATAGTCAGGGCCAAAAGCCGAGGAAGGGAACACTTTCAGCGCCTGAGCACCGGCGTCTAGCGCAGTAAAGGCCTCTGTCGCCGTCGCGCATCCAGGGCAAACCGTCATGCCGTAGCTCACTGCACAGCGAATAACCTCGGGCTGAATGTTGGGAGTAACGATAAGCTTGCAACCCATTTGCGCGAGCTGGCCTACCCGCTCTGGATTTAGCACGGTGCCCGCACCTATCAACGCTTTATCACCATAAGCATCAACAACGGCGGGAATGCTTTTTTCCCACTGCGGTGAATTGAGTGGGATTTCAACGGCGTCAAATCCGGCGTCAATCACGGCCCCCACGTGTTCCAGCGCCTCTTCCGGCGTAATACCGCGCAAAATGGCGATAAGCGGTAGTTTAGTTTGCCACTGCATGAGCGATGCTCCTTATTCCTGTCTGAAATGCGGTATCACCTGACACCACTGTTGTCTGACGGCCGATTGCGGTCAGCGCCTGCTGATAGCGGTTTGCCAGCGCATCTCCGGCGACAATGGTGACCTGGAGGTCACCGAAGCGGCTACTCATGGTGGCGACTTCCGCGCCAATCAGCAGACCGGAGAGAAATTCGCTGACGTGCTCGCGCGGCAATGAGCCCAGCACGTGCGAAGCACGTACTTCAAAAAGCTGAGGCAGAATATCTGGCGAATGGAGGCCGCGCTCCAGCCCGGCGGTAAAAGCATCCGGGGCGGAGATCTGCTCTGGCAGACCCGCGCCTACCAGCGAGTGGCGCAGTAGCAGATGATGCAGCTCACCGGTCATCACCGTGCGAAAATCGTTGATTTGTTGGCGGTCAGCCTGCACCCATTTGCAGTGGGTACCGGGCATTACATAGACGGAAGAAGGCGCTATCGACTGCGCGCCAAGGAGTTGAGTCTCTTCGCCGCGCATCACATTGTGGTTATCGTCACGAGTGACGCAGAGTCCGGGAATAATCCAGACGTTGTCGCTGACGGACGTTAATCGCTCGCCAATGGCGGAAAAATGAACGGGAACCGGTAGATAGGGAGCAACCTTCCAGCCCACGTTGCTACCGACCATTCCCGCCATCACTACCGGGGTAGAGCTATCGCTCCAGCCCTCGGTTATTTCGCTAAACACCGCCGCGGGGGATTGTCCATTCAAACGCGTCACACCTGCTTCCGATTGCCTGCTCTCCAGGCACTGGTCGCCCTGATAAAGCCAGGCGCGCAGATTGGTCGATCCCCAGTCAATTGCGATGTAGCGAGATGTCATGTGATTTCCTTTAACCTTCGTGTCGAGCTGGCAATCATGGTGAGCGCTGCCTGCTCTGCCGCTTCGCTGTCCTGATGCCGGATGGCATCAAACAGCGCCTTATGTTCCTGGAGCGTTTTCGGCATGTTGGCCGCATCGCCCATCCAGGTCCTTTCAAATACCGCTCGCTGTAGCGAGCTGATCGCCACGTTTAGCTGTTGCAGCACCGGGTTATGTACCGACTGCAACACCGCCTCGTGATAGCGAATATCCGCTTCGTTAAACGCTTCCCGATCCTGGTTATTGGCGATCATGTCGTTGAGCGCCTCTTCGATTTGCGCCAGGTCGCTTGATGTCGCGCGCTCTGCCGCCCAACGGGCTATCGCCGGCTCGACCAGGTTACGAACCTCACTCATCGCGCTAATCAGTCGCGGGTCGTAATCACTTTCCAGCACCCACTGCAAAACGTCGGTATCGAGATAATTCCACTGGTTGCGCGGAGCGACGAACGCGCCGCGATAGCGTTTCATTTCAATCAGTCGCTTAGCCATCAATGAGCGGAACACTTCGCGAATGATATTGCGCGAGGTTTCAAACTCCTCACACAGGTCCGCTTCCGCTGGCAGCGCGGAGCCGGGAACGTATTTACCGCTGACAATCTGCTGGCCCAGCGTGATGACGATGCGATCGGTTTTATTGAGAGTCATGGAGAGTCCTTGTGCTCTGGATGTACCTCTCTACTTTACCGCGACAGGCGGATTTGACCGCAACTTTGTAGTACTAACGTGATAGCACTCATTATCGCCACGAACATAATGTAGTACGATTTTATTATGTTGTACTACAATTTAGATCACAAAAACGACAACTGAGTGTAAGGATTTTCTTGAGTGGTAAACTCAGGGCATAAAAAAACCCGCGATCGACGCGGGTTGTTCATGAGCGAGATGATTTAATTTAGTACATATTTTTCAATGGCATACGCGACACCATCTTCCAGGTTAGATTTGGTGATAAAGTTTGCCGCTTCCTTCACTGCCGGAATGGCGTTATCCATCGCGACGCCTACACCAGCGTATTCAATCATCGCAATGTCATTTTCCTGATCGCCAATCGCCATCACTTCTTCTGGTTTGATACCCAGCGTATCGGCCAGCGATTTCACGCCGGTGCCTTTAGTCACGCGTTTATCAAGAATTTCAAGGAAGTACGGCGCGCTTTTCAGCACGGTGTATTTCTCTTTCACTTCCGCCGGGATGCGGGCAATGGCCTGGTCCAGAATCGCCGGTTCATCGATCATCATCACTTTCAGCAACTGGATGTTCGGATCCATATTTTCCGCTTCGCAGAAGACCAGCGGGATCGTCGCCACGTAGGATTCATGCACTGTGTAATAGCTCACGTCGCGGTTGGCGGTGTACAGGGTATTACGATCGAGCGCATGGAAGTGGGAGCCAACTTCACGGGAAAGCTGTTCCAGATAGCGATAGTCGTCATAGCCCAGCGCGGTTTGCGCAACGGTACTACCATCACTCGCCTTCTGCACCAGAGCACCATTATAGGTGATGCAATAATCTCCCGGCTGCTCCATATGCAGTTCTTTCAGATAACTGTGCACGCCAGCGTAAGGGCGACCAGTGGTCAGCACCACATTGACGCCGCGTTCACGTGCTGCGGCAATCGCGGTTTTCACCGCAGGTGAAATGGTATGGTCTGGCAGCAGCAGCGTGCCGTCCATATCAATTGCAATCAGTTTAATAGCCATGAAATCCCCGGGTAAGATGAGTCCTTACTCATGCTAACGCGATTCCGCTCAAAAAACAGCAATAGAAAGCGGGGAAAAGGGGCCAAAGAACGAAGAATAAATCCTCTTTTCCCCTGTAAAGCATGTTACGTACGACTGATTATCTTCTCCTTATACTTTGATGTATTAGATAATCTCATTAATCAAACAGAAAATACCGTTTTTCTAATTGAAAGAGTGTTGCTACCTTGGATATAAATCAATCAAATGTACAAATAAACGAAAGTTTTATGCTTTTAAAATAATTTATCCGATTAAAGGAGATCGCAAAATGTCGATGGCCCTTACTGCCCCCCCGACCAGGAAAAGATTTTTAATCGTTACCTGTTTATTTATTGGAATATTCATTGCCTATCTCGACCGCGTTAACGTTTCTGTATTAGCAGCGAACGAACCCTTCTTAGCCTATATGGGTATTGAAGGTATGCCACTGCAAATTGGCATGATGATGACTGCTTTTCTGGCAGCTTATGGTATCGCTAATGTTGTATTATCACCACTTGGCGACTACCTTGGTCCGAGAAAAGCGATGATGCTTTGTATCCTAATCTGGACCGTCGCCTTAATTATTGGCGGAGTTGCGACATCGTTTGCATTAATTATTATTTGCCGCATATTACTGGGTATCGGAGAAGGTTTTTATTATCCTCTGCAAAGCGTATTTATTAAAAACTGGTTTCCGAAGCAGGAGCGTGGCCGGGCAAACGCAGCGTGGATCGTCGGCCAGTCAGTCGCTCCCGCCATTGCAATGCCCTTTTTCACCTGGTGGATAGGCACCCACGGCTGGCGTTCCAACTTCTTTTTATGCGCCGCTCTCGGGTTAATCCCACTTTGGCTGCTATGGCGATATGTTGCTGATAAACCAGAACAACATAAAAGTATCAGCGAACAGGAACTGACTTATATCAAAGCCGGACAGGAAACGGAAAGCGAAGGCAATAGCGAAAGTTTTATGTTGCGGGTAAAGCCCGTTATTACCAATTACTGCTACTGGATGCTGGTACTGTGGTACCTATGTCTGCAATGCCTGTACTGGGGCATGATCACCTGGCTACCGACTTACCTGAAATCGGCCAGAGGTTTCAGTTGGGCGGAAATGGGCTGGCTGGCGTCGCTTCCCTTTGTCCTGTCGATATTTTCCAAAGCCGCTGCGGGGATCTTCGTCGATAAAATAGGACGTAGCGCACCAATATTAATGGTATTAATGTTCTTTTCCGGGATTAGCATTTACTTTGGTGCAATAACCGAGCACAAATATATGTCAGCAATACTCCTTTCATTTGCCGTGGCTTTTTGTACGATGGGTACCCCCGTTGCCTGGACGTTATTACAGGGAATGATACCAGGAAAGTCTATTTCCGCTGCCAGCGGTGTAATGAACGGTGTCGCCAATGGCCTTTCATCATTATCCCCCGTATTTATCGGTTTATTTATTGCGATTACAGGAACCTATACAGGCGGATTATTATGCCTGGTCTTCATCAGCGCTATCGCCGTATTGTCTGCTTTTATCTTAACGATTAAAAAATATTAATTGCGAGGAGAGTGTAATGAAAATAACCAGCATTGACATTATTGATGTTGCTAACGACTTTGCTTCCGCGACCAGTAAATGGCGCCCTGTGGTGGTAAAAATTAATACCGATGAGGGGATTTCCGGTTTTGGCGAAGTAGGGTTGGCCTACGGCGTCGGTGCCTCCGCAGGCATCGGCATGGCAAAAGATTTAGCCGCCATTATCATCGGCATGGACCCGATGAATAACGAAGCTATCTGGGAAAAGATGCTCAAAAAAACCTTCTGGGGGCAGGGCGGCGGCGGCATATTTTCCGCTGCGATGAGCGGTATTGATATCGCGCTGTGGGATATCAAAGGTAAAGCGTGGGGCGTACCGCTGTATAAGATGCTCGGCGGTAAAAGCCGCGATAAAATAAGAACTTACGCCAGCCAGTTACAGTTTGGCTGGGGGGACGGCAGCGATAAAGATATGCTGACCGAGCCGGAGCAGTATGCACAGGCGGCGCTGACCGCCGTCAGCGAAGGCTATGACGCGATAAAAGTGGATACCGTCGCAATGGATCGCCACGGTAACTGGAACCAGCAAAACCTCAACGGGCCGCTCACCGACAAAATCCTGCGCCTAGGCTACGACCGTATGGCCGCCATTCGTGATGCGGTCGGCCCGGACGTTGATATCATCGCCGAAATGCACGCCTTTACGGATACTACATCCGCAATTCAGTTTGGTCGCATGATAGAAGAACTGGGTATTTTCTACTACGAAGAACCTGTCATGCCGTTAAACCCCGGACAAATGAAACAAGTGGCTGATAAAGTTAATATTCCACTGGCGGCTGGCGAACGCATTTACTGGCGCTGGGGATACCGTCCTTTCCTGGAAAACGGTAGCCTGAGCGTGATCCAGCCCGATATCTGCACCTGCGGCGGCATTACCGAAGTGAAGAAAATCTGCGATATGGCGCATGTTTATGATAAAACGGTGCAAATCCACGTTTGCGGCGGGCCAATTTCCACGGCGGTGGCCCTGCATATGGAAACCGCGATCCCTAACTTCGTCATCCACGAACTGCACCGATATGCGCTATTGGAGCCAAATACGCAAACCTGTAAGTACAACTATCTACCGAAGAACGGCATGTACGAAGTCCCGGAGCTTCCCGGTATCGGCCAGGAGCTGACCGAAGAAACCATGAAAAAATCACCGACTATCACAGTAAAATAAGCCAACTGTCTGCCTGCACCGCAGGCAGACCCCCTGTATTTGCGAGTCGTATCAACGCGACCT
The DNA here is from genome assembly GCF_003261575.2 of Klebsiella huaxiensis. Classification (GTDB taxonomy): domain Bacteria; phylum Pseudomonadota; class Gammaproteobacteria; order Enterobacterales; family Enterobacteriaceae; genus Klebsiella; species Klebsiella huaxiensis. Next base: position 7,135 of record NZ_CP036175.1, on the reverse strand, counting down.
TATCCGGCCTGAGATAAAATCCACTCAGTGAAGGGGTGACACAGGTGGCAAATGAATTTAACTATCAGGCAATTTCGCGCGTTTCTGGCCGTCGCGGATTTGCGCAGTTTTACCGCCGCCAGCAAATATCTGTGCATCACGCAAGGTGCCGTTAGCGGTCTAATCAACGAAATGGAAAGCCAGATGGAGGTCTCTCTCTTCGACCGAACTTCACGCGTAGTGAAACTATCGCCTGATGGAGAAAAGTTTTTACCCGCCGCTATGCGGGTTGTTGAAGAGTTTCAACGAGCCGAAAACTATGCTCGCGACCTGAAAGAGATAAAAAAATCCCTGGTTCGAGTCGTCGGCGCGCCATTAATCGCCTGTGCCTTTTTGCCACAAATTATCCATGCCTTTAAGCGGCAGCACCCGCATACTCATGTACAGTTAATCGATAAGCCTATGTCTCAACTGCAAAAAAGCATTATGCTCGGGGAAGCGGATTTCGGTATCGGCCCAGAGCGGCCGCTGGAACCAGAAATCGACAAACAAATCCTGTTTACAACGGAAATAGTCCTGTACTGCCATCCGGACTATCGATTGCATAAAAAAACGGTACATTGGGAAGAGATTCAGAGCGAAGAGCTGATTGCCGTTGGCAACGAATCTGTCCCTATGATCTCCGCAACCGCTGGTGTACGCATTAAACCTAAAATGACGGTGGAACATATGGCGACCGCCATGTCTCTGGCGGCGCAATGTGAAGGGGTAGTGATCGCCGGAAGATTCTCCCGCCATTACGCCAAAAGTTACAAGCTATCGACCTGCTCACTCACGCCGCCGCTGCAACGCAATATGAACGTTTATTACCATGCGTGGCGCGCGCAAACGCCCGCCACTCAGCGCTTTAAAGAGTTCCTATTCAGCTATATAGATGAGCATCATGATGCCCCGGCCAACCAGCGGTAGACCGGGGATTAAGGCAGGTTAAATATCGATGTTCGCCGCTTTCAGGGCGTTCTCTTCGATAAAGGCGCGGCGCGGTTCAACGGCATCGCCCATCAGGGTGGTGAACAGCTGGTCAGCGGCAATCGCATCCTTCACGGTCACGCGCAGCATACGGCGGCTATCCGGGTCCATCGTGGTTTCCCACAGCTGATCCGGGTTCATCTCGCCAAGACCTTTATAACGCTGGATAGAGAGACCACGGCGGGACTCTTTCACCAACCAGTCCAGCGCCTGTTCGAAGCTGGCAACCGGCTGGCGGCGCTCGCCGCGTTCGATGAAGGCATCGTCTTCAATCAGGCCGCGCAGTTTCTCACCCAGCGCGCAGATACGGTGGTATTCAGGCCCAGTGACAAACTCGTGATCCAGCGGATAGTCGGTATCCACACCGTGGGTACGAACGCGAACGATCGGCTCAAACTGCTGCAGCTCGGCGTTCTCGCGGATATCAAATTTCCACTGGCTACCGTGCTGCTCTTTCTCATTCAGCTCGCTCACCAGAGTGTTAATCCAGCGGGTCACCGTCTGTTCATTGCCCAAGTCGGCCTCTGCCAGTGTCGGCTGATAGATAAGCTCTTTCAGCAGCGCTTTTGGATAACGACGTTCCATACGCGTGATCATTTTCTGCGTAGCGTTGTACTCGGCAACCAGTCTTTCCAGCGGCTCACCGGCTAAGGCCGGAGCGTTGGCGTTGGTGTGCAGGGTTGCGCCATCCAGAGCGATAGAGATTTGATACTGATCCATCGCTTCATCGTCTTTAATGTACTGTTCCTGCTTGCCTTTCTTCACTTTGTACAGCGGCGGCTGTGCAATGTAGACGTGGCCGCGCTCAACGATTTCCGGCATCTGACGATAGAAGAAGGTCAACAGTAGCGTACGAATGTGCGAGCCGTCGACGTCCGCATCGGTCATGATAATAATGCTGTGATAGCGCAGTTTGTCCGGGTTGTACTCGTCGCGACCAATGCCGCAGCCCAGAGCGGTAATCAGCGTAGCCACTTCCTGAGAGGCGAGCATTTTGTCAAAGCGCGCTTTTTCAACGTTGAGGATTTTACCTTTCAGCGGCAGGATCGCCTGGTTCTTACGGTTACGCCCCTGTTTTGCAGAGCCGCCCGCTGAGTCCCCTTCCACCAGGTACAGTTCAGAGTGAGCCGGGTCGCGTTCCTGACAATCCGCCAGTTTGCCCGGCAGGCCAGCGAGGTCCAGCGCGCCTTTACGGCGGGTCATCTCACGCGCGCGGCGTGCCGCTTCGCGCGCGCGCGCAGCATCGATAATTTTGCCAACCACGATTTTGGCATCAGACGGGTTTTCCAGCAGGTATTCGTTCAGCAGTTCGTTCATTTGCTGTTCTACCGCCGATTTCACCTCAGAGGAGACCAGCTTGTCTTTAGTCTGTGAGGAGAATTTCGGATCCGGCACCTTCACGGAAACCACGGCAATCAGACCTTCACGCGCATCGTCACCGGTGGCGCTGACTTTCGCTTTTTTGCTGTAGCCTTCTTTATCCATGTAGGCGTTCAGGGTACGAGTCATCGCCGCACGGAAGCCCGCAAGGTGGGTACCGCCATCGCGCTGCGGAATGTTGTTGGTAAAGCAGTAGATGTTTTCCTGGAAACCATCGTTCCACTGCAGCGCCACTTCAACGCCGATACCGTCTTTTTCGGTGGAGAAATAGAAAATATTCGGATGGATCGGCGTTTTATTTTTGTTCAGATATTCCACGAACGCTTTGATACCGCCTTCGTAGTGGAAATGATCTTCTTTACCGTCGCGCTTATCGCGCAGGCGAATAGACACCCCGGAGTTCAGGAACGACAGCTCACGCAGACGTTTTGCCAGAATTTCATATTCAAATTCAACAACGTTAGTGAAGGTTTCATAACTCGGCCAGAAACGTACCATAGTACCGGTTTTTTCGGTCTCGCCGGTCACAGCCAGCGGGGCCTGCGGCACGCCGTGGGCATAAATCTGACGGTGAATTTTATTGTCGCGCTGAATAACCAGCTCCAGCTTCTGCGACAGGGCGTTTACGACAGAAACGCCAACACCGTGTAGACCGCCAGAGACTTTATAGGAGTTATCATCGAATTTACCGCCCGCATGCAGCACGGTCATGATCACTTCCGCCGCCGACACGCCCTCTTCCGGGTGAATACCGGTCGGAATACCGCGGCCGTCATCCTGTACGGAGACGGAGTTGTCGCTGTGGATGGTGACAACGATATCTTTACAGTAACCTGCGAGCGCTTCGTCGATAGCGTTATCCACAACCTCGAATACCATGTGGTGCAGACCGGTGCCGTCATCCGTGTCGCCGATATACATACCCGGGCGCTTACGCACCGCATCCAGCCCTTTCAGGACTTTGATACTGGAGGAGTCATAAGAATTCGACATCAACGTTTCTCGCTCATTTAATCTTAGGTTAATCCGCTATTTTACCCTTTTCCACGGTAAACATCTTCGAATTTTCGTCCGACATGTCTATAACGTGTTCAGCGCTAATGGCGCTGACGAAAACCTGCGACTGCGTGGCTTTTAAACGGCTGGCAAGCAGCCCACGCCGCGCGTCGTCGAGTTCCGAGGCAAAATCATCTATCAGGTACAGGCAGCGCCGACCGCTCTCGCGGGTCAGAAACTCACCTTGCGCCAGTCTTAGGGCGCACATCAGCAGCTTAAGCTGCCCGCGTGACAATGTATCTTCCACCGGCGCACCGTCGGCACGAATGCGGAAATCCGCCTTGTGCGGGCCATGGGCGGTGTAGGTTAACATGCGATCACGCTCGAAATTTCTCTCCAGCACCTCGGCATAATCCGTTTCTTTCTCCCAACCGCGCTGGAAAGAAAAGGTGAGGGCAAACTCCGGTAAAAACTGCCGACAGGTATCCGCCATGTCTTCGACAATAGCGGCGCTATATTCGGCGCGCCAACGGCTGATTTGTTCCGCCAGCGGAATCAATTCCAGGTCCCAGGGCCGCAGTTGGGCATAGCGACTGACCTGACGCAGCGCGGCGTTACGCTGCTTCACCAGACGCTTCAGGTTGCTCCAGGCGGTAAAGAATCCAGCTTCGTTGTGGAAGCATCCCCAGTCAAGGAATGCTCTTCTGTATTTGGGGCCGCCGTTGAGTAAAGTAAAGCCCTCGGGCGTAATCAGCTGCATCGGCATCAGGTGCGCCAGTTCTGCCACTTTATGGCCGTCGGTACCGTCGATACGGACCTTACTGTCGCCCTGTTTATCTTTGGTCAGGCCGATGGAAACTTCACGTTCTTCACCCTGCAGGCGGCCGTGCAGAACAAACGACTCTTGCTCGTGACGAATCACACGGCCAATCTGCAAACTACGAAACGCCCGACCGTGGCCGAGCGTATAGATAGCTTCCAGCACGCTGGTTTTACCGCTGCCGTTAGCGCCAACCAGGAAGTTAAAGCCGGGGGATAAAGCGAGATCCGCATTTTCAATATTGCGGAAGTCTTTGATGAGCAAGCGCGTCAGTGACATATCAGCGTTCTTTGGGCCAGGGCGTTATCGGCGCAGCCAGTTTCAACGCGGACTGCGCGCAGACCCTGGAGCGTACACGAAGTACGTGACAGGGGCGAGCACAGCCCAGGTTGAAAATGGCAAGTAAGATAGCCCGATATTTTCCACTACAGTCTCATTGGCATAACAACGTAAGCTGCGCTTTGCGAGGCCGCATCCTCAATCTGCACGCTCGATACGGAATCGGTCAGCAAAATACGCACGTTCTCGCACTTCAGCGCATTAAGCACATCCAGCACGTAGCTAACGTTAAAGCCGATTTCCATCTCTGTCCCGGCATAGGTGACATCCAGAATTTCTTCTGCTTCTTCCTGCTCCGGGTTATTAGCGGTGATTTTCAGCTGATTTTCACTGACGTACAGGCGCACGCCGCGGAATTTCTCGTTCGAGAGAATCGCTGCGCGGGCAAATGCCTGCTTGAGAATATCGCAGCCGGCATCCAGGTGTTTATCCGGATTTTTCGGCAATACGCGACGATAATCAGGGAAACGTCCATCAACAAGCTTCGATGTGAAGATAAAGTCACCCACGTGGGCTCGGATGTTGTTGCTGCCGATCTGCACGCGCAGCGGCGTCTCGCCGCCGTCGAGCATACGCATCAGCTCAATCACCCCTTTACGCGGCACGATCACCGAATGGTTCGGCAACGATTCTTCCAGCGGCATAGAGCAAACCGCCAGGCGGTGGCCGTCGGTCGCTACTGTACGCAGTTCGCAACCTTCGGTTTCAAACAGCATACCGTTTAAGTAGTAGCGAACATCCTGGTGAGCCATCGAAAACTGAGTGGCTTCGATCAGGCGCTTCATCGTCGCCTGCGGCAGGGTGAATTCGACTTCACTCTGCCAGTCATCGAGGTTCGGGAAATCAGCGGCGGGCAGGGTCGACAGCGAGAAGCGGCTGCGCCCGGAGCGTACCAGCATGCGGTCGCCTTCCAGCTGTACCACGATCTCCGCACCTTCAGGTAGGCCGCGGCAGATATCAAAAAATTTACGCGCTGGAACGGTCGTTGCTCCCGCTTCGTGCGGTTGAATCAGCGCCACGCGCGCGACCATTTCCATTTCCAGATCGGTACCGGTCAGCGACAGCGCGCCATCGGAAACCTGAAGGAGCAGGTTGCCGAGAATCGGCAGCGTCGGACGACCACCTAACGGACCGCTCACCTGTTGCAGCGGTTTTAATAAATGTTCACGTTCTACGGTAAATTTCATAGCGTCACGAGGATAATATTCTGATTAAATTGGAAAAATCTTCTTTGATGTCGTGGCTTTCTTCACGCAGCTGCTCAATTTTACGGCAGGCGTGCAGGACGGTGGTATGGTCACGACCGCCAAACGCATCGCCGATTTCCGGCAGACTGTGGTTGGTCAGCTCTTTTGCCAGCGCCATCGCCATTTGACGAGGGCGCGCCACCGAACGGGAGCGGCGTTTAGACAGCAGGTCCGCAACCTTAATCTTGTAATACTCCGCCACCGTCTTCTGAATGTTGTCGATGGTGACCAGTTTTTCCTGTAGCGCCAACAGATCGCGCAGCGCTTCGCGCACGAAATCGATAGTGATCGCTCGGCCAGTAAAGTTGGCATTGGCGATAACGCGGTTCAGTGCGCCTTCCAGCTCACGTACGTTGGAACGCAGGCGCTTAGCGATAAAGAACGCCACTTCACCCGGCAGGCGAATATCGTTTTCATCGGCTTTTTTCATCAGGATCGCCACGCGAGTTTCCAGCTCTGGCGGTTCGATCGCTACCGTCAGGCCCCAACCGAAGCGTGATTTCAGACGATCCTCAACCCCGTTGATCTCTTTCGGATAGCGATCCGACGTCAGAATGATCTGCTGATTGCCTTCCAGCAGGGCATTGAAGGTGTGGAAAAACTCCTCCTGCGAGCGCTCTTTATTCGCAAAGAACTGAATATCATCGATCAGCAGGGCATCAACGGAACGGTAGTAGCGTTTAAACTCTTCAATGGCGTTGTTTTGCAGAGCTTTTACCATGTCCTGCACAAAACGCTCGGAGTGCATGTAAACCACTTTTGCATTGGGTTTACGCGCCACGATGCCGTTACCGACCGCATGTAAAAGGTGGGTTTTACCCAGACCGGTGCCGCCATAAAGGAACAGCGGGTTGTAGGCTCCACCAGGGTTATCAGCAACCTGGCGCGCCGCCGCGCGAGCCAGCTGGTTAGATTTACCTTCAACGAAGTTATCAAACGTATGCTTAATGTTAACGTTGGAGCGATAAGTCGGCTCTGCGGGTGCGGGAACGTTGTCCCAGCCCGGACGCACAATTGTCGGCGCAACGCGCGCCGTCTGAACCTGAGCCGCAGGCGCGGTGGCCGCAACGCTTACTGTGCTTCTGTGCGGCTGAACCGCAGGCTTAGTGCCAACTTCAAAACGCAGCTGTGGGGCATCAACACCGCAAAATTCATTGAGGAGGCCATTGATATTATTGAGGTATTTATCCCTTACCCAATCGAGCACAAAACGGTTTGGCGCATACAGTGCCAGCGTGTTATCGCTCAATTCCGCCTGCAAAGGGCGTATCCACATACTGAATTCTGTGGCTGGTAACTCATCCTGCAATCGGGCAAGACACTGCTGCCAAAGCGAAAGTGACAC